>NZ_JBQYMD010000001.1:87500-4077500 GCF_052682895.1 Bacillus sp. WC2503 | reverse complement strand
TAGCTATGTGCGGAAGGGATAAGTGCTGAAAGCATCTAAGCATGAAGCCCCCCTCAAGATGAGATTTCCCATAGCGTAAGCTAGTAAGATCCCTGAAAGATGATCAGGTTGATAGGTTCGAGGTGGAAGCATGGTGACATGTGGAGCTGACGAATACTAATAGATCGAGGACTTAACCATATAATATGAAGCAATGTTATCTAGTTTTGAAAGAATATAAAAAACTTGTTGACTTTAAAAGTTAAATAAGTTACAATAATTCTTGTCTTAAATGAATACAGTCTGGTAATGATGGCAGAGAGGTCACACCCGTTCCCATACCGAACACGGAAGTTAAGCTCTCTAGCGCCGATGGTAGTTGGGACCTTGTCCCTGTGAGAGTAGGACGTTGCCAGGCAAATGGAGGATTAGCTCAGCTGGGAGAGCACCTGCCTTACAAGCAGGGGGTCGGCGGTTCGATCCCGTCATCCTCCACCATTTAGCCGACTTAGCTCAATTGGTAGAGCAACTGACTTGTAATCAGTAGGTTGGGGGTTCAAGTCCTCTAGTCGGCACCAGTAACTATGGCGGTTGTGGCGAAGTGGTTAACGCACCGGATTGTGGCTCCGGCATTCGTGGGTTCGATTCCCATCAGTCGCCCCATTTTTTCTTAAATAAATTAATATGCGGGTGTGGCGGAATTGGCAGACGCACCAGACTTAGGATCTGGCGCCTTTGGCGTGGGGGTTCGACTCCCTTCACCCGCACTTTTAATAAAATATCTCATAACATGTCTTGCGGAAGTAGTTCAGTGGTAGAATACAACCTTGCCAAGGTTGGGGTCGCGGGTTCGAATCCCGTCTTCCGCTCCAATTTTCAATATGACATGCCGGGGTGGCGGAACAGGCAGACGCACAGGACTTAAAATCCTGCGGTGGGTGACCACCGTGCGGGTTCGACCCCCGCCCTCGGCACCATATGCGCCCGTAGCTCAATTGGATAGAGCGTTTGACTACGGATCAAGAGGTTAGGGGTTCGACTCCTCTCGGGCGCGCTTTTATTAACGGGAAGTGGCTCAGCTTGGTAGAGCACCTGGTTTGGGACCAGGGGGTCGCAGGTTCAAATCCTGTCTTCCCGATATTCCCAAAAACATGGGGCCTTAGCTCAGCTGGGAGAGCGCCTGCCTTGCACGCAGGAGGTCAGCGGTTCGATCCCGCTAGGCTCCACTTATTTTTATATTACTTATGGCGGTGTAGCTCAGCTGGCTAGAGCGTACGGTTCATACCCGTGAGGTCGGGGGTTCGATCCCCTCCGCCGCTACCATAAGGACCTTTAGCTCAGCTGGTTAGAGCAGACGGCTCATAACCGTCCGGTCGTAGGTTCGAGTCCTACAAGGTCCACCACTCAAAGTTTATATCTCGGAGGTATACCCAAGTTCGGCTGAAGGGATCGGTCTTGAAAACCGACAGGCGGCGAGAGTCGCGCGGGGGTTCGAATCCCTCTACCTCCTCCATTTTTTCTAAATTAAATATTTTATCATCGCGGGGTGGAGCAGCACGGTAGCTCGTCGGGCTCATAACCCGAAGGTCGCAGGTTCAAATCCTGTCCCCGCAACCAAATGGTCCCGTGGTGTAGTGGTTAACATGCCTGCCTGTCACGCAGGAGATCGCCGGTTCGACCCCGGTCGGGACCGCCATTTTTTTACATAAAGGCTCGGTAGCTCAGTCGGTAGAGCAGAGGACTGAAAATCCTCGTGTCGGCGGTTCGATTCCGTCCCGAGCCACCATTTTGAAATCGCAAGCCGGCTTAGCTCAATTGGTAGAGCAACTGACTTGTAATCAGTAGGTTGGGGGTTCAAGTCCTCTAGCCGGCACCACTTTCAAAATGAGCCATTAGCTCAGTTGGTAGAGCATCTGACTTTTAATCAGAGGGTCGAAGGTTCGAATCCTTCATGGCTCACCATTTACAATTTAATGCGGGTGTAGTTTAGTGGTAAAACAAGAGCCTTCCAAGCTCTGGTCGAGAGTTCGATTCTCTTCACCCGCTTTTCAATTATGGGCCTATAGCTCAGCTGGTTAGAGCGCACGCCTGATAAGCGTGAGGTCGATGGTTCGAGTCCATTTAGGCCCACCATAATTGTTCCGCAGTAGCTCAGTGGTAGAGCTATCGGCTGTTAACCGATCGGTCGTAGGTTCGAGTCCTACCTGCGGAGCCATATTATAGAGAAGTACCCAAGTGGCTCAAGGGGCTCCCCTGCTAAGGGAGTAGATCGCGAACGCGGTGCGAGGGTTCGAATCCCTTCTTCTCTGCCAGAATTGGCCCGTTGGTCAAGTGGTTAAGACACCGCCCTTTCACGGCGGTAACACGGGTTCGAATCCCGTACGGGTCATACTAAAAGAGATAGCATAATCTGCTATCTCTTTTTTGTTGTGTAAAAGTGGGCTTTGGATAGTCTGCTTTTTTTTATGGATTTCTTGTATACTTTTTTCTATTTGAATCGTCTAACTAATAGAAAGGAGAGAGCGATGGAGTATGAAAAAATCATTATAGAAACATCTAAAAGCATTTATAGGTATTTACTTAAAATTGGAGTACCACCAGTAGAAGCAGAAGATATCGTTCAAGACACGATACATAAGGCATTAGTATCTATACCGAATATGAAAATTACGTATATAAAAACATGGTTATTTCAAGTTGCGATTAATAGGCATCGTGATCTAGCAAGAAGGCAACAGCGTATTGAACAAATCCCGATTGAATCTGTTCAATTAATTGGAGCAAAAGGATTAGATGAACCACTTTTAAGAAAAGAGCTTCAAGTAGAAATACAAAGCATACTTGGAAAGATGAATCCAGTATATAAACATATTCTTTTATTAAAGTATGACTATGAACTCTCATATAAGGAGATAGCAACCGTATTAGAGATGAAAGAAGAGACCGTACGTGTTTCTTTGTATAGGGCTCGCAATGAGTTTAAAAAGCTGTATGGGAGGTTTGAAGATGAGCAGAGATGATTTCGATTTTGATATAGATTCAAGTAAAGTATCAAAAATGTTGAAGAAGGCGAAGCGAAGACAATTATTAAAAATTACAGTAATTTCGATTTCACTTTTTATTGTTCTATTCTTTGGTTTTATAATAGTAATTTCACAATTGAACAATAGAGCTTACTTAACTATGGATCGTGACTTAAATATGATAAGACAAATTACAAGACCTAATACGGAAAGAGGCGTAGCAATTACTTCTAACGGTTTATTTAAAAGCACAGTAGAGTATAAAACATATAAGGTTATTGAAGGGAAACCTGTTAAGTGGGAAGATGAAGTGTATGAGTATAAAGTTTGGAATACATTTCGCCGATTATCGAATGTAAATCCATTAACAATATCAGATAATGTTGTAATGGGGAATGAACGTATTAATAAGACAAGTGAATTGTATAATAATCAAACGATGGAAAGAGAGATGCAGTTTTATCTCCCATTTGCTTCATATAATCGTTATATAAATGATATAGAGAAAATAAAAGATGAAAAGAAAGTAGCTGAATTGGCTATATCTTTTGATAAACCGTATAAAGTGTCTGAAATAAAAGAGATACTTCCAGAAGGGGTGCATCCTGTTTGGTATTGGGTAGATACGTATGATGATAAAAAATCATATTCTATTGATGATATGACCGAAAGTGCTTATAATGTGTACGGTTTTAAAGCAAAACCAGGTGATATTGAATTTGGAAATGGAACGGAAAAAGATTTTCTTTTAGCAATTCAAAATGGACTGGAGCAAAAGGGAAAGTATTATGAGGAATATGAACGTATATATGACTACCTAAAAGGAAAGAAAATAAAACCAAGTGAGCAAGATGTAAAAGTTATCGGTGTTGTTGTGACGGGAACGGCTGTGGATTTACAAAAATTAAACGGTCAAAATTACGTAAAAGCTGCTGTTTTAGGGGCTACTGCGGAAAATAAATAATATATAGAAGAAGCTGTCTCCCAATAAGTAATCTACTGGAGACAGCTTTTTATGTTGTCATTATTGTCGAGTTTTGTCGGTAAGTCGATATATTGCAAAAATCGCTGATATATTTGGAGTTACGGTCGATATATTCTAATAATCGCCGATATAATTTCACTTATCGACAAAAACCATAAGAAAAACCCTTTCACAATCTAAAGAAAACGCCTCCATTGAAATGGATTCCACACCTATTCCAATAACTTTACACTCTATGTGAAAAAGTTCACAAATAGGTCATAATTTGTGAAGTAATTCACAATGATACGTGCTACAATATGAATGTAAAGAAGTTAAACAACATTAAATTAGTATTTTAATTAATTACTTAAACAATCATAAAAAAATATATGTGAACAATAGAGAGGGGAAATTAACATGAAAAAAGGTATCAATCGTGTAGTATTAGTAGGAACAGGAGCTGTAGGTTGTAGTTACGCTTACTCAATGATCAACCAAGGTGTAGCTGAAGAATTTGTACTTGTAGATGTTAATGAAGCAAAAGCAGAAGGGGAAGCAATGGACTTAAGCCATGCGGTACCATTCTCTCCATCACCAACAAAAGTTTGGAGCGGTAGCTATGCAGATTGTAAAGATGCAGATTTAGTAGTTATCACTGCGGGATTACCACAAAAACCAGGTGAAACTCGTTTAGACTTAGTTGAGAAAAATACAAAGATCTTTAAACAAATCGTTCGCGGTATTATGGATAGCGGATTCGATGGAATCTTCTTAATCGCAACTAACCCAGTTGACATTTTAACTTACGTAACTTGGAAAGAATCTGGTCTACCAAAAGAGCGCGTAATCGGTTCTGGTACAACTTTAGACTCTGCTCGTTTCCGTTACATGTTAGGTGACTACTTAGATGTAGATCCACGTAACGTTCATGCTTACATCGTTGGTGAGCACGGTGATACTGAACTTCCAGTATGGAGCCACGCTACTATCGGTGTACAAAAACTAGAAACAATCTTAGCTAACAACGAACAGTACAATCAAGAAGACTTAGATAAAATTTTCGAAAACGTACGTGATGCAGCTTATCATATCATCGAGCGTAAAGGTGCAACTTACTACGGAATCGGTATGTCACTACTTCGTGTAACTAAAGCAATCTTAAACAACGAGAACAGCGTATTAACTGTATCTGCATACCTTGAAGGTCAATACGGTGAGAAAGATGCTTACGTAGGTGTTCCAGCTGTAATTAACCGCGAAGGTGTACGTGAAATTGTAGAACTTGAGCTAAATGAAGAAGAAAAAGTGAAATTCGCTCATTCTGTAAAAGTATTAAAAGAAACAATGGCACCAGTACTATAATAATTGCTAAATAATTCAGAGGTGGGAAACTGCTTCTTACCTCTGAACTTATATAATTTAATATAAATTCCTTTTCCGGTTTCCCTTGTATATCCCCAATATACCCCTTTTGCTGGATAAGGGTCGTTTATAGAAAAAGAGCACTCTACGTAAAGTAGAGTGCTCTTTTTTATCCCGCTATTTGCCGGGCAGTAAGACCCCGATTGGTGTGGGCTAATAATCAGTGGGGATGAACAAACCCCCCACTGATTAAAGTTTCACTTTATTATTTTTTAGGCGTTAAGCCCAATTTCTTTAAAATATCTGCGAGTGTACCGCTTTTTGATTTTTCTACAGCTGTTTGTGATTTAGATGCATCTGGTCCTTTTTTCAAGAAGTTCTTTTCAACGAAACGAATGTCTTTTTCATCGACAATTCCGTCGCTATTAAGGTCGCCGCCTTTTACAGATACTCCTTTTTTACCATAGTTGCTAGCGATAATTTCAGCATCTTTAATATCAATGACTTTATCACCATTTACATCACCGGCAAGGTTTTCATCAGGTCGTGCATAATAATATTGGCCAAGTAGCTTACCATCTTTTTCAGTACCTAATTTTGTTGTTAGACGGCTTGTTAAATGCCCTGGTACTTCTAAGTATAAATTATAGTCACGATTATTAACAGGAAGTCCATTCAGTTTGAAGTATCCGTATTTATCTAGTGAGCCTTCAAATTTATGACGGTAAGAATCAGTTGCATATACTTTTACACCAAGCTTTGTATAATCGAGCTTTTCATCTAAATATCCACGTTCATTTAAGAATGCACCAGGTTTAATATTTCCTTCTACTAGTGAGTTTAAGGACATAACTGAGAATGTTTGATCTTGAAGTACACGCATTCTATTCGGTTCTGTTTCACCTTGTTTCCAGTAAACAAAAATTGGTGATTCTAATTGGGCATTTGCTTCATAAAATTCATCATTTTCTACTTTGAAAGTTACATCAATGAACGGGAAATCACCATCTAATCCGGCGAAGTTTTTATCATCGATAGATCCGCCTATTGTAACAGAACCGGCTTCTAATTTCGGCTCATTCACTTTTGCGATTACACCTTTTTCAGAAAGTAGCTTTTCAAAAGCAGGATTCAATTTCGCATTTGCAAATTTGAAATTTTTCTCTAGGAATTTTACGTTAAATTCCCCTGCAACAAATTGTTTTACGTGTTTTGCGTTTAGTGTTACAGTAAGTTCATCATTTTTGTATACTTCTTTTTTATCATAACTAGTTTTCGCATATTGAGCACCTTGTGGGATAAACCAATAGTTATTTACACCGCTTGGATAATCAGGACCTGCAGTTGCATAATCGAAAATATATACGCCTGTGTTCATTGGTCCTTCTACTTTAAAGGATTCAGGGGTAATGCCAACTTTAAAGTCACCATCTGCATTAATAGGTAAAAACTTATGCAAGTATGGAGAATAGTCATAATACATAACTCCGTTCGCTTCTTGCGTAATGTTTAAACCTTTATAGGCCTCCGGTAATTTGTATTTTAAAAATTATTTCTCCACGCCTTTTGTTTGCTCGGCATGGAATGTCCAGTTTAGCTGTAAGGAATCACCTTGGAATTTATTTTGATCTTGGTCGTTGTCTTCAAAGGAGAAGAGCACGTGTAAATAATCTGTTTCACCAGATGTAATACCGTCTATTAAGTTATGACGTTCTAAAGATGTAGCTACATCCTCAGGTTTCATAGTTTTTAATTTTGATAGTTTTGTTTCCCACAAAATTTCATGATCATCGTTTGGATTCGATGGCTTTCCATCATTCACTAGAAACTTTACGATAATGTGGTCGCCTAAATCTTCACCGTCATTATTTAGCTTTGCATCTGTAACTTCATAGGATGTTTCAAGTGCTACTTTTGCAATATCCAATGACCCTTTATTTTCAAGCGTGAAATTTTTTTCAATAAAGTCACCTGGCTTTAAATCTTTCACATCAACGATTACACTTGGATTAATAGAAAGATCTAGTGTTCCAGCTTGAAATGAGTTACTAGATGTTTCAGAATCACTGAAGTAGGCGAATACACCGCCGCATGTAAGTGATAAGCCAAGCGTTGCTGTGACAACTCCCATTCCTACTTTTTGTTTCAATGACATAAGAAAGCCCCCTAATATGATTTTTTATGAAACGTTCGTAAAGTAAACACAGTATTCTAGTATGAATTATATTTACGAAAGCGTAATGTTCTTTATTGAGAACGAGTATATGCTGATGAATTTTGCATTTCAATAAAATTATGACAAAAAAATATTGAGAAATATTTTTTTATGACAGATTGTTTTGCTGCGGTTTTAAGTAGAAAATAGCATGAAAAATAGGCTAAACCTAATAAAATAGAGGTTGAGAAAAAATGATAGTAAAAAAGATAGGGGAAAATGAAGCGTTTGCAATGAATATTCGTCAAAATTCGATATTTTACACGGAAATGTGAAGAAAAACCAACGTTTTTAAGAAAAAAACGAATATTTTTTATAAATTAACAAGGATATCACAGTTTTTTGCAGAAATAGTTAAAGTATAAAAAATTCTGTCATCTTAGTGAGGTGAGCATATTGAGTGTAATAAATTGTGAAAAAGTGAAACGAGATGAGTTTCATACAGAAAAGTACTATGAGAGTTATAGCATCTTTGGCGCACATATTGTGACGGAAGATGAGATGCGAGGGGTACGATTTACAGTATGGGCTCCTCATGCGAAAGCAATGAGTGTTGTTGGCGATTTTAATGAATGGGATTATGAGCAACATAAGATGCTACAAGAGACAGAAGAGGGAATTTGGTCCTTGTTTATACCGCATATTGAAGAAAGGGAAATATATAAATATGCGATTGAAACGATGGCTGGTGACGTCATTTTTAAGGCAGATCCGTACGCTGTATATGCAGAAGTAAGACCGAATACGGCATCTGTAGTTTTTGATATGAAGGGATACGAATGGAATGATAAAAACTGGAGTCGTAAGAAAAAGAAAAAGCCGGTTTATAAAGAAGCGATGACAGTTTATGAATTACATTTCGGTTCCTGGAAGAAGAAAGAAGATGGAACGCTGTATTCTTATAGGGAAATGGTAGAAGAACTCATTCCGTATGTGGTGGAACATCAATTTACACATATTGAAATCATGCCGCTTGTTGAGCATCCATATGATCGTTCTTGGGGATATCAAGGGACGGGATATTATGCAGCAACGAGTAGATTCGGCACACCACATGATTTGATGTATTTTGTCGATGAATGTCATAAATATGGAATCGGTGTCATTTTAGATTGGGTGCCGGGGCATTTTTGTAAAGATGCTCACGGTCTATATTTGTTTGATGGGACACCGACTTATGAATATAAAGATAAGGATGTACAAGAAAACCAAGTATGGGGAACTGTCAATTTTGATTTAGGAAAAAGGGAAGTACGTAATTTCTTAATTTCAAATGCGTTATTTTGGATGAGATATTTCCATATTGACGGTTTCAGGGTGGATGCAGTTGCGAATATGTTGTACTGGAATAAAGAAGGACAGGAGCAAAGTAATGAGCACGCTGTTTCATTTTTACGAGAGTTAAATGAAGCGGTATTTGCAGAGGATGAAGACTTTCTTATGACAGCAGAAGATTCAACAGCTTGGCCACTTGTAACAGCTCCAACTTATGAAGGTGGACTTGGATTCAATTACAAATGGAATATGGGCTGGATGAATGACGTGCTGAAATATATGGAGTGTGCACCTGAATACAGGAAGTATATTCATGAGAAAATAACATTCTCTTTACTATATGCTTACTCTGAAAACTTCATATTACCGCTTTCTCATGATGAAGTCGTTCACGGGAAAAAGTCGTTATTAAATAAAATGCCAGGAGATTACTGGGATAAGTTTGCTCAGCTTCGTTTATTATATGGATATTTATTTACTCATCCAGGAAAGAAATTACTTTTCATGGGAGGAGAATTTGGGCAGTTTGATGAGTGGAAAGACCTTGAAGATTTAGATTGGAATTTACATGATTTTGAAATGCATCGTTATATGCATGATTACTTTAAAGAGCTCATAGCATTGTATAAGCGCTCAAAACCACTTTGGCAGCTTGATCATTCACCTGAAGGATTTCAGTGGATTGATGCTAATAATAATGAGCAAAGTATTTTCTCGTTTATTCGCCAAGGAGATAAACAAGAAGATGCGTTAGTTGTCGTATGTAATTTTACGAAAGCTACATATGAAAACTATAAAGTAGGTGTGCCAGATTTCGAGTATTATAACGAGATTTTAAACAGTGATGCGGAGCAATATGGCGGCTCGGGGCAAGTGAATAAAAAACGTCTTAAGGCGACTCTAGAACCGTACCATAATCAAGAGGCACATGTAGAAATTACAATTCCACCATTTGGCGTATCCATATTACGACCAGTGAAGACTAGAAAGGGGAGCAAAAAACAAGATGGCTCAAAAACAAAAGTGCGTAGCAATGTTACTAGCAGGGGGAAAAGGTAGTCGTTTAAGTGCATTGACAAAAAATTTAGCCAAGCCAGCTGTTCCATTTGGTGGTAAATATCGCATTATTGATTTTACGTTAAGTAATTGTGCGAATTCTGGTATTGAAACGGTTGGGATTTTGACGCAGTATCAACCGCTCGAACTTCATAATTATATCGGAATCGGCAATGCTTGGGATTTAGACCGAGTAAACGGTGGAGTCACAGTATTACCTCCTTATGCGGAGTCTTCAGGTGTGAAGTGGTACACAGGTACGGCAAGTGCCATTTATCAAAACTTAAACTATTTAAGTCAGTACGAACCAGAGTATGTCCTTATTTTATCAGGCGATCATATTTATAAAATGGATTACAGTAAAATGCTAGATTACCATGTTGAGAAAGAAGCGGACGTTTCGATTTCTGTTATTGAAGTGCCTTGGGATGAAGCGAGTCGCTTTGGCATTATGAATACGAATGAAGAGATGGAAATTGTTGAGTTTGAAGAGAAACCGCAATTTCCAAGAAGTAATCTTGCATCAATGGGAATCTATATTTTTAACTGGGCAATTTTGAAAGAGTATTTAGAAATGGATGCAAGAAATCCTGAATCTAGTAATGATTTCGGAAAAGATGTACTTCCGCTTTTATTAGATGAAGGGAAGAAGCTAATGGCGTATCCGTTTGAAGGATATTGGAAAGATGTTGGAACAGTGAAAAGCTTATGGGAAGCGAATATGGATTTACTTCGCGATGAAACATCATTGAATTTAAATGATCGTAACTGGCGTATTTATTCTGTCAATCCAAACGAACCGCCTCAATATATTGCGGAAAAGGCAAAAGTGGAAGAATCACTGATTAACGAAGGGTGCGTCATTGAAGGGGACGTGAAGCATTCTGTCTTATTCCAAGGGGTGACGGTGGAAGAAGGTAGTATGGTTATTGATTCCGTCGTTATGCCAGGAGCGAAGATTGGGAAAAATGTTGTGATTGAAAGAGCAATTGTTGGATCGGAAATGGTTATTGAAGATGGAACAATCATTCGTCCAGAAAAAAATGTTGACGATGTAGTATTAATTGCTGAAGGGAAATAGAAAAGGGGGATGAAATGAATGGGAGAAAAAATGTTAGGAATTATTAATGCAACGGGAAGTTTTACTTCCTTACAGAAAGTAACAGGGCATCGTTCACTAGCGGCGCTACCGTTTGGGGGCCGTTATCGACTCATTGATTTCATGCTTTCCAATATGGTGAATTCTAATATTCATAGTGTGGCGGTTTTTACAAGCCATAAAAACCGTTCGTTAATGGACCATGTTGGTTCAGGGAAACAGTGGGATTTAGATAGAAAACGTGACGGATTGTTTTTATTCCCACCAAATTGCCAATGTGACCAAGATGAGTTTGGATCTTTTGCACATTTTAGAAGACATATTGATTATTTTCTAAGAAGCAGAGAAGAATACGTTGTTATTACGAATAGCCATCTCGTAACAGCATTAAATTTCCAGGCGGTGTTAGAGCGGCATATACATACGGCAGCTGATATTACTGAAGTTTGCCATGAAGGGGTTTCGCTTCAAACATACGTGTTAAAGAAACAATTATTGTTAGATTTATTTGAGACATATAAAGATGTGGAGCAATACAGTTTATTTGATGTAGTGAGAGAAAAGCGCGGAAAATCACTGCATATTGCTACGTATGAGCATACAGGATATGTAGCTATTATTGACTCGATTGAAAGTTACTATAAACATAGCTTAGAAATTTTGCAACCTGCTATTTGGAAGCAATTATTTAAGAAAGAAGCACCGATTTTTACGAAAGTAAAAGATGAGCCACCAACTCGTTACCTAAAGGGTGCAGTCGTGAAAAATACAATGATTGCAAATGGCAGTATTATTGAAGGGGAAGTAGAAAACAGTGTTGTTTCCCGTTCTGTTAAAATTGGAAAAGGTTCAATTGTTCGTAATAGTATTATTATGCAAAAGAGCCAAATTGGAGATAACTGTATAATAGACGGTGTTATTATTGATAAAGACGTGAAAATTGGTGACGGTGTCGTTTTAAAAGGAAACACCGATGAGCCGTACGTTGTAGAAAAAGGAAGCATTCAAAACAGTACGATTAATAGTTATTCTTGAAGAATCAGTGGGGGGCTTTCCTCCACTGATTAAAGTTTTAATTTAAATGAAAACTCGAAGGGAGGAAGCTGCAAGAAGAGTAATATATGCTTTTCGAGCAGTGGGACAACAAGTGAATATTTTATTTGCAGTATCAGAATGTGTACCGTTTGTTAAATCGGGAGGATTAGCTGATGTAGCAGGTGCGCTCCCAAAAGAGCTTAAAAAATTAGGTGTGAATGTACGTATTATACTTCCGAATTATAGTCTTATTCCGCAAAAATTAAGAGATGGATGTACGCTTCATAAAGTAATTAACGTTCCTCTTGGCTGGAGAAATCAATATTGCGGAATTTTAAAAGGTGAGCAAGACGGGATTACGTATTATTTAATAGACAATGAATATTATTTTAAGAGGGATTCTTTGTACGGTCATTATGATGACGGAGAGCGTTTTTCTTATTTTTCGAAGGCAGTTTTAGAGTGTATTCCGCATCTTGATTTTGAAGTGGATGTTCTTCATAGCCATGATTGGCATACCGCTATGGTTAATTTCTTACTTCGCGAAAAGTATCAAGACAACCCATTATATGAGCGTATTAAAACGGTATATACAATTCATAACCTGCAGTTCCAAGGTGTATTTTCTCCTGAAGTGATGTACGACCTGTTAGAGCTTGGTGATGAATATTTTCATAGTGAGCAGCTAGAGTTTTATGGAAATGTGAACTTTATGAAAGGCGGTATTATCGCTTCTGATCAAATTACAGCGGTTAGCCCGACATATAAAGAAGAAATACAATATGAGTTTTTCGGTGAGAAATTAGATGGATTGCTACGAAAATATAATGATAAGCTGAGTGGCATTGTAAATGGAATTGACACGAGCGTATATAACCCAGAAACGGACTCGTATATTACAGCTCAGTATGATGCAGAGTCATTATATGAAAAAAATGAAAATAAACGTGCATTGCAGCGTTATTTTGGTTTGCCAGAAAAAGAGGATACACCAATTATTGCAATGGTCACGAGATTAACGAAACAAAAAGGTCTTGATTTAGTACGTACTGTATTCCGTGAAATAATGGAAGAAGATGTACAATGTATTATTTTAGGATCCGGTGATTCAGAATACGAGCAGTTCTTTGAATGGATGGCATATGAGTATCCAGAGAAGGTGAAGGTATATATCGGATTTAATGAGGAGCTTGCGCATCAAGTGTATGCGGGAAGCGATCTATTTTTAATGCCGTCACTGTTTGAACCGTGTGGACTTGGACAACTTATCGCATTAGCGTACGGTACGATTCCGATTGTAAGAGAAACAGGTGGATTAAACGATACTGTACAATCTTATGATGAAGAAACAGGAGAAGGAAATGGTTTCAGTTTTACGAACTTCAATGCACATGACATGTTGTATACGGTTCGCCGTGCAATTGAATTTTATCACGATAAGCCGGTATGGGAACAGCTTGTAACACAAGCGATGACTGAAGATTATAGTTGGGAGAAATCAGCTCTTGCTTATAAGAAATTGTATAAAAGTCTCATGGAATAACATGTAGGTGGTGAAAAAATGTTTACTCATGTTGAAAGTTTCAAATCAGCCTTTCTAGAAAAGTTAGAGACGATGTATGGGAAAAGTTTCAAAGACTCTACAACTCGTGATCAATATAATACGCTTGGGTACATGGTACGTGAGTATATGAATAGTCAATGGATTGCAACGAACGAAAGCTATCGGTCTGGAGAGCAAAAGCAAATGTATTACTTATCCATTGAGTTTTTACTTGGACGTTTGCTTGGAAGTAACATTTTAAATTTAGGCATCAGGGATGTATGTGAGCAGGGCCTTTCGGAGCTTGGGATTTCTTTGCAAGAGTTAGAAGAGGTGGAAGCAGATGCAGGTCTTGGAAATGGTGGGCTTGGACGTCTAGCAGCCTGTTTTCTTGATTCACTCGCATCTTTAAACTTACCAGGACACGGCTGTGGGATTCGTTACAAACATGGCTTGTTTGATCAAAAAATTGTTGATGGTTATCAAGTTGAGTTTCCAGAACAATGGCTTCTTCATGAAAATGTATGGGAAGTAAGAAGGCATGATCAAGCTGTAGAAGTAAGCTATTTTGGCAGTGTGGAGCCGTTAGAAATGGATGGACGTTTAGAGTTCAGGCATACGAATGCAGAAGTCATTATGGCGGTACCATATGATGTTCCAGTAGTAGGCTATGAGACGAGTACTGTAAATACGCTTAGGCTTTGGAATGCTGAACCAGTTCCTTTCCCGCAAAACTGCAAAGATATTTTGAAATATAAGCGTGAAACAGAGGCGGTATCGGAGTTTTTATATCCAGATGATACGCATGATGAGGGGAAAATACTTCGCTTAAAACAACAGTATTTCCTCGTATCAGCAAGTTTACAAAATATCGTTCGTACGCATAGAGAAAGATATGGTGACCTTCGTCAATTACATGAAAAAATTGCGATTCATATTAATGATACACATCCGGTTTTAGCGATTCCAGAACTGATGCGTATTTTATTAGATGAAGAAAAACTAGCATGGGAAGAGGCTTGGCACATAACGACGCAAACGATTTCTTATACGAATCATACGACGTTATCAGAAGCGCTTGAGAAGTGGCCAATTCACATTTTTAAACCGTTATTACCGAGAATTTATATGATTATTGAAGAGATTAATGAACGTTTCTGTCATGAACTTTGGGAACGTTATCCGTACGAATGGCATCGCATTGAAGATATGGCGATTATTGCACATGATCTTGTGAAAATGGCTCATTTAGCAATTGTCGGTAGCCATAGCGTAAACGGTGTAGCAAAAATTCATACGGAAATTTTGAAGCAACGTGAAATGCGATTGTTTTATGAGTTTTATCCAGATAAGTTTAATAATAAGACGAATGGAATCGCTCATAGACGTTGGTTAATGAAGGCAAATCCGCAGCTGACGAACCTTATTTCAGAGGCGATTGGAACAGAGTGGAAGAAAGAACCGATTAAGCTGCAGGCGTTGCAAACAGTTCAATATGATGCGAGTTTCCAAGAGAAATTTGCAGAGGTAAAACAAGAGCGTAAAGAGATTTTAGCGGAGCGTATTCATAATAAAATGGGGATTACAATTGATCCAAATTCTATTTTTGACGTGCAAGTAAAAAGACTGCATGCTTACAAGCGACAATTATTAAACGTTCTTCATATTTTATATTTGTATAACCGTTTGAAAGAGGATACTAGTTTTACATTTTATCCGCGTACTTTTATTTTTGGAGCGAAAGCATCACCTGGCTATTATTATGCGAAAAAAATTATTAAATTAATTAATGAACTCGCAAGGAAAGTAAATAACGATCCGTACGTAAGCCAATATATGAAAGTTATCTTTCTAGAAAACTATCGAGTTTCTGTAGCGGAAGATATATTCCCAGCGGCGGATGTAAGTGAACAAATTTCAACTGCGAGTAAAGAAGCATCAGGAACAGGAAATATGAAATTTATGATGAATGGTGCGATTACACTCGGCACATTAGACGGAGCTAATATTGAAATAAAAGACAGGGTCGGTGATGATAACTGTTTCATTTTCGGTTTAACGGCGGAAGAGGTTCTTCATTACTATCAAAATGGTGGATATCGTGCAAGTGATTATTATCACCACAATATGCATATTAAAAAAGTGGTAGATCAGTTAACGAATGGTTTCTTTGCACAGTCGGGAGCTGAATTTGAAGCAATTTACGATTCTCTCGTTATTCAAAATGATGAATATTTCGTTTTGCGAGATTTTGGTCCATATGCGGAAAGGCAAGAAGCTGTAGGGCGTACTTATGAAAATCGAACGAAATGGCTAGAAATGTCGATTTTAAATATTGCACAATCAGGTCATTTTGCGAGCGATCGAACGATTTTGCAGTACAGTAATGAAATTTGGGGTATTGGTAATACGGTTAAACAACATTAAGTAAAAGTCCCTTTTGAAGGGACTTTTACTCATTATACAGAAGTGTGGTGAATGGCATATGAAGGGTATGTATGAACAAGGAGATTTAAAAACAAATAGATTAATTTTAACGAAGATACATGGTGCACATGCAGCTGATTTATTTGAAGTATATTCTAATGCGGAAACAGCTACATATGTACCGAGGGAAGTACATAAAACGAAAGAGGAAACTCATCGTTTATTAGAAAATATGTTTACAACGATACGAGATGGTAAGGCTCTTATATGGTCTATTATGCTGAATGATAACCAAAAGGTAATTGGAACATGTGGAATGTGGCTTATGCCACATAATAGTGCATCGATTGGAGCTGTAATTAGCCCAACATATTGGGGGAAAGGAGTTATTGTTGAAGCGTTAGAACAAGTTATAAAAGTTGGTTTTCAAGAATTAAATTTGAATCGTATTGAAGGGAGATGTAGTGTGAAAAATGTAGCTTCTGAACGTGTGATGCAAAAATTAAAAATGGTATATGAAGGTACATTGAGGCAAAATGTAAAAATGAATAATACGTACAGTGATTCTAAAGTGTATTCGCTTTTAAAACAGGAATACGATTGCTTCGCAAAGTAAACCGAGCTAAATGAGACTAAGCTCGGTTTACTTATTTTGCTTAAGAAAGAAATGGGATAGCGGTATAGATTATGCCTGTTCCACCATATTCTCCTGTCGCAAAGTATGAAAATGTAAAGAAACCTGTAACCGAAAAAATTACAATGAGAAAAAGTGCAAAGATAAACTTTAACATGTAAGGTCCCCTCATCCAAAAATAAATTCATATATTATTATAGTATACGAATGTGTAATTTCCAATTGTTTACTGGTTAAAAATGAGAAGTCAGACATGTTTTGTATGTTGTCATGGAATGATTATTCGTAATAGATTTTGTATTTTTTGTAAATGTCATATTGTGATGAACGTGGGCATATTCCCAATCACGATCATTAAAATTTATGTTTCGCGGAGGGAGAAGTGGAACGACATCGAATAAATTTACAAAACGAAAGCTACTAGCTACTTGTAGTTTATAATAATTTCGAAAAGCGATATCTCCTACTTTTGGAGAAGCGAATGTATAAAGGCCATACTGTGCGAAGGCAGTATTGATACGTGCATCTAATATGTGTAATGTAGCAAGCGCACCACCTAAACTATGTCCGGTAGCTAGTAGTTTTTTATGGGCTGGCAATGATACGAGCATATCCATAATAGAATCTCGGCAAGATTCATAAATAGAAAGAAAGCCGTTATGGACATTTCCGCTGTTTAAAGCATATGGGTATGGCTTTTGGTTGACGAGTGAATCGATAATCCAGTCTGTATCTGTTTGTGTGCCCCGAAAAGCTACAATAATTGTATCCTCAGATTCTAATATGAATCCAAACCATTCTGTCATTTGAATGGTTTTTCCTTGAAAACCTTGTACATATTGAAAACCATCTGGTATTTCAAAAATCCCATTTTGTTTATATTGTTCATACGTTAACTCACAACAAGAAGCTAACAATATGGCAGTGTCTTTATCAAAGGATAAAGGAGTACGCATTAAGGAAGCCCTCCTTAAGAAAAGGTATGGTTAAATATATGCAGTGAGGGACTTGATTCATTCTTTTTGAGGGTTTTGAAAATGAGGATGGAACATTTAGTTATATGAGGGGGGAGGGGAAGCGTAGTCCACCTAAATAAAAAGCGCCCCATAAGGGCACTTTTACTCTTTTCCATCTAATAAACGACCAAGTCCACCTAAAACACTGCCTTCACCGGTGCTTTGAGCTGCTGGACTCGTAAGGCGTGCTGCTAAGCGGCTAAGTGTTAAGGACTGAATCCAAACCGTTCCAGGACCTTCTAGCGTTGCGAAGAATAAACCTTCACCGCCAAATAGAGCTGTTTTTACTTTTCCTACAAATTCAATATCATAGTTAACGTCTTTTGTCATGGCAACGAGACAACCTGTATCAATGCGAAGTTTCTCACCGGGTTTTAATTCGCGCTTATATACAGTTCCGCCTGCATGCATGAAAGCTAGACCATCACCTTCAAGTTTCTGCATGATGAAACCTTCACCACCAAAGAAACCAGTTCCTATTTTTTTAGTAAACTCAATTCCGATAGAAACACCTTTTGCAGCACAAAGAAACGCATCTTTTTGGCAAACTATTTTCCCTTGATATTCTGTTAAATCAACAGGAACAATTTTACCAGGATAAGGAGCAGCAAATGAGACGTGGCGTTTGCCGTGACCTGTATTTGTAAATACAGTCATAAACATGCTTTCACCTGTAACAAGACGCTTACCAGCCCCCATTAATTTTCCGAATAGACCGTTAGATGGTCCAGAACCATCACCGAAAATTGTCTCCATTTCGATGTAGTCTTCCATCATCATCATTGCCCCAGCTTCTGCGATAACACTCTCTTCTGGATCTAATTCAATTTCAACGAACTGCATATCGTCACCGTATAACTTATATTCGATTTCATGTGCCTTCATTTTTTTCACCTCATATGTAATATATATTTATATTGTACAGAATTTAATAGTATTAGAATACTCTAGTTTTGTTAATTTTCAAATAAAGTAAGGAGATGGAAATTCAACATTATATTAAAATTATAAAAAAATGATGGAATGAAAGTGTTCTCATTTGACGTTTTTCATATAGCGTGATATAGTGAAAGCACTATTGAGCTACATAATGTGGTACGGAAATAAAGCACGTTGTATTAAAGGCTGTAAGCTTGTTATACATTCATGTCCTTTATATCCACCTTTTCATGTGGATTCATAGTTTCATTTTTATTTAGGAGGTACATGACATGCAAACAGGTAAAGTTAAATGGTTTAACGGCGAAAAAGGTTTTGGCTTCATCGAAGTTGAAGGCGGAGAAGACGTATTCGTACATTTCTCAGCTATCCAAGGCGAAGGCTTCAAAACTTTAGAAGAAGGTCAAGAAGTTTCTTTCGAAATCGTTGAAGGAAACCGCGGACCACAAGCAGCTAACGTTACAAAAAACTAATTAGCTAGCGATAAAAAGCATTCCGAATTTCGGAATGCTTTTTTTTATCCCATAAACGTCCGAAGGGTGTGGGCTAATAATTAGTGGGGGATGGTCCCCACACTAATTAAAGTTTCACTTTACTCTTTGGAACTAGATTCATTTGAAGATAATTCGCCTTTGAAGGTACGCTCTTCAAAGTCATCAAGCATTTGTTCATACTCTTCATGTTCTTCTGTGGCGAAAACTTGTGGGTTTTTTCCATACATATCTGTACCGATAAAGTTTTCGAAATCCTCTACATATCCAACATTCTCTTCACTATTTACATACATACCATTATAATTTTTTGAATCTTGTCTTTCTAAATCAGACGGTGTTTCAGACGTTCCATAATTTGCGACATCTTGCCACGCATCTTCTGTATCGTACTCAACAGAATGATCTTCATCGTGCTTATGGAAAGAAGGAGCCAATACTTCTTCTTCAACTGGACGGGTCTCCATATTTAATTTATTTGTCGCGTGCTGTATGCATGTTGTAGCAGTCGGCATTGCTTCTAATCTTTCAAATGGAATTTCCACGCCAGACACTTCACAAATACCGTACGTACCTGCTTCTATTTTTTGCAAGGCATGTTTCGTATCCTCTAGCTGTTTATGCCAAAGCTCAATAAGCCCGAAATCTTTTTCACGTTCATATAGCTCTGTAGCCATATCACCTGGATGGTTATCATAGCTAGACAATTCTCCGACGGAATCGCGTTCAGAGGCACGATTTTCATTTTCATGAGTTTGTATTGTTTGCTCTAGTTCTTGTTTTTGTTTTTCTAAAACGGATTTAAATTGATTTACTTGTTGTGGAGTTAACATTGTCATCCACCTTCCTACAATTCAGTTTCTTTACATAGTATGAGCGTTGCGAGTAGGAATTATGAGCTGAAATTGGTATATGAAAAAGGAGCCGCATTAGCAGCTCCTTTTAAAGGAAATATCCAAGTAATAATCCGATTCCCATGAGGAGACCGAAGATTGTATTTGTTTTTGCTGTTGAAATCATCGCAGGTACCATTTCCATTGGAATGCTTTTGCCGATAAAACCTTTCGTCGCTTTAAATGCTTTCGGTGCACTTAAAAATACGATCAGCATCCATGGTGATACGATGCCCACGATAATTAAAGCAATTGTCCAAATGTAGGAAACGATGAACATAGAAGCAAGTACACCAACGGCTCTTTCACGTCCAACGAGAATTGCTAACGTTTTACGACCGTTTTCTTTATCGCCATCTAAGTCACGGATGTTATTAGCTAGTAAAATGGCACCAATTAAAATGGAGCTTGGAATAGATAGTAAAATGACTTCTGATGTTACAGTTCCAGTTTGAATAAAGAATGAAATCCCGATAATAATGACACCCATAAATAATCCGGCTGTTAACTCTCCAAATGGTGTATAGGCAATTGGAAGTGGGCCGCCTGTATAAAGGTAAGCAACGGCCATACAAACGAGACCGATTGCAGCAAGCCACCAGCTAGAATTCATACAAATATAAACGCCTAATAGCATTGCGATGCCAAAAAATCCAAATGCTAAGTTAAGCACTGTTTTTGGCTGAATGCCATCGCGAACGATAGCGCCGCCGATACCGACTGAACCTTCGTGATCGAGTCCTCTTTTATAATCAAAGTATTCATTAAACATGTTTGTTGCTGCTTGAATGAGAAGACAAGCAAGAAGCATCATAAGGAAAAGAGGGAGATGTATTTGATTTATACCTCCGACCTGCATCGCATATGCTGTTCCGATGAAAACAGGAACGAAAGCTGCTGTTAATGTATGGGGGCGTAGTAAACTCCACCAAATGCGCCAGCCTGTTTGTTTACTTGGCTTTGGCGCCGTAGGAGAGGAATTCGTTTCGACGTTCATTTCCATGTTGAATCCTCCTTAGGTCACATATTGTACACAATTAAGTGTAGAAAAAGCATCATTTAGTGTCAACGTTTATTTTCTAGGAAGAGAAGGTGAATTTCTCAGAAATGCTAAACGTTGACAGGCCTTTCGTTTGAGGTGTATCTTAAAATCAAGCGTAATTATGACTATTTTTCGCCCATAGGGGGGAGACAATTGTGATTCAAACGAAACAAAAAGGCTTGCAAGAAGTTCTTAGTGCGGCCATTAAGCGTGTAAAGAATGAAAAAACATTAGTTAGTTTTGTCAAACAAATAGACTGGGTGGATCCACTTCTGTTTTATGCAGCAGGAAAAAGGACTTCATTCGAAAATAGATGTTATTTTGCAGACCCAGCTCAGCATGTAATATTTGCAGGAATTGGCTCTGTTTTCACTATAGCAAATTCTTCTCATAAGCGCTTTCAAACTGCTCGTGATGAGTGGGAGAAAGTAAAAGAGAATGCATTTGTGCAAAGAGATGAATATGAATTTGGAACAGGTCCTCTTTTATTTGGTGGGTTTTCATTTGATCCAGAAAAAGAGAAAACAGACCTATGGAAAGAATTTAAAGATACAACATTTTCACTACCCGCATTTTTATTAACTGTAAAAAATGAAAAAGCGTGGTTAACGATGAATACATTTGTTTCAGAAACAGATTGTGCAGAAACTCTTTATAACGAAATGATTTCTTTAGAAGAGAAAATTTTGGGGGAGAGTAAATGTGCGCTAGAAGGATCGAAATTAATTGTTACTTCTAAAGTAGAAGTTGATCCGAAAGGCTGGATGAAAGCAATTGAGAAAGTGCAAGATGAGATGAAGCAGGGTAACGTGCAGAAGGTTGTATTAGCGAGGGAGTTAAAAGTAGAGGTGAATCATTCTATTGATTCTGCTCTTGTTTTAGAAGCGCTTCGCATTGGGCAACCGGATTGTTACGTATTTTCTTTTGATTATAAAGGAGCATGTTTCCTAGGAGCGACGCCAGAGAGATTAATTCGCAAAGAAGATGAGAAGTTTACGTCGATGTGTCTTGCTGGTTCAATCGGTCATGGTCATTCTATAGAAGAAAGTAAACAAAATGGTAATGCGCTTCTTCATGATGAAAAGAATTTAGCTGAACATGGTTATGTAGTGAACATGATTCGCGGTGTATTAAATGAGCATTGCAACGTCGTTAATATTCCGGAAAGTCCGGGTTTATTAACAACAAAAAACTTAATTCATTTATATACGCCTGTAGAAGCAAAAGGTGATGTGAGTCTTTTAACAATGGTAGAAGAATTACATCCAACACCAGCTCTTGGCGGGACACCTCGTTTGGAAGCGATGAAGCTCATTCGTGATGTGGAATTGTTAGACAGAGGATTGTACGGTGCACCGATTGGGTGGATAGATGATGAAGGAAATGGTGAATTTGCGGTTGCGCTTCGCTGCGGATTATTAAATGGCGAGAAAGCATCCTTATTTGCCGGTTGTGGGATTGTAATTGATTCTGTACCGCAACTTGAATATGAAGAAACAAGTTTGAAGTTTAGACCGATGCTTGGTGCTTTGGAGGAATTAATGAAATGAACAATCATATAGAAGCATTATCATATTATTTAGGCGCGTTCGTGGATGAACTGACGCGTCTAAATGTATGTGATGTTGTCATTAGTCCAGGCTCACGGTCAACGCCGATTGCTTTACTAATGGAACAACATGAAGGAATGAACACATATTTACACGTAGATGAAAGATCAGCAGGATTTTTTGCGCTTGGTATCGCAAAAGCAAAAAAACGTCCTGTTGCATTATTATGTACGTCAGGAACGGCAGCGGCGAACTATTACCCAGCTGTATGTGAAGCTTTTCATTCACGAGTGCCGCTTATCGTCTTAACGGCAGATAGACCGCATGAATTAAGAGATGTCGGTGCGCCACAAGCGATGAATCAAATTAATTTATACGGTACGTTTGTGAAGCAATTTACAGAGATGGCAATTCCAGAAGCGAGTGAGGCGATGTATCATTATGCTCGCATGACGACGCAGCGCATGATAGCAAGCGCACTTTTAACGCCGCAAGGACCTGTTCATCTTAATTTTCCAGTGCGTGAACCGCTTATCCCGGACTTTTCATTAGAAAGTTTATGGGATAAAGGACGCGGGGAATATACAGGAGTAGTTCAGCAAGGGAACGCGGTGATGCCGAGTGAATATGTAGATTCTCTTGTAAGGCGCCTTTCACATATGGAAAAGGGGCTTATTATTTGTGGAGATGATAGTCATTCAGAAATCGCAGCGTTTGCAGCACAATTAGCTGAAAAAACAGGATATCCAATATTAGCGGATCCACTTTCTAACATTCGTAGCGGAAATCACGATAAAACGATGGTAATCGACTGTTACGATACATTTTTACGAAATGAGTTGTTAAAAGAAACGTGGAAGCCAGAAGTTATGATTCGCTTTGGTGGTATGCCTGTTTCGAAAGCATTAACGCAGTTTATTAAAAAACAGACGAAAGCCGTTCATATCGTTGTCGATGAATCCGGACAATGGAGAGATCCAGCTCTTGTTGCGACAGAAGTTGTACAGGCAAATGATATTGCATTTTGTAGTGCATTAATAGAAAAAATGCCAGCTATGAAAAAGAATGATTGGTTCGGAATGTGGCAACATATAAACGAAATAACGAAGGAAACGCTTCGTGAAATGGAAACATATGAAACGGCATTTGAAGGAAAGGTTATTACGGATATTGTACGCGTATTACCAGATGGGGCAACGTTATTTGCGAGTAATAGTATGCCAATTCGTGATACAGATTCATTCTTCTTCACATCAAATAAAAACATTCAGGTGATGGCAAATCGCGGTGTAAATGGTATCGATGGAATCATTTCAACAGCTTTAGGCGCGAGCATTATTTGCGATCCGCTCGTATTAGTGATTGGTGATTTATCATTTTATCACGATTTAAATGGACTGTTAGCAGCGAAATTACATGAATTAAACATAACAATTGTCGTTGTAAATAATGATGGCGGGGGTATTTTCTCATTCTTACCACAGTATGAGAAAAAGGAACATTTTGAATCATTATTTGGAACACCGATTGGGCTTGATTATGAACACGTTGTTAAAATGTACGGTGGTTCATTTAGCCGTGTAAATGGTTGGGAGCAATTCCGAGAAGAGGTACAAAAGGGAACAAGGGCGGAAGGTTTACACGTTGTGGAAATTTGTACGAATCGTGATGAGAACTTAACATTGCACCGTACATTATGGGCAAAAACGATGGACGTAATTACTACATCTTTACAAGGTGAATCACGATGAAAGTAACGCTGCAAGGTGTATCGTATGAATATGAAGTAGTCGGAAGCGGTGAACCACTTCTACTTCTTCATGGTTTTACGGGAAGCATGGAAACGTGGCGTTCTTTCGTTCCTTCTTGGAGCGAGAAATTTCAAGTCATTTTAGTAGACATTGTTGGGCACGGAAAAACGGAAAGTCCTGAAGCTGTGCCGCATTATGATATTCAAAATGCGGCATTACAAATGAAAGAGCTGCTAGATTACCTTCATATTGAAAAAGCGCACATACTCGGCTATTCAATGGGCGGTAGGCTGGCGATTACGATGGCATGCCTATATCCAGAATATGTACGTTCTCTTTTATTAGAAAATTGTACAGCTGGGCTTGAAAGTGAAGAGGCTAGAAAAGAACGTCGTGAAAAAGATGAGCGACTTGCTCATAAAATTGAGCGAGAAGGCACCCGAAGCTTTATATCGATGTGGGAAAATATTCCGCTGTTCGAAACGCAAAAACGTTTAGCAGAAAAGGTACAAGAAGCAGTGCGAAAAGAACGACTTGCTAACAATCCAAAAGGACTTGCAAATAGCTTGCGAGGCATGGGAACAGGGGCTCAGCCTTCATGGTGGAATGAGCTACAAAACTTAAAAATGCCTGTTCTTTTAGTGAACGGTGAGCATGATGAAAAGTTCTTTCGCATATTAAAAAATATCGAAAAATGCGTCTCTGACGCGAAATTTGTCAAAATTGATGGTGCTGGCCATGCAATTCATGTGGAACAACCGGAAAAGTTTGATACAATAGTAAAGGGATTTCTAAAAACTATGCAGTGATGCTTTTTTCACCTAAGAGGGAAGCTACACTTATAGAGGAGATCAGAAATATACAAGGAGGTAGTTGTAATGGCTATTGAATGGGTAAAAGAAGGCAATTACGAAGATATTATTTATTCAACATACAATGGTATCGCAAAGATTTCGATTAACCGCCCTGAAGTACATAACGCATTCCGTCCTAAAACGGTAATGGAGTTAATCAACGCTTTTGCACACGCTCGTGATGATGCAAATGTTGGCGTTATCATTTTAACAGGTGAAGGTGGACGTGCATTCTGTTCTGGCGGCGACCAAAAAGTTCGCGGTCATGGTGGATATGTAGGTGACGACCAAATCCCACGTCTAAACGTATTAGACTTACAACGTCTAATTCGCGCAATTCCTAAACCAGTTATCGCAATGGTAGCAGGTTATGCAATCGGTGGAGGACACGTACTTCATATCGTATGTGACTTAACAATCGCTGCAGACAACGCTGTATTCGGACAAACAGGTCCTAAAGTAGGAAGCTTTGACGGTGGATACGGAGCTGGTTACTTAGCTCGTATGGTAGGCCACAAGAAAGCTCGCGAAATTTGGTACTTATGTCGTCAATATAGTGCACAGGAAGCGCTTGATATGGGCTTAGTAAACACAGTAGTACCATTAGAAGAGCTTGAAGCAGAAACAGTACAATGGGCACAAGAAATTTTAGCAAACAGCCCAATGGCACTTCGTTTCCTAAAAGCTGCATTCAACGCAGACACAGACGGTCTAGCTGGTATTCAACAACTAGCTGGAGATGCAACGTTATTGTACTACACAACTGACGAAGCAAAAGAAGGTCGCGACGCATTCAAAGAAAAACGCAGTCCGGACTTCGGTCAATTCCCTCGTTTCCCGTGATCAAACCAAAAGCGAAAGCGGCTTGCTTAGAACAAGAGGGCGTAGGAAGGCGTGAAACGACCGACTGTTCTAGCCGCTGTAGCTAGATGGAATCAACCGGAAACAAAACAACTAAGAGACTTGATGTCATATCAAGTCTCTTTCTTTCAGGAAAGGAGAATGTATGATGGAAACTATGCCAAATTGGTTAAAGCAACGTGCATTTTTAACACCAGATCGCACTGCAATTGAAATAGAGGATGAAAAGGTTACTTTTATGCAGCTGCATGAAAAAGTAGTATCTGTTTGTGAACGTCTCACGCATGTTGGAGTGAAGCGTGGACAAAAGGTGGCTGTTCTGATGAAAAATGGTATGGAGATGATTACAGTTATTCACGCCCTATCTTACGTAGGTGCAGTAGCTGTACTTTTAAATACGCGTCTTTCAAGAGAAGAGCTACTTTGGCAAATGGATGATGCTGAAGTTGTTTGTTTAGTGACGGATCAAGATTTTGAGACTACAGATGTTCCTGTATATTCATTTGCTGAAGTGATGAATGGATCGAAGGCAGAAGCATCTATACAGGAAGAATTCTCTTTAGAAGAAGCGATGACAATTATTTATACGTCTGGGACGACAGGGAAGCCGAAAGGCGTTATTTTAACGTACGGTAATCATTGGGCAAGCGCAGTCGGTTCTTCGCTTAATTTAGGGCTTCGTGATGATGATTGCTGGTTAGCTTGTATGCCGATGTTCCACGTTGGCGGGCTATCTCTGTTAATGAAAAATATTATGTACGGTATGCGCATTTTACTCGTTCCGAAATATGATGCTAATTTTATTCATGAAGCACTTCAAACGAGAGGCGTTACGATTATTTCTGTCGTTTCTAAAATGTTAACAGATCTTTTAGAGCGACTTGGAGAAGAGACATATCCCTCTTCTTTACGATGCATGTTACTAGGCGGAGGGCCAGCGCCGAAATCGTTATTAGAAACGTGTGTAGAAAAAGGAATTCCTGTGTATCAAACGTACGGTATGACAGAAACGTCTTCGCAAATTTGTACGTTATCAGCAGATTACATGTTAACGAAAGTAGGATCAGCTGGAAAACCACTATTCCAATGTCAGCTTCGTATTGAAAAAGACGGCGTAGTAGTGCCTCCACATGCTGAAGGAGAAATTGTTGTAAAAGGACCGAACGTAACAGGTGGCTATTTTAACCGTGAAGATGCGACGCGTGAAACAATTCAAAATGGCTGGCTTTATACTGGTGACCTCGGTTATTTAGATGAAGAAGGATTTTTATACGTATTAGACCGCCGCAGTGATTTAATTATTTCTGGGGGAGAAAATATATATCCAGCTCAAATTGAAGAAGTGTTACTATCTCATCCTGCAGTAGCAGAAGGCGGTGTTGTCGGTATGGCTGACGAAAGTTGGGGACAAGTGCCAGCTGCTTTTGTTGTAAAAAGCGGAGAGGTAACAGAAGAAGAAATTCTTCATTTTTGCGAGGAGAAATTAGCGAAATATAAAGTGCCGAAGAAAGTGTGTTTCTTAGAGGAATTACCACGAAACGCTTCGAAAAAATTGTTAAGACGAGAGTTAAGACAATTAGTGGAGGAGATGTAGGTGGAGATAAAAAAAGTGACACTTTATATAACGGAAATGCCACTCGTAATCCCGTTTGCTGCAAGCTACGGAACTTACGAAAGGCGTGAGAGTATCGTCGTTGAATTAGAAGATAAAGATGGATACGTTGGTTTTGGTGAAGTCGTTGCTTTTTCTGAACCGTGGTATACGGAAGAAACGGTGAAGACAGCACTGCATGTACTTCAGGATTTTTTAATACCGGATTTATTGGAAACTGAAATTTCTCATCCGAATGAAGTGCCGAGTTTGTTCCAGCATATAAAGAGAAACCGAATGGCAAAGGCCGGAATAGAAGGGGCTGTTTGGGATTTATATGCGACGCGTCAAAAGAAACCGCTAGCGACATTGCTTGGCGGAACGAAGTCTGAAATTGAGGTCGGCGTTGTAATCGGGATCAATACGATTCCGGTTATGCTAAAACAAATCGAGAAGTACGCGGAAGAAGGATACGAGCGTTTTAAAGTGAAAATAAAGCCAGAGCATGATTACGAATTATTGAAAGAAATTCGTAAAGAGTTTCCGAATATCCCGTTAATGGCTGATGCAAATTCAGCCTATACATTAGCGGATACGGAGAGACTGAAACGACTAGATGAATTTCAATTGCTGATGATTGAACAACCGCTAGCGGATTACGATTTTCTTGATCATGCACAGCTGCAAAAGAAAATTGAAACGCCGATTTGTTTAGACGAAAGCATCCATAGTTTAGAAGACGCGCGCGTTGCGATTACGCTTGGTAGTTGCCGCATAGTTAACATTAAACCAGGGCGAGTGGGCGGATTAACAGAATCTATTCAAATCCATAATTATTGCATGGAGCATAACATACCCGTTTGGTGCGGTGGTATGGTAGAGATGGGGATATCACGAGCACAAAACGTTGCGCTTGCTTCATTGCCGAACTTTACGATTCCTGGTGATATATCCGCTTCTAGTCGACATTGGGAGCAGGATATTATTTCGCCGGAAGTGATGCTTAAGGGCGGGAAAGTGATTGTACCGCAAAGTGTTGAAGCTGAGTATGAAGTAGATCGTGGGAGACTGGATGAAATCACGAAGCAGCGGATTGTGTTTGAGCGGTAAATGGAAGTTTCGTTAGGCTGTCCGCAAATAGCGAGAGGGTTTTGTCGTTAATTGTCGGTAAGTCGATATATTTCAATAATCGCTGATATAATTCGAGTTACGGTCGATATAATTGGAAAATCGCCGATATAATTCAAGTTATGGTCGATATAATTTCATTTACTAAGGCTACTCAAACGGGTAGCCTTTTTTGTATTGTACAAATTGGATAGACTAGTTTAAAATCGAGCGTATAAAGGGGGAGTAAGATGAAGCGCATTTCAATTTTGATAGCTGATGATGAGGCAGAAATTGCTGATTTAATTGAGATACATTTAGAAAAAGAAGGGTACCACGTTGTGAAAGCAGCTGATGGGGAAGAGGCAATTCATATTATTGAAACGCAGTCAATTGACTTAGTCGTTTTAGATATTATGATGCCGAAAATGGATGGGTATGAAGTGACGAGACAGATTCGCGCCAAATATCATATGCCGATTATTTTCTTAAGCGCGAAAACATCTGACTTCGATAAGGTGACAGGTCTTGTACTAGGTGCGGATGATTATATGACAAAGCCTTTCACACCAATAGAACTAGTTGCACGTGTAAATGCACAACTGCGTAGGTTTTTTACGTTAAATCAACCGAAAGTAGCGGAGAGTAAGTCTGCTTTAGAGATTGGCGGAGTCATTATTGATCCTGAGCGCCGAACGGTAAATGTATATGGAGAGCAAATTGAGTTAACACCGAAAGAATTTGACATTTTATATTTATTAGCGAGTCATCCGAAGAAAGTGTACAATGTGGAAAATATTTTTCAGCAAGTATGGGCAGATGATTATTATGAAGGTGGAAATACAGTTATGGTACATATTCGTACGTTACGGAAAAAGCTTGGGGAAGATAAAAGAAAGGATAAGTTAATAAAAACAGTGTGGGGGGTAGGTTATACTTTCAATGGCTAACATGATGAAAAGCTTTCGTTTTAAAATGATTGCCTTATTTGCGTTAAGTATGGTGCTTGCAGCAACTGTAACTTATATAATTTATAAAGGATTGCAGCTGTATTATAAAAAGATGGTTCGCTACGAAGAGCCTTTAGCGCAATTTCGATCAATGGTAAGGGAATTTGGGGACATTAACTTCTTTTTAATTTTCTTTATTCCGTTATCTATTATCTTTTTCTTCTTTTTGACAAAACCGTATTTAAAATACTTTGATGAAATTTCTAATGGGATTCATCATCTTGCGAACGGTAACTTTACAAATAAAGTTCAAGTTTCATCAAATGATGAGTTTGGAAATATCGCGCGCGAAATAAATGTTGCGAGTGAAAAGTTAAAAGAAGCTGTGGAAAGAGGCGACTTTGCTGAAAGTAGTAAAGATCAGCTCGTTGTGAATTTAGCTCATGATTTAAGAACGCCATTAACATCCGTGTTAGGATATTTAGATTTAATTCTTAAAGATGAGAATTTGACGAAGGAACAAATTAAACATTTTTCCACGATTGCATATACGAAATCACAAAGGCTGGAAAGTTTAATTGATGAGCTATTTGAAATTACACGTATGAATTATGGCATGCTAAAGCTGGATAAAAAGCCTATTGATATAAGTGAGTTGCTTATACAGTTAGAAGAGGAATTATATCCGTTATTAGAGAAACATCATTTAGAAGCTAGATTGCATGTTGATGCTCATTTACCGATGCACGGTGATGGAAAATTGTTAGCTAGAGTATTTGAAAACTTGTTAACAAATGCTGTTCGATACGGATATGATGGACAATTTGTTGATATGAATGGGTATGTCGATAATGGAGAAGTTGTCGTGCAAGTTATGAATTACGGAGATAGCATTCCAGAAGAAGATTTACCGTATCTATTTGATATGTTTTATACAGGTGATAAAGCGAGAACCGAGAACCGTGGCGGGACAGGCCTTGGACTATTTATTGCAAAAAATATTGTCGAGCAGCATAACGGTACGATTTCTGCTGAAAGTAATGTAGTTAGAACGCTATTTGAAGTGAGATTGCCAAAAGACGAGAACGTAACAATTTAATAAAAATTTAAACTTTACCCCACTTTTTATTTTAATAGTTTTTTCTATTCTATACGTAAGTTACGTTAAGGAGGAACTAGAAATGAAAAAGTGGGTATTTATTTCTTTTTTTATAGCATGCACAATCTGTGTAGGCGTTTACATATCACCGTTATTTCAAAAGGAAATTGATGTGAAAATCGGCGGGGAAAATAGTGCAGTAAAGACTGCAAGTATGGAAAAGGTAGAGGTTACAAAAGAACAAATTTATAAAGGGGATCTACTATTAGTTAATAAAGATTACCCAGTAAAAAAAGATAGTATTAGGTCTGATATTATAAATGTAAATCATAATAGTGAATTAGTAAGAGGTTATGTAATATTTGATAGAAACCTTCGCTTATCAAAGGGTGTTGTAAAAAAGTTTTTGAACGTTGTCGATGCGGCTGGAAAAGATGGAGTACAGCATTTCCTAATGAGTAGCGGGTACCGAGATTTTCAAGAACAAAGTAAATTATATAAAGAAATGGGATCAGATTATGCACTCCCAGCAGGATACAGTGAGCATAATTTAGGATTATCACTCGATGTTGGGTCTACTCAAAAGAAAATGGAGAGGGCTCCTGAAGGTAAGTGGGTGGAAGAGAACGTATGGAAGCATGGCTTTGTATTACGCTACCCGAAAAATAAAAGTAACATTACAGGCATTCAATATGAGCCATGGCATATACGTTACGTCGGTTTACCTCATAGCGCAATTATGCAAAAAAAGAATTTTACGCTAGAGGAATATTTAGAGTTCTTAAAAGAGGAAAAAGAAATTTCAACTGAGGTGGAAGGCAAGAAATATACGGTTTCTTATTATAAAGTTTCAGAGAATATGAACGTAAATGTCCCAGTAAATAAGCAGTATGAAATTTCGGGGAACAATATGGATGGGGTTATTGTGACGGTTCAGGAATAGATAAAGAGGTTGTTCCGTTTTGGAGCAGCCTTTTCGTATATAAGAAAGGGATTGGCGTTTTTTGTCGGTAAATCGATATTCCTTGTCGAATCGTTGATATATTTTGAGTTACGATAGATATAATTGAAAAATCGTTGATATATTGTAAGTTATGATAGATATATTCGAAAAATCGTTGATATAATTTCCTGTACTATCAGCATTTTGAGGAGCATCTTTTTATTTACTTTTAAACATTATAACGTTATATTTACTTCTTCCTTTTTTTGTGCTACTCTAAATGTGTGAAAGAGATAAAGAAAAATGAAATTTTAATGTAAGCGTATTCTTATGGCTTCTTATAGAAAAGGGTGGAAATACAATGACAGAACGATTCGTACTACGTAATGTGAAACGTGTGAACGGGGAAGAGATTGACATTGTAATTGAAAATAATAAAATCGCACAGGTGACGAAAGCTGGTGCTGGTGAGGGTGGAAAGGTTCTTGATTACTCAGGTACTTACGTATCAAGTGGCTGGATTGATTTGCACGTTCATGCTTTTCCAGAGTTTGATCCGTATGGCGATGAGGTGGACGAAATTGGCGTTAAGCAAGGGGTAACGACAATTGTTGATGCAGGTAGCTGCGGTGCTGATCGCATTGCAGATTTAGTAAAAAGTAGAGAGCAGGCAAAAACGAATTTATTTGCCTTTTTAAATATTTCTCGCATCGGTTTAAAACGAATTGATGAATTATCCAATATGGAATGGATAGATAAAGAGAAAGTAATAGAAGCAGTAGAAAAGTATAAAGATGTAATCGTTGGGTTAAAGGCGAGAATGAGTAAAAGTGTCGTTTGTGATAGTGGAATTGAACCACTTCATATAGCGCGTGATTTATCCCGTGAAACATCATTGCCAATTATGGTACATATCGGTTCAGCGCCTCCTCGCATTGAGGAAGTTGTACCTCTTTTAGAAAAAGATGATGTCATTACACATTATTTAAACGGGAAAGAAAATAATTTATTTGATGAAGAAGGCAAACCGCTACCTGTGTTACTAGATGCAGTGAATCGCGGCGTACATTTAGATGTTGGTCATGGTAATGCTAGTTTTTCTTTTAAAGTAGCAGAAGCGGCGAAGCGTTACGGTATTGCGCTTAATACAATTAGTACAGATATTTACCGGAAGAACCGTATACACGGTCCAGTGTATAGTATGGCTCACGTTCTTTCGAAATTCCTTTACTTAGGTTATCCGCTAGAAGAAGTGATTGATGCGGTTACGAAACATGCAGCAGAGTGGCTTAAGAAACCTGAGCTTGGCCGCATTCAAGAAGGCGATATTGCAAATTTAACTTTATTTACGGTGAAAGATGAGAAGGTTACGTTAATTGATTCAGAAGGGGATCAGCGCATTGCTGAAAGAAGGATTGATACGAAAGGGGTTGTAATCAATGGGTCATTCATTGAATGCTAAGTATGGATTAAAAAGAGTGATTAATGCGAGCGGTAGAATGAGTATTTTAGGTGTATCCGCTCCGGCAAATACAGTTATGGATGCAATGAAACATGGTGGACAAAATTATGTGGAAATTGCTGATTTAGTAGATAAAGCAGGAGACCATATTGCGAGAATTCTAGAGTCAGAGGCAGCAGTTGTTGTGAATTCAGCATCGAGTGGAATTGCGCTTTCTATCGCTGGTATCGTTACAGAAGGAAATCGCCGTAAAAGTGAAAGACTTCATCAAGAAGTAATCGCGAAAAACGAAGTGATTATGTTAAAGGGTCATAACGTTCAATACGGTGCCCCTGTTGAAACGATGATTTACTTAGGCGGCGGTAAACTTGTAGAAGTTGGCTATGCAAATGAAGGGAAAGCAGAGCATATTGAAGATGCGATTGGTGAAAATACAGCGGCGATTCTTTATGTGAAATCCCATCATGCAGTACAAAAAAATATGATTTCTGTTGAAGAAGCATGGGAAGTTGCGCAGCGAAATAACATCCCGCTTATCGTCGATGCGGCAGCTGAAGAAGACATTCAAAAATATGTGAAGTATTCAGACCTTGCCATTTATAGTGGTTCAAAGGCGATTGAAGGGCCTACTTCTGGTATTGTGGGCGGTAAAAGAAAGTATATTGAGTGGCTAAAAGTGCAATTACATTGCATCGGAAGAAGTATGAAGGTTGGGAAAGAAACAACATTTGGCTTACTTCAAGCGCTTGATGAGTACGGGGTAAAAGAAGATAAGAGCGAGCAAGAAAAAGAATTGTTACAAGTACTTATGCCGCTAAAAGAATTAAACGGCGTAAATGTAACGATCGTTCAAGATGAAGCCGGAAGAGCAATCTTTAGAGCTCGTATTCATATTAACGAGACACAATTAAATAAATCAGCAAAAGATGTTGTGACAGCATTACGCGAAGGGGAAATTGCCATTTATACACGTGATTACGGAGTAAGACAAGGATTCTTTGATATCGATCCACGTCCACTTCAAGGTGATGACATACATGTAATTGAAGAAAAAATGAGAGAAATTGTAGGGGGAAACTAAAATGACAAACATTCAAAAACGTTTTTATAAAGGCCGCGTAGCATTAAATGTATTGGCAAACAATATAGAAAATGCGAAAGATATTTTTGAAGCAGCAGAAGGTTATGTAGTAGTCGGTGTGCTATCAAAAGACTATCCGACTGTAGAAGAAGCAGTTGCGGCGATGAAAGCATACGGAAAAGAAATTGAGGATGCTGTATCAATCGGACTAGGAGCAGGAGATAATCGCCAAGCGGCAGTTGTGGCTGAAATTGCGAAGCATTATCCTGGTAGCCATATTAACCAAGTGTTCCCTTCAGTTGGAGCGACACGTGCAAATCTTGGCGAAAAAGATAGCTGGATTAATAGTTTAGTATCGCCGACAGGAAAAGTAGGTTACGTAAACATTTCTACTGGCCCAATTAGTGCAGCTGGGGAAGAAAAAGCAATCGTTCCAATTAAAACAGCGATCGCACTTGTACGTGATATGGGCGGAAATTCATTGAAATACTTCCCAATGAAAGGTTTAGCTCATGAAGAAGAATATCGCGCAGTTGCGAAAGCTTGTGCGGAAGAAGGATTCGCATTAGAGCCAACAGGCGGAATTGATAAAGAGAACTTTGAAACAATTGTACGCATTGCACTTGAGGCAAATGTAGAGCAAGTTATCCCGCACGTGTACTCTTCTATTATTGATAAAGAAACTGGTAACACGAAAGTAGAAGATGTGCGTGAATTATTAGCAGTCGTGAAGAAGCTAGTTGATCAATATGCGTAAGAAAATTGCAGCGTTCGGCGAAGTAATGATGCGCCTGCAAGTACCTGGATATGAATTGTTGTCGCAAGCTAACACGCTAAATTACTCATTTTCAGGTACAGGTGTGAACGTTGCAGCGGCACTTTCTCACTTAGGGCATGAAGGGCTTCTTATTTCAACTTTACCGGAAAATTCGGTTGGAGATGCGGCATTATCATACATTCAAAAGTTAGGTGTGCAAACTCCGCTTGTTTCAAGGGGCGGCAAATATGTCGGCATGTACTTTTTAGAAAATGGATTTGGTGCACGTGCAAGCCGCGTTACGTATTCGAATCGACTAGAAAGTAGCTTCAATACGGCGTCTGAAGAGATGTACCAATTTGAAGAAATTGCTAAAGAAATTGATATCGTTCATTTTTGCGGTATTACACTTGCGATGAATGATACGGTGCGCCATCATATGAAGTCTTTAGCGAGAGCAGTTAAAGAAAACGGAGGAACCGTCGTTTTTGATTGCAATTATCGTCCATCACTTTGGGGAGAAGACGGATATGAACAGGCAAAGCCGCATTATGAAGAAATGCTAGGACTTGCTGATATCGTTATGATGAACGAAAAAGATGCGATGTTTGTTTTAGGAATGAAAACAGAAGAGACGGAGCGAGAGGCACAGCTGATGGATCTCATTCCAAAGGTCGCTAAAACGTATCATATCGCTACAATTGCTGGTACACATCGCTCTATTAACGGTGATAATACACATTCACTGTGCGGGTTTATATGTAAAGATGGGACGTTCACTTTTGCAAAAACACTTACGTTTTCTGTATATGATAGAATAGGTGCTGGAGATGCTTATACGAGCGGGATTATTCATGGCGAGATAGAAGAGTTTGCACCAGAGAAAGCTGTTTCATTTGCGTCAGCAGCTGGCATGCTTGCACATACAATCGTCGGTGATACGCCAATGTCATCAGAGAAGGATATACTTCGGGCAATGACGGCATCAGTAGGTGATGTAGAAAGGTAGTGGGTGTAACGGTGAACGTAACGAGAAAAAAAGGACCATTATATTTACAAATAAAAAATATTATTCGTGATCGAATATTGCATGGTGTATATGCGATTCATACGAATATTCCTTCTGAACCACAATTAGAGGAAGAGTTCAAAGTGAGTAAAATTACAGTACGTAATGCGATTAAAGAACTCGCTCAAGAAGGATATTTGGAAAAGAAGAGCGGTAAAGGAACGAAAGTCATCCGTAATACTTCTGCGACAAAACTGTCAAAGGGTAAGAAATTTACTGAAGTGTTAGTGGAAGAAGGATATAAAGTACAAAAGAAATTGCTAAAGGCAGAAGTCGTTCATAATGAAGAAGGAACAGTGCCATTTCGCTTATTCGGTAAAGAGAGTTTTCGTATTGAACGTTTATATACGTTAAATGATGCACCATATATTCATTATACGCACTATTTCTCAGCGAAAATGGCAAGTACAGACTTATCGGACTTTGATTTACAATCACTTTATGATTTAGTCGAAGACCGAGGTATACATTTAGAAAACTTCAGAGATGAATTCGCAGTTGGACTTGCGCCCAGTTTCGTTGCAGAATCGTTAGGTGAAAAAGAGGGGACAGCGTTATTAAAACGTATGCGCTATTCTTACGATGAAGTTGGCGAAGTAATTGAATATAGCGAAGGCTACTACAATACAGAAATGCAGCATTATGTAGTTAATTATGACGTATAAAAAAGAGGGATTTTCCCTCTTTTTTTATAAAAGTAAGGGGAATGAGAGATGGATATATACTTATTAATCGTCACGTTACTTGCGATCGCAATTGTCATTTTAGGGGTATCATGGTGGAAATGGCATGCATTTATTAGTTTAACAGTTGCTAGTTTATTTTTAGCTATTATGTCTGGACTGAACTTAACGAAAATAGTGGCTGCCTATGAAACTGGTGTTGGTAGTGTACTAGGGCATTTAGTTGGCATTTTGGCACTTGGAACTATCTTAGGGAAAATGATGTCTGATTCAGGGGCAGGCATGCAAGTTGCAGATTTCTTTATTCGATTTTTCGGCGTAAAAAAATTACCTTGGGCAATGTTATTTGCAGGGTTTGTTATAGGGATTCCAGTCTTTTTTGAAGTGGGAATCGTCATTTTATTACCACTTGTTATTTCCATTCGAAAAACGACGAAGCAAAATATATTGTTAATTGCGTTACCTGTTATTGCTGGATTATCAATTGTGCATGGGCTAGTGCCTCCGCATCCAGGTGCGATGACTGCAATCGGGATTTATAATGCGAACTTAGGAAAAGTACTTTTATATTCATTAATTATCGCGTTACCAACAGCCATCATCGCAGGGCCGATATTTGCGAAGTGGGTACATAAGAGGGTTATACCTGAAAATGAACCGGAGCTTGTTCGAGTTACGACTGTATCAACCGATTTACCAAGTCGTAAAGTTTCGTTTTTTATTATTTTACTGCCAGTTGTGTTAATGATTTTATCAGTAGTTGCACCGTATATTTCTTTACCAATAAAAATAACTGAATTTTCAGTCTTTATAGGAAGTCCAGTAATCGCTTTACTTATTTCATGTTTTGCAGCATTTTATTTACTTGGCATCAAACAAGGAATTAATAAAAAGATGATAAAAAAATTAACAGATGAAAGTTTACTACCTGTAGGCTCAATTATTTTAATAATTGGTGCAGGTGGTGGGTTTAAACAAATATTAATTGAAAGTGGAGTTGGAACGGCGATTGCGCAAATGGCAGAACATATATCGTTATCACCAATCGTCTTAGCTTTCATGGTAGCGGGATTAATTCGAATAGCGACCGGATCAGCTACAGTAGCATTAACGACAGCAGCAGGAATTGTTTCACCAGTTATTCAGCACATGTCTGGTGTAAATTTAGAATTGCTCGTTATAGCAACCGGTGCAGGTTCACTAATGTTTTCTCACGTAAATGATGCAGGCTTCTGGCTTGTAAAAGAGTATTTAGGTTTGACGGTGAAGGAAACGTTTAAAACGTGGACGGTGCTGGAAACATTGTTATCATTTATTGCATTCGGTTTTGCCCTTGTGTTGAATATGTTTCTTTAAAAGATACCTGAATAGGTATCTTTTTTTTGATGAAGCCCAATTGCCAAAACAAGCCCGTTTTTAAGTAAGCCAAGCTTCCTATTCGCCCTGAAAACATACTATAAATGGAATCCCCTCATTTAGAGCAAGGTGAACTTGTTATGAATGATACTAAAGGAGGAATAGAGTAATGAGCGAAAAGTGTGAACACAGACATGATGATTGTAACCGCAGACATGGGTGCGGCGGCGGTTTTGCGCTTCTAATCGTATTGTTTATTTTATTAATTATCATCGGTGCTAGCTGCTTCGGCGGAGGCGGCGGTTGTGGTTATGGTGGTTACGGCGGTTATGCAGGCGGCTATGGTGGATATTGCTGCTAATTAAAAACTATTGAAAATGGCCTTGTGCGTATTGCACAAGGCCATTTTATTCACGTTTTAATATGTTGTGATAATTTATTAATGTACAGAGAACGGATTAAGAAGAAGAAAATGATCTCGATAATCCCGAAAAAGGTGAGTACAATACATGTCTCTTTTAGTAATGAAAAAGAAAACATACTTTGTAAAAACTTAACCGCAAATAACGTGTGAACACCAGCAACGATGTAAGGAACGAAAAATAAAATTCCTAATTGAATCGTTGCAGAGCGAAACATTTCTGATTCAGTTAAGCCAAGCTTTGTAATCGTAATGTATTTTTGTTTTTCATTCGTTAAGTCGTTATACATACGGAAGTATAAAACACTAGCCGCACCGATAAAGAAAATAAAGCCGAGAAATGCCCAAATAAAGAACTGAGCAACCGCATTTCCTTTACTATGAACGAGTTCATCCGTAGCTGTATAAATATGAAATGGTTTAATGAAATCTTCTTCATCCTTATGTGCTTCATACAAGGTTTCTGCATCATGATCTAAGCTTTTTAATATATTTTTTGTTGGGACAATTGCATTTTCCCAATTTTCCACGAAGTAGTTATAAACTGTAATTGTTTCAATATGAGGAATCATATTTTCAATTACTTCATCTTGCATCACAATTAAGTGAGGTAATGCAAAGGGAGGCTCAATTCCTCTATTAATAAAACCTTTAATTTGAAATTCTTTTTTATTAGAGCCAAGTGTAATCGTGTCCTGCTTCGCAAATGGGTTAGACACGAGATTTAATAACGCTGGTGAATAGCGAGAAATATTATAAACTTGTGTAGAATCAAGAGTGATTTCTGGTCTGTTTAATTGCTTTGCTATTGCGTTATAATCACTCATTTTCATAATGGAAATTGATTCTTTTGAAGCTGTATCTTTTAAAACGGTAAACTTATATTTGTCATATTGAAAATTAGCATTTGTAAGTTCAGTTTCAATCGTAGTAATATGCTTTTGTTCAAATGCATTAACACCTTCTGATGTATAGGTGAATGGTATTGGATATCGTTCTAGTATGGATGCTTTCGTATGATTGTTTGCAGCAAATAACCCGATAATAATTGTAAATGCAAGTGCAGATAGCATAGAAACGATAAAGAGTACATTAATATTACTGCGGGTACGAGAAACTAAATCTGAAATCCATAACATATTTATTTGTTTCAAATAAAACTTTCTTCGTTTCTTTAAAATATAGATAAAGAGAAGAAATGTTTGTGAAAAAAACAAATACGTCCCAACTACTACGAGCGGTAAAATAGATAGTATAATTAAGAATACAGACCCATTTTGTACATTTTTTTCCGTTATGTAGCCTTGCGGATAACCGGCAATATAATAGCATAGTCCTAAACAAGTTAAAGCAAATAGTGAAATGAGTATAGATGGTTTTTTTTCGCTCTTCTTTTTGTTAACTCCCTTAATAAGCTGCGTTGTTTTTCGAGTACGAATAAACATTGGTGTAAACGTAGAAACAATTAAAAATAAAATGATAAACGTTACGGTTGTAACGATAATCGCTTCTGTTGGCCAATATAAATAGAGACCTTTTGCACTTGTTAATTTCGAAGTGACTAATAAGAAAAAGTTAGAAAATACAAGTCCACCTTGAATGCCGATAAAGATAGATAATATCCCGATTATCATATTTTCAGTAAATAACAGTCTTTTTAATTGTCTCTGTGAGATACCGAGAATGGTGAGTATCCCGAATTGCTGCTTCCGTACATTTAAAAATGTTCCAACTGAATATAAGAGAAAAAAGAACGAGAACATAACAATCACAAGCTGTGCTGTACTAGCTAAGTTCATTAGAGGATCCCGATCTTGAAAGCCTTGTACACTTTGTAAGCGCGGATGATACGCATATACAGTAAATGAAAAGAAAACCATAATAGAAAAAGCACTACTTACAAAATAAGCGAAATATGCTTTAGAATTACGCGAGACATTTTTAAATGCGAATTGCCAAAATGTCATCCACGTCTTCCTCCTAATAATGCTAGGACATCTAATATTTCTTGATAAAACTTCTCACGATACAATCCGCGATGCAGTTCATTGTAAAGCTCTCCATCTTTAATGAAAATAACACGGTTACAATAACTTGCTGCAAACGGATCATGCGTAACCATTAAAATCGTTGCATCTTCTTCTTTGTTTAATTTCGTAAATAATTCCATTACATCAATCGCTGCTTTTGAATCTAAGTTTCCTGTTGGTTCATCCGCAAGTAAAAGAGACGGATGATGAATGACAGCACGTGCTACCGCAGTACGCTGTGCTTGCCCTCCTGAAACTTCAAAAATACGTTTGTCCAAAATATGATCAATTCCAAGTTTCTTTGAGATGTTATCGAGCTTTTCGTCCATTTCTTTTAAAGGAACATTATCTAACGTTAAAGGTAATACGATATTTTCTCCAATCGTTAACGTATCTAATAGGTTAAAGTTTTGGAAAACAAATCCTAATTCTTGACGGCGGAAAATTGCTAATTTTTCTCTACGAAATGTATGAGGTTGTTTGCCGTTAATTACGACTTCTCCAGAAGTAGGAGAATCAATTGTAGAAATAACGTTTAAAAACGTAGATTTACCACTTCCAGAAGGCCCCATAATTGCGACGAATTCACCTTTATCTACGTGTAAATTTATATTTTTTAAAGCAGTATGAGGGACTTTCCCTTCATACACTTTTGAGACGTTTTTTATGTGTAATACTTCTTCCATAATAATCACCTTTCTATTTTTAAAACTTAATATGTTGTGATAATTTTTGCATATAAAAGGAACGAATTAAAAGGAAAAAGAGAATTTCAACCGTTCCAAAAATCATAAGTACGACTGTAATTTCAGCGAAGAACGAGAGATGTAATATCTCTTGTAGCATCTTTGTCGCGAACATCGTATGGATGGATGCCATAATGTAAGGGACAAAGAAAAGAATCGCAAGTTGGATTGTAGCAGATTGTTTCATTTCGTCTGCTGTTAATCCAATCTTTGTAATCGTTATATACTTTTCTTGCTCATTTGTTAAATCTGTATACATTCGGAAATACAGAACACTGCCTGCACCGATGAAGAAAATAACACCAAGAAAAGTTCCGATTAAGAAGAATGAAGCAACGTTTAGTTTCGTGTTGTATAAAGAGTCACTTGCTTCACTTGCATGAAACGGTGGATGTTCTGCCTGAATAGCTGCATTGTCGTTATCAATTTTTGTTATAAATGCTGAACCGATAGTATGTGCTTCTTCCCAATCGTTAACTTTAAAGTTATATACACTCATCTGTTTTGAAACGGTGGATAATGTTTCTACATTTTCATCAGATAGTATGAGCAATTGGTATATTAAGCTGTTTGGGAATGGGTTATAACTTTTATATTCTTTCACTTGTAGTTGTAAATTGTTTTGAGCAAGTGTAAGAGTATTTTTCTTTTCTTTAGTATGAATTGTTCCAACAACTTGATCGTCTAAGTCTTTCATAAGAATATAAGATTCATTCTTATTCACCGAGAGAGTCTCCCAATTTAACGCCTTAGCAAGTACATTATAGTCACTTTGTTTAATGGCATAATAGAGCTGCGCGTTATCTTCAGCTGAAGATACTTCATATATGTCTGTTTTAAATTTTGTATAAGTAAAGTGCTCTTCATTAAATTTTTGTTCTAACCAGTTTAAATGTTCATCAGCTAACGTATTTTCAGTATGTGATAAATACGTAAACGGGAAAGGGTTTTGCCTAATCGCATCAAACTTTGTAAATTTCCCGAATCCATATAAGAATGTAATCATTGTAAAAGCGAGCGTTGATAGCATTGCTACTATAAATAGCATATTAATATTTGTTCGAATGCGCGTTGCTAAATCCGAAATCCAAAGCATATTAATTCGTTTCATATAAAACTTTCTTCGTGTTTTTAATATACGAATAAGTAAAAAACTAATCTGTGAAAAGAAAAAATATGTTCCGGCTGCAATAAGCGATGGAATGACAAATATACTAGAGACGGCATATAAAAGCCCAATGATGTCGCCTAGCGACATAAAATATAGAGGATTTGCTGCTAATACATATCCAGATATTAAACATATCGCACCAAATAGAGAAATGAGTACGGATGCTTTTCTTTCTTTTTGTTTTGTTCCTTCTTTTAAAAGACGTACAGCTTTTCTCGTACGGATTAGCATCGGTGTAAAAGATGATACGAGAATGAAGAGTCCAAGAAAGATTATTATAGTTAAAACGATAGCACCTGTCGGCCAATATAAATATAGACCAGGTACATGTGTAATTTTGGCGGTAACTAGTAAAAAGAACTGTGAACAAACAAGTCCAAGTTGAATACCAAAAAATATAGAAAGAACACCAATCAGCATATTTTCTATAAATATGAGTCGCTTTAATTGTTTTTGAGATATACCAAGTACTGTTAAAATCCCAAATTGTTTTTTACGAACCTTTAAAAATGTACCAATTGAATAGAGTAAAAAGAAAAATGAAAAGAACACAATGACAACTTCTGAAATTGTCATTAATATGTTCAGAGCATAATTCACGTCTGTCATATGCAATTTAGGATGAAATAAATAAACTGCAAATGAGAAAAAAATAGCAATGGAAAACGCACTGCTTACAAAATAGGCGAAATAAGCTCTGGCGTTTCTTGTTACATTTTTAAAGGCAAACTGCCAAAAAGTCATTCACCTAAACCTCCTAATAGAGTGAAGAGGAAAAGAATATAAGAGGTATCCTTTTCCTGTACTAATATATTTATAAAACTTAACCATTCGTATACTCTGATAACTTTTGCATGTAAAAGGAACGAATAAATAAGAAAAAGATGAATTCAACTACTCCAAAAATAATAAGAACTGCTGAAATTTCTTTGAATAGTGATAAAGCAATTACGTCTTGAAGCATTTTTGTCGCGAACATTGTATGAATGGACGCCATAACGTACGGAACAAAAAATAAAATGCTAAGTTGAATGGTTGCAGATCTTTTCATCTCTGCATCTGTTACACCAATTTTTGAAATTGCTACATATTTTTCTTGTTCGTTCGTTAAATCTGTATACATTCTGAAGTAAAGAACGCTACCAGCTCCAATAAAGAAAATGACACCTAAGAATGTCCCGATTAGGAAGTATGCGGCACTTCCTGATGTGATTCTATATAATGAGCCTGCTGATTCATAGGAGCGTACAAGGGGTCCTTCGTATTGGAATTCTTGTCGATCTCTTTGTATCCTTTTCATAAAATCATCAGCAATTTCATACGTCTTTTCCCAGTTTTGTACGTTATAATTGTACGCTGCTACATGCTTTGTTGTACTTGGTAAGTTGTTTACAACAGCGTCAGGTAAAATTAAAGTTTGATATGAAAAGTCAGAGGGAATGGCCCCTGCTTGTTCATAGCCCTTTACTTGTAATATCGTATTTGTGCTAGAAAGTGTAATGGATTTTCTATTGAAGCTTGGCTCAAATTGGCTGAATAAGGTGAAATAAGCATCGCCGCTTAAGATATATGCTTCGTTATCACTCATGAATAGTTCTTTCATTCGCAGGGAAGCTGCAAGTTTATTATAGTCACTTTGTTTCATTGCATAAATGTCATTGTAAGTCGTTATACCTTCATCTTCTTTCAATGGTGTTTCATATAAATCAGTTTTGATCTTTTTATAAGAGAAATTTTCTTTTTGTAACTGCTGTTCAAGCCAAGTTAAATGCTTGTTAACAAAAGGATTTGCGTCATATGAAAAATAAGAAAATGGAAAAGGTGAAGTTCTCGCAACATCTAGCTTTGTAAACTTTCCGAATCCATATAGGAACGTAATCATTGTGAAAGCAATTGTAGAAAGCATGGCTACAATAAAAAGCATATTGATATTTGTTCGAATACGACTTGCTAAATCCGAAATCCAAAGCATATTAATTCGTTTCATATAAAACTTTCTTCTTTTCTTTAAAATATAAATAAGTAAGAAACTAATTTGAGAAAAGAAAAAATATGTCCCAATTGTAACAAGCGCTGGAATCACAAAAACACTTGAAACCATATAGATAACGCCTACTTGCGTGTTTATTGAGAAGAAATATTTAGGGTTTGCAGCTAAAATATAACCACCTAATAAACAGATAGCACCAAATAGAGAGATAAATATGGATGGTTTTCTTTCCTTTTGCTTCCTACCATTCGTTTTTAATAGGTTTACCGTCTTTTTCGTACGAATTAGCATGGGTGTAAATGAAGATACAGCGATAAAGAGACCAAGAAACACAATCGTTGTTAAAATGAAAGCATTCGTAGGGGGATATAAATATATCCCCGGTAGATGTGTAACTTTCGCCGTTACTAATAAGAAAAACTGCGAAAAGACAAGTCCAAACTGCATACCGAAAAAGATAGATAAAATACCAATTAACATATTTTCAGTGAAAACGAGTCGATGTAATTGTTTTTTTGATATACCTAAAATAGTTAAAATACCAAATTGCTTTTTACGAACTTTTAAAAACGATCCGATTGAATAGAGTAGAAAAAAGAACGAGAACAAAACAATCACAACTTCTGAAAAAATCATTAATCCTGAAATTTCAGAGATCATAGTGGGATTTTGTAATTTCGGATGAAACAAATAAACAGCGAACGAAAAGAAAACAGCAATGGAAAAGGCACTGCTTATAAAGTAAGCAAAATAAGCTCTTGAGTTGCGCGTTACATTTTTAAATGCAAATTGCCAAAATGTCATAATACGTGCCTCCCGTTAGCAGGGAAATATGTAGTTTTATTGCAAAAAATGTATGAGAGTGAGTTCTCATACATTTTGCTAGCATATGTTCTGATCATGATTCAGTCACCTTCTCTACATTCTCTGCTTGATTATTCGCAGCATTGTGGAAGATGATTTTAATCGTCGTTCCTTTACCAACTTCAGAATCTAGTTTGACGGAGTGACCTAAATAATCACAAATTTTACTTACAATATAAAGCCCCATACCGGTAGATTCTCCGAATGTACGACCGTTTTTCCCAGTGTAGAATGGTTCAAATACTCTTCGAATATCTTCTTGCGGAATACCAACGCCTTCATCGCGAACTTCTAGAATAATGTCTTTTCCATTTCGATAAGCGGATAAGAACACTTTCTTTCCACGCTCACCAGAGTAACGGACTGCATTTGTCATTAACTGATAGATAATAAATTTTAGCCATTTCGCATCAGAAGCAACTTTTAGATCAGAATGTACTTCTAAAACAGGGAAGACGCCATTACGAATAAATAGTTCTTTTAATCCATTAATATTTTTTGTTACCGTATCTTTTAATGAAATCGTCTCAACATGGAAATCTTCATGGAAGTTATTTAACCTAGCCATGTATAAAGCCATATCAAGTCCTTGGTTTAGACGCTCTAACTCTTTTTTGAATTTCGGAATTAAATGTTCGTCTTCCATTTCCAGTACCATAAGCTGCATAACAGAAACAGGTGTCTTCATTTGGTGTACCCAATGGTTAATGAACAATTGATGTTCCTGTTGTTTTACTTCATACGATTGTAGTTCTTTTTGGAAGAGACGGTATTGCGTACGCACGAGTTCATTTACACCGTGAGGCATCGGAGCGGTTGCTCTTTCAATAAACGCATCTTCCATTTTTTCTGGCTGCTCACTTAATCTATGATACATTCTACGGTTACGAACGTAACGATAAGCAAGGAAACAAATAAATAAGTATAAGCTTAAAACGATGAAGTAAAACTTATTATTTTGAAATCCATCTACTGCATCATAGAGAACGAAAATGATACCGAAGTTTAATACGTACAGTAGAAAAAATGTAAAATGATCACGTAAAAATAGCTTCATGCTTATTCACTCCAAGTTGCGTTAAAACGATACCCAAGTCCACGTACTGTTTCAATAGCATTTTCAATACCAAGCTCATTGAACTTTTTACGAAGACGCGTGATGTTTACGTTTAATGTATTTTCCTCAACGAAGCTCTCATCATCCCAAAGAGCAGCTAATAAATCTTCACGGCTCGCTGTACGAGGGAATTTAGATAATAACATTTCGGCTAAAATTGCTTCTTTCTTCGTTAAAAGAACTTGTTCAGATCCGAAGTGAATTTCTGGACGTTCAGGGAATAGTTTTAAACCTTCTACTTCAACGATACGCTCAGAAATATTTGGTGCATAGTCACCGTAAATACGGCGCAATTGACCTTTAATTTTTGCCATTACAACGTCGTAGTGGAACGGTTTCGTAATATAATCATCCGCACCGCTTTCAATCGCCATAATTTGTTCCATCTCACCAGCACGCGCTGAAATGAAAATAATTGGACAAGTAGATTCATGACGAATTTGACGGCACCAGTAGAATCCATCGAATTTCGGTAAGTTCACATCAAGTAAAACAAGGTGTGGTTTCACGGCGTTAAACGATTCCATAATATCATCAAAATTTTCAGTAACAACAGCGTCGTACCCGTATTTTTGAATGTGAGATTGCAGTAATGATGAAATATTTGGATCGTCTTCAACGATTAAAATTTTATACATATGTATATTCCTCCTCAAAAAAACAATTGTAGCTATAGTGTACCATGTGTTTCACGTCTTTTCATTATGTTGAAATATAAGCTAGTTAACAGTATAGGTTAAAAGTGAGAAAAGTAAAAAGTATTATAGGGATAACTGAATGTATTGTCCTTTTAAATAGATGAAATTTCATAAAAAATAATATATTTTTTATGAAATTTGGAACTTTATTTTGCTTACTGTCCAATATATAGTGAGAACATCGTTAAGGAGGGGGCACTACTTGGCAAGTAATGAAGATATACATATCTGGATAGAACGTTTATTAAAAGGCGATGAGGAGGCTTTTGAATTTATATTTGATTTAACGAGTCAGAGAATATATGAAACTGTCTTCGCTATAGTTAAAAATCGGCATGATACAAATGAAATCGTAAATGAAGTTTACTTTCAACTTTGGAAATCTATTTCAACATATGATCAATCTAGACCGTTTCTATTTTGGTTGAATGGAATTGTTTACAAACAGATTAGTCAGTGGAGAAAAAATATATGGAAGAGGATGCGCTTATTTGAAAAACAACAATTACGTGATGATCCAGTTGTAGACGTTCCCGAAAAAGTATTATTAAGAAAAGAAACAGAAGAGCAGTTATTAACGGTGATACAAGAACTTCCATTTAAATTTAGAATAGTAATCGTGTATCGCTTTTACCACGATTATACGTATGAAGAAATTGCAGAACTATTACAAATCCCTATAGGTACAGTGAGGTCTAGAATTCACAGAGCGTTAGAAAAAATTCGGAATCAGTCTAGTATAGAAATAGATGAGGAGGAATCTAATTCAAATGTCGTTTTCAAATGAATTTAAAAAAGCAATGAAACAAGAGGTCCCTAAAGAAGTTAAAGAGCATGCTTATCAATCCTTTAGTCAAATGTATAAAAAAGATAGCAAAAAGAAAACGAAAAAGAAATTATTAATAGCGGGTTTAATAGCGGCTATCGTTATACCGACGAGTACAATGGCGTTAAACAATTCTTATTTTGTAAAGTCGGAAGTAAAATTAAATGACATGATTAATGATCAAGTTAAAAAGGATGCTGCGGATGGAAAGTCTATACAGCTAAATGAAAAAATAGTCGATAATGGTATTACTCTTCATATAAAAGAAATATTAATTCAAGATGCCAAAATACTTGTTTATTATCGTTTTGAACAACAAGATGGTTCGCTCGTTCCATATGAATTTAATACAACTGGGCTTGATATTAAATCTGATGGTAAAGAAGACGGGAAACAAGTAGAGAGTCCACATTATGAAAATAAGAAATTTAATGCTGTGCAATATTTGCATTTTCTTAGTAACACTCATATCGATAATTATCAAAAAGATCGTATTGGTAATCCTGATGCACCAGAGGCAAGTACTTTTTACTTAAGTGATGAAGCAGGAAAGAGCTTTGAAACGGCATACGCTAATCACGACAAACCAGAGGGAGTAGCGATTTTTGAAACGTTAGAAGGTGAAAAATTCCCAGACTTCTTATCTGTCCATATTAATATTAACAGAATTGGAGGAACGGAAGGAACTTGGAAAACGAAAATTCCAGTGGACATGGCGCATAAAACTGTCCAAAAGGACTCTACAAAGAATGGATGAATTCTTATTATAGTTAATAGAATCCAAACTAGGTGTGTGAAAGCATGATTAGTTATTGGTTAAATGAATTCGGAACGATAGTAGGTATGTCCTTTATTATAAGTTTGATAATCTTTTGGATTTCTTCGTTTGTTAATAAAATGATAAAATTTAAATAAAAGAAGCTCTTCCTTTAGTTAGAAGAGCTTCTTTTATTTTGTATCCCTCGTATTTCTTCCATCTTTACAGTTTTACTCTATAAAGTAATTAATGTAGGTTAAAAGTGGAAAAAGTAAAAAGGGCCTTACATATTATTGACAATTAACTGAAATCATTTTAACATTTAGATAAATATCTAAATGTCTAATTATCGAAAGGAAGAAAGACATTGAATCAAGCATTCAAAGCATTAGCAGATCCAACAAGGCGAAAAATTTTAGACTTATTAAAAGAAGGTGATCTAACCGCTGGTGAAATTGCCGAACATTTCAATATGACGAAACCAAGTATTTCACACCACTTAAGTGCACTTAAAAATGCTGAACTTATTCAAGATGAAAAAAGAGGGCAATTCGTTGTGTACTCTTTAAACACAACTGTCTTTCAAGATTTGTTGACTTGGGTGTTTACGTTTACAAATAAGGGGGAAGAGGGGAAATGAAAAAACATCTTTTCGCAATTATATTAATTGTTACAACTTGTTTAGCTTGGGCGTTTGCTTGGCCACATTTGCCGGATACAATTGCGACACATTGGAGCGGCGGTAAGGTAGATGGCTATTCGTCTAAATTTTACGGAATGATTTCTATGGTCGGAATTATGATTGCATTATATATATTTCTAAATGTGATACCTAAGATTGATCCAAGAAAAGCAAATTATGAGAAATTTTCTAAAGCTTTTATGATGATGAATAATGGGGTACTCCTGCTACTATTTGTAGGGAATATAGATATTATTACAAGTGGATTAGGATATAACTTATTTATTAATCGGGTTCCAGAATTATTAGTGGGTGTTTTATTTTTAGTAATGGGTAATTATTTACCACGGTGTAAGCCAAACTTTTTTGTCGGGATGCGTAATCCATGGACGTTAAGTAATGAAGAAGTGTGGCGGAAAACACATCGATTTAGTGGAAAAGTATTTGTGGCTTTAGGAATTATTATGATTATAAGTGTTTTCGCTCCGGCTGATTGGAGATCTTATATGATGCTGGGGATTATAGTAGTTGCTGTTATTATAACGAATTTATATTCTTACGTTTTATATAAAAAAGAAATACAATTGTGAGCTATATTAATCAAATTTTATAGTTATAGTTTCTATGTGTTAAGAGATTTTAATACTCAGTGGGGATAATGAAAAGCTCACTGAGTAAATTTTCTGTTTTGAGGTCTGAAAATTCAGTTAAATAGATGGCTTGGGGGGATTTTACATGTTAGAAATTATAAATTTTAGTAAGACATACAAAGGTGGAAAGAAAGCGGTAAATCATTTAAATATTACTGTTAAAGCAGGAGATATCTTTGGATTTATTGGACATAACGGTGCGGGGAAAAGTACAACAATTAAGTCGTTAGTAGGAGTTATAGATTTTGAAGAGGGCGAAATTTTTATTGATGGACATTCAGTAAAAAAGGATCCGATTGCATGTAAGAGAGTAATGGCGTATATTCCTGATAATCCAGATTTATATGAGCAATTAACAGGAATTCAATATTTGAACTTTGTTGCGGATGTATATAAAGTGCCGGCGAAGGATCGGGAAGAACAGATCCAGAAGTATGGGGATGCCTTTGAGATTACACCTTACTTGGGAGACTTAATATCTTCTTATTCGCATGGCATGAAACAAAAAGTAGCGATTATATCGGCGGTTTTACATAAACCGAAATTACTAGTTTTAGATGAACCTTTCGTTGGTCTTGATCCAAAAGCAGCCGTAGTTTTGAAAGGTATTATGAAAGAGCTTTGTGAAAAAGGAAGTGCGATTTTCTTTTCTACGCACGTTTTAGATGTAGCGGAGAAGTTATGTAATAAAATAGCGATGATAAATAGAGGGAAATTAGCACTTTCAGGGGAAGTGCATTCTTTAATAAAGGAAAGTTCATTGGAAGAACTCTTTATGAAGGAGCTTGCTAATGAATACTAATAGTTTAGGACTTTTAAAAATCCGGTTAATAACGCAGCTCGGTCTAAACACTTTTAAATATGAAAAAGATAAGAAAAAGAAGCAGAATAAGATTTTGCTGACAGCATCTATTGCTCTAGTTGGTGTCATGCTAATGTTATATTGCGGAGCCTCGGCATATGGATTGGTGAAACTAGGAATGAGTGAAATTATTCCCGTTTATGCACTAGTTATTAGCAGTGTATTAACGTTGTTTTTCACTATATTTAAGGCAAATGGAGAAATTTTTGCTTTTAAGGATTACGACTTTTTAATGTCATTGCCGATTCGTGTAAATACTGTTATTGCAAGTAGATTTTTGTATTTATACTTGCTGAATACAATCTTTTCAATCATAATCATGCTACCGATGGGAGTTGTTTATGGCATACATGAAAATCAATCAGTTTCTTTTTACTTTATGTGGTTCATCAGTATGTTTATAGCATCTTTAATTCCAACAACAATTGCAGCAATCTTTGGAGCTGCGATTACGGCAATCGCTTCTAAATTTAAAAATGCGAATAAAATAACTACGATTTTAAGTTTTATAGTAATTATTACATTCGGTTTCTTTATGCTAAAAAACGGAAATGCTCAATATAGCCTTAATGATATGAACGGAATTGGTGCAATTGTTTCGGAGCAATTAACTAAAGTGTATCCACTAGCTAACATGTTTCAAAAAGCAATTGTTCATGCTGATATTATAGCTTTCATCTTATTCGTCGGGATATCAGTTAGTTGGTATTATCTTTTTGTAAAAATACTTTCGTTAAAATATAAGCAAATAAACACAGGGATTTCCACTTATCATATGCTTTCAAATTATGAGATTAATAGTATAAGAAAAGAAAGTGTATTGGTCGCATTGTATAAAAAAGAGCTGAAACGTTTCTTCTCTTCTACAGTGTATGTCATAAATAGTGGAATGGGAGTCGTGATGGCGATAGCTTTCTCGTTAGCTGTAGTTGTAGTAGGGCCAAGTCAATTAATAGCGTACCCTGGAATTGAGCCCTTGTTGCAAAAGATTGCTCCATTTGCTATTGCAGCAGCGATTTCAATGACGTGTACAACATGTGTGTCATTGTCTTTAGAAGGAAAAAATGTATGGATTATTAAGTCATTGCCTATAGCGCCAAAGATGGTTTATGACAGTAAAATTCTTATGAATCTTTCATTGAGTATACCTGCATCACTTATTAGTGCCGTATTGCTAATAATCGGGTTAAAACTCGATGTTTGGAGTTCTCTTTTCATCGTAATAACACCGATAACATACTCACTCTTTTCGGCAGTATGGGGAATTTTTATTAATAATCGATTTGGTTATTATGATTGGGTATCAGAAACTCAAGTAATAAAACAAAGTATAGGATCGTTTATCGGTATGTTTGGTGGCTTAATTATGGCAGTTATACCTGCCATGTTAATCGGTACCGGTACTATCTTGAACGACAGAGTATTTACTTTTGTAGTTGTTATAGTACTTACGATTATTACTATTTTCTTGTATAAGAACGAGTCGAGAAGAAGTATAAAGTGAAACTTTAATCAGTGGGGGGTGTTCATCCCCACTGATTATTAGCCCTCACCAATTGGGCGTTTACGGGCAGTTTATCTCCCACCTAACTTCTTTGCTTCACCTGAATTTTGAGGTGGGAGTTTTACTGCCCGCAAATAGCGGGATAAAATAAAGAAGCTGCTTTTCCTTTAAAAAGGAAGAGCAGCTTTTTTATTTTGAAAAGGTTTAGACTCTTATATTACTTTTTTAAAACAGGTATCCATATCTCGCTTCTGAAATTCGGCGAGGATATCTCTTTACTTTCATTCCACAATATTTCCGGACCTCCTGCTAGTTCATAGTTTGAAGAAGGGAACCATTCAGAATAAATACGTCCCCACACATTTTGTAATGCATCAGGAAATGGACCGACAGCTTCAAATATAGCCCATGTTGAAGTTGCGACTTCAAGTTGCGCGAATTGCTCTGGACAATCTTTCGTTGTGGCTACCCCAATATAATGATCGAGTTCGCCTTTTTCCTCCATTCTTCCTTCAGAAAAATTTGTAGAAGCACTAATGATTCCATTTGGTTCCACATTTGAAAGGGACTTTAATGTTTGAATAGACTCTGGATTTAAACTTTTCCACATAGAAGCGATTTCTGCATTTACACCGTTAAACACAATCGGTACTCGTTTTGTAATACCAATGATTTGAAATGGTTCTTTTTCTTCAATTCGATAGTTCATTTCATTTCCTCCTCGGATCGATAACTGGAAGGTCATTGGTGAATAAGCTTTCAAAGAATGGCTACTATTTCGGGCCTCTGAAGGTGTTATGCCGTGCAAGTTTTGAAAGGCACGTGCAAAAGAATCCGGTGAGTTGTACCCATACTTTATAGCGACATCAATGACTTTTGCATTGCTATCTTTTAGTTCAAAAGCAGCAAGAGTAAGACGTCTACAGCGAATATAATCAGATAGTGATATACCTGCTAAAAACGAAAACATTCTTTTAAAGTGATACTCAGAACAGAGAGCTAGCCTCGCAACTTCTTTAAAATCAATTTCATTCGTAAGGTTATCTTCAATATAGTGCATTGCTGCATTCATATTTTTAAGTGAATCCATACTATGACCTCCTCTGTACATAGAATAGCAGGAACGAAATAACCCCATCCGACATTTCGTGCACAACTTTGTAGGTGCATTTTTTACCTTACAAAATTGTAATGTTCCTGTAAGGAGAATGAATGGATGGTATGATATCCCAATGTTATAGTAACAAAGTACTTTTGTTCAGTAGGTTAAATTTTTATATCTTTACTTATGCGTCTTACATAACTGTCATGTTTGTGTAAGAAACATCGATAGTGGCAAGAGTAGAGAGTGTATATAGTTGAAAATAGAGAATAGAAGAAATGAGGGATGTCGAGATGAAAACAGTGTTAGAAGCAAAAAATATTGAAAAAGTGTACGACACGGGTGGTAATAAATTTGCAGCGTTAAAAGGTATTAACTTACAAGTAAAAGAAGGTGAGTTCGTTGGAATTATGGGACCTTCTGGTTCTGGTAAGACGACTTTACTAAATGTTCTTTCTACAATTGATAATGCGACGAACGGTGAAATTTTAATTGATGGAAAAGATATTGTGAAGATGAATGATGATAAGCTAGCGTTATTCCGCCGCGATCATTTAGGTTTCATTTTCCAAGATTATAACTTATTAGATACGTTAACAGTGAAAGAGAATATTGCGTTACCTCTTGCTTTATCGAAAGTAAAGGCAAATGAAATTGATCGACGTGTTCTTGAAATTGCGAAAAAGTTCGGTATCGATCATATTTTAAGTCAGTTTCCATATCAAGTATCTGGTGGACAAAAGCAGCGCTGCGCCGCATCGCGTGCAATCGTTACGAATCCAAGTATGATTTTCGGAGACGAGCCAACTGGAGCGCTTGATTCTAAATCAGCGACAGATTTACTTGAAAGTATGAAGTCGTTAAATGAATATGATAACTCTACCATTTTAATGGTAACGCATGATGCATTTGCAGCGAGTTATTGTAAACGAGTTATTTTCATTAAAGATGGTGAACTATATAAAGAATTGCATCGCGGTGAATCGACGCGTAAACAGTTCTTCCAAAAAATCGTTGACGTAATGTCTTCTATTTCTGGAGGTATGGCTGATGACCTTATCTAGCATTGCCCTCCGCAACATACAGCGGAACTTTAAAGACTACTTTGTATATTTTGCATCTATGATTTTTAGTATCGTCATTTACTTTACATTTAAAGCACTGCAATATAATTCACAAATGGAAAAAGCAGCGGAAGCCTCTAAAAAAATTAGCGGTGCGTTTCAAGTTTCAAGTGTGATGCTTATCATTTTCGTAGCAGTGTTCATTATATATTCGAACGGATTCTTTACACGTAAACGTAAAAAAGAAGTTGGCTTATATTCGTTATTAGGTATTCGTAAAAGACAAATTGGTAAAATGCTCTTTTATGAAAATATGTTAATGGGATTAATGTCATTAGTAATTGGGATTGCGATTGGTAGTGTCCTTTCAAAATTATTCCTTGAGTTATTAGTAAGTATGATGGGATTAAACTTAAACGTTCATTTTGAAGTACCGATGGCGGCCATTATTGATACAGCAATTATTTTCCTTGTGATTATTTTATATACATCGCTCCAAGGATATCGTTTAATTTATCGCTTTAAATTAATTGAACTTTTCCGTGCGGAACGTGAAGGAGAAGCAATGCCAAAAGGATCAGTCATTATGGCATTAATTTCAGTTTTCTTAATCGGTTCAGGTTATTTCTTAGCATTAATGTTCATGAAGGCAGTTAAGTATGCAGACTTTATGGCAATTGCACTTTATATTTTACTTGCGACAGTATTAGGTACGTACTTACTATTTATGTTCTTTACTGTATTCGTATTGAAACGTGCAAGAAATAATAAATCATCGTTTTATAACGGTATGAATATGGTAACGACGTCACAGCTACTATATCGTATTAAAGGGAATGCAAAGTCACTTGCGACAATTTCTATTTTAAGTGCGGTAACATTAACAGCAGTTGGTACGTCAGTTACGATGTATTACAACACATTTACACAATCAAAAGCAGTTGCACCATACAGCTACTCTTATGAGAAGAAAGATGCAGAACTAGATAAGAAAGTAAATGCGATTTTTGCTGAAGAGAAAGAAAATCATCCTGTAAAAAATCAATTTGAAGTTGAGATGGTTCCTGTAAAAGGAAAGTTTGAAGGAGCTAAAGTCGATTTTATCTTTAATATGAACTACAGTATCTCAGAGAAATATCAATTTATATCTCAATCTGAATTCAACAAACTTGCGCAAAAAATCGATGCGGAAACAGTGAATGTAGCTGCTGGTGAAGCCTTTATATATGATAGTTCTTATATTGAAGGGTATGAGTTTAGCCCTGAATATAAAGGAAATAAAGCGGTATTCCAAATTGGAAATGAAACGAAGACATTGAAGATCCAAGGTGCAAATAATAATGCAATTACGAATTTAGGTGAATTAGTTGTTGTCGTTCCAGATGAAATGTATGAACAAGCGAAGCAAGCATTTGGAACACGTGTTGTGAAAAATATTGATGTAAAAGATGAAAGAAACAGTAAATTATTAACAGAAAAATTAAAAAAAGTGATGCCAGCTGGTGAATCAGAAATGGCACCACCATTTAGAGACTTCTATACTGGTTTCCATATGGGACTTGAAGCAACTGGACTAATGATGTTCATCGGAATGTTCTTGGGACTTGTATTCTTACTAGCAACAGGTTCTATTATTTACTTCAAGCAGCTAACAGAAGCAAGTGCAGATCGTGAGCGTTACGTTGTCCTTCATAAAATCGGTGTAACGAAACAAGAAATGAAAAAAGCTATTGCAAAACAAGTGAGCTTTATCTTTGCAATTCCGTTAGTAATCGGAATTCTACACAGTTTGTTTGCATTAAAAGGTTTAGGGAACATACTACCATTTGAAATTATGATTCCGCTTCTAATTAGTATCGGAGTATACAGCGTTATTTATATCGGATATTATTTCTTAACAGTTCGCTCTTATTATAAGATTGTGAGTGCGAAGTAATAAGGGGACAGCTATCGCTATAGGCGGTGGCTGTTTTTTATTCTTCATAAAATCTTAAGAAATCTCCTCAATTTTTATTAAGAAACGCTAGTTATACTTAGACACAAGTTAAAAACTATTGATCGAATGGGGAGAGGTTTACATGCAACTCATAACATTCTTACATGAATTTATTAAACATCCGAAACATACTGGTGCAATTGCACCAAGTTCAAAAATATTAGCAAAGAAAATGGTAGATGTAATTGATTTTAATAAAGCGAAATGCATTGTAGAGTTAGGTCCTGGTACAGGAGTCTTTACGAAAGAAATTATGAAGAGAAAGAAGAAGGAAACAATATTTCTTCTTATTGAAATTAATGAAGTGTTTTGCAAAGAGCTAAAGAGAAAATTTAAAGATGAAAAGAACGTCATTGTTGTACATGGTTCAGCTGAAAATATAAAGAAGTATATGGAAGAGTTCAATATAGAATGCATTGATTACGTCTTATCAGGATTGCCTTTTACTTCTTTACCAGAAGAAGTTTCAAAACGTATTTTAAACAATGCAATGGAAGCGATACATGAGAATGGGGAATTCATAACATTTCAATATTCACTTGTGAAAAAAGGCTTTATACAGCATTTCTTCCCTGAAATTACATTAGAAAAGGTGTGGCTCAATTTCCCGCCAGCTTACGTCTTTAGCTGTAAAAAAGAGCTAAGGAGAGCGTATGCATAATGGAATTACATGAATTATTATCATACATTGAACAGTACGGGTATTGGGCATTATTTTTCTGTTTATGGTTAGGAATTATCGGTATGCCAATTCCAGATGAAATGATTGTGATGAGCGGAGGATTTGTATCTTCATTAGGTATATTAAGTGTTATTCCTGCGTTTTTATTAACATATTTAGGCGTTGTGTCCGGGCTTTCTTTAGGATATATATTAGGGAAAATATTTGGGACAAAAGTACTCCATAAATTAATGAAAAAGAAGAAGGCGAAGTATTTTATAAAATCACAAGAAATGGTCGAGGCATACGGACATTACGCACTAATTACGAGTTATTTCATACCGGTTGTAAGACATATCGTGCCGTATTTAGTTGGAATGAATAACATGTCATTTAAGACGTATGTTTTATATTCCTATACGACAGGCTTTGTTTGGACGCTCGTTTACTTTGTGCTTGGTTCTATATTTGGACAACATATTGAAAGTATTGTGGCGATTGCGATAGAGTATGGAGTGTATTTTGGAGGAATCATCGCAGTGATTGTGAGTGTGTTTTATTTATACAGACAAAAAAGGAATACAGTGATGAGTAAATAAAGGAGGCGGCAGCCTCCTTTTATTATGAATATGGCTTTATTTATCGAAGTGCTGATGCACAGCCCTGTTACATTAAGAAAAAGTTAAGAAACTGTACGAGTTTTTATTAAGAAAGGTTCTCTATACTTAGAAAGGTCTTATTGAAAAACATAATGAAAGGCGGAATATAGATGAAAAGATTTATTTTAGGATCATTACTTGTGATTGTAGCAGGGGCGGCATATTTATTAAATGGGAGTGCTACAATTGATCGAATGAACCCATTTCTTGATTTAGAATATCGTTATGCAGTGATCGATAATGATGGAAAAGAGTTAGATGGAAATAAAGGTCGTGAGTATACAGTAAAAGCTTATGATGAAAAAGGAGAGGTAAAAGAAGTTACGATTAATGGGGTAGATGAATTACCGATAGGATCGTATTGGCATGTAATTACAAGAGGGAAGTTTTTACACGATAAAGTGCAAATAGATGTAGATAAAATTCCTGATGGTGCGAAGGCAGAGTTAGGACTGTAAGTATAAACCCGATTCTAGATGAGAGAATCGGGTTTGTTATTTTATGGTAAAATATAGAGGGGAGTGAGAGATATGCTACTCATTGTTAGCCTTATATTAATTGGGATTATGTGTAGTATGAGAATAGTATCCTTAAATATGCTAGAGCGGCAAAAGATAGAAGAGCAATATGTATATTGTCCAAAATGTAATGCGAAAATTAGAAAAGGGAATTCTGCTCCTTTTTGTTCGAAGTGTAATTTGATATTTTAATAATAGTAAATCCAAAGTTGGTTGTTACGGCTTTGGATTTTTCTTTTTAAGAAAACCTTAAGAAACCATAGCACTATTTGTTAAGAAAATATATCTATACTGAATTCTGTTGCTTAAAGAGGACATCAAGAATCATAACAGGAGGTACAGATAGATGAAAACAATGTTAGAGGCGAAAGGGATTTCGAAAATATATGATACAGGCGGGAATACGTTTGAAGCGTTGAAAGATATTCATTTACAGGTAAAAGAAGGAGAGTTTGTCGGTATTATGGGACCGTCTGGTTCTGGTAAGACGACACTTTTAAATGTCCTTTCTACCATTGATACAGCTTCAAAAGGTGAGATTTTAATTGATGGAAAAGATATTGTGAAGATGAATGATGATGAATTGGCGCTATTTCGTCGTAATCATTTAGGATTCATTTTTCAAGATTATAACTTGTTAGATACGTTAACAGTACGAGAAAATATTGCACTGCCACTCGCTTTATCAAAAGTGAAGGCGAAAGAAGTAGAATTACGAGTCGAGACGATTGCGAAGAAGTTTGGAATAGATCATATTTTAAATCAATATCCGTATGAAGCATCAGGTGGACAAAAACAGCGCTGTGCAGCATCAAGAGCGATTGTAACAAATCCAAGTATGATTTTTGGGGATGAGCCAACGGGTGCACTTGATTCAAAGTCAGCGACAGATTTATTAGAAAGCATGAAAACATTAAACGAAAAAGATCGTGTAACAATTTTAATGGTAACGCATGATGCATTTGCGGCAAGTTATTGTAAACGTGTTGTATTTATTAAAGATGGCAAGTTATACAAAGAATTACACCGCGGGGATATGACACGCAAACAATTCCTCCAACAAATTATTGATGTGATGTCTTCAATTTCTGGAGGTGCTATAAATGAGCTTATCTAGCATTGCGCTTCGTAATATAAAACGAAATTTTAAAGATTATTTTATATACTTTGCGTCTATGATTTTTAGCATCGTCATTTATTTTACATTTAAGGCGCTGCAATACAATTCACAAATAAGTGAAGCTGGAGATAACATCGGACGAGGATTCCAGCTTGCGAGTGTAATGCTCATTATTTTTGTTACGATATTTATTATATATTCGAATGGTTTCTTTACACGAAAACGTAAGAAAGAAATAGGTCTTTATTCTTTACTTGGTATTCGAAAGAAAGAAATAGGTAAAATGCTTTTTTATGAAAACATGTTAATGGGGTTATTATCGTTAGTAATCGGAATTATAATAGGTAGTTTACTTTCAAAAGGGTTCCTGAATTTACTTGTAAATATGATGGAGTTAGGTGTAAAAGTTCACTTTGAAGTACCGATTGGAGCGGTTATAGATACAGCAGTTATTTTTTGTTTCATTATTTTATACACATCGTTTAAAGGGTACCGCGTTATTTATCAATTTAAGTTAATTGAGCTATTCCGTGCAGATAACGAAGGCGAAGTCATGCCAAAAGGTTCTAAAATAATGGCTATCATTTCTATATTATTAATTGGATCAGGGTATTTCTTATCAGTAACGGCTATTAAAAATGCAAACAGTGATAACTTTATGCCACTTGCTCTTTACATTTTATTAGCAACAGTACTTGGAACGTATTTATTATTTATGTTCTTTACTATTTTTGTATTAAAAAGAGTGCGAAACAAAAAATCTTCATTCTATAACGGAATGCAAATTGTGACGACATCGCAGTTACTATACCGCATTAAAGGAAATGCGAAATCGTTAGCGACGATTGCAGTATTAAGTGCAGTAACTTTAACGGCGGTTGGAACTTCTGTAACAATGTATTACAACACATATATGCAGGCGAAAAAATATAAGCCAGTTAGTTATTCATATGAAATGAAAGATAATCATGTGGATCGTAAAGTGAATGAGATTTTAAAAGAAGAAAAGAATGAAGTCATTCATCAATATGAGTTAGAGACAGTAAAAGTGATAGGTGAATACGGTGATGATATTTCAAATAAAGATAGTTTACATGCAAGAACAACTGAAATAATCGCACAGTCAGCATTTAATAGAATAGCAAAATATTTGAATGAAGAAACTGTGTCTTTAAAGAAGACCGAAGCGTATGCATTTGATGCTATGTATAGTGAAGGAAATAGAGATAGTGGTGTATATAAAGGGAGAAAAGCTATATTCCCAATTGGAGAAGCAGCACCGGTACAAGTGAAAGATGTCCAAGCACAAAACATTACAAACTTATATGAACTTCTATTTGTCGTTCCGGATGAAGTGTATGAGCAAGCGAAGAAGACAATTGGAGCTCATACTGTGAAAAATATTGATGTGAAAGATGAAAGAAATAGTAAAGTGTTAACAGAGAAATTAAAGAAAGTAATACCGGAAGAAGATGCAGAAGGAAGAGAGCAATTCAGCGATTTCTATACGATATTCCGCAGCGGTATTGAAACGTCAGGTTTAATGATGTTTAGTGGAACTTTCTTAGGTCTAGTATTTTTACTTGCAACAGGGTCTATCATTTACTTCAAACAATTAACAGAAGCGCATGCAGACCGTGAACGGTACATCGTTCTTCGAAAACTCGGTGTTACGAAAAAAGAAATGAAAAAGGCAATCGCAAAACAAATGAGATTTATCTTCTTCACTCCTTTAGTACTTGGTATATTACACACTGTATTTGCGCTGAAAGGATTAGCGACAGTTATTCCGTATGAAATTGCAGTTCCGTTGTTAATTAGCATTGGCGTGTATAGCTTTATTTATATTGGTTATTATTTGTTGACGGTTCGTGCTTATTTTCGGATTGTTAGTAAATGAAAAAATCCCGTGTTGAGTTTGGACACGGGATTTTTTGTTTATTTAATACTAATAAACAAGGTAGATATTACACTTAGTTTACGATATCTTTTTGTATGAATATATTGTAATTCATTTTGAGTGATTATGAAATAGAAAATCGAAAAGTGTCGATAAAGAGTCGGAATAGATATTTTTTCTTTAAAACCTTATGTTCTTTAGTTGAGTTTCTTTCTAGAATTCATTAGATTTTTAATGAAAGTAAGTAGCGCTAATTAATAGGTAGTATAAAATACAATATAGAAATAACTAGGATTTAATATAGAGCAATATATATAAGAAATGCTTACTACGTATTTCTTAAGGGTTTTAAAGAAGATTAGTAGAAGGTGCTTAGTAATTCAGCTATGCTTTTTTATCATTCAAAATATTGTAGTGATTTTAATTGAAAAGGGAGCATGTTAATGGAGACACAAATCGTTATTGGAGTACCTGGTTTATGGAAAGATAGAACAGAATTAATACAAGAAGTTGTGAGTAAAAGTAACTATATGTTAGCAGGGAATAGTATGCACCATAAGGAGAAGGAGATTGGCTTTGAAATCGATATATATGAACAAGATCCTTCTTTGAGAGAGGCTTTCTTCTATGCAAGTGGTGAGCGTTTTGATGAAGAATTGCTTCGGGATTTGGAGAAGCATACTTATACAGTGTATGTTATTGCAAAAGTTGACGATACAGAGAGGTTACAAGAAGTAATTGATGTAGGAATGGAACTTTTAAATGCAGGTGGACTTGCTTTAAAAGTTGAAACAGCAGGTGTAGCTTATTCAAAAGAAGAATGGCAAGGGCTTGCAGAGGATAAGGAAATCTTTCCTATGTATTCACATCTTGTAACTTTAGTTGGAGATGAAGAGGACGGTTATTATTCATGTGGAATGCAAGCATTTAATCTACCAGACGTTGTTTTAGACGGAGGAATAGAGCCGGAAGTAGCTGTAGATTTATTAAATGATTTTAACCTACATAATATATTGGAAAAACCTAATTTGAAAGATGGAGATACAATTAGTTTCAAAGAAGATGCTCCAGTGTATCTTTTATCTCATTATATAGATAGTCGTTATGAACAAGAGGATCCATTTTATAATCCGTGTGGGGTATGGAAGTTAGAGAGTGCTTCGCCAAAGAAATCTATATTTCAAAAATTGAGGAGTATGCTAAGAGGATGAAGAAATGCATAAAAGAGCAACTACGCATATGTGAAAAATATGAGGCGGAGTATGTAGAATCACCAGATAACTTTAAGTTAGGGATAGCGCAAAATGTGAAAAGTGGTACCGTTCCAATTAATGGGTTACGAATGCCTGTAGAAAACGGAACGACAGGTTGGTACATTTGGGCTGGTGAAGAAATGGGGACAGAAGAAGATTTCTTTCTTCCTTTACACGTTCAACATATTGATGAATGGGCACCTGAAATAAAGAAGTATTTAGGGTTACCACCTGGTTGGAGATTTTTAATTGATGGAGATTACGAAGATGTGTGGTATGATCCGAATTTACTTAATGAAGAGTTAGAAGAGGATTCAGATGCATGGGAAGAAAATATGCTACAAGAGCATGGATGGTACATGCATAGCATATTAGCAGAAGATATTGATGGTATCCATGCTAATTATCATACGCATGGTCTAAAAGATAACTTTAATCATCAAGATTTATAAAAAATATTAAATATAGATTCTGAAGTTTTTCAAGTAACAGATTGAGAGTTTTTATTACTCAATGAAAGAGGAATTTTTTCAGCTGCATGAGAGCACGGTAAATGTTAGATAATATTAATGAAAAGGTGATAAATGTGCAAAAAGATATTTTAAGGTTATTAGATAGAAAGCAAAGTAAGTATGAATTTCCTATCTTAGATAATGAAAATATGGATATTTCACAAGTGAAATTCTTTCTTTTCTTTAAAGAGAATCAGGATTGGTTAATGGTGTTTCAATTTGTTGGTACAGGTTCATTAGGTGTATTTAATGATATTCAAGTATATGGAGATAGAATTACTCATTCAATGGGTGATGATGGTATTTTGCAATTAAATGATGGCGATTATGAGTTGTTTGATGATGAAGGTGAATTTATACTGGATATTTATAACGGCAGTTTAAAGATTCGTGAGCATCATTTTGAATATCAATTTACAGAAGAAGATTATGCGAATAATGGAATAGAAGTACAAACGACAGAGCAGTATCCAACATACTTCATGCGTATGCTTGCTACTAATGATGAAGCTAAAGAATTATTATGGTGGGATAAAGAAGAAATTTTAGAAGAGTTTGGTTTAGAAGGCGACTGGCAAGTAGCTTATGAAACGGAAGAATGGAAACATGTTGAAGAAGAAAAAGTAAGTGAAAATGAATTCTTCCAATCAGTAGCCGCTGCAATAGAGAAGAAAGATCCAAGTGTTATTGTGAATAAAAATGCTAATACGCATTGGAAAAATTGGGTGGAATTTGATTGTGACTGAAAAGGATAGGAGAAAGAATAACAAATGAAAAGAAGAAGAAAATCTGGAGAAAAAGTACAGATGAATCGTTTTACACTTCCTTTATGCTACGAAAGTGTAGCGCCATATTATTATTACGAGGTGGCGCCTCATGAAAGAGAGGGACGGTTCCATTTAACATCAGATCTTTGTGTAATGGACGATGAACATTACTTTATTAGAGGATGTTTAGAGATTCCTATAATTGATTATCACGAAAATTTCATTTGGACTGTGTGGGCATCACTTAGTAAAGAAAGTTATGATGAAGTATTAGAGAAGTGGGATGAAAGAGGCCGAGAAAATAGTGATCCTTACTTTGGTTGGTTATCTGTAGAAATACCAGTTTATCCAGAAACACTAAATTTAAAAACAAATGTACATATAAGAGAAGTAGGAATGGCGCCGTATGTTGAATTAGAGCCAACCGAGCATCCTTTAGCGATCGAACAAAGAAATGGAATTACTTTGGAGAGAGTTAAAGAAATACAAGAAATGATTCAACAACATAACTAGATTAGAAGAGAAAAAACGAGTGATAGCACTCGTTTTTTCTTATACAACCGCAGGATTATAAATCATCGTAAAGTGCCCTTGCAACAATTCAATATGACACGGTGTATGAAGTGAACTTTCGCCATCTGTATCTACTTCTTTTTCTTCTTCTGTTTCAATATGAATGGATTTCGCCTTTACATGGAAAATATCATTTTCATTTGAGTCTTCAAATAGTTTCTTTCCGATATAATCTTTAAACGCTTGAATGCCTGTTGACTTAACTACGAAAATATCAAGTGTACCGTCATCACATTTTACGTTCGGAATAAAGGAGGGAATACCACCAAGATATTCACCGTTTCCAACCATAACAAGAACAGCTTCATCTTCATATACTTGTCCGTCGTAAGTGATTTTAACTGGGAATGTTTCAGCATTTTTTACAGTTCGAATTGTGCTTAAGTAGTAGCCGATTTTTCCAAGTTTTGCTTTTTCTTCTGCATCGATATTGTTTGATACTTCAGATACGAGACCAATGCCCCAGAAGTTTAAGAAATGTTGTCCATTTGCTTTTGCAACGTCAATTGGTTTTACGTGTTCCTTTGTGATAAGTTTTGCCGCTTCTGAAATGTTTTGCGGAACACCAAGTGTGCGAGAGAAGTCGTTGCAAGTTCCGCCTGGAATAATTGCAAGTGTAGGTCTAGTTTCAAGAGGAGCTAAGCCGTTTGTGCATTCAAATACAGTTCCGTCACCGCCAAAGACGATAATTAAATCTACTTTACTAGCAAACTCCTGACAATATTTTGTTGCATCACCTTGTTTTTTCGTATGAAGGATACGTAAGTCAGGAAAATTCGCCGCAAGAGGTGGTACGATTTTCGCTAAATTTGTATGTAAGTCGCCTTGTCCAGCTTTTGGATTTACGATGAGGAGTACTTTTTCAAATTTTTTCTTTGTCATTTTTATTCTCTCCCTTTGTCTTTTACGAATTGTGATAGAAAATAAACTTCCATCAGTAATTGATGGAAGTTTACCCCGATTAACGGGCAGTAAGACTCCCACCTCAAATTTCGCCGAATACGAGGAAGTCAGGTGGGAGATTAACTGCCCGTAAAAGCCCGATTGGTGAAGGCTAATAATCAGTGGGAGAAAAAAACCACTGATTAAAGTTTCACTTTATTTTATTATATTACTCCGTTACAACTGAAGCGATAAATGGTAAGTTACGATATTTTTCTGCGCAGTCGATACCGTAGCCAACGATAAATTCGTCTGGAATTTGGAAGCCAACATATTCAGCTTTTAAGTCCACTTTACGGCGTTCAGGTTTATCAAGTAACGTACAGAATTTCAATGCTTTTGGTTTGTGCATGAAGAAGTGATCTTTTAAGAAGTGAAGTGTTAAACCAGAATCGATAATGTCTTCTACGACAATTACGTTTTTTCCAGTAATGTTTACATCGATATCTTTTAATAGTTTTACTTTTCCAGTTGTTTCTGTTTGATTTCCGTAGCTAGATGCAGAGATAAAGTCGATTGTTACTTCGTTTTTAATGTGACGAATTAAATCAGCAGCGAATACGAATGAACCTTTTAATACTGCGATTACTACGATTTCTTCTCCTTCAAAGTCACGCTCGATTTGAAGTGCTAGTTCTTTTACTTTTGCTTGTAATTGTTCTTCAGAAATTAAAGTGTCTTTTATTTCAATTTTCATTTGAATCCTCCTACAGTGTAAAACTTGTGAACATTTCGACTGTAAAGGATAGAAAGAAAAAAGTCAAAGAAGACATAAGGTTTTTACAAAAATCCCCACAAAATAATCAGATGATATGATATACTGATTACATTAAGAAAACGCTTCCACAAAGGGTGATTATGATGAAAAAGAAACAGTATACAAGTGTAACATTTATAAAAGCATTGCTGTTAACAATTGTTCTTGGTATGTTGGCTTACATAATTGATGTACCTGCAATTCGCATTTCACTAATTGGAATGACTTTAGTATTAGGCGCAATTTCCCACGGTATGATATCACAGCTCAAAGAAGCTGGACTTGATAATATGAAAAATCATATAGATAAGAATTAAGAAACCCTCACGTATATATAGTGAAGGTTTTTTCGTTTCTTACAAAACTGTAAGGTAGTTGTAAGACAAATCGATAGTTGCATAATAGTATTTTGGATAAACTAGGGGTGTAAGGTAAAAGGCAAGCACATTTTAGGTAAATTAAGTTTTAGGCACTCTATATGTGAAGAAGGAGTAGGAGGGCATGGAGAAACGTTGGACAACCTTTTCTTTTTTAGCGACTAGTAACACCGTAATGCTAGCTGGAGAAATGGATTTTTTGCACTTGTTTGATCGTAAAGACGATCATTCTTCTTCGCAAATTACAATGAAATGGCGTAAATGGAGCGAAAGTTGTAGATTGGAAGAAGAGGCCCCTAACGAAGAGCAAAAGATTATTTTAACAAATCCTATTAAAGCGTGGGTTGTTCAACGTCGTAAGTGTAACGTCAAAAATCACTTCAAGAAAACTGAGCCGAGACAATTAGTTATCGCTCCGGCCCGCTCTACTTCTGAAACACGCGAAAGTAACATGTAAATATTGAGACACGCACTCAAAAAACATCGTATATATTGCGATGTTTTTTATTTTTCTACAATGAAATCTTTAAATGAAATATATTTCATCTGCATCTTATATTTATCTCTCTTGTTTATTCTAGTGATACATCCGATGCGAAGTGATGTAAAACGTATAAGAGGAGAGAGATAAAATGAAAAAGAAACTATTACCGATCTGTGCAATGGCACTTTTAACAGTAGGATATTCTTCAGTAGCAAGTGCGGATACTGGAACAGTAACAAAGGAAGAAGAAGCGCAAGTGCAACAAGATAAAGCTAAAAAAGAAGAAGCAATTAAGGCGCAGCAAAAAAATGAAGAAGAGAAAAAGCAAGCGGCACAAGTCCAAGAGAAAAGTGATATGGCTAAAAAAGAAGCTGCGATAAAAGAGCAACAAAAGAATGAAGTAAGGAAAAAAGAAGAAGCACAAGTGCAACAAAAAAAAGATGCGGCAAAAAAAGAAGTAGCGAAGCCAGTTGTAAAAGGTGAAAAATTACCAAATACAGCATCTAATAATGTAGCAATGATGGGATTAAGCGCATGTCTTGTAGCGGTAGGTACATTATTTGGTTTGAATCGTCGTAATAAAGTTAAGGCGTAAATAAAATATTGTCCTATAAAGAATGGGATAATTTCACATATTAAAAATGGTAGGTTATTCCTACCATTTTTTGCATGGAGGGATGAAACATGAAGTTACTCAATTATATCGGTATCATATTGATGGCCATAGGGCTATTCATGGGATCATATTACGCTGTGGAATGGTATAAAGGAAAAAGCTCTGCGCAAGAATTAACGGCAGAAGAAATAAAGAATCTTAAAAATATACAAGATACTCAACTTGCTCATGAAACACCTGTAACTTCTCAAGTGCCTTCTTCTCAAATAGAACATAAAGAAGGAGAAAAAGTAGCAATGTTAAATATACCGAAAATAAAGAAGAAGTTTTCTATATATTGGGGAGCGAATGATGCAACGCTCAAAAAAGGAGTTGGTATGTTTGTTAGCGATTTAACGACAACGCCATCTGGAGGGGGACATACTGTATTAAGTGGGCACCGGGATACTGTATTTACAGATTTAGGAGAGTTGAAAGAAAAGGATACTCTTACTTTAGAGTATGATAATAAAACTTACACATATGAAATTCAAAAGACGTGGATTACCCATGCGGATGATCGTACTGTTATTATAAAAAAAGAAGAACCACTATTAACACTGACAACTTGTTACCCATTTGATTATATAGGAGATGCACCGGATAGATATATTATCGAGGCGAAGTTAACTGCTAGTTATTCAAAATAAAATTATAGTTTCTGAAGGCGAGAGGGGGATACATAGGTTATGTCAAAAAACATTTTAATTGTTGAAGATGAAGAGATTTTACGTGAAATATTAAAAGATTATTTTTTAAGTGAACAATATGTAGTGTTTGAAGCAAGGGACGGGAAAGAAGCTTTAGTTGTATTTGAAGAAGAAGAGGTTGATTTAGTTATTTTAGATATTATGTTGCCGGAACTCGATGGATGGTCTGTTTGCCGAAGAATTCGGAAGACGTCCGAGGTGCCTATTATTATGTTGACGGCGCGCGTAGATGAAGATGATACGTTACTTGGTTTTGAACTTGGGGCAGATGACTATGTGACGAAGCCGTACAGTCCACCAATTTTATTAGCAAGAGCGAAACGATTATTAGAAAGTAGAAAAGCATCGAAGAAACCTTTAGAGAATGAAGATGATACGTTATCAATTCATGGTATCCACGTTCATTTTCCATCACGTACTGTTACTGTTGATGAGGTAGATGTTAGTTTAACGCATACGGAGTTTGAAATATTGGTGTATTTCATGAAAAACCAAGGAATTGTACTAACAAGGGAACAATTAATTTCAAGAATTTGGGGATATGAATTTGCTGGTGATGATCGAACGGTTAATAGCCATATTCGTAATTTAAGAAATAAATTAGGAGAGAAAGCAAAGTACATTACAACTGTAGTGCGAACTGGATATAAGTTTGAGGGGAATGTATGAGAAAAGGGATTGTACTAAAATTATTTACTCTCACAACAGCATTATGTATGTTGATTTTAGCGACGATTTTTATTGGACAAACGATATTTTTCAAACAATATTATGCAAATCGAAAAGTGGAAGATATTAAAGTGAATTTAAATTCTTTTGAAAAGAACTATTTAAATTATGCAGGAAGTGCAGATGGAATCCAGAAGCTGGAGCAAGAATTTTTAAGAGAAAATAACACGTGGATTACAACATTAGATCAGAATGGAAATTTAAAACATGCGGATGATTTTTATGTGGAGATTACTTTAGAGCGTTGGGCAGAGAAACAATTTGGACAAAAAACAATCACTATTCCTCTGTATAACCTCATGAATATAGATGAGATTGAAAGTAGGATACTACCTAGTTTGGTAGGAAAAAAGGTTTATTTTAGTGGTTTGCTAAGAAATGACAGTTTCATCACATCATATTTACAGTCAGCAGAGGGGAGTTTGAGTTGGGCTAATAAACCACTAAGTAAGAAGTTAGCTGAAAGGGAACTTAAGGCAAGTGAGGAAAAGCCAAAAGTAGCACAAGATTTAATCGATGAGGAAAGAAAAAAAGTTGCTGGGAATTTGAGTGATTTGGAGAAGAAGAGGGTTGCTCAAAATTCCGATTTCAATATAAATGGGACAATTACGAAAGTGCAGCCTTCTGATGGAACAGTTCCCGTAAATCCAATTTATAAAAACAATTTATTTTTGGATAATATAAAAGAATTTCAAACTGATTTATTATTAAAAGAAAGCAATAAAATACGATATACAATAGAGACAATGGATTTTGAAAAGAATGATATAAAGTATAAATTATTAATTAAGCCAATAAAAGAAAAAGATGGATCAGTAGCATATATATATGCGATGGCTTCTTTACAACCAGTAGATGAGGCTGTACAAATGGTACAAGATTATTACATTTACATTATTGCATTTGTAGTCGTTTTGGTTTTTCTAGCTTCGTTTTATTACTCGAAACAAATTGCAAAACCGCTACTAAAAATAAATGATACAACGAAAAAAATAGCGCATTTAGATTTCACAGAAAAAATACCAATTACTTCAAAAGATGAAATTGGTGATTTATCGAAAAATATTAATACGCTATCGAATAAACTCCATTCGCATATTGGACAGCTAGAACAAGATATTGAAAAGGAAAGAAAGCTAGAAAAGACGCGGAAGGAATTCATTTCTGGTGTTTCACATGAATTAAAAACACCGTTAAGTATTATGAAAAGCTGTATTTCTATTTTAAAGGATGGGGTAGCTGAACATAAAAAAGAGTACTATTTTCAAGCGATGGAACGAGAAGTAGATAAAATGGATACGTTAATTTTAGATATGCTTGAGTTAGCTAAATTTGAGTCAGGTACATATAAAATGAAAATGGATTCATTTTATATCGATACAGTAATTGAAGATATATGTGAACACCTTTCTGTAGAAATAGAGAAAAAAGAACTTCGTGTTCATAAAAATATAGGTCCATTTGAAGTAGTCGCAAATCAAGGCCGGATTGAACAAGTCATCGTGAACTTCATTACGAATGCCATACGTTATACACCGAATAAAGAGGATATTATTATTTCTACAATAGATGAGAAAAATCGTATAAAAGTGTGTATTGAAAATAAAGGTACTCATATTGAAGAAGAGCAATTAGATAAAATTTGGGATCGTTTTTATCGCGTGGATGCAGCACGTCATCGTTCACAAGGTGGAACAGGGCTTGGGCTTGCTATTTCAAAGAATATTTTAGAACTGCACGATGCTGAATATGGGGTAAAGAATACAGAAGATGGTGTGTTATTTTACTTCTACTTACTGAAAAAAGCGTAGATCATACATGCTACGCTTTTTTTTAAGTTATTTTCATATTATCTTTACCTAATCTTTATTTTTAAGAGATATAATCTTGTTAGAAAAAGAGGTTATGTAAGGAGTAGATTAGCCATGAATAGCAATTTACTAGGTGTGATGGTATTTATTTTTCTTTGTGCATTTATTGTATTTATTATCGATATTACTCATTGAGAATTTTGATATAAAAAAGGGCGCTAGTTAAGCGCCCTTTTTGTTTGCATTTATTTGATAAGCATTGATGCTTTTGAATAAGCGTGGTGAAGTGATAAATAAAAATATAAGTAAAACTGTACATAGAATAAAAGAACCAAGCATTGTGCTGCCATTTACGATTAATGAATATAGCACAGCTGATTGACCTTTCGGTGCATATTGTCCCCAGAAAATAATACCGGCAATAAAGTGACAGAAGTAACGAGCTAGACTACCGATAAATGTAGCAACGATAATGAATCCAATTACTTTCTTTCCTTGGTTTTGTTTTGATGAAGGTTTATCTTTATGGCTACTTAAGTTTGATTGTTCGTTGCCATTCGCATTAGATGCTAAAAGTGCATTTTGAATTGGACGATAGAATAACCCGGCAAATCCGATAAAAGCAAAGGCAATGAAGTACTCAATGAATGCTTGAACTGGTGTTAAAATGTAGGCATCACCTACGACAATTTGTAACAGTCCCCAAACTAAACCACCTAAGAAAGCTGATTTAAAGCCCCAGCGGTAAGCAATAATAAAAATAGGAATCATAGCGAATGAGATAGAACCGCCTGTTGGAAGTTTAATTGATAATGGTAAAATGTCGATGACCATGGCGAAGGCTGCAAGAATAGCAGATTCGATCATCGCTTGTAAATTAGTGTTACGCATGTTGTCTCCCCCTAAATCCAAGTTGTACAAAAAAGAATAGATATCATAGGAGGATACGAAATACGTAAATAAAAATGAGGTATGTATTTCGGACGTTTGCACAATCCCTGCGTTAGCATTAACTAACAGGTTCGAAGGGTCGGAACGAAGTGTTCCCTCTCAGCGGCATGGCTCCCCCAGTGATAACGAGATTCTTTATTTGCTATTGTTTATTGTAAGCGAAATGGATGAGAATGGCAAACGAATACAGTATGACAATAATTGAAATACAATTGTAGCGAAATGTTAATAAATATGAAGCAAAAGGGTATAGTACAAGAGAAATTGGGTGTGGTATAATTTTTTTGAAAATAATTATCATTCTCTTCTGAGGGGGAAGGTTATGAGCTTAGTAGATATTAAAATTGGAGAGAAAGTGTTAGTAAAAAGTATTCAGTCTTTAGATCAGCTATTAAAGCGTAGACTAGCTGCTTTCGGTCTTGCTGAAGGAAGCGAACTTCGCCTGAAACAGAAAGCGATGTTTAAAGGTCCTTGTACATTGGAGTGTCGTGGACAGTTAATTAGTATTCGTCATTGTGACGCGAAAATGATAAAGGTGGAATTAGCGTGAATAAGGTAGCTTTGCTAGGGAATCCGAATACAGGGAAGACATCATTATTTAATGCACTTACTGGTTCTTATGAATATGTAGGAAACTGGAGCGGTGTAACAGTAGAAAAGAAGGTTGGTAAATTAAAAGATAGACAAGGAACATTAATTGATTTACCAGGTGTTTATGATTTAAATCCAGTTTCACGTGATGAAGGTGTTGTAACAAACTTTCTATTAACAGAAGAATTTAATCATATGTTAAATATCGTAGATTCCTCGCAGTTTGAAAGAAATATGCATTTAACGTTGCAGTTACTTGAATTTGGTAAGCCAGTCTCAATTGGTTTAAACATGGTTGATGTGGCGAAGCAAAGAGGAATTGTAATTGATGTAAAACGATTATCAGAACTATTAGGTGTAACAGTTGTGCCTGTCGTTGCAAGAAGTGGAAAAGGCTGTGAAGAACTGCTTACGACTCTTAAAGAAAATGACAAAAAAGAGAAAAAGCCATTCCTTATTTCATATGGTGTACAAATGGATGAAGGAATTGGAGAAGTAACTGCTCTTTTAGAGACAGTGAATTACGAGCATCCGAGATGGTTAGCACTTCAATTTTTAAGCAATAACGAAGTAGTAGAAAAAGAAATAAAAGCATTACCAATTTATAAGGAACTCATAGCCATTCGATCTCGCTTAGAAGGAAAACTTGATTGTACGTTAGAAGAGCACATTTACAAAACTCGTGAAGCGTATATTGAAAAGTTAAAAACAAATGTTATGAAGCATGAGAAAGAAGGAAAAATTCCTTTTTCAGAAAAAATTGATAGATTAATTACACATAAAATTTTAGGACTTCCAATCTTTTTAGCAGTTATGTTTTTTATTTTTCAGGTTACGTTTACTTGGATTGGTACACCTTTATCGGATATGTTAGATGAGTTTTTTGGTGGCCAGCTTACGGATTGGGTGACGGCTGGACTTACAAGTATTGGAGCTTCTGATTTTATTCAAGCGCTTGTTACAGAAGGTATTATTGCCGGTGTTGGTGCTGTGTTAGTATTCGTTCCACAAATCTTTGCACTATTCTTTTTCATTTCATTATTAGAAGACTCAGGGTATATGGCGCGAATTGCAGTTGTTATGGATAGAATTATGGAGTTCTTCGGTTTAAATGGAAAAGCCTTTATTCCGATGATTATCGGTTTTGGCTGTAACGTTCCAGGTATTATGGCAGCGAGAACGATTGAACAGGAGAAAGAGCGTTTACTTACAATTTTAGTAACACCATTTATGTCTTGTTCAGCACGTTTACCTGTATATGCATTATTTGCGGGAGTGTTCTTCCCTCATAGTCAGGCAACTGTTGTGTTCTCTTTATACGTTGCAGGGATTGTCCTTGCGTTATTAGTTACAAAAATAATGTCTCTTACTATTTTAAAAGCGGAAAAATCTATTTTCGTCATTGAACTACCGCCTTACCGCGTGCCACAAGCGAAAACGTTATGGCTTAGCACATGGGAAAAAGGGAAAGGGTTTGTTCGTAAAGCTGGTACATTCATCTTTGGTGGTTCGGTTGTCATTTGGCTATTAAATTATGCAGGTCCATCAGGATTTGGTGTTGATATGGGAGACAGTTACTTAGCGATGATTGGTGGATTTATCGCACCGCTATTTGCACCGCTAGGCTTTGGAACGTGGCAAGCTGCAGCATCCCTTTTAACAGGATTTTTAGCGAAAGAAGTTGTCGTTTCTACAATGGCGATTATTTATGCGGTTAAAGAAGATGTGCTTGGAAACGTAATGGGAGCACATTATACAGCATTATCAGCGTATGCATTTATGTTCTTTATTTTATTATACGTTCCGTGCTTAGCGACAGTAGCTGTTATTAAACGTGAAACAGGATCAGCGAAATGGACGATTTTCTCAGTCGTTTATCCGCTCGTAGTTGCTTATGTATTAACGCTTATTATATACCAAGTTGGATCTTTACTCGGATTCTAAAAGGAGATGTATGATGATGGTCAATATTATAATTGGAGCTATCATTTTTGGTTATGCAGCATATACGTTAGTTAATTTCGTAAAAAGAAGTAAAAAAGGAAAATGCGCAGCATGTTCTTTAAATAAGTCATGCCAGTCGCAAACTTGTAGTCCGGATATGGAGCAAATCGCTCACAAGTAGAAAAAAAGCTTTGCGAATCTCGCAAAGCTTTTTTCTTACTTTTTAATTTTTACAAGTTGTGATGTTTCTACACCATTTTTGCCAGGGAATTCTTTACTCGGGTCCTTATCAAATTTTAATACACCCACCGATTTTTCTTCACCTTTTACATTGTTGTAAGTTGCATCATCAACAATCGCGAACATATCTGCATATGCACGGCCACTTCCGATAATTATGTTGCCTTCATATTTTAATTTCGCGCCATCGATTTTAGCATTTTCAACTTTGTTTTTTGCGAATAATACACCTTGTTCTGTTGTTACAGCTGGTAATTTATCAAGTGGTTTCGTGTCGTCTTTTGCATCCACTTTGCTAAGTAACTCTTTCTTCACTAGTTCTTCACCAGTTTTTTTATCCATTACAAGAACTTTTTTATCTTCTAACGTTGTAAGTTTCATTTTATAGAAGTCTTTTTCTTTCACTTCTTTTTTGTTTTTATCTGCAATTTGTGTTACTTGCTCTTCTGATCCGTACAATACAAAGCCGTTTGCCTTTTCTCCTAATAAAGAACAACCTGATAATGCTCCGAATGAAATTGCTGCTGCTAATCCGATTCCTACTAATTTTTTCATGATGATTTCTCCTTGTCATATGTTTTATAGTAAATACAGTTTTTGTATTAGTTCTTACAGTTTGAGAAGCTTGTTTGTTGCTTCTGGTATTAGTGTATAAGAAATATCGGAATGTAACTATCGAGTTAGCTTACAGTAACATTACAATAATGTAATTTAGTGAAAGTAAATAAAAATAAGTCAATTTTTGATGGTTTTAATTATAATATATTGGTAATATAATATATTAGGAATACAATGTTATATCTGGAATGTCATATTATATTGGTTATATTTTGGAAATAACATGTAAGGACATATTAGTTTTGTTATAATAAACACATAGGCTGTAAAAATGAATATTCTTTACTGTAAAGGGAGATTTTTAAGTTTTCCAAGTAGTGAATTTGAAATATGAGGTATATCATAGGAGGAATTTGGATGTCTGTATTTAAACGATTACGAGATTTAACAATGTCAAATGTGTATTCATTAATTGAAAAAGCGGAAGATCCAGTTAAGATGACGGATCAATATTTACGCGATATGCAAGCGGATGTACAAGAAGCTGAGAAAAGTGTAGCAGCTCAAATCGCGCTTGAGAAAAAGTTTAAATTATTATTTGAAGAACAAGAAGCACTTGTGAAAAAGCGTGAAGATCAAGCTCATATGGCTGTTCAAGCTAGTAACTTAGATCTTGCGCGCCGTGCACTAGAAGAAAAACAAAATGCAGAGCAAAAAATGAATGAGTATAAAGCAAGCTATGAGCAAAATAAAGCAGCTGCTGATAATCTTCGTGCGAAGTTAGAAGAAATGCGTAAGCAATTAACAGAGCTGAAAAATAAACGTGAAACACTTGTAGCACGTGTAAATGCAGCGAAAGCACAAAAGAATATTAATCAGGCGATGTCTGGGTTTGATTCAAATTCAGCAAAAGCTGGTTTAAGCCGTATGGAAGAGAAAGCTCTTCAATTAGAAGCTGAAGCAGAAGCAAGCGGTGAAGTTTACAAAAAAGAAAAGTCATTAGATGATGAATTCGCAAGCTTAAACAAAAATTCTGCTGTTGACGATGAATTAGCTCGTATTATGAAGCAGTATGAGAAATAATATAGAATAGAGACAAATGAACCGACATGTCTAAACAAATTCATGTCGGTTTTCTATTACCCCGCTATTTGCCGGTAGTAAGACTCCCGCCCCAACATTTCGTGAAAGCAGAGAGGCTGGTGGGAGCTAATAATCAGTAGGGGATGGAAAACGCCCCACCGATTAAAGTTTCACTTTATATTTAGAGGAGGTTTTGCAATGACATGGATGAATGTAGTAGCCATGCTCGTATGGACTGGAGCGAGTGCAGTACTTTTATTTGCAATTATGTGGGTTGATTCAATTTTTACAAAATACAATGATTTAAAAGAAATAAAAAATGGGAATACAGCTGTAACAACTCGTTTCGTCATGAAATTATTCGCACAAGGGTACATTTTATCTCAATCAATAACGAAAGCGAATGACTTATGGCAAGCACTACTTGCTTCAGCAGTTTCTTTCGTTATTTTACTAGTGGTAGAAATGTTTATTGAGTTTGTGTTAAAGAAAATGTCTGGTTTGGATTTAGAAGAAGGTACGAAAGAAGGCAGTGTTGCGCATGCGATGTTAGCTGGATCATTACATATTGTTGGTGCACTTATTTTAGGTGCTTGTTTATAAAGAGAAAAGGAGGGGTAGATTGTGAGCTTATTTAAACGAATTAAAAATATAATGAAAAGTCCAGAGCCGCCGAAGCCGGAAAAGAGTCTTTTGACATTAGCTCCTGGCGATATGATTGAAGTTTCATTAGTTATGTACGAATTAACTGGAAAAACGAGCATGCATTCTCGTAAGGAGATTGTTTTAACACTGCAAGATGGGAAAGATATTCGTTATTTGAAAATTGAAGATCGTGAAAATACGTATTACAAATTATATACACCAATTGATGGTCGTTTAGATTCAATTGATGAAGTTCCGACGACAATTGAAATGGATGATACCGAGTACCATATGGAAGAGCAATATAACGGACGTGTTGTTGTAATGGGAAAAACACCATTCTCTGCTTCAGAAGAACAGTACGTATGGGAATTTCAATCTGATAACCGAAAATTATTACGTATTGAATGGCAAAATGGTCGCACAATGATGTATGAGGGAGAAGCAATCATTCCTGCAGATGTACAAATTATAAGAGCAACGTAAGGGGGCGTAATCATGTCAAACCGATTGTTTACCATGATTAAATCGTTCGTGATCCCTATACTTGCTATCGTTATTTTACTTGTTGTTGCCGGTTATGCTTTATCAGGCTGTCAAGGCGGGCAGACGAAGTCGATTCAAGACCGTTATCCACTCGAGTCTGTTGCAAAGGAAGGTAAACAAGAATCTTACGTGTATAGGGCCGCCAATCGGTCTGTTCCTGAAGTAGCAAAGGAACTCATTAATGAAAGAGAACCGAAGCAAGCATCTAAAGAAGACGAAAATCAAATGTTCCTCGTTTATTCTGATAAGATTTATAATCTGCAAAAGGATAAAGAGAAACCGTCTGATACGTTAATTGAAATAAGTAATAAAGAGTTTGTCCGTCAAAATTACCAACCATCCTTCTTGCAAGGGTATATTATGGGGAGTATATTAAACGATATATTCGGTTCAAAAAAATCATCATCTGGTGATTATCGAGGATATAATGACAGACAAAATCATAAACCAGTTATTCCGGAAAGGCCACCTACGAAAGAAGAAAAGAAAACCCCGCCTCCAATTACGAAGGAAGGGAAAGGATCTATCATTAAGCGAGGCGATAATGTAGATTCGAAGTCATCAGTAGGTGATAAGGGAAGTATTACTGAAAAAGGAAATAATACGACGCCTCCACCTTCTACCGGAAGCAAAGGGAAAATTACAAAAACACCAGGTGGTTCAAGCGGATCAGATGTGAAGCCGAAATCATCTATTAAAACCCCGCCAAGGAATACATCTCCTCCGAAAACGAGGGTCGGTGGTTCAGGAAAAATTACGAAGCGAAGATAGTTAAAAAGATCGAAAAGTAGAATTTGCTTTTCGGTCTTTTTATTATGGAAATTAATTCCTTGTAGCTGGTACAATTAAGTTATAAGGAGGAGATTATTATGACTATATATAAAAGGTTTAGTTTGATTATGTTCCTCGTCTTATTCCTCAGTTTGTTTATTAGCACAACAATGAAATTTCACTTTGTAGTAGGTATTCTATGGATACTATGTACATGTACTCTTTTTCTATATGTTCCGCTTCGTTTTCAACAAGAAGTGCCGGTTTTTCAAAAGTATGTAGAGTGGATTAAACGAGGGAGCCGGTGGGGCGAGTAAAAATATATCAGCGCTTATTGGAATATATCGACCGCAACTCAAAATATATCAGCGATTATTGAAATATATCGACTTACCGACAAAAACTGACAACGATAGCAACTTAATAATAAAACGAGGCTGTGCCAAAATGTTGGCACAGCCTCGTTTTTCATAACGATTAATGAATATCACGTTTCTTGAAATTACCGCCTTTTACTTCTGCTACGTCATAAACTGTAATAAAGGCATTTGGATCGATTTCATTAATAAGATCTTTCATTTTACTTTCTTCTAAACGGTTAATTACACAAGAAATTTCTTTGAATTTCTCTCTTGAATAACCACCGTATACTTCGTTATACGTTGCGCTTCGGCCTAAACGATCGCGAATTGTTTCTACCATTAATTCAGGCTCTTTTGTGATAATTTTAAATGTTTTCGAACCACTTAAACCAACTTCAACGATATGAATCACTTTCGAAGCAATAAAGTAAGCAATTGCCGAAAGAATAGCTCCTTGAAGACCGAATACTGTTGATACGAAAATAAACACGAACATGTTTAAGAATAAAATAAGGTCACTCGTTCCAAAAGGTAACTTGCGAGAAAGTAATACAGCTAGCATATCGATTCCATCTAATGCTCCGCCGTTACGTAATGCTAGTCCCATACCAAAACCGATAATAATACCACCAACAACTGTAACTAATAATGTATCGCCTTCAATAATAGTTGGTATTCCGTGCATGACAACGGTACCTATTGCTAATGAGGCAATCCCGATAATGGAATAAATTGCAAAGCTTTTACCGATTTGCTTATATCCTAACCAAACGAAAGGAATGTTAATAACTGCGATTAGAGCCCCTAATGGCAATCCAAATAATCTTGAACTAACGATACTTAAACCAGTTACACCACCGTCGGATACGTTATTTGGAATTAAGACAGCCTCTAATCCGTACGCTGTAATAAATGCCCCAATAATAATCATCAAAGCTTTTGAAGCGATTTTTAGCTTATTGGGCTTGTTTTTGATAGTTTTCTCCATATAATTTCCTCGTTTCAAACTAGTTTCTTGTTTGTTACATCATTCACACCTAAATTTCATTTTAACATTTAATTTGAAAAAATTCTCCTTTAATGGATGTATGGAGGGAATATTATCGCCATATTATCTTTAAAATATTTTTGAAATGAGTATAAGAAATCCCATCCTTTCAAAGGATGGGATGCTATTAAGAAAATATAAAGCTAAGTACTGACACGAATAAAGCGAATCCTAAAATAGCTCCGCAAAACTTCATATGACGTTTACGTCCCATTACGACAATCGCAACGTATTCACGAATCATTGCATTAGGCCAGTAATAAAATGCGGTTTTTGATCCAATTCCTTGGCTATTTAGGCCAGCTTGTCTTGCATATATACCAGCGCGGAAAAGGTGGAAATTATTCGTTGTAAAAATACTTCTATACTTACCTTCAGGTTTTAAAGAGTCCATAATTTCTTTAGAGAACGACATATTTTGATATGTGTTTACAGAGCGATTTTCTTGCACTGTATGTTCAAGAGGAATTCCTTTTTCGACCGCATAATTTTGCATCGCTTCTGCTTCAGGAAGCCCTTCATCTGGACCTTGTCCACCAGAGAAAATAATTGTTGGTGGTGTATTCACAGCTGCTTGTTTCCAATAAAAGTCGATAGCTTTATTAATGCGGCTTGCAAGTAAAGGTGGTACTTTATCATTAATTAAGCCACTACCGAGAACGATGATGAAATCTTGATTACGTCTTGGTCTGTTGAATTGGTATAGAAAATAAGCACTTAAAAAGTTAGATAAGTGTATAAAGAAATATACGCTTATAAGAGAAATACCTGCAAAAATAGGCTCTAAATGTGATGAGACCAAACTTGCTGGATTTATAATAGGGAGTAACATAAAGAATAACATCCCTAAAGCAGCAAGGAGCGTTAAACAGTTAGTGAACCGTCGTCCTTCTCGCTTCATTAAAATTCTTGCATTAAGAAATAATCCAAACATTAAAGCGATAATACCGAAAGGAAGCATAATGAGGAGTGCTAAAAAAGGTAAAAATATAATGTAACGCAAGACAGCACTATCTGAGTTCAAAGATACGATTACGCAAAAAAGAAGGAAAAAACAGATAAAGGCATTAAATAAAAAGCCGTTTATGATTTTTCGCGGATCTTTTAAATAAGAGATAAGAAAAATAATAAACAAAATAAGAGGAATAATTCCAAAATACAGCATAAATATAGTACACCTCAACTTGTATAAGAATTTGACATATCTTTTATATTACATGATTTCATAAGTGAAAATGAAAGAAAAAGGATTTTGAATTTTCTCAATAAATTATATAGATACATATGTTAAAATGTATGTAAAGCGATATATTAAAAGTAAAATGGTTGAAAAGGCACTCGGTAGAGTGTCTTTTCTTTTTTGTATGTAATTGTGCATATTATATTTATTTTCAAATGAAGAGGATTAAAATATAAGTTGTAGACAGACTTTATAAAGCAGAATTTTGTACAAGCATTTCCCTCAATTTTTTGTATCTAACAATCGTATAACAATAAAGTGAAACTTTAATCAGTGGGGGATTCATCCCCAGCTGATTATTAGTTGAACCAATCGGGCATTTACAGGCAGTTGATCCCCCACCTAACTTTTTTTCTTTCGCTGAATTTTGAGGTGGGGGTCTTACTGCCCGTTAATGCGGGATAAATAATTCTGTTTTATAGTGTCTGTTTATGAAAAGTGTCTTCTTTGAGGGCACTTTTTATTGTTTAGTGGAGATGAGTTTTTACTGTTAACATAGTGGAAACTATCTATACTAAACATTAGCAATCTTCCGTATAAACATTATCAATTTACTATATATTCCAGTGGTGTTAAGTTAAATATGAAAGGCTTTCTTTTTCAAAATATTACCCCTAATAAAATTTTGAAGAAGTCAACTGTCTCCAAACTTGCCATTCATGCTTAGAGAAAAAGCACTCATTTTGAGTGCTTTTTCTTATTGAAACATGCTATTTTTATAGGCGATTTTCATAAAATGAAAGTAAGGAAATGAAAGTAGGTGACAATATGCCGGCAGTTGTTGAAGGTGTTATTATTGAAAACTGCAATGGGACGATTAATTTAGGGGATAAATATAACGTGCAACCGATTGAAAAGACGAAAGCTTATAATGGATCGGGATCATCGAACACTGGATTAAATGTGAGAACATTTAGCGGGATTAGTACAGCAGATGTAAGGGATAATGATGTAAATGACCAAGAGATACAATTTACCTTATAGTGCAATATGTAAAATTGCATAAAATGATGAATTTGCCCTATGATACAATTTAGTTGTGAGCTGTTTGTGATTCTTCTGTATCATAGTTGTTAGATTGAAAGTATAACATCTTATCCTGCTATTTACGGGCAGTAAGACTCCCACCTCACAGATCGGCTTGTGCTGAGTATTTAGGTAGGGAATCAACTGCCCGGAAATGTCCGATTGGTGTGGGCTAATAATCAGTGGGGATGAACAAAATCCCCACTGATTATAGTTTCACTTTATCGAAAATCATACGTAAAAAAGACACTTCAAACGAAGTGTCTTTTTATCTTAGTGATATCCTTTAGCAGAGTCTTTATGGATTTTATTTTTAAAAATACTGTAGCTCCAAAGTTGATAGCCAATAACAATTGGTACCATAACTATTGCAACGAAGAACATAATTTTTAAGTTTAATTGGCTACCAGCTGCGTTGTATAACGTTGTACTATAGGCGTCGTTAATGCGAGAAGGTAACATTCTTGGGAACATACCTGCAAAGCCAGTTGTCATAAACATTGCGATTGTTAAGCAAACAAATGTAAAGGCGAGGCCGATTTTATGTTTGTACACCATAATAAGTGCGAGTACACTCATTAACATTGCAAGTACTGGAAGAATAAATAGTACCGGATATTCCGTAAAGTTTTGGAATAAGTTTGTGCGATTTGCAGTTGCTACATAGAAGATAGCTAAAATGATAGCAGCTGCCATTGAAAATGGTCTTGCGATTTTATAAGCACGATCGGATACTTCACCAGTCGTTTTAATCATAACCCAAAGAGCACCAGATACGACGAATATAGCAGTGAAGAACAGACCACCTAAAATACCGTAATGGTTTAGTAAGCTAAGTAAATTTCCTTCATAGCCATTTTTTCCGATTTGTAGTCCGTAATATAGGTTAGCGAATGTAACACCGAATAAAAAAGCGATTAGGAAACTACCACTTGTAAATGCCCATTTACAAGTTTTTTGCCAAATTGGTGAATCATCTTTATGCATAAATTCAAGTCCAGCAGCACGAGCAAATAGTGCAAGTAATACTAAAAATAGTGGTGTGTATAGGTAACTAAACATATTTGCATATGTGATTGGAAAGGCAGCAAATGTTGCGCCACCAGCTGTAATTAACCATACTTCATTACCACCCCAAAATGGACCAATTGCTTCTTGTAATTGATTTCGTTCTTGTCGGTCTTTCGCAACGAATGGGAAAATCATTCCGTTACCGAGTGCGTAGCCATCAAGAATGAAGTAAACTGTCCAAATTACGCCCCATAAACCGAACCAGATGATTGCAAGCATATCATGAGACATGAGCTGTACCTCCTTCAGTAGCAGGCTCTTCTAATGCAGCAGGTCCTTTTTTTGCGAACTTTAGCATTAAGTATACGTCTGCAATTAAAAGTAAAGTATAGAACAATATTAAACTAATTAATGAGAACCAAATTTGTGGAACTGATATAGGTGATACAGATTCTGCTGTACGCATTAGTTTATAAACTGTCCATGGTTGACGACCTACTTCAGCGACAATCCAGCCAGCGTTAATCGCAATGTACGGAAGTAAGACAGACCACATTGTAATTTTTAAATAACGTTTTGAGTTTTCTAGTTTTCCTTTTCGGTTTAAATAGAAACCGAACCAAGTTAATGCCATAAAGAACATGCCAAGTGCGACCATTAAGCGGAAGCTATAGTACACGAGGTTAACGTTTGGACGATCTTCTTTCGGAATATCTTTTAAACCAACAATTTCTCCATCAAATGAGTTTGTATAGAAGAAACTTCCGAGTTTTGGAATTGTAAGTAGTTCAAAGTTCTTTTCATTTTTCACATCAGGAATTTGAATGATTGAGAAACCTTGTCCTTTTCCAGTTTCCCAAACTGCTTCCATCGCAGCTCCTTTAGCAGGTTGATATTTAGCTGCCGATACACCAGATTGATGTCCCATAAACGGTGTAATAGTTGCGGCGAATAAGCCTAACATTAAACCAAACTTAAATGATTTTTTGAAGAATTCCACTTCATTTTTACGTAGCAAGTGATAGGCACTAATGGCCATAACGAAGAAAGCACCAACGATATAACAACTAATTACAGTATGGAAGAACATGTTCCAAGCATATGGATTTGTAACAAGTGCCCAGAAATCATTTAATTCAGCGCGGCCGTTACGTACTACATAGCCAACAGGATTTTGCATAAAGCCGTTTGCTGTAATAATCCAAAGTGCGGAAATATTTGTTCCAAGTGCAACCATCCACATACAGAAGGCACGGAACTTTGGTGAAATTTTGTCTTTACCGAATAACCATATTCCCATGAACGTAGATTCTAAGAAGAAGGCAACGAGTGCTTCGATTGCGAGAGGGGATCCGAAAATATCTCCCATATATTTGGAGTACTCAGACCAGTTTGTTCCAAATTGGAATTCCATCGTAATCCCGGTTATAATCCCCATTACGAAGTTAATTGTAAATAATTTACCCCAGAAATTTGCCATTTTGCGGTATGTTGGATTCAATGTGCGGGCGTATTGAGTTTCCATACATGCTACTAAAATAACAAGTCCGATTGTTAAAGGTACAAATAAAAAGTGATAAAAAATAGTAATTGCAAATTGAAAACGACTTAGTAACAGAACGTCGGACATAATAAATATTCACTCCTTTTTTACATTATCTACAATCAGTTTATAGTGAAAATACGTTTAAAGTATGTGAGACTTGTTACAAAGGTGTGTGTATATTTTGAAAGAATTATGTCGGTTATCTGAAAATATCTCATTTTTACTATAAAGCAATATCCTTTTTGAGTTTTTCAAATTTTGGTACACTACATATGTAATGTAAATGAGAGAAAAGAGGGTTCTGTACTATGAAGTCATTAGAAGAGATTTTACAATACAATGAAAAATTCGTTGAAGAGAAAAAATACGAAGAGTATGAAACAGGAAAATTTCCAAATAAAAAAATGGTAATTATCTCTTGTATGGATACTCGTCTTGTTGAATTATTACCGAAAGCGATGAATATGCGTAACGGTGATGTGAAAATTATTAAAGTAGCAGGCGCTGTTATTTCCCATCCATTCGGAAGTATTATGCGTAGTATTTTAGTTGCTGTATACGAACTTGGTGCCGATGAAGTTTGTGTAGTTGGTCATCATGATTGTGGTATGGCAAAAATTCAAGCAAGCAGTACAATTGAGAAGATGAAAGAGCGCGGTGTAACAGATGAGAAATTAGATACACTTCGTTATTCTGGAATCGATTTAGAAAGATTCCTACAAGGGTTCTCTAGTGTTGAAGAAAGTGTAGAACATAGTGTATCAATACTTCGCAATCATCCATTACTTCCAGAAGAAGTACCTGTTCACGGTCTTGTTATAGATCCTGATACAGGAAAATTAGATTTAGTTGTGAATGGTTACGACAATTAAGAATTTACTTTGTCATCCTTTTTATCTGGGACAGGATCAAATCCTCCCGGGTGGAAAGGGTGACATTTTAATATACGCTTACAAGTAAGCCAAAAACCTTTCAATGCACCATGCTTTTGAAACGCCTCTAATCCGTAATGAGAACAAGTCGGATAAAAGCGGCACGTTGGCGGTGTCATCGGCGAAATAAATTTTTGATAAAAGCGTATAATTCCAATGAAAATCTGTTTCATAATGGTCTCCTTTTCAGCATATTCTTAAAGTATTATAGCACGACTGTACATAATACTTTACTAATGTGCATTTCCGTTATATCATATTGGATATAACGGAATTAAATTAAAAGCGGGAGAGATGTTGTATGCCATCAGTAGAAAGCTTTGAATTAGATCATACGATTGTAAAGGCACCTTATGTAAGACATTGCGGAGTTCATAACGTAGGTAGTGACGGTATTGTAAATAAATTCGATATTCGTTTTTGCCAACCGAATAAACAAGCAATGAAACCAGATGTTATTCATACGTTAGAGCATTTATTGGCATTTAATTTACGTAAATATATTGATCGTTATCCGCATTTTGATATTATCGATATTTCACCAATGGGCTGCCAAACAGGATATTATCTTGTTGTAAGCGGAACACCAACAGTTCGTGAAATCATTGATTTATTAGAACTAACATTAAAAGATGCGGTTCAAATTACAGAAATTCCAGCTGCAAACGAAACACAATGTGGCCAAGCGAAGCTTCACGATTTAGAAGGAGCACAACGCTTAATGAACTTCTGGTTAAGCCAAGATAAAGACGAACTTGAAAAAGTATTTGGATAAAGAAAAACTGCCTGTGAAAAGGCAGTTTTTTTATTTGTAAAAGAGAAAAGTACAGGTTTTATAGAAAAACAATGAGTTTCACTTATGAGCATTTTTAAGAAATGAAAGGCAGTAGGTGAATATATTAATGAGAGCTCCTGTTTGAAAAACAGGAGTTTTTTGTGTGAATGGAGTATTGACTTTAACGTATACGTCAAAGTTTATAGTGAAGATAAATAAGGCGTGAGGAGGAAACGATGGATAAGTATAGCATTGGTGAAATTTCAAAAGAAACAAATGTAACGACGAGAACACTTAGATATTATGAGGAAATTGGATTATTAAAACCGTCGTACGTTGCTGAGTCAGGATATCGTTACTATTCAAAAGATGATGTAATTACATTGCAACAAATAACAACGTTTAAAAAGCTTGGTTTTAAGCTTTCGGAAATAAAAAAAGTGTTAAAAGAGGAAAAGGGGAATTCAGAAGAAAGATGGAAAAGTGCAATTCAAAATGAAATTCAAACAATACAAGCGGAAGTAAAAAGATTACAGGACTTAGAAAAACTATTATATACAGCATTTCATTCCATTGAATTAACTGGAGAGCTTAAAACAGAAGATTTAATGTTATTCATAAAATCAGTACAGGGAATTGAGCAGAGAGAAAATTTCCGACAAAAATATTTTACGGAGGAAGAACAGAAGGTTATAGAGGATTTACCAACACTTGAAGAAAACGATGAAAGAACAAAAGAATGGTTACAAGTATTAAGAGAAATTCGTCAGCGTATAAATGAACCAGTAGATTCACCGGAAATTCAAAAATTAGCGGAAAGGGTAGTGGCCTTTTCAATGCACGTATTTCATGAAGATGAACAATTAATAAATAAGTATTGGGATTTAATTAAACCTGAAGAGGGAGAGATTGCAAGAGTATACGGACTTGATTTAGAAACGATGAATTATTTAGAAAAGATGATGGATTGTTATTTAAAAAAGGAGGAGGGTAAATGACGGGCACGGGAAAAGAGAAGCTATATGGAATTAAGCATGCGCGGATGGAGAGGCAATATTTTTATAAGCATCTGGGGATTTTCATTTTTGCACAGCTTCTATTTATTTTTATAGTAGGGCTTGTACCAGCTCAAGAGTTGCCAAGCGGTTCCTATTTCCTTCATATGAAAGAGTGGATTTTAAATAAACAAATTGGATTTTATAAAAATGAAACGATTAATACGATTACAAGTGTCTGGACATCAGTGCTTATTATTCATTTTATATGGGCGATGTCTTACATTCTTTTTCCGAAAAAGAAGCGTAATTCTTCGAAACAAGAAACAAGAGAAGAGATAAAAGAAGAAGTGAAAAAGAAAAAGGAGATTAGCATAAATAGGGCGTGGATGTATTTAGTATTTGGGGGCTTAATTGAAATATATTGGGCGACAGGATTAAAAACAAATTCAATGAGTATTTTGACACTCATTGCAATTTTAGTGAGCTTTCAACTACTAATTGAAGCAACTAAAAAAATTCCAATTGGTACGGCATATTCAGTATTTACTGGAATTGGTACAGTTGGAACGATATTGGTAGATATTTTATATTTCAAAGAACCATTTTCGCTCATCAAAATTTTCCTCGTTTGCTTATTGGCACTATTTATTATCGGATTGAAATTTAGTGGGAATAAGGAAGAGGTGAAATAAAGTGGCATGGATCTATTTAATTATAGCTGGGCTCTTTGAAATTGTCGGTGTAATTGGGATAAAGAAAGTAGCAAAAAATAATAGTTGGACGAATAATATTATTTTAATAGGTGGTTTTATTATTAGTTTTCAATTTTTAACGATGGCGCTTCAAGAAATTCAGTTATCGATCGCATATGCAGTTTGGACTGGAATCGGAACGCTCGGGGCAGCAGTTGTCGGTATTTTATTTTTTCAAGAACCTAAAAACGCTTTTCGGATTATTTGTATCGTTGGGATTATGGGGACGATTATTGGATTGAAAGTAGTGAGTTAAAGAAGAGCACACAAGCTCTTCTTTTTTATGGAAGTATGTCAGAAATCCCAACGAAGAAAGTGATTATCCCAACTATAAAACAAAAGATAGCTTTCGGTTTTTGCTTTTGTTGTATTTCAGCAACTCCCGAAAGAATAAATGTGATGCTTAAAAGGATAAATACATAAGAGAAAAGAATAGAAATTCGTGTAAAAAGACTAAAAAAAGCAAGAATAAAAGCAATAGCAGATAGTAAGATTCGAAGGTTTGTTAGCATAGTATCCTCCAATTTATTAACTGTTTAAAAAATCCAAATTAGTGAGAGGTAATGGTCAGTAGGTGATTGGAAATTACATGTTATCTTTAGTGAAAGTAATTCGATATTACAATGAAGAGCATAAGACTAGAAACGAAAAAATGCGAGATGCCCATTGATTTTCTTCCGGATTTCAGTTCATTAATTCCTAGAAGAATAAAGAAACAACTGAGAGCAAATTGCATGTATGGGAGAAGTGTGAAGTTGTCGGTAGCAAGAGAATAAGTGCAAAGAGAGAATGTGAGAAGCATGAAAAAATAGCGTAATCCAGTTAGCATTGTATACCTCCTTTAAAGAGACTATTTATCGAAATATTTCTGAGAAGCCAAGAAATAAAGCACCAGCTCCTGCTAACAGAGCAAGTATACTACCACCTTTTTGCTGTTTTAAGATTTCCTCTATACTAATAACGAAAGCCATCATCCCTAAAAAGATGAACATATAAGGCATAATTTCTCTATTACTAGTAAAGAAACTATAGATTGCTATACATAAAGCAATAAGTGAAAAAGTAATTCGCAATCCTTTTAGCATACATGTATCCCCTTTATTTTATATAGCTAATGATAAGAACAATCCAAATGAAAGCACCGGCAACAATACAAATGAATCCTGTTCCTGAATCCTTCTTTTTTATTTGTTCCATTGCAATGAGGAACATGAGAGCTCCTAATAAAAATTGTGAAAGTGGTAGAAAGTTATTTTGACCTGTATAGAGCCCGATTATCGACATTATGATCACAGTGAGTGCGATTGCAATGCGAAGTACACGAAGCATATTATGAATCCTCCTTATTATTTTTTGTATAAGGATTATCTTCTGGTTTATCAACGGAATGTTTGTATGCATAGCCTTTATTAATCGTCATGACGGAGAGTACTAGTATGACTAGGACGATTATAATACCGATAATTAATATTTTGAACATGAAATCCCTCCTTTTCTTTATTTTACATAATTTTGTAATTGATGAAAACAATAGAAACTAAAAGGATGAAAGAAGGGTGTTACATGGAGAAGAAAAAAACATATTATATATCAATAGGTAATGGTCAAATTTCACAAGTGAAGACGGCAGATACGTACAATTTTGAAGTTTACGCAAATGATGAGGAAATTACGGAGTTAAGAGCGTACTTTGATCAAGCATATGTAGAGGATTTAGGTTCATTTGTACGGTCTCACGTTCCATTTGTTGAATATCATCACGATTCAAATAATGATCGATATGATGAACAACTACAAAAAGCATATAAAATGATTTACGAATTAGGAAATCATGAGACGAAAGAATTAGTCGCACAAATGGGAATAATCAATGGATTGTAATTGGATAATATTATGCAGAAAAGCGAGAATATGCTACAATTTGTGGTAGGAAAAACTTGTAACCATCAATAGGGGAGTAATGGCATGTACAAATTTAAAGATTATTACCACAACACTGTACAATTATCGTTTGAACGTTATCCATTTTCTCCTGAGCCAAAGCATGTTTGGGTTGTATGCCGGTACGGGGATCAATGGTTATTAACGCATCATTTACGTCGCGGTCTTGAATTTCCAGGTGGTAAAGTAGAACTAGGGGAAACACCGGAAGAAGCGGCGGTTCGAGAAGTTCATGAAGAAACCGGCGGCATAGTTTCGGATTTAACTTACTTAGGACAATATAAAGTATCTGGAAAAGACAAAATAATCATTAAAAACATTTATTTTGCAACAATTAGTGCGGTAGAAGAACATACGCATTACGAAGAAACGAAAGGGTCTGTTTTATTAAAAGACATTCCTGATAACATTAAAACTGATAGAAAATTTAGCTTTATTATGCGCGACGATGTATTAGCGCGTACGATGAAACATATAGAAGAAATCGGCTGTTTTACGAAGTAAAATGGCCGGTTTCTTTTTTTGTTCGAGAATGTAAATATATCTTTACATAATTTGGGTATATTATACAATTTTGTAAAGATGTATTTACATTTTAGGAGGAGAAGATGGATAAAAGAAAAGAAACGACTGTTACTGTTTCGATGGTTAAATTAAATATCTATTCATTTTTTATAATATTAGCTCTAGCGATTGGAATTAGTTTTTTACATGCGCTTTTTTCAGGCGGGTTTCAAGTTGAAATTACATTGCCCGTTATGTTTCTTTTAATTATTGGAATGATTGTTCTCGTTTGTATACATGAAGCGATACATTTAATAGGATTTCGCTATATCGGAGGTGTTCCGTGGAGTGAACTAACATGGGGTGTCAATTGGAAATTAGGTGTAGCATACGCTCATTCTAAAAAAGAAATTACAGTAAAGCAAATGAAGAAAGTTTTAATGTTGCCATTTTTGCCTACTGGAATTTTACCAATTGCAATTGGATTAGCGATGAATGTTCAAGCGATCTCATTTTTAGGGGTTCTACTAACAGCAGGTTGTATTGGCGACATTTCTCTGTATCAAAAAGTTTCAAAGTTTCCAGATGATGCACTAGTAAAAGATCATCCGAGTAAACCGCAGTTTACAGTTTATGAACAATAAAGGAAGAGGAGGCGTTTTTAAATAACGGCCTCCTCTTTTTGGCGGTAAATCGCTTATATAATTTATTTACTATTACCTTGTTTTTATCTCTACCTCTAAAAATGAAAGAACATCTAATAAATCATCTATCACACGTGAATGCTCGAAGTCACCCCAAAATAAATCTCTCTTCCAAACGCCAAGAATTCCTACTTGTTCAGAACCGAGCGCGTCGTTTTCTGGATGATCTCCAACGTAAAGACATTCTTCGGCTTTTACATTCAGCTTTTGTAAAGCACGTTCGAAAATTTCAGGATGAGGTTTTTTGATTCCTTCCGCTTCTGAAACGAGAATTGTATTTGTATACGTATGTATGTTTAATGCTCGAAGGTTGCTCATTTGAAATTCAGTAAAGCCGTTTGTAATTATACCAATTTTAATGTTTCGCTGTTTTAATTGTTGAAGTAGTTCATGCATGTCTGGGAAAGGAATACAATGATGTCGGAAGTTTGTAATGTAGTCGTGCAACAGTTGCTCTGGCGTTAAAGTGGTAATGTTGTATTCGCAAAGGAGAGTGGAATATACCTTATCTTTCCGCGTGTAACCATTATTATCGAGCTCGAGAAAACGAGAGCAATACTCGAATTTTTCTATGTTTATCAAATGAAAGGCGAAACGATTATATTGATCACGAATAAATTGCTCTAGAGATTGGCGACGATCTAATAGTGTTCCATCTAAGTCAAATAAGACTGCTCGAATCATGGGAAACCTCCATACAGTTTTTATAATTAATTATCGCATATTCGTTAAAAAATGATTATGATATTTTTGTAGAATGGAATAATGGAGGGGCGTATGAAAAAACTGTATGGCAAGTTAGTGTGTTTTATGATTTCAACGGGCTTAGTAGCTGGATGTGATATGTCGGAGCAAACTTCAAAAAGAGAGAAAAAAGATGTGTGCGAAACGACAGAAGAATGTGCACAAATAGGTGATAAGACGCTTCAAAAAGTATATAAAAAAATAGATGGACTTTCAGAACTTGAAGTACTAGAGGATTATGTTTTAGAAGGAAATTCAAGTAATGATATGAAAGAAGCGGAAATGAAAAAAGAGGATGATGAAAATTATTTCTTTTTAGCTTCTTATTATATTGATGGTGATGAAATTGTAGATCCGTATTTCGATAAACTAGATCGGAAACGATTGAATAAGGCGTTCGCAGAAGATAAAGAAGCGAAAGAAGAGATACTAAAACAACGTCAAGATAAAGCGTATCATCAATCATTATGGGAGATGTATAGCACTCTTATTCCAGCTAAGTATCGCACTGACATAAAAGAGTTTGACATGGTAACAGATGGTTACGATGGAATTGTCGCCCACGTTATGCCGAGTGTAGAGTATCCGAAAGATTGGACCCTTAGTTTAGATACGCTTGATTCTGCAGTAAATATTGATCAAGTGATGAAAACATTAATACATGAGACAGCACACGTATTAACACTCGGGCATAAACAAATATCAGTAAATGAAAAATACTTAAAGGCTTTTGAAGAAGAAAAAGATATTTCATCATACCAAAATAAATGTAAATCTCTTTTCTTGCAAGAAGGATGTGCGAAGGAGAGCTCTTATATAAATCAATTCCACAATTTGTTCTGGAAACCAATTGAGCAGGAGTGGACAGAAAAGAAAGTGGAAGAAAGCGAAGAAGTTCAAATTGAATTTTTTAAAGAGAAACAAAATGAGTTTGTTTCTCTTTACGGGACGACAAATGTAGCAGAAGACATTGCAGATACATTTACAGCGTTTATTTTACAAGATTCAAAAAAGGTGAAAGAAGGAACGGAGTTAAAATATAAAAAAATTGCGTTTTTCTATCAGTTCCCTGAGCTTGTAAAAATGAGAGCGGAAGTGTTAGCTGGATTATATGATGTTTCGAAAACGATAGAGTAACCAATTGGACAAGAATGTGAGCTATGTATCCGATATATTTTAGCCAAGAGAAAGCGTGAAGAATTTTAGTTCTTTACGTTTTTTATGTTGAGAAAGTTGAAAATTCTGTCTTTTTTAAAAAAGAAGAAGGAACTAGTGCTATAAAAGAGAATTAGTATAAAAATGTCACAATTTAGACACAATTATAATGCGCGTGTTGTAGGGACTATAAGTTTACTCTCGAGGAGGTAATGAAACGTATGAAAACGATTCTTGCTGTTGCTGGTCTCATCTGGGTAATGTCTCACGGTTTTCCGATTTTTGAAGGGGAGCAAATTCGTAGTGCACTAAATAAAAAGTTCAACGATTATCATGTAATAGATCGAAAAGATAATGTCGTTACAGTACGTGTGAAAGACTGTTTCCATACAGTTACGGTTGCCGATGGAAATGTTACAAATGAAACAAAAATGTGTGATAAAAGGTAAAAGAAAGAAGCTGACTCTAGCATATCGTTTTGAGTCAGCTTCTTTTTCGTTTTCCGATTAGAAGTTTTTCAAATGCTTCTACAAACACATACATCAGTGTTGCGAGAACACATGTGAGTAGCACACTCAGTAAGACGAGTGTGAAGTTAAAGACTTGGAATCCATAGCTAATTAAGTAGCCAAGCCCTTGTTTAGAAACGAGAAGCTCACCGAAAATAACACCGACCCATGATAATCCAACGTTCACTTTTAGCGTTGAAATAATTGCAGGGAACGATGAGGGGAGTATAACTTGCTTATAGCATTGCCATTTATTTGCGCCAAATGTGTCCATTACTTTTATATAGTTAGAATCGACTTCTTGAAATGCGCTGTAAATAACGAGAATGGTAATGATGATGGAAATGATTACGCCCATTGCAATAGACGATGAAATATTAGGACCGAAGATTACAATGATAATAGGGCCGAGTGCGACTTTGGGCATTGCATTTAGGACGACGAGATATGGATCAAGAACGCGAGCTAAAAGTGGTATCCACCAAAGGAACGTGGCAATAATAGCCCCGAGTACTGTTCCAAGAATGAAGCCTACTCCTGTTTCAAGTAGCGTCGTCCATATATGAATCCAAAGCGAACCGTCAATCCACTTGCTAAGAAAGAGATCCCAAATACTCGACGGAGAGCTAAAGAGTAAAGGATCAATCCATTCGTTTTTGCTAGCTATTTCCCATAATGCAAAGAAAAGAATGAGCAGTAAAAGTTGTAGCGAGCGAGCAATCCATGCACGCCTGCGTTCTTTCTTTCGAAATTGTTCATGTAGCTGTTTTATATTATCCAAGGCGCTCCAGCTCCTTCCATATGTCTTGGAAAAGGGCTGGAAAGTCGTAGTGATGGCGCGATTCTAACGGTGATAAGGAGCGAATACTTTCTGGGACGACGAACGTTTTTGCAATTTTCCCAGGATTCGCTTGTAGTAAATAAATACGATCACTCATCGCAATTGCTTCTTCAATATCATGTGTCACGAGTAAAGATGTTTTTTTAAAGTTACGTAATAATGTGAAGACGAGATCCTCTAGTTTTAACTTTGTTTGATAATCGAGAGCGGAAAATGGTTCATCTAACAATAAAATTTTTGGATCAGTCGCTAATGTTCGAACGAGTGCAGCGCGTTGACGCATACCACCGGACAATTCACGAGGATATTGCTGTTCTACATCATGCAAACCGACTTGTTTTAAAAGCTTTAAAGTATGTTCTTTCGTTCGTTCATCATAAATCTTTCGAATATGAAGTCCAAGCATAATATTTTCTTCAATTGTTTTCCACGGAAACAAGTAATCTTGCTGGAGCATATAACCCATAGATGGACTTTTTGTTGTAATTGGTTCACCATCTAAAAATACGATACCTTCAATTGGATCAAGTAGCCCAGCGATAATCGAGAGAAGCGTCGTTTTGCCGCAACCACTTGGACCGAGTATAGAAATAAATTCTCCTTCTTCCACTTGTAAACTCATATCTTCGAGAATTAGTTTGGCGTTCTCTTTTGCGAAAAAGCAGTGAGAAACGTTACGTATTTGTAAAAAACTCATACACTTCGCCTCTATTTCTTAATAACGCTTTCGGCAATTTTCGTATTGACGAGCGCTTCATGTGGGACTTCTTTTTGTAATTCACCAGCGTCTTTCATAATAGTTTGGAGCTGTTTCCATTCTTCCGCATCTAATAGCGGATTTGTCGCATAAGAATGTTGCTTTTTATACCGTTCAATTACTTTTACTGTAATGTCTTTTGAAGTGTCTTTAAATAACGGAGAAACGGCATTAGCGATCTCTTCGGGACTATGTGTATCAACCCATTGCTGCGCTTTATAGAGCGCACGTGTGAACTTTTCAGCAGCAGTTTTATCTTTCTTTAAGAAACTTTCTCTTGCCATGAACGATGTATAAGGAACAGTACCAGATTCATTTCCGAACGAAGCGACGATATAACCTTTACCTTCTTTTTCGAATATACTTGCAGTCGGTTCAAAGAGCTGTACAAATTCTCCAGTACCAGATGCGTAGGCATTTGCAATATTAGCAAACTCGATGTTTTGAATTAAGTTCGTATCTTTGTGAGGATCAATGCCATTTTTCTTTAAAACGTATTCTCCAACCATTTGCGGCATGCCGCCTTTGCGCTGACCTAAAAACGTAACACCTTTTACGTCATTCCAATTAAAAGAATCTAGCTTTTTACGTGAAACTAAAAATGTCCCATCTGTTTGTGTAAGCTGTGCGAAGTTAATAACAGGGTCTTTTGCTCCTTGTTGATGAACGTAAATAGACGTTTCAGAACCGACAAGAGCAATATCAATTCCACCAGATAATAGGGCGGTCATCGTCTTATCTCCGCCAGCTGTTGTTTGTAGGTCAATATTTAGTCCTTCATCTTTAAAAAAACCTTTTTCAATCCCAACATATAACGGTGCATAGAAAAGAGAATGGGTAACTTCGCCGACGCGAATGTTTTGAGTTTGATCTTTTGGCCCTTCTTTTTTACTACTACAAGCAGCAAAAGTGAAAACTGTTAGTAACATGATGCAAAAAACAGCTATTAATTTTTTCACTATATAACACCTCCTAGAAGTCACTCTACAAGCATGATATGTAGGTAAGTGCCCATATGTGAGTATAGATAGCAGGAATTTTTTGAGTGATAAAGAAGTACAAATATAAGGGGTGATAAAATGAAGTACGAATATGATGATAGCGTACATTTACATCTTGATTATTTCGGAACAGAATGTGATATGGAATCGATTGCTTATAAGAGGAAGAATGAAGACGTATGGGATGTGTATTTTAATTTTGGAGTATACGGTATTCAGAAAGAGGATGTAGAGTTAGGAAGGTTTATGGACGAATATGCTGGTCATTACGTTTTTTCTGTACATGCTCGTGATTTAAGCTGGGAATTTGGAAGTGCTCAGTTTGAGGAGTGGGTTTTGAGAAATCAGATAGTAGAAAAATCACTGCAAAAATAGGTAGGGATTTTGTGGTTGATTTTCTCATTTTATTGTTCATTTTCGTAGTTGGATTTTTTATTATACAATTGCTCATTTACCGATTTGCAAAGAAAAACATTCAAAAATATACAAAAATGAAATGGATGCATATGTGGCTACATATGCATATGGAAAAAGGTCCGAGATTAGATTTTTTTGATTTTGTATTTATAGTAATCGTATGTATTATATGGAGAATGTGGATAGTTTCTCTTTTATAGTAGATGTTTCAACACGTTCTTAAAGGCATCATGATTTGTCCTCTTAGTTTGTAAGGAATAAAAAATAGAAATCAAAATACGAAGCAAAACCTGCAAGTTTGATCAGGTTTTGCTTCGTATTTTAATTTGCATAATAAATAGATTATATCTCCTAAAATAACGGTGAATTTTAACTTTTTTTGAAGGTAGAATCCTTTTGTAATATAGTTTGTATATGCAGTATTTTTGTACTTTTTAGAATCTGTTTTGTTGTAAAAAGTACGAAAAAATGTTATTTTTTAAGGGGTATTTAAGGTTATATATATATAATAAAAATAGATATAAAGATCATAAGTATAATGTTTTTTACTGATGCGGGGTGAAATAGAGAGAAGAAAACAAGAAGAGAAAAGAGGGAAATAAGTTGAGTTTTGATTTTGTAGTTCAGCAACAAAGAAGAAATGAATTTCGTTATAATTTTTCTGTTCAGCAAGAAAGAAAGAGCCCATTACTTTCTTTCATTATTAGCGGAATATGGACTGTTTTTTTAGAAACGTTGTTTGTTATTACATTAGGCTATTTCGAATTAGAGAAGACGAAGTTATTTTTTAATGAAGGAATCACGTTAAGTATAATTACTATAATTTTATGGAGCATACTATTTTTTATTGATTATTTGAATAAAGGGATAATCAATAAACTTAGACCAGCTATAAGAGTTCATATTTTATTGCTGCCAATAGCTCATTTAATAGTTTTTATTTATATATTCATACAAGAATATATGAATTTTTTGCTTGTGAATAACTGGATTTATTTGCAGTATACACAGTACCTATTCAGCGTTTTACTCATTTATATGGTGTATATTTTAGTTTACAATTCAATTGGAAAAATTTTACTAAGTGTAATGTTAACTAGTTGTTCTTTTATTATTTTAGGGATTGTTAATTACTTCAAGAGTATGTTCAGAGGAGAGCCGCTATATCCATCTGACTTTACACAAATAGGGCATATGCAGTCAGTTATACCAATGGTTATGGATTATTTTAGTTTGAAAAATATATTAATAGGAATCATTAGTATAGTTGTATTTGCATTTGTTGTTTTTACTATTCGAAAGCATATTAAATCTATAAAAATCCATATCGGTATGCGAATTGTTTTAATATGTACATCTCTGTTTATGGTGTATGCGTTTAGTAATTACCCTAATACATTTGTGAATAAGTTATTTGTAAAGGGTGGGGTATACTTCCCTTTATGGAATCAAAATATGAACTATGGTCAAAATGGCTTGGTTTTAGGATTTTTAAGTAACTTAGATACGACAGTTATTCAGGAACCAGAAAAATATTCAAAGGAAAATATGCTTCAAATTGCGAATGACATAAAGAAACAATATGGTGTTAATGTGAGTGAACAAAAAAAAGCCGAGAAACCGAATATTATATTTCTGATGAGCGAGGCTTTTTGGGACCCTACAAAACTAACGAATCTTTCATTTAGCGAAGATCCAGTCCCGAATCTACATCATTATATTGAGAATTTTCCAGGTGGACAAACAATAGCTCCTACATTTGGGGGGAATACAGCGAATACCGAATTTGAAGCGCTAACGAGTTATTCAATGAGTTTGTTAATGCCCGGTTCTATACCGTATCAACAAGCTGTTACAGGTCAGAAAGAAATCCCATCTATTGCAAGTGAATTGAAAAAACAAGGATACTATGCAAGTGCAATTCATGCTTTTGATCGCTCATTTTACAAACGAGATACTGTATATAATGTATTTGGATTTGATAACTTTAATGCAGAAGATACGATGAAGCATAAAGAATTAGCTGGGGACAATGTTAGTGATTTGTCTATGAGTAAAGAAATAATAGATGAATTGAATAAGAGAAAACAGCCTACATTTATTCATGCGGTAACGATGCAAAATCATTTTCCGTATAATCCGGGACGATTTGAAGAAAATCAAATAGAAGTTAATGGATTAACAGAAGATGCATCGAAGGCAGAATTAGAAATATATACGGAAGGTGTAAGGCGCTCCGATGAAGCTTTAAAATATTTAATAGACCAGCTTAATGAATTAGAAAGACCTACTTTATTAGTCTTTTTTGGAGATCATTTACCAGTACTAGGGACAAATAAGGCTATTTATAAAGAGGCTGGATATATAGAGAATGAAGAAACTGTAAGTGAAAGATTAACAATGGCAGAAACACCATTGTTAATGTATGCAAATTTTGATATACCAAATGACAACTTAGGTTTAGTAAGTCCAATGTATTTCTCAAATCTTGTTTTTGATTACGCAGGATTAAATAAATCACCATTTTATCAATTTTTATCGGGATTATATAAAGAAATCCCAGTGCTTAGAGATGAATTAAAAGTTGATAAAAATGGCGAAGAGATTAAAGACTTAACAAAGAAACAAAAAGAAATGTTAGAGCAATATAAAATGATTCAATATGATTTACTCGCTGGAAAGCAGTATAGTAAAGATATACTTTTTAAATAGGGGAAACAAAAAAGGACTTGTATAGGATACAAGTCCTTTTTTCATAGTATTTAACGGGATAACCAGACAAGCTGGGTTTAGGGAGTATTACTTGTACATTTAGTATAAACAAAAATGTAATCGTTTTATTGATTGATTTGTGAGAAATGTGTGAATTTTATTTTGTGAAAACTTCATTCACTTCAATAAATAACCTATAGGGCATATACTTTCACTTTCTTTGAAAAATAAATTATATTAACGGAAAAATAAGTTGTAATGATATTCGATGGGATAAATTAAAAAAAGAGATGGGAAGATAACAGAATGTATCATTCGTATCGTAGTTATTCTTACTTACGAATGGGCCGGTTTAATTGGGGAAACAAAAAAGATAGTTAATAAAAAAGAATTTGCTGTAAGGAAACTATGAATTTAAAAATTTTATAAGTTCTGCATTTAATTCATCTGCTTGGTCGATTGGAGAGCCGTGACCACTATTTGTAAGAGCATGTAGTTGAGCGTTTTTAATCCGTTTTTGCGTGAGTTCAGCGCTTTTGTATGGGATCAGTTGGTCGTGAACGCCGTGGAATATTTTTGTTGGAACGTTAATTTTACTTAAGTCTTTCGTTACGTCTTCGTTTGCAGCTGCTTGCAAAATTTTGATGAGAGCATAGGAAGCGGACTGCATACCGAGATAAGAAAACCATTCAAGGGTTGCAGCTCCTAAGTTTCTATTGAAAAATGATAAAGATACATCACTTAAAAATTTTGGTAAATTTACATACATTTGATGAATGAGGGTATCTGCTTGTTTTTTTGGTACACCGTAAGGGGACTCTTGATTTTTCACGAAAGAAGGAGAGACGGCATCAATTAATGCGAGCTTAGAAATACGACTCCCATTGTAGCGAGACATATAGCGAATAGAAAGAGCACCGCCGACTGAAAAACCGACTAACGTAGCATTTTCTACTTGGAGTGCTTCCAGAACAATTGCAATATCATCAGCTAATCGGTCATACGTGTAACCAGTCCATGGCTTATCAGATTGCCCATTTCCGCGTATATCCATGGCGATGCAGCGAAAGCCGTGCTCCGGTAAAACATTGAGTTGATATTGATACATTTGATGATTTAAAGGCCAGCCATGGACGAAAAAAACAGTTTTACTACCGGGACCGGGATTAACGTCTTGCACAAAAATATGAACATCTTTCTCGACCGTAACAAACATGAAGTATCCCCCTTATGTGTGTTAGTATGCTCTATCCCAAATTAACGAATGAACGCCGTGCTTTGGCTTCCAGTGGAATTTTACGAATCGCGACTTTCCATTTTTATTAACGAAACGAAATGTATGAACGTCAAATCCTTGCATCATTCGAAAACTTCTTGGAATTGTACGGTCGGACATAATCCACATCATCATTGCAGCTGATTCTTGATTATTGGCGATGAAGTCCCAAAAAGTATCATGTGCTGTTTGGCCCTGTGGAATTTCATTATGTGGCTCTGGTTTAAGGGCGTGAATAAGATCAGGAAATTTAATACCATCTTGAATGAAGAAAATTGGTATGTTATTTCCTACTAAGTCGAAATTCCCTTCTTCTGTATAAAATTTAACAGCGAATCCTCTAACATCTCGATTCGTTTCATTGGCTCCTTTTGATCCCGCTACTTCAGAAAAACGAACGAAAAGTGGTGTTGTTTTTGAAGGGTTTTGTAGAAAGTGTGCCATTGTTAGCTCTTCTAAAGATTCATATAACTCAAAAATGCCATGTGCTCCGAATCCTCGTGCATGAACGACTCTTTCAGGAATTCGTTCACGATCAAAATGAGAAAGTTTTTCTCGCATAAGAAAATCTTCCAGAAGGGTAGGGCCACGATCACTGGCAGTTAAAGAGTTTTCATCATTTGAAATTTTAACACCTGTATTTGTTGTCATCTCCTTTCCTTCATTTTCGGGTGTAAAGGATTGGAGCTGTTCTGTCTTTTTATTTTTTTTGCCGTCCATATAAAACACCTCCCATAATATACGTATTATTGATTGTAGTTTTTATGCTTGCATATAGTCTGAAGATATTATACTGTTGGTATGATTTTCCTCAAATGTTCGATTTATCTTTGTTTGTCTATGAAAATCATTTATTATAATAAATGGTATTCTTCGAGATATTATTTTGAAGGGGTGTTAAAGTGAAAGAAAGTTTTCTATCATATAAAGAAGAAGAAAGGAATGCAAAAATTTTCTTATGGGTGCTATTTGTTACTGTTACTGCATATCAAATTTTCTATGCAATCGTATTAGAAAATAAATCACTAACGGATAAGGGACATAACATACTATGGCAAGTTATTTGTGGAACAGCAATACTCGGCGTGAATATATATTTAATAAAAAAAGAGAAAGCAAACCTTGTTAAATATACATGTTTATTTGCATACATAGGGATAGAAATGGCTAATATACTTTCGTATATTCTTTATAATAAGGCGGCATTTGATGGGGTAAATATAATAGAAATTATTCTCATTTTCTTTGTACCTATATTTTTAAATAAAAAGTATTTTGTGTTTTTACTTGCTACGATTATAGGGAAATATGTGATTTATTTATTTGTATTAGAGGAAGTAAAAGCGTTTATGTTTCTTATTATGTACACACTTTTATTAATAGCTGCATACATCATTTTAAATCGATTTTTACAATATCTTTCAGCTGTAAAGGAAAGTATTAAGATTGCTAGTGAATCACAAAAATTAGCAGTGATCGGAAAAATGGCAGCGACAGTCGGGCATGAAATTAAAAATCCACTTGCTTCGTTAAAAGGATTTACACAATTACAGCGAGAGAAGCATGAAGATGATCCTATTTATAAACGAATGATCTTTGAAATAGAAAATATGAATAATATGATAAGTGAGTTAATGGAAGTTGCTACATGTAAACCTTCTATTTATGAGAAACATGATGTAGGAAAAATTGTATTACAAGCAGTAAAAACTCTTCGCGAAAAAATGAATGAATCAAATGTTCAACTTATTTCTAATGTGGAAGAAAAAACAGTGGAAGTTGAATGTGATGAACGAAAAATAAGAGGAGTTTTTTTATATGTCATAAATAATGCTCTGGAGGCAATGGAGCAAGGTGGCATTTTAGATTTGCGATTAGAAAATAAAGGGAAAGATTATGTGATGATAAGTATAATCGATAGTGGTTACGGTATTAAGAAGGAAAATTTAGCCCGTGTGACAGAGGCTTTTTATACAACGAAACAAGATAAAATTGGTCTAGGACTTACGGTAGCGGATCGAATTGTTGCCGAGCATCTTGGTGAATTATGCATTGTAAGTGAAAGAGATATTGGAACAAGAATAGACATCATTCTTCCAATGAAGTTTGGAAATTATGAAATCCAAGTGGAAGAAAAGCTAGGAGTTACCATATGAATAAAGGCTATATATTTAAAAATGAAGAAATAAAGGCACTCAAAGTATTTTTAAGCTTATTTTTTATTATATTTTTTGTATATGATCTTGCCTATGAATTTATCGTACCTTTAATAGGGGGAGAACAAGAAGGAGTAGGAAAATTCGAAGATGGTTTAGGCTTATGGCTCTATTTTTGGATGGTGATATTGTTTTGCATCGGCATATATTTTATGAAATGGAAGAATCCATTTGCGGTAAAGTATATCATTTTAATTGGCTATAATATATTAGATTTTATCCATAATATTATGATTTATTCTGGTAGTGATGCTGAGTTTGATGGTGGAAATATAGTAGAAGGATTTTTCATTTTATTTGCACCAATCTTCGTGAGTAAAAAATATTTTTGGTTAGTTATAGGGATAATTGTTGGAAGGTACGCTCTTATTGGAATCATTATTCAATCTTCTCTCGTTTTAATCCCAATGGCATTATGTAGCGTATTCTCCATTATATGTTGGATTATATTTTTGAGATTCCAGTCTTACATTCGTACGATTGAGATGATGGATAAAGAAATAAAACAAACAGAAAAGCTAGCAACTGTTGGAAAAATGGCAACAGTTATTGGCTATAAGATTAGAAGACCTTTAGCAACTTTAAAAAAACTTGTGAATAAACAAGCGAACAAGCATCCCGAGGATAAGATTTATAGCGATATTATGAAGCAAGAGGTAGAACGAATTCATACAATTACTACAGAACTTAGTGGGTTTGAGAAATCTAAATCGCTAGAATCAGAAACTCATAACATACAAGAAATTATCGCTTATGTTATTCGGGTTATGGGTAAGCCTGCTTTAGAACAAGGGGTGCACATACAAGGTATTTACAGTAAAGACATACCGTCAATTACATGCGACGAAAAACGATTAAAACAAGTATTTTTTAATTTAATCAAAAATGGGATTGAAGCAATGTCAGTTGGTGGGACGATTACGATTAAAGTTACCGTAGAAGATGGAATCGTCGTTCAGGTGAAAGATGAGGGGTGCGGCATTCCAAAAGATAAAATTCCAAAGTTAAATGAAGCTTTTTACACAACGAAAGAAACGGGCACAGGTTTAGGGTTAGTAGTTACAGAAAAAATTATTAAAGACCACAACGGTAAAATGAGCTTTGAAAGTGAAGTTGGAGTTGGAACGACGGTAAAGGTAATGTTGCCGATGTAATGATAAAATATTCGAAAAAGGGAGATTACTTACTTGAGAGCGATCTCCTTTTTTATTCTGTAAAAAATAAATTGATGTGTGTACCCATCTTCACTAATTAAAGTGTCCTTTTATAACCACCATTTCTCCTGCGGAATTAAAGTAATATCCAAACGAAAGTTCTCTTTAAACCAATCATATATCAATGTCTCTTTCACTAAGTATTCAGAGGCAGAGTGCGACACACCGATGAGTGACATATTCGTTGTTTTTACATAATCCATAATGAGCGAGTATTTATGTCTACCGTAATCATTGTCGATATGGCAATGGATTTCTCCTGCAATATATGCTTCAGCACCTTTTTCTTCTGCTTCGTTCATTAAAGATACGACATCGCCACATCCAGCGATAATTGCAATTTTTTTAATGGAATCGTGTTGTTTACCTTCGAAGTCTGTGTAAGGAATGTGGAAGAGTTTTTTTAGACGTTTTTGGAGTGCTTCTGTTGATGTTTCATCTATTTCACAAATGAGACCGACTGGCTCGCTTTCTGGACCACCGTAAGCAAATCCATCAATTACACTGGCTTGGAGTGCTTTTGCGATTGAAATGCTTGTTCCATACGTTTGATGAAAATCCATTGGTCCGTGACATGTATATATAGAAAGTTGTTTTTCTTTTATCGCCTGCAAATATTTTTCTGGAATGGGAATAAAACCACGGCCTGATTTTCCAAGCGGATCACCGCACTCCATAACAAGTGGATGATGCATAAAGAGTAAATCACCGGGTGTCGATTGTGAAATGAAAGCTTCAAGAACGTCATCTGTAGGGAATACAGATAAAAATACTTTGTTTACATTTTCAGCCCCTCGTATCATAAGACCGTTAAATAGCTCTACAAAAGTTGCTTCAAAAAATTGTTGCCATGGAAATTGGATAGAATCATATACAGCAGGGATAAAGCGACTAAAGGCAATGTCTTTTCCGTATTTTTCGATTTGGAATATATGATTGAGTGATTGTTCTATTTCTTTTAAAGCTGGCATGTTGTGTTATCCTCCTTAAACTAATTCTTACTCTATTAGTTATTTTTGTTTTTCATGGCAAAATAAGAAGCGGATAGGAAACAAATAAAACCTAGAATCCAACCAATAGAAGGAGAATAGGGAAGTATATGTTGTAATATCATTCCGCTAGAAATAAAAAAGCTACCTAATAGGCCTAATAAAATAGGATATCGCTTTAGTTGAGACATCAGTGATAGAACCTCCTTTATCACATACATTGTATATTAGTCTTAATTTTCTGTATACAAAGTTTTAGAAAAATAGTGGTACAATATATGAATGATACGAGAAGAGAGGATGAACATTAACAGATGTACGTTACTGTAACAGAAGCAGCATATAAAAAAATCATGGATACGATTCCAAATGAAGCGAAATATATAAAGTTATTTTACGATAATGAAGGTTGCGGTTGTGTTATGAGCGGAATCATTGATTTAGTAGCTGTAGTCGAAAAAGATGAGCGTGATGTAGATATTGAATCAAGTACACTTAGCTTTATCGCCGATCGCACAAAGCTTGTATTTATGGATGATAAGTTAACGGTTGATTGGCATGAAGGTGGAGGAACTTTTCAGTTGAAAAGCCCGAGCCAGTTTTATAATCCAAATATGAAGTTACATGTTCGAGTATAATAAAGAAAAGACGGTTCCAATATGTTTTTGGAATCGTCTTTTTCATTGCATAAGGTGTTATTATTGCCGTTTTTTGTTGATAAGTCGATATACTTAAAAATCGCCGATATAATTTCATGTGTCAAAGTAAAGCTCTTGATACAATAAAAAGATTTTTTCACATAATGAAATGTACACATGATTGAATTTTCTGTATAATTTTCTTTGCGGAGGGGATACGCATGAGAAGATGGGGAATTGAGTTATTAATTTTAAGTGTCGTTATGATTTGGGGTATTAACTATACCATTGCAAAATATGGGCTTGTAGAATTTACAGCAATTGAGTTTACTGCTATTCGGATGATGGCAGCGGCACCGTTACTGTTATTGCTTACATTCTTTATTGAAAAGTCGCTTTATGTGGAGCGAAAAGATATACCAAGATTAATCGTTGTTAGTTTTGTAGGTATTGTACTATATCAAACGTTATTTATGGAAACTGTTAAATATACATCCGCTACAAATGCCTCTTTACTCATTTCTATTTCACCTATTTTTACAACTTTATTTGCGGTTTTTTTGAAACAAGAAAAGTTTTCTTCTCGGAAGTTAATTGGTTCTATGATTGCCTTTGTGGGTGCAGCATTAGTTTTAGTAGCGGGGCATTCACTCGCTAGTTCTTTTTACGGGAATGGAATTGGAATGATTACATCAATATGCTGGGGGCTTTATCCTGTTTTAGCAGGGCCATTAATTAAAAAATATTCAGCACTACGTGTTACTGCATGGTCGGCATTAGTTGGAGCAATTCCGCTTTTATTATTAAGTGGTCCACATGTATTTGTCATGCCGTTTCACATTACAAAAGGGATGACACTATTTGCTTTACTATATTCTATTTTCTTTGTAACAGTATTTGGTTTAGTAATGTGGTATATCGGTGTTCAAAAAATTGGGGCATCCCATACGATGGTATATATGTATATTACACCGATTGTAGCGGTTTTATTTGCAGCTATATGGGCAAATGAATCTATTTCATTACAACAAATGATCGGTGGGATAATCATTTTCTTTGGTCTATGGTTTGTAAAATTGGAGAAAGTAAAAGTTCATACTACCGTACAGGAACCTATATCAAAATAGGAAAACAGATCACTTATGATCTGCTTTCCTATTTTTTTATTTTTGGTAAGAAGACGAGAAATAAGATAGCAGTAATAAGTGGAATTAAGTTTAAAAATGGAATACGGAAGAGTGTGATAAGAATAATACCTGGAAGGAGAACACCGAGGACAGCGTAGAAAATACTATGATTTTTCGTGTACCAATATAGCGAAAGTCCAATAAGTGCAGGGACAATGAGATGAATGAGAGCCATTAAAAAATAAATCATTAGACGCCCCCTTTATTTGTGTATTTATTACATCATATCCGTATGTTCATAGATTGATATCAATTTTTTCATAAATGGACGAAAAATGTTTGGAAAAACGTCACAAATTATAAGAATATGATGTTCGAAATCTTGTATAATATTATTTTCTGAAAACATTTAAACAACATAAACATTGGGTTTATGTTGTTTTTAATTTGAGTGAAGAGAATTTTAAGTAGTATGAACTCGAAAGAAATGAGTTATACAGCTTTTGTTGGATAGATTAAAACTACTGAAGAGGGGTACAGCATGATTAGTATGTCATTAAGATCGTTTAAAATTCAATCGTATTATTTACTAGGTATTCTGCTATTAGGCTGGATGTTAACGCCGTTTTCAGCGCATTTTCTAGGTGCAGGAATTGGACTTATCGTAAGTATGTATTGTGTTTGGCTTTTAGGGAGACGAATTGAGAAGCTTGGAGATAGCATTGTAAAGAAAACGAAAGCACCGACGCTCGGTATGTTTAACCGTTTTGCCGCTGCTATTTTGGGTGCTATTATTATGTACGAAATTGAGCACCATATGGTGATGTGGGCTTTTGCAGTAGGGATTATGGGCGGTTATTTCTTAATTGTTGTTAATTTAGGCTACTATAGCATGAAAGATGAGAAAGAATTAACGAAGAGATAAAAAGATAAAAGCTGCTCTTTAGATGGGATAGAGGATCCAGCGGTGGCTAGAAGCGGTTAGAGCCTTTTTTAGTTCCAGGCAGTGTGAGACCAGAAGGATGTAGTAAGTAGGAAAAAAGTTTGTGTGTTTGAATCTGTGATTTATATGTGTGAAAATTTAAGTATATGAATTGTAGATTGTGGTTGGGAATTTTTTAGATGGAATAGAGAATCCGGCGATGGTTAGAAGCGGTTAGAGCCTTTTTTAGCTCCGTACTTGTATAAAAAATAGATAGAAAGAAGCTTACGTAAAAACGTAAGCTTCTTTTTTATGTAAGTGTGTGTAACCGTTAAGCCGCATTGGGTTTTGTCGGTGAGTACGCGAAACTTTTCGGTTACACGACACTTATTCATATGAGTAAAGGGTTATTCCAACAGAAAGTTTTAACTTAAGCGATTGGACCGCCTAAGTTAATAATAGCTTCAGAAACGCTGTCGAACTTTTTGAAGTTCTCTTTGAATTCGTTTGCAAGTTCAATTGCTTTTGTTTTGTAAGCAGCTTTATCAGCCCAAGTTTGTTCAGGCATTAATACTTCGTCAGGTACACCTGGTACGTGAAGAGGTACTTCAAGACCGAAGATGTCATGTTTAGCAGTTTCAGCTTTTGCAAGTTCACCGCTTAGTGCCGCTTGAATCATTGCGCGAGTGTAACCTAAGTTCATACGCTTACCAACACCGTATTCGCCACCAGTCCAGCCAGTGTTTACTAAGAATACTTTCGCATCGTGTTTCTCAATTTTTTCACCAAGCATTTCAGCATAGCGAGATGCATCAAGTGGTAAGAATGGTGAACCGAAGCAAGTTGAGAATGTAGCTTGCGGAGATGTAACGCCGCGCTCTGTTCCTGCTAGTTTACTAGTGTAACCACTTAAGAAATGATACATAGCTTGTTCTTTTGATAACTTACTGATTGGAGGCAATACGCCAGATGCATCAGCAGTTAAGAAAATGATTGTATTTGGATGTCCTGCAACACTTGGCAGCACGATATTGTCAATCGCATGCATAGGGTAGGCAGCACGTGTATTTTCTGTTAAAGTAGTATCGTTATAGTCAGCGATGCGTGTTTGATCATTAATGACAACGTTTTCTAAAACAGATCCAAATTTGATTGCATCAAAGATTTGTGGTTCTTTCTCATGAGAAAGGTTTACACATTTCGCATAGCAACCGCCTTCAATATTGAATACACCGTTATCAGACCAACCATGCTCATCATCACCGATTAATTTACGGTTTGGATCAGCAGATAAAGTTGTTTTACCTGTTCCAGATAAACCGAAGAATAGTGCTACGTCACCTTCTTCACCTACGTTTGCAGAGCAATGCATAGAAAGAATATCTTGTTCAGGTAGTAAGAAGTTCATAATAGAGAAGATTGATTTTTTCATTTCTCCAGCGTATTCTGTACCACCAATTAGTACGATACGTTTTTCGAATGAAACCATGATGAATGCTTCAGAGTTTGTACCGTCAATTACTGGATCTGCTTTAAAGTTCGGTGCAGAAACAATTGTAAACTCTGATTCATGAGTTGTTAATTCTTCTTCAGTTGGACGAATAAATAATTGATGTACAAATAGATTGTGCCATGCATATTCGTTAATAACTTGAATTGGTAGGCGATAGTTGCGATCGGCGCCTGCAAATCCTTTGAAGACGAATAACTCTTCTTTTTCTTTTAAGTATTCTAAAACTTTAGTATATAATTTATTAAAATGTTCTTCAGAAATCGGTTGGTTCACAGCTCCCCAAGCAATTTTGTCAGCAACCGATGCTTCTTTCACAATAAATTTATCTTTAGGAGAACGTCCTGTGTATTTTCCTGTTGAAGCAGAAACTGCACCAGTAGAAGTTAATTTCCCTTCATTTCGCATTAATACTTTTTCCACTAATTGCGGAACACTTAGTTGAATCTGTGCATTGCTTCCGTTCAATAATTCATGTAAACCGATTTGGACATTCACAGTACTCATATTTATATACCATCCTTTTCATTTAATGAAATATTTCTCGTAATCCCCATCAAGAGTATAACACAATTATATAAATAATGTATACTATTTATTTATTTTTGTTTGTGTGAATGTATTATTTCCTTATTAATATTTCATTCCAGGCGTATTGAGAAAAACTTTCAGGAAAATGTGAATATTAATTGACAAATGAATATCATTTCTTTAGTATAGGTTGGGACGGATACTCTCTTATCCCGAGCTGGCGGAGGGACAGGCCCGATGAAGCCCAGCAACCTCACTTGTAGTGGTAAATACATGTGAATAGGTGCTAAAACCTGTGCGAGGCTAATGGTCTCGAACGATAAGAGCAAAGGGCAAAAAGCAGTATGCAAGTAGCAAATTAAACCTTTCCTCTATGTTAAGTAGGAAAGGTTTTTCTGTATGCTTGTGTGGGAGAATAAATGTATGTCGCAGTTTGTGGCAAATTAAGGATGAGTTCCGTACAATATATACAATTACTGTAGGGAGGTTTACCACATGACAAAAAAACGTCATCTGTTCACATCTGAGTCTGTAACTGAAGGACATCCAGATAAAATTTGTGACCAAATTTCTGATTCAATTTTAGATGCGATCTTATCAAAAGACGCAAATGCACGTGTAGCTTGTGAAACAACTGTAACAACTGGTTTAGTATTGGTAGCGGGGGAAATTACGACTTCTACTTACGTAGACATTCCAAAAATCGTTCGTGAAACAATTCAAGGCATTGGTTACACACGCGCAAAATACGGATTCGATGCAGAAACTTGTGCAGTTTTAACATCTATCGATGAGCAATCTGCTGACATCGCTATGGGTGTTGACCAAGCGCTAGAAGCACGCGAAGGTCAAATGACTGACGCTGAGATTGAGGCAATTGGTGCAGGAGACCAAGGTTTAATGTTTGGTTTTGCATGTAATGAAACACAAGAATTAATGCCACTTCCAATCTCGCTTGCTCACAAATTAGCTCGCCGTTTAACTGAAGTACGTAAAGATGACACATTATCATACTTACGTCCGGATGGAAAAACGCAAGTTACAATTGAGTATGATGAAAATGGTAAACCTGTACGTGTAGATACAATTGTAATTTCTACACAGCATCATCCAGATGTTACATGGGAAGAAATCGATCGCGATTTAAAAGAGCATGTAATTAAAGCTGTAGTTCCAGCAGAATTAATGGATGGAGAAACGAAATTCTTCATTAACCCAACTGGCCGCTTCGTAATTGGTGGACCACAAGGTGATGCTGGTTTAACAGGACGTAAAATCATCGTTGATACTTACGGTGGATACGCTCGCCACGGTGGCGGTGCATTCTCTGGTAAAGATGCAACGAAAGTTGACCGTTCTGCAGCATATGCAGCTCGTTATGTTGCGAAAAATATCGTAGCAGCTGGTCTTGCTGACAAAGCAGAAGTACAACTTGCATACGCAATTGGCGTAGCACAACCAGTATCAATTTCAGTTGATACATTTGGCACTGGTAAAGTATCTGAAGACGTACTAGTAGAACTAGTTCGTAACAACTTCGATCTTCGCCCAGCTGGTATTATTAAAATGCTAGACTTACGTCGCCCAATTTACAAACAAACAGCAGCTTACGGTCACTTTGGACGTACTGATGTAGATCTTTCATGGGAACGTACAGACAAAGCAGCTACTTTAAAAGAGCAAGCTGGTCTATAATATATGAAAAAAAGCTTTGCGCAGTGAGCGCAAAGCTTTTTTTATTTCGTTTTACTTACAATTTGAATGCATGATTTACAATACACTTCTCCGTCTAGCTCAATATATTTTTTCATATTAGTCATACCACTTGCTGGAAATGGCATATGAATCCGTGATTTTTCATATGTTTGTATTTCTTTTTCACATGATTTACAAATGGTCCGTTTCTTATGTAACATATGCAATCAACCTTTCATTTGACGTGCTTTACCCGCGCAAAAGGCACTGCTTAGTAAAAATAGCGTTGCGAATATAATACTTACTAATGTGGCGTATGGAATTGCTCCTTTTAGAGAAAAACCGACAGTGATGGAAGCAACGAATAAGAGGATGAATGTTGTTGTTAATTTTTTGTATAGTTCCATAATAGGTAGACCTCCGATTTATTTGGTAGTGCAATTTTAAAAACTGAATTCTACTATGTAGAAAATATAAGAAAAGTTAAAGGTTAGCTAATGATGTGAAGTCTAGGGGGATAAGAAAGAATGTTTTTCATTTTCCTTTTTGTGGATTACTATACTTATATTGTATCATGATGCATCATCGTCTTCATACATAATTGTGTAAAGGTATGTATGATAAAATGAAGAAAAGTCTTTAAGAAAGGAAGAAGAAAAATGAGTGTCAATGAACATAAAAAACAAGCGCCAAAAGAAGTGCGTTGCAAGATTGTAACAATTTCCGATACACGTACGGAAGAGACAGATAAGAGCGGACAACTATTACATGAATTGTTAAAAGAAGCAGGCCATACAGTGACTTCTTATGCAATTGTAAAAGATGATAAAGAAAGTATTCAGCAAGCAGTGTTAGCTGGTTATCATAAGGAAGATGTTGATGTTGTATTAACAAATGGTGGTACAGGTATTACGAAACGTGATGTCACAATTGAAGCCGTATCAGCGCTATTAGATAAAGAAATTGTCGGATTTGGTGAGTTGTTCCGCATGATTAGTTATTTAGAAGATATCGGAAGTAGTGCAATGTTAAGTAGAGCGATTGGTGGCACAATTGGGCGAAAAGTTGTCTTTTCAATGCCAGGATCTAGCGGAGCAGTTCGCCTTGCGATGAATAAGTTGATTTTACCGGAGTTAGGTCATATTACATTCGAACTGCATCGCCAATGAGTAAGTGGGCTGGAATTGTATTAGCAGGTGGTATGTCGAGTAGGTTTGGTGAGCCGAAAGCGTTAGCGAGCTGGCAAGGGAGTACGTTTATTGAGCATATTTTGAAAGTGATGACAAGGACGCTCCAAGAGGTTGTAGTCATTAGTCATTCTGATATAAAAGAGCGAGTAGAGCAATTCGTACAAGTTCCTGTTATAGAAGATATTCCGCACTATAAAGGAAACGGTCCACTTGCTGGAATTGTATCAGGAATGGAATATATAGAAGCAGATTGGTACGCTATTATGCCTTGCGATGCGCCAAATGTTTCGCATGAGTGGTTTACTATTTTATTAGAGCAAACGAACAATGAATATGATGCGGTTGTACCTATTATTAATGGAAGAAAACAACCGTTACTTGCAGCGTATCATAACCGTGTGAAAGAAAAGATTTATACTTTACTTCAAGAAGAAAAAAGAAGTATGGGGCAGCTTTTATTACAATGTAATGTGAAATATGTTGCCGGAGAAGATATACAAGCAAATGCAGAATGGTTTATAAATGTAAATACGAAAGAAGAATATGCGCAAGCTCAAAAAAACCTTTCAAATGAATGAAAGGTTTTTTGATATACAGAATTGGGGAACAATTGCTGTATAAAGGTATGTGAGTAAGCTGATTTTAAGGGGAATTCTTAAAATCACTATACAGTAAAAATACTGTATAACCATATATTAATTTTTATGGGTTTTTATTACAAGTCTGTTTAGTTATGTTTATTTTTGTTATAATGTATATAGAAATAAAGTGATATTTAACCTTATGTATCATTTATTAAACTAAAATTTGTGTTCGTGTAATAAACTCCCTTCATTTTTTTGAAGGGAGTTTTTGTGTTTAAGCGAGTAATTCTGATGTGGCGTGCTGAAGGACTTCTGCATATTGATTAAGTAAGCCACGAAAAATCTCATCCCAGCTTTTGGATTTCGCATAAGACGAAGCTGCTATTCCCATCTGTATAAGTTTTTCTTTATTTTGTAATAAAGAATAAATGGATGATAGAAATGCATCCGCATCTTTTGGTGGACAAAGAACTCCCGTTTTTCCATCTGTAATAATATTTTTAACTCCGCCACTATTTGCACCAATGACAGGGGTACCACATGCAAGTGATTCGAGTACGACATTTCCAAACGTTTCAGTAGCTGATGGAAATACCATTATGTTAGAACAAGCATATGCTTCAGCTAAATCTTCACCTTGTAAATAGCCAGTAAAAGTGACATTTGTTTTCGAGACAGCTTCACATAAGTTTGCTGCTAGAGGACCATCTCCGGCGATGAGCCAATGAATGTCGTTTCGAGTATGCGCGGATTTAACGATAAGGTCTTGCAACGTATCAATATCTTTTTCAGGAGCAATCCGTCCAACATAGGAAAGGACATACTTCGCTGTAATATTATATTTTTTTCGGAATAGGTCTGTATTATAAGCTGGATGAAAGAGTGTGCAATCTACACCACGTCCCCAAATAGAGAGGGACTGAAACCCTTTATTTTTTAGTTGATGTAATGTTTCAGAGGAAGGAACAAAATTCTTTTGCATATGACTATGAAACCATTTTAAATAGTTCCAAAGCATATTAGAGAGGAATTCGATTTTGTAATAGCGTAAATAGGCATCGAAATCAGTATGATAAGAACCGACAACTGGAATGTTTAACTTTTTTGCATAATACAATCCACAAAGTCCCATGTTGAAAGGTGTAGCAATGTGAATCATATCAGGTTTAAAGGTAAGAAGTTCCCGTTTAATGCGCGGAGTAGGAAAAGAAAAGCGGCATTCTGGATATAATATTGTTAACGGGATACTTCTCATTTTGTTCACATTTGCTACGAAATTATCTTCAGCGGTATGCTGAGGGGCGAAAACAGAATAGGCGATATTTTCTTTTTGAAAGTAACGTGTTAATCGCTCTAATGTTTTCGCAACCCCATTGATTTGTGGTGTAAAAGTATCGGTAAATATGGCGACTCTCATCATATCGCTCCTTTACGTGAAGAGTGGGATGCATTGATAAAAAGAGATGATGCCAGAGCAAGTGCCGAGGCACATACCGACGAATACGTCTGACGGATAGTGAAGCCCTAAATAAATGCGAGAAATCCCGACGCATAATGCTAACGGTAATAGAAAAACAAGTAAGCTTGGATTATAGCAAATAAATGGAATGAACACAGAGAAAACAGCCGTTGTATGACCAGACGGGAAAGAGTGGTCTTTTAATGGATGGACTGGATATTTTGCATCCTGAATTGTTAAATAAGGACGTTTTCGTGGATAATATCTTTTTAATATTTGCACAGGAATATGGCTAATTGCTAAAGAAATAGCAGTTGCAATTGCAGCTTGATGCAAAGTCCCTTTTGCGAAAATTAAAAAGAAAAGTGTGAGTGCAATGGAGAAAGTGGCACCACCAATATGAGTAATATTGCTGAAAAAGATATTTAATGTTTTTTGATCAAAGTAGCGATTAATTCCTTTGAAAATGTAACATTCTATTTTATATAATCCACTGACCTTCATGAAGATTCTCCTCCCTCATCTACATATATATGGAGATATTTGCTTCTATTTTAATAAGATTTTGTTGAGGGAATAATAATGTTTTGTAAAGAAAAAGTTAGTTTTTATAAAGTGAAACTTTAATCAGTGGGGATTCTGTTCATCCACCACTGATTATTAGCCTTCACCAATCGGGATGAAAAAAGCTGCCAATCTTATGGCAGCAGGAAAATTATTTTTGTAATGATTTATAGTATTGACCTTTTTCAACGTATTGTGTGCGAATTCGTTCCATGTCTTTACGGTCTTCTTCTGTTAATTCACGAATGACTTTCGCTGGGCGACCGAACGCTAACGTATTTGGTGGAATTTTCTTCCCTTGTGAAACGAGACTCCCGGCACCGATAAAGGCTCCTTCACCAATTTCAGCACCATCTAATATAATAGATCCCATTCCAATTAAAGCATCTTTTTTAATGTGACAGCTATGTAAAATGACTTGATGTCCAACTGTAACGTCATCTTCTAAAATAAGAGGATACTGAGGGCTTTGGTGGAGTGTACATTGATCTTGTACATTTACCCGGTCTCCAATTATAGTCGGTGATACGTCACCTCGGATGACTGTATTAAACCAAATACTTGCTTCTTCACCAATGGAAACATCGCCTGTAATCGTAACATAGTCAGCGATAAAAGCACTACTCGAAATTTTTGGGTTTTTTTCTTTATAAGGATATATCATGTAAAGCCTTCCTTTCCTAGAGACTAGTTTTAGTGTATCAAATTATGAAAAAGAGTGAAATGGAGGAGGTCTGTATGTGGAATTATGAAGCGGAGGAAGCGAAAGCTGTAGTCGTTATTGTACACGGCGCAATGGAATATCACGGACGCTACGAAGCGGTCGCGGAAATGTGGAATCATATCGGCTACCACGTCGTGATGGGAGACCTTCCGTCACATGGAACGACTTCGAGAAATAGAGGACATATTGATTCATTTGATGAATACATAGAAGAAGTTAAATTATGGGTGAAAGAAGCTAGAAAATACCGGGTACCTATTTTTCTATTCGGTCATAGTATGGGCGGTCTTATCGTGATTCGTATGATGCAAGAAACGAAGAGAGAAGATATAGATGGTATCATTTTAAGTTCGCCATGTTTAGGCGTATTAGCTGCACCTGCTGCTCCGCTTCGAGCGGCTTCAAAAATATTAAATGTTGTTGCACCAAAATTGCAATTTGCAACGAATCTTACAGTGGAAATGTCGACACGTAATCATGAAGTGAGAGATGCGATGGAGAATGATTCGTTGTTCTTGCGCAAAGTATCAGTACGTTGGTATAGTGAATTAATTAAGTCTATTGAAATGGCCCATAAGAAAATAAACGATTTTCCAGATGTTCCGCTCTTGCTAATGCAAGCATGTGAGGATAAACTTGTAGATAAAACACGTGTCCGCATATGGTTTGATAATGTTAAAATAAGTGATAAGGCATATAAAGAATGGCCTAATTGTTATCATGAATTATTAAATGAGTATGAGCGTGATGAAATTTTGAATTATATTCAGTCATTTACTGAAATACGTATCAATAACATAATAGAAACAAATAAGTAAATTATTTGTACAATGAATAGAGGAGATGAAGGAAGAAGTGAACGTACCGAGTAATCCCATAACGCTCATGGCGAAAGTATACCGTGATGTGTTTCCGGTTGTACACCATGAGCTAGCGATGTGGAAAGAGCGTGCCTACCATATTCCGAATGATGAGCTTCATAGTCAGGCAATCGCAAGTATTGAGCATAAAACGTTTCATTGCGAGGGCGGTGGCATTTTAGCGCTATTAGCAAATGAACACCGAGAGGAATGTATTCGTTTTATCGTAGCGTATCAAACGATTAGCGACTATTTAGATAATTTATGTGATCGCAGTACATCACTTGATCCGAACGATTTTGCCGCGCTGCATGAATCCATGTTAATGGCATTATCACCTGAAGTAGAAGGTGGCGGTAATTATTATCGTTATCGTGATGATCAAGATGATGGTGGTTATTTAGATGAACTTGTTGAAACGTGCCAAGATGTTTTAAAGAAAACGAAGCACTATGACAAAATTGCTCCTGTTCTTCATGAACTAGCTTGTTATTATTGTGATTTACAAATTCATAAACACGTGAAGTTAGAAGAAAGAGAGCCACGTTTAAAGACATGGTTTGAAGCACATAAAGAAAACTTACCCGAGATGAGCTGGTTTGAATTTTCAGCATGTGCCGGTTCTACGCTTGGAATCTTCTGTCTTGTAGCATATGCATTTCATGATGAATTACATGATGAAGATATTGCGAAAATTAGACAAGGGTACTTCCCTTACGTACAAGGACTCCATATTTTACTTGATTATTTTATCGATCAAGAAGAAGACCGTATAGGCGGAGATTTGAATTTCTGTAGTTATTACGAAAACGAGCAAGCTATATTAGATCGCATGAAACATTTTGTAGAAGAAGCAGAGAACAGCATTGGTGATTTGCCTCATGCGAAGTTTCATCGTCTTATTAGCCGAGGGTTACTTGGTATTTATTTATCAGATCAAAAAGTATCAGCACAAAAGAATATGCACAAAATGGCACGGCGCATTGTAAAATACGGAGGGCTTACTTCACGATTCTTCTATTGGAACGGGAAGTTGTACCGAAAGAAAATGGCGCAGTGATGAAGAAAACCACTCTATATGAGTGGTTTTCTTTTCATTATAATCGTATTTTTGAAAATACATATATAAGAAGTTCAATCGCAAAAATAACTAAAACAGACAGTCCGAATAAAGGCATGACAGCGCCTAGTATAACCATCATGATAAAGAAAACGAGTACGCTTTTCTTATCTCTTTGCTTTGGCGGTGCTGCTAATTTTCCTTTCGGCTTTCTTGCTAACCACATTTTTATTCCGTAATAAATGAGAAGTAATAAAGAAAATGTCGTTAGTAAGCATAATATTTTATTTGGCCATCCGAATAAATGTCCTTCGTGAAGCGGGATGCCGTAAGTGAACCATTGTGCAAGTAATCCATAATCACGATAGTCCGTTTTTGAAATGAGTTCCCCGCTATATTGATCAAAGTAAGCTGTTATCTCTTCATTTGGTGCAACATGCATACCTGTAATACCAGAACCGCTCGATTTCGAAACAGTGAATACACCTTTCGGATCAGCTGGTAGTGAGATAACATATGGCTTTTTTATTTCAATTTCTTTTTGTAATTCATCGACAGAAATTGCTTTCGGTTCATTTGAATTCGATTCAGGCGGAGCTTCTTTTCTTGTTGCCCACGGCAATTCTTTTACCTTCGATTCAGGTGGTGCCATATACAATTTGGGATATCCGATCGATTCATTCGACGCTGCGATTGTATAAATTTGGTTGCCCATAAATCCTGACCACGGCAATCCAGATGCGACTAGCAGAAAGAGAGGAATTGTAAATATAATACCGATAATAGAATGACGTCTTTTTGCTTTTTCTCGCTTATTGGATGATGGTGTGTTTTTGAATTGGCGTATACTCATGTACAATCCGGTTACGATTAAAAAGATTGTCCAGCATGCCGCAAGTTCTACAGTATAGTTGACGACAGTGCCACCAACTAAAAGAGAACTATGTAATTCCCTCATGATATTGGCAAACGTTTCACTTGCATTTTGATCCCCAACAATTTGATTATTGCTGTCTAAATACACATATTTTTGTTGCCCAGTATATTCATTCGCAATAGTAAGCCTCGTATTATAATCCCCATTAAACTCACTAATTTTCGCCACGCTATAATGTGGATATTTTTTCTCTGTTAAGGAAATAGAATCAGACATCGAAATAGACTCTGTTTGGGCGCTCTTCCCAAAATACAAATCTTTATAGATGAAATCCTCAACCTCTTCCCGAAATAAATACCCAATTCCGCTCAGTGACAAAGTAATAAGAAGTGGCGTAATAAAAAGACCAGCATAAAAATGCCAACGCCAAAAAATGTAATGAAGCGAACGATTTACTTTCATACTTTCAGTTCCCCTAACCTTCCCTATATGAATAACTACTTATTTAATATAGCGAGATTAAGTGTGGATACTTTGAAAGAATTGTGAAGAAAGTTAAAAGTTTTGGGGGTTTTTAGCAAACAAAAAACACATTTTAAAAGGGCTGTTTTCTATGTTTATGAAGATCTTTTAGTATTTGATAGATACATCCAAACAACCGCCTCAGCAAGACATTGAGCAGAATCCACAAAATCCTCACTCGCCACAACATTCAAATCAGTACATGCGATAATAGCAGTATCTATTTCATCTTTTAATTGTAAAACGAGCGCGCTCCATAATTTGCGGGCTTCTTCAACTTCTCCGCTTTTAATACAAGTAATAATTTGATTAATCATCTCCTGCCATTTTTCATTATGGAGGTATTCTATATTACGTTTTGCAATCCCGTCTTGGTAAATTCCAGCTTGAACAGTCGCTTCTGTTGCGAGAAGAGCGACTCTTTTTACAGTTTCAGGAATTGCTCGTAACGTCTCATCGACTATATTCAAAATTGGAATAGAAAGAGAATGCTGTAATTCTTCAAAATAAAGATGCGCTGTATTGCAAGGCATAGCAATAAAGTCTACACCAGCACTTTCGAGTTTTTGTGCTCCTTCAATAATCGCTTTTTTCATCGCTTCGTGATCGATAGGACGATCCATGTAAAACGGTGTTGGGCAAGAATAAATCATCATATGAGGAAAGTCTATATCATGTTTTGCTCCGTATATTGTTTGGCACTCTGCTACAACTGTATCGACGAATGGCCCAGTTGATTTTGGCCCCATTCCTGCTAGTATTCCAATCATTTTTTCGTCTCCTTTAACATTGTATATATCCATTATATAGGAGGATAACAAAAAGACGTGCAGTGAGTGCACGTCTTTTTTTGTTATGTTTTGTCGAATAATCGATATATCCAAGAAATCGTTGATATATTGTAAGTTATGATAGATATATCGAAAAAATCGTTGATATATCCTGAGTTATGATAGATATAATTGAAAAATCGTTGATATAATTACCCCGTTAATGCCCCCACTGATTAAAGTTTCACTTTATCGCTTCTCAATCGCCACAATAAATGGCGGGTTATTTTGCTGGTTAATGAAGCCGTATCGCAAAACGTGAGCTTGTTTTTGGTCGAGTTCTTCTGCAAATTTAAGTACAGCGTCGCGTTCTACTTGTCCTTCTGGATGTCCGTGGTAAATGACAAGGACGATGATACCTTCAGGTGCCATTATTTCTAATAATTGTTCGATCGCCGAGATTGTTGAGTTCGGCTTTGTAACGATATGTTTGTCTCCGCCTGGAAGGTAACCTAAGTTGAAGATTGCGCCTGTTACTTTTCCTTTTGCATCTTCTGGTAATACGGATACAAGTGTATCGTGACTATCGTGAACTAAAACAGTACGTTCGAAAAGTTTTTTTTCTTTTAGACGGATAGTAGAACTTTCAATTGCTTCTTTTTGAATATCAAATCCAAATACTTTTCCGTTATCTCCAACAATTTCAGCTAGGAAGCAAGCATCATGACCATTTCCAAGTGTTGCATCTACAGCGTAATCGCCTTCTTTAACAGCCGTTTGCAGCAGCGAGCGAGCAAACGGTAATACACGTTCTAATTTCATTTTTGTTTCTCCTCATTTACATATTTTCCTTGCCAGCTTCCGCGGCGTACAAATTCTGCATCGATGGAATTTAATACTTCCCATTTATTTAAGCTCCACATTGGGCCAATCATTAAATCAGGTGGACCGTCACCTGTGATACGGTGCACAATTACGTCTTCTGGAATCATTTCAAGTTGGTCAACAACGAGACTTACGTAATCTTCAAGAGAAAGAAACTCCAATTGTCCTTTTTCATATTGCTTCACCATTGGCGTTCCTTTTAATAAATGAAGCAAATGAATTTTAATTCCTTGTACGTCAAGCTTCGCTACTTCACGAGCTGTTTCCATCATCATGTCGTAATCTTCAAGTGGAAGACCGTTAATAATATGAGAGCAAACTCTAATGCCGTGCTTACGTAATTTATTTACACCTGCAACGTAAGACGGATAATCGTGGGCGCGGTTAATAAGATTGGCAGTACGTTCATGGACAGTTTGTAGTCCAAGCTCAACCCAAAGATAAGTGCGTTTATTTAAGTCCGCTAAATATGCAACGACATCGTCCGGTAAACAATCTGGACGAGTTGCGATAGAAAGACCGACAACGTCTTTTTCTGTTAGAAGCGGTTCAAATTTTTCTTTTAACACTTCAAGTGGAGCATGTGTATTTGTGTACGCCTGGAAATAAGCGATACATTTTCCGTCTTTCCACTTTGCGTGCATTTTTTCTTTCATTTCATGATATTGCGTTATAACATCATCGCGGCGATCGCCAGCGAAGTCACCAGATCCAGCGGCACTGCAAAATGTACAGCCACCATAAGCAACTGTACCGTCACGGTTCGGGCAATCGAAGCCAGCATCTAATGAAACTTTAAAGATTTTTTCACCAAATTCATTTCGTAAATGGTAATTCCATGTATGATAACGTTTATTGTCGTTTGTATATGGAAAAGGGTTTTGAACCTTCATTACTTTCCCTCCTAAGACGAGTCAAAATGAAACAAATAAAATCCATTATAACATACTCATAAGGTTCAGATGGAAGGGACACACTAAAGGGGAATTGAAGCAAGGAGGGACAATTATGGCAGAGCGTCAATCACTTGAATCGTATATTACACAGGCGGAACAAGCGGTGGAATATGCGAAAGAGCAATTAGATCTTGGTATGAGACAAGAGCATTACAATACGATGGAGTATTCAGATGCACAGTTACAATTAGAACAAGCATATAACGATTTACAAACGATGCAACAACATGCGAATGATGAGCAACGTGAGCAGTTAAATAGAGCACGTATGGCAATTCGCCAATTGCAACATCAAATGATTATTACACCGCACTAATAAGGAGTGAATGTAATGGCGAAACGTTCAGATCAAAATAACCCAGAGCAAAAAACACAAAATGGACATAACGCTGAGTTTTCGAATGAGCTTGATCCAGTTGTGCAAGTGAAACAGCGCAACAGTAAAAAAGGACAACCTCAAAGATCGAAGCAATCAGAGTAGACCAGGTCGCAATATGACCTGGTTTTATTTTATTATATTACAATAATGTAAGATTCCTGTAAGGTTAACCGATAGTTACGATTGTCCTTTTCCAGTAGAGTAAGGAAGGATTAAATTTTATACAAGGAGTTGCTTTATGGGGAACAATATTACAAACAAACGAATTGATGAGTTAGATTACATTCGTGGTTTCGCACTACTGGGGATTATTTTAGTAAATATTCTTGCACTACTTAATATTAAAATTCCAGACCCTAATACAGTGGATGCAAGTTATCAAAGGTTTCTATACTTATTTGTAGAAAGTCGTTTCTTCTCAATCTTCTCATTCTTATTTGGAGTAGGATTCTATATCTTTATAACGAGAGCAATTGCGAAAGGGAAGAATGGATATGTTCTATTTCTACGCCGAGTAGTTGCACTATTTATTTTCGGTTTGATTCATTACATGTTTCAGCCAGGAGAGGCATTAACGTTATATGCAATTTGCGGGTTAATCGTTTTACCATTTTATAAAGCGAAAAAACAAGTGAACTTAGTTATTGGCCTTATTTTAACAATTGCTTTTAGTGTAATGGGGATTAAAGAACTATTACCACTCGGCTTAATTTTATTAGGTCTTGCTGCAGGCCAATATCGTGTATTTGAAAATCTCACGCAAAACATAAAGAAAGTCGCTATTTTTACAGGTATTATGTTTGTTTTAAGTGTCGTAGCTGTATGGTATCAATACGGGCACGTACCTGCTGAGCCATTTGTAAATATGATACTTATGAATGAGGACGGAACAATGGATGCTGCAGGCCGATTTTTAAAAATTGGTGTTACAGTTGGACCAGTCATTTCAGCTTTCTATGTGGGAGCATTAATTTTATTACTTCAATTAAAAACAGTTCAAACATTGTTAGCACCACTCAAATACTATGGTCGTATGGCGTTAACAAATTATATCGGACAAACTGCAATGATTTTAATTGCAGGAAGTGCATTTAACTTTGCGGGAAACTTAACGTACATGCAGACGTTATATGTATGTATTGCAATTTACGCAATTCAAATTGTGTTTAGTGTGATTTGGATGAAAATCTTTAAGATGGGTCCACTAGAATGGATTTGGCGTGTTATTACGTACTGGACGGTAACACCTTTAAAGAAATAAAGAGAGAAGTAGGCTGTTCCTTTTGTGGAACAGCCTACTTTTATTTTCAGCTTTTGTCGGTAAGTCAATATAATTTCATTTACGGATGTACCATTTCAAAAAGTGAACGAATTTGTATTTAAAGGAAAAAAGTCAACCTTACATGCTCAGCCTTTTTATATTACAAAAGTGTAAGGTAAATGTAATGTTAACAAATAGCAGTTCCCCTCCAAAAAGCGCAAAATAGGTAATGGAAAAACAAGCATAGGAGGATATATATGACGAAACCAGTTGTAGACGTGAAAAACGTTCAAAAAGTGTACGGTAAAAAAGGTGAGAACCAATCACACGCGTTAAAAGGTGTATCATTCTCAATTCAAGAGGGTGAGTTTGTAGGAATTATGGGACCATCTGGTTCTGGTAAAACGACATTATTAAATGTAATTTCAACGTTAGATAAAGCAACAGGCGGCGTTGTTGAAATTGCGGGTACGGATATTACAAAAATGAAGCAAGGTGAGCTTTCAGATTTCCGTTCACAAAAGTTAGGATTCATCTTCCAAGACTTTAACTTATTAGAGAACTTATCTATTTACGAAAACATTGCACTTCCACTTTCACTTCAAGGTGTTTCATCACGTAACATTGGACCGAAAGTAGAAAAAGTAGCAGATATGTTAGGAATCACAGAAATACTTCAAAAGTATCCATCTGAAGTATCTGGTGGACAAAAGCAACGTTCGGCAGCAGCGCGCGCTTTAGTACATGAGCCAGCAATTATTTTAGGGGACGAGCCAACAGGAGCGCTTGATTCTAAAAATGCAGCGAGTTTACTTGATGCGATGACAAACTTAAATGAAGATCAAGGTGTATCTATTATGATGGTTACACATGATCCGTATAGTGCAAGTTACTGTCAGCGTATTTTATTCATTCAAGATGGTGAGCTATATAAAGAAATTCACCGTGGTGGTACACGTGAAGAGTTTTATAAAGAAATTTTAGATGTGCTTGCAGACTTAGGCACACAAAAAGCGTAGGAAAGGAGACTTTGGCATGTTATTCAAACTTTCCATGTCAGGACTAAAAAGTAAGCTGAAAGATTATATCGTCTTACTGGTTGGTCTTGTCATGTCGATTTCAATTTTTTATATGTTCCAAACGTTAGCGTTAAACGAGGCCTTCCTTAAGGAAAATTCTACTATTGGTCAAATTGGATTTGTATTCCAAGCAGGTTCATTTTTACTAGCTATTATAACGTTCTTCTATATTTTGTATGCGAACTCTTTCTTACTATCTCTTCGTCAAAAAGAGTTTGGTATGTATATGATGTTAGGAGCAAAAAAACATAAAGTTACATTACTTATGTTTATTGAAACAATCGTATTAGGTGCTGCGTCTCTTGCGATTGGTATTATAGTTGGTGTAGGACTTGCAGAAGGTATCGGACAGTTATTAATGAAACAATTAGAATTTGCTGGTGAAGGCTATAAAGCATTTTATTTACCATCTATGACTGTTACTTGCATCTTCTTCTTTGCACTATTTGTATTATCAGCAATTATGAATAGTATTAAATTATCTCGTATTTCTGTATTACAACTTGTACATGCAGATGCACAAACAGAACGTGTTGCGGTAAAAGGGAAAATGACAGGTTTAGTTGCATTCCTTGCGGTTATTTTATTAGGTATTGGCTATGCATCAATGATTTATATGGAAAAACTAAGAGAAATGGGAATCATTATTGCATTAATTACAACAACAGCTGGTACTTATATGCTATTTGGATCGCTTCTTCCTGTTATTATTAAAAAGTTAAAAAGTAATAAAAAACGAAGCGAAAAAGGGCTTAACGCTTTTACTTTTGCACAATTAAACTTCCGTATTAATAGTTTAACGAAAGTGCTTGCGACAGTAGCAATGTTAGTTGCTCTTGGAGCGGGTGCAATTTCAGGTGGTATGGCGTTTAAAAATAATGTTATAAAAATGGTAGATGGTTTAGTAATATATGATTCAGTAGTTCATAACCCAACAGCTGAAGAAAAGAAAATTTTAGACGGTATTACATTTAAAGAGAAAAACGAATATCGTTACAAAGTAGATGATAAATACGTTTACTATATAAAAGAGGATTTAGAGAAAAATCGTCCTTTAGTAAAAGATATGGCAAACATGAAATCGATGAAAGATTTAGTGAATACGAAGAAAGCTTCAGAGGAACTACCAGTAGGTGCAGTTTCTAGAGACATGAATGAAACAGATGCGAACGCTAAAGAACTTCCAAAAGAATGGGTTGATGCTTTTAGTACAATCCATCCATATTATATATACGAAGATCATGCGATTAAAATTGTAGACCAAAAAATGTACGATGGGATAAATGGTAAAGAAGGTATAGCATTTATCGGAAAAGTAGATGATTTCTTAACATATACAAAAGAATGGAAAAAACTTGACGAGTTGCAGCTAGATAAATATAAAAATGTAACGGCTGAAAGAATGAACAGTAAATATCAAGCTTACGACATGTTCTACGGTTTTGCGAGTGGAACAGTGTTTATGGGCTTCTTCCTTGGCATTGCTTTCTTAGCGATGATGGCAAGTTGCTTAATGTTTAAAATTCTGTCTGGTGCATCAAAAGATATTACGCGTTATCAAATGCTTCGTAAAATCGGGGTGCGCCGTGAATTATTAACAAAATCTATTTATAAAGAGTTATTCTTAGTATTCTTATTCCCGGCAATTGTCGGTATTGCTCACGTATTAGTTGGTATGAATATTTTCGGATTTATTTTACTTGATCCGTACTTCCGTATTTGGGTACCAATTGTAATTTTCGTAGTTATTTATGCGATTTATTACTTCATTACAGTTCAATTGTATAAAGGAATTGTTCTTCCGAAAGAGGACTAATAACAAAAATACCGAGCGTAGGGTGCTCGGTATTTTTGTTATTTTCAGAAAAAATAACGAAAAACATTGATACGTTACTTAATTATGTTATAAAATATAATTAAGTAACATAAACTAAACATATAAAGTAGCAGGAAATGAAAGGAGGAATCCAACTTGCAGAAAGAAGATGGATCTTTATTTGAAGTTATAAGTATAGCGCTAAGGTCCAAAGAAGTTTTACTATTTTCATCTTTATTCCTCGTTATTTTTCTAACCGCAACGTATTTTTACAATAGTAAGTTTCCAAATCATAAATATCCAGAATTTTTAGGTGCATTAAAGTATATCGCTTCAATTGTATAGCGTAAAAAATTTAAAAGGAAATGGATAATACATGGAATTCCCATAGCATGATAAGGTAAAATGGACAACATGATGAGAAAATTACCGTTCATAAGATGAGGAGAATACATGTATGGAAGTTGTAGAGGCATTAAAAGATATAAGCCAAATTGAGGCTATGAAAAAATATTTGAAAGAGCATTCCCAGCGAGATTATCTTTTATTCGTTATTGGAATTAACACGGGTTTAAAAATTACTGAGCTCCTTAGTATGAAGTTTGAAGATGTATTAAATGAAGATGGAACTGCTAAAGAGTTTTATTCTCTTCCTGTGAAAGATGAAAAATTTAAACAAGATATTTATTTAAATACAAAAGTAAAGGAAGCGCTTTTAGCGTACGTACAATCTTTTGATGCTCAAAGAGAAAACTACGTATTTCAATCTAATAAAACGACAAATTCAATTACGCGTCAACAAGCTTATCGGGTGATTCATAATGCTGCGGAAGCAGTTGGAATTGTTGGGAAGATTGGAACGAATTCAATGAGAAAAACATTTGGGTTTCACGCGTACAAAAGAGGAATAGCGATTGCGCTACTGCAAAAACATTTCCATCACGCAACGCCATCAGAAACGCTCAAATATTTAGGTATTTCAAAAGATGAAAAGTTTAAAACGGAGATCGATGTAGATTTGTAAAAGCCGTAACTAAAAATTTTAGGAGGCGGAAAATATGAATATTAGAGAAAGTGAACTTCCGGGTATTGGTTGTAAGTTTGAAGTAATTACGAAAGGTAATGAAAAAATGGTTATCGTTATTCATGATGATGGAAGAAGAGAAATGTATCATTTTGATGTGGATCATGATGAGAGTATTTCAAGCATTTCTCTTCGCGATTCTGAAGCGAGACAAATTGCAGCTATATTAGGTGGAATGGTCTATAGGCCACAAGCGTTAGACACGATTGAGATGGCTTTTGAAGGATTATCAATTGAGTGGTTTAAAATAGAAAATAACGCACCAGTCGTACAAAAGACAATTGGTAGTTTACATGTTCGAAAAACATATAACGTAACAATCATTGCTATTTTGAAAAAGAATATGAAGAAATTTTTCAATCCAGGTCCAGATTCTATCATTGAGGCTGGTGATATGCTCGTATTATCGGGTGAAAGACATGAAGTGAAGAGAATTATTAATGAGTTGCTTTCAGCGGGAGGTGACTCATAATCGATGGATACTTTAGTCTTTGAAGTTGGAACTGCGTTAGTATTAGTAGCTTTTGCAACAATTCTCGCTGCAAAGTTAAAGTTTTCGATTATTCCGTTTCTCATTATACTTGGTATGCTAGTGGGGCCTCATGCCCCAGATTTAGGGCTTATCGATTTAAGGTTTATTGAAAGCGGAGAAGTAATTTCCTTCCTCGGCCGTGTTGGCGTCATATTCCTCCTATTCTATTTAGGCTTAGAATTCTCAATAAAAAAATTAATTAAATCAGGAAAGTCGATTGCTTTTGGGGGAACTGTTCATATATCGCTTAATTTTATATTAGGTTTGCTTTACGGATATATAATGGGTTTCCCCTTATTAGAAACATTAATTATTGCCGGAATCATAACAATTTCCTCGAGTGCAATTGTCGCAAAAGTAATTGTTGATTTAAGGCGATCTGGTAATAAAGAGACGGAGCTAATTTTAGGAATCATTATGTTTGATGATATCTTTTTAGCTGTATATTTGTCAGTTGTTTCAGGGTTAGTACTCGGAGGTGCAACGTCATTTATAGGTGCTCTTACATCTGTTTTAATCGCAGTAGGCTATATGTTATTATTCTTTATAATCGCTCGAAAAGCTACGCCGTTCCTAAATAAAGTATTAGATATTTCGTCTAACGAAATTTTTATTATCGTAATATTCGCTATTTTATTCTTTGTGGCTGGTTTTTCAGAAACGATTCATGTTGCTGAGGCGATTGGAGCGTTATTATTAGGGCTTGTCTTTTCTGAAACAGAGCATAGTGATCGAATCGAGCATCTTGTCGTTCCGTTTCGTGATTTCTTTGGAGCTATATTCTTTTTCAGTTTCGGTTTAAGTATAGATCCATTTTCTCTTGGAGGAGCCGTGTGGTTGGCCTTAGGAGCAGTTTTCATTACTCTCATCGGTAATTTTATCGCTGGAATGGCTGCGGGACGTAAAGCAGGGTTATCACATAAGGCATCTACGAATATCGGATTAACGCTTGTATCACGCGGAGAGTTCTCCATTATTGTCGCGAATATTGGAATTGCGGGCGGCTTAATGGCGACGATTAAACCATTCTCAGCTTTATACGTGTTAATATTGGCATCGTTAGGTCCTTTGTTAACGAAAGAGTCTGGGAGGATATACTCTCTGTTGGATAAAATATTTAAATGGAGCGCTAAAGAACGTGCGAAGCGAGAAAAAGAAGTTGGGTAATATAAAAAAGAGGAGACTGCATGAAGTGAATGCAGTCTCCTCTTTTTTATAGATTGTTGCTGCTGTCGTTTTTTTTCGGTAAGTCGATATAATTAGAAAATCTCTGATATATTTTCAAGCGACAATCAATATAATTTCATTTACCGATAAACCATTATCTGAATTTCATCAACTATTAATCAATTGCCTTCCTATTTAAAAACGACTACAATTTTACTGTTATATATGAACGAAAAAAATAGAATAGGAGGGGAGAATATGCCAAGGAAAGTATGGCTATTAGTAGCTGGGATGATTATTAATGTCACGGGTGCTTCTTTTTTATGGCCTTTTAATACAATTTATTTGCATGATCATCTAGGGAAATCTTTATCAGTGGCTGGAATGGTATTAATGATCAACTCGCTTACTGGTGTAATCGGAAACTTGCTCGGCGGTGTTTTATTTGATAAATGGGGCGGTTATAAATCAATTTTAGTAGGAATTGTCATTACACTCGTATCGATTTTAGGTCTTGTGTTCTTCCATGGTTGGCCGTTATATGTTGTATGGCTAGCATTAATTGGCTTTGGTTCTGGAATGGTCTTTCCATCGATGTATGCGATGGTTGGTACAGTTTGGCCAGAGGGCGGAAGACGAGCATTTAATGCGATGTATGTTGGACAAAACGTTGGTATTGCGATTGGAACAGCGTGCGGTGGCTTAGTTGCGTCGTATCGTTTTGATTATATTTTCTTAGCGAACTTTATTTTATACTTTGTTTTCTTCTTAATTGCTTTTATTGGATTCCGTGGTATGGAAGACAAAAAAGGGTCAGAGGTACAAAAAGAAGTCGAAACGAAAAAAGGGTGGTCACTTACACCGGGATTCAAAGCACTTCTTATTGTGTGTGTAGCATATGCTTTATGCTGGGTTACATACGTACAGTGGCAAGGGGCGATTGCAACACATATGCAAGAATTAAATATTAGCCTTCGTCACTATAGTTTATTATGGACGATAAACGGAGCGATGATCGTTTGTGCGCAGCCGCTCGTTAGTATGCTAATTCGCTGGATGAAGCGTTCTTTAAAACAACAAATTATGATTGGGATTTTCATTTTTGCGGCTTCATTCATTGTGTTAAGTCAAGCGCAGCAATTTACGATGTTCCTCGTTGCGATGGTAACATTAACGATTGGTGAGTTATTCGTATGGCCAGCGGTTCCGACCATTGCAAATATACTTGCACCGAAAGATAAATTAGGATTTTATCAAGGGGTCGTAAATAGTGCGGCGACTGTAGGGAAAATGTTCGGACCAGTCGTCGGCGGAGCAATTGTTGATTTATACAATATGGAAGTATTGTTTATCGCGATCATGGTAATGCTGGTAGTAGCGCTTATAGCAACGAGCATTTATGACAAACGAGTAAAAGTAGAAGAAACAGTTGAAGAAAAAATTGCAGTTTAGTTTGACGGAACATGTAACATGTTTTAGAATATATTTAATTAACTCATATTTGTAATAACAGTGAAAAGGAGTAGTAGTAATAGAAGCGGGTTTAGAGAGTTGACGGTCGGTGCAAGTCAATCCACGTTTCGTTATGAACTCGCCTTTGAGTTGCAGTTGTGAAACTAATAGTAGCAATTGCCGTTAATCCACGTTACGGATCTAAGCGAATGTATATTTTACATTAATTTAGGGTGGTACCGCGGGAATCTATAACCTCTCGTCCCTTTCTAGGGATGAGAGGTTTTTTGTATTTTGGGCGGTGAAAATAAATAGAATTTCAAGGAGGGTATCTCATGAGCTTTAATCATCAAGAAATTGAGAAGAAGTGGCAAGGATATTGGGAAGAGAATAAAACATTCCGTACGCCAGATGAGACAGAAAAACCAAAATTTTATGCACTAGATATGTTTCCATATCCATCAGGTGCAGGCTTACACGTAGGACATCCAGAAGGTTATACAGCGACAGATATTTTATCTCGTATGAAGCGTATGCAAGGATATAACGTTCTTCATCCAATGGGATGGGATGCATTCGGTCTTCCAGCAGAGCAATATGCACTTGATACTGGAAATAGCCCGGCAGAATTTACAGAGCTTAATATTAATACGTTCCGTAATCAAATTAAAGCATTAGGCTTCTCTTATGATTGGGATCGTGAAGTAAATACAACGGATCCAAACTACTACAAGTGGACACAATGGATCTTCTTAAAACTATTTGAAAAAGGCTTAGCTTACGTTGATGAAGTACCTGTAAACTGGTGTCCAGCGCTTGGTACAGTACTTGCAAACGAAGAAATCATTGATGGTAAGAGTGAGCGCGGTGGGCATCCGGTTGAGCGTCGTCCGATGAGACAGTGGATGTTAAAAATTACAGCTTACGGAGATCGTCTATTAGAAGATCTAGATGAGCTTGATTGGCCAGAAAGCTTAAAAGATATGCAACGTAACTGGATTGGTCGTTCTGAAGGTGCAGAAGTACACTTTAACATCGACGGTACAGATGAAAAATTCACAGTTTTCACAACGCGTCCTGATACACTATTCGGTGCAAGCTACTGTGTACTTGCTCCAGAGCATGCACTTGTTGCTGACATTACAACTGCTGAGCAAAAAGAAGCTGTAGAAGCTTACATTAATTCTGTAAAAATGAAGAGTGATTTAGAGCGTACAGAACTTGCGAAAGAGAAAACTGGTGTATTCACTGGTGCTTACGCAGTTAACCCAGTAAACGGTGAGAAATTACCAATCTGGATTGCTGATTACGTTCTTGCAACTTACGGAACAGGTGCTGTAATGGCGGTTCCAGCTCACGATGAGCGTGACTATGAATTCGCATCAACGTTCAATCTTCCAATGAAGGAAGTTGTAAAAGGCGGAGACATTACGAAAGAAGCATACACAGGTGATGGTGCACACGTAAACTCAGCATTCCTTGATGGTTTAAATAAAGAAGAAGCAATCGCAAAAATGATTGAATGGCTTGAAGTGACGAGCGCAGGAAATCAAAAAGTAACGTACCGTCTACGTGACTGGTTATTTAGCCGTCAACGTTACTGGGGTGAGCCAATTCCAGTAATCCACTGGGAAGATGGCACAATGACAGCTGTGAAAGAAGAAGAATTACCATTAGTTCTTCCGAAAACAGAAAACATCCGTCCTTCAGGTACAGGTGAATCACCACTTGCTAACATTGACGAGTGGGTAAATGTTGTTGATCCTGAAACTGGTAAAAAAGGTCGTCGTGAAACGAACACAATGCCACAATGGGCTGGTAGCTGTTGGTACTACTTACGCTACATGGATCCAAATAATAACGAAGCACTTGTAGATCCTGAAAAAGTAAAACAATGGCTTCCAGTTGATATTTATATCGGCGGTGCAGAGCACGCTGTACTTCACTTACTATATGCTCGTTTCTGGCATAAAGTATTATATGATATCGGTGTAGTTCCAACGAAAGAGCCGTTCCAACAATTATTCAACCAAGGTATGATTCTAGGTGAAAACAACGAGAAAATGAGTAAATCAAAAGGTAACGTTGTAAACCCTGATGATATCGTAGCGAGCCATGGTGCAGATACACTTCGTCTATACGAAATGTTCATGGGACCATTAGATGCTTCAATCGCTTGGTCTGAAAATGGTCTTGACGGAGCTCGTCGTTTCCTAGACCGCGTATGGCGCCTATTCGTTCAAGATAACGGTGAATTAAGTGAGAAAATTACTGATGCACCAAATAAAGAGCTTGAAAAAGCTTACCATCAAACAGTGAAGAAAGTAACAGAAGACTATGCAGAGCTTCGCTTCAACACAGCGATTTCTCAAATGATGGTATTCATCAACGATGCATACAAAGCTAATACACTTCCGAAAGAATATGTAGAAGGTTTCGTAAAAATGATTGCACCAGTTGCACCTCATATCGGGGAAGAACTTTGGAGCAAGCTTGGTTACAATGAAACAATCACATATGCAAGCTGGCCAACATTTGATGAGTCTAAACTTGTAGAAGATGAAGTTGAAATCGTTGTTCAAATTATGGGCAAAGTTCGCGCAAAATTAACAATGAGTAAAGACGCATCAAAAGAAGAAATGGAACAACTTGCACTTGAAGCAATTAAAGAACAAATCGAAGGAAAAACAGTTCGTAAAGTAATTGTCGTTCCTGGCAAACTTGTTAACGTTGTTGCAAACTAATGAATGAAAGAAAAGCTCAGAGCCTTTATGCTCTGAGCTTTTTTATATAGAAAATAATTTCTGGATCACCTTCATCTAAGTTTTCAATTATTCCACTACGCATAAATCCATTCGCTTTAAAAACTTTTTGCATATTTGCATTCGATTCGTTCGTTGAAGAAAAAATTTTTTGCGTAGGAGAATTACTTAACATATAGGAGATTAATGAGCTTGCATGGCCTTGTCTTCTTTTTGTTGGCGAAACAATGATTAATGAGAGGAACGTGTAGCTAAAGAAGTTCGTATCATACGTCAGAAAACCTAAAATAGAATTGTCTTCTTTTACAATGATGCATTTCTCCTCATCAATAGCGTGTTTAATATAATTTCGTCTACTATCGTCTCCGATTACATCAATATCTATATGTAAGATTGAATCTAAATCGTCGTTTGAAGCTTTTGTAACGTTTCTCAATAGAAATGCCTCCTTTTAAAGTGGTGAAAGAATAATCAGTCAATTGATTCTATCACGAATGAGGAAAAAGGTTAGGAATTCTTATGCAGACAAACACCTATTTTTAACTAGGAAATATGATACAAAAGGTAGGTTAAATTGAAAACAAGGGGTGAAAGGAATGAAAGGGATGGACAATAATGCACCGCATGGCTTCTTCGGAGGTGGATCGGATAGTTATGAACAAATGATGTTAATGGGAGGAGCAGGGCAACAAGGATACGGTGGAATTCCGAGCTGGATGGGTGGAGCACATGGAGGATTTCCAACATCAGTAGCAGGCATGCAAACTGGAATTCCAACGTTAACGGGAGGATTTCCGACATCAGTAGCTGGCGCACAAACTGGAATTCCAGTAGGAGTACCAACTACATTTCCTTCTTTCGTTGGAGGGGGACAGACAGGATTCCCTGTACCAGGAGTAGGTGTTGTAGCAGGAGGAGTAGGTGGGTATCCGCAAGTCATACACGGTCATCACCACCATCAAGGTCAACATGGCCATCACGGTCATCACCACCATCAAGGTCAACACGGCCATCATGGTCATCACCACCATCAAGGTCAACATGGCCATCAAGGTCATCACCACCATCAAGGTCAACACGGCCATCAAGGTCAACACAGCCATCATGGTCATCACCAACAACAAGTACATCACCAAGGTCACCACCACATTCATCCGCAAGCTGTTCTTTATCAAACTCACCAAGGCCAACACGGTCATCAAGGCCAACATGGTCACCATGGACATCACCACCAAGGCCAACATCATGGACACCAAGGTCACCACCATCACCAAGGTCATCAAGGCCAACACGGTCATCATGGGCACCAAGGCCAACATCATGGACACCAAGGTCAACAGCACCAACAGCACCAACAATATCAGCAATATCAACAACAGCAACAATCGTCTCCTTGGACAGGGGGAATTGGAGCAGGAGGAGCAGGGGCAGCAGCAGGAGCAGCTAGTATTAGTGGAGCAGCAGGACACGCGGGGCACGTGGGTCATTAATGAGCTGCAGAAAAAAAGACATAATAAAAAACTGCTAGGAAATCCTAGCAGTTTTTTTCAGCTTCTTGGCGCTGACGTTCAATTTCAGCACGAAGTTGTGGTTCTGGTGCTTGCCAGCCTTCTGGTTTTAAAATTTTGCCGTCGCCTTCACGGAATCGAGGTTTCCCATCAGGGAATAGTTTTGCCATGTTTGCGTTGTTTACAATCTCGAATCCTTTATCTGGACGTACGCCCATTTCTGCAAACGTTCCGAATGCAAAGTAAATAAGGTCAATAAGTGCATCGTATTGATCTTCAACAGTAGTTGCTTCTAGAAATTCTTCTAGCTCTTCTTGCATAAAACTTGCACGGATTTTTGCGCGCTCTTCTGTTAGTTTTGTTGGAGTATTTGTTACAGGATGTCCGAAATCTTCATGCATTTTTGCAACAAGCTCGTACCCTTTATCTAAACCTTTTTCGTTTGTCATGTTGTTTCATCCTTTCTCACTTTGTGCCGAATTTCATTGTAACATAAGGTGATTATTAAATAAAAAAAGGATGTTCTAAAAATATATTGAAACATTCTCTTCTTAGTATGGGTTGTTACTATTGTCAATTTTTGTAGGTAAATCGATATTTTGTGTCGAATCGTTGATATATTTTGAGTTATGGTAGATATATTTGAAAAATCGTTGATATAAATTCATGTACTGTAGCGCTGATTCCAAAATAGAAAATAAAAAGGATGTCATCTAGTCAAAAATCTCGACTTATGAGACATCCTCGCTCGTTATTCTTCTTTTTTTATTAAAATGGATAAAATAAGGTCGATGCCGAACATACCAACGAGTAACATCGGTATAACGACAAGTAAATAACGTGTGAAGGAAACATTTTTTAAGTATGTATGAGCAAATAAAAAGACGCCGAGAAATAAAATACCGTTTAAAATAGGCTTTACTAATTTTTTAGACATAAGCTCCCCCATAAATATCTTCTCTCTCTATCTAAAATAAAAACTCCTCTATCCGTTGTATCATGCCGGAGAGAGGAGTTCAATCATTTCTCATTCAATTACACCAGAATTTGTAATGTTTACGGTGTATTTTATATGAATCGGAACATCTTTGTACATTTGTCTCCACTCTTCTAATTTGAAGGGGCGATAATGGTGTTTATATTTTGCTCCTAGCCCGAGGGGATCGACGCCTAAAGATTTGAACTGCTTAATTAATTTGGCAGCCTGTACGTCCAATTGCTTTTGTACATTTTTTTCAATGTTTTTTGTGTTCTTGTTATTTTCTAAGTTAATTTGTTTTGATAATTCTTGAATACGTGCATCAAGATGAACGTGAATGAAAAAAGAAGGCTTTCCGTTTTTAATCTTTATATCGTAAGTTGGAACAGAACGAATATTATTAATCATTACGTACGCAGAATCTGTTTTAAATTCATGTGAATCTAATTTATGTTTTTCTAACAGTCCTTTAAATATGAACATATCTTTTTGCGCAATTTTACCGATATATTTATCTTTTTTAAAAAGACCAATTCCGGTGATGTTTATTTTATCACCATGTTTCTTTAAAATTGGAATATAGTAGTCTTGCCCTTCTTGATAATAACGGAATGCTCCTACATGCAGATTATCCGTTGGTAAAGGACCGGTCTCCATATTATGTTCTAGCAACTTTTTTATATAAATTGCAACGTTATATGAAGTTGTATATTTGCCTTTTAAAAGTTCGGTACCATTCCCCTCTAATAAAGCAACATATAAAGCGTTTCCTATATTCACATCTCGAAGTAATGTATCGAATGAAGTAGACATTCCTTTTTTTGCAAGTCTTATCGTATATAGAGCGACACGCATTTGTCCGCTAGCAAACGGTTGAGAAGACTCTAAAGATGTGTCTGCTTTTACTTGTTTCACCGCATTTGCGCTACCTTCAAAAACTTGAACTTTATTTCCTTTTTTCTGAATGGGACAAACGAATGTCACTTTTACTTTATTACCTTTTGCTACATCAAAAACGCTTCCTTGAATAAGTTGTACATCATCGATAATATTTTTTTGTAAACATCCAGTTAAACTGAAGAATGTTATACAAGAAATAAGTATTAATTTGCTTTTGATTTTTTCCATTTTCTTTTCACCCACACAATAATAAATAGAATTGGGATGTATACATAAATGAGCCAAAAACTAACTTTTGATGCATTACTAATAAAGTTATTAATATCGTGTCTGTTTGTTAAAAGTTGTGAAACAATGAGGGTGATAAGGATAAAAGCGATTAAAATTCCTCTTTGTTTTACACGAAATATTTCATGCGTTCCTCTTGTCGCTGCCCATAAGGGAAGAATAAAACTTGTAACAATAACAAGTGCATAGCCTGAAATTGCAATATATTCTAGTCTTTCTATAAATGGTAATTGGATTACTTGGGTCATAGAAAGTTGCGACCATATCGTTTTTAACAATTGTTTCTCACTAAAAAATGCAAAGGCTAAAAGGGTACTAAATAAATATAGAAGATTTGAAAATAGTGCCCCGTATTGAGCGTATTTATGAGATTGCATAGGTTTTTTCACAAATGGATAAACCATGAGGTAAATCTCAAAACCGGTCATACTGTAGATAGACAGTTGAGAGGCTTTTAAAATATCTGAAAAAGAATGGGTGAATATAGGAAGTAAATTATCCCAATGTGAGTATTTCAAAACAAATAGGCTAAGCAATAAATATCCCAATGTACCACCAACAGATATAACACAAATACCAGTAATGACACGAAAGCCAGAAGAAATAATGTAGTAGCTAACTAAGCATAAAAAAAGTGTTAACATCCAAGTTGAAGCGGTAGGAAACATCCACACTTGAATAATTTCAACGTATGTTCGAATGACGGAAATACTGACGATTAAAAAATAAGCAGCAAAGATGATATTAATACCGTCCCCAAGCCATTTTCCAAATGTTTGCCGATGTAAATCAATTAAATTACCGTTTGTTTCTTTTAATAAGACATACATCATCCATATAAGAACATGGATACAGAATCCTGTGATTAAAACTCCCATCCAACCGTCGTATCCAGCAGCTTTTGCAATAATTCGAGCGAATCCGAGAACTCCGGCACCAAATTGTGCACTGTGAATTAAGAAGAAAACAAAGACAGGAGATATTTGATATTTTTCTTGAACTTTACTCATCAATGCACCTCATTTCTTAATCATCGAAGTCCGATCTATGTTTTGTTGAAATTCCTTTCGCTGCTTTTTTTACATGTTGTGGTCTTGCTTGTACATCTCTTGTATCAATCATTGTTAAAGGGAAACGAATCCAAGAATCTTTAACGGATTGTTGTCTTGTCGGATAAAACAAAGCGTACGGCTTACGTAAGGAAGTAAGCCTAAATAGATGAGTAAATAAAAAGATAAATCCAAGAGAAATCCCGAAAAGTCCTCCTATTTCTGCAAACATAAGAAAAGGAAAGCGTAGTAATCGAACAGCGTTACCCATTTTATAAATAGGTGTAATAAAAGAAGCGAGTGCTGATAGTGCAACGATAATTAATAAAATGTTACTCGTTAAACCAGCTTGTACAGATGCTTGTCCGATTACGATACCGCCTACAATACCGAGCGTTTGACCAACTTTCATCGGTAACCTCGCACCAGCTTCTCTTAATAAGTCGATTGCAAGTTCTAAAAAGAGCGCTTCAATTAAAGGTGGAAACGGTACTTGTGCCCTTGATAAAATCAAAGTTTCAAGTAAGTCACTTGGAATGAGTTCATAATGATAATTTAAAACTGCAACGTATAACGGTGTAGCGCAGATTGAAAATAGAACGGCGATTAATCTTAAAATCCTTGAAAATGTAGCGTACATCCAGGAGACGTTATAGTCTTCTGGTGAAATGAAAAAATCGAAATAGGATACTGGAGTAAGTAGCACGCTTGGAGAACCATCAACAAAAATAGCGATTTTTCCATCAATGAGTGCTTTTGTAACTCTATCAGTGCGTTCTGTATTGATATAGAGAGGGAAAATCGATTTTTCACCCATCAATTCTTGTATATAAGCACTATCATTAATTTGATCATATTCAAGAGCGCGTAATGATTCCTCGAGAAAATCTACATTATCTTTTTCAGCGAGGTTGTCTAAATACATCATGACAACTTTTGTTTTGGAAAACTCGCCGATAATCATTTCTTTTGTTTGTAAATCTAAAACAGGAAGACGTTTTCGAACTAAATTAATGTTTGTATCAATATCCTCTACGAAACCTTCTTGTGGTCCAATAACAGTTGATTCGTTTAAAGGAGGGGTTGGTGCACGATAATTATCAATTGCAATGTTTGCAAGCATACATTTTTGATCTTGCTGCTTCAATTGAATAATTGCATGTCCTTTTAAAACCATGTCCTCAATTTTTTGTAAGTCATTCGTAATTGTGATACCACTCATCGGAATATGTTCCTTCAGTTCTTCTAGTGAAGCATTAGGTCGTTCCAAAAGAGTAGGCATTAAATACTTTTGCAATTTCTCCCCATCAAGTGAAGGACGATAGTAAGAAATCCAATATGGCATCGTTTCATCATCAGATGTGTGATAATTAACAAAATCACTAGACTTCTTGAGCTTCTCTATTAAATCTTGTAGTGAATGAATACGGTCTTTTTCTGGCTTCGAAAAATCATAAATACTATTACTTCCAGAGCTTTGTTGTTTATTCTGAGAAGAATCATTTTGTTTCGAGTTTTGCTGTTCCTCATGAGAAGAGTCGTCTTGTTTAGAATTTTGTTGTTTCTCATGAGAAGAGTCGTCTTGTTTAGGATTTTGTTGTTTCTCATGAGAAGAGTCGTCTTGCTTAGAATTTTGTTGTTTCTCATGAGAGGAATCGTCTTGTTTAGGATTTTGTTGTTTCTCATGAGAAGAGTCGTCTTGCTTAGAATTTTGTTGTTTCTCATGAGAGGAATCGTCTTGTTTAGAGTTTTGTTGTTTCTCATGAGAAGAGTCGTCTTGCTTAGAATTTTGTTGTTTCTCATGAGAGGAATCGTCTTGTTTCGAGTTTTGTTGTTTCTCATGAGAGGAATCGTCTTGTTTCGAATTTTGCTGTTTCTCATGAGAGGAATCGTCTTGTTTCGAGTTTTGTTGTTTCTCATGAGAGGAATCGTCTTGTTTCGAATTTTGCTGTTTCTCATGAGAAGGATCATCTTTTTTAGAATTTTGCTGTTTCTTATGAGAGTAATCATCTTGTTTCGAGTTTTTTTGCTCGCTACTATCACCTTTATTATGTTTCATACTTCTAGTCTGATCTTTGTTCACAATCTCTTGATTACTAGGCTGCTGCTTCGGGTTATCTGCTTCTTTTGTCTCTGTTGAATTTGATTTTTTTTTCTTACGTAGCCAATTCCAAATCATATGTATGCCCTCTTTGATTTTTGTAATATAGTGCTATTTTGTGGCTAATTTTGTATATTATTCATTTATTTATGAAAAGAAGAAGGAGATTGATTTGCATAGAAAAAAACCTTTAGTAAGCAGTTCATACTATAACGGGAAGAGGGAGAGTCTGTGCAAATTGTAAAAAAAGAGAAGTTTGCATTAAATGAGTTTACATTTGAAAATGGTAGGGAAATTCCTGTTCAAATGGGATATGAGACGTATGGTATTTTAAATAGAGAAAGGTCAAATGCCATTTTGGTTTGTCATTATTTTAGTGCAACAAGTCATGCAGCAGGAAAATATACTGTGCATGATGAGGAGTCTGGTTGGTGGGCTGGGCTAATTGGACCTGGAAAAGCGATTGATACAAATAAATATTTTGTTATATGTACTGATAATCTTTGTAATGTACAGGTGAAGAACCCGTATGTAATTACAACGGGACCGAAGTCGATTAATCCAGAAACAGGGGAAGAGTATGTTATGGATTTCCCTGTGTTTACCTTTCTTGATGTAGCTCGTATACAATATGAGTTAATAAAAAATATGGGAATCTCAAGGTTACATGCTGTAATAGGGCCGTCGGCGGGTGGAATGATTGCGCAGCAATGGGCTGTTCACTACTCTCATATGGTAGAGCGAATGATTGGCGTTATTACGAACCCGCAAAATCCAATTATAACGTCAGTAAATGTAGCGCAAAATGCGATTGAAGCAATTCAACTAGATCCAAGTTGGAAGGGCGGGAAATATGGAGAAACACAGCCAATGCAGGGGCTTCATTTAGCAAACAGAATGATGTTTATGAACGCTTTTGATGAGCATTTTTATGAAACGGAATTTCCTCGTAACAGTATTGAGGTAGAACCTTATGAAAAGTTTTCTACATTAACATCATTTGAGAAAGAGATAAATAAAGTGACATACAAAAGTATAGAGTTAGTAGATGCAAATTCGTGGATGTACACTGCGAAAGCAGTTTTATTGCATGATATTGCGCATGGATTTTCTTCTTTGGAAGAGGCTCTTTCTAAAATAAAAGCGAATGTACTTATGATTCCGTGTAAACAAGATTTACTTCAGCCGTCTCGTTACAATTATAAAATGGTAGACATTTTGCAAAAACAAGGGAAGTATGCGGAGGTCTATGAAATAGAAAGTATAAATGGGCATATGGCGGGAGCGTTAGATATCCATTTATTTGAAAAGAAAGTTTATGAATTTTTAAATCGGAAAGTGTCTAGTTTTGTGTAGAAAATAAATGATGTGAAAAAGGTGCAATATGTGTAGTAGGCACCTTTTTTTACATGATTTGTAGACGGAAAATATATGTAGCGATTGCTATACCGAAGAACGCTATACTAAGTAATAGAAATAAGAATGACATTTCTTGGGGAGATTTTAACTTTTTATTATTTTTCATGCTGAGTACAATAATTGCGGCGGTTAAAAAAATAATGCTCATAATGAAAAGAAAAAGTGTCATTTTAATCGACTCCTTTCATAAAACAAGTATATTGAGGATACAATGCGATAGAGATGTTTGTAAAGAATAAGTTTTACGGAGAAATTGAGAAATAAATTCTCCATTCTTTGCGTTCCTTCTTTTGCATGCTAAAATTGATTAGAAATGGTTGTTTAAAGAAGAAACGAAAGGTTTTATTGTATATAAGGAGGAACGACATATGACAGAAGTAAAAACAATTACAACAGAAGAAGTACAAGAACGTTTAGAAAATGGAGAAACGTTATTTTTAGTAGATGTAAGGGAAGATGAAGAAGTAGCAGCAGGGAAAATTCCAGAAGCGGTACATATTAAAATGGGTGATATCCCAAATAAAGTAGACTTCTTTAATAAAGAGAATGAATATATCTTTATTTGCCGTTCGGGAATGCGCAGTGAGAATGTATGCCATTATTTAAATGAGCAAGGATTTAAAACAGTGAATATGGTTGGCGGTATGCTTCAATATGAAGGCGAAATGAAATAGTTAATTACTAAAAACTTGAAACGAGTCTGTTTCAAGTTTTTTTCTTTTGCATACAGTATACAAAAGGAGGAGGGGGAAATGGGGATTAATTTGCGTAAAGTAAAAATTATTAATAATACAGGAGCTGTTAATGTCGGCGACTGTTATGATATCTCACCTTTAGCTGTAGCGAAAATATACGCGGGTGCTGGAGGATCGAGTGCGGCTATTTTTTTAAATGGAAAAAGGCAGCCAGAAGCGGTGATTAGAACATCAGTATTCCTTCCGCCATTAGCAACGAGCACACGTACATTAGGTTCGTAGAGGAAAGGTAGAGTGTAATTATGCCTGCGCATATAAAAGAGTTTGTTATTGTTAATAATACTGGGAATATATTTACAGGTGACAATTTGAGTGATACTTCATTTACTGCTACGAAATCGTATAGTGGTTCAATGGGGTGTACTTGGATTGATGTTGTTACAGTAATAGGAACAGAGACGAAGCTTTGTTTACAGCCGGGTGATTCTGTGACGACAACATATACACGAGGTACTCCTGCTGGTACTGTAACAGGAACAAATATGGGGCAAAGTGTAAATGCATCGAGTATAGCGCAAGCTGTCCCGAATACAGATAATATGGATTCAATTGCTGGACTCCCTTAAGGAATTAAGGGAGTTTTTATTATTTAAAATAAAAATAGTCTTGGAAATTATTTTTGTAAATAGATTAAGAAGAGGCTTATTTATTATGAAAAAGACGGTTTGTAGGTGGTGAAAGTGTGAAGAATCGTGATAATAATCGGAAGCAAAATTCGTTAAGCTCTAATTTTAGAATTCCACCCGAACTTATTGGGCCTACTTTTCCCCCTGTTCCAACTGGATTTACAGGTATAGGGATTACTGGTCCAACCGGTCCACAAGGCCCAACAGGACCTCAAGGACCAAGAGGATTACAAGGTCCGATGGGGGAGATGGGCCCGACAGGACCTCAAGGTGTGCAAGGGATACAAGGATCAGTTGGGCCAATAGGTGCAACTGGACCAGAAGGACAGCAGGGGCCACAAGGATTGAGAGGTCCACAAGGAGAAACTGGAGCGACAGGTTTACAGGGTGTGCAAGGATTACAAGGGCCCATTGGTCCAACAGGTCCGATTGGAGTACAAGGGATACAGGGTGTACAGGGATTACAGGGTCCGATTGGAGATACCGGACCTGAGGGTTCTCAAGGAATCCAAGGAGTGCAAGGGATACCGGGAGCAACAGGTCCACAAGGGATTCAAGGAGTGCAAGGAATCCAAGGGACAGAGGGACCGAGTGGAAGTACGGGAACAACAGGAGCAACAGGTCAAGGGATTACAGGCCCGACAGGAATAACAGGTCCAACAGGGATAACTGGACCTTCAGGAGGCCCTCCAGGTCCAACTGGCCCGACAGGAGCAACAGGTCCTGGGGGTGGACCGAGTGGAAGTACAGGGGTGACAGGACCAACAGGAGCAACTGGAAATACTGGAGCAACAGGTCAGGGGCTAACCGGTCCGACAGGAAGTACAGGAGAAACAGGTGCGCAGGGGCTACAAGGGCTACAAGGGATACAAGGAATTCAAGGGCCAATTGGCCCAACAGGTCCAGAAGGGCCACAGGGAATTCAAGGTATTCCTGGTCCGACGGGAGTAACTGGTGAGCAAGGGATCCAAGGTGTTCAGGGGATTCAAGGAATAACGGGAGCAACCGGAGATCAAGGCCCACAAGGTATACAGGGAGCTATAGGACCTCAAGGTGTAACAGGAGTAACAGGAGATCAAGGTCCACAAGGTATACAAGGAGTACCAGGTCCATCAGGAGCAACGGGACCACAAGGAGTTCAAGGGATACAAGGTCCGATGGGTGAGATAGGCCCAACAGGTCCAGAAGGCCCAGAGGGACTTCAAGGCCCGCAAGGAATACAAGGAGTGCCAGGTCCAGTTGGAGCAACGGGTCCAGAGGGGCCACAGGGGATACAAGGCATACAAGGACCGGTAGGAGCAACGGGCCCACAAGGCCCACAAGGAATACAGGGAATACAAGGTGTGCAAGGGATAACGGGAGCAACAGGAGCACAAGGAGCAACCGGAATTCAAGGGATACAAGGGGAAATAGGAGCAACCGGTCCAGAGGGCCCGCAAGGAGTGCAAGGTGCTCAAGGGGCAATTGGTCCAACAGGTCCGATGGGGCCACAGGGAGTGCAAGGAATTCAAGGGATTCAAGGAGCAACAGGTGCACAAGGAGTGCAAGGACCACAAGGAATTCAAGGGATACAAGGTCCGACGGGAGCGACAGGAGATACGGGAGCAACTGGGGCGACAGGGGAAGGAACAACAGGTCCAACTGGAACAACAGGTCCAACAGGGGTAACGGGACCTTCAGGAGGACCAGCAGGACCGACTGGCCCAACGGGACCATCAGGTCCGACAGGAGTGACAGGTCCATCCGGTGGGCCACCTGGACCGACCGGAGCAACCGGTTCGACAGGGGCAACCGGAGATACCGGAGCGACAGGGCCGGTTGGAGTGACAGGAGCGACAGGAGAAACGGGAGCAACCGGAGTGACGGGTTTACAGGGTCCACAAGGAATACAAGGTGTGCAAGGAGAAATAGGTCCAACAGGCCCGCAAGGAATTCAAGGTCCACAAGGGATACAAGGAGTAACTGGGGCGACGGGAGATCAAGGTCCACAAGGAATACAAGGTCCTCAAGGAATTCAAGGGCCAACTGGACCACAAGGAATTCAAGGAGAACAAGGTCTACAAGGGATACAAGGAGTAACCGGGGCGACGGGAGCACAAGGACCACAGGGAATTCAAGGGATACAAGGAATCCAAGGTCCGACCGGTCCACAAGGCCCAACTGGAATACAAGGAGTGCAAGGGGAAATAGGTCCAACAGGTCCTCAAGGAGTGCAAGGCTTACAAGGTCCACAAGGCCCAACCGGGGACACGGGTGCAACAGGAGCGCAAGGCCCACAGGGAATTCAAGGACCAACGGGAGTCACGGGAGCGACCGGAGCAACCGGAGCAACAGGGCTACAAGGAATTCAAGGCCCGCAAGGAATTCAAGGTCCAACCGGAGCTGGAGCAACCGGAGCCACTGGAGCGACCGGGGTGACTGGAGTTAGTACAACTGCAACGTATGCATTTGCGAATAATACATCAGGAAGTGTTATTTCTGTTTTATTAGGCGGTACAAATATCCCATTACCAAACAATCAAAATATTGGACCAGGAATAACCGTTAGTGGTGGAAATACTGTATTTACAGTTGCCAATGCAGGGAATTATTATATAGCCTATACAATTAATTTAACAGCAGGATTACTTGTAAGTTCGCGTATAACTGTAAATGGAAGTCCGCTTGCGGGAACGATAAACTCCCCAGCAGTGGCTACTGGTTCATTTAGTGCAACAATAATTGCTAATTTGCCTGCTGGAGCTGCCGTTAGTTTGCAATTATTTGGAGTAGTTGCACTGGCTACATTATCTACGGCAACGCCAGGAGCTACTCTAACGATTATTAGATTAAGTTAATAAGTAGAAAACCTTGGAACTTTTATGTTTCAAGGTTTTTTTATCCCAGTATTTGAGAGTAACTCTCGCTAATCAGAGGGGAATGGATAACTTCCTATTGTTTAAAGTTTCACTTTATTCACCTTAGCAAAAACATCGCAGTTCGAAAATATATTATAATAGAATGAAAAGAAAGAAATTTGGCAGAAAGGGAGGGTGGCGATGCAGGAGATGGTTAAAGACTTTTTTGGACGCCCACTTCAAGATTTACGCATATCTGTCATTGATCGTTGCAATTTTAGATGTACATATTGTATGCCAGCAGAAGTATTTGGGCCTGATTATGCTTTTTTGAAAGATGAGTTTTTACTGACGTTTGATGAAATTGAACGTTTGGCAAAAGTGTTTGTTAGCATCGGTGTACGAAAAATTAGACTTACTGGTGGCGAACCACTGCTTCGTAAAGATTTAACAAAACTTATTGCATGTCTCGTGAAAATTGACGGGCTAGTAGATATAGGGTTAACGACGAATGCAATTCATTTAACGAAGCAAGCGAAGGCATTAAAAGAAGCTGGATTACATAGAGTGAATGTTAGTTTAGATGCGATAGATGATGATACATTTAGAAATATTAATGGTCGAAATATTAATACGAAACCTGTGATTAAGGGCATTATAGCAGCAAAAGAGGCAGGGCTTGAAGTAAAAGTAAATATGGTTGTGAAAAAAGGGATGAACGATCATCAAGTACTACCGATGGCTGCATATTTTAAAGAACAAGGAATCACGCTTAGATTTATTGAGTTTATGGACGTTGGTAGTACGAATGGATGGAATTTTGATCAAGTAGTTACGAAGCGGGAATTAATTGAGACAATTCATGGAGTGTATCCGCTTGAGCAAGCTGAAGCGCATTATTTTGGTGAAGTTGCGAAACGATATCGGTATGTTGGAACAAATGTAGAGGTCGGTTTTATTACTTCTGTTTCTGAGTCGTTTTGTTCTTCTTGTACGAGAGCGAGAATTTCGGCGGATGGAAAGTTCTATACTTGTTTGTTTGCGACGGAAGGATTGGATATAAGGGAACTTCTTAGAGATAATCTTTCGGATGAAGAGCTATTACATGTTATACAAGATGTATGGATGAATAGAAAAGATAGATATTCAGATGAACGGACAGAAGAAAGTGCAAAAAATCGTCCGAAAATTGAAATGTCTTATATAGGAGGATAAGGAAGGGGGCTATCGTATGCAGGAGCGATATTCAAGACAAATATTATTTCCTGGTGTTGGAGAAGAAGGGCAGCGAAAAATAAGAGAGAAGCATGTGCTTATTATCGGCGCTGGTGCCCTAGGTGCGGCAAATGCAGAAGCGATTGTTAGAGCAGGTGTTGGAAAAGTAACGATTGCAGATCGCGATTATGTAGAATGGAGCAATTTACAAAGACAACAATTATATACAGAAGAAGATGCAAAGCAGTATAAACCGAAGGCGGTAGCGGCAGCAGAACATTTAAAAGCGATTAATTCTGAGGTGGAAATTAATCCAGTTGTAACTGATGTAACGGTGCAAGAAATGGAAGAACTAGTGAATGGTGTAGACTTAATATTAGATGCGACAGATAATTTTGAAACGCGTCTTCTCATTAATGATATTTCACAAAAGTATAATATTCCGTGGATATATGGTGGTTGTGTCGGAAGTTACGGAGTGACTTATACAATTTTACCAGGGAAAACACCGTGTTTCCGCTGTTTAATGGAGCATCCGGCGAGTGGAGCAACATGTGATACAGTTGGTATTATACAGCCAGCGGTGCAGTTAGTAGTTGCGCATCAAATAACAGAAGCGTTGAAAATATTAGTAGAAGACTTTGGTGCGCTTCGTGAAACGATGCTATCGTTTGACCTTTGGAATAATCAGCAGATGGCATTTAAAGTGAATAGGCAGAAAAAAGATACGTGTTTATCTTGTGGAAGATTACGTACATATCCGAGTTTAACATTTGAAGCACAAACGAAAACGGAAGTGTTATGTGGGCGGAATACAGTACAAATTCGTCCAGGGATGCGGAAAGATTTTAATTTAGAAGAAACTAAAAAGCGCTTACAAAAAAGTGTAGAGGTAAAGGCAACACCTTATTTATTATCATTCCCGATAGAAGAATATCGATTTGTTCTATTTACAGATGGTAGGGCGTTTATTCATGGGACAAATGATATGAATGTAGCGAAAAGTTTATATGCAAGATATATAGGTTGAACCTAAAGGAAATCCTTTAGGTTCAACGGAGAGGATTACGAATTTCTCGTATAATCGCCACTTTTTCCACCTGTTTTTTCAAGTAAGTACGTTTCACCAATAATCATACTTTTATCAACAGCTTTACACATATCATACACGGTAAGAGCCGTAGCAGAAGCAGCTGTTAAAGCTTCCATTTCAACGCCAGTGCTACCTTCTGTTTTAACTTTTACTTCAATAAGTAATCGATATTGTTCATTTGATTGTTGCCAATCGAAAGAAACGTCAACACCTTTTAATAATAAAGGATGGCACATTGGGATAATATCAGAAGTGCGTTTTGCAGCCATAATGCCTGCGATTTGGGCAACTGCTAATACGTCACCTTTCCCAATTTCATTGTGAGAGATTTTATCGTAAATTTCTTTCGTAACTACAATGCTAGAGCACGCAATTGCTGTTCGAACGGTTGTTTTTTTGTCGCTTATATCAACCATCTTCGCGCGTCCTTGGTCATTAAAGTGTGTGAATGAAGACATGGAATTCCTCCTTGAAGTAATTTCTGTTTAATATATAAAGTTTAATCGAGATAAAAAAAATTGCAAATATGAGGTGAGAAACGATGGTAGAAAAACGAATTCCAATTCAAGTTGCTGAGGCAGTAGAGCGGGTAATGAAATATGCGAAGCATGGTGAAGTAGAAGAAGTTTCTATTACGGAAAGTTACGGGAGAATTCTTGGGGAAGGTGTTGTCTCAGATCATGACGTTCCTCATTTTGATCGTTCTCCTTACGATGGTTTCGCAATTCGAGCAGAAGATACGAAAGAAGCGAATCAAGAGAATCCAGTTGAATTTGAAGTGATAGGAGAAATTGGAGCGGGGTCTGTTTTTGTAAAAGAGGTAGGTTCTTTTGAAGCAGTTCGTATTATGACGGGAGCAGCTATTCCAGAGAATTGCAATGCAGTCGTAATGCTAGAACTGACAGAAGGATTTGAGAAGAACGGAAAAACATATATGAGGTTAAAGCGTCCTTTTAATAGTGGTGACAATGTGTCATTTAAAGGAGAAGATATAAAACAAAATCAAGTTCTCGTTAAGAAAGGTGTTGCAATTAATCCAGGTGTTGCTGCGCTATTAGCGACGTTTGGATATAGTACTGTGAAAGTTGTAAAACAGCCTGTTGTCGGTATTGTAACGACAGGGAGTGAATTACTAGAAGTACACGAGTCGTTAGAACCAGGAAAGATTAGAAACAGTAACTCTTATATGATTGCCGCTCAAATTATGAAAGCTGGTGGAAAGGTCCGATATTATGGCCAACTGGCTGATGAGCTAGATGCATGTTTTACAGCTGTTCAATCGGCGATGGATGAGGTTGATATTTTAATTACAACAGGCGGTGTTTCGGTAGGAGATTATGACTACTTACCAGCTATATATGAAAGATTACAGGCGAATGTCCTCTTTAATAAAATAGCGATGAGACCAGGAAGTGTAACGACAGTAGCTGAAGTTGATGGAAAGTTACTTTTCGGTTTATCAGGGAATCCGTCTGCTTGTTATGTAGGCTTTGAATTATTTGTGCATCCGATTATAAAAACGTATTTGTATGCGAAGGAGCCTCACGTATATAGAGCTGATGCTATTTTACAAAAAGATTTTCCAAAGCCAAATCCATTTACTCGTTTCGTAAGAGCAAACGTGACGATCGTGGATGGGGCATTACAAGCGATGCCGGTCGGTTTAGATAAATCGAGTGCGGTATCTTCACTTGCGGATGCAAATGCGTTTATCGTGTTGCCTGGAGGAACGAGAGGATTTGAGGCAGGGATGAAAGTATCCGTATTATTGTTAGAGCATTCGGAGGGATGTGATTGGCCTTGGGAAAAGCCTCTTCAATCATACAAATAGTAGGGTATCAAAATAGCGGGAAAACAACACTTGTAGAGAAAGTTGTGCATGCTTTAGCCGAAAGCGAAATGAAAGTTGCTACAATTAAACATCACGGGCACGGAGGTTTTCCAGAAGTAGCACAAAAAGATAGTGAAAGACACAGAAAAGCCGGTGCTGTCGTAAGTAGTGTAGAAGGTGCGGGATTACTTTCACTTTCTTCGTTAAGAGAGGAATGGTCCTTACAAGAAATTATTCGCTTATATGAGTTTTTTGAAGTGGCTACAATTTTAATAGAGGGCTATAAAAAAGAGAACTATCCGAAAGTAGTGTTACTTCGTTCTGCGGAAGACGTTGAACTTGTACATAAAGTAGAAAATGTAGTAGCGGTCATTACGTGGTATAATGCGCCGGTAAATTTACGAGAAGAATATAAAGTATTTCATATAACAGAAGAAAAGTTGTACATAGACTGGTTTTTACAAACGGTTAGGAGTGCGAAATGATAAATACATATTATGAAGTAATTGATACAGAAATCTCGATTGAAGAGGTAGCGAAGAAAGTAATTCGCCGTGAATGCGGTGCTGTTACAACGTTTATTGGAACGGTTAGGGAGTTTACGAAAGGGCGTCGTACATTATACTTAGAGTATGTCGCTTATAAGACGATGGCAGAAAAGATGCTACAGAAAATCGGCTCAGAAGTGAAGGAGAAATGGCCAGGTACACACGTTGCGATCACGCATCGCATCGGTACATTGCAAATTTCTGATATCGCGGTTGTTGTGGCTGTTTCAACACCGCATCGTAAAGCGGCCTATGAAGCGAATGAATATATTATGGAACGCATAAAACAAATCGTTCCCATTTGGAAAAAGGAGTTTTGGGAAGATGGTGACTCGTGGATTGGTGACCAATTAGAAAAAACGCCATATCCGGCGGGAGAGCCTGGGAAGGAGTTATAAGTATGATTCGAGTATTGTTATTTGCGCACTTGCAAGAAGAAGCAGGAACAAGTGAATTACGAATAGAGAAAGAAAATATTACGGTTGCAGAGTTAAAAGATATTGTTGCCAATGAATATAATGTACCAGTATCAGCGCCAATTATGGTTGCAATTAATGAAGAATACGCAAATGAAGATGATAAAATTCAATCTGGTGATGTTGTTGCACTCATACCGCCGGTGAGCGGTGGTTAATATTGGATTCATTAAAACGACTTTCCTGAATAGGGGAAGTCGTTTTTTTATGGTATTTTTGAGAACACTAATTTATAGAACAAGGAGGGCATTATGAAAAAAATATGTGTAATGATGACGATGATATGTTCTATCTTTCTCTTTTCTCCAAGCGACTCTTTGGCGAAAGAATCGAAAGAACAACTTTTAGAGAGTGCGCTCTTAAATCGATATTACTCCGTTATAAGGCAAGCGACAGAAGATCAATATGAATGTGATTCAGTTATAAATATAAAGCGTCTCGGCAAGAAAGATGAATTCGTTCCTCGATTTGAAGTGACGCTACAATTTCTTACTTTTCAAGGTGCACATAATCCGCCAAATGACAAAGTTACACTTACTTTGGAAGATAATTTAGATCACATAAAGATCAAGAAAGTGGAAAGAGAAAAAAATGTTTCTAGTGCGATCGCAGAAAAGGTTTGCGCACAAGCGAAAGAAAAAATGAAAGCACACTCTAACAGTGTAGAGCGGTAACTGATGACATTTCGTAAAGAAAGGTAATGAGCCATGGATATATTTTTAGCGATTTTACCAGCCATATTTTGGGGAAGTATTGTGCTATTTAACGTGAAACTGGGCGGTGGACCGTATAGTCAAACGCTTGGCACAACGCTTGGTGCACTTATTTTCTCGATTGTTGTTTATATTTTTGTAAAGCCAGTATTAACTCCTACCGTTATTGGAGTTGGAATTGTGTCAGGTTTATTTTGGGCACTTGGTCAGGCGAATCAATTGAAAAGTATTGATTTAATGGGTGTTTCGAGGACGATGCCAATTTCAACAGGACTGCAATTAGTTGCGACGACTTTATTTGGCGTTATCGTATTTCATGAATGGTCCACGACAATTTCAGTCGTCCTTGGAATTTTAGCGCTCGTTTGTATTCTTATCGGTGTTATTTTAACGTCACTTCAAAGTGAAGAAGAAAAAAATGCAGAGCAAGCAGCAAATTTTAAAAGGGGCATCATAATTTTATTAATTTCAACAGTCGGTTATTTAGTTTACGTAGTAGTTATTAGGCTATTTAACGTAGATGGTTGGTCGGCTTTATTACCACAAGCAGTTGGTATGGTGTTAGGAGGTATTTTACTTACGTTTAAACATCATCCATTTAATAAATATGCGATACGAAATATTGTTCCAGGATTAATTTGGGCAGCTGGAAATATGTTTTTATTCATTTCGCAGCCGCGTGTCGGAGTCGCAACAAGCTTTTCACTATCGCAAATGGGAATTGTTATTTCGACGCTTGGCGGGATTCTTATATTAGGCGAAAGAAAAACGAAACGTCAATTAACAGGTATCGTTGTTGGGATCGTTTTTATTATTGCAGCTGGAATTATGTTAGGAATTGCAAAAGGTTAAGGAGGTATTGAAATGTATAGTGATTTAGAAGGGAAAGTCGTCGTTATTACAGGATCAGCAACGGGTCTCGGAAGAGCGATGGGAGTAAGGTTTGCTAAGGAGAAAGCAAAGGTCGTTATTAACTATCGCTCACGAGATTCAGAAGCGAATGATGTGTTAGAAGAAATTAAAAAGGTAGGCGGAGAAGCGATTGCTGTAAAAGGTGATGTGACGGTCGAGGCAGATGTTATGAATCTCATTCAATCTGCTGTGAAAGAGTTTGGTACGCTCGACGTTATGATTAATAATGCAGGAATAGAAAACGCGGTACCGTCGCATGAAATGCCGTTAGAAGATTGGAATAAAGTAATCAATACAAATTTAACAGGCGCTTTTTTAGGAAGCCGTGAAGCGATTAAATATTTTGTGGAACACGACATTAAAGGATCTGTCATTAATATGTCTAGCGTTCATGAGAAAATTCCGTGGCCACTATTTGTGCACTACGCAGCAAGTAAGGGCGGTATTAAACTTATGACAGAAACGTTAGCGTTAGAGTATGCACCAAAAGGTATTCGAGTAAATAATATTGGACCAGGTGCAATAAATACGCCAATTAATGCTGAAAAGTTTGCTGATCCAAAGCAGCGTGCTGACGTAGAAAGTATGATACCGATGGGCTATATTGGAAAACCTGAAGAAATCGCAGCAGTAGCAACTTGGCTCGCTTCATCAGAGGCGAGTTACGTAACTGGAATTACGTTATTTGCAGATGGTGGAATGACTTTATACCCATCTTTTCAAGCTGGGCGTGGATAATATGAAAAGGACAAAGAGTTTTATCTCTTTGTCCTTTTTGGCAAAAAAAAATAGCGCGAGCTATTTTAAATTTAATGATTAATTGTCTCTTGAAGAAATTCTGTCGCTTGATGTTCAGAAACGTCTTGTACGAGCGCAACTTCACTAATCATCATTTTACGTGCATTATCTAGCATTTGTTTTTCGCTCGCATTTAATGCTCTTTCTTTATTACGGCGAAGTAAATCCCGAACAACTTCTGCACTATCTTGCAGATTGCCGTTTTTCATTTTTTCCATATTCATTGTATATCTTTGTTTCCATGAGAGTGATGGGTCTGATTCCCCATTTTGAAATTCAAGAAGTATATCATTTAACGTACCTTTATCGACGATATAACGAATACCTGATTTTTGTAATTGATCCATCGGAAGCATTACTTGCATATCTTTACTAAGGATGCGTATCACACAATATTGACGCGAAGTACCTAATATTTCTTTCTCCTCAATTGCTTCGATGATCCCTGCACCGTGCATTGGATAAACGATTTTATCACCAATTTGAAACAAATCATCCACCTCCATATGTGGTAACCACTTTTAATGATAACATAAGTTCATAAAAATGTCAAATTTTATATAATACCATATTGAGTACATTTGAGTCAATATGTAAAAGGTCTTTTTTTATGTATTTTTTTATGGTTTTATGTGAAATAAATATAGGTGACTTTTTTAGAAAAATAGTACAGGGTGAAGAAGGGGCATATCCACTTATTTTTAAGCATAAAATGTAAAATCGCTAATACAATATACCTAAATCCGTTCTTTGCAAAGGAGGGAGAGAAGGTGGGGCACACAATAAAAATTGATATTACAAATAAAGTTGTAGCTAAATTTAGATCAAATTATTTGGAATTATATACGAGTAAATTTATGATAGGTAAGTTTTATGTCTATACTGAAGATAAACAATATGTGTTAGAAGACGGATATATATATGAAAATGGAAAGTTTTATCGCATCATAGATACGCACCGTGGCAATAATCAAGCGGCGGAGGGCTGCGATCTAGGATGGTGTGAACATGATTCGTGTGAAAGTGTTTGATGAAAGTCACGAAAAAGACTTAGAAGACGCTGTAAATGTGTTTTTGAAAAAGATTGATGATAGTCACTTTGTAGATATTAAGTACCAAGTTGGTGTTTCTATTAACGATGATGAAAACCAAATTTATTGTTTTTCAGCAATGATTGTTTATAAAGCATAAAAAAGAGCTGGGTGAGCCAGCTCTTTTTTATGCTTTATCCCGCATTAACGGGCAGTAAGACTCCCACCTCAAAATTTAGCGCATACGAGGAAGTTAGGTGGGAGGCAATTGCCCGTAAAAGCCCGATTGGTTCAACTAATAATCAGTGGGGGATGAATAAAACCCCCCACTGATTAAAGTTTCACTTTATGTTGGGACAACATGGGTTGGTAATACGTTCATAATAGATTGGGGTGCGCCTAATTTCTTTGTCGTTAAAAGGTTTGCCTCTGTTTCATGATCTTGGGCATCTTTACACATACCAAGGTGATAACGATCACCTAAAAATGGATCAATATAAAAACCGTTTTTGAATACTTTATCATTCGGATGTTTTTCATGGTGAATGTCAGAACAGTTAATGCAATAGAACATAGTTTTCATCCCGATACGATAAACTTAACTAAATCTATATAATTCAATCAAATTTACACAAGTTAGTGCTTCATCGTGTTCTCGCAACCCCGAAGGGACGAGGGGTATAACACTCCACACGAGGCAGTATCCTTACCTCCTATTATCAAGCATTTATTTTACCCATCTTGATAAATTTATCGCAGCATTTACATCCCTATCATGATGGCTATTGCACCTAACACAACGCCACTCACGAATCTTTAAACTCCACTGTCCTTCTGATTGAACTGAATGGTCGTATTTAACTCCGCAACATGAGCAAATCTTGCTTGAAGCGACCCATTTATCAGCTTTTACATACTCAATGCCATACTTCTCGCACTTGTATGACAAACATTGAAAGAAGAGGTTTAATTTTTGAAAGGAAAGTGCCTTCGATAGTTTTTTGTTTTTTAACAGGTTTGAGATAGATAAGTCTTCCACAACAATCCTCATTGGTTTGGTTTTCACCAATGTAGCTGTTGCTTGATGGATATGGTTATTTCGGATATTCGTAATTTTCCTAGATAACCGCAGGTGCTCAGCTTTCGCTTTTTCATATCCGGCAGACTGAATTTTTACACCATTTTTAAATCTCCTAGACATATCTCTTTGTGCTGACTTTTTCCTTTTCAAAAGTTTTTTAACCTTAGCATCTTTGTTTATATTTCGTTCTTTCATACCATTAGAAGCTACAAAAAGCTCTTTTAAACCAACATCCACACTAATCGACTCATGGGTTAGTTCTTGGAATTCAAAGGATTCTTCAAACCCTACACAAATCCACCAGTGACGACCATCAAAGGTAACTCTTGGATTGGATGTTTTTTTTGTTCCTTGGTAGTTGTTGGCTTGTTTTCACTTCTCCAATAGACTGAATATGAACTACTTTTTTTCCTATAATCAGTCTTTCATAATTGGCATAAAATCCCTGGGTTAAATCTTTTTTAGATTTATAAGAAGTGTGAAAACCATTTTTGTACTTTTTGAACGAATTTTTTCTCGCCTTATCAAAATCTTTTGAAGCCTGTTTAGGAACTTGTGCGTTGATGTCATTTAACCACTCATATCTCTTTCGCTTCTTGATCTTTGTAAATCGTTTCTGTAAAGCTAACTGTGAAACAGATTTTCCAAATAGCTTATAGTATCTATCACTCATTCTTTTACAATAGTTATAAGCGAATCTTGCAGCGCCAGCATGGTTTCTAAGCACTTTTTCTTGTTCAGGCGTTGGAATTAGTCTGACTTTCTTCGCCAATATCATCAGAATTTAACTCCTTTAATGAAAGATTTGTTCTTCTGAATAGTAGCGTGTTCCACTAGCATTCTCCTGAGAGCACTCGGATGCAAACCTGTTAATTCTGATACTTGACTAACTCGTAAAAATTTCATTATTATCCTTACCTCATTGAATTTAACATAGCACATACGTTCGATAGATTCAATGAGGTTTGATAGATTTAATTAAATGTATCTCGTTCAACTAAGGGCGCAATTCCTTAGCCAGTTCTCTTATGAACTTCTCATGTTTTCACATGAGCGCAGACTATATGTTTATCTCTTTAGAGATAGAGGATTTTTCCACCACCATAGGCTTGTGGTGTACTCTCGTCAGTTATACGAGATAGTCGTTGAACGTTCATCTTATCCATTTTGACTTAGATGATTCGAGGCGGAAGACCCATTGTTCTAATGTTTAGGATTTAACCTTGCATCATCTGATTGATTTTTTCTGCTTTCGCGACATTCACGCTCGCTATTTCTAGCCACGTTGTAGTTCAATCAGCTTTAGGGATTGCCCGCAGTTAACCCTCACTACTAGCCAATCACTTGACTAGCAGGGCTTACTGATATATTTAATTAACTTTGGTTATAATTGGTTAAATAAATCGTAACAGTTAGTTACCCTTTTTATTTTGTTTGAAAAAAGTGAGTCGGTAGTCATTTCGCTCCTAAGGAAATGTTGAGGAGAAGAGAAATAACTACCTACTCAAATGGTGGGCATATTCCTTCTGATTTTTTATATCTTGCGTATTGCCTCTTGAGGGAAGGAGGAGAGGCGATGTACGCATGATATAAGTAAGGCGCTTCTTTCAATATGAATGATGGAGTTTCATGTTGAGAGAAGTTTTTATTTTTTATTGCCTTTGTGAGTATATTATGAGGGAATGCTGAGAGGGTGTTTGTCCTGTTGAAAAAATGTTGAGAATTTCTCAACGGTAAAAAGAATTAGTGTTGACATGAAACTAAAAGGTGTTATATTATTCAAATACAACTAAAAGGTGTTATGTTTTAATGCTGGATAAAGGGGCTAAAAAAATGACTCAACAAAATACATTAAACGATATTAAACAAACAATCGTTTTTAACGCGTCTATTCAAAAAGTATGGAATGTAGTGTCAACTGCAGAAGGAATTGAATCATGGTTTATGCCGAATGATTTTGAATTAGAGGTAGGACATGAGTTTCATGTTCAATCACCATTTGGACCGTCACCATGTAAAGTGTTAGAAATTGATGAACCAAACCATTTATCTTTCTCATGGGACACAGATGGCTGGGTTGTTTCATTCCATTTGAGAGACTTAGGAGAAAATAAAACAGAATTTACATTAATTCACGGCGGTTGGAAACATCCTGATGAAATTCTGCCGAAAGCGAATGCGAAGAGCTCTATTATTCGCGATAGAATGAATGGCGGCTGGGTAGCGATTGTAAATGAAAAACTGAAAAAGGTTGTTGAAGGATAAATGTCTTCGTCAGCAGCGAAATATGATGTATTTCAAGCAATTGCTGATCCGACCCGCCGAGAAGTGTTACGGTTATTAAGTGATAAAGAGTTACCGATTTCAAAAATAACGGATCATTTTCCGATGAGTCGTACGGCTGTTGTGAAGCATCTTCATATTCTTTCAGAAGCGAATTTAGTAAGTGGAAGAAAGAGTGGAAGAGAGAAGATATATTGTTTGCAGCCGGAGCCGTTAGAAGAATTAAAGCAGTGGCTCTCATATTATGAACGATTTTGGGATAATAAATTGTCCGTGCTTAAACATATTGTGGAGAATGAAGAATAAAAGAGGATGACCATTTGGGTCATCCTCTTTATTATTGCTCACTTGTTTGTGTAGCTGGTTTTAATAAGAGCCAAGCAATAATTAATGTAAATACTGCTAATACGAAAGTACTCATATAAATAACGTGTACACTTGCTGCTAATGCAGATTGTGATTCAGTTGCTACGTTTGCTGTAGTTCCGCCGTGTCCGCCAGATACAAGATCAAGGTTTTTAATACCACGTGCGTGAATCATCGTATTGAAGATTGTACCGAATATTGCAGCACCTAACGTTTGACTAAATGTATTAATAAATGTGTTTAAACCAACGGCTGTTCCGCGTGTATGAGCTGGTACGGCTGCTTGAATTGTTACCATGTAAATAGGTGTCACAAGCCCCATGCCTAAGCCGAATAATCCGACTGCAACATAAATAAGGAACGATGGTGAATTTGTTGACAATGTAAATAATAAGAAGGTAGCAACTGATAAAATGCTAGCTCCGAGTAAAATAATTTGTTTCGTTTGTAATTTGCCAACTAAGTTACCGGAGAACATAGCACCGAACGTCCACATAACAGGAATTGGCATTAAAATGAGTCCAGCTTCTGTCGCATTTTTTCCTAATACACCTTGGCTCCAAATTGGAAGGTACATTGTAATACTAATAATCATCGCACCGGCAATAAGAGTTAATATGTTTATCGTAGATAATGTACGGTTAGAGAAAAGTGCTAGCGGAATTAATGGTTCCGGAGATTTTTTCTCGATGTATAAGAAAATAATGAATGACACAGCCGAAAAGATTAATAGACCGATGATTGTAATGTCTCCCCAGTTTTGCTTACTGCTACCTGTTAATAATGCGTATAGTAAAGCAATTGTACTTAATGAGAAGACTGTCGCACCAAGATAGTCGATATGCTGCTTGGCGGCAGACTTAACAGATTCCTTATAAGAAGTGGCAAACATTAAGCAAGCGATAATTCCGAAAGGAACGTTTAAGAAGAAAATATAGCGCCAAGAAAGAGAATCAACTAAAAAACCACCTACTAACGGCCCGACAACACCAGATACACCCCAAACGGCACTCATCCAGCCCTGTGCTTTCGCGCGGTCTTTCGCTTCGCTATATAAGTCTCCAATAATCGTCATTGTGATTGGCATAACAGCGCCAGCACCTATACCTTGAAGAGCACGGAAGAAGATTAATTGTTCCATCGATGTAACGACACCGCAAAGTGCAGAGCCGATTAAAAAGATTGTAGCTCCGATAAGTAGAACTTTTTTACGACCGAATAAATCAGCCAATTTTCCGTATATTGGAGTCGAAACCGCTGTGGCAAGCATATAAATTGCGTAAACCCAGCTAACAAGTTCGACGCCTGACAAATCACTCGTTATACGAGGGATTGCTGTACTAACAATCGTTCCTTCTACGGCAGAAAGAAACGTCATTAGCATTAAAGACACCATGACTTTTTTTCTCATATGTTTTCCCCTTACCCTTTTTTAAATATTCAACAATATAAAATATAAAGGTACTAAGGTATATAAAGCAACAAATAAGTAATGGGAAGTTAGGGGAGGGGATGTTTTTGAAAAATAGCCGACATAATTTCATGTATCTATAAAAAAAGAAACAGGAATGCTGTTTCTTTTTTAATATTGCATTTTCGCATTTTCTCCAGCTGTAGTTCCAGCAATTCTACCAGTAACGAGAGCGGATGTAATGTTATAACCGCCCGTATAACCGTGAATATCAAGAACTTCTCCGCAGAAATATAAGCCATTCGTGAATTTAGAAGACATTTCTTTCGGATTAATTTCTTTAACAGATACGCCTCCGCCAGTAACGAATGCTTTTTCAATTGACTGCGTACCATTTACATTCACAGTAAATTCTTTAAAGTCTTTCACAAGTGCACGAATCTTTTCATGAGAAACTTGTCCAGCTTGTTCGCTACCGTCAATTTCATTTTTTTCTAATAAGAATAGGAAGTAACGCTCGGGAACGTATCCTTTTAACACGTTTTTAATTCCTTTTTTCGGATCTTCTTTCATTTGTTTCAGCATGCGCTGGAATAGTTGTTCACTATTTTCTTCTGGTAATGCATCAATACTCATTTGTATTGTATTCGTTTTAAACTTTTTCAGTGCTTTCACGACGAATTGACTACAGCGAAGAGCAGCAGGACCAGATAGGCCGAAATGAGTGAAGAGCATGTCCATTTTGTGAGAAATGATAGCTTTTCCTTTCGGGTTTAATACGCTTAAGTTTATATCACGTAAAGCAAGACCTTGTAATGAGCGATCACGTATAAATGGCTCGTTTGAAAGGATTGGTACTTCTGTTGGAAATAATTCTGTAATTGTATGACCACCTTTTTCAGCCCAAGCGTATCCGTCTCCAGTAGAACCAGTTTGAGGAACAGATTTTCCGCCAACAGCGATAACGACGTGATTCGTTTCTAACACTTCGCCTGTTTGTAATACAACTGCTTTCGTTTGACCATTTTCATATTCAATCGTTTCAACAGGTGTATTTGTACGGATTTTTACACCTAAATCTTTTAATCGTGTTAAAAGTGCGTCTACTACCGATTGCGCTTTGTTTGATACAGGGAACATACGGCCATGATCTTCCTCTTTCAATTTTACCCCGAGATTTTCGAAGAATTTAATAATATCTTCATTATTAAAAATAGAAAAAGCGCTGTATAAGAAGCGGCCATTTCCTGGTATATGTTTAACGATTTCATCAAGTGGTAGACGGTTCGTTACGTTACAACGACCACCACCAGAAATCGCAAGTTTGCGCCCTAGTTTATTTCCTTTATCAAGAAGTAAGACATTTGCGCCTTCTTCTGCAGCACCGATTGCAGCCATTAGCCCAGAAGGCCCGCCACCGATTACAATAACATCATAATGCATAATATATCGACCTCATTTTCTACATTTCCTGCCTAAAAGAATAGCATGTTTTCCCTTAAAAGAAAAATAGAGTGAAGTACTGCTTGAGGGGAGAATTGTGGTACAATACAAAAGTTAGAGTTCAGCGTTATATAGGAAGTAGGAGGATTTTCGTATGTCCGATTCAAAATTTCTGCGCGGAACGCTTATTGTGACGTTAGGGACATTTTTAGTAAAGTTCTTAGGCATGATTTACGTCTTTCCGTTTCATGCATTAGTAGGCACAGAAGGCGGAACGCTCTATACATATGGATATATTCCATATACGATATTTTTAAGTATTGCAACGGCAGGGGTGCCGCTTGCTGTTTCAAAGTTTGTTTCCAAATATAATGCACTTGGAGATTATAAAACGAGCCGAAGAATGTTCCGCTCGGGAATGGTTATGATGATAGTAACAGGAGTTCTTTCCTTTTTAGTACTGTACATGACCGCACCATTATTTGCAGAAGCAATGCTTGGTAAACAAAGTTTACAAAATAAGGTAGAAGAAGTTACGACGATTATTCGCCTCGTAAGTTTCGCACTTATTGTTGTACCGGCAGCAAGTTTGATTCGTGGTTATTTCCAAGGTCACCAATCGATGGGACCGACTACGGTGTCACAAATTATTGAACAAATTATTCGTATCGTCTTTTTACTAGCGGGTAGTTTCATCGTTATTAAAATACTTGGCGGTACAGTAGCAACAGCAGTCGGAGTTGCGACATTCGCTGCATTCGTTTCAGCAGTTGGAGCACTCGGCGTATTAATTTGGTACTGGTTAAAACGTAAAAAATATTTGGATCAATATTTAATTGAACAAACTGTACCAGAATCGACAGTAAGTACCGTTCAATTGTTTAAAGAGTTATTTGCGTATGCAATTCCTTACGTTGTAATTGGGTTAACAATTCCTTTATATCAACAAATTGATACATTGACATTTAACTCTATTATGCAGGCAATTGGTCAAGGTGATATCGCAGAGCGAGCGCTCGGTATTTTCACAATGTGGACGCATAAATTAATTATGATTCCAGTATCGCTTGCAACAGCGTTTAGTTTAACGCTTGTACCAGCGATTACAAAATCATTTACGGAAAAACAATATCGCTATTTAAAATTACAAATTACACAAACATTCCAGGCGAATATGTTTTTAACATTGCCAGCAGTTGTCGGTATTTCAACACTGGCTTATCCAATTTACACTGCGTTTTACGATTCAGATCCATTAGGTGGACAAGTGTTAATGTGGTATGCACCAGTTGCATTGTTATTTGCTTTATTTACGGTAACAGCCGCGATTCTGCAAGGGATTAATCAACAAAAACATGCGATTGTCGCACTTGTTATGGGTGTTATTTTGAAATTTGTATGTAACGTAATCTTTATTCGATATTTCGGTACAGTAGGAGCGATTTTAGCTACTGCAGTCGGTTTTTTAGCTTCCGTATGGTATACGAATAGACAAATCCAAAAACATGCACACTATTCATTTGGTGTTGTATATAAGAGAACATTCCAAATTGCAGTATTAACACTTGTAATGGTCGTGGCGGTAAAACTATCACAGTGGATTCTATCCTTCATGATTTCGCCAGATGGCCGTATTGGTGCTTTAATTACAGTTGCGATTTGTGCAGGTGTTGGTGGTCTTGTTTACGGTCTGTTAGCAATTCGCACAGGAGTACTTGAAAGAGTATTTGGCGGAGAAGCGTTAGAGAAAATTCAGCGTAAACTTGGCAGTAGATTCAAAATAAAGTTGAAATCAAAAGGGGCGTAAATACGTCCCCTTTTCTATGATAAATAAAGAAGGTGAAAAACGTGAGATTAGATAAATTATTAGCGAATATGGGATACGGAAGTAGAAAAGAAGTAAAGAAATTATTGAAAGACGGCGTTGTGAAGATTGATGGAACGCCGGTGAAAGATGCAAAGGTTCATGTAAATGTAGAAGAGCAAGAAGTTATGATTCACGGTGAAGTTGTAGAATATAAAGAGTTTGTTTATTTAATGCTGCATAAGCCACAAGGTGTAATTTCAGCTACAGAAGATGATAATCACGAAACAGTAATAGATTTATTAGAACTAGAAGATGCAATCTTTGATCCGTTCCCAGTTGGACGACTTGATATCGATACGGAAGGTTTCTTATTGATAACAAATGACGGGAAGTTATCACATCAATTATTATCTCCGAAAAAGCATGTGCCGAAAAAATACTATGCACACGTTGCAGGAGTTGTAACGGAAGAGGATGTAAAAGAGTTTGCTAAAGGTGTTATTTTAGACGATGGTTATGAAACGAAACCAGGTGCACTTACAATATTAAAAAGCGATGATGTTTCTGAAATTGAGCTTGTGATTACAGAAGGAAAATTCCATCAAGTGAAGCGCATGTTTGAAGCAGTAGGGAAAAAGGTTGTTTACCTAAAGAGAACAGAGATGGGTCCGTTAGTATTAGATGAAGAACTAGAACTTGGAGAATACCGAGAGCTAACAGATGAAGAAGTAGAAATGTTAAAAACATATCAAGTAGATACTGAGAAGTAGTCCTGTTTTTAGGCGCAGAAAAGACCCCTTTCTAATGAGTTAGAAAGGGGTATGTATTTATTTACATACAATTATTTTTTCGTTATGAGGTCATTCTCACTTTCTTTCCTGTTGTTGTCCACTTACCGCGGCAAGGGCTATACACGAGTTCATTAAACTGCAACACATTTAGATCACGTTGTATCGTTCGCGGTGTGATCCCGAACTCATCTACAAGGTCTTTCGTCGTTACCGTTCCGTTTTCATTGATGTACATATAAATTGATTTAATGCGTGTTAGCATACGAGTAGTTGTAGGTTTCAAGAGAAAACCACTCCTCTACTAGTTTTTTTGACCCCATTCAGGAAAGAAGGTCGTTACTACCATTGTACTCTACATGATAAAATTCATGCTTTAATCTACTTAAATTTTACAAAAGTTTAACAAAATTTCATATAGAAAAATATTGGTAGTTGACATTGTATATATGATCAGTCAACTAACACTTAAAATTCTACGTAAAACGCCAAATTCCTGCAAAATTTTTTGAAAAAATAAAAGAAAAACTAATGGGAAATATCTGAAATATTACAATTGTTCGGTATTTGACTTTCGTGTATGGCATAAGGGATTTCGGTTTGCTATGATGAAAGAGATAATATAGCGAAGGATGGATGCGTGATGTCAGCGATTAATTGGACAGAAGAAGTTGCAAAACGAAAAGATGATTTAATTCGTGATACACAACAATTTTTGCAAATTAAAAGTGTGTGGGAAGAAGAGTCGGCGAAAGAGGGCGCACCGTTCGGTGAAGGTGTAGAAAAAGCTTTATCTTTCATGTTACATAAAGGAGAATTAGAAGGTTTTTCTTCTAAAAATTTAGAAGGTTATGCAGGTCATCTTGAAATGGGACAAGGAGAAGAACTAGTAGGTATTCTTTGTCATGTTGATGTTGTACCAGAAGGAGATGGCTGGACGACTCCTGCATATAGTGCAGATATTCGCGAAGGAAAGATTTTTGCACGTGGTGCAATTGATGATAAAGGCCCAACGATGGCAGCTTATTATGCGATGAAAATTGTGAAAGAATTAGGGTTGCCTCTTTCAAAACGCGTTCGTATGATTTTAGGAACAGATGAAGAAAGTAACTGGAAATGTGTAGATCACTACTTTAAAAACGAAGAAATGCCAACAATCGGTTTTGCGCCAGACGCGGACTTTCCAATTATTAATGCAGAAAAAGGAATTTCTGATATACAAGTTGTGCAAAATGGTAGTGAAGAGAAAAAAGGTGTATATGAACTCGTTTCATTTGAGTCAGGCCGCCGTTTAAACATGGTTCCTGATTTTGCAAAAGCGGTTATTACAGGAGAAGATGTAAATGCACTTACAGTAGCATATGAAGAGTATTTAAAAACGGCTAAAAAAATAGGGAACTCAACTATAGAAGGAAATACAGTGACGTTGCAAATAGAAGGAATTTCAGCACACGGATCTACTCCAGAAAAAGGAGAAAATGCAGGTTTACTATTAGCAAACTTCTTAACTACAGTTTCACTTGATGGAAAAGCAAATGCATTTGCGACATTTGCAGCAAAAACATTTACTGGTGATATTTTTGGTGAAAAAGCTACTATTGCTTATAAAGACGAAGTTAGCGGTCCGTTAACAGTGAATGTCGGTCGCCTTTCTTATACGAAAGAAAACGGTGGCAACTTAGGGTTAAACGTACGTTACCCAGTTACGACTAACTTTGAAGAAATGATTGCGAAGTTAAAAGAATACGTTAGTATTCATGGATTTGAAGTAGCGGATTATTCTAACTCTCGTCCGCATCACGTCGATAAAGACCACGTATTAATTCGTACGCTGCAGCGCGTGTATGAAGAACAAACAGGAGAAAAAGCAGAGCTATTAGCAATCGGCGGTGGTACTTACGCCCGTTCATTGAAAGCTGGCGTTGCATTTGGCCCGCTATTCCCTGGAAAAGAAGAACTTGCGCATCAAAAAGATGAGTACATTGAAATTGAAGACTTATTAAAAGCAACAGCAATTTACGCGCAAGCAATTCATGAGTTAGCGAAATAAAGGATATATGAATAATGACCGCTCTCTACTTTAGAGGGCGGCTTCTTTTTAACTGAATGAGATAAGAAAGAAAAGCAACAATAAAAAAAAGGAGATGATATAAATGGAGCCGCATTATTTTGTCGCAATTACTTTACCAAATTATATAAAAGAAGTGCTCTCTAATTATAAAGAGGATATGGAGGAGGAATTACCATTTCGCTCGTGGGTACATAAGGAAGACTATCATATTACCCTTTCCTTTTTAGGAAGTGCGACAGAGGAACAATTAGAAGGAATAAAGAATGGATTACAAACACTTATAGAAAAAAAGGAACTACCTTTCACATTACAAGGATTTTCAACATTTGGCATGGAAGACAGGCCACGTATTTTTTGGGCGAAAGTAAGTGAGAATCATGAGTTGTTTCAGCTACAAAAGCAAGTGCATGCGATTTGTGAAGGGAATGGGTTTTCTTTAGAAACACGTCCGTATCATCCACATATTACTGTTGCTCGTAAATGGATGGGAGAAAAAAAGTTTCATTTGGAAAATATAAAAGAAGTGCCTGAAGTATCATTTCAAGCGGATACAATTACTTTATACGAATCTCACGTGAAGGAAACGCCGAAATATAAATCGATTGCTGAAATAAAACTACAAAAATAGAATGTATGAAAACGTTTTTTATACAGGTGAATATACTATAGAGAATAATGGAGTTACTGTATAGAGTCTTGCTAATAAGAAAAGTTTTATTATTTGCAGCTCGTATACTCACACAAAGGCCCGATTGGTGGGGGCTAATAATCAGCAGGGGATACTCCGAATTGATTAAAGATTCACTTTATTTTAATTTTGAGAATGATGGTGATTTTTTTATGTTGAAAGTAAAACGTCCATTTGATGCCTATTTAGATGAAATGAATAAAATTACAATTTTGCTCCCACATGCGTATGGAACAAGTCGGACATTTCGTTTGCAAGAAGGAAATAATGTGAAAGATTTACCGATTGCTCATACTATTGCGCTTCCGGATGCAACAAAGTATGAGTGCTTTATAGAAGAGTCACTAGATGTGGGGAAGTATTATACAGTACGAGATGAACGGAACGAAGAAACGGATTTACAAATAGGCGCTGTTATTCGAACGGCAATTTTTGATGAGAAGTATTATTACGAAGGCACAGATCTAGGTGCTGTATACAAAAAAGAAGCAACAACATTTAAAGTGTGGGCTCCAACTGCGAGGCTTGCAAAAGTAAGATTTTATAAAAGTGATAAAGAATATACCGATTATGACATGCATAGAGAAGAAAATGGTGTTTGGGTTCATGCATTACAAGGGGATCATGATGGGGCTCGATATACCTTCCTCGTCTGTATTAATTTAATATGGAATGAAGCGGTGGATCCATACACAAAGTCAACGACTGCAAATGGGAAATACGGTGTTGTTATCGATTTGGAAAAGACGAATGTAACGAGACGAGAGGAATTACCACCATTACAGTCAATGACAGATGCTATATTGTATGAACTGCATATTCGTGATGCGACTATTCACCCAAATAGTGGAGTGAATAAAAAAGGAACATATAGAGGGTTGATGGAAGAGGGAACGACGGGACGGAATGGGACGTTAACAGGATTGTCTCATATAAAAGATTTAGGTGTTACACATGTTGAATTATTACCGTTATCTTGTTTCGGTGGTGTAGATGAGGCAAATCCTTCCGGCGCATATAATTGGGGTTACAATCCATTATATTACAATACACCAACGGGGTTTTATGCTACAAACCTTGCTGATCCGTATAACAGGATAGTAGAGTGTAAGCAATTGATTGAAACATTTCATGAAAACGGTATCCGAGTAGTTATAGATGTTGTATATAATCACGTTTATGAAAGAGAACTATCATCATTTGAAAAGCTTGTTCCAGGTTATTATTTTCGCCATGGCGAAGATGGTATGCCTTCTAATGGGACGGGAGTTGGAAATGATATAGCGTCTGAACGGAAAATGATGAGGAAATTCATTATAGAGTCTATTTTATATTGGCTGACGGAATACAATGTTGATGGATTCCGATTCGACTTAATGGGGATTTTAGATGTTGATACAATGAACATAATAGAAAAAGAAGTGCGAAACATAAAGCGAGACGCATTGTTATTAGGAGAAGGATGGGATTTACAAACACCGCTTCCTCTTGAGGAAAAAGCAGCGTTAAATAATGCAAGAAAAATGCCACATATCGCGCAGTTTAATGATCAATTTCGTGATGGAATAAAAGGTAGCACATTTAATGTAAATAAACGTGGTTTTGCGTTTGGTGGGCATGTAGACTGTCAGCATTTACAGTATATAGCATCAGGTAGTCTTTTAAGTGTGAAAGAAACAGGATTATTTCTAGAACCGGTACAAAGTATTAACTATGTAGAATGTCATGACAACATGACGATGTGGGATAAACTAGTGCACAGTAATGAAGAACCGGAAGAGATTTTGAAAAAACGGCACCTTCTAGCAAGCGCAATAGTTATTCTTTCGCAAGGAATTCCTTTCTTACACGCAGGACAAGAGTTTTATCGTACGAAGAATGGAAATGAAAATAGTTATAATGCAAATGATGAAATAAATCGATTAGACTGGGATCAAAAAGAGAAAGAGATGGAGACAGTTAACTATATAAAAGGGTTAATTGCGATTCGCAAAGAGCACGGGGCATTCCGATTACAAAACGCAGATCTTATAAAAAAGCATATGACTTTTTTGCAAACATCTACAGAAGTACTTGCATACCACCTAGAGCATGTAGAATTGTTTGGGCCGTGGAAAGAAATTGTCGTTTTATTTAATAGCGGTTTGGAAGCTAAAACGGTGCAGCTTCCAAAAGAAGGAACGTGGCATGTGTTAGTAAACGAAAAGCAAGCGAAAATAGAGCCAATTTCTTCATTTAGAGGAAAGGAACTTCAATTGGCTCCCATTAGCACGTATATATTGACGATAATGTGACAAATCGCTACTTGACGATGAGAATGTAATAAATGTAGAATTGACAAAGGTGACGATTTTGATAAGTTGTCATTCTATGAGTGGTTTTGTAAAATAAAATAGAGAGTTTTTGGCTTATGCCAAGTTTTCTTTTCATTTACAGTAAAATATATATGAATCCACAACATGTGTAGAAATGTTGCGGTTTTTCTTTTCATAACTATAAAAGATAAGGATTTGTTAACGGGTAATGAATATGGAATGGTTGGAACAATTATTAGGAAAAGAGTGGAGTCTTGTACCGGCTGGTGGAGTAACGGGCGATGCATATATTGCGCAAAACGGACAACAGAAGTTATTTTTAAAGCGGAATACATCGCCCTTTTTAGCGGTATTGTCAGCAGAAGGAATTGTTCCAAAATTACTTTGGACAAGAAGGGTAACGAACGGTGATGTGATTTCTGCTCAAAAATGGCTTCCGGGACAGAAGCTAGAGCCAGAGGATATGAAACTAGAACGTGTTGCGAAACTTTTGAAGAAAATACACTCCTCTAAAGCGCTTGTGCAGATGATTCAAAGACTTGGGAAGCAGCCGCTTCACGCCCAAGAGTTATTACAACAATTGCAACTTGTTTTAAGGGGAGATATAAGGGTAGATGAAACAATTCAGCAAGGCCTTCAATATTTAACGGATTCATTAAAAAGTATTGAATACAATGAATTCGTTGTATGCCATTGTGATGTAAACCATAACAACTGGATATTGTCGGACGAAGATGAGTTGTTTTTAATTGATTGGGATGGAGCTGTCATTGCTGACCCAGCTCTAGACCTAGGTATGTTATTATACTGGTACATTCCGCGTCATGAATGGAGTGAGTGGCTCGGGTATTATGATATTGAAATGGATGAATCATTGCTTAGGCGTATGAGATGGTATGTAATAGCACAAACGATTTTATCTATTCAATGGCACACAACAAAAAAACAACAAGCAGAAGCTGAATATTGGCATCAATATTTACAGCAACTACTTGCTTCAGAATAATACTTAAGAAAAATTGTCCATTCCAGCAATCCACTGAGTAAGTTGTTCTTGATTATTGGAAATATGGTTGTCCAAATTAGAGGAAGATTTACCCGATTGACTATAAGAATATACATCGTTTAGCATTGTTTTAGCGTCATTACTTATATTATCGTTTGCGAGTAACGATTGAATGAGGCGCTCTAATTGCTCGCATTCAGAAACTGTCCCACAGCAATCGCTTTGGTGATTGACTAAAATATCTTTCAGCACTTCTAATTGATGTTGTTGACTAATTGGCATGAACGGATCATCCTTTCGATTGTTTTTCTCTTCTCGGAATGTAAGAGAAAAAGCTACGTCGTCATGGAATGTTTAATGCTGTATGTAGTTTTTATCAAAATGGTACATCTTATACTTGAAAGAAACGGACCGAGTGCTCGTACGTACTTGGTTTTTTGTTTGGTAGATTGATTAAAACAGAAAAAAGGAATCATTCCTTTAAAATAGCTTTGTAAAGAGAGGGAGACATCTATGCGTTTAAGACATAAACCATATGCATTAGATCGAATTAATGAGTATTCACATATCGTAATTGGAAACCCAGAAGAGCGCGCGGGTAATTGGAAAGAAGTATTTGGAAATGAACAACCCATTCACATTGAAGTAGGTACAGGTCGTGGCCGCTTTATGTACGATATGGCAAAAGCAAATCCACATATTAATTATATTGGAATTGAAAAATTTACGAGTGTTGTTGTAGATGCACTTGATAAATTAATTGAAGAAGAATTACCGAACTTAAAGTTAATAAATAAAGATGCTGAAGATTTAACAGTTTTCTTTGCAAAAGGTGAAATTGATCGTGTTTATTTAAACTTCTCAGATCCATGGCCGAAGAATCGTCACACGAAGCGTCGTTTAACGTATAAAACGTTTTTACGCAATTATGAAGAAGTGTTAGTAGAGGGCGGAGAAATTCATTTCAAAACAGATAACCAAGGGTTATTTGAATACTCTCTAATGAGTATGGCTGAGTATGGTATGTTACTAACTTACTTAAGCCTAGATCTTCATAACAGTGATTTTGAAGGTAATATTATGACTGAGTACGAAGAGAAGTTCTCTAGTAAAGGTCATCGTATTTATCGAGTTGAAGCGAAGTATCGCACAGAGCCTATGCAGTAATGCATAGGTTTTTTTATAACTAAAATAATCAGAATTTTATGTTAAAATTAATGTAAAAGGGGGATGTGTGATGGAAGAATTACGAATTGGAGATATAAAAGTGACGTGGTTAAAAGGTGGGAACACACATTTAGATGGCGGGGCAATGTTTGGCGTTGTGCCGAAAGTACTTTGGTCACGAAAATATAAACATAACGATACAAATCATATATATTTACGAACAGATCCGTTACTTTTGCAAACGAAAGATGGAAATATGCTTATTGATTCTGGAATAGGAAACGGTAAATTGAATGAGAAAATGAAGAGAAATCAAGGAGTAACGGAAGAGTCATCGGTTTATGAATCTTTAGAAAAACTGGGATTAAAGCCTGAAGATATTCACTACGTCTTAATGACGCACCTTCATTTTGATCATGCATCTGGTTTAACGAAATGGGAAGGGGATCACCTTGTACCGGCGTTTCCGAATGCGAAAGTTTATGTAAGTGAAACAGAGTGGAATGAAATGAGGAACCCAAATATTAGATCCCGTAATACGTATTGGAAGGAAAATTGGGAGCCGATTGTAGAGCAAGTTGTTACGTTTCAACAAGAAATCGAAATTACGGATGAAATAAAGATGGCGCATACAGGCGGACATAGTGATGGACATGCAGTCATTGCTTTAGAAAGCAAAGGAGAAACGATGCTGCATTTAGCAGACCTATTGCCGACACACGCACATCAAAATGTATTATGGGTCATGGCTTATGATGATTATCCGATGACATCGATTGAAAATAAGCAAAAGTGGATGAAATATGGTGCTGAAAACGATGCGTGGTTTTCATTTTATCATGACGCATATTATCGTGCAGTGAAGTGGAATGAGGAAGGACATATTGTAGAAAAAATTGAGAGAAAAACGAGTATAGAAGCTTAAAAAAAAAGGAGGTTGTTCCATCATATTTATTGGAGCAGCCTCTTTTTTATTGTCGGGTTTTGTCGGTAAGTCGATATATTTAAACAAACGCTGATATAATTTGAGTTGCGCCGATATAATTGGGAAATCGCTGATATAAATCGAGTTGCGCCGATATATTCGGAAAATCGCCGATATAATTTTAATCACTATCCGCAATTTTTCAAAAAAAAGAGGTTCACCTAATGGGAAACCTCTTTTTATGCTGCTATTACCTCTAAAACAGTACCTGTTTTAGCATCAACTAAAAATTCAAATCGTTCTTGTATATCATCTAACATTGTTGTAAGACCGCCGCGATAAACTTCATACGCAACATCATATTTTTCAAATGTCTCTGGAACCATATGTACCCAAGAGCCAGTAATTTCACCTTTATGATTTAATGCTTGTTTCACCATTTTCAATGCTTTTTCTGAAGAAATATGGGATTGTTCTTGTACTTTGTTTGCAACGAAATAACCAGCTGCAAATCCAACGCCAAGACCTGCTACTAAACCTTTCCAGCTCATATATTCACCTCAATTCTATAAAATAAAAATAGTGTACCGATAATAATTATAAAGCAAATGCAGCTAAAAAAGAAGAAACTAGAAACATTTCGAAAATTTCGTTACAATAAAAAAGGTATTCTACTAAGGTTTGAAAGAAGGGGACTTCGTGAATAAAGAGACATTACAATTATTTCGTACGTTAACAGAATTACAAGGTGCGTCAGGTTTTGAACATGATGTACGCCGTTTTATGAAGCAAGAATTAAGCAAATATGCTGATGAAATTGTGCAAGACGGTTTAGGTAGCGTATTTGGTCTGAAAAAAGGGGACGAAACTGGCCCACGTGTTCTTGTAGCAGGTCATATGGATGAAGTAGGTTTCATGGTTACGCAAATTACGAAAAACGGAATGCTTCGTTTTCAAACGTTAGGCGGCTGGTGGAGCCAAGTGCTATTAGCGCAGCGCGTACAAGTGATGACGAAGAATGGTCCTGTTATAGGGGTTGTTGGTTCTATCCCTCCTCATTTATTAAGTGATGCGCAACGTGCAAAAACGATGGATATAAAAAATATGCTAATCGATATAGGTGCAGATAGTTATGAAGATGCGATTGAAATTGGTGTAAAACCAGGACAACAAATCGTGCCAATCTGCCCGTTCACACCGATGGCAAATGAGAAGAAAATTATGGCGAAAGCTTGGGACAACCGTTATGGATGTGGCCTGGCAATCGAGTTATTAAAAGAATTAAAAGATGAAACATTACCGAATACATTATACTCTGGTGCTACTGTACAAGAAGAAGTAGGTCTTCGCGGAGCACAAACAGCTGCTAATATGATTCAACCAGACATTTTCTATGCGCTTGATGCAAGTCCAGCAAACGATGCTTCTGGTGATAAAACGCAGTTCGGTCAATTAGGAAAAGGTGCTCTTCTTCGTATTTACGATCGTACGATGGTAACTCATCGAGGAATGCGCGAATTCATTTTAGATACAGCAGAAACACATAATATTCCGTACCAATACTTTATTTCACAAGGTGGGACAGATGCGGGCCGTGTACATACAAGTAACTCAGGTATCCCATCAGCAGTAATTGGTGTTTGTGCTCGCTACATTCATACGCATGCTTCTATTTTACATGTTGATGATTATGCAGCAGCAAAAGAACTTATTACAAAGCTTGTAAGAACAACGGACAAAACGACGTTAGAAACAATTAAGAATAACGCGTAAAGAGGAAGGGCTGCAGAGCTCTTTCTTTTTTTAGGTAGGAGAGATGACCCAGCGATGTGTAGTAGCGGTCAGTGCTTAATTAGTGCTCGAATAATGCATGAAGACCGCGGAAGAATGTTTTTGTGTTCGGGACCAAAAATATTGTGGGAAGTCACCTTCTACTATAGGTAGAAGGGATTCCTTGGTGGTGTGTGGTAGTGGTTGGCACTTCATTTGTGCTGAAGTGGATATTAGAACAGAATAATGAATTCTTATAGAGGTGAACGAAATGAAGGTAGTAGTTGGATCGAAGAATAAAACGAAGGTTGGGGCTGTGGAGAAGGTATGGAAAGATGCTGAAATTACATCTCTTTCTGTCCCATCGGGAGTATCGGCACAGCCATTTTCAGATGAAGAGACGATGCAAGGAGCAATTAATAGAGCGAAGCGAGCATTGCAAGAAGGAGAAGCTCAAATTGGTATTGGGTTAGAAGGCGGCGTGATGAAAACGGATCACGGTTTATTTATGTGTAACTGGGGCGCACTCGCAACGAGTGACGATAAGATATTCGTTGCCGGAGGAGCACGTATTAAGTTACCAGACGATTTTTTAACGCCTCTTGAAGATGGTAAAGAGTTAAGTGAAGTGATGGAAGAGTTTGTAGAGCGGAAAGATATTCGTAGTCACGAAGGTGCTATCGGTATTTTTACAGACGATTATGTCGATCGAACGGAATTATTTGTACACGTTGTTAAGTTACTCGTTGGGCAATATAAGTATGATAAAAAGCAAGCATAAACCTTGCACCGTGTACGATGTATGGTAGTATAAAGAAAAGATTATAGTGTGAAAAAAGTGCACGCATTAGAGGAGGAAATATAGATGAAATCATTAGAAAGCATGGAACAATTCCAAGAATTAAAAAATGAAGAGAATGTAGTCTTCATGTTCTCAGCAGAATGGTGCCCAGATTGCCGTTTCGTTGATCCATTTATGCCAGAAGTAGAAGAGAAGTATAGTGATTTCTCATTTTACTATGTAGATCGTGATGAGTTTATTGATCTATGCGTAAAATTAGACGTATTTGGCATTCCGAGCTTTGTAGCGTACAATAAAGGTGAAGAAACTGGACGCTATGTAAACAAAGATCGTAAAACACAAGAGCAAATCGAAGAGTTTATTGAAGGTTTAAAATAAAACAATTAGCCAATTGAATTGTAAAAACAACCTCTACCTTCGCGGGGGAGGTTATTTTTTTGGAAGGGAGGAAAAAGAGATGAAAATGACAAGTAAAAAGATGAAAGACGAGTTAATGAAGAAATTATCTCGACCAGAATGGGATTTTCATTATGATAGCGAGAAAGAAGTTCTTCGTATTGAACAAACAAACTCGAAAAAAGGTATTAACGTATCACTTCCAGGAGTAGTAGCGAAATGGGAAGTGAACAAAGAAAAGGCGATTGAAGAGGTTGCTTATTATGTACAAGAAGCGTTAATTGCAATGCATAGAGAAGAAAATAGCACGGCGAAAATTTTACCTGTTATTCGCTCTACTTCTTTCCCAAAACAATCAGAAGAAGGAAATCCGTTTATTATGACGGATCATACGGCGGAAACACGTATTTATTACGCGCTAGATTCTAATAAAACGTATCGCCTAATTGATGAGCGCTTATTACAAAAATTAGAGCTTACAGAGCAGCAAGTGCGCGAGATGGCATTATTTAATGCTCGCTCATTAGGTTATGAATTTAAGCAGGACACAGTAGCGGATAATACATTCTACTTTTTAAACACAAATGATGGGTATGATGCGAGTCGTATTTTAAACGAAACGTTACTACAATCGATGCGTGAAAAGATCTCTGGTGACATGGTTGTTGCTGTTCCTCACCAAGACGTATTAATTATTGCTGATATCGTCAACGAAATCGGTTATGATATTATTGCACAAATGACAATGAAATTTTTTGCCGAAGGGCATGTTCCGATTACATCACTTTCATTCGTTTATGAAGATGGGGACTTTGAACCAATCTTTATTTTAGCGAAGAATCGGAAGAAGACAGATGGAAAAGAGAAAGGATGAACGAAGTGAACGTTTTTTATAACCTTGAAGGAATTGGTGACACTTTAATTGTTGCCTTACAAGATATTACTTTAGAGAACCGTACTTTTGATCGCAAAGGAGATGTTGCACGCGTATACGATCGTGAAAGCAATGTAACAGCAGGATTCAACATCTTTAATGCATCTTCTTACTTAGAAGTAAAAGAAACAGGTAACCTGACATTAACGAAAGAGCTTGTAGAAACAATCAACGAAATTTTAGCGAAGAACGGCTTTGAAGAAAAAGTAGAAGCGGATCTTTCTCCAAAATTTGTTGTAGGTTATGTAGCTGAAAAAGAAAAGCACCCAAATGCTGATAAATTAAACATTTGTACAGTAGAAATCGGTACAGAAACATTACAAATCGTATGTGGTGCACCAAACGTTGATGCAGGACAAAAAGTTGTCGTTGCAAAAATCGGCGCTGTTATGCCAAGTGGTATGTTAATTAAGCCAGCTGAGCTTCGCGGTGTTCCTTCTTCTGGAATGATCTGCTCTGCACGTGAATTAGAGCTTCCAGACGCTCCACAAGAAAAAGGTATTCTTGTATTAGAAGATAGCTTTGAAGTTGGACAAGAGTTTAAATTTTAATTGATATAAGAAAAGAGAGGTTGTCCTTTTGGACAGCCTCTCTTTTCTTTTTATCATTCTTTGTCGGTAAGTCGAAATTTCGTATTGAATCGTTGATATATTGAGAGTTGTGATAGATATATTTAAAAAATCGTTGATATATTGAGAGTTGTGATAGATATACTCAAAAAATCGTTAATATGATAAGGGTGTCACCTTTTTAAAAAAAATCTATATTGTATTTTATAAACAATCTAGTTAAAATTTAGAAAAATAGAAGGGGATAAACGTATGAAACAACAACCAAAAATCGCAGAACTTCTAAAACGAATTGAAACTTCAAAACAGCAAGATGTTGAGCTAGGTACTTATGAAATATATGTATTTAGTGAAGATGAACTGGAAAAAGGGCAGATCGGTTATCGATATGATAAACATAAAAATTCATTAATAAGCAATGAAAGTGGAAAATGGCAAGAAGAATGGATTGTTATTGGATATGAAACAGATATGGGTGATCCAGTTTTCGTGAATGTGGATGATGACGCTTATCCAGTCTATACGGCAGAGCGTGGTACAGAAACGTGGCAGCCTGTTTATATTGGAAATATGGATGAGGTTATAAAACAATTATAAGAAAAACTTTGAGTCCGGTGCAAAGTGATGGGAGAGAAGCATGAAGTATATAAAAATAATGGTCATGACTGCATTCATTGGAATATATATGGGAGGTTGTTCACAAGAACAGTCGAAAAAAGAAACATTATCTTCTACACAAGAAAATAGTAAAGATGATAAGAAAGAAGCACCGGTAGAAAAGCAGCAAGAAGAACAAGAAAAAAAAGAAGAATCGCAAACAATTCAAACGAATGAACAAGTAGAAACTAAGCGGGAGGAAGTATCGGCCGAGGAAAAGAAAGAGGAAAATACGCCGGTGAAGCCAACTGAGCAACTTATGCAAAATAATGAACAAAAAGTAGAGAGTAATGAAAAACAAGGAAAGTTTCTCGTCGTTATTGATCCAGGGCATCAACAAAAAGCAAATTTAAATTTAGAACCGATTGGACCAGGGGCAACGACGCAAAAATATAAAGTGACAGATGGTACAACGGGTATTGTGACGAAAAAGAGAGAGGCTGTACTTGTATTAGAAATGTCTTTTTTATTAAAAGAAAAGCTTGAAGCAAAAGGGATACAAGTAGTAATGACGAGAACGTCACAAGATGTTGATATAAGCAATAAAGAACGTGCGACATTCGCAAACGATCATAAGGCAGATTTATTTTTACGCCTTCATGCAGATGGTTCTGAAAATCCAAATCAAAGTGGGTTTGCTGTATTGACGCCAGCAGAAGGAAGTCCCTATACGAAAGAGATTTATGCAGAAAGTCTTCAAATCTCGCAAAAGATAGTAAATAAAATGAGAGAAAACAATCAGGTGAAAGTAAATGGGATTAAATTTAGGGATGACCTTTCTGGATTTAATTGGGCGAAAGTTCCTGGCGTACTATTAGAGCTCGGGTTTATGTCCAATCAGGATGAAGATAAAAAATTATCTGACCCGCAGTATGTAAATTCTTTACTGCAAAGTGTAACAGATAGTGTAGATGAATATCGGAAGAGTAAAGCTTAAAAGCAGTCTTACATGGAAGGCTGCTTTTTTCTATATGAAAACAATCGTAAATTAGAATGTTATGGATAAATATGACATGCTTAATTTTACCTGCACTTTTTGCCGAATGCTGATACAATAAAGGATGTTACTATTTAGTAGAAAGAGTGGTAAGCATGTTAGATTGGATGAAAAAGCTGTTTAACAAAGAGGAAGAACAAACAGCGATGAATAAAGAAGCAATGAAACAAATTGAAAGTCAGCCGAAAATTCCTCGTGTAAACCACTACACTGAAGCAAGAGAAGCACAAATGGCAAGCAGAAATGCAGGTAAATGCCGTTTTCCATTAATACCAGATGATGGATTTGATGAGGATGACGTAAGAGAATTACCTCACTTTGAAGAACAACCTGTTCAAAGAGGTATATACGAAGAGCAGCCTACTCAAAGAGGAATAAAAGTGGAGAGAAGTAGACGGCAGTATGTGGAGAATGCAGTTTCTACATACGAAGAGCCGGAAGTGCAATATGAACCGGATCCAGAGCCAGTCGTAAAAAAAGTATCTGTATCGCCGCAAGAAAGTAGCCGTAGACCATTTCGTCCAACAGAAATGATTTCGCCGATTTATGGATATAATCGTCCTTCAGTAGAGAAAAAGGAAGAAAAGCAGGAGGAAGAAAAGGAAAGAGAAGATCTTGAAATATCTGTAGAGGGCAAATCAGTCGTTGATGCATGGTTAGAGAAAAAAGGGTATACATTATCTTATTTCTCAGAAGGAAAAGCACCGACTTCTTCTAGTCATCAAGACGTTGATCAGCAAGGTCAACAGAGTAAAAAGGAAGAAAAGTCAGTTGTTGATCAATGGCTCGAGAAAAACGGTTATGAAATTGAGCGCCAAGAGCCAGTAGTAGAAGAAAAAGAAGTAATTCAAGAAATAAATACACCGCAGGAAGTTTCAGCGGATGAATTACTTCATAAAACGGTAGCTGAGCGTATGGAAGATGCAGAGCAAGAAAAAGATGTAGTGGTGCTAAATGAAAACATTTTACAAGAGGAATTAGTAGATTCCAAAGTAGAGCACGAGGATACAATATTATCAGAAGAAATTAAATGTAATACAGAAATAGAACAACCTATTATGGAAGTAGAAAAGCAAGCTCCAGAAGAATCAGTGATTGTCAAAGCAGAAGAAAAACTTGAAGAAACAATCATTGTGGAAATACCAGAAGAGCTTGGAGAAGTTGCAGAAGTAATGGCGGAAGCAGAAGTAGTGGCGGAAGCAGAAGTAGTGGTGGAAGCAGAAGAAACTGAAGAAGCAGAAGTAATGGTGGAAGCAGAAGAAACTGAAGAAGCAGAAGTAATGGCGGAAATGGAAGAAACTGAAGAAGCAGAAGTAATTGCAGAAACAGAGGGGTCTGAAGTAGAAGCAATTGTAGAACTTGAGGAAACGCAGCAAGAAATGGTATTAGATGAAGCAATTGAACAAAAAAATAAATTCATACATGTTGCTGAGGCTGATGAACAAACGATGGAAGATGTCCAAAGTTTTGCGAATGTTTTAATTGCAGAAACAGAGGAAAGTAAACCAGTTGCAGAAGAAGGGCCAGCCGCTGAAGAACAACCAGTTGCAGAAGAAGGGCCAGCCGCTGAAGAACAACCAGTTGCAGAAGAAGGGCCAGTCGCTGAAGAACAACCAGTCGCTGAAGAACAACCAGTTGTAGAAGAAGGGCCAGTCGCTAAAGAACAACCAGTTGCAGAAGAAGGGCCAGCCGCTGAAGAACAACCAGTTGCAGAAGAAGGGCCAGCCGCTGAAGAACAACCAGTTGCAGAAGAAGGGCCAGTCGCTGAAGAACAACCAGTTGTAGAAGAAGGGCCAGTCGCTGAAGAACAACCAGTTGTAGAAGAAGGGCCAGTCGCTGAAGAACAACCAGTTGTAGAAGAAGGGCCAGTCGCTGAAGAACAACCAGTTGCAGAAGAAGGGCCAGTCGCTGAAGAACAACCAGTTGTAGAAGAAGGGCCAGTCGCTGAAGAACAACCAGTTGCAGAAGAAGGGCCAGCCGCTGAAGAACAACCAATTGTGCAAAAAGAAGAGCCAAAACGTGAGAAAAAGCGTCATGTACCATTTAATGTTGTTATGTTGAAACAAGACAGAACGCGATTAATGGAAAGACATGCGGCTAGAACGAGTGCAATGCAATCTTCTATGAGTGAGCGAGTAGAGAATAAGCCTGTACACCAATTAGAAGAACAACCAACGCAACAAATGGTAGTAGAACCACGAGTGGAAGAACAACCAACGCAACAAATGGTAGTAGAACCACGAGTGGAAGAACAACCAGTGCAACAAGTGGTAGTAGAACCACAAGTGGAAGAGAAACCAATGCAGCAAGTGGTAGTAGAACCACAAGTGGAAGAAAAGCCAATGCAGCAAGTGGTAGTAGAGCCACAAGTGGAAGAAAAGCCAATGCAGCAAGTGGTAGTAGAACCACAAGTGGAAGAACAACCAGCGCAACAAATGGTAGTAGAATCACGAATGGAAGAACAACCAGTGCAACAAATGGTAGTAGAATCACGAGTGGAAGAAAGACCAGTACAACAAATGGTTGCAGGGCAAGTACAAAAGCCAAGTTCAAGTACAGAACCACAAGAGAAAGCATATGTTGTAAATCAAAGAGAGAACGATATGCGAAATGTATTACAAACACCACCAACATATACCGTTCCGCCATTAGCATTATTGTCAATCCCGCAACAGTCAGCGTTAGATAATACGGAATGGTTGGAAGAGCAAAAAGAATTGTTAGATACAACGTTTAATAATTTCCATGTTGGAGCACATGTTATTAATGTATCGCAAGGGCCGGCAGTAACTCGTTTTGAAGTACAGCCAGATCCAGGTGTGAAAGTAAATAAAATTACAAACTTAAGTGATGATATTAAGCTGAGTTTAGCTGCGAAAGATATTCGTATTGAAGCACCAATTCCAGGGAAGAGTGCGATTGGAATTGAAGTTCCAAATAAAGAAAGTAAGCCAGTATTTCTTCGTGAAATTTTAAGAAGTCCTGTGTTTACAAAGAGTGAATCACCACTTACTGTTGCGCTTGGACTTGATATTTCTGGTGATCCAATTGTAACCGATATTCGAAAAATGCCACACGGACTTATTGCGGGTGCAACGGGTTCTGGTAAAAGTGTGTGTATTAACGCAATTTTAACGAGTATTTTATATAAAGCGAAGCCACATGAAGTGAAGTTAATACTAATTGATCCGAAGATGGTTGAGCTTGCACCATATAATTCTGTTCCGCATCTTGTAGCACCTGTTATTACGGATGTAAAAGCAGCTACCGCTGCATTAAAGTGGGCAGTTGAAGAGATGGAACGCCGTTATGAATTGTTCGCGCATGCTGGTGCTCGTGATTTAACGCGTTATAATACGATTGTAAGCGAGCGAGAAATTCCGGGTGAGACATTACCTTACATTGTTATCGTCATTGACGAGTTAGCTGATTTAATGATGGTGGCACCTGGTGATGTTGAGGAAGCGATTTGTCGTATTGCCCAAAAAGCTCGTGCTTGTGGTATTCACTTATTAGTTGCGACGCAGCGTCCATCGGTAGATGTTATTACAGGTTTAATTAAATCAAATATTCCAACGCGTATAGCGTTCACTGTATCATCTCAAGTTGATTCGCGTACGATTATCGATATTGGTGGCGCGGAAAAATTACTTGGCCGTGGTGATATGTTATTCTTAGGGAACGGTACATCTAAGCCAGTTCGTGTACAAGGTGTATATGTATCGGATGATGAGATTGAAAAAACAGTTGATCATGTGAAAAAGCAAATGAAGCCGAATTACTTATTTAAGCAAGAGGATTTATTAGCAAAATCAGAACAGAGTGAGTCGGAAGATGAACTATTTTTAGATGCATGTCAATTTGTTGTAGAACAAGGGGGAGCGTCCACATCTTCTGTACAGCGAAAATTCCGCATCGGTTATAATCGCGCGGCACGTCTCATTGAAGAGATGGAATCGCAAGGGATTATTTCTGAAGGAAGAGGAACGAAACCGAGAGATGTCCTTATTTCTGAGGATGAATTCGCTGCTATGCAGGAAACAAATATATAGTAAACGGTTTTGCTGTATACTAAGAGAAAATGTTGGATAGTAAAGTAGGGAGTAAAGCGACATGAAAGAAATTGAATTAAAATTAAAAGGTGAAATAAATAGACTAACAAATAGAACATTTAAATTTGACGAACGTGTTGGAGAAGGTTGGTTCTCTGCCGTTTACTTTTTAAAGACTAGAGAAATCATTGAAGAATTTCGCCCGAAAAGTATTGTAACGATGCAATTTTTCCAAAAGGAAAATGCAGTTCTTTGCGGAACAGATGAAGTAATTGCATTGCTGCAAACATTCGCTAAAAATCCTGAGGAACTTGAAATTAACTCTTTAAAAGATGGCGATAATATTAGTCCATTTGAAACAGTGTTAACAATTCATGGTCCTTATGAAAATTTCGGATTTTTAGAAGGTGTCATTGATGGGATTTTAGCTCGTCGTACATCGGTTGCGACAAACGTATATAACGTTGTCCAAGCTGCACGTAGTGTAGATAAAGAAAAACCAGTTATTTTCATGGGAGACCGTGACGATCATTATACACAACAAGCTGGTGACGGTTATGCAGCATACATCGGAGGTATGAGCGCACAAGCGACGCATGCGATGAATGAATGGTGGGGCAGAAGTGGTATGGGGACGATGCCTCACGCATTAATTCAAATGTTTAATGGTGATGTTGTGGAAGCCGCAAAAGCATATCATAAGAAATTCCCAGAAGATGAATTAGTTGTATTAATTGATTACAATAATGATGTCATTACAGATGCACTTCGCGTAGCGCGTGAATTTGGATCAACATTAAAAGGCGTGCGTGTCGATACGTCTCGTACAATGATTGATCAATACTTCATTCGTCACCCAGAAGTACTTGGAACATTCGATCCACGTGGTGTAAACCCATCGCTTGTATTTGCACTTCGTAAAGCACTTGATGAGGAAGGATTCCAGCATGTAGACATCGTTGTAACTGGTGGATTTGATGAGAAGCGTATTCGTGAATTTGAAGCTCAAAACGTGCCTGTGGATATATACGGGGTAGGAAGTAGCTTATTAAAAATGAATATTGGCTTTACTGGTGATAACGTAGAATTAAATGGAAAACCAGAAGCGAAAGCTGGCCGTAAATATCGTCCAAACCCACGTCTAGAGCGTGTTCAATTAGAAACAAGAGAAGATATGTAAAAGAGAGAAAAACTGATAGGTGATTGACCCTATCAGTTTTTCTGTTATCATAGTATAGCGGCTTCTTTTTTGCTATAATGGACTTGATATGGGCATACAAAGAAGTACGTACGAGTTTATCCTGATAAGTGAAGAGAAAGAATAACTTCACTACATCAAAATGTATGATGATTACCAAAATAAGAAAAGATTCATATACTGTCTTATAGATAGGCCGTTGTATTAGTTCGAAATGTTGGAGGTTCTTTAAGATGACAGTTTACCATTTTGTAGGAATTAAAGGAACAGGAATGAGTTCATTAGCACAAATTCTTCATGACATGAAGCATACTGTTCAAGGGTCTGATTATGAAAAGCGTTTCTTTACACAAACAGCGTTGGAAAAGCGTAATATCTCAATCCTTCCTTTTGATAAAAATAATGTTAAAGAAGGACAAGTGATTATTGCAGGAAATGCATTCCCTGATACGCATGAAGAAATCGTAGCAGCGAAAGAATTAAACATCCCAGTACATCGTTACCACCACTTTTTAGGTGACCTTATGAACCAATACACAAGTGTTGCTGTAACTGGTGCACATGGAAAAACATCAACAACAGGTTTGTTAGCCCATGTAATGCAAGGTGCACACCCGACATCTTACCTTATTGGAGATGGAACTGGGCATGGGGTAGAAAATAGTAAGTATTTTGTATTTGAAGCTTGTGAGTATCGTCGTCATTTCTTGTCTTACAATCCAGACTATGCAATTATGACAAATATTGATTTTGATCATCCAGATTATTTTGCAGACATCAATGATGTATTTGGTGCATTCCAAGAGATGGCATTGCAAGTGAAAAAGGGTATTATTGCATGTGGTGATGATGAAGAACTTCAAAAAATTCAAGCGAAAGTACCTGTTATTTTCTATGGATTTGGAGAAGATAATGATTTCCAAGCACGTAACATTCAAAAGAGAACAGATGGTACAATATTCGATGTATTCGTTCGTAATACGTACTATGACACGTTCAAAATTACAGGATACGGCAACCACAGCGTATTAAATGCATTAGCAGTAATTGCGCTTTGCCATTACGAAAATGTTGATGTAGAAGCAGTTAAACATCAATTAACAACTTTTGAAGGCGTAAAACGTCGCTTTAATGAAAAGCCGATGGGAGAGCAAGTTATCATCGATGACTACGCACACCATCCGACAGAAATTAACGCAACGATTGAAGCTGCTCGTCAAAAACACCCAGAGCGTGAAGTTGTCGCTGTATTCCAGCCACATACATTCTCACGTACAGAAAAGTTCTTAGATGAGTTCGCAGAAAGCCTAAGCAAAGCTGACCAAGTATACTTATGTGATATTTTCGGATCAGCACGTGAAAAAAAAGGTGACTTAACAATCGAAGATCTGCAAAAGCGTATTGATGGTGCAGAACTAATTACAGATACAACAACGGATGTATTAAAGAAACATAAAAACGGCGTTCTAATTTTCATGGGCGCAGGAGACATCCAAAAATTCGAAGCAGCTTACGTAAAAGAAGTTCAAGTTGCAGAGAAGTAATAGAAAAGACGCATAGCTTGGCTGTGCGTCTTTTTTGTTGTGTTCATATTTTATCCCGCTATTTGTGGGCAGTAAAACTCCCACTGATTAAAGTTTCATTTTATTTGCGTATTGACCTAGAGTTAACTCTAGGTTGTAAGATAAATATGTAAAAACAAGGGGGAGAGAACATGTATAAAATCGGTGAAGTAGCAGAGTTAACAGGGATGGGGATTCATACTTTGCGCTATTATGAGAAGTTAGGTTTATTACCACCACCAACGCGAAATAGCGGCATTCGTCAGTATACAGAAGGTGATGTGCGTCTATTAAAATTCTTATATTCATTAAAGCAAACTGGAATGTCATTAGAAGAAATCGCTGAGTTTGCAAGTGATGGATGTATTATAGAGGAAATCAAGCAGCGGAAAGAGGAAGTACCTACGAAAGTAAAAAAGAGAATTTTAATTTTAACAACTCACTTAGAGCGGTTAAAAGAACAACAGGAACAATTGCAAAAAGTAGTTCAACTAACAGAAGAGAAATTAGAAATTTATTACGGTTTTTTAGAAGAGAAAAACTCGGAGGCTGACAATGAAGAATAAAGTATATGCGCAGCTGTTAGGATTTGCGATATTTACTGGTGGGACATTTAACGCTTCGAAATATGCGGTGCAGTATTTCGAAGCGATTCATATAGCGGCATGGCGCTTTGGAATTGCTGCACTTGTGATGTTATGTCTATTAAAAATACGAAAAGATTTTGAGTGGGAAGTATGGAGACAGAATAGGGCTTATTACCTTTTGCTTGGTATAGTTGGTGTATTCGGCTTTAACTTCTTTTTCTTTTTAGGAATGAAATATACAGAAGCTATGAATGGTGCACTTATTATGTCGACAAATCCGCTCGTTACGACGTTATTAGCAAGTGTCATTTTACGAGAGAAAATAGTGAAGAGCCAAGTAATTGGAATGTTACTTGCGCTACTTGGTGTTGTTTTTGTGCTTACACAAGGCTCGTTTACCGCACTACAACATTTATCATTTTCTAAAGGGGATTTTTATATTATACTAGGGAATATTTGTTGGGCGTTATACGGTGTACTAGGCAGAAGATTTATTAAAGCTGGTAGCCCAATACAAACGACGACATATACGATGACGATTGGTGCGCTTGCCTTTATTATGATATCTTCCACGCAAAAAAGTATAGTACCCGTTTCGGAGGTTCCTTTATTAGCTTGGGGAGCGATTCTCTTCATGGCAATGGGAATGAGTGTGCTTGGTTACTTATGGTGGAATAATGGAATTGTTCAAATTGGTGCAGCGAGAACATCTTTATTTTTTAATTTAGTGCCTGTTGTTACAATGCTTATTTCTTTTATAGAAGGAGTAAATATAACACCCGCACAATGTATAGGGATGATATTAGTTGTTACGGGAGTATTGTATTCTTCCGGTTTTATACAAATAAAATCAAAAGAAAGTGTGAATATTTAACATTTTTTATTTTGAGATGTTAGAATAATAAGAAAAATAAAAAGGGGTTAAAAAACATGTTCACACTCAGAGTAGATGATGAAATTGAACTACAACTATTAGAAAAACATCATAAAGAGGAATTATATGAATTATTAGATCAAAATCGTAACCATTTAAGAAGATGGCTCCCTTGGGTAGATGGAACGAAATCTGCTGATGCTTATGATGAGATTTTTCCGATGTGGTTAAAGAAATTTGCAGAGGGAAACGGTTTTGAAAGTGGTATACGTTACAAAGGAAAGCTCGTTGGAATGGTAGGAATTCATCCGGTAAGCTGGGGGAAGAAAGCGACGAGTCTTGGATATTATCTTACAGAAGATGCTGGTGGGAAAGGCATTATGACGCGTAGCGTAAAGGCTGTACTTCATTATGCATTTGAAAATTTAAAGCTGAATAAAGTTGAAATCAGGTGCGGTGTTGAAAATGTGAAAAGCCGCGCGATTCCAGAACGTTTAGGGTTTACATTAGATGGTATTTTAAGAGATGATGAATGGATATATGATCATTTTCATGATATCGCTGTATATAGTTTACTAGCTTCAGAATGGAAGGATATTCGATGAACGAGAAGATTCGTATTATTCCGTATGAAAGTACGTTTCAAGAGGAAGTAGTAGATCTTATCGTTCATATTCAGCAAAAAGAGTATAATGTTCCCATTACGAAAGAAGAGCAACCTGATTTACTTGAAATAGAAACATTCTATCAAAAGGATCACGGAAACTTTTGGGTAGCAATTTATGATGGTAAAGTAGTTGGAACAGTAGCTTTATTAGATATTGAGAATCATCAAGTAGCGCTAAGAAAAATGTTCGTACAAAAAGAGTTTCGTGGAAAAGAATGGGGCGCCTCACATATGTTGCTTCAAAAAGCAATTTCATGGGCTGAGGATAAAAAATTGAAGGATATTTACTTAGGAACAACAGTGAAATTTTTAGCTGCACATCGTTTTTATGAAAAGAATGGTTTTCAAAGTGTGAGTATAGACAAGTTGCCGAAAAACTTTCCAGTGTTACAGGTAGATAAGAAATTTTATAGGTACATTGTGAAAAAGGTGATGTAGAAATGGCCTTTTTTTACGAACTAAAATGGAAAAAAATGTTATAATTTAAGTTAGGGGGTGCGTGTATGAACATTCCGATTCAAAGAAGTAAGTCGGTAGTAATTTTCGTTTGTCTCACGTTAGTTTTTATGTTCGTATATCCACTTGTCATGCTTTTCGCAAATAAAGAGCAGTGGATGTCAGCATTAATTGGGATGGGTTTATGCTTTATTGTAAATGTACCACTCGTTTGGGAAGTATTTATTAAAAAACATAAAGTAGAAAATGGCGTGCTAAAGTACGGTATTTTAAATGATGATATCGTATTGAAAGAGATAAGAATAATTCGTCAAGTTGGGAAGTCCCTTGAAATTACGACGAATGCATACAAAGTACATATGATTGCGATGCCGCAAGATATGACGCAGTTTGTATCACTTGTAGAAAAAGAAAATCCAAATGTGAAAATAGAAATGATAGGGAAGAAATGAAATATGTAAAACCTTTGTTTTGCTTGGAAATTTTGTTCGTGATTGTTGGCTGCACTAGAGTATATATGAAATGGGATCTGCCTTTATATGTTCCGATATTGATTGGTACTATTGCAGTGGCGCTTTTGTATTATTTTCACTTCCAGCAAACAAAAAGGGAGAAAAGTAGCTCAATATAGAGTGAAGATAAAAAAACGCTCGGAAAAAATCCCGAGCGTTTTTATTATTATTTTAAGTTCTCAGGATTTAAAGCTTCTAGTTCAGATACAACGAAGCGCCCGTCTTTACGGATTAGTACGTCGTCGAAGTAAATTTCGCCGCCGCCATATTCAGGGCGCTGGATGCATACTAAATCCCAGTGGATGTTAGAGTTGTTGCCGTTCCATGCATCGTCGTAAGCTTGTCCAGGAGTGAAATGGAAGCTACCATCGATTTTTTCATCGAATAGGATGTCTCCCATTGGATGTAAGATGTATGGGTTTACGCCAATTGCGAATTCACCAACGTAGCGTGCACCTTCGTCTGTATCAAAGATTTTGTTAATGCGCTCTGAATCGTTTGCAGTTGCTTCAACGATTTGGCCGTTCTCAAACTTAAGTTGTACATTTTCAAATGTATAACCGTTGTAAGGAGATGGTGTGTTGTAAGAAACTGTACCGTTAACAGAATCACGAACTGGTGCAGAGTATACTTCACCGTCTGGAATGTTTAAATGACCTGAGCATTTAATAGCTGGAATGTCTTTAATAGAGAATGTTAAGTCAGTTCCAGGACCAGTTAGGCGAACTTTATCTGTTTTATTCATTAATGTAACAAGGCTATCCATCGCCTTATCCATTTTACCGTAGTCTAAGTTACATACTTCGAAGTAGAAGTCTTCGAAAGCTTCTGTGCTCATTTTAGCAAGCTGTGCCATAGAAGCATTTGGGTAGCGAAGAACAACCCAGCGTGTTTTCGGAACACGGATGTCTCTATGAACTTTTTTACCAACTGTTTGACCGTGAACTTTCATGCGCTCACTTGGAACGTCAGCTTGTTCGTTAATGTTGTCGCCAGAGCGAAGCCCGATATAAGCGTCCATATCTTTCATTACGCTCGCTTCATATGCGGCGATTTGTTCAAAATGTTCTTCAGTAGCACCCATTAATAAAGAGCGATCTACTTGATGATCTTTTAAAGAAACGAATGGGAAACCACCAGCTGCATATGCTTCTTTTACAAGTGCAGTTACAAGTTCTTTTTGTAAGCCAAAGTTTTCAATTAATACTTTCTCGCCTTTTTGTAAGCGAATAGAGTAGTTAATTAAATTGTATGCTAACTTTTCAATGCGTGGATCTTTCATATGTAAAGCCTCCCTACTAATTATGTATCCTTTCTTATTGTAACCTACTTAGTGGAATTTGTTGAATCATTTATGTTAAAGTTAACGAATAAGTATGAAAATTCTAATGAAAAGATAGGGATTAGAATGAAACGGAAAATGATTGTATAATAGGATAAAGTATGAAAAAAGATAAAGGAAGTGATGAAATGCAAGTTCTTTTATATGTAAGTGCGGCTATTATCGCGGTTGCTTTTGCTGTGTTAGTAGTGTATGTATGTAGAACGTTGTTATCGGTTCAGAAGACGTTAGAAAACGTTGCGAGCACGTTAGAAGGTTTAGAAAAGCAAATGCAAGGAATTAGTGTAGAGACGGAGCAATTATTACATAAAACAAATGCGTTAGCTGATGATATTCAACAGAAGTCGCAATCATTAAATAAAGTGGTAGCAGGTGTAGATGGAATTGGAACAACAATCCATTCTTTAAATACGAAACTTCGTAATGTATCAGAGTCTGTTACGGACGAAATTGAAAATAATGCAGATAAAGTAGCGCAAGTTGTACAGTGGAGTAGTGCGGCGATTGAAGTATACAATCATTACCGTGCATCGAGACAAGAGAAGAAGGTTGAAAAAGAAGAGCGTAAATTAGAAAAAATTGAGAAAAAAGCTGAAAAGAACGAGAAGCGCTCTAGATTTCGTATGAGAGGTGAATCTTGATGAATATGACAAAACTTGAAACAATTGAAGAGCTTGAAGTCTTAGTAGAAAAGAACGAGCCTTATGTTCTTTTTAAACATAGTACGACATGTCCGATTAGTCATGGTGCATACACAGAGTTTCAAGCGTACTGCAATGAAGAAAGAGAAGTACCAGCGTATTACTTATACGTGCAAGATGCGAGAGATGTTTCGAATCGTGTTGCAGAACAGTACAGTATTAAGCACGAATCACCACAAGTGTTATACATAAAAGATGGGCTAGTAGTATGGAATACTTCTCATTGGAATATTAAAAAAGATGCTTTAGAAGAGAATATAAAGTAAAAAGAAGCAAGCTAAAGGTGCTTGCTTCTTTTTTTTGTTTTTGTTGAAATATATTTAATGGTACACTATGAATAGTTCAAACTAAATAATTAGATTGTTGAAAGTGGGTTTTAAGTAATGAAGAAAATGGCATTATCCTTCGCAGTCGTAAGCTTATTACTGGGAGCTTGTAGTAATAATACGATTAGCAAGAAGGATGAAGTTATACAAAAAGATACAAAAGAAAAAAGTATGATTCCGAGAACTGCTGTTTCTAAAGATTATTATAGAACTGTTATTCCTTTAAAAGAACAAAAGGTTATTAATACAGCTAATATAAAAACAAATTCTAAATTAGATTTAGCAGAGTATGAAAATGGTTTAATGAATATTGCAATGCAACAATTTGATACAGAAAATCACGTATTACAATTAAATCAGTATATTCCAGAGAAGTTAATTGATGAACTAGTCGCGAAAGTAGAAGCACCAGTTTTAACGAATATTATAGAACAAGACTATTTCGGGAAACAGAATTCAAATGAATTAAGTTTATCTGGTGTCATGATTGGTTTATCTATGTCTACAAGTGTATCAAATGAAGAAGCCATTTCTAAAGGTACTGAAGTTGCTAAACAACTTATAGAAGCTATTAATAAAAATGATAAATATAACAAATCTCCAATTACGTTTGCTATTTTTAAACAAGAAAGTACAAGTTCGTTAAAAAATGGTACGTATATTGCTAGTGCTACCGTTCAAAAAAATGATACGAACCTTGGAAGTTGGAATACAATCGATGAAAAAGCGTATTCATATCCTTCTGATGAATTTACACAAGCACATGGAGAAGATAATACAAAAATAAGTGAATTTGGTAAGGCAATAAAAGAGTTTTCTCCTGGAGATTTTATCCCAGTTAATGCTAAAGTTACTTATAAGAAAAATCAAATGGATACATTAAATATGAATATTGTTATTAAATATAATGGTAAAACAGAATTAATGGCTCTTACTCAAATGGCTGCTCAAGGTATGTTAGAGAAATTGCCTAAAGATGCGAAAGTACAATTACAAATAAAGTCCGAGAGTAAAATCGAGGCAGTTATTGTAAAAGAGAAAAACAGCGATAAACCGTTTGTTTCCTTCTTGTAAAAAAAGACAGTTTTAAACTGTCTTTTTTTATTGTGAGTGAAAATGTTCGATGTTTTTTTATAGTAATTCATTGCGGTATATCGTGTGATAATTGTATATGTACCAGCTATAATAAGTTGTCTTTATGTGAACAAGGTATTCGCACGTATGAAAGAGCGACGTGTAATACGCTTAATATCTCCGCTGTATCGATTTTAAAGAAAGAAACACATTTACCTATCGTTGTCGATGTTACGCATTCTACAGGGCAACGTGACCTTCTGCCACCAGCTGCAAAAGCAGCGATGGCAATTGGTGCAGATGCAGCGCAGTAAATGAATATCTCACAGTTCAATGACTTTATGAAAGAATTAAAAGTATTTGGAAGTAAATCACAAAAAAGAAATAAGCATTCCAAAAAACATTTTGGAACAGTTTCCTCTCTATTATATAGTGCCTGTTGTGTTCGATTTTTGTTGGTAAATCGATATGTTTAAAAAATTGTTCATATAATTTGAGTTGTAATCGATATATGCGAAAAATCGCTCATATAATTTGAGTTGTGGTCGAAATATGCGGATAATCGCCGATATAATTTGAGGTGTGGTCAATATATTTGAAAAATCGCTCATATCAATTTCATTTACTATCGTACGGTTTAAAATACGGTTTCTACTTATGAAACATCTATATTTTTACAAAAAATACCCTTTTTTTCATAAAAAATACGAAAATACGAGAAAAGAAGCGAATTTTTTCGAAACTTTTGCGGGAAAATATTGTATGAGCCTGCGTTTTTATCGTATCATTAGTAAAAGGAAGAACTCGGGACGATTGGTGGCATCTGCAAATAGAGTTGATGTCTTTTTTTCATTCAAGTAACCGATACATAAAAATAGATAACAAAAATAGAAGGAGTGTGCGATGAGATGAACGTAACAATCTATGATGTAGCGCGCGAAGCGAACGTTTCAATGGCTACCGTATCTCGCGTTGTGAACGGTAACCCAAATGTAAAGCCTACAACAAGAAAGAAAGTATTAGAAGCAATTGATCGTTTAGGATACCGCCCAAATGCGGTAGCACGTGGACTAGCAAGTAAGAAGACAACTACAGTGGGTGTTATTATTCCTGATATCTCAAATACGTTTTATGCAGAACTTGCTCGTGGAATTGAAGATATCGCAACAATGTACAAATATAACATCATTTTAAGTAACTCTGACCAAAACAAAGAGAAAGAGTTCCATTTATTAAATACGATGCTTGGAAAACAAGTAGACGGAATTGTTTTCATGGGTGAAGATATTACAGACATTCACATTGAAGAATTTAAAAAGTCTCCAGTACCGATTGTATTAGCAGCATCATTTGATGAGCAAAATGAAACGCCATCAGTAAATATTGATTATACACAAGCAGCTTACGATGCAATGAAGCACTTTATTGAGCAAGGACATAAACGTATCGGTTTCGTCTCTGGTCCTTTCATTGATAAAGCGGGAAGCGCTAAAAAGTTACAAGGTTATAAAAAAGCTTTAGAAGAAGCAAGTATTTCATATGATGAAAATCTTGTAATCGATGGAGATTACACATATGATTCAGGTATCGAAGCATTCGAAAAGCTTTGGAGTATGGATGAAAAGCCAACAGCTATCTTCGTATCTTCTGATGAAATGGCACTAGGTGTAATCCACGCAGCTCAAGATGCTGGATTAAACGTACCAACGGATATAGAAGTACTTGGTTTCGATAATACACGCCTTGCACTAATGGTACGCCCGCAGCTTTCAACAGTTGTACAGCCAATGTATGATATCGGTGCAGTAGCAATGCGTTTATTAACAAAGTATATGAACAAAGAAAAAGTGGAAGATCACACTGTTATCTTACCTCACCGTATCCAATTTAGAGATTCAACGAAGTAAGTATAAAAAAGCTCACAGCGATTGCTGTGAGCTTTTATTCATATTCAGGATAGTATTTTTTAACTACTGTATCTACAGTTTCATTTTTCTTAACGTGTAAAAATCTTGCGTACAATTCTTTTCCTGTTTCAAATGGCGTTTCATCTAACTCAAAAACATGAAGTACTTTTTGAAACTTCCATGTTACTTGTTGATCGTATACATTATCGTACGTATTTTCTGATTGTATAGCGATCTTTTTCCCTAGATCATGAGCTTCCTCTAAACTGTTCGCTTTAACGAGAATGATACTTTCTTCAAAAAGCGTATCGTGATTCTCTTCATAATGCTCATCTATCTTACTAGGATTAGGCTCACCTGAATGAACAGATTCAAACAATAATTTTACAGCGTACATTTGGGAAATCTCCTTATGCCGAATGTTTCACTTTATAAACAATACTTGCTACAAGTGAAGCTGGTATTGTAAATACGTTACTTTGATAATGGTAATGTACTTGGGATTCTTCATAAGACATTTTGTCGTATAGTTCATTTTGTGCGACATTCATTTTTTGCTGTTTTTCTTTGAACATCTTAATGTAGTTATACTGTATTGGGACGAGAATGATGAAATAGGCTAATACGATTAGTGAAATCCATATCATTATGAACACTCCCTTACAAAGAATATTTCTATATAACAATTATATCAACAAAAGGGAAAAACAACCATTTATTTGTAACGAAAATCGATTTTCTTCCTGCAATGTTATTCTAGGCTATAATATAGAATAGGATCCCTTGTTATATGTCACATAAGTGCAAATTCAACTATTATAGGGCAATGTCATGTATAATAGAAAGAAAAGGTTTGTGAGGGGGGAGAAAAGATGATCATTCTTTGGATAATTACGCTTTGCACGACTGCTTTTTTTGCATATATGACGTTAAAACAAAATGGCTTAAAGCGATTTGTTCCAGGAAGTATTCTTGCAGGAATTGCCCTTATCACGTATGTAATTTCTATTTTTACTGAAAGTGTATCAGTGGACATGAGCACAAGTTTAATGTTCATCGGTATTACACTATTTGCAGGTAGTATTATGGTACTTATGGTTGCTGGTATTATTTTATTTATTCATATGAATTCGGAAACGTTATAACATATAAAAAAGGCATGTCCCGAGAGGGGCATGCCTTTTTATCCGTTCAATTATGCTCTATCTTTAGAAGAATTTTGTTGTTTTAATAAGTCGCGAATTTCGCCAAGAAGTTCTTCTTCTTTTGTTGGTTCTGGAATTTCTTCTGTTTTTTCTTCTTCTCTTTTAGAAGTTAGTTTGTTGAATACTTTAACAAACATAAAGATAGCTGCTGCAATAATTAAGAAGTCAAAAATTGTTTGGATGAAGTTACCATACATAATAGATGACTTACCAAATGTGATTTTTAAATCTGTAAAGTCAACGCCACCTAATACCATACCAAGTAATGGTGTGATGATATCTTTTACTAAAGAACTAACGATTTTACCGAATGCAGCACCGATTACAACCCCGACAGCTAAATCAATTACATTCCCTTTGAAAGCGAACTTTTTAAACTCGTTCCACATGTGTTAATCCCATCCTTTCCACGTTTCATTATGAAATTTATAATTCCTATCAACATATTCTATAGAAATTTACGAGAGAAATAAAGGGGAAATGGGAATGAAAGTAAATTCTGAAAAATGTATCCGTTTTAATTTTTATTTACTTTGTCAAGTAGAGTTTGTAGCATTTGTTGCGTTTTTAATCCTTCTAATCCATCTACAACAGGCTTCGTATCTCCGTGTACACATTCAATAAAATGATGAACAGCATCTTCAAAACCACGCTGCTTTAACGTCGTTTCCCATGAGGGAGAACCGCTTTGTGAAACGGAATTTTCCTGTTCGATTTCAAATGTATTCATATTTTTTACGCGAATGATTTTTCCTGCTGTTACAAGTTCAATTTGTTCTAAATTTGTACCAGCATGGCGGTGCATTGCTGTTGAAAGTAATAGTCCGTTTGTTGTTGTATATGTATGATGGCCGTAAAGAAGTTCATTTTTCTCATTTATTTGCATCATATTATGAACGACGTTAAGGTCATCATTAGCTAACCAGCGAGCAGTATCTACAATATGTAAATAATCATCTAACATAGTAAAGTCGTACGTATTTGGCCCCACTTTATTTGTACGGTGTTTTTCAATTCGAATCCATGAAATAGCATTAGCCTGTTCTTTTGCAGCAACGTACATAGGAACGAAGCGGCGGTTAAATCCGACCATTAATTTTCGATTGTATTTTTCGCTCAATTCGACTAGTTTTTCAGCTTGTTCTACTGTAGCTGCTAACGGCTTATCTACATAAACATCGATTCCTTTTTTCAGAAGTTCAGAAACGATTTCATAATGTGTAGCAGTGGAACTATGAACGAAAACTGCATCACATTCTGAAGCTAACGTTTCAATAGAATGAAAGTCTTGAATACGGTATTGCTGACAAATTTGTTTTCTTTTTTCCGCGTTAGGTGTAAATGCCCCAACAAAATGCCAATCTAATTCTTTCGTAAGTGTTGGAAGATATGCCTTTTGTGCAATACTTCCAAGTCCAATCATCCCAATTTTAGGTTTATTCATTTGTATTCCCACCCTATCAATATTGATGTAACGGGTTAAATGTAGCATAGGGTGGGGGAGGAAGGCAAAAGTTAGCTTTTTACTTACGTCCTTCTACTAGAATCTTCTCTATCTCTTCAAAATTATGAGCACGAGCATGCTCTAGTGGGGTGACACCATCATTATCGGGAATGTTTACATCTGCGCCGTGTTCAATGAGCAGGCGAATGACTTGTTGTTGTGTTTCATCGCCGTTACTTAGTACGATAGCTTCCATTAAAGCTGTCCATCCGAGATTATTGACATGGTTTACATCGATATTTGTTCGCGTGAGGAGTTCTTTTATAACAGTAATATAGCCATGTTCTGAGGCTGGGATAAGAGCTGTTCCACCGTAACGATTCGTAAGTGCTGGATCCGCACCAGCATCAATTGTTAGTTTTAAAATGTCTAAGTAACCTTCCGCACCGGCGTATAGAAATGGATTGTTTTTTATATTATCTTGGATATTTACATCGGCGCCAGCATCGATAAGAGCTTTCGCGGTCTTTATATCATTTTTGTATGTGGCAATCATAAGCGGGGTGCGTCCTTGACTATCCGTTGCATTTATATTTGCTCCTTGTTTTAATAAAGATATAACAGTGTTCGTTTCGTTTTTTTTCAGTAGCTGCTAGTAGTGCAGTCTCCATGTTTGTCATCTCCTTTTTTACTTCTTGTTCTTGCGAGCATCCTTGTAAAAAAATTACACAACATATCATGCTTAATGTTTTTTTGAACATGGAATTTCAACCTCCTAATTTCAACTGTAAAATAAGAACATTAAATTTTTATAAACTGACGCTAAAATTACTATAAAATCGCTTGAGTAATTGAACATATATTTTTATGCTTATGAATATGAAAGTTGAATCAATCGGGCGTTTACGGGTAGCCCGACTTTCATCTAACTTTTTGTTTTAACCGAATTTTGAGGTGGAAGTCTTACTGCCCACAAATAGCGTGATAAAGTGAGGATGTAAATGATGTCTATTAAAACAAGATTTTTATTTTCTTATATCGCTGTTATTCTCGTCTCCATTACGCTTATTTTAGTTGCGGGATTTTTAATTGTATTTTCCATAACAGGTGACTTGGAAGCAGTGAAAAATTTTTATAAAAGTTCTTATATTCAAAAGCCGCTGACTCCAGAAGAAGAGAATGCGTATCTTGAATTGAAAGGAGCGGCAAAGCAACATCAATATCAACTATTAGATGAATCGTTCGTTGCATCACTTGAAAAAGAAGGTGTGAAAATAGTTGTAAGAAAGGGAGAAACCATTTCTTATGCTACAAAGGGTTTTGAAAGTTCGACTGTAACAGAAGCCCTTCCGAAATTTGAAGCAGCAAATATTAATAGTCGTGGTACAACGGAACTAGGCGATACATTTTATCGGTATGTAAAATTTGATTTTTCTTTTCAAAATAATGAAGAAGGGAGTATATTTGTACTAAAAAAGCAAAGTTCGTTTGTAGATCTTACACAAAAATTATTTCCGATTTTGTTCGTAGCACTTTTACTGTTAGCCATTTTGCTCATTGGGTTAGTAAGCTATTTCGTCTCAAAAAGTGTGATAAAACCAATCTTTGTATTGAAAGATGCGACGGAGAGAATTAAAGAAGGGAATTTAGAATTTCAAATTCCAGTTACATCACATGATGAAATAGGTCAATTGAATCAAGGGTTTGAGGAAATGAGGAAGAAGTTAAAAGAGTCGATTGAAGTACAAACGCAGTATGAAGAAAATCGAAAAGAGCTCATTTCAAACATCTCCCATGATTTGAAAACACCGATTACATCTATTATCGGATATGTGGAAGGAATAAAGGACGGGGTAGCAAATACCCCGGAAAAAATGGATAAGTATTTAACAACGATTCATACGAAAGCAAAACATATGGATACACTCATTGATGAACTATTTTTATTTTCGAAGCTCGATTTGAATCGAGTCCCATTCCAGTTTGAAACGGTTGAATTAAATATGTTTATGCAGGAATTAATAGAAGAGATGCAGATGGATTTAAGTGAAGAAGGTATAGAAGTGTACTTACAATTACATCCATCACCACTATATGTAACGGCTGATTGCGAAAAGATAAATAGAGTGATATCAAATTTAATTCATAATAGTGTGAAATACATGGATAAAGAAGAGAAAAAAATTGCTGTAACAGTATCGAGTGATAACGATAAAGTTATTGTGAAAGTGATGGACAATGGATCAGGTATAGAATCTGATACACTTCCTTATATTTTTGAACGGTTTTATCGTGCAGAGCAATCTCGAAACTCTAGCACAGGTGGAAGTGGACTTGGTTTAGCGATTGCGAAGCAAATTGTGGAAGAACATGGCGGAGAAATTTGGGCGGAAAGTGAGCCTAGAGAAGGCACAAGCATTTTCTTCTCATTGGAAAAAGTAGAGAAATGTGGTGAGTAAATTGAAAAGAATCTTACTAATAGAAGATGAAGTAAGTATTGCAGAATTACAGCGAGATTATTTAGAAATTAGTGATTTTCAAGTTGATGTAGAGCATTCTGGAGAAATAGGCTTACAAATGGCTCTGCAAGAAGACTATGATTTAATTATTTTAGATATTATGCTTCCGAAAATGAATGGATTCGAAATTTGTAAACAAATACGTGCTATAAAAGATATTCCGATTTTACTTGTTTCAGCCAAAAAAGAAGATATAGATAAAATTCGCGGACTCGGATTAGGAGCGGATGATTATATAACGAAACCGTTTAGCCCAAGTGAATTAGTCGCAAGGGTAAAGGCACATATTTCTCGTTATGAAAGATTATCAGGAAATGTAAGTAAGCAACGTGATACGTTATATATTCATGGAATCTCTATCGATCAACGAGCGAGGAAAGTTTTTATAAACAATGAAGAAATCGCGTTTACAACGAAGGAATTTGATTTATTAACATTTTTTGTAACGCACCCAAACCAAGTATTAAATAAAGAACAGTTATTTGAACGTATTTGGGGATTAGATTCTGCTGGCGATTTAGCTACTGTTGTCGTTCACATTAGAAAGTTACGTGAAAAAATTGAAAGAGATCCTGCCCACCCGCAATATATTGAAACGGTATGGGGAGCTGGTTATCGTTTTAATGTGTAGTAAACCTGTCAAAGTGTTGACAGGTTTTTTATATGCGTAATAGTGTATTACACTTATGATTTGAATTTTAAAGGGAATATTAGGTAATTCGTGTTAAAATATAAAGAGAAATAAAACGCAGGATGGTTTGAGAGGAAGTGTTAGGTTTTGGGGGATGTACGAAAGAATATTAAATCAAACAAGGCTTTAAAGATTGGGACTAATATCATACTTATTTTATTAATTATTGGTGCAATACAAATGTTTTATGATAAAGATTATACAAATGACCATTTAGGTGGATTATTTTTGGTGGCTTTTTGGATGGTTAGAAGTATGTTTGGTATTACGATCAGCGTAAAAGAAGGAGATAAAAAGTCAGTATTTATTGATTTAGGTTTAGTCCTTTTTTCTTTTTATCTTTTATTTTATTATAGTATGAAGTTTTTCTTCTAAAAAATAAAGCTCAAAGTCATATAGAGACTTTGAGCTTTTATTAGTACATTAGTCTGTGAATTCATATGTTATTTATTTAGATTTTTTTAATAGTAACTGAACTCAAAACTGGATTTTCCCTGTTATAACGTTTTGTAAAATTCTTGTGTGATAGAAATAAAGTGGGTAGCCTCTTCTAAAAAAGGATAATGGTTACTGTCCTCAAATGGAATAAAGATAGAATTACGTATACCCTCATGCATCTCGATAGAATATTGAATTGGGCACTGCACATCGTGTCGTCCGCACATAATAAGTGTCTTTGTTTTAATAGAAGGTAAAGACTCTCTTAAATCAAATGAAGAATATTCATGAGCGAAAGCGTTCATGCGGCTGGTGGACATTGTTTTTTTGATCGGTCTACAAAAATAAAAGTTATAGTTTTCTGGTTTATACAATGATAATTTTGTTCTCTTAGTAGATAGTTCCTTTCGCTCTTCATTTGTAAGATGAGGGTTTTTCAAGTTCTCGATTAGTTCTTGCATATAATGAAATTGTGGATGGTAGGAATGGTAAATACAGTTTGATGTTTTCGTATAATCACTTGCTGCAGCTCCGGTTACGACTAATGATTGTAAGGAATTCGGATATGTAATCGCATACAAAATTCCAAGCATACCACCTGTTGAATGACCGGCGAAATGCCATGTTGGAAGTTGTAATGCTTCTCGTATTGCTTCTAAGTCGTGGATTGTTTCAATCATGCTTAATTTGTTTTCTGACTGGGCGGTTACAGAGCTACCGGCATCTCGTAAATTAATGAGAAATACACGATGCGTAGCAGTAAAAACATCCGCAAAGTAATCACCAGTTTCATTAAATTGTGAATAATGGTGTGTAACACAAAGCGGTTCACCATTCCCTTTTGTAAAGAGTTCAAATGTACCACGTTTCGTGCGGAGCATTTGTCGTTTCCACATAATATCACGACCTTTTCTCGTAAAAGTTGGGCCAGGCTGTTATGAAATGAAAATATATCAGCGATTATTAGAATATATCGGCGCAACTCGAAATATATCAGCGATTATTAAAATATATCGACTTACTGACAGAAATCGACAATAAATAAAAGGAGGCTATTAAAAAACGAGCCTCCTTTTCGTTTAGTACAAAGATTTTGTCATATTATTCCGAATAATTTCAAGGGATTTCGCTACAGTTAATGCATTCTTTTCTTCAATTTCTGGTTTACGGGGGATAGGTTTATACATGTTGTCTGGATCTTCCCATGTGAGGGGAAGTTCTGTTTCTGCTTGTCCTTTCCAAGCGTCAATCCATTCTGGAGGGAGATAACCTGAGATGTTTTGGATGTTGTTCATTTCGAGCCAAATGAGCGCCCACGCTCTTGGGACGACGCGCCAGTGGTCATAGCCACCGCCGCCGACAGCGATCCAGCGACCGTCGCAATATTCATTAGCGATTTCGCGAGCAAGCTTCGGTATTTCACGGTAAATATTCATCGTTGCACAAAGGTGTGTAAGTGGATCGTAATAATGCGCATCTGCACCGTTTTGCGTTAAAATAATATCCGGTTTAAAGTATGCGGCAACTTCTTTTACGACAGTTCGATATGATTCTAGAAACGATTCATCTTCTGTAAAAGCATCGAGTGGAACGTTAAAAGAATAACTATAGCCATTACCTTGTCCACGTTCATTTACAGCGCCAGTTCCAGGGAATAAATAACGTCCGGTCTCGTGTAATGAAATGGTGCATACGTTAGGATCATCGTAAAATGACCATTGTACACCATCGCCGTGATGAGCATCAGTATCAATATATAAAACACGTAAACCGTATTTCTTTTGAATGTATTTCATTGCGATAGAACTATCGTTATAAATACAAAAACCAGATGCCTTGCCACGGAAGCCGTGATGTAAGCCGCCGCCTAAATTAAGTGCGTGTTTTACTTTTCCAGAAAGAACAGCATCGACAGCTGTTAACGTACCGCCAACGAGCAGTGCGCTTGCTTCGTGCATATTTGGGAACATCGGTGTATCTTCTGTTCCGAGTCCATATGTCATCGCAATTGATTTTTCTAACTTTCCTTCTCCAGCACATTTTACCGCATTTATGTACTCCTCTGTATGAACATAGGCAATCTCTTCATCTGTAGCCATCCGTGGTGAGATGATTTGAGAGGGAGAGATGAAACCGCCCTTTTGTAATAAATCATACGTAAGTGTGACGCGCAGTTGGTTAAAAGGATGATCAGGGCTAAATGAATAGCCCCGAAAGTCATCCGAATAAATAAACGCGCTACTCATGCTTGCATCCCCATGATGTTTGGCCATAATACGCGGTAGCCTTCTGCTTCAAGTGCATCAATCACTTTTAGAGGATTCATCGTTTGAATGCGGAAAACGAGTACTTTATCATTCTCATCTTTTGCTGGGTAGACGAGAACGCTCACGATATTGATTTGTAAATCACTAAAAATAGCAACGACTTTTCCAAGAATACCAGGTTCGTTTTTTACTTGAATTTCAATTTGCGAACTTGGTTGATGTGCTCCTGTTAATTTTACTAACGTGTGCAGTACAGTAGATTCAGAAATAATTCCAACTAACTTTCCAGCCTTTGTAACAGGGAGACAGCCAATTTTATTTTCAAAAAATAAAGTAGCAATTTCCTCAACGAAATCGAGAGGATGGCAAGTCATAACAGGATGTTTCATAATAAGTTCAAGTGGTTGCTTCAGCATATCGAGTGAAACTTGTTCATCTAAAATAGACGGACTTGCATCTCTTACATCCCGATCAGAAATAATGCCTACAACATGATTATTTTGATCGACAATTGGAATGTGCCGAATGCCTTTCGTGCGTATCGTTCGGATTGCTGTTTCGATTGTATCGTTTGGATGTAGTGTCACCACATCTTGATTCATAATTTCTTCTACAATCATTCCAGTTGCCCCCTTTATTAATACATAAAACGATTGTGAAAACGTAGACGGTCAAATGCTTGAATAGAATCCGTATCGACGCGTTTACCGATGCGGACCATTAAACAGTTGGCAGGATGTGAACAAATTTCAGGATCATCTGTAGCCATCCATTGTAAACCACCAGCATTCATCATCTTTTCCATTACTTTTCGGTACTCCCAAACATTTAAGCCTGTTTGTTTTAAATCCCAGTGCCAATAATATTCAGTCGTCAATATAATGTAATCTTCCATATAATTGTCCATCATAGAAACTTCTAATAAGTTCTTTCCGACAGAGCACCCACGGAAGGCTGGGACGACTTCAATTGCCCCGAGCTCAATTAAGTTTTCCATTTTTCCTTCTGACCATCGTTCGAGCGGATCAGGATACAAGTATGTAACATATCCAACAATCGTTTGGTCATGTCTAGCAATAATAAGACGTGCTTCTGGTAATTTAGAAATTTCGACAATTGCTTTATATTGCTGCTCGGCAGGACGAAACGCAACTAAATCTGGATGGAATTCATACATTTCAAGATTATGGGTAGAGACAGGACCTTCAATAATTAAAGTGCCTTTCGCTGTTTTTAAGTTTCTAGCATTATATATTTTTTTATGAATCAATGTATTGCTCACCACCTTGAGGGTTTGTGAATCTATTAATATCGTACTTTATAATATATGCGATGTGAATCGAATTTTGTCATTAAAAATTTGTCTAAAAATCAACAAATATACTGAAAATTTTAAATAATATCATTATAATAGATAATAGAATACATAGGAGGGGGATGTAAAGTATGAAAGTAGAAACGCTTCCTGTCATTAAAGGAGAAAATAATTTGCCGAATTATGAAGAGGCATACGCGAATTTTAACTGGGAAGAGGTTAATAAACATTTTACTTGGAATGAAACAGGCCGAGTAAATATGGCGTATGAAGCAATTGATAAGCATGCGAAATCTGATCGAAAAAATAAAGTAGCCCTTTATTATCAAGATGGATCGCGAAAAGAGAAATATACATTTAAGGAAATGAAGGATTTTTCTAATAAAGCAGGAAACGTCCTAAAAAATTATGGCGATGTTGAAAAAGGCGATCGCGTTTTTATTTTTATGCCACGTTCTCCAGAATTATATTTCGCGCTTTTAGGTGCAGTGAAATTAGGAGCAATTGTTGGACCGCTATTTGAAGCATTTATGGAAGGCGCAGTTCGTGATCGTTTAGAAGATAGCGAAGCAAAGGTGTTAATTACAACTCCTGAATTGTTAGAGCGTATACCATTAAATGATTTACCAGCTTTAAAAACAGTCTTTCTTGTTGGAGATAATGTAGAAGAAGGCGGTAAAACAGTAGCGTTCAATCCTTTATTTGAACAAGCTTCAAAAGAATTACATATCGAATGGTTAGGCCGCGAAGACGGTTTAATTCTTCACTATACGTCTGGTTCTACTGGTAAGCCAAAAGGTGTTCTCCATGCGCAAAATGCAATGGTTCAGCACTATCAAACGGCGAAATGGGTATTAGATTTAAAAGAAGATGACGTATATTGGTGTACTGCTGACCCGGGCTGGGTAACGGGAACTGCTTACGGCATTTTTGCACCGTGGTTAGTCGGAGCATCAAATGTTATTTTAGGTGGACGATTTAGTCCAGATGCATGGTATGAAGCACTGCAAGATTACGGTGTAACAGTTTGGTATAGTGCACCGACAGCGTTCCGTATGTTAATGGGAGCTGGACAAGATGCAATTAAAAAATACGACTTATCACAAGTACGCCACGTATTAAGCGTAGGTGAGCCTTTAAATCCAGAAGTAATTCGCTGGGGTATGAATGCATTTGGACTTCGTATTCATGATACGTGGTGGATGACAGAAACAGGTGGACAAGTTATTTGTAACTATCCTTGTATGGAAATCCGTCCAGGTTCAATGGGTAAACCAATTCCAGGTGTGAAAGCAGCGATTGTTGATAATGAAGGAAATGAAGTGCCTCCATACACAATGGGTAACTTAGCAATTGGTAAAGGTTGGCCAGCTATGATGCGTGGAATCTGGAATAACCAGCAAAAATATGAGTCATACTTTATGCCGGGAGACTGGTATGTATCAGGTGATTCAGCTTATATGGATGAAGACGGATACTTCTGGTTCCAAGGACGTATTGACGATGTAATTATGACGTCAGGTGAGCGAGTTGGACCGTTTGAAGTAGAAAGTAAACTAATCGAGCATGCTGCTGTTGCAGAAGCTGGTGTAATTGGTATTCCTGATCCGGTGCGCGGCGAAATTATTAAAGCGTTTATCGCACTTCGAGCAGGATACGAACCATCTGATGAATTAAAAGAAGAAATTCGTCAATTTGTAAAAAAAGGCCTAGCAGCTCATGCAGCGCCACGACAAATTGAATTTAGAGATAAATTACCGAAAACGAGAAGTGGTAAAATTATGCGCCGCGTATTAAAAGCGTGGGAGTTAAACTTACCAACAGGTGACTTATCAACGATGGAAGATTAAGAGAGAAAGGTCTGAACGAAAAATGTTCAGGCCTTTCTTTTTTAGGATATCATGAACTTATATATATAAGTTGAAGGGGATAGTATGATGAAAACAGAAAAAGAAAAGATGATACTAGGAGAAATGTACATACCGGCTGATCCAGTTTTAGTACAAGAAAGAGAGCAAGCACGTATATTAACGAGAAAATTAAATGATACGCCAGAAGAGCAATTGAAAGAGCGTAGCGAAATCGTAAAAGAATTATTCGGAACGACAGGAGATAATATTCATCTTGAATCTACTTTTAGATGTGATTACGGCTATAACATTCATGTCGGTGAAAATTTTTACGCGAACTTTGACTGTACGATTTTAGACGTATGCCCGGTAACAATCGGAGTGAACTGTATGTTAGCTCCAGGTGTTCACATTTATACAGCAACGCACCCACTCGATCCAATTGAGCGTATAAGCGGATCAGAATACGGAAAACCAGTTACAATTGGCGATAACGTATGGATTGGCGGAAGAACAATTATTAATCCAGGTGTAACAATTGGAGACAATGCGGTGATCGCATCTGGTGCTGTCGTAACGAAAGATGTGCCTAATAATGTAGTAGTTGGCGGGAATCCTGCAAAGATTATAAAAAAACTAAAATAATATTTGAACGAAGTGCCTTCCTCGTCTGTATACATTTATGAAAGAATAGATGAGGGAGGCTTTTTTATGTCTAATAAATTACTTCTTGCTTTTGCTTTAATTGGAATTATAGTTGTATTTTCTTGTGGTCTTTTCTTACCGATACCAATTGGATATAGAGTATCAATGCTTACAGCTGGAGTTATAATGGGTGTTCTGTTTTCAATCATTATTCCATTTGATAGAAAACATATAGTACGGAAAAATGGATATAAAATTGATTTTACAAAAACAAAAGTGTATTTTCGCTGGAATGTATTTGATACTATTTCTGTCTGCCTTGCGTTGTATGCATGCATATGTGTGCAAGCGTTAAATATTTTAGTTGCAATGGGATTTACGATTCAAAACCCATATGTGCAATTTTTTACAAATCAATCACAATTGTGGATTTTTATTGCGATTGCATATTTAATTTCCCGTATTTCATTAACGTTAAAAGGAATAAAGGAGATCAAAAATCATGGCGCAGATTGGGATTGAGGAGGAGCTCATGCTTGCGTATCAAAGTGGAGATAAACAAGCGGGAAAAAGACTATATGTTTTAATCAAACCAGCGCTATACACATTTTTATATCGATTTAACCGAGATGAACAATTAAGTATCGATCTTGTGCAAGATACGTTTTTGACGCTAGAGCGTAAGAAACATATGTATGAACTTGAAAAAGGTAAAATAAAAACGTATTTATTTCAAATTGGTTATCGTCTTATGATTAATAAATTAAATAGGAGAAAAAAGTGGCGTACGCTTTTGCCATTTTTAGTGCCGATTCCGGAAAAAGAATTTTCTCACGAAGATCGGCTCACAGTAAGAGAAGCAATTTTGAAAGTTCCAGAAGAGCAAAGAGCGGTCCTAATCCTTTATTATTATCATGACATGCAGCAAAAAGAAATTGCAGAGATATTAAACATTCCGATTGGAACGGTGAAATCGAGACTTCATAACGGGATAAAGAAATTGAAACAATTGCTGGAGGTGGACGAAATTGAGCGAAAATCCCTTTAAGAGTGAATATAAGTTAAAGCAACATTTAGATAGTGATCATGTAGAAATACCAGACTTTCCAAAAACGGTAAGTCGATTCGATCGATTAATCGGGTTTCTTGGTTCCCCAGCGAAAGATCCTGTGGAGGCGACCATTGGGAATGATTTATCGGTTGTGTTTCATGTATCGTTATTAGTTGGGGTTCCAATTCTTTCTCTTATTACGATACTCTTTATGACGTTGTAAAGGATTGGTAAGGAGAGAAACCAGGCCTCTATTTGACACGCCTATATAAATGATGGTATAAAGAAAAGTATATGAATAATTGAGCGTGGAAAGGGAGAAGTAGTGATCATTTCCCTGTTTTAGAGAGCTGATGGTCGGTGGAAATCAGCACATAGATGATCGCGAATTACGCCCCTAGAGCATCTTTTTTCGATTGAATTGTATTCAAAAGGGAAAAGACGGTGCTAAGCCGTTATGTAAATAAGGTGGTAGGCTTTTTTTGCCTGCAACTAGGGTGGTAACGCGATAATCAAAATCGTCCCTTATTTGAAGGGGCGATTTTTTTATGTTTTCAACTTTCACGCCAGTAATGAACTTAAAGGAGAGTATGTAGGATATGGGTATTTTACAAGATCTTGAATTTCGCGGTCTAATTAATCAGCAAACAGATGCTGAGGGCCTTGAGCAATTATTAGAAAAAGAAAGCGTTAAATTATACTGTGGTTTCGACCCGACAGCGGATAGCTTACACATCGGTCATATGTTACCAGTATTAATGTTACGTCGTTTCCAATTAGCTGGTCATCAACCAATCGCACTTGTTGGCGGTGGTACTGGTATGATCGGTGACCCAAGTGGTAAAAAAGCAGAGCGTACATTAAATACGAAAGATACAGTTGCTTACTACACAGAAAGCATTAAAAACCAACTTTCAAACTTCTTAGAGTTTGAAAACGTGGACAACCCAGCAACAATGGCTAACAACTATGACTGGCTTGGTAACTTAGATGTAATTTCATTCTTACGCGATATCGGTAAAAACTTCGGTTTAAACTATATGTTAGCAAAAGATACAGTAGCATCTCGTTTAGAGACGGGTATTTCATTCACTGAGTTTAGTTACATGATCTTACAATCATACGACTTCTTAAACTTATACCAACACCATAATTGCCGCCTACAAATCGGTGGTAGTGACCAATGGGGTAACATTACAGCTGGTCTTGAATTAATCCGTAAATCAGAAGAAGATGCGAAAGCATTCGGTTTAACAATTCCACTTGTTACAAAATCTGACGGTACGAAGTTTGGTAAAACAGAAGGCGGCGCAATTTGGTTAGATCCAGAGAAAACAACTCCTTACGAGTTCTACCAATTCTGGATTAACACAGATGACCGCGACGTTGTTAAATACTTAAAATACTTCACATTCTTATCTCATGAAGAAATTCTTGAGCTTGAAAAGCAAGTAGCTGAAGCGCCAGAAAAACGTGCAGCACAAAAAGCGTTAGGTTCTGAAATGACAAAACTTGTTCACGGTGAAGAAGCATTAGAGCAAGCGATTAAAATTTCAGCTGCACTATTCAGCGGTTCTGTAGCAGAACTGACTGCAAATGAAATCGAACAAGGATTCAAAGACGTACCATCTGTAGAACGTACTGCAGAAGATACAGTATTAATCGACTTACTTGTAGAAAGCAAAATCTCTCCATCAAAACGTCAAGCACGTGAAGATGTAACGAACGGTGCAATCTACGTAAACGGTGAGCGTACGCAAGCATTAGACTATGTTGTAACAGAAAACGACCGCATCGAAGGTAAATTCACAATCATTCGCCGCGGTAAGAAGAAATATTTCTTAATTCGTTACTAATCAGAAACGAATATAAAACAAATAGTACCCCGAATTGTAGGCTGAAAAGTTTATGATTCGGGGTTTTTATGTATGAATTTAGATTACCTTACGAGTTCTTGTAAATAGAATATGAAGAATTAATACGAGCATATAAAGTAAGCTAATGAGCATAACAATAAATGCTGTTGGATAAAATTTTGCTGCATATATAAAGAAATCGATTTGATAAATATCTTGGTAATTTGAAACGGTGCCTTTAAAATAATTCGTAAACTTAGCGCTATATTTCCATTCATCAGGGTAATCTATTAAATTACTCCCCTGATACCAACTCATAAGTGCTGAAGTAATAAAAAGCATACATGCACTGCCCAATTGAACCATTTGGTTTATTGTCAAAAGAAATCTACCTCCTATTTTATGGTTATTATAGCGTGCATTCGTATTCCTGTAACCTTTTTGTTGTAATCTCCTTTTCGAGTTCATACGGAAATCACATGTAAGCGGTATGATAAACGTATAACAAATAGAAAGGAGTGGTAAAACAAAATGTCACTAGAAGCGCTCATTATTTTTTCTTTGCTAAATGCGGGTCAGCTTGCAGAGAATTCGAAGGTGGATATACATAAAGAGCAAAAAGATGCTTATGTATATGTTCAAAAAGAGGAAAATAAATAACTTTATTTTATATATAAATGACAAAAAGCCAATCTAGAGGATTGGCTTTTTGTCATTACGTTGGAAAAAGAGGAGAAATCCCTCTTTTTAAACATTAGATAAAATTTGATCATAGCATGAAATAATAAGTGGTTCCAAATCTTTTAAATCATTAACATTATCAATGAAAATTCTACTTACTCCCTGTGATTTTGGGGCTTGCTCAACAACGAAATTAGGGCAGAGCTGTTTAGTAGCTTCTAAATCTAGTCTTACAACTAAGGATTTTGCATCTCCATCAAGGAAAAGACGTATAAACCATTTTGTGATTACACGATTCATGATGCAAAAATAACTAATAGTATCTTTATATTTAAGGTCACTGATGTCTCTTTGATTTTCAGTTAATATTTCTTTAACAATGTTAAAGGCAGTCAGTTCATCTTCGGTAGTGAAAACTCTATCTGTTTTGTCTTCTTTGCTAATGTCTTCCATTATTTCGGCAGAAGCGGCTGCAACTAGGCTTGTTTCTATTTTCTCCGATGTTTTTGTTTCTTTTGGTGTTAAACCATCACTGATTATTTCTAATAGTGTTCGATTAATTGCTTTTTTAACAATTGGTCGGAACCGCTCTAAAACGTTATTTGTAATTCTAGTTGAGCTAAAGTCTTTAATTAGAAAACGAAGGAAGTCATCTGAAGGATTTTTAAATAACTCTTTAATTGTGGAGTTTAAATTGGTCATATAAATAAGCTCTTCGGCATATTTTACAATCTCTTCAGCTTCAAAATTCTCTTTTGTAAAAGTTTCAATCGTTTCAATATCTAAATTACTTAAACTATCCATACTGAATGTGAAGAAAGGTTTTTCGTCCATTACATTGTCATTTGTTAAATCAGTATAAAATTTGTATTCTACACCATTAGTTAGTACTCCTACTTTGACATCAGGTAAGGCATTGAAATACCTAGATAGTTGCGCATCGTGTTTAAGGAGATTTTCTGTTACAGATTTTGCCTCAATTAAAATAATTGGAACTCCATTTTTGAAAACCGCATAATCGACTTTTTCTCCCTTTTTAGTTCCAAAGTCTGCAATATACTCAGGTCTAACTTCTAAAGGGCTAAAAACGTCATAACCTAGCTTTTGAAGAAAAGGAATAATTAATGATTGCTTGGTCATTTCTTCATTAGTTATATACTCTTTTCGTTCTAAAATTTGGTTAGCTATTTTGTTTATATCATTTCTGAATTCCATATCAACGTCTCCTCGTTATAAAGTTTAAACTTAATATTAATACTATTATTTAAAAATTCATAATATAACATAAGTTATGTGTGAAAATAGGAAGGTTATTTTTATATTTGAATTTGATTAGATTAGATAAAACATATTTGTTTTAGGTGGGAGTATAGAGTATTGGGATTTTTATGTTACGTGGGATATAAAAAATTATGGTGAGAATTGAAAAAAGCCAATCCAGAGGATTGGCTTTTTGTCATTAACGAGAGTAGAACTCTACGATTAATGCTTCGTTGATTTCAGCTGCTAACTCAGAACGCTCAGCGTGACGAGTGTAAGTAGCTTCTAATTTATCAGCATCGAAAGTTAAGTATTCTGGTACGAAGTTGTTAACTTCGATCGCTTCTTTAACAACAACAAGGCTGTTAGATTTTTCGCGAACGCTGATAGTTTGACCAGGTTTAACGCGGTAAGATGGGATATCTACGCGAGCGCCATCAACCATGATGTGACCGTGGTTTACTAATTGGCGAGCTGCACGACGAGTGCGAGCTAAGCCCATACGGTAAACTAAGTTGTCAAGACGAGCTTCAAGAAGGATCATGAAGTTTTCGCCGTGCTTACCAGGCATTTTACCTGCTTGGTCAAATGTGCGACGGAATTGACGCTCAGTCATGCCGTACATGTGACGAAGTTTTTGTTTCTCTTGTAATTGTAAACCGTATTCTGAAAGTTTCTTACGTTGGTTAGGACCGTGAGGACCTGGTGCGTAAGGGCGTTTTTCTAATTCTTTTCCTGTGCCGCTTAGAGAGATTCCAAGACGACGAGACAGTTTCCAAGCTGGACCTGTATAACGAGCCATAGTTGACTCCTCCTTTAAAAATGTTTTTATTTACGTAAAATAAAAACAGACGTAATCGATATTTACGGGCATTTTGTTTTCATGTACCTTCGCTCCAGCAGCAGGGAGTTACGAGATACACCTCCGTAGAGGAACAAAATACAAACGATAAACTCACATTACAAGGCTGCCTTTTTATTTTACACAAACGCTATTATATCTTTTACCCAGAGTTTCGTCAAGCGAGTACGTTTTTGTTTTATGCATATAAATTTTGGAAATTAATATAAGAAGGAATTTAAAACAATATAAAAGAAGAGATAGAAACACAAATAAAACGCTTACATAAAATGTAGTAAAAACATTCATCAGTTTTTTACTGGTGAATATGCGGGATAAAAACATAAAGGGGATGTTTTTATGAAAAAGAAGCATATGGAGACAGCGTTAATTCATCACGGTTATACATCTAAGGAACATAAAGGAAGTTTAACACCACCGTTATTTCAAACGTCTACATTTACATTTGAGACTGCGCAGCAAGGAGAGGCGAGTTTTGCGGGAGTAGATCCGTCTTATATTTACTCAAGACTTGGAAATCCAACTGTAAAATTATTTGAAGAACGTATGGCTGTGTTAGAAGGGGGAGAAGAAGCACTTGCTTTCGGATCCGGAATGGCAGCTATTTCAGCAACGTTAATTGGTTTTCTAAAAGCTGGAGATCATATTATTTGTTCAAACGGATTATATGGGTGCACGTACGGATTTTTAGAAGTGTTAGAAGAGAAATTTATGATTACACATTCGTTTTGTGATATGGAGACAGAGACTGATATTGAAAATAAGATTCGCCAAAATACAAAGCTTATTTTCGTTGAAACACCGATTAATCCAACGATGAAATTAATCGATTTAAAACAAGTGATTCGGGTTGCGAAGCGAAATGGCTTACTTGTCATTGTTGATAATACGTTTTGTTCACCTTATTTACAAAGACCGCTTGAGCTTGGTTGTGATGCTGTTGTGCATAGTGCGACAAAATATATTGGTGGCCATGGTGATGTTGTAGCGGGTGTAACAATTTGTAAAACGAAAGTGTTAGCTGAAAAAATTCGTCCGATGCGAAAAGATATCGGCGGTATTATGGCGCCGTTTGATGCGTGGTTATTATTACGCGGATTAAAGACATTAGCAGTAAGAATGGATCGTCATTGTGATAATGCAGAAAAAATTGTATCGTTCCTAAAAAATCATGATGTAGTAGAAGGGGTTTGGTACCCAGAAGGGGAGTTAGCATCTCGCCAAATGAAACGGGGCGGTGGCGTTATTTCTTTTTCTGTCAAAGGCGGGAAAGAGGAAACGCAAGCGTTTATCAATGACCTTCACTTTATTACGATCGCGGTAAGTTTAGGTGATACAGAAACGTTAATTCAGCATCCAGCAACGATGACGCATGCTGCGATTCCAGCGGAACTAAGAAAAGAAATGGGTATTTTCGATAATTTAATACGTTTATCTGTCGGTTTAGAATCGTGGGAGGATATCGTTTCTGATTTGGAGCAAGCGTTAAAGAAAATATCTATTGTTAGTAATCAATAAAAAAGAGTGAGCTATCGGTTTCGTACATTACGTACTTAATCGATAACTCACTCTTTTTCTTATATATGTTTTAACAGTGTTTCCACAAACTTTTCTAAATAGTGCTGATCTACTTCATCGAAACGATTTTTTTCAGGACTATCAATATCCAGTACACCAATGACATTTCCGTCTTTTATAATCGGTACAACGATTTCCGAATTAGAGGCACTATCGCAAGCGATATGTCCTGGGAATTGGTGAACGTCCGCTACAAGTTGCGTTGTTTTCGTTTCAGCTGCTACGCCGCAAACGCCGCGTCCGAATGGAATACGTACGCATGCTGGCATTCCTTGGAATGGCCCGAGAACGAGCTGATTTCCTTCTGTTACATAAAAGCCAACCCAATTAACGCGATCTAAAAATTGGTTTAATAATGCGGACGCATTTGATAAGTTTGCGACTACGTTTAATTCGCCAGTTAATAATGCATCCAGTTGTTTAATTACTGTCTCATACTGCTTTTCACGAGAACCTGCATAACTTTCTTTTGTAAACATGGAAACAACTCCCTTTTTATCGAGATGTGTAAAATATTAGCAAAATACGATGTATTTCACATGACTTTGTCGATAGAAAATTAAAGGAATTTGTCTTAAAAGTCAAGAAATTTAAACTATAGCTGTTCAGTGAGAGGAAGTGAGCGCATGAAGCAGACGAAACAAAAAGTAATTGATGCGGCAATATCGTTGTTTAATACGAAAGGTTATGACGGGACATCAGTGCGAGACATTGCAAAGCGAGCGGATGTGAATGTAGCGAATATTTCATACTATTTTGCTGGAAAGCAAGGCCTATTAGAGCAGCTTATTACTGATTTTTTAGAAGGATATATTCATGTGATTGAAACGTCCTTTGAACAGAGAGAGTATTTGTCGGCTAAAGATGTGATGGTGCAAATGGTACGCGGGATTTTACGATATCAATTTGAAAATAGGGAACTGACACGTTTTTTTTATAGAGAGCTTTCGCTTGATACGACATTAATTCGTGAAGTGATGACCGTTTATTTTTCTAAAGAAAGATATTATATCGAACAAATCATTAGAGAAGGACAAATGAAGAAAGAGTTTAGAAAGGTATCTTTTACAATGTTTATGACGCAATTAAAAGGCATGATAAATATGCCGTTTTTATATCCACAGTATATATCAGAAGTATTACATTCATTTCCATCCGAAACATTTTTCTTAGAAATGTATACGAAGGAAATTGAGCAATGGATGGAACAAGCATTATGTAAAACGAATATGTATCAGGAATGGCCAAGAGCTGTTCATATGTGAAAAATCCCCACCTAACGAACCGAGGTGGGGATTTTTGTAGTTTCTTTTCTTTGCCATAAATTGTTACATAATAGCGCAATAATTGTTAATGAGGCTCCGGCAAGTTCGATTTTGTCGACCGTATAACCTCGAAATATGGAACCGATAAGTGCAAGGACAGGAACTAAATTCATAAATAATATGCCGTTAATAGATGAAATATAGCGATTCCCCATATTCCAGCAAAACACAGCGATAACACCTGCAATAATCGACATATAAAAGAGTTCAAAACGAACGCTCACAATTGTGCGTAATGATGGTACAGTAATGACGTTTGTGTAAGTTAATAAAGTGACAATAACGATGAGTGACATTGAACCGAACAAACAAGTTAACGTTGTATATCGAAGTGGTGACCAAGATTGAAAACGAGCACCGCCATTTGTATAAATGACCCAGCAAGTAACGCCGCATAACATCAATATATTCGTAGATAAGTGACTTGCAGCTCCAAATAATAAGTGAATATTTCCTTTTGAAATGACAAGCATAACACCGAGTAATGCAACGAACATACAAAGAAAAGTGTAGTTTTGTGGACGCTTATTTTTTGTTATCCATTGTAATGTTAAGGCAATTAGTGGCATGAGAGACTGAATCATCGCTGCATGGATTGCTCCAGAAGGTCCGGCAAGTTGTTGTCCGTAGAAAACGAGAAAACCATATCCAGCGAAACCGACTGTTCCGTAAAAAAATAAAGAAAGTGTTCGTTTTTCTAAGCGGAGCGAATGTGTCCCTTCAGTGATTAATAGCAAAATAAGAAAAATAATAGCTGCAGATCCGTAGCGGATAGTTGTGAAAAAGAACGGATCGATAAATTGTAAGGCATTTGCCATTACAGGAAACATAAATCCCCAGGCAGTTACGGCAAGTAAGCATAGGAGGGATCCGAAGAGCATTTGTTTTTTGTTCAAGAGTACCATTCTCCTTTACATTTCGTTATAGTAAGTTGATGAAATAAGTATAAAGAGTAATGATTTATAGAAGGAAATATCGATTTTTTATAACAGTTATAACTTTTTGTTAGAGGTGTATATGATGGATTTAGAGGCAGTACGATCGTTTATGGAAGTAAAGCATACGCGCAGTTTATCAAAGGCAAGTAAGCTTTTACATATTTCACAACCAGCGCTTAGTAAACAAATCCAAAGATTAGAAGCGGATTTAGAGGTTACTTTACTCAAGCGTTCTGCTCAAGGAGTGGAGTTAACAGAGGCTGGTGAGATATTTATAGCAAGAATGTTACCGATTTTGGAACGAATACATGAAGTGAAAACGGAAATGAAGAAATATCAAGAAAAACGGAAAATCTCTATAGGTATATTGCCAAGTTTAGCGGCGCGTTACATATCGAAATGCAAAGATATATTAGGTGATGGATTCGAAATAGAATGGAAAATTGAGCATACGAAAGTATTAATGGAATTGTTTAAAGAGCGGAAGATTGAAGCGATGTTCATTGATTCAGTAGTAGAAGGCGCTACATATATAAAAGAAATGCGGGAGGAAAAAATTGTTTGTGTAGTTTCAAATGATCATCCTTATAAAGAGAAAACAATAATCCGAATGGAAGGTTTGGAACATGAGAAATTAATTGTGTACCCAGAAATATGTGATGTAAGGAAAATGATTATGAACATGTTTCAAGGTATAGGTGCGAAACCAATCATTGCGTTTGAAACTTCTTATGCAGAACCGATGCTTGCGATGGTCGGAGCTGGACTTGGTATCACTTTACTTCCAGAAATGTCAGTGGAGCAAGCGGTAAAGCAGGGGAATGTGCATGTGATTTCTGTTGAACCTCCACTCATGCGCAAAATCTATTTCGTATCTCATATGAAAGAGTGCCCGTTATGGCAATCATTTGAGGATAGGTAGTGAAGCGGGCGGAAGATTAAGAAAGATTACAATTGCATTTAAAGAAACATGAAATTTTAAAAAAAACTAGGTCAAAAACACGTCATTACATGGTATGATTAGTACATTGTTAGTTGTTAAATATAGGGGAATTCCCTTTTTATACATAATGCCTTCCATTTCATAAACGGAACGGACAAAAAAAGAGATATAACTAGGAGGCTTTTTTGCATGGATTCTATCCTGACGATCGTTATCATTGTAGTAAGCTCTATTCTAGTGCTGCTCATGATAGAGCTTGTGATAAGAAATCGTTCATATAAAGATATTGAAGCACTGGAGCAGTGGAAACAAGAAATAAAAGATAAACCTGTAGCAGATGAACTAAAGCGAGTAAAAGATTTGAACATGACAGGTCAAACAGAAGAACTGTTTGGTAAATGGCGTGAAGAGTGGGATGAAATCGTATCAACAACTCTTCCAAAAGCTGAAAAAGATTTAGGGCAAGCGCGAAAATTCGCCTCGCAATTCTCCTTCCGCAAAGCAAAGCATGCGATGAACGAATCCATAAGTGGTTTAGATGACGCTGATAATCGTATTACAGACATTTTAAATGAATTACAGCAACTGTTAGAAAGCCATGAAAAAAATAGCTCGGAAATTGAAGGGTTACGTGATACATATCGTAGTATGAAAAAGAGTGTTCTTGCTCATCGACACATGTATGGAGCAGCTGAGCAGAGAATTGAAGAGATGCTAGATGCCGAATCTAATAAATTTAATAGTTTTGAAGAAGCAACAAATAATGGCGACTATTTAAAAGCGAGAGAAATTGTTATTAGTTTGGAAGAAGGTTTAGCTAATTTAGAAATCATTATTCACCAAATTCCAGATTTATTGGTAGAGTGTCAAGCAACGTTACCAGTTCAACTGGAAGATTTATTACACGGACATAATGATATGGTAAGACAAGGTTATGTATTAGATTACCTGGAAATCCCTAAAGAAGTTCGCGATATGACGACACAACTACAAACATGTTTAATGGATATACAGGAGCTTCATATAACGGAAGCGGCTGAAAAAGTAGAAAAATTAAAAACTCGTTTAGACGGTTTTTATGATCAACTAGAACAAGAAGTGCATGCGAGACATTATGTAGAGCAAAAAACACTTTCTGTTTATGAAGATTTAGAAGAACTTCGTGAAGAAACAATTGAAACGAAAGCAGAAACGCAACTTGTGAAACAAAGCTATCAGTTACAAGATAAGGATATTGAGTCTCAAAAAGTAATTGAAAAGCAAATGCACATTTTAATGAAACGTTTTGAAGTGATGCAATTACGCGTTGCTGAACAAGATATTGCATTCTCTATAATTCGTGAGGAACTAGAAGAGGTTTATGAGCAATGTGAAACTTTAAAAGTACTTCATGCAGAATATAAAGAAATGCTACAAACGATGCGTAAAGAAGAATTTGAAGCGCGTGAGAAGTTGCAGGAAATGCGCAATACAATTTTTGAAACGAAACGCTTTATGCAAAAGTCGAATTTGCCAGGTCTTCCAGAGAGTATTATGGAAGATTTACAAAGAGGGCAAATGGCAATGCAAGCTGTATATGAGCAATTAGAAATAAAACCGCTAAATATGCATGCTGTAAATAGCAGTTTAGAAGAAGCATACACAACTGTTAACGGTGTAGCTGAAATGACAGAAGAGTTAATTGGACAAGCGTATTTAGTTGAAAAATTAATTCAATACGGAAACCGTTACCGCAGTCATGATGAAAATCTTGCAGAAAGCTTAAATTATGCAGAGAAATTATTCCGTGAATATCAATACGATGCAGCTTTAGAACAAGCGGCTTCTGTACTAGAGCAACTTGAACCTGGCGTTGTTCAAAAAATAGCTGAATATGTAGACAATGAACAAACCCTTTCATAAAGGGTTTGTTTTTTTGTGTAATTTTGAAGGCGATGTTGCTATAATGAATAGCGGAATACAGTAAGGTTATTCGTTTCAAAATAAAGTGAAACTGTAATCAGTGGGGGGATTCATCCCCACTGATTACTAGCCTTCACCAATCGGGATAAAACGGAACCTTTGTGTAGTCTTAGCGTAATTACACGTATTTATGATATGATTATATGATGTGATAGCGCTGAAAGGGGAAGAACGATGATCTATTTTGATAATAGTGCGACGACGAAGCCATATCCAGAAGCCCTTCAATCGTACGTAACGGTTGCTGGGAAATATTTTGGAAATCCTTCTTCTATTCATTCGCTTGGAGGAGAGGCAGAGCGTCTATTAACACAATCAAGAACGATTGCAGCGCAGCTTCTTCACGTAAAACCTTCCGAAATTATTTTCACATCGGGTGGAACGGAAGGGAATAACCTTGCGATTAAAGGGATAGCGATGAGGAATCGTTCGCGCGGCAAACATATCATTACAACAAATATTGAACACGCGTCTGTGTTTGAGGCATATAAGCAATTAGAAGAACTCGGGTTTGATGTAACATATTTACCGGTTAACGAGCATGGTGTTGTATCGGTAGAGGATGTGAAGCGAGTGCTTCGTGAAGATACAATTCTTGTTTCAATTATTCATGTGAACAACGAAACTGGAGCAATTCAGCCCGTTGCTGAAATTGGAACGTTATTATCGAATTATCCGAAAATAAGATTCCATGTGGACCATGTACAAGGGATAGGAAAAGTACCGCTTAATTTATATGCTTCGCATATTGACCTTTGCTCAATATCTGGACATAAATTCCACAGTGTAAAAGGAACAGGTCTTCTTTACGTGCGTGATGGCGTAAGATTAGATCCGATTTTATCAGGTGGTCAACAAGAGCTTAAGTATCGCTCTGGTACAGAGAACTTACCTGGCATTGTAGCGATGGTGAAAGCACTTCGCATGACAATGGAACAAGTGAAAGAAAAGATAGCTCATTTGCAAAGTTTACAAACAGAGCTTGTACGTTTCTTTAAAGAAATGGAACATGTAACAATTAATACGTCGCTTGCATATGCAGCACCACACATTTTAAATGTGTCGTTTGTCGGTTTAAAACCGGAAGTGGTCGTTCATGCTTTAGAAGAACACGGTGTATATGTATCAACGAAGTCTGCTTGTTCTTCAAAAGCAAATGAAGTGAGCAGAGTGTTAGTGTCAATGGGAGTACCGCATGCAGCTGCTGCAAGCGCTATTCGTATTAGTCTAGCACCAGACAACACGAGGGAAGAAGTAAAACAATTTGAAGGTATTGTAAAAGAGACAATGCCAAAATTATATGAAGTGATGAGGTAAAGAAATATGATGACATATGAATATATTTTAGTACGTTACGGAGAAATGACGACAAAAGGTAAGAACCGTTCTAAATTTGTAAGCACATTAAAAGATAACGTTAAGTTCAAACTGAAAAAATTCCCAAACATTAAAATCGATGCAACACATGACCGTATGTACATTCAGTTAAATGGCGAAGACCATGAAGCGATTGCTGAAAGATTGAAAGATGTATTTGGTATTCATAAGTTTAATTTAGCGATGAAAGTACCATCAGAATTAGAAGATATTAAAAAAGGTGCATTAGCAGCTTTCTTACAAGTAAAAGATGATGTGAAAACATTTAAAATTACAGTGCACCGTTCTGATAAACGTTTCCCAATGAAGACGATGGAGTTACTTCCAGAAATTGGCGGGCACATTTTAGAAAATACAGAGGATATCACAGTAGACGTCCATAATCCAGATGTGAATGTACGTGTAGAAATTCGCAGTGGTTACAGCTATATTATGTGTGGTGAGCACATGGGAGCTGGCGGTTTACCAGTTGGCGTTGGCGGAAAAGTAATGGTACTTCTTTCTGGTGGTATTGATAGCCCAGTAGCAGCGTACTTAACGATGAAACGCGGCGTATCTGTGGAGGCAGTTCACTTCCATAGTCCACCTTTCACAAGTGAGCGTGCGAAACAAAAAGTAATCGATTTAGCACAAGAGTTAACGAAATACTGTAAACGTGTAACACTTCACCTTGTTCCATTTACTGAAGTGCAAAAAACGATTAATAAAGAAATTCCATCTAGTTATTCTATGACAGTAATGCGTCGTATGATGATGCGTATTACAGAGCAGATTGCAGAGGAGCGTAATGCACTTGCAATTACGACTGGTGAAAGTCTTGGACAAGTAGCGAGCCAAACGTTAGATAGTATGCATACGATTAATGAAGTGACAAACTATCCTGTTATTCGTCCGCTTATTACGATGGATAAATTAGAAATTATTAAAATCGCTGAAGAAATCGGCACATATGATATCTCAATTCGTCCATACGAAGATTGCTGTACAGTATTCACACCAGCAAGCCCAGCGACGAAGCCGAAGCGTGAAAAAGCGAATCGTTTTGAAGCGAAATATGATTTCACACCATTAATCGAAGAAGCTGTAGCAAACAAAGAAACAATGGTATTACAAACGGTAGAAGTAGTAGCGGAAGAAGAAAAATTCGAAGAACTTTTCTAAAACCATAAATTACCATATCTAAAATGTGTATGAAGTCATGTTATTTATCACACTCTATACTCACAAGGAGGTGATATAACATGGCACGTAGCACAAATAAATTAGCGGTTCCTGGTGCTGAATCAGCATTAGACCAAATGAAATACGAAATCGCTCAAGAGTTTGGTGTTCAACTTGGAGCGGATGCAACATCTCGCGCTAACGGTTCTGTTGGTGGCGAAATTACGAAACGTCTAGTTTCACTAGCTGAGCAACAATTAGGCGGTTTCCAAAAATAATTCCATATACAATGGCTTAGAAAGAGCGGGTTCTCCCCGCTCTTTCTTTTTGTTGTTCGTATTAGTATAAATTCATTTCGACAAAAGCATAAAAAAATTGTCAAAAGAAGAGGGTTCAAAATTTACTGAAAATTCTTTATTATATAAGGGAGGCATAAAGAAAAAGGAGGATGTTTATGAAGAGAGAGGAATTGTTGGCACCACCATCTTATAATTTAGTTTCAGAAATAGAGAAATATACAGACGATAAAGAGAAGCTTGCTTTAATTTGGCAAGATGATAAAGGGAATAGACGAGAAGTTACATATTTTGAATTAATGCAAGGTGCAAATAAAATTGGAAACGCTTTTATAAAAAGTGGCTTACAAAAAGGGGACAAGCTCCTTATTATGATGCCGCGTTTAATTGAAGCTTACATGACGTATATCGCTGCGATTAAAGCAGGATTTGTCGTAATTCCGAGTTCGGAAATGTTGCGTAAAAAAGATATTGAATACCGCATTGGACACGGAGAAGTAAAAGCGATTGTAAGTTATGAACCATATATCGGACAGTTTGATAACATAGGGGCGATGGAACCTCTTCAAAAGTTCGTTCTGAGCGAGCAGTCAGTAGACGGATGGATCAATTTAAAAACAGCATTAGAAACAGAAAGTGACATGTTAGAAATGGCGAAAACAGATAAAGAAGATATGGTCTTTTTATCTTATACGTCAGGGACGACAGGAAACCCGAAAGGAGTTGTTCATACGCATGCGTGGGCATACGCTCATTTACGTACGAGCGCCCCAAATTGGCTCGGAATTGAAGAGAATGATGTTGTATGGGCAACGGCTAGCCCAGGGTGGCAAAAGTGGATTTGGAGCCCGTTTTTAGCCACTCTCGGTTCAGGGGCAACAGGATTTGTATACAACGGTAAGTTTGAACCGAAAACGTATTTAAATTTATTAGACGATAATAAGGTGAATGTGCTTTGTTGTACACCGACTGAGTATAGATTAATGGCAAAGGTAGAAGACTTGACTGAGTACAATTTAGAAGCGTTACATAGCGCTGTATCCGCAGGTGAGCCGTTAAATAGAGAAGTCATTGAAACGTTCCAAAAGCACTTTGATATTACAGTAAGAGATGGCTATGGGCAAACGGAAAATACATTACTTGTTGGCGTAATGAAAGGGATGGATATTAGACCGGGATCAATGGGGAAACCAACGCCAGGAAACCATGTTGATATCGTTAATGAAGAAGGAATCCCAGTGCAGGTAGGAGAAGTTGGCGATATTGCAGTTCATATTGAAACACCAGCCCTCTTTAAGCAATATTATAAAGATGATGAACGCACAGCGATGCAATTCCGTGGTGATTATTATATTACGGGTGATAAAGCGAAAAAAGATGAAGACGGCTATTTCTGGTTTGAAGGGCGCGGAGATGATATTATCATTAGCTCTGGTTACACAATCGGGCCGTTCGAAGTTGAAGATGCACTTGTAAAACATCCTTACGTAAGAGAATGTGCGGTTGTCGCAAGTCCGGATGAAATTCGAGGGAGTGTCGTGAAGGCATTTATCGTATTAAGAGAGAATATAGAAAAGAACGAAGAAACATTAATTCCAGTGCTCCAACAACACGTGAAAGAACTCACTGCACCATATAAATATCCTCGCAAAATTGAATTTGTAGATGAACTACCAAAAACGATTTCCGGAAAAATTCGTCGTATTGAACTTAGAAAACAAGAGATGGAGCTCCCTTCCAAATAATTTTGAAAATAGACAAGTAAATAGTTGAATGAAATGTAAAACGATGATATTATAAAAACGAACACAAGTTCGATTTTATAAACTAAAAAAAGAGGTGTCCGTATGATTTTAGGTATTAATCCGTACTTAGTTTTAGATGGTAGTGGGCAAGAAGCTGTACAGTTTTACAAAGAGGCATTAGACGCAAAAGTAGAAGTAATGCAAACTTTTGGTGACATGCCTGAAAATCCAGAATACCCGATTCCAGCTGAAGCGAAAGAGCGCGTTTTACATGCTACTTTAAAAGTTGGTAATACGGACCTTATGATTTCTGATACATTCCCAGGTCAAGGGCATGCAATCGGATCTCAAGTAACAATCGCAATTCAAATTAGTAATGCAGAAAAAGCAAAAGAAGTATTCGAAAAGTTACAAGAGGGTGGAGAAGTTATTATGCCACTTCAAGAAACGTTCTGGAGCCCAGCATACGGACAACTAAAAGATAAATTTAGCATTGAATGGCAAATTACAACGTCTACTACTGAACAAAAATAATTTTGGGAAAGCACCATTTTTAATTCAAATGGTGCTTTTTTTATACGGATTAATCTCGTAGACTAAAGGGAAAAAGGGGATGAGCATATGGGAGAAATTTGGTATGGCGGCACCATTTACACGATGCGAGAAGAGAATGAAAAAGTAGACGCTGTTTATGTTGAAAACGGTGTGATCGTTGATGTCGGGAGTAAAGAAGAGTTAGAAGACCGATATGCTACTACGGTTAAATTGCACGATTTAGAAGGCAAAACGATGATTCCAGGTCTCGTTGATAGTCATATGCATCTTATTGGGCATGGAGAGAGGTTACTCCGTCTAGATTTATCAAATTGTACATCTTATGGCGAAGTACTTACTCTTGTTCAGAAGCAAGTAGAAGACGCGCCAAAAGGTTGTTGGATTATCGGAGAAGGCTGGAATGAAAATAACTTTACAGATACGAAAGATGTTCACGCACGTGATTTAGATGCAATTTCGAAAGAACATCCCATTTTATTAAAACGAGTTTGTCGTCACGTTACATGGGTGAATTCATACATACTGCAAGAAGCGAACATAACAGAAGAGACGCAAGATCCGAAAGGCGGGAAAATTGGCCGGGATGCATCAAATAAGTTAACAGGGCTTTTATATGAACAAGGACAAGAATTAATGAAACACGTTCAGCCTGAAATTGATGAAGCTTATTTACAAAGAGCTTTGCAAACAGCGATTAAAGACTGCTGGCAATACGGAATCGTTGGTGGGCATACGGAAGATTTAAATTATTATGGTGGTTTTAGAAAAACGTATAATGCGTTTTCTTACGTTATAAAAGAAATGCCATTTAAAGCGCATTTACTCGTTCATCATGAAGTAGCAAATGAAAGAAAAGAATATGAAAATGAGCACTATATTGAATTTGGTGCGATGAAAATTTTCTCTGACGGTTCTTTTGGCGGAAGAACTGCTTTATTAAGTGAACCGTATGAAGATGCGAAGGAAACAAATGGAGTTGCGATTTTCTCACGTGAAGAGCTTGCATGTTTAGTGAAAAAAGCACGTGATTTACATATGTCAGTTGCCATTCATACTATAGGTGACTTATCGCTTGAATATGTCATTGATGCACTCGAATTATATCCACCAGCAGAAGGGGTGCGTGACCGTATTATTCATTGCCAGCTAGCTCGTGAAGAGTTGATTGAAAGAGTGAAACACTTGCCAGCTATTATTGATATTCAACCGGTCTTTGTTTCATCAGATTTTCCATCAGTCATTGAAAAACTAGGCGAGCGTCGTCTTCGTTACGCGTATGCTTGGAAGACGTTACTGGACGCAGGCTTACATTGCAACGGTGGTTCAGATGCTCCTATTGAACAAGTGAATCCGTTTTTAGGCATATATAGCGCTGTTACACGTAGAAGTTTTATTGACAGTGTATGCTATATGCCTGAGGAAAGATTAACGGCATATGAGGCTGTTTCTTTATTTACGACAGGAAGTGCTTATGCAATAGGAAAAGAAGCGAAGCGAGGACAAATTATAAAAGGATATGAAGCAGACTTTACGATATTAGATCGAAACATATTTGAAATAGAGGCAGAAGAAATAAAAGAAGTACAAGCGGAAATGACCGTCATTGATGGCCAGGTTGCCTATAGAAAAGATGCGTAAAAATATATCAGCGATTTTCGGAATATATCGACTTACCGACAAAAACTGACAAGAATAGCGACCGGATAGCGAGAGATTGTTGGCCGCGCCAATCGGGATAAATAAATAACCGCAAAATTATGGGATCCCCATAATTTTGCGGTTATTTTAATACTATAAAAATGTTCTCTGTACTTTTTCCCAGAAGGAATTGTTTTTTAATTTTACTGTTTTAATTTGTTTATCGCTTAAGCGTACAACAGCTTTTTCAACTTGTTTAATGCTAAGCGCTTCGTTATCCATGCCGATAACAGGATAATCGTTACCGTCTGGTTTAAGTTTTAAAGTTAGTGTACGTTCGTGGTTTAAGATGAACGGTGAACCGAGCGTACGGTATGTGTTGTTATTTAAAGATGCTAGTTCGCTTACTTGGAAACATGGGATAAGCGGATCGACAACGGCACCATGTAATGATTTATTGTAAGCTGTACTTCCTGTTGGGGTAGAAACAACTAAACCGTCACCTCTAAATGTTTCGAAATATAAATCATCAACGTGAACATCTACAACGAATGTTTTAATAATGCTAGAACGTAATGAGAATTCATTTAAACAATGGAAAGATGTACCGTGATCTACATCTACCTGAATTGTTGGATATTTTCGCACTTCAATTTCATTTTTTGTAATTTCTTGAAGGGCTGTATCAACGTGATCAATGTGGAAATCACAGTAGAAAGAAATTTCATCTTTCGTAGAAATCCCTGCGTATAAGCAATCTTCTCTAAAACCAGTTTTACGAACGGCTTGTAAGAAAGTTGCATCATCTCCAACACTGACGATAGCGTTTGCATTTTTTGGTTGATCTAATATGGTAAATCCATTCTCTTCTAAAATGCGATAGATTGGTTTCATCTTTTCAACGAACGTTGCTTTGTCATCACCATAAAAGAAAAATAAATTGCGACGATCTGCCATTATGTATCCCTCCACTGCAGTTAAATTTTCTGTTTTTCGTGCTACATATCATTAGAGTCCGTTCCCTGATGATATGTTCAAATAATATATTTCGATATAAATTGTCAAAACACCTTTTTATTTTTAGAAAAATTTTTATATTCAATCTTACGGAACTCTGTTTAATGATGAATAAACTTGTCGATAATGGGTACGGAGTGAAAGGATGATACGTATGAAGTGGCTCGTAATTGGAATAATAATTCTTCTCCTTTTTATTTTGCTTATACTATTGTCGAAAATAAAGCTTAAAGTGACATTTTTATATTCAGAAATGGAAAAGCAATGTTTGTTTCAAGTGAAAATATGGATGATTCGATATACATTTGATGTGTTGGAAAGAATTGAAAAACAGCAGAAAAAGACAGGGCAGAAAATCGAAAAAGCTGAAAAGGACGGTGGAATAGATAATAAAATTATGGCGCAACTTGACAGCATCGGGGAACTGATAAAAAGGCTTCAAAAAGTTCATACTATCGTTAAAGATTTTCTCAAACGAGTGAAAATCAATGGTTGGAAATGGCATACGCAAATTGGAGCAGGCGACGCAGCTAGTACTGGAATTGTCACTGGATATGCATGGGGGACAAAAGGAATGGCTGCTGGAGTTATAGGACAATATATGCATATTGTCGATGTACCAGAATTTGAAATTATCCCTGTTTTTCAAGGGAAGGGATTTGCATCAAGGTGCGAGTTAACAGCATCTTTTCGTATATTTCGTGCTATAAAAACAGGATTCAAATTACTCATGTTTATGAGAAAGCAAAAATCTGGTATGACAGAAAAATCTGTTCAAGCATAGGGGGGATATAGAGTGGACCATCCAATTCAAGGTTTAATGACAACCGCAATGCAGCATTTAAAACAAATGACTGATGTAAATACAATTGTTGGTGATCCAATTAAAGCAGCAGATGGAAGTGTAATTCTTACTGTTTCGAAAGTAAGCTTTGGTTTTGCTGCTGGTGGAAGTGAATTTGGTAAAGTAGAACATTCAGGTCGTCATCCATTTGGCGGGGGAAGTGGTGGAGGAGTTTCTATTAATCCTGTTGCCTTTCTTGTTATAAATGGAGATGGTGTGAAAGTATTACACTTAGATAAGCAGACACACGTCATTGATAAAATAATTGAATTAGCACCACAAGCTGTTGATAAAGTGAAAGAAATGATGGATAAACGAAAAGAAGATGATCCTGAATTTCAAATTTAACGAATAAAGAAGCTAATCAATGGATTAGCTTCTTTAATTTTTTTGTAAATAAAGCGATTTTATTTGCATTATCGATGGGGACAAACTATCATTTACATTGTACATATTTTGTTTAAATAAGGGAGGATTTTCAAGTGGCAAACGTAACTTTTAAAGGTAATCCAATGACTTTAGTTGGAACAGAAGTTAAAGTTGGCGATCAAGCGCCAAACTTCCAAGTATTAGCAAACGACTTATCTCCAGTAAGTTTAGAAACATACAAAGGCGAAGTAAAATTAATTAGTGTTGTACCTTCAATCGACACAGGTGTATGTGATGCACAAACACGTCGTTTTAACCAAGATGCAGCAGGTATTGAAAACGCGAAAGTATTAACAATTAGCGCTGACTTACCATTCGCTCAAAAACGCTGGTGTGCAGCAAACGGTTTAGAAAATGTTGTAACACTTTCTGATCACCGTGACCTTTCATTCGGTGAAGCTTACGGCTTAGTAATGAAAGAACTTCGTTTACTTGCTCGTGCAGTATTCGTAGTAGATAGCAATGACAAAGTAGTTTACGCAGAATACGTAAGCGAAGGTACAAGCCATCCAAACTATGAAGCAGCATTAGAAGCAGCTAAATCTGCAAAGTAATTAGGAAGGAAATGACCTCTTATAAAGAGGTCGTTTTTTCTCATCTATTGCTACGAATGGTAACGATAGATGAGAAAAAATGTTATATCATACATAACTTGAAAGGGAGCTCTTTACAGGAGGTCGCTTTTTCTTTTTGGAAAAAATCACTTTGTGGTATGATATAAGTTATGTGTAAAAGAGAGAAGGAGGAATGTACGTGAGTCAGACAGTGGAAACATTATTTTCTATTTTTGATTCTTCTACGGTAGTTTTACGTAAAGAATTAGATGTAACATATTTAGAGGCGCTTGTAGAAACAGGTGATAACTTGTTTGAAGGTGCGATTTTACAAGAGGAATTATCCGAATCAACAATTGAAAGGTTGAATCGTGAATATAGTACGTTTAATGAAGAAACATATAAAGGTGAAGAAATTCGTAAAGCATTTCAGCTAGCCATTTTAAAAGGAATGAAAGAGGGCGTACAAGCAAATCACGAAATGACGCCAGATGCAGTTGGAATGTTCATGAGCTACTTATTCCATAAATTTATGCAAGGCAAAACAGAAATTACTGTTTTAGATCCTGCAATTGGAACAGGTAATTTAATGACTACAGTATTTAATAGCGCTAAAGAAGAGCTAGCAATGAGTGGATTTGGTGTAGAAGTGGATGAAGTGCTAATTAAACTTGCTTTAGTAAATGCAAATTTACAAAAGCATGGAATCGAATTCTTCCATCAAGATGGACTAGCACCACTTTATATTGATCCAGTTGATGCAGTCGTTTCAGATTTACCAATTGGTTATTATCCAAACGAAATCAGTGCGAGTGAATATAAGTTAAAAGCAGATCAAGGAATGTCATATGCGCATCACTTATTTATTGAACAAAGTGTGAAACATACGAAAGAAGGCGGGTATTTATTCTTCTTAGTACCAAACTTTATTTTTGAAAGTGATCAAGCGCCGAAACTACATGCATTTATTAAAGAAACATGCTTTATTCAAGGTTTGTTACAGCTACCTGTTTCCATGTTTAAAAACGAGAAAAATGCAAAAAGTATATTTGTTCTCCAAAAGAAAGGCCAAGGTGTAACAATGCCGAAACAGGCACTACTAGTGGAATTACCTAAATTCTCTAATATGAAGGCTATGGAGAACATTATGGATCAATTAAATACTTGGTTTGCAACACAAAAGTAACACCATATATATGTAACAGGGTTAGTGATTAATGTAGTACAGTTGTATAGAATATGTCATATTTTTTAATATATACAAGATTTAACTGAATTTTTTTGAAATCTGTAATATATTTTTTTTCTTGGTGTTACAATTTTTTCACTTGAAATATATGTCGGACGATGTTTAAATTAAAATCGTGAGTATAAAATTTACTGATGATGAAACGTTTTCATAGTGAGTGAATTTAATTAGATAAAATCGAGCGGTTTGTGGAATGATCCACACAACTACCAAGAGAAAAAGGGGCGAAAGACTAGATGTCAAAAATCATCGCGATTAACGCAGGAAGCTCTTCCTTAAAATTCCAATTATTTGAAATGCCAAGTGAAACAGTATTAACAAAAGGTTTAGTAGAACGTATCGGTTTAGAAGATAGTATCTTCACTATTACTGTAGATGGCGAAAAACAAAAAGAAATTACAAACATCCCAGATCACGCAGTAGCAGTTAACATGCTTCTTAGCAAATTAACTGAAAATGGAATCGTAAAATCTCTTGATGAGATTGGCGGTATCGGTCACCGTGTTGTACACGGCGGCGAAAAATTTGCGGATTCTGTTTTAATTACTGATGAAGTATTAGCGGAAATCGAAGAATTAAGCGATTTAGCACCACTTCACAACCCAGCAAACCTTGTTGGTATTAAAGCATTCCAAGAAGTATTACCAAACGTACCAGCAGTAGCAGTATTCGATACAGCATTCCACCAAACAATGCCGGAATCTGCATTCCTATACAGCTTACCGTATGAGTACTATGAGAAATTTGGTATCCGTAAATACGGTTTCCACGGAACTTCTCATAAATACGTAACTGAGCGTGCGGCTGAATTATTAGGTCGTCCAATTGAAAGCTTAAGCCTACTTTCTTGTCACTTAGGTAACGGTGCAAGTATCGCAGCAGTAGAAGGCGGTAAGTCTATCGATACTTCTATGGGCTTCACTCCACTTGCTGGTGTAACAATGGGTACACGTTCTGGTAACATTGACCCTGCGTTAATTCCATACATCATGGAAAAAACAGGCCAAACTGTAGAAGAAGTAGTTAACGTATTAAACAAGAAGAGTGGTATGTTAGGTCTTACTGGTTACTCTAGTGACCTACGTGACATCATTGCGAAAGAAGAAGAAGGCGACCACCGTGCGAAAGTAGCACTTGACGTGTTCGTAAGCCGTATCCATAAATATATCGGTTCTTACACAGCTCGTATGAAAGGCGTTGACGCTATCATCTTTACAGCTGGTGTAGGTGAAAACAGTGCAATTATTCGTGAGCGCGTATTAGAAGGCCTTGAGTACATGGGCGTATACTTCGACGCAAAACGCAATAACGTATTCGGTGAAGAAGCATTCATCAGCTTCCCTCACTCTCCAGTAAAAATTATCGTAATTCCAACTGACGAAGAAGTTATGATTGCTCGTGACGTACTACGTCTTGGAGATATTGGTTAATATATGAAAAGAAAGACGAGATCCTATAGGATTTCGTCTTTTTTCTTTTTAATATATTTTAAAATTCCATCTGGATATAATAATTTTTCCTTCTGAATGAATGCAGTAATGGGAACCCATTTTGCATATGACGCCGTTTGCTCATCTTGTATATTCACTATTTCCATTTCATATAGTGATCTGTCTAATAAACGCAAAGAATATAGTTGAATAATCTCATGACCAATTTCCTCATCTAGATGAAAGATGTTTTCTAAGCAACCTAAATAATCGATAATTTCTATTTCTGTATGAAGCTCTTCATTAAACTCTCGAATAACTGTTTCATCTGATTTTTCTCCGAGTTCAATTGATCCACCAAGAGGACGGTAATAGGTTTCATTGTCTATATTATATTCTTGTAGTAGAAGTCGATTGTGATGTATAACAATACCAAAGGATTTTGCACGTGGGTACATGAATATGATCGCTCCTTATTCATTTATATGTGGATAATTATAAGTTGAAATATAGAGAAAATCACCTTTTTATTCACGTTGTTGAGCTAATTGTAATACCGTCTAATAGTTCTTTCCAAAATGCTTCATTGTACTGGTATATATCCATCACTGGGCATTTTATAACGCAAATGTTTTGTAATCCCCAATCTTCTTCAGTGATAGTTGGTACATCGGCAGGAAGTAATGAAAGGACGGAGAAGTTATGCTTGACCATTTGAGATAAAATTTGTTCAAGAAAAAGTGCTTCTTCATATGTTCCCCCGGTTCGAATAAACAATATGGATTCTTCCATTTCTACTGTAGTTAGAAAACGATTAATCCGATGCTCATAATTTAATTTAATATCTGTATAAGAAGGCCAAGAAGTTGGTGTATTTACATCTGTTTTAAAGTCATGGCAGGAGTCAATTTCATAAATGTTGTCTCGTAGTCTTAATTTCGCATCATCATCCCAAAATGAGATGAAGGACAAATTTTCTAATTCTAAAAAACGGTGAAAGCGATTTTGTAATAATAAATTTACTTTCTCTAATGAAGGACTTAGCATAAAATCAATAACGCCAAAAAATGGGGATAATCCTAGTTGATATAAAGCCCAAGCAGGCCAGCAGTTTTGTCCTAAGCTAAATACAGCATTATACTTTTGTTTTATATTGGATAGATTCATGTGATTCATCTCATCCTTTTTGCTAATATTTTATGTCATTAAAAAATGGTATGTGAATGGAGATAGACAAGCATATTTGCAAAGAATAAGCAGAAATATGTTACAATAGAAAAAAATCGAACGAGGTGGTTGTTACGATGCGATCGAAGCGAGAACAAGCCATTTTAGACAATATAAAGGAATGGGAAGCGCAATTAGTTGAGCAAGAAGCGACCGATTTTCAAAAAGTGTTTGATAAATGGTTACATACTACAGTTGCGAAATTACCTGAGAAAAAACGAAAAGAATTCTTTACGAAAGCAGATGGATGGCTTTTTCATTTGCATGCACTGATTCAAAGTTCACAATCACAATTAGATGCACGTAATCGTATTTTAGGAACATCAAGATTATTTAATGAATCAATTGAACAACTTGAAGATTTGAAAGCATTATCTATTGATCAGTTAACATACATAGCAGAGCAACAAACAGCACGTCATCGTCTATATTCATTCGTGCAAGGCGGAGCAACGGGTGCTGGAGGATTATTATTATTGACAGCTGATTTTCCGGTTATGATTGCGTTAAATGTGAAGGCTGTCCAACTTATTGCAACATCGTTTGGGCATGATGTGAACAAGCCTTATGAAATGATGCTGGCGTTAAAGGTGTTTCATGCGTCATTATTGCCAGGAAGACTTCAGCAATACGCTTGGTACAACTTGCTACGAGAGCTGGAGCAAGAAGATTCGTTCTTTTATGAAGGAGACGAAGCAGTGTTACAAACAGCCTCTACCGAAGTTTTGTTAAAGCAAATTTTGAAAACATTTTCAATTTATGCTCTTCGTCGTAAATTATTCCAAGGTATCCCAGTCATCGGAATGGCAATTGGATCTACAGTAAATTATCGTTTAACAAGAAATGTTACTGAATTTGCCAATCGATTTTATCAAGTGCGCCACATAATGGAGAAAGAAAAAAAATCATAAAAAAAGCGAGAGGCCGAAGCCTTTCGCTTTTTTAATTTGTTGCATGTTTTTTGGTCATTGGAATAGATACTGGTTGCTTTTCTGCTGCTTTTTCTGCTTTTGGATAATAAATTAAATCCAATGTTTTTGCCTGTACGGCAATTGAAAGAATAGTAAAAGCAATTTCTGTCCAATTTAAATAATATAATGAAAGCGCAAGAACAATCGCGTCAAAGACGAAGAAAATTTGCCCAATTGTAAAACGAGTTCGTTTACTTAATACAATTGTTAAAATATCGTCTCCACCGGTTGCACCGCCAAATCGCAATATAAAACCGAGTCCAATACCAGCTAAAGCACCGCCAACTATTGCAGCTATAAATAAATTGTTTGATAAATCTACCGTAAATGGAGAATAATTTTCCATAAGGGAATAAAATACTCCGAATGAAATTGAACCTAAAAATGAATAGCCAACCATTTTTTTACCTAAAAATGAAGCGCACAGTAAAATAATTGGGATATCCATTATTACAGTTGAAATAGATGGTGAAATATCATAAAAATTTTGGATGAATAGTGCAATACCTACAAATCCACCTTCTGTTAAGTGGTTTTGGAAGTGAATGTGATATAGCGCTGCCGCTAAAATAAATGAACCGATTAAAACCATAAAAACTTCTTTAATAATTTGTCGACTTTGGATGTTCCTCATCGTTATTCCTTCTTTCCGTAGTTAGTAGTCCTTTTTGTGTTGTAAACTAACTACGAGCTCACATGTAGCTTTCAGTTAGTTTACGAAAAAACTAACTACGCTATATGTCGCTGAAGAAATAACGAATAATCCTCTCGTCCATCAATTCTCCCTACCTTCGTTTTAGTTTAAGTCTTAAAACGACTAAACAAAACGTGGAGTAGGATTCGTCATTTAGCAATCCTGCTCTTCTTTGTTTTGTTTAGCTAATAACAATTAAGTCCTAAACAAAACGCTACGTGTAAGAAGAGTCTTTTTTTTGCCAAATTATCCTTCGGGCAATCATAATTTCCCCACTCTCGTATTTTTTTCGCTAGACTAAAGTATCTGAGCTGAAAAATACGCTACGTGTATGATTCGTCAATACGATGCCACATGCTCCTTCGAGCGATCATGATATCAAAATCCCTTCCTTCAAGATTTATATTATTATATCATACTTTCAAAAAATGTATGCGGATGGAAACCGACAATAAACGGAGGGAATCTACAAAAATTGTTATGTTTAAATATTTTTGTAGAAAAGCCTAAGTTATTTTGTAGGATTGGACAGTTTTTAGAAGTTTGTCCAATAAGTAAGCAAAGATGGTTTTTTATTCAGTTGTATTGTTTTCGTCACCTTTATCTTTAAAAAATGCATCCCAGCTAATCACACTTAAAAATGTTAAAGCGATAATAATGAAAGCTCGCATCATTTTGAGGCCTCCTTTTGTACATAGTATATGAATATCTTACTTTGTAATGTGTCATTTTTTTACATATTATATTAATATAGATAGATGAAAGGGAGAGTGGAGATATGCTAAAAGACATGTTTAAAAGAAGAGAATTAAAATGCGTTTCATGTCAGAAAAAGATTGAATATGAAGAAGAGCTAGTTGCTTTTGTGAAGTTGCCGAAAGAAAGAAGTATATTAGTAGGTCCGTTTGATGTATGTTTAGCAAAAACGGCGCAAGAAATATATTGCAAAGCTTGTTACGACAAAAAAGCATGACCCAAAGTGAATGAGGGGCATGCTTTTTTCATTGGTGTGCTTTTCCCTCAGATACATTTTGGGTGAGGCGATACCAAAGCCAAAGGTCGTTAATAATAGAGGCTAAATCAGCTATTTCAGAATTAAGCCTACAGGAAATTTCAAAATTATCTTCGTTATTTAAACGATGTTGTTTTTGATTAATGTAATGTTCAAGCTCTTTTATACGATCAGGTATTTTTCCGCGAATTTGCTCCCATTTTAATAAAATACCATGCTGTGTTTTTTCAGAGATGTCTTCCCATTCTTCTTGTATGTTTGGCACTGCAATTCCTAGATGTTCATTGTATATAAAATACTTTTCCATAGACACACCTCCAATTTCCTGCCTCTATTTTACATAAAAAAAGAAAGAAATTCGACGAAATTGTTTGAAAAAAAATTATGAATTCCCCTTGATTCATTTTATGAAAGGTGTTAAAGTTTGAATTATTATAAGAAATAATGAATATTTATTCTTTAGGGGGATGTAAAATGGAGAAGAAAAAAGTTGTATTAGCATATTCCGGAGGTCTTGATACTTCCGTTGCAATTAAATGGTTACAAGAGAAGAATTATGATATTATCGCGCTTTGTTTAGATTTAGGAGAAGGAAAAGACTTAGCGTTTGTAAAAGAAAAAGCACTTTCAGTAGGTGCAATTAAATCGTATATGATTGATGTTCAAGAAGAATTCGCGAATGAATATGCATTGATGGCGATGCAAGCACACACGTTATACGAAGGGAAATATCCTCTTGTCTCTGCATTATCTCGTCCACTTATTGCGAAAAAATTAGTAGAAATCGCAGTACAAGAAGGCGCAACTGCAGTTGCACACGGATGTACAGGGAAAGGGAATGACCAAGTTCGTTTTGAAGTTTCTATTCAAGCATTGAATCCATATTTAGAAGTGATTGCGCCTGTACGTGAATGGAAGTGGTCACGTGAAGAAGAAATTGCATATGCAAAAGAAAACGATGTACCAATTCCAATTAATTTAGATAGCCCATTCTCAATCGATCAAAACTTATGGGGACGCAGCAACGAATGTGGAATTTTAGAAGATCCATGGGCAGCGCCGCCAGAAGATGCATACGAAATGACATTAGCATTAGAAGATACACCGAATAAACCAGAGTTTGTAGAAATTGGATTTGAAGCAGGAGTACCGACGACTTTAAATGGCACTTCATATTTACTGTCAGAACTAATTAAAACGTTAAATGCCCTTGCTGGAAAACATGGCGTTGGACGTATCGATCACGTAGAAAATCGTCTTGTCGGTATTAAATCTCGTGAAGTATACGAATGCCCAGCAGCAATGACGTTAATTACAGCGCATAAAGAGTTGGAAGATTTAACACACGTGAAAGAAGTAGCACATTTTAAACCGGTGATTGAACAGAAAATAACGGAACTTATTTATAATGGCTTATGGTTCTCTCCTTTAAAACAAGCGCTTCATGCATTTTTACAAGAAACGCAAAAGCATGTAACAGGTACAGTGCGTGTGAAATTATTTAAAGGTCATGCGATTGTAGAAGGGCGTAAATCTGAATACTCGTTATATGATGAGAAATTAGCTACGTATACTGCCCAGGATGAATTTAATCATGATGCAGCAGTTGGATTCATTTCATTATTCGGTTTACCGACGAAAGTATACAGTCAAGTGAATCAAAAGAAGGTGGAAGCGTGAGCAAACTTTGGGGCGGACGTTTTACAGAAGAAGCGGAAGCGTGGGTTGAAGAGTTTGGAGCGTCCATCTCCTTCGATCAACAATTAGTCAATCAAGATATAAATGGGAGTATTGCACACGTAACGATGCTAGCAAAGCAAGGGATCGTTACGAAAGAAGAAGCCGAGAAAATAAAGCTAGGTCTTCAATATTTATTAGAAGAAGCGAAACAAAATAAGTTACATTTCTCAGTTGAAGCTGAGGACATTCATTTAAACATTGAAAAGATGTTAATTGAAAAAATCGGTGAAGTGGGAGGGAAACTTCATACAGGCCGAAGCCGTAACGACCAAGTGGCAACAGATATGCATTTGTATATAAAAGAAAAGGTAGAAGATATTATAAAAGCTACAAAACAATTGCAAACTGTTCTTGTTCATCAAGCAGAAAATAATATTGAAACAATTATGCCTGGCTATACGCACTTGCAACGTGCGCAGCCTATATCATTTGCACATCATATTCTTGCTTACTTTTGGATGTTAGAGCGTGATGTGAATCGTTATGAAGATTCGTTAAAGCGTATTAACATTTCGCCATTAGGAGCAGGAGCGTTAGCTGGGACAACATTCCCGATTGATCGTGAATATAGTGCGGAGCTTCTTGGATTTAATGGAATCTATGAAAATAGTTTAGATGCAGTAAGCGATCGTGATTTCATATTGGAGTTCCTAAGTAACTCATCTATGCTCATGATGCACTTATCACGCTTTTGCGAAGAACTTATTTTATGGAGTAGCCAAGAGTTTCAATTTATTGAAATGAGCGATCAATACGCAACGGGAAGCAGCATTATGCCGCAAAAGAAAAATCCAGATATGGCGGAACTAATCCGCGGTAAAACAGGCAGAGTATACGGTAATTTATTCAGTTTACTTACAGTAATGAAAGGATTACCGCTCGCGTACAATAAAGACTTACAAGAAGATAAAGAAGGAATGTTTGATACAGTAAAAACAGTAGAAGGATGCCTTCATATTATGGCAGGCATGCTGGAAACGATGACTGTAAACAAAGAAAAAATGGGGCAAGCTGTGACCCAAGATTTCTCTAACGCAACAGAAATTGCGGACTACTTAGCGAACAAAGGACTACCATTCCGTCAAGCTCATGAAATTGTTGGGAAGTTAGTTCTACATTGCACACAAAAAGGAATTTATTTATTAGATGTCCCACTTGAAACATATAAAGAAATGAGCTCTTTATTTGAAGAAGATTTGTATGAAGTTCTTTCACCATATGCGGCTGTAAAGCGCCGTAATAGTGCTGGTGGGACAGGGTTTGAGCAAATCAAAAACGCTTTGGAGAAGGCGAAGGGGTTAACGAAAGAAGTTATTAAGAATTGAGTTGGGAAGTACGCCAGTCTATTAAAGTCTGGCGTACTTTATTTTTTACTAGCATTTAAGTTACAATGTAGTAAAAAATAACAATTTAGGGGAAATCTATGAAGAAATAGTGTTTATCATTGTATTGTTAATTAGCTTAATTGCAAATGCTAAAGTGTTTCTTTTGGACAAATATATGTATGTTGGTGAAAAAGAAAAGCGAGAAGAAGCAATTATCGCAATGATGTGGCATTTGCAAGATAAAGGATATAAAGAAAGTGATATTTTATATATAAAACCGGCCTTTTATAGCAAAATGGATTCGTATGGTATGAATGTGCAGTTTAAAGATGAACCAAATGAATCATATACATATAGAGTTTTAAAAGATGCGAAAACAAATAAACTAACTGTACACCAAGATAGCAATGAGCCAGGTGGTATGGGCGGGAAGCATCAAGAGCTTAAATAAAGAAAGAAAACGACTGATGGCATTCGCCTGCAGTCGTTTTTCTTTTAATCATACTTATGTCGATCTTCTGTAATTCGAATATACTCAATATCCATCAAATCACGAAGTAATGCACCATTACTTAGTTCAACGCCGTGTTTCTCTTTAAAATGAGTGCGAATCGTATCTAGCATTTCAATTTCTTTGCCGTTCACGTCTAAAATAATGCGTTCAGAATCATCCATATAGCATCCTCCTTTTTTCAACATATATATTTTGTCCGTCTATTTCTAAAAAATGTATGTTAACGTAATGTTAGGAAATAAGAAAGGGATGGAAAATGAGACGTATTTATTTTATAGGGCTAATTTTGTACACATTAATTGTATTACATGTTGCATTCCCAAATATCTTTTCATTTGAGGATGTAGAAACAGTACACGTTGTGATATTTATTTTTGCTCTATTTGTAGTAGATTGCTTTATTTCTATATGGCTTTCGAAAAGAAAAGATATACAAGGCAAAAAAGAAATGGAACGGAAAAAGAGAAAACGTTCATTTTGGATGATGACGTACTGTTTGTCTTTAGTGCTTACTGCTGCTTTTTTTAGTGAACATATTCCATTAGAAAGATTAAATATTGGATTTGGAGCGTTCGTATTCGCATATTATTTTTTTATGCACTTTCTTCCTTATATGAAAGAAAAGCGAGGAGAAGAGGAAGTCCCGCTTGTAGAAGAAGTGAGAGAACAAGAGAGTAAGAAAATTGAAGGGGATATAAAGAAACTTGGAGAACAAAAGTGGTATTTAAAATCAAAAATCATATACGTTCTTTGCTTTATTACGCCGCCAATTGGCTATTTGTACGTTTTCTTACTTCGTAAAAAAATGACAGAAGATGCAAAGCAAGCGTACTTAACGATTGCGACAATCATGATGGCGTTATGGTCTTTGAAGTTTCTTCCGCCTTATGTGTTGGCAGTAGCTGTTGTAGTGGTTGTTTGTCTTGTATTTATAGTGAAGTATGTGAAATGAAGAAAAACAAGAGCCTATGTTATTAAACTAACAGATAGATTAAAGTAAGAAATGTTATACTATAATTTGCTTATTCAGTAATAATAGGAGGGATAATAATGGTTCAATCAATAGTTCATATCGCATTAGTAGTAAAAGACTACGATGAGGCAATAGAGTTCTATACAAAGAAACTAAATTTCACACTAGTCCAAGGTATATATCAGCCAGAGCAAAACAAGAGATGGGTAGTGGTATCACCTCCTGGTTCAGTCGGCACCACAATATTACTGGCTAGAGCATCTAAACCGGAGCAAGATTCTTTTATTGGTAACCAGTCAGGCGGCAGAGTTTTTCTTTTCTTAAATACTGACGATTTTTGGAGAGATTATAATGAAATGATTTCAAGAGGAATAGAATTTGTAAGAGAGCCGAAAGAGCAAGAATATGGAATAGTTGCAGTATTCAAGGATTTATACGGGAATTTATGGGATTTGTTGCAACTAAAAGACGACCATCCAATTGTTCAAAGAATTAAGTAGAATACAGTGTAAACTTGATTAAACAATCAATTGAAAAATGAGGATTTTAAAATCCATGCAAGAATAGAGAAAAAACAGAGCAGACTTATTCCTATGAATAAAGGCATGTCGTGAAAAAAAGGAGTGGATTACCCACTCCTTTTTCGTTTATTATCATTGTTTAACAACATGTATTTATTGTTCATTCGGGCCTCGAACTTAATTTTCCGTATCCTTCGGTAAAACATGTGGACTCGGTGTTTTATTTATGAATTAAAGATCACCTTGCTCCTCATCACCACGAACAACAAGGACATCGCATTTCGCATAGCGAATAATATGTTCAGAGACGCTACCGATTAAGAAACGCTCAACAGCATTTAAACCAGTCGCACCACACATAATTAAATCTACTTTATGGTTTGGAGCGATTTCTTTTGAAATTTTAGATTTAGGATTACCAAATTCTAATACAGTTTCAATTTTTTCAAGGCCAGCTTCAAGCGCAGTTTTTTTGTAGTCTTCTAATAAGTCTTCTGCAAATAGATTTGCACGTTCAGCAATTGCGCGGCTATAAGCTTCTACTGCTGAGTATGCTTTTACATCAACGATATGAGCAATTGTTAATTTTGCATTGTTTCGTTTTGCGACTTGAATTGCTTTTTTAAAGGCTTTTTCTGCTTCTTTAGAACCGTCCACCGCGATTAAAATATTTGTATATGTATTATTCATAGTAAATTCCTCCCAATCATTTTTATTACCTTTTACAACTTTATTATAAAACAAATTTTGGTAATGTGCTTGTCGGAAACGTTACAGAATTTTGAAAACTTTGTTTTAATTCATTTTAGTTGTAATTGGTGCGAGAACTTGTTACATATGAACTATAGCAATTTAAAAGGGGGCAGTTTTGTGAGACATGCGCTCATTACAGCCGGTACGAAAGGTTTAGGAAAGCAAGTAACAGAAAAATTATTGGCTAAAGGCTATTCAGTAACAGTAACATATCATAGCGATATAACGGCTATGGAAACGATGAAAGAAACATATAAAAATATGGAAGAGCGTCTACAATTCGTGCAAGCGGATGTCACGAAAAAGGAAGATTTACATAAAATAGTAGAAGAAGCGATGAGCCGTTTTGGCAAAATTGACTTTTTAATTAATAATGCTGGTCCATATGTATTTGAACGGAAAAAGTTAGTCGATTATGAAGAAGAAGAATGGAATGAAATGATTCAGGGCAATTTAACAGCGGTATTTCATTTATTAAAACTTGTCGTTCCGGTCATGAGAAAACAGAACTTTGGCCGTATTATTAATTACGGATTTCAAGGGGCAGATAGTGCACCGGGATGGATTTATCGCTCAGCTTTCGCGGCAGCAAAAGTAGGACTTGTTTCATTAACGAAAACAGTTGCTTACGAAGAAGCGGAATACGGTATTACTGCGAACATGGTATGTCCTGGTGATATTATTGGTGAAATGAAAGAGGCGACAATTCAAGAAGCACGCCAGCTGAAAAGTCATAACACACCAATTGGTAGATCTGGAACAGGTGAAGATATCGCAAGAACGATTTCGTTTTTATGTGAGGACGATTCCGATATGATTACCGGTACAATTATTGAAGTGACTGGTGCAGTGGATGTTATTCATAGACATCGATAGAACAAAATAAAATGGAGTTTTAAATAATTGGACAGTTTATCCTTCATACTGAGAGATGCGGATAATACTGTCCTTTCATGTAATATTAAATCTATCGGAAAACTTGTGTTATTTTTTTGTCAAATATTGAGATATTATGTTAGAATATAAGGGCGTAGAAAGCGCTTTAAAAAATGATTCAGGGGTCATTTCATAACTCAAGGGGGAACTAATAATGCGTATCGGTATTCCAACAGAAATTAAAAACAATGAAAACCGTGTGGCAATGACGCCAGCGGGAGCAGTACATTTAGTACAAAATGGTCATGAAGTTTTTGTTCAAAAAGGAGCAGGTTTAGGATCTGGCTTTACAGATGAAGAATATGTACAAGCTGGTGCGAAACTTGTTGAAACTGCTGAAGAAGCATGGAACCAAGATATGGTTATGAAGGTAAAAGAGCCAGTTGCAAGTGAATACGGTAATTTCCGCGAAGGTTTAATTTTATTCACATACTTACACTTAGCTCCAGAACCAGAATTAACGAAAGCATTAATTGATAACAAAGTGGTATCAATTGCATACGAAACAGTACAATTAGACAATCGTTCTTTACCATTACTTGCACCTATGAGTGAAGTAGCTGGTCGTATGTCTGCACAAATCGGTGCACAGTTCCTTGAGAAAAACAAAGGTGGTAAAGGTATTTTACTTGCAGGCGTTCCAGGGGTGAAACGCGGCAAAGTAACAGTTATCGGTGGTGGTCAAGCTGGTACAAACGCAGCGAAGATTGCAGTAGGTTTAGGTGCAGATGTAACAATCATCGACTTAAGTGCAGAACGTCTTCGTCAATTAGATGACATTTTCGGTAACCAAGTAAAAACGTTAATGTCTAATCCTTACAACATTGCAGAAGCAGTAAGAGAATCTGATCTTGTTATTGGTGCGGTATTAATTCCAGGTGCAAAAGCGCCAAAACTTGTAACAGAAGAAATGATTCAATCAATGGAACCAGGTTCTGTCGTTGTAGATATTGCGATTGACCAAGGTGGTATTTTCGAAACAACTGACCGTATTACAACTCATGACAACCCAACTTACGAAAAACATGGCGTTGTTCATTATGCAGTTGCAAATATGCCAGGTGCGGTTCCACGTACATCAACTCTTGCATTAACAAACGTAACAGTACCATATGCATTACAAATTGCTAACAAAGGCTATAAAGACGCTTGCTTAGGCAATTCTGCATTACTAAAAGGTATTAACACATTAGATGGATATGTAACATTCGAAGCAGTTGCAGAAGCACACGGCTTACAATACGCTGATGCAAAAGAGCTTCTTGAAAAAGCTCCTGCTTTATCATAATAGAAATATATGTAGAGCCTTCCTTTTATTAGGAGGGCTTTTATTTAAGGGGAAAACATTGTGCAATTAAAATAAAAAGAAATAAAGATGTAAATAGGAGGGGCAATATGGGGTATATTTATGATATTTTGTCAGTGGGTTTGCTTATAGCAGGAATTATTACAATGGTTGTAGGCAAAAAGAAAAATGATCTGAAATTAAGAGGGATTGGTATTGGGATTGTAACTGCAGTACTTATCATTGGATTACCAGATTTTGCAAAAGGTTACATGGAAGGTGTACTTTCTGCTGGAGATAGTGCATTTCCGATAAAATAGAAAGGATGATCTTTAATTTCTCTTATAGTTAGGAGAGATTGGAGGTCATTTTTTATTTGAATTTTCCATATGGAATTTTTTTCTTGTTAGTAAAATGCCTCTTATGCTAATTTAAAGATAAGTATATAAAGGGGTGTAAAGAGGGGGATTCTATGGAAAAGATAAATTTAATAGATTTAACAAAAGATATAAAAGATCAACATAAAAACTTCGTCGTTTCAAATGTAAATAGTCATTGCTTACGAATCGCTGTATTTACTGGTGAATATGATTGGCACTATCATTCTAATTCGGATGAGTTATTTATTGTATTAGAGGGAGAATTACTTATCGATTTTCAAGACGGAGAAACAGCGGTTTTAAAGCCGAATGATTCTATCTTAATTCCAGCATGTACGATTCATAGAACGAGAGCATTCAAGAGAACTGTAAATCTTTGTTTTGAAAATATAGAGGCTGATACGATTATAGTGGAGCAATTATGAGGGAATTATCTGTAGCCCAGTATAGAAAAATACTTTCGATTTTAGAAAGTAATACAAGAACCACAACTTTTGCTTATGCAGTATGTGATCAAACGATAGATGGTAGGGTTTTTGCAAACGAGGAGTTAACAGCAGGACTAATTATCACAGCTAATGGCATTCATTATTTATTTGGTAATACGCAAGATGAAAGTTATAACGAAGATGTATTTTCGTATATAAAAACGGCCATTGAAAAAACAGAGAAGAGATTTACATTGTTCACTTCGAGTGAAGAGTGGGAAATGATGTTAGAAGAGCGTTTTAGTAATGTGCTTCGGAAAATCCCGCGAATGAAATTTCAAAGAGTAACCTTTGAAGAGAGAAAGCGAGATTGTAACAAAAATACATATGAAGTGAAGCGTATTGATAGAAGAGATATAGAACGAAGTAATGAATTTACACAGGCGTATTATAAAGAATATTGGGGATCAAATGAAGCATTTTTGAATGATGGTTTTGGATTTTGTATAGAACAAAATGGGATGACTGTAGCGGAATGTGTTTCGATATTTAGTGGGAATGGATTTGCTGAAATTGATATCGTGACGCATGAAGCGTATCAAGGGAAAGGGTTAGCTCAAGCTGTCGCAACACGTTTCATTGAACATTGTATACAAAATGATATTACACCGTGTTGGGATTGTTATGTAGACAATATTCCTTCGCAAAAATTAGCTAGTAAATTAAATTTTCATCATCCAATAGAATATGGTTTGTTTGTACGTAAGAGAATGGGGGAATGAAAATGAATGTGGAGTTAACGAGATTTAAAGTGAAACAAGGTAAAAGTCATCGTGTAGATGAATGGATGCAGCTTCTTAATGACAATATGAAAGAAGTGCTGTTGACACTAAACGACGAGAAAATGTACGTAGAGACAATTTTCCGGGAAATAAGAGATGGAGAAGAATACTTATATTGGTATTCTGTGCAAGGAGAAGGCGGGGCTCTTGTCGAAAATTCTCATCATGAAATTGATAAAAAGCATGTAGCGTTTTGGTATGAGTGTATTGATGAAGAAGCACCGTCTGTTGATATGAAAACAGAAGTTGTTATGATTCAAGATGTTGTGAAGGGAGCGATTAAATAATAGAATAGTGTTTTTTGGAGAAGCACATTAAAATAGATGTGCTTTTTATTATGCAAAATTTTAAAAAAGAAAAGCTGTATTTAGATATTTTCAAGTGAAAATAAAGGGGGATTTCAAGAGCATTTTAGGACAAACTATAATGAAAAGACCTACCAATATACGGTGTAGTCGTAACAGGAAAAATAGAGGATTTACAAAGTTTACAAGGGTTACCGTATATTAAGGTTGCTGTTAGAGGTGTAACAGTTGAGAAATATTGATTACGAGTAATTAATGTGAATAATCAGAAAATTTATGTTATAATATGGGAAAAGGAGGTTTATATGAGGCAAATACATGGAGCAATTTATATTTACATAACAATGTTTTTCGTGGCGATATCCTATGGATTGGGGCACGTGTATTCGCATCCTATACTAACTTTTTTAAGCGGAGCATGTATGGCGTTTGCGCTTCTTGTCCACCTTTTCTCAGTTTGGATCGTAAAATTTCAATTAAATATTAGTGAAATAGAAGAAGGCACTTTTTAAAGGGCCTTCTTTTTTAGTAATATTGGCGAAGTCCTTGTAGTAATTTTTCAATTTCGTATTCAGTTTCCTTACATATAGATATTGTACGTAATCTGAAAAATAAGCTACGTAAGAAAGCTTTTATATTTCCGTATAGAAATTCGTATGATTCAATATGTAGTGTTGATTTTTGAACTTGTAATTGAGTTGCTAAATCACGAAGGGCTAATATGAGTACTTCTTCCTTTAGGCCATTTTGCAGCATTGCGACAATTGGATAAACGAGACGCTCATCTTCTTCGTATTTGTAATAGATGGAATGAACACAAACTTTGTTTAATAAAGTTTGTAATATTTCTTCGTAATATAAATTTTCCAGTTTAGGACTATTCACAAGCGCTTCAAATGTATCGGAAGCATGAGCGACACTATGCGCCCAGCCACGTTCTTGGACATAGCCTCGTAAGTCGTGCTCTTTGTTCATATATAAAATTAATTGATCTTTTACATTTAATATATCAGTCTGTGATAAGAAATTATGATTTGTATCCGCATCAATAATGAGCGCAATTAATAATGTCGTAAATGCACGGGTAAATACCGCATCTTCGTCATCCGAATGAATCTTATACAATAAATATTTATCACTGATGCTTTCTAATAATAGTTTCTGCAAGTGTGAGTGTGAAATATAGCCCTTCTTGATGAGATGATAAAAAGTAGAGTAAATAAGTTTATCCCTTAAATAACTATCAGTAACACCGATATGTTCAAGCATATTGGAACTTAAAGAATCAATATGAATTGTGTTGTCCAGTATGTAATTATTATTACGAATTTCTTCTAACTGTTGTTGTAACATATAAACCTCCTATTTTAGAAAATTCTGCATTTTAATAATATAATAAAAGGAAGAAATAGACAATAAAGTGAAGCTTTAATCAGTGGGGGGGTCATCCCCCAACTAACTTCTTTGCTTTCACCGAATTTTGAGGTTGGGGTCTTACTGCCCGTTACTGCGGGATAAATAAGTGCTTTTGAATGGAGGGCATTATGAAGAGAACATTATTCTTTTTTATAAGTATTTTCTTTTTAGGAAGTTGTTCGATTTCGTATGTTACTTTTTCTAGCGAGAGCAAAAGTTGGACGGGGCAATATAAAGGGCATATTAAGGATGACAGTGAAGATGGAAATACAGAATTTAAAAATTTGGAGATTTCTATTCATGGGACCTTTAGTACAATGACAGAAACGTCAGAAGTTCATAAAGGAGCAAGGATTGAAATGAAATCTTCTTGTGTAAGTTGTGCGCCTCTATCTAAAGATGAACCGATAGAGATTGTGATTAAATGGGATGATAAGTATGAAGAGAAGATGGTTTTAAAGCGGAAATAGCAAACATAGAGTGAGGGATAAAAATGAGTAGGAATATGAGAGTTTCTATGTATATATTTTTTAGTGTATTTCTAATCATATTATCAGCGTGTACTACAAAACAAGTAGAGGTAAAAAAAGTACCTGAAGAAGGGTATGTCATAGTAAGAAATGATGCGGTATTTTTTGTCGGTGATAAAACGTTTAATACAAAAGTAGAGTTGCAACATTATATAGAACAACAAATGAATAAAGAACATCCATCAGATATAGTGTTGAGCTTTAAGGAGAAAAACGCATCTAATCGATTAAAAACAGGAGATAAAATAAAAGTATGGTCTTCTCACATACTTGAAAGTTACCCAGGACAAATGATTGTAGAGAAATTTAAAGTAGTAGAAAAATAGAAAAAGGCAGCAATTAAGCTGCCTTTTTCTTATTTTACAAATTGTAATTCTTTCGGGAATTTCGTTAAAATTTCTGATCCGTCTTTTGTGATGTAAATATCATCTTCAATACGAACGCCACCTACGTTTGGTACGTAAATACCTGGTTCGATTGTGAAGACCATACCTTCTTTTAATAGAGAATCGTTGCCTTCTTTTACATCTGGATATTCGTGAACGCTAATTCCAAGTCCGTGACCAAGTCGGTGCGGGAAGAAGTCTCCGTAACCTGCATCCGCGATAACAGAACGAGCAGCATTATCAATTGCGCCAAGTGTAACGCCTGGTTTACATGCTTCAACTGCTTGTAGTTGTCCAGCAAGTACAGTGTTGTAAATGCGAGTTTGTTCTTCAGAAAGTTCACCGAATGCTACTGTACGTGTAATATCAGAGCAATAACCGTCAATAATTACGCCTAAATCAAATAGTACGAAATCGCCGCGCTTCATTTTGTTAGCACCTGGAATACCGTGTGGAAGAGCAGAGTTAGCACCTGCTAATACCATCGTATCAAATGACATTTTATGTATGCCTTTTGTTTTTAATTCGTGTTCAATAATTGCTAATACTTCTAGTTCGCTACGGTTTTCTTTAATTGCATTTACCCCAACTTCAACAGCATAGTCTGCCATTTTAGCTGCTTCACGTAAAATAGAAAGTTCTTTTTCATCCTTAATTAAACGAAGCTCGCGAACTTTTTCCTCTGCTGATTTGAAAGCTGCATTTGGGAATAATTTTGTTAATTCTTCGTAACGTTCTACGTTTAAATGTTCTTTTTCAATTGCAACTGCATTTGCATTGATGCCACGGTCTTTAATTGCTTTTGCAATCATATCCCATGGTCTGTCAGTATCAGTGAATCCGATAATTTCATGTGCCCATCCAGCGTTACGTGCTTGGCCTTCTTCCATTTTAGGGCAAATTAAAATAGGCTCTTTTTCTTGGAATACAAACATACCAAGTAGTCTTTCGTGTGGTTCACAGTGGAAGTTTGTCATGTAGAAAACGTTTGGTGTAGAAGTTAAGAACGCGGCTTCTACGTTTTTTTCTTTTAGCCATTGCATTAAATTTTCTAATCTAGCATTCATCGATTGGCACCCCCGAGATATTTAATTACAAATATAACTTTACCTCGGAAGAAAGCGTTATGACAAGTAAATAGATGTTAGAAAAGACAGGGAATTGAAAAATCATGTAGAATAAAAAGTGAGAATGTGAATAGGGGAGGAATGTAATAATGAAAGTATCTTATCATGGGCATTCAGTTGTAAAGATTGAAACGAATGGAAAAGTGATTTTAATTGATCCATTTTTAACGGGAAATCCGAAAACAGATTTAAAGGCTGAAGATGTAAAAGTAGATGCAATTCTTTTATCGCACGGTCATGGTGATCATGTTGGAGATACAGTAGAGCTTGCGAAGAAAAATAATGCAGTTGTTGTGGCGCCATTTGAACTAGCGACATTTTTAAGTTGGCAAGGTGTAGAAACACATCCGATGCATATTGGTGGTTCACATGAATTTGACTTCGGAAAAGTGAAGTTTACACAAGCATTCCACGGCTCTAGTTATATTGATGAAGAAAATAAGACGATTACATATACAGGTATGCCAGCGGGTATTTTATTTACAGCAGAAGAGAAAACGGTTTACCATGCAGGGGATACGGCTCTATTCTCTGATATGAAGTTAATTGGGGAACTGAATGATATAGATATAGCGTTTTTACCAATTGGTGATAATTTCACAATGGGACCAGAAGATGCTGTTTTAGCAGCAAAATGGATTCATGCGAAAACTGTTGTACCGATGCATTACAATACGTTCCCAGTTATTGAACAGGATCCATATCAATTTGTAGAAAAACTACAAAATTGTACAGGGAAAGTATTAGAAGTTGGAGAAAGTATTACGCTATAAAACAGATACCCTTCATTTGAAAAGACAAGTGAAGGGCTTTTTATGCGTGTAGTACAGCTTTTAAAGTCTGTATTTGTTTAGTTGACTCTTCTCTTTTTGAACGCGGCTGTTCAGGAGTTTCATTCAAATCCATTGCAACTTTTTTCCCATCTACACAAGCTAAAAATACTGCGCCTATAACCTCTAAAATTTTTTTCATCATGTATTCGCTCCTTTGTTTCATTTCTTGTCTTAATTGTATATGGAAGTGTGTGGACGAACTATCGAACGAGATGACAATAGCATTACATTGTTGTAATGGAATGACTAGTGGAATGTAAGGGGCATTTTGTTATAAAAAAAATAGTACAGATATACAAAGAGAGAGTGTAACAGTTTTGAAAATATAGTATACTGGGAATACAACACATGAAGAATTTAGGGAAAAGAAAGTATGGTGAAACCATTTGGCTACCAAACATAATCAAATTTTAGAACATATTAATAGCCTACCGGTAGGGCATAAAATTTCTGTAAGGCAAATTGCGAAAGATTTGAGTGTAAGTGAAGGGACAGCTTACCGTGCGATTAAAGATGCAGAAAATAAAGGATATGTTAGTACAATTGAACGTGTCGGAACAATTCGAATTGAACAAAAGAAGAAAGAGAATATCGAAAAACTAACATATGCAGAAGTCGTTAACATTGTCGATGGTCAAGTACTTGGAGGCAGAGAAGGACTACATAAAACATTAAATAAATTCGTAATCGGGGCTATGAAATTAGAAGCGATGATGCGCTATACAGAAGCGGGGAACTTGCTTATCATCGGGAACCGTACGAATGCACATCAATTAGCATTAGAAACAGGGGCCGCTGTATTAATTACAGGTGGATTTGATACAGAAGAGCATGTGAAAAAGTTAGCAGATGAATTGAAGTTGCCGATTATTTCCAGTAGCTATGATACATTTACGGTCGCAACGTTAATTAACCGCGCGATTTATGATCAACTTATTAAGAAAGAAATTGTACTCGTTGAAGATATTTTAACACCGATTGAAGAAACACTATATTTAAAGCCTAGTGATATCGTGCAGAAATGGCATGAGTACAATGAAGAGACGATGCATGGACGTTATCCAATTGTGGATGAAAATAAAAAGGTGTTAGGTATCGTAACTTCGAAAGATATGATTGGTGTTGCGAAAGATACACCAATTGATAAAGTGATGACGAAACACCCTATTACGGTAAATGGAAAGATGTCTGTCGCAGCTGCAGCGCGTATGATGGTATGGGAAGGTATTGAATTACTTCCTGTTGTGGAAGATGGAAATAAATTGCAAGGTATCATTAGTCGTCAAGATGTACTTCAGGCATTACAGATGATTCAGCGTCAACCACAAGTTGGTGAAACGATTGATGATATTGTAACGAATCAATTTATGACGCCGAAAGAAGCAAAAAATGAGCATTTGTATCAATTTTCAGTGACACCACAAATGACGAATTCAATCGGAACATTATCTTACGGTGTATTTACAACAATTGTGACAGAAGCAACAAACCGTGTCATTCGTGCTCAGAAGAAGAGTGATTCAATTGTTGAGAACTTAACAATTTATTTTGTAAAGCCGGTTCAGATTGATAATGTTGTATCCGTTCATCCGAAAGTATTAGAAATTGGCCGTAAATTTGGTAAGGTTGATGTAGAAGTACACCATGAAGGTAATGTTGTTGGAAAAGCATTACTTATGGTGCAATTGATTGATAAATAAAAAGATGGAACAAATCGTTTTGATTTGTTCCATCTTTTTTTATGTAGAGAGTGATTTATATAATATTAAATGACAGAATATTAATTTATTTAGATGGTAGACTATGTTACAATTATATTGTAAGAAAATGGATTTTGAGGAGGCGGTATGCAATATGTCATTAGAAATAATCTTCTTTGGTGGTATCGCACTATTTTACTTTCTTGTAATGATACCGATCCAATATTTATATTTACAAGGTTTACATGAAAAAAGGAAACGTACAGGATTATCTCAGCGAGAACTATATGAAAAAATGTCTTTTGAAGAGGAACAATTACATTTTCATGTGCAAGGCAACCTATTTAATATACCTTCTGCGTTTGTTGCATATATGATTTTAAAAAGTAGAGGACGTAAAAAAGCATCACAATGGTGATGCTTTTTTACGTTGCTTCATAAGCTTCTGCTTCTTTAACTGCTAATGGAAAGAAATGTTTATATTGGCGAAATCCATTAAATGCACTCGCACTACCAAATAGAACGAATAAAACACCGACGATCATACGAGCGGTTGAAAGTTCTAAAAAGAATTGGTTTATCCCGAAGAATAAGATGAATGAACCGAGTGCCATTGCGGATTTTCCTGAGAGCCAACCTTTTTCCATTGGGCGGTTTGTACGAAAGTATTTTGTTTTGTAGAAGAGGTACAACATAAATGAGACGATAATACAGAAGACTAATACTGGCATAATGCACACTCCCATCGCTTTGTGAAAAATTATAGTGAAGAAAAAAGAAATATCTAAACTTTCTAATTTTTATTATAAAGCAATTGTTCGCATGTATGAAATACTTTCCGTTATAATGGAGGATAAAGTGAAGAAGTTGAATAAAAAGGAGATTATACATATGCATGAGCAAATTTTAGGAGTAATTAAAGAATTTGAGACAATTATTATTCATCGTCATGTGCGTCCGGATCCAGATGCGTTAGGTTCACAAGGCGGTCTTGGTACGATTTTGCAAGAATCGTTTCCAGAGAAAAATATTTATACGGTTGGGTACAATGAACCGTCACTAGCATACTTACGAGTAATGGATAATATTGAAGATAGCGTATACGAAAATGCACTTGTTATCGTTTGTGATACTGCGAACCAAGAACGTGTTGACGATCAACGCTATACAAAAGGGAAGATGTTAATCAAAATTGATCATCATCCAAATGAAGATCCGTACGGAGATATTACGTGGGTAGATACGACAGCAAGTTCTACAAGTGAAATGATTTATGAGTTTTATAACTATGGAAAAGATAAAGGATTAAAAATAACAAAAGAAGCAGCTCGCCTTATTTTAGCAGGGATTGTTGGAGATACAGGTCGTTTCTTATTCCCGAATACAACAGCAAAAACACTCCTTTACGTAAGTGAGCTTGTTGATATGGGTGTGAAATTCACAGATTTATACAATGAAATGTATAAGACAAAAGAAAAAATCGCTCGTTTAAACGGTTATATTTTACAAAACTTTACGATGGTAGAAGAAGGAGCAGCTTACATTAAATTAACGAAAGAAGTATTAGAAGAATTTGATGTACTTCCTTCTGAAGCATCTGGTGTTGTTGGAGCGCTTGGTAATATTGACGGATTAAAGGCATGGGTTCTATTTTTAGAGGAAGACGATGTAATTCGTGTTCGCCTTCGTTCAAAAGGGCCAGTTATAAATAAATTAGCAATGCAATATAACGGCGGAGGACATCCGATGGCTTCTGGTGCAAAAGCATCTTCTTGGGAAGAAGCGGATCGTCTGTTTGCTGATTTACGTGATATTTGTAAATAAGAGAGTATATGTTAAAACGAAAAGAAGGAGCGGCACTTAAGCCCTCCTTCTTTATTTTTCTTTCTCTATATCAATACTAATTTCAAGTACAGTATCAAAAGAAATTGTATCGACTTTAAAGCGGTATATACGATCGTAATGTTTGTACGTTTTGTTTTCGATTGCTTTTTTGAGTAGGTCTTTATTTTTTGCGATACTTTGAATGTTTTTCGTTAAAAGATGTTGGAGGTCATTATGGATAGAAGTGGTCATATTTTCGAGTGTTAGATTGTCTAAATCATATTTTTCTCGATTTATTATTTTTATTTTAATCTCTTGAATTGTTAAGAGACGTTTATTTTCTGTGTTCAACTTTTCTTGATCTTCGAGAAGGACGTGGAGCTTTGCTTCTTGTTTTTCTATAATTTCTCGTTGCTCTGCTATTTTACTAGATTGTTCTTCTTGAAAAACACCGTATATGTACAAAAAAATAAACCAGCTCAACACGCCTCCAACAGCAGCGCCAGCTAAAACTAAGTACCATCTTTTTGCTGTATTGGCACTTGGCACTCTCATACATGTTCCTGCGTTAGCCATTTAATAATAATAAGACCTGTTTGCATGCCGCCAGTTGCGAAAAAAATAAGGAGAATTTGTTTTACGATATCTTTCATATCTCCGCCAAAGAAGCTTCTTTCAAAGCTATAAAAGGTATCAAATGTTCCGCCGATTGCTGCAACGAGTGCCCAAATTCTTAAATTTTGGGCGAATTGATTAATGTAAGTTAGAGCTGGTTTTCCGATAAGAAACGCACCAAATCCACCAATTAATGAACCGCCAAGTATAACCCCAAAGGCAATAAAATAACTAATAATAAGCAGAGAGAAAAAAGTATGTTCTCTTACATCCATCGTCATTCCCCTTTCTTCTTCATATATATGGACAAAGTATGAGAAGTATGTTTTGATTTCCGCTTTCCTCATCACCTATAATGAAAGTAGTCAAATAGGTAAAGAGAGGGTACAACAGTGAAGTTTGTGCATTTACAATGTCAAACCGTTTTTAGTTTATTAAAGAGTGCTTGTAAAATTGATGAGCTTGTAGTCAGGGCGAAAGAGCTTGGTTTTTCATCGTTGGCTATTACGGATGAAAATGTTATGTATGGCGTTATTCCGTTTTATAAAGCATGTAAGAAACATGGTATACAGCCTATTATCGGCTTAACAGCTTCTATTTTTAGTGAAGAAGAAGAGAAGTCTTATCCGCTCGTCTTACTTGCTGAAGATGAAATAGGCTATCAAAATTTATTAAAGATTTCTAGTAGCATTATGACGAAGTCAAAAGAGGGTATTCCGAAGAAGTGGCTTGCGCATTATGCGAAAGGATTAATTGCTATTTCACCAGGTAAAGATGGGGAAATTGAACAATTATTATTAGAAGACAAAGAGGATCAGGCGGAAGAAGTAGCTTGTACATATCAAAATATGTTCGATAATTTTTATATGTGTTTGCAGCATCATGCGATTCAAGATGAACTGCTCCTGCAAGAAAAATTACCTGAATTTATTAGTAAGGTAAATGTCCCAGTCGTTGCAACAAATGATGTGCGCTATATCAATCAAAGTGACGCGCTCGTTCACGAATGTTTACTATCAGTTGAAAGTGGAACGAAAATGACTGATCCAGACAGGCCGAGGCTCAAAACGGATCAATATTATTTAAAGTCATCGGATGAAATGGAAGCACTATTTTCTCACACGGAAGAGGCGATTTACAACACTGTAAAAATTGCAGAACGTTGTAAAGTAGAAATACCGTTTCATGTAAATCAATTACCGAAATTTCCTGTTCCATCTAACGAGACGAATGATACTTACTTACGCCGTGCTTGTGAAGAAGGCTTGCATAAACGTTATGGTACGCCAAAAGAAGTGCATATAAAGCGTTTGAATCATGAACTAAACGTCATTTCTAGTATGGGATTTAGTGATTATTTTCTCATCGTATGGGACTTTATGAAGTATGCACATGAAAATCATATTTTAACAGGACCAGGCCGTGGATCGGCAGCTGGCTCACTCGTTTCGTACGTATTAGAAATTACAGATATTGATCCGATTGAATACGATTTGTTATTTGAAAGATTTTTAAATCCCGAACGTGTGACCCTTCCGGACATTGATATCGATTTTCCAGATATAAGACGTGATGAGATGATCCGATATGTGAAAGATAAGTATGGTCAGCTCCGCGTGGCGCAAATTGTAACGTTTGGGACGCTTGCAGCGAAAGCAGCAATTAGAGATATTGCTCGTGTAATGGGACTTCCGCCGCGAGACATTGACATATTTTCAAAACTTATTCCATCAAAGCTTGGTATAACGTTAAAAGATGCATATGAAGAATCACAATCACTCCGTGAGTTTATACAAGGGAATCTTCTTCATGAGCGTGTGTTTGAAATTGCAAAACGTGTAGAAGGCTTACCTCGTCATACGTCTATTCATGCCGCTGGCGTTATTATGAGTCAAGAACCGTTAACGGGTAGTGTAGCAATTCAAGAAGGACATAACGATGTTTATGTTACGCAATATCCTGCTGATGCATTAGAAGAACTCGGGTTGCTCAAGATGGACTTTTTAGGCTTACGTAATTTAACGTTACTTGAAAATATTATAAAGTTTATTGTGAAAAAAACGGGGAAAGAAATTGATATAAGGAATTTACCTCTCCAAGATGAAAAGACGTTCCAATTGCTAGGGAGAGGGGATACAACGGGGGTATTCCAGCTTGAATCAGGTGGTATGCGAAATGTACTTCGCGGATTAAAACCGAATGAGTTTGAAGACATTGTCGCTGTTAACTCGTTATACAGACCAGGACCGATGGAGCAAATCCCAACCTTTATTGAATCGAAGCACGGAAAAAGAAAAATTGAATATTTACATCCGGATTTAAAGCCGATTTTAGAAAGAACATACGGTGTAATTGTATACCAAGAACAAATTATGCAAATTGCATCGAAGTTAGCAGGATTTTCGCTCGGAGAAGCGGATTTATTACGCCGAGCAGTGAGTAAAAAAAATCGTGATATTTTAGATCAGGAACGTCAGCATTTCGTGCAAGGTTGTTTGCGAAACGGATACGATGAGACATCAGCAGATAAAATTTACGATTTGATTGTAAGATTTGCGAATTACGGTTTTAACCGAAGTCACGCTGTGGCTTACAGTATGATCGGATATCAGCTTGCCTACTTAAAAGCGAATTATACGTTGGAATTTATGACAGCATTATTATCAAGTGCAATTGGAAATGAAGATAAGATTGTGCAGTATATACGAGAAACGAAGCGGAAAGGTTTCCACGTTTTGCCACCGTCACTTCAGAAGAGTGGTTACAACTTCCAAATAGAAGGGAATGCGATACGTTACAGCTTACTTTCAATTCGAAATATCGGAATGGCTACAGTGACGGCATTGTTAGAAGAACGAGAGAGCAAAATGTTTGAGGATTTATTTGAATTTTGTCTTCGTATGCCAGCGAAGTTTGTAACAGAACGAAATTTAGAGGCGTTCGTCTGGTCGGGATGTTTTGACGATTTTGGTATTTCGAGAACGAATTTATGGAAAAGCCTTAAAGGAGCGTTAGAGTACGCAAATCTTGCCCGTGATTTAGGGGATGCTGTTCCAAAATCAAAATATGTACAAGGAGAAGAGCTCTCTTTTATTGAACAGTTAAATAAAGAAAAGGAAGCACTTGGCTTTTATTTATCAAGCTATCCGACAGCGCAGTATGTGAAGTTAGCAAAAGAATTAGAAATTCCATCTCTCGCTCAGGCGATGCGAAATAAGAAAAAAGTACAAAGGGCTATCGTGTATATAACAAGTGTGAGAGTCATTCGTACGAAAAAATTGCAAAAGATGGCGTTTATTACATTCTGTGATCAAAATGATGAAATGGAAGCGGTTGTTTTCCCGGACACGTATATACATTTCTCAGACAAGTTACAAGAAGGGGCAATTGTTTTAGTTGACGGTACGATTGAGCTAAGAAATCATAAGCTGCAATGGATTGTAAACGGACTATATCCGTTAGAAGAAATGGATGTTTATGAAGAAAAGAAAGATGCATCTGTTTACGTGAAATTGCCGTCTCAGTATGAAAAAAAGCTTTTGAATCAGGTTACAAAAATATTGTTTGACTATTCGGGTTTTGCGAAAGTACTAATTTATTATGAAAAGGAACATAAAATGGTACAATTATCTCGAAGTTTATCGATTCATCCAAGTGAAAAATGCTTAGGAACACTTCGTGAAATTGTCGGGGAAGAGAATGTAGTTGTGAAAATATAATGGACAATTTCCCTACACTTCGATTATTATAGTAGTAGTGTTCGTGGTCAGACCACTTGGAGAAATTGATACCAGCTAGAATAATTTGAGGAGAGTGGATAGTTTGTCAACACTTCGTGAAGAAGCACTTCACATGCATAAAGTGCATCAAGGAAAATTAGAAACTGTATCAAAAGTAAAAGTAGAAAATGCAAAAGATTTAAGTCTTGCATATTCTCCAGGGGTTGCAGAGCCTTGTAAAGAAATTTATGACGATAAAAGTAAGGTATATGAATATACGATGAAGGGAAATATGGTAGCAGTTGTGACGGATGGAACGGCTGTACTTGGTCTTGGTAACATTGGACCTGAAGCATCTCTTCCAGTAATGGAAGGTAAAGCTGTATTATTCAAGAGCTTTGCTGGTGTAGATGCATTCCCAATCGCCTTAAATACAAACGATGTAGATAAAATTGTTGAAACTGTAAAATTAATGGAGCCAACTTTTGGCGGCGTTAACTTAGAAGATATCGCAGCACCAAACTGCTTCATTATTGAAGAACGTTTGAAGAAAGAAACAAATATTCCTATCTTCCATGATGATCAACACGGAACAGCTATCGTAACAGTAGCGGGCCTTGTGAATGCGCTGAAATTAGTTGGAAAGAAAATGTCTGACATTAAAGTTGTCGCAAATGGCGCAGGTGCAGCAGGTATTGCAATTATTAAACTTTTATATCGCTATGGAGTACGCGACATTATTATGTGTGACCGTAAAGGTGCAATCTATGATGGTCGTCCTACTGGTATGAATCCAGTGAAAGATGAAGTTGCAAAATATACAAATAAGAATCGTATAGAAGGTTCTTTAGCTGATGTTGTACAAGGTGCGGACGTATTCATTGGTGTATCTGCAGAAGGTGCATTAACAGAAGAGATGGTTCGTACAATGAATGACAATGCGATTATTTTTGCAATGGCGAATCCGGTTCCGGAAATTATGCCAGAATTGGCAAAAGCAGCGGGCGCAGCTGTTGTTGGAACAGGTCGTTCTGACTTCCCGAACCAAGTAAATAATGTACTAGCGTTCCCTGGTATTTTCCGCGGTGCACTTGACGTACATGCGACACAAATTAACGAAGAAATGAAGATGGCAGCTGTACAGGCTATTGCTGAGCTTGTAGCAGAAGATGAGTTGAATGCAGACTATATCATTCCGGCACCGTTTGACGCGCGTGTAGCGCCTCGAGTGGCAGCTTACGTTGCGAAAGCAGCAATGGAGACAGGAGTAGCTCGTCGTCAAGTAGATCCAAATGAAGTTGCTGAGAAAACAAAACAATTAGCGCTGATTGGTAAAGAATAAGCGAGGAATTTCCATTGACATCATCAAATACAAAAGTATATCTCGAAATTGTAAAAAAAATCCGTTCCATTATGGAAGAGGATGGATTGGTAGCAGGGGATCGTTTGCCGTCTGAGCGGGAGCTAAGTTCACGCTTAAACGTAGGACGCTCATCTGTAAGAGAAGCATTGCGTGCTTTAGAACTGGTAGGGTTAATTGAAACGAGACGGGGTGAAGGGACGTTTATTCGAAACTTTTACGATAACGGTCTTGTACAACTAATTGCTCCGTTTCTATTGCAAGATGAGAAAACAATTCGTGATTTATTACAAACAAAACGATTGCTTGAGAAAGATATGATTCGAATTGTATGTAATTTACCGAAAGAAACATTTTCTAAAGTGCTAAGTAGATTACAGAAAGTGCTTGAAGAAAATGAAAGTTCGATTCCAATGCTTCACCAAACGTTCTTTAAAACACTAATTGAACAAGTCGATAATTATTTACTATATCGCATTTGGATGATCGTAAATGATTACGTAGCAACTCTTTCTTGTAAAGTTTCAGGAGATTCTATCGATATGTATAGAAAGCTTTATGCTACTTTGGAAGAAAAACAAGAAAATGATGCACTAAAAATTTACGATGAATTAGTAGAGAATATACAGTTTCACTCGTAATGTATAAAATTTGTCGAAATGACCATGACACGTTATGACAAACATTCTACCGCATAGCGGTTAAAGTTAAACGTAAAGAGAGAGGTTATTAGACAGATTGAGAAGATAAGGCTAACATCAAACATTGGTGTTAGCCCCATTTTCTTCTTACGCTAACCTTAGCTCTCAACGAAGGGGGTCAAATTGTGCTAAGAGATTTATTCGTGAAAAAGAAAAAGTATGCTGCAATACCTTCAGAACAAGTACGAAAAGATGTACCAGATGGCGTTATGACAAAATGTCCGAAATGTAAAAAAATCATGTATACGAAAGAACTTCTGAAAAATTTAAAAGTATGTGTGAACTGTGGATATCATCATCCTATGAATGCATGGGAGCGCCTTGATAGTATATTGGATGAAGGGTCATTCCGTGAGTATGACAAAGAAATGGTTTCATTAAATCCACTCGAGTTTCCAGGATATGAAGAGAAATTAGAGAACGATCGTAAGAAGACTGAATTGAATGAAGCGGTTGTAACTGGTGAAGGAACAATTGATGACATGCTTGTTGTTGTTGCAGTAATGGATTCTCGTTTTCGAATGGGGAGCATGGGCTCTGTTGTAGGAGAAAAAATTGCCCGTGCGGTTGAAAAGGCATACGACTTACAAGTTCCATTTATTATCTTTACTGCTTCGGGTGGTGCCCGTATGCAAGAAGGTATATTAAGTTTAATGCAAATGGCAAAAACAAGCGTAGCTTTGAAAAAGCATAGTAATGCAGGAGGGTTATTTATTTCTGTTATGACTCACCCAACGACGGGCGGGGTTTCAGCGAGTTTTGCTTCACTTGGTGATTATAATCTTGCAGAGCCAGGTGCACTTATCGGATTTGCTGGTAGACGTGTAATTGAACAAACAGTGCGTGAGAAACTACCGGAAGATTTCCAAACGGCAGAATTTTTACTAGACCATGGTCAATTAGATGCGGTTGTGCATCGTGATGATATGAAAGAATCACTTCGTAAGATTTTAGAAGTTCATCAAGGAGGGGAAATGGCTGTATGGCAGAGCTAGAATTTGAAAAACCAGTTGTTGAGCTAAGAAATAAGATCCGTGAACTGAAAGACTATACGAAAAACAGCCAGATGGACTTCAGTGAGGAGATTCGTATTTTGGAAGACAAGCTAGAAAATTTAGAGGAAGATATATACGGCAATATGAAAGTATGGGACCGTGTGCAAATTGCTCGTCATGCAGAACGACCGACAACGCTCGATTATATTGAGCACTTATTTACTGATTTTTTTGAATGTCATGGAGATCGCCTATTTGGCGATGATGCAGCGATTGTCGGCGGCATTGCGAAATATAAGGGGATGCCTGTAACTGTAATTGGGCATCAGCGCGGAAAAGATACGAAAGAAAATATTCGTCGTAATTTTGGGATGCCTCATCCAGAAGGATATCGAAAAGCACTGCGTCTCATGAAACAAGCGGAAAAGTTTAATCGTCCTATTATTTGTTTCATCGATACGAAGGGAGCTTATCCTGGTAAAGCAGCTGAAGAACGTGGACAAAGTGAAGCTATTGCCCGCAATCTATTTGAGATGGCAGGTTTAACGGTACCAGTTATTTGTATCGTTATCGGTGAAGGCGGTAGTGGTGGTGCGCTAGGTCTTGGAGTAGGAGATTACATTCATATGCTAGAAAATTCCACTTATTCTGTTATTACACCAGAGGGTGCAGCGGCAATTCTTTGGAAAGATGCAGGAAAAGCGAAGGAAGCTGCAGAAGCAATGAAAATTACAGCAGCAGATTTGAAAGAATTAGGTGTAATTGATGAAATTATTCCAGAGGCAAAAGGTGGAGCTCACCGTAATCTTTTAAAACAGTCAGAAAATATAGACTTAATGATTAGAAAAACTTTTGAACAATTAAACGGAATTTCGAAAGATGAATTAATCGAAAAACGTTATGAAAAATATATGAAAATTGGGCAAGTTTCGTTTTCAAACGCTTCCATTGGGATAAAATAAGAAAAGCGTGCGTTCCTCTTCGCGAATGCACGTTTTTATTATGAAAAGACACATCTTCTCCATTGTGTTTTTATATTTTTTCGTGTTATTTTATTATAAGGCAAATAATCTTTATGAGGTGAGTACAAATGAAACGTATTGGTGTATTAACAAGTGGTGGAGATTCACCTGGTATGAATGCTGCCATTCGTGCAGTTGTTCGTAAAGCGATTTTCCATGATATTGAAGTATATGGTATTTACCATGGATACGCTGGATTAATTTCTGGTCACATTGAAAAATTAGAACTTGGTTCTGTTGGCGATATTATCCACCGCGGTGGTACGAAATTATACACAGCAAGATGTCCTGAGTTTAAAGACCCAGAAGTACGACTAAAAGGTATCGAGCAATTAAAGAAACACGGTATCGAAGGACTTGTTGTTATTGGTGGAGATGGCTCTTACCAAGGTGCTAAAAAATTAACTGAACAAGGATTCCCATGTGTTGGTGTACCAGGTACAATCGACAATGATATTCCTGGAACAGACTTCACAATTGGTTTCGATACAGCTTTAAATACTGTTATTGATGCAATTGATAAAATCCGTGACACAGCTACATCTCATGAACGTACATATGTTATCGAAGTAATGGGACGTCATGCTGGAGACATCGCATTATGGGCTGGTTTAGCTGATGGTGCAGAAACGATCTTAATTCCAGAAGAAGAGTATGACATGGATGATGTAATCGCTCGTCTAAAACGCGGTAGCGAACGTGGGAAAAAACACAGTATTATCATTGTAGCTGAAGGTGTTGGAAGTGCAATTGACATCGGTAAGCATATTGAAGAAGCAACAAACTTTGATACTCGTGTAACTGTATTAGGTCACGTACAACGTGGTGGATCACCAAGTGCACAAGACCGTGTATTAGCAAGTCGTCTTGGCGCAAGAGCAGTTGAGTTGTTAATTGCTGGTAAAGGTGGACGCTGTGTAGGTATTCAAGATAATAAACTTGTTGATCATGACATTATCGAAGCGTTAGCTCAAAAGCATACAATCGATAAAGATATGTATCAATTATCTAAAGAATTATCCATCTAATCGGCGTAATGTCGGATATTTGGGAACGGTTTCATAATTTTCGGAGGTGCAATATGCGTAAAACTAAAATTGTATGTACAATAGGTCCTGCTAGTGAAAGTATTGAGAAATTAGAACAATTAATGGAAGCGGGTATGAACGTTGCTCGTTTAAACTTCTCTCATGGTAGCCATGAAGAGCACGGCGCTCGTATTAAAAACATTCGTGAAGCTTCAAAGAAAACTGGTAAAACAGTTGGTATCTTACTTGATACAAAAGGTCCAGAAATCCGTACTCACGACTTCGTAGACGGACAAGCTGAACTTGTAACAGGTGCAGAAGTAGTTCTTTCTACTGAACAAGTATTAGGTACTGCAGAGAAGTTCTCTGTATCTTATGCTGGTCTTTATGATGATGTAGACCCAGGTTCTCGCATTCTAATCGATGACGGTCTTATCGAGCTAGAAGTAATCGAAAAAGCTGACGGGAATATCCGTACAAAAGTTTTAAACAGTGGAACTGTAAAAAATAAAAAAGGTGTTAACGTACCAAACGTAAGCATTAAGCTTCCTGGTATCACTGAAAAAGACGTAAAAGATATCATCTTTGGTATCGAGCAAAAAGTTGATTTCATCGCAGCATCTTTCGTTCGTAAAGCATCTGACGTATTAGAAATCCGTGAATTACTAGAAGAGCATAATGCTCAATACATCCAAATCGTACCGAAAATCGAAAACCAAGAAGGTATCGACAATATCGATTCAATCTTAGAAGTTTCTGACGGTTTAATGGTAGCTCGTGGTGATATGGGTGTGGAAATTCCACCAGAAGAAGTACCTTTAGTGCAAAAACGTTTAATCAAAAAATGTAACGTATTAGGTAAACCAGTTATTACTGCAACGCAAATGTTAGATTCTATGCAACGTAACCCACGTCCAACTCGTGCGGAAGCAAGTGACGTAGCTAACGCAATCTTCGATGGTACGGATGCAATCATGCTTTCAGGTGAAACTGCTGCTGGTCAATATCCAGTAGAAGCGGTAACAATGATGGCTAACATTGCAGTACGTGTTGAAAAATCATTACAATACGAAGATATGTTCAAAAAACGTATTAAAGAGTTCACTCCAACAATTACAGATGCAATTAGCCAATCTGTTGCGCATACAGCACTTGCTCTTGATGTAGCTGCGATCGTAGCTCCAACAGAAAGTGGACATACTGCGAAAATGATCTCTAAATATCGTCCGAAATCTCCAATCGTAGCTGTAACATCTGACGAGCAAGTAGGACGTCGTCTTGCACTTGTTTGGGGTGTACAAGCATTTATGGCTGGGAAACGTGCAGCGTCTACTGACGAAATGTTAGATACTGCGATTCAAACAGGTATGGATGCAGGTCTAATCGGACTTGGAGACACTGTAGTAATCACTGCGGGTGTTCCAGTTGCTGAAACTGGTACAACAAACTTAATGAAAATCCATGTTGTTGGTGAAGAAGTTGCTAAAGGACAAGGAATCGGTCGTAAAGCTGCAAAAGGTAAAGTAGTTGTAGCGAAAACAGCTGCTGAAGCTGTAGCGAACGTAAACGAAGGTGATATCCTTGTTACAACAAGCACTGATAAAGATATGATTTCTGCAATCGAAAAAGCTGCTGCTTTAGTTGTAGAAGAAGGTGGCTTAACTAGCCATGCAGCTGTTGTAGGCGTATCAATCGGTATTCCTGTTATCGTTGGTGTAAACGGCGTAACAGCAACTTTAAAAAATGGCCAAGAAGTAACAGTTGATGCGGCACGCGGAATTGTTTATAATGGACATGCGGAAGTGCTATAAGAAGTAATACGGAGAGAAGGAGCGGAGTCCTTCTCTTTTTTTTACACAAAAACATGATAGAACTATTTTAAAACGTCTAAATTTGCTTTTACAAGCTGCTTGTTATGAAGTTTAATGTGAATGGATGTCTTACTTCTGTTTAGTCTATATGAGCGTTTTAGGGGTCTTTAAAGCGATTTGTGAAAGGGGTGCAGAACTGTGAAATGGTTGTTATTCTTGTTGATTTTAATACCGGCGGTTGAGATTACGGTATTAATTGGGTCGAGTCATGTAATAGGGTTATGGTCTACGTTCGCTATGATTGTATTTACTGGTGTTGTAGGTGTATATTTGGCGAAAAGGCAAGGGTTTAAAGTGCTTAGAGAGATTCAATCTAAGTTGAATAGAGGAGAAATGCCAGGCGAGGCAGTACTAGATGGTATTTTTGTATTTGTAGGAGGTATTCTTTTAGTGCTTCCTGGATATGTGACGGATGTAATGGGGTTTATTTTTGTTGTCCCTTTTACTAGGGCTTTATTGAAGCCGCTTGTTATGAAGTGGATGGAATGGAAGTTTAGAAAGAGATCTACTATTATTATTCAGAAGTAGTGCTTAGATTATAGCGATCTAAGCACTACTTTTTTTATTCTGCAAAAAGCCTGATTGGTACGGGTTAATAATTAGTGGGGGATGAACAAAACCTGATTGATTAAAGTTTCACTTTATTGTGTAGGATATATATTTCTGATTGAACATGTAAATTGGATACTATTTGTTCTTAATGAATAGGATGTAGAAAAAATCCGCTATATTGAAGTTTTATTTTTGTGTATGAAGGATCGAGGAACGTAATGAAATCTGATAAAAGCAGGGGAATCGTTAGTTGAAGCCTTATCTTATACTGATTTGTATATTTATTCATTTACATAAAAAGTAATAAATGTAAGTAATAATTATAAAATAAATAGAATAAAAATGTATTTTAGGTTGAAAAATCCGTTTTTATATGCAAAAAAACAAGAGAATTATCCTTTTTTGGGCAATTCTCTTTTTGCATGTAGTTAGTATGAAAAAGAAGTACAAGGAATAATGAGTGGGAAATTGCACTCATTATTCCTTAAGTTTTTTGTGTGAATTAGAAATTATTGTTTTGAAGAGGGTGAACCTTTAATGTATTTCCACAAGTCATGGAAGACATGAGCTTTGTGTAATGTATTAAGTAGTACTAATGTGACTGGACCGATGATTAATCCTAAGAAACCGAAGAGCTTAAAGCCGATAAATAGAGCGACTAGTGTCGCTAATGGATCAAGACCAATATTAGATGAAAGTACTTTAGGTTCCATAATTTGTCTTTGGACAATCACGACGATGTATAGAATGAGAAGACCGATGGCGAATGCGGTGTCGCCAGTGAAAAATACGTATATAACCCAAGGGACGAAGACGGCTCCTGTCCCTAAGTATGGGAGTAAATCTACAACACCTGTAATAATCGCGATAGTAATGGCGTATGGTACGCGTAATATTAAAAGTCCGATTAGTACAATAACGGTTGTCATAGATACGAGTGTAAGTTGCGCTTTAACAAAACCGAACAAAGCTTTTCTTAAATCGACAAAAATAGTTTTTCCGTAGCCATGTACACGATTCGGTAGAAGTTTTCTTGCTTTTTGAGCAAGACGGTGCCAATCGTAACTAATGAAGAAAGTGGCTAATAAAATGAATACAAGAACAGTTAGAGTTGTTGGTAATGCACTAATGAAATTTGTTAATCCACTTATAATAGCTGTTAAAAGTTCTTTCATTTGTGTTGTTGCTTCAGTTCCTAAGTTTTGGATGTTTTGTGTAATTGTATAACGCTGCGGTTCTCCAAGATGATTAAATTTAGAAATTAAATCGTCATAGAGAGGCATAATATGATTAAGTGCAAATTGCTCTGCGAATTTAACGATATCCGGAAACTTTACTGTAACAAGTTGTAGTAAGTATGTTGTGGCAGATATTGCTTCTGTTACAAGGTATGTAACAAGCCCGACGATAGCTCCGAATACGAGAATTAAGCTAACGAGTACTGCTAGTGCGCGAGGGAATTGTAGTTTTTGATTAAGGAAATTGACGACAGGATTAATCAAATAAGCAAATGCAAAAGCGATAATAAAAGGATAGATAAGTCCTGACATGTATAGTAATACATAGAACCCAGCTACCGTTGCTACAATGACAAATATGAGTCGCAATATCATATATAGTAAGTTTCGGTTCAAAGATGTATACCTCCCATTCCAATTTGTATTAGCCTAATTCGTTCAACTTATAACGAGTAGCATTCACTGATTAAAGTTTCACTTTTATGTTATAGTGGAATGATGGATTTTCCCTGCTTTTTCAGTACATGAACGACTGTAAAAGCTTGTTGATGATGCTTCTACTATATGGTAAAAACTTCATTTTCTCTTCTTTTTATTTTACCTGTTTCTTGTTAGAAAAGAAAGGAGAGACCATCGTTTTCAAAAATGTATATATGCTTTGATTTTTTTGGGTTACAGTCTCGTTTTGTAAGTTAAAAATGCATACAAAAATGAAATTGTTGGCTTATTCTCATTGGCAAATAGACATCGATATGACATGTATAACGATAGGTTTAAAGGTATTTTTGTTTGGAAGCGAGTTCATTATTTTCAGAAAGGAAGTGCAAACATGATTAGTCAGTCAACGTTATTTTTATTCATACTACTTATTATAGGACTTATTGCTAAAAACCAATCGCTTACTGTAGCCATTGGAGTGTTATTCTTATTGAAGTTTACGTTTTTAGGAGATAAAGTCTTTCCTTATTTACAAACGAAAGGGATTAACCTTGGTGTAACAGTCATTACAATAGCAGTGCTCGTACCGATTGCGACAGGGGAAATAGGCTTTAAACAACTCGGAGAAGCAGCGAAATCATATTATGCATGGATTGCTTTAGCCTCAGGTGTGGCGGTCGCTTTGTTAGCGAAAGGCGGCGTACAATTATTGACGACGGACCCTCATATTACAACTGCGCTTGTTTTTGGGACGATTATAGCGGTTGCCTTATTTAATGGGGTGGCTGTAGGCCCATTAATTGGGGCTGGAATTGCCTATGCAGTTATGAGTATTATACAAATGTTTAAATAAGGAATTTTATAGTAATATAAAATTTTTGAATTCTTTCTGTTCACAAAAGTCAGATAATTGTTTATAATAGAATTAGAAACTTTGAAAAGTTACATAACAGCAGAGACTTTACACCAGATAAAATAAAAACAACATAAAACAATTTTATAATGATATTGTTTTATGTTGTTTTTATCATAAAACTCTTCGGAATTCATTTTCCTCACTAACTTGTTGTTCTGAGCGTGAGGATTCGGGGAGACATTCACGCTCATGCTTTCCATGTAAGCAATGGACATTAAGAGGGGAACATCGCAACAAATGTGCATGATCGTGCATTTTGCTTGCCTAAAGAGTGAACGGGCGTTCATAATTCATAAGGGGAGCAAATAGATATAAGGAGCAAGGTTGGGAGAATTTTTCAGGAAAAGGAGAGAATGTCATGACTGTTATTCGAGGTTTAGAAGGGGTAGTAGCAACAACATCATCTGTGAGCTCTATTATTGATGATACATTAACTTATGTTGGGTATAATATTGATGATTTAGCTGAGAATGCTACATTTGAAGAAGTAGTGTACTTATTATGGCACCGTAAGCTTCCTAACGAACAAGAACTAGCGGAATTTAATGAAACTGTATCAGAATACTATAAAGTGCCAGGTGAAATTTTAACATATTTGAAACAAGTAGATTTAAAGATCGCACATCCTATGTCTGTTTTACGAACTGCAATTTCCATGCTATCATTATACGATGAGAGCGCTGAAATTATGGATGAAAAGTCCAATTATTTGAAAGCGGTTAAATTACAAGCTCAAGTGGGAACTTTAATTGCCGCTTATGCAAGAATCCGTAAAGGTTTAGATATTGTTGAACCGAGAAAAGATTTATCATTAGCTGCAAACTTCTTGTACATGTTAAATGATCGTGAGCCAAATGAAGTTGAAATTGAAGCTTTTGATAAGGCGCTTGTACTTCATGCAGATCATGAGTTAAACGCTTCTACATTTACTGCACGTGTTTGCGTAGCTACACTTTCAGATGTATATTCTGGTATTACTGCAGCAATCGGTGCGTTAAAAGGTCCTCTTCACGGCGGGGCAAATGAAAATGTAATGAAGATGTTAACTGAAATTGGCGAAGAAGAAAATGTAGAATCATATATTCATAATGCTCTTCAAAATAAAGTGAAAATCATGGGCTTTGGTCATCGTGTGTATGAGCAAGGTGATCCACGTGCAAAACATTTACGTGAAATGTCTAAGAGATTATGCGTGCTTTTAGGAGAAGAGAAATGGTATAATATGTCTATCAAAATTGAAGACATTGTAACAAAAGAAAAAGGTCTTCCACCAAATGTTGATTTCTATTCAGCTTCTGTATACCATTGTTTAGGAATTGACCATGACTTATTTACACCTATCTTTGCAATTAGCCGTATGTCAGGCTGGTTAGCTCATATTCTAGAACAATATGAAAACAACCGTTTAATCCGTCCGCGTGCTGATTATAATGGACCAACACATCAAGTATATGTTCCAATTGCACAACGATAAGCGAAAAACACTATTTCGATAGTAAAAATACGCTTTCAAAAGTCTGATTTTTTTGGGAAGATGTAATGATTAGAATATTTTAATTTGACTAACGGTTTGAACTGAGGGGTTATTCCCTCAGTTTCATACATATGAAATTTCAAACATGGGGGTTATCACATTGACGACAGGTGAAAAAATTACTGTAACTAATGGTGTTATGAATGTACCAAACAATCCGATTATTCCATTTATCGAAGGAGATGGAATTGGTCCTGATATTTGGGAAGCTGCATCTCGCGTACTAGAAGCAGCAGTAGAAAAAGCTTATGATGGTGAGAAGAAAATCGTTTGGAAAGAAGTGCTTGCAGGGGAAAAAGCATTCAACCAAACAGGCGAGTGGTTACCAGAAGAGACTTTAAATTTAATCCGTGAATATTTAATCGCAATTAAAGGTCCACTTACAACTCCAGTTGGCGGTGGTATTCGTTCTCTAAACGTAGCGCTTCGTCAAGAATTAGATTTATACGTATGTCTACGTCCAGTTCGTTATTTTGAAGGTGTTCCTTCACCTGTAAAACGTCCGGAAGATACTGATATGGTTATTTTCCGTGAAAATACAGAAGACATCTATGCTGGAATTGAATATGCACAAGGATCTCCAGAAGCAGAAAAAGTTCTTGCTTTCTTAAAAGAAGCAATGGGTGTTAATAAAATCCGCTTCCCAGAAACATCTGGTATTGGTATTAAACCAATTTCAGAAGAAGGGACAAAGCGTCTTGTTCGTGCTGCAATTCAATATGCAATTAACGAAAAACGCTCTTCTGTTACATTAGTTCATAAAGGAAACATTATGAAATTTACAGAAGGTGCTTTCAAAAACTGGGGTTATGAAGTTGCGGAACAAGAATTTGGCGATAAAGTATTTACTTGGGCTGAATATGATCGCATCGTTGAAAAAGATGGCAAAGATGCAGCGAATAAAGCGATGGCAGACGCAGAAGTGGCTGGAAAAATCATCGTAAAAGATTCTATTGCAGATATCTTCTTACAACAAATTTTAACTCGTCCACGTGAGTTCGATGTTGTTGCAACAATGAACTTAAATGGTGACTATATCTCTGATGCACTTGCTGCACAAGTAGGTGGAATTGGTATTGCACCTGGTGCAAACATTAACTATGTGACTGGACATGCTATCTTTGAAGCTACACATGGTACAGCTCCAAAATATGCAGGTTTAGACAAAGTAAACCCATCTTCTGTTCTTCTTTCTGGTGTATTATTACTAGAACATTTAGGATGGAATGAAGCTGCGAAATTAGTAACTGATTCAGTTGAGAAAACAATTGCATCAAAAGTAGTAACATACGACTTCGCTCGTCTAATGGAAGGCGCAACAGAAGTGAAATGTTCTGAATTTGCTAATGAGCTTATTAAAAACATGGATGTAGCGATAATCAAAAACGCATAATTAAAGTGGGGGGTAAATTATGACAATCAAACGCAAGAAAGTTTCAGTCATCGGTGCAGGATTTACAGGAGCAACAACAGCATTCTTATTAGCACAAAAAGAACTTGCAGATGTTGTATTAGTGGACATTCCACAACTGGAAAATCCAACAAAAGGGAAAGCGTTAGATATGTTAGAAGCGAGCCCAGTACAAGGTTTTGATGCTAACATTATTGGAACATCTGATTACGCAGATACTGCTGATTCTGACGTTGTCGTTATTACAGCAGGTATTGCACGTAAGCCTGGTATGAGCCGTGATGACTTAGTAGCAACAAACTCTAAAATTATGAAAAGTATTACGCGCGACATTGCAAAACATTCACCAAATGCGATTATTGTTGTATTAACAAATCCAGTTGATGCAATGACATATTCTGTATTTAAAGAAGCAGGATTCCCGAAAGAGCGTGTTATCGGGCAATCGGGCGTATTAGATACAGCTCGTTTCCGTACATTCATTGCACAAGAATTAAATTTTTCTGTGAAAGACATTACAGGATTTGTTCTTGGTGGACACGGTGACGACATGGTACCTCTTGTACGTTATTCCTATGCGGGTGGCATTCCGTTAGAAACGTTAATTCCGAAAGAGCGTTTAGAGGCAATTGTAGAACGTACACGTAAGGGTGGCGGAGAGATTGTAGGCTTATTAGGAAACGGTAGTGCATATTACGCACCAGCGGCTTCTTTAGTTGAAATGACAGAAGCAATCTTAAAAGATCAACGCCGTGTATTACCGGCTATTGCGTATCTTGAAGGTGAATATGGTTATAGTGACCTTTACTTAGGGGTACCAGTAATTCTAGGTGGTAACGGAATTGAAAAAATTATTGAATTAGAACTTCTTGCAGAGGAAAAAGAAGCGTTAGATCGCTCTGTAGAATCTGTACGTAACGTTATGAAAGTTCTTGTTTAATAATTAAATATAAGCGGAAAAAGATTCGGGGCCCCGAATCTTTTTCTACTATTTAATGAAATGTTTTTTTGGAATAATATGAAAACGCTATCATTTGTAGTATCCTATAATGAAACTGTAGATTTATACTATACATTGCCCTCATCATAGTAAATTTCGGATAAGGTATCGCTTTTAGTAGGATAATAAGGTGAAAAAATCGGAGGGGGTTGTAACATGTTAAAGAAAAAAGTTCAAATTGGTCGTAAAATGGATGAAATTACAGTAGGAGAGAAACTATCTATCACTGAAAAAATTGAGGATAAAGATTTGTTATTGTATTTAGGGCTAACGAATGATGCCAATCCATTATATATTCAGCATGATTACGCATCCCAAACTCCGTATGAAAAGCCGATTGTACCAAGCATTATGCTAACGGGAATGATTACAACGGCGGTTACGAAATATTTACCAGGTCCAGGTAGTCATATTATTAGGAAGGACCTTACGTTCGTGAAGCATGTTCACCATTATGAAACGTTACAAATCCACTTTGAAGTTGTGGCTGTTTCTGAGGAGGCACATACAATTGATATGCTTGTATCTGCTCATGATGAAAAAGGAGAAACGGTTGTTAAAGGTTCATTAACGGTAACGCCACCTTTTAAATCTGTTTCCATTATGGAAAAAGCATTAGATAATTTTTAAAACATGAAAATATGAATAGCGCTAGCATACCTTTAATAAGGGAGCTAGCGCTATTTTTAGTTGAAGAATCCTTCAGCGAACCCTGCAGCAAAATCTGAACAACCCGTTTTAATCGTATCCCAGCTTGGAGCGTTAAAAGTAAGAATACATGTTACTACTAAAGTTAGAATAGGTAGTACTAGTCGCATAATAGAACCTCCGTACATATAACATTCATATATATTAATTATTATATGAAATTATCACATACTTTAATAACTGAAGTCAATTGAAGGAGGGATTTTTTAAGTGAGATGGAAAAGGGAAGACGTTATTTTTGAAACGATAAGAGAAGCTGAAGTGTGGGCAGACGGGATCGCGAATGAAATATACGGAAGGGTATTTGATGGATATGAAACACCGGACTATAAAATAGCGTATGTTCTATCTTTTTTCTTAGCGCAAAATCGAGAATTCAATGTTCATACGGAAGTAGAATGTAATGAGAATATAGAATTGTATAAAGTGTGGATAGTAACACGTTAATTGAGCCGAGTGTAATTGTTTTTAGAGATAACGAGGGCATAATCTGAATCCATGAATAGACAATTATATTGAGGGGGGACCTGTTTTCTAGTATGATGAGAATAACGGGGAAAATACTAGGATGAAGAAGGTTTCAAGTCTATAACTTGGAGGAAAAGAATGAACAATCGTATTTTAGTAGTTGATGATGAGGAATTTATCTTAACTTTAATTGAATTTAATTTACAACAAGCTGGTTTTGAAGTTATAACAGCGATGGATGGAGAAATGGCGCTTCAAAAAGCGACAACAGAACGTCCGGATTTAATTATATTAGATTTAATGCTTCCAAAAATGGATGGTATGGAAGTTTGTAAAGAATTACGATTGCAGCGTGTTATGACGCCGATTTTAATGTTAACAGCAAAAGATGATGAATTTGATAAGGTGCTAGGTCTTGAACTTGGGGCGGATGATTATATGACGAAGCCATTTAGTCCAAGGGAAGTTGTTGCTCGTGTGAAGGCGATTTTACGTCGTACGAAATTACAGCAAGAAGAGCAAGTTGCAGAAGCGCCAGATGAAGATAGCATCCTAATTGCAGACCTTAAAATTTTACCGGAGTTTTATGAGGCTTATTTCCAAGGAAGAAAGCTTGAATTAACCCCAAAAGAATTTGAACTACTTGTTTATCTTGCGAAAAATAAAAGTCGCGTGTTGACGCGTGATCAATTATTAAGTGCTGTATGGAATTATGATTTTGCTGGTGATACACGAATTGTTGATGTTCATATTAGCCACTTGCGCGATAAAATTGAAAAAAATACGAAAAAACCGACGTACATTAAAACGATACGTGGTTTAGGATATAAATTAGAGGAGCCAAAAGGGGATGAATAAATTTCGTTCCAGGCTTCTTTTTACATTTGTTTCTCTTATTGTGTTTATTTTAGTTGGACTAGGTTTACTGTTAGAAACCGTGTTTGAAAACTATTATATAGATCATGCGAAAGAGAGAATGGTAAAAGAAACAGGATATGTTGCGGTATTAGCAGAAGAACAAGGTTTTGAGGATGTTTTAAAAAGGCCGTATGTATTTGAAAAGTTAGAAGAAAAAATACCAGCTTCTATTATATTTGTAGATGAAAAAAAGAAAGTTCAATATGGCAAAGGGCAACAATCTGCATTTAGTCAAGAGATGATTAAAGAACTTTCTGCCGAAACAGCGAAACAACGAAATAAAGTCATTACGAAAGAAACGGATCAGAAGAATGAATTTTATCATGCGGTGTTCGTTCAAGATGTAACAGGGAAACAAGGATACATTTTGGTGAAAAGTACAATTGAGCCTTTGAAAGATGTTCATCAAAAAACGTGGGGATTATTAATTATCGGATTTGTTATCGCTTGTCTTGTAGTCGTGTTTTTAGGTATGAAAATTACAGGGCAATATATTAGGCCAATTGAATCAGTTACGAAAGTTGCGATTGAATTAGCGAAGGGAAATTATAAAGCACGTGCTTATGAAAGTCATTCGGATGAAACAGGAATGCTGAGTAAAGCGATTAATATTTTAGCTCGTAATTTACAAGAGATGACACTCGAACAAGAAATGCAACAAGATCGTCTGCATACGTTAATCGAAAATATGGGAAGTGGAATGATTTTAATTGATAGCCGCGGTTATATAAACCTTGTAAACCGTTCTTATAAAGAGACTTTCCACGTAACAGATGAAGAGTATTTAGATCGCTTATATTATGAATCGTTCCATCATACAGAAATTATTGAGCTTGTGGAAGAAATCTTTATGACAGAAGTGAAAGTGCGTAAACAAATGCTATTGCCACTTGGAATTGAGCGAAAGCATTTCGAAGTATATGGAGCGCCGATTATCGGGACGAACCATGAATGGAAAGGGATTGTTCTCGTATTCCATGACATAACAGAGTTAAAGAGATTAGAACAAATGAGAAAAGACTTTTTAGCCAATGTTTCTCATGAACTAAAGACGCCAATTACTTCTATTAAAGGTTTTTCAGAAACGCTCTTGGATGGAGCGATGGATAATAAGAAATTCTGCGAACATTTCTTACACATTATTTTAAAAGAAAGTGAACGCATGCAAGGGTTAATTGAAGATTTATTAGATTTGTCAAAGATCGAGCAACAAGGGTTTAAATTAAATATGGAAACCGTTGATATGAAGGGAATTCTTGAAGATATTCATATGGTGCTTGACAATAAAGCAGGCGAAAAAGAAATCTCTTTACAAGTGAATGTATTAAAACGTGTCTCTGTCATTGGAGATCCTGGTCGTTTGAAACAAATCTTTATTAATTTAATTAATAATGCAATCGTATATACACCGGCTGGAGGCGTTGTTTCTGTTGAATTAGCAGAAGATAAATACAATGCTTATATAAAAGTATCTGATACTGGAATTGGCATTAGTAAAGATGAAATCCCACGTATTTTTGAACGTTTTTACCGAGTGGATAAAGCGAGAAGTAGAAATACTGGTGGTACAGGTCTTGGATTATCGATTGTAAAGCATTTAGTTGAGGCACATCACGGTACAATTACTGTGGATAGTGAAGTTGGGGAAGGGACAACATTTACAGTTGTTTTACCGAAATCGGCAACTGAAAAATAGGATGAAGGATATTTACAATATATTAACAATGGCTTAATTAAATATTAATAAAGCTCTGTTAATATAATACATGAAAACCCCTTCATCCAAGGAGTAATTTTGGACGAGAATAGTTATGCTGTTCTCGTCACTTCCCTTTATGCCAATATAAGTTTGATATATATGAAAGAAAAAACCGTTATTTTTCTTCTCTCTATTAGTCATGTTAATATAGAGAGAGGAAAGGAACGGTTTTTTTCTATGTGAAAATCGTTTCAAATTTGTATGGGGAGGTTTCTATTGTGGAAAAAAAAGTCGTATTAGTAGATGGTAATAATATCGCGTATCGTGCTTTCTTTGCACTACCGCTTTTAAATAACGACAAAGGTATACATACGAACGCAATTTACGGTTTTACAATGATGTTAATGAGAATATTAGAGGAAGAAAAGCCAACGCATATGCTTGTTGCGTTTGATGCAGGAAAAACGACATTCCGTCATAAAACGTATAGCGAGTATAAAGGAGGACGTCAAAAGACTCCACCTGAGTTATCAGAACAATTCCCGTTTATTCGTGAGATGCTTGATGCATTTAATGTACCGCGTTATGAACTAGAAAATTATGAAGCGGATGACATTATGGGGACGTTAGCGAAAGAAGCGAGTGAGCAAGGGTTTCATGTTAAGGTTATTTCAGGAGATAAAGATTTACTTCAACTTGTTTCTGATAATACGCTTGTATGTATACCTCGAAAAGGGATTACAGAAGTAGATGAATATACGAAAGAAGCTTTATTTGAGAAATACAGTTTATCACCAAAGCAAATTATCGATATGAAAGGTTTAATGGGGGACCAGTCAGATAATATTCCGGGTGTACCAGGAGTTGGTGAAAAAACTGCAATTAAATTGTTAACGCAATTTGAAACGGTTGAAGCAGTGTATGAAAATATCGATCAAGTAAGCGGGAAGAAATTAAAAGAAAAACTAGAAGCGAATAAAGAACAAGCTCTTATGAGTAAAGATCTTGCAACTATTATTACAGATGCGCCGATTACAGTGCATGTGGATGATATGGAGTATAAAGGATATGAAGCAAGTGATGTGATTCCAATGTTCGAGAATTTAGGATTTACATCTCTTTTGAATAAATTAGGTGTTACGCCAGAAGAAACAGCTCCAGCTGAATTAGATGATATTACATTTGATATTGTGGAAGAAGTTACAGAAGAAATACTTCAGCAAGATAGTGCACTTATTATAGAAGTACAAGAAGATAACTATCATAAAGCGGACATTCAAGGTTTTGGTATTCAAAATGAAAATGGTTGCTACTTTATTCAGACAGACATAGCTCTTGCATCCGAGGCTTTCAAAGCATGGCTTGCAAATGGAGAAATGAGAAAGCATACATTTGATGCGAAGCGAGCTATCGTTGCACTCAAATGGAAGGGTATAGATATTCAAGGAATCGACTTTGATTTATTAATTGCTGCTTATTTACTTGATCCAGCTGATACGGATAAAGATTTCCGTACTGTAGCGAAAATGAAAGAAACGCATGCCGTGAAATCGGATGAAGAAGTTTATGGAAAAGGTGCGAAGCGTGCTGTTCCAGAGCTAGAAGTAGTAGCGGAGCATGTAGCTCGAAAAGTGCATGTATTATATGATGTAAAGCAAACGTTCTTGGAAGAATTAAAAAAGAACGAGCAATATGAATTGTTTACAGAGTTAGAATTACCACTTGCACGTGTACTAGCTGATATGGAAGTAAAAGGTGTAAAAGTTGATACGGAGCGCCTTCGTAATATGGGAGAAGAACTTGCGGGTAGATTAAAGGAAATGGAACAGGAAATTTATAAGCTTGCGGGAACAGAATTTAATATTAATTCACCGAAGCAACTTGGGGTTATTCTGTTTGAGAATTTAAACTTACCAGTTATTAAAAAGACGAAAACAGGTTATTCTACGTCAGCTGATGTACTGGATAAACTTATGAATCATCATGAAATTATTCCAAACATTTTACATTATCGTCAGTTAGGGAAATTAAATTCAACTTACATTGAAGGTTTACTAAAAGTTGTACATGAAGATTCATCGAAAATTCATACTCGCTTTAATCAAGTTTTAACACAAACAGGTCGATTAAGTTCAACAGATCCGAACTTGCAAAATATACCGATTCGATTAGAAGAAGGAAGAAAGATTCGTCAGGCATTTGTTCCATCAGAAGAAGGATGGATTATGTATGCGGCCGATTATTCACAAATTGAACTTCGTGTATTAGCTCATATTGCAAATGATAAAGGGCTAGTTGAAGCGTTCCAACATGATATGGATATTCATACGAAAACAGCTATGGACGTATTCGGTGTTGGAAAAGATGAAGTAACTTCGAATATGAGACGACAAGCGAAAGCTGTTAACTTCGGAATTGTGTATGGTATTAGTGATTACGGTCTTTCACAAAACTTAGGAATTACAAGAAAAGCAGCAGCGGAATTTATTGAAAAGTATTTAGAAAGTTTCCCTGGTGTACAAGAATATATGGATGACATCGTAAAAGATGCGAAACAAAAAGGGTATGTGGCTACCTTATTAAATCGTCGCCGTTACATTCCGGAAATTACGAGTCGTAATTTCAATTTACGTAGCTTTGCTGAGCGTACAGCTATGAATACACCAATTCAAGGTAGTGCTGCAGATATTATAAAGATAGCTATGATTATTATGGCAGATCGTTTAGAAGAAGAAGGATTACAAGCGCGTCTTCTTCTGCAAGTACACGATGAATTAATCTTTGAAGCACCAAAAGAAGAAATTGAAAAATTAGAGAAGCTTGTACCAGAAGTAATGGAGCATGCAATTGAACTCGCAGTTCCACTGAAAGTTGATTATTCTTACGGTCCAACTTGGTACGACGCAAAATAAGGAAGTGATGAAATGCCTGAATTACCAGAGGTTGAAAATGTCAGACGGACACTCGAAAATCTTGTAACAGGAAAAACGATTGAAGATGTTATTGTTACGTATCCAAAAATAGTAAAACGACCAGATGATGCGGAAATCTTTAAAGAAATGCTCAGAGGCGAGAAAATTGAAACGATAAAGCGAAGAGGTAAGTTTTTGCTTTTATATGTAACGAATTATGTTATCGTTTCACATTTGCGTATGGAAGGAAAGTTTTTACTGCATCAAGAGGATGAGCCAATTGATAAGCATACGCACGTCCGTTTCTTATTTACAGATGGAACTGAATTACATTATAAAGATGTGAGAAAGTTTGGTACGATGCATCTCTTTAAAAAAGGTGAAGAGTTAAATCAAATGCCTCTTGTTGACTTAGGTCCAGAGCCATTTGATGCTGAATTGACACCACAGTATTTACAAGAAAAATTGCAAAAGACAAATCGTAAAATAAAAGTCGTATTATTAGATCAGCGTCTTTTAGTAGGGCTTGGAAATATATATGTAGATGAAGTTTTATTCCGTTCTCATATCCATCCAGAGCGAGAAGCTGCATCTTTAACGCAAGAAGAAATCGAAAGAATTTACGAAGCAATTGTTACAACGCTAGGCGAAGCAGTGAAGCGAGGCGGAAGCACAATTAGAACGTATATGAATTCGCAAGGGCAAATTGGTTCATTCCAAGAACTTTTAAATGTATATGGGAAAAAGGGAGAACCATGTGTAACTTGTGGCACGATATTAGAAAAAACAGTTGTTGGCGGAAGAGGGACGCATTATTGCCCAATTTGTCAGCCTAGAATATAGAAAAGAGATAACATCGGATAGGCATTTGTCATATACATACAGCAGAGCTATGTATAAGGGAGGAGCTTACCGATGTACCTTTATTTATCTCTTATTTTATTAGCTTTTACATTAAGCTTAGATAGCTGTAGTGTAGGGCTGACATATGGTTTGAGAAGCGTAAGAATTCCACTAAGATCAATTATAATTATCGGAATCTGTTCAGCGGCTGTTATGCTTGTTTCAATGGGAATTGGACATATGATTGCGAAAATATTTTCACCTGTTATCGCAACGCGTATCGGTGGGCTTGTTCTTATTGGAATAGGGATTTGGGTATTATATCAATTTTTTCGGAGTGATAAAAAGGAAGAACCGAAGCAAGAAGAGAAGGTTTGGAAACTAGAAATTGCTTCACTTGGGTTAGTAATTCAAATTTTACGGAAACCGACTGTTGCAGATTTTGATAAATCGGGAACTATTTCTGCAGGAGAAGCGCTACTTCTTGGTATCGCACTTTCCGTGGATTCGTTTGGTGCTGGAATTGGTGCATCTTTATTAGGTTATGCACCCGCTATGATGGCAATATTAGTTGCAGTTATGAGTTCTTTATTTTTGTTTATTGGAATGAAGCTGGGTACAGTTTTATCGAATATGAAATGGTTACAAAAATTTACATTCCTGCCTGGGGTATTACTCATTATTATTGGAATTTGGAAAATGTAAGTATGGGCGTGGAACATTAGTTTCGCGCCTTTTATTATGAGGAGGAGAAGTATTATGACAGTGGTAATTGGATTAACGGGAGGAATTGCAAGCGGAAAAAGTACGGTATCAGAAATGTTTCGTGGGCTAAGTATACCGGTTATTGACGCAGATGTTATTGCAAGAGAAGTTGTAGAACGAGGAAAACCAGCATATAACAAAATAGTAGAAGTATTTGGAACGGAAGTGTTACAAAAAGATGGAGAACTGGATCGGCCGAAATTAGGAAATGTTGTTTTCTATAATGAAGAAAAACGATTGCAGTTAAATAAAATTGTTCATCCTGCAGTACGTGAGGAAATGAATGCACAAAAGGAAATGTACATAAAAGAAAGTATGCAAGCGGTTGTGTTAGATATCCCTCTTTTGTTTGAAAGTAAATTAACAAGTCTCGTTGACCGCGTTTTAGTTGTAGCTGTCACGCCTGATACGCAATTAAAACGTTTAATGGAGCGAAATAATTTTTCGGAAGAAGAAGCAAAAGCACGTATACAATCGCAAATGCCGTTAGAAGAAAAAGTGAAGCATGCGGATGAAGTAATAAATAATGATGGCACAATTATGGGAACGAAAACACAATTACAGGGAATTTTAAAGAAATGGAACATTATTGACTAAAAAATTGTGAAATTAATGAAAATGCTTAGTGACATATCCCCTTTTTGTGTTATACTATTATTGGGATTGGAGATAAATAGTATAACGCATTCAAGGGGGATAACATATTATGACTCGTGTGGCAATTAATGGATTTGGACGTATTGGGAGAATGGTATTTCGTCAGGCAATAAAAGAAAGCGCATTCGAAATTGTAGCAATCAATGCAAGCTATCCATCTGAAACGTTAGCACATTTAATTAAATATGATACAGTTCACGGCAAGTTTGACGGAACAGTAGAAGCATTTGAAGATCACTTATTAGTTGATGGGAAAATGATTCGCCTTTTAAACAACCGCGATCCAAAGGAATTGCCTTGGACAGATCTAGGTGTTGAAGTTGTAATTGAAGCAACTGGTAAATTTAATTCAAAAGAAAAAGCAATTCTTCACGTTGAAGCTGGAGCGAAAAAAGTTATTTTAACAGCGCCTGGTAAAAATGAAGATGTAACAATTGTAGTTGGTGTGAACGAAGACCAATTAGATATTACAAAACATACCGTTATTTCAAATGCATCTTGTACAACAAACTGTTTAGCGCCTGTTGTGAAGGTGTTAGATGAGCAGTTTGGAATTGAAAACGGTTTAATGACGACTGTTCACGCTTATACAAATGACCAAAAAAATATTGATAATCCACATAAAGATTTAAGAAGAGCACGTGCTTGCGGACAATCAATCATTCCGACAACGACAGGTGCTGCGAAAGCGCTAGCAAAAGTTCTTCCGCATTTAAACGGAAAACTTCATGGTATGGCACTTCGTGTACCAACACCAAACGTGTCTCTTGTTGACTTAGTAGTAGATGTAAAACGTGATGTGACAGTTGAAGCTATTAACGATGCATTCAAAACTGTAGCAAACGGTGCGTTAAAAGGTATTGTAGAATTTAGCGAAGAGCCTTTAGTATCTATTGACTTTAATACAAATACACACTCAGCTATTATTGATGGCTTATCTACAATGGTAATGGGTGATCGTAAAGTAAAAGTACTTGCTTGGTATGATAACGAGTGGGGCTACTCTCGTCGTGTTGTAGATCTTGTAACGTTAGTTGTTGACGAATTAGCGAAACAAAAAAATGTGCAACATATTTAAGTGAATAAGGGAGAGGGCAAGTGAATATTGCCCTCTCTTTTTTTATTTTTTTCTGAAAAGGAAAAAAATTATATGAGTATATTTTGGAAAGTGGACATACCACGAAGCGTTGTTATTACTGTATTTGTGAATCATTTCTTTTTTTTAGGGAAAAGTAAAGAGGAAAATATGACAGAAAATCGAAAAAACTGTTGTTGCAAAATGAAAATAAACAAAGTATACTAACACTCGTAAACTTAAGAGCTGAGGTACGTAGTCACTACTTAAAGGGTTAGGACCTCTCTGGACTAACTTTCCCCCGTGGTAGTGGAGCAAGCCAAATTGCAAATTAGTTTTCAATTCGAACAGTTAGAATAAATTTACAAGGGGGAACTGTAGAATGGATACTATGGATACGATGGGTCGTCACGTGATCGCTGAACTTTGGGATTGCGATTTCGACAAGCTTAATGACATGCCGTATATTGAACAATTATTTGTGGATGCAGCACTAAGAGCTGGTGCTGAAGTGCGTGAGGTTGCTTTCCATAAATTTGCACCACAAGGTGTAAGTGGAGTAGTAATTATCTCGGAATCACATTTAACAATTCATAGCTTTCCGGAGCACGGTTACGCAAGTATTGATGTTTATACTTGTGGGGATCGTATTGATCCAAATGTTGCTGCAGAATATATTGCAGAAGGTTTAAACGCGAAAACGCGTGAGAGTATCGAGCTTCCTCGAGGCACCGGTAGCTTCGAAATTAAGCAGAGAGAAACAAAAGCTCTTTAAAAAAGAACATAATTGATTTAAAATGTAAAGAGGTGTATAATGCACCTCTTTTTTAGTTTATAAAAAAGGAAAAACATAACGTGTTCATTAGTTAGTTAAATGGAGCTCTCACACATAAGTTAGTGCTACATCAACCATCTTATTTTGTTTGGAAAATAGATGATGAAATCATGTATTTAAACTTAGAGTGGTAAGAGCATTAGAATGAGTTATATAATATTGTATATATATTTTTACGTGAATGAAGTAGAGAAAAATAAAAATCAAATTGTAAGGGAGTGAATGAATTGCGTTGTCCATCCTGTTCTCATAATGGCACAAGAGTGTTAGATTCGCGTCCGGTAGACGAAGGGCGCTCTATTCGAAGAAGGAGAGAGTGTGAAAGTTGTTTAAGTCGCTTTACGACATTTGAAAGAGTAGAAGAGTCACCTCTGATCGTTGTTAAAAAAGAAGGCACACGAGAAGAGTTTAATAAAGAAAAGATTTTACGCGGTTTAATTAAAGCATGTGAGAAAAGACCAGTATCTTTAAGACAATTAGAGGAAGTAACACAAAGTGTGGAACGTGAACTTCGTAATTTAGGTATATCAGAAGTGAAAAGTGATATGATTGGTGAAATTGTTATGGAAGAACTTCGTGATATCGATGATGTTGCTTACGTACGCTTTGCTTCTGTATATCGTCAATTTAAAGATTTAAATGTATTTATTGAAGAATTAAAAGATATACTGCAAAAAGAAAGAGAATAGAAGCTGTATTCAATTCTCTTTACATACTGTAAGTAATGAGGTAAGAGAGCTAGAAGCGTAAGCTAATAGCTCTTTTTCGCTAATAATCATTGGGGATTTTGTTCATCCCAAAATGATTATTAGCCTTCACCAATCGGGCATTTACGGGAAGGTATCTCCTGCCAAACTTCCGTGCATTCGCCGAATTTTGATGCGGGAGTCTTACTGCCCGCAAATAGCGAGATAAAATATATAATGAAGATAGAACGAATGAATTAGAGGATAGATTGGATGAGAGAAAGGAAAAGCAAGAATGCAAAAACAGTCATGGATGGAGCTATTGCCGATTGATCGTTATAAAGTAAGTACGAAAGGACTACTACATAATTACGACCGAAAAGTGTTAACGATGTTGTATCAGCCGTTAATAGGTAGTAGAGCTTTTAGCTTGTACATGACGCTATGGGGGGCATTAGAGCAAGATCGTGTATTTGGAAAAGAGAATACACATCATTCCCTTATGGTGACCATGCAAATGCAACTTCCCGAAATATATGAGGAACGAGTAAAGCTAGAGGCAATTGGGCTTTTAAAGGTATATATTAAGAAAGAAAAAGATATTCGAATGTTTATATACGAATTGCAACCACCTTTATCTCCAAAGCAGTTTTTTGATGATATTGTTTTAAGTATCTTTTTATACAATCGATTGAGTCGGACAAAATATAATCAAGTAAAACAATATTTCTTAGAAGAAGAATTTGATTTTGCTTCTTATGAAAATATTACACGTTCTTTTAATGAGGTGTTTGATTCGTTTAATCCAGGACAGCTTGAGCATGCGCAAGAAGAACTCCGTATTCCAAAAGCGACAATGATGCCAAATAATGAAAAGGGAGATGCTCCTAAAGTTTGGAACGATTTCTTTGATTTCTCCTTATTTGTAGACGGATTGTCCGCTCTTGTTCCTAAAAAGGCGATTACAGATCAAGTGCGAGAATGTGTCATTACACTTGCTTACGTGTATGGTGTGGATGTGTTATCGATGCAAAATATCGTTCTTGGTGCGGTGACAGAGATGCAAACAATTGATATGGAAAGGCTTAGAAAAGGAGCGCGCGATTGGTACCAATTCGAAAATGGTCAAGCGTTACCAATATTAAGTGAAAGAGTACAGCCACACGCTGCACGTACGATGAAAGAGAAAGAGCCTTCATCGCAAGAAGAGATGCTTATAAAACAATTAGAAGAAATCTCACCAAAACAACTATTGAAAGAGATTTCTGGTGGTGCAGAGGCGACGAAAGCGGACTTGCAAATTGTTGAGGATGTTATGATCAATCAAAAATTAACGCCAGGAGTTGTGAATGTACTTATTTATTACGTTATGCTACGCTCAGATATGAAACTTGCGAAAACGTATGTGGAGAAGATTGCTGGGCATTGGGCTCGTAAAAAGGTCGGTACAGTAGCTGAAGCAATGGCGCTAGCAAAAGAAGAAAACCGTCAATACCAAGAATGGGCTGAGACGAAGAAAAAAGGTCGTACAGCGAAGAAAACAGTACGAAAAGAAATGGTACCAGATTGGTTGAAAGAAGAGCCGAAAGAAAAAGAAACTGTGAAAAATGATGTAGGTGCGGAAAAAGATACAAGTACGTTAGAAGATGAACGAAAACGACTAGAAGAAGTGTTGAAAAAATATAAGCGTGATTAATAGAAGAGAATGAACGCTCTTTGAGGTGAGAAAATGGAGCATATTCAAAATTCATTTACAAAATTAATGGAAAATGAAAATTTTAAAAACAGATATGAAGTATTAAAGGCGGAAGTGATGGCACATCCGCGTGTGAAAGAATTTATAGACGAGCATAAAGGCGAAGTAACGACTTCTATGATTGAGCGCAGTCTTGTGAAGCTATATGAATATATTGGACAATGTGTAGGTTGTTCAGATTGTCCGGATCTAGGGACATGTAAAAATATGCTGCAAGGATATGAACCGAAGCTCGTTATCCAAGGTAAGATGATTGATATTCAATACGATCGTTGCATTAGAAAAGTAGCATATGATGAGAGAAAAAAATATGAAAAACTCGTTCAAAGTGTATATATGCCAACGGATATTTTACAGGCGACTATGGAAAATTTAGACCCTTCAGAGTTAAATGCACGTATTGATGCAATTGGTGCAGCGAATGAATTTTTAAGCACATATGAACCGGGTAAAAAAGTACAGGGGCTATATCTTTACGGTAAATTTGGTGTAGGGAAAACATATCTTTTAGGGGCGATTGCGAATGAGCTTGCTCGAAAGAAAATAAGTTCCATGCTCGTATACTTCCCAGAATTTTTACGTGAAATTAAAAGTTCGATTCAAGATAATTCAATTGGAGAAAAGATTGATGCGGTTAAACGGGTACAAGTTTTAATGTTAGATGATATCGGAGCGGAAGCGATGTCTAGTTTCGTACGTGACGATGTACTCGGTGCAATCTTACAATTCCGTATGCTAGAAAACTTACCAACGTTCTTTACGTCTAATTTTGATTTCAAACAGTTGGAACATCACTTAACGTATACACAGCGCGGTGAAGCAGAAGAAATGAAAGCGGCCCGTATTATGGAACGAATTAAATATTTAGCGAAACCAATTACAATCGGTGGGAAAAACCGCCGTCATAAGTAAAGAGCAAGCTGAGAAGCTTGTTCTTTTTTTGTTTTGAATGCTTTTCAGCGTAGTCGAATTGTAAAACGAACAGTTCTTATGGAAAATTCATAGTAGCTTGTATCATTTTTTTCTCCCTCCCTTAATATATATAAAATTAGCAAGCCATATCGAGTGGATTTTCTAACGAAAGGAAATGCAATTCTACTAAGAGTGAACTTCCACGGGCCAAACTCTTATAGGATTTGTAACGTATAGATACAATCCTTTAGAGCGGGGATAAAAGGGGGGACAAAAGTGATTGAAATTTGCTTCGAAGAAAAAAATGATGCTATGCACGTATATAAACAACTACTGAAAAGGGCGGAAGTGTTATATAAAGAAACGAGTGTATATTTACAGGAACAAAAAGTTGTAATTCACATACCAGTATGTGAATCACACTATATTGAAAAGATTTTATTGCCAGTCATGGTATATTTCATTGTGAATGTGAAACAAAATGAGTGGATTTATACAATTTTAAAAGAAAAGTTTTTTTATGAAGAACAAGAAGAGTGTCATCAAATATTGCATATAGCACAAGAAGTTTTAAAGGGAAGAAGAAAAGGGGTTGCTCGTGAGTTAACACGTTACACATTTGAATCGTATATTAAGTCTTCTTTAAATAATTGGCTTTGTGATCCGCTCTCATTCTCGTTTTCATCATATGTTCGTTTTCGTCTTCGTACATATAGGGAAATGGTAGCTAAGCTTACTGAAGTGGCAATTGATGAGTATAAGATGGAACAAGAATATCAAATGTTCATTGAGACGCTCCGGCAACAAGTTAGTAATCGAAAGTCACGTTTGTCCTGTATGCATCTTATTTTTGATGAAAGTTTTATTTTCTATGATGATAAAGGTAGACGTTTAAAACAGGAGAAATTGGTCCAATATATAGATGAAGATTTGCTAAAGCAAAAAGATGTATATATTGATACAAAAGTAATTGCACCACTTCTTTCTATTTCACCGAAAAAAATCTATTTGTATACGAAAGAACAAGACCATAATATGATTATTACTTTGCGAAACGTATTTCAAGAACGGATACAAATACACGGATTACATGAGTTTGAACGCAATGTGAAAAATTTAAAAAATAAAGGTAACGCCCTTGATTTTCTAAGTTTTTGAGCATATAATTACCTACATAAATGAAATATATTGAAATGTCATGATGAGGACATGAGTAGTTTTCTACGATTTTCAGAGAGGGAAGCCTTAGGGTGTGAGCTTCCTAGTACGGGATTATTACTTACCACCTCTAAACTTTAGCAGTGAACGATTTTTTTAGTAATTGCTAACGGACAACACCGTTATGTTGAACTTGAGCAATTAACAATCATGTTAATTGGAACAAGGGTGGAACCACGAATTCAACACTCGTCCCTTTTTACGGGATGAGTGTTTTTTATTTTGAGAAAAAGAGGAGTGACCAGTGATGGCAGATGTAGTTAAAATTACTTTCCCTGATGGAGCTGTGAAGGAGTTTCCAAAAGGCGTAACAACTGAAGAAATCGCAGCTTCTATTAGCCCAGGCTTAAAGAAAAAAGCTGTGGCTGGAAAATTAAACGATGAGATGATTGATCTTGTTACACCAATCGAAGAAGATGGTGCAGTTTCTATTATTACATTAGATTCTGAAGATGGCTTATACATTTTACGCCATTCAACAGCCCACCTTTTAGCACAAGCGTTAAAACGTTTATATAAAGATGTTAAGCTTGAGCTTGGCATTGGCCCAGTAATCGAAAATGGCTTCTACTACGATATTGATATGGAAGAAGCAATTACAGTTGAAGACTTCAAGAAAATCGAAAAAGAAATGCAAAAAATCGTGAACGAGAACTTAGAAATCGTTCGTCATGAAGTACCACGTGCAGAAGCACTTCGTCGCTTTGAAGAAATCGGCGATGAGTTAAAATTAGATTTAATTAACGATCTTCCAGAAGATGCAGTTATTTCAATCTATGAGCAAGGCGAATTCTTCGACCTTTGCCGCGGTGTTCACCTTCCATCTACAGGGAAAATTAAAGTGTTTAAATTATTAAGCGTTGCAGGTGCTTACTGGCGCGGCGATAGCAATAATAAAATGCTACAACGTATTTACGGTACTGCATTTGTTAAGAAAGCAGAATTAGATGAGCATTTACGTATGCTTGAAGAAGCGAAAGAGCGCGATCACCGTAAATTAGGTAAAGAATTAAAACTATTTACTAATAGCCAAAAAGTAGGACAAGGTTTACCACTTTGGTTACCAAAAGGTGCAACGATCCGTCGTATTATCGAGCGTTACATCGTTGATAAAGAAGCAAGCTTAGGCTATGATCACGTATACACTCCAGTACTAGGAAGCAGAGAGCTATATGAAACTTCTGGTCACTGGAATCACTACCGTGATGGTATGTTCCCATCAATGGAAATGGATAATGAAGAGTTAGTTCTTCGTCCAATGAACTGCCCTCACCACATGATGGTTTATAAAAACGATATTCACAGCTACCGTGAATTACCAATCCGTATTGCGGAACTTGGAACAATGCACCGCTATGAAATGTCAGGTGCGTTATCTGGATTACAACGTGTACGCGGAATGACTTTAAACGATGCGCACATTTTCGTACGCCCAGATCAAATTAAAGAAGAGTTAAAACGTGTTGTAAACTTAACTCTAGAAGTGTACAAAGATTTTGGTTTAGAGAACTATTCATTCCGTCTATCTTATCGTGACCCAGCAGATACTAAAAAGTACTATGCTGATGATGAGATGTGGGAAAAAGCACAAGGTATGTTAAAAGAAGCTATGGATGAAATGGGTCTTGATTACTACGAAGCTGAAGGTGAAGCGGCGTTCTACGGTCCAAAACTTGACGTTCAAGTTCGTACTGCTCTTGGAAAAGACGAAACACTTTCAACTGTACAATTAGACTTCTTACTTCCAGAACGCTTTGAATTAGCTTACGTTGGTGAAGATGGAAAACAACATCGTCCAGTTGTAATTCACCGTGGTGTTGTATCAACTATGGAACGTTTCGTAGCATTCTTAATTGAAGAATACAAAGGTGCATTCCCAACTTGGTTAGCTCCAGTTCAAGCGCAAGTAATTCCAGTTTCTCCGCAAGTGCATTTAGACTATGCGAAGAAAGTACAAGATGAATTGCGCCGTGCTGGTATTCGTGTTGAATTAGATACTCGCGAAGAGAAAATTGGTTACAAAATCCGTGAAGCACAAATGCAAAAAATTCCGTACATGCTTGTAGTAGGTGACAATGAAGTAACTGAAAATGGCGTAAACGTACGTAAATATGGTGAACAAAAATCAGAAACAATCGCATTAGATGCTTTTGTTGACATGATTAAAGTAGAAGGAAAAAGATAAGAAAGAGCCGCGGTATACCGCGGCTTTTCTTTTTAATATAAAAGAGAAAAACTAGAAAAAATAACCATGTAACTCTTATCATAAAAAAGTATTGCATGTATGCTAGTTGTTTGTTACAATATTTCTTGTTGTTAGTAAAACACATCGCGTCTTCTTGACAGACGTCATGTCCTATGATAAACTCATCAAGGATAATAGAATATTGTTTTGTGGAACAAGTAGAAGCACCCGCTTCTCACCTGATGGACGCATTCGCAGTTAGCAGGTAAATGTATTTCTTACTTAAGATTTTACAAGTGTGGGTGTCGTATGCCCGCACTTTTTTTGTCGGGTTCTATGACTACAAAATATGTTCTGAGAAAACCTTGGAGGTGGCTTACTATTAGCAAGGATATGATGATTAACGAGCAAATTCGTGCACGTGAAGTACGTTTAGTTGGCGCAAATGGCGATCAACTTGGAATCAAGTCTCGTAATGACGCTTTAGACTTAGCTGCAAATCTTAATCTTGATTTAGTATTAGTTGCTCCAAATGCGAAACCGCCAGTATGCCGCATTATGGACTACGGTAAATTCCGCTTTGAGCAACAGAAGAAAGAAAAAGAACAGCGCAAAAATCAAAAAGTAATTAGCATGAAAGAAGTTCGTTTAAGTCCAACAATTGATGAACACGACTTTAACACAAAACTTCGTAATGCTATCAAGTTTTTAGAGAAAGGCGACAAGGTTAAAGCGTCAATTCGCTTTAAAGGACGTGCCATTACTCATAAAGAAATCGGTCAACGTGTTTTAGATCGCTTCTCAGAAGCTTGTGCTGAAGTTAGTACAATTGAATCTAAGCCTAAAATGGAAGGACGTAGTATGTTCTTAGTTTTAGCACCGAAAAACGATAAGTAATAGATAGAGGAGGAAATACCTATGCCTAAACAAAAAACTCATCGCGGCGCTGCAAAGCGTTTCAAAAAGACTGGATCAGGTAAACTGAAACGTTCTCACGCTTACACAAGCCATTTATTCGCTAACAAATCTACAAAAGCTAAACGTAAACTACGTAAAGCTGGTGTAGTAAGCGCTGGTGACTTCAAACGCATTCGTCAAATGCTTGACAACTTAAAATAAGTTCGGCTGATATATAGAACAATTAGGAGGTAATATTATGCCAAGAGTAAAAGGTGGTACAGTTACTCGTCAACGTCGTAAAAAAGTTATAAAATTAGCAAAAGGTTACTACGGTTCTAAAAATACATTATTCAAGGTTGCTAACCAACAGGTTATGAAATCTCTAATGTATGCATTCCGTGACCGTCGTCAAAAGAAACGTGACTTCCGTAAATTATGGATCACACGTATCAACGCAGCAGCTCGTATGAATGGTCTTTCTTACAGCCGCTTAATGCACGGTTTAAAAAACGCTGGCATCGAAGTTAACCGCAAGATGCTTGCTGACTTAGCTGTTCATGACGAAAAAGCTTTCGCTGAATTAGCAACAGTTGCAAAAAACAACATTAACTAATTAATTAGTTGAAACCTTAGAAGAATTTTCTTCTAAGGTTTTTTGTTTGTTTTCAAAGAGAAGTTTGAAGTGAATGAAGCTCTAAAGATTTATGGACGCATCGTTATCGATATGACAAAATCAACATAAAAACTATAGCGATATAGAAGAATATGCATATGAAGTCAGGAGAATTCTCCTGGCTTTTTTCAATTATGCTCGTTTGGAAAGAAGAGTATCTTTCCTAGCCGAAACGACACTGCTATAATGGAAAGATGATATGGAACTTTCATCAGATGAACAATATACGAGCGATGACTGAAACGTATTTGTAAATTAAGGACAAGCTATTTTATAAAGAGGTAGATAGCTGACTTATTCATAAGAACTGAAACATAATAATGAACTTTGAGATGAAACAACATTGTTGCATAAAATGCGATGTTGGAGGAGGACAATAGAATGGACTTACTACAACTATTTAAATTACAAAAAGAATTAGATGACCGTATTGCAAAAGAACATGACTTACAACCGAAAAAGTTGTTAAAAGAAAAAATGCTAGCTCTTCTTGTAGAAATTGGAGAACTTGCAAATGAAACACGCTGTTTTAAATATTGGAGCAATAAACCAGCATCAGAACGTGAAGTAATATTAGAAGAATACGTAGATGGTTTGCATTTTATTTTATCAATCGGAATCGATTTAGGTATTGATAAAAACTTCTTATTCTATAAATGTGCACAAACGAATAAAACACAAGTGGAAATTTTCTTAGACACATATGCGAAAGTAATTCGTTTTACAGATCAACCATCTATCACGAACTATATTGAATTATTTACAAGCTATCTTCGACTTGGACAAGCACTTGAATTTGAACAAGAAGAAATTGAAAAAGCGTATTTAGATAAAAATGAAGTAAATCATCAGCGTCAAACACAAGGATACTAATTTAATTTTTGAATATTTCAATTTCCTTTTGTATAATAAGGTGACTGAAGAAAAAGGAGGGTGTTGGCAATGACAAAATTAGACGCGACATTGACAATGCTAAAAGAGTTAACAGATGCACGTGGTATTGCTGGTAACGAGCGTGAACCACGTGAAGTAATGAAGAAATATATTGAGCCGTTTGCGGACGAACTTTCTACTGATAATTTAGGAAGTTTAGTTGCGAAAAAAGTTGGGGAAGAAAACGGCCCGAAAATTATGGTTGCAGGTCATTTAGATGAAGTTGGCTTTATGATTACGCAAATTGATGACAAAGGCTTCCTTCGTTTTCAAACAGTTGGTGGCTGGTGGTCACAAGTTATGCTTGCACAGCGCGTGACAATTGTAACGCGTAAAGGAGATGTAACAGGTGTAATTGGTTCAAAACCACCACACATTTTACCTCCAGAAGCTCGTAAAAAGCCAGTTGATATTAAAGACATGTTTATCGATATTGGTGCTTCTAGCCAAGAAGAGGCAATGGAGTGGGGCGTACGACCAGGAGATCAAGTTGTACCTTACTTTGAATTCCAAGTGATGAAGAATGAAAAAATGTTACTTGCAAAAGCATGGGATAACCGAATCGGCTGTGCGATTGCAATTGACGTATTAAAACAATTAAAAGATGAAAAACATCCAAACGTTGTATACGGCGTTGGAACTGTACAAGAAGAGGTTGGTCTTCGTGGTGCAAAAACATCTGCGAATTATATCAAACCAGATATCGCGTTCGCAGTAGATGTTGGTATCGCTGGAGATACACCGGGTGTAACGTCAAAAGAGGCGCAAAGTAAAATGGGCGATGGACCGCAGATTATTTTATATGATGCTTCTGTTATTGGACATACAGGTTTACGTGATTTCGTAGTTGATGTTGCTGACGAACTACAAATTCCATACCAATATGATTCAGTAGCTGGCGGGGGAACAGATGCAGGTGCGATTCACATTTCTGTAAATGGTATTCCGTCTATGGCAATTACGATTGCGACACGCTACATCCATTCGCATGCGGCAATGTTACACCGTGATGATTATGAAAATGCAGTGAAGTTAATTGTAGAAGTTATTAAACGTCTTGATAAAGAGGCTGTACATAACATTACATTTAATTAATAGAAAAAAGCGAAGGAGAATCTCCTTCGCTTTTTTATGTGTTAAAAAGGTCTTTCTAATCCTGCGGCAGTATGGGCCCCTAAAATAATTAAACGAGTTAATTGCATGGCCATAAAATGCGGGGTATATATCATCCCCCTTTTTAACCATGACATAATCATCCCGATGTGAGCCCCTGTCACATAACTAATTAGAATATCACGAGGAACCATAAGATCTTTATCATCTGGTTGTGAAATTGATAAGCTTAATGTTAAATGCGTTTGTATTGTTTTCATCATTTTATAAGAGTAGTTTCCTGCAGCTTTATCCCCGAGCATAACATTATAGAAGTTCACGTTTTCTGCGATGTGTTCGAACAGAGCCAAAAATGTTGGATGTGGTGAATCGAATGTAAGTTGAAAATCCTCTTTATTTTTATTTTTCGGTTTGATTACTTCTGCTAGCTTCTCTAACATTTCTTCAATGCTTTTGTCTAATAAGTCGTATTTATCATGGTAATGGCTATAAAATGTAGCGCGATTTACAGGAGCGCGTTCTGCGATATGTTGAACAGTTACATTTTCAAACCCTTTTTCGCCTACTAAAGCGACAAAAGCATCCTGTATGAGTTGTCTCGTCCGCTTTACACGTGGATCATTTGTATTTTTAATAGACATTTTACTTCTCCTCGTTTCATTTTATACACTTAAACAACAAATCGTTATTATATTGTTGTTTAAGCGACATTTCATACTTAAATTGTCGGTTGTAGATTCGAAATAATTATTTATAATTATAAACGATAGTCCTTTAGAAATCAGCACCACTCGCAGGTAGACGAAATCCGGTTTATGCTGCTGAAGGTGTGCTTTTTTTGTTTAAAGGTTAATATAATTAACAATTAAACAGTATAAACAATAAGGATGTAAATAGTTTAGAAAAAAATTATATGCGATATAAGGAGAGGAATGCAATGAATCAGTTTCGAAGAATGGTGATTATCAACATTATCACATTAATTGTACTAGTTGGCGGCGGCATTGGCGGTTATTACTATTACAATCAAGCGGAAAACTATTTAAAAACAGAAAATGCGAAAATTGATGGAAAGGTAATTCCAATTGCTTCACCAGCAGCAGGTAAATTGACTGACTGGAAAGCTGAAGTAGGAAAAAACTACAATGAGAACGATAAATTAGGTGCTGTCACTGTAGCTGGAGCAAATGGGGAGCAAACAGTAGACGTAACAATTCCGCAAAACGCGACAGTTGTACAATCAAACGCAACGACAAATGCTTTCGTTGGAGCTGGTAGCCCAATTGCTTATGCATTTGATATGAACAATTTATGGGTAACAGCAAATATTGAAGAAACAGATGTTGACGATGTGCAAAAAGGTCAAGATGTAGACGTGTATGTAGATGCATACCCAGACACGACGTTATCAGGAAAAGTAGAGCAAGTTGGATTAACAACAGCGAATACATTCTCTATGTTACCATCAAGCAACGCAACAGCGAACTATACGAAAGTAACACAAGTGGTACCAGTTAAAATTTCTTTAGATCATAGTAAATCAGTAAATATTGTTCCTGGCATGAATGTGACAGTTCGTATTCATAAGTAAGGGGGAGATGAGATGTCCTCAATTGCAATTGCAGGATATGCACTATTTTGTATAATCGTCTTCTTCCTTGTAAATCGTCTTTTACGAAAGAAAAAAACGAACGTGGGAGAAGAACAAGTCCCAGCCGTAAGTAAAATAGAAGTAAGTAAGGTAGAAACAGAAGAAAAAGAAATTGAACGAAAGCAAGAAACAGAAATTTCTAATGTAGTTGAGTTAGAAACAGGTAAGCAAGAAGAAGTAAAACAAGAAAAAGAAATGCCGAAAAAACAAACGTCTATGCCTATAGAGAATGTGAACGTAAAAGCAGTTGTAACAGTATTAATTCTCGGGATGTTCGTTTCTATTTTAAACCAAACGATCATTAACGTTGCATTGCCTCCGTTAATGAATGAATTTAATGTATCAACTTCAACAGCACAATGGTTAATTACAGGCTTCATGCTCGTAAATGGTATTTTAGTACCGATTAGTGCCTTTTTAGTTTCACGATTTACGTATCGTAAATTGTTCGTAGCGGCAATGTTATTCTTCACGGTAGGATCTATCATTTGTGCTACTTCAGGAAACTTTACAATGATGATGACGGGCCGAGTGATTCAAGCGGTTGGAGCGGGTATTTTAATGCCGGTTGGTATGAATATTTTCATGACATTATTCCCGCCTCATAAGCGAGGAGCAGCTATGGGATTACTAGGGGTAGCGATGATTTTAGCACCAGCTATCGGACCAACTGTAACAGGATGGGTAATTGAAAACTATAGCTGGAACTTAATGTTCTACGGAATGTTTGTGATTGGTTTAATTATTACTTTCCTATCTTTAAAATTCTTTACACTAGCTCAGCCGGTATCTAACACAAAGCTAGATGTATTCGGTGTTATTAGTTCAAGTATTGGACTAGGTAGCTTATTGTATGGATTTAGTGAAGCGGGAAATAATAGCTGGACTAGTGCAGAGGTTGTGATATCACTTATCATTGGTGTAGTAGGTATTGCAGTATTTATTTGGAGAGAGCTAACAACGGACAATAAAATGCTTGATTTACAAGTGTTTAAATATCCAGTATTTACTTTTACTTTAGTAATTAACGCAATCGTAACGATGGCATTATTCGGAGGTATGTTATTACTTCCAGTATATCTACAAAATATTCGTGGCTTTACGCCAATTGAATCTGGTTTACTACTTCTTCCAGGATCATTAATTATGGGGATCATGGGACCAGTAGCAGGTAAATTATTCGATAAATATGGCATTCGTCCATTAGCGATAATTGGATTGGCAATTACAACTTATGCGACATATGAATTTACAAAATTATCGATGGATACACCGTATAGCGTTATTATGACGGATTATATTATACGTTCAATTGGTATGTCATTCATTATGATGCCAATTATGACAGCTGGTATGAACGCGCTGCCGATGAAATTAATTTCTCACGGTACAGCAACGCAAAATACGTCAAGACAAGTAGCTGGTTCAATTGGAACAGCGATCTTAATCACACTTATGACGCAACAAACGACTGCTCACGTAGCGGATTATGGCAACATGTTAACAACGTCAAATCCAATTTTAGTTGATAAAATACATGGTATGGGCCAAAGCTTAGCGGCTTTAGCTGGATCAGCTCAAGCGGGAGATGCGATGAGCACGCAACTATTATTCGGACAAATCTCAAAGCTATCTGCAATTAACGGTATTAACGATGCCTTCTTAATTGCAACAATACTCGCAGGTATTGCTTGGGTGTTATCGTTCTTCTTGCCATCAGGCAATAAACCAAATAGAAAAGCAGGGAATTAATTTCCCTGCTTTTTTGTGTTTTTTATGTAGTTAGATATAAAAGATGATAACTAGTTACAGAGCATAATCCTGTTATAACCAAAATCGTCCCCATAGAACGAATACTTGATATTTGTCTGCCACTTATAATAGCTACTAGTCCAGCTAATGAGAAGAAGCACCAATATAAAGTTCCCGAAATTGGAACCATTCCCTCTAAATCTATTCCATAACCTATACAAATGATAGGAACAACGATAAGTGATATGCTAATTAAACCAGTTATAACGATAAGTGATTTTCGATATTTAATTCCGGCAGCAATTAAATAAATGCCAACGATGCCTTCACATAATAACAAAATAGGGGCTAAGATAAGCCAAATAAATAAACCAGTAGATTCCATATGTAATAACTCCTTAATGAATAAAATATGAATCAGGCATGGACAATAGCTGCAAACAGTCCTATTGAGAAAATAATGAGTCCCATGTTGCGTATACTCTTAATTTTTGAATGTACCCCATTCAATCCTGCTAATAAACCAGCTAGAGAGAAAAGCATCCAATATAGGACAGGTGGAATGTGGAGAACGTTCTCTCCATTGATACCTTTGTTTAAAAAAAGTAAAAGGCATTATAACGAATGAAAAGCAAATAATCCCCATTAAGGTAACAAGTAATTTCCGATGTTTAATTTCTGTTACCATTAAAAAATACCACCAGCAATCCCGCATAGTAAGAGAAGTGGCGTAAAAAGCATCCAAATAATACTGAACATATGTAAACTCTTTTATGTGAATTAAGTTATATTTTACTACATGAGGTTTATTTTGGATATTATTAATAAAATCGAAAAATAGTTATTGGCGATTTGAAAAGCTAGAGGATAGTGTAACAAAAATTATACTGACGCCTGTCCTAACTTCTGGTGAAGAAGGAGAAAAGAAAACGAATTATCGAAAAGTGCTAACGGAAGAAGAGTTTGAAGTTGTTATAAAAGAGTAAAAAGAGGTATCGCGATGATACCTCTTTTTAACTTAAGAATGCTAACATATTATTCATAATATGAAATAACATAGCTGGAATAATGGATTTTGTTTTCTTGCATAAAATAGCCATTAATAATCCCGTGAAGAAAGTAATTACCATTACTCCGAGTGAGTATGTATGAGCGATACCAAAGAAGAAACTTGTTAAGACTGCTGCAATCCAAAATGGAAAGCGTTCAGAGAAAAAGTGGAGTAAAAAACCACGGAAAATAAGTTCTTCAAAAATTGGGGTGAGTATCGCAAAGCCGATAAGTAATAATATTTGATACTGTTCAAATACGTCTAAGTTTAGTGCAGAAGCTTGTTGCTTTGTTGCGTCTTGGAACACATATTTTAAAAAGATATAATTGAGCACGATGCTTATAGCGAAGAAAAGAAGTAAGTATACGTATGTGCGCCATTCTTTCAGTGCTTTAAAATTAAAAGATTTTAATAGTAAATTTTTTGCGGGTTCGAATTTAAAAATGAAGAATAACAACACGGTTAGTTGTAATCCGATACCTGCAGTATTTGCAATAGATTCATACAGGGCAATTTGTTTTTTATTTTCGAGTCCGGCTGTATAAATTGTTAAGGGCATTGCGAGGAACACAGTAATGAGTCCAGTTCCGAAAAAAGCAAATAAAACGGAGCTAATGAATTGTCCCCATGACATAGAGTATTTCTGTTCATAAGGAAGTTGTGTAGTGGGTTGCATATGTAGAATCACCTCTTTATATTTATATATTTAATTATAAAGTGTTTTATTTTTATATGTAACATTTAAATATTACATATAAAGGTGTATTTTCCATAAAATAATAAAAGAGGTATCACCCTATAGTGATGCCTCTTTCTCATTGATAACTATGTTCTGCCTTGTTATTTGATTTTGATTGCTCTATTTGCAATTCACGCTCTACCAATCGATCTAACTGCTGAATTGCTTTTAGTGCTTTTTCATAAGAGATAGTTCGATAGTGGTGTGCGCCGCCTGGTTCTTCGTCTGCTTCATCTGCCCACTTAATAGTGTTTTGTAGAGGTGTTCTTTCAAGTGATTGTTCTACTAGGAAAGAATCAGTATGCAATAGAATTGCAACAGAAATTTCTTTGGCTTGCTTCGGATGTTCGCCTAATCGGATTAATAACTTATGAGCTCTTTCCGCTCCTTTAATTGCATGTATATCATTCTTTTTATATAAGTCATAGTCCCATTCGCCGCCTGTGTACCATGTATGATGTCCGATATCGTGAAGGAAACCGGCTTTTGTCGCAGCATCGACTGAGGCGTGATGCTTTTTGGCTAAGTGAAACGCATGGTAAGCGACAGCAATCGCGTGGACCATTCCAGAACGGTTCACATATTTTTGGGTAATGTGGTGTTTAAAAACTTGTTCAAGCGTAATACGTTGCATAAAACATTCACTCCTTTTATCTAATGATGTATATGAAGAAAAATCGATCGGTTTAAATGTATTTTGAACATTGTACTCCATCAATCAGCGTTAGTAAAGTAGAAATGTTTAGGAGAAGAAAAATTTTATAGACATAAAAGGTCACCTTAGTTTTTTCTAAGGTGACCTTTTATTGTTTATTTTTTTAATCCTTGTTCTAGTGTTTCTAACATTTCGTGCTTTTCATTTTCATCAGCATTTTTCCAAATGACTTCGAATAAAACACCAAGACCTGGAAGCATTTTTTCTTCACCGCTTTGAATTGCATCGACAATCGTTTCTTGTAATTGATCTTGTGAATTTCCAGATACATTTGCTAATACAGCACCACGTAAATTAAAACTCATTGCTTTCACCTCTTCTTCAGAATTGAAACTGACGTTAGTTTTTGTTCTTTTTTATGTAAATATGTATGAAAAATAGGCTATAATGATAAGACAAGAAGAGAGGGAAATACATATTATGAAAAACATTGATTCAGTACAAAATCCGCGTGTGAAGCAGTGGAAAAAGCTGCAAACGAAAAAAGAACGCGATAAAAAAGGGTTGTTCTTTGTTGAAGGATTCCACTTAGTGGAGGAAGCTTTAAAGGCAGGAGTTGTAACAGAACTTATCGTTTCAGATCAAACAGACCTTCCGAAAGATTGGACAGTGAATGATGTTGAAATGTATATCGTGCCTGAAGCGATTGTAAAAATACTTCGTGAAACAGAAACGACACAAGGTGTATTTGCTGTCTGTGAAAAGCATGAGAAAGAAGTAGCTCTTACTGATGGGAAATTTCTTTTATTAGACGGCCTTCAAGACCCAGGTAATTTAGGAACGATTATTCGTACAGCTGATGCAGCTGGTATTCATGCCGTTGTGCTTGGAGAAGGTTGTGTTGATGTTTACAATAGTAAAGTACTGCGCTCTACACAAGGTTCTATTTTCCACTTACCGATTGTAAAAGGGAATTTAGAAGAATGGGTAGACAAGTTAAAAGAAAATAGTGTTCCTGTATATGGAACAGCTCTTGAAAATGGAGCTCCTTACGGTGAAGTAACACCAGCCGGAAGTTTTGCATTAATTGTAGGGAATGAAGGAAGCGGCGTACGCCAAGAAATTCTTGCGAAAACGGATCAAAACTTGTATATTCCGATTTATGGCGGGGCAGAATCATTAAATGTTGCGGTTGCAGCAGGGATTTTAACGTATTATTTACAAAGCCCGGTTGCGAACAAATAAAAAACTTCTTATAATAAGTTGAAGTACATGTTCGTAATGAACATATAATAAAAGTTAAATAACGAAAAACGTTGATAGAGAAGAGTAGCTGACAAAATCGCCATATAGGGAGAGAATGCCGTAGACTGAAAGCATTCTTATGGTAGACGGAAGTGAATTCACCTCTGGAGTTGACGCCAGGACCATGTATATGTAAAGGCGTTCCGGTCAGAATTGATCGTTATAACTAATGAGTGGACAGACTTGTTCTGTCAATTTAGGGTGGTACCGCGAATTTACCTCGTCCCTTTTTGGGAGCGAGGTTTTTTTATTTTTAAAATTAGGAGGGTTCCAAATGGAAGCACGTTTAAAAGAGCTAAAGCAAAAAGCGTTAGAGCTTATTGAAGAAGCGAAAGAGCTAAAGGGCTTAAATGACGTACGCGTAGCGTATTTAGGGAAAAAAGGCCCAATTACAGAAGTATTACGCGGCATGGGAAAATTATCAGCGGAAGAGCGTCCACGTATGGGAGCATTAGTAAATGAAGTACGTGAATCGATTCAAACGCGTTTAGATGACAAAATTGGTAACTTAGAAAAAGCAGTAATTGAAGCGAAATTAGCTACTGAAACAATTGATGTTACCTTGCCAGGTCGTCCTGTTGAAACAGGTTGTCACCATCCGTTAACAGCTGTTGTTGAACAAATTGAAGATGTATTCATCGGTATGGGTTATGAAGTAGCTGAAGGAACAGAAGTAGAAAAAGACTACTACAACTTCGAAGCACTAAACTTACCGAAAGATCACCCAGCACGTGACATGCAAGATACATTCTACATTACAGAAGAAACGTTACTACGTACACATACATCTTCTGTGCAAGCACGTACGATGGAAAATAATAAAGAAAAAGGCCCAATCAAAATTATCTGTCCTGGTAAAGTGTATCGCCGCGATGATGATGATGCGACGCATTCACATCAGTTCATGCAAATTGAAGGTCTTGTAATTGATAAAAACATTCGTATGAGTGACTTAAAAGGTACACTGCAAGTATTCGTGAAAAAGATGTTCGGTGAAGATCGTGAAATCCGTCTTCGTCCAAGTTTCTTCCCATTCACAGAGCCATCTGTAGAGATGGATATTTCTTGTATGATGTGTCACGGTAAAGGTTGCGGCACTTGTAAAGGAACTGGCTGGATTGAAATTCTAGGCGCAGGTATGGTTCACCCGAACGTACTTGAAATGGCTGGTTATGATTCAAAAGAATATCAAGGTTTCGCATTCGGTATGGGCGCAGAGCGTATCGCAATGTTGAAATACGGCGTAGATGACATTCGTCATTTCTATACAAATGATGTACGTTTCTTACAACAATTCAAACGAGCGTAAGGGAAGGAGAGGATAAATATGTTCGTATCATATCGTTGGTTACAAGAGTATGTAGATATTAAAGATGTAACAGCACAAGAACTAGCAGACAAAATCACGAAAAGTGGTATTGAAGTAGAAGGTGTTGAAGTATTAAATAAAGGTGTAAAAGGTGTTGTAGTTGGTCACGTATTAGAGTGTGAAAAACACCCAGAAGCTGATAAGTTAAGCAAATGCTTAATCGATATCGGTGAAGAAGAATCAGTTCAAATTATTTGTGGTGCTGCTAACATTGCAAAAGGTTTAAAAGTACCAGTTGCAAAAGTTGGCGCTGTACTTCCTGGTAACTTCAAAATTAAAAAAGCAAAACTACGCGGTGAAGCTTCTCATGGTATGGTTTGTGCTCTTCAAGAGCTTGGCATTGATGGAAAGTTAGTTTCAAAAGAATACGCAGATGGTATCTTCATCTTCCCAAGTGACGCTGAAGTTGGTGCAGATGCACTTGAAATTTTAAACTTACATGATGAAGTACTTGAGCTTGGTTTAACACCAAACCGTGCAGATTGCTTAAACATGTTAGGTGTTGCATATGAAGTAGCTGCTATTTACGGCCGTGAAGTAAAACTTCCAGCTATCGACTTACAAGAAACAGCAGAAAAAACTTCTGACTACATTTCTGTAAGTGTAGAAGCGAAAGAAGAAAACCCATTATATATTGCAAAAATGGTGAAGAACGTAAAGATTGGTCCATCACCAATGTGGATGCAAACGCGCCTTATGGCAGCTGGCATTCGTCCAATTAGCAATGTAGTTGATATTACAAACTACATTTTAATGGAATACGGTCAACCGTTACATGCATTCGATTACGATAAATTAGGTTCAAAAGAAATCGTTGTTCGTCTTGCAAAAGAAGGCGAAAAAATTGAAACGTTAGATGATCAAGAGCGTACGTTACAAGAACATCATCTTGTAATTACAAACGGCACAAAAGCTTTAGCGGTTGCTGGTGTAATGGGCGGAGCTGATTCTGAAGTTACAAATGAGACGGTAAACGTTTTAATCGAGTCTGCATACTTTGCAGGTCAAACAGTGCGCCGTACATCAAAAGACTTAGGTCTTCGCAGTGAATCAAGTGCACGTTTTGAAAAAGGAATTGATCCAACACGTACGTTTGAAGCAATTCAACACGCAGCTGCTTTAATGGCGAAATATGCTGGCGGAGAAGCACTTGAAGGTGTAGTAGAAGCTGATAACTTACAAGTACAAGAGCGTACAGTATCTGTTACGGCTGAAAAAGTAAACCGTGTATTAGGTACAGATATTTCTGCAAGTGAAATGGGTACAATGTTCACAAACTTGAAATTCCCATTCACAGAAGTAGAAGGAACATTCCATGTAAATGTACCAGCACGTCGTCCTGATATTACAATTTCAGAAGACCTAGTAGAAGAAGTGGGTCGTCTGTATGGGTATGATCACATTCCAGTTACATTACCTTCTGGAACGATGACACGTGGTAAATTAACATCAGCACAAACGAAACGTCGTAAAGTACGTCGCTTCTTAGAAGGTGCTGGTTTATATGAAGCAATCACATATTCATTAACAAGCGCTGACAAAGCGAAACAATATATGGTTGAGCCGAACGAAAAAGCTCCTGTAAATCTTGCGCTTCCAATGAGTGAAGAGCGTAGTCAACTTCGTTTAAGCTTAGTGCCACAATTGTTAGAAGCAGTTTCATACAATGTTGCACGTAAAAACGACAGTGTTGCTCTATACGAAGTAGGTTCTATCTTCTTACCGACAGAAGCAGGAGAACTTCCGAAAGAAGAACAACATCTTGCGGGTGTTATGACAGGTCTTGCTCTTCACCATGCATGGCAAGGCGAGAAGAAAGTAGTAGACTTCTTCGTTATGAAAGGTGTGCTAGAAGGATTATTCGACGTACTTGGCGTTGCAAACCAAATCGCATATGCACCAGCAAAACGTGAAGGTATGCACCCAGGCCGTACAGCTGACATCGTATTAGATGGCGAAGTAATTGGATTCATCGGTCAATTGCATCCAGAATCGCAAAAACAATTGGATGTGAAAGATACATTCGTATTCGAACTATCTCTTGTAAAAGTATTCGGTGCAGACGTGGAAGAAACTTACTACTTACCAATCCCACGTTTCCCATCGATGACACGTGATATGGCTGTTGTTGTAACGAAAGAAACAAAAGCTTGCGAAATGAAGCAAGTCATTGCTGAAGCTGGTGGAGAACTTCTGAAAGACGTAACACTATTCGACTTATACGAAGGTGAAAAAATGGAAGAAGGCAAGAAATCACTTGCATTCTCTATGACTTACTTCGATGCAGAACGTACGTTAACAGACGAAGAGGTAACAGAAGCACATAACCGTGTATTAACAACGGTAGAAGAGAAATTTGGTGCGGAGTTACGTAAGTAATAAGAAATTGCCGGATCTATTCCGGCAATTTTTTTTATGATGCGATTGTCGATATATTATAAAAATTGCCGATATATTTGAAGTTACGGTCGATATATTGCGAAAATCGCTGATATATTTTCTGGTGTCTTGCATCTTTCCCTCGAATGTAGTACATTAATTTTAGTTTAACAAAATGAAAGACGATGATAAGGAAAAGTAGTATATACTATAATCCATAGCGAGTCAGGGACGGTGAGAGCCTGATGAGGCGGTATATGTGAAGAACACCTTGGAGTTGCTAACCGAAATTGAATCTTGTATTCAAGAGTAGACTTAGACGGGAATCCGGCCTGTTACAAACCGGGAAGTATGTATTACATACGAGTTAAAGTTGGTCTTTATGACAAATTGGGTGGTACCGCGAAGTTTAACCTTTCGTCCCTTTATGGATGAAAGGTTTTTTTGTATTTAAATATATCAGCAAAGGAGAATTTCACTATGGAAAACACATTAGTAAAAAGTCTGTATAGAGATACAGAAAAGTATGCAGATCAAACAGTACAAGTATCAGGGTGGATTCGTAACTTACGTGATTCAAAAGCATTTGGTTTCATCGAATTAAACGACGGTAGCTTCTTCAAAAGCGTTCAAATCGTTTTCGATACAGAATTAGAGAACTTCAAAGAAATTGCAAAACTTCCACTTAGCTCTTCAGTTAAAGTAGAAGGTAAAGTAATTGCAACGCCTGGAGCGAAGCAACCATTTGAAATTAAAGCAGAAAAAATTGATATCGAGGGCTTATCAGATTCTGATTACCCACTTCAAAAGAAGCGTCATACGTTTGAATACTTACGTACAATCGCTCACTTACGCCCAAGAACAAATGCATTCTCTGCAACGTTCCGCGTACGTTCTATCGCAGCATTTGCGATTCACCAATTCTTCCAAGAGCGTGGATTCGTACATGTTCACACACCGATCATTACTGGTAGTGATACAGAAGGTGCTGGCGAAATGTTCCGTGTAACAACGCAAGATTTAAACAACGTATCAAAAGGTGAAGACGGACAAGTTGATGAATCAAAAGACTTCTTCGGTAAAGAAACAAACTTAACAGTAAGTGGACAGCTGAACGCTGAAGCTTATGCATTAGCATTCCGTGATGTATACACATTCGGACCTACATTCCGTGCGGAGAACTCAAACACAACTCGCCATGCAGCTGAGTTCTGGATGGTTGAGCCTGAGATTGCATTTGCTGAATTAGGCGATGTAATGGATCTTACAGAAGATATGCTGAAATATGCAATGAAATATGTATTAGAACATGCACCAGAAGAAATGGACTTCTTCAACAGCTTCGTTGATAAAACAGTTCTAGAGCGCATGAACAATGTGATTAACTCTGACTTCGGTCGTATCACTTATACAGAAGCAATTAAAGTACTTCAAGAATCAGGTGCTGACTTTAAATACCCAGTAGAATGGGGTATTGACTTACAAACAGAGCATGAAAGATACTTATCAGAAGAAATCTTCAAACGCCCTGTATTCGTAACAGACTATCCAAAAGACATTAAAGCGTTCTATATGCGTATGAATGAAGACGGTAAAACAGTAGCTGCTACTGACCTTCTAGTTCCTGGCATCGGCGAATTAATTGGCGGAAGTCAACGTGAAGAAAGAATGGACGTTTTAGTAGAAAGAATTAAAGAACTAGGCATGAACGAAGAGGACTACTGGTGGTACTTAGAACTTAGAAAATACGGCGGTACAAAACACGCGGGATTCGGTCTAGGTTTCGAGCGCTTCCTAATGTACATTACTGGTATGGCTAACATCCGTGACGTAATTCCATTCCCAAGAACTCCAGGTTCTTCTGAGTTTTAAGATATAAAAAAAGCGAGAGCAACTGCTCTCGCTTTTTTTATTGAGAAAGGTTGTAATTGCAACCTGAACTTTATAAAGTATTTCACGACTAGAAAAGATGTTGTTCATAGTTCAATTCCCACTTCATATATAAGTAAAACGAATGCGACATTTATATAGGGAAGGGGTTTTTATACAATGGGGGAAATTCCAAGTCATACAAAGTGGACATTGCGTGACAAGTATATAGTAATCACTGGTGCAACAAGTGGTATTGGATTAGCGGCAGCTAAGGTGTTTGCAAAAAGCGGTGCTAAGCTAGGAATCATTGCACGTAATGAAGCAAAAGCGAATGATGTTATGACTCAACTTGAAAATATAACGGATGGGAATGCAGTGGTAGATATATTTTTCGCTGATATGTCTTCCCAACAATCTATACGCCAGGTAGCTACCAATATTTTAGAAAGATGTCCGAGAATTGATATATTAGTAAATAATGCGGGTGCTTTATTTCAAACAAGGCAAATTACAGAGGACGGTTTGGAGATGACCTGGGCGATAAACCATTTAGGTCCATTCTTACTTACAGATTTGTTGTTGGAGCGTTTAAAAGAAAGTGCTCCTGCTCGCGTCATTACCACTGCATCTCACGGTCACAAAATGGCTAAAAAGGGAATTGATTTCGATGATCTAGATGCAGAACAACTGTATCGCGGTATTAAGAAGTTCATGGGCGGTCCTACAATGCGTTATGCACAAACAAAACTAGCTAACATTTTATTCACCTCTGAATTGGCACAGCGGTTGGAGGGAACGGGTGTTAGTGCTTATAGCTTTGACCCGGGGCTAGTGAATACGAATTTTAACCAGGATAATGGTCTAGCTGCTCGCTTAACTATGGCAGCAATGAAACCTTTCTCCCGTACGCCGGAGAAAGGTGCTGAAACTTTAGTATGGCTAGCAGAATCAACTGGATTTACTAATCAGAGTGGTTATTACTATGCCGATAAACAAGTAGGGGAAATGTCTGAAGCTGCCTTGGATAAGGATGCAGCAAAGCGTCTATGGGACATAAGCGAAAACCAAACACGAGAGTAAAAGAGTAGCGAGTATATGTTCAGATTATTATGTTGAATAGTTTTTTACCCTTAAGTAAAAAGTAACCTTGGGGGTGAGTGCAATGAGTAAAAAAGTGAAAAAAGACCATTCAAGATCAATCCTAGGTTCTCCAGAAGTGGAAGGGCAAGGGACAACAACACATGAAACTGGTTCTCATAAAGTATCTTCATCAAATAAGAAGCAGAAACGAAGCTAATATAAAAAAGGGAGAGTCTTGGCGGCTCTCCTTTTTTATAGGGGAATTACTAAAAATGAGTTAATTTAGCGATATAGTTAGGAGAGGAAAATAGTAAATGCAATTACATTGAATCGAGAACACATGAAACAAAAAACAGGAGTTTGTAAGCCCCTGTTTTTGTCGATACTATTTCAATAAGCGAAACGCTTTCTCTGTATTAGCAAAATGCAGTTTTACAAACTCAGGTAATCTTTCTTTACCTACTTTTTGAATTAATTTAGCAGCGGCAATATCAACTTGTTTACCAGCACCTTTTGGAAGTAGCATACCAGCTTTTTTACTTAGTTCATCAAATTGTTTTACGAATGAGTAACGAGCTAAAATGGAAGCGGCGGCAACAGCTAAATGAACACTTTCACCTTTCGTAGCGAAGTAAACATTTTCACGCTGTACCTGTTTTTGTTTTGCTAAATACTTATAGTATGTATCAGGTTGCGTAAATTGGTCGATTAAGATGCCTTCTGGTGTTGTAGGAGCAATTTTCGCTAATAAGTTTGTAATGGCTTTATTGTGTAGTAAAGCTTTTAGCTTACCTTGATTATTTCCTTTATCAAATAGCTCGTTATATTTTTCATTATGAAGAACGAGAGAGCTGTAAGGAACAACGTGAAGTAGTTGTTTTGCAATAGCGGTAATTTGAGCATCGTTTAAGTTTTTGGAGTCTTTTACACCAAGTTCTTTTAAAAGTGGAATTTGTTTTGCGTCCACATATACAGCAACTACTGTCATCGGTCCGAAGTAATCACCAGTACCTACTTCATCTGATCCTGCTATAGACATTGTACCGATGGAAGCAGGCGGTGCAAAACGATGAGAATCGGCCGATTTTTTTACAGCTGTTTTCGGTGTTTGAGAGACAGTTTGCCAACGAGAAGCTTCTGCTTCAGCACGTCCACCTTGGAACATTACTTTTCCAGATTTATATGCTGTAATCGTGCAAGATGGCACCTTTGCCATAAAGATACCGCCTTGCGGAATTTTTGAGCTAAGTGCTTGTTTATATTGTTGTTTCATGTCTTCAATTACTGTAGAACTTGTTTGTATTACGATAGAATTTGACAAAATGGTCGCTCCTTTTTTATATTGTTATTTTTATCATATCGGATTGTTCTTTCTGTTTCCATATTATGATGGTTCATGGTATGATAAACTTTAGGATTCTGTACGTGATTGGAGGCCGGTGAGTTGTCACAACAAAAGGGAAATAAAAGTCGAATTAATGTAGAAATATATGGCCAACAGTATTCAGTTGTTGGCGATGAAAGTACAAGTCATATCCGCATGGTAGCAGCGATTGTGGATGATAAAATGCGCGAACTCAATGCCAAGAATCCTTCGCTTGATACGAGTAGACTAGCGGTATTGACGGCGGTAAACGTCATACACGATTACATAAAATTAAAAGAAGAACATGAGAAGTTGAAAGAAAGTATGACAAAAAAAGGAATGGAATAAACATGATTGATATTATTATCATTTTACTGCTTGTTATGGGATTTTTCCTCGGATTACGCAGAGGTTTTATCTTACAACTTGTAAAGTTAACAAGCTTTATTATCGCATACCTTGTTGCATACTGGTACTGTAAAGATTTAGCGCCAGCACTTGCGAAATTTATTCCGTATCCATTTGATAAAAATGTATCTGTTCCAGAATGGATTGATGCAAATAATATTGAGACAGTATTTTATCAAGCAATTGCGTTTATCGTATTATTTATTATTACAAAAATCGCACTTTCATTACTTGGTAATTTGTTAAATATGTTTGCAGAAATACCGGTGTTAAAGCAAGTAAATGCGTTTGCGGGGGCAATCCTCGGATTTTTAGAAGTATATATTATTTTGTTTGTTTTAATTATTGTTGGAAATATTCTTCCGATTGAACAAATACAAACACCATTACAAAAATCATCAATTAGCAAAATAATTGTAGACGATACACCGATTCTCTCTGAAAAGGTGAAGGAGCTATGGCAGACAGGTAGCAGAGTATAACTTCTCTTTTTTCGGAAAGAGAAGTTTTTTTCTATGAAAGAAAGGCGGGGCAATGATGAAAGTAAATAAAAAACAAGTTATTAAATTACTAGAGACAATCGGGCTTTTTATGGAATTAAAGGGTGCGAATCCATTTAAAATATCTGCATTTCGTAAAGCAGCAGCAGCACTAGAAAGTGATGATCGTAGTCTTTCTGAAATTGAAGATTTCACAAAGATTCCAGGTATCGGAAAAGGAACGGCAGCAGTTATTCAAGAATATATAGAATCGGGAACATCTGAAGTATTACAAGAACTTGAAAAAGAAGTGCCAAGCAGTTTGTTACCGTTATTAAAACTTCCGGGCCTTGGTGGTAAAAAGGTAGCTAAGTTATACAAAGAACTTGGTGTAGTGGATATGGAATCGTTAAAAGCTGTTTGTGAGGAAAATAAAGTACAAGCTTTAGCAGGTTTCGGTAAGAAAACAGAAGAGAAAATATTAGAAGCAATTGATCAAGTAGGATCTCGTCCAGAACGTTTACCGATTGCGATGGTATTACCTATTGCCGGGGAAATAGAGGAGAAGTTGTCGAATATTGCTGAAGTAATTCGTTTTTCTCGCGCTGGTAGCTTACGCCGTGTTCGTGAGACAGTGAAGGATTTAGATTTCATTATTGCAACGACAGAACCAGCAGCAGTACGTGAACATTTATTGCAATTCGATAATATGATTGAAGTAATTGCAAGTGGAGATACGAAAGTTTCTGTTCGTCTTCAATACGAATATGATATTTCAATCGATTTCCGTTTAGTAAAACCAGAAGAGTTTATTACAACGCTTCACCATTTCACAGGATCAAAAGACCATAACGTAAAAATGCGCCAAATTGCAAAAGATAAAGGCGAAAAAATTAGTGAGTACGGTGTAGAGAACTTGGAAACAGGTGAAGTAAAAACATTCGAGACTGAAGAAGAATTTTTTGCTCATTTCGGTCTTCCATTTATCCCACCAGAAGTGCGTGAAGATGGAAAAGAAATTGAATTAATTAAAGAGTATCCAAACTTAATTCAGTTTTCTGATATACAAGGTGATTTACATATGCATACAACGTGGAGTGACGGTGCTTTTTCTATTGAAGAAATGGTACAGGCATGTCGTGCCCGTGGATATAAGTTTATGGCGATTACTGATCACTCACAATACTTGAAAGTAGCGAACGGTTTAACGAAAGAGCGTCTTCGTGAACAAGCGAAAGAAATTGAACGTATGAATGAAAAGTATCCAGACATTACAATTTTACGCGGAATTGAAATGGACATTTTACCGGATGCATCACTTGATTTTGATGATGAAGTATTAGCAGAATTAGATTATGTTATTGGAGCTATCCACTCTAGCTTCTCACAAGATCGTGAAACGATTATGAAGCGTCTTCGCGCTGCACTTGAGAATAAACATGTTACAATGATTGCTCACCCGACAGGACGCCTTCTTGGACGTCGCGAGGGTTACGATGTAGACACAGATTTATTAATTGAACTCGCAAAAGAAACAAATACAGTTTTAGAATTAAATGCAAATCCAAACCGTCTAGATTTAAGCGCGAAATTATTAAAACAAGCACAAGATGCTGGTGTAAAAGTAGCGATTAATACGGATGCTCATACACTTGAAATGTTAGAAGACATGGAAACAGGTGTAGCAGCAGCACGTAAAGGTTGGATTCAAAAAGATAACGTGATTAACACGTGGGATATTGAACGTTTATTAGACTATATTAAACGTAATAAGTAACACAAGGGGGACCTGCAACATGTTAGAAAGAACGTTGCGTGTATTAGAATACAATAAAGTAAAAGAACAATTACTTGAACATACAGCCTCTTCACTTGGTCGTGACAAAGTGAAGAATTTAGTACCGAGCACTGATTTTGAAGAAATTGTAGAACTACAAGATACGACGGATGAAGCGGCGAAAGTCATTCGTTTAAAAGGGAGTGCGCCATTAGGTGGTATTACTGATGTTCGCTCAAATGTGAAGCGTGCAAAAATCGGAAGTATGTTAAGCCCAAATGAACTACTTGATATTGCAAATACGATGTATGGTAGTCGCAATATGAAACGTTTTATCGAAGATATGGTTGATAATGGTGTCGAGCTTCCGATTTTAGAAACTCACGTCGCTCAAATTGTATCTTTATATGACTTAGAAAAGAAAATTACAAATTGTATCGGTGATGGCGGTGAAGTAGTCGATAGCGCAAGTGATAAACTACGTGGTATTCGTAACCAAATTCGTACTGCGGAAAGCCGTATTCGTGAAAAGTTAGAGAATATGACGCGTTCTTCAAACGCACAAAAGATGTTATCTGATGCGATTGTAACGATCCGTAACGAACGTTACGTAATCCCGGTAAAACAAGAATACCGCGGTGTATATGGTGGTATTGTTCACGATCAATCTGCTTCTGGACAAACGTTATTTATTGAACCACAAGTAATTGTAGAATTAAATAACGCACTTCAAGAAGCACGTGTGAAAGAAAAACAAGAAATCGAACGCATCTTATTAATGTTAACAGAAGAAGTGGCAGTAGAAGCTGATATTGTTTTGTCTAACGTAGAAGTAGTTGCAAATCTTGACTTCATTTTTGCAAAAGCTTTTTATGCGAAGCGAATTAAAGCAACGAAGCCAATCGTAAATAACGAGCGCTACATGGATTTAAGACAAGCGCGTCATCCGCTTATTGATCCGGAAATTATTGTGCCAAATAACATTATGCTCGGTAAAGATTTCACAACAATTGTAATTACAGGACCGAATACAGGTGGTAAAACAGTTACGCTGAAAACGGTTGGTATTTGTGTATTAATGGCGCAATCTGGTCTTCATATTCCAGTAATGGATGAGTCAGAGATTTGTGTATTTAAAAATATTTTCGCTGATATCGGTGATGAGCAATCGATTGAACAAAGTTTAAGTACGTTCTCCTCACATATGGTGAACATTGTAGATATTTTAGAAAAAGCTGATTTTGAAAGCTTAGTTTTATTCGATGAATTAGGTGCTGGAACAGACCCGCAAGAAGGGGCTGCACTAGCAATTTCAATTTTAGATGAAGTATGTAATCGTGGTGCTCGCGTTGTTGCAACGACGCATTACCCGGAATTAAAAGCATACGGATATAACCGTGAGCAAGTTATTAATGCGAGTGTTGAGTTCGATGTGAACACATTAAGCCCAACGTATAAATTATTAATCGGTGTACCAGGACGTAGTAACGCCTTTGAAATTTCGAAGCGCCTTGGATTATCTGATCGCGTTATTGATCAAGCGCGTAACCATATTAGTACGGATACAAATAAAATTGAAAATATGATTGCGAAGTTAGAAGAAAGTCAAAAGAACGCAGAGCGTGACTGGAACGAAGCAGAAGCGCTTCGTAAGCAATCTGAAAAACTTCATCGTGAATTACAGCGTCAAATTATTGAATTTAACGAAGAGCGTGATGAAAAATTATTAAAAGCGCAAAAAGAAGGGGAAGAAAAAGTCGAAGCTGCGAAGAAAGAAGCAGAGGGCATTATTCACGAACTTCGTCAATTGCGCAAAGCGCAGCTTGTAAACGTGAAAGATCACGAGCTTATTGAAGCGAAGAGCCGCCTAGAAGGTGCAGCGCCAGAGCTTGTGAAAAAACAAAAAGTGAATGTGAAAAACACAGCGCCAAAACAACAATTACGTGCAGGCGATGAAGTAAAAGTATTAACGTTCGGTCAAAAAGGTCAATTACTTGAAAAAGTAAGTGATACAGAGTGGAGCGTACAAATTGGTATTCTGAAGATGAAAGTGAAAGAATCCAATATGGAATACATTAATACACCGAAGCAAACAGAGAAAAAAGCAGTCGCAAGTGTGAAGGGTAGAGATTATCACGTGTCGTTAGAGCTTGACCTTCGCGGTGAGCGTTACGAAGATGCAATGATGCGCGTTGAAAAATATTTAGACGATGCACAGCTTGCAAGCTATCCTCGTGTGTCAATCATTCACGGTAAAGGAACAGGAGCGCTTCGCCAAGGTGTACAAGATTACTTGAAAAAACATCGCGGCGTGAAAAACTACCGTTACGGTGACATGGGCGAGGGAGGCCTAGGCGTAACAGTTGTCGAATTAAAATAGCAAACAACGAAACAAAGGGGAAACCATTATATGTTTATGGACAAACTTGCAAAAGCATTGTTAGCTTGTTGTGGAATATTTTTGGTGATTGGGGTTATTTATTTAGTTGTTTTTGCGAAGTGAAGGAGCGTCAATCATGGCATAATGATATTGCCATAGATTGACGCTTTTAATATACGAAAAGGAACAAAATATGAAAATCAACCAATACATAAGCGAAGCAAAATCCTGCTCAAGACGCGAAACAGATCGTCTTATTAAAGCTGGACGCGTGGCTATTAACGGCGAAATTTGTACGCACGGTGCTCTCGTGAGCGATGATGATGTTGTAACGATTGATGGGCAGGTTATTGCAAAAGAAGAGAAAGAAAAGGTGTATATCGCTTTTCATAAACCAGTTGGAATTACTTGTACAGCAGCCGATCATATTGAAGATAATATTATTGATTATATCAATTACCCAGAGCGAATCTTTCCCGTTGGACGATTAGATAAAGCATCGGATGGACTTATTTTATTAACGAATGATGGCGCGATTGCGAATCAAATTTTACACGGAGATCATGAGCATGAGAAAGAATACGTTGTGACGGTAGATAAACCTTTTACAGATTGGTTTATTGATGAGATGTCCAGCGGTGTAAAGATTAAAGATGGAATGACGAAGCCATGCAAAGTGACGAGAGTCGGCCAATCTACATTTCGCATCGTTTTAACACAAGGAATGAACAGGCAAATTCGTAGAATGAGCCGTGCTTTCGGGTTTACTGTAACAAAGCTAAAGCGAGTGCGCATTATGAATATAGAATTACATGAGCTTGAAGTGGGAAAGTGGCGGAGCGTTACAGCTGAAGAGTTAGAAATTTTAATAGGGCAGTTATAGGGAGGGGAAATTTTCTCCCTATATTTTTTTGTCAGAAAAAATAAAACTATTGATTTTTTAAAAAATAGCCCATATAATAAAAAACAACAAGTTTCGACAAGATATTTTATAAAAGTAATGATGAGGACATGAGTTGTTTTCTACGATTCTCAGAGAGGGAAGCCTTAGGCTGTGAGCTTCCTAATACGAAAAGACAATCTTACCACCTCTAAACTTCAAGAGTGAACTGCATGCATGATGCATTGTAATTCTTGGCGGATAAAACCGTTATCAATTTACACGAGCTATAAAATGAGCTTATTTCGTTATAAATTCATTTTATTAGAATAAGGGTGGAACCACGATTTCAACACTCGTCCCTTTGTTAGGGACGGGTGTTTTTTGCGTTCTTTTACGGGGAAGTATGCTTGAAAGAGGATATGTGACGGATTTTAATTCGGAATATTTTGTTAATTAATCATTTAGGAGGTTAGTAGAAATGAAATCATCTTTAAAATTTTCTGAGGTGTTTGCAATAAGTTTAATGTTATTTGCACTATTTTTCGGTGCAGGTAATATGATTTTTCCACCAGCGTTAGGACAAGGTGCTGGAACAGATGTATGGATCGCGTTATTTGGTTTTATCGTAACAGGTGTTGGATTGCCTTTATTAGGGGTAATTGTTATAGCTCTAAAGGGAGATATTAATGAGCTAGCAGGACGTGTGCATCCTATCTTCGCACTTGTTTTTATCACTGCAATTTATTTATGCTTAGGCGTATTCGTAAGCGTTCCGCGTACAGGGACAGTTGCTTATGAAATGAGTGTTGCACCATTTTTACCAAGTGAGATAGCTAGCCAATCCTATCCACTTGTTATCTTTACATTTATTTTCTTTGCGGTAACTTTCTATTTAGCTTTAAATCCTTCAAAATTAGTGGGACGCATCGGTAAAGTGTTAACTCCAATTTTATTAGCTGTTATTGCAATTATTGTAGGTAAAGCACTTATTACACCAATTGGAGAATTTGGTTCACCGACAGAAGTGTATAGTGCTCCTCTTTTCAAAGGTTTTATTGACGGATATTTAACTTTAGATGGACTGGCAGCACTTGTTTTCGGAAATGTTGTCATTAATGCTTTAAAAGCAAAAGGTGTTACAAATAAGAATAGCATTGCGAAAGTAACAATCTTTGCAGGATTTATTGCAGCACTTGGTTTACTACTTGTGTATTTAGCGCTTGCGTATCTTGGAGCTTCTAGTGTATCGCTTGGAATGGGCGCAAACGGAGGCATTATTTTAACAAACGTTGTAAATCATTTATTTGGTAGTTACGGAACATTATTACTAGGTATCGCAATTACAGCAGCATGTTTAACAACTTCTGTAGGTATTGTTGCAGCTTGTGGAGAATATTTCTCTTCCTTATTACCAAAGCTTTCATATCAAAAAGTCGTTTTCATTTTCTGTGTATTAGCATTTATGGTAGCCAATCTTGGTTTAACGCAGTTAAACGCATTAGCATTACCAATCTTAATCGCCATTTATCCAATTGGAATCGTTCTTATCGTATTATCACTTGTTGAAAACTACGTTCGTCTTCCATTAGCGATGTATGTGGGTGGTATTGTAGGAGCGTTCGCAATTAGTTTCTTTGATGGATTACACAATGCAAATCTTCAAATTGCAGCATTAGCACCTATTTTAAATAAGATTCCATTATATAGTGTAGGGATTGGTTGGTTAGTTCCAGGCATAATCGGTATAGGATTTGGTTATATAGTTTCTAAGTTTCAAAAGCAGGAAATTGCTGTAGAAAAATAGAGAAAAGAGGCTTTCTATAATAGAAAGTCTCTTTTTTTGTAGAAAAAGTCGTACATAGAGAAATTTAGATATTAAAAAATTTATACGTAATATAGTTGACAAAAAATTTATGAGTAGGCTAAGATTGACTTAGTTGTGGAAATATTGGAAGGGAAGTGAAGGAAAGGGGTTTCTATAACTATAGTGTTGTTATGAGAAGAGGTGAAAGAGGAGGAGAAGGGATAGTTTATTTTTTTTTGATTTATATTGAGAATGATAATCAATGAATAAGTTTTATAATTTTTTCTCAGTTTCTATGCCTTCGTATAAGGAATAGGGTGAGATATTATTTTTAACATTCAATGAGAATGATAATCAATAATACTTATATTACATAAAAGAATGCTAATTAAATATAGGTGGAAAAGATTATTTTTTTCTTATAAATTGAGAATAATTATCATTTTCAAAAAGTGAAATGCAAGATAAATAAGGAGGAAACAAGAAAAATGAAAAAGTTTTCTGTATTACCCGCTTTTATTATGACATTTGTATGTATGCTAGCTTTTCTTGTAGTGCCGTTCGGACAAGCTTCAGCAAAATTAGCTGACGGTACGTATGATATTAACTACGTAATACAAAAAGCGGAAAACGAGTCAGCTTCAATGGCAAATGATTATTTTGAAAAGCCAGCTAAGTTAATTGTAAAAAATGGTGAGATGAAAGTTCAAGTTCCAATGAACCATAGTGCTTGGATTACAGAATTTAAAGCACCGGAGAATGGGAATTTTGTTGATGCAAAAGTAGTGAGTAAGGACGAAGCGGCTGATAAAAGAACGGTTGAATTTAAAGTTGATGATCTATCAAAGCCGTTGGGAGTAAAAATTCATGTTGTTGTACCAAGTGCAAACTATGACCACCACTATACAATTCGTTTTGCGTTTGATGCAAATGTAAAAGCTGTAGGTGGCGATAACGGTGTAGTTGCTGCAACAAAAAATAATGACCAAGCGAAAACAGATACACAAGTAAAAGAAGAAAAAACGAAAGTAGAGAATAAAGAAGTGAATAAAGAAACAAATGAGAGTGGAAAAGCTGAAAAAACAGATAATCCAAAAACAGGAGACGAAGCACGTATCGGATTATTTGCAGCGTTACTTCTTGTTTCAGGTGTTTTCTTAATTCGTAAAGTGAAGCTAAACAAATAAATATTTCGAAGGGTGATGAATATATGTTTAAACAATTTAAAATGATTATTGCCGTATTTGCTGTTTTATTTACGTTTATCGCAACACTAGGTTCACAAGATGCAAAGGCTGCTACAAAACTAGCTGATGGGAAATATAATATTGCTTTCACTGTATGGAAAGGCGATAAAGATGAATCATCTAGAATGAATAGTTATTTTGAAAGCCCAGCAACATTAACAGTTAAAAATGGAAAACAATATATTTCATTTAAAGTGAAAGATAGTTCTTCTATTAAAAGTTTCCAAGTAGAAAAAGATGGTCAATTTATAGAAACAACCGTGTTAAGTGAAAACAAAACAGATAATACTAGAGTTGTAGAATTTGAAGTTGCTGACTTGTCAAAAAAACTAAACGGCAAGGTGAAAATTAATATCCCAATTATTAATTACAATGCTTCATATGATATTCGCTTTGTATTTGATGGGAACAGTGTTAAATAATTAATTTTTTATAAAGGAGCGTTATTTCATTGAACAAGTATCTTAAGATTGTTGTTGCAATGTGTCTAATGATATTTACATTCGTATCAACATTACAACCACTTGCAGTTCAAGCAGCTACCAAGTTAGTTGACGGTGAATATTCAATTGGCTTCAAAGTTTTAAAAGATACATCAGATGAAGAATCGATGATGAATCAATATTCAGTAAGCCCGGGAACTTTAAAAGTGAAGGATGGGAAAAAAAAAGTATCCTTTACATTAACGAATAGTTCATGGATTACGAAGTTTGAAACAGAAAAAGCAGGCCAACTTGTTGAGACAAATGTAATTAGTGAAGATAAAGAAAAAGATACAAGAGTAGTAGAATTTGATGTGGAAGATGTAGAGAAGGTATTAAATGCAAAAGTAAAAGTAGATATTGATTTTTTAAATTATCATCATGACTATGATGTGCGCATTGTCTTTGATCAAAATAGCATTAAACCCGTTCATGTAGAAAAGCCAAATGAAAAAGAGGACCCAGCTAATAAGCCAGATCCAAATGAAAAACCTGATCCGAGTCAGAAGCCCGACCAAAAGCCTGACCCAGATCAACAACCAAATTCTAACACAATTACAGATGGTGAGTACAGCATTCCATTTAAAGTGTTCAAAGATCAAACAGATGAAGAATCCAAGATGAATAGTTACATGGTAAATCCAGGAGTATTAAAAGTAGAAAATGGTAAGAAAAAAGCCGTTATAACACTAAAAAGTAGCTCATTAATTAAAAATTTCCAAACGGAAAAAGATGGTGCATTTGTTGATGCAAAAGTAGTGAGTGAGGATAAGGAAAAAGATACAAGAGTAGTAGAGTTTGAAGTAAACGATTTATCTAAAAAACTAAATACAAAAGTATTTATCGAAATGGCATCAAGAAATTATAAGCAAACGCATGATGTACAACTTTTATTTGAACAAGATAAACTTGAAAAAATTAAAAATGAAGAGAAAAAACCAGAAGTAGAAAAACCAGAAGTAGAAAAACCAGAAGTAGAAAAACCAGACGATAATAAAAATCCAGATGCTGAAACAATTAAAGATGGTGAATACAGCATCAATTTTAAAACATTAAAAGATCAAACAGAAGAAATTTCAATGATGAACACATATACAAAAAGTCCAGGTGTGTTAAAAGTAAAAGATGGTAAGAAGTATGTATCCTTTACGTTAACGAATAGTGCTTGGATTACAAAGTTTGAATTTGAGAAAAATAGTTCGTTTGTTGATGCAAATGTAATAAGTGAAGATAAAAAAGCTGATACACGCGTAGTGGAAGTAGAAGTACCGGATTTATCGGAAAAGTTAAATGCAAAAGTAAAAGTAGATATCGATTCAATGAATTATCACCATTTTTACGATATTCAATTTGCATTTGATAAAGGTAGCATTAAGCCGTTAAATAACCAAGGCGGAAACGACAACCAAGGCGGAAACGACAACCAAGGCGGAAACGACAACCAAGGCGGAAACGACAAGCAAGGCGGAAACGACAACCAAGGCGGAAACGACAACCAAGGCGGAAACGACAACCAAGGCGGAAACGACAACCAAGGCGGAAACGACAACCAAGGCGGAAACAATAACCAAGGTGGAAACGACAAGCAAGGCGGAAACGACAACCAAGGTGGAAACAATAACCAAGGCGGAAACAACAACCAAGATAATAACACAACAATTGATCCAAAAGCTCTTAAAGATGGTGAATACAGCATTGGCTTTAAAGTGTTAAAAAATCAAACAGATGAAATCTCAATGATGAACACATACACAAAAATTCCAGGTGTATTAAAAGTAAAAGATGGTAAGAAATATGTATCGTTTACATTAACAAATAGTACATGGATTACGAAATTTGAATTTGAGAAGAATGGTTCTTTCGTTAATACAAAAGTGTTAAGTGAAAATAAAGAACAAAATACAAGAGTAGTAGAAGTAGAAGTAAACGATTTGTCTAAAAAATTAAATGCAAAAGTAAAAGTAGATATTGATTCAATGAATTATCACCATGTCTACGATGTTCAATTTGTATTTGATCAAGATAGTATTAAAGCTTTAGGGAATCAAGGTGGAAGCGACAAGCAAGGCGGAAACAACAACCAAGGCGGAAACAATAACCAAGGTGGAAACGACAACCAAGGCGGAAATGATAACCAAGGTGGAAATAATAAACCGAAAGTAATAGTTGATCCGAAAAATTTAGTAGACGGTCAATATGATATTACATTTAAAGTATTAAAAGATAAAACAGATGAGATTTCAAAGATGCATGACTATGTTGTAAATCCAGCGAAATTAATCGTAAAAGATGGTAAAAAATACATTGAGATGACGCTGAAAAATAGCGTGTGGATTACGAAATTCCAAACGGAAAACAATGAGCTATTCGCTGATGCGAAAGTAATAAGCGAAGATAAAAATGCAAATACGCGAGTAGTACAGTTTGAAGTAGAAGATCTATTTAAAAAATTAAACGCAAAAGTAAAGGTAGACATCGATGAGATGAACTACCATCATTTCTACGATGTACAAATTCAATTTGATACAAATAATATCGGTGCGTTAGGAACTATTAAAGAGGATCCAAAAAATGAACCAAAAAATCCAGTGACTACACCGAAAGTAGATAATGTAAAAACAGTAGGTAATCCTGATTTTAATCGAAATGCAGATGATAAGAAGAAAAACAATGCTACAGATAATGATGCAAAAAAAGAGAAAAACTCAAAAACTGCAGATACAGCACAACTTGGTTTATACATGGTGTTACTGCTAGGTTCACTTGCTTTACTAGTTCGTAAATATAGAGCGGGTAGATTGTAATTTTTGGAGTCTTGATGCATGTTCGCGTGCATCAAGACTTGTTTCATATTGTATGGAAAGGAGTGGTGATTGAGAGTGAAGAAAATTGCAAGTGTACTAATGGCTATCATTTTGTTAATGAGTATAGCCGGGTGCTCATCACCCAAAAAAGAAACAGCAAAGCAGGTAAAGAGTGAGAGTAAAGAGCGCATTGTTGCAACAACAGTGGCTGTTACTGAAATTATGGATGCGTTAGAAGTAGATTTAGTCGGCGTTCCAACAAGTTCTAAAACTTTACCAAAGCGATATAAAGGTTTACCTGAAGTTGGGAATCCAATGAGTCCAGATATGGAAAAGGTAAAATCATTAAAGCCGTCAGAAGTATTATCTGTGACAACACTTGAATATGAATTAAAGCCAGTTTTTGATGGTGTGGGTATGAAAGCAAACTTTTTAGATTTAACAAGCTTGAAAAATATGCAAAATTCTATTAGCGATTTAGGTAAGAAATATGGACGTGAAAAGCAGGCTGAAGAAGTTGTAACTAAGTTAGATAAAAAGGTTGCTAGCATTCAAAAAGAAGTAAAAGGAAAGAAAGAACCGACAGTACTTATTTTGTTAGGTGTGCCAGGAAGTTATTTAGTAGCAACAGAGCATTCTTATATTGGAGATTTAGTGAAACAACTAGGTGGTAAAAACATTGTACAAGGTGAACGAGTAGAGTATTTAGCTTCTAATACAGAGTACTTAAAGAAAGCTGATCCAGATATTATTTTACGAGCAGCTCATGGTATGCCTGATGAAGTTGTAAAAATGTTCGATAAAGAATTTAAAACGAATGACATTTGGAAGCACTTCGCTGCAGTTAAAAATAACCGTGTTTACGATTTAGAAGAGCGTTTATTTGGAACGACAGGCAATTTAGCAGCAATTGAAGCGTTAGATGAATTGAAAAAAATGATGTATCCGTGATGCATTTTAATATAAAGGAAGAGTGGAATGAATAAAAAAACTTGGAGTTTCCTCATTGTTACTGCATTGCTTATTGTTATGACATCATTGTCAGCGATGAAAGGGAGTTTAGAAGTAGGTATTGTTGAGCTTGTACAAGGGATATTTACAGGGGGAAATGAAGATGTTGAAGTGATTAAAGATTTACGTTTCCCACGTATTATTATTGCACTATTTACTGGAGCAGCTCTGGCTGTTTCAGGTGTGCTTTTTCAAGCTGTTATGAAAAATCCACTTGCTGATGCTGGTGTAATCGGGATATCTTCTGGAGCAAGTTTTATGACACTCGTTATTATTACGTTGTTTCCACAATTCTTTTTCTGGACACCAGTATTCGCATTTTTAGGCGGTGCGCTTGCGTGTTATCTCGTTTACTCTTTTTCATGGAAGTCTGGATTAAGTCCACTCCGCATTATTTTAATTGGTATTGCTATTAATGCAATGTTTACTGGATTAAATGAATCATTCGTTACGATTTGTGGATATTTTATTAAGAGTATTAAGCAAACGACGACTTCTAACATAACAATGAAGACGTGGGGCGATGTAGAAATAATGGTGACTTATGGAACGATTGGTCTTATTCTTGCTCTGTTCGTAGGAGCTTGGTGTAACTTATTATCGCTACAAGATAAGACTGCGAAAAACTTAGGCTTGCACGTGACGAGAGTTCGTCTTATTATTTCTGCCATTGCAGTACTCTTAGCGGCAGTATCAACAGCGATTGCAGGTGTTATTGCTTTTGTAGGATTACTCGTTCCGCATATTTCAAGACAATTAGTCGGTTCAGACCATAAAGTATTAATTCCATTTTCTGCTCTTGCAGGGGCGTTATTAATTTTGACGGCAGATACAATTGGAAGGTTAATTGTGCCACCTAATGAAATTCCAGCAGCAACAATTATGGCAGTTATTGGTGGTCCATTCTTAATATTCTTGCTTAGAAAGAGTGATAAAGTTCATGGAAATTAAAAATGTAACCTTTTCATACGATAACGTAACAAATCGTTTAAAGTCTGTTAGTAGTGAAATAGAAATTGGGAAAATTACAACAATTATTGGCCCAAATGGATGTGGGAAATCAACATTACTTAGTGTTATGTCTAGAAATCACGCTCCTAGCAGTGGAGAAGTAATACTTGATGGGAAAGCGATTAGTGAATATAAACCGAAAGAGTTTGCTAGAAAGTTAGCTGTTGTCCATCAACAAAATGAGGCTCCAGCAGATATTACAGTGGAAAATCTAATAAGCTTTGGGCGTATGCCATATAAAAATATTTTCTCTCCGCAAACAGATGAAGATAGAGAAGCAATTGAGCGTGCACTAGTATGTACGAATTTACAAAGTAAGCGTGATAAGCCAATTTATGCTTTATCAGGCGGAGAGAGACAGCGAGTTTGGATTGCAATGACATTAGCTCAAAATACACCAATGCTTTTCTTAGATGAGCCGACAACATATTTAGATATTTATTATCAGATAGAAATATTAGAGTTAGTGAAAGAGTTAAATGAAGTGTATGGACTAACGATTGTAATGGTATTACATGATATTAATCAAGCCATTCGTTACAGTGATCATATTATCGTTATGAAAGATGGAGAGATTGTTACGAAAGGTAATCCTAATGATGTAATAACAGAAGAAATGGTTAAAGCAATATATGGTGTAGATGTCGTTGTAAAGCAGGATGAAGATACAGGACTATACATGGTACCAATGGGAATCTAAAGGCTGAGCATAATCCGTTTTGAGGTGATAATTTGAATAGTAAGAAAGAACGGAAAAAGAATTCATTTTTTCAACGCATACTTACCATTGTGTTTTTAGGAATCTTTTTCTATTCAATGTATGAATTGGGTGGGATTTTCATGGATTATTATGAAAATCGTAAAGTAATGGCTGAAGCGCAACATATTTATAAGAGAAGTCCAATGGAAGAAAAATCAGAGGGTGGGGAAGTACGTAAGCAGTTTCAAGCTCTCCAAAAAATTAATCCGGAGATAGTTGGATGGATTACGATGGATGATACACAAATTAATTATCCAATCGTTCAAGCGAAGGATAATGATTACTATTTATTTCGTAATTACAAAGGTGAAGATATGAGAGCAGGAAGCATTTTTATGGACCATCGTAATGATGTGAAATCTCAAAATCGAAATACGATTTTATATGGCCATCGTATGAAAGACGGTTCTATGTTTGGTAGTTTAAAAAAAATGTTGGATGAAGAATTCTTCATGTCCCATCGTAAATTATATTACGATACATTATTTGAAGGATACGATGTTGAAGTTTTTTCAGTATATACGACAACAACGGACTTTTATTACATTGAAACGGATTTTGAAAATGATGCAGCATATACATCGTTCTTAAAGGAAATTCAAGAAAAATCACTGTACAAAACGGATACGGAATTGACGGCTAATGATGAAATTGTAACACTTTCTACATGTGACTATGCGCTTGATCCAGAGGCTGGAAGGCTAGTTGTACATGCAAAATTAGTGAAAAGAAATTAAAGAAAAAGTATAGAATATGAGAAGTGATAGCGCTCCTCATATTCTATACTTAAAAAATAACTGTTTTTACTGTGCTGCAGCCATTGGCATACGTACAACTTTTACATCATAGTAAGCAATTTTATTATCAAGAATATATTCTGGCATTCCGCCTTGATGTGAGTGAGCATCTTTAAATGCTGAGCTCTTTGTCCAACCTTGGAAATCTTCTTTTGCATTCCAGCGAGTGCTAATTGTTACTTCATCATAATCAACTGTATTTTGCGTTAAAAGAACTTCTAATCCTAAAAATCCTGGCATCGTTTCAACTTTACCTACTTTATTAAAACGCTCAATTAATTTATGTCCATTTCCCTTTGTAATTTTAGCTGTATTTGTAACAATAATCATGTGTATTCCTCCTATAAATCTAGCTATATTTTCAAGAACTCATATACATTAAATGATAATGAAAATCATTATCATTGTCAATGGCAATAATGAAATATATAAATTTTTTTTGAAAGTATGATGTTTATTTCATAAGTTAGTAAATATATTGCGATTAGGTGTAAGGCTGAGCGGGTTGTACTAGCAAAGCGATAATATGGTATAGTGAAACGAGGCTGTTTTTCGGCCTCGTTTTTTACATGCTTCCTACTAATAGAAAGCATTCAAATGGAAAGGAAGACATTACATGCGATCTGAAGTAACTATAAAAATAAAACCGAAATTTATAAAAGAAATTAAAAGTGGATATCCGCTTATTTTAAAAGATGCAATTCAAAATTTAAACGATATTCGTGAAGAAGGGACAATCATCAAAGTAGTAGATGAGAAGAACCAATTTATCGGAAAAGGCTATTATGGAAAACAAAATAAAGGATACGGCTGGATTTTAACGAGAAAAGAGAGTGAACAAATTAATCAATCTTTCTTTGAAAGTAAAATCAAATCTGCCTTACATAAACGAAAACAGTTTTACAAATCAAATGATACGACAGCATTCCGTGTCCTAAATGGTGAAGGTGATGGTCTTGGCGGCTTAATCATCGATTATTATGACGGTTATTACGTAGTGAGCTGGTATAGTGAAGGGATTTATACTTTTAGAGATGAAATCATAGCGGCACTTCAAAAAGTAGCAAACTTTAAAGGTATTTATGAGAAAAAGCGTTTTGATACGAAAGGGAAATACATTGAAGGCGATGATTTCGTAGCAGGAGAGCGCGGTGAGTTCCCACTTATCGTAAAAGAGAATGGTGTGAACTTTGCGGTTTATTTAAATGACGGAGCAATGGTTGGTGTATTTTTAGATCAGCGTAACGTTCGAAAACAAATTCGTGATACATATGCACAAGGAAGAACTGTGTTAAATATGTTCTCTTATACAGGTGCTTTCTCTGTATTTGCAGCACTTGGTGGAGCGACTAAAACAACGAGTGTGGACCTTGCAAATCGTAGTTTAAGTAAAACGATTGAACAATTTAGTGTCAACGAAATTGATTACGAAGCACAAGATATTATTGTAGAAGATGTATTCCTTTACTTTAAATATGCTGCGAAGAAAAAAATGAAGTTCGATATGGTTGTATTAGATCCTCCAAGCTTTGCACGTTCTAAAAAGTATACATTTAGCGCAGCGAAAGATTATAAAAACTTATTAAAAGAAACGATCGCGATTACAGAAAATAACGGTATTATCGTTGCTTCTACAAATTGTAGCGCATTTGATATGAAAAAGTTTAAAGGCTTTATCGATACTGCATTTAAAGAAATGAACGGTAAATACAAAATATTAGAAGAACATTCTTTACCAGAAGATTTTCGTACAATTGATCAATTTAAAGAGGGAGACTACTTAAAAGTAGTTTTCATCGAAAAAATTAAAGGCTAATAAAGAAAAAGGAGCTCGGGTTTACTTGAGCTCCTTTTCTTATTGAACGATATTTTGTACTCTACCGACTTGCCCGTCCTGCAATCGCACTTTAATGCCATGCGGATGGGAAGGGGAGTTTGTTAAAATATCTTTTACAATTCCACGTGTTAATTTGCCTGTTCGTTGATCTTGTTTTAATACAATATCAACTTCAAGACCGGGTGCGATATTAGAACGTTTTTGTCCGTTCATTTATACACCTGTACGTCTACGTTGGTTGTTTGTTTTTTTCGTTTGTTGGTTTTGTAATTTTTTCGTTTCTTGGCTTTGACTTTTTGCATTTTGGCCATTTCCATTTCCTTGCTTTTTCTTAGCAAGTTGTTCGCGCATTAAATCAGCTAAGCTTACTTTTTTATTCTCTGACATGATAAGTCTCCTTTATATAAAGTTAATTATGAACAATCGTAGTGAATTTCATCATATCATTGTTAAGGAAGGAAGGGAAGTTGGTTTGAAAATTCATATAATTGTTTCCAGTCTGTAGTAGTTACGATACAATTGAATTGTTAACGTTTGTAAAAAGGGGATAGAAATATGTCACATCATATTTTATTAGTTGAAGATGATATCTCAATTCAAGAGATGGTGGAAAAGTATTTAATAAAAGAGGGCTTTCAAGTTACAATCGCGTCTGATGGAGAAGAGGGAGTAAATACATATTTAAAAGGTTCATTTGATTTGATTATCCTCGACATTATGATGCCAAAGCTAGATGGCTTAGAGGTTGTACGAATCATTCGAGAAAAAAGTGCCGTTCCAATTTTAATGATGTCAGCAAAAGATACAGATGTTGATAAAGCTGTTGGATTAGGACTTGGGGCAGATGATTACATTTGTAAGCCATTTTCTATGATTGAATTAGCTGCACGTGTAAAAGCGGGTATTCGGAGGTCTACAAAATATTCGACTACGGAAACAACAGAAAAGATGATTCAGATTGGTGATTTAACAATCGATCCAATTAATTTTACTGTAGAAAAAAACGGGAACCCTCTCAAACTTACTTTAAAAGAATTTGAGATTTTAAAACTGTTCGTAAAGAATCAAAATCGTGTATTTACAAAAGCACAAATCTATACGTTAGTTTGGAATGAAGAGTATTACGGTGATGATAACGTTATTAATGTTCATATGAGAAGATTGCGTGAGAAAATTGAAAGTGATCCATCTAATCCAGAATATATTAAAACGTTATGGGGCATCGGCTATAAGTTGGAAGTGATGTAATATGACCAATCTGTTAATGGGCATTATTTTTATATTGTTATGTATCATTTACATACAATATAAGATGAGAAAAAATAGTAGCAAAAACTTAAGATACACATATGAAAAATTAGAAAGTATTGTAAATGAAAAAACAGGCGAGACGTTACTCGTTATGACAGATGATCTAGAATTGCAAAAATTATTAGTGGCAATTAATCAATTATTAGATGCAAAACAGAAAACGAATGCAGATCATGCAAAAGTAGAAATTTCGATGAGAAAAATGCTTTCAAATATTTCGCATGACTTGAAAACACCACTAACAGTTATTCTTGGATATACAGAAATGTTAAATAAGGATAAAACGATAAATGAAGAAGAACAGAAAATATTACTTGAAAAGGTTCATATAAAAACGCTGGAAGTGATGGAACTAATTCATAAGTTCTTTGATTTAGCAAAATTAGAATCTGGTGACAAGGCAATAGAGATAACAAAAGTAAATATGAATGAAGTTTGCCGTGAGAAGATTTTATCTTTTTATGATTTAGTGACGACGAAAGGATTTCATGTTCATATTGATATACCTGAAAGAAATATATATGCACTTGGAAATACAGAAGTATTAGGCAGAGTGTTAAATAATTTAATATCAAATGCAATTACATATGGAGAGGCTGGAAAGACACTCGGTATGACGTTAAGAGATGATGAAACGAGTGTGTATATAGACGTATGGGATAAAGGAAAAGGAATTGATGAATCTCATATTGATAAAGTGTTTGAGCGTATGTATACACTTGAAGACTCAAGAAATAAATTGTACCAAGGAAGCGGCCTGGGATTAACGATTACGAAAAGGCTTGTGGAAGCGATGGATGGAAAGATTCATCTTTCTAGTAAGCCATATGAAAAAACGATTTTTACAGTTGTATTAACAAAGATGAAGTTTTAGCTTGTAGAGAAGTAAATTCTACAAGCTTTTTTTTCAGCGTAAGGAATTTGTAAGGAACGAGTAAGAAAAAAGAGATTTCCGTTTTCTATTATAGAAATATAGAGCAGCGCGAAAGGGGAAAATGACATGACATATATATTAAAAACGAACCAGTTAACGAAAGTGTTTAAAGGAAAAGAAGTTATTTCTAGCGTTAACATGCATGTGAAAAAAGGAGAGATATACGGTTTCTTAGGACCGAATGGTGCTGGTAAAACAACAATTATGAAAATGATTGCAAATTTAATAAAACCGACGAGCGGCGATATTGAAATTTTCGGTGAGAAGTTAACAGACACATCTTATGAAGTATTAAAAAGAATGGGAACAATTATCGAATATCCAATCTTTTATGATAAATTAACGGCGAAGGAAAACCTAGAATTACATTGTGAATATATGGGCTATTACGATAAAAACGGCATTGATCATGCTTTACATTTAGTGAAACTACACGGCATAGACAATAAAAAAATAAAAGATTTTTCATTAGGGATGAAACAACGACTCGGTATTGCAAGGGCAATCGTGACAAAGCCAGAATTGCTCATTTTAGATGAACCAATTAACGGTTTAGATCCAATTGGTATTAAAGAGTTACGAGACTTATTTAAAATGCTCTGCAAAGAATACGGTATTACATTATTAGTTTCTAGTCATATTTTAGGTGAGATGGAACTAATGGCGGATACAATTGGTGTGATTCAAAATGGAAAACTAATAAAAGAAGTTTCAATGAAGAGTATTAACGGAAAACAAACAGAGTACATTGAAATCACTGTTCCTGATGTGAAACGTGCAGCTTATATTTTAGAAGATAAACTTGGTATAAAAAACTACAAAATAATGAGTGGAACCATGATTCGTGTGTATGATACGGCAGTGTCTCAGCAAGCCATTTCAAAAGCACTTATTATGAATGATGTGGAAATTGAAAGTATTAATAAGAAACATAGTTCCTTAGAGGAATATTTCTTAAATGTAATGGGTGGAGAGGGCATTCATGCTTAATGAATTGTGGCTGAACCTGGTAAGTGGATTAATCGTAATGTTTATAAGTGGAATTTTATATTATAGGAAACCAGAGCGGAAATGGTTGTTAATTCTACTAGTGATAGGAATGTTAAGCGTAGTTACTGCTGGAATTAGAATGTTAGCAGTGTAGAGACAGGTATATAAAGAATGGAGGCGTGGTTTATATGTTTAAATTAATGAAGCTCGAATGGAAGAAACATCAATTATCTAGTTACTTTAAAAGTGTAGCAATTTGTATTATAGCAATTTTCGCTGTAGTAAGCCTTATGGCATTGGGAATGAAAGCCGAGGGAGACGTGCTCTTCTCTGACTTCACACAGAACATGGCTTTAGCAAATATTTTTATTAGGATAACATTCATTATTTTTAGTTCGGTCATTTTATCACGTTTAGTAATTGATGAGTATAAGAACAAAACGATACAACTATCATTTATGTATCCGCTACAAAGGAAAATGCTAATGAGTGCGAAATTAACAATTGTTTTTTGTTTTTGTTTTGTGAGCACGATTATCGCGACTTTCATTATTAGTTTGCTCGTATATTTTGTGAGTCCAATGATGGGACTGATTGAAACACCTGCTACGATAGGTGAAATAATAGCTATCGTTCCAGGTACTATTATAAGTGCATTTATGATATCTGGGATAAGTTTAATTCCTTTGTTTTTTGGAATGAGAAAGAAATCGACACCGACAACGATTACTTCGGCAGTAATAATTGGTATGGTGATTAGTGGTAACTTTGGTTCTGGAAACGGTCAAGTAAGTATGTTTGATTTTATAGCTATCCCAATCGTGCTCTGTTTATTAGGAATTTTCATTAGTTATCTATCGTTTCGTAAAATCGACAAGATCGATGTGGCGTGAAGCAAGCCTAAAACAAAAAACGAACTGGGGTATGAATGGTGAAAAAAATAATAGTAATTGCAATATTATTCATTACAATTGCTAGTATAGTTTTTGGTATTAAGGTATTTCAGGGGAAAGATTTTAAGAAAGAAAAGTCTTTTGAAATCAATAATATAAAAGAAATAGAAGTAGACAATGAAAACTGGGATATTGAATTCAAAAGTACAGACGCTAATAAAATAGTAATTTCCGCTCAAGGTGAACAAGCAGATAAAGAGATAGATCCCGTCAAAATAGAAAATGATGAAAATAAACTTGTGATTAAGCAAAAACAAAAGGTGAACAGATTTTTTTATGGTTTTACGTTTAGGAAGAAAAATAGTATATCTATAGCTATTCCGAAGAAAGAAATAGATAAAATTGTATTAAATAATAAATCGGGTGATGTGAAAATAAACGATATAGTAGTAAAAAGCATCGTGACAAGAGGCAAATCTGGAGATGGAATGATTACAGGACTATCGGCAGAGAAGGGTGAATTTACATCCGAAAGCGGGGATTTAATGTTAAAAGATAGTTCATTACAAGAAGTAAATATAACTTCCACTACTGGTGATAATTATGTAAAAAATGTAAAAAACGAAAATATGAACATCACTTCAACATCTGGGGAAGTATTACTGAAAGATATGACAGAAGGAAAATCATTATTTGTAGAAACAAAATCAGGGGATATTGGCGTACGGTATAAAGGTGTCCCGGCATCATTGAAGCTTATGGCTAAAAGTAATTCGGCTGACGTAATAGTGGATTTAAAAGGATTTAAGAAAGATAAAAGTACAGAAAAAATAAAAGTAGGAACCATTGGTGAGGCAAAAAATGAAGCGAAGATTTTAAATGAAACAGGAGTCATTTATATTGATTAAATCTTAGGAGGAAGGAGGACACTATCATGCTACATTTAATGAAGCTAGAATTGAAAAAGTTTAAGCTTGGTTGGTACGTGAAGAGAGCAATTATTGCAAATATTGTTATACTGGCATTAATGATCTTTGTGAGCATCATCGCTCAAGTAGAAGGTGATGCAGAAATAAGGAATCCAGAGACGATATTGTTAATGGCTAGCACAATAGTAAGAGCAACGTTTATTGTTTTTGGTAGTGTATTAATCGCAAGGCTAATAATTGGTGAATATAAAAATAAAACAATACTACTTATGTTTTCTTATCCTATTAATCGGAAGAAATTGATGATTAGTAAGTTGGCTATTGCAGCAATAGTAACATTTATAACAGTTATTGTATCTAACATTTTAGTAGTAGGAGTTTTCTTTGGTATAGATAGTTATTTTTCAATTCTTCCTAATTCATTTACAGTAGATCAATTGATGCAAGAAGGAATAAAACTGGTTCCTTTAGCCGTTGCAACTGCGGGAATGAGTTTAATCCCATTATATTTTGGAATGCGTAAACGTTCAGTGCCAACTACAATTGTTTCATCTCTTATCGTTGTATCAATTGCAATGAATGGCAACCCAATGTTTCCTATAGCAACTTTTCTTCCCCTTCAACTAGCACTCGCAGCAATTGGAGTTGTGATTGCATATTACGGAATTAAAAATATAGAGAAGGAAGATATAACTGTATGACAAGAATAAGAAAAAAGAGTTGGCGTTACACCAACTCTTTTTTGTATATGTATGCTTCGTTACTACTCTGTAAATTTAGAGTGTGTGCTTAAATACTCTTGCACTCCTGGAGAAATGTTAAAGTTATTAGGACTTTTATATTCGATAGTAAACTCTCCGTCGGTACTTGTTTCAAAGGAGATTGCATGGCTATTCATTTTAGCATCGTAAGAAGTATTTTTGACTTCTGCATCTAGATTAAAATATTTTGTAATATATTCTTTTGATTCCGTAATTGCTGCTTGTTTTCCCCAAGGGGTGCCATAATAGGTGAAATAAAGAGATACACTAATCACTCCAATAATAGAAGTTAGTAAAATAGTTCCCATAGCTATTTTTTTATTTTTTGTATTCAATTTGGTTACTCCTCTTCGTAATATATATTCATTTTAATCTATCTTTTCCATAAAACAACCATTTAGAAAAAATAGTTTCACATGAAACAAGTTACAGAAAAAGACAAGATGTGTAAACACCTTGTCTTTTTTTGTTTTTACATTTTAGGAACTTCCATTCCAGCGGCAGCCCATTCTTCTTTTGCAGGACCATATACGCCAGGAACTGTTAAGCCAGCTTGCCTCATTAAAACCGTCATTTGTCCGCGGTGGTGATTTTGATGATTAATAAGTGTCATTAAAAATATAGAATTCGGCATAGGACGACCAAAGAAATCATTAATCGTTGCTAAATCTTTATCATTCCATTCGTTTTGAAGTGCTTCAACGAAAGCTGCATTCACTTTATGGTATTCATCTGCAATTTTTTTTGCAGAAGTTGGAACAGGATAATCTTTCGTTTCTCCTTCAAACTTTAGGCCTGTGCCAGATAGTATAACAGGAATTGCCGTTACGATATGCCAAGCAACTCTTCCTAATGTCCAATGCCCAGGCGCAATTTCTTGTGATAAAGATGCATCGGTTAATGAATTAAGCATTTTCTGAGTAGACTCTGCTTCGTAAGTCCATGATTGAAAGAAGCCTTCAATTGTTTGGTACATTGTTATCCCTCCTATTTTTGTTCATAGATTAAATTCGTGAGAGATAATATAATCCCTGTTCCACAAGAAATAATTAATTAAGTATTTGCTACAATATGAAAACAATTAGAAAATATTTGTAAAAGTGTCAGGAAACGAATGTGTTCATTCGTATATATAATGAATAAAGAAGGGGATAAAGAGTGGTGATAAGGGTGAAGGATATAGAAATAGTAGAAGGTCTTCGAAAACAAGACATGTTAGCATTACATACAGCAATTGATCGATATGGGGATTTAATTTATAAGGTGGTTCATAGTGTTTTAGATACGGCACAGAGCAAGGTATTAGTGGACGAATGTGTTGACGATATTTTATTAATCGTTTGGTACAACATTAGTAGTTATGATGAAAATCGTGGGAAGTTTAGAAACTGGCTTATATCTGTCGCTAAGTTTAAAGCTATTGATTATAAACGAAAAAGTAATAAGGCTTATCAATTACAAGAGCTTCAGCAAGAAATATATGAAGATAGAAAAAATGTCAATTTAACAAAAGAAGAGCGAGATTATAATTTTTACGTTTTAATTAAAGAATTGAATGAAGAAGATAAGAAAATTTTTATAAAAAGGTATTTAGATGAATATAGCGTACAAGAAATAGCGCTTGAATTCGGTATGACACGAGATACGGTATATAGCAGGCTTTCAAGAGGGAGAAAGAAATTGAAGAAGCTGTTGGGGGGGGGAAGAAATGAATAAAGAAAAGTTACTTCAGGAATTAAATAACTTGCAGTATAGCGATAATTTTGTAGATGATTATAGAAATGATGAGAAAATAGATAAAAAGAAAATAAATCGTACAAAAGAAGTTGTAACAAAAACAATTTTAATGAAACGTTGTTATGAGGTTGTACAAGAAGAGTTACAGGGAAGCGAAGAGATTTTATATAGTATGCTTGTCGAAAATCCTCGTGTGAAAAATTGGCAGACAGGCACAGCCATGACATTAGGGGTAGGCGTTCTTGCGATGAACTTCGGTATTAATACTGTGCTAATCGTTACAAATAAACGGTTGTATGTATTTTTTGTGGATCGTTATTATAATGAAGTTGATATAAAAGTATGTGTATTAAATGAAATAGCTTCTATGAGAACAATATTAGACCGTAAAGGTGGGAGTGAATTTCTACATATAAAGTATAAAAATGATAAGGAGTACGTATTATTGGGAAATGCTGATGATTACAGAGAGTTATTTAAAATGGTAGGTAGACTGAAAGTAGCAAATGGAATAGAACTAAAATTACAGGATAAGAAATTAAAGAGAAAGTTAACTTTAAAACGAAGTGTATTCAATATAATCATGTATGCACTTGTTATGTATATTCTGTACAAAGCTTATATTAATTTTATGCCATAATAGGAAAAGACGGCTTCATATATATGAAGCCGTCTTTTAATTAACTTTCTTCCCACTCTTCCTCATCAACCATAAGAAATAAGGTGCCCCAAGTACAGCAACGACAAGGCCAGAGGGAATTTCTTTCGGATATGCGATTGTACGTCCAAGTAAGTCAGCAACAGAAAGAAGGATTGCTCCAAACAGAGCGGAACAAACGAATAATCTTTGATGATTCATACCAACAACAATTCTTGCTAAGTGAGGAGCGACAAGGCCTAAAAAGGCGATTGTACCGACAGCCGCGATATTTATAGATGCAAGAAGTGTCGCTAGTACAATTAGAGCAAGACGCGTTTTATTTACAGGCTGTCCGAGTCCAGTTGCTAAATCGTCTCCAAGTACAAGGACATCAAGTTGTTTCATTAAGAAAAAGATAATTGGTATAAGAATAAGTGATGGATATAGAATGATATTTTCTAAGTGATTCCATCCTCTTGCATACGTACTGCCTGATAGCCATGTTAAAGCAGCAGCAACATTCAAATTCGCTCTAACGATAAAGATTTGAATAATTGCTGAGCCGAGAGCCGAAATACCAATCCCTATTAAAGCAAGAGCTGTTGGACTAAATCCTGCTTTCCATGAGAAGAAGAGGACAATTCCAACTGCAAGTAGTCCGCCGATAAATGCACCAATTGGTAGGAAGAAACCTGGAAGTGCAGGGAAAACATACATAATAGTTAAAGCACCGACACCTGCTCCAGACGAAATACCAATAATCGAAGGGTCGGCAAGTGGGTTTCGTAATATTCCTTGGAAGACAAGCCCACTTATTGCAAGGCATGCGCCAGCAATAGCGGCAACGAGCATTCTTGGTAAACGAAGGTTCATCATCATATTTTTATCAAATTGCGTTAATTGCCCTGTTATAACATTTGTAATGCTTTCGATATAAGCATTACTACCGATTGTAACACCAAGAGCAATCGTCACAATACAAAGCGTGATAGATATGATGATTACCTTTTTATAAGAGTAATAGCGGGAACTAGCTCCAGCTGCATTCGCACCGTTATCATTCATATATTGTTTCGACTTCATCATACGATACACTAAATAAATAAGCCAAGGTGACCCAATCATTGCTGTGACTGCTCCAACAGGAAGTTCTGCACCAGTTGGATCTATTAATCTACCGACGACATCTGCCCCAAGTAATAATACTGCTCCCCATAAGAATGAGGAAAGAAGAAGAGTAAAGTGTTGCCGGTAACCAATAAGGCGCATTAAGTGTGGTGCAACTAAGCCAACAAACCCAATCGGTCCAACGACAGTGACAATTACTGCTGTTAAAAAGATTGCAGCAATGAAGGCGATAAGACGTGTTACTGCTGTTTTTTCACCAAGAGAAACAGCAACATCGTCACCAAGTAAGAGGATGTTGAGTTTACGAGACATAAATAGTAAAACTAGGAAAGAAATAATGATAAATGGAAAAGCAAATTGAACGCCATCCCAGTTATTTTGGATAAGAGAGCCAGCTCCCCATAAAAATAAACCAGCCGTTTCATTTTCATAGAAAAGCTGCATCGTTCCAGTAAAAGCAGAAAGCATTAATGTAACGACCATCCCAGCTAATGCCATTCTAAGTGGGGTTCCCTTTTTCCCACCAGAAATACGGTATACAAATAAAGCAGTAATAGCACCACCGATAAATGTGAAAAGAAGTGAGTTAATTTGCAGACCTTTCGGTAAGAAAATTGTAGCCGCTACTAGAAAGAAATATGCGCCAGAGTGAATTCCCATTGTACTTGATTCAGCAAGTGGGTTTTTTGTTAATGTTTGCAAAATGACCCCAGATGCAGCAAGAGCACCTCCAGCTAAAATAGCAATTACGGCTCTAGGTAATCGAAGCATGATTAAAGTTTGGTGCTCTAGTGATTGGTTCGGTGAGATAAGAGCATCGATAATCATACTATAGGAAATATTTGCTTGACCTTGTCCGATATGAATAAAGAAAAGGAGGAGCAAGAGAGCTGCTCCTCCTCCGAATACAAGACTTGCTCGAAGTGTATGTTGTAAGCTATTCATCGTGTAATCACTTCTTCGCTGTCATTACATCTGCTACTTGTGTTGCTAAAGATTTTGCAGACTCAGGACCACCGAAAATCCAAGTGTCGCCTTTTAATTTATACATTTTGTTTTCTTTTTTGAACTTTAATTCTTCCCAAGCAGGATTGCCTTTTAGTTGAGTGTCAAAAATGTTATCTTCATCCGCTACAATGTAAATGAAGTTTGAATCTTGTACACTTTGTAATGATTCTACAGTTGTTTGTTTGAAACCATCTGCCTCTGATTTACCCGCTTCAAAAGTGTTTGTTAAACCTAATTTTTTTGTAACTTGTAAAGCTGTAGAATTGTCAGTTAAGATGCGGAATGTTGGCACGTTTTTAGCAGTAAATGCTTGTGCCATTGCAATGTTTTTATCTTTTAAGCCTGCTTTGTCAATTTTTGCTTTTGCATCAGCAAATGTTTTATCCATATCAGCTAATACTTTTTTACCTTGTTCTTCTTTTCCAACAGCTTTTGCAATTTGTTTAAATGTTTCTGTCATTTCAGCAAAGTGATCGTTGTTGCTAGTTGATGGATCAAACATAACTGTAGGAGCAATTTGCTCTAATTCGTTTTTAATTGCTTTACCGCGGAATGATGCTGTGATAATTAAATCTGGTTTTAGACGGCTAATTTCTTCTAAGTTTGGTTGTTGACGTGTCCCTACATCTACAACATCTTTACTCGGTTTTGTTTTTGTATTTACCCATTTATTATAATTCTTAATGTCTGCCATCCCTACTGGCTGAACACCAAGTGCTAATAAGTCTTCTGAATATACCCACTCAAGTACAACAACTTTTTTCGCTGGTTTATCTAACTTCGTTTCCCCTTCAGCGTGTTTAATTGTTATAGTTTGATTTTTATTGTCCGCTTTTGTTTCCTTTTTCTCCTCTTTTTGCTGTCCGCATCCAACAGCGAATAGAAGAATTACTATGAAAATACTGAGAATTTTCTTCATCTTCTGCCCCCAAATAAATTATTTAATTTGCAATGTACGATATTGAAAATCGTTATCAATTACAACATCCAAATCATACTATGATGATATTTTAAGTGTCAATATATTTTTAAAATTTTGACGAAAAATAACGAATTATACAGATTTCAATATATGAGGTTGAAATCTATATGTATATGAAAATGCAGAAAAGGAATTTCGTTTAAGCAGGAAGGCGAATGTACAAGCAAAAGGGAAGGGTGTCGCATGTAATAATTATTAGAATGTACGGAATAAAGTATTTCTTTATTATTGGATAGTTGTTTTATAATTCGTTGTTTGTACTGAAAAGATTGAATTTGAAGGAAGGGATCAACATGTCTTCATGGCTCAATAATACAAATGGATATTGTGGGTGTAATAATCAAAATGGTGTACATGTTGATTCATGTTGTTTTAGTTGCGATGGGACAGTACCTAAGCTTGATCCAACAGGTCCAACGGGGGCAACAGGTTCAACAGGAGCAACGGGAGCAACCGGTGATACAGGCCCAACAGGAGCAACGGGAGCGACAGGGATAACAGGAGCAACGGGTCCAACAGGAGCGATAGGAATAACAGGAGCAACAGGTCCAACGGGGGCAACAGGAGCAACAGGAGCAACAGGAGCGACAGGAGCAACGGGGGCAACAGGAGCGACAGGTTCAACAGGAGCAACGGGTCCGACGGGAGTAACAGGTTCAACAGGAGCAATGGGTCCGACGGGAGTAACAGGTTCAACAGGTTCAACAGGAGCAACGGGAGCAACCGGTGATACAGGCTCAACAGGAGCAACGGGAGCGACAGGGATAACAGGAGCAACAGGAGCAACCGGCACAAGTATAACGGCAACATACGCATTTGCAAATAATACGTCGGGTACAGCAATATCGGTATTACTTGGTGGAACAAATGTCCCGCTTCCAAACAATCAGAATATCGGTCCAGGTATTACAGTGTCTGGGGGGAACACAGTATTTACGGCTGCAAATGCAGGGAATTATTATATTTCATATTCGATTAATATAACGGCTTCATTATTAGTCAGTTCGCGAATTACAATTAATGGGGCACCGCTTGCTGGGACGATCAATTCCCCTGCATTAGCAACCACATCGTTTAGTGCAACAATTATTACGACTCTTGCGGTGGGGAGTGCAATTAGTTTGCAATTATTTGGCTTGTTAGCTGTTGCGACGTTATCAACGACTACTCCAGGAGCGGTATTAACAATTATAAGACTAAGTTAAATAATAACTCTCTTACTCTTTTAAGAGTAAGAGAGTTTGTACATATAATAAGAAGTTAATGAGGTAAAGCATAGTTATATAAAAGTCAGAATATTATGATTGTAACGTTGTTATGACTATAATATAATGAAAACAACCATCATGAATGAACATTCATTTATTTTTTATGTATTTGAAGGGGGAATGAAGGTGGAAAAACCTTGGTTGAAAAGTTATCCAGAGGAAATTCCTAGTACTATTTCTTATGATATTCAGCCACTTCATGGATATTTAGAGAAAATAGCTTCTCGTTATCCAGAAAAGAAAGCGCTTCATTTTTTAGGTAAAGATGTTACATTTTCAGATTTCCATGACAAGGTAAAGAAGTTTGCGAATTATCTGCAAAGGCTTGGTGTTGAAAAGGGAGATAGAGTTGCGATTATGTTGCCGAATTGTCCGCAATCTGTAATCGGTTATTATGGTACTTTGCTTGCGGGGGGGATTGTCGTACAAACGAATCCTCTTTATACAGAAAGAGAGCTTGAGTACCAACTTCATGACTCTGGGGCAAAAGTCATTCTTTGCCTTGATTTAGTGTTTCCGAGAGTTACTAATGTTCAAAATGCCACAAAGCTGGAGCACATTATCGTAACTCGTATTGCAGATTTCTTACCATTCCCTAAAAATTTACTTTATCCATTTGTACAAAAAAAGCAGGCGAATCTTGTTGTGAATGTGTCGGAAAGCGAAACGATTCATCTATGGAAATCAGTAGAAAGGGAAAGTACTGCTGATGTTGAGGTTCCCTGTGATCCTGAAAATGATCTAGCTCTTTTGCAGTATACGGGGGGAACGACAGGATTTCCAAAAGGGGTTATGCTGACGCATAAAAACCTCGTTTCGAACACTTTAATGGGAGCACATTGGTTATATAATTGTAAAGAGGGAGAAGAAGTGATCCTTGGTGTCCTTCCGTTTTTTCATGTATACGGAATGACAGCTGTAATGAATTTAAGTATTATGCAAGGGTATAAAATGGTGCTTATTCCGAAGTTTGATATGAAAATGGTTTTTGAAGCAATTAAAAAACATAAAGTTACACTATTTCCAGGAGCGCCGACCATTTATATTGCTCTATTAAATAGCCCTCTTTTAAAAGAATATGATATTTCTTCTATTCAGGCTTGTATTAGTGGCTCTGCACCGCTTCCTGTAGAAGTACAGGAGGAGTTTGAGAGCGTTACAGGTGGTAAACTGGTAGAAGGTTATGGATTAACGGAGTCATCACCCGTTACACATGGGAATTTCTTGTGGGAAAAACGTGTGCCAGGAAGTATTGGGGTACCGTGGCCAGATACGGAGTCAATCATCATGTCACTTGAAACAGGAGAGGCATTACCTCCAGGTGAAATCGGTGAAATAGTTGTTAAAGGCCCACAAATTATGAAAGGGTATTGGAATAAGCCAGAAGAAACGGCGGCTGTATTGCAAGATGGCTGGCTTCATACAGGTGATGTAGGATACATGGATGAGGATGGCTTTTTCTATGTGAAAGATCGTAAGAAAGATATGATTGTTGCTAGCGGTTTTAACGTATATCCTCGTGAAGTAGAAGAAGTGTTATATGAACACGAAAAGGTGCAAGAAGTAGTGACGATCGGTGTTCCTGATCCGTACAGAGGGGAAACTGTAAAAGCATTTGTTGTTTTGAAAGAAGGCGCTGAATGTTCTGAAGAGGAATTAGATCAGTTTGCACGTAAATATTTAGCGGCTTATAAAGTACCGAAAGTATACGAGTTTAGAGATGAATTGCCGAAAACGACAGTAGGGAAAATTTTGCGCCGCGTCCTAATAGATGAAGAGAAGAGAAAGAATGAGGATGAGCAAACGGGCTAAGGCCCTTTCTTTTTGAAAAAATAGGATTGACACTTTTCTAAATAGTCAGTATTATAAGAATATGAATGACTATTCATTCAGTCATCTTCTTGAAGGGGACAGTAAAGTGAAGAAAAATAGACCGAAATACAATCAAATTATTGATGCGGCAGTCATTGTGATTGCAGAGAATGGATACCATCAAGCGCAAGTTTCTAAAATTGCAAAGCAAGCTGGGGTAGCTGATGGCACGATTTATTTATATTTTAAAAATAAAGAAGATATATTAATATCCTTATTCCAAGAGAAGATGGGAGAATTTGTTGAAACAATTCGTCAAAAAACAGCAGGAATTGAAAGCGCTGTAGCGAAGTTATTCATGTTGGTAGAAACGCACTTCTTGCTGTTATCACAAAATGATCCTCTTGCTATCGTTACGCAATTAGAGCTAAGACAGTCCAATCAAGACTTGCGCCTTAAAATAAATGAAGTATTAAAAGGCTACTTACAAGTTATGGATGAAATTTTAGAGACAGGTATAAAGCAAGGTGAGTTTCAGGCGGACTTAAATGTTCGTGTGGCAAGACAAATGATCTTTGGAACAGTAGATGAAGTTGTGACCAATTGGGTAATGAGCGATCATAAGTATGATCTGGTCGCACTTTCAAAAACGGTACATGGGCTACTTATTGCGGCTTGTGGTTATCGTCAATAATGGGAGGGATCATGTTGAAATTCCTATCTGTAAGAGTTGAAGACCATATTGCGGTGGCGACGTTAAATCACGGGCCAGCGAATGCGATGTCTTCACAAGTTATGCATGACGTTACTGAGTTAATTGATCAAGTGGAGAAGGATGATAACATTCGTGTTGTTGTTATTCACGGTGAAGGGCGCTTCTTCTCAGCTGGAGCAGATATTAAAGAATTTACATCTGTTACTGAAGCGAAGCAAGCGACAGAATTAGCACAGCTTGGACAAGTTACATTTGAGCGTGTTGAAAAATGTTCAAAACCAGTTATCGCGGCAATTCATGGAGCGGCACTTGGCGGCGGCCTTGAGTTTGCTATGTCTTGCCACATGCGCTTTGTAACTGAAAGTGCAAAACTTGGTTTACCTGAATTAACACTTGGATTAATTCCTGGTTTTGCAGGTACACAGCGCTTACCACGTTATGTTGGGAAAGCGAAAGCTTGTGAAATGATGTTAACGAGTACACCAATTACTGGTGCAGAAGCATTAAAATGGGGACTTGTTAACGGAGTGTTTTCTGAAGAAACACTTTTAGACGATACACTTAAAGTTGCAAAACAAATTGCTGGAAAAAGTCTAGCAACAACTCGTGCTGTGTTAGAGTTATTGCAAACGACAAAATCGTCTCATTATTACGAAGGTGTACAGCGCGAAGCTCAAATCTTCGGTGAAGTATTTACGAGTGAAGATGGAAGAGAAGGTGTAGCAGCGTTTTTAGAAAAACGTAAGCCTTCGTTTAGTGGTAGGTAGTTCAATTATTTTTTTAATATAAATTAACAGAACTTTAAAATTGATAGAATCTTTCTGAAAAAATAAGGGGGTAAATGGAATGAACATCTACGTACTCATGAAACGAACATTTGATACAGAAGAAAAAATCGTAATTAAAAACGGTGCAATTTACGATGGCGAAGCGGAATTCATCATCAACCCTTACGATGAATATGCGATTGAAGAAGCAATTCAAGTAAGAGACGCACAAGGTGGAGAAGTTACTGTCGTAACAGTTGGTGGCGAAGATAGTGAGAAAGAACTTCGTACAGCATTAGCGATGGGCTGTGATAAAGCGGTATTAATTAATATTGAAGATGATGTTGAAAATGGCGATCAGTTTACAACAGCAAAAGTACTTGCTGAATATTTAAAAGATAAAGATGCAGATTTAATTTTAGGCGGAAACGTTGCGATTGACGGTGCATCTGGACAAGTTGGTCCACGCGTAGCTGAAGCGCTAAATATTCCGTACGTAACGACAATTACAAAACTTGAGATTGATGGTACAAACGTGAAGATTGAGCGTGACGTTGAAGGTGATACAGAAGTTATTGAAACGTCATTACCAGTTTTAGTAACAGCACAACAAGGTTTAAACGAACCGCGTTATCCATCGCTTCCGGGTATTATGAAAGCGAAGAAAAAGCCACTGGAAGAAGTAGAATTAGATGATTTAGATTTAGAAGAAGATGATGTGGAAGCAAAGACAAAAACAATTGAAATCTATTTGCCTCCTAAGAAAGATGCAGGAAAAGTGTTACAAGGCGAGCTGCAAGATCAAGTAAAAGAACTTGTATCGTTGCTCCATACAGAAGCGAAAGTAATCTAATAAAATACGAAATTATATATGCAGGAGGGAAAATCTATGGCTCGTAAAGTATTAGTAATGGGTGAAGTTCGTGACGGATCGCTACGTAACGTTTCGTTTGAAGCGGTAGCAGCAGCAAAAACAATTGCAGAAGGCGGTGAAGTGGTAGGTCTTCTAGTTGGAGACAGCGTTGCCTCTTTTGCAAATGAATTGATTCATTACGGTGCAGATCGCGTTGTGACAGTTGAAAATGATAAATTAAAATCATATACATCTGATGGTTACGCACAAGCGTTTTTAGCTGTATATGCTGAAGAAAAGCCAGAAGGTATCGTATTTGGACATACAGCACTTGGTAAAGATTTATCACCAAAATTAGCAGCGAAGCTTGAAGCTGGTCTAATTTCTGACGTAACTGCTTTAGAAGTTGAAGGTGGAAATGTTATCTTCACTCGCCCGATTTACTCTGGTAAAGCGTTTGAGAAGAAGATTGTAACAGATGGTATCTTATTTGCGACAGTGCGTCCAAATAACATTGCAACTCTTGAAAAAGACGAGTCTCGCACAGGTGACGTGTCTTCTATTACAGTAGATGTGAAAGATTTACGTACAATTATTCAAGATGTTGTCCGTAAAACTGCAGAAGGCGTTGATCTTTCAGAAGCGAAAGTTATTATCGCTGGCGGACGTGGTGTGAAGAGTGAAGATGGATTTAAGCCATTAAAAGAGTTAGCTGATGTACTAGGCGGCGCTGTTGGAGCATCTCGTGGTGCTTGTGACGCTGAGTATTGCGATTACTCATTACAAATTGGTCAAACGGGTAAAGTCGTTACGCCAGATCTATACATTGCATGCGGTATTTCTGGTGCGATTCAGCATTTAGCTGGTATGTCTAACTCAAAAATAATCGTTGCAATTAATAAAGATCCAGAAGCAAGTATTTTCAAAGTAGCTGACTATGGTATTGTTGGTGACTTATTCGAAGTTTTACCTCTTTTAACAGAAGAGTTTAAAAAGTTAAAAGTACATTCATGATTTGAGTACCCTTGAGTTCCAAGTGAAGTACCCCTATATATAGAAAAAGGTGAGGGATCCCCTGTCCCTCACCTTTTTAGTATTTCATCCATATTTTTATATAGTATAAAGGAACATTTTTTTGTTACAATACATAACGATACATATTATTCGCCACGTATATAAGTTAATGATATACTCTTGGTAGAATATACTTGAAGGAGGAAATAAAATGGCAATTATAAACGCAAATGACCAAAGCTTCGCAGCTGAAACTAGCGAAGGTGTTGTATTATTAGATTTCTGGGCACCTTGGTGTGGACCTTGTAAAATGATCGCTCCTGTATTAGAGGAAATCGATTCAGAATTAGGTGAAAAAGTAAAAGTAGTAAAAGTAGACGTTGATGAAAACCAAGAAACTGCTCGTCAATTTGAAGTAATGAGCATTCCAGCTCTTTTCGTATTAAAAGACGGTAAAGTAGTTGATCAAGCGTTAGGTTACAAACCGAAAGAAGCGTTAGTAGAATTAGTTTCTAAACACTTCTAAAAGAAAGAAGCTACCATTTGGTAGCTTTTTTTATTTTCCTTTTTTAAACCTTTCCGTTACAATAAAAGAACGTATGTTGGGTGTTTTGTCATTGTATGTTTTTATTTTGAATTTGCAATGATAAGCATGTAGAAATGGAGGTAGGCGAGTGCACGAACATTTGAAAGAGAAATTGGCTATTTTACCAGATCAACCTGGTTGTTATTTAATGAAAGATAAGCAAGGAACGGTTATATATGTCGGGAAGGCAAAAGTGTTAAAAAATCGTGTGCGCTCGTACTTTACTGGTTCGCATGATGGGAAAACACTTCGGCTTGTAGGAGAAATTGTAGATTTTGAATATATCGTAACCTCTTCAAATTTGGAGGCTCTTATTTTAGAGTTAAATTTAATAAAAAAGTATGATCCAAAATATAATATTCAATTAAAAGATGATAAAACATATCCTTTTATTAAAATTACCGCTGAAAAACAGCCGCGCTTACTCATTACGCGTAACGTAAAAAAGGATAAAGGAAAGTATTTTGGCCCTTATCCGAATGCACAATCAGCTCATGAAACGAAAAAACTATTAGATCGCATGTATCCGCTTCGCAAATGCTCAAACATGCCCGATAAAGTGTGTTTATATTATCATATGGGCCAATGTTTAGCACCTTGTGTGAAAGAAGTGACGGAAGAACAAAATAAAGAAATTGTGGATGAAATTATTAAGTTTTTAAATGGTGGACATAAAGAAATTCGTTCAGAATTAGAAATAAAGATGTATGAGGCTTCAGAGAAACTAGAATTTGAACGTGCGAAAGAATTGCGAGATCAAATTGCTCATATAGATGCAATTATGGAAAAACAAAAGATGATTATGAGTGACTTAGTGGACCGTGATGTATTTGGATATGCAGTTGATAAAGGATGGATGTGCGTTCAAGTTTTCTTCGTTCGAAAAGGAAAGCTAATTGAACGTGATGTTTCTATGTTTCCAATCTATGATGAACCAGAAGAGGGGTTTTTAACGTTTATCGGTCAATTTTATGAAAACAGCAGTCATTTTAAACCGAAAGAAATTGTTGTTCCAGGAAGTATAGACTCAGAATTAGTAGAGCGCTTTTTAGAAGTTGAAGCGACGCAGCCGAAACGTGGTAAGAAAAAAGATCTTGTAGAATTAGCAAATAAAAATGCGAAAATTGCACTTGAAGAGAAATTCTACTTAATTGAACGTGATGAAGAGCGAACGATTAAAGCTGTAGATCAGTTAGGAAAGCAGCTCGGGATTGAAACACCGTATCGTATTGAAGCGTTTGATAACTCAAATATTCAAGGAACAAATCCCGTTTCTGCAATGATTGCTTTTATCGATGGGAAACCAGCGAAGAAAGAGTACAGGAAATATAAAATTAAAACGGTTCAAGGACCAGATGATTATGAGTCTATGAGAGAAGTTGTGAGGCGCCGTTATACAAGGGCGCTTAAAGAGAATTTACCATTAACAGATTTAATCATTATTGACGGGGGAAAAGGTCATCTGGCAGCTGTAAGTGATGTTCTAGAAAATGAGCTTGGGTTATATATTCCGATGGCAGGCCTTGTAAAAGATGACAAACATAAAACATCCCATTTAATTATTGGGGATCCACCTGAACCGGTGATACTTGAGAGGAATAGCCAAGAATTTTATTTATTGCAGCGCATTCAAGATGAAGTGCATCGATTTGCGATTACATTCCATCGTCAATTACACGGGAAATCTGTCATTCAATCAGCACTGGACGATATTCCAGGAATCGGTGATAAACGGAAAAAGGTATTGTTAAAACATTTTGGTTCATTAAAGAAGATGAAAGAAGCTTCTGTAGCAGAATTTGTCGAAGCGGGTATGCCGAAAAATGTCGCAGAAACAATTTATACGTATTTAACAGATAAGAAGACGTTGTAGTTTACAACGTCTTCTGTTTTTTGGTATAATTTCTGAAGATTTAAAATAAACGCATCTGAATGAAAATACAAAAAAGTCAACTAAACTTATATGTCTAGTTGACTGTAGGTAAGGCTACACTTCAATGAGATCTTTTATATCCCATTTCACAAGAAATGTAATAGAGTCTGAACGTTTTTTCTTTTCTTCGTATGACTCTGCTACGACGTTTCGTTGCTTCTGAATTTGCTCAGCAATGAATCCAGCTTCTAATTGATAAGAAGAATGTCTGTTTTGTTTTTGACGTTCAGCAATGAGAGTGCCTTTAAGTTGGAACTGCATTTCACGACGTTTATGCTCAATAATACTTAAAGTGCCCCAACCAGCTTTTTCAAAGAACTGAATGACTTCTTCAATTGTTTCTAGCGGATATTTTCTTGCAAGGTTTCTACCGGACCAGTATAAAATACCATCTAAATCGTTACCAATTAAATCAGGTAGTAATTCTTCACGTAGCAATTCATAAGCGAAGGCGTTCAATGAAACATCTTCTAAAGATGTTATATCGATTGTATTTTTGCTCACAATATTCCCCTCTTTCTATAGGGCTTATTATATAACATTTCTCATTTATAAAAACAGATTTTTCTTTAGGAAAATCTGAATATATAAGAAGAAAAAAAGAATTGGCAAATTATATGCAAATTATGTATACGTTTTCTTGACGCTTCGACAAAAATAGGAGTAAAATGAACTTGGTATCAAATTATGCTGAAATATTTCGAATAATTTTTTCAGTTTTTCTTATGCCAATAGTGAAAAAACATTATTGTTGTAAATTAATCTGAAAACAGCAGTCAAACATTCAAGGGGGTAATGGGGACATGAAAGGCCGCGAGTATACGTTTCGTAAGTGGCACTCATTAATGGGGGTCATCCCGGTTGGTGTCTTTTTGACGCAACATCTAATTGTAAACAACTTTGCAACAAGAGGAGCAGAGGCTTTTAACAAAGCTGCAGGCTTTATGGAGCTCCTTCCATTCCGGTATGCGCTAGAAATTTTCATCATCTTTTTACCTATACTGTACCATGCTATATATGGCTTATATATTGCATTTACAGCTAAGAACAATGCGGTATCTTACGGTTATTTCCGTAACTGGATGTTCGTCTTCCAACGAATTTCAGGTATCGTTACGCTGATCTTCATTTCTTGGCATGTCTGGGAAACTCGTATTCAAGCAATGTTAGGTAAAGAGGTAAACTACGATATGATGGCAGATATTTTAAACAATCCAGCTATGTTTGCATTCTATTTAGTTGGTGTTGTTTCAACAATTTTCCACTTTGCAAATGGACTATGGACATTCTGCATTAGCTGGGGAATTACAGTGTCTCCACGTTCACAAAGAATCTCTACTTATGTAACATTAGCTATTTTCTTAGGTCTATCTTATGTAGGTGTGAGTGCATTATTAGCGTTCATCGATCCACAGCTAGCAAACCAGTAAGGAGTGGGAGAGCATGAAAGGGAAACTTATAGTAGTCGGCGGTGGCTTGGCTGGCTTAATGGCAACGATTAAAGCGGCAGAAGCAGGAGTAAATGTTGAACTGTTTTCATTAGTACCAGTAAAACGTTCACATTCTGTATGTGCTCAGGGCGGAATTAACGGTGCCGTAAATACGAAAGGTGAAGGGGATTCTCCATGGATCCACTTTGACGATACAATTTATGGTGGGGATTTCTTAGCGAACCAACCACCAGTTAAAGCAATGTGTGAAGCAGCACCTGGTATTATTCATTTAATGGACCGTATGGGTGTTATGTTCAACCGTACGGAAGAAGGACTTCTTGATTTCCGTCGTTTTGGTGGAACACAACATCACCGTACAGCATTTGCTGGTGCAACAACTGGACAGCAATTACTATACGCATTAGATGAGCAAGTACGTCGTCACGAAGTAGCAGGACTTGTAACGAAATATGAAGGTTGGGATTTCTTACGAGCTGTTGTTGATGATGAAGGTGTGTGCCGAGGAATCGTTGCACAAGACTTACAAACTATGGAGATTAAAAGTTTCCAAGCTGATGCCGTGATTATGGCAACAGGGGGCCCTGGTATCATCTTTGGAAAATCAACTAACTCTATTATCAATACAGGTACAGCAGCGTCTGCTGTATATCAACAAGGTGCATATTATGCGAACGGTGAGTTTATTCAAATCCATCCAACGGCAATTCCTGGAGACGATAAGTTACGTCTTATGAGTGAATCTGCACGTGGTGAAGGTGGGCGTGTTTGGACATATAAAGATGGTAAGCCATGGTACTTCTTAGAAGAGAAATATCCTGCTTACGGAAACCTTGTACCTCGTGATATTGCAACGCGTGAAATCTTTGATGTTTGCGTAGAGCAAAAACTAGGTATTAACGGTGAAAACATGGTGTACCTAGATCTTTCTCATAAAGATCCGAAAGAACTAGATATTAAACTTGGTGGAATTATTGAAATCTATGAGAAGTTTACAGGAGATGATCCTCGTAAACTACCAATGAAAATCTTCCCAGCGGTTCACTATTCAATGGGCGGGCTATGGGTTGATTATAAGCAAATGACAAGCATTCCAGGTTTATTTGCAGCAGGTGAGTGCGATTATTCTATGCACGGTGGTAACCGCCTTGGTGCGAACTCACTATTATCAGCAATTTACGGTGGTATGGTAGCAGGACCGAACGCAATTGAGTATATGAAAGGTCTTTCTAAATCATCTGATGCTGTTTCTTCTAGTGTATATGAGCAAAATGAATTAATCGAAACAGAGAAATTTAACAATATTTTAACGCTTGATGGTAACGAAAATGCATATGTTCTTCACAAAGAGCTGGGAGAATGGATGACAGATAACGTTACAGTAGTTCGTGAAAATAAAAAGTTATTAGAAACAGATGCAAAAATTGAAGAGTTAATGGCGCGTTACAAACGCATTAACATTAACGATACAGCAAGATGGAGTAACCAGGGTGCTTCATTTACACGTCAACTTGCAAATATGTTTGAGCTAGCTCGTGTTATTACAATTGGGGCATATAACCGTAATGAAAGCCGCGGAGCGCATTACAAACCGGAATTCCCAAATCGTGATGATGCAAACTTCTTAAAAACTACAATGGCAAAATTTGAGGGAGAAGGAAATGCACCAGCATTCCATTACGAAGAAGTGGATGTTTCATTAATTAAACCACGTAAACGTGACTATTCTTCAAAACATGATGTAGCTGCTAAGGGTGAAGAGAAGGGGGATAAGCAACATGTCTGAGAAAACAATCCGCCTCATCATTACGAGACAAGATGGACCAGATGCACAAGAGTTTGACCAAGAGTTTGAAATTCCATATCGTCCAAATATGAATATTATTTCGGCACTTATGGAAATTCGCCGTAATCCTGTTGATTCAAAAGGGAACCAAACAACTCCGATTGCATGGGATATGAACTGTTTAGAGGAAGTATGTGGCGCTTGCTCGATGGTTATTAACGGAAAACCACGTCAATCATGTACAGCGCTTATTGATCAATTAGAACAGCCAATTCGCTTAAAACCGATGAAGACATTCCCGGTTGTACGTGATTTACAAGTTGACCGTAGTCGTATGTTTAACGCATTAAAACGCGTTAAGGCTTGGATTCCAATCGATGGTACGTATGACCTAGGTCCAGGACCAAGAATGCCGGAGAAGAAACGTCAATGGGCTTATGAGCTTTCAAAATGTATGACATGTGGTGTTTGCTTAGAATCATGTCCAAACGTAAACAGTAAATCTGACTTTATTGGACCAGCACCGTTATCACAAGCTCGTTTATTCAACTCGCATCCAACAGGTGAAATGCACAAAGCAGATCGCTTACGTGCAATTATGGGAGATGGAGGGCTTGCAAACTGTGGTAACTCTCAAAACTGTGTGCAATCATGTCCGAAAGGTATTCCATTAACAACTTCAATCGCAGCATTAAACCGTGATACAACAATTCAATCGTTCAAAGATTTCTTTGGTAGCGATAATAACTATTAATAAATATGCCTCTTCATTTGAAGGGGCAATATTTATAAGATTATTTTTCAGTTTATTCTGTATATTAGTAATTGAAAAGGAGAGAAAACGATGAAGAGAATTTCTTATATTGAAGACTTTAAGAAATGGGAAAGTGGTTTTTCGTTTTACAATCCTGTAAAAGTTCGTTTCGGTGAAGTAGATATGTTTGGACATGTAAATAATGTCATTGCTTTTACATATTTTGAAGAAGCACGTATCGCATTGTTTAAAGAACTTGGATTTATGCAAGAATGGACAAATGAATCATCAGAAACGATGATCGTTGTTGCAGATTTACAATGTAATTTCATCAAACAAATATATTTTGATGAGCAGTTGAAAGTATATGTAAAGGCAGAAACAGTTGGGAATTCTTCTTTAGATTTGCACTATATGGTCAAAAATGCAGAAGGGGAAGTTTGTTTAGTTGGACGCGGTATGATGGTACAAGCATCGAAAAAAACAGGAAGAGGCGAGCCATGGCCTGAAGAATGGAAGATGAAATTACTAAAATAATAGAAGAGAATACAAAAATAAGAGAGCGAATCGCTCTCTTATTTTTTATCCTTCATTGCCTCTTCTAATGTTAGATGGTGTTTATATATGTATGTGGCATATGGATTACCAACGTAGCGTAAGTGCCATGGTTCGTATGCGTACTCTGTTGTTTCTGTTTTATCTTCTAAATAACGAATGACAAATCCAAACTCATGGGCGTGTTTTGCAACCCATTTCCCTTCTGTTGTCTCGCCAAAGATTGGTTCTAATTGGAATTTAGCAGATTTTGAGCTAATATCCATTGCTAGACCAGTTTGATGCTCACTTGTTCCTGGAATTGCACTTACCGAATTAGCCTCAGTTTTTCCTTGGCGCTTAATATAGGTATTATGTAATGACTGTTGACGTTTGTAAGAACGGTAACCTGAAACTGCTGTAAGTTCTATCCCCTCGTTTTTCGCTGCTTGGAACATTTTCTCAAGCGCATCTGCAGCATCTTTACGAAGTAATGTTTTCTCTTTATCTTTTGGACTAGTAAATGGTACGTTCGGTTTCTTTAAATCTTCTGGAATATACCCATCTGGTAATTTACGATGTTTATTGACTAATACAAGAGCAGAATCCGGATTTGTTACAACGGAAAAATTATCATCTAGTTTTTTTTCATTATGATCAGCTTTTGGAAAAGCAGGAATCTCTTCTTTTGGATGATTACTATGTTTTTGACTTTCGACAGCTTTCGCCCCATTTTGTAATGGTGATTCAGAACTGAAATAAGCGAAAGATGTGATACCGATTACAATAGTAGCGGCAGAAATAATTATTATTTTTTTCATGATGCCTTGTAATCACAGTCCTTTCTTAATAAAATATGTATTGTTTTTATTATAAGTTTAGTTTGTTGAAAAAGAAATATAAGAGCCGTAACGTAATGAAAATGCAAAGAAAATGTCAGAAAATGTGTGAAATTGTAGTATTTTTTCATATAATTCATTTCTTATCTTTCATGAATTGAATTTTTTATGTAATATATATACATAAGAAGATGTAGCGATTATCGAGAATAAAGAACTTCTTGTATAGACTAGGAGTGAATGAGAATGGATTTTGCAACAATTATTGGACTCATTTTAGGATTTGTAGCGGTAGTAGTAGGGATGGTCGTCAAGGGCGCTGACGTAACAGCCTTATTGAATCCTGCCGCAGCATTAATTATTTTCATCGGTACATTTGCCGCAGTTTGTATTGCATTTCCGATGAATCAACTAAAAAGGGTTCCAAAATTATTTAAAGTTCTTTTTGGTTCAAATAAAAAGGATTTAAGTTACGAACAGTTGCTAGAATTATTTGTTCATTGGACATCTGAAAGTAGAAAATACGGTATTTTGTCTTTAGAGCAACAATTAGACAAAATTCAAGATGAATTTCTTTTACGTGGTATGAAATTTGTGATTGATGGCGTATCCGCAGAAGATTTAGAGCAGATTTTAGAAGCTGAATTAGAAGCAATTGAAGAAAGGCATGCAAAAGGAGCGGCGATTTTTTCACAAGCTGGTACGTATGCACCGACATTAGGGGTTTTAGGTGCTGTTATTGGTCTTGTAGCTGCGCTTGGTAATTTAACTGATATTGACAAGTTAGGACATGCTATTTCAGGTGCGTTTATTGCAACGATTTTTGGTATTTTTTCAGGTTATGTACTATGGCATCCATTTGCAAATAAGTTAAAGCAAAAATCTGCAGCTGAAATCGAGAAAAAACGTTTAATTATTGATTGTTTATTAATGTTACAAGAAGGTACATATCCGTTTATTATGAAGAACCGTATTTTAGGTGCACTTTCTGCAACTGAGCGTAAAAAGCTAGAAATAGGAGCAGAAAAAAATGCGGAGTAAAAAAAATAGAAGAGGTAAAAAGAAAAAACATGATGAGCATATCGATGAAACGTGGTTAATTCCGTATTCTGATATGTTAACGTTGTTATTTGCATTATTCATCGTATTATTCGCAATGAGTAGTATAGATGCTGCGAAGTTTAAACAGATGGCAGTAGCTTTTCGGAGTGAACTAGCAGGTGGAACAGGAAATAAAGAGTTTTTAAGTGACCAGAAGCCGAATGAAGAGAAAGAGTTGTCAGCAAATAGTTTAGAATCTGAGCAGATTAAAAAGAATGCTGAGGCTGAAGTAAAGCAGCAAGAAATGAATGAATTAAAAGCGGTACAAAAAGGTATTGATAAATATATTGAGGAAAAGCAATTATCGTCTTCTTTTAAAACCGATTTAACTGAAAAAGGATTAATGGTAACAATATTAGAAAATGTACTATTCGACTCGGGGAAAGCAGATGTGAAATTAGAATCGTTAGGGATTGCAAAAGAGATGTCTAACCTGCTTGTTTCCGCATCACCTCGTGAGATTACAGTATCTGGTCATACAGATACTGTTCCTATCGCAAATGCTCAGTTTGCATCAAACTGGGAGTTAAGTACACAGCGTGCCGTTAATTTTATGCAGGTATTACTTCAAAATAAAGATTTGCAACCAGGAAAATTTAGTGCAATTGGTTATGGAGAATACCGTTCGATTGCACAAAATGATACACCGGAAGGAAAAGCAAAAAATAGACGTGTAGAAGTGTTTATTTTACCTTTAACGAGAAATATGCAATAAAGAAAGAGGATGGCAAATGCCATCCTCTTTTATTTTGCTTCAAATGATTTTAAGTTGTCACGACGGACTTTATCTTTTTCCGTATCTGATTTTTTGAAATCATAGTCATACAAAGCGCCTTCCCAATCACCGTACATTGGATTAGGGAAAATGATGAATTTCTCACCAAATTGTGCTTTTGAATCTGCAACTGTTTGATTGCGATCTTTTACCGATTTACCATCAAAACCAGTGAAATCAGATAAGTTATCACCGAAGAATAAGACAATATCATGTGTTTGAGAAACGAGTTCACGGCGTTTCTCTTTCCCTTTTTCTTTCGGATCTTGTAATAATATATGTTCTTTCGTTGCTTGAGGAGCACCTACGCGCTCAAGATTTTTAATAGTTGCATCTAGTTGGTTCGTTTTACGATTTGAGATGTAGTAAATATCTACACCTTTAGACTCTGTATATTTTAAGAAATCAATTGCGCCTGGAAGGGCTTCAGCTTCAGCCTTATTAATCCAATCATCCCATTTGTAAGGATAGCCTTTTCCTGTCTTTACACTCATTGCTTGATGAGGACTGTTGTCTAAAACAGTTTCATCTAAATCAAGTACGATAGCAGGTTTTTTTGCTGTCCCTTTTGCAAGAGCTGCATCCAGCTTCAATTGACCGATATTGTACCCTTGGTAGTAAAGTGCTTTCGTTTCGCCAGCTGTTTGATACCATAAATCAGCCATTAATTGCTGTTCTGTTAATTTTACTTTTTCTTCTTTGGCCGCTGTTTTCTCTGTCGTTCCTGAACATGCTACAAGCGATGTAGATAGAACCGCTACAGATAATAAAGTGGTAATGCCCCTCTTCATCTTCATATGTATCCTCCTTGATGTTAGAAAATCATCTTATATTATATATTAAAATATAAAAATTTTTTATGAACATTTGCATATTGTCTTTTGTATATATAGTAGTGTGTCCTATATTAGAAAGATGAGCAAAATAATGATAGTCATTTTGACAGGTTTTATTGTCGTAATGACAATTATAATTGACAAATAAACCTTTATTATTTACAATTTTAACTAAATAGAACAAATGATGGATTAAAGGTAATGTTATATATAAGAGGATGAAGCGTAGTGCTATATTTTATCCTAAATAAACATAATCTTTGAAAGAGAGTACGAATGATAATAAAGGGGAGGCTTTATACTTTGAGTTTACAAATTCAAAACTTAACGAAACTATTTGGGGAATCAAAAGCAGTTAACGGTTTGCAAATTTCGTTACCAAAAGGTGAAGTGCTAGGATTACTTGGACGAAATGGTGCAGGGAAAACAACTACAATCAAAATGCTTCTCGGATTATTAACGCCTAATGAAGGCTCTATTACATGGGATGGAAAATCATTTGGGACTAGTGGGGTAACGATTGGTTATTTACCAGAAGAAAGAGGTTTATATACAAAAAGTAGAGTAATAGACCAGCTACGATATTTTGGTAGATTAGAAGGAATGACGAAAAAAGAAGTAGATCTTGCCATTGACCACTGGTTAGAGCGATTAGCAATTCCAGAATACAAATTTAAAACGGCAGGAGAGCTTTCAAAAGGGAATCAGCAAAAAATTCAATTAATTGCTGCTCTTCTTCATAATCCTGAACTTCTCATCTTAGATGAACCGTTTAGCGGACTTGACCCAGTCAATGCTGGGATGTTAGCTAGCATTATTGAAGAACAAGTACAGAGCGGGAAGACAATTATTTTATCCAGTCATCGTATGGAACAAGTAGAAGCTTTTTGCCAACATGTATGTATTTTGAAAAAAGGCGAAGCAGTTGTCAAAGGACAGTTAAGTGATATTAAGAAAGAATATGGTTTCCGTAATTTAACGATTGAAGATACAGCAGAGAATGAAAAGGGATTAGAAGCTATACATGTTTCATATGAAAAACAACAAGGCCTTCTTTATATAAAAGTACAAGACGATGCAGAAGCTCTAAAGATTTTACAACAATTGCAAGAACAAGGTGTTACCTTGCGCCAATTTAAAATGTTAGAGCCGACGTTAAATGAAATCTTTGTAGAGAGGGCGAAATAACGATGCGTAAATTTTCTCATGTATTTTCATTTTATTTTAGAGAAGCGTTTTTATCTAAAAAATCATTAATTACGAGTGCTATATTATTTTTAGTTGTATTTGGGATTTTTGCATTTAATCATTTTACTTCAGGGAATGATAAAAGTAAGGATAAAGATAAAATTGCAGTTGTAACAGAAAGTTCCACATACAACGTACAAAAAGAAGAGTTAACTAAGCTATTACCATCAGCAAAAATAACGGTTGGTTCAAAAGCAGATTTTGATAAACTGCATAAACAAGTAGAAGACGGTGAGCTGGATGGCTTGTTTCATGTAATAGAAAAGAATGGAGCTCCAGAGGTTACGTATATGTATAATGGATTTCCTAGCCAAGCAACTTCTGCAATCATGGCAAGTTATTTCAAACAACAATATACAATGGTGACAATTGCAAAGCATAATGTTTCACCAAAAATTGCACAGCAATTGCAAACTGAAATTTCAGTGAAACAAGAAGCAATAAAAGATCGCTCTTCTTCTTTCGGAATTGCCTATTTCTTTACATTTGCTTTATATATGTTTATTGTCGCGTTCGGAAATACAATTGCAATGAATATTGCATCAGAAAAGGCGTCACGTGTAATGGAAGTCATGCTGCCGAAAGTAAAACCGCTTACGATGATGTATGCGAAAATATTAGCAGTTGTTTCAACAGCTTTATTACAACTGGTCATATTAGCGTGCGGTTATCTTATTCCTTATTTGTTAGGGTGGGTCGATTTAGAAAACGCCTCATTATTTGGAATTCCAATTGACTTTACAAAATTAGATGCAAAAGTTATAAGTATGTTCCTTGTTTATTTCATTACGGGATATTTACTTTATGCGATGATGTACGCTGCAGCTGGCGCTGTTGTTTCTAAGACGGAGGATTTACAAGCTGTATCTTTCCCGATAATGATTTTAATTATGGCTGCATTCTTCATTAGTATTAAATCATTAAGTGATCCGAATAGTACTATCGTTGTTGTAAGTTCTTACGTTCCGTTCTTTACACCGATGGTTACCTTCTCACGTATTGTAGCCGGTGAAGCAGGCATGTTAGAAATTACGATAACATTAGTAGTCTTATTGGCGACGATTGGTATATTAAACGCTGTTACAAGTCGTATCTATGTAAATGGTGTAATGAATTACTCAGACAAAGTGAAATTTAAAGATTTAGCAAAATTTATTAAGCGTCAATAATGAGAGAAAAGCATGATTTTCTATTGAAATCATGCTTTTTCTTTATGTATAAATTAAAAATAGTATATAATAGTAAGAGTTGTCTTTTAATAGAATGAATACAAAGGAGGGTGTGCAGATGGGAATTAGTAGTCGTTTTACAGTAGGTGTTCATATGTTGACTTTACTTGCGATAGATCGAAACTCTCGCTGTACCTCTGAATGGATTGCTGGTAGTGTGAATACAAATCCAGTTGTGATTCGTCGCATTACAGGAATGTTGAAGAGAGCAGGACTTGTTGATGTACAAGCCGGTAAAGGTGGTACGACACTTGCTCGTGATTTAGAAGAAATTACATTACTTGATGTATATAAAGCAGTGGAAGTTGTAGAAGAAGGACATCTATTTTCCTTCCATGAAAATCCCAACATTGAATGTCCAGTAGGAGCTAATATTCAATCAGTATTAGAAATTATTTTAATGCAAGCGCAAGAAGCGATGGAAAACGTACTTGCAAATGTAACGGTAGAGCAATTAGTTACAAATTTAAAGTCTAAAATAAAAGAATAAAAAAGCGAGCTTCCTCATAATGAGGGCTCGCCTTTTTTTATTCAGAAATATTGAAAATTCTATTTTTCAGTATTTAAAATGAATTTACCTACGATAGCTGCTACGATACCACCAAGAATTGGTGCTACGATGAATACCCATAGTTGAGAAAGTGCTTCTCCACCAACAAATAAAGCTGGTGCGATACTACGAGCAGGGTTAACAGATGTTCCAGTTAAAGGAATTCCTAATAAGTGAATTAAAACTAATGTGAAACCAATTACTAGTCCCGCTAAAGAAGAACTTCCTTTTTTACCTGTTACAGCCATGATAACTAAAATAAATACGAAAGTTAAAACGAACTCAACTAAAAATGCTCCAGATAAACCAAGAGTTCCGAAACCATTTTGTCCTAAATTATCTAAAGGTGTTTTAGCAGAGCGTAAAATCGTTACTAACGTTGCAGTTCCTAATAAACCACCTAAAATTTGAGCTAATACATAATAACAAAGTTCCATAGCGTTCATTCTTTTGTTAATGAACATAGCTACCGATACTGCTGGGTTAATGTGACATCCAGAAATTGTTCCAATGCTATATGCCATAGCTACAATAGATAGACCGAAAGCCATAGCGATTCCTAATGTTCCAATTCCTTCAATTCCGCCGCCAGTGACAGCTACTCCAGTTCCGAATAATACAAGTACAAATGTACCAATAAATTCAGCGATTGCTTTTTTTAACATAATTTACCTCCTATTAATGCGCATGAAACGTATTATAACATAGGTTTTCGTATAAACAGCCAATGAAATACTATTCTGATAAGGCGAAATAGGGGGACAATAAAAAAGATATGGTTCTATGAAGAAGAACCATATCTTTTGTTATGCTGACTTTTTCTGTTTAATGACTGGAACAGAACGGTTTAAAATACTATTTGCAACCATTCCTAACATAATAATAATCATTCCAAATAGGGAAAGGCCACCAGGGAATGAACCGTTCAAGAACACAATTTCACCAAGTACTGTAAAGACCATCGTTCCAGCTTGTGTTGCTTCAACGGCACCAAGTAAAGCGAGGTTGTCTTTTGCTAAGTCAGTGGCAAAGAAAAATGTCATCGTCGCAATGACGCCGGAACATAAAGCTAACAAAAATCCTTGCAGCATTTGGCTGGATGTTGGAATACCAGTAGTAGAAAATCCGTATATACCAAGTAAAATTGTAATAGGAAGACTGCCTATTGCCATTCCTAATACACGCTGGAATGTATCAAGACGTCCCCCCACAAGTTCCATCATTTTTCGGTTGCCGAACGGATATAAAAAAGCAGCTAATACGACAGGTAAAAACCCTGAAATGAACTGAGTTATTGTAATGTGTCCAGCTGCAGTTGTTTGCATACAAATTACACCTAGTAAAATAAATAATGCTACATATAAACTACGAAGCGGAATTTTTCCGCGTACAAGTTTTGTACCTGACTTCGTTTCTATTTTTACGAAAAATAGTGGTGATAAAAGTAAACCTGCTAATATCGTAACTTGCCAAGTTCCGGCAACGAGCCAAGCCGGAGAGAAGACAGCTGCGAAACTTAATAAAGAATAGAAACCAATCCCTGCAACGGAACCCCATCCGATCCATGCGAATGGATGTTTTTTTAACTCTGCCCATAACCCACCTAAGTTTTTGCGAAATAAAACGATAAGGAATAAAATAGGGAGAGCGAATAAAAAGCGGAAGTAAGCTGTCCAAGCCCAGCTCGTTCCAGATACATTCATTGCTCTATTAATAATAAAAGTTGCAGAAAAAAAGGCTGATGATAAGAGGCCTAATAATATTGCACGCATGAAATATAACACTCCTTTTGGAAATAAATAATTATGTATAGTATAATATACTTTAAGATAATAAAAGTAAACTATTTTATACTTTGAGGTGGTTTTATAGATGAAAGAACATGAAGATATGCAAACGAAAGAAGTCATTCAGCAAGTAGGTCAGCTATTAAGACAAATTCGAAATGAACAAAAATTAAGTTTAGAAGAATTAGCCCAAAAAACAGGAGTTAGTAAATTAACATTAGGGAAAATTGAGAGAGGTGAAACGAATCCAACGTTAGCTGTCATTTGGAAAATAACGAAAGGGTTATCGATACCTTTATCGAGATTAATGGTTGTTGGAGAACCTGTAGCTGTTGCGCGCTGCGGAGAAGGATTTGCAGTAGATGTAGGACAAGCATGGCATTTAGAAACGATGTTCCGTTACACGAAAGAAACAGGGATGGAAATGCACCGTGCTTGTTTAAGAGCGAATAGTATATATGAACCGGAAGCTCATCATGAAGGTGCTATTGAGCTTGTAACGGTAATGAAAGGGAAAGTATCCATTCAAGTGGAGAATGATGTATACGAATTAAACGAGTTTGACTCCATTCAATTTGAAGCGAATAAGAAACATAGCTATAAAAATGAAGACGATGAAGTGGCTGTATTACATTTAACGATGAAATACTCTTCATGAAAAAATCACCTATAGAATTCTATAGGTGATTTTTTATATGCTCTTCTTAAGTATAGGAAGTGATGCCATTAGTACGAACGTGGCATAAGTAATAAACAAATAAAGTAAACTAAAAATCCCGTTCCAAAACATAAAATAGCAATGACCCAAAGGATACGAATGAGAGTAGAACTAATATCAAAATATTCTCCTAAACCACCACATATACCAAATAGCATTTTATCAGTTTCGGATTTACATAATTTTTTTGACATATAACGATCAACTCCTTTTTTATATGAAGCTATATACTTCTATTCTATATGGAAATTTATGAGAAGACTATGAGGTTGTATTACATTTTTTTAGAGAAACGATCATATTAATTGTCTTAATTTTCAGCGGATATTAAACTTATAGTAAGAGGTATGAGGCGATTTTTAATAAAGGGTGGGGAAATAGAAATGACAGTATATTGGTTGACTAATGTAATGCTTGAATCAAGGTATACATATGAAGAAGGGGCAATTTCACGAACAGAAACAGAATTATGTAGTTTACTCATTGAAGATGGACGAATTAAAAAAATTATAGAAGGGATTGTTCAAGAGGAAGGGATAGTAACTCTTGATGTGAATCGCTTATTAATTTTGCCGTCTTTCGAAGAGATGCATATTCATATTGATAAAACATATTATAGTGGGCCTTGGAAAGCTTGTATGCCAGCAGACAGTATTTTTACACGTTTTAATGAGGAAGAGAAGATTTTGCCAAAGCAAGTAATAACTGCTCAAGACAGGGCGGAAAATATGCTAGAGTTACTACTTCGAAATGGTACAACGAATATTAGAACGCATTGTAATGTTGATCCAATTATTGGACTTCATAATTTGGAGGCGACGTTAGCTGCATTAGAAACATATAAAAATCGGATGTCTGGTAGAATCGTTGCTTTTCCGCAACATGGATTATTGCGCAGTAATTCTGTACAACTTGTGAAAGATGCGATGCGTATGGGTGCGAATCTAGTCGGTGGAGTGGATCCAGCTACAGTGGATAATGATATCGAAAAATCATTACATACGATTATGGATATCGCAGTAGAATTTAATGCAGATGTTGATATTCATTTGCATGATGCGAATAATCTAGGAACGTTTACGATGAAGAGGTTGGCAAGCTTAACAGAAGAAGCAGGGTGGCAAGGTCGTGTAACAATTAGTCATGCGCTTGGACTTGGTGGTGTTACTGATAAAGAAGCTGAAGAAGTGGCAGAAAGACTAGCAGCTTTAAATATTGATATTACTTCAACGGTGCCAATTGGTAAACAAGTAATTCCAATTCCATTATTAGATAAAAAAGGTGTTAAAGTTTCATTAGGAAATGATAGTATTACAGATCATTGGTCGCCGTTTGGAACTGGCGATATGCTTCAAAAGGCAAATCGATTAGCAGAGCGTTTTGGGTGGAGTGACGAAAGGTCTTTAGGAAAAGCACTTCGCTTTATTACGGGAGGAAAAGAAACGTTAAACAAGGAAGGGAAACGAGCTTGGCCAAATGTAGGAGATGAAGCGAGCTTTGTTTTAACGAATGCAACATGTACTGCTGAAGCGGTAGCGTGTCAAACAGAAAAGCGTTTAGTCGTGTATAAAGGGGATATTGTTGTTGGAAGTTTAAATGAGGTGGAATTAAATAATCTTGTGTAGAAGAATCGTTTAAATAATTTGAGGAGGGTTCTAATTGAGAATATAGAACTCTTCTTTTTTATTCTTACAATATATTTCGTATAGGAAAGCTAGAAGGGATGAAAAATTTGGACAATCAACATAACCAAAATCATATTATGGGAACTTTGCAATGGTTTATATTTTTATTAGCGAATTCAATCGCACTACCAATTGTCGTTGGTGGGTTATTTCATCTTACGACGGAAGAAATATTTTATTTAATGCAGCGTACGTTTTTTGTAGTTGGTATATCTTCTTTTTTACAAGGATGGATTGGACATAGACTACCAATTGCGGATGGGCCAGCTGGATCTTGGGTTGGTGTATTTACCGTACTTGCTTATGCAACGGCCGGACAGGATCAATTACATAGTACACTGCAAATTTTGGAATTAGGAATGATCATTTCCGGTGTTATTTTAATAGGATTAGGAGTAACTGGTTTTATTGGACGTATTTTATTTTTATTTACGCCGGTTGTGACAGGGACGTTTTTACTTTTATTATGTTTACAATTAAGTGGTGTATTTTTAAAAGGAATGCTAGGAATTACAGCTACTATTTCTCAAATTGATGGATTTACAGCAATAATCGCGTTTGGTATATTTCTGTTCGTTATTATACTATCTAATTTTGGAAAAGGTTTCGTTAAAAGTTATGCCGTTTTAATAGGATTAATTAGTGGGTGGATTATTTTTCTCATTGCAGGGAAAGTGACAATCCCATCTCAAGTAACTCATTTTGTGCAACTTCCACAAATATTTGCTTGGGGTCTTCCGAAGTGGAATACAGGGATGGCTGTATCGAGTTTCGTTATGGTATGTATTTTAGTTTCAAATACAGTGGCAGCTATTATAGCGATTAATCAAGCTACGATTCATAAAGCGACTATTGAACAAAAACAGTTGAAGGATGGTACGTGGGTTGGAGGGATTTCACATATCATTTCTTCCGTATTTTCAACTGTAGGTGTCGTGCCGCTACCGGCGACAGCGGGATTTATACGTTTAACAAAACAAAAGTATATACGATCGTTCTTACTAGCATGCATATTACTAGTCGTAATGTCGCTGTTTCCGAGTATTATTCGTTACTTAGCATCGTTGCCATCCGCTGTCGCATCTGCAGTGTTAATGGCTTCGTTCGTACAGTTAATTGGAATTGGATTTAATAATATAAAACAAGTGCCGATGAGTGAAAGGAATATAACGATTTTAGGCGTTGCAGTATTATTTGGCAGCGGCGTTATGTTTTTACCGTCTGGAGCACTCCAATCATTGCCGTCTGTTATGCAATATATATTCGGGAATGGTTTATTTGTAGGTACAGTTGTAAGTATATTGCTAGAACAAATATGGCGTACTGGAAAGTAAATGGATAAAAAGAGTGTCCGCACTGTATAAAAGTCTAAAATAACATAGGAAATAAAGCCCATTTTTATTCACCACCTGCACATTTCGTTCATACAATATCTTGACTAAATAAACACCCAACTTACACATACACAGCTCTGGCTTAAGCAAGGAGGGTTATACCAGTTGAAGGAAAAAGCGTATCAATCTAAACCTTTACTCACAAAGAGAGAGAGAGAAGTATTTGAATTACTGGTTCAAGATAAAACAACGAAAGAAATTGCAGGTGAACTTTTTATAAGTGAAAAGACAGTTCGCAACCACATCTCAAACGCAATGCAAAAGCTAGGGGTTAAAGGACGTTCACAAGCAGTTGTTGAGCTTCTTCGCATGGGAGAGCTCGAACTATAAGAAAGCAGCCGACTTTTATATGAAAGGTCGGCTATTTTTCTGTTTGTTTCACGTGCTATATGAATGATAAAAACGTTTCATACATAAATAGGTAATAAGGAGGGGATATGTTGAAAAGGATACTGTTAGTTTCAACAAGTGCTCATGATATGAATGGACACCCGACTGGTTTGTGGCTGGAAGAGCTCGCAGCTCCTTATCTTTTATTTAAAAAAGCTAAGTTCGATGTTGATATTGTTTCTATAAAAGGCGGAAGAGTGCCGATTGATAGAGTATCTATTCCGAATGGCATACCTCGTGAATTTAAGCATGTCGCTTCTTTATTGCAAAATACGAGGGTGATTTCAACTGTCCATTCTTCAGAGTATGATGCGGTATTATTTGGTGGTGGACACGGGGCGATTGTAGATTTTCCAGGTAATCCATATGTAGCAAATTTAATTGAGAATATGTATAACAATAACCGGATTGTAGCGGCTGTTTGTCACGGGGTAAGTTCTTTAGTTGGTGTGAAAAATAAAGATGGTTCGTTTTTTGTTGCCGGTAAGCGTATAACAGGTTATACAAACGATGAAGAAAAAGCTGTACATTTAGAAAAGCGAGTTCCATTTTTGCTAGAAAGTAAATTGAAAGAAGAAGGGGCTTTGTTTTATGTCGCTCCTAATTTTACGCCACATGTTGTAGTGGATGGTCGTTTAATTACAGGGCAAAATCCGCAGTCTAGCGTGGAAATAGGTAAGGCTATAAAAAGGGCTGTAAATAAATTATCGTCCTTTTAATTTCTGCTCATTTCTTCTTATTAATAGGAATGTCTTCTTTCCAAAAAAAAGATGGAGCAATAAAGTGAAACTTTAATTAGTGGGGGTCTTACTGCCCGGCAAATAGCGAGGTAAATATGCACTTTATATAGAAGAAACCGACTTTCGTATAGAAGGTCGGTTATTTTTCTGTCTTGCAAATTATGAAAAAAAGGAGCAAAATAAAAAAGGTCCTAGTCTATACAGGTACAAATGAAAATTTTCATACAGAAGCAGTTTAAGTGAGCGAACTTAAAGTGTGTAAAATATAATGATAAAATAAGATGATGAATGAGAAAACGGGTGATGAAGTTGAATAGAGCAATCGGTGTTATCGATTCAGGAGTTGGTGGTTTAACTGTAGCGAAGGAATTAATTCGTCAGTTGCCGAAAGAGCGTATTATATATTTAGGGGATACAGCGCGTTGCCCTTATGGTCCACGTTCTCGAGAAGAAGTGCGTCAATTTACGTGGGAAATGACGGAGCATTTACTAGATTTAAATATCAAGATGTTAGTTATTGCGTGTAATACAGCAACTGCGGTTGTATTAGAAGAAATGCAGAAACAATTACCAATTCCGGTAGTGGGAGTTATTCACCCAGGATCACGTACAGCTTTAAAAGTGACAAATACGTATCATGTTGGGATTATTGGTACGATTGGAACGGTGAAAAGTGGTGCATACGAAGAAGCGTTAAAGTCTATTAATAACCGTGTTATGGTAGAAAGTTTAGCATGTCCGCCTTTCGTCGAACTTGTAGAAAGTGGGAATTTCGAAAGTGAAATGGCGTATGAAGTTGTAAGAGAAACATTGCAACCGCTGAAAAATACCGATATTGATACACTTATTTTAGGTTGTACACATTATCCAATTTTAGGTCCTGTTATTAAAAAGGTAATGGGAGATAAAGTGCAACTAATTAGTTCTGGTGATGAAACAGCGCGTGAAGTAAGTACAATTTTATATCATAGTAAAATGTTGAATGAGGGAGAGGAACAAAGTGATCATCTCTTCTTAACAACAGGGAAAATAGGCCTATTTAAAGAAATTGCATCAAAATGGTTCGGTCAGCCGATTGAAAATGTGAAGCATATTCATTTAGAAGAATAATAATAGAATTCATATAAGTGAACCCCTGAGATATTAGGGGTTTTTTGTTTATCCCGCTATTTGCCGGGCAGTAAGACCCTGCTGATTAAAGTTTCACTTTATAAGAAGAACAGCTTGTTCTAAAACGTGAAATAGCTCGTATACATAATAGTACAAACTTAGTTTTTAGGGGGGGAAGGCATGCCTAAATCCACTTTTAAATGGGTTATTGGTGCTACGGTAAGTGCTGTTTTATTAACAGGGTGCGGCTTCATAAATCAGGAGAAAGCGACCGAACAAATTGATCCACCAAAAAAAGTTACGTATACAGATGGTGAAAAGAAAGGGACGGCTCAAAATAAACAAGGGCAAACGATAAATAGAGAAATATACTTAGTTGATAAAAATGGATATGTTGTACCGCAAACAATCGCAATGCCTACTCCGAAAGCGAATGAAGTAATACAGCAAACGCTAGAATACCTTGTGAAAGATGGGCCGGTAACTGATTTATTACCGAATGGGTTCCGTGCAGTCATTCCAGCAAATACATCGATGACTCTAGATTTGAAAAAAGATGGGACAGCAGTAATTGATTTCTCTAAAGAAATGAAAAACTATGCAAAAGAAGAAGAGCGTCAAATTGTTGAGTCAGTAGCGTGGACTTTGACTCAATTTAAAGAAATAAAACAAGTGCAGTTTCAGATAAATGGTGAAAAGTTAGCGAAGATGCCTGTCGCGGGTACACCGCTTGGAGAAGGGGTGAGTCGTGCGAATGGTATTAACTTTGATGATGAACAAGTGGCAGATGTAACAAATACAAAACCAGTTACGCTTTACTTTATGGCGCAAAATAATGATAAGCAGCAATATTATGTACCGGTAACACGCCGCGTTGTAGAGGGAAAAGAAAATGATTATGCAACCATTATAGATGAACTTGTAAAAGGACCGATTCATCAATCGCTCCTGAATGATTTTAACCCAGGAGTTAAGCTTATTACGAATCCAAAATTGCAAGACGGAAATCTTACATTAAACTTTAATGAAAATATATTTGTAAACCCAGATAAAAATATGGTTTCAAATTACGTATTGAAGTCGTTAGTTTTATCTTTGACAGAAAAGAAAGGCGTAAAAAGTGTTTCTATTGAGGTAAATGGTAAAGCAAATCTTATAGATGAAAAGGGCGGAAAGTTAATAAAACCTGTAGATCGTCCAGAAAACGTGAATACAGGTAGTTTTTAATCGTGGATAATTTGATATACTTAAGTAAGAAAGGGGAATTGCTTTTTGGGTTCCCCTTCTTTTATTGTATACATATCATACATTTAAGTTTGGCTATACTAACAAGTAGTTATGAGGAGGTTATTTTTATGCGAGTAGATGGTAGAGAGAAAACAGAATTACGCCATATACATATTCATACGAATTATTTAAAACACCCAGAAGGCTCAGTATTAATTGAAGTTGGGGATACAAAGGTAATTTGCTCAGCGACAATTGAAGAGCGTGTCCCACCGTTTATGCGCGGGGAAGGAAAGGGCTGGGTAACAGCTGAATACGCGATGATTCCGCGTGCAACAGAACAACGTACAATCAGGGAGTCAAGTAAAGGGAAAGTAACTGGACGTACAATGGAAATCCAGCGTTTAATTGGACGAGCATTACGTGCGGTAGTTGACTTAGAAGCACTTGGCGAGAGAACAGTTTGGATTGACTGTGATGTTATTCAAGCAGATGGTGGAACGAGAACAGCTTCTATTACAGGTGCATATGTAGCGATGGTATTAGCGTTTGAGAAGTTATTACAAGCAGAAAAAGTATCTAAAATTCCAGTAAAAGATTATTTAGCAGCAACGTCAGTGGGAATTGTGGAAGAGCAAGGTGTTGTTTTAGATTTAAACTATGCAGAAGATTCTAAAGCGGACGTTGATATGAACGTGATTATGACTGGAAAAGGTCAGTTTGTCGAAGTGCAAGGAACTGGAGAAGAAGCGACGTTTAGCAGAACACAGTTAAATGAACTACTTGATGCTGCGGAACAAGGCATTTTCCAACTAATTGACATGCAAAAAGAAGCGTTAGGTGACATCGTATCTCATATAGAGTAGAGGTGGAAAATATGAAACAAGTTGTTGTTGCGACAAAAAATATGGGGAAAGTGCGTGAGTTTGCTGAGTTATTTGAGCGCTTTGATTTAGAAGTGAAATCATTACACGATTTTCCTCATATTGAAGAAGTCGAAGAAACTGGTGAAACGTTTGAAGAAAATGCAATCTTAAAAGCAGATAGTTTGAGTAGACAGTTGGATTCTATCGTAATTGCGGATGATTCAGGTCTGATCGTAGATGCTTTAAACGGAAAACCAGGCGTGTATTCAGCTCGGTTTGCAGGAGAGCCGAAAGACGATCAAGCGAACATGGATAAAGTGTTACAAGAATTAAATGGAATTGACTTTGAAAAACGTAAAGCGCGTTTCTACTGTGCATTAGCAGTTGCATTCCCAGAAGCGGATAAAGAACCGGTCATTGTGAATGGAACGTGTGAAGGGTACATTTTAGAACAGCGCCGCGGGGAAAACGGCTTTGGATATGATCCAATCTTTTATGTAGAAGAATATAAAAAAGCGATGGCAGAACTAAGTTCAGATGAGAAAAATGCCATTAGTCACCGCGGACGTGCTCTTCGTAAGTTAGAAGAAAAAATTCCGGAATGGTTTTTAGGAGAATGAGGGAGAGAGATTGATGAAAGCTTTAATCGTAAGCGATAGTCATAGCTCTGTGAAGGAATTACAGCAGTTAAAAGAGAAATATGAAGGGAAAGTAGATGTCATGATTCATTGTGGTGATTCGGAGTTAACGCCTGCTCATGAAGAACTGCAAGGTTTCCATGTTGTAAAAGGAAATTGTGATTATGCTAACTTTCAAGATGAAATTGTAACTGACGTAGATGGCATTCGCTTCTTAGTTGTGCATGGACATCGTCATAACGTGAAAATGACTTTACAAACGTTAGCGTACTATGCAGAAGAAGTGGGGGCACAAGTTGCATGCTTCGGACATTCTCACGTATTAGGTGCGGAATTTATTGATGGAGTTTTATTTATCAATCCAGGAAGTATTTTATTACCACGTCAGCGTGTAGAAAAGACATTTGCCTTATTAGAAATGAATGAAAAACATATAGATGTTCGCTTTGAAACATTAGACGGACAACTAGTTGAACAAGCAGTTTTTAAAAGAGGATAAGAAAAATTATCCTCTTTTAAAAAAGGTGTTGACTTTATGTATGGATATACATATAATAAATATTGTCGATAGGGCAAAAGCGCTAACGAAGAAAAATAAAATAACATATGCGGGTGTAGTTTAGTGGTAAAACAAGAGCCTTCCAAGCTCTGGTCGAGAGTTCGATTCTCTTCACCCGCTCCATGTCCCAGTAGCTCAGCCGGATAGAGCATACGCCTTCTAAGCGTACGGTCGGGAGTTCGAATCTCTCCTGGGACGCTAAGAAAACCTTGTTATCTTTTGATAACAAGGTTTTTTGTTTGTCTAAAAATTGATGTATGTGCAAGAGGTGTAAAAAATATAACGTAACATATAATAATTATTATATACAACAGATTAAAGTGCATTAAGAAAAGAGCGCCATTTATGCGCTCTATTTCTCTTGTTTAATTTAAAGAATCAATAGGCTTATGATGGAACTTAAATCCATATCTATATTATCCCAATTGTTCACTTAGAGTGTTATAAAACTTTTTATCATTCTAGTACGATTGAGCACCCGTTATCGAAACTTATCCCCGACAGTGTGTTACAATTAATAGAAGCGGAAAACGAGAATCTCCAATTGACTGGACGTGTGATTGGTTGGACAGTTTAAGAAGGTTGTATAAAAAAGGGAGATGGCGCAAAGATGGCGAGAGCAAAAGAGAATGATTTAACGGAGAAATTGGCAGAAGGTCAACGGAAATATGGTGACGGCAACTTTACAATACAGAACATCGGTGATGAAACTAACCCGAATTGGACTGTCGTAAAAAATGTGAGGAAGGGATCGGCAGGCATTCGCGAAGAGGAAGATATATTAAGACTGCGATCAAAATATATAAAATAGTACGGAAATGAGCGGGCCGAGAGTTCGAACCTCTCCTGGGACGCTAAAAAACCTTGTTATCTTTTGATAACAAGGTTTTTTGTTTAGTTATTAATAAACTTCTCAAAGACAAAACCATAATCTTTCACATTATATTGTTTTTTCGTATCAACGAGCCAGTTAAAGGCGATTTCATTCATCTCTTTAAATTGCTCTGCTAAATTTACTTGCGCATTTGAGATACGGCTAAAAGCGTTAGATGCCATATCTAGACTTTTATGTGCATACTGCAATGTAATATCGTTGTCGTATGAAATTTCTTCTATTTTAAGTAAAGCCTTATATAAATCTTTTAATTCTTCAATGTGTTTTTTATGAACATCAATTGAATAATGCTCATCTCCCATTTGAAACTTAATTTCTACATCTAAATCAATCGTTCCGGCAGTTTCAAGTGCTACGTTTTTAATTTGATATTTACTATAGCTAAAGCGGCGTAGTGTACGTTTTTTACTTGTTGCGCTTGTGCCATCTAGGTGGATTAATCCTTTGTTTGTGAAACAATATTCATCTGATTTTGATTTAATTAGAAAATAAATTTTCTCTCCATCTTCATGCATCACGTAATCATCAGCATCAACCTTATCGTAATCTTTCGGTGTAATGACAGACCCTACATCGCTTAGTCCTAATACATCTGCAGCCATTTTTTTAAACATATATAATCCCCCTTTTAAATTCTTAATTATACAAAAATATATTAACATGATTTTAACAAAATGTTTTCTTGTAAGGCGAAAATATTTGAAGGTAAGTTAAGAAAAATAACGAATATTATTTCGATCCTAAATTATTTAATAAATCCATTAGTTTGAGAGTTGATTCTCCGAAAAATTATCAAGAGAAAAAGTTAATGTTGCAAGTGATTATAGAGAAATTCCATGAAAGCACCTCAAGCGATAGGAGGTGTTTTTCTAACCCTTTTGAAATCTTACAATTCTGTAAGGTAACTGTAAGGTAGTTCGATGGTAAGAATTTGCTAATCTTTTATAATGAAGGTAACAACGATAAAACGAGGAGGAAGAAATGATGAAGGGATTAGTTGTAACAGGCTTAACAGTTGCTTTTGGATTTGTAGCGTATGAGAAATTAACGTATGTAGTTGATGTTGTAAAACATTTAATCGCTTAGTAAAAAAAACTACCATGAGAGGGAAAGGGAATGAGTGAATGAATGGAATGGTTATTTGGAATTATAGGTACTTGTAGTGTAGTGTTATTGTTCTTTGTCCCGAGTGGTATACTTAGTTCGACAACGAGTTTGTTTTTCTTAAGTTTGTTTGCTTGCACGATGCTTATTATTATGTTTTTAATGAAGCGAAGTAAGCCAATCTTCTATTTTAGCATGATTGTTATGGCAATTATTGTTCTCCAAATTATTACCCTTGTAATATACCCCACAATTATAAAAGCTTTCCATTAATGATGAATCCTCTGCGTCTGTTGCTGAGGATTTTTATTTGTATAATTTTGATTTTTTAATAAAGATTTAGCTGTATTGAAATATAAAAATAGAATATTTTTATATTTCAAACAAAAGGTTTTAGATTGTTGTGTTCTTATTACGCATTTGATATATTTACTTTGAAGATCATTAAAATCTAGAAAAAGAGGCGGACGTATGGATAAAAAAGAAAATACGGTCGTATTGTTTCCGCAACTATCAGAACGCTATATTGATGAAGGCTTTTTAGCGCTGAAAGAGCGGGAATTCGAAGATGCATTGCGCTGCTTTGAAATATTACGTCAGTATAATGCAGAAACGGAACAAACGGAATTAGCTTCCGTTATTTGTTTGCTGGAATTAAAACGTATGGAAGAAGCGAAAGACAAATGTGAACAGTTGCTTGAAACAGGAGCTGTCTTATTTGGTGATATTCTTGAAACGTATGTGACGATTTTAGTTCAAACAAATGATTATGAAGGCGTTATTGAAACTGTTGAAAAAGTTTTGCGAACGAAAGATATAATGCCTGAGCAAAAGGAAAAATTAGCGCAACTCGCTTTATTTGCAGAAGGTATGCTAAATGAAGAAGACACGTCGCTAATTGATTCAAATTTCGAATTGGATGAATTTACTAAGGAGATTTTTGGAGAAAACTTTGGGCAAAAGCTGAGAGGGATTCAACAGATTTCGTTAAAAGACTTGGATCTCGCATTACCTGTTTTAAAGAAATTTTTAATAGACGAAAAGCAACATCCTTATTTGAAAACTTCTATTTTGTATAAAATGATAGAAAATCAAGTAGAAGAAGAGATAGAAGTAGAAAAGTTTGGAAATAGGGTTAAAGTGATTCCAGCATTTACAGGTCATAATGAGGAGCAATCCGATAACATTATACATACATTATCAAGCCGATTGGAGCAAAATTATCCCGATATATTTAGTGCGATGGTTGTATATTGGAAAGAATTACAAATTAGCGTTTTCCCATTTGCACTATTAATGGATAAAGTAGAGATTTGGGCTGCTGTTTTAGAGAGAATTGGAAGAAAACGTTTCGGATTGGCTATTGATGAAGAAGAACTTATGACAGCATATAATATTGAATTAGAAGAGTTTCATATTGCCTATCAATGGTTATTGCGTGTTGAAAGAGAAGGATATTTGCCCGTATAATTATGAAAAAGAATCGTTCAGTTCTTGAAACGAGCATATTCTATGTTATAATGTAAGGGTTGCAAAAGGCAGAAATCTGCCTGTTTGTAAGAGAAGAGAAGTGTAATTCTCTTACTTAATATGTTTCATATTAGTCTCGAACAAAATATACCGTAGTTGTCTTTTAGACAACTAGTAGATTGGAACATTATATCTGAAAGCATTTGCTAGAGGATTATTTGTACATTTATTATTTCGAAAGAGAGATAATGAATATTTTGATCTATAAAGGTATGTGCATACATTATTATAGTTGGAGGGAAAGAATAAATGGCTGCAAAATGGGAAAAATTAGAAGGTAACGTAGGCGTTTTAACAATTGAAGTTGATGCTAAAGAAGTAAACAACTCTATCGACGCTGCGTTCAAAAAAGTAGTAAAAACAATCAACGTACCAGGTTTCCGTAAAGGAAAAATGCCTCGTCCGTTATTCGAACAACGCTTTGGTATCGAATCTTTATACCAAGATGCTTTAGATATCATCTTACCAAAAGCATACGGTGAAGCAATCGATGAAGCTGGTATCTTCCCAGTTGCTCATCCTGAAATCGATATTGAGAAGTTCGAAAAAAATGCTAACCTTATCTTCACTGCAAAAGTTACAGTGAAACCTGAAGTTAAATTAGGTGAGTACAAAGGTTTAGCAGTAGAAAAAGTTGAAACAACTGTAACTGACGAAGATGTAGAGAATGAAGTAAAAGCTTTACAAGAGCGTCAAGCTGAACTAGTTGTTAAAGAAGAAGGAACTATTGAAAATGGTGATACAGCTGTAATCGACTTCGAAGGTTTCGTTGATGGCGAAGCATTTGAAGGCGGAAAAGGCGAAAACTATTCTCTTGCAATCGGTTCTGGTACTTTCATCCCAGGTTTCGAAGAGCAAGTAATTGGTCTTAAATCTGGTGAGTCTAAAGACGTTGAAGTATCATTCCCAGAAGAGTACCATGCTGCTGAATTAGCTGGCAAACCAGCAACATTCAAAGTAACAATTCACGAAATCAAAACAAAAGAACTTCCTGAGTTAAACGACGAGTTCGCTAAAGAGGCTGACGAAGAAGTTGCAACTCTTGATGAATTAAAAACAAAACTTCGTACAAACTTAGAAGAAGGCAAAAAGCACGAAGCTGAGCACAAAGTACGTGACGAAGTAGTAGAATTAGCTGCTGCTAACGCTGAAATCGATATTCCAGAAGCTATGATCGACACTGAGTTAGATCGTATGGTTCGTGAATTCGAGCAACGTTTAAGCCAACAAGGTATGAACCTTGAGCTTTACTACCAATTCACAGGTACTGATGCTGACAAATTAAAAGAGCAAATGAAAGAGGATGCACAAAAACGTGTAAGAATCAATCTTGTTCTTGAAGCTATCATTGAAGCTGAAAACATCGAAGTTACTGAAGAAGAAGTAACTGCAGAAGTTGAAAAAATGGCTGAAATGTACGGTATGCCAGTAGACGCTATCAAGCAAGCTCTTGGAAGCGCAGACGCTTTATCTGAAGATCTTAAAGTGCGTAAAGCTGTAGACTTCTTAGTAGAAAACGCTGCATAATAAAATAACAAGGCGCGATTTTAATCGTGCCTTGTTTTATAAATATAGAAATATATTTATAAAACTTTTCGATGAAGAAGGAAAAGTTCCTTTATAAGTCGAATATACATATTTCAAAAGTTTTAAAAACTTTTTATTTGTACATAACTAGTCATATTATTTGTATTTCTCGCTACGTAGTGACATAATATGTATTTACATACGATACATTTATCGTGTACATACGAAGGCAAGAGGTTAGCACTTTGTAAGGGGTGTGAAAATATGTTTAAATTTAATGATGAAAAAGGGCAATTAAAATGTTCTTTCTGTGGTAAAACACAAACGCAAGTTCGAAAGTTAGTTGCAGGTCCAGGTGTTTACATTTGTGACGAGTGTATCGAGCTTTGTACTGAAATTGTACAAGAGGAGCTTGCGAAGGACGAAGAAGTAGAATTCAAAGATGTACCGAAACCGGTAGAAATTCGTGAAATCTTAGATGAGTATGTCATCGGACAAGATAACGCGAAAAAAGCACTAGCGGTAGCGGTATATAACCATTACAAACGTATTAATTCTAACAGCAAAATTGATGATGTAGAATTAGCGAAGAGTAATATTTCACTTATTGGGCCAACAGGTAGTGGTAAAACATTATTGGCACAAACATTAGCGCGTATTTTAAATGTTCCATTTGCAATCGCGGACGCAACATCTTTAACAGAAGCTGGATACGTTGGGGAAGATGTAGAAAACATTTTACTAAAACTAATTCAAGCGGCTGATTATGATGTAGAAAAAGCAGAAAAAGGAATTATTTATATTGATGAGATTGATAAAGTGGCACGTAAGTCCGAAAATCCATCAATTACACGTGATGTATCTGGTGAAGGTGTACAGCAGGCACTTCTGAAAATTTTAGAAGGTACTGTAGCAAGCGTTCCACCTCAAGGTGGTCGTAAGCATCCGCATCAAGAATTCATTCAAATTGATACAACGAATATCCTATTCATTTGTGGTGGAGCGTTTGATGGCATTGAGCCAATTATTAAACGTCGCCTTGGTGAAAAAGTAATTGGATTTGGTTCAGAGAAGAAAAATGCTGATGTAAATGAAAAGCATGTTCTATCTCACGTATTACCAGAGGACCTTTTAAGATTTGGTTTAATTCCAGAGTTTATCGGTCGTCTTCCAGTTATTGCGAACCTAGAGCCACTTGATGAAGATGCTCTTGTTGATATTTTAACGAAACCGAAAAATGCACTTGTTAAGCAATTCCAAAAACTGTTGGAGCTTGACGATGTTGAGTTAGAGTTTGAAGAAGGCGCACTGATTGAGATTGCGAAAAAAGCAATTGAACGTAAAACAGGTGCTCGTGGACTTCGTTCTATTATTGAAGGCTTAATGCTTGATGTAATGTTTGAACTTCCATCTCGCAAAGATATCGAGAAGTGTATTCTTACGAAAGAAACAGTAGCTGATAATGAGCCACCGAAATTGGTGCTACAAGACGGTACTGTACTTGATACAAAAACATCTGCATAATGCGAAAGAGAAACAGCAATTTTTATAATTGCTGTTTTTCTTTATGTTTAGCTACGTTCTTCCGCGGAAATACTAAATGATAAAACATTGCGGGAGGAAATAAATGATGAGCTGGACAAATATATTTTTACTTGTTCAACTTGTTTTTGGTGTAATTGTCGGATTATATTTTTGGCACTTACTTCGAAATCAGCGAACACAAAAAGTTTCAATTGATCGAGAATCAAAAAAAGAATTAGAACAGCTTCGTAAAATGCGTGAGATTTCTCTAACAGAGCCGCTTGCGGAAAAGGTGCGCCCTACATCCTTTTTAGATATTGTAGGGCAAGAAGACGGGATTAAGTCGTTAAAAGCGGCTCTTTGTGGTCCGAATCCGCAACATGTAATCATATATGGCCCGCCAGGTGTCGGAAAGACAGCGGCAGCGCGTCTTGTATTAGAAGAGGCGAAACGAAATCCGAAATCTCCATTTCGTACGAATGCAACATTTATCGAACTTGATGCGACGACAGCTCGGTTTGATGAACGTGGTATTGCAGATCCTTTAATTGGCTCGGTTCATGATCCGATTTATCAAGGTGCTGGTGCGATGGGGCAAGCAGGTATTCCACAACCGAAAAAAGGCGCAGTAACAGATGCACATGGTGGTATTTTGTTTATTGATGAAATTGGTGAACTACATCCGATTCAAATGAACAAAATGTTAAAGGTGTTAGAAGATCGAAAAGTATTTTTAGAAAGTGCGTACTATAGTGAAGAGAATACGATGATTCCAACGTATATACATGATATTTTTCAAAAAGGTTTACCAGCAGATTTCCGCTTAGTTGGAGCGACAACACGTTCACCAGAGGAAATTCCACCTGCTATTCGGTCTCGTTGCTTAGAGGTATTTTTCCGTGAGCTAGATACAGAAGAAATTCAAAAAGTAGCGAAGAATGCAGCCGACAAAGTGGAAATGCAAATCGGTGAGAACGGTATTGAAATGATTGGTATGTATGCAAGGAATGGACGAGAAGCAATTAATCTCGTGCAAATCTCTGCTGGTATGGCGATAAATGAAGAACGTTCTTTCATTAAAGATGAAGATATAGAGTGGGTTGTTCATTCTAGTCAGCTTGCACCGAAATATGAAAAACGTATTTACCCTATTCCGAGGATCGGTCTTGTAAACGGACTTGCTGTATACGGACCGAATACAGGAGCGTTATTAGAAATAGAAGTAACAGCAATCACGGCGAAAGATAAAGGGTCGGTAAATGTTACCGGTATTGTAGAAGAGGAAAGTATTGGTAGCCAAACGAAATCAATTCGTCGTAAAAGTATGGCGAAAGGTTCTGTAGATAATGTATTAACAGTACTTCGTTCTTTAGATGTGTTGCCAGAAGGGTACGATATACATATTAATTTTCCAGGTGGTATCCCGATCGATGGTCCTTCTGCAGGGATTGCTATGGCAACGGGTGTTTACTCAGCCGTGCATCGTACATATGTGAATAATGAAGTGGCGATGACAGGTGAAATAAGTATACATGGAGAAGTGAAGCCTATTGGTGGTGTATACGCAAAAATAAAGGCTGCGAAAAAAGCAGGAGCTAAGAAAGTCATTATTCCTGCTGAAAACATGCAACCGTTTTTGTACACAATAAAGGGAATTGAAATCATTCCTGTTCGTAAGTTAAAAGAAGTATTTGAGCTAACATTTATGCAGGAAAATATGCATCGAGAGCTTGATGTACATACTACTGTAGACGAAACAGATGCACAATCCATGTGAGAATGAATGATAATAAAATTTGCCAGGCTTCGTTTAAGTTTGTATGCTTAAGCGGAGTCTTTTTTTCTTTTCATAAGGGAGAAAAAACAAGGGATTTACAATTGCTCAGAATCTCTGCAATTGCATCTAGATGTATTGTAATATAAAATAGTTGAACAGGAGTTTAATTTATTATGGAGGTGCTATGTCTAGTATGAATACGAATGAAAGAATCGTACCCCTCCTACCATTAAGAGGCGTTCTCGTATATCCAACGATGGTTCTGCATCTTGATGTAGGACGTGATAAATCGATACAGGCACTAGAGCAGGCGGCAATGGATGAAAATATCATCTTTTTAGCGATGCAAAAAGAAATGAATATCGATGATCCGAAAGAAGATGACATATATAGTGTAGGTACAGTGGCGAAAGTGAAGCAAATGTTAAAATTGCCGAACGGTACGCTTCGTGTCCTTGTAGAAGGTTTACATAGAGCAGAAGTAGTAGAGTTTATCGAGGAAGAAAATGTAGTACAAGTTTCTATTAAAACGGTAACTGAAGAAGTGGAAGGTGATTTAGAAGAGAAAGCTCTTATGCGTACGTTACTGGAGCATTTCGAACAATATATTAAAGTTTCGAAAAAAGTATCAAATGAAACATTTGCAACGGTAGCTGATGTAGAAGAACCAGGAAGACTAGCTGATTTAATTGCTTCTCACTTGCCAATTAAAACGAAACAGAAACAAGAAATTTTAGAGATTGTATCTGTGAAAGAACGATTACATACACTTATTTCAATTATTCAAGATGAACAAGAGTTACTTAGTTTAGAAAAGAAAATTGGACAAAAAGTGAAACGTTCAATGGAACGCACGCAAAAAGAATATTTCTTACGTGAGCAAATGAAGGCGATTCAAACTGAACTTGGCGATAAAGAAGGTAAGGGTGGGGAAGTTGAAGAACTTCGTGAGAAAATTGAACAGTCAGGAATGCCTGAAGAAACAACGAAGGCTGCACTGAAAGAATTAGATCGTTATGAAAAGCTACCAGCAAGTTCTGCGGAGAGCGGTGTTATTCGCAATTATATTGATTGGTTATTAGCACTTCCGTGGACAGAAGCGACAGAGGATATGATTGATCTTGTTCATTCTGAAGAGATTTTAAACAAAGATCATTACGGTCTTGAAAAAGTAAAAGAGCGAGTGCTTGAATATTTAGCTGTACAAAAATTGACGAACTCATTAAAAGGACCTATCCTTTGTTTAGTAGGCCCTCCAGGGGTCGGGAAAACTTCGTTAGCTCGTTCAATTGCGACATCATTAAATCGTAATTTTGTCCGTGTATCCCTTGGTGGTGTGCGTGATGAATCTGAAATTCGTGGTCACCGTCGTACATACGTTGGAGCAATGCCGGGACGCATTATTCAAGGTATGAAAAAGGCGAAAACAGTTAATCCAGTCTTCTTATTAGATGAGATTGATAAAATGTCTAACGATTTCCGTGGCGATCCATCAGCAGCATTACTTGAAGTGTTAGATCCAGAACAAAATCATAACTTCAGTGATCATTACATTGAAGAACCATATGATCTATCGAAAGTTATGTTTGTAGCAACCGCTAATACACTTTCAAGTATTCCGGGTCCATTACTTGACCGTATGGAAATTATTTCGATTGCTGGGTATACAGAACTGGAAAAGGTGCACATTGCTCGAGAGCATTTATTGCCGAAACAATTAAAAGAGCATGGCTTACGAAAAGGTAATTTACAAGTACGTGATGAAGCGCTTCTTGAAATTATTCGTTATTATACACGTGAGGCTGGTGTTCGTACGCTAGAGCGCCAAATTGCAAAAGTTTGTCGTAAAGCAGCGAAAATTATCGTTACAGCGGAACGTAAACGTATTGTTGTGACAGAGAAAAATATTGTAGATTTACTTGGTAAACACATATTCCGTTATGGGCAAGCAGAGAAAACAGACCAAGTCGGAATGGCAACCGGGTTAGCTTATACAGCAGCGGGCGGCGATACACTTGCAATTGAAGTGTCCTTAGCGCCAGGTAAAGGGAAATTAATTTTAACAGGGAAACTTGGGGATGTTATGAAAGAATCAGCACAAGCTGCGTTTAGCTATATTCGTTCTCGTGCCGAAGAGCTTCATATTGATCCAAATTTCCATGAGAAAAATGATATTCATATTCACGTTCCAGAAGGAGCAGTTCCAAAAGATGGACCGTCAGCAGGTATTACGATGGCAACGGCACTTATTTCTGCACTAACAGGTATTCCTGTAAGTAAAGAAGTTGGTATGACAGGTGAAATTACACTTCGTGGCCGTGTATTACCAATTGGTGGATTGAAAGAAAAAACATTAAGTGCTCATCGCGCAGGCTTAACAAAAATTATTTTGCCAGCAGAGAACGAGAAAGATTTAGATGATATTCCAGAAAGCGTAAAAGAAAATCTTACGTTTGTGCTTGCATCTCATTTAGACGAAGTATTGGAGCACGCATTAGTAGGAGTGAAACAATGAAAGTAACAAAAGCAGATATTGTAATTAGTGCTGTTAAACCAGAACAATATCCAGACAGTGACTTACCAGAAATTGCATTAGCAGGTCGTTCAAATGTCGGGAAGTCTTCCTTCATTAATAAAATTTTAAATCGTAAAAAGTTAGTACGTATTTCTTCTAAACCAGGAAAAACGCAAACGCTGAACTTTTTCTTAATCAATGAAATGATGCATTTTGTTGACGTTCCAGGTTATGGATATGCGAAAGTATCTAAAACGGAACGTGCAGCATGGGGCAAGATGATTGAAACGTACTTTACAACACGTGAGCAATTAGATGCAGCTGTATTAGTAGTAGATTTACGTCACCAACCAACAAACGATGATGTGATGATGTATGATTTCTTAAAGCATTATGAAATTCCAACAATTATTATTGCGACGAAAGCCGATAAAATTCCGAAAGGGAAATGGCAAAAGCATTTAAAAGTTGTAAAAGAAACGCTTGCTGTTGAAATTGGCGATGAAATCGTTCTATTCTCTTCTGAAACAGGACTTGGAAAAGAAGAAGCGTGGAAGGCAATTCATAAAATGACAAAAACAAAAAACGCGTGACGAATGTCGCGCGTTTTTTGTTTGTATAAATTTTTAGCGTACGTTTAATGTTACTTCAATATTCCCTCGTGTTGCTTTAGAGTACGGACATACACCGTGAGCGGCTTCTACAAGTTCTTGTGCTTCGGCATGAGAAACGCCAGCGACATGTACGTCAAGTACAGCAGATAGTCCGAAACCACCATCTGTATCTTTTCCGATAGAAACGTGAGCAGTTACTTCTGTACTTTCCACTTTCACTCGTTTTGTACGAATGACAAGTTGCAATGCACTATCAAAACAAGCGGCATAACCAGCGGCAAATAGTTGCTCAGGGTTTGTTGCTTCCCCGCCAGCACCACCTAATGCTTTCGGCATTTTTACATCAAGATTTAATATGCCATCATCTGAAACTACTTTCCCGTTTCTTCCACCTGTTGCTGTTACTGAAGCAGTATATAATTTATCCATGTTTATTCCCCTTTTCTATCATTTATTGTTTTCATTGTTTCAATTAGTTTATTTAATTGGGTTAATAAAGAACGATACTCTTGCTCTGTAATTCCTAAATTTGTAGCCATCGTTTTCGGTAATGAACAAGCCTTTTCTTTTAAATCTTTACCTTGTTCTGTTAATTCAATACAAACTTTTCGCTCATCTTCTTTTGAACGAACACGTTTTACAAGGTTTAATGATTCCATCCGTTTTAGCATAGGTGTTAACGTGCCGGAATCTAGAAATAGACGTTCTCCAATTTCTTTTACTGTTAGTCCGTCTTGTTCCCATAGTACAAGTAAAGTAATGTACTGAGGGTACGTAATACCCATTTCGTCTAAATACGGTCGATAAAAACGTGTAACCTCTCTAGAACAGGCGTAAATAGAAAAACAAAGTTGGTTATCTAGATGCAAAGAATCTTCTGTCATGAATAACTCCTTTCTTTTTAAATTGTGCAAAATTTAATTTTGTAAAACCAATATAACGAAAAATAAATACAATGTCAAATACATTGTATTGAGAAAGTGTGTGCTATATTTTGGAACAATCATACATATTTTCCTTCATGATGAAAGAAGATAGGAAAGATGATGTTATAATTTATATGGAATAGTTTCCATCACTTGATTATGAGGACTTTTTTTGGTAACGTACAAATAGAGTTATTAATTTATAATCATTATAAAGTAGGGAGCTTTTTATTAGTTTTACTGAATCTCCTTTATTACATACGGAGAATATATAAAAAATAATCGGTTGTTCACACGATTGTCAGATTCATAAGAGGAAAGTTGTATTATGATAGTAGATAAAGTGATAAAACGGGTGAAGGGGGACATGCTGCGTGCATATTCTTGTTGTTAGTGTAAATTATCGAACAGCCCCTGTAGAATTTCGTGAGAAACTCACATTTCAGGCAGCAGAGCTAGAACAAGCAATGACTACATTACAAAGTCAAAAGAGCGTGTTAGAAAATGTCATTGTATCAACTTGTAATCGCACTGAGATTTATGCTGTTGTCGATCAATTACACACGGGACGGTATTATATTAAGAAGTTTTTAGCTGATTGGTTTCAGCTTGAAATAGAAGAAGTCGCACCATATTTAACTATTTTTGAACAAGATGGTGCAATAGATCATTTATTCCGCGTAACGTGCGGTTTAGATTCTATGGTAGTTGGAGAAACGCAGATTTTAGGTCAAATAAAAGATAGCTTTTTAGAAGCGCAACAAGTAAAAGCGACAGGTACAATTTTTAATGAATTGTTTAAGCAAGTCATTACGTTAGCAAAACGTGCTCACTCAGAAACAACAATTGGTGAGAGTGCAATGTCTGTTAGTTATGCTGCTGTTGAACTTGGAAAGAAAATATTTGGTGAGTTAACAGATTGTCATGTACTTATTCTTGGTGCTGGTAAAATGGGAGAACTTGCATTACAAAATTTATACGGAAGCGGTGCTCGTAAAGTAACCGTTATGAATAGAACGCTTTCAAAAGCGGAAGTAATGGCTGAGAAATATATGGGACATGCAAAATCTTTAAGTGAATTACAATGTGCATTATTAGAAGCGGACATTTTAATTAGTTCCACTGGTGCATCAGAGTATGTCATTACGAAAGAGATGATGACAAAGGTAGAGAAAATGCGCTCTGGTCGTCCTTTATTTATGGTTGATATTGCAGTGCCACGTGATATTGATCCAGCAATTGATGAGTTAGAAGGCTCTTTCTTATATGACATTGATGATCTGCAAGGAGTAGTGGAAGCAAATCGTGCTGAGCGTTTGAAAGAAGCAGAGAAAATTCAATTTATGATTGAAGAGGAAATTGTTCTATTTAAAACGTGGTTAAGTACACTTGGTGTTGTTCCGTTAATAGCAGCTCTTCGTGATAAGGCACTTGTAATTCAAAGCGAAACGATGGAAAGTCTTGAACGAAAAATACCAAATCTTAGTGATCGTGAGAAAAAAGTAATTAGTAAGCATACGAAAAGTATTATTAACCAATTATTAAAAGACCCAATTTTAGTAGCAAAAGAAATAGCTGCTGAAGAGGGGGCGGGCGAAAAATTAGCGTTATTTGCAAAGATTTTTGATTTAGAAACGGAAGAAGTAGAGAGTCGTGCGGAAGAAGTAGAACATAAAAGAGTGTGGACACCATCCGTTCCATCTTTATAATTTGGAAGGATGATCGGATGAGTTTTTTAAATAACAGTATTATTTATCATATTGCAATTATTTTATATGCTTGTAGCATTAGTTTATATTTTATAGATTATTTCCAAAGTAACCGAAAGGCGAACCGATTTGCTTTTTGGTTACTTTCGATTGTATGGGTATTGCAGTCTATTTTTATGTTGCTTAGGGCGACAGATTCAGAAACGAATCCCATTTTAACTTTATTATCAGGGATTTATTTTTATGTTTGGTTATTGATTACGATGTCGTTAGTCATAAATCGATTTATGCGCGTTGACTTTTTAGTCTTCTTTACAAATGTTGTAGCATTTGGCGTAAGCGCCTTTTCTATTTTTACACCGCTCGGAAAGATGTCGCCAGTACTTGCAGAGCAATTAGTTTCAGAACTTGTATACGTGCATGTTGGAATGGCGATTATTTCTTATGCAACGTTTACGGTATCGTTTATTTTTTCTATTATGTATTTACTGCAATATCGCCTATTAAAAAAGAAAAAGTGGAATGCGAGATTAAGAAGGTTAGGGAATTTGCCGAAGCTTGAATCTACGTCTTACGGGTTAAATTTATTTTCTGTTCCATTTTTCTTACTAGCAATTTTATTAGGATGCATATGGGGATATACAAAATTGGACAATTTTCATTGGTATGATACGAAAGTAATCGGTTCGTTTGTCGTTCTATTTGTATATTGTACGGGCTTGTATTTACGAGCGGCAGATGTGTTGCAAGGGAAGAAAATTGTACTGTGGAATGTAGGGGCCTTTCTCGTAATGCTAGTTAACATTTTTCTATTAAGTAGTTTATCTAATTTCCACTTTTGGTATTTATAATGAGGAGAGAGAATTATGCGCAAAATTATTGTAGGTTCACGAAAGAGTAAGCTAGCATTGACGCAAACAAACTGGTTTATTGATCAGTTAAAAGCACTTGGTTTACCATATGAATTTGAAGTGAAAGAAATTGTCACTAAAGGTGATGTGATTTTAGATGTTACTCTTTCAAAAGTAGGCGGAAAAGGTTTGTTCGTTAAAGAAATTGAACATGCGTTACTTATGAAAGAAATCGATATGGCTGTACATAGTATGAAAGATATGCCAGCCGTACTTCCAGAAGGATTAATGATTGGCTGTACACCAAAGCGTGTTGACCCTCGTGATGCTTTTATTTCTAAAAGCGGAGCATCATTTAAAGATTTAGCAGAAGGTGCGATTTTAGGAACGAGTAGTTTAAGACGTAGTGCACAGTTATTAGCTGCGAGACCAGATTTACAAGTGAAATGGATTCGCGGAAATATCGATACACGTTTACGTAAATTAAAAGAAGAAGATTATGATGCAATTATTTTAGCGACAGCTGGATTACAAAGAATGGGCTGGGATGATGAAGTGATTACAGAACATTTAGATGAAACGTTATGTGTACCAGCTGTAGGACAAGGTGCATTAGCGATTGAATGTCGTAAGGACGATAACGATTTATTACAGTTGTTATCGCATATGAATGATGCTGTAACAGAGAGAACAGTGGCAGCGGAGCGAGTATTTCTTCATAAACTTGAAGGTGGATGTCAAGTTCCGATCGCTGGATATGCAACTCTTACAAAGGATGATGCAATCGAATTAACAGCTCTTGTCGGTTCTATGGACGGCTCTGTTTTATTAAAAGAGACAGTGGTAGGCGTTGAACCAAAGGAAGTAGGGCTAGAGGCTGCGGACCTTTTAATTAAACAAGGCGCAAAAGAACTCATTCTTGCTGCAAATAAGGGACAACAATAAATATGAATGCTCTTGCTGGCAAAACAGTATTGATTACACGTGCCCAGCATCAAGCGAAACAAATGAGTGTAGCAGTGAAAGAACGGAGCGGAATTCCATTGGAAATTCCGCTTTTGCGTATGGAAGGCACATCTCATAGGCGAATTCACCATACAGCAAGGCAGCTACATTCGTATGACTGGGTTATTTTTACGAGTAAAAATGGTGTAACTTTTTTTCTAGATGGTTTAGAAAAGAAACTACCATTAACTATTAAAATCGCTGCGGTAGGCGTGAAAACAAAATTAGAGTTAGAAAAAAGGGGCTATCAAGTTCATTTTGTTCCAACCTCATTTGTTGCAGAAGTGTTTGCCGAAGAGTTTCTAAAAGAATTAAGTGGAAACGAGCGTATTTTATTTCCGAAAGGGAATTTAGCGAGAGATGTAATTCCAGTTAAACTTCGGGGAATTGGTGTTTCTCTAGATGAGCTAATCGTATACGGTACGAAAGTAAATGTAGAGAAAAAACAAGAACTTATAACAGCATTGAAAGTAAGGAAAGTAAATGTTATTACATTTACGAGTCCTTCAACTGTTGATAGTTTTGTTCGTTTACTGGAGGGCACAAACTGGAGAGAATGGACAAAAAAATGTACAATTGCTTGTATAGGGCCTATTACGGAAAAAGAAGCGAACCTTTATTTTCCGCATGTTATTGTGCCGAAAGAGTACACTGTAGAAGCATTACTACAATGCATTTGTGAATCTATAAAGTGAAACTTTAATTAGTGGGAGGTTCATTCCCCACTAATTATTAGCCCTCACCAATTGGGCGTTTATGGGCAGTTGATTTCCCATCTAACTTCTTTGCTCTAGCCGAATTTTGAGATGGGAGTCTTACTGCCCGTTAACGCGGGACAAAATAAAAGAATGGGGATAGAAATTTATGAACTCTTTACAATTTAATCGTCATCGTCGCTTAAGACAAAGCGGGGGCATGCGTGCGCTTGTGCGTGAAACGTTTTTACATACGGAAGATTTTATTTACCCTATTTTTGTATTAGAAGGAGAGAATGTTCGTAATGAAGTTCCTTCTATGCCGGGCGTATATCAAATCTCTTTAGATTTATTGCAAGCTGAAATGCAAGAGGTTGTTGATTTAGGTATTCGTTCTGTTATTGTATTTGGTTTACCTGCTGAAAAGGATGAAGTTGGATCATCAGCATATTGTGATCATGGAATTGTACAGCGTGCCATTAAGCAAATTAAAGGTGAGTTCCCTGAGTTAGTAGTAGTTGCAGATACATGTTTATGTCAATTCACAAGCCATGGTCATTGCGGTGTAATTGAAGATGGTATTATTTTAAATGACGAGTCTCTTGCAGTACTTGCGAAAACAGCTGTAAGCCAAGCGAAAGCAGGAGCGGACATTATTGCGCCATCAAACATGATGGACGGATTCGTAACAGCAATTCGCCATGCGTTAGATGAGAATGGTTTTGGACACGTACCAGTTATGTCGTACGCTGTGAAATATTCATCAGCATTTTATGGACCGTTCCGTGATGCTGCACACGGCGCGCCGCAATTTGGTGACCGTAAAACATATCAAATGGACCCAGCGAACCGTATGGAGGCATTCCGTGAAGCAGAATCAGATGTAATGGAAGGTGCTGATTTCTTAATTGTAAAGCCAGCTTTTTCTTACTTAGATATCATTCGTGATGTGAAAAATAACTTTAATTTACCAATCGTTGCTTACAACGTAAGTGGTGAATATTCAATGATTAAAGCGGCAGCGCAAAATGGTTGGATTAATGAAAAAGAAGTTGTGCTTGAAAAATTAATTAGCATGAAACGTGCAGGAGCAGACTTAATTATTACGTATCATGCGAAAGATGCAGCAAAATGGTTACAAGAAGGAGGCGCTAAATAATGAAAAAGTTTGATAAATCGATTGCGGCGTTTGAAGAGGCGCAAGACTTAATGCCTGGTGGCGTAAATAGCCCTGTTCGTGCCTTTAAATCTGTTGGTATGAATCCATTGTTTATGGAGCGTGGAAAAGGCTCTAAAGTATATGATATTGATGGAAATGAATACATCGATTACGTATTATCATGGGGTCCTTTAATTCATGGTCATGCAAATGATCGTGTTGTTGAAGCGTTAAAATCTGTTGCTGAAAGAGGTACAAGCTTCGGTGCGCCGACAGAAATCGAAAATAAATTAGCGAAACTTGTTATTGAGCGTGTACCATCGATTGAAATTGTCCGCATGGTTAACTCTGGAACAGAAGCGACAATGAGTGCACTACGTTTAGCTCGTGGTTATACAGGTCGTAACAAAATTTTAAAATTTATTGGTTGTTACCACGGTCATGGTGATTCATTATTAATTAAAGCTGGTTCTGGTGTGGCGACTCTAGGTTTACCAGATAGCCCTGGCGTACCAGAAGGTGTAGCGAAAAATACGATTACAGTAGCTTATAATGATTTAGAAAGTGTGAAGTACGCTTTTGAACGATTCGGTGATGATATTGCTTGTGTAATTGTAGAACCAGTAGCAGGGAATATGGGGGTTGTTCCTCCGCAACCAGGATTTTTAGAAGGGCTTCGTGAAGTAACAGAACAAAACGGTGCACTGCTTATTTTTGATGAAGTAATGACAGGATTCCGTGTTGCTTATAACTGCGGACAAGGTTACTACGGTGTAACACCTGATTTAACTTGTTTAGGTAAAGTAATCGGTGGTGGCTTACCAGTAGGGGCGTACGGTGGTAAAGCAGAAATTATGCGTCAAGTTGCGCCGAGCGGACCGATTTATCAAGCTGGTACTTTATCAGGTAACCCACTTGCAATGGCAGCAGGTTATGAAACGTTAGTACAATTAACGCCAGAATCATATGTAGAGTTTGAGCGTAAAGCAGAAATGTTAGAAGCGGGACTACGTAAAGCGGCTGAAAAACATGGTATTCCTCATCATATTAACCGTGCAGGCTCTATGATTGGTATTTTCTTTACAGATGAGCCGGTTATTAATTACGATACAGCGAAATCTTCAAACTTAGAATTCTTCGCGGCTTACTATCGTGAAATGGTAGAACAAGGTGTATTCTTGCCACCATCTCAATTTGAAGGTTTGTTCTTATCGACAGCACATAGTGATGCAGATATTGAAGCGACGATTGCAGCGGCTGAAATTGCAATGTCAAAGTTACAAGCATAATATATTAGAGAAAATCGCTCTCCATAAGGGGAGCGATTTTTTTTATTCATAAAGTGGGCTTTACATACATAAATCTGTAATGACATATAGTTTGGGAGGGGGAAAAGAAGTGACAACAGATCATTCGTTACGATTTTCATTAAAAGAATCTGTTTGGTTCCAAAAAGGACAGGAAGTCGAAGAACTTTTGTCAATTTCGTTAGATCCAGACGTTGAGATAGAAGAGCTTGATCATGAAGTTATCGTGAGAGGGCAGTTAGATTTAACGGGGGAGTATGTTGCAAGGCAAGATGATTCGGCCTATTCATTAAGAGAACTATCGCCAGCAAAGTCAATTGATTATGTAGAAACAAGGGAAGATGGGGTGAATGAACTTGTTCATTCCTTTCCACTTGAAATATCAATTCCAAGAAATCGAGTGAAAGTAATTGAAGAATTATATGTATCAATTGAAGAATTTGATTATGAATTGAAGGAAAATGGTTGCTTACAATTATTAGCGGATATATCTATTACAGGTTTATGTGATGAGGAAAGAATCGAGGATGAAGAGGAAGAAACGGCGTATGCTGAGTTAGAAGATGATTCAGCTGAAGAGGATGAAAATAGACCCGCGCCGCATGTAGCGGAACCAACCTATAAAGAATCGGATGAATGGGAAGATTACGCATTTGAACCGTTCCAGCTAGAAGAAAGAAAAGAGCAAGAAGAAGCGGAAGAGGAATTGGCAGAACATGAATTTGCGGAGCGTGAAGAGGAGCAAGAAACGACGCTGCAATTTGAATTGTTTGGACGAAAAGATTATCAAAAAGAAAAGGCGAAAAAGCAGGGAGAGCAAGAAGAAGCGTACTCACAGCGAGATGAAAATGCGCTTTATTTAACACAATTATTTACGAAAGAACCGGAAGAAGAATTTACGAAGTTAAGAATGTATTTCGTGCAAGAAGGGGATACAATTGAATCTGTTGCAGAACGTTATGACACGTCTGTACAAAACTTATACCGTGTTAATCAAACAGAAGATATATATTTAACTACGGGACAAATTATTTATATTCCCGTTTCAAAAGCAAAGGCGAAATAAGGGGGTGAGTGCTTTCACTCCCCTATTGTCCTAGAGGCTATGTTTTGAATAGAAAGGGTTATTCGTATGGATATTGAATTACGAAATCGCTATGAACCCATTGTAAGGCAATATAGATTGGATACGCAGCATATGGAAGAGCACGGAAGTGTAACGAAAATTTACACGAATCAAGGTCCATATGCGCTAAAGAAAATAGAAGATAGAAAGTTAGAGCGGAATAACTTTCTACATCATATTCAATATTTGAAGGAGAAAGGTTTTTCAAATTATGTACCTATATACCATGCGACGGATGGGAATTATATTTTAAGTGACGGGACTTATAATTATTATTTAATGCCTTGGTTAGAACGTGCGGAAGGAAACGGCGAGGATAATGATCAATACCATAAAATGTTTCAAACACTTGGAACGTTGCACCAAAAAACGGTGAAAGAAGAAACATATACAGAAGAAGATTTAGAAAAACATTACACAAGTATATCCGATCGTTGGGAAAATGATGGTGAGATGTTAGAAGAGTTTCTTGTAGAATCTGAAGCGAAGTGGTATATGTCTCCGTTTGAATTACAATATTGTACGTACTATCATCATGTAATGAGGGCGCGTGAATTTGCAACGAAGCAATTAAATGAGTGGAACGATGCGATGAAAGAAAAAGATAAAACACGCATTACTTTTGTGCATGGTAACGTGTCACTTAATCATTTTTTATTTGACTATGAACGGAATGGCTATTTTATTAGTTTAGAAAAATCGAAGTTTGCAACGCCTGTGCAAGATATTGTAGGGTTTTATTCGCGGTCTTTAAACACATATCCAATTGCGCGAAGTGATCGTTTTGAATGGTATCAAATGTACCAAAAAAACTTCCCGTTTACGAAAGAAGAGCAACTGCTTATGTATGCTTACATGACCTATCCATCGCAATTTATTCGGCAAATTGAGTCTTATAAAAAAAGAAGGCAGAGTCGCAATAAGGAAAATGAGATTCGCGGAGTAAAGAGCTTGCAACAATCACATTGGCTCGTTAGCAATGTAGAATATTTCCTGTCACAATTACAAGCTGCCCAGCAAGGGAACGGATAAAGTGAAACTTTAATCAGTGGCGGGGGTATTACCGCCCGTAAATAGAGGGGTAAAAAAGATAAGTGGAGGATGCTACTTATCTTTTTTATATTCGCCCGGAAAGTGATAGTCTTAAATTTATCTTGACGAATAAGGTTTCGTTTTTTACACTATTGTATATAATAATTAACAATCATATAAATGCCTTGAAGGGGAAGAGTATAACATGAAACGTCTTCAGAGAGGAGAATCATTAGCTGGGAGATTCTCTAGATAGTTATGTTAGAAGGTAGCCCTGGAGCATCTTTTCTGAACGGAATAGTTCTCATTAGGAAAAGACGGATTTGTCCGTTATCAAATTAAGAGTATAAGCAAATTCTGAATTTGTTTGTAAATAAAGGTGGTACCGCGATGTCCCTCGTCCTTTTTTGGATGAGGGGCATTTTTTATTTTAAGGAGGGAAAATAATGTCAAACACGGAAAAGAATTTACCAACTAAATATGATCATATGTCCGTTGAAGAAGGCCTTTATCAATGGTGGCTTGAAGGCAAATATTTCGAAGCAACAGGAGACGAGAAGAAACAACCGTATACAATTGTAATTCCACCTCCGAACGTAACTGGTAAGTTACACTTAGGTCATGCTTGGGATACAACTCTTCAAGATATTTTAACTCGTACGAAGCGTATGCAAGGATACGATGTATTATGGCTTCCAGGAATGGACCATGCGGGTATCGCAACACAAGCGAAAGTAGAAGGAAAACTTCGTGAAGAAGGTATTTCACGTTACGATCTTGGCCGTGAGAAATTCCTTGAAAAAGCTTGGGAGTGGAAAGAAGAGTACGCTTCTCACATTCGTCAACAATGGGGGAAAGTTGGTTTAGGACTAGACTATTCTCGTGAACGTTTCACATTAGACGAAGGTTTATCTGATGCAGTTAATAAAGTATTCGTTCAATTATACGAAAAAGGCTTAATTTACCGCGGTGAATATATTATCAACTGGGACCCAGCAACACGTACAGCTCTTTCTGATATCGAAGTAATTCATAAAGAGGTTCAAGGTGCATTCTACCATATGAACTATCCATTAACAGATGGTTCTGGTCACATTCGTCTTGCAACTACTCGTCCAGAAACGATGCTTGGTGATACAGCTGTAGCAGTTCATCCAGAAGACGATCGTTACAAACATTTAATCGGAAAAACAGTTACCCTTCCAATCGTAGGCCGTGAGATTCCGATTATTGCCGATGAGTACGTAGAAAAAGACTTTGGAACAGGCGTTGTAAAAATTACACCAGCTCATGACCCGAATGACTTTGAAGTAGGTAACCGTCATGACTTACCACGCATCTTAGTAATGAACGAAGATGGAACGATGAACGAAAAAGCTGGTAAGTATAACGGTATGGACCGTTTCGAATGCCGTAAAGCGTTAGTGAAAGACTTACAAGAAGCGGACGTATTAGTAGAAATTGAGCCTCATATGCATTCAGTAGGTCATAGTGAGCGTAGCGGTGCAGTTGTTGAGCCTTATTTATCAACACAATGGTTCGTAAAAATGGCTCCACTTGCAGAAAAAGCAGTAGCACTTCAACAAAAAGAAGAAGAAAAAGTAACGTTCGTACCAGAGCGTTTTGAAAACACATACTTACGCTGGATGGAAAACATTCATGACTGGTGTATTTCTCGTCAATTATGGTGGGGACACCGCATTCCAGCTTGGTATCATAAAGAAACTGGTGAAGTATACGTAGGTACTGAAGCGCCAGCGGATATTGAAAACTGGAATCAAGATAACGACGTACTTGATACATGGTTTAGCTCAGCGTTATGGCCGTTCTCAACACTTGGTTGGCCAAATGAAGAGGCAGTAGACTTTAAAAAGTTCTATTCAACAGATGCTTTAGTAACTGGTTATGACATCATCTTCTTCTGGGTATCTCGTATGATTTTCCAAGGTTTAGAGTTTACAGGAGAGCGTCCATTTAAAGATGTATTAATTCACGGTTTAGTTCGTGATGAACAGGGACGTAAAATGAGTAAATCTCTTGGTAACGGTATCGACCCGATGGATGTTATCGAGAAATACGGTGCAGATGCAATGCGTTACTTCTTATCAACAGGAAGTGCACCAGGCCAAGATTTACGTTTCAGCATGGAAAAAGTAGAATCTACTTGGAACTTCATTAATAAAATTTGGAACGCATCACGTTTCGTATTAATGAACATGGATGATATGAAGTATGAAGAAATCGATTTAACTGGTGAAAAATCAGTTGCAGATAAGTGGATTTTAACTCGCTTAAACGAAACGATCGAAAGTGTAACACGTAACATGGATAAATATGAGTTCGGTGAAGCTGGTCGTTCATTATACAACTTCATTTGGGATGATTTCTGTGACTGGTACATTGAGATGGCGAAACTTCCACTATACGGTGAAGATGAAGCAGCTAAGAAAACAACTCGTTCTATTTTAGCTTACGTATTAGACCAAACGATGCGTCTATTACACCCATTCATGCCGTTCGTAACAGAGAAGATTTGGCAACATTTACCGCATGAAGGCGAGTCTATTACAGTAGCGGCTTGGCCAACAGTTCGCGAAGATTTACAAGATAAAGAAGCGGCAGCAGAAATGCACCTTCTAGTTGATATCATTCGCTCTGTTCGTAACATCCGTGCAGAAGTAAATACGCCAATGAGCAAAAAAGTTCAAATGCAAATTAAAGCAAAAGATGAGGCTATCCTTGCTCAACTTACGAAAAACAGCTCTTACATTGAGCGTTTCTGTAACCCAAGTGAATTAACAATTCAAACGAATTTACAAGCGCCAGAAAAAGCGATGACTGCAATCGTATCAGGTGCAGAGTTATTCTTACCGTTAGCTGATCTTATCAACCTTGACGAAGAGAGAGCACGTCTTGAAAAAGAACTTGAGAAGTTCGATAAAGAGGTAGAACGTGTACAGAAGAAACTTTCAAACCAAGGCTTCGTAGCGAAAGCTCCTGCGGCAGTTATTGACGGAGAGCGTGCGAAAGAGCAAGATTACCTAGAAAAACGCGAAGCAGTTCGCCAACGTCTAGCAGATCTTGAGAAATAAAGTGTATTTTAGAGACTCACTATATTGGTGAGTCTCTTTTCTTTGCGTATAATAGAATGATGAAGGTTGTCTTTTGAAAGGGGAAAACATACGTGATACATACATACGAAGAAGCGATAGGGTGGATTCATAGTCGATTGAAGTTTGGTATTAAACCAGGATTAGAAAGAATGAGCTGGATGCTAGAAGAACTCGGAAATCCAGAGCGTCATATAAAATGTGTTCATCTTGCTGGTACAAATGGAAAAGGTTCAACTTTAACGTATATGCGCTACATGCTAGAAGGCGCAAAATATAAGGTTGGAACATTTACCTCTCCTTACATTGAAACATTTAATGAGCGTATTAGTGTGAACGGAACACCAATTGCAGATGAAGAGATTGCGGAACTTGTAAACATGGTAAAGCCAGTCGTTGAAAAACTAGACGAGACGGATTTAGGGGAAGCGACTGAGTTTGAGATTATTACTGTTATGGCAATTTGTTATTTCGGTAAAATCAATTTCTGTGATGTTGTTTTATTTGAAACAGGGCTTGGAGGGCGCTTTGACTCTACGAATGTGATTCATCCTATTCTCACAATTATTACAAATATCGGCCACGATCATATGCATATTTTAGGGGATACACTAGGAGAAATTGCGTATGAGAAGGCAGGAATTATTAAGTCGGGTGTTCCGGTTATTACAGGCGTGCAAGATGATGAAGCATTGCAGGTCATTCAAAAGGTTGCAAAGGAAAATCATGCAAACTTATATGAACTGGGCAAACATTTTACAGCGTTACATAAACAGTCTAACGAAGATGGGGAACGTTTTGATTTTGTTTGTCCTTTCGCATCTTTTGAAGATGTTCGAATGTCAATGAAAGGTGTTCACCAAGTAGGAAATGCCTCACTAGCACTTATGGCAATTATGTATTTAAAAACATATGTATCATTTTTAATTGAGGAAGAGGAAATAAGAGCTGGATTACATGAAGCGTATTGGATTGGCCGATTTGAAAAGCTGAAAAGTAATCCTGATATTATAATAGATGGTGCTCATAATCCAGAAGGTATTGAGAGTCTTGTAAAAACAGTAGAGGCACATTATAAAGATAAAAATATAATAGTTTTATTTACTGCGCTTGGTGATAAACAGTTGCATAACATGGTAGGTCAATTAGAAACAATTGCCGATGAAATTATTTTTACAACATTCGCCTTTGATCGTGCCATTTCCGCTGACAAACTTGCAGCGCATTCGCAAAAAAAATCAAAAATAGTCTTTGAAGATTGGAAAGAGGCAATTGATACAAAGGTTGAAATGATAGGGGGAAATGATGTCTTTATCATAACGGGTTCTCTATATTTCATTTCTGAAGTTAGAAAATATATTCGCGAGAAAAACTAGATAGCCTTTGCTATCTAGTTTTTTGTTCTACAAATGAAGTCAAATGCATACATATAAGATAATTATATAGGGTTATTTGGCGAATTCCTCTGACAAATATCTCGTTTTTTTGTGAAATGAATATGATATGATGCGGACAACGACAAGAGGTGAGGTGTGAGTGTATGGACAAGCAATCACGAACGATCTCAGTGAAAGTAAATGGAACAGAAGCGAAGTATGAAGAGAAGAAGAAAGATGAGTTTGAATGGATGGTAGTGGAAAGTGAAAGACCGAAAAACGTTGTTCCGTTTCAAAAAAAGAAATCAGCGCCCATGGAAAAATACAGAAAGAAGTGGAGTAATACATTAATTGTAATTGTTGCAACTGCAATTATAATTGGTACGGCGTTTGGAATGGGAATGCTGCAGTTACTTACAGGACAAGGGACAACAGGGGAAAGTACGGTAACGGCTTCGAAGCAGACTGGAAATGAAGAATCAAAGGTGGATGGAACGGCAGAACAAACACCAGTATCAAAAGAGGAAAAACAAAAAAAACAGACAGGAACGTCATTAGAGCCAATGAAATTATTTTTTGTTCAAGGTGGGCTTTATTCTTCCAAAGAAACGGGACAGGCCGCTCTTGAAGAATGGAAAGGTAACGGAGGGGTTGCTGCTTTGAAACCGAGCGGTGATAAGTATGCACTAATTGTTGGTATTGCTAGCGATGAACAGGCTATAAATCAATTAATGACGCAGTATAAAAATGATGGTGTCTCCGTTTTAAAAAAGAACTGGGATATTACGGATAAAGCGTTGCTTAAAGATGATAAAGAAATAGGAGCGTTCTTAACAAAAGTACAGCCATTATATACTCATTTAGCAAAATATGCTTCTAGCGTACAAGCTGGTGGGAAAAGTAATGCAAAAGATATAGAAGTAATTGAGAAAGAATGGAAATCAATTGAAAAAGTAGGGAAAAGTATGAAGCAGGAGGAGGTAAAAAAGCTGTATATGTATACGTCAATAGCTGTGCAAACAGTGAAGGACGGAAAGAGCGATAAAGAATCTTTGGCGAAATTAAATCAAGTTGTTATTGATGGTATACTTTCGTATGAAAAAATTGTTTCACAAAAAGTGAAATGATAAGATAATGAAATGATGAAGAAAGAAGTGTCTATACTTCTTTCTTTTCTTTTAAATTTAGAGCAAAGTACTTTCTCTATGGCTGGAATATAATCGTATGCAGTAAAGAAATATTATTTTGTTTAGAGAAAATAATATTTCTTTCATTTGTGGATAAACTATTCTTTTGATACGATTGATGTAAATTGTTCTGCTTCATGTGAGAAAGGAAGGAGAAAATATGAGAAAAATTATTTTAGCTTCAGGATCACCTCGGAGGAAGGAATTGCTGGAGTTAGCTAGCGTACCATTTGAAATCGTTGTAAGTGAAGTAGAAGAAACGATTGGTGCGTATTCATCACCTCCTGATATTGTTATGTCCCTTGCCTTGCAAAAAGCATCTGCGGTAGCAGAAAATAATAGTGATCACATTGTGTTAGGTGCAGACACAATCGTTACATATGAGTCGCGTATTCTTGGAAAGCCTTCTAATGAGGTTGAGGCGAAAGAAATGTTACAATTATTATCAGGAAAAACACATGAAGTATATACAGGTGTGGCAATTATATCGAAAGAAAAAACGGTCACTTTTTATGAGCGTACAGAAGTTACGTTTTGGGAATTAACAGAAGAGGAAATTGACGTATATGTTGCATCGAAAGAACCTCTTGATAAAGCAGGAAGTTATGGTATTCAAGGAAAAGGGTCTATTTTTGTTCAACATATTCAAGGAGATTACTACAGTGTAGTCGGCTTACCAATTGCACGTCTTGTCCGGGAATTAAAACAATTTGATATTGATGTAACCCATGCGTAAAATTGCATGGGGTTTTCTTTGAGAGAACAGGTAAAAGGGGTGGAGAGATGAACGGTATTCGTGATGTTGTCAGAGAAGAACAGCCACGGGAGCGTTTATTATTAGAAGGAACAGGGAGTTTATCAAATCGGGAGCTTCTTGCAGTGTTACTCAGAACAGGTTCTAAAGAAGAGACAGTTTTAAAGTTGTCAGATAAAATTTTACATCACTTTGATGGTTTACGTATGTTGAAAGATGCAACGTTAGAAGAATTAATTAGTATTCATGGTGTTGGGATTGCAAAGGCATCTCAGCTTATGGCTGCTTTTGAACTAGGTAGAAGAATGGTACGTTTAGAGTATCAAAATCGATATAGCATTCGAAGCCCAGAAGATTGTGCGAAATACATGATGGAAGAACTGCGCTTTTTACAACAAGAGCATTTTGTTTGTTTATATTTAAATACAAAAAATCAAGTTATACATAGGCAAACGATATTCATTGGAAGTCTAAACACGTCAATTGTACACCCAAGAGAAGTCTTTAAAGAAGCGTTCCGCCGTGCAGCAGCCTCTATCATATGTCTTCATAACCATCCCTCAGGAGATCCTACGCCGAGCCGAGAAGATATTGAAGTAACAAAACGTTTAGTAGAATGCGGCCAGATTATTGGAATTGAAGTGCTTGATCATATTATAATAGGTGACCATAAATTCGTGAGTTTAAAGGAAAAAGGTCATATTTAAGACTATGCTTTTTACTTATTTTGTTTTATAATGTGATTTATGAGTTTTTTGTAGAAAATTATCTGCAAAAAGGATATAGATATAAAAAACGTACTGTTTTTATAATATAAAATAAGAAAAAAATGAGTCCGTGAAAACAAGAAAGGAAGATAAAAAATATGTTTGGATTTGGTGGCTTTACTCGCGATCTTGGAATAGATTTAGGAACTGCGAACACGCTTGTATATGTAAAAGGAAAAGGTGTAGTTTTACGTGAACCTTCAGTAGTAGCATTACAAACTGATACGAAACAAATCGTTGCTGTAGGTAGCGATGCAAAACAGATGATTGGTCGTACACCAGGAAACGTAGTAGCACTTCGTCCGATGAAAGACGGTGTAATTGCTGATTACGAAACAACAGCAACAATGATGAAATATTACATTCAACAAGCTCAAAAATCAAACGGCTTCTTCTCACGTAAACCGTATGTAATGGTATGTGTACCGTCTGGTATTACAGCTGTTGAAAGACGTGCAGTAATTGATGCGACTCGTCAAGCGGGTGCTCGTGATGCATATCCAATCGAAGAACCATTTGCAGCAGCAATTGGTGCGAACTTACCTGTTTGGGAACCAACTGGTAGTATGGTTGTTGATATCGGTGGTGGTACAACAGAAGTTGCAATCATCTCATTAGGTGGTATCGTAACAAGTCAATCAGTTCGTGTTGCTGGTGATGATATGGATGATTCAATCATTCAGTACATTAAGAAAAGCTATAACTTAATGATTGGTGAAAGAACAGCAGAGGCATTAAAATTAGAAATCGGTTCTGCAGGCGAGCCAGAAGGTATCGAGCCTATGGAAATTCGTGGTCGTGATTTAGTAAGTGGTTTACCAAAAACAGTACTAATTCAACCAGAAGAAATTGCGGATGCATTAAAAGATACAGTAGATGCAATTGTAGAATCAGTTAAAAATACGTTGGAAAAAACTCCACCTGAATTAGCGGCAGATATTATGGACCGCGGTATTGTATTAACAGGCGGTGGTGCATTACTACGTAACTTAGATAAAGTGATTAGTGAAGAAACAAATATGCCAGTTCTTGTTGCAGAAGATCCATTAGATTGCGTAGCAATTGGAACAGGAAAAGCATTAGATAATATCGATCTTTTCAAAACGGCTGCTCGATAATATTGCAAAATAAAAATCAATGGAATTAAGAGGGTGTGAACGTGCCACAGTTTTTCTTAAACAAAAGATTAATTGTTTTGTTAGTTAGTATTATTCTTCTCGTGGCATTGATTGGAATCTCATTGAAAGAACGGAACAGTTTAACATGGCCAGAGCAGTTTGTTAAAGACACTGTCGGTGTTGTAGAACGTGTATTCCAAAAGCCAGCGAAATATGTAGCTGGATTCTTTGAAAATGTAGAGGATGTAAAGCGCACGTATGAAGAGAATAAAGAATTAAAAGCAAAAATAGATAACTATGCGAGTTTATCAGTTAAAGTGAAGCAATTAGAGGAAGACAACAATAAATTAAGACAGCTAACTGAAAAAAAAGAGTTGCCGAGCGATTTTTCTGAAATTCCAGCTACTGTTGTTTCTCGCAATCCAGATAAATGGTACGATTTAATTGGAATTGATAAAGGAGCACAGCAAGGGATTAAAAAGGATATGGCTGTTATGACTTCAAAAGGTTTAGTTGGACGCGTGAAAAGTGTATCTCAATTTACAGCATCAGTAGAGTTGTTAAGTTCTATGAGTCGAACAAATCGTGTTTCTGCTGTTGTACATGGAAATGAAAATATCTTCGGTTTAATCGAAGGTTATGACAAAGAAAAAAAATTGTTACTTTTCACAAAGATTGGCTCTGATGCACCAGTAGCTAAAGGTCAAATGGTTGTAACGTCTGGACTTGGTGGGGAGATTTTCCCGAAAGGTCTTGAGATTGGGGAAATCGTTGATGTTCAACCAGATGCATACGGTTTAACAAAAACAGCTTATGTAAAACCTGCCGCTGATTTAAATGACGTAGAGCATATTATAGTAGCTAAACGTGATATGAAATCAGCGCCATTAGAATAGGAGGAGGAGAAGAGATGATGAAGATTTTAAAAAGAGCAGCTCTTCCTCTTTTGCTCCTTTTTGTTTTTCTGTTTGAAAATATGTTTGCTACTATTGTTCCAACAGAAGTTTTTTGGAAAGACAGTATAGCAGCGCCGCATTTCTTTATCATTGTGTTATGTTTTGTTACTGTGTACTATGGTCCGGTCCAAGGGATTTATTACGGGCTATTATTTGGTTTCTTATTTGATACCGTATACACAGAACTTGTCGGTATATATATATTTGCTTATCCGATTTTAGCTTATTTAGTTTATAGTGTGATGAAGGTACTACAATTGAATTTATTCATTGTTGTGTCTATCGTATTAGCTAGCATTGTAGCATTAGAATATTATGTGTATGGATTTTTAACTTTGTTAGGACGTACTCATATGTCGGCGTATGTCTTTTTCACGGATCGTCTCCTTTCTACTTTATTGCTGAATGGAATTTTCATATTGATAGTTTGTTTCCCACTGAGACGATATTTAGTGCGTCTTTCAAGAGCGATGGAAGAAAAAGAAAAAAGGATTTTCTAATTTTATGTCGAATTGAATCGGTGGGGTGAACTTTAGTGGAAGAAAAAAAGCAACAAAATGTAACGATAAAAGGGACAAAAGACGGGATAACGCTTCATTTAGATGACTGCTGTTCATTCTCTGAATTACTGAAAGAATTGGACGAAAAACTATCTACACATTACTATGATGGCGATGGGCGTTCTTTAATTGAAGTGCATGTGAAAGTGGGAAATCGTTATTTAACAGAAGTCCACCAAGAAGAGCTTCGTACGTTAATTCGTAATAAAAAGAATCTTGTTGTGGATTCAATTGAAAGTGATGTTATAACTAAATCGGAAGCAATAGCATGGAAAGAAGAAACAGAGATTGTCCCTATTTCCAAAATTGTTCGCTCTGGACAAGTTTTACATGTAAAAGGAAATTTATTGTTAATTGGAGATGTTAATCCAGGCGGAACGGTTATCGCTGGGGGGAATATTTTTGTCGTAGGATCATTAAGAGGGATTGCACATGCTGGGTATTATGGGGATTCAGAGGCTGTAATTGCTGCATCTGTTATGAACCCGATGCAACTTCGAATTAGTGATGTGGCAATGCGGGCTCCGGAAGAGAAAGAAGACGGAGCGGAGACGGCAGAATGTGCGTATATTAATGAGGACAATCACATTGTTGTCGATCGCCTGCAACTTCTCACTCATCTTAGACCTAATTTAACAAAGTTAGAAAGGGGAATTGTATAGCTGTGGGAGAGGCAATAGTAATTACATCTGGAAAGGGCGGAGTAGGTAAAACTACAACGTCTGCGAACATTGGTACAGCCCTAGCCTTATCTGGAAAGAAAGTGTGCTTAATTGACACAGATATTGGTCTTCGAAATTTAGACGTAGTAATGGGGCTGGAAAATCGTATTGTATTTGATCTTGTTGATGTCGTTGAAGGGCGTTGTCGTTTACCTCAGGCTCTTATTAAAGATAAACGTTTTGATGATCTTTATTTATTACCTGCAGCACAAACGAGTGATAAATCAGCGGTAACACCTGAACAAATGGATGAATTAATACAAGTATTACGTCAAGATTATGATTACATATTAATTGATTGTCCTGCGGGGATTGAGCAGGGATTTAAAAATGCGGTAGCTGGTGCGGATAAAGCAATCGTTGTTACGACGCCAGAAGTATCCTCAATGCGTGATGCAGATCGTATTATTGGGCTTTTAGAAAAAGAGGATATTGAACCACCGAAACTTGTTATTAACCGTGTGCGTAGTCATATGCTTCATGAACAGGATATGTTAGATGTTGATGAAATCGTACGTACATTATCAATCGAGCTTCTTGGTGTTGTTGAAGACGATGATGAAGTTATTCGTGCTACAAATACAGGTGAACCTGTAGCGTTGCAACCTAGTGGAAAAGCAGCGTTAGCTTATCGTAATATTGCAAGACGCTTGTTGGGTGAGAATGTACCATTACAAGCATTTGAACAAGAAAAGGTATCGGTATTTACAAAGATGAAAAACTTCTTTGGCATCCGTTAAGAGCACTTCGCACATATGCGAAGTGCTTTCTTTTTTTCTTCATACGAATATCTTTCTTTCCTAGCTCATACATATGTACAAACTGTATACAACTGTTTCTATTTAAATAAGGTTAGCGAAAGAAGGGAGACAGTATGAAGAATAGAAGTGTAGAAGAAATTAAAAAGCGGATTGCGAAAAGGAAGGCAGAGCAAGAAAGAATGGAGGAAGAGCAGTATTTTGCCGGGGGGAATTTTGATAGTGAAGGGGTATTTATTGAAGAGGGAGAAAAGGAAATTCATCCTTTGTTTCGAAAGGAAGTCTTTTTCTTCAAAGTTTTATTATCAGCAATCTTAGTTCTTTCAATTGCTATTTTGTATAAGAATGCGCCTTCTTCTTTCGATGGTGCTAAAGCTGTTACAGAAAAAGTGATGAAAGAGGAGTTTCAGTTTGCTACTGTAGCGAAATGGTATGAAAAACAGTTTGGAAAACCTCTCGTCTTCTATTCGCCTAACGAGAAAAAGGAAGGGACTATTCAGCAAAAAGACTATGCAATTCCTGCTTCAGGAAAGGTAATGCAAGGATTTCAAAAAAATGGCCAAGGTGTATTTGTCCAAACGGCTACAAATGCAACAGTTGAGTCAGTAAATGAAGGATTAGTTGTTTTTGCGGGTAAGAAAGAAGAACTTGGAAATACAGTTCAAATTCAACATGCAGATGGCACGGAGTCGTGGTATGCAAATTTAAATGATATGTCAGTAAAGTTATATGATTACGTTTCAAAGAAACAAAAAATTGGAACGGTGAGTAATGATGCGAATAATAAAAATGGGAAATTTTATTTCGCAATAAAAAAGAATGAAAAATTTGTTGATCCGATTCAGGTGATTTCATTTGATTAAATATAAGGAAGTTTTAACGAAAATTTCAGTGCATCCGTTGTTTTGGGTTATTATAGTTATTGGTATTTTTACGGCGCGTTTTAAAGAGTTACTATTGTTGTTTTGTATCGTACTTATTCATGAACTCGGTCACGCTTTTGCAGCAGCGCATTATAATTGGCGTATTAAAAAAATTCAACTGTTACCGTTTGGTGGTGTGGCTGAGCTTGAGGAACATGGAAATAAATCATTGAAAGAGGAACTTGTTGTCGTAATTGCAGGACCTATTCAACATATTTGGATGATGCTAGTAGGGTATATATTGTTTGAGATTGGCTGGCTGAATGCGGAATTATATTATTTTTTTATGTGGAATAATATAATTATTTTAGCCTTTAATTTACTCCCTATTTGGCCACTTGATGGCGGGAAAGTGTTGTTTAATGTATTATCATATCGTTTTCCTTATTTACAAGCACATGAAAAAATGATGCAATTGTCATGTGTTTTTTTTAGTGTCATATTAGGGTGGCAGTTACTTTGGAATAGTAACAATATTATGATGTGGGTACTACTCATATTTTTAGCAATATCGTTATATCAAGAATGGAAGCAAAGACGTTATGCGTTTATGCGCTTTTTATTAGAGCGTTATTACGGAAATAAAAGAGGGATTGAAAAGATTGCACCTATAGAGGTGCAATCAGAAGATCGTTTATATACGATTTTCACCAAATTTCGTAGAGGATATAAGCATTCTATTATCGTCCATGGAGAATATAAAGAGCATTACACATTGGATGAAAATGAATTACTCTATGCGTATTTTACTGAAAAACGAACAACTTCATCTGTTGAAGAATTAATCGGTTAGTGTTGACGATAGCACTAACCTTTTATTATTGTAAAAACAAAGAAGATTATAAAGTGAGGAAAGAAATTTGAAAACCTTATACATGAACTATGCTGGATCGGAAAAGCGCGTTGCAATTGAAGAGAAGAACAAAATTGTTGAATTTTTATGGAAACGTAATGAAGAACAAGAGATTGTTGGGTATATTTACGTTGGACGTATCGTAAGAACAATTGCTGGAATGAATGCAGCATTTGTAAACATCGGTTTAGAAAAACATGCGTACCTTTCATATGATGATGTACCGTCTTCTTATCGTATACATGAAGGACAAGCAGTACTCGTACAAGTTGTGAAAGAGGCAATTGATACGAAAGGACCGAAATTAACAGCGAATATAGAATTTACCGGGAAATATGTCGTTTATATGCCATATGATGAAATGCGCGCTGTTTCTCGGAAAATAAAAAACAATAAAAGAAGACAGCAGTTACTCGAAATTGAAGTAGAAGGGACAGGAGGGTATATTTTCCGCTCCGCTTCTGAAAAAGGAGAAATTGAAGAAATACAAACTGAAATGCAAAGGTTACAGCAGTTATATGAAGAGTTAAAAAGAAAAGAGGGCCAAGGAAAGGCACCGCTATTACTTCATCGACCAGCGACTTTTTTAGATCGTGTATTTCAAGAGAATCCAATTGAAACAATCGAAAAAATAGTTGTAGATACAAGAAGTGTAGTAAAAGAATTAGAAGACAAGGTCGGAAAAGAAAAAGTATCTTTTTATAATGAAAAATCTTCGATGTTTAATCATTTCGGAATAGAGCGAGAAATTGAAAAAGCACTTCAAAAAATTGTGTGGCTCCAAAACGGTGCTTATTTGATTGTGGAACAAATGGAGACGATGACTGTAATAGATGTGAATACGGGGAAGTTTACCGGAAAACAAAATTTACAAGATACAGTACTTCGTACAAATGAAATGGCCGCTGACGAAATCGCTCGCCAATTAAGACTTCGTGATATTGGTGGAATGATATTAATCGACTTTATTAATATGAAAAAACGAGAAGATAAAGAAAAGGTAAGAGAAGGTCTCATAGCTGCTATGCAAAATGATCGCACTTATACAAGAGTACTTGGGTTTACTGAGTTAGGGATTTTGGAGATGACACGTAAACGTAAAAAACATTCTTTACGTGACGTATTGCTAGAAGAGTGTGTACCGTGTAAGGCGACGGGGTATGTAATGTCGTATGAAACGATTGCTTATGAGTTAGAGCGAGAACTCATTACATATGGCAATATAGAGGATGAAGCAGTATTAATTGCTGCACCTCAAGATCTGCAAAAACAATTTTTACAAAAAGAATTACAAAAAAATATTCCATTTGAAATTTATTTCAAAGATGATACTATCGAAAAGTACGCTATTATAAGATTTGGAAGTAAAAAAGAAATTGTAGAACGGAAAAAATAGTTAGCAGAACATTTATTGACAACCGTCTATGATTCATGATAACATCTTTATGTTATAGTTTATAGCACCTAAACGGCTATATGCTACAACCGCACAAGACAGGTTCCCTAAAGGCATTTATGTCTACCTCGTTTTTGGCGAGTCTTAGTAATTAAGAGGAGGTGCAAGTATGTACGCAATTATCGAAACAGGTGGAAAACAAATTAAAGTTGAAGCTGGTCAAGCAATCTACATTGAAAAATTAGATGTTGAAGCTGGTGAAACTGTTACTTTTGACAAAGTTCTTTTCGTTGGTGGCGAAAACGTTAAAGTTGGTAGCCCAGTTGTAGAAGGCGCAACAGTGACTGCTAAAGTTGAAAAACAAGGTCGCGCTAAGAAAATCATCGTTTTCAAATACAAAGCGAAAAAGAACAATCGTAAGAAACAAGGTCATCGTCAACCTTACACTAAGCTAGTTGTTGAAGCTATCAACGCTTAATTCAGGTTAACATGATTAAAATTACGATAAGTCGCACGAAATTAGGAAGTATCCAATCATTTAAAATGACTGGACATGCCGAGTATGCGCCACATGGACAAGACCTTGTCTGTGCTGGAACTACAGCGGTTGTGTTTGGTTCTATAAATGCAGTGGAAGAGCTTTGTAATGTGCAGGCAACTATTGAACTCGGAAGTGATGGTGGATTCTTAACTTATGAATTGCCTAATGATTTAGACGTTCATGCAGCAGAAAAAGCTCAAACGCTTTTAGAAGGATTAGTTGTTTCGCTAAAGACGATCGAACTTGATTACGGAAAGTATATCCGTTTAATAGAAAAAGTGCAGGAGGTGTAACGTATGTTAAGATTAGATCTTCAGTTTTTCGCATCTAAGAAAGGTGTAGGTAGTACAAAGAACGGTCGTGACTCTCAGTCAAAACGTCTTGGTGCTAAACGCGCAGATGGTCAAACGGTTTCAGGTGGTTCAATTCTTTACCGTCAACGCGGTACAAAAATTTATCCAGGTGTTAACGTTGGTCGTGGTGGCGATGACACTTTATACGCGAAAGTTGACGGCGTAGTACGCTTCGAGCGTCTTGGCCGTGACCGCAAACAAGTGAGCGTATATCCTGTTGCTCAAGAAGCATAAGAACTCACGGAAAACTCTAACCTGAGTGCAGGTTAGAGTTTTTCTATATTAAGGGGTATCTAAATGAATGAAAAATGGACAATTATAGATGCGTTGCGTCATTCAAGACATGATTGGCTCAATCGTATGCAGATGGTTAAAGGAAACCTTTCTCTTGGAAAAGTGGAAGAGATTCATCGGCTCATCGATCGTTTTGTCCAAGAAGCGAGACAAGAATCCAATCTGATGGGGTTATCAATGCCTTTATTTTCAGAGTGGATTTTAACATATAATTGGAAACAGCAGCCGTGCTTATTGGAGTACGAAGTATTAGGAGAATTACATAACTTATCTCACTTAGATGAGACTGTATGTACATGGGCGAATCAATTCTTCTCAATGCTTCAGCATAGTTTAGACGTATATGTTGAAAATTATGTTTGTATCACAATTGAATGTGACGCGGAGAATGCTCGTTTCTTTTTTGATTTTCGTGGTAAGCTAACGAGTGTAGAAGAACTACAGAATTGGCTTGCGAACCAAAACAATAAATGGTATTCCATTTCTTATACAGTACGAGACGAAGAAGTCTCAGTTATATTACAACCAATCGAAAAAAGTGTGGTGAAATAATGTTTGTAGATCAGGTCAAGATATATGTAAAAGGCGGCGACGGTGGTAACGGAATGGTTGCGTATCGTCGTGAGAAGTATGTTCCAAAAGGTGGCCCAGCAGGTGGCGACGGTGGTAAAGGCGCAGATGTTGTTTTCGTTGTTGAGGAAGGCTTACGTACATTAATGGACTTCCGCTACCAACGTCATTTCAAAGCTGATCGTGGTCAGCACGGAATGAGTAAAGGTCAGCACGGACGTAAATCTGAAGATTTAATCGTAAAGGTTCCACCAGGAACAATAGTAAAAGATGAAAAAACAGGTCAAATTCTTGCCGATTTAGTAACGCATGAACAAACAGCTGTAATTGCAAGAGGTGGCCGAGGTGGCCGTGGTAACTCGCGTTTCGCAACAGCTACGAATCCAGCACCTGAAATCGCTGAGAACGGAGAACCAGGTCAAGAACGTGATGTCATTCTAGAACTTAAAGTGCTAGCAGACGTTGGACTTGTTGGATTCCCAAGTGTAGGTAAATCTACATTATTATCTGTTGTATCATCAGCGCGTCCGAAAATTGCAGAGTATCACTTTACAACAATCGTTCCTAATCTTGGTGTTGTTGAAACTGGTGATAACCGCAGCTTCGTTATGGCTGACCTTCCTGGACTAATTGAAGGCGCACATGCTGGCGTCGGACTTGGACACCAATTCTTACGTCATATCGAACGTACACGTGTAATTGTACATGTTATTGATATGTCTGGTTTAGAAGGCCGTGAGCCATATGAAGATTATGTCACAATTAATAATGAATTAAAAGAATATAATATGCGTTTAACAGAGCGTCCACAAGTTGTTGTAGCAAACAAAATGGATATGCCGGATGCAGAAGAAAACTTACAAGCATTTAAAGAGAAAGTGGGAGACGAAGTAAAAATCTTCCCAATCTCAGCTGTAACGAAACAAGGTGTTCGTGATTTACTATTTGAAGTAGCGAACTTATTAGAAACAACACCAGAATTCCCAATGTACGATGTTGTTGAAGAGTCTGAAGCAAGTGTAATGTATAAATTTGATGCTGAAAGTCTTAAATTTGAAATTACACGTGAAAGTGACGGCACGTTTGTTATTTCTGGTTATGATATCGAGAAGACATTCAAAATGACTGACTTCTCACGTGATGAATCTATACGTCGTTTCGCTCGCCAAATGCGCGGAATGGGTATTGATGAAGCGCTTCGTGCACGTGGTGCAAAAGACGGAGATATTGTAAAAATTCTTGAATATGAATTTGAATTTATCGATTAAGACTGCCAAAGTATGGCGGTCTTTTTTTTATTCTGCTATTTGCAAGTAGTAAGATTCCCGCCTCAAAATTCAGCTGAAGCAAAGAAGTTAGGTGTGAATCAGGCTGCTAGTTAAAAATTACGAAGATAGGAAAAAATCCCCACTAATTAAATTTTCAATTTATAATAGAAAAAGAAGTAATTTTAGAAGAATATTTATGGGGAGAAAGAGAACATGTATAAAATATTAATTGTAGAAGACGATGAGAAAATTGCGGGAATATTAGAGGAGCATTTAGAAAGGTATGGCTATCAATCATTTAGAGCAATTGATTTACGTCATATAAAAGATGAATTCGTAAAAGTGAATCCACATCTCGTATTACTGGATATCAATTTACCATATTTTGATGGTTTCTATTGGTGTCGTCAAATCCGCACTGTATCGAATGCGCCGATTATTTTTGTTTCTGCAAGAACAGGGGAAATGGATCAAGTAATGGCAATTGAAAATGGCGGAGATGATTACATTACAAAGCCATTCCATTTAGATATTGTCATGGCTAAGGTGAAAAGTGCACTTCGACGTGGGTATGGTGAGTATGCTTCTGCGGCAGAAAGTGATTGTTTAGGTGTGAATGGACTTTTGTTATTCCCGTCCCAACACGTTGTTGAGTGGAAAGGGCAACAAACAGAGCTGACAAAAAATGAATTTTACTTATTAGAGTGTTTAATGAAACAAGCGAATCAATATGTAACGCGTGAAGAATTGTTAGAAGCTCTATGGGATGAAGTAGCTTTTGTTGATGATAATACACTGACTGTGAATGTAAAGCGCGTAAGGAAGAAACTAGAGGAGCTAGGTATTAAAAATGCGATTGTAACGAAACGTGGATACGGTTATGCGCTTCTTACAGAGTGGAGTGAAGGGCATGCAGGTTAAAAGTTACCTCATAGACCGCTTTGCTTTACTTCTTTCTTATGTTGTAAGTCTTTGTTTATTTGGACTCGTATTGCAGTTGCAAAGTCTTTTAGAAAAAAGATCAATTGATTGGAGTACGTGGTTATACGGACTTTTATTAGGGACAGTTGTGTTTACTGTATACCTCATTTACGATTACCGAAAAAGAAGTGTTTTTTTAAAGAGAATCGAAAAATATGTTGCTGATGGAAATACATTACATGATTCTTTACTTATTGATACTTCGTATACGACAGAACAAGAGATGATCGTTGAATCTTTTACGCTATTAAGACAGCAATATATGAATGAAGTTCATAAACAGCATGCGAAAGAGCAACAGCAAATGATATTTATGAACCAATGGATTCATCAAATGAAGACACCAGTATCTGTTATTGAGTTACTATTACAGAAGTTTGGTAAAGAGCATCGTGAAGCGAGAGCAACAGTTGAAAGTATTCGTGAAGAAAATAACCGTATACTAAATGGTTTAGATTTAGCGTTACATATGGCAAGGTTAGAGCAATTTGCGAAAGATTATAAAGTAGAAGTAGTAAATGTGATAGATATTATTCGAGGTATTATTAATGAAAATCGAAAGTCTTTCATTCAATCGTCTGTATTTCCGAAAGTAATGTTTGAAGAAGATACTTGTATGGTTGCATCTGATAGAAAATGGCTTAGTATTGCTATAGGGCAAATTGTTGTAAATGCAATTAAGTATACGAGAATTTCAGAAGCAGAGAAAAAGGAAATTCAATTTCAAATTGAAGAGAAAGATCAAAAGGTGTTATTACATATTAAAGACAATGGAATCGGTATTCCGGAGCAAGATGTAAAGCGTATATTTGATCCGTTCTTTACGGGGATAAATGGCCGTAAAACGAGAGAAGCGACTGGAATGGGTTTATATATTACGAAGGAAATTTGTGATAATTTACATCACGGTATTTATGTGCAATCGGCTGAAGGGGAAGGGACAACATTTACGTTCCAATTTGCAAAAGATGAAGAATATCATACATTAATGAGAAAAATGACAAAACTGTAAGATAACAAAACGTTTTGTAAGGGAAATCACTCGTTTCTTTTTCTTATTTTTCTTATAGTAAATGTAAGAAGAAAACACATAGGGGGATTAGAAATGAGTGTTCTTGAAGTAAAAGGATTAACGAAGGTGTATCAATCAAAAGGTTCAGTAGCGACGACTGCTTTAAATGATATAAATTTTAAAATAGAAGAAGGCGAATTTGTAGGGATTATGGGTCCTTCAGGAAGCGGAAAAACAACGCTTTTAAATTTATTAGCAACAATTGATAAGCAAACTTCAGGTCATGTGCTTGTAAATGGCGAAGAAATTAATCAAATGCGTGCTGCAAAATTAGCGGAGTTTCGCCGTACACATTTAGGATTCATTTTCCAAGATTTTAACTTACTTGATACGCTATCGATTAAAGAAAATATCATTTTACCACTTGTAATGGCGAAGAAATCTGTAAATGAAATCGATGCAAAAGTGCTTGAGATTGCAAAGTTTTTAAATATCGAAGGCATTTTAAATAAAAAAGTATATGAAGTATCAGGCGGCCAACAACAACGTGCAGCAGCTGCGAGAGCGATTATTCATGAACCGACGTTAATCTTAGCGGATGAGCCAACTGGAAACTTAGATTCTAAGTCGGCAAAATCATTAATGAGCGCGTTGCAAGATTTGCATGAACAAAAGAAAGTAACAATTGCAATGGTAACGCATGATCCAGTAGCGGCGAGTTATTGCGAACGTATTCTTTTCATACGTGATGGAGAGATTTTCTCAGAAATACATAAGGGAAGAACGAAACAAGCCTTTTTCCAAGAAATTTTGGACGTACTTGCGATGCTAGGAGGAGAATATCATGAACTTTCGCCAGCTCGCGCTTAATAACGTAAAAGGAAATTGGCGTAATTATAAAGCGTTTCTTATTAGCAGTTGTTTATCGATTGTCGTATTTTTCATGTATGCTTCCTTCATTTATCATCCAGATGTCGTAAGCGGTAATATTAGTATGAGGGAGATGATTTCAAAAGGGTTAGAATCGATGAATTATATTGTAGTCATCTTCTCAGCACTTTTTATTTTATATGCAAATTCAACATTTTTAAGAGCAAGGAAAAAAGAGTTTGGTCTATTAACATTAATAGGCGGAACAAAATCACAACTTGGCCGAATGATTATATTAGAACAGCTTATGTTAGGTAGTATTGCAATTGTAGTAGGTATTGGACTTGGTATGCTTTGTTCAAAATTATTCTTCCAAGCATTAAGCGTAATATTGAAAATAGATAAAACACTTCCACTCGTATGGAATAGTAAAGCGGTTTTGATTACAGCGGGTGTATACTTAATTCTATTTTTAATTCTATCATTGTTTAGCGTTTGGACAGTAGGACGCTTGCAAATTATTGATTTATTAAGAGAAGCAAGAAAACAGAAAGTAGAACCTTTTGCGTTTACATGGTTATGCGTAGTTGGTATAGGATGTATTATTGTTGCATATGTACTTAGCTTCCAAGTAACATTTATGAATTTTGTCATCCTGTTTTTACCGATTGTAGGGCTGACGATAGGCGGAACTTATTTACTATTTACACAAGGTAGTACAGTCGTATTAAAGGCATTACAAAAACGAAAAAAATCTTTTTATACATATCCAAATATGTTCGTACTTAGCAATCTTATTTATAAAATGAAAGATAATGCCCGTTTTCTATTTGTAATTTCTATCATTACGGCGGTTGTATCTTCAGCAGTTGGTACGCTGTACGTATTTTTTGAGGATATGAGTTATAAGGCAGTAACTAGTACCCCGCATGCTATTTCTTATGAGGAAAAGGGAATCCATATGCATAATGTCATAAAAGAGGGAAAAACAAAAGAATTAATAAAAAAACACGGATTTGAAGAAGCGCGAGAAGTAACGTACGTAAAACTTCCTGGAACGCAAAAAATCACAATGTTTAACAGTGAACATGAGATGCCAATGGCGATTGTTTCAGAAAAAGAATATAACGCTGAAGTACGTAAACAAAAGAGAGAGCAAGTTAGAGAAGTTCATAATGCACCAGGTAGTGCAACGATGGTCATAATGGATATGGCGAATGATATGATGAAGATAGATCGTACGAAACCGTATGAAATTAAAATTAACGGACAAAAGCAATCTGTTCAATTAAATGAGCCAACTTCATTTTCTGTTTTTAATGATAGTGAATATCTCATTGTGAATGATCAAGATTTTGAGAAATACGCAAAGCTTGTACCAGATGAAGAAAAGACGAAATATTACGGTTATTATATAGAAGACTGGAAAAGTACGGAAGACCTTGTGTTAGATTTGAAAAAGGAGATTGCACCAGATAAGCAAGAGGAGTTAAATAACTCGGTGCTCGCTTATAAAAATATAAGGGAATCAGGAGCAATTACAATGTTCATCGGTTTCTTCGTAGCGGTACTATTCTTCTTCTTCGCTTGTAGTATGACATACTTTAAATGGTTTAACGATAAAGAACAAGATCGTATTCAATTTAAATCGTTAAAGAGAATCGGTATGACAGATAAAGAAATTCGTAAAATTGCAATTCGTCAAATGGGCGTTATCTTCTTTATCCCAATTTTAATCGGTGCCATTCATAGTGGGTTTGCTCTTCATACGTTAGGGAAAATGCTTTATATTGATTTATGGAAATCAGGTGCGATTGTAATTGGAACATACGTTATAGCTTCTGCGATTTACTTTATGATTGCACAAAGAGGATATTTGAAACACGTGCAAAGCTAGAGAAACCTCTAGCTTTTTGCTTATGTAGTAAGTTATAGGGGGACGATAGATGAACATTCGGCAACTAGCGCTGCAAAATATAAAAGGAAATTGGCGTAATTATAAAGTGTTTTTCTTAAGCAGTTGTTTTGCGATATTTGCGTCTTTTGCATACATGTCTGTCATTGTACATCCGTATATGCAGGAGACGATGTGGTATCAAAACGTACGCTGGGGACTTATTATATGTAATGTTATAGTCATTTCTTTTTTCGTCATATTTATTTTGTACTCTACTTCTATTTTCATAGAGGCACGTAAGAAAGAATTAGGGTTATATATGTTAATGGGAGCGACGAAGTCTAACGTAATAGGAGTGATAATGACCGAGCAAATATTAATCGGGATTTTCGCGAATATTTTCGGGGTTGGGCTTGGTATGATCTTTTTGAAACTCTTTTTTATGGTATTTAGTATGTTACTGGGCCTTCCGAAAGAACTCCCTGTCATATTTGATGTGAGAGCAATTGGGGTAACGTTTGTTACATATATGGTCGTTTTTATTGTCTTATCTTTTATAAGTGCTTTACGCATATGGAATATAAAAATCATTCGGTTATTGAAAGAATTTCGAACAGATAAAAAAGAGAAGAAAACATCAATGTGGCTTTGTATATTCGGTTTTATTTGTTTAGGTATAGGATATGCGTTAGCGTTACAAGCGACGATGCCAACGATAGCATTCTATTTTTTTCCTGTGTCTATACTTGTCTTTTTCGGAACTTATTTTTCTTTTACACACGGAACTGCTCAAATATTAGAAATAATAAAACGAAATAAAAAGATTATGTATACATATCCGTATTTATTTATAGTAAACCAATTGTCACATCGAATGAAAGAAAATGGTCGCTTTTTCTTTCTGATGTCTATGGCAACGACGTTTGTAGTTACGGCAACAGGTACGGTGTTCTTATATTTTTCTAGCATGCAAGATATGTGGCGAACTGGAGGGGTACACTCGTTTTCATACATAGAAAAAGGTATTTCTACTCATGAAGTCTTTGAGGAAGGTGCGGTTGAAAAATTACTGAATCAATACGGGTATGATGATTTTCAATATATGAGTTTTGTTGGAGTGTATGCATCCTTTCGGTCTAATAAAGGAGAAACAACAATAGCACCGCTTATAAAGGAAAGTGAATATAACCAAGAAGCGAGGAAACAAAAAAAGAAAATGTATCGTCCTAAAAAAGGTACAGTGACACTCGTTTATTATAATAAATACAATAATTCGAATGTATATAATCAAAAAGAGATTCAATTGCAAGTAATGAGTCAACCATATTCATTCGTATTTAACGGTCAGAAAGAAGGGGTTCAATTTAACTATCACCCTTCGTACATTAATGGTCTGTTCTTCGTTATGAATGATGAAGATTTTGACAGTATAGCAAATCAGGTTCTCGATTCTGAAAAAATGATATATAGAGGCTACACATTACCAAATATCGAAAAGACGAAGAAATTAAATGAAGATTTACGGAAACATATGAAACAAGATAATAATAATGCGTTTCGAAGTAATATGGAGTTATATGTAAATATGAAAGAAGGCGGCGATATTACTCTATTTGTAGGCTCATTCATTAGTATATTATTCTTTCTTACTTCATGTAGTATCGTATATTTTAAATGGTTTCATAATATTGCATCGGACCGAAAGCATTATGGTGCACTCTCTAAACTTGGAATGACGAAGGAAGAAGTATGGGAAATTTCTCGCTGGCAATTATGTATGCTATTTTTTGCGCCAATTATAGTAGGGAGTATGCATAGTGCAGTTGCGTTATATACGTTTCATAATACTTTCTTTATGGATGGATCATTAGGAAAAGTAGGCTTGTTTATTCTGTATTATATCGCTGCATGCATCGTTTATTTCTTCTTCGCTCAAAGAGAATATAAGAAACATTTAGACTAGCGGATGCTAGTCTTTTTTTAATATTCGAAATTTACATAGAAGAATATAAAAAAGTATGGTATAACAGTAAGAAAACGAAAAAGAGGGGAAAAGACGATGATTCGAGTAGGATATTTAGGACCAGAAGCAACATTTACAAATATGGCGGTGAGTCGTTTTTTTCCGGAAGCAGAGCATGTACCGTATCGAACGATTCCGGATTGTATAGATGCAGCCGCAAATGAAAGTGTAGATTTCGCAGTCGTACCGTTAGAAAACGCAATAGAAGGTTCAGTAAATATAACGGTCGATTACCTTGTGCATGAGCGACCACTTTCTATTGTAGGAGAAATTACAGTACCAATTCAGCAACATTTACTCGTACATCCGCAGTATGCAGAAGTGTGGGGAGAAGTATATGCAGTGCATTCACATCCGCATGCTATCGCACAATGTCATAAGTTTTTAAATGAAGAATTAAAAGGGGTAACTGTTCGAGACATGACATCAACAAGTGCTGCTGCACAATATGTGAAAGAACATCCTGAAGAAAAAATCGCTGCCATTGCAAATGAAGCAGCCGCAGAAAAATACGGATTAACAATTGTAAGACGTGACATTCATACGCATAAAAACAATCATACACGCTTCCTAGTGCTCCATAAGAAAAAGAAAGTAATACTCTCAAATAACGGAGAAAACCGCGGGGAGAAAACGACGCTTATGATAACGTTACCTGCAGATTATGCAGGGGCACTATATCAAGTGTTATCAGCTTTTGCATGGAGAAAATTAAATTTATCAAAAATCGAATCGCGCCCGATGAAAACAGGACTCGGAAATTACTTTTTCTTAATCGATGTCGATAAAGCATACGATGACGTATTATTGCCAGGCGTAACGATGGAACTTGAAGCGCTCGGTTTTTCTGTTACTGTGCTGGGGAGCTATTCTTCTTATTGGTTGTAAAGGGTAAGGGAGAGTATTTGTCGTATTTTGTAGTTAAATCGATATAATTTCAGTCGATAATATACCGTCTGATAGATAAATAAAATCCCACCATTTATAGGTGGGATTCTTTACTTTAACTTAGCAAGACGATCCTCTAACTGACCACGCCAAATATTGGCTAGTTCAGGAACAGCAAGAATCTTTTCAATGCCATCTTTATCTTTTCTATTATGAAAATAAATTTCGTTAGAAAACAAAACAGATACATTGTTTGATGGACGTTTTAGCAATGTGATTTTAGAATCTTTACGTACAGTACCTTCTTGAAGAACGCGGCATAGGTAGCCAGTAAATCCAGTTGCTACAATGCGCGGCAGTATGCCAGGAATACCGAGGCGTTTTGAAATAGTGCTACAAGGTACTCTTGCTTGTGTCACTTGAATGATTGCTTCACCAAGCTGATATGTATCTCCGATGCAAACATCACGCTCTAACATATTTGTTACGGTAATGTTTTCGCCAAATGTGGAAGCTGGAAGCGTAGTTTGAAATTCCTCTTCCCATAGTGCGTAATGCTCGTGTGGGTACACACAAACAGCGCGATCAGGACCGCCGTGATGTTTTAAATCCGCTACGTCATCACCACGAAATCCGTCTTTTGAGAGAAAGGCCTCTTCTGTAGGATCTTTACATATACCTGTTATCATTTCTTTATCTTCGCCATATTTCATTTGTTTCGGTTTACCAGTACTAAAGTGAACGAGTTCAATTCCCATATTCGATCTCCTTTACGATTGATTACAATATTATAGCATTAAAAAAGCACAGAGAATTATAAAAACTCTGTGCTTTACATTAATAAACGAGAAATCCTGCTTTATCTAAAGCCTCGCAAGCAGCGTCTAATTTTTCTTTAGAATCTGCTTCAATTGTATGTAAGTGAATACCATCTGTTAGTTGCGAAAGATAGGAAGCATTTGTATTTTCGATTTTTTGTAAATATTGCTCTACATCAAATCGATTACTTACCATAATTGATGCTGTTAAGTCGCCGTATACAGGGTGCTCAACTTTTACGTCTTTAATCGTAACGCCATGATCAACAAGCATTGTAAGTTCTTGACGTACTTCTGCTGGTTTATGTTGGCATACAATCACGCGTTCAAAAGCCTGTTGCTTCTCCTGTGGTTTTAAATATAAATAGCCTTGAGCAGTTGCGATAATTGGCTCGTTTCTTGCTTTTAGTAAGGAGATATCTTGCACAATAACTTGTCTACTTACGTTTGTCTTCTTAGATAGTTCGTTTCCAGATAACGGTTCATTTGCAGCAAGCAGCCACTGAAGGATAAGTTGTCGTCTTTCTTCACCTAAAATTTTTTTTTGTTCATTTTGTTTCATTATGATTTAACACCTCTATAAAATTGATTTCCAATTGTGTGTAGTGCATGAATAGTAGTATCAATTTGTTCTTTCGTTGTTTGTTGTCCGAAAGAGAAGCGGACATATTGTTTAGCCTCTTCATACGTTCTTCCAATTGCAAGCATTGTTTTCGAAGGTTCTTGTTTACCAACTTGGCAAGCACTTCCGGTCGAGATGGCAATACCGCGGCGGTTGCATTCTAGCATTGTATATTGACCTTCTATTCCTTTTATTGTAACCCCAATAATATGTGGTAAACAAGAAGTAGAATGACCTTCTACTTCAATTTCTAGCGGAAGTGTTTGTAATTCCTCTAAAAAGTAGGATCGTAACTCTTTAAAACGTAAACTTTCTACCTGTTGATTTTTCAATATATTTTCAGCAGCTGTTAAAAAAGATGCGATGCCAGGAACGTTCACTGTGCCTGGGCGAAATCCTTTTTCGTGAGAAGTTCCCGGGAATATTTGTGCCCAGCGAACTTGCGGATTTATATAGCAAGCGCCGACACCTTTTGGACCGTATATTTTGTGTGCTGAAACAGAAAGACTATCAATTCCCATCTCAAAAACATGGATAGGCAGTTTACCAAACGTTTGCACACAATCCGTATGAAATAAAATATTATATGTTTTTAAAAGGGCCCCAATTTCTGCTATGTTTTGAACAGTCCCAATTTCAGAGTTACCATGCTGTATACTTGCTAGCACAGTATCTTCTGTAATAGCTGCCTCTAAATCTACTAAACAAATGAGTCCGCTTTTATCAACAGGAATTTCAGTGATCGTATAGCCTTTTGATTTTAGAGATTGAAAATAACTTCGAATGGATGCATGTTCCATAGGTGTCGTAATAATATGCTTCTTATTTCGGGCACTTAGAAGTGATTGAATCGCAAGATAGTTCGATTCCGATCCACAGCTTGTGAAAAATACTCCTTGTTCTTTGCCTCCAATCATTTCCGCAAATGTTTTTCGGCAAACTTGTAATAAAGAAGAAGCCGTTCCTCCAATATCATGTAAACTTTGTTCATTTCCGAAGTATTGCGAAGCTGCTTTCATATATGTTTGTAACGCTTCCCCGCTCATAGGTGTAGTAGCTGCATAGTCAAGATATATCATCATGTAAGTTCCTCTCTCTAGTAAGAGTTACATTTCTTTTACTTTTTAAATGGTAGTAGTGAAAATAAGAATTATAAAAAAACTCTTGTCATTATTTTAAAACTATGTAAATATAGGTGTCAAGACAGTTGAAAAGTGTAAAGTAGGAGGCAACAATTATGCCAAGTGCAGATGTCTTAATTATTGGAAGTGGCGTTGCGGCACTTCGTGTTGCAAAAGAGATTTGTCACGAAAAGAATGTGATTATTATCACAAAGGAGACGAAACGTAATAATAATACACATTTAGCTCAAGGTGGAATTGCCGCAGCGGTAGCGGCATATGACAATCCTAATGATCATTTTGAAGATACGTTAGTAGCAGGGTGTCATTATAACAATGAAGAAGTGGTCCGTTATTTAGTCGAGGAAGGACCGAAAGAAATTAATAACCTTATTGAAAGAGGAATGAAATTTGATGGAGATGAAACAGGTCCTCATCTTGGAAAAGAAGGGGCGCATCGAAAACGTCGTATTTTACATGCAGGTGGCGATGCAACAGGAAAGAATTTATTAGAGCATCTTATTCAAGAAGTAGCTCCATACGTTACGGTAGTGGAACAGGAAATGGTGCTCGATTTTATTATAGAAAAAGATAAATGTGTTGGGGCTTTAACTCGCAACAATAAAGGAGAACTGAAACGTTACAATGCAGATTATACGGTGTTAGCTTCAGGCGGTATTGGCGGTTTATACGCCTTTACTTCTAATGATGAGACAATTACAAGCGATGGACTTGCAATGGTGTACCGCGCAGGTGGGGAACTTGTAGATTTAGAGTTTATACAATTTCATCCGACGATGTTATACGCGGGTGGGCGTTGTTCCGGTCTCGTGTCCGAAGCTGTTCGCGGAGAAGGAGCTGTCCTTATAAATGGAAAAGGACAGCGTTTTATGATGGAGATACATCCTGAACAGGATCTAGCCCCGCGTGATGTAGTGGCTAGGGCTATTCATGAACAGCTACTTGCGGGTGAAAAAGTGTACTTAAACATCGAAATGATTCAAAACTTTGAACAACGCTTTCCGACCGTGTCATCGATATGTAAAACAAATGGAGTCGATATAAATAAAAAACTTATTCCGATCGTGCCCGGTACTCATTTTCACATGGGCGGCGTGAAAACGAACTGTGATGGAGAGACGTCTATTCTGAACTTATACGCAGTCGGTGAAGTAGCTTGTAACGGGGTTCATGGTGCAAATAGATTAGCGAGTAATTCATTATTAGAAGGTCTTGTGTTTGGAAAAAGAATCGGACGACACATTTTATCTAGAGAGACAAAAGAAAAGGTGAACATGCTAGCCGAAAAGGAAGCAAAGTTTATCGTTCTGAATCATTTACCGACGAAAGAAGAAATACAAAAATGCATGATGAAATATGTTGGGATTGTGCGAACAGAGCACAGTTTATCTTATGCGAAGAGATGGCTTAGTAAGTATGGTGTTCGAAATATGATATTACAACATGATGTTCTTACGAATGAAGAGATAACGCTTATTAATATGTTAACGGTTTGTGAGCTTATAGTTGTGTCAGCCTTGCAAAGAGAAGAAAGTATTGGCGGGCATTACCGGAGTGATTATCCAGATAGAAATATAGGAAAGAAAGAGATTGTTCGAGTAAAGAGAAAACTACAAATTGTGTGATGAGGGGAAGAGGGGCTTTATGAACACGATAAAAGTTAAAGAAGCATTAAATCGATTTTTTTTAGAAGATATAGGGGAAAGAGATGTAACATCTCAGCTTATTTTTCCAGATAACTTGCTTTCGAAAGGAGCGTTTCTTGCGAAGGATACAGGGGTCTTTGCAGGACGTTTAGTAATTGAATCAGGATTTAAATTAATTGATGAGAGAATTGAAGTAGAGCTTCATAAAAAAGATGGGGATCTTGTAGAAAAAGGCGAAATCATTGCAACTGTGCAAGGTCCAATTGCCTCGTTATTAACAGCAGAGCGCGTTATATTAAACGTTATTCAGCGTATGAGTGGGATAGCCACGATGACACGTAAAGCGGTTCTTGCGTTAGATAGTAGTCATACTCGCATTTGTGATACGCGAAAAACGATGCCTGGGCTACGTATGTTTGATAAATATGCAGTCGTGTGCGGAGGTGGATTTAACCACCGCTTCGGTTTATATGACGGTGTCATGATTAAAGACAATCATATTGCGTTTGCTGGTTCTATTACAAAAGCTATTACATCGGTGAAAGAAAAATTAGGACATATGGTGAAAGTAGAAGTGGAAACAGAAACGGAGGAGCAAGTGAGAGAGGCAGTAGCAGCCGGTGCGGATATTATTATGTTTGATAACCGTACGCCAGATGAAATTCGAGAGTTTTCAAAGATTGTGCCAAGCGCCATTGTTACGGAAGCGTCAGGTGGCATTACAGTTGAAGATTTATCGAAATATGGAAAAACAGGGGTAGATTATATTTCACTTGGATTGTTAACACATTCAGTGAAAGCACTTGATATTAGTTTCAATATTGAAGCGTAAGGAAAGTGGCTTAGAGGGGGAGAAAGGTATATGAGTATTTTAGAAAAAGTACAGCCAATTGAAACGATGTTACCAGAGCGTTATTACACAATGTCAATGGAAAATATGGAAAAGCGTGTTCGTGAAATTAAAGAAAAAATGGGGAAAACGTTATTTATTCCAGGGCATCATTATCAAAAGGATGAAGTTGTACAATTTTCTGATGCAGCAGGGGACTCACTTCAGCTTGCGCAAGTTGCAGCGAGTAATAAAGAAGCAAAATACATTGTGTTTTGTGGTGTGCACTTTATGGCAGAAACAGCAGATATGTTAACGACAGATGAACAAGTTGTCATCTTACCAGATATGCGCGCAGGTTGTTCAATGGCGGACATGGCAGATATTGAACAAACAGAAAGAGCGTGGAAAGAGCTCACGAAGTTATTTGGAGATACGATGATTCCGTTAACATATGTAAATTCTACAGCTGCAATTAAAGCGTTTTGCGGTCGTAATGGTGGAGCGACAGTAACTTCTTCAAATGCAAAACAAATGGTTTCTTGGGCGTTTACACAAAAAGAGCGTCTTGTCTTTTTACCAGACCAACATTTAGGAAGAAATACAGCGCACGATTTAGGTATTCCGTTAGATAAAATGGCGGTATGGGATCCACATACAGATTCATTAGAATACGATGGAAACATAGAAGAAATCCAAGTGATTTTATGGAAAGGACATTGTTCAGTTCATCAAAACTTTACAGTGAAAAATATTGAAAGTGTGCGGAAAAATCATCCGGATATGAATATTATTGTACATCCAGAATGTTGCTATGAAGTTGTAGCCGCTTCAGACTATGCAGGTTCAACAAAATACATTATTGATATGATTGAATCAGCTCCAGTTGGAAGTAAATGGGCAATTGGTACAGAAATGAATTTAGTGAACCGAATTATTCAGCAACATCCAGATAAAGAAATTGTTTCACTTAATCCATTTATGTGTCCGTGCTTAACGATGAATCGAATTGACCTCCCTCACTTACTATGGGTGCTTGAAATGATAGAAGGCGGAGAAGAGATTAACGTTATTAGCGTAGACAAACAAGTAACGAAAGAAGCAGTTCTCGCATTAAATCGTATGTTAGAGCGTGTTTAAAGCAACGGGAATACCGTTGCTTTTTTTCATACATATAATCATAACGAGAGCGAAATGGGCATACATTGTTTTGAAGAAATCATTGTGGTTTTTATGCCTATTCCACTTCCAACTATATTGAAAATAGAAGAAGTGATAAAAGTGAAAAGAAGTTAATGTTATTTAGAAAGGGTTACTTCATGAGATTTGTTACTTATAGATAAGTTATACAGGAGGGGGAAAATTTGAAAATTCATATCGTGCAAAAAGGGGATACCCTTTGGAAAATTGCGAAAAAGTACGGAGTGGATTTTGACACGCTGAAAAAAACAAATACACAGCTTAGTAATCCAGATTTAATCATGCCAGGTATGAAAATTAAAGTACCATCAAACGGCGTCCACGTGAAACAGCAAGCTGGAGCAGGATCAGCACCTCCAAAGCAATACGTAAAAGAAGTGCAACAAAAAGAATTTGCAGCAACACCAACGCCGCTTGGAATAGAAGATGAGGAAGAAGTTACGTATCAATCGGCACCAATTACCCAGCAGCCCGCTATGCAACAAACACAAAAAGAAGTGCAAGTAAAACCGCAAAAAGAAGTACAGATAAAACCACAAAAAGAAGTGCAAGTAAAACCACAAAAGGAAATGCAAGTGAAGCCGCAAAAAGAAGTACAGGTGAAACCACAAAAAGAAGTGCAAAAAGAACAGCCAATTCAAAAAGAAAAACCAGCTGAAAAACCGTCTGTTATTCAAAAGCCACCTGTTATAGAAAAACAAAAACCAGCGGAAAAAGAAAATACGAAGTTTTCGATAAATGTATTACCACAGCCGCCGCAACCGCCAATAAAAACGAAAAAAGAATATAAAATTTCAGATGTAATTAAAAAAGGAAGCGAGTTAATTGCTCCGCAAATTACGAAAATGAAACCTAACAACGTCATTTCTCCGCAAACGAAAAAGGATAATATAGTATCACCGCAAGTAAAAAAAGAAAATGTAGGAAACATAGTATCGCCGCAAGTAAAGAAAGAAAATGTAGGAAACATAGTATCGCCGCAAGTAAAGAAAGAAAATGTAGGAAACATAGTATCGCCGCAAGTAAAGAAAGAAAATGTAGGGAATATAGTATCGCCGCAAGTGAAAAAAGAAAATGTAGGAAACATAGTGTCGCCGCAAGTAAAGAAAGAAAATGTAGGGAATATAGTATCGCCGCAAGTGAAGAAAGAAAATGTAGGAAGCATAGTATCACCAAATGTATCGAAAGAAAATGTGGTTATCCCACAAGTCATACCGCCAAATATTCAAGTACCAAATATAATGCCAATGCTGGATAACAATCAACCACCAAATATAATGCCAATAATGGATAACGATCAACCACCAAACATAATGCCAATAATGGATAACAACCAACCACCAAATATAATGCCAATAATGGATAATAACCAAATGCCGAATATGATGCCGATTATGGATAACAATCAAATGCCGAATATGATGCCGATTATGGATAATAACCAAATGCCGAATATGATGCCGATTATGGATAACAATCAAATGCCGAATATGATGCCGATTATGGATAATAACCAAATGCCGAATATGATGCCGATTATGGATAACAATCAAATGCCGAATATGATGCCGATTATGGATAATAACCAAATGCCGAATATGATGCCGATTATGGATAACAATCAAATGCCGAATATGATGCCGATCATGGATAACAATCAAATGCCAAATATGATGCCGATCATGGATAACAATCAAATGCCAAATATGATGCCGATCATGGATAACAATCAACCACCGAATATGATGCCATATCAAATGCCGTATCAACAGCCGATGATGCCGCCGAATCCATATTATCAACAACAAAACCCATATTACAATATGCCATATCAGCAAGGGGCACCTTTTGGACCACAGTATACGTCTATGCCAAATTCAAATATGATGCCAATGGATAACAATATGCCGCCACTCATACAAGGTGAGGAAGATTGTGGATGCGGAGGAGAGAGTAGGTTATATAGTCCGCAGCCTGGGGGACCACAATACGCTAATCCTTTATATTATCAACCAACGCAGTCTGCATATGCACCACAGCCAGGGACGATGTATTATCAACCAGATCCACCAAATGTATTTGGAGAGCCAGTCGCAGAAGAAGAGGACGAAGAAGAAGTTTAAAAAAAGGTGGGATTATTCCCACCTTTTTTGTATGTAGAATTGTTTTGAAAACGGAAGATTTACATCAAGTGTTAGAAAATTCCCAGTGAAATATTAACAGTGTAAAAACCTTCTCTGTTACTCATCATAAGAGGGAGCTTTTCAGAAGAGAAGTTCATTCTAACAGAGGGGGTTTTTGTATTGAATACGAAAGTAAAAGTGATTGCTGCTTCTTTGTTAGTTACCAGTGCATTAGCTGCATGTGGTACACCAAAAGATAACAATGCGATGGATGGACGTAACTACAATTACGAGCGTACATCTTATAATGATACACATCAGTATCGTGATAATGTAGCGCGTAACGATCGTTATACAGATTATGTAACATATAGAAACGGTCGTAACGATACAGGATATAATAATTATTACCGTGATGTAAATTACAACGGGCAAATTGCTAATCCGCATCCAACTCGTAATATTACAATGAACAATTCATACATTAACAATGATGGTAAAACTGCAGAAAGAATTACAAATCGTGTGAAACGTATGAATAACGTAGACCGCGTGTCTACGGTTGTATATGGAAACGACGTAGCGATTGCAGTAAAACCACGTAACACAGCGACAAATGAAACGGCGATGGCGAACGAAATTCGTCAAGCGGTTTCAAATGAAGTTGGAAACAGAAACGTATATGTTTCTGTAAGAAATGATATGTTTACTCGTGTCGATGCAATGAGTACGCGTCTACGTAACGGTACAGTTACAAATGATTTTAATCGTGACATAGGAAATATGTTCCGAGACATTCGTTACGGTTTAACTGGTACAGTGCGATAGAAAAACAAAAGAGGAAGGGGTTGCCCTTCCTCTTTATTCATCGTTATCTTGTAAACGACGTTTTTTAATAAAATAACTAACGGAATAAGAAATTAAAAAGCATATGAAGAAAATACTACCTGTTAGAAGTGCTTCAAACAGAGGTCTTTCTGGACTGAAAATGATATAAATAATGGCTATAATAGTTCCTACAATAAGAGAGCGTAAAATAATTTTGTAATAAGGAGTTAACTTTATATCCTTTTCGCCTTCTTCTACATCGATAGAAACGCTTAACTGTAAATAACTAAGTACGATACTTGTAAGGATAAATAATAACCATAATGGAGATTTCGTAATTTGATCCATTCCTTCAGTGAATCCGATATAGCCTAAAATGCCAATTATACCAAGTGATTGAAAAAGAAAGGCAATACGTATGTTTTTTAATGTTTTCAGAATGAGACGTTCATCCTTTATTTTTTTCACAATATCCATCTCCTGTTTATTATGATTTCGCTGTTACATTAATCGTAATATATATATTATATTTATCAATTTATAATTTACATAAAGTTCGTTTGGGTGAAAGAGAAAATAAAATATTTGTTATAAAAATGTTGCACTTATACGTTATTAATGTTATATTAGCAAAGCGATGAGCTAATTTACGTAAGACGAGAGATATGCTTAAGTGCTAAACACGCGAATGTGGTCGCCTGGTCTCTCGCCGTAAACGCATCAAGACGCCTGCTTGCAGGCGTCTTTCATTTTATATAAAAACAAATGCTAATGCAGATAAGGATAAAACCTTATCTGCATTTTTTTATTTTTGAGAGAAATGTAATGTGGTTGTTTATATGGATAAAACCTCCACTTTCGGCAAAACTACTAATGAAAGTTTGATTTTGCCTAAAAGAGGTGAACGGAAATGAAATGGATACTGATTGCAGTGCAAGCTTTCGTGATGATGTTTTGTTTAGCCTATGAAACGAGTGTGAGGGCGGAAGGACCAGTACCAGAAGTAACAGAAAAAGAATCTGAAGTTACAATTTTATTAGAGCGTATGTATGTTGATGGAGAAGTAAGTGAAGAAATATTTACAGAAAAAGTAGCGGATTTAGAAAAGTTTTTACAGCAATATAAAGAATGGCAACTCGTTGATCGTGATGATGTACAAATTGTATTGCAAAAGAAAGTGGACGATATTTCTCCGTTATTGAAGACGAGCGGCTATTTTGGTGTTTCAGAGGAAGGGATATTACAAATTTTCAAGGGTGTACCAAAAAGTGATAATGCGATTCATTCTTTCTTTCAAATTGATATGAAAAAACTTGAGAGTTATGAGCGTGCGAAATTGAAACGTGGTATTCGTATAAAATCAAAAGAAAGTTTTGTGAAGACGATTGAAAAAATGAAGCAATATGCAGTGCAAAATAAGAAAAAAAGCAGCTCATGGTGAGCTGCTTTTTCTTACTTGTTTTTAGCTAAAATTTCTTTTGCGATTTCATCAATTAGCATATCTTTTCCGATTGGATTGAATGCTTTCGTATTGAAGATTTCATTCGATACTTCATATACGTGATTGTTTTTTACTGCTTTATTGTCTTTCCAAACAGCACTATTTTTATAGTCTTCGTACACTTTATCAGCCTCGCCGCCGAAGCTTACAATAAACATTTGATCAGGTTGGAATGCAACAAGCCCTTCTAATGATACTTGCGCCATCGTTTGTTTTAAATCTGTACCTTTTGTTGCTGGAAGTTTTAAGTCGTTAAAGATGATGTCACCGTATCCGAAGCTACCGTATACACGGAAGTTTTGTGGTGTAACTGCGACAAACATAAAGTTTTCATCTTTTGTTTTTTCTTTAATTTTTTTAGATAAAGAGTCTGCTTTTTTATCGTAGTCGGCAATCCATTTGTCAGCTTTCTTTTCTTCATCAAATAGTTTACCTACTTCTTTAAACTTACCGCGCCAGTCTTCTAAGTTTGTTTCTAGAACAACAGTCGGTGCAACCTTTTCTAATTGATCATAAATTTTTAATTGACGATTATTTAAAATAATTAAGTCCGGTTTTAAAGCTGTAACAGCTTCTAAATCAACTTTAGGTGCCCAGTACCAGCCAACTGCTTTTACGCCATCTAGCTTGTCTGTTAAGTGATTTTGGATTTTATCTTTATATGTATTTGCTGTACCAACAGGTTTGTGTCCAAGAAGTAATAACTCTTCTGTTGATCCAGATAAGTCAACAATTCTCTTTGGATTTACTGGAATTGTAGCTTCCCCTTTAGCGTGTTTCACAACTTTTGTTTTCGGTTGTTCTTTTGCTTTTGACGCTTCTTTTTGAGAAGAACAGCCAACGATAGAAAGAACGACTAGCATAATAGTTAATAAAATAAATAACTTACGTTTCATCCTGATGTAACCCCTTTAATTAGTATTGATAATCATTATCGACTCCTGTATATTAAGGTGCTTTATCTTTTCTGTCAATGGAAAATAACAGAAGTTTTAAACGGAGAACATTTGTTGGGGTAGTCTCGCTTTTCTATCATTAAATATGTTAAAATGGAATACATGATTTAAGAGGGAGAGATCGTATTTTGTTTGAATATGTTACAGGTTACGTGGAGTATGTAGGACCGGAATATGTCGTAATTGACCATAATGGAATTGGGTACCAAATTTTCACACCAAATCCGTATGTATTTCAAAGAAGTAAGCAAGAAATCCGTGTCTATACATATCATTATGTGAGAGAAGATATTATGGCACTTTACGGGTTTAAAACACGTGAAGAGCGTTTATTATTTACAAAATTGTTAGGTGTGTCTGGCATTGGGCCAAAAGGCGCTCTTGCGATTTTAGCTTCTGGTCAAACAGGACAGGTCGTTCAAGCGATTGAACATGAAGATGAGAAGTTTTTAGTGAAATTCCCGGGCGTCGGAAAGAAAACAGCGCGCCAAATGATTTTAGATTTAAAAGGAAAACTAGCAGATGTTGTACCAGATGCATTTGTTGATTTGTTCTCAGATGTTGAAAGTTTTGATGAGAAGAAAGGTTCCTCAGTTGAACTTGATGAAGCACTGGAAGCACTGCGTGCACTTGGTTATGCAGAACGGGAAGTTTCTCGTGTTGTACCAGAGTTATTAAAAGAATCATTAACGACGGATCAATATATTAAAAAGGCACTTAGTCTTTTACTAAATGGTAAGAGGTGAGTATAATGGACGAACGTCTCCTTTCAGGGGAATCTGGATACGAAGATGCGGATTTAGAGTATTCATTACGGCCACAGACGCTCCGTCAGTATATTGGCCAAGATAAAGCGAAACATAATTTAGAAGTGTTTATTGAAGCGGCGAAAATGCGTGAAGAAACGTTAGATCACGTACTTTTATATGGACCACCTGGACTTGGTAAAACGACGCTTGCGAATATTATTGCCAATGAAATGGGTGTTAACATTCGAACGACGTCAGGTCCCGCAATTGAAAGACCAGGAGATTTAGCAGCGGTATTAACAGCACTTCAGCCTGGAGATGTATTGTTTATTGATGAAATTCATCGTTTGCATAGATCAATTGAAGAAGTACTATATCCTGCGATGGAAGATTTTTGCCTTGATATCGTAATTGGAAAAGGACCGTCAGCACGGTCTGTACGTTTAGATTTACCTCCATTTACATTAGTTGGAGCGACAACACGTGCCGGAGCATTATCAGCGCCGCTCCGTGACCGTTTCGGTGTACTTTCAAGATTAGAGTATTATACAGTGGATCAGCTTTCTGCGATTGTTGAACGTACAGCGGAAGTATTCGAAGTGGAAATTGATTCGTTAGCCGCACTAGAAATTGCAAGACGTGCCCGTGGTACACCTCGTATTGCGAATCGTTTATTACGACGTGTACGTGACTTCGCACAAGTTCGCAGCGACGGAACAATTGCAATGGAAATTACACAAATGGCATTAGAACTACTGCAGGTAGATAAATTAGGACTCGATCATATTGATCATAAATTATTGCTCGGTATAATTGAGAAATTCCGTGGTGGCCCAGTTGGATTAGAGACAGTTTCGGCAACGATTGGAGAAGAATCTCATACAATTGAAGATGTGTATGAGCCGTATTTATTACAAATTGGCTTTTTACAACGAACGCCAAGAGGCCGAATCGTAACGCCACTTGCGTATGAACATTTCGGAATGGAGATGCCAAAAGTATGACGGAGATACCGAAATTGCTTATAACAGCAGGTATCTTACTCATTGTTGTTGGCTTAGCTTGGAAGTTCATTGGAAGGCTTCCAGGCGATATTTTTGTGAAAAAAGGTAACGTTACCTTTTATTTTCCTATCATTACATGTATTGTGTTAAGTATTGCATTATCTTTTATTATGTATATAATAAATCGATTCAAATAAGAAATAGGTGGATACAGTTATGGATATTAATCTGTTTGATTTTCATTTACCAGAAGAACTTATTGCACAAGTCCCGTTAGAGGATCGTGAAACATCAAGATTAATGGTGTTAGACCGTGAAACTGGTGATATTGAGCATAAACATTTTACGGACATTCTTTCTTACTTACATGAGGGGGATTGCTTAGTTTTAAATGAAACGAAAGTTATGCCTGCTCGCTTGCACGGTGTGAAAGAAGATACAGGCGCGCACATTGAAGTGCTTCTTTTGAAACAAGAGGAAGGCGATAAGTGGGAAACGCTTGTTAAGCCAGCGAAACGTGTAAAAGAAGGAACTGTAATTTCTTTTGGTGAAGGGAAATTAAAAGCAACTTGCACAGGGACTGCAGATCAAGGTGGGCGTCAGCTTGAATTTTCATATGACGGCATCTTCTATGAAATTTTAGATGAACTTGGGGAAATGCCACTTCCTCCATATATTAAAGAGACACTGGAAGATCGCGATCGCTATCAAACAGTATATGCGAAAGAAATCGGTTCAGCAGCAGCGCCGACAGCGGGACTTCACTTTACAGAAGAGTTACTTGAGAAGTTAAAGAAAAAAGGCGTTCAGTTAGCATTTATTACACTTCACGTAGGGCTTGGAACATTTAGACCAGTTTCTGCAGATACGATTGAAGAGCATCATATGCACGCAGAATATTACCATATGTCTGAAGAGACAGCGGCATTATTAAATCGTGTGAAAGAGAATGGTGGACGTATTATCACTGTAGGTACGACATCAACTCGTACGTTAGAAACGATTGCGACCGATCATAGTGGTAAGCTTTGCGCAGCTTCTGGTTGGACAGATATTTTTATGTACCCAGGATATAAATTTAAAGCAATTGATGGTTTAATTACAAACTTCCATTTGCCGAAATCAACATTAATTATGCTTGTAAGTGCATTTTCAAATAGAGATAATGTACTTCATGCTTATAATGAAGCAGTAAAAGAAAAATATCGTTTCTTTAGCTTCGGTGACGCAATGTTCGTTGCATCTCACGCTAAAATGAGAAACAAATAAAAGGAGTCAATTATGACAGCAATTCGTTATGAATTTATTAAAACTTGTAAACAAACGGGTGCACGTTTAGGTCGTGTACACACGCCGCACGGTTCATTTGATACACCAACATTCATGCCAGTTGGTACACTTGCAACAGTTAAGACAATGTCACCAGAAGAATTAAAAGCAATGGATTCTGGCATTATTTTAAGTAATACGTATCATTTATGGCTACGTCCAGGTCACGAAATTGTTCGTGAAGCAGGTGGTTTGCATAAATTTATGAACTGGGACCGTGCAATCTTAACGGATTCTGGTGGTTTCCAAGTATTCAGTTTAAGTGACTTCCGCCGTATTGAAGAGGAAGGCGTTCACTTCCGTAACCACTTAAATGGAGATAAATTATTCTTATCACCAGAAAAAGCGATGGAAATCCAAAATGCATTAGGTTCAGATATTATGATGGCATTTGATGAGTGTCCACCGTTCCCAGCTACTTTTGAATATATGAAGAAATCTGTAGAACGTACAAGCCGCTGGGCAGAACGTTGCTTAAAAGCGCATGAACGTCCACAAGATCAAGGTTTATTCGGTATCGTACAGGGCGGAGAGTTTGAAGAGCTTCGTCGCCAAAGTGCAAAAGACCTTGTTTCAATGGACTTCCCTGGTTATGCTATAGGTGGTTTATCTGTTGGTGAACCGAAGGATATTATGAATCGTGTGCTTGAGTTTACAACACCACTTCTTCCAGATGATAAGCCACGTTACTTAATGGGAGTAGGTTCTCCTGACTCGTTAATTGATGGGGCAATTCGCGGCGTTGATATGTTTGACTGCGTACTTCCAACTCGTATCGCTCGAAATGGTACATGTATGACAAGTGAAGGCCGTCTAGTTGTAAAAAATGCGAAATTCGCAAGAGACTTCGGTCCGCTTGATCCTAATTGTGATTGCTACACATGTAAAAATTACTCTCGTGCGTACATTCGTCACTTGATGAAATGTGATGAAACGTTCGGAATTCGTTTAACGTCTTATCACAACCTTCATTTTCTGTTAAACTTAATGGAGCAGGTGAGACAAGCTATTCGTGAAGACCGTCTTGGTGATTTCCGCGAAGAGTTCTTTGAACAGTATGGCTTTAATAAACCGAATGCTAAAAACTTCTAATACATAATTTAAAAGGAGGAACAAAAGATGAATGCAGGTATGATGAATATCGTTATGATCGTTGCGATGTTTGCGATTTTCTATTTCTTATTAATTCGCCCGCAACAAAAGCGTCAAAAAGCAGTTGCTCAAATGCAAAACGAATTAGCAAAAGGTGATGCTATCATAACAATTGGTGGCTTACACGGTACAATCGAATCAGTAGATGAAACGAAAATCGTTGTTAAATCTGGTGGTGCACACTTAACTTTCGATCGCAATGCGATTCGTGAAGTTGTGAAAAACTAATGAGGAAGGCCCTGCATGAAATGTGCAGGGCCTTTTTTTAATTATTTTGCTTTGACATATTTACACCGAAAATACCACCGAGTGTACTCGCGCCCATTAATGCCAATTGGTAAAGTAACTGTGAGTTCGATAAAGTTTGAGAGAAGCCTAAATAGTTAACTAGAAAAACGAGTATGGCGAATGTGAGTCCTGTTGTAAAACCAACTAGCCAACCTTTCCCTTGTGCTTTTTTACCAGCAATAAACCCAGACATAAGCATAGATAAAAGAGCTAGTATCAAAATAGTGACGGTTAATGTACTTTCATTCATGTTCGTAAACTTTAATAATAGAGCCATAACCATGCTAGTAATAGATGCGAGAATTAGTAGGGTAATAATACCGAAACCAATTGCAGTTGATAATTTTTTCGTTCCATCCATTTATGCATTCCCCCTTTTTAATACAAGCATATTTCTCTTTTGCTTAAGTTAGACTATTTTCTTTTCTATAGGGGAATCTATAAGTAAAAAAGGAGATGTAGAAATGGAATGGGTATCGATAATTGGCCGGACGATGCTTTTGTATATTATTATCTTAATTATTTTCCGTCTTATGGGTAAACGTGAAATTGGAGAGCTAAGTGTATTAGATTTAGTCGTATTCATTATGCTTGGTGAAATGGCTGTAGTAGCGATTGAAAATACAGATAAATCACTTTGGCATCAATTAGTTCCGATGACTTTCCTTATGTGCATACAAATCATTTTGTCGGTTATTTCTTTGAAGTTTCAACGATTTCGGCATTTAATAGAAGGGGAGCCTGCTATTCTTATAAATGCGGGAAAAATTGATGAAAAAAAGATGAGAAAACAGCGCTATAACATAGATGATTTAATGATGCAATTAAGGGAGCAAGGGGTCGGAGACGTGCGGGATGTGGAATACGCTATTTTGGAACCATCAGGGAAGTTATCCGTTTTTCAAAAACAAAAAAGTAAAAAGAGTAAAAATGATACGCCTATTTTTACTCTGCCATTAATTATTGATGGAGAAATTCAATCTAATCATTTGCAAATGATTGAACATACAGACGAATGGCTCATTGAAAAACTAAAAAACTTAGGTTATAACGATATAACACAAATTTTATACTGTAGTTTTCAAAATGGACAATTTTTTGTTGATTTGAAAGAAAACTAAAAGCTTACCATTTTAAATAGTAAGCCCGGAAAAGTCTCGCTAATGAAAGTTTTACTTTATTTCAAAAATGAAAGTTTACGAATGATAGGGAGGCGACTTAACTCCTCTTTTCGAATTAGTTTAAAGATGAAGAGGAGAACGACATAAACCATTGTTGTTAAAGTGATTTCCCATAATGTTTGTATACCAAGAGAATGAGAGAAAATAATATACTTATGAAGGTAAAAACCAAAGGCACCTGCGATACCGATGGCAAGTCCGCCGAAAATATAGTCTTTTGCGTAAATGGTAAATGTAATCTTTTTTAAAACGGTAGCGTAGTGAAGGAATGTTACTGTTACTATATTTGCTGCAATAGCGAGAGCAACCCCCATCATTTGAAATTCTGGCTTTGAAGCTAGTACAAAAATAACGATTAATTTCACGATGGCGCCAATAAATGTGTTCATCATAGCAGCGCGTGCTAAATTTAAAGCTTGCAATACAGATGTAAGTGGACTTTGAAAATAATGAAATAAAAAGCAAGGTGCAAGTAGCTGAATGAATGCTGTTGCGCTGTCTGATCCGTACATAAGAGTTAAAACAGGGGAAGCGAATACGTATAATATAACGACAGACCACCCACCAGTAATTAATGAAATTCGAAGTGCTTGTTGTAAACGGTGCTCCACTAATTTATGTTGCCTTTTTGCCATTGCTTCACTAATTGAAGGAACGAGCGCTGTAGAAAGAGCGTATGTAATGAAGGCGGGTAGTGATAGGAGCGGGAATGCATAACCGTTTAATATACCGTATTGCTGGGTTGCGACAGAAGCGGCAACTCCGGCAATCGCTAAACTTTGCATAACGACGATAGGTTCAAAAAAATAAGAAACAGAACCGATTAAACGACTTCCTGTAGTTGGAAGGGCGATATCCATAAGAGAATAAAATGTACCTTTGCTCTCCTTTACGGTAGTGAAAAATCTAGAGCGTATAGATAAGTGTTTTTCACGTTGGAATAAAGTGAGTAAGAATAATAAGGATGCAACTTCGCCGAGAACGGCTGATAACATAGCGCCGGCTGCAGCATATTCTACGCCATAAGGTAAAAATATTCGAATACATACAGCGATAATTGTAATGCGGACAACTTGTTCGATCACTTGAGCATAAGCGCTAGGTTTCATATTTTGTTTCCCTTGGAAATAACCGCGTAAAACAGAAGAAACAGCAATAACAGGAACGACAGGTAAAATGGCCATTAATGGATAGTACGTTCTTTCATCGGTTAATAATGTTTTCGCTAAAATAGGTGTGAGGAGCATAATGCCCATTGTTAAAATGATGCTAATAAAGGAAGTGACAGCTAGTGATACGGTTAATATTTTTTTTATTTTTTGTTTATCGTTCACCGCTTCCGCTTCTGCTACAAATTTTGCGATTGCGACAGGAAGACCGATTTGTGTTAATGTAATTGCTAAAATGAATGTAGGAACGGCCATCATATAAAGGCCAACGCCTTCTTCTCCTAGTATACGTGCCATTACAATCCGGTTAATAAATCCAAGAATTTTGGTAATAAAGCCGGCAATCATTAAAATAAATGCGCCTTTTAAAAAGCTTTGTCTCGTCATGGTCTTCTCCTACCTTCTCAAAATCAGTGGAATGATTTACAATAATTTATATGCACGTACGAGACAAGAATGACAAGCATTTAAGAGAGTGAAGTATGATAGTGCTCTTGAAAGTAGTTATTGCTGTCCATTAGAGCGGGAATAAAAGCGACTTTTCGTGCTGAAATTATAAGGAGATGTTACGTATGTTAGAAAAAGAAGATTTGGTAGAATCATACCGCGGACAGTTACAAGTCGTTTTAGTTAGTAAAGTAGAGGAGTTTCAAATGTTCGGTTATGACAGAGTGACAGATGATGACATTTGGAAGTTTCTTAAAGTGAAAAAGTGGAAAAAGATAGACAGTAATGTTAGGTTGTATGAATTAGTGAACGATGTATTAAGAATAACACCTAATGAATATATGACATATTTAACTGTTGAAGCATACCAAGCGCCACTTTGGTCATTTGATGAGTATGAAAATAAATAACTGACTGCAATTGGTTTGTTCTTCCTTTTGCAGTATAATGATAGGTATTGATAAAGAGGAAATAACGATGTCTAAGATTATATGTAAAGGAGGTAGTGAAGAAGAAAAATAAATAATGAAAGTGTAGGTATTGCGTAAGGTTTACCGACACAGCTAGTGATGAACTAGCAAAAAACAAATGTATTTTATAGAAAGGAAGTCTACTAACTAGGTGTATGCACACGTATAGCAGTGAATCGTAAGAGATTTATTGAAAGTGTTAGTAGCAGAAAGAGGGTACATATGGCAAAGCGTGGTACGAGAATTGCCGCCTTTTTCCTCATCGTTTTATTAATCGGTGGCGTAATTGGTGCGGCAGGAAAAGACATAGCAAAAGGAATTAGTCTAGGACTAGACCTTCGCGGTGGTTTTGAAGTTCTGTATGAAGTAAAACCAGCCAAAAAAGGCGATAAAATTGACCGAGAGGCACTTGTAAGTACAGTAGGTGCTCTTGAAAATCGTGTCAATGTTCTCGGTGTAAGTGAGCCGAACATCCAAATTGAAGGAGAAAATCGAATTCGTGTACAGCTTGCTGGTGTACAAGATCAGCAAAAAGCACGTGAAATGTTATCAACACAAGCGAAATTAACATTCCGTGATGTGGATGACAATCTTCTTATGGATGGTACGGATTTAAAAGGCGGCGGAGCGAAGCAAACATTTGATGAGCAAGGCCGTGCGAGCGTAGGTCTTACATTAAAAAGCGCTGAAAAATTCCGTGCAGTAACTGAAAAAATTTCAAAGATGCCACCACCAACGAATTTAATGGTAATATGGCTTGATTTTGAAGAAGGAAAAGATTCGTATAAAGCAGAATCTGCAAAACCGAATCCGAAGTTTTTATCAGCAGCAACAGTAAGCCAAGTGTTTAACCAAGCTGAAGTATCTATCGTAGGTGGAAACTTTACAGTTGAAAGTGCGAAAGAACTTTCATCTTTATTAAATGCAGGTGCACTTCCTGTTGATTTAAAAGAAATGTATTCAACATCTGTTGGAGCGAAATTTGGTCAACAAGCATTAGAGCAAACGATTTTCGCTAGTGCAATCGGTATTGCTATTATCTTCTTATTTATGCTTGTATTCTACCGTTTACCAGGGCTTGTAGCGGTTATTATGTTAGGTTTATACATTTTCGTTACATTACTTGTCTTTAACTGGATGCATGCGGTTCTTACGTTGCCAGGTATTGCGGCATTAGTGCTCGGGGTAGGTATCGCAGTTGATGCGAATATCATTACGTACGAGAGGTTAAAGGAAGAGCTGAAAATTGGTAAGTCAATGATGTCAGCATTTCGTGCTGGTAACCATCGTTCATTAGCGACAATTTTAGATGCGAACATTACAACAATTGCAGCAGCCGGTGTATTATTTGCTTACGGTAATAGTTCTGTAAAAGGTTTCGCAACAAGTTTAATTGTTAGTATTTTAGTCGGTTTCATTACGAACGTATTCGGTACTCGTTTCTTACTAAGTTTACTTGTAAAGAGCCGTTACTTCGATAAAAAACCATCTTATTTTGGTGTTAAGGAAAAGGATATTATTCCATTAACAAAAGGTGTAGTACATCCGCCAACGAGATTTGATCGTATTAACTTCGTAAATATCGGTCATAAATTCTTCTTATTCTCAATTGTAGTCGTAATTGCTGGGGCAATTATATTACCGATTTTCAAAATGAATCTTGGTATTGACTTTGCAAGTGGTACACGTATCGACTTGCAATCAAAACAAGCAGTTACTGTTGCTGATGTTCATAAAGATTTTAAAGAATTGAAAATCGATGTGAAGGAAGAAAATATTGTACCGACTGGAGATGACAATAAAGGTTTCGCAGTTCGTACATTAGGTGTTCTATCAAAAGATGAAATTGCGAAAACGAAAACATTCTTCCACGATAAATACGGTACAGATCCGAATGTAAGTACAGTTTCACCGACAATCGGTAAAGAGATTGCACGAAATGCATTTATTGCAGTATTGATTGCTTCTGCAGTAATCGTTTTATACGTAAGTATTCGTTTCCGTCTTACGTACGCAGTATCTGCAGTAATCGCATTATTACATGATGCCTTCGTTATGATTGTTGTATTTAGTCTTTTCCGAATAGAGGTAGACTTAACGTTTATCGCTGCGGTATTAACCATTATTGGTTACTCTATCAATGACTCAATCGTTACGTTTGATAGAAACCGTGAATTATACAAACAGAAAAAACGAGTTCGTGATTTAAAAGATTTAGAAGAAATCGTAAACTCAAGTATTCGTCAAACAATTGGTCGTTCAATTAATACTGTTTTAACAGTGTTGTTCCCAGTAATTGCACTACTTATTTTCGGTAGTGAATCACTGCGTAACTTCTCGCTTGCGTTATTAATTGGATTAGTTGTAGGTACGTACTCTTCTATTTTCGTTGCTTCTCAAATTTGGTTAATGCTTGAAAACCGTCGTTTGAAAAAGGGCAAAAACAAGAAGAAGGTTGAGAAAGAAGTATCTGAACCACAAGTATAAAAAGGTGATGCCTCATTAGGAGGCATCTCTTTTTTCGTTTGTGGATACAATAAGATAGCAACTTTTTACAGAAGAAAGATGGAAGAAAGTGGTGATGTTATCGTTGTTTTTGATACAATAAATCGGGATAACAAGATAGGTTAAGAAAAGAAGGGATTTTAATTATGGAAAAAGATGAACGTTTTAAACAGGCCGAGTTTGGTGCTATTGTCGGAATCGTTGGTAATATTATATTAGCGATTGTAAAGGCGGTAATTGGTTATATCGGGAACAGTAAAGCACTATTAGCGGATGCTGTGCATTCTGCATCAGATGTAATTGGTTCGCTAGCTGTACTTTTTGGATTGCGAGCAGCAAAGCAACCACCAGATGAAGATCACCCGTACGGTCATGGTAAAGCGGAATCGATTTCAGCGATTATTGTTGCAGTATTATTATTTATTGTGGGCATCGAGATAGCGATTTCGTCTATAAAAGCTTTTTCGCAAGAACTAGAACCACCGAAAGGAATTACGATTTTTGCTGTTATTCTTTCGATTGTCGTGAAAGAAGGAATGTTTCAATATAAATTCCGATTAGGGAAGAGGGTAAATAGTGATGCAATTATTGCAAATGCATATGAGCACCGTTCGGATGTATTTTCTTCAATTGCAGCTTTAATCGGTATTTGTGCAGCTATTATCGGTGGTAAGCTAGGTTTAGATTGGCTTGTATATGCGGATCCGGTTGCGGGGTTATTTGTTTCACTCCTTGTTGCAAAGATGGCGTGGAGTATTGGGGCGGAAGCGATTCATGCAACGCTTGATCATGTACTTCATGAGGAAGATGTTATTCCGCTTAGAGAAGCTGTCCTGCAAGTAAATGGTGTGAAAAAAATCGGTTCTTTATATGCGAGAGAACATGGTCACTATGTTATTGTCGATATTAAAGTTTCTGTAGATCCATACATTACTGTAGAAGAAGGACACCGTATTGGAAAACATGTGAAAGAAATGCTTATGAAACAAGATAATGTACAAAATGTGTTTGTACATATAAATCCGTATTCTCCAAATTAAATATCATTAACATTTTAGTATATAGATATTGCATCGTAGTTTGCATTATATTGTCACCCCTTAATCTGTCTTGTATAATAAACAGGTTAAGGGGTGATTTCGTGTTACAACCGAAGACGCGTTGGAAAGAAAAAGAATATAATGAAGAGCGAGTGAGTGAATTAGCAAAAAAGTTACAACTATCACCACTTGTCATTTCGTTATTCCTCGGTAGAGGATTAGATACAGAAGATAAGATTTTAGATTTTTTAAATACAGAAAATCAAGAATTTCACGATCCGTTTTTATTAGAAGGAATGGATAGAACGGTAGAACGTGTAAATAAGGCGATTCAAAATGGAGAGCAAATATTAATATTTGGTGATTATGATGCGGACGGAGTAAGTAGTACAACGGTTTTATATCTTGCTCTGCAAGAATTAGGTGCAGAGGTAGAATTTTATATTCCAAACCGTTTTACAGAAGGTTATGGACCGAACGAAGAAGCGTTTCGTTGGGCGCATAGTGCAGGGTTCTCACTTATTATTACTGTCGATACTGGTATCGCAGCGGTACATGAAGCGAAGGTAGCGAAGGAACTTGGAATAGATCTTATTATTACGGATCACCATGAGCCACCGCCAGAATTACCAGAAGCACTCGCGATTATTCATCCAAAACTAGATGGCGGTGTGTATCCGTTTCATTATTTAGCCGGTGTAGGTGTTGCGTTTAAAGTTGCACATGCACTATTAGGTCGTGTACCAGAACATTTATTAGAAATTGCAGTAATCGGTACGGTAGCCGATTTAGTATCACTTCATGGCGAAAATAGATTGCTAGTGAAGCGCGGTTTAAAACATATGCGAATGACGAAAAATATTGGTTTAAAGGCATTGTTTAAAGTTGCTAACGTTTCGCAAAGTGAAATTACAGAAGAAAGCATTGGATTCTCAATCGCACCGCGTATTAATGCAGTTGGGCGTTTAGAAGATGCTACGCCGGCTGTACACCTATTATTATCAGATGACCCAGAGGAAGCGAAAGAACTGGCTGAAGAAATTGATGAGCTGAACAAACTTCGAAAAGATATTGTAAAGCAAATTACAGAAGAGGCTATCGCTGAAGTGGAAAATAAATTCCCGCCAGAAGAAAATAAAGTGTTAGTGCTTGCAAAAGAAGGCTGGAATCCAGGTGTAATTGGAATTGTCGCTTCTAAATTAGTTGAACGTTTTTATCGTCCAACAATTGTATTAAGCATTGATCCTGTCAAAGAAACAGCAAAGGGTTCAGCACGTAGTATCGCGGGATTTGATTTGTTTGCAAACTTGTCGGATTGTAGAGAGTTATTACCGCACTTCGGAGGGCATCCGATGGCCGCAGGAATGACGCTACATATGAATGATGTAGATGAGTTACGTCGCCGCTTAAATGCGCAAGCGGATGCAATTTTAACAGAAGCGGATTTTATTCCAATCACAGCAGTTGATACATTTTGTAAAGTGGAAGATGTAACGCTTGCAGCAATTGAGGATATGCAAAAGTTAGCGCCATTTGGTGTTGGAAATCCGAAACCACGTCTTGCAGTGAAAAATGCTGAATTAGAAAGTATTCGTGCAATCGGATCAGATGGTTCACATTTGAAAATGGCACTTCGTGACGGACAGGCAACACTGGATACAATTGGATTCGGATTTGGTGCGTATGCAAAAGAAATTTCTCCAGTTGCTAAGGTATCTGTAATAGGAGAGGCATCCATTAATGAATGGAATAATTTTAAGAAGCCACAATTAATGGTACAAGATATTGCTGTAGAGGCATGGCAATTATTTGATTGGCGTAGTATGCGTAATGTGGAAGCAAATTTAGCAGAACTTCCGAAAGAAAAAATAACAATGGTGTATTTTTCTGAAGAGGTATTGAATAAGTTTTCTTTAGAAGACTATAAAGAACATCTTGTGCATGCATCAGAGGTAACTCATTTAGATGATCAATACATCGTGTTACTCGATTTGCCAAAAGGAACAGATGAATTGCGTGATTTATTTAAAGTAGGATTCCCATCTAGAATCTATACGTTATTTTATCAAGAGAACAATCATCTATTTAGTACAGTCCCAACGAGGGAACATTTTAAATGGTACTATTCTTTCTTAAACCAAAAATCACCATTTTCTTTAAGACAATATGGGGAACAACTATGTCGCCATAAAGGTTGGTCAAAAGATACAGTAAATTTCATGACACAGGTGTTTTTTGAGTTAGAATTTGTTACAATAAAAGACGGTGTCATTTTTATGGCCGAACAAAAACAAAAGCGTGATTTAATTGAATCGAACACATATCGTGAGAAAATGAACCACTTACAATTAGAAAAAGAATTGGTTTATAGCACATATCAGCAACTATATACATGGTTTGAAACGATTCGTAATCATAAATAAGTAGAACAGTTAGGGTAAAGGATTTGTATTTACAAACCTTTTATATCTGAGGAGGATTCAGAAATATGGATTTCAAGCAACATATCGCAATTGTACCGGATTATCCGAAAGAAGGTATTGTGTTTAAAGACATTACACCTTTAATGAACGACGGTAAAGCATACAAAGCAGCAACAGATGCAATCGTTGAGTATGCAAAAGAAAGAGATATCGATGTTGTAGTAGGACCAGAAGCTCGTGGTTTTATTATCGGTTGCCCAGTTTCTTATGCATTAGAAGTAGGATTTGCGCCAGTTCGTAAATTAGGAAAATTACCACGTGAAGTAATTACAGTTGACTACGGCAAAGAATATGGTACAGATGTTTTAACAATCCATAAAGATGCAATTAAACCAGGTCAACGCGTATTAATTACTGATGATCTATTAGCTACAGGTGGAACAATTGAAGCAACAATTAAGCTAGTTGAAGAACTTGGCGGAGTTGTAGCAGGGATTGCATTCTTAGTAGAGCTTACTTACTTAGATGGTCGTAAAATGTTAGATGGTTACGATGTATTAGTATTAGAAAAATACTAATCACTATATAGGTAAAACTACGGTGATAAAAAGTACCCGTGAATCTCTTGGAGAGGAGCGGGTACTTTTGTATAATTGAGCAAAAAAATAAGGTGAAATGTCAGTAAAATCTTTTCCTTTTCACAATTCACAATCATTGGGTTATAATGATAGAATATAATTTATTCTATTTAATAAATACAAAGTCAATTTTCAATAAAAGGTGATTCGATGGCAAATGAGCAAGTACTAACAGCTGAACAGGTACTCGAGAAAGCAAGTCAATATTTAGCGGTTGAAGATATTGAGCTAGTGGCACGTGCTTATGAATATGCACGCGATGCACATAGCGAACAATATAGAAAATCGGGTGAACCATATATTATTCACCCAATTCAAGTTGCAGGTATTTTAGTTGATTTACACATGGATCCAGCTACAGTATCGGCAGGTTTCTTACATGATGTAGTGGAAGATACAGAGATTACATTAGAAGATATTGAGCGAGAATTTAATAAAGAAATCGCTATGCTTGTCGATGGTGTTACAAAGCTCGGAAAGATTAAATATAAATCTCATGAGCAGCAACAAGCAGAAAACCATCGCAAAATGTTTATCGCAATGGCTCAAGATATTCGAGTTATTTTAATTAAACTAGCTGATCGTCTTCATAACATGCGTACATTGAAACATTTGCCTCAAGAGAAGCAGCGTCGCATTGCGAATGAAACGTTAGAAATCTTTGCACCTTTAGCACATAGACTCGGAATTAGTACTATTAAATGGGAGTTAGAGGATACGTCACTTCGCTATTTAAATCCGCAACAATATTATCGTATTGTAAATTTAATGAAGCGTAAACGTGCAGAGCGTGAAGAATATTTAGATGAAGTAATGACTGGTATTCGTGAGAAATTAAAAGAAGTTTCCATTCAACCTGAGATTTCTGGAAGACCAAAACATATTTACAGTATTTATCGTAAAATGGCATTGCAAAATAAACAGTTTAATGAAATTTACGATTTACTAGCTGTACGTGTCGTTGTAAATAGTATTAAAGATTGTTACGCGGTGCTTGGAATTATTCATACTTGCTGGAAGCCAATGCCAGGTCGTTTCAAAGATTATATTGCAATGCCGAAAGCAAATCTATATCAATCTCTTCATACGACGGTAATTGGACCGAAAGGTGATCCGCTAGAAGTGCAAATTCGTACGAAAGAAATGCACGAAATTGCAGAATTCGGTATCGCGGCACATTGGGCGTATAAAGAAGGAAAGACCGCAGAAACAACAGGTACATTAGAGAAGAAACTAACTTGGTTCCGTCAAATATTAGAATGGCAAAATGAAGCTTCTAATGCAGAAGAGTTTATGGAGTCATTAAAAATTGATTTATTCTCTGACATGGTATTCGTCTTCACACCGAAAGGCGATGTAATGGAATTACCACTTGGATCTGTTCCAATTGACTTTTCTTATCGTGTCCATTCAGAAATCGGGAATAAAACAATTGGTGCAAAAGTAAATGGGAAAATGGTGACCCTTGATTATAAATTAAAAACGGGTGACATCATTGAAATTTTAACATCGAAACATTCGTATGGCCCAAGCCAAGATTGGGTGAAACTTGCTCAAACATCTCATGCGAAAAATAAAATACGTCAATTCTTTAAGAAACAGCGTAGAGACGAAAATATTGAAAAAGGCCGTGAACTTGTTGAAAAAGAAGTACGTGGTCTAGAGTATGAGATGAAAGAAGTGTTAGCTCCTGACAATTTAAAACGTGTTGCCGAGAAGTTTAATTTTGCAAATGAAGAAGATATGTTTGCAGCAGTTGGATATAGCGGAATTACAGCGTCGCAAATTGTTACGCGACTAACGGACAAGTTCCGTAAGCAGCGTGAAGAAGAAGAAATTGTTGAAGTTAAAGAAGTTCGTAAACCGATGAAAATTCGAAAATGGGATTCTGGTGTAAAGGTAAGTGGTGCTGACAATTTATTAATTCGTTTGTCAAAATGCTGTAACCCAGTTCCAGGTGATGATATCGTTGGGTATATTACGAAAGGTCGGGGCGTATCGATTCACCGTCGTGATTGTGTAAATATTCATACAGAAGAAGCTGTAGAGCGCTTATTAGAAGTAGAGTGGGAAGGTAGCCCTGAAAAAGAAATTGAATACAACGTTGATATCGAAATTTCAGGCTATGATCGCCGTGGTTTATTAAATGAAGTATTGCAAGCTGTTACAGAGACGAAAACATACATTTCAGCTGTTTCTGGTAGAAGTGATCGTAATAAGATGGCAACAATTAATATGTCGATCTCGATTCGTAACTTACAACACTTGAAAAAAGTAGTAGAACGCATTAAGCGTGTTCCTGAAATTTATGCAGTACGACGCATGATGCATTAATAGGGAGTGTAGAAAAGATGAGAGTTGTTTTACAACGATCAAAAGAGGCGTCTGTCACAGTAGATGGTGAGATTGTAGGACAAATTCCATTCGGTTTAACATTACTAGTTGGCATTACGCATGAAGATACTGAAAAAGATGCAACGTACATTGCGGAAAAAATCGCGAACTTACGCATCTTTGAAGATGAGAGCGGAAAGATGAACCATTCTGTACTCGATGTAGAAGGACAAGTTCTATCAATTTCGCAATTCACATTATATGGCGATTGCCGCAAGGGAAGACGTCCAAACTTTATGGATGCTGCGAAACCTGACTATGCAGAGCATTTATACGATTTCTTTAATGAAGAAGTTCGTAAACAAGGATTGCATGTAGAAACAGGGAAGTTCGGTGCAATGATGGACGTTTCTTTAATCAATGATGGTCCGGTGACCTTAATTGTAGAAAGTAAATAGTATGGCCTAAGAAGAGAGGATTATATAATCCTCTCTTTTTTATACTTTGTTGTATGTTTTGTTCATTTATCCCGCTATTTGTGGGCAGTAAGAACCCCACCTCAAAATTCAGCGGAAGCAAAGAAGTTAGGGGGCGGGCTGCCCGTAAAAGCCCGATTGGTGAGGGCTGATAATCAGTGGGGGATGAACAAAACCCCCACTGATTAAAGTTTCACTTTATCATAGGATTAATTCGAAGGGGAATAAAAGGAAAAGAAGGTGTAGCATGCTTCAAGAATTCAATATAACTTTACGTTTTATGCTAGAGTTATGTGTTCTTGGGATTGTTGGATACTGGGGATTTCGGGTAGGAACAATAACGGCTATAAAAATTACACTTGCTATTATTTTTTCGATTGTTGTTGCAGTCATTTGGGAGCTATTTGGAGCTCCGCATGCAGAGTGAGAAGTACAAGGTATATTGCATGTATTGTTAGAGATTATCATGTTTGAAGCGGATGTTGCAGCGTTGTATCATTTGAAGCATCCTATGCTGGCGAGTGGATTGGTAACTATTATTGTTATAAATCGAATGCTGATGTTGATTTGGAATCAATAGCTTGGGTTATCCATTATATAGTATAATGTAAAAAATGGTAAAAACATTCGGATGTATGTGTGAAAAGGGGAGATAGTATATGAATTGGTCAATCTTTAAAGATTTGAAATTTTCATTGCGATTTAGCTTAGCTATTTTTTTACATGCATTAGGAGTTACTTTCGCAGTGCTAAGTTACAGTACTTGGGCAGTATTTGTAATAGCAGCAATGGTTGTAACAACCTTTATGATTCAAAGAGCGGATTATTTATATAAAAGTGGTATGGAATAACGTTATTCGTTTATACGTATAACTACCTCATCAATATGGAACAATAAAAAGTAAAACATCCATATTGAATGTGAGGGATATACGTATGCGTATGAATGAAAAAGGGCATTCTGTTACAAACGGTGCAAATCAACTGTTTAACGTGAATTTTCATGATTTTATTTCAAAAGAACAAAACAATACTTCGATGGAGCTTGCTTCTGAGTTTGGAATTTCTCTTCAAGATGTAAAGCGTCTTAAGAAGCAGATTGAACGCTCTTAGAACACTTGACAATCGTACTCAACAAACGTATAGTAATTTTATATTTACATATGAATATAACCGTTGATAGAGAAGAGTAAATGAGATACACATGGAAAGAGAGGAGATGTCTTAGGCTGAAAACATTTCTACATGATGACTGATTGAATGACACTCTAGAGGTTTCAACTTGAACGGCATATATGCTTAGTAGGGATGAACGCACATTTAAGCGTTATTAAAAAAGTGGAAGCATACGTGCTTCAATTAGGGTGGCACCACGGGTATAATACTCTCGTCCCTACTGTTCAAACAGTAGAGGCGGGAGTTTTTTTATTTTTATTAAGATTAAAACAATTTGAGGAGGAACTGAATATGTCTATTCAAATCCCACGCGGAACGCAAGATATTCTTCCAGGCACTGTTGAGTTATGGCAGTATATCGAAGGGCAAGCACGCGAAATTTGCCGTCGTTACAATTATAAAGAAATTCGCACACCAATTTTTGAACACACTGAGTTATTTTTACGTGGTGTTGGTGATACGACAGATATCGTACAAAAAGAAATGTATTCATTCCAAGATCGTGGTGAGCGCAGTTTAACATTACGTCCAGAAGGTACTGCACCTGTTGTACGTTCTTACGTTGAAAACAAAATGTTCGGTGACGCAACGCAACCAACAAAGTTATACTATATCGGTCAAATGTTCCGTTACGAAAGACCACAAGCAGGTCGCTATCGTCAATTCGTACAATTCGGTATTGAAGCAATCGGTAGTAACGACCCTGCAATTGATGCAGAAGTAATTGCACTTGCTGTAGAGTTTTACCGCGGCATGGGCTTAAAAAATATTAAAGTTGTATTAAACAGCTTAGGTGATGCAGCGAGCCGTCAAGCGCACCGCGATGCATTAATCGCTCATTTTGAGCCACGCATCGGCGAGTTCTGCTCTGATTGCCAATCTCGCTTAGAAAAGAATCCACTTCGTATTTTAGACTGTAAGAAGGACCGTAACCATGAATTAATGGGTACAGCACCATCTATTACAGAATACTTAAACGAAGATTCAGCAGTATACTACGATAAAGTTCAAGAACTATTAACTATGATGGATGTTCCATTTGAAAAAGATCCTAACTTAGTGCGTGGTTTAGACTACTATCAACACACTGTTTTTGAAATTATGAGTGAGGCAGAAGGTTTCGGTGCTATCACTACATTAAGCGGTGGTGGCCGTTATAATGGACTTGTACAAGAAATCGGTGGACCAGAAATGCCAGGTATCGGTTTTGCGATGAGTATTGAACGTCTAATTATGGCGCTAAAAGCTGAGAACATTGAGTTACCAATTGAACATAGTATTGATTGTTACGTTGTAGCTCTTGGTGAAAAAGCGAAAGACCATGCTGCGAAAGTTGCGTTTGATCTTCGTAAAGCTGGATTATCAGTCGAAAAAGATTATTTAGATCGCAAAATGAAAGCACAATTTAAATCAGCAGATCGTTTAAATGCGAAATTTGTAGCTGTATTAGGGGAAGATGAGCTAGATAAAGGCATCATTAACTTAAAAGATATGGCAACAGGCGGACAAGAAGAAGTAGCATTAGATGTATTTGCTTCATACGTAGCAGAGAAATTAATATAGGGGGAACTTACAGTGGCTGAAAGAACACATGCATGTGGAAAAGTAACAGTAGAAGCTGTTGGACAAACAGTTCAATTAAAAGGTTGGGTACAAAAACGTCGTGACTTAGGTGGATTAATCTTCATCGATTTACGTGACCGTACAGGTATCGTGCAAGTCGTATTTAACCCAGAAACATCAAAAGAAGCACTAGAAGTAGCAGAAACGATTCGTAGTGAATACGTATTGCACGTAGAAGGTACAGTTGTTGAACGTGGTGAAGGCGCAATTAATGACAATATGGCAACTGGTCGTATTGAAGTACAAGCAACGAGAGTAAACGTATTAAACGCAGCGAAAACAACACCAATCATTATCGCTGATGATACAGATGCATCAGAAGATGTGCGTTTAAAATATCGTTACTTAGACTTACGTCGTCCTGTAATGTTTAATACATTCAAAATGCGTCACGACGTAACGAAAACAATTCGTAACTTCCTAGATACAGAAGACTTCTTAGAAGTTGAAACTCCAATTTTAACGAAGAGCACACCAGAAGGAGCTCGTGACTATTTAGTACCAAGCCGTGTACACGACGGTGAATTCTATGCATTACCACAGTCACCACAATTATTTAAACAACTTCTTATGGTCGGCGGATTTGAGCGTTACTATCAAGTAGCACGTTGTTTCCGTGACGAAGATTTACGTGCGGATCGTCAACCAGAATTCACGCAAATCGATATCGAAGCTTCATTCTTAACGCAAGATGAAATTTTAGATATGATGGAGCGTATGATGACGAAAGTTATGAAGGATGCAAAAGGTGTAGAAGTTAGTGCACCATTCCCTCGTATGAAATATGCTGATGCAATGGCTCGCTACGGTTCTGATAAGCCAGATACACGCTTTGAAATGGAACTAACAGACCTATCTGAATTTGCAGCAGATTGTGGATTTAAAGTATTTACAAGTGCTGTAGAAAGCGGCGGACAAGTAAAAGCAATTAATGCAAAAGGTGCCGCAAGCAAATACTCTCGTAAAGACATTGATGCATTAACTGAATTCGTAAAAGTATACGGTGCAAAAGGTCTAGCTTGGCTTAAAGTGGAAGAAGACGGCTTAAAAGGACCGATTGCGAAATTCTTCGGCGAAGAAGATGCAAAAGCGTTAATGAGTACATTAGAAGCTACTGCTGGCGATTTATTACTATTCGTAGCAGATAAGAAAAGCGTTGTTGCAGATAGCTTAGGTGCACTTCGTTTACGTTTAGGTAAAGAGCTTGAGTTAATAGATGAAAGTAAATTTAACTTCCTATGGGTAACTGATTGGCCACTTCTTGAGTACGATGAAGATGCAGATCGTTACTTCGCAGCTCACCACCCATTCACAATGCCATTCCGTGAAGACGTTGAGCTATTAGAAACAGCACCAGAAAAAGCACGTGCACAAGCATATGACCTTGTATTAAACGGTTATGAGCTTGGTGGCGGATCACTTCGTATTTACGAGCGTGACGTACAAGAAAAAATGTTTAAAGCGCTTGGATTCTCACAAGAAGAAGCGCAAGAACAATTCGGATTCTTATTAGAAGCATTCGAATACGGTACACCACCACACGGCGGAATTGCATTAGGTTTAGACCGTCTTGTTATGTTACTTGCAGGTCGTACGAACCTTCGTGATACAATTGCATTCCCGAAAACAGCAAGCGCAAGTTGCTTATTAACAGAAGCTCCAAGCCCAGTTGCAGAAGCTCAGCTTGAAGAACTGAACTTAAAATTAAGCTTGAAAGAAGAGAAGTAAGAATAGGGTCTAGATGGTTATACTATAGCCGTCTAGACTTTTTTTGAGAGGAAGTTTAAAAAGTCCGGTTTAGATAACTGTCGCATTTCGTCGTTGCTTCGCCAGTTCGGTGCTCGAGTAGTAAAGCTACACTGCGCTCCTCCTAGCATACGTGCCTCGATCTGCTCGGTTCTCTAAATCCTCCTTTTTAAACGTATATTGAGAGGAAGTTTAAAAAAGTTCGGTTCAGATGGCAGTCGCATTTCGTCGTTGCTTCGCCAGTCCGGTGCTCGAGTAGTAAAGCTACACTGCGCTCTTCCTAGCATACGTGCCTCGATCTGCTCGGCCCTCTGAATCCTCCTTTTAAAACGTGTATGTAGGAAGAAATAAAAGTCCGGTTTATATTATGTTTTTGTTTGAAATATGTATTTTTAGGAATTCTATAACTTTTTCTATACAAATAGTCGGAAAAACGCTAGAATACATGGTAGACCATTTTTGTAATAGGAGTGTAGAGCTGAATGTTACATCAATTTTCACGTAATGAATTAGCCTTCGGTAAAGAAGGACTTGAAATATTAAAAAATAGTACAATCGGTATTTTAGGAATTGGCGGCGTAGGATCATTTTCAGCTGAAGCGTTAGCGCGTTCTGGTGTAGGACGTCTCGTATTAGTTGATAAAGACGTTGTAGATATTACAAACGTAAACCGTCAAATTCACGCTTTAGTATCTACTGTAGGGCGTTCAAAAGTAGAATTAATGAAAGAGCGTATTGCAGACATTAATCCGGAATGTGAAGTAATTGGATTAGAAATGTTTTATACAGATGAAACATATGAAGAGTTCTTTAAACACGGTTTAGATTTCGTAGTGGATGCATCTGATACGATTACGTTCAAAATCCATTTAATTAAACAATGTTTACGTCGTAAAATTAAAATTATCTCATGTATGGGTGCAGCAAATAAAATGGACCCAACTCGTTTCCGTATTGCGGACATTTCTAAAACACATACAGATCCGATTGCGAAAGTAATTCGTACGAAGCTTCGTAAAGAGGGTATTAAAAAAGGTGTAAAAGTTGTCTTCTCTGACGAAAACCCAATCGTAATTCGTGAAGAAGTACGTAAAGAAATCGTACCAGACGAAAATGCAAAAATTCGTAAGGCGAAATTACCACCTTCTTCAAATGCATTCGTACCATCTGTGGCAGGCTTAATTATGGCAAGTCACGTTGTACGTGAGCGTATTAAAAACGTAGAAGTGAAGCGTGTAGGGCAAGAATAAAAGGAAAGCATATATCCATTTCGGATATATGCTTTTTCTATGTTTTAAAGAATTATTGATATTTGCATCACTACTAGTTCAAATGTAAGTAAGGTTAATAAGTAATGATCATATTTATCTGATTTATAGGCGGATGTATTTTTTAGACTGTTAATGGTGAAAAGAGCTAAAGTCAGGACGAGAAGGCCAAGAGTTATAATGACATTACAGTAAAAATTATCCAATATATTTTGGGAGTTTCCTTGTATGACAGGGAGAAATGTTATTGTCAATTTTTGTCGTTAAATCGATATTTTTTTTCGAATCGTTGATATATTGCAAGTTGTGATAGATATATTTGAAAAATCGTTGATATATTGCAAGTTACGATAGATATATTCGAAAAATCGTTGATATAATTTCATTTACCGATATATCTATATACGGTTCACCGAAAACAAACAAGGATGTCACTTAATCAAAAAAGTGACATCCCTGTTTTTAATTCTCTGCAGAATAAATAATATCTAAATTCCCGTTTTGATCGGTTTTGAAAATGGGAGCAATCTGTTCTTCTTGTTCTTCAACTGAAACAAGTTTTCGAGCACGATCCATAATTCTAACAAGCATTGCATAATCTTCTTCGATTGCTTGTTGTTTTTTTGTGAGTACCGCTAATTTTGCTTGAAGTTCATGATTCGTTTTTTGCAAGGAAGTAAGCTGATCTTGTAATACCTCATTTTCAGTTTGCAACTTTGCGGTTGAAGGGTTATTATGTTCCATGTTTTGCAAAAATGAGATGACATTTTGCATTGTAAGTTCCTGTTGACTTGGCGTGATATTTTCTGAAAACTCGGCATCGATTACGAGCTGCCGAGTTTGTGTAAACTGCTCTTTTTCTATTTTAGCTTCAGAACGTTTTAATTCTTTACGTTGTTTTTTTGCAATCTGTACCGCATCTTCGTAATTCGCTCGTACTTCAGCATTCCATCTAAAACCGCAAGCTGCTGAAGTGCGGTTCAAAGCATCGCCAACTTCATCGAATGCTTTGATTTGTGTACTGCCGCTACGAATATGTCGTAAAACAGTTTCTGCTAAAAGGAGATCGTCTTCTCTTGTCCATGCATCTTGACGTGTTTTCATAAGCGAAGCCTCCGTAATGGTGACGTTTTCGTTTATGTTACCCTTTATTTTTCGTTTTATTCGAACTTTGTAATCTTTCATAAACAGTAGAAAGTGCTTGCTCAAATTTCCCTGTTGTTTTCGGTTTATAATATTGCTTGTTTTTTATTTTATCAGGTAAGTATTGTTGGTGTACCCAGCCATTTGGATGGTCATGTGGATATAAGTATCCAATGCCTCGACCTAACGATTCAGCGCCTTTATAGTGACTGTCTTTTAAATGACCTGGAATGTCACCTGTTTGACCGTTACGTAAATCGTGCAATGCAGCATCAAGTGCTTTATAAGCTGAATTTGATTTTGGTGATAAGCATAGCTCGATAACGGCATTTGCAAGTGGTATGCGTGCCTCTGGGAATCCAACTCGTTCAGCTGACTCGATCGCTGCAAGTGTGCGCGGTCCAGCTTGCGGGCTAGCAAGTCCGATATCTTCATATGCCATAATAAGAAGGCGTCTACCGATACTTTGTAAATCACCTGCTTCAATAAGGCGTGCTAAATAATGAAGTGCTGCATTTACATCACTTCCGCGCACTGATTTTTGAAATGCCGATAATACGTCATAATGAGCATCTCCACCTTTGTCATGAACGAAACTCTTTTTTTGTAAGCATTCTTCTGCGATTTCTAGCGTGATTTCCGCAGCTTTGTCGTCAGTTGTAAAGCTAGATAAAACAGCTAATTCAAGTGCATTATAAGCTGAACGCATATCTCCGCCTGATGCATTTGCAAAGTGATGTAATGCTCCATCCGTAACAGTTACATCATATTCCCCAAGCCCTTTTTCTTTATCTTCAAGAGCTCGTTTTAAACCAATTAAAATATCATCTTCTGTTAGTGCGTGTAACTCGAAGATTTGACATCTGCTTCGGATAGCAGAGTTTATCGCATGGAATGGATTACTCGTCGTTGCACCGATTAAAGTAAGGAGTCCACTTTCTAAATGAGGTAATAGAAAGTCTTGTTTCGCCTTATCTAACCTGTGAACTTCATCTAAAATTAAAACGAGGTGTTGATGCATCTTCGCTTCTTGTACGACAACTTCCATATCTTTTTTATTGTGAGTAACAGCATTTAATAGGCGAAACGGTGTTCCAGTACTTCCCGCAATTGCGCTAGCTATTGATGTTTTTCCTGTACCTGGAGGACCGTATAAAATCATAGATTGAAAATGATTTGCTTGGACCATTCGCCGTAAAATCTTTCCTTCACCAACTAAATGCTGTTGTCCAATAATTTCTTGAATATTTGTAGGGCGCATTCGATGTGCGAGTGGTTGTTTCATTTTTACCGTCTCCCTTACTATATAATCTCATTCTATCGTATCATTTTTTTTAGTGGAATTTGAAATAGGATGCTGTTTTATGGGAAAGATGAATATAAATATTTTCATTTTTCTTTCAATTTTAATAATTCCCGAGTTTTTCAATGTGATTTTATGTTATCATTTTGATACACAAGTTGAAATTTCTTATAATACTATATTATGCTATAATTTCATAGGATTTTAAATTGTGTTCTTTTATAAAGTGAAACTTTAATCAGTGGGGGTTTTGTTTATCCCCTACCTAACTTCTTTGCTCCAGCCGGATTTTGAGGTGGGAGTTTTACTGCCCGCAAATAGCGGGATAAATAAGATATAACCAATAGAAGTGAAAATTTGAAAAGAGGTGCAAAATAGATGAAGATTTCAACAAAAGGCCGCTACGGCTTAACAATTATGATCGATCTTGCAAAAAAGTTTGGTGAAGGTCCGATTTCATTAAAATCAATCGCACAAGCACATGACTTATCGGAACATTACTTAGAACAATTAATTTCACCACTTCGTAACGCTCGTCTTGTAAAGAGTACGCGTGGTGCATATGGCGGATATGTATTATCTGATCAACCGGCTAACATTACAGCTGGGGATGTAATCCGTGTACTAGAGGGTCCAATTAGTGTTGTAGAAATGATAGAAGAAGAAGAACCAGCACAGCGCCAATTATGGATGCGTGTTCGAGATGCGGTGCAAGAAGTGTTAGATAGTACAACTTTAGAAGATTTAGTGCGTTATGAGGAAGAAAATCACGGGGGCTATATGTTTTACATTTAATTCCTTGTGAAACGATTTGGAAAGAAGGAGATTTAATGGAACGCATTTACTTAGATCATGCTGCGACATCTCCGACTCACCCAGAAGTGGTCGAAAAGATGATTCCATATATGACAGAAACATTCGGAAACCCGTCTAGTATTCACTTTTATGGACGTCAAGCGCGCCATGCAGTAGATGAGGCGAGACGCGTGTGTGCAAAAAGCATCCATGCGAACCCGAATGAAATTATATTCACGAGCGGTGGTACAGAAGCTGATAATTTAGCGCTTATAGGTGTAGCACGCGCAAACCGTCATAAAGGTAACCACATTATAACGACGGAAATTGAACATCATGCGATTTTGCATACGTGTGAATTGCTTGAGCGTGAAGGGTTTGAAGTGACATATTTACCTGTCGATGAAACGGGGCGTGTTCAACTTTCTGACATACAAAAGGCATTAACAGAAGAGACAATTCTTGTATCTATTATGTTTGGGAATAATGAAGTAGGGACGATGCAATCGATTGCGGAAATAGGAAAACTGCTAAAAGAGCATCAAGCTTATTTCCATACAGATGCGGTACAAGCTTATGGTTTAGTAGAAATAAATGTGAAAGAGTTTGGGATTGATTTATTATCAATTTCAGCGCACAAAATTAACGGGCCAAAAGGCGTAGGGTTCTTATACGCTAGTGCAAATTTGAAATTTGAACCGTTATTAATAGGCGGAGAGCAAGAAAGAAAACGCCGTGCTGGTACTGAAAATGTACCTAGTATTGTCGGACTTCAACATGCAATTCTTTTAGCTGAAAAAACTCGTGAGCAAAAAAATGCCCAATATGAAGAGTTTAAAGATATAATGGTATCTGTCTTCAAAAATGAAGGCATTACTTTCGAGGTAAACGGAAACTTGGAATATCGCTTACCACATGTGTTGAATATCAGTTTTACAGGAATGAACATTGAACCATTTCTTGTGAACTTAGACTTAGCTGGCATTGCAGTATCAAGTGGTTCTGCTTGTACAGCTGGTTCGATTGATCCATCACATGTATTAGTGGCGATGTTCGGAAAAGACTCCGATCAAATACGTTCATCCGTACGCTTTAGTTTCGGTCTTGGAAATACGAAAGAGCAAATTGAAAAAGCGGCGTACGAAACAGTGAAAATCGTGAAGCGATTAACACAAAATTAGCATGGGAGGTGACATGATGAACAAACTACCTCATGAAACACGCGTTGTCATCGGGATGTCCGGTGGCGTCGATTCATCTGTAGCAGCTCTTTTATTAAAAGAGCAAGGTTATGATGTGATCGGAATTTTTATGAAAAACTGGGATGATACAGATGAGAATGGTGTCTGCACAGCAACAGAAGATTACAATGATGTAATTGAAGTGTGTAACCAAATCGGTATTCCGTATTATGCAGTAAACTTTGAAAAACAATACTGGGACAAAGTATTTACGTACTTCTTAGATGAGTACCGAGCTGGTCGTACACCAAACCCAGATGTAATGTGTAACAAAGAAATTAAATTTAAAGCATTTTTAGAGCATGCAATTGCGCTTGGTGCTGATTATGTAGCGACAGGCCATTATGCACGTGTTGCTTATATGGACGGCGAATATAAAATGCTTCGCGGCGTTGATGACAATAAAGACCAAACGTATTTCTTAAATCAATTAAGCCAAGAGCAATTATCAAAAACAATGTTCCCATTAGGTGAATTAAAGAAACCGCAAATTCGCGAAATGGCGACAGAAGCTGGTTTAGCGACAGCGGCGAAGAAAGATAGTACTGGTATTTGCTTCATTGGCGAGCGTAACTTTAAAGATTTCTTAAGTAACTATTTACCAGCGCAACCAGGTGTGATGCAAACGTTATCTGGTGAAGTGAAAGGAAAACATGACGGTTTAATGTACTATACAATTGGACAACGTCATGGCCTTGGTATTGGTGGTAACGGTGATCCATGGTTCGCTGTTGGGAAAAACTTAAAAGACAACATTTTATATGTTGATCAAGGATTCCATAATGAACTTCTATATGGTGATGAAGTTATCGCTACGAATGTAGGATGGGTAAGTAACAAAGCAAAAGAAACAGAATTTAAATGCACAGCGAAATTCCGCTATCGTCAAGCAGATAATAAAGTAACGGTTCAAATTGTTGATGAAAATACAGTTCGTATTCTTTGTGATGAGCCAATTCGTGCGATTACGCCAGGCCAAGCAGTTGTTTTCTATGATGGAGATGAGTGCTTAGGCGGCGCTACAATTGATGAAGTATATCATAGTGGTAAGAAATTAGATTATTTAGGATAAAACGAGAAGCCTCTGCCGATTAGCGGTTAGAGGTTTCTTTTATATAAAGCGAATTTTCGTTCGCTTGGAAAATACATTCTTTGTTATAATTTGTTGTAGAGGTGAAGGACATGTCAAACAAACTTGAAACAGGTATTCAATATATGCAAGAAGGAAACTGGGAAGAAGCAGCTAAAAATTTTACAGAAGCAATCGAAGAAAATCCGAAAGATGCGCTTGGATATATTAACTTTGCGAATTTATTAGATGTATTAGGTGATAGTGAACGAGCAATTTTATTTTATAAGCGTGCATTAGAGTTAGATGATAAATCTGCGGCTGCTTATTATGGCTTAGGAAACGTATATTACGGTCAAGAGCAATTTGCAGAGGCAAAATCTGTATTTGAACAAGCAATGCAATCGGGCTTACAGTCAGCTGATGTAACATTTATGTTAGGTATTACACATGTGCAACTTGGAAATGATCGTCTTGCATTACCATTTTTACAAAGAGCGACGGAATTAGATGAAGACGATGTAGAAGCTGTTTTCCAATGCGGACTTTGCTTCGCGCGACTAGAACATATTCAAGAGGCAAAACCTTATTTTGAAAAGGTATTAGAAATGGATGAAGAGCATGCAGATGCGTATTATAATTTAGGTGTTGCGTACGTATTTGAAGAAAATAACGAGAAAGCTCTTACTTTATTTAAGAAAGCAACTGAAATTCAGCCAGACCACTTTTTAGCTGGTAATGGTATTCGTTTATTAGAGCAAGAAGCTGAATAAAGTGAAATAATAGTTTAATGCGCAGTTACCCCTCATCTAAAGATTGTGAAAGAGGTGGGGGATGTACTGCTCATTAAGGTGAAAAGAACTCGGGAAGGAGAGGAAAGATGGGAAATCAACATGCCATGGATTTGTTTGAGGAAGAGAAAAAATTTATAAAAGCGCAAGTTCTTCATACCATTTTCCACAACGAAGAAAACCTCTATTCCGTTGTCAGTATGAAAATCATTGAAACGAATGAAACATACGACGAAAAAAAAGTAATGATAAACGGTCATTTTCCCCGTATGCATGAAGATGAAGTGTTTACATTAACAGGTCATTTTAAAGACCACCCGAAGTATGGGAAACAATATTTAGTTGAAACGTTTAAGAAAGAATTGCCGCAAACAAAAGCAGGTATGGTGCAATATTTAGCGAGCGATTTATTTAAAGGGATTGGAAAGCGTACGGCTGAAAAAATCGTAGATCACCTTGGTGAGCATGCCATTTCTAAAATTATGGATGATCCTGATGCGTTAAATGGTGTTGTTAACAAACAAAAAGCACAGGAAATATATGAGACAATTGTGGAGCATCAAGGGTTAGAGAAAGTAATGAGCTTTTTAAATGGTTACGGTTTTGGAACGAAGCTTTCTATTAAAATTTATCAGCAATATAAAGAAATGACATTAGAAGTGATTCGTAATAATCCATATCAACTTATTGAAGAAGTGGACGGGATTGGTTTTGGACGAGCAGATGATATAGGACGTGCGTTAGGTATATCGGGTAATCATGATGACCGTGTACGTGCGGGATGTTTTTATACGTTAGAGAATGTTTCACTGCAGCTCGGTCACGTTTATATGGGGAAAGATCAACTTGTAAGAGAAACGATGTCACTTTTAAATAATCAAGAAGGTAGAGTGACTGAGGAAGACATTATAGGCTGTGTTGAAATGATGCAAAGTGAAGGGAAAGTCATCATTGAAGAAGAACGAGTGTACTTAGCATCGTTATTTTACTCTGAAAAAGGTGTTGTAAAGTCTATTCGTAGGCTTATGAATCAAGAGGAAACCCCTTCATTTCCTGAAGCAGAAATGTTAAAAACATTAGGTGAAATTGAAGAACAGCTGAAGGTGCAGTATGCACCGTTTCAGCAAGAAGCAATTCAAACGGCACTTCATAAGCCGATGATGTTATTGACAGGTGGACCAGGAACGGGGAAAACAACAGTTATTAAAGGAATTGTTGAAATGTACGCGTCCTTGCATGGGGTATCATTAAATCCGAATGAATACAGTGATGATAATCCATTTCCAATATTATTAACGGCTCCAACAGGAAGAGCAGCGAAGCGAATGAGTGAATCTACCGGGCTCCCTGCTTGTACAATTCATCGTCTGCTTGGTTGGACGCCAGAAGGGTCTTTCCAGCGTAATGAAACCGATCCAGTTCAAGGGAAGTTACTCATTATTGATGAGTTTTCGATGGTAGATATTTGGCTTGCAAATCAGCTATTCAAGTCACTTCCGACAAATATTCAAGTTATCGTTGTAGGTGATGAAGATCAGTTGCCATCTGTAGGACCTGGACAAGTGTTAAAAGATTTATTAAATGCAGGAACCATTCCAACGGTAAAACTTACAGAAATTTATCGTCAGGCGGAAGGTTCGTCTGTTATTCAGCTTGCCCATGCGATAAAAGACGGAACACTTCCACCGGATTTAGCTCAAAATAAAAAAGATCGTTCATTTATCAGCTGTGCAGGGGCTCAAATTGTTGAAGTTGTAAAAAAAGTATGTGAAAACGCGAAGACGAAAGGGTTTAGCGCAAGAGATGTCCAAGTGTTGGCACCTATGTACCGCGGACCAGCAGGTATTAATGTGTTAAATGAAGCTCTTCAAGAAGTGTTTAATCCGAAAAAAGAAAAAAGTAAAGAAATTGCCTACGGTGACGTTGTGTATCGAAGAGGTGATAAAGTACTTCAATTAGTCAATCAGCCGGAAAGCCAAGTATTTAATGGTGATATTGGAGAAATTGTTTCGGTGTTTTATGCAAAAGAAAATGTTGAGCAACAGGACATGATTATCGTTTCATTTGATGGAATCGAAGTAACGTATACAAAGCCGGATTTAAATCAAATTACCCATGCATATTGCTGCTCGATTCATAAATCACAAGGTAGTGAATTTCCAATAGTTATTATGCCGATTGTAAAGAGCTACTACCGTATGTTACGTCGTAATTTAATTTACACGGGCATTACAAGAAGTAAGAAATTCCTTATTATTTGTGGGGAGGAAGCGGCTTTTCAATCCGGTGTAAATCGCCTTGACGATGCAATGCGTCAAACGACTTTAGCTAGTCGTTTGCAAGAATCACAAGGAGAGGTGCAGATGGTAACGGTTAATGGCGAGGAAATGGACGTGGAAAACATTTCACCGTATGATTTCATGTAACGAGGTGAAATTATATAGTGAAACTTTCAAACGTATAACGTTGAAAGGCTCCAGCAATGTATAAATGAATGGGGTTTGGACATAATGGCGAATAGAATCTGGGAGACTGTAAGGAGATGAAAGCCATATGTTTATTTGTCCAAATTGCAAAGGGAAAGACATCGGAAAAATAGGTGTCAACCAATTTTATTGCTGGAATTGTTATATCGAATTATCGGTTTCAAAGGGGAAAATCCATACGCATCAAGTAGAGGAAGATGGTTCATTAAGCTCTCTTGATGATTTATTTGATGAGAACGAAAGAACGATCGGATAACGAAAAGGGGGATTTACTTTGAATCTACGCAATTCATTAATCGCATTAGGTGTTGGAGCTGCAGCATATCAATATGCTCGCAAGCAAGATGTATTTTCAAAACGCAATATGAAAAAAGCACGTAAGATGATTAAATCTTATTTATAAACGTAAAAAACTCCCTTCATGATAAGGGAGTTTTTTTATGCGCTCGTATGCAAATATAAAAGTCCAATTTCAGAGAAGAGATAAGATAGACCGTAACACCCAACACCAAGCATTCCGTAATGAAATAATTGCTTCGCCCTCTCTTTTCGTGAGGAACGAATAAAGAAACCTTTCCAAATACCAAATCCGATACAAACCCATTCAAGAATCATAAAAAGTGCTGATAATACGAGCATAAATAAAACCATTATGAGTCCTCCTGATTATATTGTTTCATGCTGCATTCTCAGGGATGGTTGTCCTTGTTATGTTATGTATATGTACGTCTTTACAAAACAGTATGGTCTGTATGAAAAGATTTTAAAAGTTTTGCACATAACCTACCCTATTTATTTTCAAAATAAAGGTGGAGGAGGTTTTTCGTGTGAAGAATCTTAAAATCATTTGGATATACCGTTTAGGATTATTGTTACTTGTATTTCTTTGTTTGCTTGTCTTCTTAAAGATCAAGCCACTATGGGCGCCGATTATTTTTGTATGTAAAGTGGCGATTACACCGTTTCTTATCGCTTGTTTTATTGCGTATTTATTGCATCCTTTAATTGAAAAAATTCATAAGGAAGGGATGCCGCGCACACTCGCTATTTTGCTCATTTACATCCTGTTCTTTGGCGGGATTGGCTATGGGATTTATAAAGGAACGCCAGTTGTTATTAAACAGTTACAAGAAATTAATGAACAATTTCCGCAGTTCACAAAAATGTATGATTCTTGGATGGATGGCGTTACAGAACAAACAGCGAATTTCCCATCATTTATTCATGAAAAGGTAAAGCAAATTTTCGTTGGTGTAGAAATGAAGATACAAACGCTTTTAAATAAAGTTATGAGCACAGCCCGTGGTGTACTGGATTCATTGCTCATTATTTTCTTGATTCCGTTCATTGTATTTTACATATTAAAAGATTACGGTGAGTTTTATCATATCTTTTGGAAACTAGTTCCGAGTAAGTGGCGTAGTACGGGTCAAATGCTTGCGAAAGAAATTGATAAATCACTCGGAAGTTATATTCGAGGACAGTTATTTGTTTGCTTAGTATTAGGGGGAGTATCTGTTCTTTCTTTTTGGTTTATCGGTATGAAGTATCCATTGCTGCTCGGCATTATTATTGGGGTAACGGATATAATCCCATACTTTGGTCCTATTTTAGGGGCGATTCCCACGTTGATGATTGCGGCAACGGTATCAACGAGTTTACTCATTAAGGCGGGGATTACAATTGCTATTTTGCAATTTTTGGAAAGTAACATTTTATCGCCTTACATCGTTGGTAAGTCGCTTCGTATGCACCCCGTTATTATTATGCTTGCCTTACTAGTTGGAGGAGAGATAGCCGGGATTGTAGGATTGCTAATATCGGTTCCGATTTTAGCAGTTATTCGTACAGTGATTGTTCATGTGAGGCCTCTTTGGAAAAGAGAAGATGTTTAAAATGAAGCCCTCTATTTAAAAAATAGAGGGCTAATCATATGATTATTTAGGGAGCTGATTTTTTATTTTTTGAACAAAAGAGCTCACATCAGTTGTTTGAATATGTTTTATTCTTTTCCATTCCGTATCATACATAAATACAATTTGATTGCTGAAAAGGTGCTTTTGTTCTTTTAGATTAGAAATTTTTGCGAAAGCGTACTCTTCAAATGTTGGATTCTTACTTACATCTGGTCCATAAAAGAATAGCCTTTTGTCCGTTAAAATCAATAGGCCTGGCCTTGCGACGGAACGATAAATAAATATGTCTAATGAACATGCTGCATAAAAAAGAATTTTTTCATCAGTTGTTAACATTTCTCTAGCTTGATTCAATAAAGTTGTCATTGTAATCGCTCCTTTATTGTTAATAATTTAATTATAACAAATAATGTAATATTTAGAAATTTGCATAAAGTATTTTTTGTGAGGAGATTCCTATTTAGTAATAAATGCATAATATATTGAAAGGCTGTTAAGAATGAATAGTAGAATAACTATGAGTAATAAACAATTGATACAATATAAATGATTATCTACATTGACAAACTTAAGAGAATTCTATTATATTTAGTCATATAATACATTAAATCAATGACGGAACAAGTACGTTACAGTCCATTTGTAGAGAGAAGCTTCCACTGGCTGAAAGGAGCTTTAAATGAAGGGTAACAGAAAGCTAATCCTGAGAGCAGCTAATCACTGCCGTCTTGCCACGTTACGGCACCATGAGGTGATGAATTGATTGTTATAATAATCAATTCATAATTAGGGTGGTATCGCGAGTTAACTCTCGTCCCTTTTATAGGGGCGGGAGTTTTTTATATTTAAGGAGGAAAATACAATGAAACAACTAACAGGCGCACAAATTCGTCAAATGTTTTTAGACTTTTTCCAAGAAAAAGGACATGCAGTAGAACCTAGTGCATCACTAGTCCCACATGAAGATCCATCTCTTCTATGGATTAACAGTGGTGTAGCAACATTAAAAAAATATTTTGATGGACGCGTAATCCCGCAAAATCCACGTATTACAAATGCTCAAAAATCAATTCGTACAAACGATATTGAAAACGTAGGGAAAACAGCTCGTCACCATACATTCTTTGAAATGTTAGGGAACTTCTCGATCGGTGATTACTTCAAAGAAGAAGCAATTACTTGGGCTTGGGAATTTTTAACGAGCGACAAGTGGATTGGATTCGATAAAGAATTACTATCAGTTACAATCCATCCGGAAGATGAAGAAGCATTTACAATTTGGAATGAGAAAATGGGTGTTCCAAAAGAGCGCATCATCCGCTTAGAAGAAAACTTCTGGGATATCGGTGAAGGACCAAGTGGACCGAATACAGAGATTTTCTATGATCGCGGGGAAGCTTACGGTAATGACTTTAGTGACCCAGAATTATATCCGGGCGGAGAAAACGAGCGTTACTTAGAAGTATGGAACCTTGTATTCTCTCAATTTAACCATAATCCAGACGGTTCATATACACCACTTCCTAAGAAGAACATTGATACAGGGATGGGTCTAGAGCGTATGACATCTATCGTTCAAGATGTACCTACGAACTTTGATACGGATCTATTCATGCCAATGATTGGTGCAACAGAATCAATTTCTGGTGAGAAGTATCGTAATGGAGACTTAGAAAAAGATATGGCGTTTAAAGTCATTGCTGACCATATTCGTACAGTAACATTCGCTGTTGGTGATGGTGCTCTTCCATCTAACGAAGGCCGTGGTTATGTATTACGTCGTTTATTACGCCGTGCTGTTCGTTATTCTAAGAAATTAAACATCAACCGTCCATTCATGTTTGAATTAGTACCGGTTGTTGGAGAAGTAATGAAAGACTTCTATCCAGAAGTACTGGAAAAGAAAGATTTCATCGCAAAAGTTGTGAAAAATGAAGAAGAACGCTTCCACGAAACACTTCATGATGGTGAAGCAATTTTAGCTGAAGTTATTGCAAAAGCGAAAGAAGAAAAAACAACTGTTATTTCTGGCGTAGATGCGTTCCGTTTATACGACACGTACGGTTTCCCAATTGAATTAACAGAAGAATATGCAGAAGAAGCTGGTATGACAGTTGACCATAAAGGTTTTGAAGCTGAAATGGAAAAACAACGTGAGCGTGCACGTGCTGCTCGTCAAGACGTTGATTCTATGCAAGTTCAAGGCGGTGTACTTGGTGAAGTTAAAGTAGCGAGCGAATTCGTTGGTTACGGTACAGTTGCAACAGAAAGTAACATTGTTGCACTTGTGAAAAACGGTGAGTATACAGATAGCTTACAAGCAGGTGAAGAAGGACAGTTAATGCTTGATGTAACACCATTCTATGCTGAGAGCGGCGGACAAATTGCAGACCGTGGTTACCTTCTTGCTGATGGCGTGAAAGTTGTTGTAAAAGATGTACAAAAAGCACCAAATGGTCAAAACTTACACAAAGTAGTTGTGGAAGAAGGTACATTAACGAAAGGTGCGGCTGTAAAAGCTGTTATCGATACGAAAAACCGTAGTAGCGTTGTGAAAAACCATACAGCAACTCACTTACTACACCAAGCGTTAAAAGATGTACTTGGAACGCATGTTAACCAAGCAGGTTCTCTTGTAACTTCTGAACGTTTACGCTTTGACTTCTCTCACTTCGGTCAAGTACAAGCTGACGAATTAGAAAAAATTGAGCGTATCGTAAACGAGAAAATTTGGGAAAGTATTAACGTTGAGATTTCTCAAAAATCAATCGAAGAAGCGAAAGAAATGGGTGCAATGGCATTATTCGGTGAAAAATACGGTGATGTTGTACGCGTTGTACAAGTAGGCGATTACAGCTTAGAGCTTTGCGGTGGTTGTCACGTTGATAACACAGCTTCTATCGGTATTTTCAAAATCGTTGCTGAGTCTGGTATCGGTGCAGGAACTCGTCGTATTGAGGCGGTAACTGGTAAGTCTGCATACGAATTAATGAACGATCAAGTAGGTTTATTAAAAGAAGCAGCAGGAAAAATGAAAACAAATCCGAAAGATATTTTAACGAGAGTTGATGGCTTATTTGCTGAAGTGAAACAACTTCAAAAAGAAAATGAATCTCTTGCTGCAAAATTAAGCAATATCGAAGCTGGAAACTTAACTGATTCAGTAATGACAGTTGATGGCGTAAACGTATTAGCAGCGAAAGTAAATGTTGCAGATATGAACAACTTACGTACGATGATGGATGACCTTAAAAATAAATTAGAGTCTGCAGTTGTTGTATTAGTGTCTGTAAATGACGATAAAGTAAACATTTTAGCTGGCGTAACGAAAGATTTAATTAGCCAAGGTTACCATGCTGGTAAACTTGTGAAAGAAGTAGCTTCTCGTTGTGGCGGTGGCGGTGGTGGCCGTCCTGATATGGCTCAAGCGGGCGGTAAAAACCCAGCACAAGTTGAAGAAGCTTTAGCATTTGTACAAGAGTACGTTAAATCTGTTTCAAAATAAAGAGATAGTAGTGTACAATGGTAGGGAGAGGAGAAGTTCTTCTCCCTATACTTACTATATAAGTGAGGTGCTTGAAATGGACGGTTTTGATAAAACAATGAAGTTTAGCATTCAAGATGAAAAACAGAGTGTCCATGTAAATGATGTACTTTTAACTGTGTATGATGCACTTCAAGAAAAAGGCTATAATCCGATTAACCAAATCGTCGGTTATTTATTAAGTGGAGATCCAGCATACATACCTCGCCATAAAGATGCACGAAGCATCGTTCGCAAACTTGAACGTGATGAGATAATTGAAGAGCTTGTGAAGTCTTACTTGAAACATCATCGTGAGGAGTAGTTTATGCGGATATTAGGTTTAGATGTGGGTACAAAAACAGTCGGAGTTGCAATGAGCGACGAAATGGGCTGGACAGCACAAGGATTGGAAACAATCAAGATTAACGAAGAACGAGGTCACTTTGGTTTTGACCGTATTTCTGAGTTAGTAAAGCAGTACAATGTGGACAAAATAGTAGTAGGTTTACCTAAAAATATGAATGGTACAATTGGCCCACGTGGTGAAGCGTGCCAGCAATTTGCAGAAAACCTACGAGAGCTGTTACAATTAGACGTTGTAATGTGGGACGAGCGTTTGTCGACGATGGCGGCGGAGCGTCTACTCATTTCAGCTGATGTAAGTCGTAAGAAGCGAAAGCAAGTAATCGATAAGATGGCTGCAGTCGTAATCTTACAAGGATTTTTAGATAGTAAATAAGAGGTGACCAAAATGGAAGAAAATCAAATTACAATTGTAGACGAAAAAGGTAACGAACATTTATGTGAGATTGTTTTCACTTTTGATGCTGAAAAATTTGGCAAAAAATCATATGTAGTCTTCTCTCCAATCGGTGAAGTAGACGAAGATGGAGACCAAATTTATGATGCAATGGCTTATGAGCAAAATGAAGAAGAGGGCGGAACTTTACTTCCAATCGAATCTGAAGAAGAGTGGGAAATGGTACAAGAAATGTTCAACACTCTAGCTGATGAGCAAGAAGCTGAATAATAAGTACTGAGAAGATGGACGATATATAGTCCATCTTTTTTTATATGTAAAATGAAAGATTTTTTGTCGAAACTGTGTAATCCTTTGTAGTATAATGAGACGGATTGTAGAAAAATAAAATATCTGTCAAAAAATGATAGGTAAGTTTATTGTGATTTTTCATCGTGTTGTATAGAAAGACGTACATATGGCCTACAATTGAATAAGGAGGAAGAGTTTTGATAGAGAATCAAGTGAAAAAGAAGCGTAGACGCATTTTTTTATTTTCGATTATTGCACTGCTTTTAGTTTGTGGTTCAGTCTATGCGTATATTTCATCGGCATTAGGACCAGTTGATAGCGGGAATAAAAAAGAGATTGAAGTAGAAATTCCGAAAGGATCATCTACTAGTAAAATTGGTGAAATTTTAGAAGAAAAGGGTGCTGTGAAAAACGGTACAGTTTTTAGCTTTTATACAAAGGCTAAATCAAAAAACTTACAAGCTGGTACATATTTATTAAATCCTTCAATGAGTGCCTCAGATGTCATTGAACAAATGTCATCTGGTAATGTACATCGTCCAGCTCTGTATAAAGTGACGATAAAAGAAGGAGCGCAAGTAACTGAAATTGCAGAAACGGTTGCGAGTGAATTAAAGTGGAATAAAGATGATGTTACGCGTCAATTGAACGATAAAGCATTTATTCAAAAAATGCAGCAAAAGTATCCAAAGTTATTAACGGATAAAATCTTTGATAGTAATATTAAATATCCATTAGAAGGGTATTTATATCCTGCGACGTATTCGTTCTATAAGAAAGATACAACGTTAGAAGAAATCGTAATTCCAATGCTTGAGAAAACAAATGCAATCATTGTTCAAAACGAGGCGAAAATGAAAGCGAAGAACTGGGATGTTCATCAGCTTTTAACATTGTCTTCACTGATTGAAGAAGAGGCGACTGGTTTTACAGATCGCCAAAAGATTTCTAGTGTTTTTTATAATCGCTTAGCAAAAGGTATGCCCCTTCAAACAGATCCAACGGTATTATACGCGCTTGGAAAGCATAAGCAACGTGTATTATACGAGGATTTAAAGGTGAATTCACCGTATAATACGTATGTTGTAAAAGGATTACCAGTTGGACCGATTGCGAACTCTGGTAAACATTCAGTGGAAGCTGCGTTAGAACCTGCGCAAACAGATTATTATTATTTCTTAGCTGCACCAAGTGGTGAAGTGTACTATGCGAAAACATTAGAAGAGCATAATGCATTAAAGCAAAAATATATTACGAAAAAACAGTGAAATGGGGAGGGATAGCGAAAAAGGTCGCACATCCCTCTTTTTTGTGGTAAAATATATCGGGTTAAAAACTGGCAGAAGAATCGTTTTTAATATCAAAACGGGACGTACAAGCTAAGGGTAAAGCTGGCTTGTATTTTTATTGCATTCTATGTGTGAAAAGACGTCATAGAGGCACTTCTCCATGTAAATAAGGAGGACCATTTATGGAGGATGCAGTTAACGAGTACCTATTATCATTTATTGATCCAAAAGATAAATTAATTCTTGAAATGGAAGAATATGCAACAGAAAATCATGTGCCGATTATGGATCGACTTGGAATGGAATTTATGCTGCAATTTTTACGTTTAATTGGACCGAAAAGCATTTTAGAGCTTGGTACAGCAATTGGCTATTCTAGTATTCGTATGATGCAAGCTATTCCAAATTCACGCATTGTGACAGTTGAGCGCAATCGTGAACGATATGAAAAAGCACTTGAATATATAGAACGTTCCCCAGTAAAAGAACGTATTTCAGTTATATACGGTGATGCGTTAGAGACGGGTGAACAAGTAAAAGAACACGGAACATTTGACGTTATTTTTATTGATGCAGCAAAAGGACAATATCGTCGCTTTTTTGACTTATATGAACCGTTATTAAACCCTGGTGGCGTAATTATTTCAGATAATGTTATGTACCATGGTCTTGTAACGACAAAAGAGAAAATTGAAAATAGACGTACACGTGGTTTAATCCGTCGTATTAAGACGTACAATGAATGGCTTATGAACCATGAAGGATATGATACAACGATTTTCCCAATTGGAGATGGAGTAGCTGTTAGTAAAAAGAGAGGATGACCAAGGTATGAAGAAACCTGAATTGTTAGTAACGCCAAGAGCGGTGGCGGATATCGAACCTCTTGCGAAAGCAGGAGCAGATGCAGTAATGATCGGTGAACAAAAGTTTGGTTTACGTTTAGCAGGGGAATTTTCACGTGAAGATGTAAAAAAATCTGTTAAAATTGCACATGAAAATGGTGTGAAAGTATACGTAGCAATGAATGCTATGTTCCATAATGATAAAGTAGAAGAATTAACAGATTACGTTGCATTTTTAAACGAAGTACATGTAGATGCAATTGTCTTCGGAGATCCAGCGGTATTAATGGCTGTTCGTGAAGTAGCACCAAATATGCAACTGCACTGGAATACAGAAACGACAGCAACAAATTGGTTCACTTGTAACTACTGGGGTCAAAGAGGAGCGAAGCGTGCTGTATTAGCTCGTGAGCTTAGCTTAGATGAAATTGTTGATTTAAAAGAAAATGCTGAAGTGGAACTTGAAGTGCAAATTCACGGTATGACTTGTATGTTCCAATCGAAGCGTTCGTTAGTAGGAAACTACTTTGAGTATCAAGGACGTAATCTTGACATTGAAAAGAAAAAATATGAAGAGAATATGTTCTTGTATGACCCAGAGCGTAACAATAAATATCCAATTTATGAAGATGAAAATGGTACTCACATTATGAGTCCGAATGATATTTGTTTCATCGATGAATTAGAGGAACTAATTGAGGCTGAAGTTGATAGCTTAAAAATCGATGGTGTACTAAAAAGCTCTGAATACATTATTGAAGTAACGAAGAAATATCGTCAAGCGATTGATTTGTGTGTGGAAGATCGTGATGCGTATTATGACGTGAAAGATGATCTATATAAAGAAATAGAAGAAATGCAACCAGTAAATCGTCCATTAGATACAGGATTCTTCTTTAAAGAAACGGTTTACTAAACGAGGAGGGTGTAGGAAATGACTGTACAAGAAATTTCACGAGTGATCGATGGCAAGCGCGTTATTGTGAAGAAACCTGAACTGTTAATCCCTGCGGGTAACTTAGAAAAATTAAAAGTAGCTATCCATTATGGGGCAGATGCTGTATATTTAGGTGGACAAGAATTTGGTCTTCGTTCTAATGCAGGTAACTTTACGCTAGAAGATATGGCAGAAGGCGTTGAATTTGCAAAGAAATATGGAGCGAAAATATACGTAACAACAAATATTTTCGCACATAATGAAAATATGGACGGGCTAGAGGAATATTTAAAAGGGATTGAAAAGGCTGGTGTAACGGGAATTATCGTTGCAGATCCGCTTATTATTGAGACGTGTAAACGTGTAGCGCCTTCTGTTGAGGTGCATTTAAGTACACAACAATCGCTATCCAACTGGAAAGCAGCACAGTATTGGAAAGAAGAAGGTTTACATCGTCTTGTATTAGCTCGTGAAGCAAGCTATGAAGAAATGAAAGAAATTAAAGACAAAGTGGACATTGAAATTGAAGCATTCGTCCATGGTGCAATGTGTATCGCATATTCAGGAAGATGTACATTAAGTAACCATATGACAGCGCGTGACTCTAACCGTGGTGGTTGTTGTCAATCTTGTCGCTGGGACTATGACTTAGTTCAAACGGTATCACAACATAAAGATGCAAAAGAGCTTCCTTTATTCCAAAAAGAAGATGCTCACTTTGCGATGAGTCCAAAAGATTTAAATTTAATCTTGTCAATTCCGAAAATGATTGAAATTGGAATTGATAGCTTAAAAGTTGAAGGACGTATGAAATCTATCCATTACGTAGCGACTGTAGCAACTGTATATCGCAAAGTAATTGATGCGTATTGTGCGGATCCGGATAACTTTGAGTTTAAACAACAATGGTTAGATGAGCTTGATAAATGTGCAAATCGTGATACAGCTCCTGCATTCTTTGAAGGGGTTCCAGGACATCAAGAGCAAATGTTTGGAAATCATAGTAAGAAAACAACGTATGATTTTGCTGGTTTAGTGTTAGATTATAATGAAGAAACGGGCATCGTAACGCTTGAGCAACGTAATCACTTCAAACCAGGACATGAAGTGGAGTTCTTTGGACCAGAAATAGAAAACTTTACGCAGACGGTGGAGAAAATTTGGGATGAGGATGGAAACGAATTAGATGCAGCGAGACATCCGTTGCAAATCGTAAAATTCAAAGTGGATCAACCAGTGTATGTGAATAATATGATGCGCAAAAACATACTTCAATAAGAAAGAGTGGTAGTCGAATGGGGACGAATAAGCCTGTTGTAATTGGAATCGCTGGTGGTTCAGGATCAGGAAAAACAAGTGTAACGAAAGCGATTTTTGACCATTTTAAAGGTCATTCCATTTTAATCTTGGAGCAAGATTATTATTACAAAGATCAAAGCCATTTACCGATGGAAGAGCGTTTAAAAACAAATTATGATCATCCGCTTGCGTTTGATAATGATCTGTTAATTGAACATTTGCAGCAGTTGCTTGCATATGAGCAAATTGATAAGCCTGTATATGACTATACATTGCATACGCGTTCAGAAGAAATTATTCCAGTTGAGCCGAAAGATGTAATCATTTTAGAAGGAATTCTTATTTTAGAAGACCCACGTCTTTGTGAGTTGATGGACATTAAGTTATTCGTTGATACAGATGCAGATCTTCGTATCCTGCGCCGCATGCAGCGTGATATTAAAGAGCGCGGTCGTACGATGGATTCAGTTATTGATCAATACGTAACTGTTGTGCGTCCAATGCACAATCAATTTATTGAGCCTTCTAAGAAATTTGCGGATATTATTATCCCTGAAGGTGGACAAAACCATGTTGCAATTGATATTATGGTGACAAAAATTGCAACAATTCTTGAACAAAAAGTAAATTTGTAATAGCATAGTAAAAGATATACGATAGGAAGGGATTTTTTCCCTTCCTATCGAATACAATGAAGCATGCAACCTCATCTATATATAGGTGAGGGCATATTTATATCAACTTTCCATACATATCTTCTTTAAAAGAAGAATTGGAAATACGGGGTTGTATGTGACAACTCCGCTAGTGCAAGGGTACTAGAAACCTCCGCTAACAATGGAAGCGGAGGAGTTTTCATATGGAACTCCTCTTTTTTCAGGGGATTGGTATATAAAAGGAGTGGAAAATATGTCAACAGAAAAAACATACCCTATGACGCAAGAGGGTAAGCAAAAATTAGAGAACGAAGTTGAGCAATTAAAAACAGTAAGACGTAAAGAAGTAGTAGAGCGTATTAAAATCGCGCGTAGCTTCGGCGATCTTTCTGAGAACTCTGAGTACGATGCAGCGAAAGATGAGCAAGCGTTCGTAGAAGGACGTATTACACAATTAGAAAACATGATTCGTAACGCAGTTATCATCGAAGATAATGGCGAAGAATCTACTGTCGTTACATTAGGTAAAACAGTAACATTTAAAGAATTACCAAATGGAGATGAAGAAGCTTACACAATCGTAGGTAGCGCGGAAGCTGACCCATTCGAAGGAAGAATTTCTAACGATTCTCCAATCGCAAAGAGCTTATTAGGTAAGCAAATTGGTGAGAAGGTAGCAATTCAAACACCAGGCGGAGAAATGCAAGTAGAGATTATCTCTGTTAAATAATAAAAATCACTCGTGTAAAAACGAGTGGTTTTTTTATTTGTATAAAAGGTTAAACACCTCGTCCAAACTATAATAGACGAGGTGTTTTTTTATGAAAATAAGACGGAGAATTACAGTTGTTTTAATTTGTTTTATATGTGTGATGTTTTTATTACTTTGTCGTTTACTCCAAATACAGATTATAGATACTGAATCTTTTACTGATCGAAATATTAATTTAATCGAAAGAAGCGTTACGCAACGAACACAATCACTTACAGTAGATAATGGAAGAGGACATTTTACAGATCGGAATGATAAAGAAATTGGTGAAGAGAAATACCCAGTTTTAATTATTTTTCCTTTTTTACAAATAAAAAATGACATGTTAAAGAAAATTGCGCATATCATTGGTGTGTCGAGACAAGAGATCAAAATACAAATGAAAGATAAAAAAAATGCATTTATACTCCAAAGAGGAAATGAGCCATTTCCTTTAGTACGAGAGCAGATGGAGAAGATTAATCAATTAAATGTATTGGGCATTGTAGCGGCTGAAGTTCGATTAAAACAAACTGGAGGGACAAATCATTTAGTGGGTGAAGTGGGGGAGAATGAACGAGAATTCCAAAAGCGATATGGAGAAGTAGAAAAAATTTCAAAACAAACGCCAATTGGTATTTCTGGATTACAGCAATCTTTTGATGAATTTTTATTAACTGATGGAGAGGCAAAAGTATTGTATCAAGTGGACCGGCAAGGAGAACCGATTTTTGGAAAACAGGCGAAATACACTTCGCCAGGAAATCCATTTTATCCAGTTACAATTCAAACTACTTTACATAAAGAGTTGCAGCAAAAAGCTGAAGAGACAATTGAAAAAAGTGAAATAAAGAAGGGGGGATTAGTATTACTTGATGTAAAAACAAATGAAATACTAGCGATGGTTAGCAAACCATCTTTACAGGTTAAAAACGAAAGATTATATAAAGCTACACTTGAAAATCAAATGTTAACACCGCATTTTCCTGGTTCTGTTTTTAAAACAGTAGTTGCAACGGCAGCGATTGATCAAAATATAAATGTATTGAATCGCACATTTAATTGTAATAAAGATTTATATGGTGAAAACGACCCACAAGTTTTGATGGGAACACTTAGTTTTAAAGGGAGCTTTGCTAGAAGCTGTAACAGGGCATTCTCACAGTTAGGTAACGAGCTAATACAAAAGGATAAGATGGTGTTAGAAACGTACGTAGCGGCTTTAGGAGCAGTTGGAAAGGTTGGTTGGAACGGTTCGGTATTTCATACATCGCGTTTCGAGCAAATGCCAGAGGAGAAGAGTGCTATTATCTGGGGGAGTGAGGAAAATAAGACTAGTAAAAAAGCGGTAGCGCAAACAGCAATTGGACAGAAAGATGTACGTATATCACCTCTAGCAATCGCTAATATGATGGCGACGATTGCTAGGAATGGAGAAAAAATGGAAGTGAAAGCTGTTAAAAAAATAGTGTATAAAAATGGAAGTGACTTTTTTACATTTGAAAACCATAAATTAAATGGAAAACAGCTTTCTTATGAAACAGTAAAAACATTACAAGAGTTATTAAGAGGCGTTGTAACAACAGAGAAAGGAACAGGAGCAGCATTCAGGTCGTTGCCACTAAGTGTCGCTGGAAAATCTGGGACAGCACAAACAGGAAAAGGGATGAAGGTCAATCGCTGGTTTGCAGGTTATTTTCCATATGAAAATCCAAGATATGCTTTAGTTGTCGTTGATATAGAAACGGACAGCAGTGTAAATAAAGTCACATCCATTTTCAAAGATATCGTAGAAGAAATCCATCGATTAGAGAATGAAAAGTAATCTTGCAATTCATAGTGAAATGTTTTCATTTCATGAAAATATTATTGTAAATGTTCAACCTTTCTAGATTTAATGTTACAATAGCAAGTATGAAAAACTGCATGGAGGTTTGAAGAATGGCAGGAGGATCTAGATTCCAACAGAAACAACAAAAACGTCGTCAAAACGGTGTTTTAAATATTGCAATCGCTATTGTATTAGTGGCAGTAGCTATTGTAGCATATCAATTGTTCGTTCCTGACACAAAAGAGCAAGCGTCTTCTAATGATAAAAAGGTAGCTCAGCAAACAACAAAAGAAAATAAAGCTGAGAAAGCTAAAGGTAAAGAAGAGACGAAGAAGGACGAACAAGAGAAGGCAGAGGCTAAGAAGAAGGAAGAAGAAGAGAAGCAAAAGGCTGAAGAAGAAAAGCAAAAAGCTGAAGAAGAAGCGAAAGCTAATGAGAAAGTGGCAGCTGAAAAAACACAGCCAAAGGCAACAGATGCTTATACGAAACCTTCTTGGAAGCCAGTAGGTACAGAGCAAGGTGCAACACCTGCGATGACGTTTAACAAAGGTACAGCAGATTGGAATGAGATGAATCAAGCGATTTCCGCTGCAATCGACGTTCCGGTAGAGCAATTAGTTATTCATAGAATCGGAAATAACGGTAAGAATAAAGCTTACGGCAACGTACAAGATAAGCAATCAGGTAAAAAATATTATGTAAATATTGATTGGGTAGAAAATGAGGGCTGGAAACCAGTGCTTGTTCAAACTCTAAACTAAAAAAGAGAAGCTCCTAGGAGCTTCTCTTTTTTAGTTAGCATAATTTCTTTAATTTAAAATGAACAACCGCGCTGTAATACGGTCTTTTGCTTTCGGGATCCATAACCATTTGATGCGAGATGTGATGAACTTCAAGCATAAGTGCTTTATTATTATCAATTTGTTCACTAATTTTTCTTTCTAAGGAAGCTAAGTCTCCCGCTTCAAAAAATTCTATTTTATCTTCTAACATTTCAAAGGTAAATGACATGAAGATGCCCCCTCTCCTATGTAATCAACTACAGTGTAACAAAGAAAAGAAGGAAATACCACGTGCATTTCAATTGACATTTTTAGAAAGAGGGAATATCATACTGATAAAACCGATAAGAAAAAGGGGAATTTTTATGGGCACAGAATTTAATGGTTTATTTGATGAGTGGGCTCATACGTACGACTCATTCGTACAAGGCGAAGATATACAATATAAAGAAGTTTTCGCCCATTATGAGGACATTTTAGAGGATGTAGTTAACAAGTCATTTGGTAACGTATTAGAATTTGGTGTTGGTACTGGCAATTTAACAAATAAATTATTACTTGCCGGTCGTACAGTTTACGGTATAGAACCGTCGCGTGAAATGCGCATGATTGCAAAAGAGAAATTGCCAAAGGAATTTTCTATTACAGAAGGTGATTTTCTTTCGTTTGAAGTTCCGAATTCAGTTGATACCATTGTAAGCACCTATGCATTTCATCATTTAACAGATGATGAAAAAAATGTAGCTGTTGCGAAGTATAGTCAATTGCTAAACAAAGGTGGTAAAATAGTGTTTGCTGATACGATATTTGCAGATCAAGATGCATATGATAAAACTGTTGAAACAGCAAAACAAAGAGGTTTTCACCAGTTAGCAAACGATTTGCAAACGGAATACTATACACGTATTCCGATCATGCAGACTATATTTGAAAACAATGGCTTCCATGTAACGTTTACGAGATTAAATCATTTCGTTTGGGTAATGGAGGCAACTAAGCAATAGAAAGAGGGATTAGATTGAGAATTGCTGTAATTGGAGCAATGGAAGAAGAAGTACGTATTTTACGTGACAAATTAGAACAAGCAAAAACAGAAACGGTTGCGGGTTGTGAATTTACGAAAGGACTATTAGCAGGACATGAAGTAATCTTGTTAAAGTCTGGTATTGGTAAAGTAAATGCAGCGATGTCAACGACAATTTTATTAGAAAAATATAAGCCTGAAAAAGTAATTAATACTGGTTCAGCTGGTGGATTCCATCATTCTCTAAATGTTGGAGATGTAGTTATTTCAACAGAAGTTCGTCACCATGACGTAGATGTAACAGCATTTAACTATGAATATGGTCAAGTACCAGGAATGCCACCTGGATTTAAAGCTGATGAGGCATTAGTTGCATTAGCTGAGAAATGTATGCAAGCTGAAGAGAATATTCAAGTTGTAAAAGGTATGATTGCAACAGGGGATGCATTTATGAGTGATCCGAACCGCGTTGCAGCAATTCGTGATAAATTTGAAAATCTTTATGCAGTAGAAATGGAAGCGGCAGCTGTTGCACAAGTGTGCCACCAATACGAAGTTCCATTTGTTATCATCCGCGCACTTTCTGATATTGCTGGTAAAGAATCAAATGTTTCATTTGATCAATTTTTAGATCAAGCAGCCCTTCATTCTACAAACTTTATCGTAAAAGTACTAGAAGAGTTAAAGTAATGTAACAAAAAGGCAACTGTCTCATATAAAGAAAATACATACAGTTGCCTTTTCTTTATTGGCAAATAAGGGGGAGAACACGATGAATGTATATCGTGGAGTTCATGAGTTAATTGGTCATACACCAATTGTAGAAATTACTCGGTTTTCACTTCCAGAAGGGGTCCGTTTATTTGCGAAGCTTGAATTTTATAACCCAGGCGGAAGCGTTAAGGATCGTTTAGGAAGAGAATTAATCGAAGACGCGCTAGAAAAAGGGCTTGTCACGCAGGGTGGAACAATTATTGAACCGACTGCTGGAAATACTGGTATTGGACTGGCACTTGCAGCGTTAGAACATGATTTACGCGTTATTGTTTGTGTACCAGAGAAATTTAGTATTGAGAAACAAGAATTAATGAAAGCGCTAGGCGCAACAGTCGTGCATACACCGACTGAGCAAGGAATGACCGGAGCAATTGCAAAAGCAAAAGAGTTAGTAAATGAAATACCGAATTCATACTCTCCAAGTCAGTTTGCGAATGAAGCAAACCCACGTGCTTATTTCAAAACATTAGGTCCTGAACTTTGGAATGCATTGAATGGAGAGATTAACATATTTGTTGCTGGAGCAGGAACCGGCGGTACATTCATGGGAACTGCATCTTATTTGAAAGAAAAAAATATAGATATTAAAACAGTTATTGTAGAACCAGAAGGATCTATTTTAAATGGTGGTAAAGCTGGTTCACATGAAACAGAAGGAATTGGTCTTGAATTTATTCCACCATTTTTGAAAACATCTTATTTTGATGAAATTCATACGATTTCTGATCGAAATGCATTTTTACGAGTAAAAGAATTAGCGCAAAAAGAAGGACTTTTAGTTGGGAGCTCTTCAGGAGCAGCATTTCATGCAAGTTTACTGGAGGCAGAGAAAGCAACACCAGGTACAAATATTGTAACGATTTTTCCTGATAGTAGTGAGCGCTATTTAAGTAAAGACATATACAAAGGATGGGAATAAAAAATGAGAGCAAAGACAAAGTTAATTCATGGTATTCGCATAGGAGAACCTTCAACTGGATCTGTAAACGTACCGATTTATCAAACAAGTACGTATAAACAAGAAGCAGTTGGTAAGCATCAAGGATATGAATATTCACGTACAGGCAACCCAACACGAGCAGCTTTAGAAGAAATGATTGCCGTATTAGAAAACGGTCATGCTGGATTTGCATTTGGTTCGGGAATGGCTGCTATTACAGCAACAATTATGTTGTTCTCAAAAGGTGATCACGTTATTTTAACAGATGATGTTTATGGGGGAACGTATCGTGTTATTACGAAAGTATTAAACCGCTTCGGTATTGAGCATACATTTGTAGATACAACAAACTTAGAGGAAGTTGTAGAAGCAATTCGTCCAAATACGAAAGCGATCTATGTGGAAACACCAACGAATCCACTACTAAAAATTACTGATATTAAGAAAATATCTACTCTTGCTAAAGAGAAAGATTTATTAACAATTATTGATAATACATTCATGACGCCATATTGGCAGTCGCCGATTTCTTTAGGAGCAGACATTGTACTTCATAGTGCAACGAAATATTTAGGAGGTCATAGTGACGTAGTTGCAGGTCTAGTAGTGGTAAATAGCCCACAACTAGCAGAAGACCTTCACTTTGTACAAAACTCAACGGGAGGTATTCTTGGACCACAAGATAGCTTCTTACTACTTCGCGGTTTAAAAACGTTAGGAATTCGTATGGAAGAACATGAAACGAATTCACGCGCAATTGCTGAATTCTTAAATAATCATCCAAAAGTAAATAAAGTATATTATCCAGGCCTTGAATCACATCAAAACCATGAATTAGCAACAGAACAAGCAAACGGATTTGGTGCTATCATCTCATTTGATGTAGATAGTGAGGAAACATTAAATAAAGTACTTGAGAAACTGCAATACTTTACACTTGCTGAAAGCCTAGGAGCAGTCGAAAGTTTAATTTCTATCCCATCTCAAATGACACATGCATCAATCCCAGCAGATCGTCGTAAAGAATTAGGAATTACAGATACATTAATTCGTATCTCTGTCGGAATTGAAGATGGTGAAGATTTAATTGAAGATTTAGCACAAGCGCTAGCATAATAAAAATGCACTGCTAATGTGGAGCAGTGCATTTTTATTATGTTTATTTGTGAAATATTTCACAAATTAGACATACACAAATGAAATGATTTCATGTATATTGAATTCATGAAATGTTATTCACGAATAAACTTGTGAAATATTTCACAAACAATGGGATTCATGTAGGACGGTAACTCTATTTTTTTTCGCTAATCGGGACTTATTATGACCTATAGGGACTTATAAAGACCGTGATAACAGAATAGGAGGAAATTTACATGGTAGTCAAAGAGAAAGTTGTAAATGAAATGCAAGAGGTAAAAGAGATGATTGATACGTTAGTAAATAACGGTCAAGAAGCTTTACAAGCATTAGAAAGTTTTACACAAGAACAGATTGACAACATTGTTCATGAAATGGCACTAGCAGGTGTTGATCAACATATGTCGCTTGCAAAATTGGCTGTTGAAGAAACAGGCCGTGGTGTCTATGAAGACAAATGCATAAAAAATATTTTTGCCACTGAATATATTTGGCATAGTATAAAGCAAGATAAAACGGTAGGAGTTATTCATGAAGATCCTCATGAAGAAATAATAGAAATTGCGGAACCAGTCGGTGTAGTAGCTGGAGTAACGCCAGTAACGAATCCAACGTCAACAACAATGTTTAAAGCATTAATCGCGATAAAAACGAGAAATCCAATTATTTTCGCATTTCATCCTTCTGCACAAAATTGTTCCGTTGCAGCGGCCAAAACAGTATATGATGCAGCGGTGAAGGCGGGTGCGCCAAAGCATTGTATTCAATGGATTGAAAGACCATCTGTCGAAGCGACGAAACAATTAATGAACCATGATGGTGTCGCACTCGTTCTAGCAACTGGAGGCGCTGGTATGGTGAAATCGGCTTATTCTACTGGTAAACCAGCACTAGGTGTAGGTCCTGGTAATGTACCGTGTTATATAGAGAAATCAGCACATGTAAAACGAGCTGCTAATGATTTAATTTTATCGAAAACATTTGATAACGGTATGATTTGTGCATCGGAACAGGCAATCATTATCGATAAAGAAATTTATGATGATGTTAAAACAGAAATGATTGCAAATAATTGTTACTTTGTAACAGAGGAAGAGAGAAAGAAATTAGAAAAGCTCGTTATAAATGAAAATACATGTGCAGTAAATAGTGATATTGTAGGGAAATCTGCACAGTATATTGCCGAATTAGTTGGGATGACTGTGCCTGAACATACAAAAATACTTGTAGCTGAAATTAAAGGAATTGGGGCAGCGTATCCACTATCTCGTGAGAAACTGAGCCCAGTATTAGCTTGTGTAAAAGCGAATTCATTAGAAGAAGGATTTACATATTGCGAAGAAATGTTGAATCTTGGAGGTTTAGGGCATTCAGCAGTCATTCATTCTACAAATAAAGAAGTACAAAAACAATTTGGTTTACGTATGAAAGCTTGCCGTCTTATTGTAAATGCACCTTCATCACAAGGCGGAATAGGTGACATATATAATGGGTTTATTCCATCGCTTACACTTGGTTGTGGTTCATACGGGAAAAACTCAGTTTCTCAAAACGTAACAGCGACTCATTTATTAAATATAAAAAGGCTGGCAAATAGAAAAAAGAATATGCAGTGGTTCAAGTTGCCACCAAAAATTTATTTTGAAAAACATGCTACGGCGTATTTAGCAAATATGCCTAACATTTCACGCGCATTTATTGTAACGGATCCAGGAATGGTTGAGCACGGCTATGTAGACACAGTTACGCACTATTTACGTAAGCATGCAAATGATGTGAAAGTTGAAGTGTTCTTTGAGGTCGAGCCAGATCCGTCAGATGAAACTGTTTTTAAAGGTGCGGAAATGATGAGAAGCTTTAAGCCTGATGTAATTATTGCACTTGGTGGCGGTTCAGCTATGGATGCGGCAAAAGGGATGTGGTTATTCTATGAGCATCCAGAAACATCATTCTATGGCATTAAACAGAAATTTTTAGATATAAGAAAACGTACATGTAAATATCCGGAATTAGGAAATAAAGCGCAGTTTGTTGCCATTCCAACAACATCAGGAACAGGGTCAGAAGTGACACCATTTGCGGTTATTACAGATAAGAAAAATAATATAAAGTATCCGCTTGCAGATTATGAATTAACACCAGATGTAGCGATTGTTGATCCGCAATTTGTAATGACAGTACCACCACATGTAACAGCAGATACTGGTATGGATGTTTTAACACATGCAATTGAGGCGTATGTGTCTGTTATGGCAAATGACTATACAGATGGATTAGCATTAAAAGCTATTGATCTCGTATTCAAATATTTACCGAGAGCATATAAAGATGGAAATGATGAAGAAGCAAGAGAAAAAATGCATAACGCTTCTGCAATTGCAGGGATGGCATTTGCAAATGCTTTCCTCGGTATTAATCACAGCTTAGCACATAAGATTGGACCAGAATTCCATATTCCGCACGGACGCGCAAATGCCATTCTAATGCCGCACGTAGTCCGCTATAATGCTATTAAGCCAAGAAAACACGCATTGTTCCCAAAATATGAGTACTTTGTGGCAGATGAAAGATATGCACATATAGCGAGAATGCTCGGGCTTCCAGCAAGTTCGGCAGCAGAAGGGGTGGAATCACTTGTCCAAGCAATTATTGAGCTTGGAAAAAGCTTGAATATTAATATGAGTATTATGGGGCAAGGAGTCGATAAAGAGAAATTTGAAGAGGTTGTTGGAGTATTAGCAGAACGGGCTTTTGAAGACCAATGTACAACAGCCAATCCGAAATTACCGCTCATTTCAGAGTTGAAAGAAATTTATATGGAAGCATATAAAGGTGTGGAATAGATAGGAAAGAGTCGCAATTAAGCGGCTCTTTTTCTTTTGGAAAACATCTCCCCGAATGGCTGCATTTACTTGTCTTTCAGTTTCATAGAATATGATACAGTGAAATGGAGGAGTGAGAATATGATGAAAGAATTACAAGGGAAAATAGAAGATTATACTCGGTTCGGACAGATCCTTCTCGCTGTAAGCACATTGTTAATGGTTGGCTTATTGATTCCGAATGGAGCAAAAGAAACGATACAATTTTTTGTTATGATGGGGAGCATCGTTATATTTTTAAGTTTATCGTTCTTTTTCTTTCAGCGTGTAAAAGTGATGCGTGACCAGTTGGAGGAAAATGAATGTGAGTAATAGTATTAAATAGAGCGCTACAAAAAGAAAGGATCTTTTTGTAGCGCTTTTTGTTTTTTTTTGAAGAAAATGTATGCGTTTTTGTTGACAATGATAATCCTTATCAATTAAAGTAGAATAGTAGTTAATGATTATCATTATCAATTAGAGGTGGAAGAATGAAAAAGTCTATTACGCTATTTACAGCGATTTTATCTGTTTTTTTCTTATTAATAGGTTGCAATGCAAAGGGAAACGACAAAGCGTCTGCAACCAAAACAGAAAAAGGAAAAGAAAAAATCGAAATTACCGACCTATCGGGCAGAAAGGTAACATTCGATAAAACACCAGAGAGCTTTGCAACATTAAGTATGGGTGATATGGATATTATTCATGCTTTAGACGGAAAGATTATAGGTCGTCCAGATACGAAATTAACTCTTCCGGAGGAGTTAAAGAAAGCGCAAGTAATTGGGAATGCACATCAGCCGAATTTTGAGCAAATTGCTAGCTTAAAGCCAGATGTACTTGTTGCTAACAATGGATTCCAAAAGAATGTTCCAACGGTTGAAGGTCAAGGGACGAAAGTAGTCATTTCTACTGCAAATTCTGTACAAGATATTCAAAAGAATATTGAAATATACGGAGCAGTAATGAAGAAAGAAGATAAAGCAAAAGAACTGAATCAAAAAATGAATGATCAAATGAAGAAATATGAGAAAAAGAGTGATGTGAAAGCATTGCTAGTGTATGGAGCACCAGGAACTTATTTAGCAGCATTACCAACATCTCTGTCAGGTGACATTTTAGAGAAAACGGGCGGAAAAAATATTGCAGCTGGTTTTCCAGAAATGAAAGAATATCCGCAATATGCACAGCTAAGTGTAGAACGTATTATTGAGGCGAATCCAGATGTAATTTATTTAATTACACACGGAGACCCGAATAGCGTGAAAAAAGCATTTGAAGGCGAAATGATGAAAAATGAAGCGTGGAAAAATTTAGATGCAGTAAAACAAAATCGTGTAGTTATTTTACCACCAGACTTATTTGGATCAAATCCTGGAACAAAAGTAACAGAAGCTATGGACTTTATGTATAAAAGTATACAAGATGTAAGGAAATGATAAGTATGGAGAGTAATGAAGTAGTAAGAGAAAAGGAACATCCTTTTGCGAAAAAAAGATGGGGAATAGCAGTTATTTTAGTCGTATTAACGATTCTAGGTCTTTTTTACGGTCTTTTCGCGGGAAGTTTATCCTTTTCTTTACGAGACATCCTAACAGGGATGCAAGATGAAGGTTCGATAGTTCATCGAATTGTATGGGATCTTCGTATACCAAGGGTGCTCGTTGGATTTATAGTAGGAACGTGTTTAGCGACATCAGGTGCATTATTGCAAGGGGTTATGAGAAACCCTCTTGCAGACCCTGGTATTATCGGGGTTTCATCTGGAGCGGGTCTTGTAGCAATTATAATTATGATTTTATTTCCTCAGCACATGGCTTTTTTACCGCTAGGGGCGTTTTTAGGAGCTTTCATCACAGCAATGGTCATCTATGCTTTATCATGGCAAAAAGGGGCACCACCTTCAAGAATTGTCTTAGTAGGTGTGTCGATTAATGCATTGATTGGTGCAGCAACGTCAGCATTAATGTTATTACATAGTGACAAAGTACAATCTGTTTTACCGTGGTTAGCTGGTGGCATTGGTGGTGTAAGCTGGGCACATTTAAATATGATTATTTATTATGCGATATTTGCTATTATATTAGCCTTCTTTGGTATTAAGCATATTCGAGTATTAATGCTTGGAGATGAAATGGCAAAGTTATTAGGACATAACGTGGAAAAAAGTCGTTTTTATTTAATCGTAGTAAGTACATTATTAGCTGGAATAGCAGTTAGTGTTTCTGGACTTATTGGGTTTGTCGGTCTTGTTGTACCGCATATGCTACGTTTATTAGTTGGAAATGATTATAAATATTTGCTGCCTCTATCATGCCTTGGCGGCGGGGTATTACTTGTTTTTGCGGATGCGATAGCTCGAAGTTGGTTCGATCCAATCGAATTGCCTGTTGGTATTTTATTATCCTTCTTAGGTGGTCCGTTCTTCTTATATTTAATTCATAGAGGAGGAAAACAACGTGATTTCCGTTGAAAAAGTGTTTTACGCACATTCTGAAAGATTTCAAATGCAAAATACGAATGTACATATTAAAGCTGGAGAAGTTGTTAGTTTAATTGGACCGAATGGATCGGGGAAATCTACTTTGCTTCGTTTAATGGCAAGGCTACTTAAACAAAGCGAAGGGGAAATCATTTTAGATGGGAAAAATATTCATACGATGAAGAGTGCCGATGTAGCGAAGCAATTAGCGATGTTACCACAAATGCATGATCATCAATTAGATTTAACAGTGAAAGAATTAATTGAATTTGGAAGAGGCCCCCATAAATCATGGAGTGTTCGCTTAAATAAAGAAGATGAAGAAATTGTTAATTGGGCATTGTCTGTTACAAATCTTGAAGGGTATGAATATCGTCTTTTACAATCTTTATCAGGAGGAGAAAGGCAGCGTGCTTGGATTGCAATGACGCTAGCACAACGCACGAATGTTTTATTATTAGATGAGCCAACAACTTTTTTAGATATCGTTCATCAGTTGGAAGTAATGGAACTTGTGAAACGATTAAATGAGGAGTTTGGTATGACAATTGTAATGGTTTTACATGACATTAACCAAGCTACTCAATATAGTGATCGTTTACTCGTATTAAAGCGAGGGGAGATTCAGTATGACGGTGTACCAGAAGAAGTATTATGTCATGAAATGTTTCAATATGTATTTGGTATAGAAGTGGATATTTTTCAAGGAAGTGACAAACCATTTTTTACACCGAAACGAATTTCTAAAAAAGGAGAAGAGCGATGCATACAGAAGAGCGTATTACCACTGAGTTAGTAAGAGAATTTGTTATGGCAGCTCACGGAAATTTAAAAAAAGTACAGGAACTGTTGGTTGAATCGCCCAGCTTACTTCATGCCTCTTACAATTGGGGCGGATCAGATTGGGAAAGTGCCTTAGGAGCATCGGCACATGTAGGTCGTAAAGATATTGCTCTTTATTTACTGGAAAAGGGTGCTCGCATGGATATTTTTGCTGCAGCTATGCTTGGAGAGTTAGAAGTTGTACAAGCTATTTTAGTAGCACAACCAGAAGCATTACGTGCATCTGGCCCACATGGTATTTCCCTTCTTCAACATGCGCGAATGGGTGGAGAAAAAGCACAGCGTGTGTTTGATTACTTAACAGTGCTCTCTTAATGACCGCAAAAGTTCTTATGTGCGGTAAACTTTTCACTTTCAAATAATTGAAAAGTTTACCGCCCGTTAGAACGGGATAAGTATCTAGTATATTTGAAAATCCTACACCCCCCTCAATTGTAGTTTTCTTTGTACTAGTTATGATATGGATGCAGTAGACAATATTTGTCTACTGCTTTTTTTATCGGGTAAAAGAATGAACATTCTGCATTTTTTGTTTCGTTCATTTATAATAGGTAGTAATACTTATTATATATGTAAAATATGGTCGTGAAATAAAGAACACATTAGTGGGAAGGAGTGCAGAAATGTTTCATACAGATCGTTTACAAGTTCGCAAATATACAATGGATGATTTACAGTTCTACGCTTCACTATGGGGAAACGAGAAGGTAATGCGCTATATTGGAAATGGAACGTTAAAAACATATATGCAATGCAAAAAAAGCTTGGAGGAGTGGGTAATTCCTAATTATAAAAATGGTCTCGGTTTATTTGTAATGATTGAAAGGGAAACGGGAATACGAATTGGTCATGCGGGACTAGTAAAGCAGAAGATAGATGGAAAAGAGGAAATTGAAATTGGTTATTGGTTACTTCCTCAGTATTGGGGAAAAGGGTATGCGAAAGAAGCAGCTGCGGCATTTCGAGACTACGGTTTCCAAGCATTACAAATGAATAAATTAATTTCTCTTATTAATCCGAACCATCCCGCCTCAATATTTGTTGCTAGAAAAACAGGGCTTAGTTATGAGAAAACAACTTCATTTCAGGGGATGGATGTTCTTGTTTATTCGATTAAGCGAGTTGGATGAAAAAAGGTAAATTGCATCTTTTGAAGAATGGTATATAAAAATAAAGGGGGGATTACATGTATATTTACCATAATGGGCTTATTATCCGTGAAGGAACGAATGGAGTACCAGCATATGCAATTAAAACTTTATTTGAAGATGCCGGTTGGAGTAATGATAATATCCCTTCTTGGCAAATTGAAAAATTTACGCTTGCATTTGAAAATTCAACATGGGCTTTCACAATTTGGGATGAAGAAGAAATGGTTGCGATGGTTAGAGTGATTTCTGATCAAATGATGGTTGCTAACATAGTAAATTTGGTTGTGAAGTGTGAGTATAGGGGGAAAGGATTGGGTAAGAAACTTGTAGCTCTTTGTTTACAAAAGCTTCCCCATGGTGATTGGTTTGCACATACATCTGCGAACAATTTTGATTTTTATAGAAGTTGTGGATTTGAAGTTAGAGAGTTATCCAGAAATGGTACATGTGCGTATTATGGATACCAAATCGCAAAAAGAGATGGTCATCGGTAAATGGGTGAAAAGTAAAGAAATACAGTTATAAGTATTTCTAATTATTTTTTGTAATAGAAAATGAATTAAGACTCATTTTATGATAAAATGAAAGAAAATTCAGTTTATTATTAGGGGGATAAAAATGAGTATAAAAGTTGGGGAAGTATTTAAATATGAAAGAAGATTTACTGAGGAAGAAGTTTTCGAATTTGCAAATATTACAGGTGATAAAGGGAGACATCATATGGAATATGATGAGAATGGCCGATTAATGGTTCATGGTTTATTGACTGCTAGCATTGGAACGAAAGTAGGCGAAGAGTTACATTACATAGCAAGAGAATTAGTAAGTGAGTTTATTAGACCAGTTTTTACAGGGGATACGATTACTTGTGAATTAACTTTAACAAATATAGAGCAAATGGAAGGGTATAAAAAAGTTTCAATCGAATCAGTTTATCGCAATCAACATGAAAAGACGGTGCTAGTTGGGACAAGTTACGGGATTATACGAGAATAAAAAAGAAGCCTGTTTGAAGCAGGCTTCTTTTTTATTGATTAGTAAACGCGTTTTCGATTCTCCGCATGACTAGAGATAAGTAATAGTGCGGATTCTTTTCCTACATTACGAACAATATGTGGAACGCATGCATTCCAAGAGAAAGAATCACCTTCTTCTACAATTGCAATATCTTCACCATGTTGAACTTCTAGCTTTCCGCGTAATACAAGATGACACTCTTCACCTTCATGGGCATTTGGTGAGTTTTCTTTCGGAAACCCGGCAGGAATTTCTACGAGATTCAGGCGAAGGCCACCTTGCTCCGCAACATGTTCAATTCTTTGCTCATCTTTGCCGTATACACTGTATTTTCGTTCTTCTTTTTTAACAATTTTCAATCGATCTTTTTGTTCTAACAATAAATAGGGAAGGGGAACGTTTAAAAAATTTGAGATCGTTTCTAACGTTGAGATAGATGGTGATGTTTTATTATTTTCAACCTGACTCATAAAGCCTTTAGAAAGACCTGTTCCTTCACAAATTTGTGCAATTGTTATGCCTCTACGTTGACGAATTTCACGTATTGCAGAACCAATATTCATAAAATCAAGCTCCTTTTTGTAAACAACTATTTGTATCATAGCAAAAAAAATATATTTTTTCCCAATGAAAATGAATTGACGAATAAAAAAAATTAGTGTATGTTTTGTAATGTGAATAAAAGTTTTGTATAAGAAAACTATAAAGGAGAGAAAGAAATGAATCAACATATTGGTAACTTAATTATTCGTATCGTGTTAGGGGTAACGTTCTTTATGCACGGTTTAACAAAATTCCAATCAGGAATTGACAATATTGCAGGATGGTTTACAAGCATTGGTTTACCAGGAGGACTGGCATACGGTGTAGCAACATTTGAATTAGTTGGAGGCCTATTATTAATTCTAGGTTTAGGTGTAAGATATATTGGATTATTATTTGCACTTGTTATGGTTGGGGCAATCGTAAAAGTGAAATGGTCAGCTGGTTTATTGGGAGATGGAAAAAATCCTGGTTTCGAATTAGAACTTGCATTATTAGCAATGGGTGCATACTTATTTGTTGCAAAAGCTGATGGTTTTGTAGATAATTTCTTAAAAGAAAAAATGTCAAAGAAGAACTAATTTAAATGGGGGGGCTAACAAGATGAGTTTTCAACTTCATCCCGATACAACACTTGATGTTGTTCATTTATACGTATCTAATGTAAAGAAATCACTAGAGTTTTATACGGAAGTACTAAGTATGAAGGTGCTAAAAGAAGAAGAAGCAGTCGTTACATTTGGGAATGAAAATGATGAACCACTTCTTATCATTGAAGAAAAGAAAGAAGCTTTTCCGAAGCAAAGAGCAAGAACAGGGTTATATCATTACGCAATTTTATTACCAAGTAGGCAGGATTTAGCGAATGTTCTTCGTCATCTTGTAGAGATGGTATATCCACTACATGGTGGAGCCGATCATTACTTTAGTGAAGCTCTTTATTTAGCTGATCCAGATGGAAACGGGATTGAAATTTATCATGATCGACAAAAAGAAGTTTGGCGTGATGAGAATGGAGAACTCCCATTTGTTAGTAACCCGTTAGCTGGTGAAGAATTATTACAGCAAGGAAGTACATGGAATGGATTTCCAGATGGTACTGTGATGGGGCATATTCATTTCCATGTAGCTGATTTAGAGGAAGCGAAACGTTTCTATGTTGATGGTCTTGGTTTTGAAATAACGATCCCAGCTCGTAATGGAGCGTTGTTCGTATCAGCAGGTGGTTATCATCATCATATCGGTTTAAATACGTGGCAAGGTGAAGGGGTACCACCGCAAATGCCAGGTTCTGTTGGTTTGAAATATTTCACAATTGTACTAGCGGATGAAAAACAAAAAGAGCAAGTATGTGAAAGCTTAAAAAATATTGGCAAAATTGCTACGTACAAAGATGGAATATTACAAGTCGAGGATCCATTTGGACATTGTATCCATTTCAAAATAAAAAGAGAAGCCTAAAAAGGCTTCTCTTTTTTTATTTTCTTATAATTGCATTTTCGTTTTGTAAAAATAGTTCATCAAATTGTTTTGCAAGCTCAAAATCTAGTTTCGTTAAACCTTTTGCATTCCAAGATGACAAAGTAATAATAACTGCTTTATACTGGATAAGGATAAATGGATGGTGATTATGTTCTTCTGATAGTTTGGCGGCTTCAGAGACAAATTCGACTCCTTTTAAGTAGTCGGAAAACATATATTTTCGTTCAATCCATTTCTCATCTTTTACCATCCATTTATCTACCTTCAATAACTCCTCGCGAACTTCTTCTTCAGTTAATCTTAGCATCATTTCTCACACCCTTTACTGGAAGTAACGTAAGACCATTGTTAATAAGGCGTGTTACAGCTTCGTCAGTTGTGAAAGTAGAAAGTTGATGTAGTAATGCTGCAGATGTTTCATGCCCTTTGTTATGCTCTAAAAGTAATTCTAATATTTCAAGGCGAAGCAGCCATTCTTTCGCATAAAATGTATTTAATACTTCTTGAATTGCTACTAATTGATCGATATGCGCGTCGTGTAAAATCCCCTCACTTCGAATATCTCGAACTGTTTGATACATACGTTCAAGTTCATTCAGTACAAGTGGAGCAGGAATTTCTTGAACTTCTTCATCCATTGGGAAAAATGCTGCTGCATCTGCGGCACCTGGGAATACTGAAGTGATTTGTGAGCCAACAGCCATATCAAATGCGCCCCATGAAGCATCAAATAGTAAACGATCTTTATAAGTAACTGTACAATCTATAAACGAGATAAGGGCAATTTTATTATCATTCTTTACAATATCAGTTACTGTTCCTTTTACATGAATGTCACTTGCAAAAGTAAAATCTGCGCTGTTTCCAATTGTAATGCCTAATGAATGTAACTTTTCTTCTGTACAATCTTCTAGTGCGATATTACCATTTAGTAATCCGATCGGTGTCCCGAATCCATCACTGTGTACAGAGGTAGAATGATTTGCCAACTGCTTATTATGAATTGCTAATGCAGTTGGAGAGCTTGTTCGCATGTAAATGACTTCGCCGGCATCATTTTTAATTGTTTCTGTAAATGTGCCCGTAATTTGTAATCCGCTACTTAACTCAGTTGTGGCATGATTTTCGGAGTGAATTGCTTTTTCTAATCCTTCTGTGCCACCTGTTTTGAATGCCATCGTTTCAGAGAACGTCTCAAGCGCCTCAGTTAACTCTTCAAATGATTGACAAACAAATAGCTGTGGTTGCATTTTTGTCACATCATAAGTTGTCCCTGTGCAAGCTTCAATTGAGAAAGGAACTTTTTCTACAGCATCTGTTAAGCAATGTTTGCTTTCGCCGACAGAGGAAAGAAGACCAGCACCGTAAATTTTTGGATCGTCAATATTTCCAATTAATCCGTACTCCACTGTCCACCAGAAAAGACGTGAAATTTGTTCAGCTTCTGATAAACCAGAAACTAAGTTTTGTTTTTCAATTACAGCATTTTCAGCAGCCTTAACTTCATCAGGAGTAGAAGTAGGGCTTTCTTTGACAATCGTTAATGTACGAACAGCTTCAAATGCATCATGTTCTTCTTTTGTAGAGAAAGCTTTTGCACCAATTTGTCCAAAACGTTTCACATATTTTGCATATGTAGGATCAAGTAAAATCGGTGCGTGTCCTGCTGCTTCGTGTACAATATCTGGAGCTGGTGTGTACTCGATATTTTCTACTTTACGAATATCTGTTGCAATTGGTAGTAATCCGTTCCCCTGAAAATCGAAAAATGCGACGCCAGGAATAAGGCCATCAATTGTTACAGCTCCCCAGCCGCTTGGTGCTAAGCATTCATTCATTTCTTCTACCTTTGGAATTGCATCTATATTAATACCAGATGATTGTAGTCCATTCACATAGGCTGGATGGGCAACGTCTTTTAAGAAGCTATGATTTTGTCTCATAATGTAACGCCACACAGCGTGATTCACCGGTGTGTATTGATCATAATGTTGTGTGGATACGAATGGTTTTAAATGCGATGGGATTTCTATTTTCTTTGTCATTTAGACATCCTCCTTGTTTTCTATAAAATTGAATATGAGTTTCGTATAGCTTATATCACCCCCTTTCAAATTGTAAGCGCTTATAAAATTTTATCATAAGATTCGGAATTATTTAACATTTGTTTCTTTGAGAAATAGAAAAAGCCCCTATCGGAACATCCGATAGGGGCGAAAGAATCGCGGTACCACCCTATTTGTAAGTGAAAATACACTTACATCTCAATTCATGATAACGGAAAAACTCCGTCTTTTCCTTCATGCATAAAAGCACTACGAAAAAGAAGCTCCAGAATTGTAATTCGTACTTATATATGTGCTAATTTCCACCGACCACTAGCTCTCTGTAACAGGGATATAATATACTACTGCGATTCTTTCAATGCGTATATATGAAGTTGTATAAAAGGGAAGGACGCAAAAAAGCCCCTATCGGAAAATCCGATAGGGACGATAAAAATCGCGGTACCACCCTAATTGTAAACATAAAAATTGTTTACCACTCACTTTAAGATAACGGAAAGATCCGTCTTCCTCTTCATGCACTATGTGCACTACGGGAAAGAAGCTCCAGAATTGTAATTCACGCTTGTATATGTACTGATTTACACCAACCATCAGTTCTCTAAGACAGGGATATAAGTCGCTACTAGTATTCCTTCAAAGCCGATATATAATTCGTTCAACTAAACTATGTTTCGTATTATAAAACTATTTTTAAAAGATTGTCAACAATAATTTAATTATTTCACTTCTAAATCAACATTCAAATTAGATGTATTTCCAGCGGCATCAGTTGCTACAATGTGAATTGTATTCTTTCCTTGCTGTAATTGACTACGATCGAAATAAATTTCGTAGTTTTTCTCCCAATGGTTCAGGAATGCATTTTCCCATGTACCATTCCCGTTAATTTCATACTGTATCGTGACAGGATGCCCTGGAGCAACCCATCCGGATTCTGTCATCCAATCTAACAGTATATCAGTTACTTTCCCTCTAATTATGAGATTTTCTTGATCAACTTCGTGTGTTAATTTAGGTGCAGTGCGGTCGACAAACACAGCCCCTGTTTGTTTCGTTTCTCCACCAGAATTAGAAGCAACAGCTTCAATTTGGTATAAGCCGTCAGGCAGAGGGGATCCACCAACTTTTGTACCATTCCATTTGAAAGATTTATAACCTGGTGTTTCATTTTTACCTTGATAAACGATACCTTGATAGGTTACTCGGTCTTTCGTAATTAAATTAGCGTGAAACGTTACATCCTCAACGGGTGTAACTAAATAGTAATTGATAAGGTTGTCATCTAGTATTTGGTCATTATTTGGACTGAAAGTAGAATTAACAATTTCAAGGCCATCAATACGTTTGTATTCTTTTGGATCAATGCTAAATGTAAATGGAATACGTATTTCTTCTGTCTTACCTTGTTCTTTTACATATACATTCCCTGTATATACACCTTGTGGCAAAGAACTATCCACAGTAATGGTAAAAGGTTTTTCTATGTTACTATTCGGTTTTACGCTCACAGAAGAAGCGAAAGAAGTTTGAACTTTCGTTTTTGTATCTAATAGTTCAATGCGAATTGAAAAGTTTTTCTTTTTGCTAGAAAGATTTTGTAATGTAATATTTTGTGTTAATTTTACTTTTCCGCTATTTGGTTTAATTAGACCGAAACTTACATTGTTTGGTGTAACTAATGCGTCCGCTTTTACTGCTTTTGGAATATTAATTAAGCCCGATCCTTGTGTCATAACAGGATATGTGTTTTCATTTACGTCTTTTAATGTTTCGGCTGTATTGGCAAGAGATGATTTTAATTGTTCTGTCGTCCAATCAGGATGCATTTGACGTAATAGAGCAACGGCTCCAGCTACTTGCGGCGCAGCCATACTTGTCCCATTGTGAGATTCATAGCCACCTCTTGGTACTGTACTTGTAATTTGTACGCCAGGTGCAACAACATCAGGCTTTATAAGCCAACTTCCTTGTGATGGTCCCCTTGAACTAAAATTACCAATAAGTTCTGTTTGTTTTGGTTGTCCAATTTTTATATTTTTCTTTCGTTTTGTAATTAAACTTTTCAACTCTTCGCCATTCGTATTGGATAGCTGCATAACAGGAAGAGCTACTTCTTCACGACCAAAATATTCTGGCATAATATTAATTTCTTTTTCGTTAGAAATTAGTAGCACGCCGAGAGCGCCAGCTTGTTTTGCTTGTTCTGCTTTTACTAACGTGCTCGAAGTCCCTTGTAAGACAAGCGCGAACTTACCTTTTACATCTTGTTTAGCGTAATCACTTGGATTACCGTATCCAACATATACAAGCTGGGCATCGTTTCCTACTTGGAAATCCGATTTTGATAACGGTAATCCTTGGTAAGATTTATTGGAACCAGCTACTTGGAATGTTGGAAATGGAATAGAAACTGTAGATGCTCCAACAGAGATGACACTACTTGCATTCCCAGGTGCATCTACAGACCAAGGTTTGGGTCCATCATTTCCATTTGATACGACCGCAGTAACACCAAGTTTCGCCGCACGTTCTAGCGTCATTGTTACAGGTTGATCGGGTACATTTAAATCTTGACCAAGAGATAGATTTAAAACATCGGCACCATCTTGAATAGCATGCTCAATACCTTGAATAATATCTTCGGTTGTACCAGTACCCCCATCATTCATGACACGGTAAGCAAGTATAGAGGCATTTGGAGCAATCCCTTTTATTTTTCCATTACCAGCGATAATTCCAGCAACATGAGTACCGTGTACGTTTCCGTCCATCGGATCATTATCTTCATCGACTGTATCATAGCCGCCGATATAATTTGCTTTTAAATCAGGGTGTGTATAGTCTACACCTGAATCGATAATAGCGACTTTCATTCCTTTTCCATCAAGTGGTTTGCCAGTCGGATCTTTTGAATTCCAAGCTTCAGGCGCACCAACTGTCGGTCCTCCAATATTTGGTGTTTCTTGATTAGCCGGACTTTTTGACGTTTCATGTAATTTGTATGTTAAGTTTGGATAAATTGCTTTTACTTCAGGTAAAGAAGCTAGAGCGGTAATTTGATCCCCTGGAATAGAGATAGAAAACCCAGAAAATAACGTACTATACGTTTCTTTTATCGTTGCTTTCGGTGCTTTTTCTTTTATTTTCTTAGTAGTATCTTCTTGTGCTTTTTTTAGTTGCGCATGATAAGACTGGGCATTATTATTTTGTAAATCTGGAGCATGTTGAATGTTACTTTGTGAAGCGAGTGGAGCATGTTGCAATTCTACAATGACAGATATTTCTTTTGATGTTTTTGTTTCAACATTTTGCGCAATTTTATTTTCTCCCCATTGTGTAATGTTTGCTTTTAACTGTGGACTAAATTGCTTCTCTTTTTGCAGTGATTCAGCATGGGCGCTTAAAGCTCCAAAACTGGAAAAGACGAGCGCCATACTCAGTAGTGTAGATGTAGTTTTTTTCATAGAAACGCCCCCTGATAAAAAGTGCTAATATTCCGAAAATTAATCTTACAAATTTATCTCAAATTACATAATCGGATGTTAGATAAACTATATTTTCGACATAATTCATACCAATCCTCTATGAATTTAAAATTTCTTGGGAAATTTTTTCTGATTATGTCGAATAGGTATTTTTTACATATTGTAGGTGGACATTGAGGAATGCTATGAGGGAAATGGAGGGGTATTATGAAACGGTTCATAGTAAGCGTTGGTACAATGTTAGTCTTATTTTTATGTTCAATCATTAATAGTAGCGCAGAAAATAATGAAGCGAAAATTGCTTTTATTCGTCATCATGACCTCTGGATTAAAGTTGAGGGGAAAGAGAAACAACTTACAAAAGGAGAGTATATAACAGGGCCAAAGTGGTCTCATGATGGAGAGTGGCTGGCATATGTAAAAGGAAAGAAAGAAGGTAGTCTTGAGTTATATCGGCTGAAAGATGGAAAGAAAGTTACGCCGTTTCACTCAGAAGCATCGAATTATCAATGGTCACCAACAGAAAATATAATTGCATTTATATTTACAGGTACATTAAATACATTTGATGTAGAAAAAAAGAATACAGATTTTGAAAATGTATCGGCAGGTGTAGGAGATTATGCATGGTATCCTGATGGAAAGAAGTTTTTTGTATCATCTGAAGCACATTTACTTCCAACAGGGTGGACAGGAGCCCAGCTATATGAAGTACAAAAAGATGCACATATGAATCCTCATAAAATGAAGCATTTGTATGCATTACCAAATGAACATGATGATTTCCTAGCATTAGTTGCAAGTGGCTTTCGGTGGTCGCCAGATCAAAAGTGGATTTCATTTTTAGCAGTACCGACAGCTTCATGGTCAGCTGATAGCAATACGCTTTGCTTAGTTCGTGCAGATGGTAGTCGTTTTGAAAAGGTAGATCAAATGTTATTAAACACACAATGGTTCAAATGGGCGCCAGCCAACAATATATTGGCCTATATTGAAGGAAGCGGGAGAGTTGCGTTAGAGAATAAACATTTAAAAGTAAAAGAATTGCCAGCACTTCAACAGAACACATTTACACCGAAAGGATATGTCGATTGGGATTTTACATGGAAGAATGATAACGTAATTATCGTTTCACGAGCAAAAGAGGCGGGGATAGAAACTCCACCAGAAAAAAGACCACTACCATCTTTATATGAAATCGATAGTACAAGCGACGAACAACATCGAATCACAAAGCCACCTCATAGGCAAGGAGATTATCATCCGCTCTTCATGAATAAGAGTAATCAATTAATATGGATACGTTCAGACCGTAAGAAAGCGGATGTATGGCTTGCTCATAAAGATGGAAAGCATGAAATGAAGTGGATTGAAAATATAGATGTACCAGAGTGGTATTATGAGAAATGGAATTGGGAAAATGTTATCTCGGTGAAAGAAGAATAAAAAACCTGCCTAAAAGATAATTTTAGGCAGGTTTTTTATTGTTATTTATGTGTTTTATTTGGCTTCTTTTTCGCTGGGTTTCCGTTCCCCTGACGTTTTCTATTTTGTTCATCTTTTGCTTGTTTTTCATGCAGTGTATCTAAAAAATCATTCGAGTTACTCATTTTTCTATCGCTCCTTTCATTTCGTCCTAATTACTATAACCATTTAGGAGGATAATCATGAGATAAAAAGTTAAGCGCTTAATTTTCTTCGGTAGTATATGTAAAAGATGCCATACGTAATAAATAGCATAAATAAAATTTGTAACTCTATATTTTCTTTTAAAATAGTTGCGATAGAAGATGGTAAGTAAGGTGATGTATTGTTTGTTTCTACACCTAACCATTTGTTTAAGAGGTTAATGGTACAAAACATAAAAACACCGGACCAGCTTGCAATAATTGCTTTCTGTTTAATTTTTGTTTCTCGTTCATCATCTGTAATCCAAGGATTAGCAGTTTTATCACTACTAAAAAATCCGTTTATATATCCCCATATAATCATTCCAATTAAGATGGTTATCCATTTCATATTTATAATTCCCCTCTTCCTTGTAAAAAGTATTTTACATATGCAATTGTAATATTTTCCTGTTATTTATGTCAAATACTTTTTACATATTGTTTTTTTATAGCAGGAATAATGAATGAGATAGGGAAGAAATTATGTTGAAGGATTTCATGGAGAGAGGAGGATGGGTATGAAACTCGTCTTTGTTCGGCACGGTGAAGGAGAACATACAAAGGATTTGCCGGCAAGTTTACAAATGTTGAATCCATCATTAACGGATGAGGGAAGGAATCAGGCTGGATTCATTCAATTCAATGTACCATTACAGAAAACAGATATATTAATCGCTAGCCCTACACTTAGAACTTTACAAACGGCGGCGATATGGAGTGAGAAAGTAGCTTGTCAAAAAATCGTTCATCCATATGCATCCCCACGTATTTTTCCTTATCGAGAAGGAGCGAAAACATTACCATGTGATCACATAGTAGATCAAGGAATAATAACAAATTTATTTCCACATTTTTCGATTGCGAAAAGTACAAATAAGCAGTTATGGACGGAAGGTATAAATACTATTTCAGAGAATCGTTTTCAGCAAATAGTAGATGAATTTCTTCTTTGGTGTTATGAGCTGGGGGCGGAAAGAATTTGCATTGTATCTCACGACGGGACAATTACAGCGTATCGGCAATATTTACAGAAAGTCGTTTTAACTAGATCTGATTTTTTGAAAGAAACGGGTATATATAAAATGGATGTATCCCTTAATAGTTTGATTGAGGAGATCTAATTATAGGATGGAGGGTGTATGTTGAATGTTGCACTAGTAGTTGGCTTTAATTCTGATTTAGAGGCACAATCAATCCGAGCATCGCTTGAATATTTTGGGGCAAGAGTTGTGACATATTGGATTGGTAGGCCGAATGATTTCGTGGAAATTCTTTCTGGAAAGAACTTATATAACGATATCAATTATGTTGTTTTTTGCTTTCATGGTGAGGAAGGAAAGTTTGTCATGGAAGAGTTAGGTGAAGATATTTACGAACAAGATGAACCGAGAGGGAACTTTGGAGCGAAAGAAATTTATAAATATGCAAAATTGCATAATACACATATTGTAAATAGTGGGTGCACGTTAGGGGAGGGGAAATTAGCAGAATCATTTTTATATAGTGGCGCGAAATCGTATATTGGGTCGATAGATTGCGTAGATGGGAATGCAGCGCTTATGTTTACAATACGCTTATTTTACAGTGTTATTAACCATGACAAAACGTTAGAAGAAGCCTTTCAAGAAGCGAGATTAATTGATGAAGAGACCGATACTTTTCGATTATATAAGTAGTGCGAGACGTGTTTATTTAAATATAGAATAAACACGTTTCACATTTAGCACACATTTTTTTTACAATTTTTTCAATGAAAATGATTATCACCTGTGGTATGATATGTTCAAGTTTTTATAGGTAATAAAAGTTACTATATAAACGTTAGTTTTTAATGTTTAATATGTATGACACGAATTATTCATAATTAACGTTTGAAAAATAAGTAACTAATGTTATTATATTATCTGTAACTGACTTAATTACACCTTTAGGAGGAAGATATGGTTATTCAATTTTTAAGAGAAAACAAAGCAGTTTCTTTTGTATTAGCAGTAATTCGAGTATATCTTGGTTACACATGGTTAATGGCTGGAATTGGTAAACTACAAGGAAAAGGATTCGATGCAACGGGTTATTTACAAGGTGCAATTGAAAAATCTAAAGGAGCACAACCGGCTGTTCAATCTTGGTGGGCATCATTTTTACAAGAATTTGCAATTCCAAATGTAGATTTGTTTAATACACTTGTAACATGGGGAGAAATTTTAGTTGGAATTGGTTTAATTGTAGGCTGTTTAACAAAAACAGCGGTCTTTTTTGGCCTTGTAATGAACTTTTCCTATATGTTTAGTGGGTCAATCGGTGTGAACCCTGAGATGGTTATCTTATCTATGTTTGTTCTTGTTTCCGGTATGAACGCTGGGAAATTTGGAATGGATGGTTTCATTATCCCGAAAGTATTGGGATCAAAAACTCAAAAACGTCAAAAGCAAGCTGCTTAATATATGAAAACGGGTATCTCAAAATGAGATACCCGTTTATGTTATTTTTCAAATTGGATCGGATTATTGTTAAAGAAGTCTTTTACATACCCTACAAATTCTTGTGGTTCTTGGCGAAATGGTGCGTGATAACCTTTTTCAATAATATGTAAAGTGCTGTTTGTTAAGAATTGGTGATACGTTTCTCCTTCTTTCCAAGAAACGCTACTATCATTTCTTCCCCATATAATTAAAGTTGGTTGTTTCATTTCATTTGCATTGATTTTAAGTCGTCTAGGCCATAACTTCATTTTATTATAATGCTCTTCATCATTACGCTTGAATTTCACTTTGCTCTCATCATAATCTGCAATTGAAGAAACGGCACTTAAATCAGTCGACAACTGTGGCTTTGGTGATCCTTGTTTATGAACGAATGTATGAGGGCCACCTGTAGCGTCAGTTAAAATAAGGTGGGTAACCGCTTCAGGGTATAAATATGTTAAATTAAGAGAAATTTCTCCACCCATCGAATGCCCTAATATTGCGAATGAATCATACCCTAGTTTTTTCATTAACTTATAATACAAATTTGCATGAGTTGGGAAAGAATAATAAAAATCCATCGGCTTAGATGAACGCCCGAATCCTAAAGCATCTACAGAAATAATCGTATGATCTTTTGCTAAATCGGAATAAATCTTTTGGAAACCATCTGATGATCCTCCAAATCCATGGATCATAAGTAAAGGTGGTTTTTCATTACCGATTTTTTTAAAGTAAATCGTTTGACCGTCTATTTCTACCATTTTTTCCTCGGTAGCTAGTTTTGCTGTAATTGTATTTTTAACTTGTTTTACTTGTTCTACTGGCTTTTCTGCTGCACTACATCCTACTAATAGTGTAAGAGTAAGACAACCTACCATAAAATAGCTAAACTGCTTCAATTAGTTGTCTCCTTTCTAACATAATGCTGTATCTATCACAGCAAATAGCATATTACGATTTCCAGGAAGTTGGCTACCATTTTTTATCATAAGAGGTGAAAGGAGCGTTTCTTGGAAATTGTCTGTTTGAAGAAAGTTACGAAATGTAAATTGTGAATGCGGGACATCAATTCGTACGATACCATGCCAACACTCACAAATCTTTTTTAATAATCGAATAGCATCTTCCTCTTGTTTTGCGATAAGTGGATTGATACATAAAATATTCCCTTTCTGTATACAGAAGGAAAAAGCTTCTATACAGTTATTTCTCTCAATTTTAAAAGAGTGTACAGCTCTTGGTAATAATAATGAGTAGAGTAGAGAGCGATTGGCACCAGTTACAATTTCATCGAGAGAGGTAATAGAGATAAGGTCTTTTTCTTTCACTTGTTGTGTTTGAACGGTATTCGTCTTAGTAGTTTGTTTTTCAAAACGATGTATCGTCGTTACTGTTTGAAATCCGCATGATGTGTATAAGGGCTCGCCAGCTTTTGTTGCAATAAGTGCAATTGGTTGTTTTGAGTGAGCGTGTTTCAAACAGCTATCTAGTAACATACGTCCAATTCCTCGTCCTTGAAAATGAGGATGAACGATTAACATGCCAATGGAAGAAAAGCTACTTGTAAAGGGAAATACACCTCCAGTTGCAATGAGTTTATTTTCATGAATATAACCTACAAGTGTGCCAATAGAGAGGTACATTTTGAATTGTTTTTTCATAAAGATTTCATCTTGTAACCATCCAACAGATTTGCAAAGATTGAGTAATTCAACAATGAAAGATTCATTTAGCTTTACTATTTTCATAAAAGTACACCACATTTCTATTTGTTTTCATAAAAATAGATTCGAAATGTAAAATAAGAGGTTTACGTTAAAGGGAATCCAACTTGTTTATATTTAGATTGTAAAGGGAACGATGCTTGATATGAAAAGACAAACTTATACAAATTATAACTTATATTTACATAAGTTAACAAAAAATTTACATATAACTAATTTTCCCTTAACAGTCTTCTATTAAATTTGATAGTGGGAAATGAATAACCTAATTAGGGGGACAAGAAAGTGAAAAAGTTTGTAAAAAAAGCATGGCCATTTGCAGTTGTGGCGTCGTTAGCAGTTACTTCGGTAGCAACATGGAATTTTACACGTTCTAGTGAGGTTAATGCAGATGAGAGCGGAAACAATGCAAAGATTAAAAATGTTATTGTGTTAATTGGAGATGGCATGGGTCCTTCATATATGACGGCTCATCGTTATATGAAGGATAATCCAAAAACATTCGAGATGGAATCTACAGAATTTGATAAGCATCTTGTAGGAACACAAAAAACATATCCGGAAGATGAACATGAAAATATTACAGACTCTGCATCAGCGGCAACAGCTATGTCAGCAGGGATTAAAACATATAATGCGGCAATTGCGGTTGATAATGATAAAGCAGAAGTGAAAACTGTTCTTGAACAAGCGAAAGAAAAAGGGAAATCAACGGGACTTGTTGCGACTTCTGAAATTACACATGCAACACCAGCTGCTTTCGGTGCTCATGATATTAGCCGTAAAAATATGGACGCAATTGCAAATGATTATTTTGATGAAAAAATTAAAGGGAAGCATAAAGTTGATGTTATGCTTGGCGGCGGTGTAAAGAACTTTGTTAGAAAAGATCGTAATCTTACAGAAGAGTTTAAGAAATCTGGTTATAGCTACGTAACAGATCGAGATCAATTGTTAAATGATAAAAATGATCAAATCCTTGGTTTATTTGCACCAGGCGGTTTAGATAAAATGATTGATCGCAATGAGAAAACACCTTCACTAGAAGAAATGACGAATGCAGCAATTGAACGTTTAAACAAAAACAAAGATGGTTTCTTCTTAATGGTTGAAGGAAGTCAAATCGACTGGGCTGGGCATGATAATGATATTGTCGGTGCAATGAGTGAAATGGAGGACTTTGAAAAAGCATTTAAAGCAGCGATTGAGTTTGCGAAAAAAGATAAAAATACGTTAGTCGTTGCAACCGCAGACCACGCTACAGGTGGATTATCTCTAGGTGCGAATGGTGAGTACAACTTTAAAGTAGATCCAATTAAAGCTGCAAAACGTACACCAGACTTTATGGCAAATGAGATTGCAAAAGGTGCAAATGTAGAAGAAACATTGAAAAAATATATCGATTTACAATTAACACCAGAAGAAATTAAAGCTGTAAATGATATAGCTCCATCAAAAGATGTAACGAAGATTGATAATGCGATTGAAGATATCTTCAATAAGCGTTCGGTTACAGGGTGGACAACAGGTGGACATACAGGTGAAGATGTAAACGTATATGCATTTGGACCAGGTAAATACTTATTCTCCGGTGTTCAAGAGAATACAAATATAGCGAAACGTGTCTTTGATATTGTTGGTGGTGGCGACCCGAATAAAGGAAGACGCTAATTATGAACGAAAGTGAGGCAAAATGCCTCACTTTTCTTTTTAGGAGATGGACAGATGAGATTTTTTTTACGGAATTTAAGTTTTCTTCTATTCTTTGTATTATTGCTAGTTGGATGTCAACCTCAAGAGAATAATATAGAACAAAAACCTACTACGAAAAAAATTGAAGAAAAAGTACAGATAACGAAAGAGGAAGAACAGTCTATTCAAGATGTTATTGAGGCATTTGTACGGACGACGAATGAACGAAAATTTGCTGAACATATGGAGTTATTTTCAAAGAAGCTACCTAGTGCCGAAGACTTAAAAACACAAAAAGAAGCAGCTTTTCAAAAAGGAAATAAAAAAATTGAATTGGAACATATAGATATGAAAGCTAGTAAAGCAGGATATATCATTGTTGAAACAAAGGAAAAAGAATTAGATGGGGAAATTGCTATTCAAAAGAAAGTACAGTATGCGCTTGGAAAAGAAGATGAGACCTGGAAGATCGAAGAGGTCCGCACGATAGAGAAGAAATAAAAAAGGTTCTCCTTGAAGAGAACCTTTTTTATAGTGGTAACAGAATTTGATTTGAGCATGCTTCAATGTCATCAATATCTTGGCGAATGGTTGCCATTTTATTATCAAGATCTTCAGCTTTCATTGCTGCATCATGTAGTTCATCTTTTAAATATTCAGGTATATTTCCTTCATATTTATAATAAAGTTTATGTTCTAAACTTGCCCAAAAGTCCATTGCAAGTGTACGTAACTGAATTTCTGCAAATACATCTTTTGTACCAGAATTTAGTGATAAGGGATACTTAATAATCATGTGTAAACTTTTATATCCGTTTCCTTTTGGGTTAGCGATATAATCTTTTACTTCTATGACTTCCATATCCTCACGCTTTTGAATTACTTCTTTTAAATGATAGATGTCTTCTACGAAGCAACATGTAATACGAATACCAATGATATCTTGCAAATTTGTTTGAGCATTTTCAATTGTTGGCAATAAGTTTTTTCGCTCTAGCTTTTTTATAATACTTTCAGGTTGTTTTAGTCTAGTTTTTATATGTTCAAACGGGTTGTAATCCTCTAAAAATTGAGCTTCCCGGTTCATAATTTCAAATTTTGTTTTTAACTCTTCTAAAGCAAATGTATACGGTAATACAAAAGCTTTCCAGTAGTTAACTGTTGATTGATTATATTCCATTTATATACACACCTTTTCCTATTTACAAGTGAGGTTGTTATTTATACTAAATACCAAATCATATAAGCGCAAGCAGCAAATGATGAGATCATAAAACGATATTTAGTTTTCATACTTTCAACTCCTTTCGAGTGAGATTCTATATGAGTAAACGTGATTGTTAATAAATTCACTATGTACAACTTCTATAGTAATAGATTCATGTGAATTTCGTATGAACTAATTGTTTCAGCTTTTTGTCTTTTTTTTTGTAAATCATAATTATTATCTGTAATTTAAAGTGTTTTAATTTGATTTATTCATTTGTATAAATTAATGTATATTTAAATTTATAGTTATTAAGGAGGATATATGTTGAACTTTGAAGAATTGGCAACTGCTAGGCGTTCCGCAATGAAATTTATACAAGGCATAGAAATCCCTGATGAGGATTTTAAAAAAATATTTGAGTTAACAAAGCTTTCCCCCTCTTGTTATAATTTGCAACATGCACATTATGTCGTAATTCGTGATCAAGAGCGAAAAGAAAAATTAAAAGAATTAGCTTTCGGACAATATAAAGTAGCGAGTGCATCTGCTGTAGTGCTTGTTTGTGGTGATAAGAGAGCGTATCAAAATGTTGAAAATATTTATTTTGGTATGAAGGTTTTAAAAATGATTGATGAATGTGAATATGAAGATACAATTAGGCAAACGAAAGGGTTATATGAAAGAAAAGGAGAGCGCTTCATGGAAGAGGAAGCGATTAGAAATGCTTCGTTAAGCGCAATGACTTTTATGTACGCTGCTAAATATTACGGCTATGATACGTGTCCAATGATTGGTTTTGATGAAAAAGCAGTACAAAATGAGTTGAATATGCCAGGGCATATAGTACCTGTTTTAATGGTTACGATAGGGAAAAGTGATACCACTAAAATTCGTCCTAGAGGATATCGAAAGCCAATTAGCGAGTTCGTTACATACGAATCGTTTTAATCAAAATGATAGATTACTAAAAACAAAAGGGTTCTATTTAGAATCCTTTTGTTGTGTGATTGACAAATAGAATGAAGTTATATAATATATAAATCGTAATCATTACGTTTTAGTTGCAATCTTTGAAAGAGAGGAGAATTACATATGCGTGTAAATATTACATTAGCTTGTACGGAGTGCGGTGATCGTAATTACATTTCTAAAAAAAATAAACGAAACAATCCCGAGCGCATCGAACTAAAAAAATATTGTCCACGATTAAAGCGAGTAACGTTACATCGTGAAACGAAGTAAAAGACTAGAGATTTCTCTAGTCTTTTTTTATTAATAAGTTTTGGATTTGTTTGTTATAATTACCTTAAATTGTAACGCAGGGAGAGGTATGATGAATCAAAAAGATAAAGAAAGAAAAGAGCAAGTGGCTCATATGATTGACATTCCAGATGAATATAGGCTTGTTGTAGATGATCAAGAAGGTGTGGATGACCCATATCATCTAGTATGGTGGGAGCATAAAGAGGATGAGGAGAGAACGATACAAATTACGTTGAATAGACATACTGGTAATTTAATTGAATTTAGTATAGATGATGAAATTTATTTTTCGAGTGGTAAGGAAGCGATAGATGAGAATAAAGCAAGAGAGATTGCAAATGCATTCTTAAAAAAATATACAAAAGAAGGATATGAGTTTTATACATATATAACGGTTAAGGATGACAGGCGTGGGTGGAAAGAAGTAAATTATATGCAAGAAGTGAATGGCTACCCATTACGGAATGCAGGGTGTGTTGTGCGAGTTCATCCTTCAGGCAATGTTGTACATTTTCGTTATAATGGACAAAAAGCTATTGAGAAAAAACCGTTATGGCCAAGTGAAATTGTTGAGGAGAACGTCGTTTTAGAAAATCTGAAAGCTAGACAAGATATGAGACTTGTATTTGTAGATTTAACACATTCCTCATGTAAATATGAAAATGGTGAGGAAGTAAAAGGGTATCATCTCGTATATGAACCAGAACCTAGTCATGCGTTTATTGATGCAAGTACAGGTAAAGATTTGTTTGGAACAGATCATTATAAATTGCCTCTAACTGTAGCTGTTGAAAACCCGAAAAAAGGTATTCGACAAGATGATATATTCGATTTGTTTGATTGGGATAAAGAAAATTTTACAAAAGTTGCTGAGAAGGAAAATGATTATGAAATAAGGATGAAATTTGTTCCGAAAGAGGAATTACAGAAACAGAAAGAAGAAAAGAATCCATATTTAATGAATGAATTTTTTAAAAAGCATTTACCGATGTTAAAATATAATAATTTTGTTGGCATTATGATTGATAAATCTACCAATGAATTAACTGGTTTTATAAAACTGACAGACGATAATGAAGTAAAGCAAATACTGTCTAGAGAGGAATGCATACAAAAAGCACTTCAATTTTTGGAACAAGTTATTCCAGATGTCACACAATATCTACGCCTTTGGGAAGAACGTGAAGAAGCAGAAGATGGGATTGAAAGGTTTACCTTTTCCGTATATGTGAATGGTATTCCAGCAGAGTATAACCAATTTAGAGTCAATATCAATGCAGAAAATGGTGCTGTGATGCACTACTCCGGAGAGTCTAGCAAATTTATAAAAGAATTACTTACATATGAAACAACAATAAAAATAACAAAAGAAAAAGCGCTAGAAATATACAGAGGGGCCATGCGAGTGAATTTAGAATGGTTTTTAGAAAATGATGTAGAGGAAACGAACTACGTACTACTGTATAAACAAACAACGGATGAAAATCATAAAGAATCCTTCGATTGTAGTCGAGAAATTCGTTATATTGATGCGCATACTGGGGAGAAAATTTGGAGTGAATAAGGAAAAGGTCTTCGAGAGAAGACCTTTTTTTAGAAATAACGATTTATTCTTCGTATATATCGATTTTGTATAACCACTTTTGTACACTAGCAGGTGGTCCTTCTGTTCTCCACTTTGTTGTGCACATTCCACAGGAACAGTGAATTTTTCCTTTTGCAAAAATACCAGCTGTTTTAGGTGTATGTCCCCATGCATGTTTTACGATAATCATCTTTCGGCGCATCGTACGCTGACGTTGGTGCCTTGTATAAGCACGTGTTCTTTCAAATTTCATATTTGTATAATCCCTCCTTGTAGTACAAGTAGCTTGCAAGAGCGTACAAGGAGTTCATCTCTTACCAGCTACTTATGAACAAGAGGGTAATGAAATGTTTCATATTCCACTCTCCAATCTTTTGTTTAAGTATATGTAGCAAAGCTTTTTGAGACAAATATTATGCGTAAAAACATATTGGAATGATATCGTACAGACACAAACAACCTCACGCCCACATACACATAATAAAGACCACTATTTTGGCGGAGGTGAAAGGTTTGAGTCTATTCGCCGCAATTGGATATATGGTTCGAGAAGTGTTTGTCTTTGTTTCTTATGTGAAGAACAATGCGTTCCCGCAGCCGTTATCATCAGATGATGAGAGAAAGTACTTAGAGTTAATGGAGCAAGGTGATGCTCAAGCGAGAAATCTTTTAATTGAACATAATTTACGGCTTGTAGCTCATATCGTTAAAAAATTTGAAAACACAGGAGAAGATGCAGAAGATTTAATTTCAATTGGTACAATTGGGCTCATTAAAGCAATTGAGAGTTATTCAGCAGGGAAAGGAACAAAGCTTGCGACGTATGCAGCACGCTGTATTGAAAACGAAATTTTGATGCATTTACGTGTACTAAAGAAAACGAAAAAAGACGTTTCACTTCATGATCCGATCGGGCAAGATAAAGAGGGGAATGAAATATCGCTTATTGATATATTAAAATCTGAGTCTGAAGATGTAATTGATATGATTCAGCTTAGTATGGAGTTAGAAAAGATTAAAGAGTATATCGATATTTTAGACGAACGAGAGAAAGAAGTTATCGTAAAGCGCTTTGGACTTGGGCTTGATAAGGAGAAAACGCAGCGGGAGATTGCGAAGGCACTTGGTATTTCAAGGAGCTACGTATCAAGAATTGAAAAGCGTGCGTTAATGAAAATGTTCCATGAATTTGTAAGAGCAGAGAAAGAGAAAAAAGCGAAAGAATAATGTGCATTGCAAGCAGCCAAATTTTAAAATGGGCTGCTTTTCTTTTTGTAAATAAGGAAAGAAAACGAGTTGTATTAAGAAGAAATACATGTTCACTGTTGAAAATGACGGATTCTATCTGTAATATTAGAGGGTGCTAAACAATTTAAGAATAATACCATACTTAACTTAGTTTTCGATTTGCATAATGAACAGTTCTATATGATATGTGGGAATAAGAACCAGTTTTACATATGATATAGAAAGAAAATAAGGGAAAACTAAAGTTATAGACTGGTTAGGAGGTTTCGCAATTTGCGACGTACATTATATCGACTTATGATAGAACTTACAAATGGTCGCTTTACTTCTTATATATTACGTAAATTTGCACAATCTCGTTTGAGCTCCATCATAATTCCATCATATGCGAAAGTTTTTCAAATTAATCAAGATGAGATGGAAAAGGGTTTGAAGGAATATAGAACATTGCATGACTTATTTACGCGTAGGCTAAAAGAAGGGAAGCGTAGTATTGATACAGATACATCGAGTATCGTTAGCCCTGTTGATGGTGTTTTTGCTGACCACGGTCCTATTGAGGATACAAAAACATTTGATATTAAAGGTAAGCGTTATTCAATTGTGGATATGCTAGGTAATGAAGAACGTGCAAAGCGATATGCAGGCGGTACATACATGGTCATTTATTTGAGTCCAAGTCATTATCATCGCATTCATAGTCCACTTTCTGGGGCTGTGACTGAAAGATTTGTACTCGGTAGAAAATCATATCCGGTAAATGCAGCTGGTATGGAATACGGTAAAGAACCACTGTCAAAAAATTATCGTTCTGTTACAGAAGTGAATAGTGACGGCGAACATATGGCACTTGTAAAAGTAGGGGCTATGTTTGTTAATAGTATTGAGCTTTTGCATGAAAGAAGTACTGTTCAAAAAGGTGAAGAAATGGCATACTTTACATTTGGTTCAACAGTTGTATTATTGTTTGAAAAAGATATGATAGAAGTAGTGCAGAATTTGAAGAGCGGACAAGAACTTCGTCTCGGTGAAAAAATTGCTACTCGATTAACTCACAAGTAAAGAGAAGATTTTATAATCGTAAATAAGAGTTATGGACAAAGATGCTTAATGATGAAATCCCCCTAGATGGGAGTACTTGTTTATTCGAGAGCCATCGTAGGATGGCTCTTTTTACAGGTTATTAGTAATCTATATGTACTCAAGAAGATTTGGCAAGCTTGTCCTCTAATGAGCGTCTAATAATTTCTTGTTTTATAAGTAAAATGAAGTCGGGATTTAATTTTAGTTCTTTTGCTTTATAATAAGACTCAGTGAGTAACTCAGTAGATAACTGTTCCATATGTTTTGTTTTCAAGGTGAGTCACCTCCTAATAATATAAGGATTGATTCGTTGTTGCATTTAATGTACCAAAAAAATATGACAGTCACAAACAAGTGGTTATCCACATACCACAGTGGATAAATTGTGTATAGATTGTTAGTAAATTCCAAATTGACTGAAAAATTAATGTGGAAAGTGTGTACAATTTTATCCACAGGTTGTATATCGAAAAATGTTGTCGAAAAATTTTATGAAAAATCCTCAAAGAGGTGAAAGAAATTGAAATTATTTTTACCAAATGAATATGTGAAAAATGTATATCATGTTCAACCAGAAGATTTGAAAAAACGTGGAATTAAAGGAGTTATTACTGATTTAGATAACACGTTAATTGAATGGGATCGTCCAAATGCAACGCCGCAACTTGAAGAGTGGTTTTTAAAAATGAAAGAGCAAGGCATTCAAGTAACGGTCGTTTCGAATAATAATGAGCAACGTGTGAAAGACTTTGCTGATCCATTAAATATTCCATTTATTCATAGTGCACGTAAACCATTTGTTCGTGCATTTAAGCGTGCGATACAAGAGATGCACCTGCAGCCGGATGAAGTTGTAGTAATTGGGGATCAGTTGCTTACAGATGTGCTTGGTGGAAATCGTGTAGGACTTCATACAATCTTAGTTGTGCCAGTAGCGCAAACTGATGGATTGGTGACTCGCTTTAATCGGAAAATTGAACGAAGAATTATGAAAAATATGAAGAAAAAAGGTTTAATTAACTGGGAGGAATAAAGTTTGACTGAAACAATTAAATGTATTGGTTGCGGTGTAGAAATTCAAACAGAAAATAAAAATGAAGTTGGGTATGCGCCTGCCTCATCTTTAGAAAAAGAGCAAGTGATTTGTCAACGCTGTTTTCGCTTGAAACATTACAATGAAATTCAAGATGTATCGCTAACAGATGATGACTTCCTACGCATTCTAAATGGAATTGGAAGGTCAGATGCATTAGTAGTCAAGATTGTAGATATTTTTGATTTTAATGGTAGCTGGTTACCTGGCTTACATCGTTTTGTAGGAAATAATAAAGTATTACTTGTAGGAAATAAGGTGGATTTAATTCCTAAGTCAGTAAAACATGATAAAGTAAAGCATTGGATGCGCTATAGTGCAAAGCAGTTAGGATTAAAGCCAGAGGATGTCTTTTTAATTAGTGCAGCGAAGGGACAAGGGATTGCTGAATTAGCGGATGCTATTGAGTATTATCGCGACGGCAAAGATGTTTACGTTGTTGGATGTACGAATGTAGGAAAATCTACATTTATTAATCGTATGATTAAAGAATTTAGTGATGAGACTGAAAATGTAATTACAACATCTCATTTCCCAGGAACAACACTTGACTTAATTGATATTCCATTAGACGAAGAATCTTCTTTATATGATACGCCAGGTATTATTAACCACCATCAAATGGCTCATTATGTTGGAAAGGAAAGCTTAAAGCTTATTACACCAACAAAAGAAATTAAGCCGATGGTATTCCAATTAAATGAGGAACAAACATTATTCTTTAGTGGATTGGCACGCTTTGATTATGTAAGTGGTGGTCGTCGTGCGTTTACTTGTCACTTCTCAAATCGTTTAACAATTCATCGTACAAAGCTTGAGAAAGCAGATGAATTGTATAAAAATCATGCCGGAGATTTACTAAGCCCGCCAACACCAGAAGAATTAGAAAATATGCCTGAGCTGGTGAAATACGAGTTTAATATTCGTGAACCGAAAACGGACGTTGTATTCTCTGGATTAGGATGGGTTACTGTAAACGAATCAGGAGCAAAAATTGTTGCTCACGTACCAAAAGGAGTAAGTGTTTCATTGCGTAAATCTTTAATTTAATATGGAGAGGGATTTATGAAACAATTATATGGTGTAATCGGAAATCCAATTGGACATTCATTATCGCCCGTTATGCATAACGATGCATTTGAACACTTGAATATGGATGCCCATTATCATGCGTTTCTTGTAGAAGAAGGGCTAGGGGAAGCAGTAAGAGGTTTAAAAGCGTTAGGTATTTCAGGATTTAATGTAACAACTCCGCACAAAGTTGCTATTATGGATTATTTGGATGAGATTGACCCACTAGCAAGGCAAATTGGTGCAGTAAATACAGTGGTTCATAAGGATGGAAAATTAATTGGCTACAATACAGATGGAATCGGTTTTGTCCGAGCCTTACAGTCAATTAGTAGTGAACCACTTCAAGAGAAACGTATTTTATTACTTGGCGCTGGTGGTGCTAGCCGAGCTATTTATTTTTCTCTTGCTGATGTAGGTGTGAAAGAAATTGATGTAGCAAATCGTACAGTCGATAAGGCGAAAGAACTTATTGCTGCATGTGCGGCTGATGTTCATTCTGTTGCTTTATCGTTAGAAAAAGCGACAGAAGAACAAGGGAATTATGATATTATCATTCAGACGACAACAAGAGGTATGCATCCGCATGTCGAACATACGCCATTACAAATTTGTTCGTTAAAAGAAGCAACAATTGTATCAGATATAATTTATAATCCATTTGAAACGAAAATTTTATGTGAGGCAAAAGAGCAAGGTGCAATCATTCAAAATGGTATTGATATGTTTGTTTATCAAGGGGCACTTGCATTTGAAATGTGGACAGGACGCGTGCCAAATATTGATAGAATGAAACAATTAGTAATGAGAAAGCTTGGAGGCTAATTATATGTTAACAGGAAAACAAAAAAGATTTTTACGTGCACAGGCACATCATTTAACACCAATTTTTCAGGTTGGAAAAGGCGGCGTAAATGAAAATATGGTGAAACAAATTGGAGAAGCATTAGAGGTTCGTGAATTATTTAAAGTGAGCGTGCTACAAAATTGTGAATTCGATCGTCGTGAAGTTGCAGAAGAACTTGCACAAGGTGCACGTGCTGAAATCGTTCAAGTAATTGGAAGCACAATTGTTTTATATAAAGAATCAAGAGAAAATAAACAAATTAAGCTTCCTCGATAAAAAGATTAGCATGCGGTACTTTTATTGCTAGTGCTTAATGATGTAGAGAGCGAAACCAATTGAACTTTTATTAACAGTGAACTCTCTTCGAATTGATAGGAAGAGAGTTGCTGTATGTAAAAGGAAGGGGCGTTTCTTTTGAGGAAAATTGGCATCATTGGCGGTACATTTGATCCGCCTCATTATGGGCATTTGCTAATTGCAAATGAAGTATATCACGCTTTGGACTTGGAAGAAGTATGGTTCCTGCCAAATCAAATTCCGCCACATAAACAAGGGCGGAATATTACAAGTGTAGAAAGTCGTTTAAAGATGTTAGAGCTTGCGACTGAGGAAGAAGCATACTTTTCAATTTGTTTAGAAGAGCTAAACAGAGAAGGCCCATCTTATACGTATGACACTATGTTACAATTAACGGAAAAGTATCCGGATGTGCAGTTCCACTTTATTATTGGTGGAGATATGGTTGAGTATTTGCCAAAGTGGTATAACATTGAAAAGTTACTTACACTTGTAACTTTCGTTGGAGTTACGAGACCAGGTTATACATTGCATACGCCTTATAATATTGTAAAAGTGGAAATTCCAGAGTTTGCAGTTTCTTCTTCTTTGTTACGTGAGAGGTATATGGAGAAGAAAACGTGCAAATATTTACTTCCGGAAAAAGTACAGGTATATATCGAGAGGAATGGGTTGTATGAATCGTGAGGAAGCACTTCATATTGTGAAACAACAAATGCATGAAAAGCGTTATGTACACACAATAGGTGTAATGGAAACAGCGATTGAACTGGCTCGTTTATATGATGTAGATGAGAAAAAGGCAGAAACAGCTGCTATCTTTCATGATTATGCAAAATGTAGAGCGATTTCAGAAATGGAAGAGATTATTAAGAGGGAAGGTTTGCCGAAGGATCTACTTCACTATAACAAAGAGTTATGGCATGCACCTGTTGGGGCATACTTAGTAGAAAAAGAAGTAGGCATTACGGATTCTGAAATTTTGCAAGCTATTACATACCATACAAGTGGTCATGAGAAAATGACGATGTTAGATAAAGTGATTTATGTAGCAGATTACATTGAGCCGGGGCGTAAGTTTCCTGGTGTAGAAGAAGCGAGAAAACTCGCATATAAAGATATAAATCAAGCGTTACTGTTTGCTTTAAAGCGAACAATTCAATTTTTAATGGAAAAAGATCAAACGATTTATCCATTAACATTCCAAACATACAATGCAGTTATCAAGGAGGAAATTATTAAATGAAAGATAAAGATTTATTAGTATTAGCAGCAAAAGCAGCTGATGATAAGAGAGCAGAAGATATGGTTGTACTAAATATGCAAGGGATTTCACCAATTGCAGACTATTTCATTATTTGTCACGGAAACTCTGATAAACAGGTGCAAGCAATTGCGCGTGAAATTAAAGCGAAGGCGCATGAATTCGAAATTAATGTACAACGTATGGAAGGTTTTGATGAGGCTCGTTGGGTATTAGTAGACCTTGGTGATGTGGTTGCTCATGTATTCCATAAAGATGAGCGTGATCACTACAATTTAGAGCGTCTATGGGGCGATGTACCACGTGAAGATATTACTGAAGAGTTAGATCAATGAAATACGAACAATTTGCATTACTGTATGACGAACTGATGAATGATGTCCCGTATGATAAATGGGTAGAGTTCACAGAGGAAAGTTTGCAGCATGCGGGCATGAAAGAGGCAAAAATTCTTGATGTAGCATGTGGAACTGGTAACGTAACACTACCGCTTATGCGAAAAGGTTATGATTTAACTGGTGTAGATCTTTCAGAAGAAATGTTAACTGTCGCACAGCAGAAATTAGGAGGAGAAGGTTATTTTCTTCCTTTTTACCAACAAGATATGAGAGAACTTGATGTTCCTGGTGAATTTGATTGTGTAACAATCTTTTGTGATTCGTTAAACTATGTATTGCAAGAAGATGGAGTGCAAGAAACGTTTAGAAGAGTCTTCCATCATTTACGTCAAGATGGCTTGTTTTTATTCGACGTACACTCTTTATATAAAATACATCACGTATTTCAAAATGAAACATATACAGTGAATGGCGAGGAAATATCACTTATTTGGAACTGTTTCCCTGGAGAAGAATCCAATAGTGTGGAACATGATTTGACATTCTTTGTACAAGATCCAGAAGAAGATGTATATCATCGTTTTGATGAATGTCACGTGCAACGAGCATATTCGGTTGAAGAATTAACGAAATGGCTTGAAGAGGCTGGATTTACAGTGCTTCGCGTCACAGGAGACTTTGAACGAATTGAAGTGACAGAACAAACAGAGCGCATCTTTTTTATGGCGAAGAAGAATGGATAAAACAAAAGCAACCGATAAGGTTGCTTTTGTTTTTTAGAAAAGATTTGATTTCATTTCTAGAATATTAAAAAGATGATACATGTAAAGTACAAAAATGCTAGTTTTAGTGAAAATGTAGCATAAAAAAGATACGTATTAATAAAAAGGATTTGGAATGGCGATGGCGTATTTATTATGTGTGTTTATTGAATTGCTGATCAACGCATTTTAAATCTTCATCAAACTTCTCGTGTGTCCGTTCGATTAATTTATGAAACATATCTCCAACATGTTCTTCTAAAACTAGAATACCTTCTCCTGTAACGCCGCCTTTGACACATACCTTTTCTTGTAAGGTAGGTAATGTGAAAATCTCTTTTTCAAGTAATTTCCCCATTCCAACGACCATTTCACTTACTAAAGTAGTAGCTTCTTCATGTGTAATATTTGTTTTATCTACAGCAGCGTTAATGAAACATTGTAATAAATAACTAAAGAATGCAGGGCCGCAGCTTGCTATATCAGATGAAACGCGCGTTATATCTTCTTCTATTACAAGTGGAGTAGAAATTTTTTTGAATAGCCGAAGTAGTTTTTGTTGCCACTCTTCAGAGCATTTACTTCCAAATGTAAATAATGATGCGCCAGATAGGGCGCGGTTTGTAATGCTCGGAATGATACGTGCGACGTGGCAAGGTACAAGTGTCTCTAATTGTGATGGAGATATTGGACTTGTGATAGAAACTAAGCACTTTTCATCAGAAAAATGTTCAGCATATTTTTGTAGGATAGGGTATATATCTTTTGGTTTAACGCAAATAAAAATAAGTTGTGATTGTTCGAGTACTTCTGGGATTGTTTTGGCTATATGAATAGAAGGGTATTTTTCTTTTATATGATATGCTTTGGCAGGTGTCCGATTAATGATTGTAAGGCACGAAGGTTTGACAGCACGGGTCTCTAAAAATGCATCGATTAGTATGTTCCCCATGTTTCCTGTCCCTATAATTCCTATGTTCAATGTTTCATCCCTCCTTCGTAACAGCTTTCTCCTAAACAATATGAATGATGTTATAAATTTATGATTAGAGGTGTAAAATGATGTGGGATTTTCCGAAAAAATGGTTGGGGTTAGTAGCTATTATTGTAACTGTACTTTTTCTTTTTTTCTGGAAAACAAACCAGCATACAGAGCGATTGGTCATTGCAACGGATGTTCAGGCGAAAGATGTAGAGAAAAAAAGTAAACCGAAAATATTAGGTGCAAAGGAACAGAAAAAAATACTAATTGACATGAAAGGGGCCGTTGTTAAAGAGGGGGTGTATGAAATGAAAGAAGGGGATCGATTCAAGGATGCGGTTGAAAAGGCGGGTGGTTTTTTGCCCGAGGCAGATATAAAGAAGGTGAATTTAGCACAAATTGTACAAGACCAAATGATTCTTTATGTACCCAATAAAAATGAGCAAGTGCAAGATGTGGCTACCTCTTCAAAGGGGGAAGGGAAAGTTCAAATAAATGCAGCTTCTAAAGAGCAACTTGAAAAAATCACAGGCATTGGCTCTCGAAAAGCGGAAAGTATTTTGAAATATCGAGAGGAACATGGTCCGTTTCAGAAAATAGAAGATTTATTAGAGATTGATGGGATTGGTGTGAAGTCTTTGGAAAAAATAAAAGATCAAATTATTATTCCGTAAAAGATTGACGAAGTTTTTCTTCATTCGCTACACTACAAGTAGACAAAAAAGAAGGTGAAAAATATGGAACGAATTTCGTGGGATCAATATTTTATGACGCAAAGTCATTTGTTATCTTTACGTAGTACATGTACAAGACTTGCAGTAGGGGCAACAATCGTTCGTGACAAGCGGATTATTGCTGGCGGCTATAATGGTTCAATTAAAGGTGGGGTGCATTGTATCGATGATGGATGCTATGTCATTGATAATCATTGTGTTCGTACAATTCATGCAGAAATGAATGCTTTATTACAATGTGCCAAGTTTGGTGCGAAAACAGAAGAAGCAGAAATTTACGTTACGCATTTCCCTTGTTTACAATGTTGTAAGGCAATTATTCAAAGTGGTATTACAGCGGTTTATTATGCGCAGGATTATAAAAATCATCCATACGCCATAGAGTTATTTGAACAAGCGAATGTAACAGTGAAGCATGTTCCACTAGAATATGATATTGCTGCATTAGAGGAGCAAAAACGTTATACGGAGTTAACAGAATTATTTGCGTCTTTCGAAAAAGATAATTTATCAATGGAAGAATTACAACATGTATTCACGAAAGCAAAAATGATGCTATAAGGAGTGAGTATAAGTTGCATGAACAATGGGGCTATATTGCAATCTCTTTTATAATGGGGATTGCAATCGCCTTTTCCTTGTCATTTTTATGGATTGCTTGTTGTTTCGTTTTATATGTTTTCTTCTGTTTATATCGTACTTCGCGTAAAACCTTCATTTTTTGTATGATAGCGTGTTTTAGTGGTGCTATGTACACTTCGTATGTTCAAGGACAAAATAAGCCTCTAGGGGAGCCCTATGAAGCTACAAGAGGGGTGATACAAAATACACCTCTTATTAATGGGGATCGCCTATCTTTTCAATTTGAAGATCAGAATAAAAATACAGTGCAGTTAAGTTACAAAATGAAATCAGCCTTGGAAAAGAAACAATTACAACAATTATATGCGGGAGTATCCTGTGTATTCAAAGGTGAGAGGAAAGAACCGCAAACTGCTCGGAATTTTCATGGTTTTGATTACCGAGATTATTTATATAAACAAAATATTCATTTTATATTCCATGCTACATATATTTCTGAGTGCCAAAAAACATCATTATCATTTGTGCAATGGATTCTTTTTTATAGGCAGCACATAATCTCTAAAGTTACAGAAATGTTTCCAGAGCAATCAGGTGCTTTTATGAATGCATTATTATTTGGTGACCGACAACAAATGACGTTTGAAGTTGAAGAACAGTATCAGCAATTTGGTCTTGTGCATTTATTGGCGATTTCAGGGTCGCATATTGTTCTGTTAATGGTGATAGTTTACTTTGTTTTACTGAGAATTGGTGTGACGAAGGAGATGGCGACAGTATTTCTAATTGTTTGTATTCCAGTGTACATGATTATAGCAGGCGCATCACCGTCTGTTATAAGAGCTTCTATAACAGGTGTTTTATTGTTGGTTGCTTTCATTTGTTCTGTTCGCTTATCTAGTTTAGATGCCTTAAGTATAACGGCTATATGTATGCTTATATACGACCCATATCTTGTTTTTAATATAGGATTTCAATTTTCATTTGTAGGTAGTTTCGCTTTAATTTTATCTGCTCCGATACTACTAAGGCATAGTAATGGAATAATTCGAAATGCTATTTATATTTCTATTATCTCGCAGCTCGTTAGTACCCCGATTTTGTTATATCATTTTGGTTATTTTTCTCCATATAGTATTTTCCTCAACCTCATATACGTTCCATTTTTATCTATACTTGTATTACCATGTAGTATTATTATTCTGGTATTTATACCAATTATCCCATTTCTCGCAAAAGGACTTGCAAATATACTGTCAGTAGGTTTAATTATTTCTAATAATTTACTAAGTTATTGTGAAAGCTTACCGTTTCCCCGCCTTGTTTTCGGGCAAACATCTATACTTCTTATAGTTGTATATTGTGTGATGATTGTTAGTATATTGATCGTCTTGGAAAGAGGGCTGCCGAAAAAAATTGTATTCATAGTCATGAGTGGATTTCTTTTTATTAGCACGTGTCATTATGTATACCCGTATTTTCGCGAGAGTGGGAGTGTGACATTTATTGATGTTGGACAAGGTGATGCAATATTAATTCGACTTCCATATGATAAAGGGGTTTATCTTATTGATACAGGTGGAACACTTCGGATAAATAAAGAAGAATGGCAACGGAAAAAGCATGAATTTTCTGTTGGTCACGATATTCTTGTTCCTTTTTTGCAAAAGGAAGGTGTGAAAACAATTGATAAATTAATCATAACGCATGGAGATGCGGATCATATAGGTGCCGCATCAGATTTATTATCGTATATAACTGTAAAAGAAGTTGTATTTGGTCAAAAGAAACAAGAGACAGTATTAGAAAAGGTGTTAAAGAAAAAGGCATTAGAAAAAGAAGTGAAAATAAGTATAGTGGAAGAAGGGGAGTGTTGGAGTATAAATGGAGCGGAATTTTTTATACTAGCTCCGAAAGGGAAAGAAAAAAGTGAAAATAACTCTTCAATTGTAATGTGGGCCAAATTAGGAGGATTAACATGGCTGTTTACAGGTGATTTAGAAGAAGAGGGAGAGGAACTTTTAGCATCGACATATCCATATTTACGGGCGGATGTTTTAAAAGTTGCGCATCATGGGAGTAAAACGTCATCTACAGCACCTTTTTTGAGGCTTATACAGCCTAGTATAGCGATTGTTTCTGTGGGAGAACGGAATAGGTATGGACATCCGGATAAGGAGGTGATAGAGCGTTTTGAGAAGATGGGTACTGAAGTATGGCGAACGGATAAACAAGGTGCTATTTCCTATGTTTTTAAAGGGGAAACCGGAACCTTTAAAAGTAAAATCACATATGATGAAATACATAATAGATGAAAAAGAGAAGACTGCCATGAAATGGCAGCCTTTAAGAACCGATGAATTTAATAACAGTTGCAATAATGAAAAGTGTTGCGAAAAAACCAAATGAGACGATAAATCCTACCCCTGAATCAATAGCGTCATTGCGTTTACTTTGAACATTTTGTTCAAAATCATTCATTTAGAATCCCTCCCCAACATTCCACTTTAGTATAAAATATTGTCAGAAAAAAATCTACAATTTCCATATGAAGAGGAACCGAGTATTTTTACTACTTTCTAGTTCGTTAAGTGACATGAGTTTTTCGTTTCCAAGCATGTTAAGAGTTGGCACTTATACTCGGATTTTTATTGTGAATAATAAAGGGAAGGTGATTACCGCACACCAATAAGAAACCCGGGACTTATTGCGTGGCGTTTAATATAAATAAAGGGGCGGGTTGTAAAGCCTGTTCCTTTGTACTTGTAAAACAAAAGCTAGGGCATTAGTATAAATATATATTGCCAAGTTAGGGAGTAGGAAAAAAGTATGAGTGATATACATAAAAAAATTAATAAGAAGCAGTTTGCTCCGTTATATTTACTGTATGGAACGGAAGCGTTTTTTATAAATGAAACGATAAAGCTTATTACAACAGAAGCACTTGAAGAGGAAGATCGAGAATTTAATGTTGTGACATACGATTTGGAAGAATCCTATTTAGAAGATGTGGTTGAGGATGCGCGTACACTTCCTTTTTTTGGGGAACGGAAAGTACTATTAATGAAATCACCACTTTTTTTAACTTCACAAAAAGAAAAGTTAGAACAAAATATAAAAATTTTAGAAGAATATATTGGTGAACCTTCTCCATTTTCTATTCTTGTTTTTGTTGCGCCTTACGAAAAACTCGATGAACGAAAAAAAATTACAAAACTATTAAAGAAAACAGCGGATGTAGTAGAAGCGAATGCGATGCAAGTGCAAGATGTTCAGAAATGGATTGGTGCTCGTGCTGATGAAGTACATGTGCATATTGATAATGCAGCTGTTAGTTTGTTATTAGAGCTTGTGGGAAGTAATGTAACGATGTTGGCGAAGGAAATGGACAAGTTAACGTTATACGTTGGTATGGGCGGAGAGATTACACCAAAACTTGTTACAGAGCTTGTGCCGAAGTCTGTGGAGCAAAATGTATTTGCTTTGACAGAAAAAGTAGTGAAAAAGGATATTGCGGGTGCAATGCAAATTTTAGATGGATTATTTACGCAGCAGGAAGAACCGATTAAATTGCTTGCGTTATTAGTGAGTCAATTCCGCTTGCTGCATCAAGTGAAAGAGTTGCAACAACGTGGTTACGGACAAAATCAAATCGCGTCTCATATTGGTGTACATCCGTATCGTGTAAAGTTGGCGATGAATCAAACGAAGTTTTTCTCTTTTGAAGAATTAAAAAAAGTTATTATAGAATTAGCGGAAGCTGATTATAGTATGAAGACGGGGAAAATGGATAAGAAACTTGTGCTTGAGTTTTTCCTGCTGCGGCTAAATCATATGTAGTGATACAAAAAAGTTCATGTACTTGTTACGTGAACTTTTTTGTATATAAAAAAACGATCCAAATGGATCGTTTTTTAAACGCCTTACGCGTTTACTTGTTTCGCTAAGCGAGATTTTTGACGAGCTGCAGCGTTTTGGTGGATAAGACCTTTACGAGCTGCTTTGTCAAGTTTTTTAGAAGCAGTTTTGAAAGCTTCTTTAGCATTTTCAAGATCGTTATTAGTAACTAAAGCTTCTACAGTTTTAACAGCAGAACGCATGTCAGACTTGATAGAAGCGTTATGTGCACGACGCTCTTCGCTAAGTTTAGCGCGTTTGATAGCAGATTTGATGTTTGCCATACTTTTCACCTCCCTGGTGCAATCGAATGACTCGATTCTTAACATAGAACAAGTGATATTCTATCAAACGGTGAAGAGAATTGCAATAGTATATCAATGAAATTTCACGTAAAGGAAAGAATGACCTTATATAACTTTGGGAAATCTAACGATATTTACTATGAATTACGGAGGAGATACGATGAAAGAACCATTAGATTTAAGTAAATATAGTGTTAGAACTGACCTTGCTGTAGAAGCGCATCAAATGTTGCAAGAACGCCAAGAAGAACAAGAAGGGGTACAAGGAGTTATTGTAAAAGAGAGGGAAGAAGAGGGTATTACAATTACAAAAGTCACAATTGATGAAGTTGCATCTGAATCGATGGGTAAAAAACCTGGAAATTATTTAACGCTTGAAGTGCAAGGTATACGTCAACAAGATACGGAACTGCAACAAAAGGTAGAGCGTATTTTTGCGAAAGAATTTTCTTATTTCTTAGAAGAGGTTGGCGTTACAAAAGAAGCGAGCTGTTTAATTGTTGGTCTTGGGAATTGGAATGTAACACCGGATGCACTTGGACCGATAGTTGTAGAAAACGTATTGGTAACGAGACATTTGTTTCAATTGCAGCCTGAAAGTATAGAAGAAGGTTTTAGGCCTGTTAGTGCAATTCGTCCGGGAGTAATGGGAATTACAGGAATTGAAACGAGCGATGTTATTTATGGAATCATTGAGAAGACGAAGCCAGACTTTGTAATTGCAATTGATGCGTTAGCTGCACGCTCTATTGAACGTGTAAATAGTACGATACAAATTTCGGATACAGGGATTCATCCTGGATCTGGTGTTGGGAATAAACGTAAGGAGCTAAGTAAAGAAACATTAGGAATCCCTGTTATTGCGATTGGTGTTCCAACTGTAGTAGACGCAGTTTCTATTACGAGTGATACGATCGATTTTATTTTGAAGCACTTTGGAAGAGAGATGAAAGAGGGACATAAGCCGTCACGGTCTTTATTACCAGCGGGATTTTCATTCGGAGAAAAGAAAAAATTAACAGAAGAAGATATGCCGGATGAAAAAAGTAGGAATATGTTTTTAGGTGCTATTGGTACGTTGGAAGAAGAAGAAAAAAGAAAATTGATCTATGAAGTACTGTCTCCTCTCGGTCATAATTTAATGGTGACCCCAAAAGAAGTAGATGCTTTTATAGAGGATATGGCAAATGTAATAGCGAGTGGGTTAAATGCAGCGCTGCATCATCAAATTGACCAAGATAATACGGGAGCATATACACATTGAGGGGGAGAGACGATGATAGTTTAAGTCGTTTTGCACTTCTGTGTATATGTAGTGCAGTTTTATGTTTACTTATGATGATAGCAGGAGTTGCGCTTGCTAATCATGGTTTGAAAAGTATGAAAGGTTATCAGCAGCTGTCGTATGAACAAATAGCTCATATGACAGGGACAGAGGGTGCGAGTGCTGAATCAGAAATTTTGGGAAGTTCGTTTTCAACTATTGAGAAACAAAAACAATTAGAAAGTTTAAGAAGTTTTAATGTCGTAGAAGGAATTGGTATGGCGATAGCAAGTGTTGCTTATGAAATAACAAAGTTTGGAACGGATATAGTTGTTGGGAAAGTGAAAGAGATTTTTAGCTAAGAGTAGCAGGAAGAACGGTTGTCTTATCGTTTTGTACGACAGCCGTTTTTTAATTTGAAAAAGGTTTGTCTCTTATGGTTTGTTCGCATAAGATATAGATAGAATGATTTGTCTTGTAAGCAGCACGAGTTTTCATTGAATCTTTGCTGCTCTATTGATATAATCAGTGCTAGTGTATATTGGCGAGACTATTAGGAGTTGAGAACATAGATGAATAAAGAAGAAAGAGCAAAAAGACAGTCCAAAATTCGTAACTTCTCCATCATTGCTCACATTGACCACGGGAAATCAACGTTGGCAGACCGTATTTTGGAGAAAACAAACGCGTTAACACAGCGCGAAATGAAAGCTCAGTTGCTTGACTCTATGGATTTAGAGCGTGAGCGCGGTATTACAATTAAATTAAATGCAGTACAATTAACGTATAAAGCGAAAGACGGTGAAGAGTATATTCTTCACTTGATCGATACGCCAGGACACGTCGATTTTACGTACGAAGTATCTCGTAGTTTAGCGGCTTGTGAAGGTGCAATTCTTGTTGTTGATGCAGCGCAAGGGATTGAGGCGCAAACATTAGCAAACGTATATTTAGCGCTTGATAATAATTTAGAAATCTTACCAGTTATTAATAAAATCGATTTACCAAGTGCGGATCCAGAACGCGTACGTCAAGAGGTAGAAGATGTAATTGGTTTAGATGCATCGGAAGCTGTACTTGCTTCGGCAAAAGCAGGCATTGGTATTGAGGACATTTTAGAACAAATCGTTGAAAAAGTACCAGCTCCGACGGGTGATTCAGAAGAGCCGTTACAATGTATGATTTTCGATTCCTTATATGATCCATATCGTGGTGTAATTGCATATATCCGTGTTGTAAACGGAACGGTAAAAGTTGGCGATAAAGTACGTATGATGGCAACTGGTAAAGAGTTTGAAGTAACAGAAGTAGGTGTATTTACACCGAAAACAACGCAGCGTGATGAGTTAACTGTAGGTGATGTAGGTTTCTTAGCAGCATCTATTAAAAACGTAGGTGATACACGTGTTGGTGATACGATTACACATGCGAAACGTCCGGCTGCAGAGGCGTTACCAGGTTACCGTAAATTAAACCCGATGGTATTCTGTGGGCTGTATCCAATTGATTCTGCTCGTTATAACGATTTACGTGATGCGTTAGAAAAATTAGAGTTAAACGATTCTGCTCTTGAGTTTGAACCAGAAACATCTCAAGCGCTAGGATTTGGTTTCCGTTGTGGATTCTTAGGTTTACTTCACATGGAAATCATTCAAGAACGTATTGAACGTGAATTTAAGATTGACTTAATTACAACAGCGCCAAGCGTTATTTATAAAGTTTATTTAACAAACGGTGAAGATGTTATTGTTGATAATCCATCTAATATGCCAGATCCACAGTCTATCGATCGTGTAGAAGAGCCGTTTGTTAAAGCTTCAATTATGGTTCCGAATGACTATGTTGGAGCTGTAATGGAAATTTGCCAAGGTAAACGTGGAACGTTTATTGATATGCAATATTTAGATGAAACGCGTGTTACATTAACATATGAAATCCCGTTATCAGAAATCGTATATGACTTCTTCGATCAATTGAAATCAAATACGAAAGGATATGCATCATTTGACTACGAGTTAATTGGTTATAAACCGTCTAAACTTGTGAAAATGGATATTCTTTTAAATAATGAACAAGTGGATGCTTTATCATTCATTGTGCACCGTGATTCAGCGTATGACCGTGGTAAAGTAATCGTAGAGAAATTAAAAGAATTGATTCCAAGACAACAGTTCGAAGTGCCAATTCAAGCTACTATTGGAAACAAGGTTGTAGCACGTTCTACAATTAAGGCGATGCGTAAAAACGTACTTGCAAAATGTTACGGTGGTGACATTTCTCGTAAGCGTAAACTTCTTGATAAGCAAAAAGAAGGTAAAAAACGTATGAAGTCTGTTGGTTCTGTAGAAGTACCGCAAGAGGCATTCATGGCTGTACTGAAAATGGATGACAACTAATATAAAATAAAGAAGGAGTCGTTTATGCGGCTTCTTTTTTTCTGTATCATTACTTTTTAGACATCTTAGTATCTCTCATTTACAATAGTGAGAGAGCTTTTTAGTTCATACAGAGTTAGGAGATTATTAATGTCCGAAAATATTCGAAAAGATATTCAAGAGAAACTACAAAATGGTAATTTTAATTGTGAAAAGGAATTGACGCTTTCTATTATTAGTGGAAAGTGGAAAGTTGTGATACTGTGGCATCTTGGTGTGGAAGGGCCTCATCGTTTTAGCGAATTACAACGGTTATTCCCAAGCATTTCTCATAAAGTTTTGTCGAACCAATTAAAAGAGTTAATGGAAGATGGGATTGTTGATCGAACAGTATATCCCGAAATTCCTCCTCGTGTTGAGTATTATATGACGGAACTAGGCATGTCACTTTTACCAATCGTTGAAATGATGTATGATTGGGGAAAAATGCGAATGGAACAAATCCGTAATACGTTAGAGAAGTAGAGAACCCTCCGGAGTGCGGAGGTTTTCTTTTTAGAAAGGTAGGAGTTATATTTGGTACAAGCTGCATATATTCATATTCCGTTTTGTCAGCATATTTGTCACTATTGTGATTTTAATAAAGTGTTTATTGAACGCCAACCGGTAGATCAATATTTAGAGTACTTAGAGAAAGAAATAATAAATACGGTTCAAAAAGTACCGTTTGATAGTATGAAAACGATTTTTGTTGGTGGAGGAACGCCGACAGCATTAAATATGGAACAGACAAAAAAATTACTCGAGATTATTAATCGTCATTTGCGTCCGTTTGCTCCGAATTGTGAATTGACATTTGAAGCGAATCCAGGAGATCTGCCGAAAGAGAAGTTGAATGTACTGCTAGAAGGTGGAGTGAATCGAATTAGTTTTGGTGTGCAAACGTTCCGTGATGAACTGCTGGAGAAAATCGGGCGCAAGCATACGAGGGAAGATGCATTCCTAGCGATTCGAGAAGCTCAAGAAGTAGGCTTTAAAAATATTAATGTAGATATTATTTATGCTTTGCCAGGACAAACGATAGAAGATGTGAAGGAAACATTAGACATTGCCTTTACGCTTGGTGTACAACATTTCTCGGCATATTCATTAATTGTGGAACCCAAAACAGTGTTTTATAACTTAATGAATAAAGGGAAATTGCGTCTTCCGGGTGAAGACCATGAAGCGAAAATGTATGAAATGGTAATGGATGAAATGGAGAAACACGGTTATAGCCAGTATGAAATTAGTAATTTCTCAAAAGGTGATAATGAAAGTAGACATAATCTCACATACTGGAATAATGAAGAGTACTATGGATTTGGAGCTGGAGCGCATAGTTATGTAAATGGGGAACGTATTCAAAATGTAGGTCCGCTGAAGCAATATTTTAATAAAATTGATGAAACAGGATTTCCTTATTTAGATGTTCATGAAGTGACTGAGAAGGAAAAAATGGAAGAAGAGTTGTTTTTAGGACTTCGAAAAACAAAAGGTGTTTCTAAAATAGCATTCCAAAAGAAATTCAATATAGAGATGGATCAAGTTTTCGCGAAGCAGTTACAAGGCAATCAAGAACAAGGGTTGCTTGAAGAAAGAGATGGATATGTGCGTTTAACACGAAAAGGGAAATTATTAGGGAATGAAGTGTTCCAGTCATTTTTGATTGACTAATTAAATGTTTCATAAACGTGAAAAAAATTCATTATTTCGTGACGTTTCCGTTGACAATTGAATGTCAATTTTGGTAAGTTATTAATAGATTTAGCACTCGAAGACAAAGAGTGCTAACAGAGGTGATGATGAGATGCTTACGGAACGTCAGCTCTTAATTTTACAAACAATTATTGATGACTTTATTGGATCAGCGCAGCCCGTTGGGTCTAGAACGTTGGCTAAAAAAGAAGAAATCACATTTAGTTCAGCTACTATTCGAAATGAAATGGCTGATTTAGAAGAATTAGGTTTTATTGAAAAAACACATAGTTCTTCTGGACGGGTTCCTTCTGAGAAAGGATACCGATTTTATGTAGACCATCTTTTAGCGCCGCAAAACTTACCGAACGATGAAATTGTACAAATTAAAGATTTATTTGCTGAAAGAATTTTTGAAGCAGAAAAAGTTGCACAGCAATCTGCTCAAATTTTATCAGAGCTTACGAGCTATACGGCGATTGTTCTAGGGCCTAAGTTAAGCACAAATAAACTTAAAAACGTACAAATTGTGCCGCTTGATCGTCAAACAGCAGTCGCTATTATTGTAACGGATACAGGGCATGTACAAAGTAAAACGATTACCGTTCCGGAATCTGTTGATTTATCAGATTTAGAAAAAATGGTTAACATTTTAAATGAAAAGCTATCTGGTGTACCGATGGCAGAACTTCATAATAAAATCTTTAAAGAGATTGTTACAGTTTTACGTGGGTATGTTCATAATTACGATAGTGCGATAAAAATGTTAGATGGTACATTTCAAGTTCCGTTATCGGAAAAGATATACTTTGGAGGGAAAGCGAATATGCTTTCGCAACCGGAGTTCCATGACATTCATAAAGTAAGATCTTTGCTGACGATGATTGATAATGAGGCTGCGTTTTATGACATTTTGCGTCATAAACAAGTCGGAATTCAAGTGAAAATTGGTAGAGAAAATTCTTCTACGGCAATGGAGGATTGCAGTTTGATTTCTGCAACGTATTCGATTGGAGAAGAGCAACTTGGAACAATTGCAATTTTAGGTCCGACGAGAATGCAATACTCTCGTGTAATTAGTTTACTGCAGTTATTTACAAGACAGTTTACAGACGGACTTAAAAAGTAAATGAGAGTAATACATTCGCTCAAGTGATGAAATTTTCATTGCTGTGTGTAATATATAATGCTTAGGTAATCATGCTAAGCATGATACCTAATACCTTTTAAGGAGGTGAAAATTGTGGAAGAGCGTAACGAACAAGTGGTAGAAGAAGTGAAAGAAGCGCAAGTTGAAGAAGCTGTCACGCCAGAAAACAGTGAAAAAACTGTAGAAGAAAAAAGTGAGGCTGCTCTTTTACAAGAAAAAGTAGATGAGTTACAAGCGAAACTAACGGAAACGGAAGGTCGCACATTACGTCTACAAGCTGATTTTGAAAATTATAAGCGCCGTGTCCAAATGGATAAACAGGCTGCTGACAAATATAGAGCACAAAGTCTAGTTTCAGATATTTTGCCAGCTCTTGATAATTTTGAAAGAGCGATGCAAGTGGAAGCGACTGACGAGCAAACGAAATCCTTGTTACAAGGTATGGAAATGGTGCATCGTCAATTGCTAGAAGCGTTGACTAAAGAAGGTGTGGAAGCGATTGAAGCTGTTGGTAAACAGTTTGATCCGAATGAACACCAAGCTATTATGCAAGTGGAAGACAGTGAATTTGAATCAAACGCGGTAGTTGAAGAATTCCAAAAAGGTTATAAACTAAAAGACCGTGTGATTCGCCCATCAATGGTAAAAGTAAATCAATAATTTACATAAAAGTAGGAGGATTCGCCATGAGTAAAATTATCGGTATTGACTTAGGTACAACAAACTCTTGTGTAGCTGTTATGGAAGGTGGAGAACCAAAGGTTATCCCAAATCCAGAAGGAAACCGTACAACACCTTCTGTTGTAGCTTTCAAAAATGAAGAGCGTCAAGTTGGGGAAGTTGCGAAGCGTCAAGCAATTACAAACCCAAATACAATCATGTCTGTTAAACGTCATATGGGTACAGACTACAAAGTAGAAGTTGAAGGTAAAGATTTTACACCTCAAGAAATTTCTGCAATCATTTTACAAAACTTAAAAGCTTCTGCTGAAGCATACTTAGGTGAAACAGTAACGAAAGCTGTTATTACAGTACCTGCATACTTCAACGATGCAGAGCGTCAAGCAACGAAAGATGCTGGTCGTATCGCTGGTTTAGAAGTTGAGCGTATCATTAACGAACCAACAGCAGCAGCACTTGCTTACGGTTTAGAAAAACAAGATGAAGAGCAAAAAATCTTAGTATATGACTTAGGTGGCGGTACATTTGACGTATCTATCCTTGAGTTAGCAGACGGCACATTCGAAGTTATTTCAACTGCTGGTGACAACCGCCTTGGTGGAGATGACTTTGACCAAGTTATCATCGATCACTTAGTAGCTGAATTCAAAAAAGAAAATAACATTGATTTAAGCCAAGATAAAATGGCACTTCAACGTTTGAAAGATGCAGCTGAAAAAGCGAAAAAAGATCTTTCAGGTGTAACACAAACACAAATTTCATTACCATTCATTAGTGCTGGAGCTGCTGGCCCATTACACTTAGAATTAACGTTAACAAGAGCAAAATTCGAAGAGCTTTCAGCAGGTCTTGTTGAAAGAACATTAGAGCCGACTCGTCGTGCATTAAAAGACGCTGGCTTTGCTCCAAGTGAATTAGATAAAGTTATCCTTGTTGGTGGATCTACTCGTATCCCAGCTGTTCAAGAAGCTATTAAACGTGAAACTGGTAAAGAGCCATACAAAGGCGTAAACCCTGATGAAGTTGTAGCATTAGGTGCTGCGGTTCAAGGTGGCGTACTTACTGGTGATGTAGAAGGCGTACTATTATTAGACGTAACTCCACTTTCTTTAGGTATTGAAACTATGGGTGGTGTGTTCACGAAATTAATCGAGCGTAACACTACAATTCCAACAAGTAAGTCACAAGTATTCTCAACAGCTGCTGATAACCAACCGGCAGTAGACATTCATGTACTACAAGGTGAGCGTCCAATGTCAGCTGACAACAAAACATTAGGTCGTTTCCAATTAACGGATCTTCCACCAGCACCACGTGGTATTCCACAAATCGAAGTAACATTCGATATTGATGCGAACGGTATCGTTAACGTACGTGCAAAAGACTTAGGAACAAGCAAAGAGCAAGCTATTACAATTCAATCATCTTCAGGTCTTTCTGATGAAGAAGTAGATCGTATGGTACAAGAAGCAGAAGCAAATGCTGACGCTGACCAAAAACGTAAGGAAGAAGTTGAACTTCGTAATGAAGCTGACCAACTTGTATTCCAAACAGATAAAGTTGTAAAAGATTTAGAAGGTAAAGTAGATGCGGCTGAGGTTGCAAAAGCGACAGAAGCGAAAGAAGCGTTGCAAGCGGCAATTGAGAAAAACGATCTTGATGAAATCCGTGCGAAAAAAGATGCTTTACAAGAAATCGTACAACAATTAAGCGTTAAATTATACGAGCAAGCTCAAGCAGCTGCAGGGCAAGCAGAAGGTGCACAAGGAGCACAAGACGCTGGCGCGAAAAAAGATAATGTAGTAGACGCTGAATTTGAAGAAGTAAAAGAAGACAAGTAATTTAAGTACAAACATAATAAGTAAGATGACAAAAAGTCAAAGTCAAGCGTGCCTTGGCTTTGGCTTTTTTCATAAATGAGGAGAAATGTGTGAGGATCTTAAGTTTTTTAGCTTGCATACTGTAAGTGAGGAAACTTTGTTGCAAAGCACTTTCTTTCGGTGTTAAAATTACGTTTATGTGAAAGATTCGGGGGTTGCAAATTTATGAGTAAACGAGACTATTATGAGGTCCTTGGGCTTAGCCAGGGCGCTTCAAAAGATGAAATTAAAAAAGCGTATCGTCGTTTGGCTAAAAAATACCATCCAGACGTAAGTAAAGAAGAAAATGCAATTGAAAAGTTTAAAGAAGTACAAGAGGCATACGAAGTGTTGAGCGATGATCAAAAGCGTGCGCAGTACGATCAATTTGGTCATGCTGGTGCAACTCAAGGCTTCGGTGGCGGAGGAGACTTCGGCGGTGGCTTTGGTTTTGAAGATATCTTTAGTTCGTTCTTTGGCGGCGGTGGCGGCAGACGTCGAGATCCAAATGCTCCGCGCCAAGGTGCTGACTTACAATATCAAGTCACTTTAGACTTTGAAGAAGCTATTTTTGGTAAAGAGTTAAACGTTGAAATTCCAGTAGAAGATCCATGTGATACTTGTAAAGGTAGCGGGGCAAAACCAGGAACTTCAAAAGAAACATGTAAACATTGTTCAGGATCAGGTCAAGTAAGTGTAGAACAAAATACACCGTTTGGTCGTATTGTAAACCGTCAAGCTTGTGGTCATTGTTCAGGAACTGGTCAAATGATTAAAGAAAAATGTACGACATGTCACGGTTCAGGTAAAGTACGTAAGCGTAAAAAAATTAACGTTAAGATTCCAGCTGGTATTGATAATGGCCAACAAATTCGTGTATCTGGAAAAGGTGAAGCGGGCGTAAATGGTGGACCGGCAGGAGATTTATATGTAGTTGTTCATGTAAGAAATCATGAATTCTTCGAGCGTGAAGGTGATCATATTATTTGCGAAATGCCATTAACATTTGCGCAAATGGCACTTGGTGCTGAAGTAGAAGTTCCTACTGTTCATGGGAAAGTGAAGCTGAAAATTCCAGCAGGAACACAAACAGGAACAGAATTCCGCTTAAAAGGAAAAGGTGCTCCAAACGTACGTGGATACGGTCAAGGAGATCAATATGTAGTCGTTCGTGTTGTTGTACCAACAAAATTAAATTCACATCAAAAAGATTTATTACGTGAATTTGCAGGGCAAGAAGAGCAGGATGATAGTTTATTCGGAAAGCTTAAACGTGCTTTCAAAGGGGAATAATGGAAATAAAAAATGGAGTTGGTAAATTGTGAAATGGTCAGAAGTTAGTATTCATACAACAGAAGAAGCAGTAGAAGCTGTCTCTCATATTTTACATGAAGCTGGTGCTAGTGGAGTTGCAATTGAGGATCCAGCAGAGTTGACGAAAGAGCGCGAGCAACAATATGGTGAAATTTATGCATTGAACCCAGATGAATACCCGGCAGAGGGTGTATTAGTAAAAGCATATTTCCCACAAACGGATTCTTTACAGGAAACGATTGCGGGTGTAAAATCATCTATTGATGTGCTTCCATCTTACGACATTGAAATTGGTACTGGAAATATTACCATTAACGAAGTCAATGAAGAAGATTGGGCTACTGCTTGGAAAAAGTATTACCATCCAGTACAAATTTCTGATACATTCACAATCGTACCGACATGGGAAGAATACACACCATCTTCTCTGGATGAAAAAATCATTGAATTAGACCCGGGTATGGCGTTTGGTACAGGAACTCATCCAACAACAACGATGTGTATTCGTGCTTTAGAAAAAACAGTTCAATCAGGTGATACTGTCATTGATGTAGGAACGGGTTCAGGTGTACTTAGTATTGCAGCGGCAAAATTAGGTGCGTCTTCTGTTCAAGCATACGATTTAGATCCAGTTGCAGTGGAAAGTGCGGAAATGAATGTACGTTTAAATAAAACAGATGATATCGTATCTGTTGGACAAAATAGTCTTTTAGAAGGTATTGAAGGACCTGTTGATTTAATCGTAGCGAATTTATTAGCAGAAATTATTCTTCTATTCCCTGAAGATGCAGCACGAGTTGTAAAATCAGGTGGATTATTCATTACATCTGGTATTATTGCAGCGAAAGAAAAAGTAATTTCTGAGGCGTTAGAAAAAGCTGGATTTACAATTGAAGAAGTATTACGAATGGATGATTGGGTAGCAATTATTGCACGAAATGCGTAATATAGATTTTAGTTTATAATGAAAAGGGGAGTCTCTCACTATAAGGTGAGGGACTTGCCGTTTGTTATATGAAAAATGATAACGTTTCGTTCTTTTCGTAAGTGTTGACTTACGAAAGGAACGAAACTCTACTAAGGTGATTATATGCAACGTTATTTTGTAGAAGAAAAACATGTAAGTGAAGCAAAGATTCGCATTGTAGGTGATGATGTACATCACATTGCGAGAGTAATGCGTATGTCAGCTGGTGATCACATTTATTGCTGTGTAAACGGAAAAACAGCAGTATGTTCAATTGATGAAATTACCAGTGAATTTGTTGAGACAGCTATTGTAGAATGGGTAGAGGCATCAAGTGAACTTCCTGTGTTCGTGACGATTGCAAGTGGACTGCCAAAAGGAGACAAGCTAGAGTTAATTTTTCAAAAAGGAACCGAGCTTGGGGCAGCCGCATTTTTACCATTTCAAGCATCTCGCTCTATCGTAAAATGGGATGCGAAAAAAGCTGATAAAAAAGTTGAGCGTTTAAGAAAAATTGTGAAAGAAGCTGCGGAACAATCGCATAGAAGTGAAGTTCCAGAAGTACATGCTCCAGCATCGTTTAAGCAATTGCTTTCAATGAGTGGTGAGTATGATGTTTGTCTTGTTGCGTATGAAGAAGAAGCAAAACAAGGCGAGAAATCTAATTTTGCGAAAGCTTTAACGACAATGAAACCAGGTCAAAAGCTATTAATTGTATTTGGCCCAGAAGGCGGTTTAGCTGAGGAAGAGATTACGGCGCTTCGTGAACATAAATTTGTACTATGTAGTTTAGGACCAAGGATTTTAAGAACGGAAACGGCACCGCTTTATGCGTTAAGTGCTGCTTCTTATCATTTTGAATTGATGGGGTGATGATCAATGTCAACTGTTGCGTTCCACACGTTAGGTTGTAAAGTAAACCACTATGAAACAGAAGCTATTTGGCAATTGTTTAAACAAGGTGGTTATGAAAGAACTGAATATGAAAAGAAATCTGATGTATATGTTATTAATACATGTACAGTAACAAATACTGGAGATAAAAAAAGCCGTCAAGTAATTAGACGTGCTGTGCGTCAAAATCCAGATGCGGTTATTTGTGTAACGGGATGTTATGCGCAAACATCTCCAGCTGAAATTATGGCAATTCCAGGTGTAGATATTGTAGTTGGTACACAAGATCGTGAAAAGATGTTAGGATACATCGAAGAATTCCGTAAAGAGCGTCAACCAATTAATGCTGTCCGTAACATTATGAAAACACGTGTATACGAAGAACTTGATGTACCATATTTCACGGATCGTACACGTGCTTCATTAAAAATACAAGAAGGTTGTAATAACTTCTGTACGTTCTGTATTATTCCTTGGGCGCGTGGTTTAATGCGTTCTCGTGATGGAAAAGAAGTTATTAAACAAGCGCAGCAATTAGTGGATGCAGGCTATAAAGAAATCGTATTAACTGGTATTCATACAGGTGGATACGGTGAAGATATTAAAGATTATAACTTAGCTGGATTACTTCGTGATATGGAAGCAGAAGTAGGTGGATTAAAACGTCTTCGTATTTCTTCTATTGAAGCGAGTCAAATTTCAGATGAAGTAATTGAAGTGTTAGACAAATCTGAAGTAGTTGTACGCCACTTGCACATTCCGTTGCAATCAGGATCTAATACTGTATTAAAACGTATGCGTCGTAAGTATACAATGGAATTTTTCCAAGAGCGTTTAGATCGTTTGAAAGAAGCGTTACCAGGTCTTGCGATTACATCAGACGTAATTGTTGGCTTCCCAGGTGAAACAGAAGAAGAATTTATGGAAACGTACAATTTCATTAAAGAGAATCGCTTCTCTGAGTTACACGTATTCCCTTATTCAAAACGTACGGGAACACCTGCAGCGCGTATGGAAGATCAAGTTCCTGAAGATGTGAAGAATGATCGTGTTCACCGTCTAATTGAACTATCTAATCAATTAGCGAAAGAGTATGCTTCACAGTTTGAAGGAGAAGTACTTGAAATTATCCCGGAAGAGCAATTTAAAGATGGCGATCGTGAAGGGTTATATGTAGGTTATACAGATAACTATTTGAAAATTGTCTTTGAAGGGTCAGAAGAATTAATTGGTAAGCTAGTGAAAGTGAAAATTACGAAAGCTGGTTATCCATATAACGAAGCGCAATTTGTTCGTGTTATTGAAGATGATGTGAAAAAAGAATCAGCGAGCGCGTAAAAAAAAGCATGCAAACGGAAACGGTTTGCATGCTTTCTTTTTTCATGGAAAAGTTAAGTGTTGAAAAGGTACAATGATAAAAATATAGTTGTTTTCAGTGGAAAAGGATGATAGCTATTTGCATAGCTTTAAAAAAGGAAGAGCATCTATTCCTCTTTTATTCGGTCAAATAGTTGACCTGAAGTGATAAAATGTATTATAATCGTAAAAGACATGCTGAAGAAGTGTTTCTTTTTGCATGCTGAAGTTAGTATGTAAGTGTGATGTTTCGGAGGGAGGGAAAGAGAATGTCAAAAACAGTCGTTCGTAAAAACGAGTCTTTGGAGGATGCACTTCGCCGTTTTAAAAGATCGGTTTCTAAAACTGGTACACTTGCTGAAGCAAGAAAGCGCGAGTTTTATGAAAAACCAAGTGTAAAACGTAAGAAGAAATCTGAAGCGGCAAGAAAGCGTAAATTCTAAGAGAGGGTGTAAGTTATGAGTCTTCTCGGTCGTTTAAACGATGATATGAAACAAGCGATGAAGAATAAACAAAAAGAAAAATTAACCGTTATTCGTATGGTTAAGGCTGCTTTACAAAATGAAGGTATTAAACTGCAACATACTCTTACAGAAGAAGAGGAATTAACAGTTTTAGCTCGTGAAGTAAAACAGTATAAGGACTCCCTCCTTGAATTTAAAAAAGCTGGTCGTGAAGACCTTGTTGATAAACTGCAAAGTGAAATTCAGATTTTAAGCGCATATTTGCCGGAGCAATTAACTGAAGAAGACCTGATTGATGTAATCAAGCAAGTTATTTCTGAAGTTGGTGCGACATCAAAAGCAGATATGGGTAAGGTGATGACTGCTGTTATGCCGAAAGTAAAAGGTAAAACAGACGGATCACTTGTGAATAAGCTGGTTATCCAGCTATTAGCATAAAAAAACGTCTCATTTCGTATGAGACGTTTTTTTATGCTTTTTTTCAGTTTGGACGTGATATTACAAGCTCTTTTTTCATACATATGGGATGAGAGGAGGTCTTTTAAGATGAAAAAATTAGAACAAATGAAGAATTGGTTAACGAAGCAAATAGACCTGCCAGTGGATGTGCTAATGGATCTACCTCGGATCACGCTTGTTGGGCAAGTGCATATCTATATAGAAAATCATCAAGGTTTATTAGTGTTTTCAGATAAAGAAGTAAGATTGTTGCTAAAACATGGTCAATTATTAATTAAGGGGCAATCCTTCGTTATTAAAACAATCCTTCCAGAGGAGCTTTTGCTTGAAGGGATCATTGAGCAAGTGATGTTTTTAGAAAGTGAAAAGCAAAAAGAGTGAGGGAAACTTCCGTATGTGAAGTTTTTCTTCTTTATTCTCGTGATTCGACCTTACTATTCAGTTATCTCGCTATTTATGGGCAGTAAAACTCTTTATATCATTTTCGTACGAGCTATTTTGCTAATTAAAGTGAAAAGTAGTATGTCTACTTTTGGGAAAGGTAGTGGAGGTAGTAGATGAAAAATAAATGGTTTATAAAGTGGCTTGGATATGTAAAAGTACGAATTGAAGGTAGAGGAGCGGAACGGTTCGTTAATGAATGCGTACGTAGAAAATTATTAGTTTGGGATGTTAAGAAGATTGCTGATGAAACGTTAGTTTTTTGTATGTTGTTACGCGATGTGAAAAAATTAAAACCAATTTATAGAAAAAATGAATGCAAATTATATTTCATTGGACGCTACGGTTTTCCTTTTTGGAATAAGCGTTTAATTAAAAATAGTGGGTTTTTAATCGGTTTTTTAATTTTCTTTTTTGGTATGATTGCAATGTCAAATATGGTTTGGAAAATTGAGATTACAGGAGCGAAACCTGAAACAGAATATATATTGATGAAAGAATTGGATAAAATGGGTATTAAGAAAGGAAAACTACAGTTTCAAATGCCTAGTGTAGAAGATGTGCAACGCCATTTGACGGACAATATTAATGCGATTACTTGGGCGGGGCTGGAAGTAAGAGGGACCACCTATCATTTTAAAATTGTGGAAAAAAACGAGCCGAAAAAAGAAAAGGAACAGCATCCACAAAATTTAGTGGCAAAAAAAGAAGCAATTATTACAAAAACGTTTGTAGAGGTTGGAAAACCAGTCGTTATGAAAAATGACCATGTTGAAAAAGGACAACTTCTTGTATCAGGTATATATGGTAATGAGGAAAACCCGTCAGTTGTTTCGGCGAAAGGTATTGTATATGGAGAAACTTGGTATACATCCGAGGTGAGTGTGCCGCTGAAAACACAATTTCAAGTGTATACTGGTAATGCGTATAATGAATACTTTCTTAAGTTTGGGAGTGCAAAAATAAAAATATGGGGATTTCAACATGATAAGTATAAACGCTCTCGTACTGAACATGTAAAACATGATGTGAAATTATTTGGTTTTACATTACCGATTGCATATGAAAAAGATATTGTACGAGAAGAGGAAGAAGCGAATCGAGAATACACAGAAAAACAGGCATTGAAAGTAGCGAAAGAGATGGCTGAAAAAGAACTAAAGAAAAAATTGGATGAACATGCTATGATTGTAAGTGATAAGATTTTGAGTAAAGAGGTTGAGGCGGATCAACTAAAAGTTACATTGCATTATACTGTAATTGAAAATATTGCAGAGTCACAACCGATATCCGAATCCGATATTCAAGGAGACTGAGTAATGGCAGAACAATTAGTAGAAATGAACCAACAATTGGAAAATACTAACGAAGCAATCGCTCTTTTTGGAGTCAATGATGCTCATTTAAAAGTAATGGAACGAGAACTTAATGTATCTATCGTAACTAGAGGTGAAACAGTTCATGTGTCTGGGGCAGATGAAAACGTGACACTCGTAGAAAAAATCTTACAGCAATTACTTGTTGTTATTCGTAAAAGTGTATCCATTACAGAAAGAGATGTTGCGTATGCAATTCAGCTCGCAAAACAAGGGAAAATTGCTCAATTTGAAGAGTTATATGAAGAAGAAATTTTTAAAACGGCAAAGGGTAAATCTATTCGTGTAAAAACAATGGGACAAAGACGATATATTCATGCGATGAAGAAGAATGATATTGTATTTGGGATAGGACCTGCTGGAACTGGAAAAACGTACTTAGCTGTAGTAATGGCTGTAAGAGCGTTAAAACAAGGGTATGTAAAGAAAATTATTCTAACAAGGCCTGCTGTAGAAGCTGGAGAGAGTTTAGGTTTTTTACCAGGGGATTTAAAAGAGAAGGTAGATCCATATTTACGTCCATTGTATGATGCACTGCACGATATTCTTGGACAAGAATATACGCAGCGTATGATGGAGCGAGGTGTAATTGAAATCGCGCCTCTTGCTTATATGAGAGGGCGTACGCTTGATGATTCATTTGTTATTTTAGATGAAGCGCAAAATACAACTGGTGTCCAAATAAAAATGTTTTTAACAAGATTAGGTTTTAGTTCTAAAATGGTTATAACAGGGGATCCTTCGCAGGTAGATTTGCCAAAAGGGGCAAAATCAGGTCTTTCTATTGCTACAAATGTTTTATCTGGTGTATCAGGACTTTCGTTCATTACATTAGAGCAAAGCGACGTTGTGAGACATCCGTTAGTGCAACGTATTATTGAGGCGTATGATAAAATGGAATGATCCTATTTGTCAGGATCATTTCTTTTTGTATGATAAGGTTGGCGAATAGCAATTTTTTTACTATCATGAAAGAAGAAGAGTATAAGCGATAAATGACGTATGATTCTAAAAGTGTCGCTTGTTAGAAGAAACGAAAGCTATAAATAGTTTCACTTTATTTCTGGAGAGGAGAAGGTATTGAAATCATGTCAAGATCTCAAGAAATTTCTAAGTGGTTTCGTAATTTACAACATTCGAAAAAACTAAGTTGGATTTCTTACGTTTTATTAGGAGCAGTGCTGTTTTTTGCACTTATGAATAATGTAAAACCAGAGCAATTAGATGTTACAACATATTCTATTGCGAAAAAAACAATCCATTCTCCTATTAAAATTGAAGATAAAGTTACAACGGACAAAAAGAAAAAAGAAGCCGCTACAAAAGTTGAAGATCAATATACATATAAAAGTGAGTATAAACAAAATAAAGTGGATATTGTGAATGACGTCTTTGCTAAAGTAGATGAAGTGATACAAGAGATTAAAGCGGTTGGGCCGGATGAGCAAAAAAAGATTACTGATGCTGAAAAAGTGGACAAGTTGAAAAAAAAATTGCCTACTGATTTAACGAAAGAATTATCTGATTTAAACTTACTAAACTTAATTAATGCAGATTCGAACCAATTAGTATTAGCAAAAGATGCAGCAGTTACAGCTATTAATAGTATCATGACTGAGCATATTAAAATGGACGAATTGAAGGATGCGAAGGAACGATATGTAAGTGAGATGAATAGTGTTAATGTTGATAATGGTTTAAAGGAATCTATTAAGGCGTTAGGGAAATATGCGATTTCTGCAAACTATTTTTATGATCCGACCTTAACAAAAGAGAAGAGAAAAGCGGAAGAAGATTTAGTTCCACCTGTTTATATTCTTCAAGGGCAAGTCCTTGTTAGAGAAGGTGAAACGATTTCAAGTGATATGTACAATCAGTTGAAATTAGTTGGTCTGTTAGAAAAAGGGAACAGTTTTCAACCCTATGTTGGATTAGCGGTACTCATTGGTGTGCTATTGTACTTTATGCATAAGCAATTTGAAGTATTTTTACAACGGAAAAGGGAAGATAGACCGTATATTTTAGCGTACATTACCATTTTGTCGATCACGATCGTTTTAATGAAAATCATTAGCTTGTTCCAAAAGCTTGAATATGCAGGGATCGCGTATGTCGTTCCAGTTGCAATGGGAACAATACTTGTAAAACTAATGATTGGTGATCGATTTGTTTTTTTAACAAGCATGATTTTTTCTGTATGCGGAAGCATTATGTTTAATGAAGGAGTAACGAGCACCCTGAATTATAGTGTGGGGATCTATGTGTTACTAAGTTCACTATCAGTTAGTATTTTCTTGAGAGAAAAAAATCGTCGTACGATGATTTTACAAGCGGGTATACTCGTTTCTGTGTTAAATGTGGTCGTATTGGCAGCGTTATTATTGTTGCGTAATGGGAATTTTTCGCCTCTTGAAATTGGTACACAATTATTGATGGCTTCTGTTTCAGGGATTATCTCTTCGGTGTTAGCTATGGGGATTTTACCATATTTAGAGAGTGGACTTGGCATTGTATCAAGTATGAAGCTTATGGAACTATCAAGTCCAAATCATCCGCTTTTGCGTAAGATTTTGCTAGAAGCGCCAGGGACATATCACCATAGTGTAATGGTAGCGAATCTTTCTGAAGCTGCTTGTGAAGCAGTCGGGGCAAATGGTGTATTAGCCCGTGTAGGGGCGTATTATCATGATGTAGGAAAAACGGTACAACCACAGTTCTTTATTGAAAATCAGATGGGGATTGAAAACCCACATGATAAACTCGCCCCTGTAACGAGTAAAGATATTATTATCGCTCATGTAACGGACGGGGTGAGGATGCTAGAAGAGTACCATATTCCGCAAGAAATTATTGATATTGCTGGACAACATCATGGTACAACGTTACTTAAATATTTTTACTATAAGGCGATTAAAGAAGATAAAGAAAAATATACAGAAGAGATGTTCCGTTATCCAGGATCCAAAGCAACTTCTAAAGAGTCGGCGATTGTTGGTATTGCTGATAGTGTAGAGGCCGCGGTGCGTTCTATGAATCATCCAACGCCAGATCAAATTAATAATTTAGTGCAAAGTATTATTAAAGATCGTTTGCAAGATGGACAATTTAGTGAATGTGATTTGACATTTAAAGAGCTACAAATCGTTGGAAAAACGTTATGCGAGACGTTAAATGGTATTTTCCATTCGCGTATTACATATCCGGAACTACCGGAAGAGAAGGAGAAAGAATGAGTTTATTAATTGATTTTATTGATGAAACAGAAGAAGTGAAAGACGATTATATAAGTTTGATTCGAGAGCTGGTAGAGAAAGCGGCTCAAATGGAAAACATAGAAGAAGGGGCAGAATTATCGGTTACGTTTGTAGATAATGAACGTATTCGTGAAATAAACCGTGATTACCGAGATAAGGATCAGCCTACGGATGTTATTTCTTTCGCTATGGAAGAAATGGGAGAAGGTGAAATGGAAATTGTCGGTGCGGAGATGCCGCGTATGTTAGGAGATCTTATTATTTCTATTCCAAGAGCGAAAGAGCAAGCTGAAGAATATGGACACTCTTTTGATAGGGAACTTGGGTTTTTAGCGTTACATGGCTTTTTACATTTGCTTGGTTATGATCACATGACAGAAGAAGATGAAAAAGAAATGTTTGGAAGACAAAAAGAAATTTTAGAAGCATTTGGATTAGGACGATGAAAAAAGGAAAACTTTTAGATAGTTTTGGATATGCTATAGCTGGTATATTCTTTTGTCTTCGTCATGAAAGAAATATGAGAATTCATTATTTAGCCGCAGTCATTGTTATATGCTGCGGCTTTTATTTCCATATTACGAAAATAGAGTGGGTGGTATTACTTATTGTGATAGGGATTGTAATGGGTTTAGAGATGGTAAATACGGCTGTGGAAAAAACAGTAGACTTAGTGACTGCTGATATACATCCATTTGCGAAAATTGCAAAGGATGTCGCAGCAGGAGCGGTTTTACTCTTTGCAGTTATAGCCGTTATAATTGGTGCTATTATCTTTGTACCGTATGTGGTATAGTTGCATTCCGAAGCTTTTATTAAGCCTAGGAAGTGCTATAAAGGCCTTTAGTGAGAGAGTGTATCTATTCACAGCTGTGAACAGGAAGGATGCGGGATATGAATAGTAAACAATTAATTCAAGAAGCAATCGAAGCGCGTAAACAAGCGTACGTACCATATTCAAAATTTCAAGTAGGTGCAGCATTATTAACGCACGATGGAAAAGTATATCGTGGCTGTAATGTTGAGAATGCATCATATGGCTTATGCAACTGTGCAGAAAGAACTGCTTTATTTAAGGCAGTTTCTGAAGGGGATAAAGAGTTTGTAGCTATTGCGGTTGTAGCAGATACAAAACGCCCAGTACCTCCTTGTGGAGCATGTCGACAAGTTATGGTAGAATTATGTAAACAGGATACGAAAGTATACCTATCAAATTTACATGGTGACGTTCAAGAGACGACAGTCGGAGAATTGTTACCAGGAGCATTTTTAGCGGAGGATTTACATGAATAGAAAAGGTTATAAATCAGGTTTTGTCTCTATTATTGGCAGACCGAATGTTGGGAAATCTACATTTTTAAATCGTATTATCGGCCAAAAAATTGCCATTATGAGTGACAAGCCACAAACGACTCGTAATAAAATTCAAGGCGTATATACAGAAAATGATTCACAAGTAATTTTCATTGATACACCAGGAATACATAAACCGAAACATAAACTAGGTGACTTCATGGTGAAGATGGCTCAAACGACATTGAAAGAAGTTGATATTGTGCTGTTTATGGTCAATGCAACTGAAGGATTTGGTCGTGGTGAGGAATTCATTATTGAGAAATTACAAGAAACGAAACAACCGGTATTTTTGGTAATTAATAAAATTGACCAAGTTCATCCAGAGCAATTATTAGAGTTAATTGATCAATATCGTAAACTACATGAGTTTGCAGAAATTGTACCAATTTCTGCATTAGACGGTAATAATGTAGAAGCGTTAATTGGAGCAATTAAAAAATATTTACCAGAAGGACCGCAATACTACCCAGATAATCAAGTAACGGATCATCCGGAGCGATTTATTATTGCAGAGCTTATTCGTGAAAAAGTACTACATTTAACACGTGAAGAAGTGCCACATTCTGTAGCGGTTGTTATTGATGCAATTCAGAAGCGTGAGGGCGGTGCAGTTTATATAAATGCAACGATTGTTGTTGAACGTGCGTCACAAAAAGGAATTATTATTGGGAAACAAGGGAAGATGTTAAAAGAAGTCGGGAAACGAGCTCGTTTTGATATTGAAGCACTTCTTGGTTCTAAAGTATTTTTAGAGGTATGGGTAAAAGTACAAAAAGATTGGCGCAATAAGATGTCTCAGCTTCGTGATCTTGGTTTCCGCGAAGACGAGTACTAAAATAAAGTAAGGCTGTAATCAGTGGATGTTTGCTCATCCGCTGATTATTGGTTTTTGTAAACTTTAATAAATTAGGAAAAATTTTTCTCACATGAAAATGGACAAAATGGGTCAATTTAATAACAAAGGAAATTGGTTTATAGGCTACGCTTATTGAGAAAGGTGGATTCTTATGCTAGATTTTACCTGGAAGTTTTTCTCCAAAACAGGAAGCATTGAAACGTATTTGCTTTTAAAAGAGATGGAAAAAGACGTAAACGATGAGATGGATCAACATGATGAGGAGCTAGCGCATCTAGACTCTCCAATTTCTTGACCCGTTTTGTTCAAACCTTGGATGGTGACGAACATGTTTCAAAAAGTTGAGGGCATCGTTATCCGTACGACAGATTACGGAGAAACGAATAAGATTGTTACAATATTCTCAAGAGAATTCGGTAAGATAAGTGCAATGGCAAGAGGAGCGAAAAAACCGAAAAGTCGGTTAGCATCTGTTTCGCAACTTATGACACATGGGCATTTTCTTATTCAAGTGGGATCTGGGCTTGGAACTTTGCAACAAGGCGAGATTATTTCAACTATGAAAGAAATTCGCGAGGATATATTTTTAACTGCTTATGCATCATTTGTTGTTGAGTTAACTGATAAAGCAACAGAAGATAAAAAACATAATCCGTACTTATTTGAAATGTTATATCAAACGTTGCATTATATGTGTGAGGGTGTTGATCCAGAAGTATTATCATTAATTTATCAAACGAAAATGCTTCCGGTATTAGGGATGCGCCCGTATTTTGATACATGTGCGATTTGTCATCAAGAAACAGATTTTGTCGCCTTCTCTGTCAGGGAAGGCGGTTTTCTGTGCTCACGTCATGCGGAGCAAGATCCGTATCGTATACCGGTGGGAGAAGCTGTACATAAATTGTTACGTCTTTTCTTCCATTTCGATTTACATAGGCTCGGCAATGTATCAGTGAAGGATAGCACAAAAAAACAAATGCGCTTAGTATTGAATACATATTATGATGAATATTGCGGAATTTATTTGAAATCAAGACGTTTCCTAGAGCAACTTGATAAGTTTCAAATATAATTTGGGGCCGTATACGGTCCTTTTTACATACTTTCTTTTTCGAATAGCATATTTAGTATATAATATTTAAGAGATAGTATAACTTTTTTCGTTGTGCATTAAAGGTGGTGATTATCATAGAGCTGAATAAACGGCAAGAACATATCATTCAGATTGTAAAAGATCACGGTCCTATTACAGGGGAGTCAATTGCTGCGCAATTGGGTTTAACACGTGCAACGCTAAGACCAGACTTAGCAATTTTAACGATGGCTGGTTATTTAGAAGCGCGTCCACGCGTAGGTTATTTTTATACGGGGAAAACTGGGGGGCAGCTATTATCTGAAGCTGTTAAGAAAATTAAAGTGCAAGATTATCAATCTAGACCGGCTGTAATTGATAAAAATGTATCAGTATACGATGCAATTTGTACGATGTTTTTAGAGGATGTTGGTACATTGTTTGTTGTAGATCAATCTACACTATTAGTTGGTGTTGTGTCTCGAAAAGATCTATTAAGAGCTAGCTTAGGGAAGCAGGATTTAACCTCTCTTCCGGTTAATATTATCATGACAAGGATGCCAAACATTGCCATGTGTCGTAGAGAAGATTCTTTATATGATATTGCGATGGAATTAATAGAAAGACAGATTGATGCGATGCCGGTTGTGAAAGATACGAAGCAAGGTTTAGAAGTAATTGGACGAATTACAAAAACAAATATTACACGTGCGTTTGTAAACCTAGTAAATAACGAATAAGTGTAATTTGTTTAAAGTGAGGTAATGTAATGGATAATAAAATCGTATATGTCGTATCTGACTCTGTAGGAGAAACGGCTGATTTAGTTGTTCGAGCAGCAATGGGGCAATTCCCATTTGCTCCTGATATTAGACGTGTACCGTATGTAGAAGATACAGGGACATTAAAAGAAGTGATTTCGATTGCTAAGAGTAATCAAGCGCTTATTTGTTTTACGTTAGTAAAGCCGGAAATGCGCCAGTATTTAGTGAAAGAGGCTGCAAAAGAAGGGGTAGAGGCATACGATATTATCGGACCTCTTATCGATCAAATTGAAGAAATTACAGGGCAAGTGCCGAGATATGAGCCGGGTGTTGTTCGTAGATTAGATGAAGAGTACTTTAAAAAGATTGAAGCAATTGAGTTTGCTGTAAAGTACGATGATGGTAGAGATGCACGAGGTATTTTAAAAGCGGATATCGTGTTAATTGGAATTTCACGTACATCAAAAACACCACTTTCTCAATACTTAGCTCATAACAAACGGTTGAAAGTTGCCAATGTGCCGCTTGTACCAGAAGTGGATCCACCTGAGGAATTATATCAAGTGGCAAAAGAGAAATGTTTCGGTTTGAAAATTACACCGGATAAGTTAAATCATATTCGAAAAGAACGATTAAAATCACTTGGATTAAGTGACGGCGCAACATATGCCAATATTAATCGTATTCAAGAAGAGATTGATCACTTTGAAGCAGTAATTAGTAAAATAAATTGTCAAGTAATTGATGTATCGAATAAAGCGATTGAAGAAACAGCAAATATTATTGTGAATGCAGTGCAAAACCAAAAAATGTTTTAGCACATTTACCGAAGGTGAATGTGCTTTTTTCGCTCATATGAAATACGATACTTGTTGGATTAGTAATAGATTATAGCGGAGTGGTTATACTTATATTCTTCTGTTTTTTTATTATGTGAAAAGCATGGTTTAGTTATCCTAAAGTAGAAGATGAAAAAATAAAGGGATATGTAGCGTAGTTGAAGAAAATATATTATAATAAAAAATTGTGATAAAAACCTATATTTTACGTTTAGACTTTAATTTTTCAGAATAAACTAGGGATAGGATTTACAAAAAAGACATGTAATTACATTAAATCGACAAAATCTATACAAGAAAACGCACATTATGGAAGGATTCACAGAAGGGATGTAGAATACAGAAATATGCAAAACATCAATAACGTATTAGTTGATGCAGATGCATATCCCGTGAAGGATGAGATTGTGCAAGTTGGAACTGAATTTCATGTCGAAATTGTGTTTGTCGCATCGTATACTCATCGTTCAAGAAAACAGCAAGGCAATTGGATTTATGTAGATTCTGGACAAGATGAAGTTGATTTATATCTATCAACTTGCAAAGGTAACAGATCTCATGATCATACAGTATATGAGGCTTGCTAGTCTTCTTGTAAAAAAGGTGTATATGTATTGTCTTCAAGAGGTGCATTTGTAATAGATGAGCATATGAATACAATTTTATATAGTAGTATGTATCTGCGAAGTTACGCAGACAAAGGGCCTATATAAGAGGTCCGAAGTCGTTTACACAATGTGATCGACAATACTTTCTAACAAGTTTAGAAAAAATATTGTCGAATTATAAAGGAATTTTTTAATTTATATCGAATACAAAATACGACACGGAGATGGAGTTATGGGCAACAGAATTCCCGAAGAAGTTGTTGAACAGATTCGGACGTCATCCGATATTGTAGAAGTGATTGGTGAATACGTTCAACTTAGAAAGCAGGGACGTAACTATTTCGGCCTTTGTCCATTTCATGGTGAGAATTCTCCTTCATTCTCTGTTTCATCTGATAAGCAAATTTTTCATTGCTTCGGATGTGGAGAAGGTGGAAATGTATTTTCCTTTCTAATGAAAATGGAAGGACTTGCTTTTACCGAGGCTGTTCAAAAGTTAGGTGAAAGAAATGGAATTGCGGTTGCAGAGTATACATCAGGGCAAGTACAACAAGAAGACATATCTGATGACACTGTCATCATGCAACAGGCTCACGAACTTTTGAAAAAGTATTATCATCATTTATTAGTAAATACAGAAGAGGGAAATGAAGCACTTTCATATTTATTAAACCGTGGTATTACGAAAGAGATGATTGAGAAGTTTGAAATTGGTTATGCATCACTTGCTTGGGATGCTGCAACGAAAATTTTACAAAAAAGAGGTTTATCGCTGTCTAGTATGGAACAAGCCGGTCTTCTAATAAGAAGTGAGAAGGATGGTAGTCATTATGATCGCTTCCGTGGAAGAGTTATGTTTCCAATCCATACGTTACAAGGTAAGGTGATAGCGTTTAGTGGAAGGGCTTTAGGAGATGACACTCCGAAATATTTAAATAGCCCTGAAACACCGATTTTTCACAAAAGTAAATTGTTGTATAACTTCCACCAAGCAAGGCCGTTTATTAGAAAGCGTGGGCAAGTAGTCCTTTTTGAAGGGTATGCCGATGTACTAGCTGCGGTAAAGAGTGGTGTGGAAGAAGCTGTTGCGACAATGGGAACAGCTTTAACTGAAGAACAAGCAAAACTTCTGCGACGTAACGTTGAAACTGTTGTTCTTTGCTATGATGGTGATAAAGCAGGACGAGAAGCGACGATGAAAGCAGGGCAATTACTGTTAAAAGTTGGTTGCCAAGTGAAAGTCACATCCTTGCCAGATAAGCTTGATCCTGATGAATATGTGCAACAATATGGGACAACCGCTTTTGAAAATCTTGTGAAATCAAGTATAAGTTTTGTTGGTTTTAAAATAAATTATTTGCGTTTAGGGAAAAATTTGCAAGATGAGTCTGGCAAAGAAGAATATGTGAAAAGTGTTTTAAAAGAGTTGTCGTTGTTACAAGACGCGATGCAGGCAGAATCATATTTGAAGTCGTTATCGCAAGAGTTTTCTTATTCAATGGAAACACTTTTGAATCAATTGCACCAATATCGCAAAGAACAAAAGGTACAGCAAAAACAAATAAAGCAGGTTTCTAAGCCGTCTCAAGTTGTTCAAACAAAACCGAAGTTAACAGGTTTTGAAAGGGCAGAAAGAGAAATTATTTATCATATGTTGCAAAGTGCAGAAGTAGCCGTTCGCATGGAATCCCATATAGAAGATTTTCATACAGAAGAACATAAAGGGATTTTATATGAACTATACGCATATTATGAAAAGGGAAATGAACCTTCAGTCGGAACATTTTTAAGTTGGCTCTCTGATGAAAAGTTGAAAAACATTATCACTGATATTTCGACGGATGAATTTATTAATCCAGAATACACAGAAGAAGTGTTACAAGGCCATTTAGAGACGCTTAGACGTCATAAGGAAAAACTTGTAAAGATGGAAATCATCTTTAAAGTAAAACAGATGGAAAAAACAGATCCTGTAGAGGCTGCTAAATATTATGTAGCATATTTACAAAATCAAAAAGCGAGAAAATAGCTTTTTTGGTAAAGATTTAGTATAATGAATGTTTGTATCTCGCGTAAGGAGGGGAACAGATGGCTGACAAACCAGCTCGTTCTAAACAAATTGAAACTGAAATGACCCTTGAGCAAGTGAAAGAACAACTCACTGAGGTCGGAAAAAAACGTGGCGTTCTTACATATGAAGAGATCGCAGAACGCATGAATGGATTTGAAATTGAATCCGATCAAATGGATGAATACTATGAATATTTAGGTGAACAAGGGATTGACTTAGTTGGCGATAACGACAACGAAGAAGGTCCTAATAATCGCCAAATTACAAAAACGGAAGAAGAATTCGACCTTAATGATTTAAGTGTGCCACCAGGTGTGAAAATCAATGATCCTGTTCGTATGTACTTAAAAGAAATTGGTCGCGTTGACTTACTATCCGCTGAAGAAGAAATTCGACTTGCGACGCGTATTGAAGAAGGCGATGAAGAAGCAAAACGCCGTCTTGCGGAAGCGAACTTACGTCTTGTAGTAAGTATTGCAAAGCGTTACGTGGGCCGTGGTATGCTTTTCTTAGACTTAATCCAAGAAGGAAATATGGGTCTAATTAAAGCGGTTGAAAAGTTCGATTATCGTAAAGGTTTCAAATTTAGTACGTATGCAACTTGGTGGATTCGCCAAGCAATTACACGTGCGATTGCAGACCAAGCGCGAACAATTCGTATTCCAGTTCATATGGTTGAAACGATTAATAAGTTAATTCGTGTACAACGTCAATTGTTACAAGATTTAGGACGCGAACCATCTCCTGAAGAGATTGGTGAAGAAATGGATCTTGCGCCAGAAAAAGTACGCGAAATCTTAAAAATTGCACAGGAGCCAGTTTCTCTTGAAACACCAATTGGTGAAGAAGACGACTCCCATTTAGGTGACTTTATTGAAGACCAAGAAGCAACATCGCCTGCGGACCATGCAGCGTATGAATTGCTAAAAGAACAATTAGAAGATGTGTTAGATACACTAACAGATCGTGAAGAAAATGTTCTACGTCTTCGTTTCGGTTTAGATGATGGACGAACTCGTACGCTTGAAGAAGTTGGGAAAGTATTCGGCGTAACGAGAGAACGTATCCGTCAAATTGAAGCGAAAGCACTTCGCAAATTAAGACATCCAAGTCGTAGTAAGCGTCTTAAGGATTTCTTAGAATAGGCTAACTTTAAGTTTACTTCACTTTTGTGAAGTAAACTTTTTTGTTTTGTTAAATTTTGTTAAAATTTAGCTATCGGCAACGATTACAATTTCTTGTAATTTATTTTACAGAATTGTCTTTTGATTTGCAAATGCTCATTTTTCGATTTTTCGATTAATTTTGTTTATTCTATACAAAAAAATATGTAGAAAAGCGAAAAATATGATGAGAAACGTTAATAATTATCGAAATAATAAGCGATATAACAATAAAAAACAATAAACTGAATTTATGTAATATTTTCAACAAGTGATAGTTTACTCTTTTCGGATAGAGCGTTTTCAAGTACAATGGAAATGACTGAATCATCTAACTATTTAGGGGTATAGAGGGGGGAGAAGAGATATGAAACGTAATCCGCTGATTCCGTTCGCTCTTATTGCAGCATTAGGTATTATCGTTATGTTTGTATTTTCATTTCAGGGGCTAAATAAATCTAAAGAGTTAGCTGATACAAAAAATGGCGGGAAGCCAGCGCAAACAGCATCAAAGCCAGAAGATATTGTGAAGCAAAGCTGTACGAGCTGCCATGGCGATCAGTTACAAGGGGCGGTAGGGCCTAATTTACAAAAAATTGGTGGAAAACTTTCAAAGGATGAAATTAAAGAAATTCTTTCGAAAGGAAAAGGAAATATGCCGCCAAATTTAGTTCCAGCTGATCAAGCGGCTAAAGTAGCTGATTGGCTATCTAAGAAAAAATAAGGTTCCATAAAACAAGCCTTTTGCTTTTGCAAAAGGCTTGTTTTTCTATACTTTCTAAAATACGATGAGTAATAGAGAATGGAATTGTTGTTATGGGCTTGCAACAACTACTATAAATTCATTATCATGGAGACAGACTGACAAGAGAAGGAGTAATGGAAATACATGAATGAAGTAAAGCTTTCAAAACGATTAGAAGAAGTTGTGCGCGAGATTCCAGTAGGATCTACAGTAGCTGATATTGGATCGGATCATGCGTATTTACCGTGTTATACAATTATAAATAATATTGCTACAAAAGCAGTTGCAGGAGAAGTTGTAGATGGGCCGTTTCGTTCTGCGCAAGCAACTGTAGCTGAAAGTGGCTTACAAGATAAAGTGGACGTTCGTAAAGGGAATGGATTAGAAGTAATTACACCAGGGGAAGTAGATGTAATTACAGTTGCTGGTATGGGTGGAGCACTAATTCGTGACATTTTAGAAAGTGGTAAAGAAAAGTTAGAAGGTGTAACACGTTTAATTTTACAGCCGAACATTGCAGCACATCACATACGTGAATGGTTTATTGAAAATGGCTGGGAGCTTATCCGTGAGAAAATCGTAAAAGAAGACGGGAAAATTTACGAAATTTTAGTTGGGGAACGAGGAAATATTGCAGCACCTTACTCGGATAATAAACAAGCTGAATTATTTATGGGTCCATTTTTAATAAAAGAAAAAGGTGAGGCTTTTGTTGAAAAGTGGGAAGGAGAATTGAAAAACTTCCAAAATATCTTAAAACAATTAGAACGTGCAGCAGATTCTGAAGAGACAAAAACGAAACGTGTAGAAGTAGAAGCGAAAATGAAAATGATAGGGGAGATTTTATCATGAGTAAAATTCCAAATGGCCATGAGGTTATTTCTTTATTTGAAAGTATGTACCCGAAGCATTTAGCGATGGAAGGGGATAAGATTGGCCTGCAGATCGGGGCGCTTAATAAACCCGTGCAGCACGTATTGATTGCTTTAGATGTAACGGAGGAGGTTGTAGATGAAGCAATTCAATTAGGAGCGAATGTCATTATTGCGCATCACCCTTTAATTTTTAATCCGTTAAAAGCGATTCATACAGAGAAAGCGTATGGGAAAATTATTGAAAAGTGTATTAAGAATGATATTGCCGTTTATGCCGCTCATACAAATGTAGACGTTGCTAAAGGTGGAGTAAACGATTTACTCGCTGATGCGTTAGGATTACAAAATACAGAAGTATTAGCTCCAACATACGCAGAAGAAATGAAAAAAATTGTTGTGTTTGTGCCAGTAACTCATGCAGAAGAGGTTCGTAAAGCATTAGGAGACGCAGGTGCGGGTCATATCGGCAATTATAGCCACTGTACGTTCAGTAGTGAGGGAGCAGGCGCGTTTGTACCTCAGGAGGGAACAAATCCTTATATCGGGGAAACTGGGCGGTTAGAACGTGTGGAAGAGGTACGTATCGAAACGATAATTCCAGCTTCACTACAAAGAAAAGTTATGAAAGAGATGTTGGCAGCTCATCCATACGAAGAAGTGGCATATGATGTATATCCTCTTGATAATAAAGGTGAAACGTTAGGGCTTGGAAAAATAGGCTATTTACAAGAAGAAATGACACTTGGCCAGTTTGCTGAACATGTGAAACAATCATTAGACGTGAAGGGCGCAAGAGTTGTCGGCAAGTTAGGTGATAAAGTGCGTAAAGTTGCTGTACTTGGTGGGGACGGTAATAAATATATAAACCAAGCGAAATTTAAAGGGGCAGATGTATATGTAACAGGTGACATGTATTATCATGTCGCTCATGATGCGATGATGCTCGGTTTAAATATAGTTGATCCAGGACATAACGTTGAAAAGGTAATGAAGCAAGCTGTGCAAAAGCAACTGCAAGAAAAAGTAGATGCGAAAAAATTCAATGTACAAATTCATGCTTCGCAGTTACATACAGATCCATTCACATTTGTATAAGAATAATAAAAACCGTTGCTCATGTAGGCAACGGTTTTTATTATTGTTCTTTTTTCACTTTTACACGAGGTAAGATTTTTTGAAGTGGTACTTTTCGAATTCTTTCCCACGTAGCCGGATTCATTGGGTCATATTGATCTAAGAAAGCGATAACCTCTTTTGTAATTGGTGTTGGAGTAGAAGCACCTGCTGTAACAGCTACGTTTTCTACACCTTGTAGCCATTCTAATTGAATTTCACTTACATCCGCAACACGGTAAGCTTTCGTACCAGCAATTTCTTGTGATACTTGCGCTAAGCGATTCGAATTGTTACTTTTTGGATCACCAACAACGATTGTTAAATCTGCAACATCCGCTTGTTTAGCTACAGCTTCTTGACGAACTTGAGTTGCTAAACAAATTTCCTTATGGAATTCTGCTGTTGGAAATTTTTTCTGAATGTCCTCCATTAAATGTTGAACATCCCATTGACTCATCGTTGTTTGATTCGTAACTAAAATTTTATCCGTTGGGATTTCTAATGTTTCTAAATCATCCGCTCTTTCGATAAGGTGAACGATATCAGGTGCAATACCAACCGCGCCTTCTGGTTCTGGATGGTTTTTTTTGCCGATATAAATGACATGATATCCTTCAGCTTTTTTTGCTTCAATAAGGTCATGTGTTTTTGTAACATCTGGACAAGTTGCATCGATTGTCGTTAAACCTTTTTCTTTTGCACGTTGTTTAACTTCAGGAGAAACACCGTGAGCAGTAAATATAACAGTACCAGAATCGATTTGATCTAAAATATCTAAGCGACTTGGTCCGTCTAACGTAATGATTCCATCTTCTTCAAAAGCGTCTGTAACATGTTTATTGTGAACAATCATACCTAAAATATAAATAGGTCTCGGTAATGATTTATCTAATGCAGCGTTACGTGCAATTACCATTGCATCGACAACACCGTAGCAATAACCACGAGGGGAAATTTTAACAATTTTCATATGAGTAATCCTCTCCTTCTAAACAAGGGATACTTTTGTGCATAGTCCTTTACATTATAAAGGAGGAGAGGATAGAAAACAAAGGATTGTTACACATATAGTTTGGGTTTTGTTGCTATTTTTTGAACAGGCTCCTCTCGTACTTCTGTTTCTATGGCTGGCTCAATCACTATTTTTTTTCTTTTTCTTTTTTTTTGTGGAGGAGGGGGAGTTGCTACCTCAACCTTTTCTGTTAGATCTTCAGTTTGATCTTCTTCCGTACTTTTTCCAGAGGTGAGGATTTTAACAATGCTTGGTAGGTTACGCATAATGGGACCGTACTGTTCGACGACAGGGCTTACAGATTGAACGACTTGTGATACTTTTTCGATATTGTTTATCATATTAGTTGGATTCGAAATTAAATTCGAAAAAAAACTGCCGATGCCGCTGCTAGATGCTGCTGTAGTGGCTGTACCGCCGCGCGTTTCGTTTGATTCATACATTTGAGGGGGAATCATTTGCTCTGGATACTGCTGCATGTATGGTTGATATTGCTGTGAGTATTGATGCGGGTATTGTTGTTGGTATTGTTGTTGGTATTGTTGTTGGTATTGCTGTTGATATTGCTGTTGCTGTTGATATTGCTGTTGATATTGGGGTGGCTGTTGTTGGTGCATCATTGGCGGCTGTCCTTCTATTTGTCGATAAGGCGGAACCATTTGCATGAAAGGTTCGGTTGGATCGTGTTTTTTAAAGAGTTTAGCAAGGAATCCTTTCTTTTTTTGTGCCATCGGTGGTAGTTGTGGAATGGGGTATGGTGTATAAGGTTGTTGGCCTGGATTCGGATACATTTGCCTTACGGGAGATTTTGGAAACATGTGAGAAATCCTCCTTTCTTCAGTTAGGTATATACACATACAATATGCAATAAGAGTGAAGAAGGTTAGTTTTTGAAGTAAAAACCTAAACTAAAGATGGATTTTACTTGTAGATTTCGATATAATGTAGACTTGACTGATTTGTGCGCGCAGTAGAAATTTAGAAAGAAGGTGTAACTTATGACACAACAAACTTTTACACAGTATGATTTTAAACCATTTTTAATAGATGCAATTCGTGAACTACGCTTTACAGAGCCGACAGGAATTCAACAGAAAATTTTCCCGGTCGTGAAAAAAGGTGTAAGTGTAATTGGACAATCCCAAACAGGTTCTGGGAAAACACATGCATACTTACTTCCTACATTAAACAGAATTAATCCAAGTCGTGAAGAAGTACAGCTTGTTATTACAGCTCCTACTCGTGAGTTAGCACAACAAATTTACGAAGAAATCGTGAAATTAACAAAGTTCTGTGCAGAAGATCAAATGATTACAGCACGTTGTTTAATTGGTGGAACTGATAAACAACGATCGATTGAAAAGTTGAAAAAACAACCACATATTGTAGTTGGAACACCAGGACGTATTAAAGACTTAGTAGAAGAAAAGGCGCTATTTGTTTATAAAGCGGATACTATTATTGTCGATGAAGCGGATTTAATGCTTGATATGGGATTCATTCAAGATGTAGATAAAATTGCAGCACGTATGCCTAAAAACTTGCAAATGCTAGTTTTCTCTGCAACAATTCCTCAAAAATTAAAACCATTTTTGAAGAAATATATGGAGAATCCAGAACATATTCATATTAATCCGAAACAAGTTGCAGCAGGAAATATTGAGCATTACCTTGTGCCTTCAAGACACCGTAATAAAATTGAATTAGTGAAAAATATGCTACTTCAATTTAAACCGTACTTAGCAATTGTGTTTACAAACACGAAGAAGAAGGCTGATGAAGTAGCCGATGGATTAGCTGAACGTGGGTTAAAAGTAGGGCGTATACACGGTGATTTATCACCACGTGATCGTAAAAAAATGATGAAACAAGTTCGTGATTTAGAGTTCCAATACATTGTCGCAACAGATTTAGCGGCACGCGGTATTGATATTGAAGGAATTAGCCATGTTATTAACTATGAACTTCCATCAGATTTAGATTTCTTCGTTCACCGCGTTGGAAGAACTGCACGTGCGGGTCATTCAGGGATTGCAGTGACAATTTATGATCCAGCAAATGAAGAAGCGTTAGATAGTTTGGAAAAACAACGTCATATCGAATTTAAGCATGTAGATTTACGCGGAGATGAGTGGGCGGATTTAGGTGACCGTCGTCGTCGTAAGAGTCGTAAAAAACCAAATGATGGACTAGATGTTATGGCAACAAAAGTTGTTAAAAAGCCGAAAAAAGTAAAACCAAACTATAAGCGAAAACTTGCAACAGAACGTGACAAAGTGAAGAAAAAATATAGCAATAAAAAAAGATAAGGGATTTCCCTTATCTTTTTTTATTGCAGCTATTTGTGAGAGTCGTAATCAATATGGGTAGAAAAATATGGATTAAAGCTTCACTTAATCCAGTTCATTTAAATGAAGAGTATAGTCTGTTTAAATAGTCATATAAATTTGTGTAGTGCGTTTTTTGTGAACAAACAATTCACTACATATTTCTACAAATTATGCTATCATTATAACTATTGTATATTGAAGAGGTGATTGTATGTTAAAGATTGGATCTCATGTCTCAATGAGTGGTAAGAAAATGTTATTAGCAGCAAGTGAAGAGGCTGTTTCATACGGTGCAACGACGTTTATGATTTATACAGGTGCACCGCAAAATACACGAAGAAAACCAATTGAAGAATTGAACATAGAAGCAGGACGTAAACATATGGAACTGAATGGTATTGAGGAAATTATCGTCCATGCACCATATATTATTAACGTTGGTAATACGACGAAGCCAGAAACATTCCAATTAGGTGTAGACTTCCTGCGCATGGAAATTGAAAGAACAGCGGCATTAGGTGTTGCGAAACAAATTGTTCTTCACCCAGGAGCGCACGTTGGTGCTGGAGCAGATGCAGGTATTCAACAAATTATTAAAGGGCTTAATGAAGTAATAACGCCTGAACAGACGGTTAACATTGCGCTAGAGACGATGGCTGGAAAAGGAACAGAGTGTGGTCGTAGCTTTGAGGAAATTGCAAAGATTATTGATGGTGTAAAATATAATGAAAAGATATCTGTATGTTTTGATACGTGTCATACGCATGATGCGGGTTATGATATTGTAAATGATTTTGACGGTGTATTGAACGAATTTGACAAGATTGTTGGTGTAGATCGATTACAAGTGCTTCATATTAATGATAGTAAAAATGTGCGTGGGGCCGGAAAGGACCGTCACGAAAATATCGGTTTTGGTCATATCGGTTATAAAGCATTGCATCATATTGTACATCATCCGCAGTTAATGAACGTGCCAAAAATTCTTGAAACACCATATGTAGGTGAAGATAAAAAAGATAAGAAGCCACCATATAAATTAGAAATCGAAATGCTGAAAAACGGTACTTTTGATGAGGGGATTCTTGAAAAAATTAAAGCGCAATAAGGAGGGGGGTATCCCCTCCTTATTTTAGTAGTTGCTGAAATAAAGTGTTTACTTGTTGCGCGGTAGCAGGGGAAGTTACTTTTGCGATTTGTTTTAAGAGTTCTAGTCGCTCATTATTATCATAAATGTTAATATTCTTTCCTTTCATAAGTAAAACAATTTGATCAGCTTGTGCAGTTGTAATTGAAACTTCATATTCTTTACTATATTTCAATAACTCTTTTGTAGAAATATGATTTAATTTTTTATTCACAATTTGTTTAATGAGATTCATCGAGTTATCCTCCTTCATACGTTCTTCTATCGAAATATATGAGTGCGTAGCTTGTACATATTCTTATAGAGTTTCTTTTTTCATGAGGAAAAGAAGCGTATGTTATAATGTAAGGACAAAACTACAGAAAAAGAATATAAGGAGGACTTATGGAACAAAAGCAACATCGAAAAGAAAGCGTTATCCATCTCATTTATCGTTTAGTAATGATTATTTTTGGGGCAGCGTGCGCGGCGGTAGCGATTGAATTATTCTTAATGCCAAATAAAATTATTGATGGTGGAATTATTGGTATTTCTCTTATATTAGATTATCTTACTCCTAATATTTGGTGGTTAAGTTTTTCTACTTTAGTTGTTATCCTCAACATTCCGTTTATGTACTCTGGGTATAAGCAAATCGGAAAAACATTTATGTTATCCTCAGCATTTGGGATTGTAGCTTTAGCATTTATTGAATCGACATTACATGCTGTTCCACCATTTACAACTGAGCCCATTTTAGCAACAGTTTTTGGTGGCCTTATTTTGGGGCTTGGTGTAGGACTTGTTATTCGTCATGGCGGATCAATGGACGGAACAGAAATTATGGGGATTTTATTAACGAAGAAATTACCGTTTTCTGTTGGTGAATTCGTAATGTTTGTGAACTTATTTGTTTTTGCATGGGCAGCATTTGTATTTGGTGTCGAACAAGCTATGTATTCTGTTATGACGTACTATATTGCATTCAAAACAATTGATACGGTAATTCAAGGTTTAGATGAAACGAAAGCAGTTTTAATTGTATCAGATCAGTATGAGGAAGTATCAAATGCCATTTTGCATCGTCTCGGTCGTGGAACTACAAAGCTTGTAGCCAAAGGTGGTTACACGGATAAAGAAAAAGAAGTTATTTATGCAGTTGTAACGCGTTTGGAAGTGACGAAGTTAAAATCAATTGTGCATGAAATTGATGAAAATGCATTTGTTACGATTATGAGTACACAAGAAACAAATGGTGGTAAGTTTAAATCAGCTATCCACTAAAAAGTTACTTGGAATATTTTTCGAAAGCAGAGAATTTTTCTCTGCTTTTTGTTATAATAGTAAGGTTTCTTGAAAAAATAGATATAATTTAGGCAGATTGGTTTACAACTATAATAAGCTGTACTATAATTCAAATAGATATAAATCGGAATCATTCTGAATTAAAATAGGTGAGATGCTATGAATAATATATTGGAAATAGAAGGATTAACGTTTCGATATGAAGATCGAAATGTGTTAGAAAATATTAATTTGCAAGTTCCGAAGGGAGCTTTTTTAGGTTTAGTTGGGCCAAATGGTTCTGGGAAATCCACTTTACTAAAATGTTTATTAGGCGTTTTAAAGCCTAAACAAGGGAGTATTCGCTTGTTTGGTGTTGATAGCAAGAAGTTTAAAGAATGGAACAAACTTGGCTATGTATCCCAAAAGGCAAATAGTTTCAACTCTGGTTTTCCAGCAACTGTTTTTGAAGTTGTGTCAATGGGGCTCGTTTCGAAAAAAGGTCTTTTTCGCTTTTTCACGAAAGACGACAAGGCGAAGGTAGAAAAGGCGATTGCTGATGTAGGGATGAGTGAATTTCAAGGTCGCAATATTGGAGAGCTTTCTGGTGGACAACAACAACGTGTATTTATTGCTCGTGCGCTCGTTAGTGATCCTGAATTACTTATTTTGGACGAGCCTACTGTTGGGATTGATGTGAAAAATGTGGAAAGTTTTTATGAGATATTAGAGGATTTAAACAAAAGGCTTGGGATTACATTAATTCTTGTTACTCATGATATGGGGGCTGTTACCGAGAAAGTAACACATGTTGCATGTCTAAACCAACATTTACATTTTCATGGGAATGTAAAGGAGTTCCGAGAGTTAGAAGATGCAGAAATGTCCGTCTTATATGGACATCATGTCCATCGTTTAAAACACGAGCATGAGCATCACGGGAGGATATAATGATACAAGATTTTTTACAATATGACTTTTTACGTAATTCTTTATATGCAGGTATTTTAATTGGACTTGTTGCACCGCTTATCGGTGTGTTTGTTGTTATTCGTCGTTTATCTCTTATTGCAGATGCATTAAGTCACGTGACGTTATCAGGTATTGCAGCAAGTTTACTACTTGAAAAAACAATTTTTACAGGTGGCTTTTTAAATCCCCTATATATGGGGATGATTTTCTCGATTGGGGGAGCGTTACTAATTGAAAAGTTACGAACTGTATATAAGCATTATCAAGAATTAGCAATTCCGATTATTCTTTCAGCAGGAATGGGAATTGGAGTTATTTTCATTTCACTTGCAAATGGATTTAACACAGACTTATTTAGTTATTTATTTGGTAGTGTAAGTGCTGTAACGAGTACGGATTTAATTATTATTGGGATTGTAGCAATTGTTGTTATTGCGACAATTATTTTATTATATAAAGAGCTGTTTTTATTATCATTTGATGAGGAATACGCAGTATCAACTGGTTTAAGGGCAAAATGGATTCACTTTATCTTCATTATATTAGTTGCTCTTGTCATTGCAGTATCAATGCGTGTAGTAGGTGTTCTTCTCGTATCCTCATTAATGACGTTACCAGTTGCAGCAAGTATTCGTATTGCTAAAGGATTTAAACAAACAATTTTCTTTTCCATTTTATTTGGTGAAATTGCAGTAATTGGTGGAATGTTTGCTTCGTATCAACTTGATCTAGCACCAGGTGGTACAATTGTTATGATAGCAGTTCTTATTTTAATCGGTGCGATTTTATGGAAGAAGAAAAAAACTGCATAAAGTAGGGATAGGTATGAATCTAACAGAAGCTTTACGCCTAATGAAAGAAAAAGGATACAAACATACTGGGAAAAGGGAAGAGATGCTCAGATTATTTGCAGCTCACAATCGTTATTTAACAGCAAAAGATGTTTTAGAGCATATGAAGGATGATTATCCAGGTCTTAGTTTTGATACGATTTATCGTAACTTAACGGTTTTTGCTGAAATCGGCGTTTTAGAACAAACAGAATTAAATGGTGAAAAACATTTTCGTTTTACATGTTCCATTATGGAACATCATCATCATTTTATTTGTTTAGATTGCGGGGGAACGAAAGAGATTACTTCCTGTCCAATGGATTTTATGAATAAAGATTTTAACGGTTATGAAGTAACAGGGCATAAATTTGAAATATACGGCCGTTGTCCAAAGTGTGCAAAATAAAAACTCGTCGGTTATATAACTGACGAGCTTTTTTGCATAAAAAAGAAGGTTGCTCACAAATATTGTGGGCAACCTTCTTTTTATTGTTCTTGTGTTTCTTTTTCTTTATCTCTTTCAGCAGCCATTTCAGCAGCAATTACATCGATTTCTTTTTTCAGTTCTTCTACCATTGTTTCTTCTGGTACTTTACGAACAACTTGCCCTTTACGGAATAATAATCCTTCTCCACGTGCACCGGCAATACCGATATCAGCTTCACGAGCTTCACCAGGGCCGTTTACAGCGCAACCAAGTACTGCAACTTTAATTGGTACTTGCAGTGTAGAAATATATTCTTCCACTTCGTTAGCGATGCTAATTAAATCAATTTCAATACGACCGCAAGTTGGACAAGAGATAAGTGTTGCTGCATTAGATGCAAGACCGAATGACTTTAATAGTTCACGTGCAACTTTTACTTCTTCAACTGGATCAGCACTTAATGAAATACGAAGTGTGTTTCCGATGCCTTTACTTAAAATTGCTCCAAGACCAGCGGCACTTTTTACAGTTCCAGCAAACAATGTGCCAGATTCTGTAATACCTAAATGTAATGGATAATCAAAAGCGCGAGCAGCTTTTTCATATGCTTCAATTGCTAAGTTAACATCAGAGGCTTTCATAGATACGATAATATCGTGGAAATCTAAGTCCTCTAAAATTTTAATGTGATGTAGTGCGCTCTCAACCATGCCATCTGCAGTTGGGTATCCGTACTTTTCTAAAATGTGACGCTCTAATGAACCAGCGTTTACACCGATACGGATTGGAATGCCACGCTCTTTTGCTGCATTTACAACAGCTTCTACTTTATGGCGACGACCAATGTTACCTGGATTGATACGTACTTTATCAATGCCACCTTCAATTGCTTTTAAAGCAAGGCGATAATCAAAATGAATATCAGCAACAAGTGGAATGTTGATTTGTTTTTTAATATTAGCAATAGCATTTGCTGCGCGTTCATCTGGAACGGCAACACGAACAACCTGACAACCAGCTTCTTCTAAACGTTTAATTTCAGCAACTGTTGCTTCAACATCATGTGTTTTTGTTGTTGTCATACTTTGTATAATTAATTCATTATTACCGCCAATTGTTAAATTACCGACTTTAACTGGACGTGTTTTTGTACGATGAGTCATTTCATTCACGAATAGATCGCTCTCCTTATAAAAGAAGTTTCTTATTTAGTCCCTCATATCAATGATAGTATACGTGATATAGGGCTATAGAAACCGAAGTGCTCGGTTTCACTTTTACTATTGTATCAGCGCCTTTATGTAATTGACAAGGATTAAGTGATCGCTTATTGATATAACGGGAATTTATAAGTCTTTCCAATTTGAATTTTTGTAGCAGATGTACTTTTATTTAATTGTTTAAAGTCATCAATTACCTTTTCAATAGAAGGGATTTTTTTCTTATTAATTTGTTCTGTAATCGAAAGAACGGTCTCACCAGTTTTTACTTCAATTGCTTTATAAGTAACATCTGTTTCTTCCTTTTTGCTTTGTTTTGTAGTTGTTTCTTCTTTTTTTATAGTTTGAGCAGCTGTTGTTTTTTTGTATGAACTTAACATCGGTAAAGTACCGATTTTTATATCGTAATAAAATATATAACCGAGAACAAGCACGAATAAGAATATACCTAATCTCTTCATATTCTTCACTCCTTTGCTAGGAATATATGCTTGTCCAAAAAAAAAATGCCTATTTAGGCATTTTTTATCGTTCTTATTTTTCTTTCGGTTGTGGAACTTCTTTAAGTGTTAAGTATAGAACAATTAAAACAACTGCGATATAAATGAATGTTGAACCAGGTACGACGATTTTAAATAAATCCATAATCATAAAGAAGATTGTTGGAATTGTGTAACTGTAAGCAGTTAATGTCCAAACTTGTTTGTAGGATAATTTACGTTGTCCGCTCATAGCAGAACCGATGAACGCAAGTAAAGTCACGCCTACAAAAGTAATGAATAATTGGAATAGGTACACTAAAAATCCGATAACAAATAATAAAATTGGATAGATACTATCGAATAGAGAAATAAAGTCTTGTAAATCTTTTTTCTCAAGAGATGCACCTAATAAGTCGTTATAGGAATACGTTTGTGTTTGACCATTTCCCATGGAGACTACTTTATCTTTTAAAACAAATAAACCCGTTTTATTTTGATATTTTTCTAAGTTTGTTGAATTTGGATCAAATACGAAAAGGGCATTTCCATCTTCTTTTTCGATAGGTTGATCAATATCTGCTGTTAGTTCGCCATTTTCAATTTTAAAATCAGGTAAATCTTTTTCGATTACTTTATTTACCATATTAACACCGTCTTGAATAACGCTACCGTACAAGAAAGTTCTTGGAATAGTAGTGATTAGGCAAAGAAGCATAATATACAAAATGGTTTTACCGATTTTTTGAAAACGGAAAAGCGCAATATCTTTAGGCGAATATACGCTTTTTGCTAGCTGTTTAAAAATGGACATAGATTCACTTCCTTTATGTATGTATAAAGTCATTGTAACGTAGGAATCTAGAGAATCTCAAGATATATTATATTTACATATAGTGGAGATAACTAAATTTCTTTTTAATAATTTTCTTCTTTTAAATGAGAAAAATACAATTGACACTTTTCTTTTTTATATGGTAAATTTATCTTACATTTCTTAAAGGATATATCCGATAGGAATTCAGTTGTTTAATATGTTATTACATACATAATTATGGACCCTTAGCTCAGCTGGTTAGAGCAGACGGCTCATAACCGTCCGGTCGTAGGTTCGAGTCCTACAGGGTCCATACCCATTTCGCATGTTTATTATGTCAGCAGGAAGCTTCCTTGTAGAAGGAAGCTTTTTTTACGGAATATATGAGCATTTTAATTGAAAAGAAGTGGGAATTTTGCTACTTTAATGATAGCAAGACAATGTGATTTATTTGTTTGCACCCTATGGCAATTAGGGTAGAATGAAGTTGTATGTCACACATATGGTGGCAATACATAAACTGGGAGGAATATAACAATGGCAAAACACGAATTACCAAACTTACCTTATGCGTATGATGCTTTAGAGCCTCACTTTGACAAAGAAACAATGAACATCCATCATACAAAACATCACAACACGTACATTACAAACTTAAACGCTGCTTTAGAAGGTCATGCAGAACTAGCTGACAAAAGCGTTGAAGAATTAGTTGCAAACTTAAACGAAGTACCAGAAGCAATCCGTACAGCAGTACGTAACAATGGTGGTGGACATGCTAACCATACATTCTTCTGGACAATTCTTTCTCCAAACGGCGGGGGACAACCAGTAGGCGAACTTGCAACTGCGATTGAAGCGAAATTCGGTAGCTTCGATGCATTCAAAGAAGAATTCGCAAAAGCTGGCGCAACTCGCTTCGGTTCTGGTTGGGCTTGGTTAGTAGTAAACAATGGTGAGTTAGAAGTAACAAGCACGCCAAACCAAGATTCTCCTCTAACTGAAGGTAAAACTCCAGTTATCGGTTTAGATGTTTGGGAGCATGCTTACTACTTAAATTACCAAAACCGTCGTCCAGACTACATCGGTGCATTCTGGAACGTTGTAGATTGGAACGCTGCTGAAAAACGTTACCAAGAAGCAAAATAATTATAATAATTATAGAAAAAAGCTAGGAGAATGCTCCTAGCTTTTTTCTATGCTTTCCTTTTACATAATTGGGCTTGTCTTTGGAAGACTAGAACATGAAGTAAAGGAGAGTTGTGTATGAAGTGGAAACATATAATTGGTGACGTTGAAGTGAATCGGGATTTAGTGTTATTGCTCCTTATTGGAGGTTTATACACGCTCGCAATTTCTTTATCGAATACGTTTGTTAATATTTATTTATGGAAACAAACACAAAATTATGTGAATCTTGGCTTGTATAATTTGGCCAGCGTTGTATTGCAGCCTCTCACATTTCTTATAGGTGGGAAATTAGCGAAACGTATTGACCGCTCAATCTTGTTACGAATAGGCGTAGGCACGTTAGCAATTTTTTTTATCGTTGTTTTAGTAGCGGGAAAAAGCGCTTCTCACTATATTTTATTAATGGGGGCTCTTTTAGGAGTCGGATATGGTTTTTATTGGCTCGCGTTTAACTTATTGACATTTGAGATTACAGAACCAGAAACAAGAGATTTCTTTAATGGGTTTCTTGGACTTCTTACATCCTTCTCTGGAATGATTGGACCGATAGCGGCAGGATACACAATTTCACGTATGGCAAAATGGAGTGGTTATACTGTCATATTCTTTCTTTCATTAGTGCTATTTGCAATTGCTGTCGTTTTAAGCTTTTTTTTATCTAAGAGAGAATGTGAAGGGCGTTATGAAATTACAAAAGTATTGAAGGAGCGACGGATTGATAAAAATTGGGGGAGAATTACACGTGCTCATTTTTTCCAAGGGTTGAGAGAGGGAACATTTATTTTTGTTATTTCAGTATATGTGTACTTAGCAACCGATAGTGAGCTCGCATTAGGGAAATATAGCTTAGTCAACTCCGCTGTATCATTTGTATGTTACTACTTAGTTGCTCGTATGTTGAAGAAAGAGTGGCGAAAAAAAGCGATTTTGCTTGGAGGCATTATTTTATATGCGGTCGTATTTTTAGTTATATTCAATGTTACATACACAAAATTACTTATTTATGCAGCATGTATCGCGATCGCATACCCTATTTTACTCGTTCCGTACGGGTCAATGACATATGACGTAATTGGTAGAGCGAAAAATGCGAGAGAGTGGCGTGTAGAGTATGTAGTTGTCCGGGAATTATGGTTAAATGCTGGAAGGATTTGTTCGGTTTTAAGTTTTTTATGTGCTGTGTTATTCTTTCCGCCTGAAAAAAGTTTACCTTTCTTACTATGTATTTTAGGTGCTGGACATTTTCTTATTTATTTTGCAATTAAAAATGTCAAATATGATGAGGGAAATGTGGGGAAAACCAGCGTTGTAGCGCAAGAAACTACTCAGAATCAAACTGAACCAGAAGGTTAACTTATCGTTTGTTTTATGCTAAAATAGAAAAAGATGTAAGACAGCAGTGAGGACACCTGTATGAAGGTGTCCCTTTCACATTACATAGCTGTTGGTAGAGGGGGTTTGTATGAGCAAGAAGCAGAAACAACAAAAGAAAAAAACTCACGTTCCTTTTCGATTAAACGTGCTGTTTTTTTGCGTATTTTTAATGTTCTCCGCGGTTATTGTAAGGCTCGGATATGTACAAATTGTTCGTGGTGAGGAATATAAGAATGAAGTAGAGAAGAAAGAGAATTCAACGATAAGTAATCCTGTACCGCGCGGGAAAATCTTTGACCGCTATGGGCGACCTGTAGTAGATAATACAGCTGTTCGTACTATTACATTTACAAAAATGAAAGGATCAACTGCAGAAGATCGCTTAGAAACAGCGAAAAAATTAGCAGAGTTGATTGAAGTACCGACAGATAAATTAACAGATCGAGATAAAAAAGATTATTGGATTGCGATGCATAAAGAGGAAGCGAAAACAAAAATTACGAGTAAAGATCGTCAAGAATTGAAAGATAACAAAATTGACGATAAAGAATTAGACGAGCGTCAACGAAGTCGTGTAACAGAAGAAGAGATTAATCAATTATCCGCAAAAGATTTAGAAATACTAGCGATTAAAAGTAAGATGGACGGCGGATATGCAATGACACCTCAAGTTATTAAAAAAGATGCTACAGAAAAAGAATATGCGATTATTAGCGAGAGCCTAGCAACATTACCAGGTGTAGATACGAATGTTGATTGGGATCGAAAATATACGTATGATGATTTATTCCGAAGTGTTCTTGGTGGGGTGTCGACGGCGGATGAAGGTTTACCGAGAGAAAGACTAGATTACTATCTGGTTCGTGATTATAATCGAAATGACCGAGTAGGGAAAAGTTATCTTGAACAGCAATATGAAGATAGCCTGCACGGTACGAAAGCAGAAGTGAAAAATATTACAGATAAAAATGGTAATATTTTGGAAACGATTAATGTATCGCAAGGACAAAGCGGTAATGACCTGAACTTAACAATTGATATGGAATTACAAAAGCGTGTGGAAGATATTCTTGCGAAAAACTTAATGAGATTTAAAGGAGCGGAACCTCTTTTAGATCGTGCTTTCGTTGTTATGACGAATCCGAAAAACGGTGAAGTGTTATCTATGGCTGGAAAACAGCTTGTTACGAATGATGAAGGAAAAACTGATGTGAAAGATTTCGCTTTAGGTACGATGACAAGCTCGTATCCTGTAGGTTCAACAGTAAAAGGTGCAACGATTCTGACAGGGTATCAAACAGGTGCAATTCAACCAGGATCGGTACAGTTAGATGAACCAATCAAATTAAAAGGTACACCGACGAAATCATCTTGGAAAACAATGGGATATATTAATGATCTTACAGCGTTAAAAATGTCTTCTAACGTATATATGTTTAAAACAGCGATGAATATTGCTAATGTTCCATATGTGAGAGGTGGTACGTTAGATATAAAACAAAAATCATTTGATACGATGCGTTACTATTTCGGGCAGTTTGGATTAGGTGTAAAAACAGGAATTGATTTACCGAATGAATCTGCTGGTCAGATGGGTAGAACAGACAATATCCCAGGGTTTTTACTTGATTATGCAATCGGTCAATATGATACGTATACACCACTTCAATTAGCTCAGTATATTTCAACAATTGCCAATGGTGGATATCGTATGCAGCCGCAAGTTGTGAAAGAGATTCGTCAACCGGCAGTGAAACCGGAGGAAGTTGGAAAAGTTGTTCATTCGATGGAACCGAAAGTGCTAAATCGTATTGATATGCCTGAATCACAAATTAAACGTGTTCAAGAAGGATTCAGACAAGTATTTAACGATTCGGGTGGTACAGCTACAAAATACTTTACAGGTGCAAAATATAAAGCTGCAGGGAAAACCGGTACAGCCCAAACTGTGTATGGCGGAGATAAAGAGATTGGTAGAAATGCAAAAGGTGAGCGTGTTCAAGTTTATAACTTAACATTAGTAGGTTATGCGCCACTTGAAGACCCTGAAGTAGCATTTTCTGTTGTTGTTCCGTGGGTACATGATGATAAGACTGGTATTAATGGATATATTAGTCGTGAAATTATGGATGCTTACTTTGATTTGAAAAACCAAGAAATAAATGGTGAAGCTCCAAAAGATGCAAAAGATAATAAAAATGAAAAAGAAGATCAAGATGAGGAATAAAAAAGTTGTAAAAAAAGCACACTATCTGAAAAGATAGTGTGCTTTTTTTTATGGTTTATGCATATCGTGTAATAAATGTGGACAAGTATAAAATATTGGAAAAAGCACGCGGTCTCACAAATGATAATTTTATATTGTGTATAGGGGGATAACTGTCTTATGGACTAATTAATTATCGGTGGAAATGAATAGCGGCTACTGATTAAAGTTTTATCTTATGTTGATTCCTGTGGAACTTTACAAAACTTTTACAAACAATTAAAACCGAATTAATAGTTTAGCAGTATTCTTATATCTGTAATCCTGTTATTTCCGGTTACTTCTAGGAGGAAGAACACGTGAAATGGATGAGTGCATCGATTAAAGTTTTTATATTATCGACATGGTTCCTTTGTTTTGGCATATCTACTGCATTTGCTGTGAACGAAATGGGAGAAGTGAGAGTTGATGGATCCTCAACGGTTTTTCCTATTATAGAAGCAGTAGCGGAGGAATATACAAAGGAGCATCCAAACGTGAAAATTTCTATTAGTGTTTCTGGAACTGGAGGAGGATTTAATCGTTTCAGTAAAGGAGAAGTGGATATAAATAATGCTTCGAGAGTAATGAAACAAGTGGAAGAAAATGAAATGAAGAATAACTCCATTCAGTTTACACCCTTTGAGGTTGCTTATGATGGTCTTACGATTGTTGTAAATCGTCACAATACTTGGGTAGACAATATGACAGTAGACGAGTTACGTCTCTTATGGAGTGAAGATGGAAGAGAGAAGCGATGGTCGCAAGTTCATTCAACATGGCCACGTGCACAAGTGAAGTTTTATGCACCAGGTGTAGACTCTGGTACTTATGATTATTTTCAAAATGTCATCTTACAAAATCGTCGCATTGTAAAAAAAGTCTCTTTGTCTGAAGATGATCAAGTTATTATGCAAGGAGTAATGCATGATAAAAATGCCATTGCTTTTGTAGGATATGCTTATTATATGGCCAATCGAGATAGGGTGAAAGCGATAAAAGTGAACGGTGTATTTCCGACGAAAGAGACTATTCAATCAGGTGATTATAAGCCGTTATCTAGATCGTTATTTACTTATGTGAATGATGCATCTATCCGACAAAAAATAAATGTAGCAAATTATGTTGAGTTTATGATCAAACATGTTGGTAACCTCGCTGAAGAGGTTGGATATGTAAAATTACGAAAAGAAAAATATAATGAACAGCTGCGAATGTTAACAGAAATCAAAAGGTAATGTCAGGGTGGAAAGGGGTTTTCATCTTTGGCTCATAATGACAAAAGTCAAATTACATTTTCTGTACAACATTTGATTGAAAGAAATACAAAACAAAGAAAAAAAATGCAACGAATCAATCAAATAGTTCCATTATTATTAAAAATAATTGCTAGTGTGTCTATTGTGACGACAATTGGAATTATTTTTACGTTGGCAAATGAAACAATGATGTTTTTTCAAAAAATATCATTATACTCCTTTTTGACGGAGAAAGAATGGTTACCGTTTTTTGAAGATCCTAAATTCGGTATATTACCACTTATATGTGGAACAGTCCTTGTAACAGCAATCGCCATGTTTGTAGCAATTCCTATCGGTTTAGCGTGTGCTGTATTTTTGAGCGAATACGCTTCAAACGGTGCGCGAAAAATATTAAAGCCGATGTTAGAACTATTAGCAGGTATCCCGACAATTGTATATGGTTTTTTTGCATTAACAGTTGTCACGCCACTTTTACAACGAATGATACCGAATTTACAGTTTTTTAATGCAATTAGTCCAGGAATCGTGATTGGATTTATGATGATACCTACAGTTGCATCTTTATCTGAAGACTCGATGAGAGCTGTGGCGAAAGGAACGAAAGAAGCCTCGTTAGCGCTCGGTGCGACTCGGTTTGAGATGGTAAAACAAGTAGTGTTTCCCGCAGCTTTTACAGGAATTATGGCAGCGATTATATTAGCGGCTTCTAGGGCAATCGGTGAAACAATGATAGTTGTAATTGCAGCGGGATCCACACCGAATGTATCGCTGGATCCGACGCACTCTATTCAAACGTTAACAGCCTATATTGTGCAAGTGAGTTTAGGCGATGCTCCGCATGGAACGATTGCTTATTACAGTATGTATGCCGTAGGCGCAACGTTATTCTTGTTTACTTTTATAATGAACATCATTTCGCAGTATATTGTGCGCCGTTTTAGGAGGGTGACATAATATGCGAATGTTGAATCATAAAAAAATACAAGAAAATATGGCATCACGTTTTTTTAAAGATCGAATTTACAAATTGTTATTTTATATAGCAATTTTGTTTTCAATCGTAATTTTGCTTATTTTGCTTTTTCAAATTTTTGAAAAAGGGTTAAGCTATCTTTCAATAGATTTCTTTACAAACTTCGCTTCACGTAATCCGAAAGAAGCCGGGATTGCTGCAGCTTTGTCGGGGACAATATTATTTATGAGTATTGTTATACCGGTCTCGTTTATATTTGGAGTCGGGACTGCCCTTTATTTAGAGCAATATGCGAAGGAATCTATATTTAAAAAGGTAATAGAAATTAATAATCAAACGTTAGCAGGAGTACCTTCCGTTGTATTTGGATTACTTGGCTTAACTATTTTTGTATATGCTCTTCATTTAGGCGAGAGTATTGTTGCAGCGGCGCTGACGATGAGTTTGCTCGTCTTACCGACAGTTGTTGTAGCTAGTCAAGAAGCGATACGATCTGTACCAAGTTCATTATTAGAGGCTTCTTACGGATTAGGTGCTACGAAGTGGCAAACGATGTATCAAATTGTATTGCCGGTAGCTTTCCCAGGAATTATAACGGGTTGTACGTTAGCGGTATCAAGAGCAATTGGAGAAGCGGCACCGTTGTTAGTAATCGGAGCATTAGCGTTTGCAAATTATGTTCCATTTAGTATGTTTGATAGATTTACAGTTTTACCAATTCAAATTTTTAATTGGATGAGTAGACCACAAGAAGAATTTCAGTATGTAGCAGCAGCTGGGATGATTGTTTTGCTAGGTCTGTTACTCTTTATCAATATATTTGTCTTATGGTTACGGAATCGAAAATAAGTTGGAAGTGGATGAAAGGGGAATTCAAATGGTAGCAACAGTAGTAAATGTACAGGTGAAAAACGAAGAGAAAATCCAGACTGCTCCAAAAAAAGTAGTATTTGATACGAAAAACCTAAATTTATGGTATGGAGAAGACCATGCTTTAAAGGATATTAACTTAAGTATTCATGAGAATGAAGTTACAGCAATTATTGGACCAAGTGGTTGCGGTAAATCAACGTACTTAAAAACATTAAATCGTATGGTAGAGTTAGTACCGATCGTTCGAACTACAGGCGTGATTGAATATAGAGAACGTAATATATTTGATAAATCGTATCCAGTTGAAGAATTACGCACACATGTAGGAATGGTGTTCCAAAAGCCAAATCCATTTCCAAAATCTATTTATGAAAATGTAGCATATGGACCGAAAATCCACGGTGTTCGTGATAAAAAAACGTTGGACGAAATTGTTGAAAAAAGTTTACGCGGGGCAGCAATTTGGGATGAATTAAAAGATCGTTTGCATGATAACGCATACGGTTTATCTGGTGGACAGCAACAACGCTTATGTATTGCACGTTGCTTAGCGATTGAACCAGACGTTATTTTAATGGATGAACCAACATCGGCGTTAGATCCAATTTCGACGTTAAAAGTAGAAGAATTAATTCAAGAGTTAAAGAAAGACTTTAGTATTGTAATTGTAACGCATAACATGCAACAAGCAGCGCGTATTTCAGATAAAACAGCTTTCTTCTTAAGTGGGGAAGTTGTGGAGTATACAGATACAAATAAATTATTCACAACCCCTTCAGATAAGCGTACAGAAGACTATATCACAGGACGATTCGGTTGATATCGCTAGCAAGGCTAAGAGAAAATGCCCTCTTAACAGAGGGCATTTCTTATTTTTACCTCATTTTAATAGAGAATTAAAACTTCTCCTATCTTACTGCTTATGGCGAGTATAAGAGGTTAGATAGGAGATTTATATAAAATGGCACATAATATTGAGGGGGAAGAAACGATGGTAAGAGAACAGTTTCAGTGTGATTTAAAAACGTTACAGCAAAAGGTAATTGAGCTTGGTGAATTAGCAAAGGAAGCTTTATTAATTGCTATGGAAGGTCTGCATACAAGAGATGTAGAGAAAGCGTTAGAGGTCATTGATGGTGATTACCGCATGGATAATTTAGAAGAGGAAATAAACGATCTTGCTCTTATGCTTATTACGAAGCAACAGCCTGTAGCAAGTGATTTAAGAAGAATTTTTATTTCAATTAAAACAGCGACAGATTTAGAGCGTATTGCAGACCATGCTGTTAATATTGCGAAATCCACAATTCGTCTTGGAGAAAAAGAAGTAACAGTTAGTTTGCAAAATCTTGATGAAATGTTTGCGATTGCTCATAAGATGCTAAATTTAGCATTGGAAGCATACGAACAAGAAAATTTAACTTTTGCTAAACAAATTGCTGAGATGGATGATTCAGTTGATGAAATATATGGGAAGGCAATTCGTGAATTTATATCCTCGATCCCTGAACAACCAGAGGCTATTACACAAATTACACAATTATCCTTTGTTGCAAGATATATTGAGCGTGTAGCAGATCATGTTACAAATATTGCTGAGAATGTATTTTATTTAGTAAAAGGAAAGCATTATTTATTGAATGAATAGGAAGGAAAGTAGGTGATGAGAAATCACCTGCTTTTTTTAGTCAAAACATGACAAAAAAAGCTCATTGTTTCCTTTAGTTTATGATGATAAGATGTATCATAATATAATGGGAAAATTAGTATTATTGGTTTTTATTCAGTGCTTTTTTACTAAGTTAATAGTAAGCGCTTTCTTTGTTGTTTGAGGGTGATAAAAATAGCCCTTCTTATTAAAGTTTCATTTTATATGGAAGAAGATTATAAGCAGAGATTTTCCATAGCACAATGATTTGTTGAAACAATCAAGCTTATATTGCTAGTTCATGTGGGATAGAGAATATACATATGGTGTATGGATTTATTGAACATTATATAAGTGGAGGCTGAAGTATATGAAGGGGGTTATTTTAGCTGGAGGAAAAGGAAGACGCCTTAGACCATTAACATGTAATACTCCAAAGCCGATGTTGCCATTATTAGAAAAACCAGTTTTGGAATACAATATTGAATTGTTACGTCAGCATGGTATTCGTGAAATTGCAATTACAGTTCAATATATGAGTGCGGCCATTAAGCAATATTTTGGCGATGGTAGTAAATGGGGAGTTAACTTGTACTATTTTGAAGACTCCCCTCCACTTGGAACGGCAGGAAGTATTAAACAAGCGGAAAACTTTTTAGATGAAACATTTGTTGTTATAAGTGGAGATGCATTAACTGATTTTCGATTATCAGAAGGAATTGCGTTTCATGAACAAAAGAAAAGAATGGTAACTATGTTTGTAAAGGAAGTAGAAAACCCACTCTCATTCGGTTTGGTTGTAATGAACAAAGAGCAAGAGGTTACACGATATATAGAAAAACCAAGCTGGAATGAGGTAATCTCCAATATTGTGAATACAGGGATTTATATTATGGAGCCAGAAATCTTTTCTTACATACCACCCCGAGAATTTTTTGATTTCAGTCAAGATGTGTTTCCATTATTAGCAAATAAGAACGCGTTATTTGCATATTTGTCAGAAGGTTATTGGTTAGATATCGGTACATTTGATCAATATCGACAAGCACAATTTGATTTGTTAACGAAAAAATTGCAAGTACCTATTCCTTATACGGAAGTGTTACCGATGGTATGGATGGGAGAAGGTGTGACGATTGGAAAAGGGACGAAAATTTATGGCCCATCTTTTATTGGAGAAGGAGCAAAGATTGGTGAGGGGGCTGTAATTGAGCCGTACTCTATTATCGGGAAAAATAGTATTGTTTCAAGTTACTCTCATCTTCAAAAAAGTATTGTTTTTGCAAATGCTCACATTGGGGAGTATTGTGAGCTATTAGAAACGACAATAGGAGAGCATACAATGGTTGAAGATGACGTTACGTTGTTTCAAAAAAGTATTGTAGCGGATCATTGTCATATAGGGAAGAGTACGGTCATTAAGCAAAAAGGAAAATTATGGCCTTATAAGGCCATTGATAGTCATTCGATAGTAGGATCGGCTGGTGTTCAAGAAAGTGAAAAAAGCGCTGGCTGGTTACAAAAAAGCCGTATTGTAGGGAGAGGGAATGTTGAGATTACTCCGCAATTTATTGTAAAAGTGGCGATGGCGTATGGATCTCTTTTCGGAAAAGGGGAAAGCATACTAATTGGGAGTCAAGAACATATAGAAACAACTTCTTATAAAAATTTATTTTTACATGCTATTCATGGTATCGGGATTCATACGATGGAATGTAAAGAGATGAACGAGTCACTTTTTCAGTATAGCATTCATAATTTGCAATGTGCAGGTGGGGTTTTCGTTCAAGTGGAAAATGAAAAAGAAGTTGTTATAAAGCTGTATGGTAAGAATGGAATGCTGTTAACGTATAAGCAGCAAAAAGCAATAGAACAAGTATATATGTCCGAGTCGTTTTATTACGTATGTGAGAAAGAAATGGGACAAAATACGCCAGTCCACGTTTCTTTAAATGACTATATAGAAGCTGTATTAGAATGCATTGATATTGAACAAATACAAAAACAAAAGTTTCATCTTCTTATTAATAAGAGAAATGATATGTTACAACATTTACTTATGCTCTTTCTTCAAAGGCTTGGGTGCACAGTTACATGGATTTATGCGGGCGAACAAAAAGATCATGTGAAAGCTTTGATGAAATCAAGTAAAGCGAATATGGCGCTTATGTTTTCTGAGCAAGGAAATTATTTCGAGTTATATGATAATCATAGTAATATTTACCAAGGTACAGATTTTGAAGAAATAGATCTTCCTGACTTATTACTGGAATCAAAAGGGAATATTTACCCAATGTCTTTGAAATTAGGAGAATGTTACCTTCTATTTTATATACATGATGAAAAAAAGGCGTTTCAAGTAAAGTGGAAACGAGATATTTTATATCGAATTGGAAAGTTATTCGAGTTAATAGCACTGCAAGAAAAGGCGTTTCTTAGCATAGTAGAGCAATCACCGCCGCTTTATTTACTTTATGATGAAGTTGTGTGTTCATGGAACGAAAAAGGGAAAGTGATGAGGAAATTATTGGCCGATATGGAAAGAAAGGAAGAAGGTATATTTGAAGGAGTGCAGTTCAAATATACCGAAAAAGAATGGTCTTATATCGTTTCTGATACAAAACAACCAAAATTTTTGGTGTATTCACATGCTAGAAATCCAGTGATAGCAAGGGAAAACATGAAAAATCTTATAGAAAAAATTAGACAATATCAAAAGGTGTAGAATTTTTATTTTAAAAGTGGTATTATGGTATAGTCTGATTTAAGTTATTAGTACTGGAGGGAAATAAGAATGCGTGTGAATATTACTCTAGCATGTACAGAATGCGGAGATCGTAACTATATCTCAAAGAAAAATAAACGTAACAACGCTGAGCGTATCGAGCTTAAAAAGTATTGCAAGCGTGACAAGAAGTCTACGTTACACCGTGAAACAAAGTAAGCAGTAGGAATATTTTCCTACTGTTTCTTTTTTTATTCGATTCCTATATTAAAAGTGATACACTATCATCATAGAGTAAAGTGTCACTGTAGGGGGGAAGATGTGTGAAAGAAGAGAAAATACGTTTACGTAAACAAATAATAGAACACATGAATTCTTTATCGGAAGAACAGTATGCAACTTTATCAGAGCAAATCGCAGTTTCGTTGTATGCGCAAAAAGAGTGGGTTGAAGCTGAAACAATTGGAATCACTCTTTCAATGGAAAATGAAGTGAATACATATCCTATTATAGAAAAAGCTTGGGAAGAAGGAAAGAAAGTTGTAGTTCCGAAGTGTAATAAAGGAACAAGAACAATGTCCTTCCGGCAAATTAGTAATTTTGATCAATTAGAAACAGTGTATATGCATTTGCGTGAACCGATTCCATCGCTTACTGAAGAAGTGAATGCGGATGAAATTAACCTTCAAATCGTACCAGGTGTAGCTTATACAGAGCGAGGAGAACGGATTGGATACGGCGGGGGCTATTATGATCGTTATCTCGTGCATTATAAAGGGAAAACGCTATCATTAGCTTATGATTTTCAAATGGTAAAACAAATTCCAGTGGAACCATTTGATAAAAATGTAGAAAAAATTATTACAGAAAAAGGAACAATGGTTATAAATGGGCTTGTATAGACAAATAAAAATTGACGAGACTTTTTCTTCTTGATTATAATAAAATATGTGAACGTTTTCTTATTATAACTTTTTATAGTAAGTGAGCATAGAGGGTGATGAAATGGTATCTATTTATGATATTCAGCAATTGCTAAAGAAATTTGGTACGATTATTTATACGGGTGATCGAATTGCAGATTTGCAATTAATGCAAGATGAGCTACGTGAATTAAATCAGTCACAGCTAATCGATCCACAAGACTATCAAACAGCTTTATTTTTATTGAAGCAAGAAATTCAAAAAGAGCTAAATAAGAATTAGATAAAGGTAGGTAAGCAACATGGAAGAGAAATGGTTAGTTGGTGTTGACCTTGGTGGTACAACGATTAAATTAGCATTTATTAATGTATACGGTGAAATTTTACATAAGTGGGAAATCCCTACGAATACAAATGAGCAAGGAAAACATATTACACTTGACGTAGCGAAGGCAATTGATAAAAAATTAGAAGAGTTAGGCGAATTAAAAAGCAAGTTAATTGGTATTGGTATGGGAGCTCCTGGTCCTGTGCATGTGGCATCTGGAATGATTTATGAAGCGGTTAATTTAGGGTGGAAAAACTATCCATTAAAAGATTTACTAGAAGTAGAAACAGGGTTACCTGTTGTAATTGATAACGATGCAAACTTAGCAGCGCTTGGCGAAATGTGGAAAGGTGCTGGCGAAGGAGCAAAAGATTTAATTTGTATGACGCTTGGCACTGGTGTCGGTGGTGGTGTAATCGCCAATGGTGAGATTGTACACGGTGTAAGTGGTGCTGCTGGTGAGATTGGACATATTACAGTCGTTACAGAAAATGCTTTCCCATGTAATTGCGGAAAATCTGGTTGTTTAGAAACAGTAGCTTCTGCAACGGGTATTGTGCGTGTTGCTATGCAGAAAATACAAGAGACTGATAAAGAAAGCATGTTACGTTCTATGTTAGCAGAAGAAGGACGTATTACATCAAAAGATGTTTTTGAAGCGCACGGACAAGGTGATGAACTAGCAAATGAAGTAGTAGAAAAAGTAGCTTCTTATTTAGGATTAGCTGTAGCGAATCTTTCTAGTACGTTGAACCCAGAGAAAATTGTTATTGGTGGAGGCGTTTCTAAAGCTGGAGATGCACTATTAGAACCAATTCAAAGTTATTTCGAGCAATATGCTTTCTCACGTGCTGTAAAGAGTACGAAGTTAGCCATTGCAACACTTGGTAATGATGCAGGTGTTATTGGAGGAGCTTGGCTTGTAAAAAAGCACAAATACGAAGCGAAGATGATATAAGTTGTGAAATGTGAAAAGAGGAAGGGGGAAACCCTTCCTCTTTTTGCGTAAAATCTTGATGAAGAATAACATGTAAGTGAATTAAGCTGCTGGCGGATACCCGTTATATAGAACAGTCATGATCGTAAACCATCCGAAAACGAGTACAGTCGCAATTGCAAAGCCGCCTGCGAAAAAGTTCTTTTCGCGAAGTGTTCTAAGCGTAGCAAAAACAGCTAATAGAGTGACAAGCGTAAAAATAATAACAAGGCCCATACAATATCCTCCTCTGTCTACCTATTCTTAAATGTGAGTTTTTAGAATATTTACTCTTTTACATTGTACATGTTTTAAAAATGATTGTCGAGATAGCATCCTTTCTTTTCCTAAGAGAAAGAAATGTTGTATCATTAAAAGTAAGTTTAATAACTGGAGGAGATTTTCATATGAAATGGACACAAATGCCGTTAGGACCATTACAAACAAATGCTTATATTTTAACGAATGATCAAAATGAGTGTATTATCTTTGACCCTGGTCATGAAGGAGAGAAGCTCGTTACATATTTACAAGAAGAACAATTAAAACCACTGGCGGTTTTATTAACGCATGCCCACTTTGATCATATTGGTGCTGTTGATGCGGTAAGAGACGCTTTCCATATTCCTGTATACGTACATAAAGAAGAAGCAGATTGGTTAGGAGATGGAACTGTAAATGGCTCTCAAATTTTTATGATGAACCGTAGTATTACAGCTAAGCCAGCGGATCATATTATTGATGCAGAAGGTACATTAACAGTCGGTTCATTTAATTTTGAAATTTTTGAGACGCCAGGACACTCTCCAGGAAGTATTTCTTATTATAGTAAAGAGGCGAATGCAGTGTTCTCAGGAGATGTATTATTCCAAATGAGTATTGGAAGAACTGATTTACCTGGTGGAAGTTTTGCTGAATTAATTGGAAGTATTGAAGAGAAATTATTCGTATTGCCAGATGAAACAGCGGTGCTATGTGGACATGGTCCAGAAACAAGCATCGGTTTTGAAAAAGAAAATAATCCATTTTTACAATAAGGAGTCATTATGGGGATGGAGCTCATTTTAAGAGAATGGATGGGGAAAGAGAAAGATTATTCGATTTCATATAGTACGTATATGAACCTCGTATTGTATGCAGAAGGGCATGGCTATTATATGAAGGACCGTGAAAAGATTGGAAGACAAGGCGATTTTTTTACAAGTAGCAATGTATCCTCTGCTTTTGCAAAAACATTTGCTAAGTTTTTTATTCGTCTTGTTGAGAATGATGAAGTCGCTCCAAATATTTGTGAGATTGGCGGGGGAACAGGAAAGTTTGCCTATGATGTTTTACAAGAATGGAAGCAATTATCTCCGGAAACCTTTATTGATTTAAACTATTCAATGATTGAAGTGAGCCCTTTTCATAGAAAATTACAACAAGAGAATCTGTGCTCATTTTCTAATGTATCGTATTATACATCTTATAGTAAAATGGGAGAGTCATTCGAAGGAATTCTTTTTTCGAATGAGTTATTTGATGCATTTCCTGTTGAAGTAATTGAGAAGAGAAATGGAATGTTGTATGAAGTACGTATTACGTATACAGAGGAAGGGAACCTTGCTGAAGTATGTAGACCGTTAGATAAAAGAATCGGTCGCTACTTACTGAAATATAACATTCATATTGCAGAAGGGCAGCGTTTTGAGGTGCCAATTGCGATGGAAGATTATGTAAAGGGAATTGCAAAATGGTTTCAAAAAGGTATATGTATTACAGTTGACTATGGATACACAAAAGCAGAATGGACGTACCCTGCGCATCGGGAAGGAAGTTTACGTGGGTATTATAAGCATAAGTTAATACGTAATCCTTTAGCGTATCCAGGGGAAATGGATCTTACTACTCATATTCATTGGGATGAGTTAAAGGAGATTTTTAACCTTCAGGGAATGAGTGCAGTATGGCATAAGAAGCAATCTGAGTTTTTGTTAGCTGCAGGAATATTAGAACAGCTTACGAGTCATCAAGATACGAATCCTTTTTCTGAAACTCAAAAACAAAATCGAGCAATTCGTTCTATGATTTTGAACGGAGGATTAGGGAATGCCTTTGATGTTGTTATACATACGAAAGACATACAGAATTTACATCTGAATCGGTATTTAACAATATAAAAAACAAGACACAGCATATTTCTGTGTCTTGTTTTTTAATACGACGTATGTAGTATTATATATTTCCTCTCATGATATATATTTATATTAAAGATATGAGATGAAAAATATAGAATACGTTCTTTTTCTCTGTTTATTAGTCCCTAACCTAATAATACGCGAACGAGTTGAATAATTGTTTCGTTTTCTACTTTGTAGTAAATTTCTAATCCTTTTCTTTCACTAGAAACGATTTTAGCACTTTTTAATTTTGCTAAATGCTGTGAAATTGTAGACTGTGGCATGTTTAAGCCAGTGTACATTGTAGAAACGTTGCTTGGACCACGCTCGATTAATCCTTTTACGATACATAAACGAACTGGGTGAGCAAGTACTTTCAATAATTCTGCATTGCTTTCATAAAGTTCTATTTCTTTTTGAAAGGTTTCTAACATGTTCTTTTCCACCTCCGTGTGAGCTGTTATACCATACTATACATACCAAAAAATTAAAGAAAAGAAAACAGTTGTTGCAGAAAAAATTTCCTAAAGTAAAGAAATTGTAAGAAAAGAGACCCTGATGTAAATAAAATGGATAAATTAGCACAGTTTTGTAAAATGACGCTTTTGGGCGAAAATTTTGATGCATTTTAAAAATTGAAAGATATAGATATATTTGTAACACAATTTTATCATGATTTTCTTATTCTTTCAAATGAATATACAAAATTTTTAAAATAATATGACAAAGGAATTATAATGCTATATATAGAATATAAAACAGGTTAAAAGAAGCCCGATGTAATCAGCTTTTTTATGAGGATAATGAGACACTTGAGTGTAGCTGATCAATCTTAGAATGATCAAGTCATTCTTCATTTATGCTAGAGCTCATCTTTTAGCAACTTTAAAAATCTGTGATTCCATATATTCTCATAAAAGTCAATTGTCTCTTTTGCGGACATAAATGGATTGTTTAATGTAGAAGTTATTTTAGGTGCCATAAAGTTTTCGTACCCTAGTCCGTGAGCAAATTTAATCGTAGCATCCATACAGTACTCTGTTTGGGCGCCACAAAATTCAATACGATGTACAGATAATTGATCTAAAATTTCTTTTAAGTTTGTTTTATAAAATGAATTTGCATGTGTTTTTCTCACAAAGAAATCTTGGTCTTGAACATCTAGATCAGTATGAATAGCCCAAAGTTCTTTTTCGGGTACTAAATCATCATCACAATGTTGAACAAAAATGATTGGTTTATTTGATTTTCTGTATGAAGAAATTCTTTTATTTACTTTTGTAAGCAAGTTTTGTAAATCAAATAAATGCTCTCCGCTATAACATACCCCATTTTGTAAATCGATAACGATTAAAATATCAGAACAAGTATCCATTATTTTTACCCCCTTGTATTTCTTAATATATCGATAAAACCATTATTTGTAAATAAGTGATGTGCTTTTATCCCACTATTTGTGGGAGGCGGGCTGCCCGTAAACGCCCGATTGGTGAAGGCTAATAATGAGTGGGAATGAACAAAACCCCCAATGATTAAATTTTTGTACAGAGATAATAAAGTAGTTTCATTTACAATAAAATTCTTTAAAAAACAATAAAGTTGTTTTATTATAATTGGGGTAGAGTCACATCGCCATCAAGCTAACAAGGACGATTTACCCCAAAACGAAAATTTTATTTCTGTACAGTTGTTTCTTACAATTCAGCTCATTTTTTTCGTTTTGAGGAATACTAGACTTCTTAAATTGATGAATGTGAGGAATTCGATTTCTTAACTTTAGTTTGATAGCGATATGTGTACTACCACGTATAGAACGGTACCTTTTATATATTTTCTGTCGTAATATTAACTCCGTATTCTCTATAAAAATCTAAAATTGTAGATGCATTCACACCCAAATCTAATAGATTTTCTGGAAAGTAAATTTCAGAATTCGGAACCACAATATCAGATGTTTGTAAAATATTCTCTGCTTGGACAGATGCTCCTAAAGCAGTAAGATGTGTCTGTCCTAACGGATCCGATATGTTCACACATCGTCTATGCAATACACCAGTATCATCATAACCTTTAAGGTGAATAACTATGTTATGTGCACTTCCCTTTCCGGGTTTATAGAGAATATTTTTCCGTAAACCGGTAAATTTTTCTCCGCTAATTATTTTCCAAATTCCTGTATTCACCAGAGAAACCAATCCATATGTAGATATTTTACTATCAAAAGCAATACGAAAGTTAGCCGAAACAGCATGAATAGATTCTGGCAGAGTTATGTGATCAGGAGTATCCAAACGATAACATTTTGTTATATAACCGTTGGGAAAGCGGACTTTGATTGGATCAGTCATTGGATAGGCCTGTCGCATTCCCTCTTGAGATTTGACTTCAAATGGAATAGTTAACCGATCCATATATGCTGTTGAATTTGGTCCTGCTTTGTCTTGAAGAGAATATAATGCGTTGATATCAACTGTAACCTCTTGAAGATCTTTTGAATAAATTTTAGAAAAAAGGGCTGCTGTCCCCCCCATCCACCCAGAAGCTAATACAACAGGGGATTGAACTTCAACATTTTTCAATCGAGCAATAGAACTCTGAAATCGTTCAGTCCAACGAGTAATGTCAACCAATGGAATTCTTCTTTTGACCGCGGATAGAAGTAGTCTATCTTGAGAATCATTAACCGCATTAACAACTAATGTGAGATTATCATTCAAACTTCTTAAAGGATCATCTGTTGTGTTGTCCACCTTGACTATTTTTACTCTCTCTGATTCAAAAGGTAGTGCTTTCCCTAAGGTTCTTCCTCCTAATCTAATTTCCAAATCAGGATGTCGATCATGTAAAATTTGAGCAATTTGGCTACCAACAACTCCATATCCACCAACAATTAATACGGTTTTCTTATTCATCTGAAACCTCCATTTTAATTAGTATTCACTTATAAGTTTAAATGATTAAAAACTTAAACCTTTTAACATAAAAACCATTAAAAAAGGGGCAAAATGTGTCCCTAAATTATAAATTTGTATCTAATTCTTACATTCATCTTCGACTAAAGAAACAAGTTCTTTTAAAAGATTTATTGTTTCATTAAATTCAAGGCAATAATACATTTCAGTGCCTTTTTTCTGAACTTGAAGCAACCCTGATTGTTTCAATATTTTCAGATGATGAGATACAGTAGGCCTTGACATAGGAATATGCTCCGCAATTTGCGTCACATTTAAGCTATCTTTATCAATTAAAAGTGATACAATTTGCCGACGTGTTGGATCTCCCAGCCCTTGAAAACACGGTCCTAAACTTTCTAAAAGATGCATTACTTTATCATTACAGTTCATTTCACTCACATTTCCTTTTGTTGAAGAATTTAATCATTTAAACGTATTATAAATTACATTACTATCTAATGCAATAAAGAAGTAGCACCAACTTTGAGTATAAATATAGAAAGTTTCATACACGGCCGTTTTCGGTTTTCCATATTTGTCAGAATGTCGGTTCTTTTTCCCGTAACAATTGCCGAATCCATACCAGCTACAACCAGGACAAACCCACGAAATTAAGCCTATATCAGATTGTATCCAAAGCTTCCAGGGGTACCGCCACATCGATATAAAGCTAAGGTTCTGCACTATCCATAAAGCAAAAAAGACGTTATCCTTTCTGTAGAATTATAGGAAAGGATGGCGTCTCTTTATGAATCTTTCGATCCTTGACGAACTTCAACCGATTGCTGAAGAATTACAACGACATATGTCTCCTCATGTTCTAGAACACCTAGCCAAAGAAAAAGGATTCGTTCAGCGAAAGAGTAAATATCAAGCACAGGAGTTAGTTGCTTTATGTGTATGGCTTAGTCAACAGGTTGCAAGTACATCACTCACACAATTATGTAGCTGCCTTGAAGTATCTACAGGTATTCTTATCAGCCCTGAAGGACTTAACCAACGATTTAATGCTTCCGCAGTACAGTTTCTTGAACAAGTTCTAGCTAACCTTCTAACTCAAAGAATTCATTCAACAAAAGAAATAATTCATCAATATACCACGGCATTTAAGCACATTCGGATTCTAGACTCTACAACATTTCAGCTTCCAGATAAGTTTTCTTCACATTATCAAGGTTCTGGTGGAAGTAGCCATACGGCAGGAGTTAAAATTCAATTGGAGTATGACCTATTGAGTGGAAAGTTCCTGCACGTTTATGTAGGAGAAGGAAGAGAAAATGATAAAACCTTTGGTTCAACAAGCCTACAAACCATTCAACCAAAAGACTTGTACATAAGAGATTTAGGCTATTTCGACTTACATGACTTACAGAAGATCCATGATAAAGGAGCTTACTATGTCTCACGTTTGAAATTAAATTCTCGAATCTATTGTAAGAATGATCAGCCAGAGTATTTTCGAAATGGGACCGTGAAGAAAGGAACACTCTATATTCAGTTAGATATGGAAGAACTCATGAATCAATTGTCCCCTGGTCAAACAATGGAGATTCCAGAGGTATACATTGGACAGTATCAAAAATTACCAGCTCGTGTTATTATTCATCGATTAACAAAGGAACAAACAGAAAAAAGGTTGAAAGAACAAACCAAAAGAGAAAAAAAGAAAGGTATTATCTACAAAGAACGGAGTAAACGGTTGAGTGGAATCAATGTGTATATTACGAATCTTTCTGCAGAAAATGTTCCAACGGAACATATCCATGACTTCTATTCATTACGTTGGCAAATTGAAATTTTATTTAAAACATGGAAATCTTTCTTTCAAATTAACCAGTGTAAAGAAATCAAGAAAGAACGCTTAGAATGCCATTTATATGGGCAACTCATTAGTATTTTACTCTGTTCATCGACGATGTTTAAAATGCGTCAGTTACTCTTGGATAAGAAAAAGAAAGAGCTAAGTGAATACAAATCCATCTATATGATAAAGAATTATTATCTATTGTTTTATGAAGGATTACAAAAGGACATTCATGAATTATTAAAAGTTTTACTGCGTTTGTTTTATCTTTTAGAGAAAAATGGGCGGAAATCTCACCGGTACGAAAAGAAAACCGTCTTTGATATCTTAGGTGTTGTGTATGATTATACGTTGTCACAAAGTTTCAAAGTTGTATAATATTTTTTGAAATACCTATTTAATAGGCTTATTTGTTATGCCCATCTTTAATACAGTCGTAGAAATTTAAAGAAATAACTCTCACATATACCCTCTTAGCACCCTTAACTTGATGGTGATGGGGTAGAGTCAAGAAAATACGCATTTACAACGATAAGTATTTTGATACAAGTCTTATGAGACATTATGAGGTCTAATTGAAAGGTGATTGGATTATGTACCGATAGGTTTTACTCTATTGAGATTGTGAAGTTTCCTACTTAGACTAACGGGGCAGGTTAGTTAGATAAAGGGATATTTGGATTAAGATAGATGTAAGTAGAAAAACTACTAAAGTAATAAGATTTTCTTCAGTAAAATAAGGTATATTATATTTGTTGAATAGATTCTCTGTAAAGACAAGAAAAGTAGGTGAACAAAGTGGGCAAATATCAATTGGATTACAAAAGTCAGGTAGCTGTGGCAAAGTTTCATGAAAAACAGACGCCTGCCAAATTTGATAAAAAGCAGCAACTTGAAAAATTGCGTGCGGAGTATTTGAAAAAGAAGCAAAAACAAACAGATAAATAATATGTTTTGTTTGTCTGATTGTTTTGTATTCGGTGTAAACAAAAGGAAATAGGTAAGTTATTCATCGTTCAAATATATACAGGCTATTTTTTCAAACATCTTTCTTAATGAACTAACGCATGCGTTAGTTCATTAAGAATAAATAAAAAAGTCGATTCCTTGAGAGGGGAATCGGCTTTTTTTAATAAGTGATATTTCCTTAGCGTTGTAAATCCGCATTTTCCTGACGCTACCCCTCATTAGACTAACGAGGAGGATGGTTGAAGAAGACAAAAAAATTTGAGTACAAAAAGAAAAAACACTAAAAAGAATATACTAAACCGCATAAAAAGAAGATATGAGAACTTAATCTCATATCTTCTTTTCTCTCTACGCATTTACAGGTTCTTCTACATAAGAGAGGGCATTTTCAAAATCGGATATTAAATCGTTAACATTTTCAAGACCGACTGATAAGCGAAGTAATGAATTAGAGATACCTCTTTCATCACGAGCTTTTTGCGACAGTGCGGCGTGGGACATTTTAGCTGGGTAGGAAAGAATCGATTCGACAGCTCCTAAACTCACTGCAAAAACAGGTAATTTTACTTTTGATAAAAATTGGCGGAGTGCATCTTCTGACTGCAAAGTAAACGATAAGACCGCTCCAGCTGACGTTGCTTGAGATTGTTGAATATTAAATCCAAGATGTGTTTGTAATCCCGGATAATAGACATTTTGTACTTTAGCATGCTCTTGTAAATAGTGTGCAATTTTATTGGCATTTGCAGCTGAGTGCTCAAGACGTACATGTAATGTTTTTAGACCGCGAAGTACGAGAGAACAATCTTGAGGTCCTAAAATAGCGCCAAATGCATTTTGTAAAAATCCAAGCTTTTGAGCGAGTTCGGCATCTTTTACGACCGTTAATCCGGCAGTAACATCACTGTGACCAGCAATAAATTTTGTAGCACTATGAAGAACGACATCGGCGCCAAGATCAAGTGGCTTCTGGAATAATGGTGTCAAAAAAGTATTATCAACAAATGTAAGAGCACCAATAGATTTTGCGAGTTTAGAAACCTCGCGAATATCTGTTACTTTTAAAAGTGGGTTAGATGGTGTTTCTACATAAAAGAGTTTCGTATTCGATTTAATATTTTGCTTTATTTCTTCTAAATTGGTCATATCAACAAATGTATGTGAAACACCGTAACGGGAGAGTACTTCAGTTATAATTCGATAAGTGCCTCCGTATACGTCTTCTGAAATGAGAACGTGATCGCCTTGTGAAAGAAGGAGAAAAGCAGTAGAAATCGCTGCAATGCCTGAGGCAAAGGCGAATCCTTTTGTTCCGCCTTCTAATAAAGCAATGATATCTTCCAGAGCTTCACGAGTTGGATTTCCAGATCGGCTATAGTCGTATTTGCCAAAAGTATCTACATCAAACTGGTGAAATGTTGATGTGTTATAAATGGGAACGTTAACAGCTCCTGTTTGTGCATCGTGTTTATATTGGTTGTGTAGTAAGAGTGTATCTATAGAATAACTCATATTCTCACACCTTCTTTTACAAGTTTAATGGCTTGATTTAAGTCTTGAATTAAATCATTACTGTTTTCAATGCCGACGGAGAATCGAAGAAGACGATTACATACACCGTTCGCCGTTCTGATTTCTTCTGGAATATCAGCATGTGTTTGCGTTGCTGGATAAGTCATTAAACTTTCTACACCACCAAGACTTTCGGCAAATGTGATTAAGGATAAAGATTGTAAGAATGGATTAATCCAAGCTTCATCTTTAAGTCGGAATGAAATCATACCGCCTCTCCCTGGATAAAAGACATCTGTCACACCATCCTCATCATTTAAATAAGCAACAACTGCTTTCGCATTTTCTTCATGTTGTTTCATGCGAAGCGCTAAAGTTTTCATACCACGAATTAATAGCCATGAGTCAAATGGGCTTAAGACAGCACCGGAGGCATTATGATAATGAGCGATTTCCTCACAAAGTTCCTTTCCTTTTGCAACGACAAGTCCGCTTAATACATCATTATGCCCACCTAAATATTTCGTTGCACTATGAAGTACGATGTCAGCACCTTCTGTTAATGGCTGCTGTATATAAGGCGTGTAGAATGTATTGTCTACGATAAGAAGTAGTCTGTGTCTTTTCGCTACAGTTGCGACAGCGGCAATATCAGTAACTTGCATTAATGGATTAGTCGGAGTTTCTATGAAAATAGCCTTCGTTTCAGTTGTGATAGCTTGCTCAATCTGTTTAATAGATTGTGTATTTACGTATCTACATCGAACATTCCACTTTTTTTCGTGTTCGGAAAATAAGCGATACGTTCCCCCGTATAAATCTTCGGATACAATAAGTTCATCTCCAGAACGGAATAATGAAAGGACGAGGAGAACAGCTGCCATACCTGAACTACAGGCATAACCTTGTTGGCCATATTCTAAGTCTGCGATTGCCTGTTCTAAAAGACCACGAGTTGGATTTCCAGTTCGTGAATAGTCAAAGCCGGTAGATTTACCAAGTCCTTCGTGACGATAAGCGGTTGAGAAATAAACGGGTGGATTAACAGTTCCTGTTGTAGTTTCGCTACGATTTCCGATTTGTGCTAGTTTTGTTTCGATAGTTGACATGTAAAAATTCCTCCTTTTTAAATTGAACCAGTAGTTGAATATAAAATAAAAAAAAGCCTTCTAAGAAGAAGGCTTTCGGATTGAATAGAGTCTTCTTCTCATCTGTCAAATCTTTCACAATTTGCTGGAATTAGCACCTTATTAACAAATGTTAATGGTTGCTGAGGCGTCATAGGGCCAGTCCCTCTACCTCTCTAGATAAGAATGTTCGTATGAAATTTTTATTATGTTTTTAACTTTACAGCAAAAGTTAATTGAATTGCAACTTTATTTTAAATAATTTTTATTTTTCCGCAAGTGTCATTGACTTTTATATTTGTGCATGCTAAATTTATAAAAAATTAACAAACATTGTTAAAAGGGGAACGCATTTCCTTTTAGCTACATAAATAAAATAATAAAGACAACTCTTATTGAGAGCGGTGGAGGGAAAGGCCCTGTGAAACCCGGCAACCTTCAAACGAAATGTTTGAAACGGTGCTAATACCTGCAAAACGAATGTTTTGCATAATAAGAGGCGGAACAATTATGTCCCCCTCTTCAAAGTGAAGAGGGGGTTTTTATATTGATAGAAATGAGGGAGATTCGTGAAATTACTAGATTTATTATCAAAAGGAATTGTAATAGGTGATGGTGCGGTTGGAACGTTATTACATTCACATGGTTTGCAAAGTAGTTTTGAAGAATTGAATGTATCTGATCCAGACCTAATTATATCGATTCATAAACAATATGTAGCTGCTGGTGCAGATGTGATTCAAACAAATACGTATGGAGCAAATGAGGCGAAATTACGTATGTATGGCTTAGAAAATCAAGTTGTTCAAATTAATAAAGCGGCAGTGAAGCTTGCGAAAGCATCTGTTACAAACAGAAATGCAATTTTAGGAACAATCGGTGGTATGAAACATATCGGAGCTGTCACAACGACTGATATGGAGCGAGAATTTATGCTACTTGAACAGGCAGGTGCTTTACTAGAAGAACAGGTTGATGGATTACTATTAGAAACTTTTTACGATGAATTTGAATTACTTCATGCCGTTAAAGTATTGCGTAAGCAAACGAATATTCCGATTGTTGCTCAAGTAGCGTTACATGAAGCAGGTACGACTCAAAATGGAAATGATGTCAATGAAATATTAAAACAGCTTATAGATTACGGTGCAAATGTTGTTGGATTGAACTGTCAACTAGGGCCACTTCATATGACGGAAGCTTTCAAAATGATATCGATTCCGCAGAATGGCTATTTATCAGCATACCCAAATGCAGGTCTCCCAAATTATGTGGAGGGACGTTACGTATATGAGGGAAGCCCAGCTTATTTCGAAGCGATGACACCGAAATTTATTGAGCAAGGTATTCGGTTATTGGGTGGTTGTTGTGGTACGACTCCAGAACATATTCAAAGTATGAAGCGCGCTGTTGCGAATGTTACACCTGTAATAGAAAAAGACACAATTCAAAGACCGAAAGTAGTTCATACACACGAGAAGCGTTCGAAGGCACAGGTTACTCTTGCGGAAAAGGCAAAAAAACAAACGACAGTTGTAGTGGAATTAGATCCGCCGAAAACGTTAGATACACAGCGTTTTTTTGAAGGAGCAAGAGCGTTAAAAAGAGCGGGAGCAGACGCTATTACTCTAGCAGATAATTCATTAGCATCGCCTCGTGTTTCGAATATGGCAATGGGCGCACTATTAACGAAGCACGATATTCCAGTATTGACACATTTAACGTGTAGAGACCATAACGTCATTGGACTACAATCTCATTTACTAGGTTTATCAGCGTTAGGTATGGAGGAAGTATTAGCTTTAACTGGTGATCCAGCGCGCGTTGGTGATTTTCCGGGAGCAACTTCTGTATATGATCTGTCCTCTATAGAGTTAATTAAAATGATTAAAGAAATGAACGATGGACGTTCCATTTTAGGGAAATCCATTGGACCGGCAACAAGGTTTTCAGTCGGAGGTGCTTTTAATCCTCACGTAAGGCATTTAAAAGCAGCGGTAAAGCGAATGGAACGAAAAATAGATGCTGGGGCTGAATATTTCTTAACACAGCCGATATATGATGTTGCTTTAATAGAAGAAGTATATGAAGCAACAAAACATTTGGAACAACCTATTTTTATTGGAATTATGCCATTAGTAAGTAAGCGGAATGCAGACTTTCTCCATTTTGAGGTGCCGGGTATTACTCTTCCTGAAGAAATAAGAGAGAGAATGGATGGACACGAAACGAAAGAGGCAGCTATCGAGGAAGGGATTCGTATTTCACAAGAGTTGATCGATGCAGCGATGAAATATTTTAACGGTATCTATTTAATTACACCATTTCTAAAATATGAAATTACAGAACATCTTGTTAAATATGTGAGAGAAAAGCAAGAAGTGAAAGAAGGTATTAATTGATGAAGTGTATAGAAGAAAAATTACAAAATAACATTTTAATATTAGACGGTGCAATGGGGACAATGATACAACAAGAGGACTTAACTGCAGAAGATTTCGGAGGAGAAGAGTACGAGGGCTGTAATGAATATTTAGTAGAAACAAGGCCGGATGTTATTTTAAAGATTCATAAAGCTTATATTGAAGCTGGAGCTGACATTATTGAAACAAATACATTTGGGGCGACAAATATCGTATTAAGTGATTATGAGCTGTCTCATTTAGATGAAGAACTAAATGAAAAGGCAGCACGATTAGCGAAACAAGCTGTTAAAGAAAGCGGGAATGAAGTATATGTTGCAGGTGCGATGGGACCGACAACGAAAGCAATTAGTGTTACAGGAGGAGTTACATTTGAAGAACTAATAGAAGCTTATACTAGGCAGGCGAGGGGATTATTAAATGGCGAAGTTGATGTGTTACTCGTTGAAACGAGTCAAGATATGCGTAATGTGAAAGCTGCTTATATTGGAATTCAAGCTGCTTTTGAAGAACTAAATAAAATTGTTCCTATTATGATCTCTGGGACGATTGAGCCGATGGGGACGACTCTGGCTGGGCAAACAATTGAGGCTTTTTACTTATCCGTAGAACATATGAAGCCATTATCTGTTGGATTAAACTGCGCGACTGGTCCGGAGTTTATGAGAGACCATATTCGTTCTTTATCTGATTTATCGGAGTGTTACATTTCTTGTTATCCAAATGCAGGTCTTCCTGATGAAGATGGACATTATCATGAATCTCCATCTTCTCTCGCTGAAAAAGTGAAGCGATTTGCTGAAGAAGGATGGATTAATATTATTGGTGGTTGTTGCGGCACAACACCAGAACATATAAGAGCAATGAAAGAAGCGCTAGCATCTCTTACACCGCGTGCGCAAAATGAACGAGCCGGACATGGAATTAGTGGATTAGAGGCGCTGCAATATGATGAGTCTATGAGACCGTTATTTGTAGGTGAAAGAACGAATGTTATAGGGTCACGTAAATTTAAACGATTAGTGGCAGAAGGTAAATTTGAAGAGGCTGCTGAAGTGGCAAGAGCACAAGTGAAGAAAAATGCTCATATTATTGATATTTGTATGGCAGACCCTGACCGTGATGAAATAGAAGATATGGAAAAATTCTTATCAGAAGTTACGAAAGTGTTAAAAGTACCGATTATGATTGATTCAACAGATGAAAATGTAATGGCGAGAGCACTTACTTATATTCAAGGGAAAGCTGTTATTAACTCTATTAACTTAGAAGATGGAGAAGAGCGTTTTGAAAAGGTAACGCCACTGCTTCGCAAGTATGGTGCCGCAATTGTAGTTGGGACAATCGACGAAGATGGTATGGCAGTAAGTGCTGAAAGAAAACTAGAAATTGCGAAAAGAAGTTATGAATTATTGACGACGAAATATGGTATACGCCCGTCAGATATTATTTTTGATGCACTTGTATTTCCAGTAGGGACAGGTGATGAAGAATACATCGGTTCAGCGGCAGCGACGATCGAAGGAATTCGACTTATTAAAGAAGCGTTACCAGAATGTTTAACGATTTTAGGTGTGAGTAATATATCATTTGGTTTACCACCAGCTGGACGTGAAGTGTTAAATTCTGTCTTTTTATATCATGCAACGAAAGCAGGATTAGATTATGCGATTGTTAATACTGAGAAATTAGAGCGCTATGCGTCAATTCCAGAGGAAGAAAAACGTCTTGCAGATGCATTATTATTTGAAACGACGAAAGAGACGTTAGAAGAATTTACGAATTTTTATCGTGTTGCTAAAAAGAAAGAGGTTGTTGTTCAAGAAATATTAACGCTTGATGAGCGACTAGCCAACTATATTGTAGAAGGTACAAAGCAAGGATTACATGAAGATTTAAGTCTCGCGCTGACAGAGGGAAGAAAACCTTTGGATATTATTAATGGTCCACTTATGACAGGAATGGATGAGGTGGGACGATTATTTAATAATAATGAACTTATAGTTGCTGAAGTATTGCAAAGTGCTGAAAGTATGAAAGCTGCTGTAAGTTATTTGGAGCCGCATATGGAATCTAGCGATAGTGCGAAAAAAGGAAAAGTATTATTAGCGACCGTTAAAGGGGACGTACATGATATTGGGAAAAATCTTGTTGAAATTATTTTATCAAATAACGGATATGAGATTATTAATTTAGGAATTAATGTTCGTTCGGATCGAATCGTTCAAGAAGTGCAAGAAAAAAAACCTGATATTATAGGTCTTTCTGGCTTGCTAGTAAAATCAGCACAACAAATGGTAACAACTGCTGAGGATTTAAAAGCGGCGAATATTGATATTCCAATTGTTGTTGGTGGTGCAGCGTTAACGAGAAAGTTTACAGATAATCGTATTTCTCCATCGTATAAAGGGCTCGTATGTTATGCGAGCGATGCGATGACAGGTCTTGATATTATTAATAAGCTTCAAAAAGAAGAAGAGCGTGAGAAGATGAAACAGGATAAAAAAGAACGTCATCTTCATATCGTAAAAAAAGAAGAGAAGAAAGTGGAAATTCCAGCAGTAATTGAGCCATTACCAAAATCAGAGGTTATGGTGCCTGATTCAACAAAACGAATTGTATTACGAGATGTTCCTGTCTCACATCTTGCCCCATTTTTAAATAGACAAATGTTACTTGGACATCACCTTGGATTAAAAGGAAATGTGAAGAAGCTTTTGAAAGAGGGGGATAAAAGAGCGCGCGAATTAAATGATTTAATAGACGAATTATTGGTGGAAGGACAATCTTGGTTAAAACCGAAAGCAGTGTATCAATTTTTCCCAGCGCAAAGCGATGGACAAAACATCGTAATATATGATCCAGAAGATCATACGCGCGTAATAGAGCGTTTCACATTTCCTAGACAAGGAAAAGCACCATACCGTACTTTAGGTGATTATTTGCGCCCTATTGGAGATGAGATGGACTATGTCGCTTTCTTATCTGTTACTGTTGGGGAAGGAGTTCGGGATATTGCTGAGGAGTGGAAGGCGAAGGGAGATTATTTACGCAGTCATGCAATTCAATCGTTAGCGCTTGAATTAGCAGAGGGGCTTGCTGAAAAAACACATATGCTCATTCGTGACCGCTGGGGCATTCCAGATTCACCTGAACTGACGATGGAAGAGCGTTTCCGTACGAAATATAGAGGAATACGTGTGTCATTTGGTTACCCAGCATGCCCAGAACTTGCGGATCAAGAAAAATTGTTCCGTCTAATTCATCCAGAGGAAATAGGTATTTCATTAACGGAAGGATTCATGATGGAACCAGAAGCATCAGTAACGGCTATGGTATTTTCTCACCCTGAGGCAAGGTATTTTAGTGTACTATAGTGTAGAAGGGGGAGACGTATGAAGAAAATAGTCTTTACAGGTGGCGGTTCGGCAGGGCATGTAACACCTAATTTAGCCATCATTCCATATTTACAAGAACAGCATTGGGATATCTCTTATATTGGTTCTCATCAAGGGATTGAGAAAGCGATTATAGAAAAAGAGGGCATTCCGTACTATAGTATTGCGAGTGGAAAGCTACGTCGTTATTTTGATTTGAAAAATATAAAAGATCCTTTTCTTGTAATGAAGGGGGTTATGGATGCGTATGTAAGGATTCGAAAACTAAAACCGGATGTAATTTTTTCAAAAGGTGGTTTCGTATCTGTACCAGTCGTAATTGGAGGATGGTTAAATAGAGTGCCAGTTTTATTGCATGAATCCGATATGACACCAGGACTAGCAAACAAAATTGCGCTCCGTTTTGCTTCGAAAATATTTGTTACATTTGAGGAAGCAGCGAAACATTTACCGAAAGAAAAAGTAATATATACGGGAGCTCCTGTACGTGAAGAAGTGTTAAAGGGAAATCGTGAAAAAGGTTTAGCGTTTTTAAGTTTTTCACGTAAAAAGCCGATTATTACAATTATGGGTGGAAGTTTGGGTGCGAAGAAAATCAATGAAACAGTTCGAGAAGCGTTACCAAAACTTCTTAAAAAGTATCAAATTGTTCACCTTTGCGGAAAAGGTAATCTTGATGAAAGCTTACAAAATAAAGAAGGATATAAACAATTTGAATATATCCATGAGGAGTTACCAGACATATTAGCGGCAACAGATTTTGTTATTTCACGTGCGGGATCCAATGCAATCTTTGAGTTTTTAACATTAGAAAAGCCAATGGTTTTAATTCCCTTATCAAAATTTGCTAGTCGTGGAGATCAAATTTTAAATGCAGAATCCTTCGAAAAACAAGGTTATGCCTCAGTATTGTACGAAGAAGATGTTACTATGAATTCTCTTATAAAGCATGTCGAAGAGTTAGATCAAAATAATGAGGTGTATAAAAGGGCATTAAAGAAATACAATGGAGAAGAAGCGATTAAAACTATTATTAAACATATTTCAGAGGCATGATTATACAATCATGTCTTTTTTAATAGGATGAAAGATTCCAAGAATTGATATTTTTATGTTACAATAACAAATGGTTAGTAGGGAAATTCCAATTGATTAAGCGTGAAAATACGAATGGATTAGGAGTGACTGTGTTGGAGCTAAGTCTCTATGAAAATACTGCACTTATTATATGCTTTGTGTTGTACGTTGGTAGTGTGATTGTTTATATTTCAAGGAAATTTTCGCAAGAACGAGAGCTTGAAAAATCAGAAATAACAGCAGAACTAGAAATGTTAGCTGATGAAAGTTATAAAAAACAAAAAATAAAAGAAGACCATGAAGCAACCCATCATTTAAACGCAAATAAGTTCTAAAGATGGGGATTTTTTTTGATGTCATTCTTTATTATATCTATAGCAAGTAACGCTAAAAGGAGTTTCCCCATACATATTTAAAGGATGAACATAAATGAAATTTTATATAGCATCGGGATTTCAAAATAAACACATTGTTCATTTTGTATCAGGCCAGTTAAAAGAAGCAGGATGGCACCATACATATGATTGGACAAAAAACGAAAGAGCAGTTAACCAAGAACAATTAAGAGAAATTGGTGAGGCGGAAAAGAATGCTATAAAGGAAGCCGATGTCTTTTTACTTATATTAGATGGTGGAAATGGAAGTCATACAGAGTTTGGAATGGCCATTGCACTAGAGAAAAAAATATATATGTATCATGAAGGAAATTCGCTGCAAACAACATTTTATCATTTGCCAGAAGTACATATTTTTGAAGGGGATGCAAAAGAGTTTGTAGCTCACGTTATGAATAATGTGGATGTTTAAAAGGTTATAAAGATAATCTTTTGGGTACAGTGATGATAAGGAAAGTATATAAAGGAGCTATATAATATGAAATTAGAAAATGGTTGGGAAACAAGTTTTTTAGAAGTGGTACAAAAGAGTGAATTTAAGAAAGATGCGCTTCTTAGTCAATTGCTTTTTGCAGATAGTGAAGAAGTAGAAGAGCTTACTGATGATTACGGATATGAAGAGATTATTGAACGCGAACATGATGATGAATTAGCAGAAGTTTTAGGCGAAGAACTATTCAGTGAGATGGAGCGATACGTATTCTTATCTTCACAACCAGAAGAGAAACTGATTTCATTCGTAAATGGATTAGGTTTTCATGTGTTAGATTGGATCGTGCTTCTTGAAACAGAATTTGGTGTTGATAGTGCAAACTTTACATCAGATGCTGTGAAGATGTTAGAAAAGCGTTTCAGACAGTTTCCATACATAGAGGATAAGACGATTTTTGATATGACGTTTGGAGAAGCGATGGATGTATTAGAATCCATTACAGGATTACAACTGAAGGAAAAGATGAACGTATAATGAAAAAAGAACGTGAGGATATCACGTTCTTTTTTTTACATAATAATAATTTTATCATCTAGTTTTGTCTGCCCAGTAAGAAGTGCGTTTAAATATTCCACTTTTCTTATACAAGCTTGTATATGTCTTTCAACCTCTTGTAACTCTGCTTGATGATGTGTTTCAATTGGATGAATTTGTACGTTAAATTTTTCAAATTGACTACTATATGTTATTTCTGCATAGCCGCTCATAATATCCGTTTTGTTATGAAATAAAAATTGTTTCGTTTTGTCACAGAATGATACATCCTGAAAGCCATATACTTTTAATGCGTCAATTACTTTTTTTATTATTTTTGTATTCATTTTTTAACCCTCTTTACGAAGTTCTACTTTTATATTATAACATAAAAAATTACATAGAAAGCGCTTCCAAGTGTATTTTATTATAAACTTTACGTTTCAATCATAAAAATGAAACAAAGAAAAAATAATTGTAAAGAAGGAAGGACTCTTTTATTGTTTCGTCATATATATAGAGAAATAGTGCAATGAAAGGAAATTTTCCGAGGTGGAGATTGTATTTCCAATTTGAGCGCAGTAAAAGAGGTGAGAATCTTGAACTTTGATATTGTAGGGCAAAAAGCATATATAAAAGATGGCCCGCATCGGAACCGAATTGGAATTGTAAAGAAAAACGAAGAACAATTAAAACCACACTTCGCTATTATAATTGGAGAACAAAGTATTGATGTCGAGCTAAAGGATATCGTGTTAGTTGGAGTGGACGTAGGACAATTTCATAAATGGTGCGAGCAGAATGGTTATTTGTGAAAAGGACGGGCTGTGAGATAATGAAATATATTTGAGAAAAGAGAATATGTTATTGTATTCTCTTTTTCTATGTGTAAGGAGACGGAAATGAAGTATAAAGAACGAGATTTTACATTGGAATTGAAAGAGAAAATTCAATGTATGGAAAAGGAGATAGAGCGAATATCACTTAAACTTTTTAGAGAGTATGCGCATTTATATATTGAGAAAAATATGGAATTAGACATTGGATTCGAAAGAGAAAAAGAGGATCCCTTTGAAACGGGGTATTATTCATCAGTTTCCATGGCGATAGTAGATGAAGAAGGTGAGATGATTGACTTTTATATCATTCCAATTTGGAAATGTGAAAATATCCTTTTAGGAATGCTAACTCAATCAAGAATTTGGGGGAGTAAGAAAGTAGGAGAACTTGTTGATTATTCTTATTATGAGATTGAGGAGGAGTTAAAAGAGCAACTAGAAGAATGCTTGGAGTGATACTTTTCAAGATGAGATGTAAAAAAAGACGCTAACAGTTTTATGTTAGCGTCTTTTTCTTATTATGAAGCAATTTCACCAGTTTTTGTATCATCTTGATTGTACGTATCTTGATCTAATTCACCAAGCCATTTACTAGAAATAAGACCTGCTGTCATAGAACCACTTACGTTAAGAGCTGTACGGCCCATATCGATTAATGGTTCAACCGAGATAACAAGAGCGACAATGCCAATTGGTAAGTTCATTGTAGATAGTACGATTAACGCTGCGAATGTTGCACCGCCACCAACACCGGCAACACCGAATGAGCTAATAGCAACGACAGCGATTAAAGTTAAAATAAATTGTGGTTGTAACGGATCAATTCCTACAGTTGGAGCGACCATCATTGCAAGCATTGCTGGATAAATACCTGCGCAACCGTTTTGACCGATAGATACTCCGAATGAAGCTGCGAAGTTTGCAATCCCTTCGGAAATACCAAGCTTTTCTTTTTGCGCTTCAATATTTAATGGCATTGCACCAGCACTAGAGCGAGATGTGAATGCAAATGTTAATACAGGGAATACCTTTTTTAAATATTGAATTGGATTTAAACCAGATAGAGCAATTAATAATAAGTGAATAACGAACATTACGATAAGTGCTACGTAAGACGCTAATACGAAGTTACCAAGTTTTAAAATAGCATTTATATCGCTACCAGCAACTGTTTTTGCCATAAGAGCTAATACGCCGTATGGAGTAAGGCGTAAAATTAATGTTACCATACGCATTACGATTGCATATACAGCATCAAGCATCTTCTTAAATAACTCTGCTTGTTCTGGATATTTTCGTTTCACACCTATAAAGGCAATGCCGATAAAGGCTGCAAATATTACGACAGAAATTGTTGATGTTGGACGAGCACCTGTTAAATCAAGAAATGGATTTGTAGGTAATAGCTCTAATAATTTGTCTGGAATTGTTGTCTTTTCAATAGAAGTAAATCTTTCTTCAACTAGTTTCAGACGAGCAGATTCTGCATCACCTTGTTGTAGGCCTGTTGCTGATACATCAAATCCTGCACTTGCAGCGATTCCGACAGCTGCAGCAATTCCTGTAGTAAGAATTAAAATTCCGATAATAAGGCCACTGATTTTACCAAGATTTTTCGTTAATTGTAATTTTGTAAAGGCTGAAATAATAGATACTAAAATAAGTGGCATAACGATCATTTGAAGCAATTTCACATAACCGTTACCGATTAAGCTAAACCAAGTATTTGATTCAATAATTACTTTAGAAGTAGGCTCATAAATAAATTGTAATATAAGACCAAATAAAATTCCGACTCCTAAAGCAGTAAATACACGTTTATTAAAAGATACATGCTTACGTTGCATATAATATAATACGCCGACTAAAATGAGCATGACTGCAACGTTAATTCCGACAAGCAGTGTATTCATGTTGATTCCCCCTAATTCCAATATGTTATATAGAATATAAGGTAATAAAACCTATAAGTCAACTAGGAAATTCCGGGATTAAAAAAAAGATGGCAAATTGCCATCTTTTAATGTCCAGCCCCAGGGACAAGTAAAAACGTCGTGTAGTATGTAAATCCTATGAAGAAAACAGTTAAGTAGGCCCCAAATACGTATATATACATACGCTCTGTTAATTTTAAATAACTTAAAAGTACGAAGAAACCTGTTTGTCCTAAAAATAGTAGTGCAGCCTGTTGCATATCCCCTACGTAAAACATAACCGAGAAAATTCCAGTCCAAAAGCCGAGAACGCGAAACATGCGCTCCATGCCATCTCCCTCCTTTTCTAGAAAAAGTAAACCTCTCCTCATTATAGTTTATTTTTCTTACTATTGTAAATATTCGTTCATATAAAAAGAAGCCAATTATAATTGGCTTCTTTTTATATGAGAAATTAAATTGTTAATTTATAATTACAAGATTTACATCCATCTAGTAGACTATCATTTCGTGTTAATTCCATGTTAGGGAATAGGATTTCAAAAATCCCTTTCATCATATCCCCATGCATATTACAAATTTCAGTTGGGTGATGAACAGCAACTTCTTTAAATGGACAATTGTGTACATCATAGAAAATTTTTGTTCCATCTGCACTTAATTCAAATGCAGGTGATAAACCAGCTGTTGAGAAAGCTTCTTTTGCAATTTGAATTTTTTGTTCTACTGTTAAGTCTTCTTCACTCACATTTAAGCGGTGCATATGTTGTTGCATTAATTCTGCCCCGAATTGTTTTCCTGTTTCGTATAGCGCTTTTTCACCAGCAGCTCCAAGGCTAAGGAGAGAATTGAACGCTATTTTTGCTAATAATTGATAATCACGGAATGGAAATTGCAATTGGATAACATCATCAGATAATACATATAATCTGCTTGGTCTTCCACCCTTTCCAGTTTTCTTTGTTTCAGATTTAAGCATATGAACATCTTCTAATTTAGATAAATGTAAGCGTGCTACGTTTGGATGAATGTCAAACTCATCTGCAATTTCTTGTACAGTTACGTAACTATGTTTTTGAGAAATATATTTATAAATGTAATAACGAGTTGGGTCAGATAATACACCTGTAATTTTTAAAGCTTGTTCCATGAGGATCTCCACCTTTATCACTTTATCCAAGATAATAACATTATAATACAGATAAACTTCCATATAGGTAATTTCAGACAATAATTCGGAAATTGTTCATAATTTCACAAACATAATTTTCCTTTTTATTCTGATGAAAATACAAAAGTCCCAATTTTTATTGTGCATTTTTTCATGCTATATACATAGTGAGGAGGGAAAATGATGAATGGAATTGAAATTTTTGCGAATACAATTTTGAAAGAAGCGTGTAGGGTACAAGCATCGGACTTACATATTGTGCCCCGGCAGAAGGATGTAGCGGTTCAGCTACGTATAGGAAAAGATTTAATTACGAAACAATGTATTGAAAAGGAGTTTGGAGAAAAACTTGTTTCGCACTTTAAATTTTTGGCATCCATGGATATAGGAGAGAGGCGGAAGCCACAAAATGGTTCATTGTATTTACAAATTGATGGACAAGAAGTGTATTTACGTCTTTCAACACTTCCGACTGTATATCGAGAAAGTCTCGTGATTCGCCTTCATTTACAAGCATCTGTGCAGCCGTTATCTCATCTTTCGTTATTTCCAAGTACGGCGGAAAAACTCCTCTCTTTTTTACGTTATTCACATGGTCTACTCGTATTTACTGGACCGACTGGTTCTGGGAAGACAACGACAATGTATGCATTATTAGAGGTAATTAGAAAAAGGAAAACACGTCGAATTGTAACACTTGAAGACCCAGTTGAAAAAAGAAAAGACGATTTATTACAAATTCAAATAAATGAAAAAGCAGGTATCACATATGAGGCTGGACTAAAGGCTATTTTACGCCATGATCCAGATATTATATTAGTTGGTGAAATCCGGGATGAAGAAACAGCAAAAATAGCTGTAAGAGCAAGTTTAACTGGACATTTAGTAATGACGACCCTGCATACGAATGATGCGAAAGGAGCGATACTCAGATTTATGGATTATGGCATAACGAGGCAAGAAATTGAACAAGCTTTATTGGCTGTAGCTGCACAGCGACTTGTTGAATTAAAGTGTCCATTTTGCAGAGGAAAGTGCTCAATTTTATGTAAATCAATGCGGCAAGTAAGACAAGCAAGCGTTTACGAGTTGTTAGATGGATATGATTTGCAACAAGCAATTAAAGAAGCGAACGGAGAATGTGTTACGTACAAACATGAAACATTAGAATCTTCGATACGAAAAGGGTATGCTTTAGGATTTTTAGAAGAAGATGTTTATGTTTAAGAAAACATGGAGTTTAAGTGAGCAATTAGTATTGTTGAAACGATTAGGAGAACTATTAGAAAAAGGATACTCCCTTTTGCAGGCACTAGAATTTTTACGGTTTCAATTACCCTTAGAAAAGAAAGTACAATTACAGCATATGATTGAGGGATTAAAAGAGGGGAGAAGTCTACACGATTCGTTTCATCAATTAATGTTTCATCAGGAGATGTTAAGTTATTTATTTTATGCTGAGAAACATGGTGATATTTCTTTTGCATTGCAACAAGGGAGCGCACTTCTTTATAAGAAGGATAAGTATAGGAAAGATATGATGAAAATAATGCAGTATCCTATGTTATTAGCATTCTTTTTAATGATTATGCTTGCTGTTTTCAATCTCATCTTATTACCGCAGGTTGAAATGGTGTATAGTTCATTTGGTTCTACAGCGCCGCTATTTACAGAACAAATTTTAAGTGCAATTAAACGAATACCTTACATTATTTTTAGCGGTATTCTTATCTTTATTATTGGATGTAGCGTATATTTGTTTTATTTTCGGAAACTCCCACATATTGAACAGGTAAAAATCATGCTTCGTATTCCTCTCATAAAAGTATTTCTTATTTTAAAGCATTCGCATTATTTCTCCACTCAATTGAGTGGTTTATTGTACGGCGGACTATCGGTGCTCGAAGCACTCACAATAATGATGGAGCAAAAATATAATCGATTTTTTCAGTATGAAGCAGCCCGAATTGAACGGCAATTAATTGCAGGAGAATCGTTACAATCTATCATTGCTAAAAGTGGTTATTACGAAAAAGAACTTTCTTATATTATTAGGCATGGACAAGCAAACGGTAATTTGGCAGTTGAATTAGAGGACTATAGCGATCTTGTTATAGAAAAGATGGAACAAAAAATGAAACGTATGTTAGTTATCATTCAACCGATTTTATTTACATGCATTGGAGGAATAGTTGTTCTTATGTATTTAGCGATGATTATGCCGATGTTTCAAATGATGAATTCCATTTAGGAGGCATTTACATGCAGAATGAGGAAGGATTTACTCTGTTAGAGATGTTATTAGTTATGGTTGTTATAACTGTATTATTACTATTAATTATTCCGAATGTAGTGAAGCAGCGCTCATCAGTTCAAGGAAAAGGATGCGCAGCCTATGTGAAATCTATAGAAGCGCAAATACAGGTATATCAATTACAGCATAATAAAATTCCTTCGTTAAAAGAGCTAAGTGACGAAAAATATATTACAACTCATAAGTGTCCGAATGGTGAATCTATTCATATTTCAGATGATGGCACAGTATCAATCGGGACATTGTGAAACAAAAAGGATTTACTCTTTTAGAAATGTTGCTCGTTTTATTTGTAATTTCTGTCTTAAGTATGATTACGTATTTTAATGTTCATTCATTATATGAAAAACAAAAAGTCGAACAATTTTTGAGCCAATTTTCAAATGATATTTTGTATATGCAACAATTAGCGATAAATCGTCAGAAATACTATACGCTACGGTGGTATAAAGAGAAAAACACGTATTACATTGAGGAGTCGGGTACGAATCATTTTATTGTGTCGAGAGACTACGGTAACGATATACAAATTGATTTGCATACATTTCCAAATCCGATGACATATAATCCGAGCGGAAATATTAATAGAGGTGGTACAATTTTACTTTCGTATCGAAGTTATAAATATGAGATTGTATTTCAGCTCGGAAGAGGGAGATTTACGTATCGTGAAATATCAAAAAGGATCCATAATGGCTGAAATGCTTGTATCGTTAAGCATACTAATGATGGCGGTATCGGTACTGCTGCCGCAAACAGTATTGGTCATGCAAGAAAGAAAAAATATACAACTCCGCTATAAGGCATTCGTATTATTAAAAAAAGAAGCAGCTTTATATATGTATGAGAATGAGGAAATGCGAGTAAAAGAAAAAATTATAAACGAACTTGTATATTACACATATTGGGGAGGAAGTGAAGTGTGTACTATGTGGAAAGATGTGAAGGGAAGAATGATGGAACAATGTTTTTATGTGGGAGGAAAAATAAATTAGAAGTTGGATTTACATTAATAGAAATGATCGTATGTTTGTTTCTAGTATCCCTGTTCTTTTTACTTTTACCGAGTCTTCATTTTATCGGAATGGAGAATAAACACTTAAAAGGATTAAATGAGTGGGAGTGGGATGTGTTTTTAGGCCAAGTACAACTGGAGTTTCGTGAGGTATCGTTTGGGGAACATATAATGGCCCTTGAAAATAAAGGTAGTATTTTACGCTTCCGTTTGCGTAATGGGGATGAAGTGATATATGAAAAAGTGAATAATCATCTTATAAGAAAAGTGAATATGCGTGGAAGGGAAGTTATATTACAAAAGGTTGGCAATGTTTCGTACAAACTAACACCTCATGTGCTCTTTATAAATATGAAAGATACTAGTGGGGAAATACATGAAGGTGTAGTTGTAAGATATAGCGAAATGGAAATAAAGGAATGAAAAAACAAGATGGATTTACAATGCCAGCAACAATCATTTTTTTAATTTTATTAACCTCTTTTTTTGTATACGAAACGAATATGTTGCTTTCTGATAAAAAATTTTATACTGAAATAGAGAAAAAATTTTTAGTGGAAGAGTTGATTAATCGAGCTATTGCAGATATAAAAGTAGACTTACAGAAAACAGAAAGAGATGGTACCTTTTTCTTTCCATATACAAAGGGAAAAGTGAGTGGAAAGTACGAATTTGAAAATGATATGATTCTCGTTTCTTTGCAGTGCGAGACAAAACAAAGAATTTTCTATACGGTGAGCTTTCGGTATAGAAAAAATGATGAGAAAATATTTGATTGGATAGAAGGATGACAGGTAAAGTATGCGGAGTAAAACCATGAATTTCCATTGTGAAGAGCTTCAATTTCTTTTGGGAAATGGATAAATATAACGATCAAAAGTTTAAATTTTCTCAAAAAAGAGAAAGGTAGAAAGAATATGATATATTCATGCTATCCAATCATTTTTTTTAGGGAGAATAGGGAAATGACAAATAACAATCAAATAGGTGAAAATAAAGAACAAACTATTTTTGATCATAAAGGAAATACGATTATGACAGAAGATAGGGAAATACAAATTATTTCGAAATTCGAAGAACCTCTTATCGTCGTATTAGGAAATGTAATAAGTGACGAAGAATGCAACGAATTAATTGAAATGTCTAAAAATAAAATAAAACGTTCTACAATTGGTTCAGCACGTGATGTAAATGATATCCGAACAAGTAGCGGCGCATTTTTGGAAGAGAATGAACTTACTTCGAAGATTGAAAAACGTATTTCATCTATCATGAATGTTCCGGTGACGCATGGAGAAGGATTGCACATTTTAAATTATGAAGTGGATCAACAATATAAAGCGCACTATGATTATTTTGCGGAACATAGTAGATCAGCTGCTAATAATCGTATTAGCACGCTTGTAATGTACTTAAATGATGTAGAAGAAGGCGGAGAAACGTTCTTCCCGAAATTAAATCTTTCTGTACACCCTAGAAAGGGAATGGCAGTATACTTTGAGTATTTTTATCAAGATCAATCACTAAATGAGCTTACGTTACATGGAGGGGCACCTGTAACGAAAGGCGAGAAATGGATTGCAACGCAGTGGGTGAGAAGAGGTACTTATAGGTAAAAGCGAGTATGTTACGTTTTGTTCTTCTTAGTATAAGAAGAACAAAACGTTTTTTTATTAAACAAAGTAGCATCTTTCGTTATAATAACAATTAATACATGACGATTGAGAGGACAGAAAATGAAATCTATATACATAACCGGCTATATGGGAGCTGGGAAAACAACAATTGGAAAAGCGTTAAGTAAAGAACTGCAAATGGATGTTGTAGATACAGATCAAAAAATCGAAGAGAAGCAAGAGAAGGCAATTCGAAATATTTTTGCAGAAGAAGGCGAAATAACTTTTCGAGAATATGAAAGTGAGATGTTACGTTCACTACCAGTTCATAATGCAATCATTACAACTGGTGGAGGGATTATTGAGCGAGTGGAAAATCGAAAGTGGATGAAAGAGAACGGGACTGTCGTGTATTTATATTGTGATCCGCATGTAATTGCAGAAAGGCTTCGTGAAGATACGACACGACCACTATTTCAGAAGAAAGATATAGAGGCATTTGTAACGAAATTCGAATCGCGCCGAGCGTATTATGAAGAGGCACATATTCATATCGACACGACAAATAAGTCAGTAAAGCAAATTATGAATGAATTAAAGGAAAAGATTAATGAATAAAAAAGTGGACATACTAATCAAGTAGAGGTGATGATAATATGTCTACTAATGATTATGTTCGCTTTGTGACGCAGCAGTTTGTGTCATATATGGATGCACCAAAAGAAGATCGTAAACAAAAGAAAGAACAACGCCGCTCTGAAAAAGAGCCATTTTTAAATAAATGGTTTGGTGTTATGCCGCTTAGTGCAGCTTTATTTTATCGAAACGTAAAAAATAAAAGGAAAAAATCAAGTTAACTTTTAGTCATATGTCTAGCAAAATGAAAATCCCCTAGTAGCGTTATATACTAGGGGATTTTCATTTACTGTACAGACTCTTTTTCCTCAGTAACCGCATGTATTTTATTGTTCACCCATACGAACCCTATTCCGATACAAATTGAAATGCCCCAGCCGACAGCAGTCATAATCGCTCTCATTTCACCGTAGCCATCTACACCGAAAACGGAGATGAAATAAATTTTTAAAAAGCTTTTTAATATAAATTGAAGCCCGAAAAATAGCGTTAAATATTGTAGTGCTGGATATATACGACTATCACGATACAGTTCACGACTTTTATCACGGTCATGCCCTTGTAGTGCTGCAATATCTGCTGCGAAATATAACATAAGTGGTTTTTTTATAAAAATTGTACATATGACGATAATACCGAGTACGATGTGATAATACGCATCGTTCCACAACATTCGTTCAGCTGATCCAGATAATAAATCTACCGTCGTATTAGAAATGAGTGTAATTAAAATAAAGAATCCTGTCACGTTAAACTGCTTTTCTTTTTTAAAGGTATACAGTGTATAAATAATCCCCGGAACAGAGGAGATTAACATCGCGTAATAAGGATCAATATAAGGTTTTGCAAATTTCCAAATGAGGAATGGGATTACGAGATAAAAGACAAGATCTAATATAGCTTTTTTATTTTGATTCATACAAATCCTCCTTAAGTCATACATATATTTTATAATATAATTTCTGAAAATTGTATAAGGTTTGATTGGAAAAGAAAAAATATATCAATTTTTGAGGGATTAGTAGATTGAAAAAATTGCCCCTAGCGTAGTAAGTTTTTTTAGTATATAATAAAGGAAACGCTTTCATTTTTGGTTTGTTCACAAAATGGACGGAAAATCACATATGTACTATCGATATGTTGCTTTATAATGAAACTAATTAAATATACGTGCATACAATATTGTGAAATAAATAACATAAATAAAATATATAAATGTAAACGTTATCAAAGAGAGAGGTGGAAACAATGAGTAAATTTTTCTTCAATCATAATCCAGCAACAGTAGAGGATGGAAGGCTTGTTAAGTATGCTGAAATTATTTATGGAGAAGGTGGCCGTTCTGTATTAGAAAATTTAATGGTGAAGGCATCTATCAGATTGCGCGATCGTTATCCGAATAAATCTGACGAACAGATCTCGAACCTCGTAAATAAAGGCATCCATGATATGTTTCAAAAATATGTGAGTGAGTAAGAGTAGCCAATGGCTGCTCTTATTTTTTTGTATAAGGATTGTAACTCTAGCTGAAAATAAACATGTGTTTTGAAAAACGTAAAAAGGAGTGGGAAAGATGAGCAATGGAATTGGACGTTCGAAAGAAAACCTTCCAACTGATGCAAATCATGTGAGCGCAAAGGATCGTGCACAGCAGAAACGTATGGCACAGAAAAAACAGCAAGAGCGTAGTGACGATAGCGAGTAGGATAGAAAATAAATAAAAAAAAGCTCCTTCTAAAAACGGAAGGAGCTTTTTTAAGATAGAAAATGATTAGCGGTAACATAAAAGAGGCCACCGTTAATAATTTGCACTGTAATACGTGGTTCATATTGTTCTTGCAAGGCTTGTTTTTCAATTTCATAGCTTTCAGGAAGTTCATCACTATCTTCATAAAAACGATTTAAAAGATCTAAATCGTGATTCCAACGTACCCTCGCTTCTTTCGCCCACGCATGATCATCTTCTGCAATTATATTTTTTAAAGCGTCCTCTATACGTTGTAAGCCGCTTTGAGGCTTAATGATAGGAGAGAGCGTAAAACAAAAATCAGGTATTTTCGGTGTAAGTTTAATGTTAGTTAATGTTTCATGAAAATTTGCCATCATTGTTCCAGAGATGAGATGAATACCAATGGAATGAAGGATGTCTTTTTTTCGATCACATTGATAAGACACTTTTATATTTACACCGAGCCAAGGATGGAGCGGTGTATGCGTTGCCCCGTTATGCTTTATTTCCTCATATAAACGTATGTAAGAGCCTAATTCTTTCGTTGTCTGGAAAATTTGATGTAGTCGTGGTGAACCGTAGTGAATAAGTTCGCCATCGTTTTCTTCGTTTTCTGGATTTGTAATAAGAGTAAGGCGCATCGGATTCGGTACGCCTCCTGTTTTTTCAAGATAGTGCCAATAGAAAGGGCGGTTCATTAATAATTTATCCATCTCAATTGTTAACTGCACATCTAATAGGTGAGGGGAACGTCCTAAAATTTCGCAGTTATTCGCTTCAAAGAAATTGTTTAAGTAATTATGGATTTCATGTTGCTGCATAGCCTTGCACCTCAGCTTCATTTCGCTTCGCAAAATCGATAATAGATGTTAAGTTTTCCATCTTAATTCGAATTTCTCCTTCGCTTTTTGATTGCGCAAAAATTTCTTGAATATGCGCATCGATGTTTTTCATATTAATTCTTGTTAAAATTTCATCGAGTTCACCGATAACACGCTCAAATAAATTTATTTTTTCATATAACAGTTTCAAAATGTGTTCTTCAACAGTATGCTTTGTAGCTAAGTTATAAATATGAACATCATTTTTTTGACCAAGACGGTGAATACGTCCAATTCTTTGTTCAAGACGCATTGGGTTCCATGGCAAATCATAATTGATCATATGGCTACAAAACTGTAAGTTAATTCCTTCTCCGCCAGCTTCCGTTGCAATTAATACTTGCGCGTGTTTTTGGAAAAGTTCCTTCATCCAATCTTTTTTCCCGCGTTTAAATCCACCGCGGAACGGAACGGAAGAAATGCCGTGCTGCTGTAAAAACCATTGTAAGTACATTTGTGACGCTCGATATTCCGTGAAGATGACGACTTTATCGTCAATTTCTTTTATAAGCTCAAGAGCTTTATTTGCTTTTGAGTTGAATGGAATATGATTAATATTGTCCATTAGTACATCAATATATGGATCTTTTATATATTGTTCATTTTCTTTCTGACGTTTTTCTACATGCTTTTTTAATGAATAGTACACAGCTTCACGGCTACTACATGCCTCGCGTTTTAATGTTAAGGATGAGAAAGCAGATGTGAAGGCATCTCGTCCTCCCCAGTGTTCAATTGCATTATATAAAGCTTGCTCTTCTTTATTAAACTCTACAAAAATTGTACGTACATGCCTCTTCGGCCAATCAATTCCGGTATTATGACGTCTATTTCGGACCATTACTTTGTTAATGAGAGCTTTTAAGTCTTCATCTGATTCGGCTGAACGATTTTTTGAAGCGTAGTATTCTTCAAAGTTGGATTGATTGCCCAAATGTCCCGGTTTTAATAAAGAAACAAGGTTGAAAATTTCATCAATCTTGTTTTGAACAGGAGTAGCTGTTAGTAATAAACAAAACTTCTTTTTTAATCGCTGTGCAAATTCATAGTTTTTTGTTTTATTATTTTTTAGTTTATGTGCTTCATCGATAATAATAAGATCATATTCTAAGTTCAAAACGATATCGCGATGTGGTGAACGTTTTGCAGTATCAATTGATGATACGATCACGTCAGCTTGCTCCCACGAGTAGCTTTTCTTTTGAGCTACAGCTGGAATGAAAAACTTTGTATTTAGTTCGTATGCCCATTGTGACACGAGAGAGGCTGGGACGAGTATGAGTACTTTTTTCACAAGCCCACGCACCATATATTCTTTTAAAATAAGTCCAGCTTCAATTGTTTTTCCAAGCCCTACTTCGTCGGCTAGTATCGCTTTACCGTTCATTTGTTCAATAACATTTTGAGCGACTTCTAATTGATGAGGAAGCGGTGTGAAATGGGATAAGTGCTTCGGTGCTTGTAGTCCATCGAAAGTAGGAACAAGTAACGATTTTTCTGTTTCATAAGCTAAATGGTATAAATCCCAGTTTGTCCAAGGACCATCTTCTTCAATTCTATTTAAAAAATTGTTTTGCCACGTCCGATCTACGGAAATATCAACATTCATTACGACTCTCCCACCTTTTATAAGTTAAAGTAATTATTTTTTACATGTATAATGATTCGCCTTGAAAGAAGGCTTTGTTATCGTTATTAAAGGCTATATGATAGACAATAATAAGCATTAAATCTCAAAAGTTGTATTTAGTAAGATTAAGAATGAAAAATTCTAAATTATTTTTTATGCTAGAATATTGATGAAATATAGCGAATGATGTTAGGATAATGGTGTGAAATGTGTGGAATCTTTCGTATTTTATCCAAGAAAGTACTTTTTTATTTACGCTTTCATAAAAAAATATAGTGAGATTCCGTATATCCTATCTTTTCAGAATGAAAATGTTTAGATATGGGAAGCAACTTTTATTGATTTGTCAGAGCATAAGGGGGAAAGAGCATGATTACATTACAACGTACACCGTTATTTGATGTATACGCGAAGTATGGTGGGAAAACAATCGACTTTGGTGGCTGGGAATTACCAGTTCAATTTTCAAGCATTAAAGAAGAACACGAAGCTGTACGTACAGCGGCAGGTTTGTTCGATGTGTCTCATATGGGAGAAGTTGAGGTAAAAGGTGTAGATAGTTTAGCATTTTTACAACGTGTTGTTACAAATGACGTATCTACCTTAAAGGTAGGAGGCGCACAATATACAGCTATGTGCTACGAAAATGGTGGTACAGTAGATGATTTATTAATCTACAAACGTGGTGAAGAAGACTATTTATTAGTAATCAATGCATCAAATATCGAGAAAGATTACGAATGGTTAGCAAGTCATGTAATTGGCGATGCGAAAGTAGTCAATGTTTCTAGTGAAGTTGCGCAGCTTGCAATTCAAGGACCAAAAGCAGAAGGCATTTTACAAAAAGTTGTGTCAGAAGATTTGAAAGAAATTAAGTTCTTTAAATTTAAAAACGATATTCTTGTAGATGGAATTCCTGCACTTGTATCTCGTACAGGTTACACAGGTGAAGACGGATTCGAAATTTACTGTAAGAGTGAAGATGCTGCAAAACTTTGGGAGAAACTTCTTGAAGTTGGAGCAGAAGAGGGCTTAAAAGCATGTGGTTTAGGTGCTCGTGATACACTTCGCTTTGAAGCAACACTTCCGTTATACGGACAAGAATTATCAAAAGATATTACACCGATTGAAGCAGGAATTGGCTTTGCGGTAAAACCAAACAAAGAAGCAGATTTCTTTGGAAAAGAAACGTTAAAAGAGCAAAAAGAAAACGGTGCATCTCGTAAATTAGTCGGCATCGAAGTGATCGAACGCGGTATTCCTCGTACGCATTACCCTGTATTTGTAGGAGAAGAAAAAATCGGGGAAGTAACGAGTGGTACACAATCTCCAACGTTAAAGAAAAGCATTGGTTTAGCACTAATTGATGTAAAATACGCAGCAGTTGATACAGAAGTAGAAATTGAAATTCGTAATAAACGCGTCAAAGCAGTAGTTGTTCCAACACCATTTTATAAACGTTCAAAGTAACGGGGAGAGGGGTAGATTTCATGTTGCATCGTTATCTTCCAATGACAGAAGAAGACAAAAAAGAAATGTTACAAACGATCGGCGTTCAAACGATCGACGAATTATTCTCTGATATTCCAGAGAGTGTTCGTTTTAAAGGGGATTTAAAAATTAAAGAAGCAAAATCAGAGCCAGAGCTTTTAAAAGAGCTATCTCAAATGGCTGGTAAAAATGCTAATTTAAAAGAATATGCTTCTTTCTTAGGAGCAGGCGTATACGATCATTATGCTCCAGTAATTGTTGATCATGTTATTTCTCGTTCAGAGTTTTATACTGCTTACACGCCATACCAACCAGAAATTTCACAAGGGGAATTACAAGCAATCTTTGAATTCCAAACAATGATTTGTGAATTAACAGGAATGGATGTAGCAAACTCTTCTATGTATGACGGAGGTACAGCTTTAGCTGAAGCGGCAATGTTAGCGGCTGGCCATACTCGTAAAAAGAAAATTCTTGTATCTAGTGCAGTGCACCCAGAATCAAGAGCAGTACTTGAAACTTATGCAAAAGGTCAACATCTAGAAGTTGTTGAAATTAATCATAAAGATGGTGTAACAGATTTAGACGTATTACAAAGCGAAGTAGACGATACAGTTGCTTGTGTAATCGTTCAATATCCAAACTTCTTCGGACAAGTTGAAAAGTTAGCTGATATTGAAAAAATCGTTCATCAACAAAAATCATTATTTATCGTTTCTTCAAATCCGTTATCATTAGGCGCATTAACACCACCAGGGAAATTCGGTGCTGACATTGTAATCGGTGATGCACAACCATTCGGTATTCCAACACAGTTTGGTGGACCACACTGTGGTTACTTTGCAACAACGAAAGCATTTATGCGTAAAATTCCAGGACGTCTTGTCGGACAAACGGTAGATTCAGATGGTAAACGTGGATTTGTATTAACGCTACAAGCACGTGAACAGCATATTCGTCGTGACAAAGCGACATCTAACATTTGTTCAAACCAAGCGTTAAATGCATTAGCAGCTTCTGTTGCAATGACGGCACTTGGAAAACAAGGTGTGAAAGAAATGGCACGTCAAAATATTTCTAAAGCACAATATGCAAAACGTCAATTCGAAGCGAAAGGCTTCACAGCTACATTTGCTGGACCATTCTTCAATGAATTCGTTGTAGATTGCAAACGTCCAGTGAAAGAAGTAAACGACGCATTACTACAAAAGAATATTATCGGTGGTTATGATCTAGGCCGTGATTATAAAGAATTAGAAAATCATATGCTGTTAGCAGTAACTGAGCTTCGTACAAAAGAGGAAATTGACACACTTGTAAACGAAATGGGGGCTATCCAATGAAGAACCAAGACCAAGCACTTATTTTTGAAGTGACTAAAGAAGGACGCGTAGGATATAGCTTACCCAAATTAGATGTAGAAGAAGTGAAACTAGAAGATGTATTTGAGAGCGATTATATTCGAGTAGAAGATGCAGAGCTACCAGAAGTATCTGAACTTGACATTATGCGCCACTATACAGCACTTTCAAACCGTAACCACGGCGTGGATTCTGGATTCTATCCACTTGGATCTTGTACGATGAAATATAATCCGAAAATTAATGAGAATGTAGCTCGTTTTGCAGGATTTGCAAATATTCATCCACTTCAAGATGAAAAGACAGTACAAGGTGCAATGGAATTAATGTACGACTTACAAGAGCATTTAATTGAAATTACAGGTATGGATACTGTTACATTACAACCAGCAGCAGGTGCACACGGAGAATGGACAGGTTTAATGTTAATTCGTGCCTACCATGAAGCAAATGGTGACTTTAACCGTACGAAAGTAATTGTTCCTGACTCTGCTCACGGAACGAATCCAGCATCTGCAACTGTAGCTGGTTTTGAAACAATTACAGTAAAATCGAATGAACATGGTCTTGTTGACTTAGAAGATTTAAAACGTGTTGTAAACGAAGAAACAGCAGCACTTATGTTAACAAATCCAAATACATTAGGTCTATTCGAAGAAAATATTTTAGAAATGGCTGAAATCGTCCATAATGCAGGCGGTAAATTATACTATGATGGTGCAAACTTAAATGCGGTATTAAGCCAAGCGCGCCCAGGAGATATGGGATTTGACGTTGTGCATTTAAACCTTCATAAAACATTTACAGGTCCGCATGGCGGCGGTGGTCCAGGTTCTGGTCCAGTAGGTGTGAAGGCTGATTTAATTCCGTACTTACCAAAACCAATTTTAGAGAAAACGGAAAATGGCTACCACTTCAATTACGATCGTCCAGAAGCAATTGGGCGTGTGAAACCATTCTATGGTAACTTCGGTATTAACGTTCGTGCATACACATACATTCGTTCTATGGGTCCAGATGGACTACGTGCAGTAACTGAGTATGCTGTATTAAATGCGAATTATATGATGAGAAGATTAGCGCCGTTCTATGATCTTCCGTTCGATAGACATTGTAAGCATGAATTTGTATTATCAGGTCGTCGTCAAAAGAAACTTGGTGTACGTACATTAGATATTGCAAAACGTCTGCTTGATTTCGGTTACCACCCACCAACAATTTACTTCCCATTAAATGTGGAAGAATGTATTATGATTGAACCGACAGAAACAGAATCAAAAGAAACGTTAGATGGTTTCATTGATAAGATGATTCAAATCGCTAAAGAAGTAGAAGAAAATCCAGAAGTTGTACAAGAAGCACCGCACACTACAGTTATTAAACGTTTAGACGAAACGATGGCTGCTCGTAAACCTGTTTTACGTTATGAAAAGCTTGCTCCTGTACAAGTTTGATTAGAATAAAAAAGAACTCGCTACATGCGGGTTCTTTTTTTGTTTGGAGAATTTGTCCCGCTATTTGTGGACAGTAAAACTCCCAACTCAAAACTTAGCTGGTGCAAAGAAGCCAGGTGGGAGATAAACTGTCCGTAAATGCCCGATTGGTGAAGGCTAATAATCAGTGGGGATGAACAAAAATCCCTACTGATTAAAGTTTCACTTTATGCAGAAATAGTGAAGAAAATGTTAAAACTTTATATTTTTTGTTTCATAATTGTGTAAAGATGTAGTTTTATAGGTAGTTTTGTTGAAAAAGTCGGTTTGATAAAAGTATTTATTTTTGTTAGAATTTTATTGAAATTAAGAAGATGTGATGAGGCAAAAATTACTCATTTTTATGTATATGTGAAAAAACGAGCAAGGCGGGGGTGAAAGTGTGGGATATCGATGTTATAGAATGGTATACCATTTAGAAAATGGAGAAACAATTAAAGATGTAAAAGAATTTTGCTATCGAGACCAAGGAAAAGTGTTAGAAAGAGTAGCACATCGTGTAATGGATAATAGAGAAGTGACGGCGATTGATAAACAAGGAACAATCATTTCAATAGCATGTGAGGACATTGTAAAGGTAGAACTTGATTACATAAAAGAAAGTTAACCTTGAGTCATATCGAATTATTCGATAAAATATACTGTTGAATGGTGCAGAGAGTAGAGAGGAGTTTATCATGGGTAGTACAAGACACTTTTATATGTTTATTTTAGCGTTTGTTCTTGTTGTGGCGTTAACGATTTATTTAATTGTTGATAGCAGCTGGTACAATACAGTTCATCCGGCATTCCTTCTGTTTATGTATGTAGGAATTGCGGTTGTTAGTTTCGGAATGAGAGACGAAATGTTAGATCGCTTTGAAAAGTGATACATATACGAAAGACCAACAGGAAAATGTTGGTCTTTTTTTCTTGCCAAAAATAGGATGGTGTGCATATACTGTATATATAAGATATATACAGTATATACACACTGGAGGAAAACATGAATATTATTATTTCGAATTCTTCCCAAGACCCTATTTATGTACAAATAAGGAAACAATTAAGCCAGCTTATTTTAAATGGTGGTTTAAAGGGGGGAGACCAACTGCCGTCTATTCGTAGCTTAGCGAAGGAATTACAAATTAGTGTAATTACAACGAAGCGTGCGTACGAGGAACTTGAAAAAGAAGGATATATAGAAACTGTTGCTGGGAAGGGGACTTATGTTTCACGTAAAAACAATGAACTATTAAAAGAACAGCGCTTACGTTTATTGGAAAGTAAGGCTGAAGAAATTGTGAGAGAAAGTAAAGTGTTGCAGCTTTCACTTGAAGATTTACAGCAGATGATTGCGTGTTTATATGAGGGGGAATAAGGAATGTTAGAGCTAAAAAACGTTTGTAAAAGATATCAAGATTTTGCAGTGAAAAATATAAGTTTTACGCTGCCACGTGGATATATTATGGGATTTGTCGGACCGAATGGTGCTGGGAAAAGTACGACGATCAAAATGATTATGAATTTAATTAGAAAAGAGAGCGGCGATATACAAATTTTTGGCAAGGACAATAAGAAAGCAGAAAAGGAAATAAAACAAAATATCGGCTTTGTATATGATGAAAATCATTACTACGAAGATTTAACGTGTGAACAAATGAAGCGTATTATTGCACCGCTATATAAAAAGTGGGACGAATGTCAGTATCAATCGTATATGGAGAGATTACAAGTTCCAAAGTATAAAAAAATTAAAGAGTTATCTAAAGGGATGAAAATGAAATTTGCGATTGCCATCGCGCTTTCGCATCATGCAGAGTTTATTATTATGGATGAACCAACAGCAGGATTGGACCCAGTTGTTCGAAGTGAATTGCTTGATATATTGCAAGAAATTGTAATGGAAGATGAAGTATCTGTATTATTCTCAACGCACATTACAACAGACTTAGAGCGCATCGCAGATTATATTACTTTTATCAACGATGGGGAAATTATATTTACTGGTGAGAAAGATGAATTAATGGAGAGCTACGTAATCGTAAAGGGAAGTAATGATTTATTGGATCGAGAAGGAAAAGAGCTATTTGTTGGATTACGAAAAAATAAATTTGGTTTTGAAGGTTTAGCGAAGGATAAACAAGTAATTATCGATTGGTTTGGAAATGAGGTTGTACTAGAAAAGCCTACATTAGATGATATTATCGTTTACACTGCGAAAGGGAGAGGTGCCTATGCGTCAGCTCATCTATAAAGATTTGTTCTTTTTTCGGGTAACTTGGTTAGTGAATCTTATTATGCCCCTTATGTTCTTTTTACTTGAGCCCGGGAGTGAATTGTTATTTCCGATGAGTTGTCTATTTATAACCCTTTCCTCCGTTATGACGCTAATCTATATGGATGAAAGGAATAAAAGTGACATTGTAATAAATAGTTTACCGTTAAGTCGAAAGGATATCATAATTGCTAGATATATTTCCTGTGCAATATTTATTGTAGGTGGCATGCTCTCTACGATGTTAGTTGTTTTTCTTATAAGAGGCATTGTGGTCATCGGTGATATCGGTGCATATCATCCTAATCTATACATTGAAATTCCGTGGTATGAAATAATAAATGGAGCTGTTTACGCCGTATTTTTGGTTGTCACGTTTTTCCCTAGTTATTATGGTACAAAGTCGAAGGTAGTAAGAAGTATAGTATCAGCAGCCTCAATAGGAGTCGGAGGGATACTTTGGATATTTATTAGTGATGAGATCAATGGAATAGCACCTTCATTCATTGAGTGGATTATGAATCCTATGCATATTGGTGTATTTATAGTTGGATTCATTACATTAGTTAGTATTTATATCGCTTCTATGTTTCTAACAATTAAAATTTATGGAGCCCGTGATTTATAGAGAGGAGAATTCATATGCAACAGTTAATTTTGAAGGAGTTTTTCTTACAGAAGAAGATGATTCCTTTCTATTTTTTAATACCCGTTTTATCGATTTTTAGGAATTCTGTAGAACCGATGGGGATTGCAATAGGATTATTTATGACATGTAGTATGATTATATATATTTCTTTTTATTATGAAGAAAAAAGTAAAACAGAAAAAGTATTAGTGAGTTTGCCTATAACGAGAAAAGAGATAGTTATAGCTAAATATATTTCAACTACATTATTTATTATAGTCGGTTTGAGTACAACTTTTATAGTCGTAATATTAGGAAATATTTTGTTGGACAGAGATATAGTTATTCCTGGATATGCAATGTTTTCAGCAATAGTAGCAACTTTGATTTATTGTGTGATAATGATACCTACTAATTACATCGGAGGAAATAAAGCTACTACTGTCTTGTATGTAATTATGATTTTTCCTTTAATAGGTATGATTGGCCTTATGTGTAATGTTTTTGGTGATAAAACAATTATGTTAAAAGTACTTCACTCTGAGGATGCTACAGTAGCGATGAGTGTTCTTGGTATCGGAGTGTTAGTAAGTATAGTCATATCAATGTTACTCTCAATGAAAATGTTTCAAGAGGCAGAGTTATAGAAGTGGCATTTTCATGTTAGGAGGTGTAATACATGATTAAGCAATTAATTTTAAAAGGTTTCATCATTCAATGGAAATTTTTAATTTGGTACATACTGTATCCTATTTTCTTTTATATGGCCTTAACAGATACGGAAAATCTGTTCATAATTATGTCAGTAATTATTACAATTGGGGCAACAGTAAAAACATTTGAAGCAGATAGTAAAAATGAGAGTGAAGTGATAGTAAATAGTTTACCAATATTGAGAAAACAAATTGTGTATGCGAAATATATAGTAGCAATTATTATTCTTTTTATAAGTGTAATAGTCGGTTGTTTCACGATGGGAATGAAGAATGGGGTTAACCTATTTGAATTTATTGAAACGACAATGGTTGCTAGTATTAGCTTTATTTTAATATATTTAAGCTTGGTTTTACCGATATCATTTTGGCTAGCATATAAAAAAGCTATTTTTATTACGCTTTTCATGCTAATAGCACCGACAGCCATTTGTACTATGTTCTTTGAAATCAACCTGGAACAAATCCAACTATATAACAGTTTATTATTCGTTAGTTCAATATGCATGTTCATAGTATCTGCCTTCGTTTCAATGAAATTGTATGAGAAGAGAGAATTTTAAAAGGTGCCTCATAAAAGGCACCTTCTTCAATATCGACAATATGAAAGTAATAGTTTATAAACAGAGAGGCTATTCGGTACAACATCTTTTGGAGTATGTAATATAAAGCTGAAAACGATAATGAGAATGAGAAAGAGGAAAAATAAAAATAGGATCTGTTTATGTATAGAATTTTGCATAGGATCCACTCCTTTTTTAGGTAGTATGTCCAAAAGGAAGGAGTGTATGAAAAATTTTAGGAGGGAGAATGATGAACAAAAGAAAATGGTTATATAGAATAGGAATACTTTTAGTTTCAATTGGTTGCATATTAGCAAACTTTTATTCGGATATACCAATGCTATTTCCTAGTTTGCATAAAGGAATTGGTATGAGTGTTGTCGTAGTTGGTCTGCTTTGTCTTATCACATCAAACTTCTATAGAAAGTCTGAATCTATATAAAAAAGGACAGTTACTCTTTTTCAGAGTAACTGTCCTTTTTAAATAACTTATTATATAGCTTGGCGATACTCCATATAATTACGATTGCAATGGAAGCGATAATGGACCAAACGATAGATAAAATTTCAAGTGTCATGTTCGGAAGGAATGCAAGAATGGATAATACTTTATGAAACAACCATTCTATTATATGAAAACTTACTTGCAGTAGAATGGCGATCACGAGTGTGATCCATGCTAACATTTGTTTTCCTTTTTCTCTCCACATGACATTCACCTCACGTTAGCTTAATAGTTTTAAGCCAACAGCGCCGCATAGAATGCAGCTTAAGAAGGCAAGACGACGCCAATCCGCTGATTCTCGGAAAATAAGAATGCCTAGAAGTGCACTTCCGGCAGTTCCGATTCCAGTCCAAATCGCGTAAGCAGTTCCCATCGGTAATGTGTCCATCGCAAGGGATAAGAAGAAGAAGCTTACGCCGAAGTTAGCGATTAAAATAACTTTTGGTGCCCAGCCTTTCTTTTCAGTGGCTACTTTCATAAAGAGTACACCAATAATTTCACAAATACCAGCTAGAATTAAAAATACCCAAGCCATTTTATGCGGCCTCCTTCGTTTCTTTTTCTTCTGTTACTCGTTTTAAACCAATTACTCCGAAGAAGATTAAACCGATTAATAAAACTTTTACGATAGAGAACGGTTCTCCGAAGATGAAAATTTCTGTAAGAACGATTCCGCCCGCTCCGATTCCTGTGAAGACTGCGTATACAGTGCCGACAGGTAAATCTTTATAAGCTCTAAATAATAAGACGAAACTAATTGTAATTAATAGCGCAACACCAGCCCACTCAAGTGGTGCCTCCGCTTTTTTTAGTCCAATCACCCAAAAGATTTCAATAATACCAGCGATGATTACATAAATCCATGCCATATGTCATTTCTCCTTCCTACCAGTCGTTAGGTAAAGGGCTTAAAAACGACGCATTGCAAAGGAGCAATCCGTCAGTTTGAAAGTCCGCGCCAAAATACTTTCCAAGAAGCGTCTAAACGTGTCTCAAAACGATTTAAACCTGCGTATAGTAGTTCAACCATAAGACCGTCGAGTAAGCATAGAAAAGCCTCTAAGGCGTCTTTTACTTCAATGTTATGCAGCTCATCTTGTTCGCTTGCTCTTTTAAATACCGGGAATAAAAGTTTTCCGACGTTTTCAATGTGTACATTTGCTTTATTAATAATTTGTTCGCGAAATGCATCAGGCGGAAAATAAGAAGTTCGTAACCAAAACATTGATTCTTCACTTTCACCAAATCGTTTTGCGTAGCCTTTTAATAATTTTAATAGCAATTCTTCAGTGGACGAATTGGAAAAGCTTTCGATATCGCCTGTGAAGCTCTGCAAATCTTTTTGAAGAGCAGATTCTAAGCATATGAAATATAGCTCTTCTTTTCCTTTAAAGTGTGCGTAAATCGATGGTTTTTTAATCCCAACTTCTTGGGCAATATTTGCCAATGAAGTTCCTTCATAGCCGTAGCGTGCGAAATGAGAAAGTGCTACAGCTTTAATGCGATTTGCTGTCATTTTCATCCCCTACCTACCGTTCGTTAGGTTTATTATATGAGATAAAAAACACAAAGTCAATAGGTGAAAAGCTGAAAAAGAGTGCTATAGTTAACGCTCCTTTTCAGACTGTTTTTCGCTCAATTAAATGGAATGGAAGTTCTTCTGAGTTCCCGGTTATTTGTTCGTCCTGCATCTGTTTATGGAATAAGGTAAAAGCACGTGATCCCATCGTAAGACCAGGGTGTTCAATAGTCGAAATTTCTAACGCCTTTGAAATTTCATGGTTATCGAATCCTAAAATAGCGAGATCTTCAGGGACGCGAACACCATGTTTCTTTGCTTCTGTTAATAAACCGGCAGCTACTTGGTCATTCGCTGTGAAAATAGCAGTTGGACGATTTTTCATATGTAAAATACGGTGGAGTATTTGTGCTCCGTCCTGCATTGTATAGCATTGATGAAAAATCCATTCAGGATGTAACGTTTGACCTTCGTTATGAAGTGTATCAGCAAACGCTTTTTCACGTTCCATAGAATTTACACTCGTTTTTCTTGCTAAACAAATTCCGATTTTTTCATGGCCTTTACTTAGTAAATATGCAGTACCGAGCCGGAATCCTTCATAATGATCTACGTAGACAGATGAAATGAGGGGGTGGTTCATTTTTTCACATGAAATAATAGGGGCGAATTTTGCGAAAGGTTCGATTTGTTCCCATGAACTCGTTCGAGAACAAATAATCATCCCGTCAAATTGTTTCATTTTCATCATTTCAAGAACACGAATTTCTTCAATACTATCGTAATTTGTTTGGCATAAATTAATGTGATATCCAGCTGCTAACGCTTCGTTTCCGATTCCTTCAATAATGGTACTGAAGTAAGGGACATTAATGAAAGGGAGCATAACCCCGATTGTATATGTTTTCCCCTTTATTAAATGAATAGCATTTATATTTTTTGCGTAGTTTAATTCTTCAACCGCCTCTAGAACTCGTTTCCGTTTGTCTTCTTTTACGTAAGGGTGATTATTTAAGACACGGGAAACGGTTGATATAGATACACCAGCAGTTTTAGCGATTTGTTTTATATTGGCCATATGGATCACCTCTTTACTTATTATAAAGGGAAAATAAGTAGAATGAAAAAATCTTGACCTGAAAAGCTTTTCACAATCTATGTTATAAATAGGACTTCTATTATTCGCGTAACCATTTCGTTTGGGCGTAAGAATAGCGAAGTCTTTCTGTTTGTTTGAAAGCAGTTTTGTCAAAATGTGTGAGAATAACGAGGAAAGTTTTCAAAGGTGGAGTGTGGCATTCAAGCGAATATGAACAACATATAAACGCTTTGTTCGTTAAGAGGGCGGTATGAAAGGGCGGAAACAAATTGAAAAAAGGAATCATTTGTTTCGTGTTTTCTAGTGTATTACTTAGCTCATGTTCATTTCAGCAAACGATGCAAGAAGAAAAAACATTTGTGGGAACAACAGGTGGGGCTACAGATCGCGTTACGGATCCGATTCCGTTAAAAGAACTTCCAAAATATTTTCCGGCGAAATTTAAAGTTCCTACCTTTTTACCGTATGACATTACGAGTGATGTGTTGGGTGAAGTAAGAACGATTGAAAAGAAGAATGCTGTCTTAACGATTAAATATAAACAACAGGAGCAAGGTAGACATGAGTATATTGAGCTAACTGTTGCAAATTTCCCTTACAGTTTTCCGGATTTTGTAGAAGAAAAGCGATTTCAAGAACAAATGAAATTGAATAATGGAGCGTCTGCTTATTTTAAAAATAAAGATGACTTCGAGAGAGGAGAGGAATTTGCTACGCTTCTATGGAAAGAAAAGGGGATTGAATATCAGTTATTATATCGTAATGTAGAAGAGAACGATGCAGATGTAATAAAAAAGAATCTATATTACATTGCAAACAATATGAAATAAAAAACTAACTGCAGCATGCAGCTAGTTTTTGTATGTTATTTCTTTTTAATTTTACCTGTCCAAGATTTAAATCCACCTTGTAATTGGTAGAAATCTTTGTAACCTTGTTTTTTTAAGTATTGAGCTGCACGGCCTGTACGGAATCCGCTTTGGCAGTATAAGTAAACAGGTTGATCTTGGCGAAGTTCTTTATGACGAAGGCGAATTTGTGATAACGGAATGTTACGTGCACCTAAAATGTGTCCTGCGTTATATTCGTCTGCTTCGCGAATATCGATAAGCTGTGCTTTACGGTAGCCAGCGCGAAATTCTTCTTCTGTAAGAGTTTTAATTAATTTTTTCTGATAGAAATACATCCATACAGTGTAACCGATGAACGCTACGATTACGGCTAATAAAATAATCCAAGTTGTTGACACGGTTCTATCGCTCCCTTTTTTCTTATCCTACTTTCAATATTATAATGCCCATATGTATTTATGCAACAGATTCATTTGTATATAAGGAGAAATTTCGTATTCTTTCACAAATTTTGTCGAATTTGGTAGACTAGAGAATGTGAAAAATAATTGGTTATATGAGGTGTAGGATGGGAAAAGAAAAATGGTGTTATATTAACTCTGGTCAATGTTCACCAGCGTTTAATATGGCGTTAGACGAATGTTTATTAAATTGGCAAAGTGAAAAGAAGATGCAACCAACAATTCGTTTTTATGAATGGGAAGTACCAACATTAACAGTCGGGTATTTCCAGCGTGTTGAAAAAGATATAAATATGGATGTAGTTAACGAAAAGAAATATGGGTTCGTTCGTCGTCAAACAGGCGGCAGGGGTGTACTACATGACAAAGAATTAACGTACAGTGTTATTGTGTCTGAAGATCATCCAAATATGCCAAAAACAGTTACGGAAGCATACCGCGTTATTTCGCAAGGCTTATTGGACGGTTTTAAGGCATTAGGATTAGAAGCGTATTATGCAGTTCCGAAAACAGAGGCGGATCGTGAGAATTTAAAAAATCCGCGTTCAGGAGTATGTTTTGATGCGCCATCTTGGTATGAAATTGTAGTTGAAGGAAGAAAAATCGCAGGTAGTGCTCAAACACGTCAAAAAGGTGTTATTTTACAGCACGGATCGATTCCGTTAGAAATAGATTTAGACGAACTATACGACCTATTTTTATTCCCAAATGAACGTGTGAAAGAACGTATGAAAAGTATGTTTTCTTCTAAAGCGGTAGCAATTAATAAATTGACAGACCGTACATTTACGATCGAACAGTTAATTAAAGCGTTCGAGGTTGGGTTTGAAAAAGGATTGGATATAGAGCTTGTGCCATATGAATTAACAGAAGAACAGTTACATGAAGTTCAAACGTTAGCAAAAGAAAAGTATGAAAGTAAGGAATGGAATTATAAAAAATAAGAGATGGCGATTGCCATCTCTTATTTTTTATAGTAAATTAAGTACTTTTTCTACTTTGATTCCTTTATCTTGTAAAGAACGAAGGCGATTTACAACGTCCATAATTTCTTTGTCGAATGTAACGCTAATACCTTGGCTTTGTAGTTCTTCTTTTAAGCCTTCAATAGAATCATCTATGTCGATGCCAAGCTCGTAATCTTGACAAACTTCAATTGTCTTTTTCACGAGTTTCACATAATTTTCTTGTAGTTTTGAATTTGTTTCAGTCAAAGCAGGTTGTTTCGGTTTTGCTGGAGCAACCGGTACTGTCTCTGGCTTTGTAACTGAAGTAGGGACTACTTTTTTCACAGGTGCTGGAGTAGTTAGTTCTACAGCTGCTTCTACGCTTACTGGCTTCGGCGTCGGTACCGGAGTAGGCTTAGGGGCCATAGCAGGTGTTTCTACACGCGTAATAGGTTTAGGAGCAGGTGTAACTGCTTTTGGAGCTTCTACAACTACTTCTTTTTTCGGTGTGGCTTCTACCGGTGTTTCTTCTTGACCAGCAGCCTCTTTATTTTCTTTACTCCACATAACGCGTTCTATTTCTAGAGAAACATTGTTTTTGTTCATCGCTGATAATGTAACTTTACCAACTTCAGCGTTTCCAGTGAAATCAACAATTTTATAAATAACACTCTTGTTCCAATCCACGTTTCCGCTCAAAAATAATTCTTCGTTACATTTCGGCGTTAAGCCCTCGATTTTAATTTCTGCGTTTACACCGTTTTCACTGTATACCATAATTAGCGAAGCATTTACATCTTCGTCTGCTAACATTAGTTCACGTACCATTTTGCCGGTGCGTACTTGCGTTTTCTTCTTAACTGACATCTAATTTCTCCTCTCAAAAATTCAGTAATAATAAAAAAATCGTATAACGAAAAATAATTGCTCACGAAGATTTATGATACCGATAATAAAAGCATCACGTCAACAATTAACTTTAATTATTTTGCATTTTTCTTATTTTCTTTATGAAATTTTTCAATTTGTAAAATTAGACAGAAGAAAAACAGCCTTTTGAAAGGCTGTTAAAAATTTGATTTTTTGTATAGTAATTTATATAAAATGAAAAATAAGATAGCAATTAAGGCGTTTTGCCAAAAGGTTAGGTGGTAAATGAGATAAGGTTGCTTTTTAAAATAAATATTTAAGAATACAGCTGAACAAAATGGAGTAGCAAAAGCGATACCAAATAGAATTCGTCTTTTCCAATTCATCTTTTGATTAAAGGAGTAACGCTTTAGTAAATATAAAATAAGTAGGATTCCTAGTACAATTAGTGAAACAGACAAAGTGGTTCCCAGGATACTAAAAGGTGGACTTATTATTTCGGTTTTCTTTTCAAAAAAGAAAATGAAAAGAGAAGCAATGGCGTCCATTCCAAACTGTATAGCAAGAAGTAAGCTAATAACAAAACCGATTAAAGAAGTTTTTTCTAACTTTGTTTGAGCTGGTAAAGCCGATATGAGTTCATCACAATAAGATTGTAAGTCATTGCCGAAAATATCATAAGCATTTTTATTTTCTCTTTGTGCTTCGATGAGATGATCTAATATTTCTAATAATAGTTCTTCTACTTGTTGTTCAGGTACGTTAGATAACCGAAGATATACTAGCATATCGCCATAAGAAGCTTCGTTTTCAAATGTTAGAAGTTTGCGTTTTTTGTTGTTCAATTCAATCATGTCTTGCGCATTCATCCCTATCACTCTCCCTGTAATAAGTTGTTCACCGTTGTCGAAACCATTCCCCAGCTTTGTTTAAATTCTTCAAGCTGTTCTATTCCTTTATCGGTTACATGATAATATTTTCGCTTTGGACCGAGTGAGGAAGCTTTTAATGTTCCTTCAATTAGCCTCTCTTTTTGCATACGTAACAATAACGGATATATGCTTCCTTCGCTGACAAATGTAAAGCCGTATTTATTTAATTTTGTACTCAGCTCATATCCATACACTTCTTCTTGCGAAATGATGTATAGGATGCAACCTTCGAGTACACCTTTTAACATTTGGCTATGCATGATTTCCCCACCTTTTATTCAGGTAACTTGCCTTGCAACGCAAGTTACTGAAGTGGAAAACTTTAATGCGTTTTAATTTTTCCGTGTTCTCCATACTAACGAGAGGAGGGAAGTATATGAAACCGTTTATGCCAAAACTTGTTTACTTTGAACCGAAGGCACTCGAATATCCACTTGGAAAAGAGCTGTATGAGAAGTTTACGAAGATGGGATTAGAAATTCGTGAAACGACATCCCATAATCAAATTAGAAATTTGCCAGGTGAAAATGATTTGCAAAAGTATCGCAATGCAAAGGCAACGCTTGTCGTTGGGGTGAGGAAGACATTAAAGTTTGATACGTCAAAGCCGTCAGCTGAATATGCAATTCCGCTTGCAACAGGGTGTATGGGACATTGCCATTATTGTTATTTGCAAACGACCCTTGGTAGTAAACCTTACGTTCGTGTATATGTGAATCTAGATGAAATATTTGAGAAGGCACAGCAATATATGGATGAAAGGGCACCAGAAATAACAAGATTTGAAGCGGCGTGTACATCAGATATCGTTGGAATTGATCATTTAACGCATGCTTTAAAGCGAACGATCGAATTTATGGGAGAAAGTGAGCATGGGCGTTTACGTTTCGTTACGAAATATTCGCACGTTGATCATTTATTAGATGCAAAGCATAATGGGAAAACGCGTTTTCGATTTAGCATTAATTCACGTTATGTGATTAAAAATTTTGAACCGGGGACATCGCCGTTCGAAGAGAGAATTGAGGCTGCTCGTAAAGTGGCAGGGGCTAATTATCCACTTGGCTTTATAGTTGCGCCACTTTATATGCATGAAGGATGGGAAGAGGGGTATCGTGAATTGTTTGAGAGATTATACAATGCCTTGAAAGATATGGTGATACCAAATTTAACGTTTGAATTAATTCAGCATCGCTTTACGAAGCCGGCAAAAAAGGTCATTCAAGCGCGTTATCCGAATACGAAACTTGAAATGGACGAAGAGAAGCGGAAATATAAATGGGGACGATACGGTATTGGGAAATACGTCTATAAAAAAGATGATGCAGAAGTATTGGAGGAAACGATTCGAGGATATATTCGTCACTTTTTTCCTGACGCAGAAATTCAATATTTCACATGAAAGGAACTTGTATTTGAATGCGGGTTCTTTTCTCTTTTGCAGATTTAGGCTCGTTTCTACCTTGTCACGTTATTCTTTCTGGTGTATCATTTTATTGATTGCTTCGTTCGGAATAAGCAAAATGAAATTGGATGGAGGAAACCGATGCCTACCCCTAGTATGGAAGATTATATTGAACAAATTTATTTGTTGATTGATGAAAAGGGTTATGCCCGCGTATCTGATATTGCTGAAGCGCTTAGTGTACATCCATCCTCTGTAACAAAAATGGTGCAAAAATTAGACAAAGATGAATATCTAATTTATGAAAAATATAGAGGGCTTGTATTAACATCAAAAGGTAAAAAAATCGGAGAACGTCTCGTATATCGTCATGACTTGCTAGAGCAGTTTATGCGTATTATTGGTTTGGATGAAAGCAAGATTTACAATGATGTTGAAGGGATTGAACATCATTTAAGTTGGGAAGCAATTGACCGTATCGGTGATTTAGTACAATATTTTGAACAAGATGAGGTTCGAGTAGAAACACTTCGTGGTGTTCAAAAAGCAAATGAAGAGAAAAGTAATTAAGGGGAACGGATGGCGTTTCCTTTTTTATTTCAATCGAAAAGGACGGGAGAATTATGAAAGCAATTATTTTTGATTTTGATGGATTAATTGTGGACACAGAAACAATATGGTTTCACTCTTTCAGAGATGCTGTTCGTGAGTACGGCGGAGAGTTACCTTTAGAGGAATTTGCGAAATGTATTGGAACGACAGATAATGTACTTTATGCATATTTAAAGGAACAATTAAAAGAAAAGTTTAACGAGCGTGCACTAAAAGAAAAGGTGACGACTTTACATAAAGAGAAAATGAAAATACCAGAAGCGCGTGATGGGGTAAAAGAATATTTAGAAGAAGCGAAAGAAATGGGATTGAAAATCGCATTAGCTTCTAGTTCATCTAGAGAATGGGTTGTTCGTTTTTTAGAAGATCTACAGATTCGAGATTATTTTGAAGTAATTAAAACGAGAGAAGATGTTGAGAAGGTAAAACCAGATCCAGCACTTTATCGAATTGCAATAGAGGAATTAGGAATTGAACCATCAGAAGCTGTTGTATTTGAAGACTCATTAAATGGATTGAAAGCAGCGGTTGCGGCAGGATTAAAATGCGTCGTTGTTCCAAATGATGTGACAAGAAATTTACCATTTGAAAATCATCACCTTCGAATTGAAAGTATGATAGATAAAACTTTGAAAGAAGTGCTTGAAAGTATAAAGAAAGACCGTATTTCCTAAAAGGAAGCACGGTCTTTCTTTTTGTTCTTTTTACCTTCAATGACAGTTAAATGAGATTGTTTTCTTTTTCGTTTCAACGATGGAGAATTACCCTTTTTGCCCTTGTCATCAGAAGTATTTCGTTTCAAGAATGAATTGCTTAGGGGTGCTACATTTTGTTTCCCATGTTTGCGGTTCGATTGTTTTGCAGCGCGCTTATATGAGCTTTGCGAATTTGCAGAACCACTGGAATTAGTAAACATCTTGTATAGCAAGTAAAAGATACCGACAACAAGTAACATATACCCGATATTTCTTAATACACCCATTGGATTTGTAATTACAGATGAAACAAGGCCGAATATTGCTAATCCAATTATAAGCACAAATATAGCGAAAGTAAACGAACGACCGTTCATAAGGAACACCTCCTAAAAACATATATTAAAATTAGTATATTAACGATGAGGAGAGGAGTTGAACACCATTTTTAAATAATTATTGTTTGTTTTCTAAACGTAATAATTCTTCAAACGATGCAATAGCTACTTCCACTTGATCATCTGTTGGTTCTTTCGTTGTTAATAGTTGCAGCCATAATCCGGGATATCCAAGTATGCGTAATACAGGAATGTCTCGCAATCGATTCGTAAATTGTAGTACTTCAAACGAAATGCCGAGAACGACTGGAATTAATAAAATTCGGTTTATTACTCGTGCCCAAAGTGGATCTGTAGGAACGAGGAAATAAACAAACATTCCAATAATGACTGTAAATATAATAAAGCTACTACCACATCTATAATGGAGGCGGGTTTGCTTTTGGACGTTTTCTACAGTCATAGGAAGATTATTCTCATAAGCATTAATTACTTTATGCTCTGCACCGTGATACTGAAATACCCGTTTAATAAGTGGGGTTAAAGAAATAAAGTATATATAGCTCAATAGTAGCATGAGCTTAATGACACTTTCGACAATGATTTGCCCTGTATGAGATGGGAAAATCGGTCTCGTTAATTCAGCTAATAGTGCAGGAACTGCTGTGAAAATGACTTTACCGAATATGAAAGATAAAACGCCAACTGCTGCAACTCCTAATACCATCGTTAATTTTGATTGTTCTTCTTTTTTATTTGCAATTTGTTCATCATCTTCTGGGTGGACATCAAATCGTTCTGAAGCGAAGTTTAAATGCTTTGCTCCATTCGCACTTGCGTCCACAATGGCGGCAATACCTCGTAAAAATGGAATTTTTTTTAGGATAGATAATGCTTTATTACGAACGCGTGGTAATCGATAAAATTCAATCGATTTATCTTTACGACGAACCGCTGTAACAGTATATTCTCTACCGCCAAACATAACTCCTTCTATGACTGCTTGCCCGCCATATATTTGTTTTGACTCTTCTGCCATGTTAACACCAACCTGTATTTGTTTCTCTCTTATGTAGAAAAAGAGGCAATTGTCATACTGGGTTCTGTCGTTTTGAAATAAGACAATCACCGAGTTTCCTTTATTTTATCGACAAATACAAGTATATGACAAGAGAAAATGTTACGAGAGTCGGACATTTCTTATTCTTTTTATAGACAAATTTCGCAGTATTTAAACATGCTTCAAAATAGTTTCGGGCATACTATTGAGCGGAGGTGTTGATGTGAGTCAAGAACAATTAGGAACAAGGAATTATGTGCAAATCGGTTTGTTTGGTGGAATTTTTTGGGGAGGAATATGGTATTTCCTTCATATATTTTCATTCACGGAAGCGGGACCTAATTATTTACTGTTACCATTTGCGTTTGGGAGTTGGAAAGAAGGGATATGGGGCAATCTGTCAGGAATTGTTTGCATGGGACTTCTTTCAATCTTGATTTCCTTTTTGTATAAAGCGTTTTTGGCGAAATTTGAAGGAATCATTCCAGGGATTATTTATGGGCTATTTTGGTGGGCGTTACTGTTTTTCGGAATGGGTTTAATGGCACCTGTTATTAAAAGTGCGTTCAATTTGCCGAAAGAGACGATTGTGACGACAATATGTATTTTTATATTGTATGGTGTGTTTATTGCATACTCTGTTTCTTACGCAGTAAATAGTAATAAAGCGGAGCAAGAAGGAGAAGAGAAGACGAACTATTCAAATAAGTAACTCCTATGTTAAAATGTTGTATAGATATTTAATATTAAGGAGTTTTAAGAATATGAAAAAGTTACTCCTCGTAAACGGTCCTAACTTAAATCGCCTCGGTGTTCGTGAGGTAAATGTATATGGAAAGGGCACGTTAGCGACACTTGAAGCAGATATGAAGCAAGAAGCAAAAACAATGGGAGTGGAGTTAGAATGTTTCCAATCGAATCATGAAGGTGCGATTATCGATCGTCTTCATGAGGCTGAAGATATATATGAAGGGATCATTTTAAATCCTGGAGCATTTACGCATTATAGCTATGCAATTCGAGATGCAATTGCGAGCATTTCGATTCCTGTTATTGAAGTACATATCTCTAACATTCACCAGCGTGAATCGTTCCGTCACGAATCTGTGACGGCGGCTGTTTGTGCAGGACAAATTGTTGGATTTGGTTTTTATGGCTATAAGTTAGCGTTATTTGCATTAATGGAGAAATTAAGGGAGGCATAAAGTCATGGAGAAAATCGAAAGATTAAGAAGCGCATTTGCTGAGGCTGGTATCGACGGTATTTTATTAACAAATGAACATAGTCGTAGATACATGGCTAACTTCACTGGAACAGCTGGGGTTGTACTTATTTCAAAAGAGCGTGCTCAATTTATTACGGATTTTCGTTATGTAGAGCAGGCTAGTAAACAAGCTGTTGGATATGAAATCGTGCAGCATGCAGGATTAATTATTGATGAAGTTGCAAAGCAAGTGAAAGAACTTGGAATTCAAAAGCTTGGCTTTGAGCAGGATACTCTTACATATAGCTCTTACGTAACGCATAATGAGGCGATCGAAGCTGAATTTATCCCGACTTCTGGGCTTGTAGAAAAGTTACGCTTGATAAAGACTGATTCAGAGATTAAGATATTAAAGGAAGCTGCACAGATTGCAGATGCTGCCTTTGAGCATATTCTATCATTCATTCGCCCGGGAGTATCTGAAATTGAAGTGTCAAATGAACTTGAATTTTTCATGAGAAAACAAGGAGCAACATCTTCTTCGTTTGATATTATCGTTGCTTCAGGTCTTCGTTCGGCATTACCGCACGGCGTGGCATCTGAAAAAGTGATAGAAACAGGAGATTTCGTTACATTAGACTTCGGCGCTTATTACAAAGGGTATTGTTCTGATATTACTCGTACAATTGCAGTCGGTGAACCATCTGATAAATTAAAAGAAATTTATAATGTCGTTTTAGAAGCACAATTACGTGGTGTAAACGGTATTAAAGCTGGTTTAACAGGCCGCGAGGCAGATGCATTAACGCGTGATTACATAACGGAAAAAGGATATGGTGAATACTTTGGACACTCTACTGGTCATGGAATCGGCCTTGAAATCCATGAAGCGCCAGGTTTAGCGTTCCGTTCTGATACAGTACTTGAACCAGGTATGGCTGTAACAGTAGAACCAGGTATTTATATTCCAGGTATTGGCGGCGTACGTATTGAAGATGATATCATTGTAACGAGTGAAGGTAATGAAGTAATTACGAAATCACCAAAAGAACTTATTATTTTGTAATACACAGGAGGATTTTTTTACATGATTTCAGTAAACGATTTTCGTACAGGTTTAACAATTTCAGTGGACAATGCCCTTTGGCAAGTACTTGATTTCCAACACGTAAAGCCAGGTAAAGGTGCTGCATTCGTTCGTTCTAAACTACGTAACCTTCGCACAGGTTCTGTTCAAGAGAAAACATTCCGTGCAGGTGAAAAAGTAGAAAAAGCACACATCGAAAACCGTCGTATGCAATACTTATACGCGAGCGGTGAGGCTCATGTATTTATGGATAACGGAACTTATGAGCAAATCGAACTTGGTGAAAACCAAATCGAGCGCGAATTAAAATTCCTAAAAGAAAACATGGAAGTATCTATTATGACATACCAAGGTGAAGTACTTGGTGTTGAACTTCCGAACACAGTTGAATTAAAAGTTACAGAAACAGAGCCTGGTATTAAAGGTGACACAGCTTCTAACGTAACAAAACCAGCTACATTAGAAACTGGTCTTGTTGTACAAGTACCAATCTTCATTAACGAAGGCGAAATGCTTATCATCAACACTGGTGAAGGTAAATACGTTTCTCGTGCATAGTAAAAAAGCACTCGTGATTATCACGAGTGCTTTTTTATAGAAAATAGGGCATATAGTAAATTGCGGTGACAACAAAACTAACTAAAACAAGTGAAAGAGTACCCGCTATATATGGTGTGAAAATGAATTGAAATGGTTTTATTTCACCAGTCTCAACACCAGTTAATGTTTTACTTATTGCGTGATCTGTAATGTTATTTCTATGGTTACTCATAATAATTAACCACATAATTGCAAATATTGCTAGACTGCCAAGGAAAAAGGTCTCTATAAATGACCAACCGACCAATAATGAAAAAAGATAAATAAGAGCTAATTCTACTACAATTGTTAAACTAATTTTCAAAACCTTCATATTTTCCCCCCTCATTTTGTACGTCCAGCCAATTTAAAAATTTCTTACGCGATACGACATGCAGTACGCAAGGTGATTTTACTTCTTTCTCCAGTGCAGCATGTTTGCCTGGAAACTTGTTTTTCACATGCAATGAAATGTAAGGTAGTTTTTCTTGTGCTTTTAACGAGCGAATGTTAGTCGTTTTAGCACCAGTGAATACGTATGTAAGTTGTAAGTCTAAAAAAGCGATTTTAAAGATTTCTTTTTTAGCTGCCTCATTATACCCTTTACCCCAATATGGATAGCCAAGCCAACTACCAATGTGAGATTGTTTCTTCCCATAATTAATATGTTTAAGTGTGGTGAGGCCAAGTATTTCATTCTCTTCATTTACAATCATTCTCGATAAAGACTTCTTTTGGCGCTCTTCTTCTATTGCAAAAAGAAGAAATGCTTTCGTGTCTTCGACTTTTTCTACCTGTATTCCTAATGCATTTTTTACGTGTGGTTCACTTGATAGCTCAAAAAGCACATTTGCATAGCGTAAATCAAGTGGTAATAAAGTAACGTGCTGCATCGTCTATACCCCTTTTAAATTAAATATACCATAATATACCATTAAAAAACACGAATATTCAGATTTAAATAAAGGTGTTAGAGAAAAATTATGTTTTTACTTCTGAAATAGACAACCTCTGCATATGGTTGTACAAATATATTCTTTTTTGGAATGTAGAATTCGTAACCGTTACGGGAGAAGGTGGGAGAATGAAACAGTGGCTAGCGGCAATGGAAACATCCGTGCTCGTAATGGGGTTACTTCGGTTGTTTTCGGGTAGCGCGGAAATATTCGCCGCTTTGCTTATGCTTTACGTGAATGATGCGAAGAAAGCATTGTTTATAAATGGTATGTTGGCGTTTGTTGGACCGACTGTATTAATTTTAACAATGACAATAGGCATAGCGAGTGTAGCGAGCGAAATTTCTTTCTTGAAACTCTTTTTTCTGGCACTTGGAATTGGCTGCATTTTTATCGCATTGTTGAAATAGTAAGTCGAGTATAGTGGGGAGAAGCCTATGAAAGAAGTATTAGAGGTTTTACCAAAAATGATGAAACAGTTAGTTGAAAGTTGTAAGCAATACAATACTTTAGAGGAAATTCGTGTTCGAATTGGAAGACCGCTAGAGTGTATTGCGCATGGAGAGGTGTTTTTTTATGACTATATCGCTACAGCAGAAGATGCAAGTTACTTATTGAATAAGTTAAGTCAATTCTCAATTTATACGATGGAAGAGGAATTGAAACGTGGGTATGTGACACTTCGAGGAGGACATAGAATTGGCCTAGCAGGAAAAGTCATTACAGAGAAAAGTACAGTGAAAATGATTCGTGATGTCTCTTCATTTAATATTCGTATTGCTCGTCAAAAAATAGGAATAGCTGAGCCGCTTTTGCCGTATTTGTATGAATCAAGATGGTTAAACACGATGGTAATTGGCCCGCCGCAAACGGGGAAAACGACACTTTTAAGGGATGTAGCACGTTGCATGAGTCAAGGGGTTGGTACGTCGAAAATTCCTTCTTGCAAAGTGGGGATTGTTGATGAGCGGTCAGAAATTGCTGGATGTGTGAAAGGAATCCCTCAGTATGAATTTGGTACACGAGTAGATGTGTTAGACGCATGTCCAAAGGCTGAAGGAATGATGATGATGATTCGTTCTATGAGTCCAGATGTTTTGATCGTAGATGAGATTGGACGTAAAGAAGATAGTGAAGCAATTATGGAGGCGGTGCATGCAGGGGTCCAGCTTTTTATAAGTGCACACGGGTTTTCTTATGATGATGTTGTGAAACGTCCATCGCTACAGGCAGTGCTGGAGCTTGGCATATTTGATAGGTTTGTGGAGTTATCAAAAGCAAGAGGCCCAGGAACAGTTATGCAAGTGAAAGATAGATATGGAAAACCAGTACTACCGAATCGAAAGGCTGGGGGCGTATGGTGAAAATAATTGGTGCAGTGTTAATCGTTGCGGTCAGCACTTTTTTCGGGTTTTCATACGCAAAAAGATATAGTGAGAGGCCGCGGCAACTTAGACTATTAAAATCGGCACTCCAATCATTAGAGGCAGAAATTATGTATGGGCACACACCTTTATCTGAAGCCGCCGAACGATTAGTTAAACAAATGCCCAAGCCATTAAATTGGATATTTCAAAGTTTCGCCAAAAAACTAGAAAACGGGGAACAAACAGTAAGGGAAGCTTGGATAGAAAGTTTGAAAGAGAATTGGAAGTTAACAGCATTTCAACAAACCGAGTATGAAATCTTGCAGCAATTTGGTGAAACACTTGGACAACATGATCGTGAATCACAACAAAAACATATTCGATTATGTATTACACATTTAGAGAGAGAGGAAGAAGAAGCGAAAGCGTTACAACTGCAATATGAAAAAATGATTAAGAGCTTAGGGGTACTAGCGGGGCTACTTATCGTAATTTTACTGCTATAGGAGGGAGAAAGGCGATGTCCATTGATGTTGGATTAATATTTCAAATCGCCGGAATCGGCATTGTTTTAGCTTTCATTCATACCGTATTAAAAGAATTAAAACGAGAGGATATTGCAAATTGGGTTATCCTTGTCGGTTTTGTCGTCATTCTATTCCATGTTGCATTTTTAATTAATACGTTGTTCGACAAGATTAAAAGTGTCTTTCTCTTCCAGTAAAGGAGGCGGTTCGAATCGAAATTATACAAATTGTCGGATTAGGCCTCGTTGCTACGTTTTTAGCAGCTGTTTTGAATCAGCATAAATCTAGCATTACATCGTTATTTATTGTTTTTGTAGGTAGCGTAATGTTTCTTATTTTAATCGATCAAATTCACTCTATTTTACAAATGATTGAGAGAGTAGCGAGTGAAGCGAAAGTTAGCAACGTCTATGTAGAAACGTTACTGAAAATTATTGGGATTGCTTATATCGCTGAGTTTGGAGCGCAAATTACAAAAGATGCTGGGCAAGGTGCAATCGCTTCGAAAATTGAACTAGCTGGTAAAATCTTAATTCTCGTTATGGCAATTCCTATTTTGACAGTCGTAATTGAAACTATTCTCGGATTTTTACCGACGGGATAAGGGGGAGTGAATGTTGAGGAAGTTTGGAGCTAAGCTGCTATTTGCTTGCTTCCTTTTCTTTTCTTTACCGGTTGTTGTACAAGCTTCTCCTGTAGAAACAAACGTCGTTGATCAACAATTGGATAAGCTCGGAATTGAAGATGTGAAGCAATTTTGGGACGGGCTTGTTACAAAATATGGAGGTTATTTACCAGAGAGTCAAAAAGGAAGCTTTATGGAGTTTGTAAAGGGAGAAAAAGAATTCTCTATAAAAGAATGGATGCTAGGTTTATTAAAATATTTGTTTCACGAGCTTGCTGCAAATGGAAAGCTACTTGGAACACTCATTATGCTCACAATTTTTAGTGCATTGTTGCAATCACTGCAATCTGCCTTTTCAAAGAGTAGTGTAAGTAAAATTGCCGATGCAGTTGTATATATGGTGCTTATTATTTTTGCTTTAAATAGTTTTTATGTGGTTATGACATATGCAAGAGAAACGATACAAACAATGGTAGATTTCATATTAGCGCTATTACCAATCTTGCTTGCACTCATAGCAACTGGAGGCGGTGTTGTATCTGTATCGTTTTTTCATCCGATTATCATTTTCTTAATGAATACGAGTGGGCTTCTTATGAATTACATCGTTCTACCACTTTTATTACTTGCAACGATATTAAGTATTGTAAGTACGATGAGTGATCAATATAAAGTTACGAAATTGTCTAAGCTTCTGCAAAACGTTAGCGTTGGGATTATCGGGATCTTTTTAACGATTTTTTTAGGAGTATTATCTGTACAAGGAACAGCGACAGCGGTTGCTGATGGGATAGCTGTGAAAACTGCTAAATTTGTAACAGGGAACTTTATTCCTGTAGTTGGAAGGATGTTTACAGAGGCAGCGGATACTGTTATTAGTGCGTCGGGGTTATTAAAAAATACAGTCGGAATTATAGGGCTCGTTATTTTATGTTTAATTGTCGCTTTTCCAGCGATTCAAATTTTTTGTATCGCGTTTATTTATAAATTCGCAGCAGCAGTATTGCAACCAGTTGGCGGAGGAGCAATTATTCAATGTTTAGATATCATTGGACGAAGCATCATTTACGTGTTTGCTTGCTTAGCTATCGTATCATTTATGTTCTTTTTAAGTATCACAATTATTATTGCTGCGGGGAACATTACGCTTATGATGCGATAGGAGGTGAAGAGTATGCAATTTGTTACAGAGTGGATTAGAAATATTATCGTTTTTTTACTCTTAGCGACAATGCTTCATCTTATTCTTCCAAACTCGAATTTGCAAAAATACGTTAAATTCGTCGTAAGTCTACTATTAGTTGTATTAATTTTAACACCTCTTTTTAAACTGTTGCAAACAGATGTAAATGAAGTAATCGCAAATTTTAATGAAGAAAAGTATGTAGCAGAGGGATCTGTAAAAAATTCAATAGATTCGAAGAAAAAAGAAATACAAGCTCTAACACGTGCATATAGTTTAGAAGAGATGGCTACCAAAATGAAAAAAGAAGTAGGAAAAGAGTTTGAGAAAAAGTATGGTATGACAGTCTCTGAAATACAAATAGTCGCAACGGAAAGGGTAGAAGAAGTAAAGTCAGCCAAAGATATTCAATCTGTTGTTGTGACGTTGAAAGAAAAAGAACGCAGTAAAAATGACGCAATTGAAACAGTAAAGCCAATTGAAATTAATACGAATGAACCTCCAAAAAAGGTAGAAGAAACGAATGTAGAAATGAAAGATTTCTTTTCAAGCAGGTGGCAACTAGAGAATAAACAAATCCAAGTTCAAACGGAAGGGAGGACAGGTAGAGTAAATGGAAAATAAAGATAAAAATTCGAAGTTCTCATTTTTTCGAAACTTATTGAATGGGGATCAAAAAGAAAGCAACGAGAAGGGGAAAAAGGTAACACCTAAGTTTTTACTTGTCCTACTCATACTTGGAATTTTGCTTATGTTTTCTAGTAGTCTCTTTTCAAGTAAAAAAGAAGAAGTACCTGTATTTAAAGAACAAAAAACTCAAAACCAAGAAAAAGACGTACCAACTTTCGGACAAAAAAGTAATGATAGTATGTCAAATGTAGAAAAATATGAAAAAGCGTATGAACAAGAATTAAAAGCTGCTTTAGAAGAAATAGCAGGAGTAAAAGACGTAACGATTAAGGTGAATTTAGATTCATCTGAAGAAAAAATTTTAGAAAAAAATACAGTGAAACGCTCACAAACAACAGGTGAAACAGATAAAACAGGCGGTAAGAGGGAAGTAGAGGACGAGTCTCTTGATGAAAAGACTGTCATTATACGTGAAGGTGATAAAGAAACTCCCGTTGTTTTACGGACAGAGAAACCGAAAGTACGAGGTGTTCTCGTCGTAGCAAAAGGAGTGGATAATATACAAGTTAAAGCAATGGTAAAAGAAGCTGTGATAAGGCTGCTAGATGTACCAGCCCATCGTGTTTCAGTTTCACCGAAAAATTGATAGGGAGGAAATAAAGTGTTAAAAAAACAAACGGTTTGGCTATTAACAATGTTAAGTTTAGTTGTTGTACTATCTGTGTATTACGTAACAACTCCTGACAAAATGAATACAGCATCGCCGGCAACAGGTGAAAAGATTGGACAAGAAAAACAAGGTACTGACAAAGCAGTAACAAACGAAACGCCAAATAAAGAAACAACAAAAGAAACTCCAAGCAAGGAAACACCAAATAAAGAGACAACAAATAAAGAGACAGATAAAAAAGAAAATGCTAAAAAAGAAACAAGTAAAAAAGAGGGGAATGTATCAGTTCAATCGAGTGATGAGAATTTCACAGCTTTACGTATGCAAATGGAAGATAAGCGTAGTGCTGAAAGAGAAAAATTACAAAATGTAATAAAGTCTTCTAACGCTACTGCTGAAGAAAGAAGTAAGGCGAAAGATGGTATGGATGCAATCGCTACAATGGAAACAAAAGAAGGTTTACTTGAAACAGTTATTAAAGCTCAAGGAGGATATAAAGATGCCCTTGTAAGAGCTGATGGAACTGACATTAGAGTAACAGTGAAGGCAGCGAAACATTCACAAAAAGAAGCGAATAAAATTATACAGCTTGTAAGAAGTGAAGGCGGTTCTAAAGATGTAGGTGTGAAATTTGATCCATCAGCAAAATAAGTAGAATTTTAATCCGTGGGGGATTTCCCCCACGGATTATTAATTTTTACTAATCGCATTGTTTGTAAATAAGAACATAGAGTACTTCAAAATAATTAGATAAAAATAATAATAGAAAAAAGCTGTCACTTTCGATAGCTTTTTTCTATTTCGTCTTTGTATGTGTTTTTACTATGTTCAACTCGGAATGGAGAAATACGTTGTGAATAAAAAATTAGCGGTTCATGGTGATGATGATTACTTTTTCCAGATTTGACGTGGATGAAGAGAACGAATGCCCAAACCATTACGGCAGGTAAGAAGAGCATGAGCCATATCATATGTCCACACCTCGATACAATATATTTTCTACACTTTGAACATACTATTCTTATATGAAGGAATGATGAACGGCGTGTAAACAAAAAAATAATATTTGGTAAAAATATGTTATGAACCATAGATGTGGTGAAGAGTGGAGCGGCAATTATATGTTTACTGTGTAGCATTTTGAAAAGGTAAGGAATGTTTTTTAGGAAGTGGTCTTGCCAATTTCGTGTGAAACTTGGTATTATTACTAGGTAATAAATTTTTTATTGGAATAATATTTTTACAGGAGTTTCGATTTATTATAAAGAAATATAAATTGGAATGTTTAAAAAATTTATCGTAAGATGGAAATAGTAAATATTTCTATTAGTAAATAAAATAAATTTTCTAATAGAATACATCGTATTTTTACAGTCAATCTAGTGTTAGTGATGAGAATCTGTAAAAACGGGACAAACAAGAGTATGGGAGTGGATTTTACATGTTTAAAATTCAAGAAGTTCGTGAATTAATTAAATTAATTGATAGCTCTAATATTGATGAATTTGAATACAAAAAAGACGGTACAACAATCAAAATGAAAAAGCGTGGTAATGAAGTTGTTGCGATGCAAGCACCTGTAGCGAAACAAGCTATGCAACCAGTAGCATCTGTTGAAGTTGAAACAGCAGTAGCGGCAGCGCAAGTAGAAGCACCAAAACAAGAAGAGAAGAAAGCTGTTCAAGATGAAAACCTACATAAGATTACCTCACCAATGGTAGGTACATTCTATTCTTCATCTTCACCTGATACACCTCCATATGTAAGTGTTGGAGACAGGGTATCGAAAGATTCTATCGTATGTATTGTCGAGGCTATGAAGTTATTTAACGAAATTGACGCTGATGTAGAGGGCGAAATTGTTGAGATTCTTGTTAATAACGGACAGCTTGTTGAGTATGGACAACCGCTATTTCTTGTGAAAGCGTAATAAGGGAGTCTTTGTGATGATAAAAAAAGTATTAATAGCCAATCGTGGGGAAATTGCTGTACGAATTATTCGTGCTTGTAAAGAAATGGATATTGAAACAGTTGCGATTTATTCAGAAGCAGATAAAGAGTCACTTCACGTACAAATTGCAGATGAGGCGTATTGTGTAGGACCAACAGTTTCAAAAGAAAGTTATTTAAATTTGACGAACATTATTAGCGTTGCGAAGTTAACGGGCTGCGATGCTATCCATCCGGGATACGGATTTTTAGCAGAGAATGCAGATTTCGCAGAGTTATGCCGTGAATGTAACTTAATTTTTATCGGTCCAAGTCCAGAAGCTATTTCAAAGATGGGCACAAAAGACGTTGCTCGTGATACAATGGAAAAAGCAGGGGTTCCGATTGTACCAGGTTCACAAGGGATTATAAAAAATACCGAGGAAGCGATCGAGCTTGCAAATCAAATTGGATATCCAGTTATTATTAAAGCGACTGCAGGTGGCGGCGGAAAAGGTATTCGTGTTGCACGTCATGAAGAAGAGCTTGTAAAAGGAATTCAAATTACACAGCAAGAAGCTAGTACCGCTTTTGGGAACCCTGGTGTATACTTAGAAAAGTACGTTGAAGATTTCCGCCATGTTGAGATTCAAATAATGGCAGATACACACGGAAATGCCATTCATTTAGGAGAGCGTGATTGTACAATTCAGCGCCGTTTGCAGAAACTATTAGAAGAAAGTCCATCACCTGCACTTGATGAAAATGTTCGCAAGCAGATGGGGGAAGCGGCAGTTAAAGCGGCGGTAGCGGTTGATTATACAGGTGCTGGTACGGTTGAGTTTATTTATGAATATAAAACGAAAAGCTTTTATTTCATGGAGATGAATACGAGAATTCAAGTTGAGCATCCGGTTACTGAAATGGTGACAGGAATGGACTTAATTAAAGAGCAAATTCTTGTTGCTTCTGGAGAAAAGTTATCGTTACAGCAAGAAGAAGTACAATTTAATGGTTGGGCAATTGAATGCCGAATTAATGCGGAAAACCCTGCCAAAAAATTTATGCCATCTCCAGGTAAAGTAGAAATGTACTTACCACCAGGCGGATTTGGTATTCGCGTCGATTCAGCTGTATATCCGGGATATTCAATCCCACCTTTCTATGATTCGATGGTTGCTAAATTAATTGTTCACGGAAAAACACGTGAAGAGGCAATTGCAAAAATGAAGCGTGCACTCAGTGAGTTTGTCATTGAAGGTGTACATACAACAATCCCGTTCCATTTGCAATTGTTAGATCATCCTGATTTTGTAAAAGGTGAGTTTAATACGAAGTTTTTGGAAGAGCATGAACTTGTGACGCAGTGATACATTAAAGGAGGTTTTTTTCATGGCTGAACATATGTTAGATATGGGTCAAGATACAACTCTTGGTAAAGTAGAAATTGCACCAGAAGTAATTGAAGTAATTGCAGGTATTGCAGCTGCTGAGGTAGAAGGTGTGGCGGCAATGCGTGGTAATTTTGCTACAGATGTTGTTGAGAAGTTAGGTAAGAAAAATCATGGTAAAGGTGTAAAGGTTGAATTAGCAAACGAAGATATTATCGTCGACCTTTATGTTGTAATGTATTTTGGTGTAGCAATTCCAGTTGTTGCACAAAAGATTCAAGACAATATTCGCCAAGCACTCTTTACAATGACAGGACTTGAGCCAAAAGAAGTGAATGTTCACATCGTTGGCGTAACATTCGAAACACAAAAAACAGAAATTGAACCAGTGTAAGAATGAAAAAGGTGCCTAGTAACATAGGCATCTTTTTTATCGTTTCATTTCTTCACAAATTACAATCCTCTAATTGTTATACTATTTCAAAAAATAAGAAATAAAAAAGAAAATGTTTCGTTTTTCCAAAAAACGTACATTGTGATAAGATATGGAACTTGAAGTTAATCTTTTTATTATTTTTCAGCCTTGTAACCCGTGTGTGAAACGATAAATTGTGTTATTATCATTGTATTATAAGGTTGGAAAATCAATGAAAACTGTAAGAGTAAGTGAATTGACGGCTTATAAATTATAATAATATAACAAAGCATAAGGAAAGACTTGAAGCATAAAGGAGAGTTACAATGAAACGTAGGACGGCTAGAGAAAGAGCTATGCAAGCATTATACCAAATGGATATTACAGGTGAATTAGAACCGAAGGTAGCGGTGGAAAATACGCTAGATGAAGGTGAAGAAACAAATGAGTTTTTAGAATCACTTGTTGTAGGATTTGTAGACAATAAAGAAGAGATTGACGCAGCAATTCGTCAAAACTTAAAAAAGTGGAAGCTTGAGCGTATTAGTATTGTTGATCGCAGTATTTTACGTGTAGCTGTGTATGAAATGAAGTACATGGAAGAAATTCCACACAACGTAACAATTAACGAGGCAATTGAAATTGCTAAAACATTTGGGGATGAGGAATCTCGTCGTTTTATTAACGGCGTTTTATCTAATATAAAAGATACACTGTAATTTCTTTAAGGGGGAATCTTAAAATGGTAGCAGTAATCATCAAAGGAAATGAAGTTGCGGAGAAAAAACGAGCACAATTAACAGAAGAAGTTGTGAAGTTGAAAGAACAAGGGATTGTACCAGGATTAGCAGTGATTTTAGTGGGAGAAGATCCAGCATCTCGTTCTTACGTAAAAGGAAAAGAAAAAGGCTGTGAACAAGTAGGAATTTATTCTGAGCTAATTGAACTTCCTGAAACGATTACTGAGGAACGTTTGCTTGCTGAAATCGATCGCTTAAATGGCGATGACCGCATTAATGGCATATTAGTGCAATTACCTTTACCAAAACATATTGAAGAAAAAGCTATCATTGAAAGAATTTCACCAGAAAAGGATGTAGATGGATTTCACCCAATCAGCGTGGGACGTATGATGACGGGACAAGATACATTCCTTCCATGTACACCGCATGGTATTGTAGAATTAGTAAAAGAAACGAATCTTGATATTTCGGGAAAACATGTTGTAATAATTGGAAGAAGTAATATTGTCGGCAAACCAGTGGGGCAATTGTTCTTAAATGAAAATGCAACTGTCACATATTGTCATTCTAAGACGCAAAATATTAAAGAATTATCGAAGTTAGCTGATATTTTAATCGTAGCTGTTGGACGACCTAAAATGGTAACAGCTGATTATATGAAAGAAGGCGCGGTTGTAATTGACGTTGGTGTGAATCGATTAGAAACAGGCAAGCTTTGTGGTGATGTTGACTTTGACAACGTGTTAGACGTTGCGGGTTACATTACGCCTGTGCCAAAGGGTGTTGGTCCAATGACGATTACAATGCTTCTTCATAATACTGTTGAATCTGCCAAACGCGCAGGTGTCGTTTGTAAATAATTTGAGTCGGCTATGAGGAGAGAGAAATGGAGAAACAATATTTAACCGTTACAGCATTAACACGCTATATAAAAACAAAAATAGAATATGACCCGCATTTACAGTCTGTTTGGTTAAAAGGTGAAATTTCCAACTTTAAAAATCATAGTCGTGGTCACATGTATTTTACATTGAAAGACGAAAATGCCAGAATCGCAGCGGTTATGTTTGCGGGTCATAATCGTAATATTAAATTCAGACCTGAAAATGGGATGAAGGTACTTGTAAAAGGGAAAATCTCTGTTTACGAGGCGAGTGGTTCTTATCAAATTTATATTCAAGACATGCAACCTGACGGAGTCGGAAATTTGCATTTGGCTTACGAACAATTAAAAGTTCGTTTAGAGGAAGAAGGATTGTTTTCTCAAGTTTATAAAAAAATAATCCCTCCTTATGCTAAAACAATAGGGGTAATTACGTCGCCAACAGGAGCTGCGATTCGTGATATCATAACAACGATTAAACGTCGTTATCCAATTGGGAATGTTATTGTATTTCCAGTACTTGTACAGGGGGAGTCAGCAGCTCCCTCGATTGTACAAGCGATTCGTACAGCGAATGAAATGGGAGATATAGATGTATTAATTGTTGGGCGCGGGGGAGGTTCTATTGAGGAATTATGGGCTTTCAATGAGGAAGTGGTTGCAAGAGCAATCTTTAAGAGCGAAATTCCTATTATTTCAGCAGTAGGGCATGAAACAGATTTTACAATCGCAGATTTTGTTGCCGATTTACGTGCACCAACACCGACTGCAGCAGCTGAACTAGCAGCACCGAACGTTATAGAGTTACAAGAAAAGGTATTACAAAGAACTCTAAGATTGCAAAGAGCAATGAGAGAGTTAGTACATAAAAAAGAAGAAAAATTACAAGTATTGCAAAAATCTTATGCATTCCGTTATCCAAGACAAGTATATGAACAAAAGGAAGAGCAATTAGATAGAGCGTTAGAACAGCTTGTTTTAGCGAAAGAGCGCTACATTGATAAAAAGGTGAATCAGTTAAAACAGCTTTCATTTTATTTAGAGAAGCACCACCCATCTCAAAAAATTATACAAACAAAGGTAGCGATTGAAACGTTGCAAAAGCAATTACAACGTGAAATGCAAACTTTACTTCAAACGAAAGAATTTGCCTTTGTAAGAGCTGCTCAAAAACTTGAAGCATTAAGTCCGCTTAAAGTAATGATGAGAGGGTACGGGCTTGTATATGATGAAGAGAAGCAAGTGTTAAAAAGTGTGAAAGATATCAGCCTTGGAGATGCTGTTTCAGTTCAATTACAAGATGGAATACTAGATTGTAGCGTATCAGGCATAGAGGAGCGTGAATTGAATAATGGAAAATAAAGTGAGTTTTGAAGAGGCAATTTCGCAACTTGAGCATCTCGTATCTAAGCTAGAGCAAGGTGATGTACCTTTAGAAGAAGCGATTTCTTATTTTAAAGAGGGTATGGAATTATCTAAGCTTTGCGATGAGAAGTTGAAGAACGTACAAGAACAAATGGCAGTTATTCTTGGAGAAGATGGAGAGCTTGAACCGTTTACTGCTTTAGGAGATGAAGCATAGTGAAAATCGCTTTTGATACTTTTTTGAAAGAAAGTAAAACTTTCGTAGAAGAGAAGCTTGTAAGCTATGCAAATGAATTACAATGTCCAAATGTACTTCGTGAAGCGATGGCATATTCTTTGGAAGCGGGTGGAAAACGTCTCCGCCCGTTACTTTTATTTGCAACATTACAAGCGTTTGGGAAAGAAAGAAATCTTGGAGTAGGTGCAGCTTGTGCTCTTGAAATGATACATACATACTCGTTAGTTCATGATGATTTACCTTGTATGGATGATGATGATTTAAGAAGAGGAAAGCCCACGAATCATAAAGTATTTGGTGAAGCAATGGCAGTTTTAGCAGGAGATGGTTTGTTGACGTATGCTTTTCAAATTGTTATGGCATATGAGCAAAAAGAAATCTCTGCTGAAAAAAAAGTAAGACTTGTACTTGAGCTTGCAAAAGCAGCTGGGCCGGAAGGAATGGTTGGCGGACAAGTGGCGGATATGGAAGCTGAAGGGAAACAACTTACGATTGATGAGTTAGAGTATATTCATAAGCATAAGACCGGGAAACTACTTGAATTCGCTGTACTTGCAGGAGCGATACTTTCTAATGCTACAAAAGAGCAGGAAGAAAAGTTACTTGAGTTTGCAAAAAATATTGGCCTAGCTTTCCAAATTCGAGATGATATTTTAGATGTAGAAGGAACCGAAGAAGAGATTGGAAAACCGATTGGTAGTGATGTTTCCAACGAAAAGAGCACATATACGACGTTATTTACTGTAGATAGAGCAAAGAATATTTTAGAAGAAACAATTGCAAAAGCAAAAGATGCGATTAGCTCCTTGCAATTACAAGATGAATATTTACTATCTATTTGCGATTTGATTGCAAAACGTAATAACTAATATAACAGCGTTTTCATTTGTTGAGTCATTCATCATTTTATGATATAAATGTAGGAAAAGGTTTTTCTTTTCTTGTTATTGGCAAAAATATATGTAGATTACATTGCCGTTATCACTTCGTGTTAGCGGCTATTTTTTTCAACGCATAAAGAAATATGGTTTATAATAGGATTAGGGCACAATAGATTGGTTGATAGCAGGGTAAGATAAAGGATAGAAAAGAAAATTTCTTGTGTTGTGTAAATGTTTTTTATAATATTTGACATGTTGACAGATTATGAAATGAAAGTGAGTGATCCATGTGGATCTAACGCAAATTCAAAACCCTAGTTTTTTGAAAGATATGTCTATCAGTGAACTAGAGGGATTGAGTGAGGATATTCGTAAATTTTTAATTGAAGAGCTCTCTCAAACAGGTGGACATATTGCACCTAACTTAGGTGTAGTAGAACTCACAATTGCTCTGCATAAATTATTTGATAGTCCGAAAGATAAATTTTTATGGGATGTAGGACATCAATCCTATGTACATAAAATTTTAACAGGACGTGCGAAAGAATTCGGTACATTAAGGCAATATCAAGGTCTATGTGGTTTTCCAAAACGTTGTGAGAGTGAGCACGATGTATGGGAAACAGGTCATAGCTCGACATCACTATCTGCTGCAATGGGAATGGCTTTAGCACGTGATTTAAAGAAAACGAAAGAATATGTTATACCAATCATTGGAGATGGTGCTTTAACAGGTGGAATGGCCTTAGAGGCATTGAACCATATTGGGCATGAAAAGACAGACATGATTGTTATTTTGAATGACAATGAAATGTCAATTGCACCAAACGTTGGTGCGCTTCATAATGTACTTGGTCGTTTACGTACCGCAGGAAAATACCATTGGGTAAAAGATGAACTAGAGTATATATTGAAAAAAATCCCAGCAGTCGGTGGGAAAGTGGCTGCAACAGCAGAGAAAATAAAAGATAGTCTTAAATATTTACTAGTATCAGGCGTATTTTTCGAAGAGTTAGGCTTTACATATTTAGGTCCAGTCGATGGGCACGATTATGAAAAGTTATTCGAAACGTTGCAATATGCAAAGAAAACAAAAGGTCCAGTACTTGTTCATGTGATTACGAAAAAAGGAAAAGGTTATAAACCAGCTGAGAGTGACGTAATTGGAACTTGGCATGGAACAGGCCCGTATAAAATTGAGTCAGGTGACTTCGTTAAACCGAAGGAAGTTGCACCAGCATGGAGTGCTGTTGTTAGTGAAACAGTACTTAAGTTGGCGAGAGAAGATGAGCGTATTGTTGCAATTACGCCTGCAATGCCTGTTGGATCGAAACTTGAGAAATTCCAAAAGGAATTCCCGAATCGTATGATCGATGTAGGTATTGCAGAACAGCATGCTACAACAATGGCAGCAGGTATGGCAACGCAAGGGATGAAACCATTCTTAGCAATTTATTCAACGTTTTTACAAAGAGCATATGACCAAGTTGTTCATGATATATGTCGTCAAAATTTAAATGTTTTCATCGGAATAGATCGCTCTGGATTAGTAGGAGCAGACGGTGAAACACATCAAGGTGTATTTGATATCTCGTTTTTACGTCATTTACCGAATATGGTAATAATGATGCCAAAAGATGAAAATGAAGGGCAACATTTAGTGTATACGGCGATGCAATATGAAGATGGACCAATCGCTTTACGTTATGCACGTGGTAATGGTCTTGGCGTTCATATGGACGAAGAATTAAAGGCAATTCCAATCGGCACATGGGAAACGTTAAAAGAAGGTACGCAGGCAGCTATTTTAACATTTGGTACGACAATTCCAATGGCAATGGAAGCAGCAGAGCGTCTTGAAAAGGCTGGAGTTTCAGTGAAAGTAGTGAACGCTCGCTTTATTAAACCAATGGATGAAGCGTATTTACATGATCTCTTAGGAAAAAATATACCGATTTTAACGATTGAAGAAGCTTGTTTAATCGGTGGTTTTGGAACTGGAGTAGTTGAATTTGCATCTGAGAACGGATACCATAGTGCATTAATTGAAAGAATGGGTATTCCAGATCGTTTCATAGAGCACGGTAGTGTAACAAAATTATTAGAAGAAATTGGTTTAACGACAGATGCTGTTGTAGACCGTATTCATACAATGATTCCATCAAAACAAAAAAGGGCGTAACAAATGAGTGCAAAAAAAGAAAGAGTAGATGTACTATTAGTAGAGCGAGGGCTTATAGAAACACGTGAGAAAGCGAAACGTGCTATTATGGCTGGACTCGTATATGCGAATGAGATGAGACTCGATAAGCCAGGAGAGAAGATCCCACAAGATACAGAGATTACGGTAAAGGGACAAGTTATGCCGTATGTAAGCCGTGGTGGTTATAAACTTGAAAAGGCACTGGAGACATTTCATCTAGATTTACAAGATAAAGTTATGATAGATATTGGTTCATCAACTGGTGGCTTTACAGATTGTGCGCTTCAAAATGGAGCGAAACTATCTTATGCATTAGATGTAGGATATAATCAATTGGCGTGGAAATTGCGTCAAGATGAGCGTGTTGTCGTAATGGAACGTACAAATTTCCGTTACGTGACACCAGCAGACTTAGAGCGTGGTTTACCACAATTTGCTAGTATAGATGTTTCATTTATATCATTAAAACTAATACTGCCAGTTTTAAAAACAATGCTTATGCTTAACGGTGATGTAGCAGCGTTAATTAAACCGCAGTTTGAAGCTGGAAGAGAGCAAGTTGGGAAAAAAGGCATTGTTCGTGATAGAAAAGTGCATGAAGCTGTCGTAGAAATGATTGTCGATTTTGCTTTAAAAGAAGGCTATGATGTAGAAGGTTTAACATTCTCACCGATTACGGGTGGAGACGGTAATATTGAATTCTTAATTCATTTAAAATGGCATGGTGAACGTGATGAGAGTGGCAAAAATCATTCTCCAATTTCTATTGAGCAAGTTGTTACAGAAGCGCATGACGTTCTAAAACAAAAAGGAAAAGGGGAATAACATATGTTGTTCCTCTTTTTGCTGTAATTGTATAATGATTGTAAAAACAATTGTGTACAAGTAACGAATTATAAGTTAACATAAATAAGTGAAGTATACCAATGTTTAAACTATGGTAAGAGATAGTGTGAGGTGCAAATGTATGAATAAAGGTCAGCGCCATATTAAAATCAGGGAAATTATTGCGAACAAAGAAATCGAAACACAAGATGAATTAGTTGATATTTTACGTAATGAGGGATTTAATGTAACGCAAGCAACAGTATCGCGCGATATTAAAGAACTGCACTTAGTGAAGGTGCCATTACATGATGGTCGCTATAAATATAGCTTGCCAGCAGATCAACGGTTTAACCCGTTACAAAAATTAAAACGAAATCTAGTGGATTCATTTGTAAAATTAGACACGGCAGGACATATGCTTGTGCTAAAAACATTGCCTGGTAACGCTCATTCACTTGGAGCACTTATTGATCATTTAGAGTGGGATGAGATCATCGGAACCATCTGTGGTGATGATACTTGCTTAATTATTTGCCGTACACCTGAGGATACAGGTGTTGTCTCTGATCGTTTCTTAAATATGTTGTAACAAAAAAATCTTGTTTGCTTTCCTCTGTAAAGTGGAAAGTGAACAGGATTTTTTTAGCGGTTAAAAATGTGAATTTTTAATTGTAATATAATATTTTGTTTGAATAAAATTAGAAAATAGGTGGATTGACCCGTAAAACGAATGTTTGGTACAATGGAGCGGGTTAGAAGAGTACATACAAACATATAGTATGACTATTTGAATAAAGAACTGAGAAAAGCCCTTAGTAGGGGATTAGTTTATAACGAGGTGAATGGGGCATTGTTATCGGAATTATCGATTAGAAACTTTGCTATTATTGAGGCATTAAATATTTCTTTTCAAAAAGGTTTAACAGTTTTAAGTGGTGAAACAGGAGCTGGAAAATCGATTATTATTGATGCGATTAGTTTACTTGTAGGTGGCCGTGGTTCAGCGGAATTTGTTCGATACGGAACAGAAAAAGCTGAGATAGAAGGGTTATTTTATGTGGAAGACGACAAGCATCCATGTATTGAAAAGGCAGAAGAGTTAGATATAGAAATAGAAGACGGCATGATTATTTTGAAGCGTGATATTGCTGCAAACGGAAAAAGTGTATGTCGTGTAAATGGGAAACTTGTCACCCTTAGTATATTAAAAGAGATTGGCAAAACGCTTGTTGATATTCATGGACAGCACGAAACGCAAGACTTAATGAATGAAGAGCGACATCTGTTTATGCTCGATCATTTTGATGGGGAGCGTATTGTTAAACAGTTGGATATATATCAAACTGTTTACGCTGACTATGAGAAATTAAAAAAACAATTGAAATCGTTAAGTGAAAATGAACAACAAATGGCACATCGCTTAGATTTAATTCAATTTCAGCATGAAGAAATCCGTAAGGCTGATTTAAAGAAGGATGAAGAAAATGAATTAAATGAGGAACGATTGCAAATTTCTAATTTTGAAAAGATTTATAAAGCGTTAGGTGATGCATATCGTTCGTTAAGTGCTGACGGACAAGGATTAGATAATGTAAGAAGTGCAATGGGACAAATGGAGAGTATTACACATTTAGATGAAGTATATCAAGAAAATCATGATTCAATTGCAAATAGCTATTACTTATTAGAAGAAGTTGCGTATCAACTTAGAGAAAATCTCGATATGATGGAATATGATCCGAATCGTCTAGATGAAATTGAAACACGTTTAAATGAAATTCGTATGCTAAAGAGAAAATATGGAAATAATGTAGAAGAGATTTTAGCGTATGCTGATAAAATTGAGCAAGAAATTTTTACGATTGAAAATAAAGACGTTCATATTGAAACGACGAAGAAGCAGTTAAAGGAATTAGAAAGTGTTATTCTGAAAGAAGCAACGTTGTTAAGTAATATGCGTCATGAACTTGCAGAGCATCTTACAAATGCTATTCATCAAGAATTAAAAGAACTATATATGGAAAAAACGAAATTTGAAGTGAGAATCATGAAGAGAGAAGGAAATGCAGAAGAACCTCTTGTGGAAGGCGCACCGGTGCGCCTTACGGCGGACGGCTATGATCACGTGGAGTTTTATATTTCAACGAATCCCGGTGAACCGTTAAAACCACTTTCAAAGGTCGCTTCAGGTGGAGAGTTATCTCGTATTATTTTAGCTTTAAAAAGTATTTTTTCTAAACATCAAGGTATTGCATCTGTTATTTTTGATGAAGTGGATACTGGTGTGAGTGGTCGAGTTGCACAGGCTATTGCGGAAAAAATTTATCGTGTATCAGTAAACTCACAAGTGCTTTGTATTACGCACTTACCTCAAGTAGCTTCAATGGCGGATTCGCATTTATTTATTCGAAAACAGGTAGCGAATGATCGGACAATTACATCAGTTACCGTTTTAACTATGGAGGATAAAGTAACAGAAATAGCTCGAATGATTTCTGGTGTGGAAATTACAGATTTAACGACAGAACATGCGAAAGAGTTACTTACGCAAGCGCATCATTTTAAACAGACAGCAGAGGCTATCCAGTAATGGATAGCTTTTTTTCTCAAATGAAGATTTCTTAATTCTTCCGGTTATAAATAAAGCACTGCAAGGAGAGATTAAAAAGTGAAGCCAAGAGGCTGAATGTGGGGTAGGAGCGAGGAGAGTGAACAAATTGAAATTAGAAAGATTTCGAAAAATAATAGGTCTTTGTCTCCTTGTTTCTTTAGTTTTTATTGGATGTTTTAAGCCGCTTCGGACGTTTATTTCATCCCCGAAGCAACTTGTTGTTTTTGAAGGACAACAATCAGAAATAGCTTCATTACCAGTTTTTAAAGCTTCATCTACAAATAGCCATGTATTTACAGTGAGTTCGAATGAACAAAAACAAGGACTTATGGTAAATTCTCATCAAAATGGTGAAGCGGACATGGTGTTCCAAATCGCTGGTTTTCCAGTAAAAAAAGTAAATGTGAAAGTATTAAAAGATTTTAAAGTTATTCCAGGTGGACAATCAATTGGTGTGAAATTAAACACAAAAGGTGTACTTGTTGTAGGCCATCATTTAATTCAAACTGAAAAAGGTAAAATATCTCCTGGTGAAACAGCTGGTGTGCAAATTGGAGATATGATTACTGAAATTAATGGTAAAACAATTGAAAGAATGAGTGATGTCGCACCATTTATTCATAGTAGTGGTGAAACAGGTGAACCACTTAACCTTGTTTTGTTAAGAGATGGAAAATACATTCGCACGAAATTAACACCACAAAAAGACAGTGGGGAATCGTCTTATCGTATTGGCTTATATATTCGTGATTCGGCAGCTGGAATCGGAACAATGACATTTGTTCATCCAGATTCTATGAAATACGGAGCACTGGGTCATGTCATTTCTGATAATGATACGAAAAAGCCGATTCAAGTTGAAGATGGACAAATTATGCGTTCGACAGTTACATCGATTGAAAGAGGTAGTCATGGGAATCCAGGAGAGAAGTTAGCAAGGTTCTCACCAGATCGTGAAGTGATTGGCAATATTACAATAAATAGTCCGTATGGTATTTTTGGAAAATTAAATACAAATATGACAAACGGCGTAATGGATAAAGCAATGCCTATCGCATTATCTCATCAAGTAAAAGAAGGACCGGCAAAAATATTAACAGTTATTGATCAAGATAAAGTAGAAGCATTTGATATTGAAGTTGTTAGTACGGTACCGCAAAAATTTCCAGCTACAAAAGGTATGGTAATAAAAGTAACAGATAAGCGTTTATTAGCAAAAACAGGTGGTATCGTACAAGGGATGAGTGGAAGTCCAATTGTACAAAACGGGAAAGTAATCGGAGCCGTTACACATGTATTTGTCAATGATCCAACATCAGGGTATGGTGTTCATATTGAATGGATGTTACATGAGGCTGGAATTAATATTTATGATCAAGAAAAAAAAGCGAGCTAATTTATTCATTAGCTCGCTTTTCTATTGAAAAATTCGTTGAAATTTTGTAAAAGCTCCGCAAGAGATGTTTTTTGTTGTAAAATATAAGCAAAGGGTTGAACGTTTCGTTGTATTTCTATGATGGAATGTGTTGCGAAAGGGAATAAATGAACGATAAACATATTTTTTTGTGATTTTATCGGAAAGTAACAAACTTTAAAAGGGAATTTTCACACAATTGTCGAACAATTCATGTAGCCTAGAAGGATACACATGTCGGAGAATCGATTCGGTAAGGGAGGAAAAGCTGTGGAGAAAATTAAAGTATGTCTTGTGGATGATAATAAAGAATTAGTATCAATGCTAGAGAGTTATGTAGCTGCTCAAGATGATATGGAAGTAATCGGTACTGCTTATAATGGTCAAGAGTGTTTAAACTTATTAACAGATAAGCAGCCTGATGTACTCGTTTTAGACATTATTATGCCACATTTAGATGGTTTAGCTGTACTAGAGAAAATGCGACATATTGAAAGGTTAAGACAGCCTAGCGTAATTATGTTAACAGCATTTGGACAAGAAGATGTGACGAAAAAAGCAGTTGACCTAGGTGCTTCATATTTCATATTAAAACCATTTGATATGGAGAATTTAACTAGTCATATTCGTCAAGTGAGTGGCAAGGCAAATGCTACTATTAAACGTCCATTACCATCTTTCCGATCAGCAACAACAATAGATGGAAAACCGAAAAACTTAGATGCAAGTATTACGAGTATTATTCATGAAATTGGTGTACCTGCTCATATTAAAGGGTACATGTACTTACGAGAAGCGATTTCTATGGTGTACAATGATATCGAATTACTAGGGTCTATTACGAAAGTATTATATCCAGATATTGCAAAGAAATATAATACAACAGCGAGCCGTGTCGAGCGTGCAATCCGTCACGCGATTGAAGTAGCGTGGAGCCGTGGAAATATTGATTCTATTTCGTCCTTATTTGGTTATACAGTATCCATGTCAAAAGCAAAACCTACGAATTCTGAGTTTATCGCAATGGTTGCGGATAAGTTGAGACTTGAACATAAGGCTAGCTGAGAGTATAAATAGCAAAGCTGACGATGAAATCTAGAAACAATACTAATTTTAAAAAAATAAAAGTTTCATTCAAAGGCAAATGAATTTTATGATTCATTTGCCTTTTTATTTTGTAGAGAAGTAAAATTTTTTTGTAAATTAAAGGCTCATTCAACTCCCTAGGATATAAAGTCTATATTTAGAAGGATTACTTATAAGGGCACGGTCTTTTATATAATATTTTGCGAGAGGTTTTAATAAATACAGATGGGGGGACGAGAGCGGAAAAATAAAATATTAACTTGGCTAGGGATAGTAGTGGTTATAGGGGCTTGTGGTGGTGGCGACCTTTTGGATATTAAAACTTGCAGATTATCCAGTAGATAAACAAGCAAGTGCTGAAATAGATAAAAAGGAGAATCGCTGGTAGTAGGTAGTAGGTAGTAGGTAGTAGGTAGTAGGTAGTAGGTAGTAGGTAGTAGGTAGAGGGGGATCTATATGTTACTGGAAATTCTACTGAAAGCGAAGCAACTACAGCGATGCAAAACAAGTGTAATAAAGTGAAACTATAAGTAGTGGAGGTATCCATCCCTCGCCTCTTATTAGTGCGAACGACGTCCTAATAAGAGGCCAATTGAATTTTTTATTGCTGAAAGAAGCTAATATTTAAATTAATAAATAAAATATTATGTTGAAAGATCAGATTAACAATTGACAGTTTAAGGTAGATGATGTAAAATTTTGTTGATTTTTATATTGTGAAAGCTATAGTAAATAAAGAGGTATATTTACTATAAGCTTTCGTATTTCTAGATTCTTTTTTAAAAAATATGACAAAATAGGTTGTAATTTACACTTAAAAAGAGCTGGAAGGATAATGCTAGTTGCATGTTTGTCTGGCAAAAAACGATGACGTAATGGCATGCATATAAAGGAGATAAAAAATGCAGACAAAGTGGTTAAAATGGGAAGTTATAGCAGTTGTTGTTGCGGCAATAGTAATGATTGGTTTATTACTTATTAAGCCTATTGTTGGTCTCGCTGACAATGGTGACTTTGAACGTATTATGATTCAAATTGGATTGGCTTATCCAGATCCAAATGAAGCGAGGGTAGATAAATACTTTTCATTTATCCATCATTTATATGCTTATGTGAATCCAGCTGCAGGTGATTATGTTTCTTCGCAGTTGTTTCTCATGGTTCCAGCTTTATGGATTGGTAAAATATTACCAGGACCTTGGTTTGATATACGAGTTCTAGCGGTCGAATATATTATGATTTTTCTTCTAGCACTATATCTAATTGTCAAACTGAATAAAACGAATAATAAAATCGTGAATGGTTTTCTTGTAACGTTAACAATTGTTGTTTTTGCAGATATTGGATACATACTATATTTTAATTCTATGTATGGTGAAGCTGTAACGTATGTGTTTCTATTTTTAACAATTGCATTAGGAATACAACTTGCGCGTCAGAAACATCCGTCTATTTGGTTAGTTATTTTGTTTTATATATCAGCAATAATGCTAGCTTGTTCTAAAACGCAGTATACACCAGCAGGATTTATAGCAGCATTACTTACTATTAGACTATGGTTTATACGCAAGGATAAAGTATGGAGAAGTGTAATTGTATCAATGACGGCATTACTTTTAATTTTATCTTTCATTTGTTATAAAAGCTCACCTGCCTGGATTGATAAAATTAATATATATCAAACAGTATTTTATGGGGTTCTTAAAGATTCTCCAAACCCAGAACAAGATTTACGTGATCTTGGAGTTGATCCAGAACTTGCTGTAAATGCAGGAACTCATTTTTGGTCTAATGCAGCGATACCACAGGAAGACCCGAGATTGCACAAAGAATTATATAATAAAATAAAATTCCCTGATATCGCCAAATTTTATTTGACGCATCCACAAAGATTTTGGAGTAAACTAGAGGCAACAGCTGAATATGCTTGGACTATCCGACCGTCCGTTGATGGGGTTGCTTTTCTTGGTAATTATGAGAAAAAAGATAATCCAGTTCCCGCTACTCAAGTGGAGACATTTTCTTTATGGAGTCATGTGAAAGAGCAATATCATCCAAATGGATTCATATGGATTGTTCTTTTATACGTTTTATATGGACTAGGAATTTTGCTAGAATACAGAAGAGCTAAGACGCATAGTGAGCGGCTTATTCCTGACATATTTACAGCGGTAGCTATAATTGGCATGATTTCTTATGTGGTCCCATTTGTTGGAAGTGGAGAAGGGGATTTCGCTAAACATTTATTTTTATTTACAGTTTGCTTAGACGTAATGTTAGTAAGTGGGATTTGGTGGTTAGCGAAAGGTAGATTACAATAAAAGCTTAATTAATAGAGGATAATAGTCAGTGGAGATAGATAAAAAAAGCTGACTAAAATTCCACTGTATTTTATGATTATTTACGATACTAATCTTCATCGTTATGTAAGAAAAACTATTTGAAATACGAAACGAACTAGATTATTATTATTTAAGAGTCTATAATGGTGTATATTGGAAAGATTTTAGGAGGATGGACATGGAATTTTTGAGCGGAAAAGTAGTTACCGTGTTATTAGCATTGTTTTTTATCATTACAGTATATGTTAATATTAATACGGTATACTATGTAATCATTTCCTTTTTTGGATTTGGTAAAGCGAAACGTGATTATGAAATAATTGAAGATAAGACAAAGTTTTTAATATTAGTTGCAGCACATAATGAAGAGAAAGTAATTGGTTCAACTATTGATAATTTAAGAAAAATTCAATACCGAGATGATTTGTATGATATTTATGTTGTAAATGATAATAGTACGGATAGAACAGGTGCTATTTGTGAAGAAAAGGGAATGAAATATGTTAATACAAGTGAACAGCTATTTCCTCGTGAAGGCGTAGGGAAACCAGCAGGTTTACAATATGCGTTACGTCATTTAGGATTTGATAAACTGACTGAAAAATATGACTGTTTAATGATTTTAGATGCTGATAATCATGTCGATTCGAATGTTTTACAAGAGTTAAATTCACAGTACATTGCTAAAGATAAGCCAGAAGCGATTCAAATTTATTTAGATTCAAAAAACTCAGCGACTAATTTATCGCTTGGTTATGCTATGAGCTATTACTTAACAAATCGTTTCTTCCAGCTGGCAAAATATCGTCTGGGATTACCGAATGCTATTGGTGGAACTGGGTTCATTGTTAAAATGGAGTACTTAATGAAACATGGTGGTTTCCGTTTTGATTCGCTAACAGAGGATTTAGAATTAGAGATGGAAATTGTTAAAGATAATGGAAGAGTATTATGGAATCACTTTGTTCGAGTATACGATGAAAAACCAGATAACTTTAAAATTAGTATTAAACAACGTACGCGTTGGTCTCAAGGGCATTGGTATGTTGCATTTACAAACTTTAAACCTATGGTAAAAAAACTGTTTACTGAAAAAGGGAAAATAAGAATTATTGACCAGTTGTTTTATCTATTCGGAATGACTCGTGCAGTTCAAATGACAATAACCTTGATAGGTATTTTAATTGCTTTAGGATATGTTGTTGCGACGCAATCATATCAAGATATCCCTGCAATAGGGAAACGTTTAGTTGCGATGATTTTAGGTGCGAGTATTCTTTCTTTAATATTATTCCTGTATCAATTTGTTGTTTGTATGTATTATGCAGTTAAGGTAGATACAAATAGAAAGTATAAACTTATCCAAATGAGTTTTTCTATCTTTTATTACGCATATACGTTTGTTTATGCTCAAATTGTTGGTCTAATTAAATGGAAGCAACAACATACATGGGTGAAAACAGAGCATAATAAGACAACGATAAATCATAAAGTGGATAAATGATAAAGGTTTAATATATTTCCAATAGAGAAATGAAAGAGCGGTGCCATGAGGCAACGCTCTTTCATTTTTTTGTTCAAAGAATGCTTGTAAGAAAGCGATTAGTTGTGGGATCAGTAGGAGAATAAGACAAGATAACTTATCTGGTGGAAGTTTCACTGTATGGAAGATGTACTTGTGATAGTATATGTAGTAAGGATAAATTAAAAAGTCCTGCAAAACAGGACCATATTATTCTTCGTCTTTATTTTGTTTTTCTAATTCAACTAGCTTTTGAATTAAAATGTGTTGTGGCATATGCATGAGCTGTTCGAGCGGCACACCTAATGCTTTTGATAAGCGAACTGCAGTGTCTGGAGAAATTTGTAATGGTCTCATAGAAGTACCTCCTTTTTCGTATAGTATAGCATAAGATTGGGGGAGTGAGGATGACTCTTATATTTGCACATCGTGGTGCAGCGGGAACGTATCCGGAAAATACAATGGTTTCATTTGAAGCGGCGGAGGCTTTTAGAGCGGACGGAATTGAGCTTGATGTTCAACTAACGAAAGATGGAAAGGTTGTCGTCATTCATGATGAAACAGTGGATCGGACAACAAATGGAAAAGGTGCAGTTCGAAATTATTTATATGAGGATTTATGTAAGTTGGATGCGAGTTATAAATTCGGTGATAAAGTAGGTTTTTGTAAAATACCTCTTCTAGAAGAAGTATTAGAATGGCTCGCCAAAACGAAATTGCTACTCAATATTGAATTTAAAAATAATAAAATCCCATATAGAGGTTTAGAAGAAGAGGTTATAACACTTGTACGTAAGTTTAGTCTAGAAGATCGTGTTGTATTTTCTTCGTTTAATCACTACAGTATGAAAAAATGTCATATGATGGCTCCGGATATTCAAACAGCTATTTTATATCGTGAAGGTTTGCATAGTCCGTGGGCATATGCAAAAAAAATGGGCGCAACAGCAGTACATCCTAATTATCGTTACCTTCAAGATGCCATAGCTATACTAACAATGGAAAGTGGTGTAGAGGTTCGCCCCTATACAATAAATGAAGAAACTCTTATGCGTAAATATTTTGATATGAATATTTCGGCGATTATTACCGATTATCCTGAAACAGCAAGAACTTTATTGCCGATAAAAAATGAGACCTAATATAAAGGTCTCATTTTTTATTTATCAAGCTCTTTGTTGTAGGACTCATCATCAGTTAGAAATGGACAAAACCCTAGTGATTAAAGTTTTACTTTATCTTCTAAAGCGAGCTTGAACTTTATTGCGTTTACGGTCTCGGTGTAAGACGAAGCCACCAAAGATGTAAAACCCGAGTGCGAAGCAGAGAGCGCCAATAAAAAACTGTAACCATAGTATAGAAATTGGGGGGAATAAAATCCCAAACACAGTATCTCTCATTAACTTAATGCCGAATACAGCTAATGAAATAGGGATGAGTGCTAATAATAGAGCAAGGTAACGCTGCATACATAACGCTCCTTTTCAGATTATTTAGTATATTCCAATGATGTTATATGAGAAGGGGGTTTGTCAAGAGGGGGCTGAGCGAGTAAGATAAAGGTGTGAAAAATTTTGCAGAGATACTTCGAGAGGAAGTGTAATGTATGAAACAAAAGGTTTTAATTGTTGGTGCAGGTGAAGGTGGAAGTACACTGCTGAATCTGTTACAAAGTTCGAATATATTTCAAATTATAGGAGTTATTGATATAAATCCGACTGCGCAAGGATTACAAATTGCTAAGGAAAATGGGATTGTGATTGGAGAGAGTGTAACTCCGTTTCTTTCTATGCATATCGATGTCATATTTGATATGACAGGTGACGATGGTTTACATAAAGTTTTACTAGAGAAAAAGCATAAAGATACTCTTCTCATTCCAGGTGATATTGCGAAAATTGTTACAAAATTAGCGCATGAGAAGGAAGGTTTAATTGGACAGTTAGAGGAACAGACGCAACAAGGAGAATTAATTTTAAATTCTACACATGACGGTATGATTGTAATTGATAAAGAGGGACAAGTCCGTCTTTTTAATAAAAGTGCAGAGCGTATTATCGGATATAAAAAAGAAGACGCGATAGGGAAATATATTTTAGAAGTTATTCCAACTAGTAAGCTGCTTCGCATTATACGTACGAAACAAATAGAAGTAAATTATGAACTGACGTTAGAAAATGAAAAGAAAATTATTACAACACGTATTCCAATATTAAAAGAAGGAGGAGAGGTTCAAGGGGCATTTGCGATTTTTAAAGATATTACAGAAGTTGTAGATTTAGCGGAAGAAGTTACAGATTTAAAAGAAATTCAAACGTTACTCGAGGCAATTATCAACTCATCTGAAGAAGCAATTTCGGTTGTCGATGAGAAAGGAAGAGGATTAGTTATAAACCCTGCTTATACGAAGTTAACGGGTTTAACAGAAGAAGATATTCTTGGACAACCGGCTACAACTGATATTGTAGAAGGTGAAAGTATGCATATGAAAGTACTTCGAACGCGTAGGGCGGTACGCGGAATACATATGAAGATTGGGCAAAAGAAGCGCGATGTAATTGTAAACGTAGCACCCGTTATTGTTGATGGGATATTAAAAGGAAGCGTCGGTGTAATTCGTGACGTATCAGAAATTCAAAAGTTAACAAATGAGTTGAATAGAGCGAGACAGATTATTCGTACATTAGAAGCAAAATATTCATTTGATGATATTGTCGGAAATTCAGATGAAACAACTGCAGCTATCGAGCAGGCGAAACTTGGGGCGAATACACCGGCAACAGTATTGTTACGCGGAGAATCTGGGACGGGTAAAGAATTATTTGCACATGCGATCCATAATGGAAGTAATCGAAAATATAATAAGTTCGTCCGTGTAAACTGTGCGGCGATTTCGGAGACGTTGTTAGAAAGTGAATTATTCGGTTATGAGGAGGGTGCGTTTTCTGGAGCGAAAAGAGGGGGGAAACGCGGATTCTTTGAGGAAGCGAATAACGGTAGTATCTTTTTAGATGAAATAGGTGAGTTGTCTGCAAATACGCAAGCGAAACTCCTTCGCGTGTTGCAAGAAAAAGAAATTGTAAAAGTTGGTGGAACGAAAGCGATACCTATTAATGTTCGGGTAATTGCAGCGACACATGTGAATTTAGAAAAGGCTATTCTAGAAGGAGAGTTTAGAGAGGATTTATATTATCGATTAAATAAAATTCCAATTCAAATTCCGTCTCTTCGTCAGCGAAAAGGAGATATACCGGCAATTGCTGAACGATTGATACAAAAAATAAACCAAGATTATGGTCGGAATGTAGAGGGGCTCACTGATTCGGCTATTTCCTATCTACAATCATATGAATGGCCAGGGAATGTAAGGGAACTTGAAAATATTTTAGGACGAGCGATTATCTTTATGAATTATAACGAGATATATATTGATGTACAGCATTTACCCCCTTTGCATAAAGAAGAGCAGGCGGAGTTAGCTCAAAATAACTTATTACCTGAATTAGAAGAAAAGCCACTTGAACATTTAGTGACAGAGTTTGAAGGGAATATTATTCGTGGATATCTAGAGAAATTTGATGGGAATAAAACGAAAACTGCAAAAGCATTAGGAATTTCAGTTCGAAATCTATATTACAAGCTAGAAAAGTATGAGTGTGCAAAAAATAGCATGCAATAAATTGCGTACCGTGCAATTTATTGCATGGTATATAAAAAGCGACAAATTAAGACAGAATGTTTCGTTATTTTGCAAAGTATTGATTTTACTGCATTTTGAATGCGTTTTCATTATTGGTAAGACCACTTTAAAAAGTTGGCACGGTATTTGCTTTATAAATAAACGAGGGACGACGGAAAGGGTTGATTACAAAATATGAAGTTAGAACACTTAATTGATCAAGCAGCAGGACAGCCTAAAAAAACTGTAGCTGTAGCAGTAGCTGAAGATCATGAAGTAATTGAAGCTGTAGCGAAAGCGATTAAATTACAGCTAGCTCAATTTCGTCTATATGGAAATCAAGAAAAAATAATGGGGATGCTACAAGAACATGGTTTACAAACTTCAGACCACATTGAAGTGATTGCAGCAGCGTCAAGTGCTGAGGCTGCAGAGCTTTCTGTTAAATCTGTGAGAAACGGTGAAGCAGATGTGCTTATGAAGGGCAACATCCCAACAGCGAATATTTTAAAGGCTGTGTTAAATAAAGAGTGGGGGTTACGTAAAGGTAGCGTGCTTTCACATGTAGCAGCATTTGAAGTTCCAAATTACGATCGTCTTATTTTCGTTACAGATGCAGCGATGAACATCGCACCTGATGTAACACAAAAAACTGCTATTATACAAAATACTGTAGAAGTTGCCCGGGCAATAGGAATCGAGTTGCCAAAAGTGGCACCAATTGCAGCAGTAGAGGTTGTGAATCCAGCGATGCAGGCGACAATTGATGCAGCGATGTTAACACAAATGAATCGCCGCGGACAAATTAAAAATTGTATCGTTGATGGACCACTTGCTTTAGATAATGCAGTATCACAAATCGCAGCAGAGCATAAAGGCATAGTAAGTGATGTAGCAGGTAAGGCAGACATTTTACTCGTCCCAACGATTGAAGCTGGAAATGTGCTCTATAAATCACTCGTTTACTTTGCAGATGCAAAAGTAGGAGCGATGATTGCTGGCGCAAAAGCACCGATAGTTTTAACATCTCGTGCTGATTCAGCAGAAACAAAAGTATATTCATTAGCATTGGCAGTTACGACTGCTTCAAAATAAACCAAAAAGGGTAAAACATTAGGGGGAAACGACAATGACATTAGAAATCTTCGAATACTTAGAAAAATATGATTATGAGCAAGTAGTATTTTGTCAAGATAAAGAATCAGGTTTAAAAGCAATTATTGCAATTCATGATACAACACTTGGACCGGCTCTTGGTGGAACAAGAATGTGGACATATGATTCTGAAGAAGCGGCGATTGAAGATGCATTGCGTCTTGCAAAAGGGATGACATATAAAAACGCAGCAGCTGGTTTAAACCTAGGTGGAGCGAAAACAGTAATTATCGGTGACCCACGTAAAGATAAGAGTGAAGCGATGTTCCGTGCATTAGGACGCTATATTCAAGGATTAAACGGACGTTACATTACAGCTGAAGATGTTGGTACTACAGTAGATGATATGGATATTATCCATGAAGAAACTGACTTTGTAACAGGTATTTCACCTTCATTCGGTTCTTCTGGAAACCCATCTCCAGTAACTGCATATGGTGTATACCGTGGTATGAAAGCAGCTGCGAAAGAAGCGTTCGGTACAGATAATCTAGAAGGAAAAGTAATTTCTGTTCAAGGTGTTGGTAACGTAGCATATCATCTATGCAAACATTTACACGCTGAAGGAGCAAAATTAATTGTTACAGATATTAATAAAGAAGCTGTACAACGTGCAGTAGAAGAATTCGGTGCAACAGCAGTTGAGCCAAATGAAATTTACGGTGTTGAATGTGATATTTACGCACCATGTGCATTAGGCGCAACAGTTAATGATGAAACTATTCCACAACTTAAAGCAAAAGTAATCGCGGGTTCTGCAAATAACCAATTAAAAGAAGATCGTCACGGCGACATCATTCACGAAATGGGTATTGTATACGCACCAGACTATGTAATTAATGCAGGTGGCGTAATTAACGTAGCAGACGAATTATATGGATATAATAGAGAACGTGCGCTAAAACGTGTTGAGTCAATTTATGACACAATTGCAAAAGTAATCGAAATTTCAAAACGCGATGGCATAGCAACTTATGTAGCAGCAGATCGTTTAGCTGAAGAGCGCATTGCAAGCTTGAAAAACTCTCGTAGCACATACTTACGCAACGGTCACGACATTATTAGCCGTCGCTAATCATTCATATATAACTTTTACAAAAGGTGTGGTTACCTCTTATGAGGTTTCCACGTCCTTTTGAATTTATTAGTGGAGGTAGCAACATTGTCCTTAAATCGAATTCTTGTTATTAACCCGGGTAGTACATCCACAAAAATTGGTGTTTTTGATAATGAAAGACCTGTTTTAGAAGAAACAATTCGTCATGATGAAGAAAAGATTGGGAAATATAAACGAATTATCGACCAATATGAGTTTCGAAAAGAAACAATATTAGAAGTTTTACATTCTCACGGTATTAACATTTCAAAATTGAACGCTGTTTGTGGGCGTGGTGGATTACTTCGTCCAATAGAAGGCGGAACATACACAGTAAACGATGCAATGTTAGAAGATTTGAAAAATGGATTTAGCGGTCATCACGCTTCGAATCTTGGAGGCATTTTAGCATATGAAATCGCTTCTGGATTAAATATTCCAGCATTCATTGTGGATCCTGTCGTTGTAGATGAAATGGAACCGATTGCTCGTATAAGCGGTATTGCTGGTATGGAACGTAAAAGTATTTTCCATGCATTAAACCAAAAAGCAGTTGCTCGTAAAGTGGCTGTAGAATTAAACCACAAATACGAGGATTTAAATTTATTAGTTACACATATGGGCGGCGGTATTACAGTTGGTGCTCATAAAAAAGGAAAAGTTATCGATGTTAATAATGGCTTAAACGGAGAAGGACCATTTAGTCCAGAGCGTGCTGGTACAGTACCAGTAGGACAATTAGTTGAGATGTGTTTCTCTGGTGAGTATTACCGAGACGAAATGGTTAAAAAACTTGTCGGACAAGGTGGACTTGTAAGTCTTATCGGTACAAATGATGCAATTAAAGTAGAACAAATGGTTGAAAAAGGCGATCCTGAAGCAACTCTTATTTATAAAGCAATGGCATATCAAGTTGCGAAAGAGATTGGCGGAGCTAGTGCTGTACTTCACGGAAAAATCGATGCAATCGTATTAACTGGTGGACTTGCATACAGTAAAATACTTGTTGATGAAATAAAAGAACGAGTGGATTGGATTGCAGATGTTATCGTACATCCAGGGGAAGATGAGTTAGAAGCGTTAGCAGAAGGAGCACTTCGTGTATTACGTGAAGAAGAAGCGCCGAAAGAGTATGTGGTAAGAGAAAAACAAACAGTAGCTAGGGGTTGAGATAATGGCAAGAGAATATGATTTAGTCATCGTTGGCGGCGGTACAGGTGGATATGTTGCTGCAATTCGCGCATCACAACTAGGATTAAAAACAGCACTTGTTGAAAAAGAAAATCTTGGTGGTACTTGTTTGCATAAAGGATGTATTCCTAGTAAAGCTCTTTTACGTAGTGCGGAAGTATACGCAACTGCTAAAAAAAGCGAAGAGTTCGGAGTTATTGCAAGTAATGTAGAACTAAACTTTGCAAAAGTACAAGAGCGTAAAGAGAAGATTGTAACGCAGCTTCATAAAGGTGTTCAACATTTAATGAAACAAGGTAAAATTGATGTGTTTGAAGGTATTGGTCGTATTCTTGGCCCGTCTATTTTTTCTCCGATGCCAGGGACAATTTCAGTTGAACTTGCAAGTGGAGAAGAGAATGAAATGTTAATTCCAAAAAATGTACTTGTTGCAACGGGTTCTCGTCCAAATTCATTACCAGGTTTAGAGTTAGACGGAGAGTATGTAATGTCTTCAGATCATGCCCTAAAAATGGAAACGCTTCCTAGTTCGATCATTATCGTTGGTGGCGGTGTAATTGGTATTGAGTGGGCATCTATGCTTGCTGACTTCGGTGTAGAAGTTACAGTGTTAGAGTATGCGAAAACGATTTTACCACTAGAAGATCAGGACGTTTCAAAAGAAATGCAACGTCTGTTCAAGAAAAAAGGTATTAAAGTGGTGACTGGTGCAAAAGTATTACCAGAAACATTGGTAAAAGATAATGGAGTAACAATTCAAGCTGAACACAACGGTGAGAATAAAGAATTTAAAGCAGAAAAAATGCTTGTATCTGTAGGAAGACAAGCCAATACGCAAAATATTGGTTTAGAGAATACGGATATCGTTGTGGAAAAAGGATACATTCAAACAAATGAGTTTTATCAAACGAAAGAATCTCATATTTACGCAATTGGAGATGTAATCGGTGGCTTACAACTTGCTCACGTTGCTTCTCACGAAGGAATTGTTGCAGTAGAACATATTGCAGGGAAAGAAGTTACGCCAATTGATTACTCTATGGTATCAAAATGCGTATATAGCAGTCCAGAAGTTGCTTCTGTCGGTTTAACAGAACAAGAAGCGAAAGAAAAAGGCTATAAGTTAAAAGTAGGTAAGTTCTCATTCCGCGCAATTGGAAAAGCGCTTGTATACGGAGAATCTGATGGTTTTGTAAAGCTTGTAGTTGATGAGGAAACAAATGACATTCTTGGTGTTCATATGATTGGACCACACGTAACAGATATGATTTCTGAAGCTGGTCTTGCAAGAGTACTTGATGCAACACCTTGGGAAGTAGCACATACAATTCATCCGCATCCATCATTATCTGAGGCGATTGGTGAAGCAGCACTTGCTGTAGATGGAAGAGCGTTACACGCATAAAAATGTGGATTTAGGAGGTTATGAAAAATGGCAGAAGTAAAAGAAAAGCGCCATGAAGAGCTTGGCTTAAGTGATGAGCAAGTATTAGAAATGTTCCGTACGATGTTACTTGCACGTAAAATTGACGAACGTATGTGGTTATTAAACCGTGCAGGTAAAATTCCATTCGTAATTTCTTGTCAAGGACAAGAGGCTGCGCAAGTTGGAGCAGCGTTCGCTCTTGATAGGGAGAAAGATTATGCATTACCATACTACCGTGATATGGGTGTTGTACTAGCGTTTGGTATGACAGCTAAAGAGCTTATGTTGTCAGCTTTCGCGAAAGCTGGAGATCCAAACTCTGGTGGTCGTCAAATGCCTGGTCACTTCGGTCAAAAGAAAAATCGTATTGTGACAGGTTCATCTCCAGTAACAACACAAGTACCACATGCAGTTGGTATTGCGTTAGCTGGAAAAATGGAGAAGAAAGATTTAGTAACGTTCGTTACATTTGGAGAAGGTTCTTCAAACCAAGGTGACTTCCATGAAGGGGCAAACTTTGCTGGTGTACACAAACTACCTGTTATTTTCATGTGTGAAAATAACAAATATGCAATCTCTATTCCGGTTGAAAAACAATTAGCATGTAAAAACGTATCAGATCGTGCAATTGGTTACGGTATGCCTGGATATACAATAGACGGAAACGATCCGCTTGCAGTATATAAAGCTGTAAAAGAAGCAGCAGACCGCGGCCGACGTGGTGAAGGTCCAACTTTAATTGAAACAGTATCATATCGTTTAACAGCACATTCTAGTGACGATGATGATCGTGTTTATCGTGATAAAGAAGAAGTAGAAGAAGCAAAGAAAAAAGATTCAATTATAACATTTGCAGCTTATTTAAAAGAAGCTGGCGTGTTAACTGAGGAATTTGAAAAACAAATGTTAGACGAAATTATGCATATCGTAAATGAAGCAACAGAATATGCAGAAAATGCTCCGTATGCAGCACCTGAAGATGCATTGAAGCACGTATACGCAGAATAGGGGGGAACGTTTCATGGCTGTAATGTCTTATATTGATGCTATTACATTAGCAATGCGCGAAGAAATGGAACGCGATGAGAAAGTATTCGTTTTAGGAGAAGATGTTGGTAAAAAAGGTGGCGTGTTTAAAGCGACACACGGTTTATATGATCAATTTGGTGAAGATCGTGCACTTGATGCACCGCTTGCAGAATCTGCAATTGCTGGGGTAGCAATTGGTGCGGCAATGTATGGTATGCGCCCAATCGCTGAAATGCAGTTTGCTGATTTCATCATGCCAGCAGTAAACCAAATTGTTTCTGAGGCAGCAAAAATTCGTTATCGTTCTAACAACGATTGGACTTGTCCAGTTACAATTCGTGCGCCATTTGGCGGGGGTGTTCACGGTGCATTGTATCATTCACAATCTGTAGAAGCGATGTTTGCAAACCAACCAGGTTTAAAAATTGTTATCCCTTCTACACCATATGATGCAAAAGGCTTATTAAAAGCTGCAATTCGTGATGAAGATCCGGTACTATTCTTTGAGCATAAGCGTGCCTATCGCTTAATTAAAGGTGAAGTGCCAGAAGATGACTACGTATTACCAATCGGAAAAGCAGATGTAAAACGTGAAGGTGATGATATTACTGTTATCACTTACGGATTATGTGTTCACTTTGCTCTTCAAGCAGCTGAGAAGTTAGCGCAAGATGGCATTTCTGCACACATTCTTGATTTACGTACTGTGTATCCATTAGATAAAGAAGCAATCATAGAAGCTGCTTCTAAAACAGGTAAAGTTCTTCTTGTAACAGAAGATAATAAAGAAGGAAGCATTATGAGTGAAGTGGCGGCAATTATCGCTGAAAATTGTCTGTTTGATTTAGATGCACCAGTTGCACGTCTTGCAGGCCCAGATGTTCCAGCAATGCCATATGCACCAACAATGGAAAAATTCTTTATGGTAAATCCAGATAAAGTTGAAAAAGCAATGCGTGAACTTGCGGAATTTTAATCGGGGGGACTATACATGGCTGTAGAAAATATTACAATGCCTCAGCTCGGGGAGAGCGTTACAGAGGGCACAATTAGTAAATGGCTCGTTAATGTTGGCGATCACGTAAATAAGTATGATCCGCTTGCAGAAGTAATGACTGACAAAGTAAATGCAGAAGTACCATCTTCTTTCACTGGTATTGTGAAAGAGTTAATCGCTGGTGAAGGTGATACGTTAGCTGTAGGTGAAGTAGTTTGTGTCATTCAAGTAGAAGGCGCGGATGAAGTAGCAGCAACAGCTGTAGAAGAAAAAACAAAAGAAGAACCAAAGGCAGAAGTAACTACGCCTGAAAAAGCGCCGAAAGTAAAACAACCAACTGATGGAAAACCACGTTTTTCACCAGCGGTATTAAAACTTGCGGGCGAGCATAACGTTGATTTAGATTTAGTAGAAGGTACGGGAGCAAATGGTCGTATCACTCGTAAAGATATTTTAAAACTAGTGGAATCTGGAAACATTCCGCAAGTAGGTGCGAAAAAAGAGGAAGCTGTAGCAGTAGTAGAAGCGCGCCCAGAAGCATCAAAAGCAGCGCCAGTAGCGCAAAAAGTAGAAGCTGCGAAACCAGTTTCTGTACCGACAATGCCTGGCGATATCGAAATTCCAGTAACAGGTGTGCGTAAAGCAATTGCAGCGAATATGTTACGTAGTAAACATGAGGCGCCACACGCTTGGATGATGATTGAAGTAGATGTGACAAACCTTGTGTCATACCGTAATTCAATTAAAGGTGACTTTAAGAAGCGCGAAGGCTTTAACTTAACGTTCTTTGCTTTCTTCGTAAAAGCAGTAGCACAAGCGTTAAAAGAGTATCCTCAAATCAATTCTATGTGGGCTGGCGATAAAATCGTTCAGAAGAAAGATATTAACCTTTCTATCGCTGTTGCAACAGAGGAAGAACTATTTGTACCAGTAATTAAACACGCGGATGAGAAGACGATTAAAGGTATCGCTCGTGAAATTACAGAGCTTGCAGGAAAAGTACGTACGAAATCGTTAAAAGCGGACGAAATGCAAGGTGGAACATTTACAATTAATAACACAGGATCATTTGGTTCTGTTCAATCTATGGGTATTATTAATTACCCTCAAGCGGCTATTTTACAAGTTGAATCAATTGTAAAACGCCCAGTAATTATGGATAACGGTATGTTCGGTGCTCGTGACATGGTTAACTTATGTTTATCACTTGATCACCGTGTACTAGATGGCTTAATTTGTGGTAAGTTCTTAGGACGTGTAAAAGAAATTTTAGAAAATACGTCAGAAAATAATACATCTGTATATTAATAAAAAGCTCGCTTATGCGAGCTTTTTATCATCTTATTTCTTCATCTACAACCTACTATATGTATAATATCTTTCCCAGTAATCTTACAATGAACGATTATGTATTAGGAATTTATGAAAATACATTGCTGATATATGGTATATGGATATAAAATAAGAAAAGAATAATTTTTTTGGCAAATCTTACTGACGAAACTGTAGTATAATATATTGTATTGTATGAAAAAGAGAGTTATTCTATATAAGTGTTTTATAGATAATGTGTAATCAGTCGTCAAAACATGAAGAATGTTGACTCCTGGTTTTTTATTTTGCTGTAACAATGTTTCAGGAGGATGTCATGAAAAGAAGTACCGAGTTTCTAAAAAGTTTAGATGTAAAATTAATTTTAATTTTGTGTGCACTATGTGTTACGAGTATAGCTGCTATATATAGCAGTCAGCAAACTGGCCAATATGGAGAGGCAAACTTTGCGATGAAACAGGGTTTGAACTACATAATTGGGGTTGTATTGTTATTGCTTGTTGCAAGCATTGACCTAGATCAATTACAAAAATTGTCTTGGCCACTTTATATCGTTGGATTTGCTTCACTTATTCTTTTGAAAATACTACCAGTTTCCACTTTCACACCTGAAAAATTAGGTGCAAAAAGATGGTTTGTATTTCCGCTAGTTGGACAAATTCAGCCGTCTGAGTTTTTCAAAATTTCATTGCTTCTCGTAGTAGCAAGTATAGCAGTGAAACATAATGCACAGTATATGGCAAGGACATTCCAAACGGACTTAAAATTAGTAGGTAAAATCGTGCTAGTATCCCTCCCGCCTATGGCTGTTGTATATAGCCAACCGGATACAGGGATGGTGTTCTTATATGCTGCTGCCATTGCATGTATTTTATTTATGTCAGGTATTCAGAAGAAATTGATAGCGTTATGTACAGTTATTCCAGTCACCATATTAACTACGTTAATATTTATTTACGTAAGGTATGAGGATTTCTTCTTTAATAAGTTAGTTACTTTACTAAAACCTCACCAACAATCACGTATTTTAGGTTGGTTAGATCCATTTGAACATACAGATCAAGGTTATCAAACGCAGCAATCGATTTTAGCTGTAGGTAGTGGCGGTATGGAAGGGAAAGGATTTGGCGAAGGGAACGTCTATATCCCTGAGAAGCATACTGACTTTATTTTCGCTACAATTGCCGAAGAAGGTGGATTTATCGTAGCAGCGTTAGTTGTGTTCTTGTTCCTATTACTACTATATAGAACAATTATTATTGGTTATTCTGCTGATAATTTATTCGGTACATTATTATGTGCTGGATCAATTGGGATATTAACGGTTCAAATATTCCAAAACATCGGTATGATCGTTGGATTAATGCCTGTAAAAGGGATTGCATTGCCTTTCTTATCGTATGGGGGAAGTTCCTTGTTCTCGAATATGATTATGATGGGTCTCATATTATCGGTACGGAAAACGTATAAAAAATATATGTTTTCAGTTAAGTAAAAAAGCTAGTTCGTGTAAAAACGAACTAGCTTTTTTACATATATGCTCTTAAACGTTGCAAACTAAAACAGACTAGCAGTTTGAGATGGGGTGCGAATGATGCATATGCATATTTTTGAAGGGGCACGGCACCTTTCAAATATGGAATGGGTTGTACGGGCTATAATAGCATACGTATTTTTAATATTAGTTACGAAAGCGATGGGGCAAAGATCTATCGCACAACTTCGTTTTTTAGATGTTGTATTAGTGCTATTGCTTGGTGGGAATATTTCTAACGCATTGTCTGATGAAAAAGTAGGGTTACTCGGTTCGATGATTACAACGTTCATACTCGTTGTACTTCATATTATAAGCTCAGTTTTAATGCTGAAATGGGATAGATGGAGACGTTTTTTAGAGCCAGCACCTATCATTCTTATACACAATGGTTCCATTGATTTTAGCAATTTGAAAAAAGCGAGAATTACCGTGGAATATTTATTTTCGGAACTTCGTATGCGAAATGTGAGCGATATTCAAACAATCAAATTAGCATTATGGGAAGCGAACGGTGTCGTTTCTATATTTAGATATCCAGAATATGAAGCAGTTTCGCGACTTGATCTTAAAGTGGCGGGAAAAAAATCTCCAGTTTCTTTTGTATTAGTAAAGGATGGGAGGATTCAGAAAGATGTTCTTGCTTTATTAGGAAAAACAGAAGCGTGGGCGAGAGAATTTCTAGAGGAGAGTACAGAAGTCGAATCTATTATGTTAGCTACAGTAGATGAAGCACATAAAATAAATATTTTGTTAAAAAAATGAAAAATATACGCATTTTGTCGTTTCATACATATGATACAATAGTGTGGACAACGAAAAAGGAGGCGATACGATGGGATATGTAGAAGAATTACGAAAAATAGTTGGTCATCGCCCTTTAATTTTAGTTGGTGCTGTTGTACTCGTTATAAATGAACATGGAGATGTATTATTGCAACAACGAACAGAACCGTATGGAAAATGGGGGCTGCCTGGCGGGCTCATGGAGCTTGGTGAATCACCAGAAGAAACAGCTTACCGTGAAGTATATGAAGAGACAGGTATAGAAGTAAAGAACTTACGATTAATCAATGTGTTTTCTGGAGCGAACTACTTTACAAAATTAGCAAACGGTGATGAATTTCAATCTGTAACGACAGCTTATTATACGGATGAATACGAAGGACATTTTGTTATGAATAAAGAGGAGGCGGTTCAGCTTAAATTCTTTCCAGTAACGGAGCTACCTGACTATATTGTTGGATCGCATAAAAAAATGATTGTTGAATATATGAAAATTATGGAAAAATGACAAAAAGGTGTTAGAGCAAGAGCTCTAACACCTTTTCTATGCTTAAATACAAGTAAACTTACTTGTATTTCATAAACATTAACTGGTAAGATACAAATAGGTAGATTTAGAGGAGGGAAAAGATTGATTAATTTTAACTTTTTTATGAATGATGTTGTTCGTCAAGCGCGTGAAGAGATCGTTTCTGCTGGATATACAGAATTAACGACACCAGAAGCAGTTGAAGAAGCGTTTAAAAGAAATGGTACAACACTTGTAATGGTAAACTCTGTATGTGGTTGTGCAGGTGGTATTGCTCGCCCTGCTGCTGCGCATTCCGTACATTATGATAAACGTCCTAACCATCTTGTAACGGTGTTTGCAGGTCAAGATAAAGAAGCAACAGCAAGAGCTCGTGAATATTTTGAAGGGTATCCACCTTCTTCTCCATCATTTGCTTTATTAAAAGATGGAAAAATTGTAACGATGGTAGAACGTCATGAAATTGAAGGTCATGAACCGATGCAAGTTATTGCGAAATTACAATCGTATTTTGAAGAGAATTGTGAAGAACTATAGATAAGTGAAAAGGCGGTACGCCCACGATTAAGTGGGTGTACCGCCTTTTTTTATTAATTATACAAAGCGATGGAATATACATCGTCTTGTTTTATTATGCAGTTTTTTATGCATTAAGAATGCGTTATTTAATGTTATTTAATTTATTTTTATTTTATATATTGCATAAAAATAAAACTGCTGATACAATACAAACATCGAATAAATATTCTATTAAACTTTTAAATATACATTATTAGGGGGAAGAAAGATGAAGAAGTTATTATCGATATCGTTTGCACTTATTTTAATTGTAAGTATGTTTAGTGCGTGTAGTAATGGGGACGTAAAAGAAGAAAAAGGAAATAAGAAAGTACTTGTAATGGGAACTTCAGCAGACTATAAACCTTATGAATATGTAGAAGCTTCAAAGAGTGATGAAATTATTGGCTTTGACATTGATATTGCAAAGTATATCGGAAAAGAACTTGGGTATGAAGTGAAAGTGAAAGATATGGATTTTGGTGGTTTATTAGCGTCTCTTAGCTCAGGAAAAGTTGATTTTGTAATGGCAGGTATGACGCCAACGGCAGAGCGTAAAAATAATGTAGATTTTACAGATATATATTTTGTTGCGAAAAACATGATTGTTTCTAAAAAGGATTCTAACATTAAATCAGTAGAAGATTTAAAAGGGAAAAAAGTAGGGGTACAAACAGGATCTATTCAAGAAGAGAAGGCGGCGGAATTTAAAAAACAAGTTGATTTCAAAGCTGAGGGACGTGACCGTATACCAGAAATTGTACAAGAAATTAAAGCGGGTCGTTTTGATGCGGCGATTTTAGAAGATACAGTAGCGAAAAATTATTTAGAGAAAATGAAAGATTTACAAGGAATTGAAATTAAAGAAGCGCCAGAAGAAGTAGGAGCAGCAATTGCCCTTCCGAAAAACAGTGATAAAACAGCTGAATTTAATAAAGTGATTAAAAAAATGCAAGAAAACGGAGAAATGGATAAATTAGTGAAGAAGTGGTTTGGCAGCGGAAAATAAGCTGCCTTTCACTTTTCTGTGAAGGGAATGAAAAGAATGAACTTGGATTTTTCGGCGATTACGCCTTCGATACCGTATATATTAAAAGGGCTAGAAGTTACTTTGAAAATTGTAGCAGTATCAGCTTTAGCAGGATTTATTTTAGGAACGTTATTAGCACTTTGTAAGATTGCTAGAATACGAGCATTAAATATAGCGGCAGATCTTTATACATCAATTTTCCGTGGTACACCACTTGTATTGCAATTAATGATTATTTATTTTGGTGTCCCGCAAATAATTGGTTATGAGATACCGGCCTTTTTAGCGGCTGTACTAGCATTTAGTTTGAATTCAGGTGCATATATGTCAGAAGTCATCCGTGCCGGCATTCAAGCGGTTGATAAAGGACAAACTGAAGCAGCGATGGCTTTAGGAATTCCATATGGAAAAATGATGCGAAATATTATTTTTCCCCAAGCTTTAAAAAATATATTACCGGCACTTGTAAACGAGTTTGCGACGCTTACGAAAGAGTCGGCTGTAGTCACAGTAATAGGTGCGACGGATTTAATGCGCCGCGCTTACATTGTAGGCGGTGAAACGTTTAAATATCTTGAGCCGCTACTATTTGTTGGTTTGATCTACTATACGCTAGTCATTATTCTTACATTAGTCGGGAAGGCAATTGAAGGGAGAATGAAAAAAAGTGATTAAAATTGAAAACCTTCATAAATCATTCGGGAAAAACGAAGTATTAAAAGGCATTACAACAACGATTGAAAAAGGGGAAGTAGTTGCAATTATCGGACCGTCCGGATCAGGGAAATCAACATTTTTACGCTGTATGAATGTGTTAGAAGCACCGACAAATGGTCGCATTTGGATTGGAACGGAAGAAGTAACGAATCCGAAAACGAATATAATGCACGTTCGTGAAAATGTAGGAATGGTATTTCAGCATTTTCACCTATTCCCTCATATGACTGTATTAGAAAATATTACGTATGCTCCTATCAATGTAAAAGGAGTAACGAAACAAGAGGCTGAAAAGAAAGCCGAGAAACTTTTAGAAAAAGTAGGCTTGTTAAATAAAAAAGATACGTATCCGAATCGCCTTTCAGGGGGACAAAAGCAACGTGTAGCGATAGCGAGAGCTTTAGCGATGGAACCGGAAGTTATGCTGTTCGATGAACCAACATCAGCGCTAGACCCAGAGATGGTGAAAGAAGTGCTAGAAGTTATGAAATCATTAGTGACGACAGGAATGACGATGGCGATTGTTACGCATGAAATGGGATTTGCAAAAGAGGTGGCAGATCGCGTTCTTTTCTTAGACGGAGGAAACCTTGTAGAAGACAGTCCGCCAGCACAATTTTTTGCAGCACCAAAAAGTGAACGTGCGCAACAATTTTTACAAAAAATATTGTAATATGAAAAGGTTATGTGAATAATAAGTAGAAAAGGATGACATTGTGTCATCCTTTTTTTATACTAACTGTAAATACGTTTATACATATAGGAGTAATGATATGTTTAAAATTGGATACCGTACAGTAAAAACAGCAATAGGGACAGGAGCGGCAGTTTTTATTGCTCAGTTATTAGGGTTAGAATTTTATAGTTCAGCAGGTATTTTAGTTATATTATGTGTACAAAATACGAAGCGTAAATCACTTCAAGTATCGGTACATCGATTTTTAGCTTGTGTATTATCAATGGTATTCGCATTTTGCATTTTTGAAACAATTGGCTATACCCCACTTGCAATTAGCGTATTATTACTTACATTTATTCCGACTGCAGTTATGTTGAAAATTCAAGAAGGCATCGTCACGAGTTCAGTTATTGTTATGCATCTATATTCATTGAAACACATTACATGGCTTATAGTTGGAAATGAAATTGCTATATTAACGATAGGAATTAGTGTGGCGTTATTAGTGAACATGTATATGCCAAGTAGTGAAAATAAGCTAAGAGAGTATCGGAATAAAATAGAAAGTAATTTTAAAACGATATTGTTTGAAATGGTTGTGTATTTACGAAATCGAGAAAGTAGTTGGAGCGGGGCAGAACTCATTGAAACCGAGAATATGCTAAATGAAGCAAGAGATTTATCTTTTAAGAAGCTTGAGAATGCATTTATGCGCGAAGATGATTATTACTATCGTTACTTTAATATGCGCATGCAACAATTCGAAATTTTAGAGCGAATGATACCATTGGCAGCCTCTTTATCGTGGACATATGAACAAGCTGATATGATTGCCGATGTTGTTGAAAATATTGGGAATGCAATTAGCCCTGAAAGTACAGGTGTTATTTCCTTAAGGCAGCTTCAAGAAATGAGAGAATTGTTTAGAGAAATGCCGTTACCAGTCACACGTGAAGAATTTGAAATACGTGCAAAACTTGTTCAACTTGTATATGAAATGGAGCAATATTTACTCATTAAAAGTCGCTTTAAGGGAAAGGATAATATAAAAGAACTTATATAGAAGGTAGGAATTATTTATGCCGTATCTTCTCTCTTTCATATTATGTCTTTCTTTATCGCCGATTTGGCCTCTTGGTGATAATCCACGTGCCGGAGATCCTTTCATTATTGTAAATAAAGCGACGAATAAACTAGCTTACATTGACGATGGGAAAATTCAAAAGATTTTTCCCGTAGCGACAGGAAAAACGAATGAATTAACCCCAGAAGGAACTTTTGATATTGTAATGAAAGCGAAGGACCCGTACTATATTGCAAAAGATATTCCAGGTGGTTCACCAAAAAATCCACTTGGATCAAGGTGGATTGGGTTTAATGCAAGAGGAACTGATGGGAGTAAATATGGAATACATGGAACAAACCAACCAAGTTCAATTGGAAAGTATATTTCACAAGGATGTATAAGAATGAAGAAAAACGATGTGGAATATTTGTTTGATCGCATTCCAATTGGAACAAAAGTGTGGATTGTGAAGTCGAAAAAAACATTTCAGCAATTGGCAAAAGAAAAAGGTGCCATTGCATATGAAAAAGCCAACGCAAAGGTTGGCTTTTTCTTTTATCATAAGTTGTCTTGACATGTGTACATAACCATGCGTTAATGAAAATATAGAAAGATAAAGTGAAACTTTAATCAGTGCGAGGTTATTCCCCGTTAATGCGGGATAAAAATAGGTAAAGGGGTTGCTCATATGTACTTGAATCCAAAAATTTCGTATATGCAGTTTTTTATTGGCTTTCTATTTGTGATTACATTCATATTGGCAACTTTTAATATATGCTCTTACGTTGTAGCGATTGTATTGATGGCATTACTTAATCTTACTTTTGTTATTGGGGCGTTTCAACACAAACAGTACACGAGTTTTGTGATAGCGTTAGTAATGGCATTTTCCTTTAGTATTGTAGCGGTTGTGCTTTATATAAAATAAACCATCTCGATGTCGAGATGGTTTATTTTATTATGTGTAAAACGTAAAAAAAGGACGAACACATCGCCCTTTTTACCAAAACATACTTGCGCCAGCAAGTAATGTTGTTACAAGCATAGAAATTAGCATGATATAAACCATAACTTTTTGAGCTTTTTTATGCATCGTTAAACCTCCTTGCAAATCAGTACACCTTCATTGTAACGAGAAATGAAACTGTGGACAAGGGGAGAGAAAGGACAAATTTCGGGAAGGGGTTGCAAAATATAACAGGAAATTTAAGTATGCATAGAGAATATATTAAAAGATAGATTGTGAGTTTTTGTTTTGCAAGCTGAGGAATGGAGATACGATGATGAAAATATATGAGACAGGCCGCTTACATTTAAGGGAAATCGATGAGTCGTATGCTGAAAAAATTCTTCAATATTACGACAGAAATCGTGAATTTTTAAAAGCTTGGGAAGAGTATAGACCGGAGGATTTTTTTACGTTAGATTATCAAAAGAAAAAGCTACAAAAGGATAGAAAAGAGTTTACAGAAGGTAAGATCATTAGGCTATGGATTTTTAAAAAAGGTGATGACACGAAAATAATTGGCTGTATTTCATTTAATTTAATCGTTCGTGGTATTTATCAATCTTGTGTACTCAGTTATAAATTAGATAAGGAAGAGTTAAATAAAGGTTATACGACAGAAGCGCTTAGAAAAGCAATTGCAGTTGCTTTTGAGGAATTTCATTTACATCGTATAGAAGCACCAATTATGCCGCGTAATTTAGCATCTATACAAGTAGTGACGAAAATAGGCTTCCAGTATGAGGGTGTATCTAGGAAGATGTTAATGGTAAATGGAGTGTGGGAAGATCATATGCGCTGGGTATTGTTAAATGAGTAATCGAAAGCAGATGGTTATCTAGACATATAAACCGTCTGTTTTTTGTCTTGTATTTCGAAACTTTTGCGGAATTCTGTTATAATTAGTAGTGTTACATACATAATGGTAGTGCAGGAGGCGCAGTCTTATGATTAATCAAGAACGTTTAGTAAATGAATTTATGGAATTAGTACAAGTAGATTCTGAAACGAAATTTGAAGCAGAAATCTGCAAAGTATTAACAAAGAAATTTACAGATTTAGGTGTAGAAGTATTTGAAGATGACACAATGTCTGTAACTGGTCATGGTGCAGGTAACTTAATTTGTACTTTACCAGCAACAAAAGATGGCGTGGATACAATTTACTTTACTTCTCATATGGATACAGTAGTTCCTGGTAAGGGAATTAAGCCTTCTATTAAAGATGGATATATCGTATCAGATGGTACTACAATTTTAGGTGCGGATGATAAAGCAGGATTAGCGTCAATGTTTGAAGCAATTCGTGTGTTAAAAGAGAAAAATATTCCTCATGGTAAAATTGAATTTATTATTACAGTTGGAGAAGAATCTGGACTTGTTGGTGCAAAAGCATTAGACCGTGAGCGCATTACAGCGAAATATGGTTACGCATTAGATAGCGATGGAAAAGTTGGTGAAATCGTTGTTGCAGCTCCAACACAAGCGAAAGTGAACGCAATTATTCGCGGGAAAACAGCTCATGCTGGTGTAGCACCAGAAAAAGGTGTATCTGCAATTACGATCGCAGCGAAAGCAATTGCGAAGATGCCACTTGGTCGTATTGATTCTGAAACGACTGCAAATATTGGACGTTTTGAAGGTGGTACACAAACAAATATCGTTTGTGATCATGTACAAATCTTTGCAGAGGCTCGTTCTTTAATCAACGAGAAAATGGAAGAACAAGTTGCGAAAATGAAAGAAGCATTTGAAACAACTGCAAAAGATATGGGTGGTCAAGCAGACGTTGAAATAAACGTTATGTACCCAGGATTTAAATTTGCTGATGGCGACCACGTTGTAGAAGTTGCAAAACGTGCAGCTGAAAAAATTGGTCGCACACCTTCTCTTCACCAAAGTGGTGGCGGAAGTGATGCAAACGTAATTGCAGGACACGGTATTCCAACAGTTAACTTAGCGGTTGGTTATGAAGAAATTCATACAACAAACGAGAAGATTCCTGTTGAAGAATTAGTGAAAACAGCAGAATTAGTTGTTGCAATTATTGAAGAAGTAGCGAAGTAATAAAATAAAAAAGACGTGTGAACCAATTATGGTTTACACGTCTTTTTTATTTTGATTCAACTGCTTTCACTAGGCGGATAAACCAATATAAGAAAATCCATGGCAGTATATAAGTTGTTACGATACTTAGTAAACGAGGGAGGAGTCCAGCTGTATTAATATTAAAAATGGGGAGTAGTAAGTAATTAATTAAGAGGATTAATATAATAATGAGAAAGGTAGAGTTAAGTTTACTATTAGATTTCATAATAAGTCACTCATTTTACAATAATATCCATATTTCGTATTAAGTATAGCAAAAATAAGGATAAAAAGAATAAGTAATTATTATATTGTACATGAATTTGGTATAATGAAGGAACAAATGTTCTTTTGAGGGGGGAGTACTATGCGAGAAATGTATCCGAAAAATGGCCGTGTTATTTTACATGTGGATATGAATTGTTTTTTCGCATCTGTTGAAATTGCTCATGATTCATCATTACAAGGAAAGCCATTAGCGGTTGCTGGAAATGAAAAAGAGAGAAAAGGAATTATTATAACGTGTAGTTATGAGGCGAGAGAATATGGAATACGTACGACGATGCCTCTTTGGGAAGCGAAAAGGTTATGCCCACAATTAGTTGTAAGGCATCCAAATTTTACATTATATCGTGAAGCTTCATTTCAAATGTTTCAAATCCTTTCCCGTTTTACAGAAAAGATACAACCAGTCTCTATAGATGAAGGATATTTAGATATTACAGATTGCTATGCACTCGGTTCGCCTCTTGAAATAGCAAAGATGATTCAACAAGCGTTGTTAACAGAGTTACAGCTTCCGTGTAGTATTGGAATTGCTCCAAATCTTTTTCTAGCAAAGACCGCTTCAGATATGAAAAAGCCACTTGGTATTACTGTACTTCGAAAACGTGATATTCCAGAATTGATTTGGCCACTTCCAGTTGGAGCCATGCATGGAATTGGTGAGAAAACAGCTGAAAAATTAAATGATATTCATATACAGACAATTGAACAATTGGCAAAGGGAGACGAGCATATCATTCGCGCTAAAATTGGAAAGCACGGTGTTGATTTACAAAGGCGTGCAAAAGGTATGGATGATAGAGAAGTTGATCCGAGTCAAATGGGACAGCATAAAAGTGTCGGTAATTCGACGACCTTTTCAAAGGATATGGATGAAGAGAAAGAGTTACTTGATATGTTAGAACGTTTATCAAAATCAGTGAGTAAAAGATTACAAAAGCGAACTCTTGTCAGCTATAATATTCAAATTATGATTAAATACCATGATAGGCGAACGGTAACACGGAGTAAGCAATTGAAAAATGCAATTTGGGAAGAACGCGATATTTTTCAAGCAGCATCCCGTTTATGGAAGCAACATTGGGACGGTGATTCCGTTCGTTTATTAGGTGTTACAGCTACTGAAATAGAGTGGAAGACAGAATCGGTGAAACAATTAGATTTGTTTTCATTTGAAGAGGATGCGAAAAAAGAACCGCTACTTGCTGTCATTGATCAAATTAATGATAAGTATGGAACACCGCTTTTACAACGAGGTAGTCAACTACTACGTAAGCAAGAGAAGTCGTTTCAACAAAAGTTAGAAAATAAGTTTATGTAGAAGGTGTCATGAAGTAGTAAATAGCATGACACCTTTCATATTTAACTTGCTTCTAAATCTAAAGAAGTCCTCCACCCAGCAGCAGTAACGCCAGATTCTAATAACATTCTACTTACTATTTTTTCAATTAAGATAGCCGCATTTGTCTTGCAATGTAATGTAGCCTGTATACAGACTTTTTGCTTAGAATCTACATCTTCACTATATAACTCTTTTAAACCGAGACCTTCTGTACTTACCATGTGCATGAGTAAAAAACGAATATGTGCTTCATTTTCTTCGGAACAAGTAAGAGAAAGGAAGTAGTTTGTTTGTTCAGGTGATTCTTCTTTTGATTTTTTATTCATAAAGAGAGCGATCGGGCGAAGTAGTATATTTGCTAGTAAAACGCCGGTTGCACCTAATATAGCTGCAAGGAGAAAACCAGCGCCTGTAAGAGTACCGACAGCAGCACACCATAAAGTAGCCGCAGTATTTTTTAATCCTCTAATACTAAAACCGTCACGGATAATCACACCGCCTCCTAAAAAGCCAATCCCACTAACAACTTGAGCAGCAATACGTGAGGGGCTAGCATCATGATCAAGCATGACGGATAATAAAACAAATATACAGGCACCAAGTGATACGAGAGCATTTGTCCGTAAACCGGCCATCCGGTGTCTCCATTGCCTTTCCATTCCGATGCAAGCACCTATAATAATTGCGATAAATAATCTTAATACAATGTCATACCATACCATCATGGTCACCTCCATACATATAAGTACGTGTGATGTTTTTAAGAATGAGTGGGGAGTACCACTCATTCTCGTTTTTATCCCGCTATTTGCGGGCAGTAAGACCCCCACTGATTAAAGTTTCACTTTATAACCAGCTATGAAACTTTTTAATATAAACTTTTTTCAGGAATTGTGTTAAGAAAGCATAGCCTAATAGTATTCCTACTAGCCAAGGGAAATAGCTAAGTGGTAATGCTTGTAAACCAACAGCCGCACCAAGTGGTGAGAATGGAATATAAATTCCGATTGCCATAATACAAGCGGTTAATAACAGTACCGGTGCTGATGCAGTACTTTGAATGAATGGAATCTTCTGTGTTCTTATCATGTGAACGATTAAAGTTTGTGTGAGCAGTCCAACGACAAACCAACCAGATTGGAATAATGATTGTTCGCTAGGTGTATTTGCACCGAAGACATTCCACATGACTACGTATGTGATAATATCAAATATGGAACTAATTGGGCCGATACAAATAATGAAGTTCCGTAAGTTTGCAGTATCCCATTTTCTCGGTTTTTCTAAAAATTCTTTATCCATTTTGTCCCATGGAATAGACAGCTGTGAAATATCGTAAAGCAAGTTTTGAATTAAAAGGTGAATGGCAAGCATCGGTAAAAAGGGAATGAAAGCACTGGCCACTAACACACTAAATACATTTCCAAAGTTAGAGCTAGCCGTCATTTTAATATATTTTAAAATATTTCCGAACGTAGTGCGTCCTTCTAAAATGCCCGCTTCTAATATAGTTAAACTTTTTTCAAGTAGAATAATATCGGAAGACTCTTTTGCGATATCAGTTGCAGTATCAACAGATATTCCAACGTCAGCATCACGTAATGCTACGGCATCGTTAATACCATCCCCCATATAACCTACTGTATGACCGTTCCCTTGTAAGGCACGAATAATGCGAGATTTTTGCATTGGATTTATTTTTGCGAACACTGTTGTTTCTTCGGCTAGTTTTGCTAATGCTTTATCTGGTAAAGAATCGATCTCGTAGCCAAGGATAGGCTCACCAATATCCAATCCAACTTCTTTACAAACTTTTTTTGTAACAATTTCATTATCACCAGTTAAAATTTTTACTTGTACACCATGTTTCTGTAATGCTTGAATAGCAACAGATGCAGATGGTTTCGGTGGATCTAAAAAGCCAATATATCCAGCGAGAATCATATTAGTTTCATCTTTTACCGCGTACTCTTTATCATTTATTTTTCTATTTTTTTTATAAGCTACAGCAATTACACGCATACCTTCGCCATTCAATGTCTCACTTAGTTGTTTGACATTTGAGCGCATTTCCTCGGTAAGTTGAACAATCTTTCCGTTTGATTCAGTGTAGTTACAAATGGATAAAATTTCTTCCACGGCACCTTTACAAACCATTGTATGTTCACCTGAGATGTCTTTGACGATGACGGACATGCGACGGCGGGCAAAATCAAATGGAATTTCATCTAGTTTTTGAAACGTTGAAGGGTCGAACATTTGTTTTTCTTCTGTATGCTCAATAACAGCTTTATCTATTAAATTTTTCAATCCAGTTTGATAGAAGCTATTTAAATATGCAAACTGTAATACACGATTGCATGGATTACCAGTAGGATCTAAATGTCTAACAAGAACAACTTTATCCTCTGTCAATGTCCCAGTTTTATCTGTACAAAGAATGTTCATCGCGCCTAAGTTTTGAATAGAATTTAGCTGTTTTACAATAACTTTTTGCTTAGACATGTTCACAGCACCTTTAGCTAAATTAGCAGTTACAATCATTGGTAACATTTCAGGTGTAAGACCAACTGCAATAGCGATAGCGAAGAAGAAAGCTTCTTGCCAATCACCTTTTGTGAATCCATTAATGAGAAGGACAATGGGCGCCATAATAAGCATGAATGTAATTAAGAGCCAGCTTACTTTGTTTACACCTTTATCAAAGCTTGTTTCTGCGCGCTTCCCGATTACTTTATTCGCTAAAGAGCCGAAATACGTATCGGTACTTGTTGAAACGACAACAGCTTTTGCGCTACCACTTACAATATTCGTACCCATAAAGCAAAGGTTTTCCATATCGAGTGGATTGAAATTTTTTTTCATATTTTTTGGTAAGATATGCTTGTTTTCTGTATGGTAGCAGTTTTCGTATTTTTCTACAGGAAGTGCTTCCCCGGTTAATGAAGACTGATTAACAAATAAATCTTTAGCCGATAAAATACGCACATCAGCTGGAACGATGTCACCGGCTGAAAGTGAAATAATATCGCCAGGTACAAGTTCTTCAATTGGAATTTCTATTGTATAATTTCGATTTAAATTCGTTACGTTTTTTGTTTCGTGTACAAATCCATCTATTCTAAAGACGCTCGCGGTTGTTCGAACCATCGCCTTTAATTTATCCGCGGCTTTTTGAGAGCGGAATTCTTGTAAAAAGCGAATCGTTGAACTTAGAAGTACCATTACAGATACGACAATTGTTCCTTGCATGTCATCTGTGAAAAAAGAGAGCGCTCCAAGAGCTAATAAAACAAAAATAAATGGATTTTTAAATGCCAGCAGAAATTGAATGTACCACGGCAATGTTTTATTATGAGCAATTTCGTTCGGACCATATAAAGAAAGTCTACGGGACGCTTCTTGTTTAGAGAGTCCATTTTCTGTAGTTTCTAGAAGTTTTAATGCAGAGTTTATATCTTGTGTTGCAACTTCCACTAATACTTTGTTATTTGTTTGCATGCTATCTTGATCGTAAGCATGCTTTGTTTCTTGTCTTTGAAAATTAAACATCGGTAGTTCCTCCTTTGTCATGAAGGAGGAAACAAACTGTTACTCGACTATTTAAAATTAGGAGGAACAGCTTCTTTCCTACCTACATGATGAAATATTAACGTAAAACATATGGGTATCTGGGCCGAATCATCACTTGCCACTGTTCCTCACCTCCGTCCAATTTAATAGTTTCTGAATATGCTATGTTTGTTTCATAGTCAGGTGCATAAAGACATAAAAAAGACCTTTACTCACAACGAGTAAAGGTCTGAATTCACAGTTGAAAAACGTCCACACGAAAGCCTGTTAGTAAACATAGCTAAAAACAGTTTTTGTGTATGACAAAATACATGCACCTCTCCCTCGTTGAGTTTTAGCACTGTATAGCATAGGTACTGAAACCAGCTACGTTAAAAAAGGCCTTCATTCCGACCTTTCCTGTTGACCCATTGGCGTCTCTCGACATTTTTGGGCAGCAGCGTTTCTCTATACAGGAGCCTCACCTAACAGAGACCATATTCAATTACATGTTGAATGTTAGCACTGTAAAATCGTAGTGTCAATATCTTTTTAATCTGTTTTTTTGAAAAATCAAATAGATTTATGAAGGGTATATAGTATGAAATAAGTTGTATTTTTTGAGAATAAGTTGGAAAAATAAAAAATAATGAATATAAATAAAAAGCACTCATTACAGTGCTTTTTATAATAGATTATGAGATTGTAGGATTTTCAAAAATAACAATTTCTGAGTTATTTGTTGTTGAAACGCGTTGTGCGTAATATGTTAAAGCTGAAGAAATATATGTTGGTAATGTCTCATTTGTATGTGATGTTGTATATTCATGGATTAATTCTTTTAAAGTCGTCCATTCTAATTGTGCTGGGTGATCAGACACGAAAGAACTTACCCAGCGATCAAATGAAGATGAAAAATCAGTTTGTAAACGAAATACTTCTTTCATAATAAAACGCTCCCTTAAAATGTAGTACAATCATTTTACCACAAAACACGAACGATAGCTAAATTTTTTGAGTATAACGTTCGTGTTATATAGTTGTCTAGATGATTGGTTATGTAAATTCAATTTGCCATTTGAAATAACATTCCGTAAGATGAAAGATAGATTATATAAAGAGCTGGAGGAAAGAAAGTGGAATTTGTATTTTTAGGAACTGGTGCAGGTGTTCCTTCAAAAGGAAGGAATGTTTCAGCAATTGCTTTGCAGTTGTTAGAAGAACGAGGACAGACTTGGTTATTTGACTGTGGCGAGGCGACGCAACATCAAATACTACATACGTCTGTACGTCCACGCCGCATTGAAAAAATATTTATTACGCATTTACATGGCGATCATATTTTTGGATTGCCGGGTTTATTGGGTAGCCGTTCGTTTCAAGGTGGAACAACAAAATTAACAGTGTACGGACCAAAAGGAATTAAACAATTTATTGAAGTGGCATTATCAGTAAGTACGACACATGTGAAATATCCACTTGAAATCGTTGAGATAACAGAAGAAGGTACTGTGTTTGAAGATAATGAGTTTTATGTAGAAACGAAAAAATTGTCACATGGCATTGAATGTTTTGGATATCGTATTGTAGAGAAAGATATACAAGGTGTTCTTTTAGTCGATAAATTGCTCGAAATGGGAGTGAAACCAGGGCCAATCTTTAAGCGTTTAAAAGATGGAGAAGTAGTTGAATTAGAGAATGGTACGATACTAAATGGAAAAGATTTTATCGGTCCGCCTCAAAAGGGAAGAATTATTACCATTTTAGGTGATACACGATATTGCGAAGCGAGTAGAGAGCTAGCACAAAATGCTGATGTACTTGTTCATGAAGCAACTTTTGCGGCAGACGATGAACAACAAGCGCATGATTATTTTCATTCCACATCTAAGCAAGCTGCGAGCATTGCACTTCATGCAAATGCGAAACGATTAATATTAACTCACATTAGTTCTCGTTATCAAGGAGATACATATAAGGAATTATTGAAAGAGGCACGAGAGTTATTTCCTAATACAGAAATAGCGACAGATTTAAAATCATTTCCAGTAGAAAAATAATGATTTTTGGAAAAATGGTAACATTAGGTTACCATTTTTTTATGTCTAAAAAATTTTAAAAATAAAACTGTTATTATTTTATACTTAAACTTGGATGATACAGAAACTTAGAATGGTTTGAATATATAGGATAAAAATACGTAATAATGATTATTTAGAAAAACTGTTATATAAGTCAGATGACATACAAGTAATACAAATAGCAGAAAGGGACTTTTATTCAGAACTTTTAAAATTCAACAAAAGTAAGCGTTTTATAAAAAACAAGCTATAATGAGGGCAGATTACAATTTATTATAAGTCACATGCATATTAGTCATTGTCGTAACAAGTGAAGTTGACTAAAACATGAGAGAGTAATATGGAGATTATAATAGGAAAGATATCATTATTTGTACTAAGTCTTTTTTACTTTTTAGCTAAACGGTATGATTAGCTAGTGTAGCTGTTGCAAGTGGTTTAGTAGAAGCTTTTTTAATAATAAGTTGGTGGGGATTTAATTGGTATACCACTCTTTAAAAGAGTTCAGAACATCAGCAGGTAGTCTAGGTTGAGTAGCGGGTGCAAATTTAGTTGTATTAACAATGGTTATATCACCTGTTTATGCTATGCTTGCAATGGCTTCTGTGTTAAACTTTGGATTGCTACCAGGATTTATTGCTGGTTATCTTATATCGTTTTAAATGAAAGTAATGCTATATTTCTTATGTATTATGGTATCTGGTATTATTTCAGGATATTGGTTCATTTTATTCAAAAACTATCCAATTCGTACAGCGGAACAAATTCGTGGTAGAACTGGAACAGCAACAAATGTGGCAGCTTAATAAAATAGTAGAATAAATTTTTTTCATAGAGGTTTAGGGGGAGTTATGATGAAGTACCGCTCAGTGTTTGATATTATTGGTCCGGTTATGATTGGTCCATCAAGTTCACATACAGCAGGCGCGGCAAGAATGGGGCAAGTTGCTCGTCAGCTGTTTCGTCATGAGCCAGAGAGAGTTAGCATTTCATTATATGGTTCATTTGCAAAAACATACCGTGGTCACGGTACGGATGTAGCGCTAATCGGTGGAATACTTGGATTTGAAACAGATGATTTACGTATTCCAAGTGCGTTAGATATTGCAAAAGAACGCGGGATTGAAGTGGAATTCATTGAAGAAGATGCAAATGCTCCGCATCCAAATACAGCGAAAATTCGTCTGTATAAAGGTGAAGAGGAAATTGAAGTTGTTGCTTGCTCAATTGGTGGCGGTAAAATTGAAGTTGTAGAATTAAACGGATTCGATCTTCAATTAACAGGCACGAGTCCAGCACTACTTATTGTAAATAACGATCGCTTTGGTGCTATCGCAGCTGTAGCTTCCATTCTTGCGAAACACGAGATTAACATTAGTACAATGAGCGTTTCTCGTAAAGAAAAAGGAAGAAGAGCGCTTATGGTCATTGAAACAGATGAATTGTTAGCAGATGAAGTGATTGAAGAAATAAAAGGGCAACAAAATATTTGTCAAGTAACTATTATGGATTAATTGCAGGGGGGACACACCATGTTTCGGAACGCAGCGGAACTAGTGGCGCAAGCTAAAGAACAAAATGTAAAAATCGCAGAAATTATGATTCAATGTGAAATGGAAACAAGACATATTTCACGTGAAGAAGTAATTGCTGGTATGGAAAAGAACTTAGTCGTGATGGAACAAGCAGTAGAACGTGGTATTCGCGGCGTGAAATCACCAACTGGTTTAACTGGCGGTGATGCTGTAAAAGTTCAAGCGTATATGAAGAGCGGAAAAGGCTTATCTGGAGATACGATTTTGGACGCAGTGAGTAAAGCTGTTGCAACAAATGAAGTAAACGCGGCGATGGGGATTATTTGTGCAACACCAACAGCAGGTTCTGCTGGAACAGTGCCAGGTGTACTGTTTGCACTGAAAGAAAAATTACAACCTACACGTGAAGAAATGATTGAATTTTTATTTACAGCAGGAGCTTTCGGTATGGTAGTTGCGAATAATGCTTGTATTTCTGGTGCGGCAGGAGGATGCCAAGCAGAAGTTGGTTCAGCAAGTGGAATGGCAGCGGCAGCAGCAGTTGAGATGGCTGGTGGAACACCAGATCAAGCAGCTACAGCGATGGCAATTTCATTAAAGAATATGCTTGGTTTAGTGTGCGATCCTGTTGCAGGACTTGTAGAAGTACCTTGTGTAAAGCGTAATGCAGCGGGTGCTTCAAATGCGATGATTTCAGCGGATTTATCATTAGCTGGTGTAACGAGTACAATTCCATGTGATGAAGTGATTGAGGCAATGTTTAGAATCGGACAAACGATGCCAGTAGCACTTCGTGAAACAGCTGAAGGCGGGCTTGCAGCAACACCGACAGGTCGTCGTCTACAAGAAGAGATTTTTGGAAAGAGTAATAACTAAAAGTATATGATGATAAAAAATGGAGCTCAAGTAAGATTGAGCTCCATTTTTATTTTTCTTTTGTGAGTTGTTCTAATGTTTTTCCAAGATCATGTGATCGTTTCGTTGCCTGTGTAATACAAGAAACGAGTGCTTGTTGAAATTTATTTTCCTGTAATACTTCAATGCCTGCTTCGGTAGTTCCGCCAGGAGATGTAATTTCCTTTCGCAAAACAGAAGGGTGTTTTTCGCTTGCTTTTAGCATTTCAGCAGCACCAATCATCGTCTGAAGAATAAGCGATTTTGCAACATCTTCTTTTAAACCAATTTTTTTTGCGGCGTCTTCCATCGCCTCTACTACGTAATAAATATAAGCTGGTCCACTTCCAGACAATGCAGTGACAGCATGCATATCTTCTTCCTCTACAACAGAGACGAGACCGACCGTTTCAAATAAAGATTTTGCAGTTTGAATATGTTCCGCTGTTGTATGTTTTGAAGGCGAAATAGCGGTAGCTGATTTTAAAATAGCGGCAGATGTATTTGGCATTGCACGAATGATCGGAACGTTTTTTTGAAGTAGGTTTCTAATCGAGTGAGTAGAAACACCTGCTAATAGCGAAATAATAAGCAAATCCTTATTTATATATTCTTTAAGAGGGGTAAGCGCTTCTGCAACATCCTTTGGTTTCATTGCTAGAAAAAGAATATTTGTATTAGCAAGTAGTTCTTTTTTGTTATGCGTACCTTTGACACCATATTTTGTATGTAGCTCTTGTAACCTTGTCTCGTTAGAACGATTACTTACGGTAATTTGTTCTCCTTTAACTACATTTGCGTGTAACAATCCACCAATAATCGCTTCGGCAATAGAGCCTGCACCGAGAAAGGATATGTTTTGAATAGACATGATGTTCCTCCTTTAAACTTGGTTAGAAATACTTATAAATGTACATACATTCGGTTTTTTATAGAAAACACCTCTTTTTATCTGAAAATAATGACAAATTTATGTAGAAGTTGTAAACTGAAGAAGTATTCATTTTTGAACCGGAAAGAGTCAGGGGGGCTAAGCATGACGGCGATTCACCGAATGGAGATTCCTGTGCCATTTGCAGTTGAGACTGTGAATGTGTTTTTAGTTGAGGGGGAGACATTAACATTAATTGATACAGGGACGAATACAGAAGAGGCAAAAAATGCGTTAGAAAGTCAATTAGGTGCATTAGGTTATACGATAGAAGATATTGAAACGGTAGTGATTACGCATCATCATGCGGATCATTGTGGACTTTTAAATATATTTTCTGAGAAAACGAATATTATTGGACACCCTTGGAATGAGCCGTGGATCACGCAAAATCCAGAGTTTTTAAAGCGGTATCATGAGTTTTTTAGAGAGACAGCCTTGCAGTTCGGTGTTCCAGCAGCATTTTTGAATGACGAGGCATTATTGACGACAAGGACACTTAAATATTCTTGTAATAGATCGTTAACACATACTGTGAGAGAGGGGGATCGTATTGATTCTTTACCTGGGTTTACAGTAATTGAAACCCCAGGCCATGCTTCTACTCATATTTCTTTATATAGAGAATCCGATGGGATATTAATTGGTGGGGATGCTCTCATTAGTCATATTTCTTCAAATCCAATATTAGAACCACCATATGAAGGGCAAACGGAAAGAGCACGTCCATTGCTACAATACAATCAAACGTTAAAACGTTTAAGTGAAATGAATATTTCACGTATTTTATCAGGGCATGGGGAAGATGTTCTAAATGTGAAACAACTTATTGAAACGAGGTTACAAAAGCAAGAAACACGTGCATTTAAAGTACTTGAGTTATTAAAGGAAAAACCGATGACAGCATTTGAAGTATGTGTGAAGCTATTTCCAGTATTATATAAAGAACAATTGCCGCTTACTATCTCCGAAACTGTTGGACAATTAGACTTTTTAGCATATAATCAACAAGTGATGATTGATGAATCTTCGCAACAATTGATTTATTATGCAAAGTAGGTGACAGCAATGACAGGACGCTTACAAGAAAAAGTAATCGTCATTACAGGCGCTTCTAGTGGAATTGGAGAGCAAGTTGCAATGCAAGTTGCAGAGCAGGGAGCGATTCCAGTATTAATGGCTCGAACAGAGGAGAAACTACAAGCGTTAGCAGACAAAATAAAAAAAACTTATAATACGCCTTGCTATTATTATGTATTAGACGTAAGTGAAGAGACGAAAGTACAGTCTGTTTTTTCAAAGGTATTACAAGAAGTGGGACGTATTGATATATTGGTAAACAATGCGGGTTTTGGTATTTTTAAAACGTTTGAAGAGGCATCAATGGATGAAGTAAAGGATATGTTCCAAGTAAATGTATTTGGACTAGTAGCTTGTACGAAAGCGGTATTACCTTATATGGTAAAAAGAAATGAAGGACATATAATTAATATAGCTTCACTTGCTGGGAAAATTGCAACTCCGAAATCGAGTGCGTATGCAGCAACGAAACATGCCGTATTAGGGTTTACGAATAGTTTGCGCATGGAATTATCGAATACAGATATTTATGTAACAGCAATTAACCCAGGACCGATAGATACGAACTTTTTTGAAATAGCTGATCAATCTGGTACATATGTAAAAAATATGGGACGTTACATGTTAAAACCAACATATGTAGCAGAACAAATCGTAAAGGCGATGCAAACGAAAAAACGTGAAGTGAATTTGCCGAAGTGGATGGGAATGGGGCCTAAGCTCTATGCGTTATTCCCTGGTTTATTTGAACGTGTAGCAGGAAAATCATTAAGTAAAAAATAGGAGATTTCCATATGGAAATCTCCTATTTTTTTTATTTTCCAGTCACATAATCGTAAACGGTATCCTCAATTGCCTCGTATACGTCAATTTGATTATTCGAATGAATAATCATTTGAATATGTTTTACTAACATTTCCTGATCCTCTTTTGATACAGGATTGCATTGATATTGCTGAAAACTTTTTATAATCATTTTCTCAATTAACTTTTCGTTCATATTTTTCTCCGCCTGTATGTACGTATGTATTGTTTTATTGTACTTGAAGTGAAATGAAAAAACTACCATGCACTATTATTGTATAAAAATTCGGTTGAGTATATTGTTTTTCTAGTAAAATTAAGTTTTTTTATTTTTAAAAATTTATAAATATTTAATTGACTCTATAAATATACAATATTATAATCATACTTAATCTAAAGAATCAATATGAGGAGGAACTTATGAAAGTCGCAATTATTGGAGCAACTGGATATGGAGGTATTGAATTAATTCGGTTATTAGAGCAGCATCCGTATTTTTCGATATCATCTCTCCATTCTTTTTCGCAAGTTGGTGAGTGTATAGCGAATGTATATCCACATTTTCGAAATATCCTTGTCCATACGTTACAAGAAATTGATGTGGAGGAAATAGAGAAGGAAGCAGAAATTGTATTTTTAGCAACCCCAGCAGGTGTATCGGCAGAATTAACTCCAAAATTATTACAGGTAGGTTTAAAAGTAATTGACCTATCTGGAGACTTTCGTATGATAGATCCCTCATCATATGAACTGTGGTATAAAAGGCCAGCTGCACAAGAAGAAATTCTTAGGAAAGCAGTATATGGGCTAAGTGAATGGAAAAGGTCTGAGGTTCAAAATGCAGATTTAATTGCAAACCCAGGATGTTTTGCTACAGCTGTATTATTAGCGATAGCGCCGTTAATGCGTAGCGGCATAATTGAAGAAGATTCCATTATTATTGATGCGAAATCAGGAGTATCTGGAGCGGGCAAAACGCCAACAACAATGGCTCACTTTCCTGAGTTATATGATAACTTACACATTTATAAAGTTAATCAGCATCAGCATATTCCTGAGATTGAGCAAATGCTTGCAGAGTGGAATAGTGAAATGAAGCCAATCACGTTTAGTACACATTTAATACCGATATCACGGGGGATTATGATTACACTTTATGCGAAAGTGAAAAAGGAAATGAAAATAGAGCAGCTTCAAAAATTGTATGAAGAAACGTATGAATACTCAGCTTTCGTTCGAGTTCGCTCTCATGGAGAATTTCCAAGTCCGAAAGAAGTAAGGGGCTCAAATTATTGTGATATTGGGGTAGCTTACGATGAAAGAACAGAAAGAGTTACGGTCGTTTCTGTTATAGACAATATGATGAAAGGTGCGGCTGGGCAAGCGATTCAAAACGCAAATGTATTAGCGGGATTGGAAGAGACAACAGGTTTACAGCATATGCCGCTTTATCCATAAGGGGGACATGATGATTAAAGTAGCGTCTATTACAAAATTAGAAAGTGGTTCAATTGTAACGCCGAAAGGCTTTTCGGCAATCGGTACTAGCAATGGTTTGAAAAAGGAGAAAAAGGATTTAGGTGCAATCGTTTGTGACGTACCAGCATCGTGCGCCGCTGTTTATACAACAAATCAAATACAAGCAGCACCCCTGCAAGTAACGAAAGATAGTATAGCAACTGAAGGGAAATTACAAGCAATTATCGTTAATAGCGGAAATGCAAATGCTTGTACAGGAATGAAAGGGCTACAAGATGCTTACGAGATACGAACATTAGGGGCAGAACACTTTGGTGTAAAAGAAAATTACGTTGCGGTCGGTTCAACTGGTGTAATTGGAGTACCTTTACCGATGGATAGCATCCGCAAGGGAGTTACATCTCTTATACCGACAAAAGAGGTAAGTGAAGCTCATTCTTTTTGTGAAGCAATTTTAACGACGGATCTTATAACGAAAGAAACTTGTTATGAGATGATTATTGATGGAAAAGAAGTGACTATCGCTGGTGTTGCTAAAGGTTCAGGAATGATTCATCCGAATATGGCAACGATGCTTAGTTTTATTACAACAGATGCCAATATAGAGCATGAAGTATTGCAAACAGCATTATCACAAATTACGAATCATACATTTAACCAAATTACGGTAGATGGAGATACTTCTACAAATGATATGGTCATCGTTATGGCAAGTGGATTGTCGGAAACGAAACCAATCAATATGGAACACACAGACTGGGAAACTTTCGTATTTACTTTACAGAAGGTATGTGAAGATTTAGCAAAAAAAATTGCACAAGATGGTGAAGGTGCTACGAAGTTAATAGAAGTAAATGTGCTAGGGGCTAAAGCGAGTGAAGAGGCAAAGAAAATTGCAAAGCAAATAGTTGGTTCAAGTCTTGTGAAAACCGCAATACACGGTGAAGACCCAAATTGGGGGCGAATTATTAGCAGTATTGGACAAAGTGAAGTAACGATTAATCCAAATACAATTGATATTACTCTTCAATCTATCGTTGTGCTAAAAAATAGTGAACCTCAAATATTTTCTGAAGAGGAAATGAAAAAGAAATTAAAAGAACATGAAATTATTATTGATGTGTATTTACATGTAGGAAAAGAGACCGGATCAGCTTGGGGATGCGACTTAAGTTATGATTATGTAAAAATAAACGCTTGTTATCGTACATAAGGAGAGAGAAGATGAGTGATTATATCGTAATTAAATGCGGCGGTAGCATGTTGGATCAATTAAATGATGTGTTTTTTGATTGTATAAAGAAATTGCAACAGAAGTATAAGGTAGTGATTGTCCATGGTGGTGGCCCAGAAATTGATGCCAAATTAAAAGAGTGTCATATCAAAGTGGAAAAAAGAGATGGATTACGAGTAACACCAAAAGAAGTGATGGATGTTGTTCAAATGGTGCTATGTGGTAGTACAAATAAAAAGTTTGTAATGAATTTACAAAAGCATAATTTACTGGCCGTAGGGCTTTCAGGGTGTGACGGTAATTTACTTCAAGTTCAACCTGTCAGCGAAGAAATAGGATATGTAGGAGAGGTAAGTTATGTAGAAACAACCTTATTAAAAAAATTAATAGATATGAATTATATTCCTGTTATTGCCCCAATCGGAATAAATGGTAATGAGGTGTATAACATAAATGCGGATACTGCTGCAGCTGGGATTGCGGATGCGCTATCCGCAAAAGAACTTATTTTCATTACAGATGTAGATGGGATATTACATGAAGGGAAATTGGTAAAGAAAACAGATGAGTCTGAAATTGCAACTTTTATAGAAAAAGGTGTTATTACAGGCGGGATGATTCCGAAAGTACAGGCGGCACTTACATCATTAAAAATGGGAGTACAAAAGGTAAGTATTGTGAATGGTACAAAGGATTTTACTGAGGTCACAGGCGAGTGTATCGGAACGACGGTAACGAAAGGCGTGAGTATTGTATGACGAGTCATCTTTTTCAAACGTATGGAAGAAGAAACGTTGAGTTTGTAAAGGGGAATGGAACGAAAGTTATTGATAAACATGGTAAGCAATATGTAGATTTCACTTCCGGTATTGGAGTATGTAATTTAGGACATTGTCATCCTACTGTTGTAAAGGCGGTTGAAAAGCAACTTGGAGACATATGGCATATATCGAATTTATTTACAAACTCCTTACAAGAAGAGGTTGCATTGTTAGTAACAGAAAATACAGCATTAGATTATGTGTTTTTTTGTAATAGCGGGGCAGAGGCGAATGAAGCAGCTTTAAAGCTAGCTCGTAAGCATACTGGAAAATCTCTAGTCGTAACATGTGAGCAGTCTTTTCACGGTAGAACATTTGGAACGATGAGTGCAACAGGTCAAGATAAGGTGAAAGAAGGGTTTGGTCCACTACTTCCGTCTTTTTTACATATCCCTTTTAACGATATACAAGCATTAGAGGAAGTAATGAATGAAGAAGTTGCGGCAGTAATGATAGAAGTTGTTCAAGGAGAGGGCGGAGTCATACTAGCTGATTCGTTTTTTTTGAAAGAAATCGAAATATTATGTAATAAGTACGGTTCTCTATTTATTATAGACGAAGTACAAACGGGTATAGGAAGAACCGGAACACTATTCGCTTACGAACAAATGGGAATAAAACCTGATATCGTTACTATCGCTAAGGCTCTTGGAAATGGTATTCCCGTTGGAGCAGTAATTGGTAGGAAAGAACTGGGCTCTTCTTTTAATGCGGGATCACACGGTTCAACTTTTGGAGGGAATTATATTGCGATGACTGCTGCGAAAGAAGTGTTACAGGTAAGCAAGGAACCATCCTTTTTAAAAGACGTACAGGAAAAGGGCGAATACGTATTAAAGAGATTGCAAGAAGAGTTATGTCATGTCGAATGTATTCAAAATATTCGTGGCAAGGGGCTTATGATTGGAATCGAATATAAGCATGAAGTTTCAAATTTTATAGAACAACTTGAAAAAGACGGGCTACTCGTATTACAAGCAGGGCCGAATGTCATAAGACTATTACCGCCACTCATTGTAACGAATGAAGAGTTAGAACAGGCAGTATATATGATAAAAAAAGTAGTTTGTACAAAAAACGTATCAATCATATAAGGGGGAAATTTCATGTCAACTGTACAAGTACCGAAATTAAATACGAAAGATCTTTTAACACTAGAAGAATTAACGAAAGAAGAAATTATTTCTTTAATTGAGTTCGCTATATATTTAAAAAAGAATAAGCAAGAGCCTTTATTACAAGGTAAAATATTAGGGCTTATCTTTGATAAACATTCAACTCGTACTCGTGTATCTTTTGAAGCAGGAATGGTACAGCTCGGAGGACATGGAATGTTTTTAAGTGGGAAGGAGATGCAAATCGGAAGAGGAGAGACCGTTTCTGATACTGCGAAAGTACTGTCTCATTATATTGATGGGATTATGATACGTACATTCTCACACGCGGATGTAGAAGAGTTGGCAAAAGAATCGAGCATTCCTGTTATTAATGGATTAACGGATGATCATCATCCTTGTCAAGCATTAGCAGATTTAATGACGATATATGAAGAAGTGAATACATTTAAAGGAATTAAATTGGCTTATGTAGGTGATGGGAATAATGTGTGTCATTCGTTACTGTTAGCGAGTGCAAAAGTCGGAATGAATATGACTGTGGCAACACCCGTAGGGTATGAACCGAATGAGGAAATTGTTAAAAAAGCGTTAGCGATTGCTAAAGAAACAGGCGCTGAAATTGAAATTTTGCATAATCCTGAATTAGCGGTACAGGAAGCAGATTTTATTTATACTGATGTTTGGATGAGTATGGGGCAAGATGGAGAAGAAGAGAAATATACTTTATTTCAACCTTATCAAATCAATAAAGAACTTGTTATGCATGCAAAGCAAACATATCGTTTCTTACACTGTTTACCTGCTCATCGTGAAGAAGAAGTAACAGGAGAAATTATTGATGGACCACAGTCTATCGTTTTTGAGCAAGCTGGTAATCGATTACATGCTCAAAAAGCATTATTAGTAAGTTTATTTAATAATGTAGAAGAACCTTCCTAAAAGGAAGGTTTTTTATATTAAAATGTCGGATGTATATTTGGTTAATCATTTTTATATCATTTATAATAGAAAGAGAAAACTAAATTTGTTATTCAGTGCGTGTAAGGACATACTACATATAAAATATAGTTAAAGAGATGATGAGAGTGAAAACAACTAAGCAAACATATTCGTTTTTTCAGCGGATGTGGAGAATATTAAAGTTTCAATATTATAAGTTGCTTCGATCGCCAGAAGGAGCAAAGAAAGTGTCGTTAGGTTTTGCTATTGGTTTTGGTTTAGAAATGTTAGTAATTTATACAGCATCGCTCGTATATGTAATATTTTATCCAATCGTTCGATTAGCAAAAGGATCATTTCCTGCTGCAGTTATTGGCAATATTATTGGGAAAATATCGTTTCTCCCAGTGTTTTTATTTCCGCTTGCGTATGCGCTAGGGAAAATGATTTATCCATTTCATGTACAACAAATACATCATGAACCATTTACGATATCGGACTTGTTTTCAAGTCACATTTTTACGATGTTAAAGAGCTTATTACAGAGTGAAGTATATGTATTAATTGGAATGACGATTTTAGGAGTTGTGTTCGGTGTAGTTTCATATTTCGTAGTGCATTATTTATATGAAAAGAATCGTAAGTTACGTTTGAAGAACAGAAAGAAAAAAGTGAGAGAACCACTTGTACAAATATAAAGAATGGCACATTCATTTTCTCCTTTGAATATGTTTAAGAAAAAGGGGGAGAGAATGGATGTATTATTACTATGTACCTCAAGTATACCCATATACAAATTATTATCCGGTAAATGATATGAGACAGCAAGTTGGAGTGTATCAACAGCAACAATTTCAGCAATTGCCACAAATACCACCACAACAACCTACGCAAGACCAAAAACCATATTTAACGACATGGCCATATTCAAATGTATACTACGGTAATTATTATGAATCATAAAGCTGCTTCTATTTAGAAGCAGCTTTATGCGTTTGTTTTCAAAATTAAATTTTGAATGGTTTGAAGAGATTGAATGAGCTTTTCGCGCTCTTCCTCAGATAATGTTTGGAAATTTTCTTTTAGTTTGTCTAAAATGAATTGCTGATACTGATTTACTAATAATTTCCCTTCAGCTGTTAGAGAAATTAAAATGACCCGTCGATCTTTTTCGCTATAATGACGCTCTATTAGTTCCTCTTGAATAAGTTTGTTTAATAGAGGTGTCATGTTAGGCCTTGAAATCGCTAGCCGCTTGCCGATTTCGGAAACTGCTAATGTGCCATTTTCATGCAAAAGTAGTAATACTTGTGTATGTGATGGCGGCATATGTCTTTGAGAAGAAAATTCTCCAGGAAGCATAAATTTGCGATAAAAAAGAGGCACTAGCGAAAGAAGATGATCAACAATACGTTCCCACTCGCGTGATTCCATATAAAGGCCCCCTTCCACTTTCATTGTAACAAAAAAGACATGGTATAAAAATAGAATTGTTTCACAGCAGCTTTAATATTTGTAGGATAACACTTGCTTTGTAAATGTATTAGCAATAATCGCATAGCCGTTATCATTTGGGTGCACTTGGTCAAATAGTAAATCTTTTTTATCATTCGATATTAATTTACGAATTGGTAAAACGATAGACGGTTGATTTGCTTTTGAAATGGAATAAACGGATTCATTCCATCCGTCTAAAAACATGTCTGCATAACTTGCGATGGAGTCATCGAGTTGTAACGGGTTATAGAGTTCTGAGAGAATGAGTAAAGCGTTCGGATTTTGATCTCGAACTGTCTTTACAATAGTTTTTATATCCGCTTCAAAATGAGCTTTTTCTTTATTTAACATTTTAATACCATCTATAACACCGACATCACGATTTAAGCGAAATAAATTATTTCCTCCAATATTAATCGTAATTATATTTGCAGCTCTAATTTTTTGCTTTACATCTTCTGATTGAACTTTTTTAGCGAGACGATCTGTAGTAAGGCCGTTTATCCCAAGATTTTCTACTGTAATTGGTTTATGAATTTGTGCTTCTATTTGTCTGGAAGCTAATTCAGCAAATCCACCTTGTGTCGATCCATATCCTTTAGCGAGTGAATCACCTAATACGAGGTGATAAAAGGAGTCGTTTGTTTGCTTATCAATCCAACTTGGAGCAGAGGTTTTCTCTGTTTTGTCTTCAGGTTCGTTTTGTTTTGTCTCATCGTTCTTTTCAAAATTAGAATAAGAAATGATTAGAAGGAGGAGACAAACAACTATTAAGATGACTTTTTTCATAAATTCATCCTCCTTGTAATTGGTAATTGTATCATATTCAGCAATATTAGCAATGTAAGGGCATATTATATGTTTATGAAAAGTTTACAATAACTTTACAGAAAATTTGTTGAAGTTTGTCAAAAAATATTGACGATACGAAAGAGTTTTATATATGATAATGTCAGATAAGGTGAAATGCTACTTAGTGGGAGCTTTATCTCCCGTTAATTGTTAGTCTTCATCAATCGAGCGTTTAAGGGGACTACTCGTTAGCGCAGGATGAAATGAAAATCGTGTCTCTAATAGAAGAAAAAAGGTATGTGATTATGGACCGATAGGGATTCATTTCATTATTTCTGGTAATTGTATAAGGGGGATTTTTTGTGAAAAAGTCAAAAAAAATGCTAGCTGGAGCAACTCTTGCTATAGGTGTAATAGCGCCGCAAGTACTGCCAACAACAGCTCATGCGGATGAGAATACTGGGGAGAGTACAGTTAACTTACGAATTCTAGAAACATCAGATATTCACGTTAACTTAATGAATTACGATTATTATCAAACGAAAACAGATAATAAAGTAGGTCTCGTGCAAACGGCAACACTTGTTAATAAAGCACGTGAAGAAGCGAAGAACTCTGTCCTATTTGATGATGGGGATGCATTACAAGGGACACCGCTTGGAGATTATGTAGCGAATAAAATAAACGATCCGAAAAATCCTGTGGATCCTAGTTATACACATCCATTATATCGTGTAATGAATTTAATGAAGTATGACGTCATCTCTCTTGGGAATCATGAATTTAACTATGGTTTAGATTATTTAAACAAAGTGATTAGTAAAACAAAGTTCCCGGTTATTAACTCGAACGTCTATAAAGATGATAAAGATAATAATGAAGAGAACGACCAAAATTACTTTAAACCATATCATATTTTTGAAAAAGAAGTAGAAGATGAATCAGGTCAAAAACAGAAGGTGAAAATTGGGGTAATGGGATTTGTTCCACCTCAAGTTATGAACTGGGATAAAGCAAATTTAGAAGGAAAAGTTAAAGCGAAAGATATAGTTGAAACAGCGAAGAAAATGGTGCCGAAAATGAAAGCGGAAGGTGCAGATGTTATCGTTGCACTAGCGCATTCTGGTGTTGATAAGAGTGGATACAACGTTGGCATGGAAAACGCATCGTATTATTTAACAGAAGTTACTGGTGTAGATGCAGTATTAATGGGACATTCACATACTGAAGTGAAGGATGTATTTAATGGTGTTCCAGTTGTAATGCCTGGTGTGTTTGGAAGTAACTTAGGTATTATTGATATGCAATTGAAAAAGGTAAGCGGAAAATGGGAAGTACAAAAAGAGCAATCGAAGCCACAACTTCGTCCGATTGTTAATAATGAAGGTAATGTAGGACCTGATCAAAATTTAGTTAATGAAATTAAAGATGATCATCAAGCGACAATTGATTATGTGAATACAGCTGTAGGAAAAACGACAGCGCCAATTAATAGTTATTTCTCATTAGTACAAGATGATCCTTCTGTGCAACTTGTGACAAATGCCCAAAAATGGTATGTCGAAAAGTTGTTTGCTGAAAATGGACAATATAGTAAATATAAAGGAATACCAGTTTTATCTGCAGGCGCACCATTTAAAGCAGGTGGCCGAAACGGTGCTACATATTATACGGATATTCCAGCTGGAACGTTAGCAATTAAAAACGTTGCAGATTTATACGTATATCCAAATACTTTATATGCTGTAAAAGTAAATGGGGCACAAGTGAAAGAATGGCTTGAAATGTCTGCAGGTCAGTTTAATAAAATTGATCCAAAGGAAACGAAAGAACAGCCGTTAGTAAATATAGGCTATCCTACATATAACTTTGATATTTTAGATGGTTTAAAATACGAAATTGATGTGACGCAACCAGCAAAATATGATAAAGATGGAAAAGTTATAAAGGAAAATGCGAATGCGAATCGTATTGTAAATATGACGTATGAAGGTAAGCCAGTAGCTGACAATCAAGAATTTATCGTCGCTACAAATAACTATCGTGGAAGTAGCCAAACGTTCCCAGGTGTAAGTAAAGGGGAAGTTGTATACCAATCACAAGATGAAACACGTCAAATCATTGTGAAGTATATGCAAGAAACACCAGTTATTAATCCAGCAGCCGATCAAAACTGGACATTTAAGCCGATTGTTGCAGATAAATTAAATACAACATTCGATTCTTCACCAAATGCACAAAAGTATATAAAGAAAGATGGGAAAATATCATATGTTGGACCATCTGAAAATGAATTTGCTAAATATGCAATTGATATAACGAAGAAGAACGATGGTGGAGAAAAACCAACAACACCACCAACAGGTGAAGGTAATAATGGAGGAAATCCAACGACACCACCAACAGGTGAAGGCAATAATGGAGGGAATCCAACGACACCACCAACAGGTGAAGGTAATAATGGAGGGAATCCAACGACACCACCAACAAATGAAGGTAATAGTGGAAACAATGCAGGATCTGGACAAACTACAACAGATGATCAAAATACAAAAGAAACAACGACAACTGTAAGTGAAAATAAAGAAGCTGACAAAGATGAACGTGATTTACCGAAAACAGGTGCAAGTGTTGCTTCTACAATTGGAGCGGGTCTTGCATTTGTTGGAGCGGGATTACTTATGTTATTTAGAAGAAAGAAAGCAAATAGATAGTAAAGTGTTGTATAAAAAAAGGATTACCGCAATCGGTAATCCTTTTTTTACTTGTATATTATGAAACTGGTACTGCTTTTTCTTTTTTCCATGAAAGACCGAATCCAGTAAAGCCGACGATAATGGTTACAACTGGACAAGCTAAACAGAAGATTGCGTATGGCAGGTAATCGAATGTTGGAACGCTAAGGACGTTTGTTAAGAATACGCCACTTACACCCCATGGTACGAGTGGATTAATTACTGTACCAGCATCTTCTAGTACTCGTGATAAATTACGACGTTCTAAACCGACTTCATCGTATTTATTAGCAAATGCTTGTCCTGTTAAAACGATGGATAAGTACTGTTCACCAAGTAAGAAGTTTACACCAATTGCAGTTGAAGCAGTAGAAATAATTAAGCGTGTACTATTTTTAACAAAGCTAGAGATGATATTCATCAGCTGCGCGATAATACCCATTCCTTGTAGTAATCCTCCCATGCAAAGAGCTAGGAAAATAAGGGCAACGGACATCATCATACTTTGTAAACCGCCGCGAGATAATAAGCTATCAATATCTTTTATACCAGTTTTAGAAACATAACCGTCCTGCATAATTTTCATTAAATCAGTTAGAGATGTACTAGGTTTGAAAATAAAGAGAATAATGATTCCTACTACGATTCCAGCAAGTAATGTTGGAACTGCTGGAACCTTTTTGAATGCGAATAGGAACAGTAATAAAATTGGAATAAGTGTAACGATAGAAATTGTTGCATTTTTTTCTAACGTGCTAATAAAGGATGTGAAATCAACATTGCCTCCAGATCCACTGCCTAAAATGAAATATGCAATAAAAGCAATAATGAAAGCTGGAACTGTCGTCCAAAGCATGTTACGAATATGTTCAAATAAATCTACACCGGTTACAGCAGGAGCTAAGTTTGTTGTATCAGATAAAGGAGACATTTTATCCCCAAAGAATGCACCAGAAATAATTGCACCAGCGATAAGCGCTGGATCGTATCCAAGAGCACTACCCATGCCCATAAAGGCAAGTCCTACAGTTGCAGCAGTTGTAAATGCACTACCGATACTCGTTCCAACAATCGCACAAACAACAAAAACAGTTGGAACGAAAATTTTCGGAGATACAAGTTGGAAGCCGTATACCATTAAAGTTGGAATTGTTCCAGCTGCGATCCATACACTAATTAATACGCCTACAAGTAAGAAAATAAAAATAGATGGAATCCCCGCTGAAATACTACTGATCATCCCTTTTTCCATAGTAGACCAAGAGATTTTTTTCATAAACCCAAACGCTAATAAAATAACGATACCGAATAAAATCGGGATATGCGGTGAAACTTCTAATTGAATAACACTAAAACCAATACAGAAAAAGATAAAAATTGTTAAAAGAACAGATTCAATTTTTGAAACCATTGTTTTCCCCTCCTAATTAATCGAGAATAGTCTTTTTTATATAAAATTCGCCAATATTGTATATTTCCTTTTAAATTTTAGAATTTTTTGACAAATTACCGGTAATTTGTTAATACTTCTATATGATACGGAAATGATTGGATAAAAAAACGTCCCTGCATATAATTATGCAGGGACGAAGAAATCGCGGTACCACCCTAGCTTGTAAAATGAATGTATCACAAAATAAAGGGTCGTATGATATGCGTTAATAAAATAAAAAACGCCCCTGCAATATATGCAGGGACGAAAAATTCGCGGTACCACCCTAAATTGTGAAACAGTGTCGTTTCACCACTCTTTAGACATAACGGTCTATAACCGTCTTTCACTACTCCTTACGTTTCGTAAAAGAAGCTCCAGGGGGTAATTCATAATTCGCTCTGTACTGGTTCGCACCGACCACCAGCTCTCTGAAATCAGAAATCGAAATACTACTAAATCCTATCAACGCCGATTCATATGATGTTAGTTAAATTTTTATCATATATTCATCATACATGTCAATAAAAATGTGTAATATTTTTTTAGGGAAATAAAGGAGATAGGTTTTAACATTGAAAGATGTGCGTTATAATGAATTCGAAAGGGGAGAAAAGAGTGAAGAAAAAACTAATTCTTTTTACCACCTTACTAGTCATTGGCGGAAGTGCTGGAATTTACACAGCTTTTGCAGCTGAATCAGAGCAGGTGAAGCAAAAGCAAATCCAGCAATCAGAAGTGAAGAAAGTGAAAGAAACGGAAGAGAAGAAGTCGATGGAAAAAGCAGCTGCGAAACTAGGAGTTTCTACTGATGAGAAAACAAAAGAGGAAATTACGAAAGAAGTAAACACAGCTAGATTTGAGAAGCGTCATGATTTATTAATTGAGCATGCAAAACAACTGGGAATTGATACAGAAGGAAAAAAAGATGAAGAGATTATTTTAGAAATCGGAAAGATACAGCATGGAAAGTAGAACAACTTATCGTATGATAAGTTGTTCTTTTTTAAGAACTGTTTAATTTAAAAATAATTGACAGTCTTTTGGATTTAATGTTAACTATATCTATAAACTAGTTAACATTAGGGGTGACAATTGTGACTGTGAATAGTAATACGACTGAAAAATCATCTTATACATATGAAGAATTATCAGAGAAAAATAAAGCTTACGTATGGCACCCATTTACACAAATGAAAGGTTATTTAGAAGAAGATCCTGTCATTATTGAACGTGGAGAGGGAAGAAAGCTATACGATGTAAATGGAAATGAATATTGGGATGGGGTTTCATCTATTTGGCTGAATGTTCACGGACATCAAGTGCCAGAATTAGATGAAGCAATTCGTGAGCAATTAAATAAAATTGCTCATTCTACTATGTTAGGACTTGCTAACGTTCCATCAATTTTATTAGCAGAAAAAATTATTGAGGTTGTACCAGAAGGATTGAAGAAGGTGTTCTATTCAGACTCTGGTTCTACAGCTGTTGAAATTGCAATTAAGATGGCTTTCCAATATTGGCAACATAAAGGGAAACCGAGAAAACAAAGATTTGTTACATTAAAAGAAGCATATCACGGTGATACGATTGGTGCTGTTTCAGTAGGAGCAATAGACTTGTTTCACCAAGTGTATAGTTCACTCTTATTTGAAGCAATTAAAATGCCGTATCCATATACATATCGTTCTCCTTATGGAGATAATAAGGAACAAATTGTAAAAAAACATTTAGAAGAAATGGAAGAAATGCTGAAAGAAAAACATGAAGAAATTGCAGCTATTATTGTAGAACCTTTAATGCAAGGTGCTGGCGGTATGATTACAATGCCGAAAGGATATTTAAAAGGGCTAAGGGATTTATGTACAACATATAATGTTTTATTTATTACGGATGAAGTAGCAACGGGATTTGGGCGCACTGGAAAAATGTTTGCATGTGAACATGAAAATGTGACGCCAGACATTTTAACCGCTGGGAAAGGTTTAACAGGTGGTTATTTACCGGTTGCAGTTACGGTAACGACAGACGAAATATATAATGCCTTCTTAGGAGAATATGAGGAACAAAAATCATTTTTCCATGGTCATAGTTACACAGGTAATCCGTTAGGGTGTGCAGTAGCAATTGCGAATCTAGAATTATATGAAAAAACAAATTTAATAGAAGATGTTGCACGTAAAACAGAATATGTAGCCAAGCAATTAGAAGCGCTCTTTGCATATAAACATGTAGGTGATATTCGTCAGTGCGGGTTAATGATTGGTATTGAACTAGTGAAGAATAAGGAAACGAAAGAATCGTTTGAATGGACAGAAAGAGTCGGTGTGCAAGTATGTAAACGCTCAAGAGATCTTGGCATGATTTTACGACCGCTCGGTAACACGATTGTATTTATGCCTCCTCTTGCTTCTACAATTGATGAGATAGATGATATGTTACGCATTTTATATAAAGCAATCTCAGATGTTACGGAGGGAGAAGAATGAGCGGTTTTTTCATAACAGCAACAGATACTGAAGTTGGAAAAACTGTGGTTGCAGGTGCGTTAGCAGGTGTATATAGAGAGTTGGGATATAACGTAGGGGTATATAAACCGTTGCAAAGTGGACATGTTGCATCAAACCCTGAGGGAGATGCAGCAAGATTAAAAGCATTATCGGGTGTACCGACAAAAGAAGATGAAATTTGTCCTTATTCCATTGAAGAACCGCTTGCTCCGAGACTTGCGATGAAAAGAGCTGGAAGAGTCGTAAAGTTAAAAGACATTATGAGGCACTATGAAGAACTATTAAAAGAGTTTAATAGCGTATTTGTCGAAGGGGCAGGCGGGCTTGCAGTCCCATATACTGAAGATAGTTTAGTAATTGATTTCGCAAAACAATTACAGTTGCCTCTTATTATAGTAGCTCGCCCTACGCTAGGGACAGTAAATCATACTGTCTTAACAATTTCTTATGCACAGGCACACGGTTTAACAGTAGCAGGTGTAATTTTGTCTAGTTGTAAAGAATGTGACAAAGAAAGAGTGCAAGAAAATAAAGAAATGATTGAGGGGTTAAGTGGAGTACCAGTTTTAGGTTTATTACCATTTCTTGAAGGTGAATTTACTAGGGAAAAATTATTGGAATCAGCAAAAGAACATATTATGATTTCAAAATTAGAGGAGTTCATTCAAAATGAATCAAACGTGGCGCACACATCTTCAATCTAAATTACAACAATTACATGAGCAAGGACAGTATCGTAATTTGCATGTAACAGAGCAAGCAGAAGAGACGTGGCTTATTCGAGATAAAAAAAGGTTGTTAAATTTAGCATCAAATAATTATTTAGGATTAGCTGGGGATGAAAGATTAAAAGAAGCTGCTATTGCGTGTACAAAAAAATATGGAACTGGTGCGACTGCCTCTCGCCTCGTTGTAGGAAATTATCCATTGTATGAAGAGGTTGAGAGAAGTGTATGCAACTGGAAAGGTACTGAAAGAGCACTAATTGTAAATAGTGGATATACAGCAAATGTAGGTGCTATATCTGCTTTAGCCTGTCGTCACGATATTGTGTTTAGTGATAAATTAAATCACGCAAGTATTGTTGATGGAATTATATTAAGCGGCGCAGAACATAAAAGGTATCGTCATAATGATTTGGATCATTTAGAGAAGTTATTGAAAATAGCGTCACCTGAAAAGAGGAAATTAATCGTAACTGATACTGTTTTTAGTATGGATGGTGATACTGCATACTTGAGAGAATTAGTGCAGCTTAAGGAGAAATACGGGGCAATCATTATAGTTGATGAAGCGCATGCGAGTGGAATATATGGAATCGATGGAGCTGGGTTATCTCATATAGAAAAAGACATTGCTCAAAAAATTGATATACATATGGGGACGTTTAGTAAAGCTTTAGGGTGCTATGGTGCGTATTTGACAGGCGATGCAATTTATATAGAGTATTTACGAAATATGATGAGAAGCTTTATTTTTACTACAGCCTTACCACCAGGAATATTAGGGGCGATACGAAAAGCAATTGAAATTGTGAAAGAAGATAACGAAAGAAGAGAGAGTCTTATAGCGAATGGTGCATATTTCAGAACCCATTTACGAGAAGCAGGTTTTGATATTGGGAATAGCTCAACTCATATTGTACCGATTGTAGTCGGTTCAAATGAAAATGCTTTACGGTTTAGTAAAAGATTACAAGAGGTAGACATCGCAGCAATTGCAATTCGTCCACCGACGGTTCCAATTAATAGTTCCCGGGTCCGTTTTGCTGTTACGTCACAACATACAATAGCTGATTTAAAATGGGCCATTGATCAAATTATTCACATTGCGAAAGAAGAGGAGCTTTTCGTATGAAAGAGCTAAAGATTATTTTTATCCCTGGATGGGGAATGGAAGAAAATGTTTGGGATTTAGTACTTCCGTATTTCAAAGAATATCCTGTTCAATGCATAGATTGGCGTAACGTGAAAGAGATAGGCGAGTTTGCGGAACGAATAATAGATGTAGCGCATGATGAAAATGTAATTTTAGTTGGATGGTCATTAGGAGCTTTAGCGGCAATTCAAGCCTATAAAAAGATTAAGGCGAAAGGTATCGTATTAATTGGTGGTACTGCTAAATTTACAAATACGAGTGACTATACAAGTGGATGGAATTCTTTGCATGTAGAACGGCTGAAAAAGAATTTGGTGAGAAAGAAAGAAGATACGCTCAAGCGGTTCTATGAAAATATGTTTACGAAAGATGAGCTGAAAGAGAATAAATGTTTTGAAGATATTGTAAAACATTTTAAAGGGGATTCTATTCAGTCTTTACAATTAGGTTTGGATTATTTAATAGAAACAGATATGAGAGGAGAGCTGAAAGAAATTCAAGCACCTATACTACTTATTCATGGAGAGCAGGATGTAATATGTCCATTGTCTGCTGCTCATAGTATGGCGGACAATACAAATGTAACACTCAAGGTAGTAAGTGAGGCAGGACACGCATTATGTATAATGAATTTAGAATATTGTGCAAATGAGGTAATTCAATTTGTAGAGGGGATACGACATGATCAACAAAACGTTACTGCAAAAACGGTTTAACGTGGCAGCCGTATCTTACGATCAATATGCAAATGTACAAAAAAAGATGGCCCATTCGTTACTTTCTGTATTGAATCGGCGATACAGTGAAACATCATCGATACGTATTTTAGAACTTGGATGCGGGACAGGTTATGTCACAGAGAAATTATCAAACTTATTTCCGAAAGCGCATATTACAGCTATTGATTTTGCTGAAAGTATGATTGCGGTTGCGAAAACTAGACAAAATGTAAAAAATGTAACGTTTCACTGTGAAGATATCGAACGATTACGATTAGAAGAATCATATGATGTCATTATTTCAAATGCTACATTTCAATGGCTAAATGATTTAAAACAAGTGATTAGAAATCTATTTCATCATTTGTCTACAGATGGGATACTACTCTTTTCAACGTTTGGACAAGAAACTTTTCAAGAGCTTCACAATTCGTTTCGGAGGGCGAAAGAAGAAAAAAATATACGAAATGAAATAGCGATAGGTCAACGTTTTTATTCGAAAGATCAGTTACGCCATATATGCAAGATAGAAACAGGGGATGTACATGTTTCTGAAACATGTTACATAGAGAGTTTTGCAGAAGTTAGAGAGTTTCTGCATTCTATTCGAAAAGTAGGAGCGACCAATAGTAATGAAGAATCATATTGCCAAAGTCCCTCACTCTTTCGTGCGATGCTTCGTATATACGAAAGAGACTTCACGGGAAATGAAGGGATAATGGCAACGTATCATGCTTTATTTACGTATATAACAAAAGAGGGGAAGAGATGAAATGAAACAAGTACAAACAAAAAGGGATTGGAAAAAACTTGCATACGACGTAGTAGAAGAGAAAATGATTACGAAAGAAGATGCAATAGCAATATTAGAAGCTGATGATACAGAAGTTTTAGAAATTATGAATGCAGCCTACATCATTCGTCATCATCATTTTGGTAAGAAAATAAAATTGAATATGATTATTAATACGAAATCTGGCTTATGTCCTGAAGATTGTGGGTATTGTTCACAGTCTATTATTTCAGAAGCACCAATTGATAAATATGCATGGTTAACGCAGGAGAAGATTGTAGAAGGAGCACATGAAGCAATTCGCCGTAAAGCGGGTACATATTGTATTGTAGCATCTGGCCGTCGCCCGACAGATAAAGAAGTAAATCACGTAATTGGGGCTGTGAAGGAAATTCGTGAAACGACAGATTTGAAGATTTGTTGCTGTTTAGGTTTCTTAAACGAAGATCAAGCAGGACGCTTAGCAGAAGCTGGTGTTCATCGTTATAACCACAACTTAAATACACATGAAAACAATTATGAAAGCATTTGCTCAACTCATACGTATGACGATCGTGTTGATACGGTTCAAAAAGCGAAACAAGCTGGTATTTCACCATGCTCTGGGGCGATTTTTGGAATGGGAGAAACAATTGAAGAACGTGCTGAAATAGCATTTGAATTACAACGTATAGATGCAGATTCTATTCCGTGTAATTTCCTCGTTGCTGTAAAGGGCACACCGCTTGAAGGACAAAAAGAGTTAACACCTGTAGAATGTTTAAAAGTATTGGCGATGATGCGTTTCGTAAACCCAACAAAAGAAATTCGTATTTCAGGAGGTCGCGAAATTAATTTACGTTCTGTACAGCCACTCGGCTTATTTGCAGCAAACTCTATTTTTGTCGGGGATTACTTAACGACAGCTGGACAAGAGCCAACTGCAGACTGGGGTATGATTGAAGATTTAGGATTTGAGATTGAGGAATGTGCACTATAAGATAGAGGAAAAAGCAAACTTGTAAAAGAGTTTGCTTTTTTTGTAAATAAAATGTAATAAAAGGCTATTATCACTTAATACGAATGGGTTTTGAGTGAGAAAAAGAATTTTTGCGGACGAATTTTCCAAGCCCTAGTTGTACATAGTAAATATGTATTTTATATTGGGTTGGAGGATTTTACATGCACAAATACATATTAGCGATTATGACCTGTCTAATTTTAATAAAAGCAATAAGTACTGATCCAGTTAAGGCCGCTGAAAATCCTGAACAAAAAGAGATGCAACAAAGAATTGAACAACATTTTCGAACGAAAGCTGAACATTTTGGATTGAAAACGGAAGGGAAAGATTTAAAGGAAGTACGAAAAGAAATTACTATTATAGAAGAAGCGAAAAAAAGAGAGAATGTATGGAGAACAGCGCAAGCACTTCGTATAAAGACAGAAGGAAAAACGATGAATGAATTAATAAAAGATGTACGAAAAAAAGCGAAAAAATAAAAAGAGGCCGCAGCCTCTTTTTTTATGCCCATTGTTTTGATAAGTGAGCCATTTCAATGGCAGCAACGGCTGATTCATATCCTTTATTACCAGCTTTCGTACCTGCACGTTCAATCGCTTGTTCAATTGTTTCTGTCGTTAATACACCGAAAATAACAGGGATGTCAGTTTGTAGTGATAAAGATGCAACACCTTTTGCTACTTCATTACAAACGTAATCGTAATGTGTAGTAGCTCCACGGATTACAGTACCTAAAGTAATAACAGCATCATACTTTCCGCTACTGGCCATCTTTTTAGCGATTAAAGGAATTTCAAATGCACCAGGAACCCAAGCGACATCAATATCATTTTCTTCTACGCCGTGACGTTTTAATCCGTCTAAAGCGCCGCCAAGTAATTTACTTGTAATAAATTCATTAAAACGTCCAACAACAACCCCAACTTTTAATCCTGTACCAACTAAATGACCTTCGAATACCATAATAAATCTCTCCTTTGATTATAAGTTTAATAAATGTCCTAATTTGTTTACTTTCGTTTGTAAATATGTTTTATTCTCTTCTTTTGTTGGCATTTGCAACGGTACACGCTCGACTATTTCTAAATCGTAACCTTGTAAGCCAGCAATTTTTCTTGGATTATTCGTTAATAATCGTAAACTTTGTAAGCCTAAATCTTTTAATATTTGAGCGCCGATACCATAATCACGAAGGTCAGCAGGGAAGCCGAGTTTTTCATTTGCTTCTACAGTATCGAATCCTTCTTCCTGCAATTTATAAGCGCGAAGCTTATTAAGAAGCCCGATGCCTCGTCCTTCTTGTCTCATATAAAGAAGAACACCTTTTCCTTCACGCTCAATTTGAGCAAGTGCTGCATGGAGTTGTGGTCCGCAATCACAGCGACATGAACCGAATACATCTCCTGTTAAACATTCAGAATGAACACGTACAAGCACCGGTTCACCTGTTGAAATATCACCTTTTATGAGCGCAATATGTTCTTTCGTATCTAATGAGTTAGAATAGCCAATTGCTTGGAAAGTACCGAAATCTGTAGGTAAGGTAATTTCCACTTCTCTTGTCACAAGTGTTTCATGATGGCGGCGATAAACAATTAAATCTTCTATCGTAATCATTTTTATATCAAATTGTTTTGCGCACTGTAGTAAATCAGGTACACGTGCCATCGTACCGTCCTCATTAATAATCTCGCAAATGACTCCAGCAGGTTCTGCTCCGCAAAGTTTTGCTAAATCGACAGCAGCTTCTGTATGACCTGAACGGCGAAGGACACCGCCTTCTTTTGCGATTAATGGAAAGATATGTCCAGGTCGATTGAAATCAGCACCTTTAGATGCAGGGTTTAACAATTCTTGTATCGTAGTTGCACGTTCGTGAGCGCTAATCCCTGTTGTTGTAGAAACATGATCAATGCTCACTGTAAACGCAGTATGATGTGAATCTGTATTATGAGATACCATTGGTTCTAATTGTAGGCGCTCTGCGTACCCTTCCGTAATCGGTACGCAAACGAGGCCGCGACCATGTGTAATCATAAAATTAATTGTTTCTGGCGTAATATACTCTGCTAAAGCGATAAAATCGCCTTCATTTTCTCGGTTTTCATCGTCGCATACGATAACGACTTTTCCTTGTTTTAAATCTTCTAGAGCTTCTTCAATATGATGAAACATTATGTTTCCCCCTTATAGAAATCCGTTTTCTTGTAAAAAGCTTTCGGACATTGACCCCGTTCGTTTTACAGGTTTAGAAATAAAGTGTTCGATATATTTACCAATCATGTCACACTCAATGTTTACGATATCTCCGGCATTCTTTTCTCCGATGACAGATTCGCTTACTGTGTGTGGGATGAGTGAAATTGTTATGGAAGATTCGTCTATATCAAATATCGTTAAACTCGTTCCATCAACAGCAACGGATCCTTTATGCAAACAATAGCGTAGCAATTCATCGGAAATTGCTATTTTGTAATAGACGGCATTGTAATGTTGTTTTTTAGTTAAAATTGTCCCGATGCCATCGATATGTCCTGAAACGAAATGTCCACCAAAGCGCCCGTTTGCAGCCATGGCTCGCTCTAAATTTACTTTAGAGTGTGATTTAAGCAGGCGAAGTGATGTTGATTTCATCGTTTCAGGCATTGCATCAACTGTAAATGAAGTAGTTGTAAAGCTCGTTACAGTTAAGCAAATCCCGTTAACCGCGATACTATCACCTAAATGGACATCAGATAAAATTTCATTTGCATGGATCGTTAATTTCATCGCTTCTCCGCTTTGTTGCATGTTTGTGATCGTTCCTAATTCTTCTACAATTCCTGTAAACATTTCGTCACCTCATTTCGGGCAGTCGCAACAATTTTGATATCATCGCCAATTTGTTTCATCTCTTGAATTTTCAAGGAAAGCGAATCTTGTAATTTTGAAAAACCGTTTCCTCCAAAAAGAGTAGGAGCACCTTTCCCGCCAATTAATTTCGGGCTTATATAGGTTACAATTTCATTGAAATTGTTTGTTTGTAAGAAACTTGCATGAACAGTTTGTCCACCTTCGATGAAGAGAGACAGGATTTGTTTTTCACCGAGTAGATCTAAAACATCTTGAATTTCAATTTGCTTCGTTTTCATTTGGAATATCGCTATATTTTTAGATTCATAAGAAGCTATTTTCTCTTTATTTACATCCTTACCTACAATAATCCATGTCGGTGCTAAAGTATCTGTTATGACATGAGAAGATGGTGGCGTTCGTAAATGGGTATCTAAAATAACGCGAATAGAATGTTTCCCGCCATTTGGAATTCTTGTTGTTAAATGTGGATTGTCGGCTATAACTGTATTCACTCCAACAAGAATTGCATCATGTGTATGGCGATATTGGTGAACGTCAGCGCGTGCTTCTGCACCAGTAATCCACTTACTTTCACCAGTTACAGTGGCTGTTTTGCCATCTAAGCTCATCGCGGTCTTTATCGTGACAAATGGGCGTTTCGTTTTCATGTAGTGAAAAAAGTAGCGATTTAATAAAACTGCTTCCGTTTCAAGAACACCCGTAGTTACTTCGATTCCTGCCTCTTCTAATTTCTTTTTTCCATTACCAGAAACGAGCGGGTTGCAATCAAGGGTAGCAATGACAATGCGCTTAACTCCCTTTTCGATGAGTAATTCACAGCAAGGTGGTGTTTTTCCAAAGTGGCTACACGGCTCAAGTGTTACATAGACGGTAGCGTTTTTGGCTTTCTCACCAGCCATATGAAGGGCATGAACTTCCGCGTGTTCTTCACCAGCACATAAATGAGCGCCCATTCCGACGATGTTTCCATCTTTTACAACAACAGCACCAACCATAGGATTCGGACTCGTTTGTCCTGATGTCCCCTTAGCTAATTGCAAGGCAATCCTCATATATTCTTGATCAGTCATTCTCTTCACCTCTCCTAAAAAAATCAAAAAACCCCAAGGATTTAATATCCTTGGGGTTTGGGAGACGTGATTTCTAGAATTATAGTTCGAATACGAAAGTACAGGAAAGAAACCTAGCGATGATTGATATTTTTGCATAAGGAAAAAACCTAGCAAAATATCGAATTTTTTAAACGCTAGTTGTCTCTTTTTTATTTCAGTATAAAAAATGAGTATAGAAAACTAAACATATATATAAATTCAAAATGAATGTATAAAAATATGCATACTGAAATAAAAGTGTATTCACTATATAAAAAACTAGAAACATATCCTTCTCCCATCCAGACTATACTGTCGGCCCTAGAGTTTCACTAGATCCACCGTTTTCGAGTTGAAAACGGGTCACGGACTTAGAAGTTTTCACTTCATCACCGCCGGTTGGGAATTTCACCCGACCCCGAAGGATGCTGTTTGGTCAAATTATAGCACAAAAAAGAAAAAAGGCTAGCAAAAAATATTTGAATGTGAAGAATTGTGTGAAAATACATGGAGATTGAAATGGAGACAAAAGTGTTAGAAATGTTGTTAGGAAAAGGAATATCCAGACTTTGATTAAAAGAAAAAACATGCACAAAAAATGTGCATGTCACATACGAAATTACTTTGCCTCTGGTGCTCTAACAACAGATTCGAATTTACCTTTATGCGAAGCATCGCAATAAGGCATATTTTTTGATAAACCACAACGGCATAAAGAAAATGCTGGTTTTGCTGGGAATACATTCCCTTGTGAGTCGACTAATTCCACGTCCCCTGTAACGCGAAAAGAGCCATTATCATTTACTTTAATTTGTACTTTTGCCAACGCTATCCCTCCTTCCCAAACGCTTAATTTCATCATATAATCAAGGGAAGCACTTGACAATATAAAGTGAAACTTTAATTAGTGGAGGGGGTTCATTCCACTGATTATTAGCCTTCACCAATCGGGCGATTACGGGCAGTTAATCTCCCGCCTAACTTCTTTGCTTCAGCTGAATTTTGAGATGGGAGTCTCACTGCCCGTTAACGCGGGATAAAAAGAGCACTTTCTTTGGGAGAGAAGAGAGTGTTATAATGTTTTTTATAACTGACTAGAGTAAGGTGACGAAAGATGGATAAACAATTACTTACATTACGAAATATTGCAAATGAGCGCACGTGGGCATCATTTTTGAATGATAATCATCCATATAGTTTATTGCACTGGTCGATTGCCGGTGTAGGACAAGAAGCGAAGGATGTTTGGTTACTTCAAGATGAGGTAACGTTTCAAACGACAGAATTTCCAACGCTAGATGAAGCTGTGCAATGGATTTCTGAAAACATGGAACAAGTTACAGACGTTTTATCACAATGAAAAAAACAGGCTTATGCAAGCCTGTTTTTTGTTTCTTTTACGTATGTGTTCAAAAATTGATCAAGAGCTGCTTCATACTCCTCTTTATTTTCGTTATAAGAGCAAGCGTGTGCACCGTGTTCTGCAATATAAAGTTGTTTATTATTTTCTTTTGCTTCATATAGAGCTTTTGTCATATCGGCTAAAATATAATCGTCATCTTTACTATGAATAAAGAGAACGGGATTGTTAATGTTTTTTATACAGTCGATTGGTGAAACTTCACGAATTGTATACCCGTCACGAACTTTTAAAAAAGCATTTGCTAATGGTAATAAAGGCCATTTGGGTAAATGGAATTCAACCTTTAAGCGGTGCTGTAATTGCCCATAGAAATCAGAAAAAGGACAATCTGCAATATAGAAATCAGCACCATCTTCTACAAGTCCTGCGTATTGAAGTAGTGTTGCAGCGCCCATAGATTCACCATGAATACCGAGTATTATATTTGTGCCAAAACGACTTTTTAGCCAGTCAACTACTGATTTTAAATCATGTTTTTCATAGTATCCATAGCTTGTTGTTTTTCCTCCGGTTTTACCATGACGACGATGATCATAAATAAGGACATTAAATCCTCTGCTTAAAAATAAGTTTGCATATTTTACAGAGTTCATTTTGTTTACAGTTACGCCGTGACAAAAAACCATAAACTTGTTGGAATGACCTGCAGGAATGTAATATCCATGAAGATCATATCCGAATTGCGAAGGGATATGAATTTCTTCTTTATGAAGAGCGTCAAAATCTTCTATACGAAAATGTTTTTTCGATTCTCTTTCTAGAACTTCTTCCTCTGTTTTTTTCTTCAAGTACATCACTTTATTTGTAAAGAAAATCCCAAGGGCAGTTATCGCACCTAGTATAGTAAACAATGCTGCAAAAAAACGTTTCATACTTTACCTCATCCTCCAAATACCGTTACATGTGATACACTTACATTGTATCACAAGGATAGAAAAGGAGAGAAATAGGAAATGGTGCATATAAAAAAAATTACATCAACAATGAAAGAAAAAATCCGAATGTTCATGTGTGAAAACTGGGGGAGCTCATTGATGGTTTCGCGTGGTAAGGGGCATCAGTTAGAAGAGCTACCAGGATTTGTTGCGTTTTTAGATGACAGAATAATCGGAATTATAACGTATGAAGTGACTGGGAATTTGTGTGAAATTGTATCGTTAGATAGTTTTCAAGAAAGGAAGGGGATCGGGACGAAGCTTGTGGATTGCGTATTGCAAGTTGCTCAAGAAGCACAGTGCCAAGGAGTTTGGCTCATTACAACAAATGATAATATGAACGCGTTACGCTTTTATCAAAAACGTAATTTCATGATGACAAATTTATATGTAAATGCAGTAGAAGAGGCGCGAAAAATAAAGCAAGAAATTCCGCGCATTGGATATGATAATATCCCGATTTTACATGAAATTCAGATGGAGTATCGTTTATTGAAATGATGTAACAATTTTCAGAAATATAAGTTATTAATCTTGACGAATACTGTAATTTAAGTTACCTTAAAATTGTAATCTATTACCATATTAAGGGGTGACGATGTGGCAACTATACGTGATGTTGCAAAATTGGCAGGTGTTTCAGTCGCAACCGTTTCACGAGTTATTAATGAAAAAGGATACGTTCATGACGAAACAGTAAAACAAGTAAAGGAAGCAATTGAGGAATTACGTTATAGGCCAAACAGTGCAGCAAAGCCATTATTTAAAGAGAATTCAACAATCATTGCATTACTTGTAGAGAATTTATGTAACCCATTAAACATCACTTTGCTACATTGTATTGAGGAAATAGCATATAAAGAAGGCTATCAAATAATCGTTTGTAATATAGAGAATAAAGATAGATACATACATATGTTGAAGCAAAATAACGTTGCAGGTGTTATTTTGACAAAATCAGTTTTTAAAAGTCTAGGGAAAATCGAATTCCCATTTGTTGTGATGGAGGAAAAACAACCTCTTACAAATCATTATGAAAGTGGACAGAGGGCTGTTTCTTTATTAAAAGAGAAAGCATGTCACTTTCTTGCTTATTTCGGTGAGGGGGAAGAAAGTGAAGAAATGGAAGAGCGTATATCAGGATTTTTAGACGCTGTTTGGGATGAAGGGATCTCTTATCGAGAAGCATGTGTACAAAGGTATACGAATAAACAGTTTATTACATTATTGCAAACTCATCCGTATATAGATGGAATTGTAGCTTCAAGTGATAAGGTTGCTACCGAGTTAATTCGAGCAGCCAAATTTCTAAATATACATATACCAGAAAAATTAAAAATTATTGGACCGAATGGGAGTATCGAGAGTGAATGGATAGGTCCATCACTACCAGCAATTGAAAATTACGTCGAAGAAGAAGCGAAAATAGCTTTTCAACAATTAAAAGGGAAAATGAAAAAGTAAAAGGTGCGTTTTATACGCACCTTTTACAATGTAATTGCGGCAATAAAGCCAAATATAAGTAACGGTATATTATAATGCAGAAAAGTCGGTACACATGTATCCCATATATGATGGTGTTGACCGTCAGCGTTTAAACCTGATGTTGGTCCAAGTGTACTATCAGATGCTGGAGATCCTGCATCACCTAGCGCTCCTGCTGTACCGATAATTGCAATTGTAGCCATTGGACTAAATCCAAGCTGAATGCAAAGGGGTACAAAAATTGTTGTTAAGATAGGGATGGTTGAAAAGGATGAACCAATTCCCATCGTAACGAGAAGTCCGATAACGAGCATAAGAAATGCAGCAAGCGGTTTGTTATTTCCGATGAAATGTGCACTCGTTTGCACAAGTGATTCAACATGTCCTGTTTTTCGAAGAACAGCGCCAAATCCAGCGGCAGAAATCATAACAAATCCGATAAAGGACATCATACGCATTCCACTTGTTAATATTGCATCTGCTTCTTTAAGGGGGAGACTACCACTAATTGATAAGACAATAATCCCCGCCAAGGCACCGAAAATCATTGATTCTGTTGCTAATTGAACAGTTAATGTAGCTGTGATAGATAATAATCCGAAAGTGATGCTTCGCTTTGTATAGGGAACGATTTCACTTTCGGCGGTATGAATTTGTTCTGTTTCATATGTACGAGGTTTTCGGTACGTAATGAATACCGCTACACATAATCCGATAATCATTCCGATTGCTGGAATAGTCATCGCTTTTGGGATAAGCGCGACATCAAATGTAAGGCCGCTTTGGGCAGCACTTGTTTGCAATACGTCATGATAAATTTTTCCGAATCCTGCAGGGATCCACATATAAGGTGTAATTAACCCGAATGTAATAATACATGTGACAAGTCTACGATCTACTTTCAGCTCGTTTAATACTTTTAAAAGTGCAGGAATTAAGATTGGGATGAAAGCGATATGAACAGGGATAACATTTTGTGAGAAACAAGCCATTGTTAAAATGATGAATAAAATCAGTATTTTAGAATAAACTTGTTTTTTTGTGTCTTGTTCGTTGCCAATCCATTTTAATGCGGTTTGAATCATGGCATCTGGAAGTCCTGTTTTAGAAAGAGAAATAGCGAAACCGCCAAGCATTGCATAGCTTAATGCGATAGGGGCACTGTTTCCAAGACCAGTTGTAAAAGTGTTAATTGTTTCTGAAATACCGAGTCCGCCGATAAGTCCGCCTGTTAGAGCTCCAATAATAATGGCGACAATGACTTGGACACGTAACAAACTAAGCAATAGCATGACTGCTACTGCGACGAGTACAGCGTTCATAATAGATATAATCTCCCTAATTTTTATTCTGTTAAGGCAAGTGAATATGAAGCAGTTTGCTATATTTATACATAATACTTGCGACATATTATTATAAAATGTTTTCTATGAAATGTAAAAGAGCCTTTTGTATTTAATGATGAAAAGATAGCTCTTGTTTGATGGATTGTAAAGAATTAGCAAATAGTTCTGGTTCTTCTAGATCAGGAGAATGTGCTGAATTTGGAAACCAAATCATTTTCTTTATGGGTGCTTCAATAACATCACAATATTCTTGAACGAGTGCATACGGAGTTTGATAATCATAGCGACCAGAACAAAAATATACCGGAATAGATAAACTTGAAATAGACGAAAAAAAATCGATTGTCAGCATTTCTTCCCATAAAACGCCAGATTTTAAATTTCCTGCGAGAAACTTGAACCAATCTAATAGCGTATACTCAGGAGAAAAGAAACCTTTTCGTATGAAAGAAAAGGAAGATCCGTTTTGGATTGCGCCTCCAAATGTGCCAAGCCACTTTCTTTGAATAATAAGACGTCTCGTATCTAAAAATGGTGGTTTGCCTAATTTTAAAAGGGAAGCTAATGCTTTTTTATGATCATGTTTTTTGGCAGAATGAATTAAATGTTGATATAGCAATTCTTCATTTTGTTTCATATGTACAATTTGCCCTATACCGATGTAAGCCTCGATATATTTTGGATATTGATGTGCTATGTTAAGCCCAATAATACTTCCCCAAGAATGACCAGCGAGAAATAGTTTTTGTTTGTTGAACCTTTTAAGTACATATTGAATCACTTCTTTTGCATCGGAAACGAATTGTTCGATTGTGAAATTTGCTCCGAAATCTTTCATTGAAAAGGATTTACCTGCCCCGCGTTGATCCCAATTAATAACGATAAAGTGCTTCTCTAATTCTTTTTGGAAATGGCGAATAAATCCGATTTGTGCCATGCCAGGTCCGCCGTGACAGCATAATAAAATAGGCTGTTCTACGTTTTGACCACGCATGAGGAGGAATTGTTTTCGGTTGTTAATCATAACGCTTTCCATCGTAGCAATACTATTAGGAATGAGTTGTTTATTTTCATTATAGAACTGTGGGGTACAGCTACGAAAAAGCATATTGAAAACCTCCTTTTCTGAAATCGTATGAATCGCACAGGCTATTTATTTTGCATATACTGTTAGAAAATCATTGTAACATACCATGCTAGTGTCATTTCAACATGGGAGGAGGGGAAATTGTGACGATTGGAGAAATTATAGATTGTTTAAATAGGCGTGAATCCATCGCTATTATAGCAAAGCGCCTTGAAATAAGTCCGTATACATTATCGAAGAAATTAAGGTGGATTGGATACGAGTATGATGGAGAACGGAAGAAACGTATTTTTGTAGGAGATGGAGAAGAACCACGTCACTTACAACTCCAAGAAGCGACCGCCCTTCAATATGCGAAAACAGATTATCAAGTATTAATTTATGAGCAATTACAAAGCATTTATGAATTATTAAGAAAGAGAGAAGAAGTAAGTGCACCAATTATGAGTAAAAGTACAGAAAAAAAGAAACGTACCTTCTCTATTAATAAAGAAATATTAGCAAGATTAGACATCATATCAGAATCAAAAGGGATTCAAAAATCTAAACTTGTAGAAGAGGCATTACAACAATTTTTACAGCAATATGACTTTAACAACACATCACATTTTGATAATTGAAGAAAAGGATACTGTGTTCATTATAAGAACGAGTATCCTTTTCTTTGTTTCATGTATATTACGGCTAGAATAAAGGATAAGTGCATATCCTTTGCAATGAAAAGTACAGAGTGCTTATTTCGAGCGTACTTAATTTATTTTTTGAATTCTACCATCAATAGTTGGTTGAATTGGCTCTTTTACTTGCTTTACATAATCGACTAGTGCTTCAAAGTCATTTGGACCAGTCTCTGCATTTTTACCATTTTTAAATGATACGAATCCATCACCACCAGAAGCTAAGAAAGCATTTGCAACTACGCTATACGTTTTAGATGGAGATAATTCTTCTCCATTTGTTAAGCGTATATTCGTAACCTTTTCACCGTTTGGTTTGCTTGCATCCCAAGTATATTGAATACCTGAAATTTGCAGCATTCTCGTTGTTCCTTTTTGCCATTGTTGATTTAAAATATCACGAATATCTTGACCTGTTAAATCTGCTTTAATTAACTGATTTCCAAAAGGTTGAATGCCGTACAATTCGCCCCATGTAATATCACCAGCGTCTAAGTCATTACGAATCCCACCAGGATTCATAAGTGCGATTTGAGTTTGCATCGTTTGGCGCTGTGCATCGGCAACTAAATTTCCAAGTGTAGATTCACCAGCATCGTTTTGTTTACGGTCAATAGGTGCTGTAGATTTTCCGACTACTTCATTTACAAGAGGTGCGATTTTTTCTTTATATTGATCTAACTTTTGTTTTACTTGTTTATCAGGTTCGACACCTTCATGGTATGTTGTAACAACTTCAGCTTTTTTCTTTACGATATCTTTTGTTTTACGGTCAATTGTTACATCTACGTCTGAGAAAGCCATCCCGTAAGAGTTCGCTTGTACGATAAGTTTATTATTAACAGTACCATTTACATACGTATGACTATGCCCACCGAAAATAACATCAACTTCTGGATCAGCTTCATTTGCAATTCGGTTAAGGTCGCCATTTGTTATACCAGACTCATCTGTCGTTCCGCCAACATGTGCAAGGACGACGATGGATTTAACACCGAGACGCTTTAATTGTTGCGTTGATTTATTAATCGCTTCCACTTCGTCAGTGATCTGTACATTTTTAAGCATAGTAGGCATAACGACATTTGGTGTATCAGTTGTAACGACACCGATGAATCCTACAGGAACACCATCTACCATTTTTACAGTAAATGGTGGTAAGAATAAGCGACCAGTTGATTTGTTATAGAAGTTTGCAGCGACATAAGGGAAGTTTGCTCCTTTGAAATTCCCTGTTTTTTCGTGGTAACCACCGTAAATGAGTCGTTTCATTTCATCGATGCCTTCATCAAATTCATGGTTTCCGATTGTACCTACATCAAATTTTAAGTCATTTAAAAATTCAATCGTTGGTTCGTCTTGTAACAATGCTGAAACTGGTGGACTAGCTCCGACAATATCGCCAGCATGTACGAGAAGTGTATTAGGGTTTTGTTTTTTACGTTCTTTTAAATAAGTGGCTAAGTAATCAGCGCCACCGGCTTCTTTATTATTAATTTTTTTAACAGTATCTAGTTGTCCATGGAAATCATTAATGCCAAGCATTTGTACGTCTATGTAACGGTTTTGTTCGGCTGGAGTCTGAGATGGGGGAGCGGCGAATACACTTGAAAAAGTAATGGTGCTTAAAACTGCGACAGCGGGAATAATTTTTTTCCACATAATTCATTTCTCCTTTTTTTATAATCTGACATCATACGACATAATTTTAATAGATTCATAGGATTATATCTATATAAAAATTTAGTTTTTTTTTAAAATTAACAAATTTACAAATAATGAATAATAGAGTAATGAACCTTTTTTATTGTCGATTTCAGCATGTATCCTCTATAATGGAGAAAAAAGTAAAAGGTGAGCGGTATGAAGAAAAAGAAACAAAGGCAAGTGCAAAGACAATCTCAAATGAACCAACCGAAGAAAGAATCACTTACATTAGGTGATCAATTAAATGATTCACTTATGCAGCAATTAAAGAATAAGAAGAAAGAGTTGCAAGTGAGAGAAGAGAAAAAAGAGGCAGCAGAACTGGAAAGAAAGCGTCAAGAGCAAAAAGAACGTGAAAAGAATAAATCATTTGAAGAACTGTTAAGTGAAAGTAATCTTACTTGGAAAGACTTTAAATAATAACGAAAATGATCAGTGTATATCGCTGGTCATTTTTTTGACGAGCTTGTAAGAAAAGGGGAGTTAAAATGAGAAAAATTGTAGTCGTACCATATGAAAATCATTGGATTGAAAAATTTCAAATGGAAGCCGAAAGATTGAAGTCTGTGCTGCCAGAAACAGTGGAGATTCATCATATTGGCAGTACATCAGTGCCAGGACTAGCAGCTAAACCTATTATCGATATGATTATGGAGGTAGAAAGTATCGATCGTGTAGATCGTTGGAATGAAAGATTTAAAGAGCTTGGTTACATCGTAAAAGGAGAAAATGGTATTTCAAGACGCCGTTATTTTATTCATGGAACGGAGGAAAAACGCTCGTATCACTTACACGTGTTTGAAAAAGGAAATCCTGAGATAGTAAGGCATTTAGCGTTTCGTGATTATATGATGGCGCATTGTGAAGAAGCAAAGGCGTATGCAGTTTTAAAGAGAGAATTAGCCGAAAAATATACATATGATGGCACGTTATATACGGAAGGGAAAAACGAGTTTGTACGTAATATTGATGAAAAAGCAAAAGAATGGAGAAAAGGAAACGTAAATAATTGAGTTCGTATTTTTAGTGTATAAAATTATTATGTCAACTATACGTATATTTTGACTTTTTGGATGAATCTTGTTGAAATAAAGTAGTGGTTTATAAAATGTAACAATGAAAGGGAGAACGACTGTGCATATTCCAACAACTACACTTCATAATGGCGTGAAAATGCCGATGATTGGTCTAGGCGTCTATAAAGCGAAAGAAGGCGACGAAGTAAAGCAAGCAGTAAAAACAGCGTTAGAAGTTGGATACCGTTCGATTGATACAGCAGCTGTATATGAAAATGAAAGCGGTGTCGGTGAGGCAGTTCGTGAATCAGGAATTCCGAGAGAAGACATATTTATTACAACAAAAGTTTGGAACGACGATCAAGGATACGAGGAGACACTCGAAGCATTTGAAAACAGCTTAAAGAAATTACAGATGGACTATGTAGATTTATATTTAATCCACTGGCCAATTAGAGGGAAGTATATTGAAACGTACCGAGCTTTAGAAAAATTGTATGAAGAAGGTAAAGTACGCGCGATTGGTGTTTCTAATTTTCATAAACATCATTTAGAACTGTTATTACCAAATTGTAAAGTGAAGCCTATGGTAAACCAAGTGGAACTTCACCCCATGTTAACACAATTTGAATTGCGTAATTTCTGTGAAGGCGAGCAAATTCAAATGGAAGCGTGGAGTCCGTTAATGAGGGGCGGCGAAGTATTCGAGCACCCAATTATTCAGGGGATTGCTAACAAATATGAAAAAACACCCGCACAAGTTATATTACGATGGGATATTCAAAGTGGGATAGTAACGATTCCTAAATCTGTGACACCATCTCGTATTCAGGCGAATTTTACTATCTTTGATTTCTCATTAACTGAAGAAGAGATGAATCAAATTAATACGTTAAATCGCAATTTACATGTAGGAACGAATCCGGACAAATATGATACGTTATAAAAAAGACTGCCTCCTAATGTTTAATGTTGGGGGCAGTCATCTGTTTTTATCAGTAAATCGATATTTTAACGGTGCAAGGCATATGAATCATGCTTAACGATTTTTTGAAGTTGTATATATTCTTCTTTTGTTACAGGTAACTGTTGGCAAGCGTGTACATTTATCTGTAATTGTTGAATAGAGCTTGCACCAGGTATAACAGCTGCAACAGTTTCGTTATGTAAGCAATAGTGAATAGCTGTTCCTGTTAAAGATTTTTCTCCGATAACTTCTTTTACACTCCCGAGTGTAGTGTTTAATTCATCGTAAGAATAAGAGAGATAGTCCTTTTCTTTTACTCTTTCTATCTTTCTTGCATTGTTGTCAGTTAAAATCCCTTTCGCAAGTGGTCCGCGGGCAATGACACTAATTTGGTGTTCATTAAGAAGTGAGAACCATTCTTCTGGACGACGATTTAAAAGGCTATATTCCATTAGTACACTAACGATATTTGAGCGTTTTGCATACTCACGGATGACATTTGGACGTATAGAAGAAATACCGTAATGGCGAATAATACCTTCTTTTTTCAATTCTTCAAAAGCTTCAATAGTTTCATCTATCGGATCTTCCAGCGTTCCGCCATGAAGTTGATAAAGGTCAATATAATCAGTTTGAAGTCTACGTAAACTTTCTTTTACTTCGGCTTTTATGTAGGCTTTAGAAGGGTCCCAAGCCCAGCCGTTTTTTTCTTCTGTCCATCGATTTCCAACCTTTGTTGTAAGAACAATTTGGTCTCGTTTTCCCTTCAATGCTTTTCCAACAAATTCTTCGTTTAATCCATAATCATATAAATCCGCTGTGTCAAAAAAATTGATTCCTAAATCGATTGCTTCATCGATAATGCGCATAGCTTCTGTTTCAGATGTGCCGAGAGACATACAGCCAAGTCCCATTTCTGTCACAAATAAATCTGAGTTTCCTAATTGACGTTTTTTCATAAGTCAACCTCCTTTCCTTTATTGTACGAAAGGGAAAAGAGGTTGACAAACGTTTACTTTTTATTCGCTGTAATCCACTCTTGTACGGTTGTATACTCTTTGCCATATTGTTTTAGTTTATGGCGAATTTGCCATGCTTTGCCGACTAACGTGATGCGATTTGGTAAAATATAAACTTTCATTTCTATCACGCTCCTTTCAATGTGGTAAAATGTATGAAGAAAGAATAGGAAATAGAACAGGGAGATGAAATAGTATGAGTAATCTTGCAGAGAGAACGGTAAAAACTGAGCCGATTTTTGATGGTAGAGTTATAAAAGTTCGTGTTGATGATGTAGTATTACCAAATGGAGAAATGAGTAAACGTGAAATCGTAAATCACCCTGGTGCAGTTGCTATTATTGCTATTACTGATGAGGGGAAAATTGTGCTTGTTGAGCAGTACCGTAAAGCGCTTGAGAAGGCGATTATTGAAATTCCTGCTGGGAAATTAGAACCTGGGGAAAAGCCAGAGGTGACAGCAGTTCGTGAATTAGAAGAAGAAACAGGATATGTATGTGAAAATATGGAGCTCATTACTTCTTTCTATACATCTCCAGGATTTGCAGATGAAATTTTATATGTATATAAAGCGACAGGTTTGACAAAAAAAGAAAATAAAGCAGCTTTAGATGAAGATGAGTTTGTGGAATTAATGGAAGTATCATTAGAAGAAGCGATTGATCTTATGAAAGACCTTCGTATCCATGATGCGAAGACGATGTTCGCTGTGCAATATTTACAATTACAAAAATAAAACACTCGCCAAAGGCGAGTGTTTTTTAATTGATTTTTGCATATACACGTGCATCACGTAAGCTACCATCTGGCGCAAGGAAATCATTTTCCATTGTACCTTCTAGAATAAATTCTAAACGTTCTGCTAAGTTACATGCATTGGCATTTGTTGCATCAGTACGAATTTCAATCCTTCTAGCACCTAGCTTATCAAAGGCAAATTGAATGGCACCTTTAACAGCTTCAGTCATATAGCCTTGTTTTGTATAAGCACTATGGAGCCAAAAATGAAGTGAAAACTTTGGAATATCCCAGTTTTCAGGCTTGAGCGTAATAGCTCCGATGAATGTACCGGATACTTTATCGTATAAGTGAAAATCAAGTGTTTCACGAAGTAAAAACTGCCCGTGAGCGTTACGAACGATTTCTTCAGCACTCTCTTCTGTTTCAGCGTCAATTGGCATCCATGGTACTAAGTCTTCTAGAGAAGCTTGGATTGCTTCATATACTTCTGCACCATCACCTGGAAACGGCTTGCGAACTTGTAAGCGTTCAGTTTGAAATAATGTTGGAAAATCTAATAATAATGGTTTCAAGAGAAATCCCTCCTATTCTCTACTTTTTAGTTTAGCAAAGTAGAGCGGAATTTCAATGTTAATTCGTCATACTTTTTTTCTTTCTTTCATACATTTTTAGTAAGAGTGTGAACGGAGGGAAGAAAAATGTGGCGAAAAACTTGGCAAAACCGCGTAATGTCTCACATACAGGAAAACTCTTCATTATATATATTTAATGCTGTTTTATTATTGATGGGAGTAATATTTGGAGCTATTCTTGTGAATAGTTTACAAATGAATCAAAAGCAAGATTTATCATTTTATTTACAACGTTTTTTTGGACAAGTTTCTAAAGGAGAATTTGCTATTGCAGGCGAAATGTTTCGAGAAAGTTACTTTTCGCAATTAAAATATATCGGCTTTATTTGGATTTTAGGGATTTCAATTATTGGGTTGCCCCTCATTTTTATTTTATTATTTGTAAAAGGAGTAGTTGTTGGATTTACAGTAGGTTTTTTAGTAAGTCAGCACGGATGGAATGGATTATTATTAGCATTTGTATCTGTATTGCCGCAAAATTTAATTATCATTCCAGTCTTTCTCGTTATGACAACAATTGCTGCAAGCTTTTCCTTACGTATGATTAGGCATCAGTTTATTAGGAAAATAACCGAGCCACTATTACCATTATTAATTCGTTATACATGCTTCTTTCTAGTGATCGGAGTGGTGTTAGCTCTTGCTTCTAGCGTTGAAGCATATGCATCACCAGTTTTAATGAAAGAAGTTGTTGAGGCTATTAACAAAAAATAAATATTTTTTGAGAATAATTATCAATTTGTTTTTATTGTTTTTCTTTTGACAGAAGCCCTTCTTCTGATATAATGGTGTAAGAGTGGCGAGGAGGGAGTAGTACCGAATGGAAGAAAGAATTGAACGAATTAAGAAGCAATTACATGCAGCGAGCTATAAATTAACACCGCAACGTGAAGCAACAGTTCGTGTGCTGCTAGAAAATGAAGAAGATCATTTAAGCGCAGAAGATGTTTACCTCCTTGTAAAAGAAAAGTCGCCAGAGATCGGATTAGCAACCGTCTATCGAACTTTAGAGTTATTATCTGAGTTAAAAGTTGTCGATAAGATTAACTTCGGAGACGGTGTTTCACGCTATGACTTACGCCAAGAAGGTGCGCAGCGTTTCCACCATCATTTGATTTGTACACAATGTGGTGCTGTACAAGAAATACAAGAAGATTTACTTGGTGAAGTGGAAAGGAAAGTAGAACGAGATTGGAGCTTTAAGGTGAAAGATCATCGTTTAACATTCCATGGGATTTGTAAAAACTGTCAAGAAAATGAAACGGATGAAAAATAACCTTTTCCTATTTATCTAGGAAGAGGTTTTTTATTTGAATAAGGTATAAATTGGTGAAAGCTTGGCATATGTTGTAATAACTTATATTTTGGAGGAATTTACAATGCGCCGAGCTTTAAAATTAACTTTTGATGGAATAAAAGTATTTTTATTATTTACAAGTTGTACGATTTTGTTTTATTTCGCTATACTATGGATAAATGAAGAATACGAAAGCTATCATCGTTATGAAAAGCCAAAAGAAGAGACTGTAGAAAAAGTATCAGGGAATGAAGAACCGGCAAAGGATGCTTTCGTAAATAGAATGATGTTTTTCTATGAAAATGGGGAGTAGTGTAGATTGGAAGATCAATTAAAAGATTTTATTCATTATATGATTGTCGAAAAGGGATTAGCGAAAAATACAGTAGTATCTTATGAACGTGATTTAAAAAGCTATGTAAAGTATTTGCAAAATGTAGAACAGATGAAAACCTTTCATGAAGTGACACGTTTGCATATTGTTAACTTTTTGCAGTATTTAAAAGAAAACGGAAAATCTTCGAAAACATTAGCACGTCATATTGCATCAATTCGTTCATTTCACCAATTTTTACTTCGTGAAAGAGCGGTAGAGCACGACCCATCAGTACATATCGAAACGCCGCAAGGAGAACGAAAGTTACCAAAAGTATTATCAATCGATGAAGTAGAGGCGTTACTGCAGACACCAAAAATGACAAGTGCTTTTGGGATTCGTGATAAGGCAATGCTAGAGTTATTGTATGCAACAGGACTTCGTGTTTCAGAATTAATTGCTTTAAATTTAGAAGATGTACATTTAACGATGGGATTTGTTCGCTGCATTGGGAAAGGGAATAAAGAAAGAATTATTCCATTAGGAAGTTTAGCGACAGAAGCGATTCAAAAGTACATTGAAAAAGGAAGAAGAGAATTGATGGGTAAAAAAGTAGTAGATGCACTATTTTTAAACCATCACGGTAATCGATTATCAAGGCAAGGTTTTTGGAAAATATTAAAACGATTAGCGAAAGAAGCGAATATTGAAAAAGAACTTACACCTCATACGTTACGTCATTCTTTTGCTACGCATTTATTAGAAAATGGGGCAGATTTACGTGCTGTACAAGAAATGCTTGGACATGCAGATATTTCAACGACGCAAATTTATACGCACGTTTCAAAAGCTAGATTAAAAGATGTATATAAACAGTTTCATCCGAGAGCATAGTTACTATGCTCTTTTTTCATAGATTAAGAAGAGTAAGCCGTTTCACAGAAACTTCACAAACATTTCGTATATTGTTTTCAGCAGAAGACTGGAATATTACAATGTATTTCCTCTATACTAAATAAAGTGAAACTTTAATCAGTGGGGTTTTTGTTCATTCCCACTGATTATTAGTTGAACCAATCGGGCTTTTACGGGCAGTTGATCTACCACCTAACTTCTTTGCTTCAGCGGAATTTTGAGGTGGGAGTCTTACTGCCCGTTAATGCGGGATAAAGTATAAAGGAGGAAATGATGATGAAAAAACTGATTATAACTTTATTTATCGCGATGCTAGCGTTGGCTGGCTGTAATACAAACAAAGAAGAACCGAAAAAAGAACAGAAACTTGAAGCTGTAAAAGTAGCAGTCCAAACAAATCCGAAAGAAATTAAACCAGGTGAAAAAACAGAAGTACAAGCACTTGTTACACAAGGAAAAGAAAAAGTAACAGATGCTGATGACGTAAAGTTTGAAATTTGGAAAACTGGTGACGAAAAACACGAGATGTTAAATGGTAAGCATAAAGGAAAAGGTGTTTATGCAGTAGAGAAAACATTCGAAACGGATGGCGTATATCATATTATCGCTCATACAAATGCACGTGAAATGCATGTAATGCCAGAAGTAAAAGTCGCTGTAGGAAACGCAAAAGTAGAAGATGCGAAAAAAGAAGAGGCACATGGTGATCATAAAAGTGACACAATGATTCATCTTATGGCTGGTGACATAAAAGCAAATGCTGAATCAACGATGAAAGTTCATTTAAAGCAAAAAGAAGAAGCGTTAACTGGTGCTGAAGTGCAACTTGAGATTTGGAAAGATGGCGTTGAAAAGCACGAATTTATTCCAGCAAAAGAAGGGAATAAAGGAGAGTATGAAAGTAAACATACTTTCAAAGAAAACGGTGCTTACAAAGTGAAAGTACATGTAAGAAAAGGCGAACTGCATGAACATAAAGAAGAAACAGTAGAAGTAAAATAAAAAGTAGCTCTTTAGAGCTACTTTTTATTTTTATATGAAGAAATAAATCATAAAATAATTAGCACTTCTTCGCCGAATGGATTACAATAGAAGTGTGAATAAAATAAGAAATTCTACGAAAATGTATTAAAAAGAAAGCGTAAACATGTTATGATATCAATATCAGATGTCTGACATCTGACTTAGAAAAAACTAGAAATGTTTTTGAGTCGTTTCAAGTAAAACGAAATAGGTTAGAGAATGATTTAAAGAAGTACTGTTTGACAATGAGAAGGAAAGAGAATTCTTATGAATAACAGTTTCACTTTATAGCGTTTTGAACATACTACAAGAAGTAGAACTGAACTTATAGGAGGTCGCAGTTATGAATAAATATAAACGTATATTCCTAGTCGTAATGGACTCTGTAGGAATCGGTGAAGCACCAGATGCTGAACAATTTGGTGATCTAGGTTCTGACACAATTGGTCACATTGCTGAACATATGAATGGATTACAAATGCCAAACATGGTGAAATTAGGTCTTGGTAACATTCGTGAAATGAAAGGTATTTCTAAAGTAGAGAAACCACTTGGATATTACACAAAGATGCAAGAAAAATCTACTGGTAAAGATACAATGACAGGACACTGGGAAATCATGGGCCTTTACATTGATACACCATTCCAAGTGTTCCCTGAAGGATTCCCGAAAGAATTACTTGATGAATTAGAAGAAAAAACAGGCCGTAAAATTATCGGTAATAAGCCAGCTTCTGGAACTGAGATTCTTGATGAACTTGGTCAAGAGCAAATGGAAACAGGCTCTTTAATTGTTTACACTTCTGCAGATAGCGTACTACAAATTGCAGCACACGAAGAAGTAGTACCACTTGATGAGTTATATGAAATTTGCAAAATTGCACGTGAATTAACACTAGATGAGAAGTACATGGTAGGTCGTGTTATCGCTCGTCCATTCGTTGGAGAACCAGGGAAATTCACACGTACACCAAATCGTCATGACTATGCATTAAAGCCATTTGGTCGCACAGTAATGAATGAATTAAAAGATAGCGATTATGATGTTATTGCTATCGGTAAAATCTCTGATATTTATGATGGTGAAGGGGTAACGGAATCACTTCGTACGAAGTCTAATATGGATGGAATGGATAAGCTTGTAGATACATTAAACATGGACTTTACAGGTCTTAGCTTCTTAAACTTAGTTGACTTTGATGCATTATTTGGTCACCGCCGTGATCCACAAGGATATGGAGAAGCACTGCAAGAATATGATGCACGTCTTCCAGAAGTATTCGAAAAACTAAAAGAAGATGATTTATTATTAATTACAGCAGACCATGGTAATGATCCAGTACATCCTGGTACTGATCATACACGTGAATATGTACCGTTATTAGCATATAGCCCAAGCATGAAAGAAGGCGGACAAGAATTACCACTTCGTCAAACATTTGCTGATATTGGTGCAACTGTAGCAGAAAACTTCGGTGTGAAAATGCCAGAATACGGAACAAGCTTCTTAAACGAGCTAAAGAAATAGGGGGATAAACAAATGAATCGTGAACTTATTACAAAATCAGCTTCATACTTAAAAGAGAAATTTCAAGAAACACCACAAGTAGGACTAATCCTTGGATCTGGACTAGGCGTATTAGCAGATGAAATCGAAAATGCGGTAACAGTGCCTTACAGCGAAATTCCTGAATTCCCAGTATCAACTGTAGAAGGACATGCAGGTCAATTAGTATTCGGTACACTTCAAGGTGTAACAGTAGTAGCAATGCAAGGACGTTTCCATTTCTACGAAGGATATGACATGCAAAAAGTAACATTCCCAGTTCGTGTTATGAAAGAGTTAGGTGTAGAAACTGTTGTTGTAACGAACGCGGCTGGTGGTGTAAATACATCGTTCGAGCCAGGTGACCTTATGTTAATTTCAGATCACATTAACTTCATGGGTACGAATCCATTAATCGGACCAAATGATTCTGAAATGGGTGTACGTTTCCCTGATATGTCTACATCATATACGACAGAACTTCGCGAAATGGCGAAACAAGTTGCAGCAGACTTAAACATTAAAGTACAAGAAGGTGTATACGTTGGAATGACAGGTCCTGTATATGAAACACCTGCTGAAATTCGTATGCTTCGTACACTTGGTGGAGATGCAGTTGGTATGTCAACAGTACCTGAAGTAATTGTAGCTCGTCATGCTGGTATGAAAGTACTAGGTATTTCTTGTATTTCAAACATGGCAGCTGGTATTTTAGATCAGCCACTTCACCATGATGAAGTAATTGAAACGACAGAACGTGTCAAAGCAAACTTCTTAGCATTAGTAAAAGCTATCGTAAAACAAATGAAGGGGTGACCTCACAATGAGAATGGTGGACCTAATTGCAAAAAAACGTGATGGACAAGCATTAACGACAGAAGAAATTAACTTTATTGTTGAAGGATATACAAATGGTGATATTCCTGATTATCAAGTAAGTTCACTTGCAATGGCAATTTTCTTCCAAGATATGAATGATCAAGAACGTGCAGATTTAACGATGGCAATGGTAAATAGCGGTGATACAATTGACTTATCAGCCATTGAAGGGGTAAAAGTAGATAAGCATTCAACAGGTGGAGTTGGTGATACAACGACACTTGTATTAGGTCCATTAGTAGCTGCTTTAGGTGTACCAGTTGCGAAAATGTCTGGGCGTGGTTTAGGACATACTGGTGGCACAATTGATAAATTAGAAGCAGTTCCAGGATTCCATGTGGAAATTGAAAATGATGAATTCATGCGTCTTGTAAATGAAAATAAAATTGCTGTTATCGGTCAAAGTGGAAACTTAACACCTGCTGATAAAAAATTGTATGCACTTCGTGATGTAACAGCAACAGTAAACTCAATTCCGCTTATTGCAAGCTCGATTATGAGTAAAAAAATTGCTGCTGGTGCAGATGCAATTGTTCTTGATGTGAAAACTGGAGCAGGTGCATTTATGAAAACAGATGAAGATGCAAAACGTTTAGCAGAAGCAATGGTACGTATCGGTAATAACGTTGGCCGTAATACGATGGCTGTTATTTCTGATATGAGTCAACCACTTGGTGAGGCTATTGGTAACGCATTAGAAGTACAAGAAGCAATTGATACATTACAAGGTAAGGGACCGAAAGATTTAGAAGAGTTATGTTTAACACTTGGAAGTCAAATGGTATACCTTGCTGGGCAAGCTTCATCTTTAGAAGATGCGCGTGAAAAGTTAATTGAAGTGATGAACAACGGTAAAGCGTTAGAATCTTTTAAAACGTTTTTATCAGCACAAGGCGGAGATGCATCTGTTGTTGATGATCCTTCTAAATTGCCACAAGCACAATTTAAAATTGAAGTAGAAGCGAAAGAAGACGGTTATGTATCGGAAATCGTTGCAGATGAAATCGGAACAGCAGCAATGCTTTTAGGAGCAGGACGTGCAACGAAAGAATCTGAAATTGATTTAGCAGTTGGCTTAATGCTTCGTAAAAAAGTAGGGGATAGCGTGAAAAAAGGTGACTCCCTTGTTACGATTTACGCAAACCGTGAAAATGTTGAAGATGTAAAAGCGAAAATTTATGAGAACATGAAAATCTCTAAAGAACACGTAGATGCACCAACTTTAGTACACGGAATTGTAACGAAGTAATAAAGTGAAACTTTAATCAGCGTGGGCTTTATCCCCACTGATTATTACCCTTCACTAACCGGGCGTTTATGAGCAGTTGATCCCAGACCTAACTTCTTTGCTTTCGCTGAATGTTGAGGTAGGGGTCTTACTGTACGTTAATATGGGATAAAAAAAGGCTGAGGAGATTTCTCCTTGGCTTTTTTTACTATTTTTTGTTTATAATAATAATGGGTGAAATTATGATTAGAATATGTGCAGTAACAAAAACAGATGAAGTATTATATGACGTTTCGCTAGAAGAAACAACGAAAGACCATATTGTATGGTATTGGCTAGATTTATATAAGCCAACGAAAGAAGAGTATACATATATTTTGCAAGACCATTTTAAGTTCCATCCCCTTGCAATTGAAGACTGTATAGAATATGTACAGAGGCCAAAGGTTGATTTTTATGATGGATATAATTTTTTAGTTCTCCATGGATTTGGTGAGGATGGATTAGAACCGCATGAAATCGATTTATTTATTAGTGATCGTTATATTGTTTCTTTCCATTTTTCTCATAACAATGCAATCGAAAGAGTATGGAAAACACTTGGCGAAAAAAAACGTATTAAGAAAGGTCCTTTGCATGTGGCACATACAATTATTGACCAAATTGTAGATGACTATTTCGCACCTGTTTATTACATTGAAGACCATTTAAATGCGATTGATGATAATTTAACGGGTGAGACAGCAGGAAGCGTGTTAGAAGAGGTATTTGATATACGTGCGGATTTATCTAAGCTAAGGCGGACAATTATTCCGATGCGTGATTTATTGTATCGTATTTTAAATTCAACTCGTTTTTACGGCATAAGTGATCATGAGATTTACTTTAAAGATATACATGACCATTTGCTTAAATTAACTGAAATGATTGAAGCGAGCCGAGAGTTGACGGCAGATATTCGGGATAGCTACTTTTCATTAAACTCACATCATATGAATAACATTATGAAAACATTAACTGTTTTCTCTACTATTTTCATGCCACTAACATTTATTGCAGGAGTATATGGAATGAACTTTTCACATATGCCAGAGCTTGGTGGGAAGTATAGTTATTTTATTTGTTTGTTGTTAATGGCGTTAATTGGTGGCGGAATGATGGCCTGGTTTTATAAAAAAGGATGGTTTAAATAAAAAAACACCGAGGTATTCACCTCGGTGTTTTTTTATTTAACCAATAGCATGTAATACAAACATGGCTAAGAATAGGCATGTAACGATATACATAGATGGTGCGACTTCTTTACGCTTTCCAAGTGCAACTTTTAAGATAGGGTAAGCAATAAATCCGAACGCAATGCCATCAGCGATACTATATGTGAGCGGGATCATAACGATAATTAAAAACGCTGGAAATCCTTCTGAAAAGTCGTTCAGAGGAATTTGTTGAATGCTTGTAATCATCAGACCGCCAATAATAATTAAGATTGGTGCAATGGCACTATCAGGAATTAATTTGACAAACGGAAGAGCGAACAGTGATGCAAAGAATAACATCCCAGTAACGATAGACGTCAGACCTGTCTTTCCGCCTGCTGTAATACCTGCGGCACTCTCTACTGTTGAAACGGTAGGACTTGTGCCAAATAGACCACATGTCATTGCTGAAATCGCATTGGCTTGGTAAGCACGTGGGAATTTGCGGTCATCTTCTAATAAACCGTGCAGAAGTCCCATGTTCTCAAAAATAAGCACCATGCTTAAGGAGAATGTTGCAATCCAAAACGGTAAGGAAGAAAGTTTCCCAAATGACATAGCTCCAAACACATCGCCGTAATTAGCGAATGAGAATGAACTATTTCCCATTTGACTCGTATCAACAAGACCAAATAGCCATGCAATACCAGTTCCTATTGCAATCGTCCATAAAAAGTTTCCACGTACGTTACGAATAAATAATACAAGTGCAACGATAAGAGTAAGCAATGTCGCAAGAACGACAGGATTACTTAATTTCCCCATTGCAACAGCAGTATTTGGATTCGAAACGACTAAACCACCTTTTTGCAATCCGATAAATGCTAAAAACAATCCGATACCGACAGTAATAGCTTCCTTTAATGACTTTGGAATCGATACTGAAAGCACGCGAGCAATTGGTGTAAACGCAGCAATTGCAAAAATAATACCAGAGATAAAGACAGCTGCTAATGCTTCTTGCCAAGTTAAACCGAGCGTATGCACAGCTGTGTACGTGAAGAATGCATTTACACCCATACCTGGGACAAGAATAGCAGGTGCATTTGCCCAAAATGCCATGAGCAGACATCCGACAAATGAACTGAAAACAGTTGCTAAAATTCCAGCTTCAAGTGGAATGCCGGCATCCGATAAGATTGACGCATTTACAATCATAATATATACGATTGTGAAAAATGACGTAACTCCAGCTAAAACTTCTTGTTTTGGTGATGTTTCGTGTAAGCCTAATTTAAATGTTCTTTCAAGTATTCCTTTCATGTTAAACCTTCTTTTTCATATCCCTCTCCCACCCGTGATATCTCTTTTGTAAGAGCTCACCGTCCTTTATTATATCAGAACATCATGTTTTTACAACAACGAAAATGATAACGTTTACTTATAAACGAAATTATTTATAAATACGTAAAAATAGCCCGTATAGTTGAAATGATTTCTAATTCTCCCGATTGAATAGGTGGAGCTGTTTGTGCATGCAAAGTAGCATAGGAAGCAATCTCCCGTGGTAATTGAGCAGATTCTTCAACGAGTGAGAGGGGGACAGGATTAATATTTAAATTGTATGTACTCGCAATAGCACGAGCTTTTTCTACCGCTTGATGCAGAGCCTGAATAAGAGCTTGCTCATAATATTTATTTGGATGAGATATTCGAAAACGTAAACCTTTTGCTACGTTTGCTCCATTTGAAACGGCTATATCATATACTTCCCCTGCTTTTTGTACATTTAAAACGGTAATTTCATACAAATGTTCCACACGATATCCTTGTAGTAACGCTTTATCATTTACATACTCGTATTGAGGAGTGATCGTATAAGAAATCGTTTCTATATCTTTATCAGCAATACCAAGCTGTTTAAGTGCATCCAGCAATTGTTTTGATTGTACTGCATTTTCTTCTTGCGCTTGTTTCACATTTTTACTATCAGTTCGAATGCCAAGTGTTAATAGAACAACATTTGGTTTCGCTTTGACAACACCTTCACCTTGTACAGTAATAGTCGCTTCTTTACCAGTATTAGCTGTGCGTACGTTGTGTAAATAAGGATTCATTCCACCCTGCATTTTCCATCACCATCCTTTTTATATGTATATGTGTGAACAAAAAAGAAATTTATATGAAAAAAGTTACATAAATGAGAATGTTGAGGAAAGAAAGCATATACAACATAGGTATTTATAGATTATAATATGTGTAAATATGATAAAAAAGGGACGAGGCTAGTGAACGAAAAAAGAGAAACACTGATTTTAGATTTATCCGCATCATTTCGAAAGATGATACGTTTATTACAAAATGATATTAATACACGCTTTGCAGAACATATGCCATATAATGAATTTTCTGTATTACGTGCGTTATTTTTAAACAGTCCACAGATGGCTTCGCAAATTGCGAGTGAAGTAAACGTAACCTCCAGTCATATTACAGCTGTTACAGATCGTCTCGTACGAAAAGGGTTTGTAGAAAGAAAGCGTTCAAATTCAGACCGTCGTATCGTGTACTTAGAAATTACAGAACACGGAAGAGAAGTAACTGAAAAACTTGAAGCTGTGCGTAAGGAATACTATAAAGAGAGATTTAAAGGTTGGAGCGACCAAGAAATAGAAATGGTATTAGAATTATTTGGCCGCGTATTATAATAAATGAGGATAGGAAGCGAAAGCTTTCCTATCCTTTTTCTTTTGAATAAAAATATTTTGAAACTCCAATACTTTAATTAAAAAGAATCGGAGTGAAAAATTATGAAACGTATTTTTACGCTTTTCATTATGATTGGAAGTATGTTCTGCTTTAATAAGTTCGTGGATGCCGCAACGCCAATTCATGTCGTTCAAAAAGAATTACAACATATTTCAAATAAGCAACCTGTTTTATATTCAAAACTATGGATTCGTTCTATGCAGAATGCCATTTTATTTCATCATAGTGATAACATGCGGCATGAAGATACGATAAGCAATGTGACAAAGTCTTCTCTTGTAAAAGTAAAACAACTTCCACTTCAGAAAGCATCACAGTACATCCCGAGATTATCACAATATATTGCTAAGTTTGAGGCTGAAAATGTTCAAGTGTATTATGTTGCAGCTCGTTATGAAGTGAAAAAAGAAAATCCGTATCAGTTAAATGGAATGAATTATTTTATGCAAGTGTTTATTCAACAAGGGGGAGAATGGAGAATTGCTGAAAGTATAGTTGCTCCAACAGATCAAATCGTAGCAAATGGTGACGGATTTGGAACGAAGCAAGAAAAAGAGTATGGGAAAAGAAGAGAGAATGTGAAATAACCTCCTCAAGAAGAGGAGGTTATTTTATTTGAAATTCCAAGAGACTTTCCATTTTAATATTTTAGGTAGAAGGAAGTAGGTAATTATGCTCGTCACGAAAAATCCAATGTAAAAATTCAGTAATGATTTGTCTCTCCCCAAGACTAAACCACCAACTATTCCTATAAAGAAAATAGCAAGGCTCATAACTATGTTTTGAAACTTCGGATATAGTAAGAAACTTCCATTTCGCTCGTTGACTGAACGAACATATAAATATAAACTGAGTGGTAACAAAATAATGATATATATAATAGGTGCAATCAATAATTTTGCTGAAGGGATTTTTGTAAAGTTGGGTTCGTTATGACGCACTCCATTATCATCAATATAAGAACTTTGTGGATCGTAATCAAAGCGAATAGTAAAATTTTCTGCCGGACCAGAAATCCGCATGTTTTCCATAACCCGATGCATATTGCCATTGTTCTCATGAAAGTCAATATTTGAGTGGACAGCGATGACTCCTGAGATAAGTGTTGGAAGTAATAATGGGAATATGAATATAGCTGCAGTGAGAAGTCCTTGCGAGATAAGATTCCCAGTTATTGTCCCTATACATAAGGCAAGTGTATAAATAGCAATTAATACAATTAACATGTATATAAAATAAGAATGGAATGGGGAAAATACTTGATATTTATTATGAAAAGTTAACTTTTTCATAATAGCAAATAGTCCCCAGTTTATACTAACAGCTGCTACAATGTTACAAATACCAAACAACCATTTTGTCATAAAAAGGTGTGAACGTTTAAAAGGCATAGACCAAAGAAAATCGATGGAGTTATTTTGCCTTTCCCAACCTATTAACGTACAGGCTAGAATGATAAGTGCACCACCTTGAAAGATGACAGGGTCCATAAGTAATAAACCAAAATTGTAATGATATACATATTCCCCTTCTTTTTGCATCTTTAGAAGGTATTGTTGTTCAATCGATGCCAAATAGTATTTGTATGACAAATTGTATAAGCTAACGAACCAAAAGAGCCATAAAACATATTTACTTTGTTGATACGTTCTTAGCCATAGTGCTTTTTGAAACATAGGATCTCTCCTTTAAAAAACTTTATAATTTGTTAGGCGTGATAATACAATATAAGTAATGATTCCAGCGAGAAACAAACCGATATAGTAGTTAAATAAGAAACTAAATTGATTTATTTTATAGCCACCTAGTAATGCAAAGTAAATGGTTGTTCCCCATATCCATATTCGTAAATGTTTTTGGAAAATAAATATCTTTTGAGTGTTTTCATTAGGCGATCGTGTATATAAAAATGAGCCAAGTAGTAAGTAAAATATTGTATACAAAATAGGGACTAACACTGATTTAGCCGAATAATACGTATAAGATGCTGGATCTCTTAAAGTAGTTGGGTCATTTTCTTTTTTGCGCGATTCAGGATTATATTGGTAATAGATCGCGAAATTATATATTGGTGCAACTATATTTGTTTTTCGATTGATTTCATCAAGCTGGTGATACAAGTTGGTATTTGTAGTATCTGTAGCCTGTAAATGGTTTATTGTAAAATTGTACGATAATGGAGTAAATGTAAGTCCCATTAGTAGCCATGGAATACAAAAAGCGATTTGTGAAACAATGCTCCCAGTAAAAGTACCGATACATAATGCAGCTGTATAGACTGCAACATAAGAAACAATTGCATAAAGAAAGTATCGATGAAATGGACTGAATGTTTGATACTCAAAATGAATGGTTGTTCTATAAATAATGTACATAAGGATCCAGTTTACAAGGAGAGACCCTATAATCCATAGTGAACCGAAAGCCCATTTAGAGAAGAAAATATCTTTTCTTGTAAATGGCATTTCCATAAGTAGGGTAATAGATTGGTTGCTACGTTCCCAACCTATTAATAGACAAGCTAAACAAATAATAAGAATAGTTAGCCAAAAACTATTACCTGTATTTGACAAAAAAGCATAATAGTAATAGAAAGTCCCCTTTTCTGAGAGTTCATAATAATTAGCAAGTTGCTGCTGAGCTGCTTTATAGTATCCGAAAGATAAAAGATAAAGTGTACTCAAGAAAAAGAGTAATACAGCATATTTCCCGCGTTTCCAATTCCACATCCATAGTGCCTTATGAAACATACCCATCCTCCTCAAGTATCGTAACGAAGACATCTTCAAGTGACATTGTTAACTCTTCAATAAGTATTGGTTGCTCTTTATAAAACTTTTCAAGCGTTGTAGCAACATTTCCTTCGATTAAAATCGTAAATACTTTTCCTGTTTGATTTAATATTTTAATATTGCTTAAGTTTTCTAGTTTTTGAGGTAATGACCGTTCATAAGCTACTTGTATTTTTGCAAATCGTGATTTTGCATCATCAAGTGAAGTAATAGATGCCACGGTATGGCCTTTTAACATAATGATTGTATCTGCAATTTGTTCCACTTCATCTAAATGATGAGTTGAGATGAAAATGGTAATCTCTTTTTCTGCAACTTCTCCAACGAGAAACTGCAAAATCTGTCTTTTAACGATAGGATCGAGCCCATTTGTCGGTTCATCTAAAATGATATACTCTGCTTTTGTAGCAACGGCTAAAATGATCGCAAGCAGCGCTTTCATTCCTTTTGAGTAACTACGAATCCGCTTGTTTGGTAAGTTAAAAAGTTCAAGCAGTTCGTAGAAATATGATTCATCAAATGCTGTATAAACTGCTTTATAAAATTTCACGATTTTTTTTACTGTATATCCGTTCAGTATGTTAGTAGAATCTGGGACATATACGACCTTTTGTTTCATTTCAGGATGCATATGAATATCTGTATCTTCATATGTAACCGTGCCTTCATCTGGGTCTAAAATGCCGATCATCGTTCGTAATAAAGTTGTTTTCCCCGCACCGTTTCTTCCGAGTAATCCGACGATACTACCTTTTTGTAATGTGAAAGAAACATCGTCTAAAATCGTTTGATTATCAATTGTTTTCTTCAAACTTGTCACTTTCAGCATCCATATTTCCTCCAATCTCTTTATAGTATGAATCTATCCAATCATGAATTTTATCTTTCGTAATCCCAAGATAAGAGGCTTCTAGTAATAATTGATGAAATTGCTTTTCAACCATAGCGATTTTCCTTTCGTCTAATGTTGGGGTAATCGATTGAGATACAAATGTTCCTTTTCCTCGTAACGTTTCAATAATCCCTTGTCGCTCTAATTCTTGATACGCTTTACTCACTGTATTTGGATTTATAACAAGTAATGAAGCGAGCTCGCGTACAGAAGGAAGTTTATCACTTGGAGCTAACATGTTTTTTAATACGAGTTCTTTTATATTTTGAACAATTTGTTCCCATATCGGAGTGTTGCTTCTTGGATCAAGTTGAATATGCAAGAGCAATGTCTCCTTCCTCATATGTATTAAGTGTACTACTATGCGTAATACACTTAATACAATATAGGGTATGAATGTGTTTGTCAACTGAAAAAAATAGAAGAATATGGTATTAAAAAATAATAAATTGGAAAAAATAGGTCTGATATAGAATGGAGGGTTAGTCATGAAGCGAGTTTTTGGAATACTTGTTTGTTTCATGTTATTGCTTTCTGGTACTTCAGTTAGTTTTGCACAATCTGAGAAAACGAAGCAGGAGAAAACAGAAGAAACCGCGCCGAAGTTAGCGGAGCAAGCATCGTCAGCAATCGTAATTGAGCAAGATACAGGTAAAGTTTTATTTGATAAAAATCCGAATGAAAAGTTACCACCTGCTAGTATGACAAAGATTATGACAATGCTATTAATTATGGAACAAGTTGAAAAAGGAAAACTAAAACTAAACGATAAAGTTAGAGCAAGTGAACATGCAGCTTCAATGGGTGGATCACAAATCTTTTTAGAACCTGGGGAAGAGATGACCGTAAATGAAATGCTAAAAGGTATTGCCATTGCATCTGGAAATGATGCATCTGTTGCAGTAGCAGAGCATATCGCTGGTTCAGAAGAAGGATTTGTAAATATGATGAACAAAAAAGCGAAAGATTTAGGGTTGAAAAATACACATTTTCAAAACCCGACAGGTCTCCCGGCTAAAGATCATTATTCTACAGCAAATGATATGGCTATAATGGCGAGAGAATTGATGAAGTATCCACTTATTCGCAAATACACAGGTAAATACGAAGATTACTTACGAGAAGATACGGATAAGAAGTTTTGGCTCGTCAATACGAATAAGTTAGTGCGTTTTTATCCTGGAGTAGATGGTGTAAAAACGGGCTTTACAACAGAAGCAAAATATTGCTTAACAGCATCGGCTGAAAAAAATGGCATGCGTGTTATTTCAGTTGTTATGGGAGCACCTACATCTAAAGAACGGAACAATCAAGTGACGAAGCTTCTTGATTATGCATTTGGTCAATATATGACGAAGAAAATGTATACGCGCGGTGAAAAAATTAAGACTGTACAAGTAGGAAAAGGTAAAAAAGAAAAAGTAGATTTAGTTGCATCAGATAATGTGTCTCTTCTTATGAAGAAGGGCGAAAATATGGACAAAGTAAAGCAAGAAGTAATTGCTGAAAAGAAAGTGAAAGCACCGATTAAAAAAGGTGATGCACTTGGCACGCTTGTTATTAAAAAAGATAAAGAGGTTTTATTAAAACAAACAATCGTAGCAAAAGAAGATGTTGCTGCAGCAAGCTGGTGGGAGTTATTTAAAAGAAGTTTTGGGATGTTTTCAACATCAAAATAGCGGCAAACATTTTGCCGCTTTTCTATTCGTATGTAAGTAAATAATTGTTGAATGGTTTCACTTTATGGCGAAATAGTTCTTCTTTTGTCAGTAGGAAGGATTCTTATGTTGTATCACGAAAATCTTTATGTATGTAAATGAGTAAAGTTTGAGCATAAGGAGGAAATCGTGTGAGTCTTTCCATGCAATTAGAAGTAAAACGTGACGTCCTATGTGTGAGACTAGCGGGTGAATTAGATCATCATACTGCTGAAGAGTTGCGAACGAAAGTGACAGATATGATTGAGACACATGGTGTTCATCACATTGTTTTGAGCCTAGAGAACTTATCGTTTATGGATAGTTCTGGTTTAGGTGTGATATTAGGCCGATATAAGCATGTAAAGGGATTAGGTGGAGAAATGGTTGTTTGTGCAATTTCACCGCCTGTTAAGCGTTTATTTGAAATGTCGGGCTTATTCAAAATTGTTCGCTTAGAAGAAAGTGAAGCGCACGCGCTCGCGACGTTGGGGGTGGCATAAATGAGAAATGAAATGAACCTTCAATTTTCAGCATTAAGTCAAAATGAATCATTCGCTCGCGTTACAGTGGCAGCATTCATTGCGCAACTAGATCCAACGATGGATGAGCTAACGGAGATTAAAACTGTTGTGTCAGAAGCGGTTACAAATGCAATTATTCATGGATACGAAGGAAATGCAGAAGGTACTGTTTATATTTCTGTAATTTTGGAAGAGGCAATGGTGAAACTCACGATTCGAGATGAAGGGATTGGCATTTTTAATTTAGATGAGGCAAGACAACCCCTTTTTACAACTAAACCTGAATTAGAGCGTTCCGGAATGGGATTTACTATCATGGAAAATTTTATGGATGAAGTAGAAGTTATTTCAAACGAATCTTTCGGGACAACAATCCATTTGACAAAATACTTATCAAATAGTAACGCTCTATGCAATTAAGGAGAATAGCCTATGGACATAGAGGTCAAAAATGAGAAGAAGAAACCTCAGTTAAAGGACCACGAGCTAAAAGCGTTAATTCAAAAAAGTCAAGGTGGAGATCAACAAGCAAGAGATACGATTGTTCAAAGTAATATGCGTCTAGTATGGTCGGTTGTACAGCGTTTTTTGAATCGAGGATACGAACCAGACGATCTATTTCAAATTGGATGTATTGGGCTCTTAAAATCGGTAGATAAATTTGATTTATCTTTCGACGTGAAATTTTCAACATATGCAGTTCCAATGATTATTGGAGAAATTCAACGATTTTTACGTGACGATGGATCAGTGAAAGTAAGTAGATCTTTAAAAGAAACAGGCAACAAAATTCGAAAGATGAGAGACGAGCTTTCGAAAGAATTCGGAAGGGCTCCAACGATTAATGAAGTAGCAGAGGCGCTAGAACTAACGCCTGAAGAAGTTGTTCTGGCGCAAGAAGCGAGTCGTCCTCCTTCATCGATACATGAAACCGTGTATGAAAATGATGGAGACCCTATTACTATTTTAGATCAAATTGCAGATCAATCTGAAACGAAATGGTTTGATAAAATAGCTTTAAAAGAAGCAATTAGAGAATTAGATGAACGAGAACGTCTTATTGTATATTTGCGCTATTATAAAGATCAAACCCAATCAGAAGTAGCAGAGCGCATAGGTATTTCGCAAGTACAAGTTTCAAGACTTGAAAAGAAAATATTAAAACAGATGAAAGATCGAATAGATGAATAACTGTCTATTCGATTTTTTTATGACTTTAATAGGAGGGAGTTGTTAATTTTCGCAAAAATTAACAGAATTTATTGATAATTTAGTTAATTTAAAATATAATCCAAGTATGAACTTGTCATAAAGGGGGAAGGAAACATGGAAACGAGGCAACAATGGGGAACGAGGGCTGGATTTATTTTCGCAGCGGTCGGCTCAGCCGTTGGATTAGGAAACATATGGCGTTTTCCTTATACAGCGTATGAAAATGGAGGAGGTGCATTCTTTTTACCGTACTTATTTGCATTATTAACGACTGGTATTTCATTGCTAGCATTCGAATTCGCTCTTGGGCATCGTCATCGTGGTTCTGCACCACTTACATTCTTCCGTATTCATCCACGTGCTGAATTTATTGGATGGTGGCAAATGTGTGTAACGTTTATCGTTTCAACATATTATGCAGTAATTATCGCTTGGTCTATTTCGTATACGTATTTTGCAATTACTGGAGCGTGGGGGAAAGACACGCAATCATTTTTATTTAAAGAATATTTACATGTTGCAGATAAACCAGGGCAATTTGGGGGGCTTGTGCCAGAAGTATTAATTCCGTTAGCTCTCGTTTGGATTATTGTGCTTGGCGTTGCATTCAAAGGCGTTAAAAAAGGAATCGAAGTTGTTAACCGCATTTTTATTCCTTTATTAGTTGTTATGTTTTTAATTATCGTTGTTCGTGCAGTGACGATGGAAGGTGCGATGCAAGGGTTAGATGCATTCTTTAAACCAGACTGGAGTCGTATTTTTGATGGGAAAGTATGGCTTGCTGCTTATGGACAAATTTTCTTTAGTTTATCTCTAGCATTCGGAATTATGATTACGTATTCTAGTTATTTACCGAAAAACTCAGATACAACAAATAATGCTTTTATTACAGGGTTTGCAAATTCAGGATTTGAATTATTAGCTGGAATTGGAGTTTTTGCTGCTCTTGGATTTATGGCAAATAACATGGGGGTACCAGTTGATAAAGTTGCGAGTGCTGGCGTAGGGCTTGCGTTTGTAGTATTCCCACAAATTATTAATGAATTACCGATGTCACCGTTATTTGGAGTATTATTTTTCTTATCGTTAACTGTTGCTGGAATTACATCACTCATTTCACTTGCGGAAGTATGCTTTGCGGCTGTATCTGAAAAATTTAGTTTGAGTCGTCAAAAGACGATTGGAATTATGGGAACACTTCTCGTGTTAGTTTCTCTTGTTTTTGCAACACGTGGTGGGCTTATGTTTCTAGATGTTGTTGATTATTTCGCTAATAATTTTGGATTAATTACAATTGCACTAGCTGAAGTGGTTACGATAGGTCTTATCTTGCGCCGTCTACCTATTTACCAAAATCATGCTAACTTTGTATCTGATATAAAATTAGGAACGTTTTGGAGAGTTAGTTTACTCGTTATTACTCCACTCATATTAGGGTATATGTTAATTGATGGTGTAATCCAAAATATTAAAAAGAACTACGGAGATTATCCGACGGAATTTGTTGTAACATATGGTTGGTCGATAGCGGCAGCATTCCTTCTAGTCGCACTAGTCATTGGTTTGAAAAAATGGAATGCACAAATACATTCAGATTCTGCCCAGCTTGAAAAAGAATGGAAAGATCGAGGTGTTTCATGATGAGTGGATCAGCGATCATGATGATGGTTATTGGTATCGTAGTCATTTGGGGAGGACTTGCATTAAGTATCGCAAATTTATTTAAGAAAAAGGCATAAGCTAAAAACATCTGTACCGAAACGGTACAGATGTTTTTTTATGAAAAAATTGTATTAGAAAAAAATTCAATAACCATACTACAACTACGAGGAAGAGTGAAGGGGTGAATGAAAATTGGAAGGAACGATTTATATTAAAATGCGCAATCGTTTAAAAATTTCTCCTGCGTATGAAATAAAGCTGAGTGATGTCGCTCAACTTGCAGGAGATTCTTTTGTAGTTGAGTCTTTACAAAATGAAATAGTTTACAACGTAACAGCACATGATAAGACGCATGTTGTAATTGATGTTATGAAAGTAATTGAAATTATTCAACAAAAAGCATCTCATGTACAAATTAATTTACTAGGTTCTGGACAAACTCTTGTTGAAATTATATATGAAAAAAAGAAAGTGCCCCCAATTTTCTTTGGGCTTGTATGGTTGTTGTTGTTCATTGGGGCGGCCCTTGCGATCATTTATTTCCATGAGGATGTAAGTATGCAACAAGTACACCAGCGGTTATATTACATGATTACTGGAGAGTTTAAGGAGCAACCACTATTATTTCAAGTTCCCTATTCAGTAGGTCTTGGATTAGGTATGGTTTTATTTTTTAATCATGTATTTCAAAAGCGAATTAATGAAGAGCCGAGTCCGTTAGAAGTTGAGATGTTTCAATATCAACAGTCGCTTGATCAATATGTAATTGTTAATGAAAACAAGGATAACACGAAACAGCTTGCCGATGATTGAATGTGGGTTTGTTATATTAATTGGTTTAGCTGGCGGGATTGCAGTAGGTAGCGGATATGTTGCCTTTTTGGCTGTACTTGGTATAATCCCTCGTTTAGCTCAATTAACGAGAAGTGGAAAGCATATTCAATATTTTGAGTGGGCTGTCATTGCGGGAACTTTAACTGGGGCTTGGTGTAGTTTGAAAAACATTACATTTCAAACATCGCAATATTGGCTTGTAATATTAGGTTTATTTTGTGGTACATTCATTGGAATGCTTGCTGCGGCATTAACGGAAGTATTAAATGTTTTACCTATTTTAGCGAAACGAGTCGGGGTAGAGGGGAAAATTGTTGTTTTACTCGTTGCTCTTGTACTTGGCAAAGTAATAGGCTCATTGTTTCACTGGATTTATTTCGTAAAGTAGGAGGCAATATATAAATGACAAACCGAAAACTGAAAGATGATTACATAAATAAAGTGAAGGAGTACCATCCAAAGCCAAACTATTTACTAAATTGTGTGAAGGCATTTCTTGTAGGTGGGCTCATTTGTACAGTCGGAGAAATATTGATGAAATTTTATATACATTATTTTCACTTTAGTGAACAAGAGGCAGGAAATCCGACAGTTGCAACTCTTGTTTTATTGTCGGCGATTTTAACAGGATGTGGTGTATATGATAAAATCGGTCAATTTGCTGGAGCAGGATCGGCAGTACCAGTTACAGGATTTGCAAATTCTATGGCGAGCGCTGCGCTAGAACATAAGAGTGAGGGGATTGTTCTAGGGATTGCTACAAACATGTTTAAGCTTGCAGGAAGTGTTATCGTGTTTGGCGTTGTTGGAGCATATATTATCGGATTAATAAGATATACTTTTAAAATTTTTATGTCTTAAAGGAGGGGCGAGTATGAGGTTGACAGGAAAACAAACGTGGGTATTTCAAAATGATATTTACGTAAATGCAACGGGTACTGCTGTCGGTCCGAAAGAAGCTGAAGGCCCTCTTGGAAAATATTTTGATATTTCATATAATGACTTGCATTGTGGAGAGGAAAACTGGGAACTTGCTGAACGAAAATTAATGTCAGACTCAATGCAACAAGCAGTGCAAAAAGGGAATATAAAAACATCACAAATTGATTTCTTTTTAGCGGGCGATTTATTAAATCAAACAGTGACAGCGAATTATGTTGCGCGTCAGTGGGGGATTCCTTTTTTAGGAATGTTTAGCGCTTGTGCGACGTCAATGGAAACTTTAGCAGTTGGATCAGCATTTATAGACGGTGGATTTGCGAATCGTGTCTTAGCTACGGTGAGTAGTCATAATGCAACGGCTGAAAGGCAATTTCGTTATCCAACAGAGTATGGGGGACAAAAGCCAGAAACCGCAAATTCAACTGTTACAGGTGCAGGGTCCATATTAATTAGCAAAGAAAAAAGTGCAATTAAAATTACGGCAGCTACGATTGGAAAAGTGCAAGATTTAGGAATTATGAACCCTTTAGATATGGGATCGGCAATGGCACCAGCTGCTGCTCATACAATCCAACAGCATTTTGAAGATTTAGGAAGAAGCGCAGCTGATTATGATTTGATTGTTACTGGTGATTTATCGGCTGTTGGGACACCAATTGCAAAACAACTTTTACTTGAGGAAGGTTATGACCTTGGGCATATATACAATGATTGTGGATTAATGATTTATGATTCAAATCAAGAAGAAGTGTTTGCAGGTGGCAGTGGTTGTGCTTGTTCCGCTGTTGTCACATACGGCCACTTATTACGTGAAATGCAAAAAGGGAATTTACAACGCATTTTTGTCGTTGCAACGGGGGCTTTATTGAGCCCAATGATGATGCAACAAAAGGAAACGATTCCAACAATTGCGCATGGTGTTGTGTTTGAAAGAGTTAAAGGAGAGTGAATTGTGGATTTTGTATATGCATTTCTTGTAGGAGGAGCGATTTGTGTAATTGGACAAGTATTGTTAGATTTTGCAAAGTTAACACCGGCCCATTTAATGGCAAGTTTTGTAGTTGTCGGAGCCATTTTAGACGGATTCGGATTGTATGATAAGCTTATAAAATTTTCAGGTGCTGGAGCAACAGTCCCTATTACAAGTTTTGGACATTCACTATTACACGGAGCAATGCATGCGGCGGAAAAACATGGGTATTTAGGAATTGGTATCGGCATGTTTAGTTTAACGTCTGCGGGCATTTCCGCAGCTATATTATTTTCATTTTTTGTAGCACTTATATGTAAACCGAAAGGATAAATCAAATGAGACGAAGGGTTGTTTTGGTAACAGATGGAGATGAATATGCAAAGCGGACAATTGAGCTGTTAACAAAGGAATTTGGGGGCAGGTGTATTTCAGCATCGCAAAGTAATCCAACCAAATTGACAGGGAAGAAAGTTGTTGAGCTTATTATGCAAACGCCATATGACCCTGTATTTGTCATGTTTGATGACAGTGGATTTATTGGAGAAGGATCTGGTGAAAAGGCTTTAAAATATGTAGCCACACATAAACAAATTGATGTACTTGGTATTTTAGCGGTAGCATCTAATACACATCATTGGGAATGGGCGCGTGTAGATGTAAGCGTAGATCGGAATGGGAATTTAACAGAATACGGTGTTGATAAATTTGGACTTCCAGATGGTGAAATTGGCAGGATTAGTGGGGATACGATTTATTGTTTAGATGATTTGAATGTTCCAGTCATTGTGGGGGTCGGTGATATTGGCAAGATGTGTGGAAATGATGAATGGGAGCGAGGATCACCTATTACTAGAAAAGCAATTCAATTAATTTTGGAAAGGAGTGGGTTTTATGACGAAGCCTAAAAAAGTGAATATCCCGATTTCGTCTTTTTTAAGTGATAATGAAAATTACTTAAAGCAAACTGTTGGATTGGGTGTCACATATGATGTTGGTATTCGTAAATTTCAAATTTTAAACAAAGAAATTGGTGTGTTATTTGTAAATGGACTTTGTGATACGAATTATATTATCCCTATTTTAGAAGAAGCGGTGGATACAAATGAAATAAGGGATGTAGAAGAAGATACAGTAAAGCTTTTAGAGAATCGTTTAATTCATCAACAAGTAAGTAAAGTAAAAACGATGGATGAAGTAATGCTCCAAGTATTATCAGGGCTTATTGTTATATTTGTGGAAGGTGAAACGGAAGCTTTTGCAATTGATGTTCGTAGTTATCCGGGGCGGACACCGACAGAACCAGATACAGAAAAGGTAGTACGTGGTGCAAGGGATGGTTTTGTTGAAAATATTGTTGTAAATACAGCGTTAATCCGTAGAAGGATCCGCGACCCACGTCTTCGAAATGAAATGGTTCGAGTAGGGGATAGATCACAAACCGATATTTGTATTACATATGTACAAGATGTTGCAAATCCAGATTTAGTGAAGATTATAAAACAAGAATTAAATAATATTGAAGTAGATGGGATTACGATGGCGGATAAAACGGTGGAAGAATTTGTAGTCAAACAAGGTTATAATCCATTCCCGCTTATTCGCTACACAGAAAGGCCAGATGTAGCAGCGAACCATTTGTTAGAAGGACATGTGTTAGTACTTGTTGATACATCACCAAGTGCTATGATCACTCCAACAACATATTTCCACCATTTACAGCATGCAGAAGAATTTAGACAAAATCCAGCTGTAGGTACATTTTTACGTTGGGTACGTTTTTTAGGTGTTATTTTCTCGTTATTTTTATTACCATTTTGGTTAGTATTTGTATTTGATCCAACTCTTTTGCCACCGAATCTTGCTTTTATTGGACCGACTAAGATGACGCATTTACCAATTTTATTACAAGTGTTAATGGCAGAGGTCGGACTTGAGTTTTTAAGAATGGCTGCCATTCACACTCCGACGTCGTTATCGTCTGCGGCGGGGTTAATTTCTGCTATATTAATTGGTCAAATTGCCATTGATGTAGGGTTGTTTGTACCAGAAGTTATTTTATATGTAGCTGTTTCGATGATTGGGGCATATGCAACACCGAGCTATGAATTAGGACTAGGAAATAAGGTTGGGAAATTGTTTGTAATTATTTTAACAGGTCTCTTCCATGAGATAGGGTTTGTAATTGGAATGACGATATTGATTTTATTTTTAACGTCTATAAAAAGTTTACAAACACCGTATTTATGGCCGTTTCTACCATTTGATTGGGGCGCGTTAACGAAAATTTTACTCCGACCAACTATGTCTAGTTTAAAAGTGCGTCCTAGTATTGTGCGACCTCAAAATGTAAGAAGACAAAAATAAACGGGATTATGCTCCCGTTTATTTTTTTATTGAAAATTTATTTTTTTTTAACAAAAACCAAACATTTTTTGTGTACACTTAGAGTAGATATTGTGTATGAAAGGGGAAGAGGACATGATTAAATTATTTGTAAGTGATTTAGATGACACGCTCGTTTACAATGTGAATGATATGCAAAAAGAAGATGAACGTGCACTTTGTTGGCTAGCTGAAAAAGGGACAAATATTTGTTTTGCCTCTGGCCGCTTTACTCACCGAATTGATGAAGTCGTAAAAAAGTTTTCATTCCCGTATTACACAACAGGTTTAAATGGGGCGACAATGTTACTGCCGGACGGTAAAATATTTCATGAATCAAGTTTTGAAGATAGTGTTGCCCAGGAAATATATCGATATATACATAACAAAGGACTAGCAGATATTGTTTGTGCAAATGAGCAGCGATATACAAAAAGAAAAAATGAAAATCATCATACTTTTGAAGAGTATATGGGGGTACATATTGCTGAAATAGAAGCGTTAGAAGAAGAATTTGGTAAGACTGTACATCCAGCGAAATTATTTGTATTTGGAGAAGAAGAGAAAATTGTAGTATTAGATCAAGAGTTACGAAATACGTTTCACAGTGAAGCGGAAGTTTTTATATCAGGTAAACGTTATGTTGATATTATGCCAAGGGGTGTAAGTAAGGGGAGTGCTTTAAGGCGACTAATGGAACATTTAAAAATTGAAGCAAATGAAGTTGCCTGCATTGGAGATTCTTTTAATGACATTTCAATGTTTGAAGTAACCCCGCATTCATTTACTCTTCATCATGCTCATCCATATGTGAAGGAGAAAGCAAATCATGTTGTTCGTTCGGTTGAAGAAGCTGTTATGAAATTACCGTTACTTGTATAAAAAAGAAGCTCGTCACTGACGAGCTTCTTTTTACTTGAATAAAGATTTAACAAAATCAATGATACTTGAGAAGAAATCTTTAACTTTATCTAGGAAACTTTGCCCTTCTTCAGACCCTAAAAAGGCAGAAACGTGTTCTTTTGCTTTATTTAACTGACTGCCAACTTGATTCCAATCGATATTAAGATTTTTCATTTTATCAAATAACGCTACTAAGTTATCCAACTGTTCATCCGTTAATGTAATGCCGAGTTGATCAGCAATTTTTTTAATTAATGAACGTAAATCTTCCGTTGTTTTTGGCTGCTCTTTTGCAATCTCTTCTTTAATTTTTGCAACAAGTTGAACTGCTTTTTCTTCACCAATTTTATCGCCGAGCTGGGCCGTTTGCACCATTTCTTCATTGGCTACTTTTTTTACTTCCTCAGGAATTGCTTTGTTCGATGTTGTTTCATAGGCCTTCATTAAACCTGTTAAAGCAGCAGTTCCTGAAACTTTAAATGGTGCAGTAATTTGAATCTCTGCATCTTTCACACCTGCTGTAATAAGTGCGTTTGTGTACATTGCATCTGTTATTGAATTAATGTTTTTTGAACGTACAATGAGACCAGATCCTGGCTTTGTGTATGTAATCATAGAAGAGGAAATTGCTCGCGTACCAATTTGTGCTTTTGGAACAATTCCTTCTAGAAATTTATGTTCTTCCGCATTAGACACAGTAATAATTGTAGCATCTTTCGGTGCTTTCATTTCTTTTAACAGATCTTGTTTTTGTTGTTCAGATAAGTTTTCTCCTAGTGTAACAATTGATTCTCCCTCAATGATGTCTGCAAATGAAGCTGTTGGCATCATAAATACCGTTACAGCTAATAGCAGAGCTAGTAATTTCGTTTTCACGAAAAATCGCTCCCTTTCTCTTTCTAAAATTTTCGGGCAACACAGTTATTATAGTATATATTTCTTATTTGTCACCTAGCTTTGTCCACATTTCGAAAAAGAAGTATGTAGATTGTCGGATTCTTTTTTGTTTCTAGTCATGAATGTGGTAATATAGTGCTGAGATACTTGAAAGGAGACATATACATATGAAAACTTTAGGATACATATTAATGGAAAATGGTGAAAAAATCGAATTGGAATTTTTCCCAGAAGAAGCACCGAAAACAGTAGAAAACTTTAAAAAATTAGCAGAGCAAGGATTTTATGATGGTGTGACATTCCACCGCGTTATTCCTGGCTTCGTAAGCCAAGGTGGAGACCCAACAGGAACAGGTGCAGGTGGCCCAGGTTACTCTATCCCATGTGAGACTGATGGAAATCCTCATAGACACCTTGTAGGATCACTTTCTATGGCACATGCTGGCCGTAACACAGGTGGTAGCCAATTCTTTGTTGTTCATGAGCCACAACCGCATTTAGATGGCGTACATACTGTATTTGGTAAAGCGACAAGCGGTATTGAAACAGTATTAAACATGCGTCAAGGCGATGTAATGAAAGAAGTTAAAGTTTGGGAAGAGTAAGTTATGGAAAAAGGGAGCTTTTGCTCTCTTTTTTATTTTTTAAATAGGAATGAGTATTTTCTTTACAGTACATGATACAAACTGTACTGTAATTGTTGCTAAAATATATGACTTATGAGAACAAACTTTTAACAAATTACATAGAATACACTAGATTATATGTTTCAATAAACATTTTTTATTATATTAATTTTGCTAGAATTAAGTTGCTCTATGGTGACTAATAATGAAGCGGTAATGAGTAGCGGATGTTACTTTTAACTATCATATAGCATTGTCTTTTTTTAAATCTACTTAGAAAGAAATAGTACTGAAACATATATTTGACTTTCTTCTTTTCGCTTTGTATGATTATCAAGTTGTTTTAGGCTCTTCTCACTCTGTTGAAAATATTGTAAAATGAATGTGATATGAAAAGAGTGATTGAGGGGATTCATAGTTTGTAACTTTTGTAAGAAGGGATAAGGGTTATGTTAATTCGTTTTAAAAAAAGTTATGAAAAAATTGCAATGGGGCTTCTTTCGTTTATGCCAACTGAAAAAGATGTGAAAACATTACAATTGACAATGAAAGAGTATGAAGCGAAAGAGGATTGGCAATTGTATTTGTGGAAGCAAAATGAAGATTTTGTTGGAATAATGGGGATTGTAAAAAAAGAGAATCAAGTATTAGAAATTCAGCATTTGAGTGTGAACCCGTCTCATCGTCATATGGGAATTGGGACGATGATGGTTCAAGAGTTAAAGAGCAAATTTCTTGAGTTTACAATTTGCGGAAATGAGCAAACAGCAAGTTTTTGCGAAAAGTGTAAAGGGCTTGAACAAAATATACATTCATGAAAGCAGGGATAAGTAGTTTATTATCTCTGCTTTCTTTTTTGTAATTGTTCTTTGCGTTCAGTGATGACTTCTGTTCGATCACGTAATGTGTGCTTGTGTAGGATATATTCACTAGGAGTAGCGTTCATATCTTTCCACGGAAGGTTTTGTTTCTGACATAACTGCATACATTTCTTTTCCAATGATGTGTCCGATAATGGTAAAAATAACGGTACAAAACTTTCTTTTTTTTGTATAGATTGCACTCTTTCATTGAGTAAGGGTAGAAGTTGCGTTTGATTGATTCCTAAACGTTGTAAAAGTGCACTGTTTTTTTCTAAAATTGTGATTGCACTTTTCATCATCTTTGTGGCGCCATTCCAGTTAGTGCGTCTTTGGTGGTATAAAGAAACTGCCACTTGAATGAGACCGACTAAGTAATCATCACGATTTCCTCTCGGTTTGGTTTTCCAATACTCTTCCAATATTTCGTGACATTCAAAATAGTCATAGTCTCCGTGAAAATGAATTAAAAATTGTATGTATTCGGTAGGATACATATTTTTCGCCCCTATCTAACGGTTATAAATACAAGTGTATCATAGAAATATGAACAATAAACGACTAGGGGATTTTCCCTAGTCGTTTATTGTTCATGTTAGCAGAAGCAAGCTGCCCCTACAATAATTAGTAAAATAAACAGTACAACAAGTAATGCGAACCCACCGCTAAAACCGCAATCAACGTGACCCATAGTTTTTTGACCTCCTACATTGTTCTTACTACACTGTTATCATATGAAGCTGTGGGCATGATGACATAGGCATAGGTCTATTTTTAATTAAATTTCTTAAAAAGGTTGGATAGAACATGAGTATGCTCTATACTTATGTTGTTATAGAAAAAATGTGGTGGGATGCTTTGTGCAGTATAATTTTAAAGTAGAGGCTTTTGAAGGGCCTTTAGATCTATTGTTACATTTAATACATCGTTATGAAATTGATATATATAATATTCCTGTAGCGGATATTACAGAACAATATTTGTCTTATGTCCATACGATGAAAGAACTACAATTAGATGTTGCAAGTGAGTATTTAGTAATGGCTGCAACGTTATTGCAAATTAAAAGTAAAATGTTGTTGCCGAAACATGAAGAAGATGTACTTGATAATGGTGATGACTTTATAGATGACCCTCGTCAAGAATTGATGGAGAGGTTAATTGAATATAAGAAATATAAGCAAGTTGCTACTGAGTTAAAAGAAAGAGAACAAGAAAGAGCACAGCTATATACACGTCCGCCAATTGATTTTACATCGTTGCAACAAGAAGAGGAGACAAGCTTACCTCTTGATGTTACGTTATATGATATGCTAGCGGCATTTCAAAAATTAATGCGCCGTAAAAAAGCAAAGAAACCTGTAACAGCACGAGTTACTCGTCAAGAAATACCAATTGAACAAAGAATGACTGATATTCTAAAACAGTTAGAAATAAAAGGTGGCCGTCAAAGTTTTTATGATTTGTTTGCTGATGAAGAACGTGAAATAATGGTTGTAACATTTTTAGCGGTTCTTGAGCTTATGAAAAAACAACAAATTAGCATTGAGCAAGAACATAATTTTGATGAAATTTTTGTATCGAGTTCTAATAAATCCGCATAGAGCTTGTATGGGAAATGGGATAGAGAAACAGTTTATCTCATGTTACGTTTTAATGAATCGTTTGGAACAAGAAAAGAAATATTGAACCGAACGCATTGATTGTGATTCGGTTTTTTGATGTGTATTTTTAATGAGAAAATAGGAGGAAGGAGCTCGGACAATGGATAGAAAAGAACAAAAATCAATCATTGAAGGGCTTTTGTTTGTTTCTGGTGATGAAGGGATTTATCCAGAACAAATAGCGAAAGTTCTTGAAATTGAAGTGAATGAAGTAATAGATATTTTAGAAGAAATGCAAAAAGAATATGAAGGTGCACATCGCGGTTTGCAAATTGTACAATATGCAAAAGTATATCGCTTTGCTACAAAGAAAGAACATGCTTCGTACTATCAGAAATTAATAGATATCCCAACAGCTGCCTCACTCTCTCAAGCTGCTCTTGAAACGTTAGCGATCGTTGCATATCGTCAACCGATTACAAGGACAGAAATGGAAGAGATTCGAGGGGTAAAAACGGACAAGGCACTACAAACGTTAGTTTCACACTTACTTATAAAAGAAACTGGCCGAGCAGAAGGTCCAGGGCGTCCTATTTTATATGGAACGACAAAAGAATTTTTGGACACATTTGGATTGAAAACATTAGATGATTTACCGCTACTTTCTGAAGAGAGTGAACAAATGAATGAAGCAGATTTATTCTTCGGTTCTTTACAAGAAATATCAAAATAAAAGCTTAGCATTTTGCTAAGCTTTTTTTGTATATCAATTATATCCCGTGCCATACTAAGTGAAAAAAAAGGAGACGAGTTATGAAGGGTATACGAAGTATTTTGTTGTTAATTTCTGTTTTATTATGTTTTTCTTTAAATAGTACCTCGGCTAAAAGATATATGATGTCTATTCATGCTACGTCTCCTTTACATATGCAGCGGCAACATCTTAGTAAAATGCAAGTGAACTTTTTAAAAGTTGGACAAGGTGATGCAACACTTATTGTATTGCCAAATGGACAAACAATGTTAATTGATGGAGGACCTTATGAAGCAGGAGAGGTTATTATTCAAAAACTAATCGAAAAAGGGATAAACCATTTAGATGTTATTGTCAGTACGCATCCTGATATGGATCATATTGGTGGACTAATTCCGATTGTAGAGCAAATGCCGGTCTCACTTATACTAGATAGTGGAAAAACATATAGCTCTTTTACATATCATACGTATCGAAATAATATTAAGAAAAGGGGAATACCTTTTGTTTCGGTAAAGGAAGGACAATATATACCGCTAGATCCACATGTTTCTATACAGGTATTAAACAATGGGAAATCGAAAGATGAAAATAATGAATCCTCAATTGTTTTAAAGGTTCGATATGGAAAGGCTGACTTTTTATTGATGGGCGATGCTGATGTACGGACGGAACATGAGATATTAAAGCAATTTGATGTACATGCAGATATATTAAAAGTTGGGCATCATGGCTCATATACTTCAACAAGTGAAACGTTTATAAAAAAAGTAGAACCACAGTTCGCTATTCTTTCGTATGGGAGTAGCAATCCGTATGGCCATCCTCACCAAAGTGTAGTAAGGAGATTGAAACGGCACGGTATAATGATATATGGAACAAATAAACGCACTGTAGAAGTGAATACAGATGGGGAACATATTATGATAGGGTCTAGTGGATTAATGCCATTATTGAAGTAATTCATACATTAGAGATGGAGACCGTCCCTTTTTGGAAAAAATGAATAACATATATTATAATTACGAGAGACGTAATTATAATATATGTTTCGTTAAACAAAATGGAAATTTCATTAGAATGTATAGACAACTACTCGTGCGTATATTAAGATAGAATTAGGCGAATAAGGTAATAAGAACAAGTAGGAAAGTTTATGGGAAAGGGTCGATGAAAATGAAAACGCAAATTGTCATCAATGCCAAAATTTACACAGGTCAAGAAGTAGTGGAAAACGGATTTATTCGTTACGCAGAAACAATTAAAGAAATTGGTTTGATGGCTCAATATGTACCACAAGAAGATGAAACTGTTATTGATGCTACAGGGAAGATTGTAATTCCAGGTATGATCGATGTTCATATTCATGGTGGATACGATATTGATGCGATGGATGCAAATAGCGATGGATTAGTAACTCTAGGTAAAGAAATGTTAAAAGAAGGGGTTACAACTTACTTCCCGACAACAATGACACAAGCTCCAGAAGCGATAGAAGCGGCACTAAGTGCTGCAAAGGAAGCGAAAGAAAAAGGAGCACATTTCGAATATATTCATTTAGAAGGACCGTATGTTTCAAAAAAACGTGCAGGTGCACAACCACTAGAACATATCGTTCCTGCGAATATTGAACAGTTTAAACAATGGCAGGAAGCAAGCGGTAATTTAATTAAGTTAGTAACATATGCACCAGAGGAAGAAGGAGCATTAGAGTTTGACCAGTATCTTGCTGAAACTGGTGTTGTTGGCACAATGGGGCATACAGATGCAATTGATGCGCAACTAAAAAATAGAAACATTACACATGCAACACATTTGTACAATCAAATGCGTGGATTACATCACCGTGAACCAGGAGTTGTTGGTCATGTGTTATTAAATCCAGATGTAATGGTTGAAGTAATTACAGATGGCATTCATATTCACCCTGATATGGTGAAATTAGCATATAAATTAAAAGGACCGAAAAAAGTAAGTGTCATTACTGACGCAATGCGAGCAAAAGGTCTTGAAGATGGATTATATGAACTTGGCGGACAGCCAGTACATGTAAAAGATGGTAGTGCTCGATTAGAAGATGGAACGTTAGCTGGTAGTATTCTAAAAATGGATCAAGCTTTCCGAAATGTAATTGAATTTACAGGATGTTCAATCGAAGACGCAGTACGTATGACATCAGTTAACCAGGCAGAAGAGTTTGGATTAAATAATAAAGGTGCGTTAGCGGTAGGGAAAGATGCAGACTTTGTTGTGATGACTGAAAATTTACATGTATATGATACCGTTCGTTTAGGAATTCATATGAAGGAAGGGAAGTAATTAAATGAATATTCTTGTTGTAAAAACTCCAGAAGAATTAGCAGAAGCAGGTTATAAATTAATTGAAGAAGTTGTAAAATCAAAAGAAAATCCAACATTAGGAATGGCTACAGGAAGCTCTCCATTAGGTATTTATGCAGAAATGCGAAAAAATAAACTTGATACAAGTCATGCAACCACTGTAAACTTAGATGAGTACGTAAATTTACCACACGAAGATAAAAACAGCTATCACTATTTCATGCAAGAACAGTTGTTTGATTATCTTCCATTTAAACAAACTTATGTACCAAACGGGATGGCAAGTGATTTAGAGGAAGAGTGCACACGTTACGAGAGCATTCTAGCTGCTAACCCAGTTGACCTACAGATTCTTGGAATCGGTGAAAACGGTCACATCGGATTTAACGAGCCAGGAACAGCATTTAATTCTCCAACTAACATTGTTGAATTAACAGAATCTACACGCCAAGCAAACCTTCGTTTCTTCGAAAAAGAAGAAGATGTGCCAACTCATGCGATTACAATGGGAATTGGAAGCATTATGAAAGCAAAACAAATCCTACTTGTTGCTATGGGGCCTAAAAAGGCAGAAGCACTTAAAGAGTTATTGCAAGGTGAATATAGTGAAGCGTGTCCTGCTACAGTTTTACAACGTCATCCGAATGTAACCGTAATCGCTGATCAAGAAGCTCTATCTTTATGCAGTGAGGCGATTGCTGATGAACATCGACAAGTATTCACCATTTCCGATCTATTATCAGATTCAAGAGTGGGTGAAACAGCTAATTGAGGACGGCGAATGGAAGCCGGGAGACAAAATCCCATCTGAGAATGAACTTTGTGATAAGTTCGAAGTGAGTCGTATGACAATCAGACAGGCGATTAATAATTTAGTGGAACAAGGCTATTTATATCGGAAACGTGGAATTGGAACGTTTGTCCAACTTCCGAAAGTGGAACAAAAATTGCAAGGAATGACGGGATTCACAGAAGATATGATTTCTCGCGGGATGAACCCAAGTAGTCAATTACTTAGTTTCCGCCTAGTTCCAGCTACTGCGAAAATAGCAGACCGGTTGAGAATACAGGAGGGGGAGTCGGTTTATGAAGTGAGGCGTATTCGCTTAGCTGATGATGAACCGATTGCTTTTGAGACGACATATTTGTCGCCAGCTCTTGTAAAAGATATTAACGAAGAAATATTGCAACAATCTTTATATGAACATTTAGAGAAAAAACTGGGCTTTAAGCTTGTTAGCGCTACTCAATCAATTGAAGCTTCCATTGCAACGGATAATGAAGCTGAACATCTGCATATTCCTAAAAAGGCGCCTGTGCTTGTAATGCGCCAATGGTCATATTCAGAAGGTGAGATACCGTTAGAGTATGTGAAATGTATTTATCGTGGGGATCGTTATAAATTTATTACAAACATCGCACGTAACAAATAATATATTTCAGTTTGTAAAGTACAGTAAATTTTAAAGTGTTTAACATGTAAAGAAATAAAAATACGACTCATCCTTATAAGGAGTGAGTCGTATTTTTATTATGAGTAATTACGTGGTTAACAGCATCTTTAACCGTATTTACTACATAGTGAGCGTGCTCTTTTACTGCGTCATCTGCTTGAGACATAGCAAAACTGTGAGGAGTTAAAGAGAACATTGGAATATCATTATAAGAATCCCCTATGCAAGCAATTTCCTCTGGTTGTATTTGAAATTCTTTTAATAAAATAGAAATAGCAGAACCTTTACTAATATTAGGTGGCATTACATCTAAACATTGTTCTGCTGAAATGAAGGTGCTAACTTTCCCATGAAATTTTTCATCAATTTTTTTCTGAAGGAGTTGTAAGCTTTCCTTCGTTCCACCGACAGAAATTTTATTTGGAAAAATTGTATCATCAATTTTCTGTAATAGATTAGGTTCTTCAACAGAAGTCATCGTTACTTGTTGTTCAAGTTCATGAATAAACGGTGTTTTTTCTTCAATGTAGTAGCTATGTTCATCACTTACATAACGGAAATAAGGGTCTTCATTTGTCATAGCTAACAAATCTGGAAGAATGCTGGAATCGAAAGTTGCAGATAATAGCTTCTTATTTTCATGTGTATATACAAAAACACCATTTACACTAATGCGATGGAAATTTGTATTAACCGCTCTCATTAAGTCTGCAATTTCATTATCAAGTCTTCCAGAAGCGAAACAAAGAATTACATTTTGTTCAGCTAAGCTGCGCAAAGCGATAATATCTTGTTCGTCGATAAAACCTCCGTGTTGCATCATTGTTCCATCAATATCACTTACAAACATTTTAATCATGTTGCAATCTCCTTTCTATGTACAGTTGCCCTTACATTATACGCATCATATACAAACATGTCTAAAAAATGAATTTTTATTAAATGGTAGATGTTTTACATTGACGACAAAGAAGAATATTCTGTAACATAAAAGCAGGCTATTTAAGTACGAGGGTGGTGTTATATGAGTAATTATCTAGAAATTAAAAAAGTTTTAAATAATAATGTCATCATTGCTAGCCATCCTGAACACGAGGAAGTAGTAGTGATTGGTAAAGGAATTGGATTTGGAAAAAAAGCGAAAGATGTATTGGAGCAAGTACAAATTGAAAAAATGTTTGTTTTAAAAAATGAACGTGATCGAGAACAATACAAACTGTTAGTGCCGCATGTGAGTGAAAAATTAATTGAATTAATGAATGACATTATGTTCTACATTCAAGAAAAGGCAAAATCGCCATTAAATGAACATATTCACATCGCTTTAACAGATCATATTTCTTTTGCAGTTAAGCGGTTAAAACAAGGACTTACAATAGATAATCCTTTTCTGGTTGAAACGAAAATGCTATATCCAGAAGAATACGAAATTGCTGAAGGTGTTGTAGACCTTTTAAATTCTCGTTTGCAAATTACATTGCCAGAAGGAGAAATTGGTTTTATTGCACTCCATATTTACAGTTCACTTACAAATTCAGATTTATCTTCAGTTAATCAAAACTCCCGTCTCATTGCACAACTTGTATCTTTAATTGAAACAAGCTTACAAATTACATTAGACCAAGAAAGTATTCACTATTTGCGCCTTATTCGTCATTTACAATATGCTATTGAACGGGTGAAAAAGGGAGAAAAAGTTGAGGAATCACAAAGCTTTGCTGATTTATTAAAGGCAGAATATCCCGTCTGTTATAATTTAGCCTGGAAGCTGGTTAAGGTCATGCAAAAAGAATTGCAATTGCCTGTATATGAAGCTGAAAGTATTTATTTAACAATGCACTTGCAACGATTAGTGAAAGCGGAGCATGTGTAAAAAGACATATATTTTTGTCTAAAATGAAAACGTTAAAAAAAATCATTGAATCGCTTACAATAGTTATGTATAATAACTATTGCAAAGTTATACAAATTTCGACAAACACATTAAGGTAAGTAACGAAAACGTTTGCCTTAATTATAGTGAACTTATACGTAAACCTATTTTTGACACGTGTTACTGATTCGATCAGGCATGAGTGGAGAAAAGCCAGGAATGTAAGCTAGAGAAAGGGATATACTACCCTTTGTATAGCTATCGTTCTATCTTTTTTTCCTCATGCCTTTTTGGCGTTTGTCGGAAGGTATCAATATAGATAAGAGAGGAAGGGTTTCCATGTTTAAGAAGATCTTTGGTGTTCTTCAAAAAGTCGGGAAAGCGTTAATGCTTCCAGTAGCGATTTTACCGGCAGCAGGTATTTTACTTGGATTTGGTAATGCATTTCAAAATCCACAGTTAACAAATGTTATTCCTGCTTTAAAAGCAGATTGGTTCGTAATGGTTGCAAAAATTATGGAACAATCTGGTGATATTATTTTCGCTAACCTTGCATTATTATTCGCAGTTGGGGTAGCAATTGGTTTAGCAGGTGGAGACGGAGTAGCTGGTTTAGCAGCATTCGTTGGCTACCTAATTATGAACAAAACGATGAGTGTGTTCTTAGAAGTAGATAAGTTAGTAAAAGTAACAAGTTCTGGAGCAGACCCAGTGAAAATTGGATTTGCAGATCCAGCATATGCGAATGTATTAGGAATTCCAACGCTACAAACAGGAGTATTTGGTGGTATTATCGTCGGTATAGTAGCGGCATATTGCTATAATAAATACTTCAATATTGAATTACCTTCATACCTAGGTTTCTTTGCAGGTAAGCGTTTCGTACCGATCGCAACTGCAACATTCTCTTTAGTAGTAGGTATTATCATGTGCTTCATTTGGCCATACATTCAAGGTGGCTTAAATACGTTCTCACATCAAATGATTGATGCGAATAGAACGTTAGCAGCATTTATTTTTGGTTTAATTGAACGTTCATTAATTCCATTTGGATTACATCACATTTTCTATTCACCGTTCTGGTTCGAATTTGGTCAGTACACAAATGCGGCTGGCGAATTAATCCGCGGTGACCAAAAAATCTTTATGGCACAGTTAAAAGATGGTGTAGAATTAACAGCAGGTACATTTACAACTGGTAAGTATCCGTTCATGATGTTCGGTCTTCCAGCAGCAGCTTTAGCAATGTACCATGAAGCACGTCCAGAAAATAAAAAATTAGCAGCTGGTATTTTAGGTTCTGCTGCATTAACATCTTTCTTAACAGGTATTACAGAACCACTTGAATTTTCATTCTTATTCGTAGCACCAGTATTATTCGGAATTCACGCTGTATTTGCTGGTCTATCATTTATGACAATGCAAATTTTAGGTGTTAAAATTGGTATGACATTCTCTGGTGGTTTAATCGACTTTATGTTATTCGGTGTATTACCAGGCCGTACAGCATGGTGGTGGGTAATTATTGTTGGTCTTGTACTAGCAGTTATTTACTACTTCGGATTCCGCTTTGCAATCCGTAAATGGAATTTAAAAACACCTGGTCGTGAAGTAGCAAATGCGAATGACGGCGCAGGAAAAACAGAAGCAGGTGAACTTCCTCGAGAAGTATTAGTAGCACTTGGTGGTAAAGAAAACATTGCTTCTTTAGATGCTTGTATTACTCGTTTACGTGTTCAAGTTAACGAACAAAAGAATGTAAACAAAGACCGCTTAAAAGAACTTGGAGCGGCTGGTGTACTTGAAGTTGGAAATAACATTCAAGCTATTTTCGGACCAAAATCTGACACATTAAAATCACAAATTCATGATATTATGTCAGGCCGTACACCTCATGTTGAAAAAGAAGAGCCTGTAAAGGTAGAAGAAACTCCTCAAAAAGTTGATGAAAATGAAACAATCGTATCACCAATTGAAGGGAAAATCTTACCGATTACAGAAGTACCTGATCAAGTATTCTCAGGAAAAATGATGGGAGACGGATTTGCAATCGAGCCAACAGAAGGAACAGTAGTTTCTCCAGTTAATGGTGAGATCGTCAATGTATTCCCTACAAAGCATGCGATTGGTATTCAATCTGAGGGTGGAAAAGAGATATTAATTCACTTTGGTATTGATACTGTAAAATTAAATGGTGAAGGATTTGAGGCACTTGTAGCACAAGGCGACAAAGTGAAACAAGGACAACCATTATTAAAAGTAGATCTTACATTCATAAAAGAAAATGCACCATCTATTATTACGCCAATTGTATTTACAAATTTACAACAAGGGCAACAAGTCGAATTGAAAAAAGATGGAAATGTTAAGAAGGGCGAAAACGCTATTATTGACATTCAGTAGGAATTTGACGCAAAATGTTTATAATTATAATAGGCGATGTGGTTGACCGAACATCGCCTATTATATACAATAGATGATGTAGTACTCACGTCTATACAACTAAAAAAAACTGTAATTTAAAGGAGATAAATTATCATGGAAAAAATCTTTAAAGTAACAAGCGACTCAGGAATTCATGCACGTCCAGCAACTCTACTTGTAAACACTGCAAGCAAATTTGGTTCTGACATTAACTTAGAGTATAACGGAAAAAACGTTAACTTAAAATCAATCATGGGCGTTATGTCTTTAGGCATTCAACAAAACGCAGAAATTAAAATCACTGCAAATGGTGATGATGCAGCTCAAGCACTAGCAGCTATCGAAGAAACTATGAAAAACGAAGGATTAGGAGAATAATGACTCTTAATATTCAAGGGATCGCTGCATCAAGTGGGATTGCTATTGCAAAGGCTTTCAGACTTGAGAATCCTGAATTTAACATTGAAAAGAAATCAATTACAAACGAAGCTGCTGAAATTGCACGCTTAGACGCTGCGCTTGAGAAAGCAAAAACTGAATTAGAAGCAATTAAGGACCACGCTTTTGCTGAGCTGGGTGCTGATAAAGCTGCGATCTTTGAAGCACATTTATTAGTATTAAATGATCCAGAACTAGTAAACCCGGTAAAAGATAAAGTAAATAGCGAAAAAGTAAATGCTGAATTTGCAATGGATGAAGTTGCATCAATGTTTATTTCTATGTTTGAAAACATGGATAACGAATATATGAAAGAACGTGCTGCGGACATTCGTGACGTAACAAAACGCGTTCTTGCACATTTACTAGGAATTAACTTCTCAAACCCTGGTACAATTTCTGAAGAAGTAATCATTATTGCTGAAGATTTAACACCATCTGATACAGCTCAGTTAAACCGTAAGTATGCAAAAGGTTTCACGACTGATATCGGTGGACGTACATCTCACTCTGCAATTATGGCTCGTTCTATGGAAATTCCTGCAGTTGTTGGTACGAAAGTTGTTATGGAGAAAATCCAAAATGGCGATATCGTAATCATTGACGGTTTAGATGGAGAAGTAATTGTAAACCCATCGGAAGAAACTCTTCGTTCTTTTGAAGAAAAGAAAGCGAAATTTGAAGAGCAAAAAGCAATATGGGCAAAATTAAAAGACCAAGCTACTGTAACGAGCGATGGACATCACGTTGAGCTTGTTGCTAATATCGGAACACCAAATGATGTACAAGGTATTATCGATAATGGCGGAGAAGGCGTTGGTTTATACCGTACAGAATTCTTATACATGGGCCGTGACAATCTTCCAACAGAAGAAGAGCAGTTCGAGGCGTATAAAGCAGTTCTTGAAGGTGTAAAAGAAGGTCAACCTGTTGTTGTTCGTACACTTGACATCGGTGGAGATAAAGAGCTTCCATACTTACATTTACCAAAAGAAATGAACCCATTCTTAGGATACCGTGCAATTCGCTTATGTCTTGATGAGCAAGATGTGTTCCGTACACAACTTCGTGCATTACTTCGTGCTAGCGTATACGGTAACTTAAAAATTATGTTCCCAATGATTGCAACTCTTGATGAGTTCCGTCAAGCGAAAGCGATTTTATTAGAAGAGAAAGCAAAGCTTGTAGAAGCGGGTACAACTGTTTCTGATTCTATTGAAGTGGGTATGATGGTTGAAATTCCAGCTTCAGCAGTATTAGCAGATCAATTCGCAAAAGAAGTTGATTTCTTCTCTATCGGAACAAATGACTTAATCCAATACACAATGGCTGCAGACCGTATGAACGAACGTGTAGCTTACTTATATCAACCATATAACCCATCTATTTTACGTCTTGTAAAAATGGTTATCGATGCTGCTCATAAAGAGGGCAAATGGGCTGGTATGTGTGGTGAGATGGCGGGAGATTCACTTGCTATCCCATTATTATTAGGATTAGGCTTAGATGAGTTCAGTATGAGTGCAACATCTATCCTTCCTGCAAGAACACAACTAAGCAAGTTGTCAAAAGCAGAAATGGAAACATTAGCAGAAAAAGCATTAACAATGTCAACTGCTGAAGAAGTTGTTGAATTAGTTAAAAGCATATAATCAATAAAAAAACCTGAGTCGATTTGAAATCGGTCTCAGGTTTTTTCTATGAGAAAAGTAAATCTTATTTGCTTACTATCGAGGATAAGAGACAGAATTAGATAGCGATTGCAACGATATCAGTTGGGCATACACGTAAAATACCAGTAAAAGTATTTCGATTTTGATTGTTCTTATCGTCTTTATTGTTATCTTTGTCGTCTTTGTTATTACGAGCTAAAGCAGAGAAAAGAGCAACACCGTTAGCGAAACCTTCAAAAATTACATTGTTGAAAGTACCATTACCTCTAATGCTTAAAAGAGAAAGCTCTGTTCCAACTGAAATGCTAGCAAGTACGTTACATACAGCTGGTTGTTGTGGTTTTACCTCTCTCTCTTTCTCACGATGGTCGCGATGGTCACACTCTCTTTCACGATGATGACAGTCTCTAAAGTTATCACAGCATCCAAATGATCCAAACATAATCCTCATCACCCCCTTCACACTTATAATCTATGTAAGTTCGGTAGTTAGTGACTGGACAGAGCGTGGAATTTTTTCTAGGGTATTTTCTCATTTTAAAAGACTAGCTGGGTGTTTAGTACGGAATGATGTTTAAAATAGGGGAAATATCACAAAAAAGTGTAAAGACCACCAAAATGAATGAAATAGGTAGGCTTTACACTTTTTTACTTTTATATAAAACAATGATATATACTGGGAGAGCTAAGAGTAATGGTGCAATGGATCGCGCAGTATGTTTTTCTGCGTCTAATTGGAACGCTTCTTCTTTTGGGAATTGTAACACTGATATGTTTGCAGCATCGCCAATAAAATATAGAAGTAGTACAGTTACTATGTAACTTAAAAGTGCGATAAAGCTTCCGTATGAACTCAATGAAAATCCCTCTCTTGTTATCTATTTGTTATCATTGTATCATAATTGTAACAAAAATACACGGTTATATTTCGATGTTTTAACAAATTTCGACACAAAACGTCATATTTGTTTATGGAATTAACATAAACTGTACTGTTTATCTATCTGTAGATATCGAATAACACATTGTAATATTACGGATGTGTGACAGAGTATAAAAAAACGAAGGTAATGAAATTACCTTCGTTTTTACTATTTTGCCCATTCACTCACTTGCTCTACGCTCATTCGTGGTGCAGGGTGGCCTTTTAAAGTTGATTCACCAATTGTAATAAGCATAATTGGTACGTATCGAGATGAAACATTGAATTCTTCTGTAAGTGCTTGTGGATTGAAACCACCGATAGCGCAAGTGTCCCAGCCAGTTGCTTTAGCTGCAAGCATAAGTTGCATTGCTGCTAAAGATGCATTTGAAAAAGCAGCATCTCTTGGGAATTGTTCACGAGTATATGCAGATTCAATGTTTTTAGCTAAGCGCTCTTTTGCTTCTTCTTTCATAAAGCCTTGTTCAACAATTGGACCATAAACGGGTTCAACATTTTTATAAGCTTCTAAATCACCTAAAACAGCGACTACTGCAGAAGCATCGAGAATTTGTTGTTGGTTATAAGCAATTGGGTGTAATCGTTTTTGTACATCTTCTCCTTGGAAAACAAGGAATTTCCAGTGTTGCAGGTTCCAAGCAGAAGGTGCTTGTGCAGCTGCTTTTAAAATTTCATGTAATTCTGTCGATGAAATTTCTTTGTCTGGGTTGAATGCACGTGTAGACGTGCGTTCATATAGAACGTTAAAAAAGTTATCGTTTGTCATTATATATCCTCCAAATTACATATCAAATTATTTAAAAATAAATGTAATATCTTCTACTTACATTTTGTAAGTTGTCGAGTTTAAGAATATAATATCTTTATTTTAATTGTCAAGTTTTAAAGAGTAAGCTAGGGCATTCATACAAACGATACAATTCCTATAATCATACACTAAAAAAGGAATTTATAGAGTGAAAAAGCGAAGATTACATTCTCAATTAGCTTGTTACTATGTATCCCTCACGCATTAAAGTTTTTGGGAATAGCTATTTATAAAACGTTTGTGAGGAATTCTGTAGAACAAGATATATGAAGTGAGTGAAGACTAGTGATGAACATACTACATTTTTTATTAGAGAATACGGTTTTCCAAAATGTATTACAAGATCTTAAGTTAAATGTCCTTTATATAGAAAATGGATGCACACATCAACAAACGATTGAAAATATTCATCCCAAATGCATGTTTATAGCAAATAGTTTTGAAGAAGGAGAACTATTGTTTCATAAGACTAAACCGCATATTGTAATTATGTATGTAACAGATTTTTCTCAAATAAAATATATAAAGAATATGTATAATCCACATAGTACATTCATTGTCATTTGGGATCAACAAATAACAAATGAGTTTACAGAGGTGCTTACGTTAGGAATACGTAATATTGTGATAGCCCCAGTAACTCCACAAGTAGTGTTAGAGGAAGTAAATAAAAGTTTGTATCAACTTTCTTTAGTGCGGCAAGTAAGTTTGCAACAAGAACTACTGCAGATGATGTTTGATTTTCACAATGATCTATTATTTATAGTAGAAGATGATGAGATTGTTGATTGTAATACGAATTTTTTAGAGTTTTTTGGATATGAAAATTTGTTTGATTATCGTGAGCAACATTTAGTGTTTGCCGAACATTTTATTAGAGAAAATGGATATTATTCGACGACTCATGATATAACATGGTTAGATGATACATTATCATATGATAGAAGAATTAAGATGTCTAATTATGAAGGAATTGTATCAACTTTTTTATTACGTGCGACGCCGTTACCAGAAGATTTATCGAGATTTATTGTAAAGTGTACAGAGATTACAGAATTAGATGAAATCTATCAAGAACAAGAAAGACTTGCCATGATAGATTCATTGACAGAGATTTATAATCGTTTGAAGTTCCAACAAATATTAGAGGTAGAGTGGGATAATGTAATACGTAACGATGAAAAAATGGCAATTATATTATTTGATATAGATAATTTTAAAACAGTAAATGACACATATGGTCATGATTTTGGAGACTTAGCATTAATACAACTTGCAGAACTTATGAAGTCTAAAGTAGAGCAACAACATGTATTTGCAAGATGGGGAGGAGAAGAATTTATTATATTAGTGACAAATACAGTAGAAAAAGAAGCATTTCAAGTTGCAGAATCATTGCGCTTTTTTATTGAAACAAAACAATTCTCTGGAATTTCGAAATTAACAGCGAGTTTTGGAGTAGCGTTATATGAGAAAGGAATTACAAGAGAAGAATTAATGCAGCGAGCGGACATTGCATTATATGAAGCGAAAAAAAATGGGAAAAATCAGGTATGTATATATAGAAAAGAAAAAATGTGATTTTTCGCAACTAATTGTTGCGATTTTTTTTTATTGCCTGATAATAGTAGTAGGGAGACCATATGTAATGAAGTAATTATGGAGGAACAATATGATAAAAAAAATAATAGTAGTTGCTTCACTATGTACTGTTGTTTGCGGTGGAGTATACTATGCTTTCTATGCTCCCAGTGTAATGGAACAAACAGTGTTAACTACTAATGTGGCCCCGGCTATTGGGTCAGAAGTGCAAGATAATATAGAAGAAAAAGAAGAGAGACAAATTGATTATGCTAGTATATCTCAAAAATTAGATCAATATTTAGTAGGAAAGCAATTTAATGGGACAGTTTTGGTGACTGATAAAGAGCGTGTTATATTGAATAAAGGATATGGATATGCTGATGTTCAAAATAAAATAGAAAATACACCTCAAACAAAATATCGTATCGGTTCTATTACGAAAACAGTAGTTGCTACATCTATTTTACAGCTACAAGAACAAGGGAAATTAAACATTCAGGAAAATGTAAATACATATATTCCTTCATTTCCAGCAGATAAAAATATCACTTTATATCATTTATTAACGCATACATCGGGTTTACCGGAAAGCGGCAAAGGAAAAGTGAATGCGGCTTCTCGTATAAACTTAGTAAATTGGATTGGGAGTCAAAAAGTAGAGTTTCCACCAGGAGCAGGTTGGAGATATACAGATTATAATTATATGGTGCTTGCTTATATTATAGAAAGCATATCAAAAAAAACGTTAGGAGATTACATAAAAGAAAATATATTTATTAAAGCAGAAATGCACGAATCTGGTATGGGAAATATGGCTCCGGGAGATCAGCATTTTACTAAAGGGTACGTTAAGAAAGATAATGTACTTGAACCTGCACAAAAATTGTCAATGGATTGGTTATACGGTTGCGGCGAGATGTATACGACAGTTGGAGATATGAAGAAATTAGACGAAGCAATTATAAATGGGAAACTTCTTTCTGAACAAAGTATGCAAGCGATGTTTTCACCTTCAGAAGAACGGAAATATGCATTTAGTTTTTATATATACCCAGATTATTTTCATAATCATGGTGTACTATCTGGTTGGAACACTTTCAATAATTTTAATAAAGAAAAAGGGACTTTTGTTATTTTATTTTCAAATGTGAAAAATAGTATGGATGATGATTTTAATAATGAGTTTCGAAAGATGGTAAATGATTTATTAGAACAAAGGGGATGAGAATATGGAAAACAAAATTTTATCAATAGGTTTCATCGGTATCGGTGTAATGGGAAAAAGTATGGTTCGTCATTTAATGCAAGAAGGTCATAAAGTATATGTATATAATAGAACGAAAGCGAAGACAGATTCATTAGTACAAGATGGTGCAAATTGGTGTGATACACCGAAAGAGTTAGTGAAGCAAGTAGATGTTGTAATGACTATGGTTGGATATCCACATGATGTTGAAGAAGTGTACTTTGGAAGTGAAGGGATTATAGAGAATGCAAATGAAGGCACGATAGCCATTGATTTTACGACATCTACACCAACATTGGCAAAACGTATAAATGAAGTTGGTAAAAGAAAGAATGTATTTACGTTAGATGCCCCAGTATCTGGAGGAGATGTTGGTGCTAAAGAAGCAAGACTTGCAATTATGGTCGGTGGAGAGAAAGACATATATGATAGATGTTTACCGTTATTTGAAAAACTAGGAACAAATATTCAGTTACAAGGACCAGCTGGGAGTGGACAACATACGAAAATGTGCAATCAAATTGCAATTGCATCCAACATGATTGGAGTATGTGAAGCTGTTGCTTACGCGAAAAAGGCTGGACTAAATCCAGATAAAGTATTAGAGAGTATTTCAACAGGTGCAGCAGGTAGTTGGTCATTAAATAATTTAGCTCCTCGAATGTTAAAAGGAGACTTTGAGCCAGGGTTTTACGTAAAGCATTTTATGAAAGATATGAAAATCGCTTTAGATGAGGCTGAAAAATTACAATTACCAGTACCAGGTTTAAGCTTGGCGAAAGAATTGTATGAAGAGTTAATTATGGATGGAGAAGAAAATAGCGGAACACAAGTGTTATATAAAAAGTATATAAGGGGGTAAATGAGATGGATCTCCAAAAGTTTGATGAGATGATTGATGCTGTGCAGCGAGCAACTTGTATACAAATCAATGAAAAACAAAAGGAAGCCTTTAAACAAAAATATGATTTTGAACCAAACTTTGAATATGGAAGAGATGAGAAAGGGCATTATGTCATTCGAACTTCAAAAAAGATGTTAGAAGAAATGGAGTTTTACTTGGCATTAAAATATGATCGTGATGGAGTGGATCTTTATATGCAAGCTGAGATTGACGATATATGTCATGTGTCTGTTAGCTATAGTGAAGATGCGTTACATCTACAAGAATTGTTTCAATTTCTAGAAGAAAATAAATAAAAGTCCTCATTTGAGGACTTTTATTTATTTAGGTAAATATATTTCATTTTTATAATTATAAGCTAGAAGCTCGACGGCACCGTTCAACCGGGAACGGGATAACTTGCGCCATGTGGTTAGCGCCAAATTGTTTTGAGCGAGCGTAGCGTAATATATAAAATGCGCACAGAATAGCAACAGGAATAGCGCCGTATAAACCAAAAAATAAAGCGCTTACACAAGAGGCGACAAAACCTAAAACACCAACTTCTAACTCTTCCATAATAGCTCCTAAAATAACAGGAATAGCTCCGCATAAAACTCCTAGTATAAGTGCGATAAGTAAACTCATGATTATCCCCCTCTGTTTGCAATATTATTTTCCTTCTTATTAGTTGTAGTATATCATATATAAAACAGAATTTTCAGAAAAAAATCAAAAAAAGTTCAACAAATGTTCAAAAAGGGTTGAGAAATACACTTGAAAAATCGAGTGGATAGATTGTTTCTTGGAAGAAGAGGAAAGATGCTTTGAATAAATAAAAAATCAGGCCTATTTCATTTTTTGAAATAAGCCTGTTCCATAGGAGGATGTATATATGTAGAGTGAATAAAAGGTTGGAAAAGGGGGTCCAAGTCCTTTTATTCAACTAGCTACCTTAATAGATTGGAACCCAGCCTTCAGTTGTAACAAAAATACGAATAGCTACAACTTGACGATCATCCTGCAAAGTAAAATAATGTCTTGCATTTTCAGGAACAGAGATTAGGTCGCCTGGCTCAAGTTCAACGTCAAAGAATTTTCCATCTTTGCCTTCAATAGCAAAGATGCCATGGCCACTGACAATAAAGCGAACTTCATCATCAGTATGATGGTGTTCTTTTTGGAAATTAATTAATAATTCGTCAAGGTTAGGTGTGCTACTTGAAAGTGAAATTACATCATGCGCTTTATAACCTCGGCGTGCTGAAACATCAGCGATTTCTTTTGAAAAAACAGTTAATATTTCAGCTTTGTTATCATCTGTTAACGAATAATTTTCATTTAAATGAGTAGGAAGTTTAGAAATATTCCATTTCTCATATAAAACGCCTTCCTCTTGTAGAAATTTTGATACTTCCACTTCATTCTCAATGCGAGTATTTACTTCATGAATACGAATTTGCGCCATTAGAAACGCCTCCTTGAATTGATAATAGTTTTATATGAAATTGGAATAAAAACTCATAAGCTTCTAATCTTTTCTTTGCATCAAAGCTATCACGGCCCCATACAGTGATGCCGTGATTTCGAATTAATACTGCTCCCGAATCTCCTTGTATATGTTTTCGGAAGTTCTCCCCAAGTGTTGGGATATGAGCATGGTTTTCGATAATAGGAATGTGAATTGTTGCACCTTCCTCCCAAATATCAAGAGCTTTAATGATTTCTTGATTTTGAAGGGTGACTGTATCGCTATACAAATTTGTGATGACATTGTTATCCGTTGTATGAACATGAAGTACGCACCCGGCATTCGTATTGTTATAAATATGTGTATGCAATATTGTTTCTGCTGAAGGGCGTAATTCAGTCTCTAAAACAGGAACTCCTGCATGATCTACTAATAGAAAATCATCTGGAGTGGTTTTTGTTTTATCTTTACCGCTTGCTGTAATAAGGAAAGTAAGCGGCTCATGACTAACTTTTATAGAAATATTGCCACTTGTTGCTGGAAACCAATTTCGAGTTGTTAATTCTTTTTTAATCTCGCTTAAGTCATACCATTGACGAAACAGTTGTTTCATGATTTCACCTCCAACAAATGTTTTAATTCAGCTTGAACATCGTGAAATGTTTCAAACGGTGTATAAACAATATGATTTTCTTTACACTTTGTAATAAGGAAATCGCGAGCGAATACTTTATCTGCTTGTTTCGCAGCTTGTAAATCAGTAATAGAATCTCCGATTACAATATGGAAATTATTTGTATCACTTAATTTGCGGATTAAAGATGATTTACATAATCCACAATGATTTTGACAGTAATGATCACAAGGGTTAGGCCACTTAACTGTAATGTATTCATTTGAAAAGTCTGTTTCATTACAGTAAATTTGCTCTTTTGGAATGATTCCTTGTAAGAGTGGATAGACGAAGAAATCCATTCCACCTGATACAACGTAAAAAGAAATATTATTTTCATTTACAAATTGTATAAATTCACGAAAGCCACTACGAATTTCGGCAGTTTCTTTTAAAAATTGAATTATATCATCATGCAAATTAGTAGGTAGCAATTGAAATAATTGAGAAACACCTTCTTGAATAGAAAGCTCTTGTGATAAAATTCTTTGCTTTATTTCTTCTGCTTCTGGTGGTGCGAATTTTTCCATAATCGACATAATGTTATCGTTATTTGTAATCGTACCATCGAAATCACAAAATACTTGAATACTCATAATTTCACCTCATAAGAGGGATTTCCCCATATTTGTAGTGCGCTATGCAAATTTATGTCATCTACTTCATGGAGTAGATTACCTTGCAAAGTAGCATCAATTGCAGTGCGGAAAGCCTTTCCACCACCTTGCGCCCCATACGGATGCCCATGTATGCCGCCGCCCGCATTAATAACAACATCTTTACCGAAGTCTCGTAGAATAAAGGGAACGAAACCAGGATGAATGCCAGCAGATGGGACAGAGAAACTTTTCTTGAAAAACGCATCGTCTTCAGTTAGATAGTTTGAAATGTTGAAAGCCTCTTCCTTTTCTAACGCAACACTTCCGTATGGAGACGGGAATAAAGAAAAATCAGCACCAGCATAACGTAGTAGCTTTCCAAGTAATAATGGAGATGAGACCCCATATAGCTTGGATGCTGAATAAGCACCACTTACAGCAGGGTGTGCCATAATAGGAACTGGGATTTCATCATCTTCTGCCAGTGATTGTAGTACATCTAGTCCGTAAGCAAATACATTAAATAATAGAATATCAGCACCAGCCTGCACTGCGCGTTTCGCATTTTCTTTTAAGTCGAAAGTTCGCCCTGTTAAATTTACGGCATATAATGTTTTATGGCCGTATGTTTCATATACGGATTGTAAAACTTCTTTTCCAGATACAATTCGCTTCGCAAGTGGTGTTAAGGAGTTCTCGAATAAAATTTCATCATCTTTTACGATATCCACACCACCAATTGCTTGATCGCGTAATTGAGTTTTTAAGTATCCAATATTTCGTCCAATCATTCCTTTGAAAATGCTCATTAAAAGGGGACGGTTATACACTTGTACACGATTTCGAATACCGTCTATACCGAATTTTGGACCAGGAAAGTGCTTTTTTAATTCGTCTGAAAACGTTAAGTCAATTAATTTCACTTCGCCATCAAGTGATAACTTTCCGAATGTAGTTGTTAAAATCGCTGGTAAATCTGGACTGAAATTTAATAATGGGTATTCGATTTTAATAATCCCACGTTTTACTTTTTTGCGTAGATACGAATTGATATGTTCTTGTTCATCTAATTCCTCAATATGAATGACGTTGCCTTTATGTTGTTTTAATTGTTCTTGTAATAAATGTGGCAAATGAGTCCAAGAGCCAATTGTTAAACCGAGTGCAATTTGTTCAGCCTTTTTGTCTAAGTTAAGTGAATCGTCATGGATTAAATACGTCGCTATAATTCCGCTCATTGTTATAACCTCCTAGTTAAATAAAAAAACCTCTCAGCTAAGGAGAGGTTTTTTTACAACCAGCTCCTTATCTGTCAGCGTAATGCTGCGAGAATTAGCACCGTGTCTACAATTGTAGATCGGTTGCCGGGTTTCGTCGGGCTCGTCCCTCCACCTGCTCTTGATAAGAAGTATTTAGAAATGTTTAAATTTTTAAGATAACTGAATTTTGTCAGATATTTTTCATGTTGTCAACGACTTTTTGAAAAAATTTAATTTATCAATTCGATTAATTGCTTCTCGTAATCGTTCTTCTGTGTGCAAGAGACCAACGCGGACGTATCCTTCACCGTGTTCACCAAATCCAACACCAGGAGCAACTGCAACGTGTGCTTTTTCTAGCAAAATATCAGAAAATTGCTCAGATGTATAGCCTTCTGGTACAGGAAGCCATGCAAAGAAGGATCCGGTTGGGATGTCTACATTCCAACCGATAGAGTGACAAGCTGAAATAAGAGCATTTCTTCGAGATTCGTAACTATTTACAAGATCTACGACGCAAGATTGTGAACTTAATAGCGCTTCGCGGGCAGCGTCTTGAACTGCACCAAAAATACTAACATACATATGATCTTGCAATAGGTTAATTGTTTCGATGACACTTTCATTCCCTATGGCAAAAGCAATACGCCATCCAGCCATATTGAAAGTTTTGGATAATGTGTAAATTTCAATTCCTATATCTTTTGCACCGTCTGCTTGCAAGAAACTAACCGGTTTTTGACCATCAAATCCGATCGCACCGTAAGCAAAATCGTGAACGACTAATATATTATGTTTATTAGCAAAATGAATGGTTTCATCAAAGAAATCTTTTGATACAGTAGCACCAGTAGGATTGTTTGGATAGTTTAAAAACATTAACTTTGCTTGTTTCGCAATAGCGTCATCAATTTTTGTATAATCTGGTAAAAATTTATTTTCGGCAATAAGCGGCATTGTTTCAAATTGTGCTTTTGCTAAAGCAACTCCGGATAAATAATCTGGATAGCCTGGATCGGGAACGAGAATCGTATCACCAGGATTGGTAAAACACATTGGTAATTCTACTAATCCAGCTTTTCCACCAAACAAAATAGCAACTTCAGTTTTTGGATTTACTACTACATCATATTCACGTTGATAGAATGTTGCCACGGCTTCTTTTAAGCTTTCGTGTCCGCGAAATGGCGGATATTTATGATGAATGGTCTTTTCTGCAGCATGTTGTAAAGCTTTTACGATATGCTGCGGTGTTGGTTGATCTGGATTACCTTGACCTAGATTAATAACATCGTGACCAGCCGCAACGACTTTGTTAACTTTTGCAACAAGTGAAGCGAAAAATTGTGTTGGCAATGATGTTACTATCTCAGAAGGTTGAAATAATTTCATACTTTCCACCTCTTTTGAAAGTTGTTACAATTCTAGTGACAAATGATATAATCTTTCCAGTATTTTGTAAAGAGAAAATTAAGAATGGGGCTGAAAAAATGAAAGTCGCATGTATTCAAATGGATATTGTATTTGGAGATGTAGAAAAAAATATGGAGAACGCTAAAAACAAAATAAGCGAAGCGATGAAGGAAAGACCAGATGTTATCGTCTTACCAGAACTATGGACAACAGGATATGATTTAACGAGGCTTTCTGAAATTGCAGATAGAGATGGATTAGAAACGAAAGAAAGGTTGAAAGAATGGTCGAAGCAATATGGTGTACATATTGTTGGTGGTTCTATAGCAAAGCAAACAGAGCAAGGGGTTACCAATACAATGTATGTCGTAAACAACGAAGGAGATCTAGTCAATGAATATAGTAAAGTACATTTATTTCAGCTTATGGATGAACACAAATATTTAATGGCGGGTAATAAAACAGGTGAATTTAAACTAGATGATATCGAGTGCGCTGGCACAATTTGCTATGATATTCGTTTTCCAGAATGGATGCGCGTTCATACTGCTAAAGGGGCAAAAGTTTTCTTCGTTGTAGCAGAATGGCCATTAGTTCGTTTAGCACATTGGCGTTTGCTATTGCAAGCAAGAGCAGTTGAAAATCAATGTTATGTTGTTGCATGCAATAGGTCAGGAAAGGATCCGAATAATGAGTTTGCAGGTCATTCTCTAATTGTGGATCCTTGGGGTGAAGTCGTGGTAGAGGCAAATAAAGAGGAATCCATTTTATTTGGAGAACTTACATTCGAAAAGATTAAAGAGGTACGTAAAGGAATTCCAGTTTTTGCAGATCGCCGTCCAGAACTATACAAATAAAATATTGACAAGTGATTTTTATTCTTGGTATAGTCTTCAACATAAAGTTAAAAATTCTAAAAAATTATATAACTCTTATCAAGAGCAGGTGGAGGGATTTGGCCCGATGAAGCCCAGCAACCGACCGTAATACCATTGTGAAATGGGGCGTTTATGACGCCAAAAGGCACGGTGCTAATTCCAGCAGAAAGTAAAATTTCTGGCAGATAAGAGGGGAGAAGATAAACTTCAAACCTCTTTCTTAGTGGAAAGAGGTTTTTCTGCGTTAGAAAAACCTCTGAATTTAAAAAGGAGGAAAAGACGATGGGATATTATTCATTAACAGAAGTAACAGCTGTACAATATGCGAAAGAACATGGATATTTTGACAAGAAGGCGAATGTAGTTTGTCATGAAATAGGAGATGGAAATTTAAATTACGTGTTCAAATTAGTTGATGGAGAGAGATCAATTATAATAAAACAAGCACTTCCATATGCGAAAGTAGTTGGTGAGAGCTGGCCGTTGTCTATAAAAAGAGCGACGATTGAAAGCAAGGCATTAAAAATTTTTGCGAAGTATGTACCAGATTATGTTCCGGTAGTGTACAGTCATGATGAAGAGTTAGCAGTTACAGTAATAGAAGACTTATCAAGACTAACAATTACAAGAAAAGGATTAATAGATGGAGAAGGATATCCACTTTTATCCCAGCATATCGGTCGTTTTCTAGCACATGTTTTATTTTATACTTCAGATTTCGGTTTACAGTCAGAAGAGAAAAGGATGCTAGAAGGTACATTTGTAAATCCAGACCTTAGTAAAATTACAGAAGATTTAGTTTTTACGGATCCGTTTGGACATTACGATACGAATGATTATGAGTCAGATTTACAGTCAGTGATTGATGAACTTTGGAGTGACAAAATTTTAAAACTAAAAGTAGCACAATATAAATATAAGTTTTTAACGAGAAAAGAAGCGCTTATTCATGGTGATTTACATACTGGTAGTATTTTTTCATCACCTTCTGAAACGAAAGTGATTGATCCAGAATTTGCAACGTACGGTCCATTTGGCTTTGATATCGGTCAATTTATCGCAAATCTATTATTAAATGCTTTATCGAGAGAAGAAGAAAAGAGAAGTGTACTATTTTTCCATATAGAAAAGACATGGAGTTATTTTGTAGAAACTTTTACGAAGTTATGGATTGGAGAAGGGGTAGAAGCATATACGAAAGAAAAACAATGGTTACCAATTATTTTGCAAAATATCTTTACTGATGCCGTCGGATTTGCCGGATGTGAACTGATTCGTAGAACAATTGGTTTAGCTCATGTAGCGGATTTAGATGAAATAGCAAATAAAGAAAGAAGAATTCAAGCTAAGAAGCAAGCGCTGTACTTAGGAAAAGAACTAATAAAATATGAATCTAAGTGTGCTGATATTCAACTGTTTCGAACATTATTTCAACAGACAGTTTCAGGAGGCATAAAAGCATGAGTACATTTGTAACTGTTCCGAGGTCTGTAAGTTGGAAAGGTGATGCAATTGCGGTATTAAATCAAACAAAGTTGCCGTATAGTACAGAATATAAAACGTTGACGACTATTGAAGAGGTATGGAAAAGTATTGTAATGCTAGAAGTACGCGGAGCACCCGCAATTGGAATTGTAGCAGCATTTGGTTTGGCGCTTGCATCAAAAAAATATAACACGATACATATTGAAGAATTTCAGAAGATATTTAATAGAGATTGTAACTATTTAGGGACATCACGACCGACGGCAGTGAATTTGTTTTGGGCAATTGATCGTATGAGAGAATCTATTCGAGAGATTATTACAATAAAAGAAGCGCAAAAAACATTAGAAGAAGAAGCGCTTCGCATTCAGCAGGAAGATGAAGAGGTATGCCGGAGTATTGGGGAACATGCGTTAACATGCTTTACAGACGGTGATAACATTTTAACAATTTGTAATGCTGGAAGTATTGCAACTGCAAGGTATGGTACTGCATTAGCGCCGTTTTATATCGGGAAAGAAAAAGGTGTACACTTACATGCGTATGCATGTGAAACGAGACCGGTTTTACAAGGTGGCCGTTTAACGACATGGGAGTTAAAGCAAGCGGGTATTGATGTGACGCTTATTACAGATAATACGGCAGCTCATGCAATTCGTACGAAAGAAATTGATGCAATTATCGTAGGGGCAGATCGAATTGTCGCAAATGGAGATACGGCAAATAAAATCGGAACAATGAATTTAGCTATATTAGCAAAGTATTTCGAAATTCCATTTTACGTTGCAGCTCCGTTATCTACGTTTGATATTACGAAACAAACAGGTACCGAAATTGTTATTGAAGAAAGAGATGAAACAGAAGTTACGAAAATTTTTGGCAAACAAGTGGCACCGATTGGTACAGATGTTTATAATCCTGCATTTGACGTAACACCGCATGAATTAATTACAGGTATTATTACTGAGAAAGGTATTATACGTGGAGATTATGAGCGAGAAATTGCATCATTATTTGAAAAACAAGCTAATACATAATAGCTTGTTTTTTATGCCTAAATGTGCCTTTTCCCCTTATTTATATAATGAAAGGAGGAGAGAAGGATGGAAGAGTGGATCGGGATGATAGGTAATGTAGGCTTTCCAATTGTTGTAACATTATATTTACTCCATCGGATTGAAAGTAAATTAGATGGGATAACTGTTGCGATAGAGAAACTGCCACAGCAATTACTAAAGTACGATGATCCTCGTGATAAAAAATAAAGTTTGCTCTTCGTGAGCAAACTTTATTTTTTTATCACGCATTAACTGCCCGTAAAAGCCCGATTGGTGAGGGCTACGAATCAGTGGGGGATGAAGCCCCACTGATTAAAGTTTCACTTTATTGAGCAATATAACCACCATCGATAACGACAGCTTGACCAGTTATGCCTTTTGCTTTTTCACTCGCTAAAAACATAGCATAATCAGCAATTTCTTGTACTTGTAATAAACGTTTTTGTGGTACAAGTGGATAAATGACATCTTCTAAAACATTTTCAAGCGGTACATTTCGTGTAGTAGCTAAGTCTTGTAGTTGATTACGTACAAGAGGGGTATCGACATAACCAGGGCAAAGTGCATTAACAGTAATTCCATGGGTAGCACCTTCTAATGCGGCAACTTTTGTCAGTCCAATTACGCCATGTTTTGCGCTATTGTAGGCAGCTTTTCCGGCGAATCCGACAAGGCCATTAATAGAAGCGACGTTAATAATCCGGCCGTATTTTTGTTTTTTCATAATAGGAAAAGCGTGTTTGATGGCGATAAATGGAGCGATTTGCATAATTTTAATAAGAAGCTCGAATTTCTCAGTTGGAAAATCTTCAATCGGTGAAACATGTTGCATTCCTGCATTGTTAATTAATACGTCTAATGAACCGAAATGACTAACTGTTTGAGAAAGCGCTACTGTAATTTCTTCTTCAGATGTAACGTCACATTGTAAACCGATAGCTTGAAAGCCTTCTTTTTGTAATTGCTCAGCAGCTTCTTTCGCACGATCTTCAAGGCGATCAGTAATAACAACTTTTGCGCCTTCTTTTGCAAAGGTATTCCCCATTTCATAACCAATACCACTCGCAGCACCTGTTAAAAAGACAACTCGATTTGTAACCATGATGAAAAACACTCCTTCATAATAAAAGTTCCCTCATTGCTCTATTTAGAGGGGGAACTACGAAATTCCTGCAAACATTTGGAAAAAATCCTCCCACTATCTTGTAAAACAAGATAGTGGGAGGATTTCAATTATGTCGACAAGTCAAATGCTGAAAGGGATTTTAGAAGGATGCTTACTTGCTATTATTTCTGAAGGTGAAATATACGGTTATGAAATGAGTGAAAAGCTAGCGAAGTATGGTTTTACAATGGCGAGTGAGGGAAGTATTTATCCGTTGTTAATACGGATGCAAAAAGAGGGGCTAATATCAAGTGTAATGAAGGAATCTCCATCTGGTCCAAAAAGGAAGTATTATACGTTAACAGAAAAGGGAGAAGATGAACTGGATGAATTTATGGGTCGCTGGGAAGCGATGCAAAGTAGTGTAGAACGTCTACTTGAAGGGAAGGGAAGAAAATAATGCTATCAAGTGAAGCACAAAAGTTTTTGTTAGATATGAGATTGTTTTTGACCGCAAAGAGTGTGAAAGAAAGCGATATGGAAAGCTTTTTAGAAGATGCAGAGTTGCATTTAATAGAAGGTGAGAGTGACGGGAAAAGTGTAGAAGAAATTTTTGGAAGTTCGCCGAAAGAATATGCTAATGAACTTGTAAAAGTGATGGAAAGAGATAGACAGGAAACGTGGAAGCAAATTGGTTTTACAGTAATGAATATCGTAGCATTTTGGATTATTGCTTCTATTTTAATAGTGAATAACGGAAAGTTACAAATTTCACTTATTCAGTGCATTGGTTATAGTTTCACATTAATGTTAGCTGTGTTAGGCCCTAATTTTTTGCTTCGTAAAATGACCTTTGTAACAAGCTTTACAAAAACGTGGTTTTCTATGTGGTCTTTAGTCATGATTGCTCCAATGTTTTTATTAGGAGTTGTTACGATATTAGATGTAATATATCCTACAAAGATGGTTACATTCACCCAAATGCAAAGTTATATGTTAGCTGGTGGGATCTTTATCATGACAGTAGCTATAAACATGTATTTTGAAGGATGGTTTAAAAACTTATATTTAATTATTCCTCTTTCTATTATGTTAGTATTTCAAGCATTTACATCAGAAGATCTCATGCCAATGTTATTTCAGATTATATGTTTATACGGAAGTTTATTTATTTTAATTTTCGTTGAAATTATGATGAAGACGAATAGAAGAGAAACGGTTAATTAAGGGAGGGGTTATAATGAAGGTTTCTAAAGAAGGAGAAGAGTTTTTAATCGATACGAAAGTATATTTAATAACAAAAGGGATTAAAGAAGAAGATGTGGACGCTTTTCTAGAAGATGCAGAACTTCATTTAATAGAAGGTGAAAAAAAGGGGAAGACGGTAAGTGATATATTTGGTGATTCACCAAAAGAGTATGCAGAAGAATTGGTGAAAGAGATGGAGAAGGATAAAAGCGGGAGTATAAAAAGTATTTTAGGAATGATTATTGGTATTGGTGGATACTGGTTAGTTACAAATATTTTATTTGAAAGTCCGAATCATGAATTTACATTAACGAATGTACAATTGATTGGATACCCAATTGTTTTAATGATTACTATTGTGGGTATTATTTTTGCTTTTAAGATGTCATCATTTAAAAGCAAAATAAAAGAATTTAGCATTATTTATGTAGCAGCTTTGCTACCAATTTTATTACTAGTATTATTAATGTTTATGAATAAATGGTATGGGACACCTGTATTGCAATTAACTACTATACAAAGTTACATACTAGCTGGAATTGTCTTATTAGTATTGTTAATTGGGGAAGCGTACATACTTGGATGGATTGGAATGCTAGTTGTTATTATACCGCTATTAATTATGTTTGTATTTAAAGAATTAGGAAAGCAAAACCCATATTGGGGAATACTAGAGCCTTTACTTCTGTATGGAAGTTTATATGTATTAATGCGATGGTCTTTAAAAAATGAAGAGCAAAAAACTGTAAACTAGTGTTTTACTGATATTGAGCGAACGGAATATTTTATTGAGAGGGGAACAAATATGCAAAGTATATTTCTAGGTATATTATCTATTATATTTCTAGGTTTAACAATTTTCGGGCTATATACTACCTTTTCGAAAAAGGTACATGATAACTATTTTGATACTTTATTAGATGACACATCAGGATATATTTTGTTCTTCGGGTTAATAGGAAAAAGGCTGCTCTGGATATGCAAAAAATTATTTCCAAAGAAATATTATATAGGGATTTTTAGAGGGATTACATTTACGTTTAGTTGTCTATTTTTATTTCTAGCAGCCGGGACTTGGTTTGTTGATTAAATAAGTTGTTTTAAACAGTAATAAGATTGTTACTGTTTTTTTCTTTGTAATAAAGAGCTTTGTAAAGAGAGTTCTTTTTGTTCGTTTGTTAATAAGGAATGAATATGGACGTTTTCTGGGCGGGGGACTATAGGGTACATCAGATTTGATGGAGAAGGGTGGTGTTCCGAGCCAGTTGGAGAATGAGGATCTGCATGTGTAAGTTTTCCGTGAACGCGCCTTGTGAATAAAATATGGCCAATTTCGTGAGCGAGCGTATATATATTTTTCATAGGAGCGGCTGAATTTGTTAAAACGATATAACCAGTAAGTTGTTGTTGTTTAGCTAAAGAGTAAGCACAGGCAATTACTGCTGTTTCTTTAAAATAATCACTGCCAATATAACAAATATAAAGATCACATTCTGGAGCTTCATTTACACACGTTTGGAAAAAGGCTGCTAATTTTTCCTGACTTTGAATAGAATTTTTATAACTAATTTCACGGTCTGAAAAACGAAAAAGCTCATTTAATACAATTACTTCTTGAATTTGAAATGTAATGGGGTGCCAAATTGATTCTGCGACTGCTAAATCTTTTGCGATACGGTCTTCAGAAATGTTGGCGCCTGGCGTAATGCAAATACATATATTGACGTATGGATCCATAGGGAACACCTCAAATGAAAAAATTCTTCCTATAATATATGTGAGAAAAAGGTGCTATGTATGGATAAACGCCTTGTTTATTACATGAATATATAGACTACAAGTCGAAAAAATTTCATAGTTCTATAACGTAGTATGGTCATCTTTTTGATATAGTAAAGGAAAGGGGGAGAATATATGTATACATTAAAAATCGTTTCAGACAGAGAAGCTCTTTATCAATTTGCGAGTTATGTAAAAGTTGTGCAAGGGGTTGAAGATGTATATGTAGAGGTGGGAGAACCTGTATATGAACATCCATTAATGAAGTTTTACGTACATATTAAGCTGGGGGAAACATATGATCAACATAAAGCGTTACAAGAAATAGCAAGATTAGTAGAATTGGGGCGTTTTACATACGTTCATTATCGTAATGATGAAATTGAAGAAGCTTTTGAAGCTGTAAAATATGAAAGTTTTAAGAAATAAAGTGAAAAAAGGGAGCGAAAGCTTCCTTTTTTTCTTGAAATTTACATCAACAAAATGAGAAAAATTTTGTTATGATAAGGGAGGGTGAGGAAAGGAGAGTTTACATATTGGGGTATATTGAAGAGTTACGTAAAGTCGTTGGTACAAGGCCACTTATTTTAGTAGGATCAGCAATTATTATATTAAATGATAGGCAAGAAGTATTGCTTCAATATCGTTCAGACACATATGATTGGGGTGTACCTGGCGGAGCGATGGAGCTAGGAGAAACGACAGAAGAAACTGCTCGCAGAGAACTATTTGAAGAGACGGGACTAAACGCGAAAATTATGCAATTTATCGGGGTTCTTTCGGGAAAAGAAGTGTACTTCCAATATCCAAATGGAGATGAAATTTTTAATGTCATTCATCTGTATCAGGGGCATCATGTGAGTGGGGAAGTTAAGCTTGATCATGAAGGATTACAGCTTCAATATTTTCCGGTAGATAAGTTACCGAATTTGAATAAAACAACAGAGAAGATTTTACAAAAATTCCTATACGCATTAACAGAATAGAAGGTTAATTCCTTCTATTTTTATTATATTAAATATTTTGATTTTTTAGTATGTTTATAGTATGATAGTTTTAGATATACATCTTATGGAATTTCACCTAAAAACTGACTAGGGTACATAAGAGAGGGGCAAGTACAAAATGCATAATGTTGTCATTACAGCTGCAGTTCGTTCACCAATTGGAACTTTCGGAGGAGCACTAAAAAATATAACACCAGTAGAATTAGCTGTTCCTGTACTTCAGGAAGCTGTAAAACGAGGCGGGGTAGAACCACATGAAGTTGATGAAGTAATTTTAGGTCATTGTATTCAAAGAACTGATGAAGCAAATACGGCGAGAACGGCTGCATTAGCGGCAGGATTTCCTGACACAGTTACGGGCTATACAATCCAACGCCAATGTTCTTCAGGTATGCAAGCAATTATGTCAGCTGCAATGCAAATTCAATTAGGTGTGAGTGATGTTGTTATTGCAGGTGGAGTAGAAGCGATGAGTTCGAGCCCTTATGCATTGAAACAGCACCGCTGGGGACAACGTCTACAGCACGGAGAAATTCGTGATACGGTGTGGGAAGTGCTAGAAGATCCGATTCATCATATTATGATGGGTGAAACAGCGGAAAATTTAGTTGAACAATATGAAATTACAAGAGAGGAACAAGATGAAGTTGCGCTTCGCAGTCATACATTGGCACTACAAGCAATCGAGTCTGGATACTTTGACGATCAAATTGTTCCTATTACAATAAAAGAGCGTAGAAAAGAAATTGTATTTTCTAAGGATGAACATCCGCGTGCAGATATTACAGCGGAAAAATTAGCTGGATTAAAACCAGCTTTCCGTAAAGATGGATCTGTAACGGCAGGGAATGCATCTGGTCTTAATGACGGAAGTGCAGTTCTAGTATTAATGAGTGAAGAAAAAGCGAAAGAAAAAGGCTTACAACCGTTAGCTAGAATTGTTGGCTATTCAGTAGCTGGAGTAGATCCTAAAATTATGGGAATTGGACCAGCACCAGCAATTCGTAAAGGATTAGAAAAAGTAGATTGGTCATTAGAAGATGCAGATTTACTTGAAATTAATGAAGCTTTCGCTGCGCAATACCTAGCTGTAGAGAAAGAATTAGGTTTAGACCGTGAAAAAGTGAATGTAAACGGTAGTGGTGTAGGACTTGGACACCCAATCGGTTGTACAGGAGCTCGTATCACTGTAAGTTTAATTCATGAATTAAAAAGACGTGGATTAGAAAAAGGAATTGCCTCTTTATGCGTCGGTGGCGGTATCGGGGTTGCCTTATTTATAGAAGCGTTATAAAAAAGAAGCAGCGTTTGCTGCTTCTTTTTTACGACTCAAATAGATGATGGAATAATCGATCGCGATTTTCAAAGAAAAGTTTCGTCGTTTGATAATGCTCCGTTTCTTCTAAAGATGATTCGTGAATCCCCTCTTGTGTTAAAGAATATATAGTAGATTCAGGATAAGCCATTAATATAGGGGAATGCGTGGCAATAACAAATTGTGAACCTTGTTCAGCTAGTTCGTGCATTCGAATGAGCATGGAAAGTTGTCTCATCGGGGATAAAGCTGCCTCAGGCTCATCTAAAATGTATAAACCTTGTCCTGAAAAACGGTTCATAAATAAGGAGAAAAATGATTCGCCATGTGATTGTTTGTGTAGTGAGATACCACCATATGAGTCAATAACTGGATTTCCGCGTGCTTCTGGATCAGCATCCATTTCATCGATATAAGAAGCGACGTTATAAAATGATTCAGCGCGAAGAAAGAAACCATCGCTTGGTGTATTAAAACTTTTTGAAATTCGAAGATATTCATGTAAAGATGAATGTGAATTATTTGTGCTAAAACGGAAATTCTTCGTTCCACCTTCAGCATTAAAACCTAAAGCAATTGCAATTGCTTCAAGTAGTGTTGATTTACCTGTTCCGTTTTCTCCAATAATGAATGTTACATTTGGATGGAAAAGGAGCGATTGTAATGTTCGAATAGCGGGTAAACAGTAAGGATATGCGGAAAAGCTAGGGATATCTTCTTTTTTTAATGTGACACTTTTTAAAAAGGGTACGTCAATCAATATATAAACCTCAATTCATAACGGATTTTGATTTAAAAAAAGCAAAAAATACAAGTGTAAGACGACTTGCTAATAAAGTGCGCCAAAACCGAGATTTTCCCAGCCGAACGTCATTCTCTGCAATATAAAAATGGAAAGAACGCTTATAAAGCCAACGAGAGCAGGCGTATATTTTATAATTTTTAAGTTCTTCCATAGAAAAAAGAAAAGTGTTAATGACATGAGAACTCCCATTTTATTTTCTGAATATTTCATGAGGATTATAACATGGAAACTATCATATTCCAATGTGAAAATAAACATTGCATGAAGGTCAATTCTCTCGTTATGATAGATGATATTCTATTGGAAATATGAAAAGGAGTTAAAATATGCCGTTTACATTTGCGCATCCAGCAGCTGTTCTCCCTTTTTCTAAAAAGCAGGTTAATTATATTTCAGTAACGGCTCTTATATTAGGTAGTATGGCACCTGACTTTGAATATTTTTTACACTTTAGACCGTATGGCGTGATTGGACATACGTGGCTTGGGTTCTTATATTTAAATTTACCTCTTGTCTTTCTATTAGCATACATATATCATTACATTTTAAAAAAGCCGTTTATAACACATTTAGCTAAACCATTTGCTGGCTACTATACATATGCAGTAGATGAGAGGTGGGGACTTCATACATGGAAGGATTTCTTTGTATTTTGCTATTCTGCTTTATTTGGTATGCTCACGCATGTTGTTTGGGATGCGTTTACTCATAATACAGGCTACTTCGTTATGGAAATACCATTGTTACAAAGAGAATTACATAGTATTCCGGTGTATAAATATATGCAACATGGGAGTACATGTGTTGGTTTATTATTACTATTACACGTACTATGGAAGTATAAAGATGAAACAGGGAAAGATATTATTATAGCTTCAGAAAAAAGGAAGTATTGGGTTTCGGCAATCATTGTGGCAACTATTATATTTATCGTTCACGCGTTCGTAAATCCCTATTTTCATATTTTCCAAATAGGGGGTATAATAGTATCTGGACTGACAAGTTCGTTTTGTGGACTTCTTATTGTTTCTATAGTTTACAAGACTAGGGACTAATTTATTTTAATGAATGATAGTGTTAGGAGAAATTAAATGATGAAAGCATGGAAAAGTATTTTTGTTTTATGTAGTTTTCTTCTTATGTTAAGTGGTTGCTTCCATCAAGAAGAAAAGAAAGCTGAACCGAAGAAGAAAGAATCTATTCCTGAAACAAAAGAATATGGTGGGCGTGAGCTAAAAAAAATTGGGCAAAAAGTGAAAGAAACAGGATGGGGTACTTTCAAGTTAGAGCAGATACATTCTGTGAATCAAACATTTGAAGTAGCACCAATGAAAATTCATGTACAAGATGTGAAAGTAATCTCTTTATCACAAATGAGTGAAGACGCAAAAAATACATTAAAAGCATATACGGCATTAACTCCTGACGAAGTAAAGCGTAGATTGGGCGATAAGGTAAGTCAAGAAGATGCTGAATTATATGCATCGCTAAGTGGAACAGAGATTAGTGATACGATTCGTTACGTTGAAATTACATATAAGGTGGAAAATAGCGGGAATAAAAATATGCAATTTTTCTCTATGAATGATGTTACGATTAATGATAAGCAACATTTTAAAGTAGCGACTCAAAACTTTTTATATGATGAAGATACGCTCGTTGGTACGAAAAATGTATCAAGAGAAGATTATAAGCCTGGTGAAACAAGAGATGGAATTATCGGTTTAATACTTGATGATGGAAAAGAAAAGGTAAAGGATATTAAATTTACAACGGATGATTTAATGGCAGGAGACACAGAAACACAAGAAACTGTTAAAGAATCACAAAGTTTTAACATTTCACTTTCTGAGTAATATGTTTTTAAAATGATATAAGGAAAAACAGTCAGCATTCTATATATTATGCTGACTGTTTTTTTATTTCTTTTATGTATGAATCTACATTTTGAAAAGGCACTTTAATTTTAAACGCATCTTTTTGTTCATTAAATTGTTTTTCATTATAGGGACCGAAACGTTTATTGTGCTTTACGTCAATAATCCAATAATGTTCACTTTTTTTATTTGCAATTGCTGCGTCAGGGTTATTTGGATCTGACTTTTCCTCTGTTTGTTTTACAATAATGTATTTATCATCCCAAGCGATGTCTGTAATTTTGGCAGGGATGTATTGTGTGGCATATACAGCATCTTGCGTAGGGAACAGTTCAAATGCATTTCCAGAAGTACGTATGAGTTCGTATTCATCGTTAATCGTATAAGATACATGGTTTGTATTTCCTGTACAAGCAGTTAATAGGACGGCGACGAATAGGATTATCCATTTTTTCAATATGGGAACCTCCTTTACAATGCTGTTGTAACACATTGTACAAGAAAAGTAAGAGAAACGCCAGTTTACAATGTTTTTTAGAAGTGGTACGATGTAACGGGTAAAGAAGGATACGAAGGAGTCGACATAAAATGAAGTTGAAGATGCATCGTCCAGCGCTTGTAATGAATCGCATAGGTGCTTCCCTAATTGACATGTTTTTAATCTCGGTTATGTATGGTGCAGTAGTAGCTGTTATGACCGGAAACTATAGTGCTATTTTTAATCGGTTTAATATAAGTTTCGGTGACTATAGATATGATCTCGCAGTAGTTTTCATATTAATGGTTCTATATTTTATTTTGTTACCTTTTATTTGGAACGGTGTTACACTTGGGAAAAAAATAACGAGAACAAAATTGATTTCATTGACGAGTGAAAAATTAACGTTGCAAACATTAACTTTACGATTTTTTGTATTGTTATTACCGAACATGTTGTTACTTGGAATTCCGTTAATATGCAACGTATATATGATGTTGTTCCGCAAAGATAATTGCGGTTTTCATGATTTAATTACAAAGACAAAAGTGATGAATCTAGTATAATAAAAAACCTTTTTATGCTTGTACATAAAAAGGTTTTTTATTATGGAAGGATATTTTTCGAAGTAGAAAGTCCTTTTTCGATAGATTGAAAATTAAGAAAATGGTATAATAAATGAAAATAATATCTTTATATAATGAAGGGGGAAGTTGTAATGACGGGAGGTAGCATAATCTTTTGGGGGATTTTAATTTTCGTTGGTCTCGTTTTCGATCAGTGTAATAGTAAGAAAAAAGAAGGAGTAAAAAAGTAATCGCTTACAAATAAAAGAGTAACTTTTCTTGCTTGCAGACTAATCTTATAAAGGAGTATACTGAATGACGGTAAGACTTATAGAAGGGGTAATGAAAATGAAGCTTGCAGGAAAAGTTGCTATCGTAACTGGCGGTGGCATCGGTATTGGACGTAATACAGCTCTTTTGTTGGCTAAACAAGGCGCAAAAGTAATTGTGACGGACATTGATCAAGATAGTGGACAAGCAACAGTGGAGGAAATTACGAATCTAGGCGGAGAAGCCCTTTTTGTATCCTATGATATGGAAAAACAAGGAGATTGGCAACGTGTTATCAGTATTACTTTGAATGCATTCAGTCGCATTGATATGCTTTTTCAAAATGCTGGTTTATATAAAATAGATTCTATTTTTTCTCGCCAACAAGAGAACGATTCCAATGTACTTTGTATTAATGACGTTTGGATAGAGATAAAACAATTAACGTCATCTTTTATGAAACAGCAAGAAGAAGTGGTGCTTAGTGACTTACCGATTTTCGGTATTATTAGCACGAAAGGACAATCATTTCATACAGTAGAAGCCCTAGTATAATAATGAAAACCGCCCTCAATGTATGTGGACGGTTTTTTTGTATGTTATATACAAGAAAATTTTTTTAGCGAATACGTTGTTCGGTTTGGCTATCAAAGAAATGCGCTTTATTTAAATCAAATGCTAATTTAATTTGGTCTCCAGGTGAGAATATATGTCTTGCATCAACACGTGCTGCAAAATCTTGATTTCCAAGTTTCATATATAAAATGGATTCAGCACCTAACAACTCAGCAACTTCAATTTTTGATGTGAAAGTAGTAGATTGTGAAGCCTCTAAAAATAGTAGTTCATCATGAATATCTTCAGGACGAATTCCTAAAACGATTTCCTTATTTACATAACCTTGTTCACGTAATAATTTCATTTTTCCTTCAGATACTTTGATTTTCAATGAATTATCTATAACGAAATCAGTTTCAGTTAATGTACCACGGAAGAAATTCATAGCTGGAGAGCCAATAAATCCGCCAACAAAAATGTTTTCAGGTGTTTCATATACTTCTTTTGGAGTTCCAATTTGTTGAATCTTTCCGTCCTTCATAACAACAAGACGGGAAGCCATTGTCATTGCTTCTGTTTGATCATGTGTTACATAAATTGTCGTTGTTCCAAGGCGATGGTGTAACTTAGAAATTTCTGAGCGCATTGCAACACGGAGTTTTGCATCTAAGTTTGATAATGGTTCATCCATTAAGAAAACTTTCGCGTCTCGAACGATTGCTCTACCTAACGCAACACGTTGGCGTTGTCCACCTGATAACGCTTTTGGTTTTCTATCTAAATATTGTTCAAGCCCTAAAATTCGTGCGGCATCTTTCACACGACGATCGATTTCATCTTTTGGTATTTTTCGAAGCTTTAATCCAAATGCCATATTATCATATACACTCATATGTGGATAAAGAGCATAGTTTTGGAAAACCATTGCGATATCACGATCTTTTGGAGGAACATCATTCATTAGCTTACCATCAATTGAAAATTCTCCTTTTGAAATATCTTCAAGTCCAGCTACCATTCGTAATGTTGTAGATTTTCCGCATCCAGAAGGACCAACAAATACGATAAACTCTTTATCTTGAATGTGTAAATTAAAATCTGTTACAGCGGTTACGTTATTATCATATATTTTATAAATGTTTTCTAATTTCAGTTCTGCCATGGTATTTCCCCCTAGAAAAAATTATGCAAACGTTTTCTTTGAATTTATTATAAACGAATAGATTCAAAAAATAAATAAAAAAATAAAACGTTTTCATTTATTCGAGTGATATGTAGTAGTTTTCATATGTTTTCCTAGAAAAAGAAGGATAAAAATTGTAAGCGCTATTTTAAATTAAGATAGAATCTGTTATCATTCATTAGTGAAAACGTTTGCGCCTTGGGAGAAAGAGAAGAATGAATTACTAATGAAATGGGGTAGCATAATGGAAAAACAATGGTGGAAAGAAAGTGTAGTATATCAAATTTATCCTCGTAGCTTTTTGGATAGTAATGGTGATGGTATAGGGGATCTTCGTGGTATTATTTCAAAGCTAGATTACTTAAAAGAATTAGGGATTGATGTAATTTGGTTATCGCCAGTCTATGAATCTCCAAATGATGATAATGGTTATGATATAAGTGATTATTGTAAAATTATGAACGAGTTCGGAACAATGGAAGATTGGGATGAGCTATTACATGAAATGCATGAACGTAATATGAAACTTATGATGGATTTAGTTGTTAATCATACTTCTGATGAACATAATTGGTTTATTGAATCACGTAAATCAACAGATAATAAATATAGAGATTACTATATATGGCGTTCTGGAAAAGAAGGGAAAGAGCCGAATAACTGGGGAGCAGCTTTTAGTGGATCTGCATGGCAATATGATGAAATGACAGATGAGTATTATTTACATCTGTTTTCTAAAAAACAGCCGGATTTAAATTGGGATAATGAACAGGTAAGACAAGATGTTTATGAAATGATGAAGTTTTGGTTAGAAAAAGGAATTGATGGATTCCGCATGGATGTTATCAATTTTATTTCTAAAGAAGAAGGTTTACCGACTGTTGAAACAGAAGAAGAGGGGTATGTTTCAGGTCATAAGCATTTTATGAACGGTCCAAACATTCATAAATATTTGCATGAAATGAATGAAGAAGTATTGTCTCATTATGATATTATGACGGTTGGTGAAATGCCTGGTGTAACGACAGAAGAAGCTAAATTGTATACAGGAGAAGCTAGAAAAGAACTACAAATGGTATTTCAATTTGAACATATGGATTTAGATTCAGGAGAAGGCGGAAAATGGGATGTAAAACCATGTCCACTTCTTACTTTAAAACAGAATTTAACAAAGTGGCAAAAAGCATTAGAGCATACAGGATGGAATAGCCTGTATTGGAATAACCATGATCAGCCACGCGTTGTATCTCGTTTTGGTAATGATGGGATGTATCGTACTGAATCTGCGAAAATGTTAGCGACGGTGCTTCATATGATGAAAGGAACACCATATATTTATCAAGGAGAAGAAATCGGAATGACTAACGTTCGATTCGAATCAATTGATGAATATCGAGATATTGAAACGCTAAATATGTATAAAGAAAAAGTGATAGACCGTGGTGAAGATAAAGAAAAAGTCATGGAATCTATTTATATAAAAGGTCGTGATAATGCTAGAACTCCGATGCAGTGGGATGATCAGTATCACGCTGGATTTACAACGGGTGAACCTTGGATTACGGTAAACCCTAATTACAAAGAGATTAATGTGAAACAAGCAATCCAAGACGAAGGATCAATTTTTTATTACTATAAGAAATTAATTGAGTTACGCAAAAATAATGAAATAGTTGTGTATGGATCGTATGATTTAATACTAGATAATAGCCCTTCTATTTTTGCTTATGTAAGAACATATGGAGAAGAAAAGCTACTTGTGATTGCAAACTTCACTGCGGATCAATGTGTATTTGAATTGCCTGAGAATATTGTTTATAGTGAATCAGAACTGTTAATACACAATTATGACTCGGAAAATGGATTAATGGAAAACGTTACATTGCGTCCATATGAAGCAATGGTGTATAAATTGAAATAAGAAAAAGCCTTATGTCCGAGCGGCATAAGGCTTTTTCTATTACCATTTTAATATTGAGAATCCGTGCGGTGGAAGTGTAACTTGTAATACACTTGCTTCTGCTGAAAATTCTTCGTTTGTATATATATTGACTATTTTCTTCCTTGTAATATGGATAGGGAGTGAAGCTGTAATTTCATCGTTAGTAGGATTTAAAACGAAAAAGATAGTTTCATCTCCATATGTTTTCGTATAAGAAATGTAATTATGTTCATCATTTGCTTCGATGAATTGGAATGTACCATGTCCTCCAAATGCTTTATATTGTTTTCGTAATGAAAGTAATGTTTGTATATGTGTAAATAATACATGGTCTTGTTCTTTTGTATCCCAAATCATACATTTGCGGCAATCCGGGTCCATGCCGCCATCCATACCGATTTCGTCTCCATAATAAATACAAGGAGAGCCGATGTAAGAAAGATGGAATACATAGAGTAACTTTAACTTATTTTTATCTCCGTTACATGTTGTTAATATTCTTGGTGTATCATGGCTGTCTAATAAATGAAATGCGGCTTCATTTATATTCATAGAGTAGGAATGTAGGGATTCTGTAATTTGTTTCATGAATTCACTTGCTTTAATGGAATTGTTAGCAAAGTAAGAAAGTAGAGCATTTGTAACAGGATAGCTCATGACAGCATCAAATTGATCTCCGTGTAGCCATGGGAGGGCGTCGTGCCAAATTTCTCCTAAAATATATATTTCAGGATTTAACGCCTTTATCTCACTTCGGAATTCTCTCCAAAAGCAGTGGTCAACTTCATTTGCTACATCAAGGCGCCAACCGTCTATATTGAATTCTCTTACCCAATAACGCCCTACTTCAAGTAAATATTCTTTTACATCTGGGTGTGCAGTATTTAATTTAGGCATATACGGTGTAAATGCGAAAGTATCATAATTAGGAAGTGGCTCGGTTATAATTGGGAATTCATGAATGTGGAACCACTCTTTATATGCTGACTTTTCACCATGTTCTAGTACGTCCTGGAATTTATCGAAAAAGTAGCCACTATGATTAAACACAGCATCGAGCATTACTTTTATACCGTGTTTATGACATGCCCCAACAAGTTCTTTGAAAGTTTCTTTCGTCCCGAATTGCGGATCGATTTCCATGTAGTCAATAGTGTCATATTTATGGTTTGAATGAGCTTTAAAAATAGGTGTGAAGTATATTCCGGAAATCCCAAGTTTAACAAGGTAATCAAGGTTTTGAATAATACCAGCAAAATCTCCTCCGAAAAAATTAGTTGGAGTTGGTTCGGTACTTCCCCAAGGGAGGGTGTTTGCTGGATTTAATGTGCTGTCCCCGTTAGCGAATCGTTCTGGGAAGATTTGATACCATACTGTGTCCTTAATCCAAGGTGGTGCCATGAAAACGTCTTTTGTATGAATGAATGGAAAGCAGAAAAAGTTACCGACATCGTCATCTGGAATGTTTGAGAAAAAGCCTCGTTCTGCATAAATAAGAGTTTCTGTCTCAGTTTTTAATTCGAATCCATAACGTAAGCGCTTAAATTTTGGTTCGATTGAAATGGACCAATAATCAAATAATGCAGTAGAACCAGTTTTGTTCATCGGCGTATTTGACGTAATCCATTTTCCATCTGTCCATTCGTAAGGGTCACCATAAATAAGAGTGGCGATTTGAACATCGTTTCTCTTAGTACGTATTCGGATGTGAATTGTTTTTTCATCGTAAGCGTATGCATAATTATCTTTCGGCCTATGGTAAACGGCTTCTTTAAGCATATAGAAAATCCCCCTTTAATATCTCTATACATATTATTCCCTTAAATGTAATAATAAAGCCTGTATTGCAAACGATTGCCTTTCTATTAGCTTTAATATTGCTTATAAGAGTAGTATTCATTTCATATAAAGTCAATGTATAAAGAGCATAATGACATTATTTTTAAAATTAATATTTGCAAAATGAATAAAAGAATGTATAATGATAGACAAATAGCGCAAACGTTTTCATAGATTTGAGATAAGGTTTGCGCTTCTATTAAACTTTCAAATGCAAACGTTTTCAATTAGTGAGGTACATAGACAATTTAGGGAGGTTTTTGGGGATGAAGAAAGCATTATCATTATTAACGGTTTCGGCATTATCAATTGGTATGTTATCTGCATGTGGGCCGAAAGATTCAGGGAAAAAAGAGGAAAGTAAAGCGAAGAAAGACTATGACCTTCTCGTTTGGGAAGATGATAAAAAAGGCGTTGGTTTAGAACCAGCAGTGAAAAGCTTTGAGGAAAAATATAAAGTAAAAGTAAAAGTTGTTGAAATGCAAATGACAGATCAAGTGAAGAAGTTACGTCTTGATGGACCAGCGGGGACTGGACCGGATGTTGTAACATTGCCACACGATCAAATCGGAAATGCAGTAACAGAGGGCTTACTTTCTGAAGTGAAAGCAGATGATGCTGTTAAGAGTAAGTTTACTGATTTATCAATAGAAGCACAGACATATAACGGGAAACTATATGGCTTACCAAAAGCGATTGAAACACCAGTCTTTATTTACAATAAAAAGTTTATGCAAAAAGCACCAGAAACAATGGACGAATTGTTTAACTTCTCAAAAGATTTTACAAAGGATGGCAAGTACGGATTTTTAACATTAGGAGATAATTTCTACTTTGCTAATGCATTCATGGCAGGTATGGGTGGTTATGTGTTTGGTGAAAAAGATGGAAAACCAAATGCAAGTGATGTTGGGTTAAATAATAGTGGTGCTGTACAAGGTGCTGAATATCTTCAGAAATGGTACAAAGAAAAACTATTCCCGAAAGGTATTATCGGTGAATCTGGTGGACCTGCTGCTGATGGATTATTTAATGAAGGAAAAGCAGCTTCTATCATGAACGGACCATGGGCGTTCCAAGCGATGGAAAAGAACGGAATTGATTATGGTGTTGCTCCAATGCCAAAATTACCAAATGGTCAACCGATGAAAACGTTCGTTGGGGTAAAAGGATGGCATGTAACAAGCTTCTCTAAACAAAATGATTTAGCTACTAAATTCACTGAATGGGTAACGAATGAAGAAAACGCGAAAATTAGATTTGAGAAAACGAAAGAAATTCCGCCAGTAAAATCAGTAATGGAAGATCCGATTATTAAAGATAACGAAGCTGCAAAAGCGGTTGCAACGCAATCAGAAAATGGAATTCCAATGCCAAACATTCCAGAAATGCAAGAAGTATGGAAACCAGCTGGAGATGCCCTTCAATTAGTTGTTACAGATAAAGAGGCGCCAAAAGCAGCTCTTGATAGTGCAGTGAAGCAAATTAAAGGTAATATTGAGGCAAATCATAACAAGAAAAAATAAGGTGAAGTTCGTGCCTCTAATATGAGGGGCACGAATTCTCTCCCTTCCAAGTAGGAAGAAAAAAGGGGGAAGGAATATGCAAACATCTATGGAACCAATGAAAGATATGAACGGTTCAAAACATAGGAAAATGGCAACCATGTTATCAATCATTCCGGGCGTGGGCCAAATGTATAATAAACAATTTGTAAAAGGTCTTATTTTTCTAGTATTAACAGGTTCATTTATTGTAGCCTTTGCTGATTTATTAAATATGGGATTATGGGGGATTGTAACGCTTGGTACAGAAGTTCCACGTGATCATTCTGTCTTTCTATTAGTGGAAGGGATCTTAGCACTTATCGTTATCGGGTTTGGACTCGGAATATATGCATTTAATTTATATGATGCGTATCAAAATGGAAAGAAACGTGATATCGGAACACCTTTAAACTCTGTAAAAGAGCAATACCGTAATTTATTAGATCAAGGCTTTCCGTATTTAATGGTTTCGCCAGGTTTTCTACTACTTATCTTTGTTGTTGTATTTCCAATCATTTTCGTAATTTTAATTGGATTTACGAACTATGATTTATATCATTCTCCTCCAGCTAAATTAGTAGATTGGGTGGGCTTTAAAAACTTTATTGATATTTTCACACTACCGATGTGGAGAGAGACATTTTTAAGTGTATTCTCTTGGACGGTCATTTGGACATTCGTTGCAACGACATTACAAGTTGCACTCGGTATTTTTTTAGCGATTATCGTAAATCAGCCTGGTATTAAAGGGAAGGCAATTATTCGAACAATCTTCATTTTACCGTGGGCTGTTCCAGCATTCGTATCTATTCTTGTTTTCTCTGGTATGTTTAATGAAACGTTTGGAGCAATTAACAATCAAGTATTGGCGTTATTCGGAATTGAAAAGATAGCTTGGATGACAGATCCATTTTGGGCGAAGATAGCTTTAATTATGATTCAAACGTGGCTTGGGTTCCCATTCGTCTTTGCAATGACAACAGGTATTTTGCAATCGATTCCAGGAGAATTATATGAAGCGGCTACAGTAGATGGAGCGACAGCTTGGCAACAGTTTCGTAAAATTACATTGCCACTTGTTTTATATGCAACAGCACCAATATTAATTACGCAATATACGTTTAACTTTAATAACTTTAGTATTATCTATCTATTTAACGGCGGAGGACCTGCTGTAGCTGGACAAGATGCAGGTGGAACAGATATTTTAATTTCATGGATTTATAAGTTGACGATGACTTCAGCGCAGTACGGGAAAGCAGCAGCTCTTACAATGATTTTATCGTTAATCGTTATTACAGTTGCGTTATGGCAATTTAAGAGAACAAAATCATTCCAAGAAGAGGATATGATGTAAATGAATATTAAAAGACAGAAGATGTTACGTCTCTCATTAAGCTATTTCGTTATTTTTGTAATGTGTGCCATAATTTTCTATCCATTATTATGGATTATTGGCTCATCGTTTAATCCGGGTGATAGTTTATCTGGATCAAGTATTATTCCGCAAAATGCAACGTTAGATCATTATCGTAAGTTATTAGATCTAGAGAATAGTAATTACTTACTATGGTATAAAAACACATTAAAAGTAAGTGTTTTAACGATGATTTTCTCAGTGTTAGCAATTAGTTTTACTGCTTATGCATTTTCGAGATACCGTTTTGTTGGAAGAAAAAATGGCTTACTAACATTTTTAATTCTGCAAATGATTCCGAACTTTGCAGCGTTAATCGCTCTATACGTATTAGCGCAGTTAACAGGATTAATTGATACACACCTTGCATTAATTTTAATTTATGTAGGCGGGGCAATCCCTATGAATACATGGCTTATGAAAGGGTATTTTGATACGATTCCGAAAGAATTGGATGAGTCAGCTCGTATGGATGGAGCAGGGCATTTTCGTATTTTTTGGCAAATCATTATGCCGCTTGCAAAGCCAATCGTAGCGGTTGTAGCGTTATTCACTTTCATCGGTCCATTTACAGATTTCATTTTAGCGAGTATCATTTTGCGCACACCAGAAAATTATACTTTAGCAGTTGGATTATATGAAATGGTAGCGAAGAAATTTGGTAATGAATTTACGACGTTTGCAGCGGGTTCAGTATTAATTGCAATCCCAATTTCAATTTTATTCCTATCACTACAAAAATACTTTATCTCTGGTTTAACAGCTGGAGGTACGAAAGGATGAAAAATGGGACATTACGTCCCATTTTTCTTTTCATCTCCCTATAAAAAGCTTTATAGGGAGATGAAAAGAGATTTGACATCACATGTGAAAATAAGTGAAATAAATAGTATATTATAGTATAGGAAAAAAGAGCTATATCCCTTACAATACATGGAGAGGGAGAATATGATAAGTTTTGCAAGATAAAATAAATAAATGAAAGTTTATGACTTCTCCTATGACTTGCAACGAGTGCAAGATAAAATATATGAAAAATGGCAGAGAAGTGAGAGGAGGGGATTTTTTATGACAGTTACAATTAAAGATGTGGCGAAGAAGGCGAACGTAGCACCATCAACTGTTTCTCGTGTAATTGCTGATAATCCAAGTATAAGTGAAAAGACAAAGCGCCGTGTTCGAAAAGTAATGAGTGAATTAGGATATCATCCAAATTTAAATGCAAGAAACCTTGCGAACCAAACGACGAAGACACTTGGTCTTGTTATGCCAAGCTCTGCAAGTAAAGCTTTTCAAAATCCGTTTTTCCCGGAAGTTATAAGAGGAATTAGTTCATTTGCACATGTGGAAGGGTATGCACTTTATATGTCGACAGGTGAAACGGAAGATGAAATTTTTAATGGTGTTGTAAAAATGGTACAAGGGCGTCAAATTGGTGGTATTATTCTTTTATATTCAAGAGAGAACGATCGGATTATTCAATACTTGCATGACCAAAACTTCCCGTTTGTTTTAATTGGAAAACCATATGATCGAAAAGATGAAATCACATATGTAGATAATGACAATTATACAGCTGCAAGAGAAGTGGCAGAATATTTAATTTCACTAGGACATAAACAGGTCGCGTTCATTGGTGGTGGCTCAGATTTACTTGTAACAAGAGATCGTTTAGCAGGTATGAGTGATGCTTTAAAATTAGCAGACATTGTATTACCGAAAGAGTATATTTTACATTTTGATTTTTCAAGGGAAAGTGGTCAACAAGCTGTTGAAGAGTTAATGGGACTAAAACAACCACCGACAGCAATTATAGCTACGGATGATTTAATTGGACTTGGTGTGTTAAGTGCGCTTTCTAAAAAAGGATTCGTTGTACCGAAAGACGTTTCAATTGTAAGCTTTAATAATGCTTTATTATCAGAAATTGCGAGTCCGCCGCTTTCAACAGTTGATGTGAATATATATCAGTTAGGATATGAAGCAGCAAAAGCTTTAGTTGATAAAGTGGAGAATGCTGAATCTACTGCCAAGTGTATCATTATTCCGCATAAATTATTGAAGCGTCAAACATGTGATCATTATGCATAAAAAAGCTAGGAGTTTAACTCTTAGCTTTTTTTTGTAGAAAGGCTTCTAAACGATCACAGCCTTCTTTTAAAGTTTCGATACTATATGCATAGGAAAGGCGAAGATAACCTTCACCATACTCAGAAAATGCTGTTCCAGGAACGATGGCTAGTCCAGCTTCTTTTACTAGATCAAGTGCAAAATCAAATGATGAAGATGTTAAATGGCCAACATATGGGAATAAGTAAAATGCACCTGTTGGTTTTTCAACTGTTAGCCCCATTTGAGTGAGTCTATTATATACGTAATCACGGCGTTTTTTGTATTGGTGGCGCATCATCTTCGGTGCGTCTTTAGCGGCAGTTAATGCTTCGATTGCGGCATATTGGGCGATTGAAGTAGCACATGTTACATTGTATTGATGAACTTTTAAAATATGTCCTGCTAAATAGTTTGGTGCGAATAAAAGTCCAACACGCCAGCCAGTCATAGAATGTGATTTAGATAAACCGTTAATGACGATCGTCTTTTCACGCATTTCTGGGAAATGGGCGATAGATGTGTGTTTTTCTTCGTATACAAGTTCGCTGTAAATTTCATCTGAAAGAACAAAAATATTTTTATCTTTTAAGACTGATACAATATCTTTTAATTCTTCTTTTGATAAAGTTACACCAGTTGGATTAGAAGGATATGGCAGTACGACGCATCTCGTTTTTTCTGTAATAGCATTTTCTAGTGCTGCAGCAGTTAAACGAAATCCAGTTTCACGAACATCTACAAAAATTGGCGTTGCGCCGCATAGTCGAATAATAGGCTCGTAACCTGGATAAATAGGAGCAGGCAAAATTACTTCTGTCCCGGGCTCTAAAATCGTTCGGAATGCAACGTCAATTGCTTCACTAGCACCGATTGTAACGATGGTTTCGTTTTCAGCTGAATAATGTAAATCGTAGTTATCTTTTACAAAGTTACAAGCGGCCTTTCGTAATTCTAGTAAACCAGCGTTATGTGTGTAGCTTGTATAATTTTCTGTAATGGCCCGTTTTGCCGCTTCTTTTACGAGAGAAGGTGTAGGGAAATCGGGTTGCCCAATTGTTAAAGAGATAAGATTATCATAGTTTTGAATCATATTAGAGAATTGGCGGATTCCAGAAATTTGGATGTCCTTTACTCTAGGATTAATGAATTGTTCCATTGTATCTCCCTTTCTTCCGTTTGAAAATTAAGTTCATTTTATCATACTTTCTATGATTGCGCTTTGTATATGAAATTTAGAAAGAGAGAACAGAAAAAAAGCCGCTATAAGCGGCTTTTTAGTATCCGTATTCCCAATCTATTTCATCTTCATTCCAAAGTACAGAGGATACTTTGCCAAGGTGAACAACTGATTCGTTCACAGCACATGTGCAATCTGCTTCTCCTGTTTTATGCTGTAATTCCTCATACACTGATTTTTCAACATTTTCTAGAACTACCAAATTTTCTTCTTTTAAAACAAGCGTAGTACCTGCCATATTTATCTTCCTCCTACTAAAGTAATGATCACTTATTTGTAAACATAGATAGTATGGATTATATGCTGTATTTTACTATAGTTGTCCGTCTAGTGAAGTATTTTTTATATTTTCTTTGTAATCCGTATTCATTGTATACTGCATGAAGGAAATTTGGTACAGGGTTTACAATCATTTCGAAAATCTGTAACAATTAATATGTGTTGTTAACAAAGAATTAACAAATATGTTAAGAAAAATCAAAATTTTAAAACAAATACACTAATAAAATGATATAATCATATCAAAATACATATAGGGGATGAGAGGCTATGGAGCTTATCCGTGATTTATTGATCCAAATTGCCATCATTATTTTGCCATTATTTTTATATGAAGCGATTCGTTTAAATCGCTATCAAGAAATGCCTCCGAAGCCGAATCGTTACTTTATTATGTTTTTATCTAGCGTTACGCTCGTTCTCTCCATGACATATTCTATTTGTTTTGACAATGTTTGCGGGTATAACTTTCACCCAATCCCAATTGTCAGTGGTTTTTTATATGGTGGGATTGTCGGTTTAATCCCAGCAGTTATTTTTGTTACATATGAATGGGCACTAAAAGGAATGAGCATTCTTCCAGTTGTAGAAGTAATATTTCTATTGATAGTTCCATTGTTCTTATCAAAGAAATGGTCTCTTTTTTCAAGGGGTAAGAAGCTAATTTTAGCATTTATGATTTCGTCATTTTATGTGTTGGTTTTTCTAGTATTTGGTATAATTAATGTGCTGTTAGAAACAGGTTTTACACCGTATATTTCGCAAATATATAGCGGATTTATATTTGCCTCGCTTATTATGGTTATGACTATGGTATTTCAGGTGTATTTAACGGAATATTTAAATGAAAACGCATTACTACGTACTGAGATGCAAAAATCAGAAAAACTTAATATCGTAAGTGAATTAGCAGCAAGTGTTGCACATGAGGTTCGAAATCCGCTCACTGTTGTTCGTGGATTTATCCAATTGCTAGAAAGTACGGAAGAAATGAAGAATAAGGACTATATGCGTCTCGTATTAGCTGAATTAGATCGGGCGGAACAAATTATTTCAGATTATTTAAATTTAGCAAGACCGCAAATTGAGAAAAAAGAACACATTTGTTTATCCGCGCAACTTATAGAAATGACTACTTTAATGTCATCATTTGCAGCGATGCAAGGTGTATATTTGCAAGTTGAGATTTCTGAGAGCCTTTATACGATTGGTGATAAGACGAAATTGAAGCAAGCTATTATGAATGTTGTTAAAAATGGTATTGAAGCAATTCAAGGAAATAAAGGATATTTAAAAGTAACGGCTGTTCAAAAAGACGAAACAATCGTAATAAGAGTTAAAGATAGTGGCGTTGGTATGACAAAAGAACAGTTAGCAAGGCTTGGACAACCGTATTATTCTTTAAAAGAAAAAGGGACAGGATTAGGACTTATGGTGACATTTAGTATTTTACAAGCGCATAATGGTACACTGGAATATAAAAGCGAAAGCGGAAAAGGTACTGAAGCGATTATTATATTACCAGCTGTAAGAAGTAAGGAATAAAAGTTACCGATGGAAGGTAACTTTTTATTGTATATTGTTTATTCGTTTGTTCTTTCTTGTTTTGTTCGGCTAAATAAACTTTTAAATGAATGGAAGAAACCTTGTTCTTTTGAGGCGGCGACCATTCTTTTTGTTTCTTGAATTTCGCGAATAACTTGCATAAGTTGTGTATCACGGTTACTGTCTTTATGATAAATTTGATTAACGAGTTTATTCATTTTTTCTTCTTGCTTGGATTCTCGTTTATACATATGATTCATTAATAAGTCCATCTTTTCTTTTTGCAAGGCATCTGTTTGAGCGGCGTGATCAACTAACTCTTGTAGCATTTTTTCTTGAGAGCCTTCTTTTACATAAACTTGTTGCATCAATTCATCTAATTTTTCATCTTTCAAACGATTTTGTGTAATTAGAGTAGAATTTTGATGAATAATTGCTTCATTTAATTGAGCGAGCATTTCGAGTTTTAACATGAACTCCTCAAAGTTACGCCCATCTTCTTTTTCTTTCGTTTGTATTTCTTGCTTATCTTGTATAGCGGGTACAGGCGGGGCCTCTTTTTCTTTTAAAATAATAGGTATCGTTTCTGAAATATCTTCTTGCAGTTTAGCAGCTCTTTCATGTATAGATTTCAATAGTTTTAAATCATCCAGTTTATAAATACGAGCATCAGCTGTTTTTGAAATGATATACCCATGTTCCTCTAACAGTTGACTATATTTACGGACTATATGTTTTGGGATGCCTGTTTTATTCGTGACATCTTTTGTTTTATAGATAGCTTCCATGTTATTTCCTCCCCAAAAAGTATCGTATATATCATTTCAATCTTTTTATGAGGACTTCCTTTGAAAAAGAATGTCGGAAGGTTATTAGTTTTCTACAGCATTAGTGAAAAGATGAAGAAAAATGAGAGATTTTTGGCGGAATGGCGAAGAAGAGCTAAAATAATGTCTGAAAACATATACAGGAGAAGTTTGTTATAATAACGGAGGAAAAGAAACTGGTAGAATCATGGAGGTATACATGAAGCAATTAAAAGGTATTATCATTTCAATTATTGCAATTCTTTCTATTGTAGTAGCGGTGTATGAAGTACTTGTTCCAGAGGAAACAAGTATCAAAAAAACGAATGCGTATGATCAAGTTCTAGAATTTCCGAAAGAGCGATATCCAGAGACAGGGAAACATATTACGGATGCTATAAAAGAAGGACATTCAGAAGTTTGTACAATTGATCGTGGTGGTGCTGGAGATAGAAGGAAATTATCGTTAGCTCCATATCCATCAAAAAAAGGCTATGATCGTGATGAATGGCCAATGGCGATGTGTAAAGAAGGCGGAAAAGGGGCGCATATTGAATATATAAGTCCAGCGGATAATCGCGGAGCAGGTTCTTGGGTAGGAAATAAGTTAGATAAATATCCAGATGGTACGCGTGTGAAATTTGAAGTGAAGTAGTGTTACATATTTCATAATGAAGGAGAAGGGGAACGATGGAGTTAACAATTTCTTATTCACAATTAATGTTGATGAACTATGACGGTGAACAGCCTTACGTAGACTGGACGGATGAAGATTTTGATAGAGGTTATGCTAAGGCGGATGGAACTGTTATTTTTGAAGCACTTTCTGATTATACTTGTGAAATAAAAGTGACTTGTGGAAAACATATTGAAAAAGAAGAAGTAATTAGAACAGTTACGGTTCCTTTTACAATTAAAAATGAATGTATCGTTGTAACGAGTATTCTTTCAAATAAATTTCAAATTCCTATTCCAAATGGTGAGTATACAGTTGTATTGCAGGTAATTCCTCTTGAAGAACCAACGGATGATGAGTTATATAAACTACAATACGAATTCTTTTTTGAAAGTAAAGAATAAAAAATGGGTTATCCTAAGGAAGGATAACCCATTTTTGTTATGCATTTGTTTTTAAAAGGGAACGAGCATCTTTTGCTGCTTGCACCATGTGTTCTAAAGCTGGAATAACTTCTTCTGTTTTTCTTGTTTTTAAACCACAGTCAGGATTAATCCAGAAATATTTAGGATCACATACTTGTAAAGATTGTTCTACGATTTCAAACATTTCATCTTTACTCGGTACACGTGGGCTATGAATATCGTATACCCCTAGACCGATCCCTTTTTCATATGTTGTATGTTTTAATGTATCAATAAATTCTCCGTGACTACGTGATGTTTCGATAGAAATGACATCCGCATCTAATGCACGAATAGCATCTACAATATCTTCGAAGTTACTGTAACACATGTGCGTATGAATTTGCGTTTCATTGGCTACAGAAGATGTTGCTAAAAGGAAGGATTGAACTGCCCATGTAATATATGCATCCCAATCTTTTTCTTTTAGTGGCATTCCTTCACGAAGCGCTGGCTCATCGACTTGGATTACTCTAATTCCAGACGATTCAAGTAATTCAATTTCATGACGAAGTGCTAATGCAATTTGATAGGAAACTTCTTTTCTTGAAATATCATTTCGAACGAATGACCAATTTAAAATAGTGACAGGTCCAGTTAGCATACCTTTTACTACTTTTTCTGTTAAGCTTTGTGCGTATACAGTTTCTTTAATAGTCATTCCATTTATAAAGGCAACATCACCATAAATAACAGGTGGTTTCACGCAACGGGAACCATACGATTGTACCCAACCGTTTTTAGTGAAGGAGAAACCAGCAAGACGTTCACCGAAGTATTCGACCATGTCAGTTCTTTCAAATTCACCATGAACAAGAACATCAAGACCGATTTCTTCTTGGTAACGAATCCATTTTTCTGTTTCTTTTTCAATAAATTGCTCATATTGTTCATTTGAGATAACGCCGTTACGCCATTCTTTTCGCGTTTGACGAACTTCAGTTGTTTGCGGGAAGCTACCGATAGTTGTTGTTGGTAACAACGGTAACTGCAGAGCAACTTGTTGTAATTCGTATCGTTTTTCAAATGGAAGAGGGCGTGAAAAATCTTCTTCTTTTAGTGCTGTTCGTGCTGCTTTGACATCTTCTCGGTTACGTGCAGCAGATGAACGTATTGTATGGTGCGCATTGCGATATGTTTCAAGTTCGTTACTAATGCTTTCTGTACCTTGAGTCAAAGCAGAATGAATAAGAACTAGTTCTTCTAATTTTTGGTTTGCAAATGCTAGCGCATCAAATAGTTCAGTCGATAAGTGAGTTTCTTCGGTTTTATCAATTGGTGAATGCATTAAACTACAAGAAGGCTGAACGATGAAATCTTTTGTTTGGACTTGTTTTTGTAACGTTGTAAATAACGTAAGAATTTCATCAAGGTCCGCTCTCCAAATGTTACGGCCATCTATACAACCGACTGCTAAAGTTTTGTCAGCTGGGAATCCGTATTTCGCAATAGCATTTAAATTACCTTCTTTACCGTGAACGAAATCTAAACCAACACTAGATACAGGGAATGTAATAATTTCTTCATAGTTTTCTTCTACACTATCAAAATATGTTTGTAAAAGAAGATTCGCGTTTGGAACTTCTTTACGAATAGTTTCATAAATTTCTTTCGCATGCTGAATTTCTTCTTTAGTTAAAGAAGCGAAAATCGGTTCATCAACTTGAATGATTTGTGCACCAGCCGCATGTAGTTCTGAAAGTAGTTGTACGTAAGGTGTAACTAACTGTTTTAAAATAGTAGCAAATTGATCTTGTTTATAGCCTTTTGCTAATTTTAAGAAAGTATATGGTCCTAAAATAACAGGCTTTCCATCTACGCCTAATTCTTGTTTTGCCTCTTCGTATAAGCGAAGTGGACGATTATCTTTTAAAGAGATTTGTAATCCCTCTTCATATTCAGGAACAATATAATGATAGTTTGTGTTAAACCATTTAGTCATTTCGGAAGCTACGTGATCTTTAGAGCCACGCGCCATTGCAAAATATACATCAAGGTAAGATGTAAACTCAGAAAAACGTGACGGGATAAAACCTAACATATAAGCAGTATCCAGAACGTGATCATAATATGTAAAATCGCCGACTGGAATGAGTTCAATTCCTTTTTCTTGCTGTACTTTTACGTGTTGAAGGCGAATTTCTTTCATCGTTGTTAAAAATTGTTCTTCATCAATTTTATTGGACCAAAAAGCTTCCAATGTTTTTTTCCATTCTCGTTGTAGTCCGATACGTGGATAACCTAAGTTACTTGTTTGAATTGCCATTTTAAATTCCTCCCTAATTGAAAGTAAGCATTTCCGTTTACTAGGAAATACTTATAACAAAAAGTACAAAGACATAGAAAATAAGCCTTCCTTTTTGTTTTAACACCTCATCATCATCCGTGAATCTATCAGTGTTGTTAAAACAGGCAGGTCTCCTGACTTATGCTTCATATAATTTCTTTCACCTTCCCGTTCTCACAGTGGCACTAACAAAGAAATCTCAGCATTTACAGTGGCGGGACCGTGTTGGAGTTTCACCAAGCTTCCCTTTTAAACACGAAACGAAATTTTCGTGTACCTATTTTCCTTTTGAAAGGAATTTAACAAGCGATATGATATTGAAACAAATTCTAACACAATTTTTGGAATTTTGTCTACTGTTTTAAAATAAGAAAATTCTAAAGGTTTTATTTCTTAATATTCTGAATAATTTAGGTGTTTTTCAGATTAATGATATATAATGGAATGTGAAAATATAGAAAAATTGAGCGAGTAAAGAAGAGGGAACGTCTTCTTTACTCGCTCAATTTTCATCTACATCAAATTTTGAAAGTCGTCCTGCTATGGCATCGTTAAGGAGGGTGCTTAACCATTGTAATTCAACGGTAATATGCTCAATAACACTTTGTAAAATATATAGTTGTGCACGTGGAATTTTTCCTTTACTGCAATCATATATAGTTTGCATTTTATGTAAATATTGAACGGTATCATGTTTCTTTTTTTCTAAAATTGGAACCAATTCTTGATCATCACCAAAATGAGTGAAAGAAAGTGCTGAATAAATTGGTTTATATATTTGGTTTTTTGCTTCGAACTGTTTTAAGAGTAACGTGTGAAATAGTTGTTTACCTTCCTCTGTTATATGAAAGATTGTTTTATCTGGTCTATTCGTATCACGAACAATAGTTGTAATGCGAATTGCACCTTGCTTTTCTAATTGCTCGAAGGCGTAATAAAGTGATCCTTTTGCATATTTAATATAATAATCCATCTGTCTGTCTTTCATTATGTGCTGCACTTCATATGGATGTTTATCTCCTTCGAGTAGCAAGCCGAGAATGACTAATTTCATGCTCATTCTGTCTCAACTCCTGTACATAAAAACTGTATCCCTACTAATTAAAGTTTGATTTTATACATATTATAAACGGCATATCCTTTTTCATAAAGGGATATGCCGTTCCTTTTTTTATACTAACTTACTTGTTTTTGCTTTTGTTTCGCTTTCGGTCCTGTAAATAGGCGTTCATTTCCCATAAGTAAAATACAAATAATACTTAGTACAGCTGGGATCAGTGCCCAGAAGAATGTGTTGGCAATAGATGTAGCGAGAGCTTCTTTAATACCAGTTAATATTTCTGCTGGAATCTTCTCGGTAGCACCTGGTGATAATAAGAAACTTGTGTCTCCACCTTTTGGAGCTAATTTTGCAAGTTCAGGAGGGAACACAGTGTTTAATTTATTAATAAAAATATGATTTTGAATTGTACCGAAAATCGTTACACCAAGAGTCATACCGAGTGAACGGAAGAATGAGTTTGTTGATGTAGCAGAACCACGGTCTCTCATTTCTAATTTATGGATAGAAGACATACTTAAAACTGAGAATGAGAAACCAACCCCAAGTCCAGCGAGGACCATAAATAGCGTTACGAGCATACGAGGTGTGTCCATTGTTAAGGTGCTTAGTAAATAAATACCAAGAACGAAGAAAACGCCAGATACCATCATAATGTTACGATAGCTTGTTCGTGAAGCTAACTGTCCACCTGTTTGACTTCCGATTACAGAGCCGACCATCATTGGTGTTAAAATTAATCCAGCATTTGAGGCTGAACCTCCGAGAACACCTTGAACGAAGATTGGGATATAAACTGTACAGATGATAAAAGCAGCACCATAGAAAAAGGCAACGCCTTGGCTAGCTGCAAATAAAGGTTTTTTAAATAGATGGAAAGAAATGATAGGCTCAGTTGCTTTTCGTTCTACGAAGAAGAAAATAATAAGCATAATAACAACAGTTGCAAATAAACCGATAATTACATTAGAGCCCCATGCATACGTTTTACCACCAAGTTCTAGTGCGAACATTAAGCAAATAATACTAATGACAAGTGTAATAGCACCAGCCCAATCAATTTTTTGTTTTCTAAATTCTAGAGATTCACTGTAGTATTTAGTAATGAAGAAGAAGGAGATAAGCCCTAATGGAATATTAATATAGAAGACCCAATGCCAGCTTATATAGTCCGTAATATAGGCACCTAATAAAGGTCCAAATACACTTGATGTCCCGAAAACTGCACCGAATAGCCCTGTCATTTTCCCACGTTTTTCTGGCGGGAATATGTCATACATAATTGTGAAGGCGATAGGCATAAGGGCGCCACCACCAATACCTTGAATTGCTCTATAAATACTTAATTGTTCAATACTAGATGCTGTCCCGCAAAGTGCAGAACCGAATAAGAAAAGAATGAGTCCACCAATATAAAAACGTTTCCGTCCGTACATATCAGAAAGTTTTCCGAAAATAGGCATCCCTGCCATTGTTGCTACCATATATGCCGATGTGACCCAAACAAACTTGTCAAATCCTCCTAAGTCTCCGACAATCGTCGCCATTGCGGTTGCAACAATTGTATTATCCATTGCTGCCATTAAAATACCAAGTAGTAAACCAGCAACAACAAACTTTGTATTGTTGGAGTCTTTTTTTGATAGTTGAGTTTCCAAATATGCCCCTCCTTTAATAATAAGTAAACTATATTAAGTTTTAAATGCAACGCATAAAAATCTAAAGCATAGTTCCTCTTAAATTCTCTTACATAAGTGCACTGACATGCCATAAAGAATATTATAGTCAAATTTGACTAAAAGGCAAACTTTTTCTTTCACCAAAATATCCTTTTGTATGGAAAGAAAAAGAGTGAGCAATACTGAATATTGTTATAAAGTCAATGAAGTAAATTGTAAAAAATATTTCAGTAAGAATACTTCCTGTTAACAGTTGAAAAATGGTTTTTTCTTTATATTGTCGAATAGGATAAAAGGAAGGGAACTATTAAATATCGTTTGTAACAAGCGTTCATCATTTTTGTAGTTTATTGTGTAAAGCGAAAGAATAGAATTGTATGGATGGTACATCTGAAATGAGGTGAATATATATTATGAAAATATGGAAGCGAATTTCGGATCAAGGAAGGGATACAATACCGTTACAGCCGGTATTGTGGATTGATGGCTCAAAAAAGGAAGGCGAACTTCCTAATGTAGCAGTTACATTACAAATCCGTAGTATGTATGAAGAAAAATTTTCATATGAACTAATCTATGATGTAAACGACATACTTATTATGCGAATTGAAGTTGAAAATAAAGGAATTGAAGTGATTTCACGAGTCGTTGTAAGTCATATGATTAGAGATTACTTTTCGTATATTCCGAATTCTCTGCAGGTTAATAAGGGGATGAGCGAGTTTTTATTCCAGCTTGTAAGGTGGAGAATCGATAATTTATTGCCGAACGAGAAGGTGGAACTAAGTTGTAAATTAAAAGCAAATAAAGATAAAGCGGTTAAAACTGCATTGTTTAAGGCTACATACACATTTCAACATAAAGCAGTCTCATATGGCCCATTGCAAACAAATGAAGTTGTGGTGCGGCAATGATAAAAAGGAACCTGTGCGAAAGGTTCCTTTTTTAATGGAGGTTGTGCTTCTTGAGTATTTTCTTTTGTTCGATTCCTTTTTTTCCTACATAGTTATTTTTATAACCAAAATATAGAATGAATAGAAATGAAATAACATTTACAATAGCGTCGATTTGATCGTTCGTAATAAAGTTTATTCCGAAAGAGGTAAATAGTAGCTTTAATGATAACAAAAAACCAGCTAGTAAACGTATAGCATCTGATAGATTTTCTTTTTGTAGCATATAGGTCACTCCTTTCTATAAACGATATATAGTATATATATGAAATAGAATAAAAAAGGAATACAAGCTCTAGCGGAAATGTACATAGAATATGTACATTTTTTATTTGGTAGAAAAACATTATTGTTATAGAAACATATATTGGTATAGGAAGGAGAGGAAGTATGAAACATAAAGGGAAGATTAGTGGATTATTACTAGGGAATACTGTTGCTGTTACGGAATGGATTGCGCTTCAGGATGTAATTGCAAAATTAGATTCGCGATCATTTTATACTGTCTTTATTATTTATATTTTGCAACTGTTGCTAAGTTGTTACTTTGGCCATTGGTATGATAAAAGAGAAAACGGACGTATGAATATGGAAGTAGGGGGAATGGCAAGTAATGATTTTGTTGTTGATTTTTTTGAAAAAGTAGCTGCTTTATCTGAACGAGATTCTCGCAATATTACAGTGTACATTCTTTCCGTTAAAGAATGGGAGGGATTAAAGGAAACAGTGCAAGAAAAAAAGTTGGAAGCGTTAGTACAGAGAGTGGAGTCTACTATTGTAAAGACGATTCGAAAAGGTGATGTCGTTACAAAATGGGATGAAAATAAATATGTTATTGTAGCGATTGATAATGGTCATGAAAAATCAACAATAACACGACGATTAATGAAAAATATTGAAAGTGAAATAGAAAGTGGTTTATTAAGTGTGACGTTATTATTTGGGGCTGCTAGTTATCCAGTAGAAGGGAAAACTTTTGAAGAATTGTTAAGAAAGGCACAGAATCAATTGTACCAGTATAGAAATTTGAAAGACAATGAGTAAAACTTTGAGTTGAAGAAATATGATATGAAGAAATTCGGATTGTAACATTTTTTTGACTTTTATTACAAAAACAACTTTTATTGTAATAAAAGTCTTTAAAAATATATGAAATAGGCATATAATTATGATGGATGTGTCAATGCATTTGCACAATGTGTTTCATTTTAAAAGTGTAGAGGAAAACATGCTCTACACTTTTCCTTTTTAGGAAAGGAAAAGAATATTTGTAAGTTGTTGCGAGGTAGTATTTGTACTGTGTAAAATGAACAAAGAGATTATTTGATAGAAAGCGGAAAGGGAATGATAGATGTGAGAGATCGACAATCATCTTTTATCAGGTGAATTATTATAGTTGTTCTTCTAATTATTATGGCTCTGGTGAATTCCATTGTATTTTAAGGTAATACATAGTGTGAGTAGAGAATGAAAAGTGCAAAGTGAAATATACTTAGTAGATGGACATGAAACTGCTACATAATTCAAAGAGAATAACGTGAAAAATAATTTCAAGTAATAAATGTGTACAAGCATGATAAACAATACTGATGATCTTCGTAAAAAAGATACGAGTGTGAAGTGTATAGAAGGATTATATGATTTTTATAGCTTTTTTACACAAGGATCGTTTATAAGTAGGAGGAAAAGATGTTGAAATATAGTAAATTAGCAATTGTAGCCACATTATCAATGGTTTTATTAGCGGGTTGTTTTGGGCCAAAACCAGAAGAGGAATTATATGTAGCATTTGAAAATGCTGCCAAGCAAGAAAAAACAATGTTTGAAGATGCAAAGAAACTTGAAACTTTAGAAAAAGAGGGACAAGAATTATATAACCAGATTGTTCAAGAAGGAAAAGATAATAATCAAACTGTTAAGGAAAAACTGAACCAAGCAGTGAAAAATACAGATGAACGAGAAAAAGTGCTTAAAAAAGAAAAAGAATCTTTAAATAAGGCGCAAGAAGAAGTGAAATCAGCAGATAAATATGTGAAGAAAATTGAAGATAAGAAATTGAAAGAGCAAGCGGATAAAGTGAAAAGCACATATGAGAAACGACATGATTCATTTAACAAAATGTATGACAGCTATAATAAATCGTTAAAACAAGAAAAAGAATTATATACAATGTTACAAGATAAAGGTACAAAATTAAAAGATATTAGTGAGAAAGTTAAAGTAGTAAATCAATCGTATAAGGATATTGAGTCAGAAAAAGATAAGTTTAATGAATTCACGAAATCTTATAATACAGAAAAAGTTGCATTTTACAAGCAAGCCAATATTAAAATTAAAGAAGAGAAAAAATAAAACAGTTTGGCCTAACATAGGCCAAACTGTTTTATTTTTTTGTATAAGTGCGGCTATACCATGGAACAGGTTCACTTAATTTTTTTTCTTGTTTCAGTGCTTCAGGACCAATATAATCTTGAAGTGTTTTTTTGGAAACTGTTAAAGACAAGGTTGTTTTCGGGTTTCGGTAGGAGGATTCAAGATGACCAAGATGTGGTAGGTTTCGAAAATCTTCTTTCGTAGGAGGGATGTGGAAATAATAATCGCCTAACCGTATAAGAACATCAGATTGTTGTTGGCTAAAACGTGGATTTCTAGAGAAATGTAATCCTTCTTTAATTGCTTTTTTTTCGGCGATTAAACGCTCTAAAGCTGTCTTTTTTAACCAGTATAAATATTTAGGGTTAGTTGCAGCTTTGGCATGACGATTCACAACGAAAATAGATTGAGCTAGTCGATTAATAGGATGTTGGTTTTGTAATTGAGATTGTGGTTGTGAAGGTTTCATATTGAATCTCCTTTCAATTTTTCATTATTATAACATAAATAAAAGAGGTTTTTATTATATGCAAAAAGTGATTGTATACATTTTCAATATTAAAGCAATATTGTTACAAAAAACAACTATTTTGTATAATAGTAATAGAATGTGTTTTGAAATTTGATAATGAAAGAGTGAGAAGTTTGAAAGAACTATTAAAACAACAATATGCCATTATAGATATTGGATCTAATACAATGCGTTTAGTTATTTATGAAAAGCAAAATGGAGGTTTTTATAAAGAAATTGAAAATACGAAAGTGGTTGCTCGGTTAAGAAATTATTTAATCGATGGTGTTTTGAATGAAGAAGGTAAGGAAGTATTGTTACAAACATTATTTCAATTTCAAGAAAGTACAAAATTCCATCAGCTGCATCATGTACTTTGTGTTGCAACGGCAACAATTAGACAGGCTGAGAATCAAGAGGAGATTAAAAAACTTGTTGAAGGACAAACAGACTTTACTCTTAGAGTGTTATCAGAATATGAGGAAGCACGTTACGGCTATTTAGCAGTTATGAATTCTACTTCGTTTTCGGAAGGAATAACAGTAGATATTGGTGGCGGAAGTACGGAAGTTACATATATTAAAAATAGAGAGATTTTAGAGTACCATAGTTTTCCTTTTGGTGCGCTTTCTTTAAAACATCTATTTATTAAAGGTGATATTCCTACTAAAGATGAATTAGAGGAAATTCGAGAGTATTTAGAGTGTCAATTTCGAACGTTACCATGGTTAATTGATAAGAAATTGCCTCTTATTGCAATTGGTGGTAGTGCGAGAAACTTAGCAAAAATCCACCAAAATTTAATAAACTATCCTATAGCGGGAGTACATTTATACAAAATGAAAGAAGAAGATATTGAAAATGTAAAAGGTACATTAGAAAAACAATCGTTTATCGAACTTCAGAAAATGGAAGGATTGGCAAAAGATCGAGCTGATACAATTATTCCAGCGGTTGAAGTATTTCATAAACTTGTAAATATTATAGAAGCAACGGCATTTGTATTAAGCAAAAAAGGATTAAGAGAAGGTGTTTTCTATGAAGAGTTGACGAAAGATTTAGGGATTTCATATTATCCGAATGTAGTTGAAGAAAGCTTACATTTGTTATCACACGAATATGAAATGGATATGGAATTTGTCATTCAACTTATTAAACATGGAAGATTGATTTGTAAACAACTCGAAGAAATGGGACTGATTTCTGTTTCGATAAAAGACTGGGAAGCATTCCATCAAGCAGCGAAAGTATTTAACATTGGAAAATATATAGACGAAGAAGCGAGTCGTTTACACACGTTTTATTTATTGGCGAATAAAACAATTGATGGCATGATGCATAAAGATCGAGTGAGGTTAGCGCTTATTGCATCTTATAAATCAAAAATGCTATTTAAACAACATTTATCTCCATTTGAAGGTTGGTTTGATAAAAGCGAACAAAAAAAAATCCGCCTATTAGGGGCTGTTTTACAATTTTCAGCTGCTTTAAATGTAAGACAAAGATCGCTTGTCGATACGATATCCATAACAGAAAATAAAGAAGGATTAACGTTTAGAATTTTATGTGAGCAATCGGCATTAGCAGAAAAAGTACAAGCTGAAAAACAAAAAAAGCAGCTAGAAAGAGTGTTAAAAACGAATATTAACTTGTCATTTGAATGAAAATGTTAGGTTGTACGGATGTCTTTACAAAAAATTTACACTTTATAATATTGTAATTTGCTAAAATAAAAGTAACTAAATTATAGTAAAAAAGTTTCAAGGGGAAGTGTGAAGAGAATGGAATTGTTGAAGGGGAACATCGTAAATTTAAATGATACAGCATATTATAATAACCGAGAGCTAAGTTGGTTAGCATTTAATGAACGTGTACTACAAGAAGCGCAAGATGAAAATAATCCACTCTTGGAAAGATTAAAGTTTATTAGTATTTTTAGCTCGAATTTAGATGAATTCTTTATGGTACGTGTAGCGGGTTTGAAAGATCAAGTGAGTGCTGGGTTTAATCAACCAGAAAATAAAGCTGGCTTAACACCAAAAAAACAATTAAATAAAATTGAGATAAAAGCCCATGAATTAATGACCGTACAATATGATACGTTTAAAAATTACGTATTGCCAGCGCTTGAATTAGAGGGGATTGAGCGTTTAACATTCCATGATTTGACGAAAGAACAGAGAGAATTTATAGAAGATTATTTTGATGAGCAAATTTTTCCGGTTTTAACGCCTGTAGCTATCGATGCATACCGTCCATTTCCGATGTTATTAAATAAAAGTTTGAACTTAGCTACTCTTTTATATGATGAGAAGCAAGTGGAGGAAGAAAACCGTACGAAGTTAGGAATTGTGCAAGTTCCTTCATTACTTGAACGCTTCATATTTTTACCGAGTGAAGGGCAAAAGCATAAATTTATTTTATTAGAAGACGTAATTAGTAGTTTTACTCATAAATTATTCACAGGATATAAAGTATCATCTGTTACTCGTTTCCGTATTACACGTAATGCGGATTTAACAATTCATGAAGAGGGTGCGAGGGATTTATTAAAGGTAATTGAAAAAGAGTTGAAAAAGCGTAAGTGGGGAGCTGCTGTACGTTTAGAAGTTGGCAAAGAACACATTGATGAAAGAGTATTAACATTATTATACGAGGTGTTGGAAGTAAAAGATGAAGATGTATATATAATGGATGGACCGTTAGATTTAACATGTTTATTCTCTTTATATAAAAAATTAGCACCATTATATGAACATCTCATTTATCCAGCCCTTATTCCGCAACCACCTCAAGACTTAGGTGATGAGGAAGATGTATTTGAAAAGGCGATTGAGCATGATATTTTATTACATCATCCTTTTGAATCGTTTCAGCCAGTAGTTGATTTTGTCCGTGATGCGGCAGACGATCCGAATGTACTTGCGATTAAACAAACATTATATCGAGTAAGTGGTGATTCTCCGATTATTCAGGCACTAAAAGTAGCAGCTGAAAAAGGAAAACAAGTCACAGTGTTGGTGGAGTTAAAAGCAAGGTTTGATGAAGAGAATAATGTTCATTGGGCTAAAGAATTAGAACAGGCTGGGTGTCACGTTATTTACGGTGTAAGTCACTTGAAAACGCATAGTAAAATTACGCTAGTTGTAAGAAGAAAAAACGGAAAAATCGAAAGATTCGTACATCTTGGAACCGGAAATTATAATGATGCAACAGCAAAGTTATATACCGATTTTGGCTATATTACATCACGAAAAGACTTTGGGGTCGATGCAACAAATTTCTTTAATTATTTAAGTGGTTATACAACGAAACCGCATTTTCACCATTTATCAGTTGCACCATTTGATATAAGAGAGCAATTTATGGATTTAATAGATGAAGAAATTCGTTATCATAGGCAATATGGAAATGGCTATATTATCGCTAAGATGAATTCACTAACGGATAAACCATTAATAAAAAAAATGTATGAAGCATCACAAGCGGGAGTAAAGGTAGAGCTCATCGTTCGAGGAACATGTTGTTTAAGACCTGGTATTCCAAATGTAAGTGAAAATATTCGTGTAGTTAGTGTTGTAGGAAGATATCTAGAACATAGCCGTATTTATTATTTCCATCATAATGGAGAGGAGAAAATATATTTATCTTCAGCTGATTGGATGACGCGAAATATGGAGAAACGAGTAGAAATATCCTTCCCAATTCTAGATATTGAAATGAAAGCAAGAATAAAGGCGATTTTACAGCTTACTTTAGCAGATAATGTGAAAACACGCGAACAAAATAAAGACGGTGACTACTATTATGTTATTAATAGTAGTGCAGAGGAGATTGATAGCCAAGTGAAGTTGTTTAAGATGGCGTATCAAAATACAGATGCTGAATAGCAAGAACAAAGTAAAAAACCTCTTATTAATAAGAGGTTTTTTACTTTGTTCTCTACTTATTATACGTTCTCAAAATAGAAGAATGTGTAGAGAGAATAGTTTTTATTGTAAGCATATTAATCGATTGTCTAATAGAGAGAATAGCGTTGGTAGAATTGTTGGCATACATTAATAATAGTATGGTTGTTGACAAGGTCCACCATAACAAGGATAAGGTGCTGGTGGCGGGTAAGGTGGTGGATAAGGTGGATAAAATGGTCTAGGGCCGAAAGCTAATGCTCCGCCGAGCAATCCACCAGCAATTCCAGCTAGAAATGGAACGCCAAAAAACGGAAAGAATCGTGAGTCGCCTACTGGGCCAATAGGTGCTGAACGAACTGGGATTGGTTGATAATATGGATACATGAACAAACCTCCTTTATTGGACTCACTTTTATCATATGGTAAACGAAACGTGGATGAGCGCGTACAAGAAAGGATATGTAAGAAAATAGGCGAATTATTACGAATGTTGTAGGGTGAAGAGTGTAATTTCAGGTTTTGACATAAACCGGAATGGGACACGTGTTCTTCCAAGTCCGCGATTGACATAGAGAGATAAGTCTTGAATGGAATAGAAGCCTTCAATGTAGTGTTTGGCAAGTGATGGGGTAACGATAGCACCTAAAAAAGGGATTTTTACTTGTCCGCCGTGGCTATGACCAGAAAGTTGCAAGTTGATTGGATATGTAGCAATTTGTGGCGCAATATCTGGCTCGTGAACAAGAACAATGTTATAAGTATTTTGCCGCGCTTGTTGTAGTGTTTCCGCTATTTTTGGTTTGCCAAGTAGTATATCATCGAGTCCGAAAATAGAAATTTCACTATTATCCAGTAGACGAATTCGTTTTTCGCTATTTTGTAATAGTTCAAATCCAGATTCACGCATGATGTGATCATAGTATTCAGTTCCATATCCGCCGTGATCATGGTTACCATAAATAGCAAATTTACCGAAGGGTGCTTGTATATTCTTTAAAATGGATGCAACGAAAGGAGTATCAGTATATGTTTGGTAATTATCAATGAGATCACCAGTAAAAAGGACAATATCTGGGTTTGCAGCATTAATCTTAGAAATGATTTGAGATAAATGTTGGAGCGAGAAATAGTATCCGAGATGTAAATCGCTAAATTGAAGAATCTTCATACCATGAAAACTTTTTGGTATGAGCTGTGATTTTAGTGTGTGCTCTGTAAAAGAGATCATATGCGGCTCTATGTATTTAGCGTAATAGTAACCGATACTAGTGGTTATAAATGAATATAGACAAGTGCGTATTCCATTTTTCAAAAAATTTCTTCGTGTAATTTGCTTCATAAAAGTATGAGTATACCTATTTGATTTATATCATGTGTTTTCGTTCCATATACAGGCTACTCAAATCTCCTTTCAGTTTTTTTTAATATATTTAAAATAATAAAGAAGTAGTATAGCTTACGGAAAAATGAATGAAAAGAAGTCTCTTTAAGTTAAAATATCAGAAAAGTTTAAAAATATAAAGATTTCTATCAAATAAAATGATAAAATGAATGTGTATTCATTTTTGGGAGGGATATATATGAAAGAGAAGGTAGTAATTATAACAGGTGGATCGAGTGGAATGGGAAAAGGAATGGCAACTCGTTTTGCAAAAGAAGGGGCACGAGTTGTTATTACAGGGCGTACAAAAGAAAAACTGGAGGAAACAAAGTTAGAGATTGAACAGTTTCCAGGGCAAATATTGCCTGTACAAATGGATGTACGAAATACTGAAGATATTCAGAAAATGATTGAACATATTGATGAAAAGTTCGGACGAATTGATATTTTAATAAATAATGCAGCTGGCAACTTTATTTGTCCAGCAGAAGATTTATCTGTGAATGGCTGGAATTCGGTCATTAATATTGTGTTAAATGGTACATTTTATTGCAGTCAAGCTGTCGGGAAGTATTGGATTGAGAAAGGTATAAAAGGAAATATCATTAATATGGTAGCGACATATGCATGGGATGCAGGTCCAGGAGTTATTCATTCGGCTGCAGCAAAAGCTGGCGTATTAGCAATGACTAAAACGCTTGCTGTTGAGTGGGGACGTAAATATGGAATACGAGTTAACGCTATCGCACCAGGGCCGATTGAACGTACGGGCGGTGCCGATAAATTATGGATTTCAGAAGAAATGGCTAAGCGTACACTACAAAGTGTGCCACTTGGAAGACTAGGTACGCCAGAAGAAATTGCGGGTCTAGCTTATTATATATGTTCAGATGAAGCTGCATACATAAATGGAACATGCATGACAATGGATGGAGGACAACACTTGCATCAATATCCATTTTAAGAGGGATGACCAAATGAATGTTTGATTCATTTTTTTGTGGTAAAATGTGACGGAATTGTGACATGTGAAAGAAAGGTATTTACAAGAGGTCATATATACGGTATATTTAAGACCTCTTTTTTCTTCATAGTAGAATTGCTAATTCCCCTTAGCATTTTACCCCTCTAATCCCTTCAGGAAAACTGAAGGGATTTTTTATTATTTTTCCGTAAATATCGTGTTATAATTTTTGAAAAGTAAAGGGAGGGAAGCACGTTGATAGATGCATTAGATGTAATGAGTAACTTGGATAAAGTCCTTCCTTATTATCAAGCTATTTTTAGTGCTGATGAACATACAGTAATTGGATATGAAGTAGTAGGACGTATTCAAACAGAAGAGGGCATACAAAGTTTAGCTTCGTTCTTTCATGATGATTCTATTCCAAGTGAGTTTCAACTGGAAGCGGATAATATTATAGTAGAAAAAGCTTTAAACCGTTATTTAGAAAGCAATCAAAAATTGTTATTATTTATACATCGAAATGCTAACGTATTAATGAATGACGAAGATGAAAGTTTACTTCAACTTTTATTGATGTATGAAAAACAAGGTTTAAATTTGAACCACATTGTTTTAGAGATAACAGAGCATGAATGTAAAGAAGATATTGAGCAATTTAATCATTTGCTTATGTATTATCGTACATATGGTATTCAGATTTCGATTAATAAAGTTGGAACGGGTACAAGTAATTTAGAACGTATTAGCGTGTTAGCACCTGATATTTTAAAAGTAGATTTAACAAACTTAAGGCAAACTGCACTTATACAATCTTATCAAGATATTTTATATTCCTTATCTTTACTTGCAAGAAGAATTGGTGCAACGTTGTTATATGAAGAAATTGATGCTTTTTATCAACTACAATATGCTTGGAAAAACGGTGGTAGATACTATCAAGGTAATTATTTAAAAGAATGTTTACCTGATTTTATTGAAACGAATGTTTTAAAAGAGAGACTTGGTAATGAATGTCATCAATTTATTCAGCATGAGAAAAAGAAGTTGCAAAAAATTTATCATTTAACAGAGATGTTACGTGATCGAATTGGTGATGTTCTGTCAAAACAAAAAAAGAATGAAGATATAAATGATTGGTTATTACAATTTAGCCAAAGTATATCACAATGTAGTTTTCGCATATTTATTTGCAATGAAGATGGTTTTCAACAATCAGGTAATGTTATGAAAAAAGATGGGGAATGGATTGTGATGCCGGAGTATTATATGAAGAACTGGAGTTGGCGCCCGTATTTTCTTGAGAATATTATGAAAATGCGTTTTGAAAATAAGGCGAGACTTTCAGATTTATATGCCGATATTGAAACTGGTGAAATGGTACGAACATTTTCTTTCCCGATTGATGATGAAAACTTTTTATTTATAGATTTATCTTATGAATATTTATATGAAGAAGATGTTTTATTTTAATGCACGAAGAGATTCGTGCATTTTTTTGTTTGTTTTTATCAGAAATTGGTAATAGTGAAAATGGTGATGAAAATGTTGTCTATCGTTGTAAAGATTTTACGAACGAAACCATCCCTTTCTTTGCATAATCATTGTTACAATGAATACTACAAAGACAAGTTCTTTTAAAAGGAAGGTGGAAAAATGAGGAAATATGGAATATGGCTTGTTCTATTTGTATGTGTTGCCTTTCTAGTTGGTTATAGTGTTACAACTGTTTTAGGAAAAGAGGAATTGAAAGTCGATCGGAAAGACGTGTTTACAACGATACAAAAAGGCTATGAAACCCAATTTTCAATTCGCGGGAAGCATTTGCCGATGAATAAGATGATAGAGACGTTATCACCGTATTTTACAGATAATTTCCTTCAAGTATTTACAGATGAAAATAGTAGAAGTGATAAACAAAGTGGTGAATATTTACTTCCAGCAAAAGAAGCACCGTTTTCTTTTAATTCGGAAACGAAAATGGCGTATGATGAAGAGCATAAAAATTTATATGTATATGAGCGGGCGAAAAGTGGACAATATCAAATTGTAACATTGAAAAGGGATCAAGATAAATGGAAATTAGCAGGGTATCATGAAAGCCAAGAACTTTTAACTGAAATAAAAAGGTTACAACAATTATAAAGTGCAACTTTAATCAGTGGGGGCTTTATATCCCACTGATTATTAGCTTTCATCAATCGGGAGTTTTACTGCCCATAAATAACGAGATAAAAATAGGAATAGGTATTTACCTATTCCTATTCTATATTGAGTAGCTGTTGTAATTTTTCGATTTGAAAACCTGTAACCACTTCACCGTCGATTACAACTGTTGGAGTTGAATAGGAATCATAGTCGTATAAAAGGCGATCGCGAGCAGCAGCGTCTTTTTTTACGTCAAATTCTTCATATGAAACGTTATTATGCTTTAAAAATTCTTTCACAATGACACATGGCGGACAATCAGGTTGTGTGTAAACCTCAATTTTTTTCATTGTAATTCCTCCTTTTTTCTGTTTTTTATTATATTATTCCAGTATGGAAATCGCAATAAAGAAGGAAAAAGATGTTCTTTCTGTGTTTTCCTTTGCATTTCGACAAATTTTTAGTTGAGTTTCTGGCCAATAACCTTTATCCTAGACTGTGGAACATTTTTTCTGTTATGACGGATAGAATGAGTATAGCTGTAAAACCTATTGGTAGGAAGATTAGAGAAAGGAGAGATTTCATGTCTCTACTCCAAGGAATTTTAACACGACTTGTTAGTCTACAAGAACAAGCTGTAAGCGGTGAAGTAGCACAACGCTATTTTGAAGTGAACGGTGAGCGCAAATGTAGCGTGAAATTTTTCGATAAAAGTGAAATGTATGAATTAGAAGTGTATCAACAAGGTGAAAAACCTCAAGTGTATCAATTCGATAATATCGATATGGTTGCAATTGAGATTTACGATATCATTTCTTGATACATATAAAAAAGGTACTGCCTATGGCAGTACCTTTTTTAGTTCTTTTACTTTCCAGTATATATGTATAGGAATTTTTCGTTTTTCCTACAATGGTAATAAAGTAAGACTTTAATCAGTGGAAGTGCTTATTATCGACTGATGATTGGACTACATCAATCAGGAGTTTTACTGCTCGAAAATAGCGTGATAAAAATAAATAGGAGGTGTGTTATGTGGAACGTTTACCAGTTGTGATCTGTCCTAATTGCCACAATTCTGCAGAGATTATTCATGTATTAACGGCTCAATCGAATCAAAATGTAATTTATACTTGCCAAGTTTGTCATTTTGTAATGCGAAATATTGAGACGAATAAAGGATAGTAAGTTATAATTTTTGTTTTTGTCCCATACAATGAGAATACGAAAAGTCTGTCTAATGGAAAGGACGTGACTATGTGGACGGTGGGCATAAATTCTATAATGTTTCAGAGAGACATTTGAATTTTGATACGGTCTTTAACCGCATTTGTAGTTTCATTGAAAAGGATCCACGAAATTTATATCGATTATCTATTGGGACAGACTCACAAGCACATCAAAAAGATACGAGATTTATTACGGCAATCCATATTCACCGTGTTGGAAAAGGGGCTTGGGGATGTTTACACCATAGGTCAGTAAAAGATAAGCCGGCAACATTACGGGAGAAAATATATTTAGAAACACAGTTTAGTCAAGAAATCGCTTGCCTATTTACTCCTAACCATATACAAACCATATGGGATTTATTGCATCCATATGCTCAAGATGGGGCTGGGTTCATAATGGAAATTCATTTGGACATAGGGAATGATGGTTTAACAAAAGAATTTATTTTAGATATGACAGCGAAAATTCAAGCGATGGGATTAACTGCAAAAATTAAGCCGGATGCTTATGCGGCATTTAGCTATGCAAATCGATATACGAAATAATTTTTATAAGGTTACAATTGTTACATGTTTTTATTAAAAACTGAATATTACATCTACTAAATAAGTTGGAAATTTTATATAATGAGAGTAACGATGGGATTATAAGGAGAGGGGTATATGCAAAGGGAATTTGTTTTAACGAAAGAAGAAGAAAGTTTGTTACTAGATATTTTATTTCAACAAAATTATGCGAGTGAAATTTTAGCTGTAGAACTTACAGATATTGAGAATGGTTTGAAACAGACAGATGTGACGCAATATAAAAAAATCACAAGGCTATTTTACAGATTAAAAAATAAAGGGTATTAAGTGCTACCGTAATGGTAGTCTTTTTTTTGTGTTGTATGCTAAAATAGCTGTGTAATTGTATTTTTATTGAAATAAAGTTAGGACAAAATAATAATATGAAAACGCTGTCATAAAATAAGGATAGAATCGGTGAATATAAGCAGGAAAAAGGGAAAATGGGGGATGTAACATGATTAGTATTCCAAAAGACGAGTTTCAGCAAATTCTTGTGAAAGATTTAATGATTTCATCAGAAAAAGTAGCACATGTCCAAATTGGGAATGGATTAGAGCATGCTTTACTCGTTCTTGTGAAATCTGGATATTCGGCAATACCTGTTTTAGACCCAATGTATAAATTACATGGGTTGATTAGTACTGCTATGATTTTAGATGGTATGTTAGGGTTAGAGCGCATTGAGTTTGAAAGACTTGATGATATGAAAGTAGAACAAGTGATGAAGGAAGATATTCCGGTTCTTAAGTTAGAAGATTCATTTGCAAAAGCTTTAGAAATGACAATTGATCATCCTTTTATTTGTGCTGTAAATGAAGAAGGGTATTTCGAGGGGATTTTAACACGTAGAGCTATTTTAAAATTATTGAATAAAAAAGTACGGCAGCATAATCGATAGACAATAGGAGGAAAGTGACTTCATAGAAACGGAGAAGTCACTTTTTTTCGTGCATATCAGTTGTGTATGTATTATATTTAAAAAGACATAAAACATAAGGAAAGTTCGAACTGAAAAATTGTATTTTTTGTATAAAAGTATTCAGTTAAATTCAGGATGAAAAGCTTATTGAAATAAGGTGTATGGAAGCTAAGGAAAGAGGGAGAAAGTTGCAAATTGATGATTTTCAAATGATGGTTGTGTTAGCCCAGGAATCAAATATGAGAAAAGCGGCGGAACGTTTATTTGTTTCCCAACCTGCGCTTAGTCAACGATTACAATCTATGGAGAAACAATGGGGAATGAAATTTTTTATTCGTTCACAAAAAGGATTGACAATTACACCTGAAGGGGAAAAAGTCGCAAATTATGCAAAAGAAATGTTACAAAGAGAAGAGAATATTAAGAGCGAACTGGCAGTTTTTAGAACGGAAACATATGGAACGTTAAAAATAGCTGTTGCATCGGTTATTGGTCAATATTGGCTCCCTCCTGTGTTGAAAAAGTTTGTACAAAAGTATCCTTCTGTGAAGATATCGCTGTTTACTGGCTGGAGTAGTGAAGTGCAAAAGCAATTTTATGAGGGCGATGTTCATGTAGCTATATTAAGGGGATCACAGGAATATAAAGGACAAAAGCAACAATTATTTGAAGATGAATTATATTTAGTCGATAAAGAAATAAAAGATATTTCGATGTTAAAAGAAACAAATAGACCATTTATTCAATTTAAAAGTGATTCGACTTATTATGGTCAAATACAAAATTGGTGGTATGGGTTATTCTCTAACCCACCTAAGCGAACAATTGTAGTTGATCAAATTGAGACGTGCAAACAACTTGTTCTAAATGGTATAGGTTATGCATTATTGCCTTCTACAGTATTAAAAGAAGTGCAGGAAAATATGTATAAAACACCTGTTCAATTAACGAGAGAAACATGGTTGTTAACGAGTGAATCAGCAAGACAATTGAAGCAAGTACAAGCGTTTTTAGAAATTATAGAAGAAATTCAAAGGGAAAAATAAGATTATTGTCTTGCTACTCGCTCTATCGTTTGGTAGAGTAACAATATAAATGGATTTAGGAGGCAACAAGAATGAAAATGATGGACGCTAACGAAATTATTTCGTTTATTCAAAAAAGTGAAAAGAAAACTCCTGTAAAGGTATACATAAAAGGGGATTTAAAAGAAGTAACGTTCCCTGAAACAGTACAAGCATTTGTAAATAAAAAATCTGGTGTAGTATTCGGAGAATGGTCTGAAATTAAGACAATTCTTGATGAAAATAGCAAGCACATTGTTGACTATGTAGTTGAGAACGATCGTCGTAATTCTGCAATCCCAATGCTTGATTTAAAAGGTATTAAAGCTCGTATTGAGCCAGGCGCAATTATTCGTGACCACGTTGAAATTGGTGACAACGCTGTTATCATGATGAATGCAACAATTAACATCGGTGCTGTAATTGGCGAAGGTACTATGATCGACATGAACGCAGTGCTTGGTGGACGTGCAACGGTTGGCAAAAACTGTCATGTAGGTGCAGGTGCTGTACTTGCGGGTGTTATTGAGCCACCTTCTGCAAAACCAGTTATCGTTGAAGACGATGTTGTAATTGGTGCAAATGTAGTTGTTTTAGAGGGCGTTACAGTAGGTAAAGGTGCAGTTGTAGCAGCAGGAGCTGTTGTAACAGAAGATGTGCCTCCATATACAGTTGTTGCGGGAACTCCAGCACGTGTAATTAAAGAAATTGATGAGAAGACAAAAGCGAAAACTGAAATCAAACAAGAGCTTCGTCAATTAAACCCAGAGAAATAAAAAACAAAAAGCGTAAGAGCATAAATAGGCTCTTACGCTTTTTATAGATAGAGGTGCAAAAATGACAGTAAGCAAATTTGTCCAAGTTCGTAGAGATTTACACAAAATCCCGGAAATTGGATTTAAAGAGTGGAAAACACAACAGTACATTTTAGAGTATATAGAAACACTTCCTAACGAATATTTGGAAGTGAGAACATGGAAAACAGGTGTAATTGTTAAAGTAAATGGGAAAAGCCCAGAGAAAATAATAGGTTATCGTGCAGATATAGATGGTTTGCCAATAACAGAGGAAACTGGATACGAATTTGCTTCTGTACATGAAGGAATGATGCATGCATGTGGACATGATTTGCATACAACAATTGGTCTAGGCCTCCTAACAGCAGCTGTGAGTGAAAGAATAGATGATGACCTTGTGTTTCTATTCCAGCCGGCAGAAGAAGGTCCAGGTGGCGCTCTTCCTATGTTAGAAAGTGAAGAGCTAAAAGGATGGAAGCCTAATATAATTCTTGGTCTTCATATTGCACCAGAATACGCTGTAGGAACAATTGCGACAAAAGAAGGTCTGTTATTTGCGAATACATCAGAATTATATGTTGATTTAAAAGGAAAAGGTGGACATGCGGCTTATCCACATACTGCGAATGATATGATTGTTGCAGCCAGTCACCTTGTTACACAACTTCAATCCGTTATTAGTCGTAATGTGAATCCTCTTGACAGTGCGGTAATTACAATTGGAAAAATAACAGGTGGTACAGTTCAAAATATTATCGCAGAAAAATCTCGTTTAGAAGGAACGATTCGAACATTATCAGTGGAATCAATGAAGCGTGTGAAAAGCAGAATTGAGGCAATTGTTGCAGGTATCGAAGCTTCTTTCCAGTGTGAGGCGATTATAGATTACGGAGCAATGTATCATCAAGTATATAACCACGAAGAGTTAACGAGAGAGTTTATGCAATTTGTACATAAACAAACTGATATGAATGTTATTACATGTACTGAGGCAATGACAGGTGAAGATTTTGGTTATATGCTTCGAGAAATCCCTGGATTTATGTTTTGGCTTGGAGTAAATTCAGAATATGGTTTACATCATGCGAAATTAAAACCAGACGAAGAAGTGATTGAAAAGGCAATTACATTTTTAAGCCAATATGTAAAGTGGAAAGGAAATAGAAAATAAAACTTCCGCTCTCTTGAAGGTTCCAAAAAACTTTTTGTTCTGAGGTGTAAGTAACGCTCGTATAGATTGATTTTAGACATTTACATACAAATGAAAGAATTAAAGTTAATTGTACTGTTTTAATAATGAGCAGGGGGTTTTAGCCACTGCTCATTATTAATTATTTGACTAACTTATATATGTTTACTTTTAGTATGAAAAGTGTGTAAAATCAATGTGAAACATAGAAAAAAGGGTGGGGAATTACGTGCAAATTAGCAGTGCGATTTTATGTTTCGTCTTATATGCGTATGTTATTATTGCGGCGGTTTATTTTGGGATAAGTTTTTATGCCTATCGTCTAGTAGATAATAATGAATATGACGAAACATACAAATGGGTGAAGAGATATTTATCACCTGTACTAGAAATTATGAATGGGTTTGTGCTCTTTTTATTTATTGGATTAATTGCTTTCTCAACGAGTTTAGTAGGGAATAAAACTACATTATTTGTACTAGGTATCATTATTTTTATGCTGCTAGGTATACGAATTGGTAATACGGTCTTTTGGAATGAAAGAAAAGTAGATGGTTGGACGGGAATGTTAATCCCGTGTATGCTAGCTGCAATCGTGACAAATATAGAGCATGAATATTATCAATTACACTTTTGGCTTATTATCGTTTTAACGATTCTTTCTGTTTTGTATATAAGTACAGTAGTACTAACATACATTGCATATGAAAAAGGAGATGTTCAAGGTACCCGCTTCTTTAGAGGGCGAGCACTATTCTGGAGTGTGCCAACAATGGCGGTTATCGGGATTATTGCGATATTAGTGAATGGATACCAATTTTCTAATTGGCAACTGTTGTTAGAAAATTGGTGGATTTTCATCGTTTCATTTATTGCTTTTTTAGGCGCAACGCATTATTTATTCCATCAACATCATTACATATGGGCGCTTGTATTTGCTTTTACGCAGCTTCTATTTGCTTTTTTCGGCCAAGAAACGTTATTGTTCGTTTTTGAAACATTTAGTTCGTTTGGAAATATATTTGTATTTGGTATGTTACTTGTTGGTATCGCCTTTTATTTACAACAATATTTTTATATACAAAAACAAAAATAAGTATGATTTACACGTTTTTGTGACGTATATAAAGTATGTTACAATGAAAATACATAGTACTTGAAGTTATTGGAGGAATTCCTGTGAGTGAGAAAGAAAAAGAATTTGCTGTCATCGGGCTTGGGCGTTTCGGTGGAAGTATTTGCCGAGAACTAGCTCAATTAGGTATGGAAGTAATGGCAATTGATTCAGATGAGGATAAAATTAATGAGTTTGCAAATATAGCTTCACATGCTGTAATTGCAGATTCAACAGATGAGATGGTATTGAAAAGTCTCGGTATTCGTAATTTTGATCATGTAGTCGTTGCTATTGGAGATAATTTAAATTCAAGTATTTTAACAACGTTAATTTTGAAAGAGTTAGGTGTAAAAAATATTACTGTAAAAGCTCAAAATGACTATCATGAAAAAGTATTAAGTAAGATAGGTGCAGATCACATTGTACATCCAGAGCGTGATATGGGAAAACGGATTGCTAATAATATTGCATCAAGTAACGTATTAGACTATCTTGAGCTTTCAGATGAGCATAGTATTGTAGAGATTATTGCAAATAAAAAAATTGATGGGCACTCTTTAATTGAATTAGATATTCGTGCGAAGTTTGGATTGAATATTGTAGCAATTAAACGTGGTAAAGAAGTTATCGTCTCTCCTCGAGCTACGGAAAATATTCAAGCGGGGGATATATTAATTGTAATTGGTCATGATGACGAAGTAGATCGTTTTAAACACTTTTTAAGATAAGAGAAAAGGACAATGCCATGAAGGCATTGTCCTTTTTCTTATATTTCCATAATGATTGGTAAAATCATTGGGCGACGTTTCGTTTTTTCGTATAGGAATGGTGCTAATGTGTCTGTAATCTCATTTTTAATTTCAGACCATTGTGTTGTTTTCCGTTCCATTACTTTTTCTAAATGTGTTGTAATCAATGTTTGAGCATCGTTGATTAAATCGCTGCTTTCACGCATATAAACGAAACCACGCGAGATGATATCAGGTCCTGCTGCAACTTTAAATTCCTTCATATCAATGCTTACAACTACAATTACAAGCCCTTCTTCAGAAAGGATGCGACGATCGCGTAATACGATATTACCGATATCTCCAATACCATTTCCATCGATATAGACAGAACCAGATGGAATTTTTCCAGCTACACTTGCTTCATCTGAACGCAAGGCAAGAACATCTCCGTTATCCATGATGAAACAGTTCTCTTCTGGAATACCGCAATCATTCGCTAATTTCATATGCATACGTTGCATACGATATTCACCATGAATTGGCATGAAATACTTTGGTTTAATTAGACGTAGCATTAGTTTTTGCTCTTCTTGTCCGCCATGTCCACTCGTATGAATGTTTGACAGCTTGCCATGGACTACATTAGCACCAGCACGATACAACATGTTAATTGTACGGCTTACACTAATTGTGTTACCAGGGATTGGTGAAGAAGAGAAAACAACTGTGTCGCCAGGAATAATTTGAATTTGACGATGAGTACCATTCGCAATACGGGAAAGTGCTGCCATTGGTTCACCTTGACTACCAGTACATAAAATAACCACTTTATTAGCTGGTAGGCGGTTTAGTTGAGATGTGTCTATGAATGTATCTTTTGGACATCGGATATACCCAAGGTTTTGTCCAATCTCGATAGCTGCTTCCATACTTCGACCAAATACAGCTACTTTACGATTATTTTCAACAGCAGCCTCAACAACTTGTTGTAAGCGATGGATATTCGATGCAAAGGTTGCGAAGATAATACGACCTTCTACTTTGCGGAATATATCTTGAATACTATCGCCAACACGGCGCTCAGACATCGTAAAGTTTGGAACCTCACTGTTTGTACTGTCAGATAAGAGACAAAGTACACCGTCTTTTCCGATTTCAGCCATTTTTGTTAAATCTGCTGGCTCACCGACTGGTGTGAAATCGAATTTGAAATCACCTGTATGAACGACTTGTCCTTGAGGTGTTTTCACAACAACTCCGTATGAATCCGGAATACTGTGAGTTGTACGGAAGAAGGAAACAGATGTCTTTTTAAATTTAATAACATCATCTTCTTGAATTTCATAAAGCTTCGCTTTACGAAGTAATCCGTGCTCTTCTAATTTGTTTTTTATTAGTGCAATTGCTAATTTTCCACCGTAAATTGGAATGTTTACTTGACGTAATAGATAAGGGATTCCACCGATATGATCTTCGTGACCATGTGTAATGAATAATCCTTTAATTTTATCTTCGTTTCGCACAAAATAAGTGTAATCAGGTATTACATAATCGATCCCGAGGAGTTCGTCTTCTGGAAATTTAATTCCAGCGTCAATTATAATAATTTCATCTTGAAATTGAACAGCATATGTATTTTTACCGATTTCACCAAGACCACCGAGAGCAAAAACGGCAACTTGATCATTTTTTAGAAATTTCATATGGCTATACAATCTCCGCTAATACTAAATCAGCGTTTTGTTTTTCATATTCAAGATGAGCGCCAGTAACAGACTGAACAAACTCGATATTATATGCGAACTTATTTAATTTTTTACGAACATCCTTTTCAGACGTAGCCTCTAAATATACAACTTTTGTATTTTCACGTACTGGGACCTCAGTTAATTTTTCTTGATAAAATACTTTAAAAATCATTTGGAAAACCTCTCCTTGTCTATGTTTTGCATTATCTGTTACTTATTATAAAGCAAACAGTCACGATTTTCATGTTTTTTCGAATGAGAATGAAGAAAAAGCCCGAAATGGGCATAATTTAAGCGATTGTCTTCTTCCGGACTAAATCGTTTAAATAACGCTTAAGCTTTTTCTTCAGCTTCTTCAGCATGATTACTCCTTCCTTTCCTTATTCTAAACATGCATATTACTAGTGAAAACTCTATCTCTGACATAAGAAAGAGGGGAAAGTGAATGGAAAACCTTGTCCTTTCTCATACAGTGAAAGTTATTCTATAGTAACGATTAGTAGCCGTTAGTTATAGATATAGTATGAGGAAGAATGGAAAAGAAAATTCATTAGAACAAGTATTCACCTTTTTTACTAATATATATATGCATGTTTCATAAATAAGGTCAGAAAGTGAACGCTTTCTTCACAGATGTTTAATATGTTATACTTTTTTTTAGAATTTGAAAAGCGATTATCAAAATAGGAGTAAAGAGTGCCAGAAAGGGTTTTGACAAATGAATGATAAAATTGTCTTTTTTGATATTGATGGAACATTATTAGATCACGATAAAAAAATTCCGCAATCTACACGAGATGCAGTAAGACATTTGCAGGAAAAAGGGGTGCATGTAGCAATTGCGACAGGACGCGCACCGTTTATGTTTGAAGATATTCGTAAGGAACTCAATATACATAATTATGTTAGTTTTAATGGACAGTATGTTGTCTTTGAAGATGAAGTAGTATTTAATAATCCGTTACACCCAGCTGCCTTGCATAAGTTTACTCAGTTTGCAAAACAAGAAGGATATCCACTTGTATATCTTGACCATCAAGAAATGAGAGCGACAGTGGAATATCATGATTATGTGAAAGAAGGTTTTGGAAGCTTGCAGTTCGAGCATCCGGCATATGAACCTGATTTTTACGAAAAACGCGATATTTATCAAACGCTTCTTTTTTGTGAAGTAAATGAAGAGGAAAAGTTTATTAATCAATATCCAGATTTTCATTTTATTCGTTGGCATGCGTATTCAATGGATATCATTCCTAATGGTGGTTCTAAGGCAAAAGGGATTGAGAAGTTCATTGAAAAATTAGGATTTAGCCGTGAACAAGTGTATGCATTTGGGGATGGTTTAAACGATTTAGAAATGATTGAAGCAGTTGGGACAGGCATTGTGATGGGGAATGGTCATGAAGATTTGAAAAAACTTGCAAATCATGTGACAAAGGATGTAAGTGAAGACGGTATATATCATGGATTAAAATGGGCTGGCTTGTTATAAGTAAATATGGAACCCATTTCATAAAATAAAGGGGCGGGAGATTAATTCCCGCCTTTTTATTATTAGCGCTCTAAAGGTTTTGAATCATCAGGAGCGGCAAAAGGATTTTCTTTATTGATATGGTCATAGAACATAACACCATTTAAATGGTCAATCTCGTGCTGGAATACGATTGCTGGTAAACCTTTTAAACGTAATTTTACTTCTTCTCCGTTAATAGAAGTCGCTTTTACTGTAATTCTTGTATAACGAGGAACATAACCAGGTACTTCGCGGTCTACAGATAGACAGCCTTCACCACCCTGTAAATATGTACGTTCAACAGAATGGCTAATGATTTTTGGATTGAATAATGCATGGCTATATAATGTACCGTCCGCATCGGTTACATGAACTGCAATCATTTTTTTTGAAACACCGATTTGCGGAGCCGCTAATCCGATTCCAGGGCGTAAACTATATTTTTCAGCCATTTCAGGATCTTGGCTATTTATTACAAATTCAATCATTTCTTTTAAGGTAGTTGTATCTTTTTCGCTTGCCGGTAATGACACCTCTTCTGCAACGTTGCGCAAAATAGGATCTCCTTCGCGAATAACATCTTTCATTGTAAGCATATGTAATCTCTCCTTTCCTCTTTAGTCTACCAAAGGAGATGGAAAAAGTCATCGGCAAGAAAGGGAAGGCATTTTGGAAATCGTTCTATTATAGAGTATTTATGTATGTGATAAACAGAAAAAGACGGCAAAGCCGTCTTTTTCTTTCCATAGTTGTTTCGTTTTACATTAGCGAATGCAAGCAGCACCAACGATAATTAAAAGAATAAACAACACAACGATTAAGGCGAAGCCGCGTCCAGACCCGCCACAAGAACCGCCATAACCGTAGGAAGGATATGAACAAGTTGGATAGCAATATGAGTATCCGTACATGAGATGACCTCCTTTATCATTTCCCGCTAATACTGCGGTTACTATAATGTATGGAAGAGAGGGGAGAAATGTATAGGTATTTACCTAAAAAAGGAAGGATAGTTTGTATATTTTTGTTACGAAGAGAGAAAAACTAAAGAGAATTAAATCGTTTACATATTATTCTAAGAGAAAAAATAAGTGAAAAAGGGAATAATATAACAGTAGGTCAACGCTTACTAATACAGATGTAAAAAATAAAAACACGTTTGTGTAGTAGAAACCTGCATATTATTTATAAAAAAACGTATTCAAAGTAATTGACATCGTAATTAGAATAGTTGTAAACTAAAAAACGTGATCAAGATTGTATTAATATGTTTCTGAAAAAACATTAGTACAGATTGTTAGGTACACAAAATTATTCTCAACCGACAGATAAACATGTTGGTTTACATCGTTGCGCTTTTTAAACTGGAAAATAGCCAGTGAAAGCGTTTCAGAATATGGTTCAAGAGAGGAAGAGGTGAACGGAATGGGTACTAAAACAAAAAAGACCCTATTTAATGTTGATGAGCAAATGAAAGCTATCGCAGCTCAATTTGAAACATTACAAATTTTAAATGAAAACGGTGAAGTTGTGAATGAAGCAGCTATGCCTGAATTATCTGATGATCAATTAAAAGAATTAATGCGTCGTATGGTGTATACTCGCGTATTAGATCAACGTTCTATTTCTTTAAACCGTCAAGGACGTTTAGGTTTCTACGCACCTACAGCTGGACAAGAAGCTTCTCAATTAGCGAGTCATTTCGCACTTGAAGCAGAAGACTTCATCTTACCAGGATACCGTGATGTACCACAATTAGTATGGCACGGACTTCCATTATATCAAGCATTCTTATTCTCTCGTGGACACTTCATGGGTAACCAAATGCCTGAGAATGTAAATGCATTAGCTCCACAAATCATTATCGGTGCGCAAATCATCCAAACTGCTGGTGTTGCGTTAGGTATGAAACTACGTGGTAAAAAATCTGTTGCAATTACTTACACTGGTGACGGTGGTGCTTCACAAGGTGACTTCTACGAAGGTATGAACTTTGCAGGTGCATTCAAAGCTCCAGCAATCTTCGTTGTTCAAAACAACCGTTATGCAATCTCTACTCCAGTAGAAAAACAATCTGCAGCTAAAACTGTAGCACAAAAAGCAGTAGCAGCAGGTATTTACGGAATTCAAGTAGACGGTATGGATCCATTAGCTGTATACGCAGCAACTGCTTTCGCTCGTGAGCGCGCAGTAAATGGCGAAGGCCCTACTTTAATCGAGACTTTAACATTCCGTTATGGTCCACATACAATGGCTGGTGATGACCCAACTCGTTACCGTACAAAAGATATCGAAAACGAATGGGAACAAAAGGATCCAATCGTACGCTTCCGTAAGTTCTTAGAAACTAAAGGCCTATGGTCTCAAGAAGTTGAAGAGAAAGTAATTGAAGAAGCAAAAGAAGATATCAAACAAGCAATTGCTAAGGCTGACCAAGCTCCAAAACAAAAAGTTACTGATTTAATGGAAATCATGTACGAAAAAATGCCTTACAACTTAGCTGAACAATATGAAATTTACAAAGAAAAGGAGTCGAAGTAAGCCATGGCTCAAATGACAATGATTCAAGCAATCACTGATGCTTTACGCGTTGAAATGAAAAATGACCCTAACGTACTTGTGTTTGGTGAAGACGTTGGTGTAAACGGCGGTGTATTCCGTGCTACTGAAGGTTTACAAGCTGAATTCGGTGAAGATCGTGTAATGGATACTCCACTTGCAGAGTCTGGTATTGGTGGACTTGCAGTTGGACTTGCACTTGAAGGATTCCGTCCAGTTCCAGAAATCCAATTCTTCGGTTTCGTTTATGAAGTAATGGATTCAATTTCTGGTCAATTAGCTCGTATGCGTTACCGTTCTGGCGGACGTTGGACTGCTCCAGTAACAGTTCGTTCTCCATTCGGTGGCGGTGTTCATACTCCTGAACTACATGCTGATAGCTTAGAAGGATTAGTGGCTCAACAACCTGGTCTAAAAGTTGTTATTCCATCTACTCCATACGATGCAAAAGGTCTTTTAATCTCTGCGATTCGTGACAACGATCCAGTTATCTACTTAGAGCATATGAAATTGTACCGTTCATTCCGTCAAGATGTACCAGAAGGTGAATACACAATTGATTTAGGTAAAGCTGATATCAAACGTGAAGGTACAGATGTATCTGTTATCGCTTATGGTGCTATGGTTCATGCTGCATTAAAAGCTGCTGAAGAACTTGAAAAAGAAGGTATCTCTTTAGAGGTTGTTGACTTACGTACAGTTCAACCATTAGATATCGAAACAATCATCGCTTCTGTTGAAAAAACAGGCCGCGTAGTTGTAGTTCAAGAAGCTCAAAAACAAGCTGGTATTGCAGCTAACGTTGTAGCGGAAATTAACGACCGTGCAATCTTAAACTTAGAAGCTCCAGTTGTACGTGTTGCAGCTGCTGATACAGTATTCCCATTCTCTCAAGCTGAGAGCGTATGGTTACCAAACCATAGAGATATTGTTGAAGCTGTTAACAAAGTAATGAACTTCTAATTTTTAGTTTTTCATGTGCAAAAGAAATCAGCACATGCTGGTTTCTTTTGTACATATTCCATAATAATGAAATGAATCAGGGGGCTGAATTCCGTGGCATTTGAATTTAAACTACCAGATATCGGTGAAGGTATCCACGAAGGTGAAATCGTAAAATGGTTTATTAAACCAGGCGATGAAGTAAATGAAGACGATGTACTTCTTGAAGTACAAAATGATAAAGCAGTAGTAGAAATCCCTTCTCCTGTTAAAGGTAAAGTACTTGAAGTACTTGTAGAAGAAGGAACAGTTGCAATTGTAGGAGATACATTAATTAAATTTGATGCTCCTGGATACGAAAACCTTAAATTTAAAGGTGACGATCATGATGAAGCTCCAAAAGCTGAAGAAGCAGCAGTAGAAGCTCCAGCAGCGGAAGCTACTCCAGCAGCAACTGCAGAAGTAGTAAATGAGCGCGTTATCGCTATGCCATCTGTTCGTAAATATGCTCGTGAAAAAGGTGTAGATATTCATAAAGTAGCTGGATCTGGTAAGAACGGTCGCGTTGTGAAAGCTGACATCGATGCATTTGCAAATGGTGGACAAACTGTAGCAGCAACTGAGGCTCCAGCAGCAGTAGAAGCTACTCCAGCAGCAGCGAAAGAAGAAGCACCAAAAGCACAACCAATCCCAGCTGGTGAATATCCAGAAACTCGTGAGAAAATGAGTGGTATCCGTAAAGCGATTGCGAAAGCAATGGTTAACTCTAAGCATACAGCTCCTCACGTAACATTAATGGATGAAGTTGATGTAACTGAGCTTGTTGCTCACCGTAAGAAGTTCAAAGCTGTTGCAGCTGACAAAGGTATTAAATTAACTTACCTTCCGTACGTTGTTAAAGCTTTAACATCTGCATTACGTGAATACCCAATGTTAAACACTTCTTTAGACGATGCATCTCAAGAAGTAGTTCACAAACATTACTTCAACATCGGTATCGCAGCTGATACAGACAAAGGTCTATTAGTACCAGTTGTTAAAGATACAGATCGCAAGTCTATCTTCACTATTTCTAACGAGATCAATGATCTTGCTGGTAAAGCACGTGAAGGTCGTTTAGCTCCAACTGAAATGAAAGGTGCTTCTTGCACAATTACAAACATTGGTTCTGCAGGTGGACAATGGTTCACTCCAGTTATCAATCACCCAGAAGTAGCAATCCTTGGTATCGGCCGTATCGCTGAGAAGCCAGTTGTGAAAAATGGTGAGATCGTTGCAGCTCCAGTATTAGCATTATCTCTAAGCTTTGACCATCGTTTAATTGACGGCGCAACTGCTCAAAAAGCATTAAACCAAATTAAACGTCTATTGAATGACCCACAATTATTAGTAATGGAGGCGTAATAACAATGGTAGTAGGAGATTTCCCAATTGAATTAGATACAGTCGTTGTTGGTGCAGGTCCTGGTGGATACGTTGCGGCAATTCGTGCAGCACAATTAGGTCAAAAGGTAGCAATCATTGAAAAAGCTAACCTTGGTGGCGTATGCTTAAACGTTGGATGTATTCCTTCAAAAGCGTTAATCAATGCAGGTCATCGTTATGAGAATGCAATGCATTCTGATGACATGGGTATCACTGCAGAGAACGTAAAAGTTGACTTTACAAAAGTTCAAGAATGGAAAAACGGCGTAGTTAAGAAATTAACTGGCGGTGTTGAAGGCCTTCTTAAAGGTAATAAAGTTGAAATCATTCGCGGTGAAGCTTACTTCGTAGATGCTAACACATTACGCGTAATGACTGAAGATGCAGCTCAAACGTATACGTTTAAAAATGCTGTTCTTGCAACTGGTTCTACACCAATCGAAATTCCTGGATTCAAATACTCTAAACGTGTTATCAACTCTACAGGTGCTTTAAGCTTACCTGAAATTCCTAAAAAACTTGTTGTAATCGGCGGCGGTTACATCGGTATGGAATTAGGTACTGCATATGCTAACTTCGGTACAGAAGTTACTGTAGTAGAAGCTGGCGACGAAATCTTAGCTGGTTTTGAAAAAGCAATGAGCTCTGTTGTTAAACGTGCTCTTCAAAAGAAAGGTAACGTAAATATCCATACAAAAGCTATGGCTAAAGGCGTTGAAGAAACAGAAACTGGCGTAAAAGTTAGCTTCGAAGTTAAAGGTGAAATCCAAACTGTAGAAGCAGATTACGTATTAGTAACTGTAGGTCGTCGTCCAAACACTCAAGAAATCGGTCTTGAGCAAGTTGGAGTTAAAATGACTGACCGCGGTATCATCGAAATCGATGAGCAATGCCGTACAAACGTACCAAACATCTATGCAATCGGTGATATCGTTCCTGGACCACCATTAGCTCACAAAGCTTCTTACGAAGGTAAAGTAGCTGTTGAAGCAATTAGTGGCCATGCATCAGCTATCGATTACATCGGAATTCCTGCAGTATGCTTCACTGATCCAGAATTAGCATCTGTTGGTTACACTAAGAAACAAGCTGAAGAAGCAGGAATGACTGTAACTGTATCTAAGTTCCCATTCGCTGCAAACGGTCGTGCGTTATCATTAAACAGCACTGACGGTTTCCTACAACTTGTAACACGTAAAGAAGATGGTCTTCTTGTAGGTGCTCAAGTTGCAGGCGCAGGTGCTTCTGATATTATCTCTGAGATTGGTTTAGCTATCGAAGCTGGAATGACAGCTGAAGATATCGCTCAAACAATCCACGCTCACCCAACATTAGGTGAAATCACAATGGAAGCAGCTGAAGTTGCTCTTGGAATGCCAATTCACATTGTAAAATAATAAAAAAACGTCTTCTAAATTTAGAAGACGTTTTTTTATGTATGTGTTATATGAATAGAAAAACAAGAGGTGAATCGGAATGATTCACCTCTTGTTTTTTATTCTTTATTTTCAAATTGATACATTTGTTTACTTGTACTAGTGTCATTATAAAGAAATAAGACGATATCAGCATTTAGTTTTTCAAGATCTTGTTTAATATTTTTACTTGCCCCAAATCGTGGATCAATAAAAGTTGTTTGTTCGAATTCTTGTGCGAATAAAGGATAAGTTGCATCTGCATAAGAATCTTTAATAATGACAGCATGCAATTTACTTTTTGCATTTGGATTTAAGATGTTAATCTGTGAATAGTCTGTTTGATAAACCGATGCATAGTCTGGTGAAAGCTTCTTTTTGTTCACTGCAAAGAATTCTTTCATCGGTATTTTACTTGTTTCTTCTGATTTTGGACCGAGATAGACAGTATAATTATCCCACACATTTGGGTTTTCTTTTAATTGTACATATGGAATTGTTTCAGGTGTTTTTATTAATTTGTATAATTGTCTATTCCAACTACCGATAAATTGCCCATTAGGTTCTTCTATAGTGGTTTTATAATCATCTCGATTAACAACAGTTCCTGTAAATACTTTAGAGTGATTAGCAATGTAATTCATTGTTTGTTCGTATGCATAAAACGCACCTTTCATATTCCAATGGTGATCCGTTTTAAAGTATAGTTCTTCTAATTGTTCGTGAGTAAATTCTTTTTGAATAGCAGGTAGAACATCAATAAATGGAAAATTTATTTTCTGTAATTCTTGTACAAAATAATCACGATGTTTTTGATCATACCCACGATCTACATATGGTGGGTACTTATACGAAAATGTCGTTAGTTTACTTGGAGCTAACAGGAAATAAAATTCTGTTTTTGTAAATTGATTTCTTAAGTTGTCTAGTTCACTTACAGATTGCTTTATTTGATCACGCATATCAATATTTGTAGGTGCAGACAAAATGAAACCGTCATCTGCGACGAAATTATTATTTACAAAAGTGCGATTGAATTTTAATTGCAACTTTGTGTAAGTTTCAATAAATTTATCTCGTGCGGCAATATGATCTGTAAAGTGTAATTCAGTATCTTTGAAATATTTTCCGGATTTTATAGTATCCATAGTTAGGACTGGATCTAAAGCTAATTCTCTGTTTTCAAAATCAGAAAAACTTTTTTTATCCCAATATATTATTTTGGCTGTCCATATACACATCCCGAAAATAATAGCGAGAAATCCAGTGATTAATATACGATTAGTTAAATTTTTCATAGTTAGCCCTCCTTTAGAAGCGGAAGTAAATAAATGGATTGTAAGTTGCATTCGTTAAGTACATCATAGTAATGATTAAAACACTCAAATAGTAAAGTGGAGATAAAAGTACTATCTTTTTATTTACAAATAGAGTCTTGATCCAAGAGAAAATTGGAGCTGATGTCACTATTGCAAGTATAAAGATTCCCCAATAATTCATCACATAGAAATAACTAGTAATGTCAGTCAACGATCCATTTAATCCGAACATTGCTTGTAAAAATTTAGAACAGTAGCTAAAGTTGTCAGCTCTGAAGAAAACCCAACCGATAATCACTAAAAACAGCACGTATACATGTTGAATTGGCCACCATAATTTTTGCAAGATTTTCTCAAAACCGGATTTTTCCAAAGCAATTAAACATCCGTAATAGATACCCCAAATCATAAATGTCCAACTAGCCCCATGCCAAAAACCTGTTAGCGCCCATACTATAAAGAGATTACGATAGATTTTCCAGCTAGATACTCGATTGCCACCTAGTGGGATATAGACATAATCACGGAACCATGAACCAAGGGAAATATGCCAGCGACGCCAAAATTCAGAAATCGATTTTGATATATACGGATAATTGAAGTTTTCTAAGAAATCAAACCCGAACATTTTTCCTAATCCAATGGCCATATCACTGTAGCCTGAAAAATCGAAATAAATTTGTAATGTATAAGCGATCGCACCAATCCAAGCAGTAGATACGCTCATTGTTGCTGGGTCCATTGCAAATATTTCATCGGCAATAGCTCCCAATTGATTTGCAATCAAAACTTTTTTTCCTAATCCAAGGATAAAACGACGAATGCCTTCTGAAAACATATCAGCATTAACGGTTCTAACATGTAATTGATGAGCTATTGTGTTATACCGAACAATTGGTCCCGCAACTAATTGAGGGAAAATAGTAAAGTATAGCGCCAAATCAAACAGATTTCGCTGAGCCTCTACTTTTCTTTTGTAAATATCAATAATATAACTCATTGCATGGAAAGTGAAAAATGAAATCCCGATTGGTAATGGGATTTTTTCGAGTACAATGTTTGTATGAAAAATCCCGTTTATATTATCTACTAAGAAATTAGCATATTTAAAATATCCTAGTATAGCAATATTGACGACGATTGCTATAGTAAGAATGAGTTTTCTATTTGTATTAGATATTTGTCCTGTATTAAGCCATAACCCGAACCAATAGTTAATGAAAATAGAAAAAAGCATAAGGAAGACATATATAGGCTCTCCCCAGGCATAAAATAATAAACTAAATAACAAAAGAACGATGTTTTGTAATTCTTTACGTACTGAATAGTACACTAGAAGAATTGCAGGTAAAAAAAGACATAAAAAAAATAGGTTACTAAATACCATGTATCATTGATTCCTTTCTATAGTTAATCCAAAGGAATTATACCACGCTACTAATGGAATAATCTATATTGTAAGGAAAGAAAGAGAATGTAACGTAAAAAACGAGGAAGTTTTGGCATATAAAATAATTAAGAGCTTACATAAATGGTAGAAGATAAATCATAGAGTAAGTAGAAGCTTCAAATATTTTATACACGTAGAAGTTTGTTTTTAAAATAAGGAGAGGGATGGGCTGCACAATATAATAGAAGAAATAGGAGGTAACGCTATGAAAATTACGCTAGTTTCATTTTTACATCTAGTTTTATGGAGTGGATTTTCAGCAGTGTTATTATTGTCAAGTCGTGATAAACTTCATTATAAAATTTTTCTTTTTCTCATATTCTTTTATTTAGCGTATGTGATAGCGTATGTCATACTAAGTGCAAGGAGAAAAGCAATGCTTCTCACTTGCACGAATAGTATGATTTTTCTAATCGTTTATTTTTGTTTTTAAACTAACGTTTATAGAAATACATTATCCTTCCATTAAATAATTGTAATTCTCCTTCTAATTTCTTCGCTAGAAAACGGCAAAATTCATTTGCTTTCCCTTTATCACCAAATGTTGCATTAGAGGGTAAAGAAATTTGAATGAAAGATTGTTCATTTTCTATTCCAACACCGACATAAATTGAGTCATATCGATCATGACTGGATTGAAGCTTTAATGTTGTTGCTGATGTATCTAAAATTTCATAAGGAAAAGCGGTATTTGTATAAGCGTAATTAATTTGAACTCCGGTTTGGGAAGTAACTGTTTTATAGTACTGAAAAAGTTGTTTTATATCATCTGTTGAAACAGAGTGTTGATTGGATTTAGGTACAAGCGTAATAAAGGCATGTTGCATATAAGTTCCCCCTAGCTTAGTAGAATAATATCATTCTACAACCTACTGAATTTTTTGACAATTAAAAGGAGTATTGCTTTTTTTGTTTAATATATGTATGAGTAGGAAAGGTGATGTAGAGAGGTGGAAACCAATGTTTGAAAAATTGTATGATGAGCATGAAAGTGTGAAGGTACGATTTTTAGGATTTATGACACATGATACTCGTTATGACTTTGGGATTGTTTATACAAATATGTTTTTTGGAAAGCCACTCATTGTTTGTATGCAAACGGGAAGGTCTACTTTACTGGGACAAGATGATGTAGAGAATGTGCAATATATGCAGGAAATTTTCAAGTTAGGATCTCAAGAGGAAGCAGCGGAGTTAGCTCAGTTTTTTAAATTTCTCGTTCCATCTACTTCATTGCATGCAGAATATGAAGAATAATTAATTTGAAACAGTCGTACGTATAAATATGGCTGTTTTTTTATGTTAATATCGCATACTAATTTAAAATTAAAATATTTAATGTGTTATACTAAAAACCTATTGACGTAAAAAGTATAACATATTAAAATAAAGACAGAAAGTTAAGCGGTTACAAAAGTTTTTGGGATTATAAACTTAGGGGGAAATGAAAAATGGGAACAATCGTATGTCAAGATTGTGAAGGTACAATTGCACACTTCGAGGATGAGAAAGTAACGGTACTTTACGGGAAATGTGGATCTTGCGGATGTGATCACACAGAGCATACAAAAGCCCAATAATTGATAGGACATGGACAACTGAAAGTTTTTAGGACCATAAACTTAGGGGGAAATGAAAAATGGGAACAATCGTATGTCAAGTATGCGAAGGAACAATCGCACATTTTGAAGATGAGAAAACGACAGTACTTTACGGGAAATGTGGTACAAATTGTGATTGTGCTAATAGAGATAATGCGAAAGCTTAATGATAAATAAGTAGATTACTATTAAAAATCAGGGGGAAATGAAAAATGGGAACAATCGTATGCCAAGTATGTGAAGGAACAATCGCACATTTTGAAGATGAAAAATCAACAGTATTATATGGGAAATGTGGATCTCATTGCGAATGTGACCATAAAGAACATACAAAAGCTTAATTATTAAAAAAAGCGCCTACATGTGTAGGCGCTTTTTTTAATAAATTGTAGTTGTATGGCCAACTGTAGCAACGATTGCATCATCTCTAATCGGAATAAACCCTATGGCTGTTTGTGGTGTGTTTGGAGAGGCGTATTGACTCATTATACGGCTATCAATACGAGTAATAGTATCGGTCAAAAAAGCTGAAATAAAAGCGTAAGGGACGCGTCGTTCATTTAATGAGTAGATAATTTCTTCTTTTGTTTTTACACCTACGCCATGTCCGTAAAAAAAGAAATTTCCTAGATAGATTGTGTTTTCTCCTTGCCACTCAATCGTAGCTGGATTCACTTGTGGGTTTTTAAAGTAAACGAGATCGCCAGGAACAAGGTCGCCACCTGTTTTTGTTATGAGTTTTAAATCTTGATCGTAGTCCCAAGTATAAAGTAAAAGATTTGCAAAGAGGCGATTGAAGGTTTCTTCCTCATACAATGATAGTAAAGCTTTGTAAAAAATAATTATCATAGCGGTTGCGCATTCAGTCCCATATAGTTTCCCGTTTTTGAAAATATCTTGTATGGCAATAGAAGGTGGTATATTTGGAAGTAGTTGGAATCCCCCTAAAGATGTTCTTTTCCAAAACTGAGGGTTGCAAAAGGATTGTTGAAACGTACGAAACTGAAATCCACTTTGAAAAAGTTCTAATGCAGAAATAATAATATTAACTCGCAAATTTAAATCAAAGCTGAGTTCGTCAGCAGTTCGGAAGGAATAAACTTCTTGATTTCCTGCCATTATGGATAAAATTTGTTGCTTCTCAGCTGCAAATGGCTCATATTCATTTGTGATATAAGGGTGTACAATAGAACGACCTATTACAATCATAATGGTATCCCCACCTATACGTTACATTCTTTAGTAGCGTATGAAGAAAGGGAAAAAAGGTGAAAGAAAAGCCTATCAACTGATAGGCTTGTACTCTTTAATAACACGTAATGTTTGTAATGTCATATCTTCAGGACCTTGTACAGGTAAACCTGCTTCTAAATTTTTACGAATATACTCTAAGTTATCTTGTGTAATAATTTCCCCCGGAGTAAAGATTGGAATCCCTGGTGGATAAACCATAACAAAATCAGCTATAATACGACCTGCCGCATTTTCAAATGGAATGACTTCTGTTTCTGAATAAAAAGCATCTCGTGGAGAAAGTGCTAGCACCGGTATTTCTGGAATTTCTACTTGTACTTGAACACCTTTATCTGCCCTATTTCTAAATGTTTCCGCTAAATCTTGTAATGCTGCAATAAGCGTATTTGTATCGCTTTCTGTATCTCCAAAAGTGATAAGACATAGTATGTTGTATAAATCGGAGAGTTCTACTTCAATGTTATATTGCTCTCTAAGCCATACTTCAGCCTGATGGCCGGTAATACCTAAATCTTTCACAGACACAATTATCTTTGTAGGATCATAGTTAAAAGTAGCGTCTGTACCTAACATTTCTTTTCCAGGACAGTAAAGGTGCTCAATAGCATTTATAGCATCACGAACATGTTCAGCTAATTGTATTGTTTGTTCTATGAGCGCTGTTCCTTCTGTAGCAAGACGTTTTCTTGCAACATCAAGAGATGCTAATAAGATGTAAGAAGTTGATGTAGTCGTAAGCATGCTAATAATAGATTGAACATGTTTTACGTTCACAAGACCTTCTTTCACATTAAGAATAGAACTTTGAGTTAAAGAGCCTCCTAATTTGTGAACACTTGTTGCTGCCATATCTGCACCAGCTTGCATCGCTGACATCGGTAATTCATCGTGAAAATGAATATGAACACCATGAGCCTCATCGACTAGTACAGGGATATCGTACGAATGTGCTAATTGTACAATCTGTTCTAAGTCTGCAGCAAAGCCAAAGTAGGTTGGATTAATAACAAGTAAGCCTTTGGCATCTGAGTGTTCTTCAAGTGCTTTTTTGACAGATTTAATTGTAATTCCATGAGAAATACCAAGTTTTGGGTCGATTTCAGGATGCATGAAAATAGGTTTTGCACCTGAGAAAATAATAGCTGACATTACTGATTTATGCACGTTTCGTGGTACTAGGATTTTGTCGCCAGGACCGCAAACGCTCATCACCATTGTCATAATAGCGCCACTTGTACCTTGAATAGAAAAGAAAGTATGATCTGCACCAAATGCAGCAGCAGCTAAATCCTGTGCTTCTTTAATCATACCCTTTGGATGATGTAAATCATCGAGTGGCGCAATATTAATTAAATCAATTGCTAATGCGTTATGCCCAATAAATTCGCGAAATTCAGGATCCATGCCCTGTCCTTTTTTATGACCAGGAATATGGAATTGGATTGGATTTCGCTTACTGTGCTCAACTAAAGCGGTAAACAATGGTGTTTCGTATTGGGACAATCTATACACCCCTTCTTTTTTGTAATATTTATTAGAATTTGTTTTATATGATTTCATCTCATTCTAAAAGGAAAGTAAGGTAATTAACTTTTAAAACGAGACTTGTTTTCCTGCCATTCACAAAATCCTTTTGGATGGTAGTCACACTTTATTTTCTATAAAACAAAAGCATTATATCACCAATAATTATAGATGTATATAAAAAAATATTTTTATGGTGAGTATGTGTAATAGTTATTTCCAAGTCAACTCATAGAGGAAGACAATTCCATTAAAATGAATAAATAGTGTATAATGCAGAGTAGCTATAATGAAGAATAAAAAATTCTCTTTAAGATAGCATAATGAAACACGTAGAAATGATAAATGAGGTGCAAAATGGAATATCAATATCCGTTAGATTACGATTGGTCAAATGAAGAAATGGTTGCCATTGTGAAGTTTTATGAAGCAATTGAGAAGGCATATGAAAAAGGAATTAGAAGAGAAGAATTAATGGGATTATATCGTCGTTTTAAAGAGATTGTTCCATCAAAAGCAGAAGAAAAGAAAATTGATAAAGAGTTTCAAGAAGTAAGTGGATATTCTATATATCGTACTATTCAAAGGGCGAAAGAAGTCGAAGAACAAAAGCTTGTAAAAATGTAAAAATATTTTGAAAAATAAAAACTGAAGTGATATAATGTGATAACAACTAAAAACGGACAATATAAATTGTCCGTTTTCTACTATCGATTACAAAGTGCATATAAAGGAAGGAGTGATTGCATCGTAGATTCAATCTTAGCAAGGAATTGTTCGTTGGTCATTGCTGAAAACTCCTCTGGTGATATATGAATACCAACTAATAGTTCTGCTTTTTTCACAGTAGCTAAACGTCCAATCATCTTTTGTAAGTCTTCTGTTTCAAGCGTTTTATGCAATTTTACACTTGGTTTAGTATGGTCAATGGACCAAACGAAGTCATTTGGAATATTTGTTTTTAAATCATTTAAATGTTCTAAGAAGGCGTGAGCCGTCTCCACTTTTTGTGGACACTCATAGATTAAACCAAAGTATATGAAGGCGTGAGTACCCCATAAACCAATTTGAAAATGTGGTAGCATTTTATATCCTCGTTTATTTGTTGAAAAAGCAACCCAAGTATCGTTTGGTGGATTGACTTTGCGGCGTGCATGTTTTGCAACATGATAAAAAAAGTTCTCATCAGTTTGTTTGGATAAATACTCTGCAAACTGTTCCCCTAAAGCTTCTAGCTTAGGATGAATGTTCGTTTTAATTGCACTCATTCGTTCTTCGAGACCATCAACTGTAAAGACATCAAAATCAGTTGATTTGAATGTTTGTAGTGTCATGATTGTTCCTCCAACTCCTATTTTGTTTTTATTTTAGCATAGCTTGTACTATTCATAAAAAAAACAGCACAAAAAAATTTAAATAAAAAAATATAATTTTGTTGCATAGATGATTTATCCAACATAGTATAGTATAAAACAAAAAATCAGAAAATTTAATTAATTCTAGTCCGAGGGCAGACGAATATTGGGAGGAGGCAAATAATATGAGACAGGTGATTAATGCGTTAAAGAGAACAGATGCTGAAAAGAGAATACCGGTGCTACGTTTGGAGTTAGATTATGAATTAGCAACTTTATATGATGCAATGATGGAGGATGACAAACAGAAAAAAGAAGAGTGCGTACAAAAATTAGAAGTGTTGAGACTTGAAATGATTCGTTTAGAAGCGTAATAATAGTATATGTATAAAAAATTAGTTGGTGCGAACCTTATAAAGGGTTCGTTTTTTCTGTGAACAGTATAGATCGGAGTGTTTAAACATGCAAGAGGTATGGAAAGATATCGATGCACACGCCAAACGGTGGATTCGAGATGCAGGAGAGCGTTTAATGGCATCACTGAAACAAGCACTTATTATAGAAATGAAATCAAATGCAGCTGATTTAGTAACAAACATGGACCGGGAAATAGAACAGTATTTAATTGGGAAAATTAAAGAAACATTCCCAACCCATAATATTTTAGGAGAAGAAGGCTATGGAGATGAGATAACTTCTTCTGACGGGGTTGTTTGGTTAATTGATCCAATTGATGGTACAATGAATTTTGTACATCAAAAAAGAAATTTCGCAATTTCAATTGGAATTTATGAGAACGGTATCGGAAAAATTGGTCTTATTTATGATCCTGTTCATGATGAATTATATCATGCGGTAAAGGGAGTTGGAGCGTTTTGTAATGATACGCCAATTCCTCTATTGGAAAAAGGAACAGTAGAGAATGGTATTATAGCTTTAAATGCGATATGGCTTACCGACAATCCATTGCTTAATATGGAAAGTATGATGGCACTTGTTAAGAAAGCAAGGGGTACGAGATCATATGGCTGTGCAGCATTAGAAATGGTATACGTTGCAACGGGAAGAATAGATGCATATGTAACGCCGAGATTATCACCATGGGATTTTGGTGGGGGGCAGATCATAGTTGAGGAAGTTGGAGGAAAGGTGACAACATTCTCCGGAGCTCCGCTGTCTATTATAGAGAAAAGCAGTGTATTAGTTGCAAAACCGGGAGTATATGAGGAAGTATTATCATTTATATCGCAGTAACAAAAAAAGTAAGAGGCTATATACAAGCTTCTTACTTTTTAACATTATTGCGATTTACGCATTTTTCTTTTTGTTACAAAACCATATCCAACTGTAACAAATGTGCCGATAATGCAAATAATAATACCAATGGGACTATTTTCAGCAACCATAATGCCGATACCGATTAAGAAAATAACACCGATAATTGCAGTTAATAAAAAGCGATATTGAATGTGTTCCATTTCTTCACCCTCCAATCTCATTTTACTTTCACAAAAGTAAGAATACAACTATATTTTCATTCTTGATTTTATTTTGATTGCCATTGTATCCCCTTCGCTCTTATAATAGAGAAGGATTAAAAAGACATTAGGAGTTGGACATGTTGAAAAAACGACAAGATTTACGAAATATAGCAATTATTGCCCACGTTGACCATGGTAAAACAACACTTGTTGACCAGTTATTACGTCAAGCGGGGACGTTCCGTGCGAATGAACATATTGAAGAACGCGCAATGGACTCAAATGATCTAGAAAGAGAACGCGGTATTACAATTTTAGCGAAAAATACTGCGATTCACTATGAAGATAAAAGAATTAACATTTTAGATACACCTGGTCATGCGGACTTCGGTGGAGAAGTAGAACGTATCATGAAAATGGTTGATGGTGTTCTACTTGTTGTTGATGCATATGAAGGTTGTATGCCACAAACACGATTTGTTTTAAAGAAAGCTCTTGAGCAAAACTTAACACCAATCGTAGTTGTAAACAAAATTGACCGTGACTTTGCTCGCCCTGACGAAGTAGTTGATGAAGTTGTTGACTTATTCATCGAGCTTGGTGCAAACGAAGATCAATTAGAGTTCCCAGTTGTATTTGCATCAGCAATGAACGGAACAGCAAGCTTAGATTCAAATCCAGCAAATCAAGAAGAGAATATGAAATCATTGTTTGACACAATTATTGAACATATTCCAGCACCAGTGGATAACAGTGAAGAGCCACTTCAATTCCAAGTAGCACTTCTTGATTACAATGACTACGTTGGTCGTATCGGAGTTGGACGCGTATTCCGCGGTACTATGAAAGTAGGACAACAAGTTGCATTAATGAAGGTTGACGGAAGTGTAAAACAATTCCGTGTAACGAAATTATTTGGTTACATTGGATTAAAACGTCAAGAAATTGAAGAAGCAAAAGCTGGAGATTTAGTAGCTGTTTCAGGTATGGAAGACATTAACGTTGGTGAAACAGTATGCCCAGTTGAGCATGAAGAGGCTTTACCATTATTACGTATTGATGAGCCAACACTACAAATGACATTCCTTGTAAATAACAGCCCATTTGCAGGTCGTGAAGGTAAATACATTACATCTCGTAAAATTGAAGAGCGTCTTCGTTCACAATTAGAAACAGATGTAAGTTTACGTGTAGATAATACAGATTCTCCTGATGCGTGGATCGTATCAGGACGTGGTGAGTTACATTTATCTATCCTAATTGAAAACATGCGTCGTGAAGGTTATGAACTACAAGTATCTAAACCTGAAGTAATTATTAAAGATGTTGATGGCGTAAGATGTGAGCCTGTAGAGCGCGTACAAATCGATGTGCCTGAAGAATACACTGGTTCTATTATGGAATCAATGGGTGCACGTAAAGGTGAAATGTTAGATATGGTGAATAACGGAAACGGTCAAGTTCGCCTTACTTTCATGGTTCCAGCACGTGGTTTAATTGGTTACACAACAGAATTCTTAACATTAACTCGTGGTTACGGTATTTTAAACCATACATTCGATTGCTACCAACCAGTACACGCTGGACAAGTAGGTGGACGTCGTCAAGGTGTTCTAGTTTCACTTGAAACAGGAAAAGCATCACAATACGGTATTATGCAAGTTGAAGATCGCGGTGTAATCTTCGTTGAACCAGGTACAGAAGTATATGCTGGTATGATTGTTGGAGAACATACACGTGAAAATGATTTAACAGTTAACGTTGTAAAAATGAAACAACAAACTAACATTCGTTCTGCAACGAAAGACCAAACTTCAACAATGAAAAAACCACGCTTAATGACTTTAGAAGAGTCATTAGAGTACTTAAACGATGACGAGTTCTGTGAAGTGACTCCGGAATCAATCCGTCTACGTAAAAAGATTCTTGATAAGAGCGAGCGCGAAAGAGCTGCTAAGAAAAAGAAATCTGTAGAAGCGTAAAAACAAAAAAACAACTACCTTTCCAAAAGGTAGTTGTTTTTTTGTTTTTATTTATTTTTAGAATATTTATTCTTTTTTGTGGACAGTATTTTTTTTGCGAGTTACTCTTGTATTAAGTGTATAAAGAAAACTTGTTTTTATAGCTAGGGGGGAAGAGTGTGTTAGAAAGGATGTCTTTTTTTGCTAAATTATGTAAGGTGGATGAAAATCCAGAGTTAGGAATGTGGTTACTTTATGGAACGATTATTATATTAAGTGCTCTCGTTTATAATTTAGGATTTGCTAGAAAATTATCTGTACTAAAAAATATCGTGATATATATTTCTTTAGCAATTGGATGTACAGTGTTAACCTTTTTTGCTGTATTTTTACCTGTTGGGGAGGGGCTTGTTGTAGCAGCAATTGTACTAGGAATTTATAGATTGCGCTTACGTCAAGCAAAACAAGAAAAAGTAGGATGAGGGGGAATTAATGACATGCGTTCAGTACAAGATGCACTATATAATTGGTTAACGATTAAAACAGTTGCGGAAGCACGCCCCGATGATAGTGCTGCGAAAGAAACGTATTTGTTATTTCAAAATATGATATATGAAGAACATAAATTAAGGGATGTGGAAGTTAAAAAGAATGAGGAAATGTATTTGATTACATATGAAATTGATGGGGAAAGAAAATCTGTGAGATTTCCATTAGAAGCTATTGATTGTTTTTTGGATCAGATGAATCGTGAACCTGAAAAATATAAATAAGTCCTTATCGATATGATTAAGGACTTATTTATATTTTACCAATCGTCTTCAACTTTTTTATCACGGTATAATCGGAAATTACCACTTGCATGACGTTCCATCGTACGCTCTGCAATTCGTTCCGAACATTCCATGCACATATATGTATGAATAGGGCGATTACGCAGTTTTTTTGCCGTAGGATTTTCGTCATCTAACATATCTTTTTTATCACAGATCATACATTTGACTCTCATTTCGTCACCTCAATACGAATTCTATCGGTATAAGTATATCATGGAAGTATGATGTTTTTGAATAATAGGAGGAAAAAATAATATTTTCGCAATTCGAAAAATAAGTTATGATAAGGATATATTAAGTATATTTGGAGGTGGAAATATGGCGAATGTAGTAGAGCCTACATTAACAGATGATTTAGTACAAACGTTCCGTAAAGAATGTATTGTTATGGTAGCAACAACAGATTTCGAAAAACAAGTTCCTAACGTAAGTGCTATTTCTTGGGTGTATGCAGTGAGTGAAACTAGTATTCGATTTGCGGTAGATCAACGTTCACGTATTGTGGAAAATATAAGGCGCAATCCGGGAGTGGTATTGACTATAATGGCGAATGGATCCGTATTTTCCATAAGTGGTGCAGGTGAAATTTTGACAGATAGAATGGAAGGCATTCCTCTAAAATTAGCTGTAATAGAAGTAAGTGTGCAAGAAGTACGTGATGTTATGTTTTATGGAGCAAAACTTGCAATTGAACCAAAATATGAAAAAACATACGATCTTCGGGCAGCAAAAAAACTGGATAACCAAGTGTTGGTAGGGATAAAAGAATTATAAGTGAGATGAATAAGAAAATTGTTCATTAACTTTTGGAATCAGTTATTGTGGTTTAACGTTAATAATTAAAATTAAAAGTAATATATTGAATAGAAATGAATAAAAAATAAAGAAAAGGTTTAATTGCTATAATTTTCGATTCTACCTCGTTTATACGGTACATATAATTATAACAATGGTTCGTCCATATTTTATGGATGAAACCCTTGTTCTACAAATTTAAAAGTGGAGTCAGGGGGTAACAGGTTGGATAAAATTTATGTGTTAGATACGAATGTACTTTTGCAGGATCCTTTATCTATTTTTTCATTTGAAACCAATGAAGTAGTGATTCCGGCAGTTGTATTAGAAGAGGTTGATTCGAAGAAACGTTATATGGACGAAGTAGGACGAAATGCTCGTTATGTATCTAAGTTAATAGATAAATTTCGTGAAATAGGAAAGCTGCATGAAAGTATTCCGCTAGAAAACGGCGGTACATTTCGTATTGAATTAAATCATCGTTCATTTGTTCAACTACAAGATATTTTTGTAGAAAAAACAAATGATAATCGAATTTTAGCAGTAGCAAAAAATCTATCTTTAGAAGAACAAGAAAAAGAGGACGGGAAGTCTGTTATTTTAGTAAGTAAAGACGTGCTCGTAAGGGTAAAAGCTGATGCAATTGGATTGAAGGCTGAAGATTATTTAAGTGATCGCGTAATTGAAGTAGATAATATATATTCAGGGTTTTTAGAAGGGTATATATCAAAAGAACAATTGGATTATTTTTATGAAAAAGGTGAATTACCTTTATCTGAAATTGCAAATCATCCTTTTTATCCAAATCAGTTTGTGGTAATGAAGGATGCACTTGGGGGTTCTAGTTCTGCACTTGGCATTGTAGATCACTTAGGTAAGAAGGTGAAGAAACTTATTTTTCACAATGAGCAAGTGTGGGGGATACGACCACGAAACGTGCAGCAAATAATGGGATTAGAATTGTTGCTTCGCGAAGATATTCCGCTTGTAACGTTAACGGGGAAAGCTGGTACAGGAAAAACGTTACTTGCGTTAGCTTCGGGATTAATGCAAACGGAAGATTTAGGGTTATATAAAAAATTACTTGTTGCAAGACCAATTGTTCCAGTCGGAAAAGATATCGGTTATTTACCAGGAGAAAAAGAAGAAAAGTTAAGACCATGGATGCAGCCGATTTTTGATAATCTAGAGTATTTATTTAATACGAAAAAGCCAGGGGAATTAGATGCTATTTTAGCTGGAATGGGTTCGATTGAAGTAGAGGCTCTTACTTATATACGTGGCAGAAGTATTCCAGACCAATTCATTATTATTGATGAGGCACAAAATTTAACGAAGCATGAAGTGAAGACGATATTAACGAGAGTAGGAGAGAAAAGTAAGATTGTATTAATGGGAGATCCTCAGCAAATCGATCATCCATATTTAGATGAATATAATAACGGTTTAACATACGTTGTCGAGAAATTTAAAGAGCAACGTATTAGTGGTCATGTAAAGTTTGTTAAAGGGGAGCGCTCGAATTTAGCTCAACTAGCAGCGGATTTATTATAAAAAGGAGTGAGCTTCAGCTCACTCCTTTTTTAGTATACTCGTTAAATAATTGTGAATTTACGGATGTTACGGATTGGATTTTGTCTATTAGATCCATCATTGAAATATAGATGTACAGGTCCGTCCTCTTTTAATGGTTTTCCTTCTTTTGAAAAACCAAGAATGGCCTTGTTGACCGTTTCTAATGGTAGTGTAATGGTAGTATCTACTGTTTCAATTTCAACTTGCATAGCGTCCTCTAAAATTTCGGCGTTAGCAAGAAATGGATGAAATGGTATACCAAATGTCCCAGTAATCAGCTGTTCTTTTTTATATTTCTTTACACTTTGTTGTATTGGCGGGAAGGCAGCACCATCACGGATTTCACGATCCCAATGTTCTGAAGTGTTCTTTAAGTAAGCTTCTAGTTCAGACGTGTTTTCTCTAGTTTCATCAAAGTAAGTTGTCAAATCTACTTTTCGATCGTCAAAAATCCAAACAGTTGGATCAATAGTGATTGGAAAACGTACTTTTCCATTAATAAATAAAATTTCGCTCATTGTTGTTCCCCCATTTGTGTTATACTCCCACTTTTCAGTATAATAGTATTAGACACTGTTGTCACAAAAAATGTTTCTATTGCAATTTATTAAAACTATCGCTAATATTAATAGATATGAGAGAGTAGGACGGAAACGGAGGGAATCAATTTGGCGTCTGAGACAGTTTCAAATCATCAGGAAAAGGCACTAGCCCTTCTACAAGCGGATGCAGAGAAGATTTTAAGACTTATTAAGGTGCAAATGGACCATCTTACAATGCCGCAATGTCCATTATATGAAGAAGTTTTAGACACACAAATGTTTGGACTATCCCGCGAGGTCGATTTTGCGGTTCGCCTTGGTCTTATTGCAGAAGAGCAAGGGAAAGCAATGTTAGGAGAGCTCGAACGTGAGTTATCTGCACTTCATGAAGCATTTACAAACAAACAACAATAACGGGTTCAAATAAGGGGGCTCAAACTAAAACAGTTTGAGCTTTTTATTTGTATAATAAAGCAGGAAGAACGTATATACATATGGAATACAACAATAATTAATTTGAAACAGAGAGAGGAAATGAAATGAAAAGAATATGGAAATCAATGGATTATTCATTATTACTTCCTCTTGTTATTTTATGTGTGCTGGGAGTCATAATGGTATATAGTTCTAGTTCCATTGTTGCGATTTCGCGGTTTGATAAACCAGCAAATTTCTTTTTTAAAAGACAATTACTTACTTTAGCTGCTGGGACAATGGTATTAATAATTATGGCTATTATCCCATATAAAGTGTGGAGAAAACGAATTTTCTTATTGGGAAGTTACGGTGCTAGTGTTGCCTTATTAGCGGCAGCAGCCTTTTTCACTAAGAAAGTAAATGGTGCAAATGGATGGATATTTGGAATACAGCCTGCGGAATTTGTAAAGATAACAGTTATTCTCGTATTGGCTCATTTTTTTGCGAAAAGGCAAGAAACAAATACGTCTGTTTTCAAAGGATCGGGACCGGTACTTTTAGGTATTGGTTTAATCATGTTTTTAATTTTAAAGCAAAATGACTTAGGTACCGATATGTTAATTGCGGGAACGGTAGGAATCATGTTTCTTTGTTCAGGAGTTAGTGTTAATTTATGGATAAAAAGATTCTTATTAACGTCTGTAGTATGGGTCCCAATGTTGTATTTTATTGGGAATTATAAATTAAGTTCATACCAAAAAGCGCGATTTTCAGTTTTTCTGGATCCGTTTAACGATCCTCAAAATGATGGATTCCAATTGGTAAATTCATTTATTGGAATTGCTTCAGGTGGGTTAAATGGTAGAGGGTTAGGGAATAGTGTGCAAAAGTATGGATACTTACCAGAGCCCCAAACGGATTTTATTATGGCGATTATATCTGAAGAACTAGGCTTTATAGGTGTAGCTATCATTTTAATCTGTTTATTGTTAATTATCATTCGCTCATTTAGAGTGGCGCAAAAGTGTACAGATCCATTTGGAAGTTTAATAGCCATCGGAATTGCAAGTTTGTTTGGAGTTCAAACGTTTATCAATGTCGGTGGTATGTCTGGATTAATACCGCTTACTGGGGTACCGTTACCTTTTGTTAGTTACGGCGGAAGTTCCTTGTTAGCTAATCTACTTGCGATGGGGATATTATTGAATATTGCTAGTCATGTGAAAAGACAAGAAAAACAACAAAATGAGTTAGTTAAAGAAAGAGAACAGGGTGGACCGCATCTTGTAGTTGTAAAATAAAAACACATTGCGCTGTAGAGCACAATGTGTTTTTTTATTTAAAGTAATTTCAAATGTGATATATTAATTGTTTTTATATCCAAAAGATATATCACATTAAAACAAATGTGATATACAATTAGGTTGTTCGAAAAGGAAGAGGTATGCTATACTATTTTTGTGAAACAAATTGCACAGAAAACTTATCATTTGTTAAAAAATAAGGTATGATGGATAAAAATAAAGTGAAACTTTCTAAGTATAATATAATGTGGAAAGTGAAGAACTTCACGCTTTTTATGGTGTGTATATATTTTATCTCTAGAGTGGTAGGAAAGTAGAGGGGGAAAATCATGACAAAGCTGCAACGTATTCAAAAAGTATTGGTAGCTAACCGTGGAGAGATTGCAATTCGTGTGTTTCGAGCTTGTTCGGAACTTGGATTAAAAACAGTTGCAATCTATTCTAAAGAGGATAGCGGTTCTTATCATCGCTATAAAGCCGATGAGTCCTATTTAGTTGGGGAAGGGAAAAAGCCAATTGATGCTTATCTAGATATTGAGGGCATTATTGAGATTGCGAAAAGCAATCATGTAGATGCAATCCACCCTGGATATGGTTTCTTGTCAGAAAATATCCAATTCGCAAAACGTTGTGAAGAAGAAGGAATTATCTTTATTGGTCCGAAAAGTGAGCATTTAGATATGTTTGGAGATAAAGTGAAAGCAAGAACACAAGCGCAGCTAGCACAAATTCCGGTTATTCCTGGTAGTGATGGCCCAATAGATTCAATAGAAGAAGTCGAAGAGTTTGCTGAAAAGTACGATTACCCGATTATTATTAAAGCGTCCCTTGGTGGTGGCGGTCGAGGTATGCGTATAGTACGAGCTAGTGAAGAATTAAGAGAATCGTATAATCGCGCGAAATCAGAAGCAAAAGCAGCCTTTGGTAATGATGAAGTATACGTTGAAAAATTCGTTGAAAAACCTAAACATATAGAAGTACAAATTTTAGCAGATGAAGAAGGCAATGTTGTTCACTTATTCGAGCGTGACTGTTCTGTGCAACGTCGCCATCAAAAAGTTGTCGAAATCGCACCAAGCGTTTCGCTTTCAGATGATTTGCGTCAACGTATTTGTGAAGCTGCTGTGAAGTTAACGAAAAATGTAAACTATTTAAACGCAGGAACGGTAGAATTTCTTGTAAAAGGTGATGAGTTTTACTTCATAGAAGTAAACCCACGTGTTCAAGTTGAACATACGATTACAGAGATGATTACAGGAGTGGATATCGTTCAATCGCAAATTTTAATAGCTGATGGACATGCATTACATAGTAAAATGGTAGGTGTTCCGAAGCAAGAAGAAGTGGTTGTGCACGGATTTGCAATCCAATCTCGTGTAACGACTGAGGACCCACTAAATAATTTTATGCCGGATACAGGAAAAATTATGGCGTACCGATCAGGCGGTGGCTTTGGTGTTCGTCTTGATACAGGTAATAGTTTCCAAGGTGCAGTTATTACACCGTACTACGATTCTTTACTTGTAAAAGTTACGACTTGGGCTCTTACTTTTGAACAAGCTGCTGCAAAAATGGAACGTAACTTAAAAGAATTCCGTATTCGTGGTATTAAAACAAATATTCCATTCCTAGAGAATGTAGTAAAACATAAAAACTTCTTATCAGGAGAATATGATACGTCGTTTATTGACGCGTCACCTGAACTGTTCTTATTCCCGAAACGTAAAGACCGCGGAACGAAAATGTTAAATTACATTGGTTCAGTAACAGTAAATGGTTTCCCGGGAGTAGGGAAAAAAGAGAAACCAATTTTCCCGGATGCTCGTATACCAAATGTAGTACACTCAGAGCCGATACAAAATGGAACAAAACAAATTTTGGATGAGCGTGGAGCGGATGGATTAGTAAAGTGGGTTCAAGATCAAAAACGTGTACTTTTAACTGATACAACATTCCGTGATGCGCATCAGTCACTACTTGCAACTCGTATTCGTACAAAAGATTTACATCAAATTGCAGAGCCGACAGCGAGAATGTTACCGAACTTATTCTCAGCGGAAATGTGGGGCGGTGCAACGTTCGATGTTGCGTATCGTTTCTTAAAAGAAGATCCATGGGAACGATTACTAGATCTTCGTGAAAAAATGCCGAATGTTTTATTCCAAATGTTACTTCGCTCTTCAAACGCAGTTGGTTACAAAAACTATCCAGATAATTTAATTCAAAAATTTGTGGAATGTTCTGCTCAAGCTGGCATTGATGTATTCCGAATTTTTGATAGTTTAAACTGGGTAGAAGGTATGAGAGTTGCGATTGATGCTGTACGAGATACTGGCAAAATTGCAGAAGCGACAATGTGTTATACAGGAGATATTCATGATCCGTTACGTAGTAAATATGATTTGAATTATTATAAAAACTTGGCGAAAGAATTAGAAGCATCAGGTGCTCATATATTAGGTATTAAAGATATGGCAGGTTTATTAAAACCTAATGCTGCATACGATTTAGTTTCTGCATTAAAAGAGACAATATCGATTCCGATTCACTTGCACACACATGATACGAGCGGAAACGGTATATTAACGTATACGAAGGCAATTGAAGCGGGTGTTGATATTGTCGATGTAGCGGTGAGTTCAATGGCAGGTCAAACGTCACAACCAAGTGCGAACACACTATACTACGCATTAGGCGGAAATGAAAGACAACCAGATGTTAATATAGATTCATTAGAAAAACTATCTCATTACTGGGAAGATGTACGCAAATACTATGCACCGTTTGAAAGTGGTATGAATGCACCTCACACAGAGGTATATATGCACGAAATGCCGGGTGGGCAGTATAGTAATCTTCAGCAACAAGCAAAGGCGGTTGGTTTAGGAGATCGCTTCGATGAAGTGAAAGTAATGTACCGTCGTGTGAATGACATGTTTGGAGACATTGTAAAAGTAACGCCATCTTCAAAAGTTGTTGGTGATATGGCATTATTTATGGTTCAAAACCATTTGACAGAACAAGATATTTTAGAGCGTGGACATGCTTTGGATTTCCCAGGATCTGTTGTTGAAATGTTCTCTGGTGATTTAGGTCAACCGTACGGTGGTTTTCCGAAAGAATTACAAAAGATTATTTTAAAAGGGAAAGAGCCGTTAACAGTAAGACCGGGTGAATTGTTAGAGCCAGTAGATTTTGATGCTTTAAAAGAAGAGTTATTCCATAAACTTGGACGCGAAGTAACGATTTTTGATGTAGTTGCGTACGCGTTATATCCGAAAGTATTTATGGACTACGAAAAAGTTGCTGAGATGTATGGTAATGTATCTGTGCTTGATACACCGACATTCTTCTATGGTATGAGACTTGGTGAAGAAATTGATGTGGAAATTGAGCAAGGTAAAACATTGATGGTTAAACTAGTATCAATTGGAGAACCTCAGCCGGATGGAAATCGTATTCTTTACTTAGAATTTAACGGACAACCACGTGAGATTGTTGTGAAAGACGAAAGTGTGAAAGCAACAGTTGCACAACGTGTGAAAGGAAACCGTGAAAATCCAAACCATATTAGCGCAACGATGCCAGGAACGGTTATTAAAGTAGTTGTAAAAGAAGGCGATGAAGTGAAAAAAGGCGATTCTATGGCAATTACAGAAGCGATGAAAATGGAAACGACAGTTCAAGCGCCGTTCAATGGTAAAGTGAAGAAAGTATATGTTAACGATGGTGATGCAATTCAAACGGGTGATTTACTTATTGAATTAGATCACTAAAATAAGGAAAGAGCTGTGTAAATACAGCTCTTTTTTTATTGCAAAAAATCCCTTGCCGATTCGGCAAGGGATTTCAGTTTTAAATTATTTTGTTTGTTTAGAAGTTGATTCGGATTCTTTTGCGTTCACTTTACTTCTTGTTCCTAACATAACTAAATAGCATAATACAGCAAACAAGCAAGAAATGAATAGGGAATGTAATAATGCCATTGCTAAACTAGCATTTGTATATACAACTAAAATCCCAACAATAGCTTGAAGTGTTACAAGAATAAAGGAAATAATCCATCCCCAGTATACTACGCTTTGTTGCTTATATTGACGAATAGCAATAATCATTGCGTATAGTATCCAAAGGAATATTAATATCGCTGCAGCTCTATGCCCCATTTGAACCCACTCATGTAATTGAGTCGGCCATGGTCTATTTTTACTACATAAAGGAAAGTCCGGACAGGCTAAGCTAGCTCGTTCGTGACGTACTAAAGCCCCTGTGTAGACGACGATATAACTGTAAATTGTTACACCATAAATGTGAAATTTCATTTTTTTATCCATAATAAGTGAACGTGCATCAAATTTCTGATCAATTTCAAAAATAAGACACGTTAACAAAATAACAGAAGCGAATGAAATTAAGGAAATACCAAAATGGATAGCAAGTACAGCTGGCATTTGACCCCAAACAACGGCTGCCGCTCCCATTAATGCTTGTGCAACTAAAAATACGAAGGATAAAATTGCTAACGTTTTTGTTTCGCGCACATGTTTATAATACTTCCAGGATAAAATACAAAGGAGAGTGACAAGTATTCCTGCTGATCCTGATGTAAGGCGGTGACTTAGTTCAATAATAGTTTCCATCGATAAATTAGATGGAACTAACTCACCATTACAAAGCGGCCATGATTTACCGCAGCCTTGGCCAGAACCTGTTTTTGTAACTAAAGCGCCTCCTAATAATACTACTAATAAATCAAGACTTGTAATGACTGCTAACCATTTAATAAAGCGTTGCAATCTCTTTCACCATCTTTCTGCTATGAAGTTATTGCGAAATATTTTCATTCCATTATGTATAGAATAAAACGCGCTAGTTCCTATGATATATAAAAAATAATAAAATAGCAAAGAAATGGAGGGGGAAGACAAAGGGGAGAAAAAGGGTGTGAAAATAGAATTTATAAGGGAAATTTTAGGAGGGAAATAGGCTATTTTGAAAAGAAATGGGGAGAATACGTGTTAAATATGACAAAATAGTTTATTATAGAAAGTAACATCATGTTATGATAAGGATAAGTAAGAAGTAAGCTTTTTTATATTCGACACAAAAAGTTCATGTTTTCTTCACAAAATGTTCGGGAAATATGATTTAATATATTGGAGTATGGGCGTAGATTAGTAGTAGAATGGGTTAACAATATTTCTACTGTAATAATATTGCTATATAGAAGCGAATTATTTCATTCGAAATAGGCGCAAAAAGAAAGATGAAAGTTTTAAGAGGGGGTTAAAGTGATGAACCATGCAACAAGTGAGCTGCATGATGAGTCAGCTGTAACAAGTGTACCCGAAACAACTCGGTTACAAGATTTATCAGCGCTCGTTAAAATGGGGATTGTAAACTCAAATACACTTACTGTATTTACAGGATTTTGGTTGGCGTTACACTTTAATGGATTAAGTGTGATGGACAATCTGGATAAGCTATTTTTTACAATCGTTGGTTCCGGATTAATTATGGCAGGGGTATGTTGTTTAAATAACTACATTGATCGAGACATCGATCCGTTAATGGAAAGAACAAAAACCCGTCCAACGGTTACAGGAAAGTATAAACCAGGTTTTGCACTTACATTTGGACTAGTTATATTACTACTTGGATTTGTATTCTTATTATTAACAACACCGATGGCAGTATTAATGGGATTTATTGGTGCCTTCACATATGTTGTCTTATATACTTTATGGACAAAGAGAAAGTATACGCTAAATACTGTTGTAGGTAGTATTTCTGGAGCAGTTCCACCTTTAATTGGATGGGCAGCAATTGATCCATCTTTAGGCCATCCAATTGCTTGGATGTTATTTTTAATTATGTTTATTTGGCAAATCCCACATTTCCTTGCGTTAGCGATGAAACGTGTTGATGAATATCGAAATGCAGGAATTCCAATGCTTCCTGTAGTTCATGGATTTGAAATTACGAAACGCCAAATTATGATTTGGACAGTATGTTTATTACCACTACCATTTTATATGAGTGGACTTGGGATAACATTTATGGTACTTGCAACATTGCTTAACATCGGATGGATCGTTTTAGGATTTTATGGCTTCCGTAAGAAGGATGACATCAAATGGTCCGTACAAATGTTTGTTTATTCCCTAAATTATTTAACAATCTTATTTGTATCAATGATTGTAGTTACATTCTTCTAAGACAACGACATAATTGGATTTCTTTACGTTGAGATTTACTTTACTTAACTATAAAGTACAATCTAATTCACAAGGAAAGTGGGGGTTGTTTGTATGAAGAAACAGTGGCGACTGCTTTCGTTCGTTTCACTGCTGGCTTTACTGTTAGGGGGATGCGGTAAAGCCTTTCAATCTACTTTAATTCCGCAAGGAGAAGTAGCAAAAATGCAATATGATCTGCTCTTACTAGCGAGTGCGATCATGGTAGGAGTAGTACTAGTAGTTACTATTATTTTCTTGTATGTAATTGTGCGTTTCCGACAAAAGAAAGGTCAGGAAGATTATATTCCAGAACAAGTTGAAGGGAATCACAAACTAGAAATTATATGGACAGTTATTCCGATTATTCTTTTACTAATCTTAGCTGTTCCGACGGTTACATATACATTCAAACTTGCTGATGTAAGTGCGATGGAGAAAAAGAATATTGATAAAGATACGATCGTTGTTGATGTAACAGCGAATCTTTATTGGTGGGAATTTTCTTATAAATCAGAAAAAATAGTAACTTCTCAAGATTTAGTTATCCCCACAGGTAAGAAAGTGTATTTGAATTTGAAGGGTGCCGATATTAAACATTCATTCTGGGTTCCATCTTTAGCTGGTAAAATGGATACAAATACAGACAATGTAAACAAAATGTGGTTAAAGGCAGATAAATCGGGCACTTATAATGGTTTTTGTACAGAGTTTTGCGGCCCGTCACATTCTTTAATGCAATTTAAAGTGAAAGCTTTAGATGAAAGCGAGTACAAAAAATGGCTTGCTGATATGAAGAAGATTGATGGGAAAAAAGAAGTAGCTTCAACAAAGGCGCAAGAGGGCCAAGAAATATTTAATAAAAGCTGTATTGGTTGTCATGCAGTTGGATCTAATGATAGTAGACCACCTTCCGCTCGTATCGCACCAAACTTAGCGAACTTTGCTGATCGTGATACGGTTGCTGGTATTGCCGAAAATAATGAAGAAAACTTAAAAAAATGGCTGAAAGATCCTGAAAATATGAAGCCAGGAAATAAAATGACTGGTAAATATGGCAACTTAACGGATGATCAAATTGATGCATTAAATGCATACTTACAAACGTTAAAGATTGAAAAGTAAAGAGGGATTATTCGCGAAGGGGAGGTTGAAAACGTGAGCTCTGTAGCAAAAAAACAGGGGATGGGTGCTGTCATATGGGATTATTTAACGACAGTAGACCATAAAAAGATTGCCATTCTCTATTTAATTGCAGGTGGATTGTTTTTTATAATAGGCGGAATAGAAGCACTATTTATTCGCCTTCAATTAGCGATTCCTAACAACGCTTTTCTTGTTGGGGATGCTTATAATCAAGTATTAACGATGCACGGTACAACAATGATTTTCCTCGCAGCTATGCCACTCGTGTTTGCATTTATGAACGCCGCCGTGCCACTTCAAATTGGTGCGCGTGATGTAGCGTTCCCGTTTTTGAATTCACTCGGATTTTGGTTATTTTTCTTTGGTGGAGTATTTTTAAATTTAAGTTGGTTTTTAGGTGGAGCACCTGATGCAGGATGGACATCTTATGCATCATTAGCTTTAGCTTCTAAAGGCCATGGTGTTGATTTTTATGTACTCGGCTTGCAAATTTCAGGTATTGGTACATTAATTGGAGGTATTAACTTCCTTGTTACAATCATTAATATGCGTGCGCCAGGAATGACGTATATGCGTATGCCGATGTTTACATGGACAACGTTTGTAACATCTTCACTTATATTATTTGCTTTTCCGCCGTTAACTGTAGGATTAGGACTTTTAATGTTAGATCGTTTATTTGGAACAAGTTTCTTTAATCCAGCATTAGGTGGGAACACAATTATATGGGAGCATTTATTCTGGATTTTCGGTCATCCGGAAGTATACATTCTTATACTCCCAGCTTTCGGAATATTCTCAGAAATCTTCGCGACATTTTCGAAAAAACGATTATTTGGTTATTCATCGATGGTGTTTGCGACAGTATTAATTGGATTTTTAGGATTCATGGTATGGGCGCATCACATGTTTACTGTTGGCCTTGGTCCAGTTGCAAATGCTATTTTCTCAGTTGCGACAATGGCAATTGCGGTTCCGACAGGTATTAAAATATTTAACTGGCTCTTTACAATGTGGGGCGGAAGTATTCGTTTTACAACACCGATGATGTGGGCGGTAGCTTTTATTCCATCATTCGTAATGGGTGGAGTTACAGGCGTTATGCTTGCATCTGCACCAGCTGATTATCAATTTCATGATAACTATTTCGTAGTAGCGCACTTTCATTATGTAATCGTCGGTGGTGTTGTATTTGGTTTACTTGCAGGGGCTCATTATTATTGGCCACTGATGTTTAATAAAATATTAAATGAAACATTAGGTAAGATAACATTTTGGTTATTCTTTATCGGTTTCCATTTAACATTCTTTATTCAGCATTTCCTTGGATTGATTGGTATGCCACGTCGTTACTACACATATCTTGAGGGGCAAGGATTGGAAATGGGGAATATGATTAGTTCTATTGGAGCTGTGTTTATGGCTCTTGGAACGATTGTTCTTCTATTCAATGTAATAAAAACAACTGTATCAAAAGAGAAGGCTGGTCGTGATCCATGGGATGGACGTACACTAGAATGGACAATGCCAGCACCTACACCGGAATATAATTTCAAACAATTACCATTTGTTCGCGGGTTAGATCCGTTTTGGATTGAAAAACGTGAAGGTAATAAAGAGATGACGGCGGCGGAACCAGTTGGTGATATTCATATGCCAAATGCTTCATTTTCACCATTTATCATTTCTCTAGGCTTATTCATAGCGGCATTCGGTGCAATGTATATGCAAGGTGGAAAAGATAAGTTCTGGTTATTAGTAGCAATTATTGGTTTAATCATTACATTTGGCGCAATGTTCCTTCGTTCAGTAGTCGATGATCATGGATATCATATTCATAAGGAAGATTTAGAGGATAAGGGGGGCAAGGCATAATGCATGTAGATGAAAAATTAACGAATGAAACATTTCCAGCAGAGCCTGAAAAAGCAACCCTTGAGGGGAAAAATAAGTTTGTCGGTTTTTGGTTATTTCTTGGAGGCGAAACAGTATTGTTCGCTTCCTTGTTTGGCACATATTTAGCATTAAAAAACTCTACAAATGGTGGACCAACATCTCAAGAGATGTTTCAAATGCCGCTCGTTTTCATTATGACGATGCTTTTATTAACGAGTAGTTTAACGAGTGTATATGCGATGTACCATATGAAAAACTTTAATTTTAAGAAAATGCAACTTTGGCTACTTGTAACAGTGTTGCTTGGCTTAGGGTTTTTGGGATTTGAAATATATGAGTTTTATCATTATACACATGAATTTAAGCATACTATGAGAAGTAGTGCATTTGGCTCTGCATTTTATGCTCTTGTTGGTACACATGGACTTCACGTATTGTTTGGATTGTGTTGGATTTTAACATTAATTTTTAGAAATGCGAAGCGTGGTTTAAATTTATACAACGCACCAAAGTTTTATGTTGCATCAATTTATTGGCACTTTATTGACGTAGTTTGGGTGTTTATTTTCACTGTAGTATATTTAATGGGAATGGTGGGATAAACAATGGCGATAAGACAAACAAATAATCCTAAGGTGGATCTTGTTTATCGGAAGAGAAAAAGTGCAGAGGAGATGAAGCACCAAGTTATTACGTTTGCGCTAATGATTTTCCTGACATTAGTTGCATTTGTAGCGGTAGCATATCCAAAAACTTTTAGTCCAACCTTCTCTGTTCCGTTTATTTTACTATTAGCAGTGGTGCAAGTGATTTTTCAATTGTATTATTTTATGCATATGAGCCATAAAGGGCATGAGGCTGCAAGTTTCTTTCTGTATTCTGGCCTGTTAATAGGATTAATTACAATTTTAGCTTTTATGACAATCGTGTGGATTTGAAAAGTGAAGAATAAGGGGGCTTGTGTTGTCACAGCCCCCTCTTCACATTATGTGGAAGGATAACCATTAGGAAGGTGGGGGTGACAATGAGTAACTTATGGATATTTGGCTTTCAAGCTTTATGGAGTCCATTCTTTTTATTATTTATGCTTTCGATTCTTATTGGATACTTCTTAATTATTGGACCATATAGAACTCGATTTGAAAATGCGACGAAGGTAAGTAAAAAGCAAATTTTTTATTTTACGTCTGGAATTGTTCTTTTGTATTTTGTAAAGGGTGGACCTATTGATTTAATTGGCCATATTATATTTAGTGCACATATGTTTGAAATGGCAGTCATGTATATTGCAGTTCCGCCTTTATTATTACTTGGTATACCAGTTTGGTTATATCGTTATATTACTTCTTTTAAGCTAGTTCAGATTGTGTTGAAAATTTTTGCTAAACCGCTTATTGCATTGTTTGTATTTAATGGACTGTTTTCTTTTTATCATTTGCCAGTTGTTTTTGATGCAGTAAAACAAAGTCAAATTGCCCATCCGATTTGCCTCGCTATATTATTTTTTGCGGCAATCATGATGTGGTGGCCGATGTTAAATCCGTTACCAGAATATCAAACGTTAAGTGATATAAAGAAACTTGGTTATATGTTTGCTAACGGTATATTATTAACGCCAGCTTGTGCATTAATAATTTTTGCAACTGCACCGTTATTTGCAACGTATACGGATTCAGCTGCTTGGATGAAAGCGATGGAACTATGCGTACCTGCGGGAACTTTATCAGAATTAAATATAACTGGACCAGAATTTTTGCACTGGATGCCAGTAGTACAAGACCAACAAACGGGCGGTATCATTATGAAAATTGTCCAGGAAATAGTGTACGGTACGATTATCGGCTATGTATTCTTTAAATGGGCGCGTAGAGAACGCGAAAAGGATAAGGAACAGTTGCAACAATTGCCGCCATATTTACAGACTAAGTAAAAAAGTGTATGGGATTCCATATGCTTTTTCTTTTTTTTAGTTTTAGCTTTAGGTATTTATAAAAGATTGAATTTTCAATCTTTTTGTGTTAAGTTAGTGTTGGCGTGTACTAAAAGTGGATATAAAATTTACTACTAGCTTTCATGCGTAATAATTCCATATGTAGTGCAAGTTTTTTAGAGAGTTACAAATTTATATTGTTATCTTTAATAAACACGAACTATTTTAAGGGGGAATTTAAATGGGTAGTAGCGGAAGTATGGTAAAGCCGATTAGTGGTTTTTTAACAGCGTTAATTCAATATCCAGTACCGGTAGTAGAGTCACGTGCAGACATTGATAAACAAATTAAACAAATCATAAAAACAATTCATTCAACTAAATCAGGTTATCCTGGATTAGAATTAATAGTATTTCCCGAATATAGTACACAAGGGCTCAATACAAAAAAATGGACTACAGAAGAGTTTTTATGTACAGTGCCTGGGCCAGAAACAGACTTATTTGCTGAGGCATGTAAAGAATCTGAAGTGTATGGTGTTTTTTCTATAATGGAAAGAAATCCTGATGGTGGAGAACCTTATAATACAGCGATTATTATTGATCCACAGGGTGAAATGATTTTGAAGTATCGTAAGTTAAATCCTTGGGTGCCGGTCGAGCCTTGGAAAGCTGGAGATTTAGGCTTACCTGTTTGTGATGGACCTGGAGGGAGTAAATTAGCTGTTTGTATTTGTCATGATGGCATGTTCCCTGAAGTAGCCCGTGAAGCAGCCTATAAAGGCGCGAATGTCTTGATCCGTATTTCTGGATATAGCACACAAGTTAGTGAACAATGGATGTTAACCAATCGTTCAAATGCATGGCAAAATTTAATGTATACATTGTCAGTGAACTTAGCGGGTTATGATGGTGTATTTTATTACTTTGGTGAAGGACAAGTATGTAATTTTGATGGGACTACTTTAGTGCAGGGGCACCGAAACCCTTGGGAGATTGTTACTGCCGAAGTATATCCAGAGCTAGCAGATCAGGCTAGATTAGGATGGGGGCTCGAAAATAATATATATAATTTAGGCTCAAGGGGATATGTAGCGACTCCTGGTGGAGTGAAAGAGAACCCGTATACGTTTGTAAAAGATTTAGCTGAAGGTAAGTATAAAGTTCCCTGGGAAGATGAGATTAAAGTGAAAGATGGATCCATTTATGGGTATCCAGTTAAAAAGACGATTCATTCTTAAGGAAGATAAATAGAACAAGCGCATCATATTGATGCGCTTGTTCGGTTTACTCAATAATTTGAAATTCTTTTAACTCTTTTTCGACATTTTGTAGGAGTTGTTCGCTTTTTTGGAGTACATTTGTTGGGAAAGTCTCATCATCACCATATTCAACACCGTGAGGATAATAATGTTTTCCTAATAAGGGAGGGAGTAGTTTTACTTCAGCGTGTCTGCTGCCAATGTCGCCTTCAACAGCAACTCCGCGCACTCGTAAGTAATAAATATCCTTTAATATTTCAAATTTATAATCGTATGTAACTCTTTCGTAATCCCACTGTCCAGCTAGTACAAAATGGTTCTTTTCCATAATCTCAGTTAAAAGGGATAAATCAACGACGGCCCCATTAAATTTCGTATTTGTAAATTGCATATAATACCTCCTTTTTTAATGTTACATCATTATTTTTATAATAGTATGAATAATAAGAAAGTGCAATTCATATTGAGAGAAAAGGGATAATCCAGACTTTTTTTGTGAAAATATGATATAGTGAAAAGAGTACGGTACACACAAAAAAGGAAATAAAAGGATTTGTGTATATCTCAATTTTATGTTTTGTGCAGGAGGTATATCGTTTGAAGAAATTATTGCGTATCGTAATGATTACATTTTTAATTTTAGCTGTTGATTTATACGGGAAATTACTCGTTTCACAATATATATTAACCCCATCTCAATCAAAACAAGAAAATAAAATTGTGAAAAAGAAAAAACAAGTCGATGAGGACTCCTCAGACACTGTTTTAAATATGATTGGTGGAGATTCTGAAAATCTATTGGCAAAGTGGGGAGAACCAGCTCGAATAGAGCCATCTGCTTACGGTTATGAATGGTGGGTGTACAATCAAGATTTAAATCAGTACGTTCAATTTGGAGTTGCTGAACGTAAAATTGTAACAGCGTATGTTGCTGGTGAACAAGTTAAGGTACCGCCTTATTATATAAATGAAAAATATGAAGATGTATACAAAAAGAATCCGCTCTCGCATGAGATTTCATTAAAAAGAGGGAAGAATAGTTATCAATTTGAGTTATCTGATACGGAAGTAATGGAACAGCCGTTAGTACCTGTAGAAGATGGATGGGCACAATTATATTTTGATCATTTCACACATGAACTCGTTGGTGTTCGTTATATGGATGATGAAACGTTATTGCGCCAAAGACCGTATCAGCTTGTTTATTCAGGTGAATTAATAGCAGAACAACCATTAACACCAGAAAAGATGAAACAAGTAGAGAATGGGAATATGCAACAAATTTTTGATTTAACAAATATTATTCGAAGTCGTCATGAACTACCATTGTTAACGTGGGATCAACAAACAGCAGATGTTGCTATTGGACATAGCAAAGATATGAAAGACAATAATTACTTTTCACATGATTCACCTACATTAGGTACGTTAGGAGATCGTTTACAACGAGGACGAGTAGGGTTTCAGCTTGCTGGTGAGAATATAGCGGCACAACATAGTGATGGAATTGCGGCGGTACAAGGTTGGTTAAATAGTGAGGGGCATAGAAAAAATTTATTTAATGAACAATTTACCGGATTAGGTGTTGGGGTATATGATAAATTTTATACGCAAAACTTTATTCGAAAATAAAGTGAAACTTTAAGTAGTGTAAAAAAGGTGCATGAATCGTCTAAAAATAGGCGAACCATGCGCCTTTTTTTTCTTACAATATAAGTAGATATACATGAAGAGGTGAGGATTATGCCAACAACAAAAGGACCGTTACATCCATCGGTTCAACAGTTTAAAGAATTTGTAAACCATCACCCTAAAATGGTTCATGACGTTAGAAGTGGTCAAAAAACTTGGCAGCAATTTTATGAAGAATGGTACTTACTTGGTGAGGAAGATCCAATATGGGCAACTTATAGACCTGATGGAGCGCCTGCCTTTTCTTCAGTAAAAGAAAATAAAAAAGAGAAGGAAAAAGACAATCGAACTGAAGAGGAAAAAACTGCTGATGTGATGGGACAAATGCTTTCTTTTTTTAAAAAGCTAGATGTGGAACAAATGCAGCATCATTTAGCTAATGTGACGAGTGCTATCGGGAGTGTGCAACAAGTTATTCAACAGTTTCAAGGAAGTCGCACGCAACAAGAACAAAGTACTTCCAAAGAAAATAATCCATTTTTCTTTCAAAAGGATTAGGGGGAAAGATGATGAGAGAAGAACTTATGGAGTTTATAAAGGCTGATGAGGACTTATCGCGTTATATTAGGGAGCAGCCATACTGGTATAGGAAGTTAACCCGAAATCCTGAAGAAAAAGAAGCTTTTGAGCTGGCTGCTATGCAACATTTCAAAAAAACGATACCAGATAAAGTAGAAAAATTTCAAAATCAATTGGCGGTTGCTTCGATCATGATTGATATGTTTCAGTATATGAAGCAGCAAAATACGACATAATTGGAAGGGAAAACTATGTCCGTCATGCAGAACTTTTGTTACAATAGAAGCGGATTATTTAAAAAAGGAGTTGCAGCATGACGGAAATTTGTTTAGTACGACATGGACAAACTGATTGGAATTTTCAAGAGATTATTCAGGGGCGTGAAGATATTCCACTTAATGAAGTTGGGAAAAAGCAAGCGAGTCAAAGTGCGGCTGCTTTGCAAGTAGAATCGTGGGATATTATTATAAGTAGTCCGTTAATTAGAGCACAAGAAACGGCTAAGGCAATCGCAGAGGCAGCTGGATTACAATCCATTTTATTAGATGAACGATTTGTTGAACGGAATTTTGGAGAAGCTTCAGGGAAGCCGGTTGCGACTGTTAGAGAGTTAATTGCGGAGGGTAAAGTAGAAGGTATGGAGTTAGATAAAGAAATTGTAGCTCGTTGCTTTGCTGCTTTAGAAGATGTTGCAGTAACTCATTCTGGTAAACGTATTATTATTGTTGCTCATTCACATGCGATAAAAGCTATTTTACATGCAATTGCACCAGATGAAATTACGTTTAAGACCCCGTTAAAAAATGCATGTATTAGTTATGTGAAAGAAAACGGCGGAGAATGGGATGTTCTTAAATATAATATTGCGGAACATATTAATGTATAAGCGTATCTGAGATTGTTTGAAAATAGTTAGAGTCATATCTTTCTTTTAAGTGAGTCACTTCAATTAGTAGTTCTATTCTAAATGTGGTATGATGAATACTCGGAGGTGTCTCTCATGATTGTAGCGACGCTAGAAAGCGTATTAATATTAGATAAGGCAGAGCAGCTTGCAAAAGCGATCATCTGTTCAGATATAGCAGAAGATTATCGTAAGTGTTATAAAGAATTGCATGAGGATGTGGAAGTTCAGACATTAATTCAGCAATTTACAGCGATGAAGGAACGATATGAGGAAGTGCAGCGTTTTGGGAAATACCATCCTGACTATACTATCGTGTCAACAAAAATGAGGGAATTAAAGCGTTCTGTAGACTTGCATGATAAGATTGCAACCTTTAAACGAGCAGAAACTGCTTTACAAAAGTTATTAGATGAAGTTAGTGTAGCAATTGGTTCTGAGGTATCCTCTTCTATTAAAGTTCCAACAGGAAATCCATTTTTCGATGCTGGTGGCTGTGGCGGAGGTTGCGGTACTGGCGGAGGTTGCGGTTGTAAAAAAACGGGGTGATGTACCCCGTTTTTTAGAAGATGTAAGAAAACGTATACAGAGTTTGTTTCATTATGTCATAAATTTCTGGTTAGTTTTCAAAAATATAAAATATAAGTTTTTAAAAGGAGAAGATGGAGAAGATTATGTTCGGGCAACGACAAAGTATGATTGTTTATTTACATTCATTGAAACATGCCAAGATTTTAAGAAAATATGGTAACATACATTACATATCAAAACGATTAAAATATGCCGTTGTATATTGTGATATGGAACAAATTGAGCATATGATGCATAAGTTGAATAAACTTCCTTTTGTGAAAAAGATAGAACAGTCGTACCGTCCGTTTTTAAAAACGGAATTTGAAAATTCCCGTCCTGATCGGGCAAAAGAATACGATTATAGTTAAAGTAAAAAAATCCCCTGCTACGTTTAGCGTGGGATTTTTTTACTTTAAATAAAGTGTTATTTCATTGGAGGAATGAAATTATTCATTCGTAAAATACCAATTAGATGATTGAAAAATAGTTCTTTTTCTGGGAAAGTTGTGGACGGTTTTACAGTAAATGTGGTCACTTTTTTTCCTAGTTTTTCTGCCATTTCTTCAAATAAAATGACACGTTTACTTTTTTTATTTTCAGGCATAGGAATACCTTCACGACATATGTATAATGGCTGGAAATCACCAGTAGTGGTCGGTTTTAATATTACAACAAGCGAGCATACTTTCTTTTCGTTTTTAATTGTTTCAAATTGTAACATATGTGTTATACGTTCTTGGTTTGCTTTGGCAATTTCAAGTAATTCATATAAATCAGAGTAGCCTTCTCCAAGTTCTATAAAGCGTTGAATCATATCTTTTCCTCCTCTTTCTTTTACTGTACCATCTCACTTTTTAAATGAAAAGTAGACAAAGAAAAAAAACCCTGCAAAGCAGGGCCCTTCTTATACTAGTATGTACTAGTAAGAAGGCAAAGGGAGAGGAGAAACCGGAGGAAGAACTTATGGGGAAACGTAAGTCTTCTCCGCGGTTGGCAACAACATCGAAGGTGATGTTGTTATAATTATTTATGTCCAATCTAAATGAAGATATACATAATGAATTTAAATTTTATGTTTGGCTTTTTATTTTTCTTTTTTTTATTTTATGATAGGATAAAAAAAGATAAAGTGAAACTTTAATCAGTGGGGGCATCCCCGCTGATTATTAGCCTTCACTAATCGGGCGTTTACGGGCAGTTAATTTCCCACCTCACTTTTTGTTCTAACCGAATTTTGAGTTGGGAGTTTTACTGCCCGTTAATGCGGGGGAAAGTGGAATTAATGTACATAATGGGTTTGTGTTAGCGAATGGCGAGATAAATACATAAAAAATGACGAGCGGTTATTTTTAGAGAAAGTTTCTTATGGATAGGTGAAAGTTACATATAGTTTTGCAGCGGTTACTGAAGTGGGAAATTATTTTATAAGCGCTCGATAGATTGAAATAAAGGTAGTGACAACAGATGAGAGTAGTTTCAGGAAAATGTAAAGGGCACCCACTTAAAGCGGTTCCCGGCAATACAACACGTCCAACGACGGATAAAGTAAAAGAATCTATTTTTAATATGATAGGCCCTTATTTTGATGGTGGTACCGCTCTTGATTTATTTGGCGGTAGTGGTGGCCTTGGAATTGAGGCTATAAGTAGAGGGATTGAAAAAGCGATTTTTGTTGATCGAGATAGTAAAGCGATAAAAGTCATTCATCAAAATTTAGAAAGTTGTAGAATACATGAACAAGCTGAAGTGTATCGAAATGATGCAGAGCGTGCGGTGAAAGCGCTCATAAAGCGTGAAATGTCATTCGATCTTATACTAATAGATCCTCCATACAAAGATCAAAAAATTGTATCTTTGATTAGTGTGATGGATCAACATGGATTGCTACATAGAGATGGATTAATTATGTCAGAGCATGGTAATGATGTTGTTTTACCTGATTCTATAGGGAATCTTGTAAAAGTAAGAGCTGAAAATTATGGGATTACAGCAATATCGATTTATAAGTATGAAGGTGAGGAGACAGAATGACAAGTATAGCTATTTCTTCAGGGAGTTTTGATCCAATTACCCTTGGGCATCTTGATATTATTAAAAGGGGAGCAAAAGTGTTTGATGAAGTGTACGTAGTTGTTTTAAACAATTCATCAAAAAAACCATTCTTTTCAGTTGAAGAACGTCTAGATTTAATTCGAGAAGCAACAAAGGATATCCCAAATGTAAAAGTGGATTCGCATAGCGGGCTATTAGTGGAGTATGCAAAAATGCGTAATGCAAATGCAATTTTACGTGGTTTACGAGCGGTTTCTGACTTTGAATATGAGATGCAAATTACTTCTATGAATCGAAAATTAGATGAAAATATTGAAACCTTTTTTATAATGACAAACAACCAATATTCATTTTTAAGTTCGAGTATTGTGAAAGAAGTTGCGAGGTATGGAGGAAGTGTAGTAGATCTTGTGCCTCCTATTGTAGAGCGTGCTTTAAAAGAAAAGTTTCAAACCCCGTTAAAGTGAACGGGGTTTTTCTTTATTCATGCGTAAAAACAATAAGATAACATATAAGTATAAACAAAATAATGTGAAAATCGGTCCGTAGTGTACAAAAGATGTCCAAATTTCAAGTAGTGTAGAAGAATGATTGGATAAAAATACGGGAATATCTTTTTCCATAGGTGAGAAAGAACTTACTTTCTCATAAAAAGGTTTCCAAAATATAAACGTAAAAATAGGAGCAAGAATACTTTGGATAAGTCGTGCGAAAAAATATGGCTTAAATCGGATATCCGTTTCAGCTAGTATGCTAGCAACTTGTGCCTGAATTGAAAGGCCGCTAAATGCTAAAATGAAGCTTGTTACCATCGCTTGTTGCAGAAGGGGTGTTTCATTTATTTGACTAATCATTTGGCTTCCGAGTGTCATTTCAAAAATACCTGATAATATCGGAATACTAAAATCAGTACTTAGTTGGAAGAATGATAAAATATGTTGCATAATAAAAGAAAGAGTTGCTGTAATATGGAATACAGTAATCATTTTGTTTAACACAGAAAATAAAATAATAAATCCGCCAATCATAAGTAATGTTTGAATGGAAGAAACGATAGCGTCCCCAAGTAATTTTCCTATTGGTCTTTTTTCTTGCAAGCGTGTTTGGTGAAGGATTGAAAAAGGGTTTTGAAAAGGACGTTTTTTAGTAGTTTGTTTATCATTTGTGTAAGATGTGTTATGCCCGTAAAAACGCATTATTAATCCGACGGCAAAGTTGCTTAAATAATGTGCAGCAGCTAGTACGATTCCTAATTTCGGATTATTGAAAAAACCGATAGAAACAGCTCCAAAAATAAAAAGTGGATTAGAAGAGTTTGTGAAAGATACGAGGCGCTCGGCTTCAATTTGTGTTATTTGATCGCTTTTTCGCAGTCTAGCGCTTAATTTGGCGCCAGCAGGGAACCCTGAGGCCATGCCCATTGCCCAAACAAATCCACCTATTCCTGGAACGCGAAAAAGTGGTCGCATGAGTGGTTCTAATATAACGCCTATAAATTTTACAACACCGATACTAATTAGAAGTTCCGCAATGATGAAAAACGGTAATAGTGAAGGGAATACAACTTCCCACCATATATTTAACCCTCGAATGGAAGCTTGCAAAGCAGCTTGGGGGTGGAGTACAAGAGAAAAGGTTAAAAATAGTGTTGATATGGTAAGGAAAGCGGTTTTCCATTTTTCATACATGTAAGTAAATCCCCCTTTGTCCCAAAAAACGTTCATTTCAGTATACGTGGATACGTGGTGAATTTAGACCATAAGTATGAAAAAGGGATGAAAAAAATTAAAGGGTGAGAAAAATGAAAGAACCGAAGATTGGTTTAGCGCTTGGATCTGGGGGAGCGAAAGGATTTGCTCATATTGGCGTTATAAAAGTTTTAAGGGAAGCGGGTATCCCGATTCATATGATTGCAGGGAGTAGTATGGGGGCCTTAATAGGTACATTTTATGCAGCTGGCTGTAACGTTGAACGATTGTATAAATTGGCGACTGTTTTTAAGAGGAAATACTATTTAGATTTCACGGTACCAAAAATGGGGTTTATTGCTGGTAAACGTGTCAAAGATATGATTAAAATGTTTACATATAATAAAAATTTAGAAGAGTTAGATATCCCGACAGCTGTTGTGGCTACTGACATATTGAAGGGGGAGAAAGTGGTTTTTACAAGTGGTCCTGTTGCAGATGCGGTGAGGGCTAGTATATCTGTCCCTGGAGTGTTTGTGCCAGAAAAGGTAAATGGACGATTATTAGTAGATGGTGGAGTGATTGATCGCATCCCAGTTTCGGTTGTAAAAGAGTTAGGTGCCGATATTGTTATTGCTGTTGATGTATCTCCGATTAAGGTGAATGGTGAGGTTACATCTATTTATGATGTAATTATGCAAAGTATTGAAATTATGCAGCATGAGCTTGTAATGAATCGGCAAATTGCATCAGATTTAATGATGCGACCAGCTGTGGAACAATTTAGTTCACGTGCTTTTACAAACATTGAAGACATTATTCGAGTCGGAGAAGTAGAAGCAGAAAAACATGTTTCAAATATTTATTTATTAATTGAGCAGTGGAAGGAGAAACATAATGTTTAAGCGTTTTCGGTTTATATATGCAATCTTAATAGGTGTGATATTGGCGATGTTACTTGTTTATGTGCGTTTACCGTACTATGTAACAAAACCAGGAATGGCTGCGAAATTAGAGCCGTATGTCCAAGTTGAGGGTGGAACAAAAGAATCTGGTGATTTTATGCTTGTAACGGTTTCGATGGGGCCGGCAAATGTGGTGAATTTAATAGCGGCACAATTTAATAAATATACACATGTTTCGAAGGCGGAAGAAATATTGCAAAGGGGCGAGAGTGATGAAGAATATCAATTCCGCCAAAATTATGCAATGAAAGACTCGCAAAATGCAGCAATTTATAATGCGTATAAACAAGCGAATCGTACTGTTTCTTTTGAAAATAAAGGTGTATTAGTTGCTGGTGTAGCGAAGGGTATGCCGTCAGAGGGGAAGCTTAAGCTTGGAGATATCATCATAGCTGTCGACGGAAAAACATTCGAAAAGACGGATCAATTTATTGAGTATATGACAGGGAAAAAAGAAGGAGATACAGTAAATATTGAGTACATGCGAGGCGGAAAACAGTTAAAAGAAAATTTAAATGTAAAGACAATTCCTAATGGAAATGGCCGCGTAGGTATAGGTGTCTCTATCGTGACGGAAAGAGAGTTAGTAGTAGATCCGAAAGTGAAAATTGATTCCCATGAAATAGGTGGGCCATCAGCAGGCTTAATGTTTACATTAGAAATATATAATCAACTTGTGGAAGAAGATTTAACAAAAGGACATGAAATTGCTGGAACAGGTACAATTAATGAAAAGGGAGAAATTGGCCCAATTGGTGGTATACAGCAAAAAGTGGTAGCTGCTAGTGATGCGGGTGCTGAGGTGTTTTTTGCGCCAAATGAAAAAGGTGCGGAGAAATCCAACTATAAAGATGCACTTGAGGCTGCGAAAGATATTAAAACAAAAATGAAGGTTGTACCAGTGGATACGCTGGATGATGCGTTGAAGTATTTGGAAAAAATGGGTGAGAAAAAATAAACCTCTCTGAAATAGAGAGGTTTTTCTTATAGAAACGTTGTAGTTGTTTCATCGTAACGAATTGGATGGTGTATTACGTCTTGTTTTAGTAGTTGTGTCCGTAATGGTTCTTGCATGATAGAGAAATATACAGAATTTGCTTTTCGCTCTATATGTAAAGTAGGATGGTCAAAACTTTTTGTATGAGTAAGGATTGGAAGTTCTATTTTTTTCTTGTTTTTTGAAATATAAGTTTGTCCTTTTTGTGACATGCCGAGTAGACGAATATACGGTGCATGTTGTTCTATATTTGCCATATGCATCTCTTCTTTTGTCGTGTTTGTTAAAATATGTGTACAGGCTCTTTGTAATCTAGTCCATGTATAACGTTTTGTTTTTAATGCTTCCATGAATGAGTGGAAGGAAGAGCTGTTTTGTATTTTTGATAAAATACGATGCTCTAAACCTTCTTCGATTTCATATATATGTCGTAAGTCCCCTGGAGACATCGTCATAAGTTTGTATTTAAAAAATGAAAAGTATTGTTCCCAATTATGTAATATCCCGAAGTTTTGTTTATAAGTTGCTAAAAGAGAAGCGGTTGCTTTCGGGATAAAAGGCTCAATTTCTGTAAATGAACCATTTTCGCTAAAGAGTTGTTTACGAATACTCGTTGCACTTGCGATATGTTGGTTACTAAATGTTTCATCGTGATAATGAGATGCGTATCTTTTTATAGTTTGTGCTTGCATAGAACTATTTTGCGCCAGAATTGCTTTTATGTATTGAAAGCCTAAAATGTTATTTGGTTGTGACATATCGATGTTTTTTTTGGATGGTAAAATGTGTAGAAAGGCTTCAGATGTAGCTTTGGCGTAACTATTACCTGCGCTCATAAATTGCTTTACGAGACGATTAAAAGTCGCTTCTTCGTTTTTTTGTACAGAGATGGTATTATAAAAATTTTCGATTTGTCCATCTTCACTGCCAAAACAAATTTCAGAAACGCGTAAGGCATTTAAGATGGAAATAGCACCATTTGCAAAAGTTTCAGCTTTTTGTGTTGCGAATGCGTATGGAAGCTCTACAATAAGGTCTACACCGCTTGCTAAGGCCATTTTAGTGCGATACCATTTGGAAATGAGTGCGGGCTCACCACGCTGCAAAAAAGGGCCACTCATAACGGCAATTATAATATCAGAGTGTGTTAACTTTTTTGTTTGTTGCACATGATAATCATGACCGTTATGAAAAGGGTTATATTCAACGACAATACCACTGGCTTTTATGATAATCTCTCCTTTCGATGTAGCATCTTTTTGGAAAACATGATACTCTATATATTATTTACTATGATGACTTCATTATAGTGTAAAGAAAAAACATTGACAAATATAAAATGGCTAGCTATAATTTTGTTTGTTGCCTTGAGGTGATATGATATGAAATGGTCCATCCATCAATTGAATAAATTGAGAAATAAAGGATTGACATTGGATGAGATGGTAGATGTAAGTGAGCTAAAAGAGGTCGAGAAAGATATTCGTGAAATTAATCCTGTTCATGTAACAGGAAGAGTTGATTTTGGCTCCGGGAAGTTTACGTTCCATCTACATATAACTGGAAGCATGGTTTTACCATGTTCTCGCTCTTTAGTAGATGTGACATTACCATTTGACATTAAAACAACTGAGGTGTTCCAAACTTCAGAAGAAGAGTTTGAAACAGAAGCTGAAATTCATTGTTTAGAAGGAGAAGTACTTGACTTACTGCCCGTAATCAAGGAAAATATACTTTTGGAGATTCCAATGCAAATTTTCAGTGATGATGTTTCTGGTGGAGCACCGATGCAAGGTCAAGACTGGCAAGTGATTTCGGAAGAAAACAAAGAAAAGGCTGTTGATCCAAGATTGGCAGGACTTGCAAAGTTTTTTGACAAATAATCGGAAGACTGGTTTAGGCCTTCATATGAAAATAATTATTTCTTTTAAGGAGGTGGGAAGAATGGCTGTACCTTTTAGAAGAACTTCTAAAACAGTAAAAAGAAAGCGTCGTACGCATTTCAAATTATCAGTACCTGGTATGGTAGAGTGCCCAAGCTGTGGTGAAGCGAAATTAGCTCACCGTGTATGTAAAGCATGCGGTACTTACAAAGGTAAAGAAGTAATCAGCAAGTAATTGCGGGAAAATAAACGTAGAAGATATCTTCTGCGTTTATTTTTTTTGTTTTATTCTTTAGTTGTTGTATTCTATCTTTTCTAGTAACTGCATATGCTTAATAAAAAATGCATAGGGAGGACTAGAGAGATGGCGACAACAAGACAAGATGCTTGGACTGATGATGAAGATTTGCTTCTGGCAGAAGTAGTACTCCGGCATATTCAAGAAGGTGGAACGCAACTTTCTGCCTTTAAAGAAGTGGGAAGACATTTGTCTCGTACACCAGCAGCATGTGGATTTAGATGGAATTCTTACGTGAGAAAGCAATATAAAGAACGTATTGAAGAAGCGAAACAACTTCGTAAAGTAGAAAATTATGAAGTGAAAGAGACGGAGGTATTAGAGCCTACGTCAATTACACTGAATGATGTTATTGATTTCTTGCAAAATTATAAAGATGAAAACTCTTTAATGGTGTTGCAAAAACAAGTTGAATCGCTACAGACAGAGAGAGAACGACTTCTAGAGCGATTATCAGTATATGAGGAAGAGTATAGAACATTACTTGATTATATCGATCAAAAAAGAAGTGTAATGGTAGCGGAAAGAAATAGTGTTCGTTCGAATGGAAAGTTAGAGAAGTTAAAGAAATAAAAACAGCTGTTACGCAGCTGTTTTTTTTATTTCTTATGCAGATTCCTCGTTTGTAATCGCATTCATATTTGTTTCTGGATGCCAAATATAAAAATCACCATTAGTTACTGATACAGGTTGGAAATTTAATTTATCCCAAAAACCAGCTGAATGGATACGTGCTATCGTTTTAACTGGGAACTGTAGTTGTTTTGCATAATTCACAAGCATTTGTCCAAATCCTTGTTTTTGAAAAGTTGGTAACACTTCAAGTTTATAAAGTTCTAGGTAAGGGCCAGTAATGTCAAATGGTTCGCCACCATCCCTTTTCATATATAGACTCATACGTGCGATTAGTGATCCGCCATAATAAATACCATAAAATGGTGATTCGCTATTGTTTTCAATAATGTTTGCTTGTAACTCTTCCAACATAGATAGTTCTAGAGCTCCGCAACCTTTAAATTTTTTAAATTCATCTAATGTTTTATAATTGATGAGCAAGCGCTCAACTTTTGGGAATCCCATTACATCACATCCTTTTCTTATCTTGTTGAATCCAGAAAAGTAAAAATATTTATAATAATATTATAACTTATTTTTTTATTTTTATGAAGAAGATAGTATATTTCTTTTATTATTTTTTTGAGGATTTGCTAAACTAAGAATAGAAGCACGTTAATAGGTAGTATATACATAGTGAAAGAAGAGGTTGCATTTATCTGTTAGGAGTCAGTGCAAGCGTAGGATGTATGCATGTGAATTAGAAAGATATAAAGGGAGGGAAGGCAAGGAAATTTAATATGAATTCCTTGGGTGAAAATGAAAATTGGAATTGTAGGATCAGGTGCTATTGGTCTATTGTATACATTTTATTTACAAAAAAGTAATCAAGATGTCACGTTGTTTACAAGGACGGCTAAGCAGGCTGAAGAATTGAATAAAACAGGTGTAACTTGTATTAGAGATGGGAAACGTGAAACGGTATTTCCATCCATTTTACCGATAGAATATATGTTAGATCAGAAGTTAGATTATACATTTATTGCTGTGAAGCAATACCATATAAATGACATATTACCGTTTGTGCAAGGAGAATCATCATTAATCTTTTTGCAAAACGGAATGTCGCATCTTCATGCTATACAGAAAATAAGAAATGAGAATATAGCTGTTGGTATTGTAGAACACGGTGCGAAAAAAGAAGAAAGGTATACGGTCCATCATACTGGAATAGGTATAACGAAGTTTGGGGTAGTGCGCGGTCCATTTTTATATTTTAAAAAAGTATTCGATTATTTTCCTTTTGCTCATTTTCCAATTCAAATAGAGGCTGATTGGAAAGGTATTATGTACAAAAAATTAGTAGTAAATGTATGTATTAATCCATTGACAGCGTTATTGCGGGTTCAGAACGGTGAGTTAATTACGAATCCTTTTTTTTATCAAATGATGGAGCAAGTATTTAGGGAAGTTGCATTTCTTGTTAGTGAAGAACAAGAAATGGTATGGGAAATGGTACGAGGTATATGTGAAAGAACGTCTCATAATACATCATCTATGCTAGCAGATGTAAGAGCGAATAGACAAACGGAAATCGATGCAATTGTTGGATATGTGTTAGAGGAAGCTAAGAAACAGCAACGACCAGTTCCGACACTTCAATTTTTGTTCGATGCAATAAAAGGATTAGAAGTAAAAGAATAAGTGTTATTCTTTGCTTTTACGTGAAACATTGACTACAATGTGGATTGGTGAGAGAACTGGATACGAAAGGAAGAATTATATGGAGATAAACGAAATCTCTGTTCCGCAACAAGGTATTGTAGCGGACTATATGAACGGTAAAAAAGAGATACAGTCGTGTTTTGATTATATGTTAACAGAAGTTGCTTTTAAACAACGTTTACATGATTTGCGTGAAAGGAAGTTTTTCCGCCAAGAGTTAGTAGCGCATTTATTAGAATATAATACAAAATTGCAAGCGGGAGAATCTACAATTCAAAATGTAAAAGCGCTTGGAGATGAAAATACATATGTTGTTATAGCTGGACAACAAGCGGGGTTATTAACTGGACCGCTTTATACAATTCATAAAGTTATTTCAATTTTACAGCTTGCAAAGGAAAAGGAAGAAAGTTTAGGCGTTAAAGTCGTTCCTGTATTCTGGATTGCTGGTGAAGATCATGATATGGATGAGATTAATCATACTTTTGTAACGAAAAATAAAAAAATAAAAAAGACTATTTTTCATGACCGTAATCCGAAAAAGGCGAGTGCTTCTGAGTCTGAACTGTCTGTTGAAGATTGTAGAAAATGGATGGAAGAGATTTTTAAAACATACCCAGAAACGAATTTTACAAAGGATGTATTACGATTTGTAGATGATGCTTTGAATAAATCGAATACGTATGTAGATTTCTTTGCTTACCTTATTACAAAAATGTTTGCTAATTCTGGTTTAATTCTTGTTGATTCGCATCATCCTGAATTAAGGAAGTTAGAGGTTCCATTCTTCAAACGTATTATAAGCAAGTATAAAGAAGTGCAAGAGGGGCTTCACAATCAGCAGGAAGTAATTAAAGAATTAGGGTATAAGCCAATTATTGAAACAAAGTCTAATGCAGTGCATATATTCATGGAAATCGATAATGAGCGAGTGCTGCTTGAAGACAATCAAGGAAAGTTTGTCGGAAAAGATGGGACACATTCTTTTTCATATGAAGAATTGATTGAAGAGTTGGAGAGAAGTCCAGAGCGTTTTAGTAATAATGTTGTAACACGTCCTCTTATGCAAGAGTATGTATTTCCTACGCTAGCGTTTATTGGAGGTCCAGGGGAGATAGCTTATTGGAGTGAACTGCAACAAGTATTCCATACTGTTGGTTTCCAAATGCCGCCTGTCGTTCCTCGTCTTACAATGACTTATATAGAGAGAGATATAGCGACAGATTTAAATGATTTACAGTTGCAAGAAAATGATCCGTTTTTACATGATGTAGATAAATTACGTGAAAACTGGTTGTCTGATCAAATAGAGGAACCAATCGACGATCGATTTATAGAGGCGAAAAAAGAAATTATTGATATTCATACATCATTACAACAGTTTGTGAAAAAAATAGATCCAGGATTAAGTGAATTCGCAGGGAAGAATGAGTTGAAAATTAATGAACAAATTGAACTGTTAGAAAGAATGTTGAAAAGAAATGTTGAGAAAAAACATGAAGTTCAACTAAATAAATTCCGCCGTATACAATGTGCAATTCGTCCATTAGGAGCTCCGCAAGAGCGCGTGTGGAATGTATGTTATTATTTAAATCAGTTCGGTTTGGATTTCGTTGATCGAGTGATGGAGAATTCATTTTCTTGGGATGGAAAACATCATGTTATAAAACTATAGAATCTTGCTCTTTGGAGCAGGATTTTATTTTTATTCTGTTGAATTTACTGTGAAGTGAAATTTTTCTGAATTATCATTTTGTAACTGGTAGAGATTGTATATATGTAGGATACTTAAATATATGACAAAATCACACAAAATGTAAACGTATTATTCTCTTTTTCGACAGTTTTTTATTTAAATTCCCGTAAAAAATGATAAAATTTAGTATATAATAAAAGAAAATAGCGATTTGTATAGTATGCTGCCTTTGTTGGTAAGTTAACTGAGTCGTTCTTTAGTAGTATTTCATTCTCTGATCGTGAGAAATACGTTTAGAGGAAGAAATACATTTAACATAAATTAATTGGAAAAAGAGTAGGTGCAACAATGTTTAAACACGTAACAGTGCTTTTGAAAGAAACAGTAGACGGCTTAGATATAAAGCCAGATGGTACATATGTAGATTGTACACTGGGGGGAGGAGGACATAGTTCTTATTTATTATCCCAATTGACTGATGGGGGAAAATTAATTGCTTTTGATCAAGATGAGATAGCGATTCAAAATGCAAAAGAAAAATTTTCTTCATACGGTGAGCAGTTTATAACGGTAAAGAGCAATTTCCGTTACTTATCTGAAAAACTACAGGAATTAGGCATAACAGAGGTAGACGGTATTTTATTCGATTTAGGTGTTTCATCCCCACAATTAGATACACCAGAGCGAGGCTTTAGTTATCATCATGATGCACCGTTAGATATGCGGATGGATCAAGATGCCCCATTAACAGCATATGATGTTATAAATAGCTGGTCATATGAACAACTTGTAAGAATTTTCTTCCAGTATGGTGAAGAGAAATTTTCAAAGCAAATAGCAAGAAAAATTGAAGCGTATCGTGAAAATAAAGCTATTGAAACGACAGGAGAATTAGTGGAACTAATAAAAGAAGGTATTCCGGCTCCTGCGCGTAGAACTGGTGGACATCCTGCGAAGCGAGTTTTCCAGGCAATCCGTATTGCTGTAAATGATGAATTGAAAGTATTTGAAGAAGCGTTGGAATCTGCTATTGAGTTGGTCAAGCCTGGTGGAAGAGTTAGTGTTATAACATTCCATTCATTAGAAGACCGTATTTGTAAAACAACATTTAAGCGAAATAGTACAACGCCGCAATTGCCGCCAGGGTTACCAATTATCCCAGATGAATTTAAGCCGAAATTAAAGCTTATTACAAGAAAACCGATTTTACCTTCTGATATAGAGCTGGAAGAAAATAATCGAGCGCGTTCTGCGAAGTTGAGAATCGCTGAAAAACGATAAAAAGGAGAGAGAGGTATGACTAATTTAGCTGTAAAGTACAAACAACAAGCGCAAGAAGAGGTACAAATTCAAACGCCCCCACAGCAGATGGTTAAGCCGAAGGTTAAAGCAAAGATCACAAGGGTCGAAAAACTGATGTATGTAGCGTTTATTGGCTTCTTATTGTATGCCTGTGTAGCGTTTATTGGGAATAAAGCAGGGCTTTATCAAGTTAATGTAGAAGCAGCGACGATCGAAGAAAAAATTGTACAGCAGCAAAAAGAAAATCAAGAATTGCAAGCTGAAGTAGAGAAGCTAAGTCGCTATGAACGAATCGCTGAAGTTGCAAAAAAACATGGGCTAGAAATTAATGCGAATAATGTGAAAGGCCTCAAGTAAGGCAATAGGTGTGAAGGAAAGATGAAGAAAAATATGACTAAATTTCATACCAATAAAGGAGCAGGTTATTTTATGATATTTTTCCTCCTGCTCTTTTTGCTATTATTAGCCCGATTTTTTTACATACAAGCGACAGGAACAGTGCATAATCAGGATTTGGATGACCTTGCTAAGCAAAAACATAGTAAAACAGGAGTTCTCGAAGCGAATCGAGGAACGATTTATGACCAAAATGGTCATGTGTTAGCGCAAGATGCAAACTCTTATAAACTTGTAGCTGAATTAAAAGGTGCGAAACCTGTTGAGAATAAAGAGGATACTGCAAAGAAAATTGCAGGAGTACTAGGAAAAGGCGAAGAGGATATTTTAGCTGCATTAAATAAGGAAGGCAGAAGTCAAGTCGAATTTGGAACACTAGGCAAGGATTTGACGAGAGAACAGAAGAAACAAATAGAGGCATTGAATTTGCCGGGAATATCTTTTATTACAGAAAATGCAAGAGTGTATCCAAACGGTGATTTTGCGTCTTACGTCATAGGTCATGCGAAACCAAATGAAAAGGGAACTTCGGTAGGACAATTTGGCTTAGAAAAAAGTTTGGATAAATATTTAAGTGCTTCTAATGGAGAAGTAGCTTATACAGGTGATCGTAAAGGTGTATCTCTCGATGGTGGAAAAGTGAATGTAAAGGCACCTAAAAATGGAGATAATGTGTATTTAACAATGGATCAACGAATCCAAAGTTATTTAGAAGATGCGATGAAAGCGGCAAGTAAACAATATGATCCAGAAAGTTTAATAGGGATTGTTGCGGATCCGAAAACTGGAAAAATATTAGCGATGTCTACTAAACCTAGTTATGATCCTAATGATCGTCAAATTAAATATTTCTTCAATGATGCGATTTCAAATGCATTTGAACCGGGGTCAACAATGAAAATTTTCACATTAGCGGCAGCTATTAATGAAGGTGTGTACAAAGGACAAGATTATTATCAGTCTGGTACATATCAAGTTGGAAATCGGAAGATAAATGATCATAATGGCGGTGCTGGCTGGGGCTCTATTACATTCGATGAAGGGGTGGAGAGATCTTCAAACGTAGCGTTTGCTATTTTAGGTGATCAAAAACTTGGTCCAGAACGTTTCCGTAAATATATTAATGCTTTTGGGCTAGATGAGAAAACAAATATTGATTTACCTGGTGAAGGTTCTAATACAATTTTATTTGATCAGCAAATACAGCAAGTAACAACGGCTTTTGGACAAGGTTCTACTGTAACGCCAATTCAGCTTGTACAAGCTGCAACGTCTATTGCAAATGATGGGAAAATGATGAAACCATATGCGATTGACAAAATTGTAGATCCGATAACAGGGGAAGTAAAATTAGAGCATAAACCAGAAGAAGTAGGAAAGCCTGTTACAAAAGAAACAGCAGCGCAAGTAAGACAGTTGTTAGAACGTGTTGTTACATCTCCGAAAGGAACAGGAACTGCTTATAAAGTCGATGGATATTCAGTTGGTGGTAAAACAGGGACAGCGCAAATGCCGGATGGGAAAGGTGGCTATATGACAGGAAGAGAGAATTATATATTCTCATTCTTAGGGATGGCGCCGATGGAGGATCCGCAACTTGTTGTGTATGTAGCTGTTAAACAGCCGAAATTGAAAGATGATGAGAACGGCGCACAGCCGTTAGCTGATATTTTTAAATATGTAACAAAAAATAGTTTAGAGTATTTAAAGATAAAGCCAAATGAAGTGAAAGATCCGAAGAAGCATTTAAAAGAGCAACAAACTGCTGTTCCAGATGTAACTGGTAAAACGATGACTGAAGCGGGGAAAGCAATTGAAAAAGCAAAACTCCGTCCAATCATACTAGGTGAAGGAAAAGTGCAGCAACAAGTACCAAAAGCGACTGAACAAACATTAAAAGGTGATCGAGTCTTTTTAGTGGGAGATAAGCCAACAATGCCAAATATACAAGGGTGGGCACTGCGTGATGTTATGAATTTGGCGAAAACATTACAGCTTAACTTAAAACCTTCTGGTACCGGATACGTAACTGAACAAAGTGTAGCAGAAGGAACGTTACTGCAACCGGGTACAGAATTAGGTGTAACACTAGTACCACCACTTGAACCGCAACAAGAAGCAGAAAAACCGTAATGGTAAGAAGCAAGGAGTTCTAATTAAATAAGTACAAGCATATATTGGAACAAGCTAGGCGTAAGGGAGGCTTGTTCCAATATGCGTGTATCAAATGTAACGGTTAGAAAACGACTTATTTTTATACTTATATCAGGTATACTTATTTTCACTATCATCGATATTCGTCTTGGATATGTACAGTTTTTTCTTGGGAATATGTTAACGGATCGCGCGAAAGATTCGTGGAGTCGTAATATTACTTTTGAGCCTGAAAGAGGGAAAATTTTAGACCGAAACGGTGTGGAACTTGCCACAAATAAAAGTGCCCCGACGGTATTTGTAGTGCCGAGGCAAATTGAAAAACCAGCAGAGACTGCAGAGAAGTTAGCTGCAGTATTAGGTGTGGAAAAAGACGAGATTTATAAGAGGGTTACAAAAAAGGAATCAATTGTAAGGTTAGATAAGGGTGGCAGGAAGATATCGCATGACAAAGCGAAAGAGGTACGAGGATTAAGTTTAAAGGGAGTTTATATTGCAGAGGATTCTATCCGGTACTATCCATTTGGAAATTTTTTATCACACGTATTAGGGTTTGCAGGTAGTGATAATCAAGGTCTTATGGGGTTAGAAAAATATTATGATAAAGAGCTGAATGGTGATAAAGGTCATGTCCGTTTTTTTGCAGATGCAAAAGGACAAAGAATGCCTAACATTGGTGATGATTTCAAAAAACCAGAAGCTGGACTGAACTTAGGCTTAACAATTGATGCGCGTATTACGAGAATTATGGAAAGAGAAATGAATATCGCAGAGTCAACGTATAATCCCGATGGTATGATTGCCATTGCAATGAATCCAAAAAATGGTGAGATTTTAGGCATGTCGAGTCGACCGAGTTTTGATCCAGCAGATTTTCAAAGTGTTTCTCCAGAAGTGTATAATAGAAATTTACCTGTATGGAGTACGTATGAGCCTGGTTCAACATTTAAGATCATTACGTTAGCGGCCGCTTTGAATGAAAATTTGGTAGACTTAGAGAAAGATACGTTTTATGATGATGGAGCAGCTGAAGTTGGTGGGGCTAGATTAAAATGTTGGAAAGCTGGAGGTCATGGTAGCCAGACGTTTTTAGAGGTCGTTCAAAACTCGTGTAACCCAGGGTTTATTGAACTTGGTGATCGACTGGGTAAAGACAGATTGTTTAAATACATTCGTAATTTCGGCTTTGGACAGAAGACTGGAATCGACTTACAAGGTGAAGGTAGTGGGATTTTATTTAAGTTAGATAAAGTTGGTCCAGTTGAGCAAGCAACAACTTCATTTGGTCAGGGTGTTTCTGTTACACCAATTCAACAAGTAGCAGCTGTAGCAGCGGCTGTAAATGGTGGAACGTTATACCAACCATATATAGCTAAGGAGTTTATTGATCCGAAAAATAATCAAGTTGTTAGTAAAAAAACACCTGTTGATAAAAGGAAAGTTATTTCCGAGGAAACTTCAGAAAAAGTTCGTTATGCATTAGAGAATGTTGTAGCGAAGGGGTCTGGTAAAGGTGCGTTTATTGACGGATATCGTGTAGGTGGAAAAACAGGTACTGCTCAAAAGGTGAAAGATGGTAAATATTTAGAGAATAATTATATAGTGTCTTTTATTGGCTTTGCTCCAGCGGATGATCCGCAAATTGTTGTTTATGTAGCTGTTGATAATCCAAAAGGAGTCACTCAATTTGGTGGAGTAGTAGCGGCTCCAATTGTTGGGAATATTCTTCGGGATGCACTTCCTGTTATGGGAGTGAAACCGAGAAAAGAACAAGTTGAGAAAGAATATAAATGGGGCGACACACCAACTGTAGAAGTTCCGAATTTAATTGGCATGAAAAAGAAGGATTTACAAACTCAACTTGTTGATTTGAAGCTTGATATAAGCGGAGATGGAGAGAGAGTAATTAAACAATCACCAGAAGCTGGGGCCAAGGTAAAAGAAGGCTCAAAAATTAGAATTTACTTCGGGAATTAAAGGTAACATAGTGCGTTTTATGGTACAATTGGTGGAAGTGAGTTCTTTATAGAAGAGTTACTTAATTTGAGACAGCAAGTGTCTCATTAATAAATAGGTCTATGTATTAGACGATAGTAGCACGTACCTCCTATTTAAATTAACTAGGAGGTAATGTGTTGCTTACTAAAAAAGAGATAAATAAACAATGTAGAGAGGGTTTAGTGAAATGAAGTTGCATACACTTGTATCATGTTTGCATGATTTTCCAGTTGTTCCAAAAGAAAATCCAGAAATCACATCTATTGAAGCTGATTCACGTAAAGTGAAAGAGGGAAGCTTATTTATATGTATGAAAGGGTATACGGTTGATAGCCATGATTTTGCTAAGCAAGCAGCGGCACAAGGAGCGGCTGCTATTGTTGCGGAAAGACCAATTGATGTTGACGTTCCAGTTGTACTTGTGAAAAATACTTTTCGTTCGTTAGCGGTTTTAGCTGATTATTTTTATGGTCAACCAACACACAAGTTACATTTAATCGGTATTACAGGTACAAATGGAAAGACAACAACATCGCATATTATGGATGAAATTATGCGCGCACATGGTCATAAAACAGGGCTAATTGGAACGATTAATATGAAAATCGGTGATGAAACATTTGAGGTGAAAAATACAACGCCAGATGCACTAACGCTTCAACAGACGTTTTCAAAAATGGTTGAACAAGGTGTAGATAGCACAGTAATGGAAGTTTCATCTCATGCTTTAGATCTTGGGCGTGTACACGGATGCGATTATGATGTTGCAGTATTTACGAATTTAACACAAGATCATTTAGACTATCATAAAACGATGGAAGAATATAAACATGCGAAGGGCTTGCTTTTTGCACAGCTGGGCAATAGTTATAATCATAATCGTAAAAAATACGCTGTATTAAACAGCGATGATCCAGTTGCGGAAGAGTATATGAGAAGCACAGCGGCAACTGTTGTAACTTACGGTATAGATGTTTCAAGTGACATTATGGCGAAAGATATCGTTATGACGAGCGGTGGTACGACATTTACACTTGTAACACCGTATGAAAGTGTAGATGTTACGATGAAATTAATTGGTAAGTTTAATGTATACAATGTGTTGGCTGCAACAGCAGCAGGGCTTGTTTCAGGCGTAAGCTTACAAACAATTATTGATGTAATTAAAGAGCTTGCTGGTGTGCCTGGACGTTTTGAAGTTGTTGATGGTGGACAAAATTACACAGTTATTGTGGATTATGCACATACACCTGATAGCTTAGAGAACGTTCTAAAAACAGCGAAACAGTTTGCGAACGGTGATGTGTATTGTATCGTTGGTTGTGGTGGTGATAGAGATCGCACGAAAAGGCCAGTGATGGCAAGTGTCGCGGTAGAATATGCAACTCAAGCGATTTATACATCAGACAATCCAAGAAGCGAAGATCCAGTGGCTATTCTAGATGATATGATAAAAGGTGCAAAAGGGAATAATTATGAAGTAATTGTTGATCGAAAAGAAGCGATACGTTATGCTATTTCGAAAGCCAAAGCAGAAGATATTATTATTATTGCTGGTAAAGGGCATGAAACGTATCAAATTATTGGTAAAGAAGTTCATCATTTTGACGATCGTGAAGTTGCTAAAGAAGCAATTACAGGGCGTCTAAACAACGAAGAGTAACAACGTGAGAGGAGGACTACATGTGCTTGAGCAAGGTTTATTAGTAACGGCAGGGGTAGCATTCTTAATTTCTGTTGCCCTTTCGCCACTGTTTATTCCATTTTTAAGAAAATTAAAGTTCGGACAGAGTATTCGTGATGAGGGACCGAAGTCACATCAAAAAAAATCAGGGACACCAACGATGGGCGGTATTGTCATATATGTATCTATGATGGTAACGACCTTAATTATGGCAATTAAGTTTAATCATTTAGGTGCAGAGGTTTCGTTACTATTATTGGTGACATTTGGTTATGGATTAATTGGTTTTTTAGATGACTACATAAAGGTAGTTAAGAAAAGAAATCTTGGTTTAACATCGAAACAAAAATTACTAGGACAGCTTATTATTGCAATTGCGTTCTTTTTAATTGGAAAAGGGCAAGCATTTCACACATACATTATGATTCCAGGGACGGATGTTAAGTTTGAACTAAGCTGGGCGTATTTTGTTCTTGTATTATTTATGCTTATTGGTGGGTCGAATGCAGTTAACTTAACTGATGGTTTAGATGGTTTATTATCGGGAACAGCCGCTATTGCATTTGGAGCGTTTAGTATTATTGCTGTGGCACAAGAGCAATTCGGAGTAGCAATATTCTGTATGGCAGTTGTAGGAGCTGTACTTGGATTTTTAGTATTCAATGCGAATCCAGCGAAAGTATTTATGGGAGATACGGGTTCCTTAGCTTTAGGTGGAGCGATCGCAGCTGTAGCAATTTTACTAAAACAAGAATTGTTACTTGTAATTATTGGTGGAGTATTCGTAATGGAAACTTTATCTGTTATTATTCAAGTCATTTCGTTTAAAACAACCGGAAAGCGTGTCTTTAAAATGAGTCCATTACACCATCATTATGAATTATGTGGTTGGTCAGAATGGCGCGTCGTTGTGACGTTTTGGTCTGTAGGATTTTTATTAGCTATGTTAGGAATTTATATCGGGGTGTGGATGTAATTGAAAACTGTAACTGAATTTCAAAATAAAAATATTCTTGTATTAGGCATTGCAAAAAGTGGTTATGCAGCAGCTACCTTGTTACAAAAATTAGGGGCAAATGTTATTGTAAATGACGGAAAGCCTTTAGCAGAAAATACGCTTGCTGCAGAATTACAAGCAAAAGGAATGGACGTTGTATGCGGGGGGCATCCTTTGGAATTATTAGAGAGAAATATTTCTCTTGTAGTAAAAAATCCAGGGATTCCGTATTCTAACCCAATATTAGTTGCTGCGAAAGAAAAGCAGATTCCAATCGTTACGGAAGTTGAATTAGCATACCGTATTTCAGAAGCGCCATTTGTTGGCATTACGGGGTCTAACGGTAAAACGACGACGACAATGCTTACGTTTGAAATGCTAAAAGAAGGACGAAAGCATCCTATTATTGCAGGGAACATAGGCACTGTAGCTTGTGAAGTAGCACAGGATGCAAAAGAGAATGAAGTTGTAGTTACAGAACTTTCATCGTTCCAACTGATGGGAGTAGAATCTTTCCAGCCTAAAATCGCTGTGTTTTTAAACTTATTTGAGGCTCACTTAGATTATCATGGGACGAAAAAAGAATATGGTTTAGCAAAAGCTAATATTTTTAAAAACCAAACAGAAAACGATTATAGTGTAATAAATGCAGATGATGCAGATGTGATGGCTTTATCTGCTTATAGTAAAGGTCAAAAAATAATATTCTCGACAGCGAAAGAAAATGAAGATGGTGCGTGTATAAAGGATAACGCTCTTTATTTCAAAGGTGAAAAAGTTGTTGAAGTAAGCGATATTGTTTTACCTGGTCAGCATAATTTAGAGAATATTTTAGCTGCGATGAGTATTGCGAAACTATTAGGTGTTTCTAATGAAGCTATTACGGTTGTGTTAAAACGTTTTACAGGTGTAAAACATCGATTAGAATATGTAACAACTATTAACAACCGTAAGTTTTATAATGACTCAAAAGCGACGAATATGTTAGCGACTGAGAAAGCTTTATCTGCGTTTACACAACCAATTGTGTTATTAGCAGGTGGGCTTGATCGTGGAAATGAATTCGATGATTTAATTCCATATTTCAAAAATGTAAAAGCGCTTGTAACATTTGGACAAACAGCACCAAAATTAGTAAGAGCAGCAGAAAAAGTGGGATTAGATATAATTGAAAGTGTCGACACTTTAGATGAAGCAGTAGTGAAAGCTTACGCTCATTCTACGGAGGGCGATGTAATTCTTCTTTCCCCAGCATGTGCAAGCTGGGATCAATTTAAAACATTTGAAGAAAGAGGAGACATTTTTATACAAGCTGTGCATAAACTTATATAAAGTAAATCAAAACATCAGTAGGCTAACACCTACTGATGTTTTGTTACATAGGGCAAAAGATTCTGCCTAAAGAGGTGGTGTTCATGGCTAATGAAGAAGACGCCTGATTATATTCTTATTATCGTTACACTTGCGTTGTTAACAATCGGAATGATTATGGTTTATAGTGCGAGTGCGGTTTGGGCCTCTTATAAAATGGGGGATTCATTCTTTTTTGCAAAAAGACAATTGTTGTTTGCGAGTATTGGTGTAGTGGCTATGTTTTTTATCATGAAAATTGATTATTGGGTGTGGCGGACATATTCAAAAGTAATTTTGCTAGTTTGTTTCGTTCTTCTCATTCTCGTTCTAATTCCAGGAGTAGGTCTTGTCCGTGGGGGAGCACGAAGTTGGATTGGAATCGGTGCATTTTCCATTCAACCGTCAGAGTTTATGAAATTCGCGATGATTATTTTTTTAGCGAAATTTTTAGCGGAACGACAAAAGTTAATTACATCGTTTAAACGTGGATTACTACCTGCTCTTAGTTTTGTATTTCTTGCTTTTGGGATGATTATGTTACAGCCAGATCTTGGTACGGGAACGGTAATGGTTGGGACATGTATTATTATGATATTTATCTCGGGAGCAAGGGTCTTTCATTTTGCAATGTTTGGTTTGCTTGGTGTAGCAGGATTTGTAGGGTTAATTGCATCAGCACCATATCGAATGAAACGCATCACATCATATTTAGATCCGTGGTCAGATCCGCTCGGAAGTGGATTTCAAATTATTCAATCGTTACTCGCAATTGGACCTGGTGGTTTATTTGGGCTTGGACTTGGGCAAAGTAGACAAAAATTTCTTTATTTACCTGAACCACAAACAGACTTTATATTTGCAATTTTATCCGAGGAATTAGGTTTTATTGGCGGTTCATTTGTGTTATTATTATTTAGTCTATTACTATGGCGCGGGATTCGTATAGCATTAGGAGCGCCAGATTTATATGGTACGTTTTTAGCAGTAGGTATTGTGGCGATGATTGCGATTCAAGTAATGATTAATGTTGGTGTTGTAACGGGACTAATGCCTGTTACGGGTATTACTTTGCCATTTTTAAGTTATGGTGGATCAAGTTTGACCTTAATGTTAATGGCAGTAGGTGTATTATTGAATATAAGTCGCCATTCTCGCTATTAAACCCTGTTTAAAAGACAGGGTTTTTCGTATGTGTGGAAAATACAATATGTATATGGAAATAAATACAATTGAATAAGAACAGGGAAGTGGAGGAATTAGTAGTGCGAGTATTAGTAAGTGGTGGGGGTACTGGAGGCCATATTTATCCAGCTCTTGCTTTAATTAGAGAAATAAAAAAATTAAATCCGGAAGCAAGATTTTTATACATTGGTACAGAAAATGGATTAGAGAGTACCATCGTTCCAAAAGCTGGTATTCCGTTCCAATCTATTGTTATAAGTGGATTTAAACGAAAAATATCGTTAGATAATGTGAAAACGGTTATGCGTTTTCTAAAGGGTGTACAAGATAGTAAACGATATATTCGTCGTTTTAATCCGGATATAGTGATTGGAACGGGTGGATACGTATGTGGACCTGTTGTATATGCGGCAGCAAAACTAGGTATTCCAACTATTGTACATGAACAAAATAGTGTACCAGGTGTAACGAATAAATTTTTAAGTCGTTACGTTGATAAAGTTGCGGTTTGTTTTGAAGCAGCTACAGAACATTTTCCACAGTCAAAAGTGGTAATGACAGGTAATCCGCGAGCATCAGAGGTAATGGATCAAAACGGAATGAAAGGGAAACGTTCAGTTGGTCTATCTCTTCCTAAAAAGTCCGTACTTATTTTTGGGGGAAGTCGCGGAGCTAGACCGATTAACGATGCTTTCGTAGAAGCAATTGAACAGTTTGGAAATAAAAGTTACGAAGTATTGTACGTAACAGGTGAAGTGCATTATGACAAAGTGATGGATGCTGTGAAGGAAAAAGGCAATCCGAATAATGTTATTATTAAACCTTTCATTCATAATATGCCAGAGGTACTAACTGGCGTTGATCTTGTTGTTTCAAGAGCCGGAGCAACAACACTTGCAGAATTAACAGCATTAGGTAAGCCGAGTGTGTTAATTCCGAGTCCGTACGTAACAAATAACCATCAGGAGAAGAATGCACTTTCAGTTGTTGATAAAGGAGCGGCGAAAATGTTACTTGAAAAAGAATTAACAGCTGAAACGCTTATTCGTGATATTGATGAGATTTTATTAGATACACAAACATTACAAAATATGAAGCTAGCTGCTAAGCAACTAGGTATTCCTGATGCAGCAAATAAGTTGTATGGAGTAATGAATAAGCTTGTGAAAAAATAACGTTAGGTGAACGCCCTGCATATTACTGTAATAAGGAAACTTAATATTGGGGGAGAGCGTCTATGGAACAATTAGTAAATGAGCTTATAGAAGCAAATGTTGGTCGCGTGTTAGTTAACGAGCCGTTAGCACGTTATACAACTATGAAGATAGGTGGACCAGCTGATATTTTAATTGTGCCAAAGCATGTTGCCGGTATTGAGAAAATATTGCAGTTAGTAAAGAAATATAAAATAAAGTGGACTGTAATTGGTCGAGGTTCAAACCTTCTTGTATCTGATAAAGGGATAGAAGGTGTTGTTATTCGTTTAGGAGAAGGATTAGACCACTTAGAGGTCGAAAAACATAGGGTAAGAGTTGGTGGCGGATATCCCCTTATTAAATTGTCAACATTACTTAGTCGCCAAGGGTTGGCTGGATTGGAATTTGCAAGTGGTATTCCAGGAAGTGTCGGTGGTGCAGTGTATATGAATGCTGGAGCACATAAATCAGACATATCAAACATATTGTCAAAGGCTCTAATTCTATTTGAAAACGGAACAATTGAATGGTTAACGAATAGAGGAATGGAGTTTTCATATCGTACATCTGTATTGCAAACGAAACGTCCTGGTATTGTTTTGGAGGCGGAGTTTCAATTACAGGTAGGAGAGCGTGAGAAAATCGTAAGAAACATGCAAAAGAATAAAGATTACCGCCGTGAAACACAACCGTGGAATCATCCTTGTGCTGGAAGTGTGTTTCGGAATCCAATCCCGTATTTTGCTGGAGATTTAGTAGAGAAAGCTGGGCTTCGTGGCTATCAAATAGGTGGAGCTCAAATTTCTGAAATGCATGGGAATTTTATTATTAATACTGGGGGAGCCTCAGCGCAAGATGTATTAGATTTGATTTCATTAATAAAGCATACAATTAAGGATAAATTTGGTGTAGAAATGCACACAGAAGTAGAAATCATTGGAAGATAACGGTTATTCATTCCGCTCATTATCATTTATGTTATAATAAGAAGATAAGAACGGCATGAGGAACATGCCGTTCTTTATGTTACATAGGGGGATCGTACATGAAAAATAGTAAAGTGATTAAACTACAAGATCGTGTACCAAAATTAAAAAATCAAAAGAAAAAAAACAAAAAAAATGTTAATCATCGGCTGATTTTATACATATCAATTTTATTTTTATTAGTACTCTTTTTAATTTATTTTCGGTCTCCGCTTAGTAATATAAAAAAGATAAGTGTGTATGGAAATCATTATATGACAGATGACCAAGTAATGAAGGAATCAGGTGTGACATATGATACAAGTTATTTCCGAGTGACAGCACATAAAGCGGAAGAAAATTTAACGAAACGAAAAGAAATTAAAGCAGTAAATGTAAAAAAGCGTTTTCCAAACAAAATTGATGTTCATATTAAAGAATATGTAACGATTGGTTATATAAACAAAGATGGAAAATTACAACCGTTATTAGAAAATGGGAAAACACTTGATGTACTCCCGAATGGAAAACTTCCTGTTGCAGCACCAATTTTTGAACCTTTTAAAGAGGAGAAAATGAAGGGACTAATTGCTGAACTAGAAAAGTTAACTCCGACTATTTTAAGGTCTATTTCTGAAATTCGTTATTCACCGACGAATGCGAATGAAGACCATCTTACTTTATATATGAATGAAGGATATGAAGTGAGCACTACGATTCAAAATTTCGCAAAGCGTATGGAAACTTATCCACTTATTTTAAAAACAATTGAGCCAGGTAAGAAGGTGTTAATTGACTTAGAAGTAGGTGCATATACGAAAGAGTTAGGTGTAGAAGAAAAAAAAGAATAGAACGGTAGTATTCACTGCATTAATATAGAAAAAAGAGAAACGAATGTTCTATCATATGCATACGAATTTACTAGAATGGTTCATTTGATGAAAAATATGTAAAAATTCTTAGATTCATACTAGGATTGGTACAAGTTTCACTTTTCTATGAGTACATCTTAGTGTAGACTTATACTTGGCGGTAATTTTTACACTTGAAATAAAATTATTTCAAGATAAGCAGTTCTTCACAGGTTACTGCGATATTCTTAAATGAATGTTAAATAAAAATAAGAAAAATATAGGGTTAAAAAAGGGAAACGTATAAAGACGTTGAATATTTTTCTTATAAATAGTAAAGTTGCGATTGTTGTTCCATATATTGAGTTGTATGGTATAAATAAAGAAGGAGGTGCCAAAGAATGAACAGCAATGAAATATATGTTAGTCTTGACATCGGTACATCCAATGTTAAAGTCATCATTGGTGAAATGGTTAATGACAGCTTAAACATTATTGGTGTTGGAAATGTAAAATCGAATGGTTTAAAGAAGGGATCGATAGTCGATATAGATGAGACTGTTCGATCAATTAAAAAAGCAATTGAACAAGCTGAGCGCATGGTGGGAATCCACATTGAGCAAGTTGTAGTAGGTGTCAATGCAAACCAGGTACAGCTACTTCCTTGTCATGGAGTAGTCGCTGTTTCAAATGAAGATCGTGAAATCGGGAATGAAGATGTCTTACGCGTTCTAGATGCAGCACAAGTTGTGTCAATTGCTCCAGAACGTGAGTTTATTGATGTGGTACCTCGACAGTTCATCGTAGACGGTCTTGACGAGATTAACGATCCACGTGGAATGATCGGTGTAAGATTAGAAATGGAAGGTACACTTATTACAGGATCGAGAACCTTACTACATAACTTACTTCGTTGTGTAGAAAAAGCAGGTCTTGAAATTGTTGATATTTGTCTTCAACCTTTAGCGGCTGCAACAGTTGCTATATCTTCGGATGAAAAAAATAGAGGAGTAGCCCTTGTTGATATGGGGGGAGGATCTACGACTTTATCTATTTTTAAAGATGGAGAGTTACAAGCGACAAGCGTATTACCATTAGGTGGAGACCATATAACGAAGGATATTGCGATTGGGTTGAAAACTTCAACAGAAAATGCAGATCAAATTAAGTTGAAATATGGACATGCTTTTTATGATACAGCATCGGAAGAAGAAATGTTTACGGTTCCTATTATGGGAAGCGATCAAACAGAACAATATTCTCAGTTGGAGTTATCGGATATTATCGAGGCTCGTGTAGAGGAAATTTTAATGTTTGTTCAAGATGAAGTACGTAAGTTAGGAGTAAAGCAAGTAGCTTCTGGGTATGTACTAACTGGTGGAATAGCTTCTATGCCAGGTGTTCTTGATCTTGCATATGATATTTTACATGAAAATGTTCGTGTAGCAACTCCTGACTATATTGGTGTGCGTGAGCCCCAATATACAAGTGGAGTTGGATTAATTAAACATTCATATCAAAAAGCTAAATTACGTGGGAAAAATGTGCAGGAAAAGCAAGAACATTTTGAACCAGTACCAGCACCAGCACCAATGCCGGTACAACAACAACCTGCGAAACAAAAAACCCGTAATCAAAACAATAATAATCAAAATGATGACCGTATGATGTCAAAAGTAAAACGTGTATTCCGTTATTTATGGGATTAAAATTGGACACGAAAAATGAGGTTCTAGGGGGATTTCGACATGTTAGAGTTTGATACTACTCAAGATCAATTAGCGAATATAAAAGTTATCGGTGTCGGCGGTGGCGGAAACAATGCTGTAAACCGTATGATTGAGCACGGTGTACAAGGTGTTGACTTTATCGCTGTGAATACTGATGCACAAGCGTTAAATCTATCAAAAGCTGAAACAAAAATGCAAATTGGTGGAAAATTAACGCGTGGACTTGGTGCAGGCGCAAACCCTGAAGTAGGGAAAAAAGCGGCAGAAGAAAGTAAAGAACAGATCCAAGAAGCACTTCGTGGTGCAGATATGGTATTCGTAACTGCTGGTATGGGTGGCGGAACTGGAACTGGTGCAGCTCCAGTTGTTGCTCAAGTTGCAAAAGAACTAGGTGCATTAACAGTTGGTGTTGTAACACGTCCATTTACGTTTGAAGGACGTAAGCGTGCAACACAAGCTGCATCTGGTATTGCGGCATTTAAAGAAAATGTAGATACACTTATTGTAATTCCAAACGATCGCTTATTAGAGATTGTTGATAAAAATACGCCAATGTTAGAAGCGTTCCGTGAAGCAGATAACGTATTACGTCAAGGTGTACAAGGTATTTCTGATTTAATTGCTACACCAGGTCTAATTAACTTAGACTTCGCAGACGTAAAAACAATTATGTCTAATAGAGGTTCTGCTTTAATGGGTATCGGTTCTGGTAATGGGGAAAATCGTGCTGCTGAAGCTGCGAAAAAAGCGATTTCTAGTCCATTACTAGAAACATCTATTGATGGAGCTCAAGGTGTTATTATGAATATTACGGGTGGAGCTAACTTAAGCTTATACGAAGTACAAGAAGCAGCAGACATTGTAGCTTCAGCTTCGGATCCAGAAGTAAATATGATCTTCGGTTCTGTTATTAATGAAGGATTAAAAGATGATATCATTGTAACTGTAATTGCAACTGGTTTTGATGATAGTATTGCAACTCAACCACCAAAACCAATGATTCGTCCGAATGCGAATCACACGCAACAACAGCAACAACCAGTGGCTCAGCCTTCAAAACAACGTGAAGTAAAACGTGAAATGAAGCGTGAAGAGCCGGTTGTACATGAGCGTCATTCAGATTCAGATGATATCGATATTCCAGCATTTTTACGTAACCGTCGTAGACGATAAAAAAAAGGGGCATTCATGCTCCTTTTTTGTTTCTGAATGGAAAAGACCTGCTGAGCAGGTCTTTTTTTATTTTGTATATTTAAATTTATCTCGCATTAACGGCCCGTAAAAGCTCGGTTTATGTGGGTTAAAAGGAACCGATTCTACTGATTAAAATTGCGCGTTAAAGTTGTAGTACAGGATTTTTAATTTTCGTTACATATAGTTCAGCCCATCTGTCGGTAAAAAATAAAAACATATCATTCTATGAAACTATACTTTTATTTTTTACCGACAGATTATGTCTAGAAATCACAAAATAACAAAAAAACACCTCCGCAAATTGACACACTTTCCCATTGGATATGCATTATACTAGTCTCAACTTAAAAAAAGAGGTGAATTGTTTGGTTGTTTACGCCGACGTTGTTTGGTTGTTAAACGCCTGCATTGATTTTCTTTTACTTTTATTAACAGCTACCGTGTTAAAAAAGAAGATCAAAAGATGGAGGCTTGTGTTAGGGGCATTTATAGGTTCCACCATTGTTATTTTTGCCTTTACTCCTTTTGCTTCTATGATGACACATCCGATTATGAAACTACTGTACTCGTTACTTATTGTGTATACAGCCTTTGGGTTTACAACGTTTAGAAATTATACACAAACTGTTTTTACTTTTTACTTTGTCACTTTTATGGTTGGTGGAGGATTAATGGGAACTCATTTCTTTTTGCAAACGAATGAGATGGTAAATGGATTGGTTCAATCTCAATCGATTTCTTACGGTGATCCAATTAGTTGGTTGTTTGTTATTTTAGGTTTTCCAGTAATTTATTATTTTTCTAAAAAGCGTATTGAAAGCGTAGAAATCACGAAAATACACTATGACCAAATCGTGAAAGTGAAAATTCAATTAGCTGAAGAAGAATTGGAACTAGCAGGTTTAATTGACAGTGGGAATCAACTTTACGACCCGTTAACAAAAACACCCGTAATGATTATGCATATTTCATCATTAGAACATTGTTTGCCATCTTGGTTAACAGAACAAATTTATTCCAAAACAGAAATTCCTCAAATACCAGAAAAAGATTCTGGATGGGCGACAAAATTACGCTTAATTCCTTTCCGAGCAGTAGGAGTAGAGAGTCAATTTTTGTGGGCAATTAAGCCTGATAGTGTGCAAGTTGATCATGAAGGTAGTTCAATCGTTGTAAACAAAGTATTGATTGGGTTAAATACACAACAACTGTCTACCAATGGAGAGTATCAATGCATTGTACATCCAAAAATGTTGATTTCGCAAAAAATGGTAATTGCTTAATTATGAGAGGCGGGATAATATGATGAAATTAAAATTTTATTTAGTATACCTTTGGTATAAAGTATTGCTGAAACTAGGAATTAAGACCGATGAAATTTATTATATTGGTGGAAGTGAAGCGTTGCCACCGCCGTTAACGAAAGAAGAAGAAGAAGTTCTTTTGAATAAATTGCCAAAAGGCGATCAAGCTGCAAGGTCATTACTTATTGAACGCAACTTACGGCTAGTTGTATATATAGCAAGGAAATTTGAAAATACAGGGATAAATATTGAAGATTTAATCAGTATAGGAACAATTGGCCTTATTAAAGCGGTAAATACATTTAATCCAGAAAAGAAAATAAAATTAGCAACATATGCATCTCGTTGTATAGAAAATGAGATTTTAATGCATTTGCGCCGAAATAATAAAAATCGTTCGGAAGTGTCTTTTGATGAACCGCTTAACATTGATTGGGATGGGAATGAACTGTTGTTATCAGATGTATTAGGTACAGATGATGATATTATTACAAAAGATTTAGAGGCTACTGTAGATCGTCATCTTCTAATGAAAGCATTGCACCAATTAAATGATCGGGAAAAACAAATTATGGAGCTTCGATTTGGGCTTGCTGGAGAAGAGGAAAAGACGCAAAAAGATGTGGCGGATATGCTTGGGATTTCACAGTCATACATTTCACGTTTAGAAAAAAGAATCATAAAAAGGTTACGAAAAGAATTTAATAAAATGGTGTAAAGAATAAGACCAGCCTTTATGTAGGCTGGTCTTATTCTGTTTAGTTGTAGAAGAAGGGGGAATTAAAATGAAAAATGAAGAGAAAACCACATGCATAAAATCCCCTTCAAAGGAAATACTTTACACTGTACAGCAACTCCCGATAGGAGGGAACACTTTGACGAGAAACAAAGTAGAAATTTGCGGTGTTGATACAGCAAAACTTCCAGTACTAAAAAATGAAGAAATGCGTAAATTATTTCGTGAAATGCAAAGTGGAGAGATAAGCGCAAGAGAGAAATTAGTGAATGGAAACTTACGTCTTGTATTGAGCGTCATCCAAAGATTTAATAACAGAGGAGAATATGTTGACGATTTATTTCAAGTTGGTTGCATCGGACTTATGAAATCCATTGATAACTTTGATTTAGGCCAAAATGTAAAATTTTCAACGTATGCTGTGCCGATGATTATTGGAGAAATACGCAGATATTTGCGTGACAACAATCCGATTCGCGTATCTCGCTCGTTACGAGATATTGCGTATAAAGCGTTGCAAGTAAGAGAAAAATTGATCGCAGAAAATTCAAAAGAACCAACAGCAATGGATATTGCAAAAGTGCTAGAAGTGACTCACGAAGAGATTGTATTTGCTTTAGATGCGATTCAAGATCCAGTGTCATTATTTGAGCCGATTTATAACGATGGGGGAGATCCTATCTTTGTTATGGATCAATTAAGTGATGAAAAACAAAAGGACGAGCAGTGGGTTGAAGAGTTAGCGCTGAAAGAAGGCATGAAGCGTTTAAATGATCGTGAAAAGATGATTATTCGAAAACGGTTCTTTCAAGGAAAAACACAAATGGAAGTTGCAGAAGAAATCGGGATTTCTCAAGCTCAAGTATCACGCTTAGAGAAATCGGCTATTAAACAAATGAATAAAACGATTCAAGGATAAGGTCTCACCATTTATGGTGAGGCCTTTTTATATGTACTATTATAGTTTGCGTTCATAGCAATGAGGTCGTGTTCATATAATGAAAATAATATGAACCTTAGTAGCGGTTACTTCCTGTTAATATGAAATACAGTAGTCTGTGTACTTCCAATTCGCCATATAAGGGAGAGGATGAGAGTGATACGGATTTCAGAGTTACAGATGAAGGATGTTATAAATATTTCAGATGGGAAAAGGCTTGGAAATATTGGAGATATTGAGATTGATATCGATACAGGGAAGATTTGCTCTATTATTATTTCCAAACAGGCACGTATGCTTGGGATTTTTGGGAAAGACGTAGAAATTATAGTTCCTTGGGAGGAAGTTATGAAAATCGGGGAAGATGTCATACTTGTAAGAGTAAATCCTGTTAATTCTGTAACAGAATCAATACAAACAACGACAATTTCATAAAGAATATTACAAATTCCTCTTTTTTTTCTGTTGGTATTATGAAAAAATAAAAGTATGGTAAAATAGACAGGAAGTACCATGCTTTTTTCTGTTATTTTAATTAAAAAGGAGCCGCTTTATGAGAGAACCATTTAAATATGTGGACGGTATACTGTATTTACAAGCGTGGAAAGAACTTGGAAACATTACTGCTGGATTTACGACAAAAGATGGTGGGATAAGTACGGGCTCCTTTCATGCGATGAATTTAGGATTACATGTGAATGATATCGTGGAGAACGTTCATGAAAACAGACGCATTTTAGCAAATAAGTTACAAAAACCATTGGAAAACTGGATTTGCTCTGAACAAGTTCATGATCACCAGGTTGAAAAAGTAGGACAACAAGAAAAAGGAAGTGGCGTCTATTCATATGAGGATGGCATTTCAAAAACAGATGGCATTTATACGACTAATAACGATGTTCTTTTAACGTCTTGTTACGCGGATTGTGTCCCACTCTATTTTTATGCACCATCACATGGTATGATAGGACTTGCGCATGCTGGGTGGAAAGGGACTGTAAAAGAGATTGCAAATGAAATGATTCAAAAATGGAGTGCAGAAGGGATTTCAAGTGATGAAATTCATGTTGCAATTGGACCGGCAATCGGATCTTGTTGTTATGTTGTTGATGATAGAGTGTTAACAGCGGCACAGCAAGTAGTAAACGGTTCTGTCCCATATAAAAAAATTTCTGATGGACAGTACGCAATTAATTTAAAAGAAATTAATCGTGTATTATGTGTACAAGCAGGCATAAAAGAAGAGCATATTGTAATGTCATCTCTTTGTACAAGCTGTGAAGAACAACTATTTTTCTCTCATCGTCGTGATCAAGGGAAGACAGGGAGAATGTTGAGTTTCATAGGTTTTAAGGAGGAAGAAAACAAGTGACAGTACAAGAAAATTTAATAATTGTAAACGAAGCTATTAAAGAATCTTGCACACGAGCTGGACGTTCGTTGCAAGATATTAAACTTGTTGCAGTTACAAAAACTGTAGGGATTGAAAAAACAAACGAAGTAATGGAAGCTGGAATTATCGATTTAGGTGAAAATAGAAATGAAGGTTTCTTACAGAAATACGAGCATTTTGGCTCAAAAGTTAATTGGCACTTTATTGGCTCATTACAAACGAGAAAAGTAAAAGAAATCATTAATGAAATTGATTATTTACATTCGTTAGATCGTCTTTCTCTGGCGAAAGAAATTCAGAAACGTGCTGATAAGAAAGTGAAATGCTTTATTCAAGTGAAAACCTCATCTGAAGAATCAAAGCAAGGATTGGCAATAGAAGAAACAGTTTCTTTTATTCAAAGTTTGCAAGAATTGGATAAGATTGAAGTGGTTGGACTAATGACGATGGCGCCATTTACAGAAGAAGAGGAAGAAGTTCGTCGCTGCTTTAAGGACTTGCGCAAGCTACAAATAGAGGTGCAGGAGCTAAATCTATTACATGCGCCATGTAAAGAATTATCAATGGGAATGTCCAATGATTACACGATTGCAATTGAAGAAGGTGCTACATATATTCGTTTGGGAACGATTTTAGTAGGAAAAGCGTAAAAGGAAGGAGAATCTTATTATGAGTTGGTCAAAAGTAAAATACTTCTTTTTTGATACACCAGAAGAAAAAGAAGCAGCTCAATATAGCTATGAAAAGGAGCAAACGGATATGAAGAAGCAGCAAGATCCGCCGGAACAACAAGATGTTACGTTTCCGAAAGCACAACCGAAACAAAATGTTGTGAGCATTGAAACGGCAAAGCAATCTTCAAAAGTTGTTTTATTAGAACCACGCACGTATTCGGAAGCGCAAGGTATTGCGGACCATTTGAAAGGTAGACGAGCTGTTGTAATTAATTTGCAAAGAATGTCTACTGATCAAGCAGTACGTATCGTTGACTTTTTAAGTGGTACTGTATACGCTATAGGCGGGGACATTCAAAAAATAGGACCGAAAACATTTATGTGTACACCTGAAAATGTAGATATTGTTGGTGCAATTTCAGAATTATTCGGCGAAGAAGAAGAAACAAATATAAAGAGGTGGTAATACGCCATGACAACCGTTTTAAATGTTTTACTTACTGCTATCGAGATTTACTCGTGGGCACTTATCATTTACATCCTCCTATCATGGTTTCCTGGTGCAAAGGAATCAACTTTTGGAGATTTTCTTGCACGTATTTGTGAACCGTATTTAGAACCATTTCGCAGATTTATTCCGCCGTTTGGTATGATTGATATCTCTCCACTCGTTGCGATTTTTGCGTTAAAACTTGCTAAAAGTGGTTTGTTCAGTTTGTTCAGCTATTTCTTGTAATAAGAGGCTAAATACATGAGCATTTACGAACATTTCAGACCTGATGAAGAGGTCTTTGTAGATAAAGTGCTAGAGTGGAAGCGAGCAGCAGAGTACCATCAAGTGAAACTAACAGATTTCCTTGATCCAAGACAGCAACAAATTGTTTCTATGGTAATTGGACAAGGAGATGTTGCTGTGCAATTTGATGGTGCAACGCCTTACGCAGAGCGTAGAAGAGCACTTATTTATCCAGACTATCTAGAATTAAATGAAGAAGAATTTCAAGTAGAAGTATTAGAAATTGACTATCCTTCCAAGTTTTATACGCTAGAACATAGGCAAATATTAGGTACATTTATGTCACTTGGTTTAACGAGAGAAAAATGTGGTGATATTTTGCTTCAAGAAAATCGTGCCCAAATTGTAGTTGCGAAAGAAATCGTATCTTACATTGAGATGAACTTACAAGCAATAGGGAAAGTAAAAGTCTCCTTATCAGCAGTACAAGGAGAACAAATTCTACAGACTCATGAAACGTGGGGAGAGAAATCTGGAACGGTTTCTTCACTTCGCTTAGATGTTATGTTGGCTGAAATGTTACATATATCCAGACAGAAAGTGCAACCTTTCATAAAAAATGGTTTAGTAAAAGTCAATTGGAAAACAGTAGAGCAAACTTCTTATGAATGTTATCCAGGAGATGTGTTTTCGGTGAGAGGATATGGGCGAAGTAAATTGTTTTCTGTAGAAGGTAGAACAAAACGCGACAAATGGAGAATTTTGTATGGTATACTAAAATGATTGGTTTTTTAGAAGGAAATCCTCCTATTTTGTCGAAGAAAAGATATAATTGAAAGAGGAAATTTAGATAACTACTTGGAGGTGGCGTTGTGCCGTTAACACCATTAGATATTCATAACAAAGAATTTGGTCGCGGATTCCGTGGCTATGATGAAGATCAAGTAAATGAGTTTCTTGATCAAATTATCAAAGATTATGAATTAGTCATTCGTGAGAAAAAAGCTTTAGAAGAAAAAGTTGCGCAATTAGAAGGAAAGTTAGATCATTTTTCTAACATTGAAGATACGTTAAACAAATCTATCGTTGTTGCACAAGAAGCAGCGGAAGAAGTAAAACGTAATGCGCAAAAAGAAGCGAAATTAATCGTACGTGAAGCTGAAAAAAATGCAGATCGTATCATTAACGAAGCTTTAGTAAAATCAAGAAAAGTTGCTTTTGATATTGAAGAGCTAAAGAAACAAGCGAAAGTATTCCGAACTCGTTTCCGTATGTTATTAGAGACACAGCTTGAAATGCTAAACAACGATGATTGGGATAAACTAATTGAGTTAGAAGACGAAGTAGATGAGCTGTTGAAAAAAGAAGAAACAGTGTAAGCTTGACGTTTTTCTCATTATTACATATAATTTTAAACAACATATTTATTAAGAAAAACGAAGATAGGGATAAGTACCTTTTCAAACCTTATATAGCGAACTGAGGACGGTGTAAGCTCAGGATAAGGAGATTAGTGGGAATATCACCCTGGAGTTCCGCGCTGAACAAATAGAGTAAGCGTAGGCGTGTATTCGCGTTAAGAATATAAAGAGGGTTTTATACATATGTATAGAATCTACTAGGGTGGTACCGCGGGAGACTTTCTCGTCCCTTTTTGGGATGAGAAGGTCTCTTTTTTATTCCGTTTTTTAAGTATTTCTTTTATACATGTAAGGAGGAATTGAGCATGGAGTACAAAAATACATTACTGATGCCAAAAACAGAGTTCCCAATGCGTGGGAATTTACCAAAACGTGAGCCTGCAATGCAAGAAAAATGGGCTGAAATGAATATTTATGAAAAAGTACAAGAACATACAAAAGGCCGTCCTTTATTTGTGTTGCATGATGGACCTCCATATGCGAATGGTGACATTCATATGGGACATGCATTAAATAAAGTGTTAAAAGACTTTATTGTTCGCTATAAGTCAATGACTGGTTTCAGTGCACCATATGTTCCAGGTTGGGATACGCACGGTTTACCAATCGAACAAGCGTTAACGAATAAAGGTGTAAAACGTAAAGAAATGACAGTTGCTGAGTTCCGTAAGTTATGTGCAGAGTATGCATATGAACAAGTAGAACGTCAACGTGAACAATTTAAGCGCCTAGGTGTACGTGCAGATTGGGATAATCCATATATTACTTTAGAGCCAGCTTATGAAGCACAACAAATTAAAGTGTTTGGTGATATGGCGAAAAAAGGTTACATCTATAAAGGGCAAAAACCAGTTTACTGGTCTCCAACAAGTGAGTCTGCTTTAGCAGAAGCTGAAATTGAATACCAAGATAAAAAATCAGCATCTATTTATGTAGCGTTCCCTGTAAAAGACGGAAAGAACGTATTAGAAGGTGATGAGAAATTTATCATTTGGACAACAACTCCTTGGACATTACCTGCGAACTTAGGTATTTCTGTTCATCCAGAGCTTGAATATAGCATTGTAAAAGTAAATGACGAGAAATATATTATCGCTTCTGAATTATTTGAGACAGTTGCAAAAACGTTAGAGTGGGAAAAAGCTGAAGTTGTGAAAACGGTAAAAGGTAGCGAACTTGAGTATACAGTTGCAAAACACCCATTCTACGAGCGTGATTCATTAGTTATGCTAGGAGATCACGTAACAACAGATGCAGGTACAGGTTGTGTTCATACAGCACCAGGACATGGGGAAGATGACTTCGTTGTTGGTAAAAAGTATGGATTAGAAGTACTTTGCCCAGTTGATGATAAAGGTGTATTAACAAATGAAGCACCTGGATTTGAAGGCTTATTCTATGATAAAGCTAACAAGCCAATTACAGAAAAATTAGAAGAAGTAGGCGCGTTACTGAAACTAACATTCATTACGCATTCATACCCACATGATTGGAGAACGAAAAAACCAATTATTTTCCGTGCGACAGCACAGTGGTTTGCATCTATTGAAGCATTCCGTAAAGAGTTATTAGAAGCTGTTGCGGAAACGAAATGGGTACCAGCATGGGGCGAAACTCGTCTTCATAACATGGTTCGTGACCGTGGTGACTGGTGTATTTCTCGTCAGCGTGCATGGGGTGTGCCAATTCCTGTATTCTATGCTGAGAATGGTGATCCAATTATTACAGATGAAACAATTAACCATGTAGCAGATTTATTCCGTGAACACGGTTCTAACGTATGGTTTGAGCGTGAAGCGAAAGATTTATTACCAGAAGGATTTACACATCCAGGTAGCCCAAATGGTGAATTCCGTAAAGAAACAGATATCATGGATGTATGGTTCGACTCAGGTTCATCTCACCAAGCGGTATTAGAAGAGCGCGATGACTTACAACGTCCAGCTGATTTATATTTAGAAGGATCTGACCAATATCGTGGTTGGTTTAACTCTTCATTATCAACAGCAGTTGCTGTAACAGGTAAAGCTCCATATAAAGGCGTACTAAGCCATGGTTTCGTACTAGATGGTGAAGGACGTAAAATGAGTAAGTCGATTGGAAACATCGTCGTACCGAAGAAAATTATGGATCAATTAGGCGGAGATATTTTACGTTTATGGGTATCATCTGTTGACTATCAATCTGACGTACGTATTTCAGATGATATTTTAAAACAAGTAGCAGAAGTGTATCGTAAAATCCGTAACACATTCCGTTTCTTATTAGGCAACTTAGATGACTTTAAGCCAAGTGAAAACACAGTAGCGGTAGCTGAACTTCGTGAAGTAGATCGTTACATGTTAGTGAAGTTAAATGACTTAATTACAAAAGTAAAAGAAGCATATGAAACATATGACTTTGCTGCTGTATATCATGCTATTCACAACTTCTGTACAATTGATCTAAGTTCATTCTACTTAGACTTTGCAAAAGACATTTTATACATTGAAGGTGCAAATCACGCGGATCGTCGTGCAATTCAAACTGTATTATATGACGTTCTTGTTGCATTAACGAAACTTGTAACACCAATCTTACCTCATACAGCTGATGAAGTATGGCCATATGTTCCAGGTGTAACAGAAGAAAGCGTACAGTTAACTAACATGCCGGAAGCTACAGAAGTAGAGGGTTCGGAAGCGTTAAAAGCGAAATGGGATGCATTTATGACATTACGTGATGACGTATTAAAAGCGTTAGAAGTAGCTCGTAATGAGAAAGTAATTGGTAAGTCATTAAATGCGAGCATTACTCTTTATCCAACTGCAGAAATGAAAGTAATGTTAGAGTCTATTAGCGAAGACTTGAAGCAATTATTCATCGTTTCTGAATATAAACTTGGTGGTATGATGGAAGAAGCTCCAGCAGATGCGCCTAAGTATGAGCATACAGCGGTTGTCGTTTCTCAAGCAACTGGTGAAACATGCGAACGTTGTTGGGTAGTTTCAGAAACAATTGGTAAAGATGCTGAACATGAAACATTATGTGAGCGTTGTGCATCAGTTGTTAAAGAAAACTATGTAAAATAATAAAAAAACTGACTGCTATTGATGCAGTCAGTTTTTTTATTGATGGTATATCGAAATAACTTTCAGGCTCTTTCCTGTGAAGGAAAAATGTGTGTGAGGTAAGCAAATAAATTTCGGACACACTAACTGTACATTACAGCTAGGAGGAATGTACACGTGAATGAAATTTACATGGAAATAAAAGAAGAATTGCAATTGATGAGAAAAGAGTTGCAAGAGAGACTAGCTAAAGAAGTAATGCACAAATATGATGCTGAGTTCAGCCAAGAGCTTGGATATGAAATTAAGGAAGAGATAAAGAAAAAATTGCTATTACATGATATAAAAGAGGACTTAAAGGATGTAGAACGCGCATTATTTAAAATGGAAATAGATATGTACGGTATTTGTGAAGAGACGGGGAGAGTAATTTCGACAAAGCAAATGAAAACAATGCCGACTGCCCGTACGATTCATGAATTTTTCTATGAAAAGGTAAATGTATGAATACGCACAACGATATTATATTACCTTTTTTTAATTTATTTTATTCTTCTATAAAGGTTCATTGTGAAAAGGTAGCAGCTATGCTAAAATTTTGAGGTACACTGTCTTTGTGGGGGAAATGAAAATGATATATTATGTAATAGCGTTATTTGTCATTGCCATCGATCAAATATCGAAGTGGCTAATTGTAAAGAACATGGAATTGGGTATGAGCATTCCGATAATCGATAATGTATTATACATAACATCACATCGAAATAGAGGAGCTGCCTGGGGGATTTTAGAAAATAAAATGTGGTTTTTCTACATTATTACGGTTGTCTTTGTAGTATTTATCGTAATGTATATGAAAAAATATGCACAAACAGACAAGCTTCTAGGAATTTCATTAGGTCTAATTTTAGGTGGAGCAATTGGTAACTTTATTGATCGTGTATTTAGACAAGAAGTAGTGGATTTTATTCACGTGTATATTTTCTCGTACAACTATCCAGTATTCAATGTAGCTGATTCAGCGTTATGTATTGGTGTTGTATTAATTATTATTCAAACATTATTAGAAGGCAAGAAAACGAAGGAGTAATTGAATGAGTGAAGTAGTACAGGTAACAGTTGCAGAAGAACAAAAAAGTGAGCGAATCGATAAATTCGTTGCAGAAATTAACAGTGAATGGTCACGTTCACAAGTACAGCAATGGATTAAAGATGATGTTGTAACAGTGAATGGGAAATCGGTAAAAGTAAATTATAAAGTTAAAGAAAATGATGAAATTACAGTAACGATTCCTGATCCGGAAGAGTTAGATATTCAAGCGGAAGATATGAACTTAGAAATTTATTATGAAGATGCAGATGTACTTGTTGTAAATAAGCCACGTGGTATGGTTGTACATCCAGCACCAGGTCATACAAGTGGCACACTTGTGAATGGTCTTATGCATCATTGTACAGATTTATCAGGCATTAACGGTGTAATGCGTCCTGGTATCGTGCATCGTATTGATAAAGATACATCTGGCCTATTAATGGTTGCTAAAAATGATATGGCACACGAATCACTTGTAAATCAACTTGTAGCAAAAACAGTAACAAGACGTTACAAAGCGATTGTACACGGTGTTATTCCGCATGATAAGGGAACGATTGATGCTCCGATTGCTCGTGATAAGAAAGAACGTCAAAGTATGACAGTTGATGAAAATGGTAAGCATGCTGTTACGCATTTCCAAGTGTTAGAGCGTTTCAAAGATTTCACACTTGTAGAATGTCGCTTAGAAACAGGACGTACACACCAAATTCGTGTTCATATGAAATATATTGGCTATCCACTTGCAGGAGATCCAAAGTATGGACCAAAGAAAACATTAGACATGAATGGACAGGCACTTCATGCAGGTATTTTAGGATTTGACCACCCTCGTACTGGTGAATATATTCAGTTTGAGGCACCGATTCCAGAAGTGTTTGAAGAGACTTTAAATATTTTACGGAAATAGTATTGACAAATCATGAGAAAACTGAGATACTGACAACAGTTAAATAATGATCCTTTAACACAGCCCCGTGAGGTTGAGAAGGTAACGGTTTGAAATACTTAGGGTATGTTGTACCCTTTTTTCAAAAGTCCTCTCGCACACGCTGAGAGGACTTTTTTTATACCATTACTCTCACGCAAGAAAAATAGCTTGGAGGTGTAGAGCATGCAGGAAAAAGCTGTCGTTTTAGATGACCAAATGATTCGCCGCGCTTTAACACGAATTAGTCATGAAATTGTGGAACGAAATAAAGGTGTGGATAATTGTGTTCTTGTCGGAATTAAAACACGTGGAATTTTTATTGCACAACGTTTGGCAGAACGAATTGGTCAGATTGAAGGAAAAGAGATGGAAGTAGGAGAGTTAGATATAACTTTATATCGTGATGACTTAACACTTCAATCAAAGAATAAAGAACCACTAGTAAAAGGTTCAGATATTCCAGTAGATATTACGAAGAAAAAAGTAATCCTTGTAGATGATGTATTGTATACAGGAAGAACAGTTCGAGCTGCGATGGATGCTCTTATGGATTTAGGAAGACCATCACAAATTCAATTAGCTGTCCTTGTAGATAGAGGACATCGTGAATTACCAATTCGCGCTGATTATGTAGGAAAGAACATTCCAACATCAAGTGAAGAGCGTATCGAAGTTGATTTGCAAGAGACAGATCAACAAGATCGAGTAAGTATATACGATAAGTAAAGCCCTTTTAAATGTAGTCCTGTGAGGCTGCCAAAGGGTCTTGGCTTTCATATGTCGAATTTGGCATACGAAAGTATAGGACTCTTTGTGCACAGGCACAAAGAGTTTTTTTATTGCAAAGATTTAAACTGAAGGAGGATGTAACAATGGAACAAAAGCCAGTGTTAGACGTTAATGAAGTACCGAAACCGGGAAAATGGTTATTTTTAAGTATACAACATTTGTTCGCGATGTTTGGATCAACAGTGCTTGTTCCATTTTTAACAGGATTGAATCCGTCAGTAGCGTTAATATCAAGTGGATTAGGAACGCTAGCGTTTCTTCTTATAACGAAAGGTCAAGTACCTGCGTATTTAGGATCATCATTCGCCTTTATCGCACCGATTATTGCAGCAAAAACAGCAGGTGGCCCCGGAGCAGCGATGCTTGGTGGCTTACTTGCAGGAATGGTGTACATCTTAATTTCAATCGGAATTAAGAAATCTGGATCAGCGTGGATTATGAAATTACTGCCGCCAATCGTAGTTGGTCCGGTAGTAATGGTAATCGGTTTAGCTTTAGCACATACAGCAGTGAACATGGCGATGAACGGTGCGGATGGTAAGTATAGCATTACACACTTTTCAGTAGCACTAGTAACATTAGCAATTACAATCATTTGCTCCATATTTGGAAGAGGATTTTTCAGCATCATACCGGTGTTACTTGGAATCATCGGCGGATATATCTTCGCTTACTTCCAAGGGCTAGTAGATTTAAAACCGGTAGCTGAGGCGAAATGGTTTGTCGTACCTGATTTCACAGTACCGTTTGTAACATACACACCAGAGTTTTCGTGGAAGATTGTACTCTTAATGGTGCCAGTAGCACTAGTAACAATTTCAGAACATATCGGACATCAAATTGTACTTGGAAATGTTATTAAAAGAGATTTAATTGAAAAACCAGGTTTACACCGTTCAATCTTTGGGGATGGGGTAGCAACATTAATCGCATCACTAATCGGTGGACCACCGAATACAACATACGGTGAAAACATCGGTGTGCTAGCAATTACGAGAGCGTATAGTGTATACTTATTCATCGGTTCAGCAGTATTCGCAATCATGTTTGGATTTATCGGGAAGATTTCAGCACTGATCCACTCGATTCCAACACCAGTTATGGGTGGTGTATCAATCTTACTATTCGGTGTAATCGCATCAAGTGGTTTACGCATGATGGTAGATGATAGAACAGATTTAAGTGACAAACGAAACTTAATGATTGCATCAGTTATACTAGTAATTGGTATTGGCGGAGCGGTACTTCACGTAGGAGAATCGTTCCAAGTAGAAGGAATGGCACTAGCAGCAATTGTAGGTGTACTGTTAAATCTACTACTACCAGAAACGAAACAAATAAAACAATCTAAGCAGATTGCTTCATAAAAACAACCTTTTAATTCAGTCCTGTGAGACAGAAAAGGGTGGCTTCTTCCTTGCACCCTAGTCTCACATGACTAGGGTATTTTTATGCAAATGTTGTTATAAATATCCATAAATGCTATCATAAAAATTAGAAAGACGAGGGATGACGATGAGCCATTTGTTAACGATGAGTGAATTATCGGAACTAGAAATTTCAGAAATCCTAAAAGACGCAGAAGATTTCGCGAATGGGAAAGAGAGTAAAACAACAGAGCAAACTTTTGTTGCGAACTTGTTCTTTGAGAATAGTACGAGAACGAGATTTAGCTTCGAAGTTGCTGAGAAGAGATTAGGACTTGACGTATTAAACTTTTCAGCAGATTCATCTAGCGTACAAAAAGGAGAAACGTTATACGACACGATAAAAACACTGGAATCAATCGGAACAAAAGCGGTAGTCATCCGCCACGAGCAAGATCGTTACTTCGATGAGCTAAAAGATCAAGTAAACATTCCAATCTTAAATGCTGGAGATGGATGCGGAAATCATCCAACGCAATGTCTGCTCGACCTTCTAACAATTAAACAAGAGTTTGGAAGTTTTGAAGGTTTAAAGATTGCAATTGTTGGAGATATTCGCCATAGCCGAGTAGCACGATCCAATGCTGAAACATTAACGAAGCTTGGGGCAACGATTTATTTTGCAAGCCCAGAAGAGTGGAAAGATGAAAAAAACACATTTGGAACGTACAAAAACTTAGATGAGCTAGTTCCAGAAGTTGATGTAATGATGTTACTTCGTGTACAGCATGAGCGTCATGATCATTATGAAACAGACATTATGAAAGAGTATCATGAAAAACACGGATTAACGCTTGAAAGAGAAAAACGTATGAAAGAAGGAAGCATTATTATGCATCCAGCTCCTTTCAACCGGGATGTGGAAATTGCAAGTGAACTTGTTGAGTGTGAGCGTTCACGCATATTTAAACAAATGGAAAATGGAGTTTACGTAAGAATGGCTGTACTAAAACGCGCCTTACCAAATGTATTAGGAGGAATGAAACATGAATTATTTGTTTAAAAATGGTCGTTATATGAATGAAGAAGGAATAATCGTAGCAACAGATCTTCTCGTACAAGACGGTAAAATTGCGAAAGTAGCAGAAAATATTACGGCAGATAATGCTGAAGTAATCGATGTGAACGGAAAGTTAATCGCACCTGGATTAGTAGATGTACATGTACATCTTCGTGAGCCAGGTGGTGAACATAAAGAAACAATTGCAACAGGCACACTAGCAGCGGCAAAAGGTGGATTCACTACAATTTGCGCAATGCCAAATACACGTCCAGTACCAGATTGCAGGGAACATATGGAAGACTTACAAAAACGTATTAAAGAAAAAGCACACGTAAATGTATTACCATATGGAGCAATTACAGTACGTCAAGCAGGTTCTGAAATGACAGATTTCGAAACGTTAAAAGAGCTTGGAGCATTCGCTTTCACTGATGATGGAGTAGGCGTACAAGATGCGAGCATGATGCTAGCTGCTATGAAGCGTGCAGCGAAGTTGAATATGGCAGTAGTTGCACACTGTGAAGAAAATACACTTATTAATAAAGGTTGTGTACATGAAGGGAAGTTTTCTGAGAAACACGGATTAAACGGTATCCCATCAGTATGTGAATCTGTACATATTGCAAGGGATATACTGCTTGCTGAGGCGGCAGATTGTCACTATCACGTATGTCACGTAAGTACGAAAGGGTCTGTACGTGTAATCCGTGATGCAAAACGTGCTGGAATTAAAGTAACAGCAGAAGTAACACCGCATCACTTAGTGTTATGTGAAGATGATATCCCATCAGCTGATCCTAACTTTAAAATGAACCCACCGCTTCGTGGAAAAGAAGACCACGCAGCGTTAATTGAAGGGCTATTAGATGGAACGATCGATATGATCGCAACTGACCATGCACCGCATACAGCGGAAGAGAAAGCACAAGGAATTGAAAGAGCACCATTCGGAATTACTGGTTTTGAAACAGCATTCCCACTTCTATACACAAACCTTGTGAAAAAAGGAATTATTACATTAGAACAGTTAATTCAATTCTTAACAGAAAAACCAGCTGATACATTCGGTTTAGAAGCAGGTCGCCTGAAAGAAGGTAGAGTAGCTGATATTACAATCATTGATTTAGAACAAGAAGAAGAGATTGATCCAAAAACTTTCTTATCAAAAGGAAAAAATACACCATTCGCAGGTTGGAAATGCCAAGGATGGCCGGTAATGACAATCGTTGGCGGTAAGATCGCATGGCAAAAGGAGAGTGCATTAGTATGAAAAGACAACTTATCTTAGAAGATGGAACAGTATTAATTGGAAAAGGTTTCGGAGGCGAAATCGAAAAGTCAGGTGAGGTTGTATTTACAACAGGAATGACTGGATATCAAGAAACATTATCTGATCCATCATATTGCGGTCAAATCGTAACATTTACGTACCCATTAATCGGAAACTACGGCATTAACCGTGACGATTTTGAATCCATTCACCCATCTGTAAATGGTTTAATCGTAAATGAAATTTGTGATCATCCATCAAACTTCCGTAATGAAATTTCGTTAAATGATTACTTAAAAGAAAGAAACATTCCAGGATTAGCAGGAATTGATACGAGAAAATTAACGAGAAAAATTCGTCAATACGGTACATTACGCGGACGACTTTGTAACATGGATGCAGATGTAGAGTACATTGTGAGCCAATTAAAAGCGACAGTATTTACAGATCATGTAAAACGCGTATCAACGAAAGACCCATACCCAAGCCCAGGCCGTGGTCATCGAGTTGTACTTGTAGACTTCGGAATGAAACATGGTATTTTAAGAGAATTAAATAAGCGTGACTGTGATGTAATTGTAGTACCTTACAATACAACAGCAGAAGAGATTTTACGCCTTAGCCCAGATGGAATTATGTTAAGTAATGGACCTGGGGATCCAAAAGATGTACCAGAAGCAATTGAAATGTTAAAAGACATTATCGGTAAAGTTCCTTTATTCGGGATTTGCTTAGGACATCAGTTATTCGCATTAGCATCTGGTGCAAATACAAGTAAGTTGAAGTTCGGTCATCGTGGTTTAAATCATCCAGTAAAAAATCTTGCAACTGGAAAAGTAGCAATTACTTCTCAAAACCATGGATACGCAGTAGAAGAAGAGTCAGTTGAAAATACAAATCTTGAAATTACACATGTTGCTTTAAATGATGGAACAGTAGAAGGTCTTCGTCATACGAAGTTTCCAGCATTTACAGTACAATACCATCCAGAAGCTTCAGCGGGACCAGAAGATGCAAATGATTTATTCGAAGATTTCTTAGAAATGATTGAAAACTTCAAGAAAGAAGGGGAAGAGTTATGCCAAAACGCCTAGACATTAACACAATTTTAGTAATCGGATCAGGACCAATTGTAATTGGGCAAGCAGCAGAGTTTGATTACTCTGGTACACAAGCTTGTCAATCTCTTAGAGAAGAAGGTTACAAAGTAATCCTTGTTAACTCTAACCCAGCAACAATTATGACAGATACTGCAACAGCAGATAAAGTATATATAGAACCATTAACATTAGAATTCGTAAGCCGTATCATTCGTAAAGAACGTCCAGATGCAATCCTACCAACATTAGGTGGTCAAACAGGCCTAAATATGGCTGTTGAACTTGCGAAATCAGGCATACTTGAAGAATGCGGAGTTGAAATTTTAGGAACAAAATTATCAGCAATTGAGCAAGCGGAAGATCGTGATTTATTCCGTACATTAATGCAGGAATTAAATGAACCAATTCCATCTAGTACCATTATTCATACGCTAGAAGAAGCACATGAATTTGTAAAAGAAATTGGTTATCCAGTTATTGTTCGCCCAGCATTTACAATGGGGGGAACAGGTGGCGGAATCTGTAGTAATGAAGAAGAACTAATTGAAATCGTATCAGGTGGATTAAAACATAGTCCAGTAACACAATGTTTATTAGAAAAGAGCATTGCTGGTTGTAAGGAAATTGAATATGAAGTAATGCGTGATTCGAATGATAACGCGATTGTAGTATGTAACATGGAAAATATCGATCCAGTTGGGGTTCACACAGGTGATTCAATCGTTGTAGCACCGAGTCAAACATTAAGTGACCGTGAGTATCAAATGTTACGAAACACTTCATTACGAATTATTCGTGCATTAGGAATCGAAGGTGGCTGTAACGTTCAGCTTGCACTAGATCCGCATAGCTTCCAATACTATGTAATCGAAGTAAATCCGCGTGTGAGTCGTTCATCTGCACTAGCATCTAAAGCAACTGGATATCCAATTGCGAAGTTAGCAGCGAAAATTGCAGTCGGTTTAACATTAGATGAAATTGTAAATCCAGTAACACAAAAAACATACGCTTGCTTCGAGCCAGCATTAGACTATGTCGTTTCAAAAATTCCACGTTGGCCATTTGATAAGTTCGAATCAGCAAACAGAACGCTTGGTACACAAATGAAGGCAACTGGTGAAGTTATGTCAATTGGACGTAACTTAGAGCAATCATTATTAAAAGCGGTTCGTTCTTTAGAGCTAGGGATTTATCACTTAGAATTAGACCATTTAAAAGAACTTGATAAAGAAACAATGAAAAAACGTATTATAAAAGCTGACGATGAGCGTCTGTTCGTTGTAGCAGAAGCAATCCGTCAAGGTGTAACGAAAGAAGAAATTAATTCATGGTGTGAAATGGACTTCTTCTTCTTACAAAAAATTGAAAACATCGTAAACATGGAACACGAAGTAAAAGAAAATGCAGGAAATATGGAAGTGTTACAATCTGCAAAAGAAATGGGATTCAGTGATCATTACATCGCCAATGCTTGGAACAAAACAGAGCGTGAAATTTACGATATGCGTAAAGAAAGTAATATGACTCCTGTTTATAAAATGGTAGATACTTGTGCGGCAGAGTTTGAATCTGCAACACCTTACTACTACAGCACATACGGTGACGAGAATGAATCGGTTATAACAGATCGTAAGAGTGTGGTTGTACTAGGGTCTGGTCCAATCCGTATCGGTCAAGGTGTTGAGTTTGACTACGCAACAGTTCACTCTGTATGGGCAATTAAAGAAGCTGGATATGAGGCAATCATTGTAAATAACAACCCAGAAACAGTTTCAACAGACTTCAGTATTTCTGACAAATTATACTTTGAACCATTAACGATTGAAGATGTAATGCACATTATCGATTTAGAAAAGCCAGAAGGTGTTATCGTACAATTCGGTGGACAAACGGCAATTAACTTAGCGGCGAAATTAGAAGAACACGGTGTGAAAATTTTAGGAACATCACTTGAAGATTTAGACCGCGCAGAAGATCGAGATAAATTCGAAGCTGCATTAACAAAATTAGGAATCCCACAACCAGTTGGTAAAACAGCAACAACTGTAGAACAAGCGGTAGCAATCGCTGAAGAAATTGGTTACCCAGTATTAGTAAGACCATCTTACGTACTAGGTGGACGTGCGATGGAAATCGTATATCGTCAAGAAGAACTACTGCACTACATGAAAAATGCAGTTAAAGTTCATGCAGAGCATCCGGTATTAATCGACCGTTACATGGTTGGTAAAGAAATTGAAGTAGATGCAATTTCAGACGGTGAGAATGTGTTCATTCCAGGTATTATGGAACATATTGAACGCGCTGGAGTTCACTCTGGGGATTCAATTGGAGTATATCCACCACAAAGCTTATCTGACGAACTAAAAGAACAAATTATTGAACATACAATTGCACTTGGAAAAGGATTAAACATTGTTGGGTTACTAAATATCCAGTTTGTAGTATTCAAAGATCAAGTGTATGTAATTGAAGTAAACCCACGTGCGAGCCGTACAGTACCATTCTTAAGTAAAATTACAGGCGTACCGATGGCGAATGTTGCAACGAAAGTTATTTTAGGTCAAAACCTAATAGAGCAAGGATACGGAACGGGCTATCACCCAGAAGAGAAAGAAGTGTATGTAAAAGCACCAGTATTCTCATTTGCGAAACTACGCTCAGTTGATACAACATTAGGACCTGAAATGAAATCAACAGGGGAAGTAATGGGGAAAGACTTAACGCTTGAAAAAGCATTATACAAAGGGCTAGTTGCCTCAGGAATTAACATCCCAACGCACGGATCCGTAATCATCACTGTAGCGGATAAAGATAAAGAAGAGGCGATGGAAATTGCAAAACGTTTCCATGAAATCGGCTATAACTTATTAGCAACAGCTGGAACGGCACAAACATTAGCAGAGCAAAATATCCCAGTACAAGTTGTAAACAAAATTGATTCTGAAGACTACAACTTACTAGATATTATTCGCCAAGGAAAAGCACAGTTTGTAATCAATACATTAACAAAAGGAAAACAACCAGCGCGTGATGGTTTCCGCATTCGCCGTGAATCAGTAGAAAACGGTGTGGCTTGCTTAACATCACTTGATACAACGAGAGCAATCTTACGAGTATTAGAATCTATGACATTCTCAGCTCATTCAATGAAAGAAATTACGCAAACAAAGCGTCACGAGGTGGTACATGCATGATGCAAAAGCAAAATATGATCGTCGTTAACCAAAAAGAAATCGCAAAAAACATTTACGAATTAGTGCTTCAAGGAACGTTAGTACAGCAAATGAACGAACCAGGGCAGTTTGTACACATTAAGGTAGCAGAGGGCATTGCGCCCCTTCTGCGCCGCCCGATTAGTATTTGTAATGTAGATCAAGAGAAGAACGAGTTTACAATGCTATATCGTGCGGAAGGACAAGGGACAAAAACATTAGCAACTAGAAAACAAGGTGAAATGGTAGATGTACTAGGACCACTAGGACACGGTTTTCCTGTAGAAGAAGCAGAAACAGGACAAACGGCTTTATTAGTAGGCGGGGGAATTGGGGTACCACCACTTTATGAATTATCACAGCGCCTCGTTGCAAAAGGTGTACGTGTGATTCACATCTTAGGTTTTCAAACGAAAGATGTTGTTTTCTATGAAGAAAAATTTGCAGAACTTGGTGATACGTACGTTGCAACAGTAGACGGCACACACGGTACAAAGGGATTTGTTACAGATGTAATTGATAATTACGGAATCGACTTTGACATTCTTTATTCATGTGGCCCGTTAGCGATGCTTCGTGCATTAGAAGGACGTTACAAAGAGAAAAAAGCCTATATTTCATTAGAAGAACGTATGGGTTGTGGTATTGGAGCTTGTTTCGCATGTGTATGCCACTTACAAGAAGATCCAAGTGGACATTCTTATAAGAAGGTGTGTAGCGACGGACCGGTATTTCCAATTGGGGAGGTTGTACTATGAACAGATTGCAAGTTGAATTACCAGGATTGTCATTAAAAAATCCAATTATACCAGCATCTGGATGCTTTGGATTTGGTCGTGAATATGCACAGTTTTACGATTTAAGTGTACTAGGATCAATCATGATTAAAGCGACGACAGAACAACCACGTTATGGAAATCCGACGCCTCGTGTTGCTGAAACACCAGGCGGCATGTTAAATGCAATCGGACTTCAAAACCCAGGTTTAGAAAAAGTAATGAATTCTGAATTACCATGGTTAGAACAATTTGATCTTCCAATCATTGCGAATGTTGCGGGCTCACAAGCTGAGGATTACGTAGCAGTTGCAAAGGAAATTTCTAAAGCGCCTAATGTCCATGCACTAGAATTAAATATTTCTTGTCCGAACGTAAAAACAGGTGGTATCGCTTTTGGTACAAATCCTGAAATTGCTGCTGATTTAACGAAGCGAGTAAAAGAGGTTTCTGAAGTACCTGTATACGTGAAATTGTCACCGAACGTGGCAAACATTGTGGAAATTGCAAAAGCGATTGAAAATGCAGGTGCAGATGGTTTAACGATGATTAATACATTGCTTGGTATGCGTCTAGATTTAAAAACAGCCCAACCAATTTTAGCAAACCGTACGGGCGGACTATCAGGTCCTGTGATTAAGCCAGTAGCAATTCGTATGGTACATGAAGTAAGCCAAGCGGTTAACATTCCAATTATCGGAATGGGTGGTATTGAGTCAGCAGAAGATGTAATTGAGTTCTTCTACGCTGGTGCAAGCGCAGTTGCAGTAGGTACAGCGAACTTCATAGATCCGTTCGTATGTCCGACAATTATTGAAGAGTTACCAGCATTACTAGATGAATTAGGATTTGATCACATTTCGGAATGTCAAGGAAGGAGCTGGAAGCAAACATGTCACAGTCGTTAATCGTTGCACTAGATTTTCCGGGGAAACAAGATGTAGAACAATTCTTGCGCCACTTTGAAGGGGAAGAGTTATTTGTCAAAGTTGGTATGGAGTTATTTTACAAAGAAGGCCCTGCGATTATTACGTACTTAAAAGAAAAAGGACATAAAATCTTTCTAGATTTAAAACTTCATGATATTCCGAATACAGTAAAAAGCGCTATGCGTAGCCTAGCTAGTCTAGATGTTGATATGGTAAATGTTCATGCTGCTGGGGGAAGCAGTATGATGAAAGCTGCGATTGAGGGATTAGAGGAAGGTAAGCAAGAAGGAAAAGAGAGACCGATTTGTATTGCAGTTACACAACTAACAAGCACTTCGGAAGCTATGATGAAAAAAGAGATCGGCATTGAGAAAACGTTAGAAGAAGCGGTTGCTCATTATGCAAAATTAACGAAAGAAAGTGGACTTGATGGCGTTGTTTGCTCAACGCTTGAAGTTCCAAAATTACGTGAAGTATGCGGGAATGAATTTGTAACAGTAACACCGGGGATCCGTCTTGCAAGCGATGATGTGAATGATCAGGTGCGCGTAGCAACACCGAAACGTGCGAGGGAACTTGGCTCAAGCTACATCGTAGTTGGGCGTAGTATTACAAAAGCAGAAAATCCGCTTGAAGCGTATAAAACAGTAAAACAACAGTGGGAAGGTGTAACAGTATGAAAAAAGAAATCGCATCGCATTTATTAGAAATTGGAGCAGTATTTTTACAACCGAATGATCCATTCACTTGGTCTTCAGGTATGAAATCACCAATTTATTGTGATAACCGTTTAACTTTATCTTATCCAAAAGTACGTCAAGCGATTGCAGCTGGATTAGAAGAGTTAATTAAAGAGCACTTCCCAACTGTAGAGGTTATTGCAGGAACAGCAACTGCTGGTATTGCGCACGCTGCATGGGTAAGCGATCGTATGAATTTACCAATGTGCTACGTACGTAGTAAAGCAAAAGGCCACGGTAAAGGGAATCAAATTGAAGGAAAAGCTGAAAAAGGTCAAAAAGTTGTAGTAGTAGAAGACTTAATTTCAACTGGTGGTAGTGCAATTACATGTGTAGAAGCACTTCGCGAAGCAGGCTGTGAAGTATTAGGAATCGTATCAATCTTCACATACGAGTTAGAAGCAGGAAAAGAAAAACTAGAAGCAGCTAACGTAGCATCATACTCTTTAAGCGACTACAGTGCATTAACTGAAGTAGCAGCAGAAAAAGGTATGATCGGACAAGCTGAAACGAAAAAATTACAAGAGTGGCGTAAAAATCCAGCTAACGAAGCTTGGATCACAGCGTAATATGAAAAAAGACGACTGCGGGGGAACGCGGTCGTCTTTTTATATAAATTCAAGCAAATTCCCATCAATATCAAAGCCCCTTACTACTAACTACTTAGTGCTTTCTACAAATTCATATCCTTTCACAAACAAGAGAGTCATATAAGAAACAATAAATGAGAAAATGCTATACATGCCAATCCAAAAGAAAAATTTTGGAGTAAAAGCGATGACACCTAGTATTAAAAAACTAGCAAACGTTACAATTGGCATTACGTAATATGTTTGCGTCTTGCGGGTTCCAATAACAGAAACGATAAAGATAAGTAATGGACAAATTAATAAGACGAAAATCAATTCATTCATAGTTATGTCCCCTTTTCGAATGGAAGTAATCTGTTTCTCGTAAACGTTTTGAAATAAATACTCTCCTAATATAACTTCGCTAACATATACATAATCCCTTTTGAAAGTCCGTAATAAATGATTGATTTCACAATAAAAAAGTAAGCAAGAGAACACCTGCTTACTTTATAGAATAAACATCGCAACGATTGTGGTGACAATTAAGCCAATTATAACTGGTAAAAAGTTTCGGCGTGCAAGTTCAAATGGATCTACTTTACAAATGGCAGCGGCAGGAATAAGCGCCCAAGGAATCAAAGTCCCGCCTCCGGTCCAGATTGCAGCAATTTGCCCAAGTGCTGTTAATGTAGCTGTTCCATTCCCCAGTGCTGTGCCGAAAAGATTGGCAATCGAACCAGCAAGTGATATACCGGAAAAGCCAGATCCATCTAACCCTGTTATGACACCAACGATAGTTAGTGTTCCCGCTGATACATATTGGTTTAAAGGAACAGTTTGAGATAAGGCGATTCCTAAGTCGTTAATGATTCCGTGTGAACCTTTCGGTAAATAGTCCCCGATAATTTTTACAAATCCGCTATCCCCTAAATAAAAAAGTGCAGCAATTGGGATAACTGGACCAAAGATTTTAAATCCAAATTGGAGCCCTTCTATAAAATAATCGGTCGTTTTATTCAGGCCATTTCCTTTGTAGGCGATGAGAGCAATAATGATAATCATAATAACAGTCGTCCCGCCAATAAGTGCTGTTGCATCGCTTCCTTGTAGTTTAAATTGAATCATGCAAAGGATATCAATGATATATACGATAGGGATACATATGGCGAGCCATTTCTTTATGTGAGGAGATAATAAAATGATAGTTTTGGATGGTTCAGTTGCTGAAGAAGAGTCTTGCAACGATAAGCCTGTATGAAATTCTTTTCGTAAGAAGAAAAAAGCAACAGAAGTTGTAACAACGCCCATAACGATAACGAGGGGGACACTTGCGGATACGACGCTAGAAACTGGTAAACCAGCTGCATCCGCTGTTAATTTCGGGGCACCTTGAATAACGAAGTCGCCTGATAAAGTATGTTATTATAATGTATATAAATACTTATTAAATGAGGTGAAACGCAATTGTATAAACCGTTCTCACAGGCAGACTATAAGCCCTCTGATAAGCCTAAAGCACTGTATATAAGGAAGTCTAAGAAGAGTCAAGGCAAGACTGAGATAGAAACAATTGAAAGCCATTTAAAGCGTTTAACGGACTTCTGCAAAGATCAAGGCTGGAACAACTACGTGATTTATAATGATTATGTTGCAAAGTCAACGGACATAAATAGAATTGAATACAATAAAATGCTGAATGCTTGTTTAGATGGAAAGCACGATTTAATTGTTGTTGTGGAAGAATCAAGGTTATATCGTACAGTAAATGAACAGACGAATGTGTATGAAGAATTAAAGGGAACTGACATAGCTATCCTTTCCATACGTGAAGGCTACATCTTCCCTAATGATAGAAATCAGTTTCTAACTAATATCATTCGTGGTGCTATGAATCAGCAAGAACTTGAAAACTTTGCTTATAGGATGAATGTAAAGGTTTTAGCAAGTGCGAAGGAAGGTAAATATGTCAATAAGCTACCTTTCGGTTATTTCAAAGATAAGGACAAACTGACACCACACCCTATTGAAAGCAAGACGTTTAGGTTTATTGTAGACAAAGTATTAGAAGGATATGTAATAGCTGAAATCATTGGGAAACTTAACCAACTAGGGTATACCACAAAATCTAATAAGAAATGGAAAGACGTAGGTACAATTACAAGGATGTTGGCTAATCGTGTTTACTTAGGTGAAAGCCACTATTACAGTAAGATGTTTGAGGAAGATGTTATAGTGCGTGATACACATCCAGCATTATTAACTATTGAAGAATTTCAAAAAATAAGTAACATGATTCGTTCACGTAGCAGGAACCCACAAGGTATCAGGTATACTAAAATCAATACAGTGCTGGATAGATTAGTTGTATGTGGAATATGCGGTAATAGGTTACCAATTCATAAATCATGGACTAATAAAGAAGGGGTTACATCTTATCAGGTGGGGAAATGCCAAAAGGTTATGGGTGAATACAATGAGAAGAAATGTCCTAATAAATCGATTTCATTGAAGGAACTACTTCCACACTTTTATATTGCTATTGAAAGCTATAAGGATTCATTAAGAGAAGAAATAGAAAGTGTAGAAATAGATACAACCAGTGATATGAAAATTAAAGTCATGGAACAAATAAAGGATATATCAAAACGTATAGCTGAAATACAAATTGAAATACAAAACGCTAAAAGCTATTTAATCAAAGGAGTTTTATCTGAAGCAGATTATGTAGGATTAGTACCACCCTTAGCGAAGGATTTAAAGGATTTAAATGTGGCACTAGAAGATAATGAACGACTACTTGCTAGTTTGACTGACTATGATAGAAGTGCAGTTATTCAAAACGCTGTTGATTCGCTAATTAACATTGAAAACGAAAGCATTGAAAATCAAAATAGGGTATACAGACTACTGTTTGAACATCTAGAACTTGTAAATACAGTGGATGAATTTGAAATAAGGCTAAAAGAAAAAGACGTCTCCAATTAGGAAACGTCTTTCTTTGTTTCTATGTTAGGCTGAGATAATTTCACGATTGTTTCAGCTACTTGTTTATAGTTAGGATTAGTGGCTTTAATTATGGTTACTTTAGGTATACGTTTATTTTTCATAAACACATCACCCCATGTAAGCCATGGTATTCAGATTGATTTTTTTTGTTACTTAATAATCCATTATTTCCTTCCGTTTTTCTACTTCTATTTACATCTTTCATCTGTACTAGCACCTCACTGAATTTGTGTTGTCAGTTAGGTACTTGCAAATACGGAATGAATTAGGACATTGATTTGAAAATAAATTTAAAAAACTTGTTTTTATCACCAGTAATGTCCCTAGTCGTCAAGAACAAGTAAGTGTGGAAGTCTTGTTGAGGATTTCCTACGTGAATAATTTCCCTATGTGAAGGCGTGTCTTATGACGCGTCATTTTTAATTTGTCATGACTTCCTAAAATAGGAACTTTAAAGAAACTGAGGTGAGATAAATGATTGGTGTAAATGTGAACAGCTTACCGCACGAACGAAAGGTAAATTATCAAATGATTAAATACGTTCGTTTAAGTAGAAATATGACTCAGGGAAAGTTCGGTGAGGTATGCAAAATAGACCAAAGTGTACTAGCAAAGCTGGAACGTGGTGAGTTACCACTTTCGCCACACTATGAAGCTAAAATCATGGACGGTATTCATGCTTTGAATATCAGTCAACTAGAACTGGTATCAGTGAAAAGAATTGTAGAACTAAAGGAACAAAGAATTAAATAACTAAATGGAGGTATGGAGAAATGGAAGTTAAAGATTTGTTTGTTGAAACTAAGAAAATTGTAGCTGAATACAAGGAATATGCTGAGGGACTGGACAAAGAAGAACAGGAACTACAAATGGAATTGGCAGCAATGCAAGAGGAAATGACAGCAATTCTGTTAGACCAGGAGAATGCAAACTTGTCAGAACGTATTTATTTAAAGGCACAGGCAAAGGGAATCAACTCTAAAGTAGAAATCATTCATTCTATGTTAGAAGAATTAAATGAGAAAAGATCAGCTTTAAAGATTGCGTATGTTCCAGTATTTCAAGAGGTACTGAGAAGAGACCGTACTAGTGCTAATGAGTATAACGTGACAGAACTTGCCATCCGCCACCGTTATGAATTACTTACTGAGGTAGCTGAAATGGGTAAACAGTTCCAAAAACAATACCATTCGATTGCACCTGATATTCATGAAATATTTGAAGATACAAAGGTAAAAGAAGTGTTTCCACGACTAGAATATTCTTTCGAACAAGACCAGTATCAACCACACTTTAGTTGGTTTGATAAGTCAGTGATTTCCAAGAACGATATGTTTTCAGCTACTCGTGGGAATTTACCAGAACACTTAAAGCAACCTAAGGAGGCAAAATAAATATGAATACACCTAACTTAACTAGCATTGTAAAGCAGGACGTACTAGCGGAACTGAGAAGGGGAAATACAGACGTATTGAAGGGACTACCACCAGTGTTAGCTATGCAATATGGATTAGCTTTGCAAAATGAGGGCTTGGTATAAGGCATTTCTAATCCAAAAAATGAAGGTCAGGTATATTCGGTGTGTGTGTAGCAATGGAACAAAATCACGCAACAAGGATTAGCGGACATTAGGAATCTGTTCTATAAAGAACCGGATTCCTTTTCTGTCTTCATTTGGGGTTCAGCCGAGATATGTGTAAAGATAGGTCATACCCTTACTTTTATTTCCAGTAAAATAGGGGTGGAAGTATCAAACTCTACTACTCCAACAAACCCAACACATCTAAAAAGATAAACACAGGTATCATCGTAATGACATATATAAGAATTTTACAAATAAAATGAATCTTAATACCTAACTTATCCGGAAGAAGCCATATCGACAATCCCAACAGCGTACGCCCTACAGCCAAATATAATTGAGGTAAAAGAACATTATCTATTCTTACCTCCATATACTCTTTACCAGACTCAAACAATACAGCATATAGGATCAATATAATGAAATAAAGAATAAACACTTTCACATAAATTTTCGATTTGTTTTTTCTCGACTTATAAAAACTCCTTTTATTTTCCATTCCCGGCGATGCCCTCAACGATTTCCCTTGCTGTCTTTCGATGCTTATTTATTTCAATGATTTCATTTAATCCTTTATGCACGTCAGCAAAGCCCTGTTCGAATGTGGCTTGTAGTCCTTTAAAACTACCTTCCAAACTATCCATTTTCCCCTCCAACCTATCTAACTTATTATCTAAATTATCTAACCTACCATCTAACTTATCCATTTTCTTCTCCATTTCACATAACTTTGCATATATCTGTTCCATTAGTTTCTTCTCATTTTCTGTCATGCAGCTAGACCCCCTAAAAAGTTTTCAAAATCCGTCGCAAAATTATTTATTATTAACAAATGGCAAGGTAAACCCTCTTAAAGTAAAGCACCCGTTAGTTAAAGTGTATTGTTTCACAAACTTCTTTTTTCCTGCGTTCCATTGATTTAGAGTAACCAAAACAATCTCTAAATAACTTCCTACCAATATATTGTTGAAAATTATTGTATTTATATCTGTAATATTCGTTCCAATAGCTAATCATTCTATTATAGCTTTTGCAAAACGCCCCAATATTTTCAATACAAAATTTTTTAATCCGTTCTGTATCCTGTTCTTTTAAAATATCATAAGTCATTTCTAATATTTCTACGACATATTCATCACAGATTTTTACGATATAAGGAATAGCCCAATCTTCATAATCCATCTGAAGCAACGAATACATATGCTTTTGGCGAACAAGCCCGTCACAACTTCTTGAATATATGCAATGCAAAATCATCTTTTGTCGTTCACTTAAATTGTCTATAACTTCATCTGAACTATCAATGTAGTAGATACGATAAGGAAACCTAATTACGTTATTATCTTGAAAATATTGAATAATATCCTGAGACACACCAATAGTGACATTATTATAAGTTTTATTAGGTATCGATCCAACCGCTTTAGTAACATCGTCTCTCAAATAGTTTGGAAACCCCTCTTGAAACATACAATCACATCCTTGCTTTACATAATGTTAAAAATGTGTAGTTAAACTAAACTGCCCAATTAGTTTAATAATAAGGTAACTATCAATAAAGTAAAAGTTAATCTCCTTACAATAGCCCTCAGCAACGCACCTATTTGACATATTGTTTTATTTAGGTTGTGTATCCCTTTTGAACTTCCAGTTATTTCCACTCAGGAATTTGAAAATGGTGCGTATATTTTGCAGACACCAGACAGCCCATATACAGGGGGGCCCCCCCCATAGGGTGGGGTATCCCTATATAAAAATATAGTAGGCGTCGCAACTATTACCGCATGACGTTATCACCAATCCTCGTTCTTCTCATTTATCTCACTGATCTCATTCTCATTTGTTTCTTCTTCTTTCTTATCTCACCTCACTGAGTCCTTGCTACCATCGTTGCTACTGTCAGTGCTGGTACTGTTGCCATTCCCTGTCCCTCTATCCTCGCTACCCAGCACCGTCCCTCGTCCTACTACTACCCACACTACCATTCCAATAGGGGCTATATAGCCATGCCATAGCACCGCCCTTTTAATAGACGTACATAATAGTAAAAAGGATAACAACATAATGTTGCTACCCTTTAAATTATCTCTAAAAAAATCTGTGTATATTATTTCATAAATGAACCTTGATTATATAGGTCTATCAATGAGATCCCCCTTTTGATGGCTACTTGTTCAATTAGGTTTATTTCATGGTACATAGCATTAGATAAAATTCCATTCTCTATATTTTTGCTTATGTGGTAATAAAAACCTGCTAACATTTCTAACGGTAACCTATCGTATAAAGAACCCCCATCATTATCCATTAACAGCCCCCTCTTTGAACTAGTATACAATATTAAATCCATTACAAATAGAAGGGTCATAACTTAACAGTATTGACACCGAGAAGTCATTGCTGTATTATCAAGGTATCGGAAGGTGTCGTAACTTAGTGTCATAAATGAACCGTAAAAAAGGGGATAATACATAATGAAATACGGATACGCACGAGTAAGTACGGTGTCACAGGAATTAGAGGTACAATTAACAGCATTAGAAAATGAAGGCTGTGACAATATTTATTCTGAGAAGTTTACAGGAACTAAATCAGATAGACCGCAATTACAAGAAGTTCTTTCAATCCTAAAAGAAGGTGATACATTAGTTGTCACTAAACTAGATAGATTAGCAAGAAACACTGTTGAGGGAATCGAAATCGTAAAAGGACTATTTTCTAAAGGTGTAAGAGTTCATGTTTTAAATGTGGGACTATTAGAAGATACGACAATGGGTAGATTCTTCTTAACTACATTACTAGCAGTGGCAGAAATGGAGAGAAATTTAATTGTAGAACGTACTCAGGAAGGCAAAGCCATTGCTAAACAGCGTGACGACTTTAGAGAAGGGCGTCCAAATAAATACAGTAAAAAACAGATAGAACATGCTTTAAAGCTATTAGAAACCGAGTCTTACAAAGAAGTAGAAAATAAGACTGGCATTAGTAAAAGTACCTTAATACGTGCAAAACGAAAGGCTAACAGCTAATGCTGGTGGTCTTCTTTTATTTTGGCTGTTCAATTGTGCAGGAAAAACATTTCTGAGTCGGCTGTATAAAGAGGGCATGGAAGCGGAAAAACGTGAGGAATTGCACAAAAATGAACAAGCTAAATATGTCACAAACGTTGCTATCATGCGGATTCTCAGCAAAGACTCGTTGTGCACGGTTCAAATAATGAACGTTAATACTTTCTTTACTTCACTTCATTCTTTTAACAGATTTCTTTTATCCTTTTCATAGTATTCTTTTAGAGAATATATTTAAGTTTGATTATATAAGTTTGTTTAAAGTAAGTATGTATAACGTTCATAATCCGAACTATCTCAAGTACAATTATTGAACTACTGAGGTTCATTATTTGAACTACTTAATCCCTATTCTTGTGACTTTGAGGTACATAATTTGTACTATTACATTTCACCACGTTCTTTCAGTAACATTTTTAATTCTTTAAGTGAAAGATTTTCCATTTCATCATAAGGTATTGTTTTCTCTTTAGGAACAACTTGTTTTGCTTGAATTTGCTGTTCTTGTTGTTCCCTCATTTGCTTGTCTTGTAGATGCTGTTGAAAACGTTCCTTGTCATGAACTGATATTTTCATTAACTTACTTTCAAACTCTTTAAATTGTTCAACCTTATCAGGAACACATTTATATAATGCTGTCCTGTTTAATGGCTTGTAGACCACGTAAACATTATTTCCTTTGTTTGTCTTGCTTTTCTGTATTAGCCCAACTTCATCTAATCTTTTAAGGCTGTTATGAATAGTTGCTTTTCCACCTATACGAGTATCAATCATTAAATGTTCAATAGTTGGGAATGCATAACCATAATTTTCATTATATAGTTGCAATAGCTTCACATATACCACTAAATCAGTATGAGTAATCAATCCTAACTGAATATAATCGAATAATTGCATTGGTACTTGTTCAAAGTTACCTTCAACATTCCCTTTACAAATAATTTCCGTTCCTTTGATCTTTGTTACAATGTTTGTCATTTTAAATCATTCCTTTTCTACAAGTTTAGTGGTTTAATTTCTGAACCTTACAATTACCTACTTGCAAAATGAGAATGAAATAGGACAAAGTGAAGTTTCATCATACATCCTTTTAAAAATACTTTACATTAAGGGGTTTTATCTCCGGATAAAGCAATTCCGTGTCCAAATAAGTTCATAGCAATTGCAACCCCAATTGGTGGCAGGCCGACGCGTACAGCGACGGGTAATAAAATAGCCCCCATTAACGCGACAGCTGGGGAAGGCCAAAAGAAGAAAGAAATTGTCATCATTAAAAGGCCGATAATCCAGTAGGCAAGTGTAGGTGTACGAATCATCTTTGTAAATGGTAAAATCATCGTATCATTTATGCCAGTATGAACGAGTAGGTTACTCATCGATACGATAATGGAGATGATCAATATAGTTGGTAATAGTTCAGTTATGGCATAAATAAAACTTTGAAAAATACTGCTAACGGCAAGAGGGATAGAACTTGTAGCGGTTAATGCTAATAAAAAGGTGAAAATGATACAAATAATCGTTGTATCTTTTCTAAAAATAAAAAAGGTAATAATAGTGAGTAAACAAAGAATATAGAGAGCATGTAAAAGCGTTAATTCAACTCCCACAACATTCACATCCTTTAGGCGTTCGTGTAGTTCATTGTATGAAAGCGGTGAATGTATGTGAGTATAGGGAAAAAATAAAATTTCATGTACTGTAATGGTAAGGGTATAAAATGGATGTTACAATACAATTAATCCTAAAAATGGAATTAGAGGAGGGCGTATGCGCAAAAAAAGTTGGTTTTTGGGGATTTATCCCGCATTAACGGGCAGTAAGATTCCCACTTTAAAAGTTGGCGAATGCGAGGGAGTTAGGTAGGAAATCAACTGCCCGTAAAAGCCCGATTGGTTCAACTAATAATCCGTGGGGGACACCCCCATGGATTAAAGTTTCACTTTATCATTTCTTGTAGTCTATTAATCATTTTAGATCTATTTACAAACAATGAATGGATAAGTATTATGCCTGTTCTCGGGTTTGTGTTTTTGCTTTTATCTCGCTGGGATGACATGAAACAGCATAGTAAGAAAAGTATTGGAATTATGATAGATATCATTGTTGTTAGTTCATTTGTAGTAGGTTTTATTTTAATAGAAGGTCAGAAGCAAATGGAGCAAATGTCTATTTTTCAACAATGGATGTCGTCTGCGAAAGGTCTTTATTTTGTAATTGTAGTCGTTATTTTCCTAAGAGTCATGATAAGAATAGGGAGTTATATAGTAAAGAGCGAATAGAATGGGGGTAGTACGAATGAGAGAGAAAGTAGGGTATTATGGTGTGCTCGGTTGTTTAATGGTATCTATCATTTCAGCACAATTTTTAAAAAGTGAATGGACACCATTTATATTATGTATAGGCATATTCATTTTTGCTCCCTTGTACCGCTGGAAAGAGTGGAAAACGTATAGTCGGAAAAAGAAAATTATTTATAGCATTGAGTTTGTTATTATAATTAGTACAATTCCGTTCTTGCTAAAAAAAGGTTATGAACAAATGAATGACATAGCAATTTTTCAAGGGTGGTTACTTGTTGCAAAATGGTTATACTTACTATTCATTTTAATAGTGGTAACAGCTATTGCTAAAAAAGCAAACGGGAAAATATTTGTAAATGAATAAAAGAAAGTGCCACCGGATAAGGTGGCACTTTCTTATTTTACTGAATGAGCTTTTTGCATCTTTTTTATTAAACGAATTTGTCCACGATGGTTAATTTCATCTTCAAATACGTGAAGCCACTTAAAATAATTATTTGCTGGTTTGTCATGCCAAAAGTCTGTCGTTTTAAATAACCATTCCTCAGGTAAGGATTGAAAAGTTTCAATTGTTTTAGAGCGTACTTCTTGTAATGTATGGATGTAAAATTCGATGGAGTTTCCTTTTATTTTTTCTCGTCCAATAGCCCCTAACTCTACAGCAGGTAACCAACGTTCTAATTCGGCATCTGTCGGTTCACGATCCTCAAAGGTATGAATTTGGTAATAAAATTCAATAGCAGCCATGTGATATAATAGCATGCCAATTGAATTTGCTTCTTCGTCATATAAATAATCAAGTTCATCAATTGTTAAACCTTCCACTGCTTGCATCGTTGTGTAACGGGCGTAATTCATCATGGAAACAAGTTTTGAAAATTCAAGCTGTAAACCATCTATCTTATCGATTACAAAATTCAATTTAAATTCCCCCTCTTTAAACGAATACTCCAGAGAAGGAATTCTATGTGTAGAGAAAAACTCCTTTTAAAAAGGGCCATGATTTTAACAAGGGATAACAATTAGTTCTCTATTTGATTTTGTAATAACTTCATAGCCTTCTTTTGTAATGACGATATCGTCTTCAATTCTACAACCGCCCCAGTTTGGTATGTAAATGCCCGGCTCAACTGTAACAACCATACCTTCTTGTAAAGTTGCCTTACTTTCTTGGGATAGGCGAAGCGGTTCGTGTATTTCTAACCCAAGACCGTGCCCGGTAGAGTGGCCAAAGTATTGACCGTATCCATGTTCTGTAATGTAATCTCTCGTTACATCATCGATACTTTTCGCAGTTTCTCCAGGCTTAATTGCTTCAGTTCCACGTTTTAATGCTTCTCGTACAACATTGTATATTTTTTTGAATTCTTCTGACGGTTCTCCGATCGCTACAGTACGTGTTATATCGGAACAATATCCGTCGTAAAGTGCACCGAAGTCTAATGTAACGATATCGCCTCGTTCGATTATTTTATTTGATGCAACGCCATGAGGAAGAGAAGAACGAACGCCAGAAGCTACAATGATTTGGAATGATGAAGATGTAGCTCCTCTTTTTCGCATGAAAAATTCTAACTCATCTCGTACATCAGTTTCACTTATTCCTGGTTTTAGAAAGGTAAGGATGTGGTGAAATGCTTCGTCAGCAATAGTAGCTGCAATTTTCATTGTTTCTATTTCAGGCGTGTCTTTAATAATACGAATATTTTCGATGATTTCGCACACTTGAATCATTTCCGCATGTACGTATTTTTGTAAGTTTTTATATTGTTGCAATGTCATGTTATTTTCTTCAATTCCAAGTTTTTGAATGTTTAATCTGGATACTTGATTGGCAACTTCTTCTTCCAAATTCCCTTTATGCATAATGATTTCCGCGTCTTTTATTTGTACTTTGGCTTGATCTACATAGCGAAAATCAGTTATGAAAACAGCTTGATCTGCAGAGAGTAAGACGACACCAGCACTACCTGTAAAGCCTGTTGCATATTGGCGATTTTCTTTTTTTGTAATAAGTAATCCGTCAAGTCCATAATGATGTAGTTGATTTTGGATTTTATCAATTTTTAAAGTCATGTTAATTCCTCCTTTTCACAGTATTGAATAAAGCAAATAGCGTGCCAAAATATATATTAGGGAAAATAAACGATTATCCAGCTATTTTGTGGGAGGCGTGCCGTTAATAAAATTCAGATTGCAATTAGTAGGGGATAAAAACATTGACTTGAGTTGAACTTTATATACATACTGTAAAAAAATTTATACAAATGCGTAATGACACTGTCAATCTTTTTGACAATATATAAAATGACAAAAGAAAGATAGTGTGAATTAGTTAATGGATATAGGAACGAATGTGAATGAATATAAAAAATGCGTTGCTATCTAGCAACGCATTTTTTATATTTACGCTTTTAATTTCATTACGATGTCAGCATCTGGTGTTACATATACTGTTTGTTGGTTATCGTACGTAACGAATCCAAGCTTTGCACCACTCGGTTTTTTCACATGGCGTATTTTTGTAAAATCAACAGGTACAGAGCTAGACTCTTTTGCTTTACTGTAATAAGCGGCAATTTTTGCAGCTTCTAGTAAAGTTTCTTCAGCAGGTTCTAAAGAACGAATGACAACGTGAGAACCAGGTATGTCTTTCGTATGTAACCAAATTTCATCCCGACGGGCAAATTTCGTTGTTAAATAATCATTTTGCTTATTGTTTTTACCAACGAAAATCTCTGTACCGTCACTAGCTACATATTTATCTAATACTGGTTTTGTAGGCTTTTTCTTTGCATTTTTCGTCTTACGATTACGCACATATCCTTCTTCGGCTAATTCCTCACGAATTTCTTCAATATCTTTTGAAGAAGCAGCTTCCATTTGTTGAAGTAAGCTATCAAAATAAAGAATTTCTTCATTGGTTTTTTCGATTTGTTCTTCTACCACAACAACTGATTTTTTTGCTTTTTGGTATTTTTGGAAATAGCGTTGTGCATTGTCAGACGGTGTTTTTAAAGGATCTAATGTGATTTTTACAGTACCGCCATTTTCATCGTAATAATTAACGACCTCAATATCTTTATCGCCTTTTTTCAAAGCGTACATATTGGCTGTAAGTAGCTCTCCAAATAGTTGATATTTATCTGCTTTTCCAGCATCTTGTAATGTTTTTTCAAGTTTAATAAGTTTTTTCTCATTTTTGTTTTTTTCGTTTTGCATAAAGCGTTCTAAATCATGAGCTTGTTGTTTTACACGGTCTCGCTCCGCTTTTCCGAAAAAGAAACGGTCTAACAATTCACTAACAGATGAGAATGTTTTTTCTTCTCCTTGCAAGTGTGTAAGAGGGAAAAGATAAAAGAATTCTTTTCCGTTTGCAGTAATCATTGTTGGTGAATATGTATGAGTTAGTAATGGTTTTTGTATGGAGAAAAACGCTTCAGATAATGCTTTTTCATTTGCCATACCTGCTTTTTTTACAACTTCTTTTGCGAATAATGGGGAAATTCCCATAAATGCTCCGACAAGTTGTTTGTCCATGTTTCCGGATAAAAAGTCTAGCGGTCTAATAAAATCAGCTGCTGTTTCGATAAGAAGCGGATTAACCTTATGTTGTGCTGGAGGGGCAACATATTCAGCTCCAGCATATACAGTACGATGGCGGTTTACCGCTAAAGATATGTGTTTTAAGCTATCTAAAATAACATTTGTTTTCGTATCTACTAAGATAATGTTACTGTGTCGTCCCATTATTTCGATTACTAATGTTTTTAATGATTCGTCTCCGATTTCATTCCGACTGCGAACTGTAATTTGAATAATACGTTCTAAGTCAATTTGTTCAATTTTTTCAATAAATCCGCCTTCTAAATGTTTACGAAGAAGCATACAAAACATCGGCGGTATTGCTGGTGAATCGTAGTTTTGATTCGTTAAGTGCATACGCGCATATGTAGGGTGAGACGAAAGAATTAGTTTTTGGTTCTTTCCGTTTGCTCGAATATGTAATAAAATCTCGTATTTTGAAGGTTGATATATTTTGGAAATTCTTCCTGTGTAAAGAGAATTTGCAATTTCATGTGTAATTGCTCTTGTAAATAATCCATCGAATGCCATAAATGAACACTCCTTTCTAACTAAAAGTTAATTATAGCATTTTTTTGGACGAGGCTGAATAAGCTTTCAATAGAGTATGTCTGGAATCAGGAGGTCGATGGCAGGATGAACTGGTATGGAATGCGGGCACATGAAGTGGAAGAAAGAACGAATACGAATGTAAAGGTTGGACTTACAGAGAAAGAAGCAGAAGGGCGAATTAAGAAATTTGGTACAAATGAATTAGAAGAAGCAAAAAGGCCTTCTGCACTAATGGTATTTTTAGCACAATTTAAAGATTTTATGGTACTTGTTTTATTTGGAGCAACAATTGTTTCTGCATTTTTAGGTGAATATATTGATTCTATAGCTATTGTTGCCATTGTCATTATCAATGGTATTCTAGGTTTTTTTCAAGAAAGAAAGGCTGAAAAATCATTGGAAGCTTTAAAAGAACTAGCCGCCCCGCAAGTTACGGTAATGAGGAATGGAAAGTGGGTAAAGGCACCATCTAAAGCACTTGTTTTAGGTGATGTTATTAAATTTTCCAGTGGTGATCGTATTGGGGCTGACGTCCGTCTCGTTGAGGCATCGAGTTTATATATCGAAGAGTCTGCCCTGACAGGAGAGTCAGTACCTGTACAAAAGAAGATAGAAGCATTGCAAGGGCAAGATGTTTCAATTGGTGATCAAAAAAATATGGCTTTTATGGGTACGATGATTACGCGAGGATCTGGAACAGGAGTCGTTGTAGCGACTGGTATGAATACCGCAATGGGCCAAATTGCAAATATGTTGCAAAATGCAGAGCAAATGGAAACACCACTGCAAAGAAGATTAGAGCAACTCGGGAAAATATTAATTATTGTAGCTCTTATTTTGACAGCACTCGTTGTATTAGCAGGTGTGTATCAAGGGAATGAAGTATACCATATGTTTTTAGCAGGTGTATCCTTAGCTGTTGCTGCTATTCCAGAAGGATTGCCCGCAATCGTTACAGTAGCTTTATCACTTGGTGTACAGCGTATGATAAAAAAGAGAGCAATTGTAAGAAAGTTACCAGCTGTAGAAACATTAGGTTGTGCTTCTGTAATTTGTTCTGATAAAACAGGAACAATGACACAAAACAAAATGATGGTAACACATATGTGGTCAGGTGGAGAGTTGTGGAAAGTGACTGGTCAAGGATATGAACCTAATGGATCTTTTATGAAAGGTGAAATAGAAGTTAATCCAGCTAAGACAAAAGCGCTTTATCAGCTACTTACATTCGGTTCACTATGTAACAATGCAAATATTATTCAAAAGAAAAAGGCGTATGTATTAGATGGGGATCCAACAGAGGGAGCACTTGTAGCTGCAGCAATGAAAGCGGGAATAACACGTGATGCACTGAAAGGGAAGTTCGAGATTATTCGTGAGTTCCCATTTGATTCGACTCGAAAGATGATGAGTGTTATTGTCCGTGATCGAGATGGGAAAAAGTTTGTTGTTACGAAAGGAGCTCCAGACGTCCTCCTGCAAATGAGCCAAACAATCTTATGGGGTGATAAGCAGCAACCGATGAGTGAGTTATATAGAAAAGAAGTACAGGCGGCTATTCATAGTTTAGGTAGCCAAGCGCTTCGAACAATTGCGGTTGCATTTAAGCCATTAAAAGTAACAGATTTCACTGAACATGAGAGAGATGTTGAAAAAGATTTTATGTTAATCGGGATACAAGGTATGATCGATCCGCCAAGACCAGAGGTAGCGCAGGCGGTAAAAGAGTGTAAAGAAGCTGGTATTCGAACAGTGATGATTACAGGAGATCATAAAGTAACAGCGATGGCGATTGCGGAACAATTAGGGGTTTTACCACCAGGAGGTCGTGTGGTGGAAGGTGTTGAGCTAGCAAATATGGATATAGAGGAACTAGAAAATGTTGTAGAAGATACTTACGTATTTGCTCGTGTATCACCAGAACATAAATTAAAAATTGTTAAATCATTGCAAAATAAAGGGCATATAGTAGCGATGACAGGAGATGGAGTAAACGATGCACCAGCTATAAAAACAGCGGATATTGGGATAGCGATGGGTATTACAGGAACAGACGTTGCGAAAGAAGCTTCTTCGCTTGTATTGTTAGATGATAACTTTGCGACGATTAAATCAGCGATTAAAGAAGGTAGAAACATATACGAAAATATTCGAAAGTTTATTCGATATTTGTTAGCATCAAACGTCGGCGAAATTTTAGTTATGTTATTTGCGATGTTACTGGCACTGCCATTGCCGATGGTTCCAATTCAAATATTATGGGTGAACTTAGTTACCGACGGTTTACCAGCGATGGCATTAGGTTTGGATAAGGCGGAAGGAGATGTGATGAAGAGAACGCCGCGGCATCCGAAAGAGGGAGTATTCGCCAGAGGGCTTGCCTGGAAAATTATAAGTCGAGGGTTCCTCATTGGAGCAGTGACGTTAGTAGCGTTTATTATCGCATATAATCAACATCCGAATGAACTGAAATATGCACAGACAGTAGCATTTGCGACTTTGGTACTTGCGCAACTTATTCATGTGTTTGATTGCCGAAGTGAACATTCTGTCTTTCATCGCAATCCATTTGGGAACGTGTATTTAGTAGGGGCTGTTATCATTTCATTGTTGTTAATGCTCGTTGTTATTTATTATCCACCGTTACAACCAATTTTTAGTACAATGCCAATACAAGCAAGAGATTGGTTGTTAATTGGAGGTTTGTCATCAATTCCGACTTTCTTATTAGTAGGTTCTTTATTAACAAGGAAAAAAGGTAAGGAGAAAAAGCCACTTTTATATAAGAAGGGATTAAACTTGAAATAGTCAATGATATGAAAATGTGATATAATTTACAGAAGGTAGTAGAGCCTTGTCTCTATTACCTTTTTCATTGAGTTATTTCATGGCTTGGATGTGATAAAAATGATTTCTAGTATGACAGGGTTTGGAAGGTCGAAAGTAGAAAGTGATACTTTTCAGATTACAGTAGAAATGAAATCGGTGAACCACCGTTTTCTTGAGATGAGTATTCGACTTCCGAAGCAAATGATGGTATTTGAAGACAAAATTCGTAAAATAATCGCACAGCAAGTTCGACGTGGGCGCATTGAAGTGTCTATTAGTATAACGGGTGAAGGGCTTGTTGAAAGAAAATTAAGTGTGAATTGGTCGCTTCTCAAGCAGTACCAATCGATGATGGAAGATATAAAAGGAAAATTTCAATTGCAAGATTCTATTACACTTGGGCAATTAATGGCAATGCCAGAAGTAACGGCAATTGAAGAAATAGAAAACGTAAATGAACAATTTGAGAATAGTTTATATGAGGCTGTTCGCCAAGCTGCTCAAATGTTGAAAACGATGAGAGATGGCGAAGGAGAACGATTACATAAAGATATGGCGTATCGTTTACAAGAGATTCACAATTGTGTAAATGCAATTATTCCACATGCACCGATTGTTACACAAAAATATCGTGAACGATTAGAAAATCGCTTAAAGGAATTACATAATCAAGATCTAGACGAACAAAGATTGCTAACAGAAGTCGCGATGTTTGCAGAGCGTTGTGATATTCATGAAGAGTTAGTTCGTTTACAAAGTCATTTAGAACAATTTCGTGAAACACTGCAGATTGAAGAGCCTGTTGGAAGAAAAATGGACTTCATCGTGCAAGAGATGCATCGAGAAATTAATACGATTGGTTCGAAGGCAAATGACTTAACAATTTCAAAATATGTTGTAGAAATGAAAAATAACCTTGAAAAAATTCGTGAACAAGTACAAAATATTGAGTAGCTTTCAAAAAATATATAAAGTTATACGTGGTGGAGAAATCGGATAGACTTACTAGGAGGCGCAAACTATGGCCATGCGGTTTTTAAATATTGGATACGGAAATATTGTATCTGCTCATCGAATTATTGCTATTGTAAGTCCGGAGTCAGCTCCTATTAAACGAACAGTACAGGAAGCACGTGAACATAATGCTTTACTAGATGCTACGTATGGGAGAAAAACAAGGGCGGTTATTGTTATGGATGATGGGCATGTTGTATTAAGTCCAATTCAGCCAGAGACGATTGCACATCGTTTGAATAATAAAGAAGATTTAAGTGAGGAAGGGTAGGTTTTACATATTTATGAGAAGTAGAAGAGGATTGCTCATCGTTCTTTCAGGACCTTCTGGGGTTGGTAAAGGAACGGTTCGAAAAGAGCTGTTTAGCCATGAGGATACACGTTTTCAATACTCTATTTCAGTAACGACACGTAAGCCGCGTGAAGGTGAAGTAGATGGTGTGGATTATTTCTTTAAAGAGAGAGAAGAATTTGAGGAAATGATTCGTAATGAAAAATTACTTGAGTGGGCTGAGTTCGTAGGTAATTATTACGGAACACCGATTGACTATGTTGAAAAAACATTACAAGAAGGAAAAGATGTATTCTTAGAAATTGAAGTGCAAGGAGCAATTCAAGTTAAGAAAGCTTTCCCAGAAGGTGTATTTATTTTCTTAGCACCCCCAAGTTTATCTGAGCTAAAAAACCGAATTGTCGGCCGTGGTACAGAAACTGAAGATGTTATTGAAAATCGCTTAACTGTAGCGAAAGAAGAAATCGAAATGATGGACGCTTACGACTATGTTGTAGAAAATGATCAAGTTGAATTAGCTTGTGATAGAATTAAAGCAATTGTGGTTGGTGAACATTGCCGCCGCGAAAGAGTAGCAAAATATTATAAAGAAATGACGGAGGGTCTATAATTATGTTAAATCCATCAATTGATTCATTACTAACAAAAATCGATTCTAAATATACACTTGTAACAGTAGCTGCAAAGCGTGCACGTGAAATGCAACTTGCTAACAACTGTGTTATTGAACAACCTGTTTCTCATAAATGTGTAGGTAAAGCATTAGAAGAAATCGATGTAGAAGTGTTAAAATATGTACCAAGCGAAGGCAAAATAATTGATTAAGATATTATTTTCGACAAATTAAAACATAGACTTTATAATTTTCTATGTAACGGTAACAACCTATTTACAAGTAGGTTGTTATTTTTTTACGATAGGATGAAATATTGGTACTGAAGAGCTGAGAAACCTGTTTCAGTATTATAAGTTTGAAAAAGAAAGAGGACGAGCCATATGCTAAAAGGGAAAAAGATACTCCTATGTGTAACAGGAGGCATTGCGGTCTTTAAAGCGGCTGCGTTAACTAGTAAATTGACACAAGCTGGTGCTATTGTAAAGGTGATCATGAGTGAGTCGGCAATAAAGTTTGTTACGCCTCTTACATTCCAAGCACTTTCTCGTCATGATGTATATACAGATACATTCGATGAGAAAGACTCAGCTGTTATTGCTCATATCGATTTAGCAGATTGGGCAGATGTAGTACTTGTTGCACCTGCTACAGCCAATTGTATCGGGAAGTTAGCTGGTGGTATTGCGGATGATATGATTACAACTACTTTGTTAGCTACTACAGCTCCAGTATGGATTGCACCTGCTATGAATGTGCATATGTACGAAAATAAAATTGTTCAAAAAAATATGATGACGTTAAAAACGTTAGGATATACATTTATTGAGCCTGGGGAAGGCTTTTTAGCGTGTGGTTATGTAGCGAAGGGAAGACTAGAGGAACCTGAAGCAATTATTGCGCGGTTAGAAGAAGCATTCACGGAACAAAAACCACTACAAGGTAAGAAAATGTTAATAACTGCTGGCCCGACGCGTGAAAAGATTGATCCAGTTCGTTTTATGACGAATTTTTCTTCTGGAAAAATGGGGTATGCGATTGCAGAAGTAGCAGCGAACTTAGGGGCTGATGTCATACTTGTTTCGGGGCCGACGGCATTAAATCCGCCACTACATGTAACAACGATACAAGTGGATTCAGCGCAGGATATGTTAGAAGCAGTCCTTCAACATTATCAAAATGTAGATGTTGTCATCAAAACAGCAGCTGTTGCAGATTATCGCCCGAAATATGTTCATGATAATAAAATGAAAAAGCAGAATGGTGATGCTGTAATTGAATTAGAGAGAACGGTAGATATTTTAAAAACGCTAGGTGAGAAGAAGGGTAAACAGTTACTTATCGGTTTTGCTGCTGAAACGACAAACGTAGAGGAATACGCAACGAAAAAGTTACGTGAGAAAAATGCGAATATGATTGTTGCGAATGATGTAAAAGCGCAAGGAGCTGGATTTGGCACAGATACGAACATTGTAACAATGTATAGAAAAGATGGAAAAGTTATTGAGTTGCCACTTTTAACAAAGAAAGAGGTAGCTCGCGAAATATTAAAGCAAATTGAAATGATGTTAGAAGATGATCGTTTATGAAATTTGCAAGTGTAATTGTTGATGTACCTGCCCGTCAGACAGATAGACCGTTTGATTACATTATCCCTAGAAAATGGGAAGATATTGTACAGACAGGAATGCGTGTAGTAGTTCCATTTGGTCCAAGAAAATTGCAAGGTTTTATTATTGAGATTAAAGATTCGGTTGACGTGGAAAGTAAGAAATTAAAGACAATCCATGAAATATTAGATGTAACACCGGTTTTAAATGATGAATTATTAAAGCTTGGATATTGGCTTACAAGTGAAACGTTATGTTATATGATTTCAGCATTTCAAGTCATGCTTCCGACAGCGATAAAAGCAACGTATAAAAAGCGTCTACAACTTCGTAAACAAGAAGAAGTAGCACCTGCAATACTGTATTTATTTCAGGATAAGGAAGCAATCGATTGGGAAGTTATTGAGGCGCAGCCACATTTATACCGCGCTATTCAACAAGAAATTAAAAATGGTACGATGGAAGTCGTATATCAAGTGAAAGATAAAGTGCAGAAGAAGAAACAAAGAGTCGTTCAGCCAGAGTTGCCGGAAGATAAATTAGAATTAGCTGCATTTGAATTGAAAAGTAAAAAACAACAAGATGTACTCTATTATTTTGTGGAAAATTATAAAAGTGTACCGTTGAAATTGTTAACAGAAGAGCTACAAATAACAGATGCTCCAATAAAATCACTTGTTAAAAAGGGGCTAATCTCAGAAAAATATGTGGAAGTATACCGGAATCCGTATGACGATGATGATTTTGAACAAACGAAACCATTTCCACTTACAGAGGAACAAAAGCAAGTTATTACACCTATTTTATCATCAATTACAAATGAAACTTACAATCCATTTTTACTATATGGTGTTACAGGAAGCGGAAAGACAGAAGTATATTTACAATCTATAGCAGCGGTGCTGAAGAAGGAAAAAGAAGCTATTGTACTCGTTCCTGAAATTGCGCTAACGCCTCAAATGGTAGATCGTTTTAAAGGTAGATTTGGCTCGCAAGTAGCGGTTCTTCATAGTGCACTGTCTGTTGGTGAAAAATATGATGAATGGCGTAAGATTTTAAGAAAAGAAGTGAAAGTGGTAGTTGGTGCCCGTTCAGCTATTTTTGCTCCTTTTGAAAATTTAGGGATTATTATTATTGATGAAGAGCATGAATCGAGTTATAAGCAAGAAGATAACCCGAAGTATCATGCAAGAGATGTAGCGGTGTGGAGAGGGCAATATCATAAATGTCCAATCGTTCTTGGAAGTGCAACGCCTACACTTGAATCATTTGCAAGAGCGACAAAAGGTGTTTATGAACTATTAACGATGGAAAAACGTATGAACGAACAAGCTTTACCAACAGTAGAAATTGTTGACATGCGTGAAGAACTTCGCGACGGGAATCGATCAATGTTTTCGAAGGCGTTGCATGAAAAAATAGCAGATCGACTAGAAAAGAAAGAACAAATGGTTCTCTTTTTAAATAGGAGAGGTCATTCAACATTTGTGATGTGTCGTGATTGCGGGTATGTTGTACAATGTCCACATTGTGATATTTCGCTGACGTATCATAAAATGAACCATCGTTTAAAATGTCATTATTGCAGTTATGAGGAGAATATGCCAACTGCGTGTCCAGCTTGTCAAAGTACATATATTCGTTTCTTTGGTACAGGCACACAAAAAGTAGAAGAAGAAATTACAAAACTATTTCCAGAAGCGCGAGTCATTCGAATGGACGTAGATACGACAAGTCGCAAAGGAATGCATGAGAAGTTATTAAAGGCATTTGGTGAAGAGAAAGCAGATATATTACTCGGGACACAAATGATCGCCAAAGGACTTGATTTTCCGAAAGTAACGCTCGTTGGTGTTTTAACTGCAGATACGATGCTTCACTTACCTGATTTTCGGGCGAGTGAAAAAACATATCAATTATTGACGCAAGTAAGTGGACGGGCAGGTAGACATGAATTGCCAGGGGAAGTTGTAATTCAAACGTATACGCCAGAACATTATAGTATAGAGTTAGCAAAGAACCAGCAATATGATGTGTTTTTTGACCAAGAAATGCAAATGAGACGAACAAGACAATATCCACCTTATTACTATGTTGTACTTGTAACGGTATCTCATCCAGAATTATTAAAGGCAGTGCAAGTGACGGAAAAAATTGTCGGTCATTTACGAATGCATTGTTCGCAGCAAACGATGGTGTTAGGGCCAGTTGCTTCAGCAATTCCAAGGATAAAAGATAGATATCGTTACCAATGCATGATAAAATACAAACGGGAACCAAACTTAAAGAACGTGCTCAAAATGGTAAATGAACATTATCAAGCAGAAATGCAAAAAGAGCTACAAATCTCAATTGATTTTAATCCAACAATGTTAATGTAGCGGAGGGAAATATGGCAGTTTTAGAAATAGTAAAGCATCCAAATGAAGTGTTAGAAACACCATGTGAAAGAGTAATTAACTTTGATAAAAAGTTAGTGAAATTGTTGAAAGATATGCATGAAACAATGTTAATGGCGGACGGAGTCGGTTTAGCTGCACCTCAAGTAGGGGTAAGCTTGCAAGTAGCAGTTGTTGATGTCGATGATGATACTGGGAAAATCGAGTTAATCAATCCATCAATATTAGAAAAACGTGGTGAACAAGTAGGTCCCGAAGGCTGTTTAAGCTTCCCGGGACTTTATGGTGAAGTGGAACGTGCAGATTATATTAAAGTAAGAGCACAGAATCGCCGAGGTAAAGTGTTTTTATTAGAAGCGGAAGGATTTTTAGCGCGTGCAATTCAACATGAAATCGATCATTTACACGGTGTTCTATTTACATCGAAAGTGACAAGATATTATGAAGAAAACGAATTAGAATAGGTGTTAAAAGGAGCGGTTTTTAAATGATTAAAGTAGTATTTATGGGAACACCGGACTTTTCAGTGCCGGTGCTTCGTCGTCTTATCGAAGATGGCTATGATGTAGTAGGTGTTGTGACGCAACCAGATCGTCCGGTAGGTAGAAAAAAAGTATTAACACCTACACCTGTTAAAGTTGAAGCGGAGAAACATGGTATTCCGGTGTTACAACCACTGAAAATTCGTGAAAAAGACGAATATGAAAAAGTATTAGCATTAGAGGCGGATTTAATTGTAACAGCTGCGTTCGGTCAGATTGTACCAAACGAAATTTTAGAAGCGCCAAAGTACGGATGTATTAATGTCCATGCCTCTTTACTTCCAGAACTACGCGGTGGTGCACCGATTCATTATGCAATTATGGAAGGTAAAGAAAAAACAGGAATTACAATTATGTATATGGTAGAAAAATTAGACGCTGGTGATATTTTAACGCAAGTAGAAGTGGAAATTGAAGAGCGTGAAACGACGGGCTCGTTATTTGATAAGTTAAGTGAAGCCGGTGCACATCTTCTATCTAAAACAGTACCTTTATTAATTCAAGGTAAGTTAGAACCGATTAAACAAAATGAAGATGAAGTGACATTCGCATATAATATAAAACGTGAGCAAGAGAAAATTGATTGGACAAAAACAGGTGAAGAAGTATACAATCACATTCGCGGATTGAACCCATGGCCAGTTGCATATACGACTTTAGCAGAACAAGTTGTTAAAGTATGGTGGGGAGAGAAAGTTTCTCTAGAAGCGAAAGCTGAACCAGGTACAATAGTTGGTCTTGAAGAAGATGGATTTGTTGTTGCAACAGGGAATGAAATAGGTGTTAAAATTACTGAATTGCAACCGTCGGGTAAAAAGCGTATGAGTTGTTCACAATTTTTACGTGGGACAAAACCTGAAATTGGCACGAAGTTAGGAGAAAATGCATGAGACAAAATGTTCGTGAATTAGCTCTTGATGGTTTAATTCAAGTAGAAAAAAGTGGTGCATATAGTAACTTACTTTTAAATAATCTAATTGAAAAAAATGCAATTGATAGAAAAGATATTGGTTTATTAACTGAAATTGTATATGGAACGATTCAACGTCGTGACACATTAGATTATTATTTACAGCCTTTTTTAAAAAAGAAGGTTGAGGCGTGGGTAAGAGTATTGCTTCGCTTATCTTTATATCAAATGATATATTTGGACCGAGTGCCAGAAAGAGCGGCTATTCATGAAGCGGTTGAAATAGCAAAGCGTCGTGGGCATAAAGGGATTTCAGGCATGGTGAACGGAGTATTGCGTTCAATTCAGCGAGAAGGTGTACCTTCATTAGATGAAATCAAAGATCCAGTGGAACGTCTTGCAATTGCAACGAGTCACCCAGTTTGGTTAGTACAAGATTGGGCATCTGAATATGGTTTAGAGACAGCAGAGAAAATGTGTGAAGTAAACATGTTACCACCAGTACCTACAGCACGTGTGAACGTTGATAAAGTAACGGTAGAAGAAGCAATTGAGTTGTTGGCAAGTGAAGGAATAGAAGCAAAGTCTGGCGATTTGTCAGATGATGCAATTCAAATTGAAAGAGGGAATGTAGCGCATACAGAAGCGTTTAAAAAAGGGTTCCTTTCTATTCAAGATGAAAGCTCTATGCTTGTTGCACGTGCTTTAGACCCGAATGAGGGAGAGACAGTTCTTGATAGTTGTGCTGCTCCTGGTGGTAAAACTACGCATATAGCTGAGCGTTTAAAGGGAACTGGTAAAGTAATGTCTCTTGATTTACACGCGCATAAAGTGCGTTTAATTAAACAACAAGCAGAGCGACTTGGTCTAGAAAATATAGAAACAAAAGCGTTAGATGCTAGAAAAGTGCAAGAGCACTTTGCAAATGAAACTTTTGATAAAATATTAGTAGATGCACCATGTTCTGGATTTGGGGTAATTAGACGTAAACCTGATATTAAGTTAGGAAAAGATAAAGGCGATAGTGAAAGATTATCGACGATTCAACTTGCGATATTAGAAAAGATAGCACCATTATTAAAACAAGGCGGTCGTCTTGTTTATAGTACGTGCACAATTGAGAAAATAGAAAATGAACAAGTAATAGATAAATTTTTAAAAGAACATCCTGAATTTGAATGGGATACTACGATAAAAGAACGTATGCCAGAAAAATTAAGTCCGTATATTAATGAAGGTCAAGTACAAATTTTACCGCATTATTTTGCAACGGATGGCTTTTATATTGCTTGTTTAAGGAAGAAGGTGTAGCATCATGGAAACGACTGTAAAAAAACAAAAGAAAAATGTAGAAACGAAAAAACCATCAATTTACTCTTTACAACTTCATGAAATGCAAGATTGGTTAAAGGAACAAGGAGAACCGAAGTTCCGTGCTGGACAAATTTTTGACTGGCTATATAAAAAACGTGTAAAAAATTATGAGGATATGTCAAACCTTTCTAAAGGATTGCGTGATAAATTGTCGAATTCCTTTGATATTACTACTTTAAACACGTTAGTAAAACAAACGTCTTCGGATGGAACGATTAAATTCTTATTCCAGTTATATGATGGATACTCTATTGAAACGGTATTAATGCGACATGAATACGGAAATTCTATTTGTGTAACAACACAAGTTGGTTGTCGTATTGGCTGTACGTTCTGTGCTTCTACACTTGGCGGGTTAAAACGAAACCTAGAAGCTGGAGAAATTGTAGCGCAAGTAGTAGAAGTGCAACGCGCGCTTGATGAAACGGAAGAACGTGTAAGTTCTCTTGTTGTTATGGGAATTGGAGAACCATTTGATAACTATGATAATTTAATGGGATTTTTACGCATCACTAACCATGAAAAAGGACTTCATATTGGTGCAAGACATATGACAGTTTCGACGAGTGGTATTATTCCGAAAATTTACAAGTTTGCTGAAGAAGAGTTACAAATTAATTTTGCGATTTCATTGCATGCTCCAAATTCAGAATTACGTTCAAAATTAATGCCGATTAACCGTGCTTATAAGCTACCTGATTTAATGGAAGCTATTAAATACTATGTAAATAGAACAGGGCGTCGTATTACATTTGAATATGGACTATTTGGAGGAGAAAATGACCAAGTTGAGCACGCTGAAGAACTTGCTGCGCTCTTAAAAGGTGTAAAGTGTCATGTGAACTTAATTCCGGTTAACTACGTACCAGAACGTGATTACGTACGAACACCACGTGAGCAAATTTTCTTATTTGAAAAAACGCTTAAAGATCGTGGAGTGAATGTAACAATTCGCCGTGAACAAGGTCACGATATTGATGCTGCCTGCGGTCAGTTGCGTGCGAAGGAGCGCAAAGAAGAGACGAGGTGACGAGATGAAAGCCGTGTTTCTATCGGATAAAGGGAAAGTTCGTCAACATAATGAAGATAGTGCAGGAGTTTTTCACAATTTAGATGGAAATATTTTAGCGGTAGTAGCAGATGGAATGGGAGGTCATCGAGCTGGCGATGTAGCTAGTTCGATGGCCATTCAATTATTCCATGATTATTGGAAGCAAACGCATAATATGAATGAGCCTAAAAAAGTAGAAGAGTGGTTACATACTAGTGTTGGAATTATTAATGAACGCATTTTTGAATATTCTAAACAACACGTAGAGTGTGATGGTATGGGAACAACGATTATCATAGCAATTTGTACGCCTAATTTTGTAACAATAGGTCATATAGGAGATAGTCGTTGTTATATGGTATCAGAGGGAGTAATGTCGCTCGTAACGGAAGATCATTCACTTGTAAATGAACTTGTGAGACATGGTGAAATTTCAAAGGAAGATGCAGAATACCACCCGAAAAAAAATGTTTTGTTAAGAGCGCTAGGAACAGAAGAAAAAGTCGGATTAGATGTTAAAACATTGGTACTTGAAGAAGATGATCAATTGCTTCTTTGCTCTGATGGATTGTCTAATAAAGTCCCTATGACTGATATGCAACAAATTTTACAGTTAAATGAACAGCTCGAAGCTAAGGTGCAAAGTCTCATTCAATTGGCGAATGATCGTGGTGGAGAGGATAATATTACTCTTGTTCTTATTGATTATGCGGATTCGACAAACGAAAGTAGGTGAAGTGCAACGTGCTGATTGGAAAACGCTTAAATGACCGTTATAAGCTGCTAAAAATGATTGGCGGTGGAGGGATGGCCAATGTATATTTAGCTCATGATGACATACTCGGCCGAGATGTAGCGGTGAAAATATTAAGACTCGACTATTCCAATAACGAAGAGTTTATTAAACGTTTCCATCGAGAAGCGCAATCTGTTACAACGTTGTCGCATCCAAATATTGTGAATATGTATGATGTTGGAGAAGAAGATGGTATATATTATCTTGTAATGGAGTATGTACCTGGACAAACATTAAAGCAATACATAATTGAGCAAGGGATGTTACCTATAGGGGAAGCTCTTGATATTATGGAGCAATTAACATCCGCCATGGCACACGCTCATCATTTTGAAATTGTGCATCGTGATATAAAACCGCACAATATTTTAATTCGAGCTGATGGAGTAGTAAAAGTAACAGATTTTGGAATTGCGACAGCTACAAGTGCAACAACTATTACACATACAAATTCAGTACTTGGTTCGGTGCATTATTTATCACCAGAACAAGCGCGCGGCGGGATAGCAAATAAACAATCAGATATTTATTCGCTTGGTATTGTTATGTTCGAATTGTTAACAGGAAGACAACCGTTTTCTGGTGAATCTGCTGTTGCAATAGCTTTAAAACATTTACAAAGTGAAATACCGTCTCCAAGAAGATGGAATGAAAATATTCCGCAAAGTGTTGAGAATATTATATTAAAGGCAACTGCTAAAGATCCGTTCCATCGATACCAATCTGCTAATGCGATGAAACGAGATATTGAAACGGCTTTATATCCAGAACGAATTAATGAACAGCCATTTTACATACCAGAAGATATGGAAGCGACGAAAGCGATTCCAATTATCCAACAAGAACAATTATTTGAAAATGTAACTGATGAAACGATTGTTTTAAGTGGAAGTAAAGTGGATGAACCAAAAAGAAAAGAACATACTGAATTAGATAAGAAGAAAAAACGAAGTAATAAATGGATTAAGGTTTTAATTACGACATTTTTACTTTTAGCAATTGGAATAACATTAGCTCTTACTGTTATTCCGGGATTCTTTATTCCGAAAGATGTAAAAGTTCCTGATGTGGCTGGTATGAAATATACGACAGCTGTAAATAAGTTGGTAGAAAAAGGTTTTGAAGTGACAGAACCTAATATTGTATATACAGATGATGTGGAAGCTGGAGATGTAATAAAAACTGATCCTGTAGCAGGAAGAGTAGTGAAGGAAAGTTCTAAAATTACTATCTATCAATCAGGTGGAAAAAAGAAAAGTAAGATGAAGGATTTTACAGGTCAAAACTTTGAGAGTGTAAAACCCGAGTTAGAAGAAAGATATAAACAGGTTACTGAAAATTATATTGAAAATGATAAACCAAAAGGTGAAATTGTAGAACAAATACCGACACCTGATCAAATGGTTGTAGAGGCGGAGCAAGAACTGAAAGTTTGGATAAGTAAAGGTCCTTATCAAAATAGACCAGGTGATTTTTCAAGATGGACTGAAAATAGTGCAACTGGTGATTTGAATGAGAGAAAATTAACTCCAGATATAAAACGAGAGTATTCAGATACGGTTGATAAAGGTCTTGTAATTTCGCAATCGCCAAAACCAGGAACTCCGTTAAAAGAAGGAGATAAAGTGACACTTATCATCTCGAATGGCCCTAAGCCGAAAGTAACAAAAACAGTGAAGGTGGATAACATTTCTATCCCATATGAGTCTTCTATAATAGGTGAGAAAAAACCGCAAACAATAGAAATTTATAAAGAAGATATGCAACAAAAGATGGATAGACCAATTGAAACTAGAACGATTTCAGAGTCGGCAACAATTTCTTTAGAATTTGTAATTCAAGAAGGCTCAAAGGGTCACTATAAAATCGTACGGGATGGAGTAACGATTATCGATAAGGAAGTACCATATCCAACTCAATAATAGTGAATTCCATTTTCTTTTTATAGAGAATGGAATGCATTACCCTTGCCTGTTATGCTGTCTACAAGGTGGACTGTATAACAGGCAAAAATATATGATTCAAAAAGCTATACAAGTGATATTGTTGTAAAAAATATTTCGAATTGATGGTAGAGATTAAATATATGAACCTGGTTATATATTGGTGGGTTTTAAAATAATTGTTTAAAGAACTCTAGTCTATTCGTTTTAATTACAGCTTCACTTTATACAAAATAAAGGAGAATTATATGCCAGAAGGAAAAATTGTAAAAGCTTTAAGTGGATTTTATTATGTACAACATGAAGAAGGGGTTACACAATGTCGTGGGCGTGGTGTATTTAGAAAAAATAAAATTACACCACTTGTAGGAGACCAAGTCGTTTTTCAAGCAGATAACCCAACGGAAGGCTACGTGCTTGAAGTATTTGATCGAAAAAATGAACTTGTTAGGCCTCCTATTGCTAATGTGGATCAAGCAATCCTTGTTTTCTCTGCAGTAGAACCAGATTTTAATCCTGGACTGTTAGATCGATTTTTAGTGCTGATTGAATATCATAACATTAAGCCGATTATTTGTATTAGTAAGATGGATTTAGTGGATGAAAAGATGCGAGAAACCGTTGAAGCTTATGCAAATGATTATCGTGAAATGGGTTATGATGTATTATTTACTTCTATAAATACATCGGAAAGTATTGCTATTTTAAAACCATTTTTAGAAGGTTGTGTTTCTGTCGTTGCTGGCCAATCAGGTGTTGGGAAATCTTCGATGCTTAACGTATTACGTCCGGATTTAGAACTAAAAACAAATGATATTTCCTCACATTTAGGACGCGGAAAACATACGACAAGACACGTGGAATTAATTGCAGTTGGAAGTGGACTTGTTGCGGATACACCTGGTTTTAGTTCACTTGATTTCATAGATATAGAGGTAGAAGATCTTACATATTGTTTTCCTGAGTTGAAAGAAGCGAGCCAATACTGTAAATTTAGAGGGTGTACACATCTTTCTGAACCGAAATGTGCGGTGAAAGCTGCGGTTGAAGAAGGAAAGATTACAGAATATCGTTATAAGAATTACCAACAATTCGTAGAAGAAATTAGAGAGAGAAAGCCGAGGTATTAGTTATGATTAAAATTGCACCATCGATCTTATCAGCAGATTTTTCAAAATTAGGGGAAGAAATTAAAGATGTAGAAAAAGGCGGAGCTGATTACATTCATGTCGATGTAATGGACGGGCATTTTGTACCGAATATTACGATTGGGCCATTAATTGTAGAAGCGATCCGTCCGATTACATCATTACCGTTAGATGTGCATTTAATGATTGAAAATCCTGATAACTATATCCCAACTTTCGCGAAAGCGGGAGCGGATATTATTACTGTTCATGTAGAGGCGTGTCCTCATTTACATCGTACAATTCAGTTAATTAAATCTCATGGCATTAAAGCAGGGGTTGTATTAAATCCACATACGCCAGTTTCGGTGATTGAGCATGTGTTAGAAGATATAGATATGGTATTACTTATGACGGTGAATCCTGGATTTGGTGGACAGAAATTTATCCATTCTGTATTACCGAAAATTAAACAAGTTGCAGAAATGGTTAAAGAGCGAAATCTAGAAGTCGAAATTGAAGTTGATGGTGGTGTCAACGCTGAAACGGCAAGACTTTGTGTTGAAGCAGGAGCAAATGTACTTGTAGCTGGATCAGCGGTATACAATCAAAAAGACCGCGGTGAAGCGATCCGTATCATTCGTGGATAATGAATGAACAGATCCCTATCCTAGTGAAGTTTCGGGTTTAGTAAGACTTCACTATTTAGAAAGGATAGAGCGAAAAATATGTAAAAAGGCAATCTACCGAATGGCAGATTGCCTTTTTACAATAGAAGGGGAAGGAAAAATGATTATTCATATTTTAGCAGGAGGCCCTGCAGAATATTGCGCAGATTTTTCTCGATATGAAAATGAAGAAGTAGTGTGGGCGGCGGTTGATAGAGGAGTGTACCATTTACTAAAAAGAGGGATTACTCCATCTGTTGCGTTCGGAGATTACGATTCAGTAACTGAAGAAGAATTAGTATGGATGGGACAGCAAACAGATGAATTACATATTGTTCCACGAGAAAAAGATCAAACGGATTTAGAGATTGCAATTAGTTGGGCTTTAGAACAGAAACCCAAATTAATTCGTATTTTTGGTGCAACTGGTGGGCGGTTGGATCATGGTTTAGCAAATATACAGATGCTTTTAAAGGGTTTAGAAGCAAAAGTGGAAATGTGTATTGTGGATAATAAAAATGAAATAATGGTGAAAAAAGTTGGTACATATACAATTGGAATAAATAAAAATTTCCCCTATGTATCATTTGTGCCAGTTACTGAAAGTGTAGAAGGTATTACACTACAAGGATTTAAGTACCCTCTTACTAATAAAACGATAGAGTGGGGATCGACACTTTGTATTAGTAATGAACTCATTGAGGAAAAAGGTACTTTTTCATTCGCATCTGGCATATTAATGATGATAAGAAGCACTGATTGAAGAAACAATTTTGCTCCTTGCATCATATAGTGGGCAAGTGGAGTAAAGGGGATTAGGAGGGAAACCATGAGATTTTATACAATTAAGTTACCTAAATTTCTTGGTGGAATTGTTCGTGCGATGTTAAACACCTTCAAAAAAGACTAAAAAAAGCACCGATAATAGGTGCTTTTTCCATTGGTATAGTAAAAAAAGAGCCTAGCGGCTCTTTTTTTTATTATTAAACACGTTCGATTTTGCCAGATTTTAATGCTCTAGCAGAAACGTAAACACGTTGAACTTTACCGTCGATGCGTACGCGAACTTTTTGAAGGTTAGCGCCCCATTTACGTTTTGTAGCGTTCATTGCGTGAGAACGAGAGTTACCAGAACGAGCTTTTCTTCCAGTGATAGCACAAACACGAGCCATTTATATTTCCCTCCCTTGACACCTTACCATACGTAATTTTTCAATGTTAGTCTTTTTTGCGATGCTAAAAACACTACTATAATTTAACACAACTAAAAAGAGAATGCAACACTGTAGAAAAAAGAAATCAAGAAAAATTACTTGACACTATATGTAAGTGAAGAAAAGTTGAAATCAAGAAAATTTGCTTGACATATTATAGTGGTACATGTTGTATAATAACAATGGACTATTTTGCTCATCATAGAAAAGTGTAGTATAAAACATAAAATATGAGAGTGAAAAGAAAGAACGATGGAATTTTCTTTGAAAAGATTATATGATAGTAACTAAAGTAGTCTAGCTCACTTTCACCATTTATGAAGGGGGAAACGAGATGTCAATTGAAATTAAAACGAAGTACGGACAAATTGATATTAGTACAGATGTAATTGCAACAATTGCTGGAGGTGCCGCGGTAGATTGCTACGGTATCGTAGGTATGGCATCAAAAAATCAGTTAAAAGATGGATTAACAGACATTTTACGAAAAGAAAATTTTACTAGAGGTGTTATTGTTCGTAAAGATGAAGATGAAGTACATATTGATATGTATATTATTGTGAGCTATGGTACGAAAATTTCAGAAGTAGCACATAACGTGCAGACGAAAGTGAAATATACATTAGATCAAACTGTAGGACTAGCAGTAGATTCTGTAAACATCTACGTACAAGGAGTTAAAGTAATAAACTTGTAATGTGCATTAAGGAGGAAAATCTGTGTCAATTCAAAAAATTGATGGGAAACGTTTATCACAAATGATCATGCAAGGAGCGAATAATTTAACAAATAATGTTCAGCTTGTTGATGCATTAAACGTATTTCCAGTTCCAGATGGCGATACCGGTACAAACATGAACTTATCAATGACTTCAGGCGCACGTGAAGTGAAAGCAAATCCTTCACAGCACGCTGGTAAAGTCGGTGTAAGTTTAGCCAAAGGATTATTAATGGGAGCTCGTGGTAACTCTGGTGTTATTTTATCTCAGTTATTCCGTGGTTTTTCAAAATCCATTGAACAAAAAGAAGAATTAACAACAGTTGATTTTGCTGCAGCTTTAGATGCTGGGGTAGAAGCGGCTTACAAAGCGGTTATGAAACCGATTGAAGGAACGATTTTAACGGTTGCAAGAGAAACGGGTAAATATGCAGTGACAGTTGCGAAAAAACAGCGCGACTTTGTTTTGTTTATGGAAGACGTTGTGAAAGAAGCCAATGCATCGTTAAATCGTACGCCAGATTTATTACCTGTATTAAAGCAAGTTGGCGTTGTAGATAGCGGTGGTAAAGGTCTTGTTGTTGTATATGAAGGATTTTTAGCTGACTTAAAAGGAGAAACAATTTCTTCTGATGTGTCTGCCCAACCATCTATGAATGACATGGTACGCGCAGAACATCACCGTAGTGTACAAAGCCAATTGAGTACAGAAGATATAAAGTATGGATATTGCACGGAATTCATGGTGAAATTAGAGCCTGAAAAAATGAAGGAACATAATTTCTCTGAACAAAAATTCCGTGAAGATATTAGTGTATACGGAGATTCACTACTTGTTGTATCAGATGATGAGGTTGTTAAGGTTCATATTCATGCGGAACATCCTGGAGATCCTATGAATTATGGGCAACGCTATGGTAGTTTAATTAAGATTAAAGTAGAAAATATGCGTGAACAGCATACCGCTTTATTAGATGAACCTACTATGGTTCCTGAGCAAACAACTCAATCGAAAGAAAAACAACCATATGGTATCGTAACTGTAGCTATGGGATCTGGTATTAAAACTTTATTTGAGAGCATTGGTGCAACGAAAGTAATCGAAGGTGGCCAAACGATGAATCCGAGTACGGAGGATATTGTGAAGGCGATTGAAGAGGCGAATGCTGAAAAAATCATCATCTTACCAAATAACGGAAACATCGTGATGGCAGCAGAACAAGCAGCGTCAGTTGTTGATCAAGAAGTTATTGTTATTCGTTCAAAAACAGTTCCTCAAGGTATGGCTGCAATGTTAGCATTTAATCCAGTTGGAACGTTAGAAGAAAATGAAGAAAACATGAAAGAAGCTTTATCTCATGTGAAAACGGGTCAAATTACGTATGCTGTTCGTGATACGGAAATTGACGGTGTAGCAATTCAAAAAGACGATTTCATGTGCATTGCGGATGGAAAAATCGTATCAACAAATGCTGAAAAAGTAGGAGCTGCAAAGCAATTATTAGAAGCATTGATTGATGAAGAGTCTGAAATCGTAACGATTCTACAAGGTGAAGATGCAACTGATGAAGAAGTAGCTGAGTTAGTTGCATTTGTAGAAGAGAAATTTGAAGATGCTGAAGTAGAAGTGCATGCTGGGAATCAACCAGTGTATTCTTTCATCTTCTCTGTAGAATAAAAAAGATTCGTTTTGAAAATAAATGGATCACTTACTTGCTAATGGATCAGAAGTAGTAATGTGAACGTTATTACTAGTTTTTATTCAAAAGGCTAGCATATGGAATAAAGAAAAGAGCCTTGCTGCTAATAGTGAGGCTCTTTTTTACTTGTTGTGTATAAGGGATTTGAGTAGTTTCTCTTAGAATGCCTATGATAGAATATATAAGGTGAAAGATAGCGATTGCAGATGTTAATTGATACTCAAATAGAGTGTAACAAAGAAAATAATGTGACGGAGTGTGAGAATCTTGAATGACGTTGTACAAGTTCCTGTTACAGATGTAAAGGGAATCGGAGGAGAAACATCTGAATTACTACACGAGATGGGAATTTATACAGTTTCTCATCTATTAGAGCATTTTCCGTACCGTTATGAAGATTATGCAATGAAAGATCTTGCTGAAGTAAAGCATGATGAGCGTGTAACAGTTGAAGGGAAAGTTCATAGTGCTCCGTTACTACAATACTATGGTAAGAAAAAATCACGTCTTACAGTTCGTGTTCTCGTCGGTCGTTATTTAATTACGGCTGTATGTTTTAATAGACCTTACTATAAGCAAAAGTTAAATTTGGATGAAACGGTAACGATTACTGGTAAATGGGATCAACATCGTCAAACAATTGCTGTATCAGAGCTTCATTTTGGATCGGTTGTTCGTCAACAAGAAGTAGAGCCTGTATATTCAGTGAAAGGAAAGCTTACAGTAAAACAGATGCGCCGTTTTATTGCACAAGCGCTAAAGGAGTATGGAGATTCTATGGTCGAAGTGCTACCAGATGGTTTGTTAAATCGGTATAAATTATTACCACGTTATGAAGCACTCAGGGCGTTGCATTTTCCGGTAGGGCAAGAAGATTTAAAGCAAGCTCGTCGCCGTTTTGTATATGAGGAGTTTTTCTTATTTCAGCTAAAAATGCAAACACTAAGGAAAATGGAGAGAGAAAATTCAAAAGGTACGAAGAAGGAAATCCCGTCAACAGAATTACAAGAATTTATCGATGCACTTCCGTTTCCGTTAACTGGTGCACAGCACCGGGTTGTAGATGAAATTTTAAAGGATATGACATCTCCTTATCGGATGAACAGGCTGTTGCAAGGTGACGTTGGTTCTGGGAAAACAGTTGTTGCTGCGATTGGTCTCTATGCCGCAAAATTAGCTCATTATCAAGGTGCTTTAATGGTTCCTACAGAAATTTTAGCCGAACAACATTATCAGTCGCTTGCGGAGACGTTTTCTCGTTTCGGTATGACGGTTGAACTGTTAACGAGTTCTGTTAAGGGTGCGAGACGTCGGGAAATTTTGGCGAGATTAGAGCAGGGAGAAGTAGATATCCTTGTTGGGACGCACGCTTTAATTCAAGATGAAGTTATATTTCATAGGTTAGGTCTCGTTATTACCGATGAACAGCATCGATTTGGTGTAGCGCAGCGCCGGGTTTTACGTGAGAAAGGTGAAAGTCCAGATGTATTGTTTATGACGGCAACCCCAATTCCGCGAACGTTAGCTATTACGGCATTTGGAGAGATGGACGTTTCTATTATCGATGAAATGCCAGCTGGTAGAAAGGTAATCGAAACGTATTGGGCAAAACATGATATGTTAGACCGTGTTCTCGGCTTTGTGGAGAAAGAGATAAAAAAAGGAAGACAGGCATATGTTATTTGTCCTCTTATTGAAGAGTCTGAGAAACTTGATGTACAAAATGCTATCGATTTACATAGTATGCTGACTCATCATTATCAAGGTAAGTGCCAAGTTGGATTAATGCATGGGAGACTATCATCTCAAGAAAAAGAAGAGATAATGGGACAGTTTAGTGAAAATAAAGTGCAAATTCTTGTTTCGACAACAGTTGTTGAAGTAGGTGTGAATGTACCAAATGCGACTGTTATGGTTATTTATGACGCGGAGCGTTTCGGTTTATCGCAGCTTCATCAGCTCAGGGGGCGTGTTGGGCGTGGTAGTGAACAATCATATTGCTTATTAATTGCAGACCCGAAATCAGAAACAGGAAAAGAAAGAATGCGTATTATGACTGAAACAAATGATGGATTTGTATTGTCAGAAAAAGATTTAGAGTTACGAGGTCCTGGGGATTTCTTTGGAAGTAAGCAAAGTGGTCTACCAGAATTTAAGGTTGCTGATATGGTACATGATTATCGGGCGTTAGAAACAGCGAGACAAGATGCGGCGATACTAGTTGATTCAGAAGCGTTTTGGCATAATGATCAGTATGCTTCGTTGCGTACTTATCTTGACGGAACAGGTGTGTTCCAGGGAGAGAAGCTCGATTAAAAGTAGTCTGCAAAAGTTTTTGTTGCATTCTACTTTTAATGATTATATACTACTGTTAGTACCTAGTCATAAAAATGGATGGTGCGGTATGAAAAAGAGAAGAAGTAAAAAAGAAAGACAAGAATTATTACAACAAACAATAGAAACGAATCCTTTTATAACGGATGAAGATTTAGCAGAAAAATTTCAAGTGAGCATACAGACTGTTCGTCTGGATCGTATGGAGTTATCTATTCCTGAATTGAGAGAACGAATTAAGCATGTGGCTACAAAACAACATGAAGAAGATGTGAAATCTTTACCGTTAGAAGAGGTTGTCGGAGAAATTATCGATATAGAATTAGATAGACATGCGATATCTATCTTTGAAGTAAAGGTAGAACATGTATTTAAAAGAAATCAAATTGCTCGTGGGCATCATTTGTTTGCGCAAGCAAACTCACTAGCTGTTGCAGTTATTGATGAAGAATTAGCTTTAACTGCAAAGTCTACCATTCGATACATTCGTCCTGTAAAATTAGGAGAACGTGTAGTTGCAAAAGCGCGCGTTGAAGATGTAGAGAATGATAAAGGACGGACGGTTGTCAAAGTGCGTAGCTTTGTTGGAGAAGAACTTGTTTTTACAGGCACTTTTGAAATGTATCGATCTAGTAATAATAGTGAGGAAGGTAACAACTTATGAAAATCGCAATAGATGCAATGGGCGGAGATCACGCTCCAAAGGCTGTAGTATTAGGAGCAATGAAAGCTATTAAGGAATATTCAGATTTACATATTACGTTAGTAGGGAAAGAAGCAGAAATCCGTCAATACTTAACGAGTGAAGAGCGAATTACTATCCTTCATACAGACGAAAAAATTGAATCGACAGATGAGCCAGTAAGGGCGGTTCGTCGAAAAAAACAAGCTTCAATGGTACTAGCAGCGCAGCAAGTGAAAGATGGTATTGCAGATGCTTGTATATCAGCAGGTAGTACAGGGGCTTTAATGGCAGCAGGATTATTTGTTGTCGGTCGTATGGAAGGAATTGAACGACCAGCTTTATCACCGACAATGCCAACTGTTGATGGAGAAGGTTTTGTTATGTTAGATGTTGGAGCAAACGTTGATGCAAAACCAGTTCATTTATATCAATATGCAGTGATGGGTTCTGTTTACGCAGAGAAGGTAAGAGGAATTAAAAACCCTCGTGTTGGACTTTTAAATGTTGGAACAGAGGATGGAAAAGGAAACGAGCTTTCAAAACAGGTCTTTGCTATGCTCAAAGATGCACCAATTAATTTTGTTGGAAACGTTGAATCAAGAGATTTATTGCAAGGTGTAGCAGATGTTGTTGTGTGTGATGGTTTTACAGGGAACGTAGCTCTAAAATCACTAGAAGGAACCGCGCTTGCGCTATTCTCTATGTTAAAAGAGCAATTAATGAGTTCGTTTACGAGCAAATTAGCAGCAGCGGTATTAAAACCAAAACTTATGGTATTAAAAGATAAAATGGATTATTCGGAGTATGGAGGAGCGGCATTGTTTGGATTGAAAGCTCCTGTCATTAAGGCTCACGGTTCTTCAAATGACCAATCGATATTTAGTGCGATTCGTCAAACGAGAGAAATGGTAGCGAAAGAAGTAATTCCTACAATTTCAAGTGTAATGGAGAAGGAGCCGCTTCAATAAGAGGAGGATTTGAAATGGGAAAAATAGCATTTCTTTTTCCGGGCCAAGGTTCACAGGCAGTTGGAATGGGTAGACAGTTAGCGGAGAATAATAACGAGGTTGCGAAAGTGTTTGCGAAAGCAGATGAGGTGTTGCACGATTCACTTTCAGAGGTGATTTTTGAAGGGCCGCAGGAAAAGCTTACATTAACGACAAATGCACAACCTGCATTATTAACAACGAGTTTTGCTATTTTGACAGCTTTGAAAGAGTATGACATTACACCTGATTTTGTAGCAGGACATAGTTTAGGTGAATATAGCGCTCTTGTGGCAGCTGGTGCTATAACTTTTGAAGATGCTGTATATGCTGTAAGAAAACGTGGCGAATATATGGAAGAAGCCGTTCCTGGTGGGGAAGGGGCAATGGCAGCTATTTTAGGTGCTGATCCAGATATGCTGAAACGAGTTACAGAAGAAGTAACAAGTGAAGGGTATGCAGTACAGATTGCAAACATGAATAGTACGAAGCAAATTGTAATTTCTGGAACAATTCAAGGGGTAGAACTTGCTTCTCAAAGAGCGAAAGAAAATGGTGCTAAAAGAGCAATTTCGCTTAAAGTAAGTGGACCATTTCATTCCTCTCTTATGAAGCCAGCTGCTGAGAAGTTTCAAAGTGTGTTAGATGAAATTACAATTCAGGATACGAATATTCCTGTTATAGCAAATGTTACAGCAGATGTTATTACACGTGGTGCAGATATTCAAGAGAAGCTAATTGAACAACTGTATTCACCTGTATTATGGTACCCATCTATTGAAACTATGGTGAAACAAGGTGTGGATATATTTATTGAAATTGGACCTGGAAAAGTACTTGCTGGGCTTATGAAGTCGATTGATTCATCAGTGAAAGCATATGCCATATATGATGAAGCGACATTAAAAGATACCATTTCAAATTTGAGAGGAGAAAACTGATGTTAAAAGGGAAAGTAGCATTAGTAACTGGTGCTTCACGTGGAATTGGTCGCGCGATTGCAATCGATTTAGCGAAACAAGGGGCAAATGTAGTAGTAAATTATGCTGGTAATGAACAAAAGGCGAATGAAGTAGTAGATGAAATCAAGAAATTAGGTTCAGATGCAATTGCGGTAAGAGCAGATGTTGCAAATGCTGAAGATGTTACAAATATGGTGAAACAAACAGTAGATACATTTGGACAAGTCGATATTCTTGTAAATAACGCTGGCGTAACAAAAGATAATTTATTAATGCGTATGAAAGAAGAAGAATGGGATACAGTTATTAATACAAACTTAAAAGGTGTATTCTTATGTACAAAAGCAGTATCTCGTTATATGATGCGCCAACGTCATGGTAGAATAATAAATATTGCTTCTGTTGTTGGTGTTGTAGGAAATCCAGGGCAGGCTAATTATGTTGCTGCTAAAGCTGGTGTAATTGGATTAACAAAAACATCAGCAAAAGAATTAGCAAGTCGAAATATAACTGTTAATGCAATTGCTCCTGGATTTATTGCAACTGATATGACGGACGTATTAGATGAAAATATAAAAGGTGAAATGTTAAAAGTTATTCCGGCTGCACAGTTTGGTGAAGCGCAAGATATCGCGAATGCTGTAACGTTTTTTGCTTCGGATCAAAGCAAATATGTTACAGGACAAACGTTAAATGTTGATGGCGGAATGGTAATGTAATAAAAGAATCGATTTCATCTAGTTTTTTTGGACAATATTTAATATAATATTTGAGGGGAGGTGAATGGAATGGCAGATGTTTTAGAGCGTGTAACAAAAATCATCGTTGATCGTTTAGGTGTAGAAGAAACTGAAGTAGTACCAGCTGCAAGCTTTAAAGAAGATTTAGGCGCAGACTCCCTAGATGTAGTAGAACTTGTAATGCAATTAGAAGATGAATTCGAAATGGAAATTTCTGATGAAGATGCTGAAAAGATTGCTACTGTTGGCGATGCTGTGACTTACATAGAGAGTCATCTATAATGCTTAAGTGAAGTCCCGTTATTTAGCGGGGCTTTCTCGGCTTATATCTGGAGGGACCTATGCCGTACCGAAAATATAGAGAAAAAAAATACGAAACAAAATATCGTGAAGCGTTTAAAGTGTTTCAAGAAAAGATAGGTATTACGTTTACAGATGAAAAATTATTGACTCAAGCATTTACGCATTCATCGTATGTGAATGAGCATCGAAAAAAACCGCATGAAGACAATGAGCGTCTCGAATTTCTTGGAGATGCAGTATTGGAACTTACTGTATCGCAGTATCTGTTTCAAAAATATCCGACAATGAGCGAAGGAGAGTTAACAAAACTACGTGCAGCTATTGTATGTGAGCCATCTCTTGTTCGTTTTGCAAATGAGCTGTCATTTGGAAGCCTTGTTTTATTAGGGAAAGGTGAAGAAATGACAGGTGGACGTGAACGACCAGCTTTATTAGCGGATGTCTTTGAAGCGTTTATTGGTGCCCTTTATCTTGATCAAGGGCTAGAAACAGTTTGGGGATTCTTAAAAGAAATTGTGTATCCGAAAATTAATGAAGGTGCTTTTTCTCATGTGATGGATTATAAGAGTCAATTGCAAGAATTGATCCAGCGTGATGGTAGTGGCAACATTGAGTATCAAATTTTGCAAGAAAAAGGACCAGCCCATAATCGAGAATTTGTGTCACGTGTTACATTAAATAATGTAGCGTTAGGTCTTGGTAGTGGTAAGTCGAAAAAAGAAGCAGAGCAACAAGCTGCTGCAGAAGCATTGAAAAAATTAAAAGAACAACTATAAGGAATCCCCCTTTGAATAGGGGGATTCCTTATGCATAGAATGAAACTTTTCTTTTGTAGATAAATGAAAGGAAAGTAAATCCGTATTATAGCTTGGTTTCGTACAGACAACGTATATAACAACGGAGAATAGGAGGAAGACCTTTCGTGTTTTTAAAAAGATTAGAAATAGCAGGATTTAAATCTTTTGCTGAGCGTGTATCTGTCGATTTTGTTCCAGGTGTTACGTCTGTAGTAGGGCCTAATGGGAGCGGGAAAAGTAATATTACTGATGCAATTCGCTGGGTACTTGGTGAACAATCTGCAAAATCATTACGTGGTGCAAAGATGGAGGATGTTATTTTTGCCGGTAGTGAAACGAGGAGAGCGGTTAATGTAGCTGAAGTAACATTAACTTTAAATAATGAAGATCAACGTTTACCGATTGAATATAACGAGGTGAGTGTAACGCGCCGTGTATCTCGTTCAGGTGATAGTGACTTTTATATAAATAAACAATCTTGTAGATTGAAAGACATTATCGATTTATTTATGGACTCTGGCATGGGAAGAGAAGCCTTTTCAATTATTAGTCAGGGGAAAGTGGAAGAGATTTTAAGTAGTAAATCAGAAGAACGTCGCGGTGTATTTGAAGAAGCGGCAGGTGTGCTGAAATACAAACTTCGCAAAAAGAAAGCTGAAGGGAAATTAGCGGATACACAAGAAAACTTAAATCGTGTACAAGATATTATTCATGAATTGAGTATTCAAGTAGAACCGTTAGAGAGACAAGCTTCTATTGCGAAAGATTATCTCGAGAAAAAAGAAGAGTTAGAGAAAGTAGAAGCTGCGCTTATTGTACATGAAATTGAAGAATTGCATGAGAAATGGGAAGCGCTTCGAAGTCAGTTTGGGCATAATAAAAACGAAGAAGCTAAAATGTCAACGCATTTACAAAAAAGTGAAGAAGAGCTTGAGGAGTTACGTGGACAATTACAAGCGGTAGATGAGTCTGTAGATTCCTTGCAAGAAGTTCTTCTTCTTTCTAGCAAAGAGCTAGAAAAATTAGAAGGACAACGTGAGCTGTTAAAAGAGAGGAAGCAAAATGCTACGACGCATTGTGCACAACTTGAACAGTTAATTGTTGAATTGACAGAAAAAGCTAAAAGTTATGATGGTGAAATTGAATCAAGTACAGAAGTGTTAATGCAATTTGTAGATCAAGTAAAAGAATTGGAGAGAAATTTGCTTGATAATGAACAACTGCTTGCAACTTTTGCGGATAATTTAGAGGAACAGATTGAGAATTTAAAAGGGGATTATATTGAACTTTTAAATCAACAAGCTAGTCAGCGTAATGAATTATCTATGATTGAAGAACAGTCTAAACAGCAAAACTCTAAAAATGAACGTCTTGATGAAGAGAATGCGAAATATGTAGAAATGCGTATGGAAATCACAGCGAAAAAGACGAAACTTGTTGAAAGTTATGAACAAGTGAAAGAAAAAATAGCTGGTATCATTTCGAACATACAGAAAACAGAAGCGGCGCTCGGGAAATGTAAGGCGCAGTATAGTGAAAATGAAACAAAACTGTATCAAGCATATCAATTTGTACAACAGGCGCGCTCACGAAAAGAAATGCTAGAAGAGATGCAAGAGGACTATTCTGGTTTCTACCAAGGTGTACGTGAAGTATTGAAAGCTAGAGAAAATAGGTTGCAAGGTATCGAGGGTGCTGTTGCGGAACTGTTAACGGTACCGAAAGAATATGAAGTTGCAATGGAAATTGCTCTAGGTGCAGCAATGCAGCATATCGTTGTACAAACAGAGGAACATGCTCGTAATGCAATTGCATTTTTAAAGCAGAATAAACATGGACGTGCAACGTTTTTACCGCAAGCTGTTATTAAAAGTAGATCGTTATCATTTGAACAGTTACGTGTTGTGAATCAACATCCATCGTTTGTAGGAGTAGCGGCAGAACTTGTGCAGTACAATAATAAATACGAGAATGTCGTTTCGAGCCTATTAGGTACAGTTGTTGTTGCGAAAGATTTACGCGGTGCAAATGAATTAGCGAAACAATTACAATATCGCTATCGTATTGTAACACTTGAAGGTGACGTAGTGAATCCTGGGGGTTCAATGACTGGTGGAGCTGTAAAACAGGCGAAATCTTCTTTATTAGGACGTCAGCGTGAACTTGAAGAATGGACTAAAAAGCTCACTGATATGGAAGAAAAAACAACGAAGCTAGAAAACTTTGTTAAAGCAGTAAAGCAAGAGATTCAAGAAAAAGAAGTACAAATACGCGAACTACGCCAAGGTGTAGAAACTGAGCGTGCAGATGAACAAAAATTAAGAGAAGAAATTAATCAATTAGAATTAGAAGAACATCGAATTAATGATCGCTTATCTATATACGACTTAGAGATAGAAGGATTTTTACAAGATCAAGTGAAAATGCAAGGACGTAAAGGAGAGTTAGAAAAGATTTTAGCAACTCTTCAAGCAGAGATTTCGGAATTAGATAGCAAAATCGTCGCGTTAACGAAACAAAAAAGTGAGCAACATTCTTCAAAAGAAAAAGTTCAGAAGGAAATGACTGAGCTGAAAGTACAAGCGGCTGAACAACAACAACGTTTGTCTAATCAAAAAGAAAAAGTTGAACGATTAACGAAGGAAAAAGAAGAAACTGATACAACACTTGTAAAAACAAAAGAAGATTTAGCATTCTTAAAGCAAGAAATGACATCTAATTCAAGTGGTGAAGAACAAATTACGAATATGATTGAGAAAAAAGCATATGATCGTAATCAAACTTCAGAATTAATTCGCTCTCGCCGTGAACAACGTGTATCATTACAAGAGAGAGTGGAGCATTTAGAACGTAATGTGAAGGAAACGTTAGGCAAGCATAAATATATTCTTGAGTTGTTGAAAGATCAAGAAGTGAAAATTAACCGACTTGATGTTGAGTTGGAAAATAGATTGCAACATTTACGTGAAACATATACGATTTCATTTGAAGCAGCAAAACTGAAGTATACAATGATGATGCCTGCAGAAGATGCGCGTAAAAAGGTGAAATTAATAAAACTATCCATAGAAGAGTTAGGTACAGTAAACTTGGGTGCAATTGATGAATACGAGCGAGTAGCGGAACGTCATACGTTCTTACTAGAGCAACGAGATGATTTAGAAGAAGCGAAAGCGACATTGCACCAACTTATTACTGAGATGGATGAAGAAATGAAAAAACGTTTTTCCACTACTTTTGAAGGGATTCGAACGGAGTTTCAATCTGTATTTACTGAATTATTCGGAGGCGGTAGAGCGGATTTAGTAATGACGGATCCTGGAGACATATTAAATACTGGTATTGATATTGTTGCACAACCACCAGGAAAGAAATTGCAGAACTTAGGTTTACTGTCAGGTGGAGAACGTGCTTTAACGGCAATAGCGCTTTTATTTGGTATTTTAAAAGTACGCCCAGTACCATTCTGTGTACTAGACGAAGTAGAAGCGGCTCTAGACGAAGCGAATGTTGCTCGTTTTGCGCAATATTTAAAGAAATTTAGTGATGAGACGCAGTTTATTGTAATTACACACAGGAAAGGTACAATGGAAGAGTCTGATGTATTGTATGGTGTAACGATGCAAGAATCAGGTGTATCTAAGCTTGTTTCTGTTCGTTTAGATGACGGGGAAGAACTTGTGGCGAGTAAATAGGAAGGATGGGAAGCATGAGCTTTTTTAAAAAACTTAAAGAAAAAATTTCAAAACAAACCGATACAGTAACAGAGAAATTTAAACACGGATTGGAAAAAACGAGAAATTCATTTGCGGATAAAGTAAATGATTTAGTCTATCGTTACCGTAAAGTGGATGAAGATTTCTTTGAAGAGTTAGAAGAGATTTTAATCGGCGCAGACGTAGGGGTTTCGACTGTAATGGAATTAATTGATCAGTTGAAAGAAGAAGTGCAGCGCCGAAATATTCAGGACCCAAAAGAAGTACAAGCTGTTATTTCGGAAAAGTTAGTTGGCATTTATAAAGGTGACAGCGACTTTAGTAATGAAATCAATATGCAAGAAGATCAATTAACAGTTGTTTTATTTGTAGGTGTTAACGGTGTAGGGAAAACGACGACAATTGGTAAACTGGCACATAGATTTAAATCAGAAGGTAAGTCAGTCCTATTGGCAGCAGGAGATACGTTCCGTGCTGGCGCGATTGAACAATTAGAAGTATGGGGCGATCGCGTTGGTGTAGAAGTCATTAAACAAGGGTCTGGTTCTGACCCTGCAGCGGTAATGTATGACGCTGTACAAGCTGCAAAAGCGCGTAAAGTAGATGTATTACTATGTGATACAGCAGGACGTTTGCAAAATAAGGTGAACTTAATGAAAGAGTTAGAGAAAGTGAAGCGTGTAATTGAGCGTGAAGTACCAGGAGCTCCTCATGAAGTGTTACTAGTTATTGATGCAACAACAGGTCAAAACGGTTTAAGTCAAGCGAAAACATTCCGTGAAGCAACGAATGTTACTGGTATTGTTTTAACGAAGTTAGATGGAACTGCTAAAGGTGGTATCGTATTAGCAATTCGTAACGAAATGGATGTACCGGTGAAATTTGTTGGCTTAGGAGAGCAAATGGATGATCTGCAGCAGTTTGATCCAGAACAATATGTGTATGGTTTATTTGCAAATTTAGTGGAAACAGAAGAAGTATAAATGAAAGAAGCGGTATTACCGCTTCTTTTTCTATAAAAAATAAGTGATGTTAAGAAAAAAACTTGACACTCTTTTATACTCCATGTAAACTAATTGATGTAAAGGGAAATCACTTAACAAAGGATGATCCAACATGCTCGAGAAAACAACGAGAATGAACTATTTATTTGATTTTTATCAATCGTTGTTAACGCAAAAACAAAGAAGTTATATGTCGCTTTATTATCTAGATGATTTATCTCTTGGTGAAATTGCGGAAGAATTTGATGTAAGTCGCCAAGCCGTGTATGATAACATTAAACGGACTGAAGCGATGCTTGAAGAATATGAAGATAAATTAGTATTACTTCAAAAGTTTCAAGAGCGACAGCGACTTGTTGCAAAGCTAAAACAGCTAATCAGCGAAGAAGAGCATGTGAATGAAGAAATGAAACAAGTTGTTGAAGCTATCGAAAAATTAGATTAGGAGGGCGGCAATATGGCATTTGAAGGATTAGCCGACCGACTTCAACAGACAATGCAAAAAATCCGCGGCAAAGGAAAAGTTTCTGAAGCCGATGTGAAAGAAATGATGAGAGAAGTTCGTCTAGCTCTTTTAGAAGCGGATGTTAACTTTAAAGTAGTAAAAGATTTTGTAAAGCGTGTGTCTGAGCGTGCTGTCGGACAAGATGTAATGAAAAGTTTGACACCTGGACAACAAGTAATTAAAGTTGTACAGGAAGAACTTACAGAACTTATGGGCGGAGAGCAAAGCAAAATTGCTGTTGCTAATAAGCCACCGACTGTTATAATGATGGTTGGTCTGCAAGGTGCGGGTAAAACGACGACAACAGGTAAGCTTGCGAATTTGCTTCGTAAAAAGCATAATCGTAAACCGATGCTTGTTGCAGCGGATATTTACCGTCCAGCAGCGATTAAACAGCTTGAAACATTAGGGAAGCAATTGGACATGCCTGTTTTCTCTTTAGGAGATCAAGTAAGTCCTGTTGAAATTGCGAAACAAGCGATTGCAAAGGCAAAAGAAGATCATCACGATTATGTTTTAATCGATACAGCAGGTCGCCTGCATATTGATGAAGAACTAATGGATGAATTAGCGAAAGTGAAAGAAGTTGCGAATCCGGATGAAATTTTCCTTGTTGTCGATGCGATGACAGGACAAGACGCGGTAAATGTTGCACAAAGTTTCCATGATCAGTTAGGGTTAACGGGTGTTGTATTAACGAAACTAGATGGTGATACGCGCGGTGGTGCGGCATTATCTATTAAGGCTGTAACAAATACACCAATTAAATTTGCTGGTATGGGTGAAAAACTAGATGCGATTGAAGCGTTCCATCCAGAACGTATGGCATCCCGCATTTTAGGGATGGGCGACGTCTTAACATTAATTGAAAAAGCGCAAGCTACAGTTGATGAAGAGAAAGCAAAAGAACTTGAGCAAAAAATGCGTACGCTTTCGTTTACACTTGACGATTTCCTAGAACAACTTGGACAAGTGCGTCAACTTGGACCACTTGACGAATTGTTAGGGATGCTTCCTGGTGCAAATAAAATTAAAGGGCTGAAAAATGCGCAAGTTGATGAAAAGCAAATTGGGCATATTGAGGCAATTATTCGTTCTATGACTAAATTAGAACGTGAACAACCGGAAATAATTAACGCTAGTCGAAAAAAACGCATTGCCAAAGGTAGCGGTACAACCGTACAAGAAATCAATCGTCTAATCAAGCAATTCGATGATATGAAGAAAATGATGAAAACGATGACTGGAATGCAAAAAGGTAAGAAAAAAGGACTAGGTGGAATGAAGTTTCCATTCATGTAAGAAAAAAAGATGGCTCTGTTAAGAAAAAATACTTTACAAAGCAATAGTCTTTTTGCTAATATAATTATCTGTGTGAAATAAATTCGGAGGTGCTTTATAAAATGGCAGTTAAAATTCGTTTAAAACGTATGGGAGCTAAAAAAACTCCTTTCTATCGTGTAGTTGTTGCAGATTCTCGTTCTCCTCGTGACGGACGTTTCATTGAGGAAATCGGTACTTATAATCCGGTTGCTCAACCAGCTGAAGTTAAGATCAACGAAGAAGCAGCATTAAAATGGTTAGGAAACGGTGCTAAACCATCTGATACAGTTCGTAACTTATTCTCTAACCAAGGTATCATGGAGAAATTCCACTTATCTAAACAAGGTAAGTAATTGAGGCAATGACTATGAAGAAGTTAGTCGAGACGATTGTCAAGCCTCTTGTCGATCATCCTGAAGATGTAAAAGTTACACAGGAACTTTACAACGGAGAGATAAAGTATCGATTAACTGTACATCCTGAGGATGTTGGAAAAGTCATTGGTAAGCAAGGGAGAGTTGCGAAAGCGATTCGAATGCTCTTGTATTCAGTGGGACATCATAATGATGAAAAAGTAACACTGGAAATTCAATAAACGTAAAAAGGGCGAGGAGTTATATCCTCTCCCTTTTTTAACATTTAAAGAGAAGTTGCATGTTCCATATGTGAAATGGAGATGCTTAATTTATATAGAAACCAGGGGTGACATACTATTTATGACAAAATGGTTTAATGTAGGGAAAATTGTAAATACTCATGGCGTAAGAGGAGAAATTCGTGTTATTTCTCGTACTGATTTTCCGGAAGAGCGATATAAAGTAGGAAACACTCTATACATATCGAATGAGAAAAGTACAGACTTCCTTCCGGTGAAGGTAACTTCTCATCGTCAACATAAGACATTTGATTTATTAACATTTGAAGGATACAACAATGTAGATGAAGCAGAAAAGTTTAAAGGTTCTTTAATAAAAGTACCAGAAGAGCAGTTAGGCGAACTTGCTGAAGGTGAATACTACTACCATGAAATTATTGGTTGTAGTGTTGTAACGGAAGAAGGAGAAGCGTTAGGAACGATTAAAGAGATTCTATCTCCTGGTGCAAATGATGTTTGGGTAATTAAACGTCCAAAGGGCCAAGATCTTTTAATTCCTTACATTGATGATGTTGTACTTCAAGTTAATATTGAAAATAAATTAGTAACCATTCATGTAATGGAAGGGCTACTATAATGAAAATTGATATTTTAACGTTGTTTCCAGACATGTTTACCGGTGTATTTGGGTCTTCCATCTTAAAGAAGGCGCAAGAAAAAGAAGCGGTAAGCCTTCGTGTTGTTAACTTTCGTGATTATACAACGAGTAAGCATAATAGTGTAGACGATTACCCTTACGGCGGAGGTGCTGGTATGGTGCTTACTCCTCAGCCTATTTTTGATGCGGTGGAAGATTTAACGAAAGAAACAGAGCGTAAGCCGAGAGTTGTCTTAATGTGTCCGCAAGGGGAAAGATTTACTCAGAAGAAAGCGGAAGAGCTTGCAGAGGAAGAACATTTAATCTTTGTATGTGGGCATTATGAAGGGTATGATGAACGGATTCGTGAGCATCTCGTAACTGATGAGATTTCTATTGGTGACTACGTATTAACAGGTGGAGAATTAGCCTCTATGGTTATTACTGATAGTGTAGTACGTCTCCTGCCAGGAGTACTAGGAAATCATGCTTCACAAGTGGAAGATTCGTTTAGTACAGGGTTATTGGAACATCCACATTATACACGTCCTGCTGATTTTCGTGGTATGAAGGTACCAGATGTTTTAATGTCAGGAAATCATAAAAATATTGATGAATGGCGCCATAAAGAATCTTTGCGTCGTACGTACACACGTAGACCGGATTTATTGGAAGAAAGAGAATTATCTAAGCAAGAAAAGAAATGGTTGGAACAGATTAAAGAAGAACAATAAGGGCTTCATATATTTTCTATTGCAACAGTCCTAGCAATATGCTATTATAACATTTGTGCTACTGAAATCAGTAGCCGTATTAACGATGTTCCGCTGTAATTTAATAAGACTTTATAAGAGCATCTGTTTAAAGGAGAGAATTTAATATGCAACAATTAATCGCAGAAATTACAAAAGGCCAATTAAAAACTGACCTTCCTTCATTCCGTCCTGGAGACACTTTACGTGTACACGTAAAAGTAGTTGAGGGAACTCGTGAAAGAATTCAGCTTTTCGAAGGTGTTGTAATCAAACGTCGTGGTGGCGGAATCAGTGAAACATTCACAGTTCGTAAGATTTCTTACGGTGTAGGTGTTGAGCGTACATTCCCAGTTCACACGCCAAGAATCGCGAACATCGAAGTACTTCGCCGTGGTAAAGTACGTCGTGCTAAGTTATACTACTTACGTAACCTTCGCGGTAAAAAAGCACGTATTAAAGAAATTCGATAAGACATGTATGGGAGCTTGTAAATGCGCAAGCTCCCTTTTTCCAATCTATATAAAATTTTGGTATAATACGAGCAGCTTACATAACCGTGGAGGGGAAATACATGAAAAAAGAGACGAGTTCACTTTGGGAATGGATCAAAGCAATTTTGATTGCTGTTGTATTAGCTGGTGTTATTAGACAGTTTTTCTTTGCACCAATTCTCGTAGATGGGGTATCAATGGCGCCAACTTTACATGATCGAGATCGAATGATTGTAAATAAAATTGGTTATCACATAGGAGACCCAAAACGCTTCGATATTATCGTATTCCGCGCAACGGAAGATAAAGATTATATTAAGCGTATTATTGGCCTGCCAGGCGATGAAATAGAGTATCGGAATGACAAACTATATGTTAACGGAAAGGTTTATGAGGAGCCGTATTTAGATAAGCAGAAAAAACAGCTTGCTGATGGACCGCTTACATATGATTTTACTCTTGAAGAAATGACGGGAAAGAAAACTGTTCCAAAAGATCAATTATTTGTTTTAGGGGATAATCGTCGTTTTAGTAAAGATAGCCGTTCGATTGGTACGATTTCAATGGATCAAGTACTTGGTAAAGCCAATATGCTATATTGGCCGTTAAAAGATGCACGTATTGTGAAATAAATGAAAAAGAAGGTGGCAACATGGTAATTCAATGGTTTCCAGGGCATATGGCTAAGGCTAGACGCCAAGTAACAGAAAAATTAAAATTAATTGATGTTGTAATTGAACTTGTAGATGCTCGATTACCATTATCATCTCGAAACCCGATGATTGATGAGATTATTACACATAAGCCAAGGCTTGTTGTTTTAAATAAAGCGGATATGGCAGATGATCGTCTAACGAAAGAATGGATTGCATATTTTAAAGAAAAAGGGCATATGGCAATTTCAATTAATGCGCAAGCTGGACAAGGTATGAAGGAAATTACTGCGGCTTGTAAAGTGCTTGTTAAAGAGAAGTTTGATAAGATGGTTGCGAAAGGGATTAGACCGAGAGCAATTCGTGCTTTAATTGTCGGTATACCGAATGTTGGTAAATCTACGTTAATTAATAAATTGGCGAAGAAAAACATTGCTAAAACAGGAGATCGTCCAGGTGTGACAACAGCTCAACAATGGATTAAAGTTGGGAAAGAAATGGAACTGTTAGATACACCAGGTATTTTGTGGCCTAAATTTGAAGATCAATTAGTGGGTCTTCGTTTAGCGACAACGGGTGCAATTAAAGATTCAATTTTAAATTTACAAGATGTAGCTGTTTATGCATTACGTTTTATGGAGAAACACTATCCAGAACGTTTAAAAGAGCGATATAATTTAGATGAAATTCCAGAAGATATTGTAGAGTTATTTGATGCAATTGGAAAATACAGAGGCTGTTTAATGGGCGGCGGAATGATTGATTATGATAAAACATCTGAACTGGTACTTCGTGAACTTCGCGGTGGAAAACTTGGTAAAATGACGTTTGAAACACCAGAAGAGTTTGTGGAGCAAGTAGAAGAGGTAGAGAAAATAGAAGAAGTATAAGACGTGCGTTTGTACGTCTTTTCTTTTTGTATACGTTTATAAAGGAGTGTACTTATATGCAAAAAATGACAATACAAGAAGCGGAGAATTTACTGCAAGAAATTATGAGTGAAGAAGATGATCGCTTTCAAATGTTAATGAAAGATGAACGAAAGGGCATTCAAAAACTTATTTTGAAGTGGTACAAACAAAAAGAGTTAGCACAAAAGGAAAAAGAAAAATTTCTAGAAATGTCTAAGTATGAAAATGCGTTACGTGAAAAAGGAATCACATATATTGCTGGCATTGATGAAGTAGGGCGTGGACCATTAGCTGGGCCCGTTGTGACGGCAGCTGTCGTTCTTCCAGATGATTTTTATATTCCAGGGTTAGATGACTCAAAAAAGCTGAGTGAAGCGAAGCGAGAGCGTTTTTATGATGAAATAAAAGCACAAGCAATTGCGATTGGAGTTGGAATTGTATCACCGCAAGTCATAGATGAGATAAATATTTATCAAGCGACGAAACAAGCGATGTTAGATGCTGTTGCGAATTTATCTTGTACACCACAATATTTATTAATTGATGCGATGAAGCTTCCTACATCAATTCCACAAACATCCATTATTAAAGGTGATGCGAAAAGTGTTTCTATTTCAGCTGCATCTATTATTGCGAAGGTGACGAGAGATCGTATGATGAAAGAGCTTGGGGAAAAGTATCCTGCATATGGATTTGGACAACATATGGGGTATGGAACGAAACAGCATTTAGAAGCGATTGAAGCGCATGGAGTATTAGAGGAACACCGGAAATCATTTGCGCCAATTAAAGATATGATTCAAAAATAAGCTGTGAATATACAGCTTATTTTTTTATTTTGGTATATGAACATTATTATTTTCGAAAAAGAATAAAGCGATTTCAGTTTTCTGACACTTTATTGTAGACAGCGTGCCAATCATCTTATACAATGGCAATGTAATGTTTTTTAAACATTAAAAAACTTTTCGAGTAAAACAGGAAAACAGGGGAGGATGGGACCATGAATATCCATGAGTACCAAGGTAAGGCAGTCCTTAAAAGCTATGGGGTTAGCGTTCCGAACGGGAAAGTTGCATTTACAGTAGAAGAAGCTGTAGAAGCAGCGAAAGAATTAGGAACGGATGTATGTGTAGTTAAAGCGCAAATTCACGCTGGTGGACGCGGCAAAGCTGGCGGTGTAAAAGTTGCGAAAAATTTAGAAGAAGTTCGTACATATGCAGAAAGCATTTTAGGGACTACACTTGTAACGCATCAAACAGGTCCTGAAGGTAAGGAAGTAAAACGCTTACTTATCGAAGAAGGTTGCGATATTAAGAAAGAATATTATGTAGGTCTAGTGTTAGATCGTGCAACTTCTCAAGTTGTTTTAATGGCATCTGAAGAAGGTGGAACAGAAATTGAAGAAGTAGCAGAAAAAACACCTGAAAAAATCTTTAAAGAATATATTGATCCAGCAGTAGGTTTACAAGGTTTCCAAGCGCGTCGAATCGCATTTAACATCAATATTCCAAAAGAGCTTGTAGGACAAGCTGTGAAGTTTATGATGGGCTTATATCGTGCGTTTATTGAAAAAGATTGCTCTATCGCTGAAATTAATCCACTTGTTACAACAGGTGACGGTAAAGTAATGGCGTTAGATGCAAAATTAAACTTTGATTCTAATGCATTATATCGTCATAAAGACATTTTAGAGCTTCGTGATCTTGATGAAGAAGATTCAAAAGAAGTTGAAGCATCTAAATATGACTTAAACTACATTCCTTTAGATGGAAATATCGGTTGTATGGTAAATGGTGCAGGTTTAGCGATGGCTACAATGGATATCATTAAACATTACCATGGTGACCCAGCTAACTTCTTAGATGTTGGTGGCGGTGCAACGGCTGAAAAAGTAACAGAAGCATTCAAAATTATCCTTTCTGACAAAAATGTAAAAGGTATCTTCGTTAACATTTTTGGTGGCATTATGAAGTGTGATGTTATCGCAGAAGGTGTTATTGAAGCAACGAAGCAAGTAGGTCTTGAATTACCTTTAGTTGTGCGTCTTGAAGGTACAAACGTAGAATTAGGTAAGAAAATTTTAAATGAGTCTGGCTTAAATATTGTTGCAGCAGAATCTATGGCAGACGGTGCACAGAAAATTGTTTCACTAGTGGGCTAATAGAAAGCGGGGGAGAAAAATGAGCGTATTAGTTAATAAAGATACAAAAGTTATTGTTCAAGGTATTACTGGTTCTCAAGGATTATTCCATACAAAACAAATGATTGAATACGGTACGAAAATTGTCGGTGGTGTAACACCTGGTAAAGGCGGCACTGATATTGAAGGTGTACCAGTATTTGATACAGTAGAAGATGCTGTGAAAGCAACAGGCGCAAACGCTTCAGTTGTATACGTTCCACCCGCTTTTGCTGCTGATGCAATTATGGAAGCAGTTGATGCGAAGATTGATTTAGTAGTATGTATTACTGAAGGAATTCCTGTATTAGATATGGTTAACGTAAAGAGATATATGGCTGGTAAACATACACGTTTACTTGGACCAAACTGCCCAGGTGTCATTACACCTGATGAATGTAAAATCGGTATTATGCCAGGATACATTCACAAAAAAGGTCATGTAGGTATCGTATCTCGTTCTGGTACATTAACATATGAAGCTGTACACCAGTTAACACAAGAAGGTATTGGCCAATCTACTGCTGTAGGTATCGGTGGGGACCCTGTTAACGGTACAGACTTTATTGATGCGTTAAAAGCATTTAATGAAGATGAAGAAACACATGCTGTAATTATGATTGGTGAAATCGGAGGTACGGCAGAAGAAGAAGCAGCTGAATGGGTAAAAGCTAATATGACAAAACCAGTTGTAGGCTTCATTGGTGGCCAAACAGCGCCTGAAGGCAAACGTATGGGTCATGCGGGGGCAATCATTTCTGGCGGCAAAGGAACTGCTGCTGAAAAGATTAAAACAATGGAAGCTTGTGGTATTAAAGTGGCTGAAACACCAGCTGTTATGGGTGAAACGTTAATCTCTGTTTTAAAAGAAAAGGGATTATTTGAAACTTGTAAAAACTATTAATCTTTTTGAAAGGCACCTTCTTATTTGAGGGTGTCTTTTTACAATTTTTCTGTTTACATAATAAAAATTATGGGTAAGGAGAATTAGGATGAAAAGAGAGCGATTATTACATCTTCATTACGTGTTAGCGGATCATTGGAAGGCGATGGAGAGGCTGCTATATGTCGATCCAGAATTGAAGGTAATATACAATTTTAACCAAAAACAAATGGAAAACTACACTGGAATATCCCCGAAAAAATCTGCAGAACTAGTACATTTCCTCCAAAATTCAAACCTTTTGCAATATATATCTTATTTAGAGAGAAATCAAATCTTTTATGTGACTATATGGGATGAAAATTACCCGCAATTATTACGTGAAATACAAGACCCTCCTTTTGTTTTATATGGAAAAGGAGAGAAGAATTTTCTAAATAAAGTAAATAAATTAGCGGTTGTTGGAACGAGAGAACCGTCGTTATACAGTCGTGAGAGTATGGAGTTTATTTTACATCCTTTATTAGAAAGAGAATGGCTTATTGTGAGCGGATTTGCAAAAGGGATAGATACAATATCTCATGAAGTTACAGTAAAGAAACATCGTCCGACTATTGCGATATTGGGACACGGATTATCTTATATGTATCCGAAAGAGAATAGACGTTTATATGAAAAGTGGGAGGAATATATATTGCTATTAACAGAGTATCCTCCGCACTATGCACCGAAAAAATGGTATTTTCCAAAAAGAAATCGAATTATTAGCGGGATAAGTAAAGGGGTTTTAGTTGTAGAAGCAAAATCAAGAAGTGGGTCACTTATTACGGCAGACCTTGCATTAGAGCAAAATAGAGAGGTATTTGCGCTTCCTGGACCAATATTTATTGATAGTGCATCGGGAACGAATCAGCTTATTCAACAAGGTGCAAAACTAGTACGAAATGCAGAGGATATCTTTGAAGAAATAATAAATTAACCTTATATTTTTATGTTTTTATTAAACAATTATTGACAAATGGTAGATTGGCACTGTATGGTATATTCATTCTTGATTGACAAAAACAAGAGAAATCAATAAGATTAATGAAGACTTGAATCCACCTCTTAAGGAGGCACTAGCATGTCAGATTACCTCGTAATCGTGGAGTCGCCTTCTAAGGCGAAGACCATTGAGAAATATTTAGGGAAAAAATACAAAGTCGTTGCGTCCATGGGACATGTTCGCGATTTACCTAAAAGCCAAATGGGGATAGAAGTAAAGAACAACTTCACCCCGAAGTATATTACCATTCGTGGTAAAGGTCCCGTTTTAAAAGATTTAAAATCAGCGGCAAAAAAAGCAAAGAAAGTCTATCTCGCGGCCGATCCAGACCGTGAAGGAGAAGCAATTGCTTGGCATTTAGCGAATACGTTAAATGTGGATGTTGAATCAGATTGTCGAGTTGTCTTCAATGAAATTACAAAAGATGCAATAAAAGAATCATTTAAACATCCTCGTGCAATTAATATGGATTTAGTAGATGCACAACAAGCAAGACGTATACTTGATCGTCTAGTTGGTTACAATATTAGTCCTTTATTATGGAAGAAAGTAAAAAAAGGATTAAGTGCAGGTCGTGTACAATCTGTAGCAGTTCGTTTAATTATCGAACGTGAAAGGGAGATTCAAAACTTTGAGCCTGAAGAATTCTGGACAATTAAAACAGAGTTTGTAAAAGGGAAAGATACATTTGAAGCAAGCTTTTACGGTGTAGATGGTGAAAAGGTTCAATTAACGAATGAAACGCAAGTGAATGAAATAATTGAACAGATGAAAGATAATGCGTTTTCAGTTGAAAATGTAACGAGAAAAGAGCGAAAACGTAATCCCGCTTTACCGTTTACAACATCTTCCTTGCAACAAGAAGCAGCACGTAAGTTAAATATGCGAGCAAAGAAAACAATGATGCTTGCACAGCAACTGTATGAAGGGATAGATCTTGGGAAACAAGGGACTGTGGGTCTTATAACGTATATGAGAACTGACTCAACGCGTATCTCAGAAACAGCTCAAACAGAGGCTCGTACTTACATTACTGAGGCGTATGGTGCGGAATACATAGGAACAGAGAAGAAGAAAGAAACGAAAAAATCAAATGCACAAGATGCGCATGAGGCAATTCGTCCTACTTCGGTAATGAGAAAGCCAGAGGAACTAAAAAGTTTCTTAGGTCGTGACCAACTTCGGTTGTATAAATTGATTTGGGAGCGATTTGTTGCAAGTCAAATGGCGTCTGCTATAATGGATACTGTTACAGCGAAACTCATTAATAACAATGTTCAGTTCCGTGCAAGTGGCTCGGTTGTAAAGTTCCCGGGGTTTATGAAAGTGTATGTTGAGTCAAAAGATGATGGTGCGGAAGAAAAGGATAAGATGTTGCCACCGTTAGAAGTGGGAGAAACGGTATTTTCAAAAGATATAGAGCCGAAACAACACTATACCCAACCACCGCCACGTTATACAGAGGCTCGTTTAGTAAGAACACTTGAAGAACTTGGGATTGGAAGACCATCCACTTATGTGCCGACACTTGAAACAATTCAAAAACGCGGTTATGTTGCTTTAGATAATAAACGTTTCGTTCCAACTGAATTGGGTGGAATAGTAATCGAACTTATTTTAGAGTTTTTCCCAGAAATTATTAACATTGAATTCACAGCTAACATGGAGCAAAGCCTTGATGAAGTGGAAGAAGGAAATGCGAATTGGGTGAAAATTGTTGATGATTTCTACGTAGGATTTGAACCGCGCTTAGAAAAAGCGGAAAAAGAAATGCGTGAAGTGGAAATTAAAGATGAACCAGCTGGGGAAGACTGTGAATTATGTGGTCATCCAATGGTCTTTAAAATGGGGAAATATGGGAAGTTTATGGCTTGCTCGAATTTCCCTGATTGTCGTAATACAAAACCGATTGTGAAAGAAATCGGTGTAATTTGTCCGAAGTGTGAAGAAGGACAAATTATTGAACGTCGTAGTAACAAAAAGAAACGTCTTTTCTACGGATGCGGTACGTATCCAGAATGCGACTTTGTATCTTGGGATAAGCCGATTGGCCGTAAATGTCCGAAGTGTGAAGGGATGCTTGTAGAGAAGAAGTTGAAAAAAGGCGTGCAAGTACAATGTATTTCGTGTGATTATGAAGAAGAACAACAAATGTGAGCGTAACTGCTCACATTTTTTTCGGGAAGAAAAGGAAAGGTGATATATATGACAACACAAGTAGTAAACGTCATTGGCGCAGGTCTTGCAGGAAGTGAAGCAGCTTACCAAATTGCAAAACGTGGTGTCCAAGTAAAATTATATGAAATGAGACCAGTAAGGCAAACGCCAGCTCATCACACAGATAAGTTTGCTGAATTAGTGTGCAGTAACTCATTACGTGCAAACACATTAACAAATGCCGTTGGAGTTATTAAAGAAGAAATGCGTTTAATGGATTCTGTCATTATTCGTGCAGCTGATGAGTGCTCTGTGCCAGCTGGAGGAGCTTTAGCAGTTGACCGTCATGAGTTTGCAGCTAAAGTGACTGAATACGTAAAGAATCATCCGAATGTAACTGTAGTGAATGAAGAGCTTACTGAAATTCCAGAAGGACCAACAATTATTGCAACAGGTCCACTTACATCTCCTGATCTTGCTGCACAATTAAAAGAACTAACAGGTGAAGATTATTTCTATTTCTACGATGCAGCAGCACCAATCGTTGAAAAAGACAGCATTGATATGAACAAAGTATATTTAAAGTCTCGTTATGATAAAGGAGAAGCGGCATATTTAAACTGTCCTATGACAGAAGAAGAATTTGATCGTTTTTATGAGGCTTTAATTGCTGCTGAGACAGTACCTTTAAAAGAATTTGAAAAGGAAATTTTCTTTGAAGGTTGTATGCCAGTGGAAGTTATGGCAAGCAGAGGAAGACAGACGCTAGTATTTGGACCAATGAAACCTGTTGGATTAGAAGATCCGAAAACAGGGAAAACGCCATATGCTGTTGTTCAGTTACGTCAAGATGATGCAGCGGGAACGTTATACAATATCGTAGGTTTCCAAACGCATTTAAAGTGGGGACCACAAAAAGAAGTGTTACAGTTAATTCCAGGACTGGAGAACGCAGAAATTGTACGCTACGGTGTAATGCATCGTAATACGTTTATTAATTCGCCTAATTTACTTCGTCCGACGTATCAATATAAACAACGTGATGATTTATTCTTTGCTGGTCAAATGACTGGAGTAGAGGGATATGTTGAATCGGCGGCATCAGGGTTATTAGCAGGTATTAACGCTGCTCGACTTGTAAAAGGCGAAGAGCCAGTTGTATTACCACCTGTAACTGCAATGGGAAGTATGGCAAATTATATTACTGCGACAAATGCGAAAAACTTCCAGCCTATGAATGCAAACTTCGGTCTATTTGCACCGTTAGAGAAGAAGATCAAAAAGAAGGCAGAACGAAATGAAGCGTATGCTACACGTGCTTTAGAAACAATTCGAAATTTTGTAAATATTTAGTTAAATTTCTTGCAAAGGCTACTAAGTTGTGATACGATTTAGTAGCCTTTATTGAGGTGAGTTATGTGAATGTGAAGAAATTGTTACAATTATTCGTTGGATATTTACAAATTGAAAGAAATTATTCAAAATATACAATTGCAAGTTATCAAAATGATTTAGAACATTTTGTGCAATTTATGGAGCGAGAAGGCATATCCTCTTTTTTAGATGTTACATACGCGGATGTTCGTTTGTACTTAACGACGTTGCACGATGAAAAGTTAGCCCGTAAATCTGTCGCAAGAAAAGTGTCAAGCTTACGAAGTTTATATCGTTTTTTAATGCGTGAAGGTTATCGGAAAGATAACCCGTTTGCACTTGCGTCACTCCCCAAAAAAGAATTGTCAATCCCAAAGTTTTTATATGCTGAAGAATTAGAGGAATTATTTGAAGTTTCTGATATGGAAACGCCGCTAGGTCAAAGGAATCAAGCTTTATTAGAGTTGATGTATGCGACGGGGATCCGTGTGAGTGAATGTGTCAACCTACAACTTACCGATATTGACTTTGCAGTGGGAACAATTTTAGTGATGGGAAAAGGAAAAAAACAAAGGTATATTCCGTTCGGAAGTTATGCACAAGATGCTTTAATTACTTATATGGAGAACGGGAGAAAACAGTTAGCTAACAAGACTGAAGAACAATCTCATATGGTATTTTTAAATGCGAAAGGTACGCCGCTAACAAGTCGTGGTGTGCGCTATGTATTAAACGAACTCATTAAGAAGGCTTCATTGACAATGCGGATAAGTCCCCATATGTTAAGGCATACATTTGCTACACACATGTTAGATGAAGGGGCAGATTTACGTACTGTACAGGAGCTGTTAGGTCATGAAAATTTGTCGACGACACAAATTTATACGCATGTCTCTAAAGAAAGATTGCGTTCTGTTTACATGAAGCATCACCCGCGGGCATAAATTGCTTTTAAAGCTATAAAAACATATAAAGGAGTTTTTTCTATGGGAAATTTCCACGCTACAACGATATTTGCAGTTCATCATAATGGAGAATGTGCAATGGCTGGAGATGGCCAGGTAACGATGGGGAATGCTGTTGTAATGAAACATACAGCTCGTAAAGTTCGTAGACTTTTCCAAGGGAAAGTTTTAGCTGGTTTTGCAGGTTCAGTTGCGGACGCATTTACTCTTTTTGAAATGTTTGAAGGGAAATTAGAAGAGTATAACGGGAACTTGCAGCGTGCTGCAGTTGAAATGGCGAAACAATGGCGTGGGGATAAAATGCTGCGTCAGTTAGAAGCGATGCTCATTGTCATGGATAAAACAACTATGCTCCTTGTTTCGGGCACAGGAGAAGTAATTGAACCGGATGATGGTATTTTAGCAATTGGATCTGGTGGAAATTATGCACTTTCTGCAGGTCGTGCTTTAAAACAATATGCAAGTGAACATTTAACTGCGAAGCAGATTGCGAAAGCGAGTCTAGAAATTGCAGGCGATATTTGTGTTTATACGAACCACAACATAATTGTTGAAGAATTGTAGAATCGTAAGGGAGGCATTTTATATGCATTTACATTTTACTCCGCGCCAAATTGTGGAAAAATTAGATCAATACATCATCGGTCAAAAAGATGCAAAGAAAGCGGTTGCTGTAGCTTTAAGAAATCGATATCGTCGCAGTAAACTAGCTGAAAATTTACGTGATGAAATTGCACCTAAAAATATTTTAATGATTGGACCGACAGGTGTTGGTAAAACAGAGGTAGCACGACGAATGGCGAAACTCGTTGGAGCACCTTTTATTAAGGTTGAAGCTACTAAATTCACAGAAGTTGGATATGTAGGTAGAGATGTAGAGTCGATGGTACGTGACCTTGTGGAAACGTCAGTACGCATCGTGAAAGAAGAAATGGTAGTTAAAGTTCAAGATAAAGCAGAAGAGCAAGCGAACCAACGTCTTGTTGAAATTTTAGTGCCAAGTCCGGAGAAGCAATCTGGATTTAAAAATCCATTAGAAATGCTTTTTGGCGGTGCTCAAAATTCGAATCAAACATCCGATGAGCAAGAAGATGTTGAAATCGAAAAGAAACGTCAAGACGTGGAAAGAAAGCTTGCTGCAGGACTTCTTGAAGATGAAATTGTATCGATTGAAGTGACTGAGCAACAGTCTTCAATGTTTGATATGTTACAAGGAACTGGTATGGAACAAATGGGAATGAATTTCCAAGATGCATTAGGAAGTTTTATGCCGAAAAAAACGAAAAAACGTAAACTTTCTGTAAAAGAAGCAAGAAAACTCTTGACAAATGAGGAAGCACAGCGCTTAATTGATATGGATGAAGTTACACAAGAGGCTGTTTATCGTGCTGAACAGCTCGGGATTATTTTTATCGATGAAATTGACAAAATTGCTGGTAAGCAGTCGAATAGCGTAGATGTATCACGTGAAGGTGTGCAACGTGACATTTTACCAATTGTAGAAGGATCGAATGTTGCGACAAAATACGGATCAGTAAAAACGGATTATATTTTATTCGTTGCAGCTGGAGCGTTTCATATGTCTAAACCGTCGGATTTAATTCCGGAATTGCAAGGGAGATTTCCGATTCGAGTAGAATTAACAAAATTATCGACAGATGATTTTGTTAAAATATTAATCGAGCCTGACAATGCGTTAATTAAACAGTATATGGCATTATTAGCGACTGAAGGTATAGAAATTGAATTTTCAGACGAAGCTATTCGTAAGATTGCTGAGATTGCTTATCAAGTTAATCAGGATACAGATAATATTGGAGCCAGAAGACTCCATACGATTATGGAGAAGCTCCTTGAAGATTTATCGTTTGAAGCATCTGAAATTACGTTAGAGAAAATAACGATAACACCTCAATACGTTGAGGAGAAATTAGCAACAATTGCTAAAAATAAAGATGTGAGCCAGTTTATTTTGTAATAGTGTCATCAGGTGACTCGCCCTAGTTTCCAAGTGATGAAAAAATATGTGAGTAACATGTAGGAGGAACTTTTGAAATGGAATTATTAGCAAAAACAAGAAAATTAAATGCGTTATTACAGAGCGCAGCAGGAAAGCCTGTAAACTTTAGAGAAATGTCTGATACAATGTGTGAAGTAATCGAAGCGAACGTATTCGTAGTAAGTCGTCGTGGTAAATTACTAGGTTATGCAATTCACCAACAAATCGAGAACGAGCGTATGAAACAAATGCTTGCAGAGCGTCAATTCCCAGAAGAATATACGCAAAGCTTATTCAATGTAACGGAAACATCTTCAAACTTAGATGTAAACAGTGCTTACACAGCATTCCCAGTAGAAAATAGAGAATTATTCGGTCAAGGTTTAACTACAATCGTACCAATCGTTGGTGGCGGTGAGCGTCTAGGTACATTAGTGTTAGCTCGTCTTGGTCAAGAGTTCTTAGATGATGATTTAATCCTTGCTGAATACAGTTCAACTGTAGTAGGTATGGAAATCTTACGTGAAAAAGCAGAAGAAATCGAAGAGGAAGCACGTAGTAAAGCTGTTGTTCAAATGGCGATTAGCTCATTATCTTACAGTGAGTTAGAAGCAATTGAGCACATTTTCGAAGAGTTAAACGGAACAGAAGGTCTACTTGTTGCAAGTAAAATTGCTGATCGTGTAGGAATCACTCGTTCTGTGATTGTAAATGCACTACGTAAATTAGAAAGTGCTGGTGTAATCGAGTCTCGTTCTTTAGGTATGAAAGGAACATACATTAAAGTATTAAACGACAAATTTTTACATGAACTTGCTAAATTAAAAACAAACTAATTTATAAAAACTCTCCTCAAATGAGGAGAGTTTTTTTGTATATAAGAGATTGATGTTGTTTGTGAAAAGCGCCATAATCGTGTTCTTTGGAAAACTATGAATTGAATTTTATTTTTTCGCTTAAAAGAAATACAGGTTGGTAATACTAGAATTCGAGTGTGAATAAAGAAAGTTTTACATTGTTCGCATTTTCGACTTGATTGTAATATTTCAGTATGATATAGTAAGCAGTGGTGTCAGTACAAAGTACACACGTTTACTGATTTAAGTGTTGGTGCTACGGTTGTAGTTTCGCTTAGAGATGAAGTAAACGGAGGATATCAAAAACCATTTAGGAGGAACTATATTATGTCAGTAATTTCTATGAAGCAATTGCTTGAAGCTGGTGTTCATTTCGGACATCAAACACGTCGTTGGAACCCAAAAATGAAGCGTTACATTTTCACAGAGCGTAACGGTATCTACATCATCGACTTACAAAAAACTGTGAAAAAAGTTGAGGAAGCTTACAGAACGATGCGCGACATCGCTGCTGAAGGCGGAGACATTTTATTCGTAGGTACTAAAAAACAAGCACAAGAAGCTATTAAAGAAGAAGCAACTCGTGCTGGTATGTACTTCGTTAACCAACGTTGGTTAGGTGGAACTTTAACAAACTTCCAAACAATCCAAAAGCGTATCAAGCGCCTTAAAGACATCGAAAGAATGCAAGAAGATGGTACTTTCGAAGTACTTCCTAAGAAAGAAGTTGTTCAACTTAAAAAAGAGTTAGAGCGTCTTGAGAAATTCTTAGGCGGTATTAAAGATATGAAAGGTCTTCCAAGTGCATTATTCGTAGTAGACCCTCGTAAAGAGCGTATTGCAGTTGCTGAAGCACGCAAATTACACATTCCAATCATCGGTATCGTTGATACAAACTGTGATCCAGACGAAATCGATCACGTTATCCCAGCAAACGATGATGCAATTCGTGCTGTAAAACTTCTTACATCTAAAATGGCAGACGCGATCCTTGAAGCAAAACAAGGTGAAGAAACTGTTACTGCGTAACAAATTTGGAAAGGTGATAAGGGGTTCGGCCTTTTATCACCTTTTTTAAGGTATAAAAACCTTTTTAAAAGGTATAAATACATATTTTAGGAGGATGAAAAACATGGCAATCACTGCACAAATGGTAAAAGAACTTCGTGAAAAAACAGGCGCAGGTATGATGGACTGCAAAAAGGCTTTAACTGAAACAAACGGCGACATGGAGAAAGCAATTGACTTCTTACGTGAAAAAGGTATTGCGAAAGCTGCTAAAAAAGCTGACCGCATCGCTGCTGAAGGTTTAACTTTCATCGAAACAAACGGTAACGACGGTTTAATCTTAGAATTAAACTCTGAAACTGATTTTGTTGCGAAAAACGAAGGTTTCCAAGCTTTAATTAAAGAATTAGCTGCTCACTTATTAGCTAACAAACCAGCTAACGTTGAAGAAGCTATGGCTCAAACAATTGAAGGCGGTAAAACAGTAGAAGAGCACATCAATGAAGCAATTGCTAAAATTGGTGAAAAACTTACACTTCGTCGTTTCGAAATCGTATCAAAAACGGATGCTGATGCATTCGGCGCTTACCTACACATGGGTGGACGTATTGGTGTATTAACAGTTCTTGAAGGTTCTACTGACGAAGCAGCTGCTAAAGATGTAGCAATGCACATTGCAGCAGTTAACCCTAAATACATTGACCGTGATGCTGTAACAGCTGAAGAAGTTGAGCATGAGCGTCAAGTATTAACACAACAAGCTTTAAACGAAGGCAAGCCTGAAAAAATCGTTGCAAAAATGGTAGAAGGCCGTCTTGGCAAATTCTTCGAAGAAATTTGCTTACTTGACCAAGCATTCGTTAAAAACCCTGATATGAAAGTTCGTCAATTCGTTGAGTCTAAAGGCGGAACATTAAAAGGATTCGTTCGCTACGCTGTTGGTGAAGGTATCGAAAAACGCGAAGACAACTTTGCTGAAGAAGTAATGAACCAAGTAAAAGGTAACAACTAATACAGATTAGGGAACACATTGTGTTCCCTTTTTTAAAATAAAGATGTAAGCAATTGGAGGTTCATTATGAGTAAACCGAAATATAATCGTGTCGTTTTAAAGCTGAGCGGAGAAGCTTTAGCTGGCGAGCAAGGATTTGGAATTAACCCAGCTGTTATCAAGTCAGTTGCGGAACAAGTGAAAGAAATTGCAGAACTTGATGTAGAGGTTGCTGTTGTTGTTGGTGGCGGTAACATTTGGCGTGGGAAAATTGGAAGCGAAATGGGCATGGATCGTGCAGGAGCAGATTACATGGGCATGTTAGCGACAGTTATGAATTCACTAGCTCTTCAAGATAGTTTAGAGAATATTGGAATTCAAACTCGCGTTCAAACTTCAATTGAGATGCGTCAAGTGGCAGAGCCTTACATTCGTCGTAAAGCAATTCGTCACTTAGAGAAAAAACGTGTTGTTATCTTTGCCGCAGGTACTGGTAACCCATACTTCTCTACAGATACGACAGCAGCATTACGTGCAGCGGAAATCGAAGCGGACGTTATTTTAATGGCGAAAAATAATGTGGATGGCGTATATAGTGCAGATCCATCTATTGATCCAACTGCTACGAAGTACGAAACGCTTACTTACTTAGATGTATTAAAAGAAGGTTTAGGTGTAATGGATTCTACAGCTTCTTCTCTATGTATGGATAATGATATTCCATTAATTGTATTCTCGGTTATGGAAAAAGGTAATATTAAACGTGCCGTTTTAGGCGAAAATATCGGAACAGTCGTAAGGGGGAAATAATTATGGGACAACAAGTATTGAAGTCTTCAAATGAAAAAATGGAAAAAGCAGTTGCTGCTTATTCTCGTGAATTAGCAACAGTTCGCGCTGGTCGTGCAAGCTCGTCTGTATTAGATAAGGTACAAGTTGATTACTATGGTGCACCAACACCAGTTGTGCAATTAGCGAACATTACAGTTCCAGAAGCACGTTTGCTTGTAATTCAACCGTATGATAAAACTTCTATCGGTGATATTGAAAAAGCAATTTTAAAAGCAGATTTAGGCTTAAACCCTTCTAATGACGGAACTGTAATTCGTATTGCATTCCCTGCATTAACAGAAGAGCGTCGTCGTGATCTTGTAAAAGTTGTGAAAAAATATGCTGAAGAAGCAAAAGTTGCGGTTCGTAACGTACGTCGTGACGGTAACGATGATCTTAAGAAGCTTGAAAAAGCTGGCGAGATTACGGAAGATGATTTAAGAGGATATACTGAAGATATCCAAAAAGAAACAGATAAATATATTGCAAAAGTTGACGAAATCGCAAAAAACAAAGAAAAAGAAATCATGGAAGTGTAATAGCGATAACTTCGCAAATATGACCCTCTTCTTAAGGGGGTCTTTTTACACTTTTAGGCATATGTCTGCTTGCTGGAGGGTATGAATGATGTTTAAAAACTTTCCTTTTTTTAAAAGTAAAAAGGACGCATCGTTTGATCATCTCGTTGAAGAAGTGAAAAAAGGGTATATACCAGAACATATTGCCATCATTATGGATGGTAATGGAAGATGGGCAAAGAGGAGAGCTATGCCTCGTATTGCGGGACATCATGAAGGTATGCAAGTTGTAAAGAAAATCACAAAATTTGCAAGTAAGCTTAATGTGAAAGTGTTAACTCTTTATGCTTTTTCAACTGAGAACTGGAAAAGACCGAAAAAGGAAGTTGACTATTTAATGAGGCTTCCAGAAGAATTTCTAGGTACATTTTTACCAGAATTGATTGAAGAAAACGTACAAGTCCGAGTAATAGGGCAAAAAGATCGTCTTCCTACGCATACACGCAGAGCGATGGAAAAAGCCATGGAAGATACGCAAGAGAATACGGGATTAATTCTCAATTTCGCGTTAAACTATGGAAGTCGAGATGAAATCGTTTCTGCTGTGCAACATATGATGAAAGATAGTGAGGAAGGAAAAATTCGTGCTGAAGAGATAAGTGAAGAAATGATTTCTTCCTACTTAATGACGGGTTCTTTACCTGATCCAGAGTTGTTAATTCGTACAAGCGGAGAGCTACGTATTAGTAATTTCATGTTATGGCAAATTGCATATTCGGAATTTTGGTTTACGGATGTGTATTGGCCAGACTTTACGGAAGAACATTTGCTTAGTGCGATTACAGACTTTCAACATAGAGGGCGCAGATTCGGAGGCGTGTAGAAAGAGAGGGTTTGGTAGTGAAACAGAGAATTATTACTGGAGTGGTTGCTGCCGCGCTATTCATTCCCATCGTAATTTACGGTGGCGTGCCTTTTACGGTTTTAGTGTATGCACTTGCTTCTATAGGTTTATATGAGTTAATTCGAATGAATAAGCTTACGCTTATTTCAGTACCAACAGTTTTAGCTGCGGTATTATTATGGACTATTTTAGTTCCAAGTAGTGCATCAGAACTATTTAGGTGGATTGGATTAGGTAAATTAGAAATTACGTTTGTGATTGTTTTATTACTTTTATCATATACAGTCCTTTCTAAGAATACATTTACTTTTGATAATGCTTCATTTTTACTTATGGCAACAACATATGTTGCAATGGGATTCTTATATCTGAATGAAACGAGAATATTAGGAATTAAATATGTGTTTTGCGCATTATTTGTTATATGGGCTACTGATTCAGGTGCATATTTCGTAGGAAAAGCATTAGGAAAAAGAAAATTATGGCCAGAAATTAGTCCAAATAAAACGATTGAAGGTTCAGTAGGTGGCATCGTTTGTGGAATTATTGTGGCACTTGTATACAACGTGTTCTTCCCAGTTGAATCGAATGTAGTAATTTTAATTGTGCTGACAATTATCATTTCTATTTTTGGACAAATTGGTGATTTAGTACAATCTGCATTTAAACGTCATTATGGCGTAAAAGATTCAGGTACAATTTTACCTGGACATGGTGGTATATTAGATCGAACAGATAGTTGGTTATTTGTGTTACCAATTCTCTACTTCTTATTGCAATACAATTAATAAATGAACGAGGGGTTGGAGTCATGAAAAACATTAGTTTATTAGGTGCAAGCGGATCAATTGGTACACAAACTTTAGATGTGTTACGCTCGCACCCAGACCAATTCCGTCTCGTTGCTTTTTCTGTAGGGAAAAATATTGACTACGCAGTAAAAGTAATTCAAGAATTTTCTCCGCAAATCGTTTCTGTGCAAAGAGCAGAAGATGTTATAAAATTACAAGCTGTTTCTGGTAATACAAAAGTTGTGTATGGTAGTGAAGGTCTTTTAGAAGTAGCATTACATCCAGATGCGGAGATTTTAGTAAATGCCGTTGTAGGTAGCGTAGGGTTGTTACCAACACTTCGTGCAATTGAGGCGAAAAAAACAATTGGAATTGCAAATAAAGAAACGTTAGTAACTGCAGGGCATCTAGTAATGGAAGCGGCGCGAAAACATAATGTTTCGTTACTTCCGGTAGATAGTGAACATTCAGCTATTTTTCAATGCTTGAATGGTGAAAATGAAAAAAGAATTTCTCGACTCATTATAACGGCTTCTGGTGGAAGTTTCCGTGATAAAACGAGAGATGAATTGCATCATGTGACCGTAGAAGATGCGCTTCGACATCCAAACTGGTCAATGGGTTCGAAAATTACAATTGATTCTGCTACAATGATGAATAAGGGACTAGAAGTAATTGAAGCACATTGGCTTTTTGGTATCCCTTATGAGCAAATTGATGTTGTTTTACATAAAGAAAGTATTATTCATTCTATGGTTGAATTTGAAGATCGTAGTGTAATGGCGCAGCTTGGCTCACCTGATATGCGAGTACCAATTCAATACGCGCTTACATATCCTGATAGATTACCTCTTTCAGATACAAAACAGTTAAACTTATGGGAAATGGGAACATTGCATTTTGAAAAAATGAACCAAGAACGTTTCCGTTGTCTACGTTTTGCGTATGAGGCTGGGAAAACAGGTGGAAGTATGCCAGCTGTAATGAACGCTGCAAATGAAGTAGCTGTTGAAGCTTTTTTACAAAAGAGAATTGGTTTCTTAACAGTGGAAGACCTCATTGAAAAAGCAATGAACCATCACAATGTCATTGCACGTCCGAGCTTAGAGGAAATTCTGGAAATTGATGCAGCCACAAGACGGTTTGTGATGGAACAAATTTAGCAAAGGTGGTTATGGAATTGAATACAGCGATTGCCTTTATATTAATTTTCGGTGCACTCGTATTTTTCCATGAGCTAGGGCATCTATATTTCGCGAAAAGAGCAGGCATTTTATGCCGCGAGTTTGCGATTGGTTTTGGTCCGAAAATATTCTCATTTGAAAAGAATGAAACGGTGTATACGATTCGATTACTGCCCCTTGGTGGCTATGTAAGAATGGCTGGCGAGGATGCGGACACAGTTGAGTTAAAGCCAGGGAAAAAGGTTGGCCTTGTGCTAAATGAAAAAGACGAAGCTGTGAAATTAGTTTTTGATGGATATGAAAAATATCCAAATGTTCGTGTTATTGAAGTCGAACAAGCCGATTTAGAGCATAATCTAACGATTTCAGGCTATGAAGAGTATGAGGAAGAGCTTCAAACATTCCGAGTGAATGAAAAGGCTCGTATCATTACTGCTGGAGAAGAAATTCAAATTGCTCCGTATAACAGGCAATTTGGCTCTAAAAAATTGGGTCAACGTGCTTTAACAATCTTTGCGGGTCCTGCAATGAACTTCATTTTAGCATTTGTTATTTTTGTGATTCTTGGATTTGTACAAGGGGTTCCCATTGACAAACCAATGGTCGGAAAAATAATGGAAAATAGTGCAGCGCAGCAAGCTGGATTAAAAGAAAACGATACAATTCAAGCAATTGATGGGAAAAGTACAAGTACATGGAAAGATGTTGTTGCCATTGTACGTGAAAACCCGAATAAAGAAATTACGTTACAAGTAAAGCGTGATAATGAACAGCTTAATGTAAAAGTAACTCCAACACTCGATAAAGAAGGTAAAGAAGAAGTTGGTAGAATTGGTGTTTACTCTCCTGTAGAGAAAACAGTGATGGGTTCGATTAAATCAGGATTTGAACAAACGTACGAATGGACGAAACTAATTTTTGAGTCTCTTGTGAAATTAGTAACTGGTCAATTTTCTATTAATGAGTTGTCAGGTCCAGTAGGAATTTACAATCTAACAGATCAAGTCGTAGATTATGGATTTACGCGTGTGCTAAGTTTAGCGGCAGTTTTAAGTATAAACCTTGGTTTATTTAATCTATTACCAGTCCCTGCTTTAGACGGTGGACGTTTATTCTTCTTCTTAATCGAAGCGTTACGAGGAAAACCGATTGACCGTCAAAAAGAAGGAATGGTCCACTTTATTGGTTTTGCATTATTAATGTTACTAATGTTAGTTGTAACATGGAATGACATTCGTAAGTTTTTCTTGTAAAATAAAGTGAAACTTATAATGAAATAGAGCTCGTAGAATAAAATCCCTCACCTAACCCGAGGTGAGGGGTTTTACTGCGTGTAAGAGTAAAATGAAGAGGTGCGAATAAATGAAACAAAGTATGGTATTCAGTCCTACATTACGTGAAGTTCCAGCTGATGCTGAAATTAAGAGTCATCAATTATTACTTCGCGCAGGTTTTATGCGTCAAAATGCTTCTGGTATTTATAGTTTTCTACCATTTGGTTTAAAAGTACTACACAAAGTAGAACGTATCGTTCGAGAAGAAATGGAACGCGCAGGAGCTGTAGAATTATTAATGCCAGCGATGCAAGCTGCAGAATTATGGCAAGAATCAGGCCGTTGGTATTCTTACGGATCTGAATTAATGCGTATGAAAGATCGTAACGCTCGTGAATTTGCTTTAGGGGCGACACATGAAGAAGTAATTACTGATCTTGTACGTGATGAAGTAAAATCATATAAAAAATTACCGTTAACGCTATACCAAATTCAAACAAAGTTCCGTGACGAACAAAGACCTCGTTTCGGTTTATTACGTGGAAGAGAGTTTCTAATGAAAGATGCCTATTCTTTCCACGCTACGCAGGAGAGCTTAGATGAAGTGTATGATCGCTTATATAAAGCATACTCTAACATTTTTGCTCGTTGTGGCTTAAATTTCCGTGCGGTTATTGCTGACTCTGGAGCAATGGGCGGAAAAGATACACATGAATTTATGGTATTATCTGATGTTGGTGAAGATACTATTGCATACTCGGATACATCCAATTATGCAGCGAACATCGAAATGGCTCCTGTTGTAGCTACGTATACGAAGAGTGACGAAGCAGAAAAGGCACTTGAAAAAGTAGCAACGCCAGATCAAAAAGCAATTGAAGAAGTATCTGCATTCTTAAACATTGAAGCAGAACAGTGTATTAAGTCTATGGTATTTAAAGTAGACGAGAAATTAGTAGTTGTACTTGTTCGTGGTGATCATGAAGTAAACGATGTAAAAGTGAAAAATGTATACGGCGCTTCAGTTGTTGAGCTTGCTTCTCATGAAGAAGTAAAAGAATTATTAAATTGTGAAGTTGGTTCATTAGGACCGATTGGTGTAACAGGTGATATCGAAATTATTGCTGACCATGCTGTAGCATCAATTGTAAACGGATGTTCAGGAGCGAATGAAGAAGGGTTCCATTATGTAAATGTAAATCCAGAACGTGACTTTAAAGTAAGTCAATATACAGATTTACGCTTCATCCAAGAAGGAGACCAATCTCCAGATGGAAACGGAACAATTCTTTTCGCACGCGGAATTGAAGTTGGTCATGTATTTAAATTAGGAACTCGCTATAGTGAAGCGATGAACGCAACATTCCTAGATGAAAACGGGAAAACACAAGCACTTATTATGGGTTGTTACGGTATCGGTGTATCTCGTACAGTGGCAGCAATTGCAGAGCAGTTTAATGATGAGAACGGCTTAGTTTGGCCAAAAGCTGTAGCACCGTTCCATGTGCATGTAATTCCAGTAAATATGAAATCTGATGCACAACGTGAAATGGGTAAAAATATTTACAACTCATTACAAGAGCAAGGATATGAAGTATTACTAGATGATCGTGCAGAACGTGCAGGTGTTAAATTTGCAGATGCAGATTTATTTGGCCTTCCAGTTCGCGTTACGGTTGGTAAAAAAGCAGATGAAGGTATTGTAGAAGTGAAAGTACGTGCTACAGGCGAGTCTGAAGAAGTGAAAGTAGAAGAACTTCAAACATATATTGCTAATATTTTAAAATAAGAAGAGGTACCTCGTAATGAGGTACCTTCTCTTTCTTTGTAAACGTATTTTGTAAAAGAAGAAGGGAGACATCTTTCTTTGTAGTACGTTTCAATTTATAATAGCAAATGGAAGGAGAGTGCTTATGTCATTAACAAATGAACAACAAGAGCGATTTCAAATTTTGCTCCAGCAGTTGCAAATACCAGAAGACCTTATAAATCAATATTTACAGGGCGGTGGTATTGAAAAGCTAGTTATTGATAAAGCGAATAAAGGTTGGCATTTTGACTTACAAGTGCCACGTATTTTGCCGACAGAATTATATGAATTGCTAGAAGTGAAGCTTAAGCAATCATTTTCTCATATTGCAAGAACAACATTTGCATTACAAGCAGAGAATAAACAATTTACAGAAGAAGAAGTGAAGGCATATTGGCCGCTTTGTACGGAGCGAATTACATTTTCACCTATGTTTGCTTACTTAAAGAAGCAACTACCTCAGGTAAATGGAGTGAAGTTGTTAATAAATGTGAATAACGAGTTAGAATCTACTGCTTTAAAGAAAAATGTTACGAAACCAGTAGGTGATCAATACGAAGCTTTTGGATTCCCACGTTTTCAGTTAGACACACATATAAAGCAAAATGCAGAAGAAATGCAAAAGTTTCGTGAGCAAACTCAGCAAGAAGACCGTGAGCGTGTAATACAAGCTATGGAAGAAATGGCGAAGAAGCAAGCTGAAGAAAGTAGCGTTGTGCATGAAGGACCGGTTGTACTCGGATATCTTATTAAGCCAGATGAAGAGATTACACCGATGCGAGAAATTCAAGATGAAGAACGAAGAAAAACGGTTCAAGGGTATGTATTCCATGTAGAAACAAAAGAGCTTCGTAGTGGGCGTACGTTATTAACTTTAAAAATAACGGACTATACGGATTCTATTATGATCAAAATGTTTTCGCGTGACAAAGAAGATATTCCAATGCTGCAATCCTTGAGAAAAGGAATGTGGGTGAAAGCACGTGGTTCTGTTCAAAATGATACATTCGTTCGAGATTTAGTAATGATTGCAAACGATATTAATGAAATAACAGGACCATCTCGTAAAGATAAGGCGCCAGAAGGTGAAAAACGTGTAGAGCTTCACCTTCATACCCCAATGAGTCAAATGGACGCTGTTACGCCTGTCTCTAGGCTTGTTGCTCAAGCTGGTAAATGGGGACATGAGGCTATTGCAGTTACAGACCATGCTGTTGCTCAGTCTTTCCCAGAAGCATACTCTGCGGGTAAAAAGGCTGGGGTTAAAGTTATATACGGTGTAGAGGCAAATTTAGTTAATGATGGTGTACCGATCGCATATAACGAAGCGCATCGTTTACTTGCAGAGGAAACGTATGTTGTTTTCGACGTTGAGACGACAGGTTTATCAGCTGTATACGATACAGTCATTGAGTTAGCTGCCGTAAAGATAAAAGGTGGCGAAATCATTGATCGTTTTGAATCTTTCGCAAATCCGCATCAACCATTATCTGCGACGATTATTGAATTAACAGGTATTACAGATGATATGTTAACTGATGCACCAGAAGTGGACGAAGTGTTTAAAAAGTTTGAGGAATGGATGGGTGACCATACACTTGTTGCTCATAACGCAAGCTTTGATATGGGCTTTATTAACGTAGGTTTTAAAAAGGCAGGGCTAGCAAAAACGAATAACCCTGTTATTGATACGTTAGAACTTGCGCGGTTCTTATTCCCGGAAATGAAAAACCATCGATTAAATACGATGTGTAAAAAGCTTGATATTGAATTAACGCAACATCACCGTGCGATTTATGATACTGAAGCAACGGGATACTTACTTGTGAAAATGCTAAAAGATGTAATTGAAAAGGGATTTGAATATCATAATCAATTAAATGATAGTATGGGACAAGGGGATGCGTATAAACGTGGGCGTCCAAGTCATATGACATTACTTGCTACATCAGATGTTGGATTGAAAAATTTATATAAACTTGTTTCATATTCTCACCTGAATTATTTTTACCGTGTGCCACGTGTACCAAGGTCACTATTAAAAAAATATCGTGAAGGAATTTTAGTAGGAACGGCTTGTGATAAAGGTGAAGTGTTTGAGGCAATGATGCAAAAAGCACCTGAAGAAGTAGAAGAAATTGCGCAATTCTATGATTACATTGAAGTAATGCCTCCAGAGGTGTTACGTCATTTAGTAGAACGTGAACTTGTTCGAGATGAAGGACAATTAAAAACAATTATTTCTAACTTAGTAAAACTGGGTGAGACGTTGGATAAACCGGTTGTCGCTACAGGGAACGTGCATTATTTAGATCAAGAGGATGCTATGTATCGTAAAATTTTAGTGAGTTCGCAGGGCGGAGCAAATCCGTTAAATCGACATTCATTACCGCCGGTACATTTCCGTACAACAGATGAGATGTTAGAGTGTTTTTCATTTTTAGGTGAAGACAAAGCGAAAGAAATTGTAGTAACGAATACACAAAAGGTTGCGTCATTAATTGGTGATGTTCATCCAGTAAAAGATGATTTATACACACCGAAAATTGAAGGTGCTGATGATGAAACGCGTGATATGAGTTATAAAATGGCGCGTAGCATTTATGGGGAAGAGCTACCAGAAATCGTAGAAGCCCGATTGGAAAAAGAATTAAAAAGTATTATCGGACATGGATTTGCTGTAATTTATTTAATTTCACATAAGCTGGTGAAAAAATCGTTAGTAGACGGATATTTAGTAGGTTCGCGTGGATCTGTAGGTTCATCATTCGTTGCAACGATGATGGAAATTACAGAAGTAAATCCATTACCACCACATTATGTATGTCCGAAGTGTAAGCAATCAGAATTCTTTAATGACGGCTCGGTAGGTTCTGGTTTTGATTTACCAGATAAAGAATGTCCAACATGTAATGTTTCATATGTAAAAGATGGACATGATATTCCGTTCGAAACGTTCCTTGGATTTAAAGGAGATAAGGTACCCGATATCGATTTGAACTTCTCCGGCGAATACCAACCACGTGCCCATAACTATACGAAAATACTGTTCGGTGAAGATTATGTATATCGTGCAGGAACGATTGGTACAGTTGCAGAAAAAACGGCTTATGGATATGTAAAAGGTTATGCAAATGATCATAATTTAACGATACGAAATGCAGAAATTGACCGCTTAGTAGCAGGGTGTACCGGTGTAAAACGTACAACTGGACAGCATCCAGGTGGTATTATCGTTGTGCCAGATTACATGGACATCTTTGATTTCTCACCAATACAGTATCCGGCAGATTCAATAGGGGCTGAGTGGAGAACGACACACTTTGATTTCCACTCAATTCATGATAATTTATTGAAACTTGATATACTAGGACACGATGATCCGACAGTTATTCGTATGTTACAAGATTTAAGTGGTATTGATCCGAAAACAATCCCAACAGATGATCCGGAAGTAATGAAAATTTTCTCAGGTCCGGAATCATTAGGAGTAACGGAAGAACAAATTAACTGTAAAACAGGTACACTTGGTATACCGGAATTCGGTACGAAATTCGTAAGACAAATGTTAGAAGAGACAAAACCAACGACATTCTCAGAGTTAGTCCAAATTTCTGGACTATCACATGGTACGGACGTATGGCTCGGTAATGCAAACGAGTTAATTTATAACGGTACATGTACGCTGAGTGAAGTTATCGGTTGTCGTGATGACATCATGGTATATTTAATCTATCAAGGTTTAGATCCATCATTAGCCTTCAAAATTATGGAGTCGGTTCGTAAAGGTAAAGGTGTACCGGAAGAATGGGAAGAGGACATGAAAAGTAATAATGTACCAGGTTGGTATATTGATTCATGTAAGAAGATTAAATACATGTTCCCTAAAGCCCATGCGGCTGCTTACGTACTTATGGCTGTACGTATCGCGTATTTTAAAGTACATTTTGCACTTTTATTCTATGCGGCATACTTTACGGTTCGTGCAGATGACTTTGATGTAGAGGCGATGGCAAAAGGTTCAGCATCTATACGTGTAAAGATTGATGAAATTGCGCAAAAAGGATTAGATGCAGCGCCGAAAGAGAAGAGTTTATTAACGGTACTAGAAATGACACTTGAAATGTGTGAGCGTGGATACTCATTCCAAAAGGTTGATTTATATCGCTCGCATGCAACAGAATTCATTATTGATGGAGACTCATTAATTCCTCCATTTAATGCGGTGCCTGGTCTTGGTACAAACGCAGCTTTAAGTATCGTAGAAGCTCGTAAAAATGGAGATTTCTTATCAAAAGAAGATTTACAGCAGCGCAGTAAGGTTTCTAAAACGATTATTGAGTATTTAGATAGTCAAGGTTGCTTAGGTGATCTACCTGATCAAAACCAATTATCACTGTTCTAGCAGGTAGGAAAAGTCTTTGCAAATCAGTATTTGCTATGGTATACTATTAACCGAGATAACCATGTCATGTATATTGTGTGAAAAAAAGAGTGGGGAAACCCACTCTTTCGTGTTACTATCTACGTTTTATTGATGTAGAGAGGTAAGAAATTTCTGTCGTATATACATATTTTGTTACAAGTTTTACTTCTTAAATTTGGTAATACTAAGACAGATATTCCCTGCTTAACGGCAGGGGCTTTTGTTAGCTAACGAGAAAGAATAAGATAGACCGTTTTTATGGACGGAATCTTTTCTTGTAAATGGTACATGGCGGCAGGAAGGAGGCTGTTTATGGATAAGAAAGTCACAGAAGTTGTAGAAGCATTTGCGCAGCCGATCGTTGAAGAGTTAAATCTTGAACTTGTAGATGTAGAGTATGTGAAAGAAGGACAGGACTGGTTCTTACGCGTATTCATCGATTCTGAAAAGGGAGTCGACATTGAAGAATGCGGTGCGGTAAGTGAACGTTTAAGCGAAGCTTTAGATAAAGAGGATCCAATTCCTCATCTTTACTTTTTGGATGTATCATCTCCTGGAGCAGAACGCCCATTAAAGAAAGAGAAAGACTTCCAGCAAGCGGTAGGAAAACAAGTGGCAATTAAAACATATGAGCCGATTGATGGTGAAAAAATGTTTGAAGGAAAGCTACTTTCCTACGATGGTACTACAATTACACTATTATTAACAATTAAAACACGTAAAAAAGAAATCCAAATTCCAATGGATAAAGTTGCAAATGCGCGACTTGCTGTTACGTTTTAGTTAGAAGGGGGATCTTCATGAGCACTGAGTTGTTAGATGCCTTGCTCGTATTAGAGTCAGAAAAAGGAATTAGCAAAGATATTATTATTGATGCGATTGAAGCAGCATTAATCTCTGCTTATAAACGCAATTTTAACCAAGCACAAAACGTTCGTGTGAGCTTTAACCCAGAAGTGGGAACAATTCAAGTTTTAGCACGTAAAGACGTTGTTGATAATGTGTTTGATCCACGTCTTGAAATTTCTGTTGAAGAAGCAAGACAAATTAATCCAAACTATCAAGATGGTGACGTACTAGAAATTGAAGTAACACCAAAAGATTTCGGCCGCATTGCAGCACAAACTGCAAAACAGGTTGTAACACAACGAGTGCGTGAAGCAGAGCGTGGTGTTATTTACTCGGAGTTTAGTGACCGTGAAGAAGACATCATGGTTGGTATTGTACAACGTCAAGATGCTCGTTTCATCTATGTAAGCTTAGGGAAAGTAGAAGCTTTATTACCTGTAAGTGAGCAAATGCCAAACGAACAATACAAACCACATGATCGCATTCGCGTATTCATTACGAAAGTAGAAAAAACAACGAAGGGACCACAAATTTACGTATCACGTACACATCCTGGTCTTTTAAAACGTTTATTCGAAATGGAAGTTCCTGAGATTTATGATGGAACTGTTGAAATTCGTTCTGTGGCACGTGAAGCAGGCGATCGTTCTAAAATTTCTGTACATGCAGAGAACATTGATGTTGATCCAGTAGGCTCTTGTGTAGGACCGAAAGGACAACGTGTACAACGCATTGTAGATGAATTAAAAGGTGAAAAGATTGACATCGTTCGCTGGTCAAATGATCCAGTAGAATATGTTGCAAATGCTTTAAGCCCATCACAAGTTGTTAAAGTACTTGTAGATGAAGAAGAAAAAGCAACAACTGTTGTTGTTCCAGACCACCAACTTTCATTAGCTATCGGTAAGCGTGGACAAAACGCGCGTCTTGCAGCTAAATTAACAGGTTGGAAAATTGATATTAAGAGTGAGTCTGATGCGAAACAACTAGGTATTGTAACAGAAGAAGATAGCGTAATCGCATTCGGATTCGATTCAGTTGAAGACGAAATCGAATAGAGGTGATGAGTATGAGCAATCGAAAAGTTCCGTTACGAAAATGTGTTGCAACGCAAGAAATGAAATCAAAACGAGAGCTCGTTCGCATTGTTCGTTCCAAAGAGGGAGAAGTGTCCATTGATTTAACTGGAAAGAAATCAGGACGAGGTGCTTATTTATCGAAAGATAAAGAAAGTATTCTTCAAGCTCAAAAGAAAAATGTTTTGGAACATCATCTAAAAGCGAAAATCGACGGTTCTCTATACGAAGAGCTTCTTGAGCTTGTTGAGAAGGAGTCGAAATAAGTGTCCGATTGGAAATCGTTTTTAGGACTAGCAAACCGGGCTCGGAAAATTATTTCGGGTGAAGAACTTGTTTTAAAAGAAGTACGAAGTGGCAAAGCAAAGCTTGTGTTGCTATCTGAAGATGCGTCAGTGAATACAACAAAACGCATGACGGATAAAACGACGTATTACAACGTACCAATGAGAAAGGTCGAAAATCGACAACAATTAGGGCATGCGATTGGGAGAGATGAGCGAGTCGTTGTAGCTGTGTTAGATGAAGGCTTTGCGAAAAAGCTGCGTAGCATGCTCGATACAAATTACCGGGGGTGAAGGTATGAGTAAAATTCGAGTGCATGAATATGCAAAACAACATAATATCTCAAGTAAAGATCTTATGACAAAACTAAAAGAAATGAATATCGAGGTTTCGAATCATATGACAATGTTAGACGATGAAGTAGTAAACAAATTAGATAATGAGTACCAAGAAGAAAAACCTTCTGTTGCAGATGAGTTTGAAGTAGAAGAGAAAGTTGTTCGCAGTAAAAAGAACAGTAATAAGAAGAAGAAAAAAGGCAAAGATAACGAAGACAAGCGTCAAGATAACTTTGCTGGAAGACAACAAACGCAAATTGTAGAAACACCAGATAAAATTACTTTCTCTGGAAGCCTTACAGTGGGTGAGCTTGCTAAAAAATTAAGCAAAGAGCCGTCTGAAATTATTAAGAAGCTCTTCATGCTAGGAATTATGGCAACAATTAACCAAGACTTAGATAAAGATACAATTGAGTTAATTGCTACTGATTACGGTATTGAAGTAGAAGAAGAAGTAGTTGTAAGTGAAACTGAATTCGAAACATTCATCGATGAGCAAGATGATGAAGAAAACTTAAAAGAGCGTCCAGCTGTTGTTACAATTATGGGACACGTTGACCATGGTAAAACAACTTTACTTGACTCTATTCGTAATTCAAAAGTAACTGCTGGCGAAGCTGGTGGGATTACTCAGCATATTGGTGCATACCAAGTTGAAGTAAACGATAAGAAAATTACATTCTTAGATACGCCTGGTCACGCAGCATTTACAACGATGCGTGCTCGTGGGGCACAAGTAACGGATATTACAATTCTTGTTGTTGCAGCTGATGACGGTGTTATGCCACAAACAGTGGAAGCAATTAGCCATGCGAAAGCAGCTGGAGTACCAATTATTGTTGCTGTGAATAAAATGGATAAACCAGCGGCAAATCCTGATCGCGTAATGCAAGAATTAACAGAATATGAATTGGTTCCAGAAGCATGGGGCGGAGACACAATTTTCGTACCAATCTCTGCAATTCAAGGCGAGGGAATTGACAACTTGCTAGAAATGATTCTTCTTGTGAGTGAAGTAGAAGAATATAAAGCAAATCCAAATCGCTATGCAACTGGTACTGTAATTGAAGCGCAGCTTGATAAAGGTAAAGGAACTATCGCGACATTACTTGTTCAAAACGGTACACTTCGAGTTGGAGATCCAATTGTTGTTGGAACATCATTCGGTCGTGTTCGTGCAATGGTAAGTGATATTGGTCGTCGAGTAAAAGTTGCTGGTCCATCAACTCCTGTTGAAATTACAGGTTTAAATGAAGTACCACAAGCGGGAGATCGTTTCATGGCATTCGCTGATGAGAAGAAAGCTCGTCAAATCGGTGAATCACGTGCACAAGAAGCGTTAGTTGCTCAACGTGGTGAAAAATCTAAATTAAGCCTTGAAGATTTATTCCAACAAATCCAAGAGGGCGATGTAAAAGAAATTAACTTAATTGTGAAAGCAGACGTACAAGGTTCTGTTGAAGCAATGGCTGCATCACTTCGTAAGATCGATGTTGAAGGCGTAAAAGTAAAAATCATTCACACTGGTGTAGGTGCGATTACAGAATCTGATATTATTTTAGCTTCTGCATCTAATGCAATTGTAATTGGATTTAACGTACGCCCTGATGTGAATGCGAAGCGTACAGCTGAATTAGAGAACGTTGATGTTCGTTTACACCGTATTATCTATAAAGTAATCGAAGAAATCGAATCAGCAATGCAAGGGATGCTGGATCCAGAATTCGAAGAAAAAGTAATCGGTCAAGCGGAAGTACGCCAAACGTTCAAAGTAACAAAAGTTGGAACAATTGCAGGTTGTTACGTAATAGACGGTAAAATCACACGTGATAGTGGCGTTCGTATTATCCGTGATGGCGTAGTAATCTTCGAAGGACAACTTGATACGTTAAAACGTTTCAAAGACGACGTAAAAGAAGTTGCACAAAACTATGAGTGTGGTATTACAATTGAGAGATATAATGATCTTAAAGAAGGGGACATCATTGAAGCATACATTATGGAAGAAGTGAAGCGATGATTATCGCTTCACTCTCATTCGAGTGTATGATTTACGATGTGCATTCTTTAAAAGAGAAACGAGCAATTTTGCAAAGGGTGCTCACTCGTGTGAAGCAGCGTTATAACGTAGCTGTTTCAGAAGTAGGGCATCAAGATGTATGGCAACGTACAGAAATTGCAATTGTTTCCGTATCCTCAAATCGTGTTATCTGTGAAAAAGAAATGAATCGTGTACTTGAGTACATCGATTCATTTCCTGAAATTGAACGTACGATAACACAATTGGAATGGTACTGAATGAGGTGAAGAGTTATGAAATTACGTGCAAACCGTGTAGGCGAGCAAATGAAAAAAGAATTAGGCGACATTATCAGTCGTAAAATTAAAGATCCACGTGTCGGATTTGTTACAGTAACAGATGTGCAAGTGAGTGGAGATTTACAAATCGCTAAAGTGTATATTTCTGTTTTAGGTGACGATGAACAGAAAGAAAGTACATTAAAAGGTTTAGCGAAGGCAAAAGGCTTCATTCGTTCAGAAATCGGCCAACGTATTCGTCTTCGTAAAACACCGGAAATTTCTTTCGAATTTGATGAGTCTATTGGATATGGTCATCGAATTGATACACTTTTACATGAAATTAATAAAGACGGTAAACGTGAAGAATAATGGATAGACATTTGTCTATCCATTTTTTCAATGAAAAATAAGTTTGGATAATTATTATGAAAGAATTATGATGAGGTGAACATATATGGAAGGTGTAGTATTATTACATAAGCCAAAAGGCATGACATCACATGATTGTGTATTTAAATTAAGAAAGATATTACGTGAGAAACGAATTGGTCATACGGGAACATTAGATCCAGATGTAACAGGGGTATTACCGATTTGTGTTGGACGAGCAACGAAGATTGCACAGTTTTTAACGAGTGAAATAAAAACATATGAAGGTGAAGTAACATTAGGATTTTCAACAACAACTGAAGATGCTTCTGGTGAAGTTGTTGAAACGACAAATGTAGATCGTAGTATTACTCGTAAGGAAGTAGAAGGAGTTCTCGCAGCATTAACAGGTACGATTGAACAAACGCCTCCAATGTTTTCAGCTGTAAAAGTTAACGGAAAAAAATTATATGAATATGCAAGAGCGGGACAAGAAGTTGAACGTCCAGTTCGTACCATTACAATTCATGAATTCGTATTACTTGATGACCGTGAAATGTTTGAAGGGGAAAACATTTCATTCCGTTTCCGTGTAACGTGTAGTAAAGGGACATATGTAAGAACGCTAGCAGTAATGATTGGTGAAAAACTAGGTTTTCCATCACACATGTCCCATCTTGTAAGAACGGCATCTGGTGAATTTTTACTAGAAGATTGCATATCATTTGAAGAAATTGAAGAAAACGTGCAAAATGGAACAGTAGAGTCTATCTTCATTTCAATTGATGAAGCGTTAAGTAAATTCCCAAAAATGGTTGTAGATGAAAAGCAAGCAGAAAAAATAAAAAATGGTATGTTCTTAAAGAATGAATTAGAAATAACAGCACCATTCATTACAGTATTTGATAAAAATGACCGTTGCTTAGCAATTTATGAGCATCATCCAAAACACCCTGGTATGCTAAAGCCAATGAAAGTACTTGTGAATAATCAAGAACTAAAGCTATAATGAATTATTGGAAGGATTATTACAGAAAAAGGTGAATTCAAGCGTGAAACTTATTCATTTAACTCATCCACATGAACAAAATAAATTAGAATTACCACCTACTGTAATGGCATTAGGATTTTTTGATGGCATTCATTTAGGGCATCAGTGTGTGATTCGAACTGCGAAACAAATAGCGGATGAACGCGGATATAAAAGTGCAGTTATGACATTTCATCCCCATCCATCTGTTGTTTTAGGGAAAAAGGAAGCGCATGTGGAGTATATTACACCGATGCGTGATAAAGAAAAAATAGTCGAAAACTTAGGAATCGATATATTATATGTTATTAAATTTGATGAATCGTTTGCAGGTTTATTGCCACAGCAATTTGTAGATGATTATATTATTGGTTTAAATGTAAAGCATGTAGTAGCAGGGTTTGATTATTCATATGGACGTTTAGGAAAAGGGAAGATGGAGACTTTACCATTTCATGCAAGAGGGGAGTTTACACAAACTGTGATTGAAAAAGTTGAATTTCAAGAAGAGAAGGTAAGTTCTACAGCATTACGAAAGTTAATTCGAAATGGTGAAATGGAACAAATTCCATCTATTTTAGGTAGAGCCTATACAGTGGGAGGAACGGTTGTACATGGCGATAAACGTGGACGACAAATTGGTTTTCCAACCGCTAATGTAGGTTTAAGTGATGAGTATTTATTGCCACCTGTAGGTGTTTATGCAGTGAGATTAAAAGTTCACGATGAATGGTACGATGGTGTATGTAATATTGGATATAAACCAACTTTTAAAGAAAATGAGCGTCAATTATCTATTGAAGTACACTTATTTGAGTTCAACAAAGACATATATGATCAAAGTGTTACAGTTGAGTGGCATATGCGTATAAGAGAAGAGAAGAAATTCAATGGTATTGATGAGCTAGTTGAACAAATCGCAAAAGATAAGAAAACAGCACAAGAATATTTTGCGAGTGAAAAGAATATACTTGCTTTTTCAAATGAAAAGTAGTATTCTATGTTATGTACTTTATGACAACCATTGCTTGGCATTGCGACTCACCGACGCTTGCTCGGTAATTGGGGGTTTAATTAATAGGAGGTGAAATAGGATGGCTTTAACACAAGAACGTAAAAATGAAATCATTGCACAATTTAGAACTCATGAGACTGATACTGGTTCTCCAGAGGTTCAAATTGCTGTCCTAACGGAGCAAATTAACACTCTAAACGAGCACTTACGTACTCACAAGAAAGATCATCATTCACGTCGTGGTCTATTAAAGATGGTTGGTAAACGTCGTAACTTACTAACTTACCTTCGTAATAGCGATATCACACGTTACCGTGAATTAATCACAAAGCTTGGCTTACGTCGATAGTCAAAGAAGCGGGAATATTCCCGCTTTTTTGTTAGGTAAAAATATATCTTCTACGCTTTATAGCTTACTTAATTTTCGGCAATACTAGAGGTAGAATATTGTGATATACTATCCATTTACATAGAAGAATTGAATACTTTAAATTGAGAGGGGTACTTAAATGAGTCAAGAAAAGCAAGTCTTCTCGATAGATTTAGCTGGTCGCCAGCTAACAGTTGAAACTGGTCAGCTTGCAAAACAAGCGAACGGGGCAGTATTAGTAAGATATGGCGATACAGCGGTTCTATCTACAGCAACTGCATCAAAAGAGGCTAAAAATGTAGATTTCTTCCCACTTACAGTAAACTATGAAGAGCGTTTATATGCAGTCGGAAAAATTCCAGGCGGTTTTATTAAACGTGAAGGTCGTCCAAGTGAAAAAGCAATTTTGGCAAGTCGTTTAATCGACCGTCCAATTCGTCCGCTTTTCGCAGATGGTTTCCGTAACGAAGTACAAGTTGTCAGCATTGTAATGAGTGTTGATCAAGATTGTTCTTCTGAAATGGCAGCTATGCTTGGTTCTTCATTAGCGTTATCGATTTCAGATATTCCATTTGAAGGTCCAATCGCTGGTGCAACAGTTGGTCGTATTAATGGCGAATTCGTTATTAATCCAACAGTAGAACAGCAAGAACAAAGTGATATTCACCTTGTTGTAGCTGGTACAAAAGATGCAATTAACATGGTTGAAGCAGGAGCAGATCAAGTACCTGAGGAAACAATGTTAGAAGCAATTATGTTTGGACATGACGAAATTAAACGTCTAATTGCATTCCAAGAAGAGATTGTACAAGCTGTAGGTAAAGCGAAATTAGAAATAAAACTATATGAAGTCGATGCTGATCTTAACCAAGCTGTACGTGAGATGGCTGAGAAGGATATGCATTCTGCAATTCAAGTACATGAGAAACATGCACGTGAAGATGCAATCAACGTAGTGAAAAAGCGTGTAATTGAGCATTACGAAGCTGAGGAAGCTGACGCTGACACATTAGGACAAGTAAATGAGATTTTATATAAAATTGTAAAAGAAGAAGTACGTCGTCTTATTACAGTTGAAAAAATCCGCCCAGATGGCCGTAAAGGTGATGAAATTCGTCCTTTAGCATCAGAGGTTGGTATTTTATCTCGTACACACGGTTCTGGTTTATTCACACGTGGACAAACACAAGCATTAAGTATTTGTACATTAGGCGCTTTAGGCGATGTGCAAATTTTAGATGGTCTTGGTGTAGAAGAATCAAAAAGATTCATGCACCATTACAATTTCCCATCGTTTAGTGTTGGTGAAACAAGACCGATGCGTGGACCAGGTCGTCGTGAAATTGGTCACGGTGCACTAGGAGAACGTGCTCTTGAGCCTGTAATTCCATCTGAAAAAGATTTCCCATATACAGTACGTCTTGTATCTGAAGTGTTAGAATCAAATGGTTCTACTTCACAGGCAAGTATTTGTGGTAGTACTTTAGCAATGATGGATGCTGGTGTTCCACTTAAAGCCCCAGTTGCTGGTATTGCAATGGGTCTAGTTAAATCTGGTGAGCATTACACAATTTTATCTGATATTCAAGGTATGGAAGATCATTTAGGTGATATGGACTTTAAAGTAGCAGGTACAGCACAAGGTGTAACTGCACTGCAAATGGACATTAAAATCGATGGTTTATCTCGTGAAATTTTAGAAGAGGCATTACAACAAGCGAAAGTTGGTCGTGTGCACATTCTAAATCATATGCTATCTGTTATTGCAGAGCCACGTACTGAATTATCAGCTTACGCTCCAAAGATTATTACAATGACAATTAATCCAGATAAAATCCGTGACGTTATTGGACCGAGCGGTAAACAAATTAATAAAATTATTGAAGAAACTGGAGTTAAAATTGACATCGAGCAAGATGGTACAGTATTTATTTCTTCAATAAATCAAGAAATGAATGACAAAGCTAAGAAAATTATCGAAGATATTGTTCGCGAAGTACAAGTAGGTGAAATCTACGAAGGAAAAGTGAAACGTGTTGAGAAATTCGGTGCTTTCGTTGAATTATTCAGCGGTAAAGATGGATTAGTTCACATTTCTGAACTTGCACTTGAGCGTGTAGGTAAAGTAGAAGACGTTGTGAAAATCGGTGATGTAATTACAGTTAAAGTTATCGAGATTGACAAGCAAGGTCGCGTAAATCTATCTAGAAAAGTATTGCTAAAAGAAGAGCAAGAAAAAGAAGCTGCTAAAGAAGAAAACAAACAAGAGCAGCAATAAGTAAAAGCCAGTTCAACTGGCTTTTTTGTTATGTAAAAAACATGATGTACACATATTTTTATGTCAGTATAGGTATAGTTTTCATTATAACGCTCAAATTAACAAAGATAAGAAGAAAAATATTTTTTATTTAGTTAATGGGAGGGTTTATATGAAAGTTCGTATATTGGCATACATATGTGTATTTTTTTTATATGTCAGTTTAGGCTCTTATTCCGTTTTTGCACAGGATAACTTGTATGAAGAAATTCAAAAACATGCAAAACAATATGAGATTGCACCTCAAAATGCGATCATTGATAAGATATGGAAAGCAACACCTGGATATAATGGAAGACAAGTCGATATTGAAGCATCCTATAACAATATGAAGAAGCTAAAGAAATTTGATCAAAAACATCTTGAATTCAAGGAAGTATCACCGAGTGTCCATTTAGCAGATTTATCACCAGCCCCAATTTACAGGGGACATCCAAATAAAAAGATGGTTGGATTAACAATAAATGTGGCATGGGGAAATGAGTATTTGCCTCGTATATTAGAGATATTGAAAAAACATGATGTGAAGGCAACTTTCTTTTTGGAAGGACGTTGGGTGAAAGAAAATTTACGATTTGCAAAAATGATTGTCGATGCAAATCAAGAAGTTGGAAATCACTCTTACACACATCCTAATATGAAAACATTATCGTCTGATGAAATACGAGAACAGTTACAAAAAACAAATCGAATGATAGAAGCAGCCACGAATCAAAAAGTAAGATGGTTTGCCCCGCCTAGTGGAAGTTTTCGAGATGAAGTCGTACAAATTGCAGATGATTTCCAAATGGGAACGATTATGTGGACAGTAGATACAATTGATTGGAAGCGACCAGAGCCAGACGTATTATTGCAGAGAGTAATGAGAAAAATACATTCAGGTGCCATTGTATTAATGCATCCTACTTCATCTACAGCAGAAGCATTAGATACAATGATTACAAAATTGAAGGAACAAGGATATAGAGTGGGGAATATAACAGAATTACTGGATGAAAAACGTGTGGATTAAATACATTTGCATGACATTCATCCTTAAACTTGTTATCATTAAATAATAGCGTTAATTTAGAGAAACTGGTAGTAGGAGGAAAGTTTTTGATTAAAAAATATACTTGTAAAAATGGTGTAAGAATAGTTATGGAGAACATACCAACTGTAAGATCGGTTGCGATTGGTATTTGGATCCATGCAGGATCAAGAAATGAAAATGAAAAAAATAACGGGATTTCCCACTTTTTAGAGCATATGTTCTTTAAAGGGACGGAAACACGTAGTGCGCGCGAAATTGCGGAATCATTTGATAGCATTGGTGGGCAAGTAAATGCTTTTACTTCAAAAGAATATACATGTTACTATGCAAAAGTGTTAGATGAGCATGCTAAATATGCTTTAGATGTTTTAGCAGATATGTTCTTTAATTCAACATTTGATGAGGAAGAACTGAAAAAAGAGAAGAATGTCGTATGTGAAGAAATTAAAATGTACGAAGACGCTCCAGATGATATTGTGCATGATATGTTAACGAAAGCGACATATGAAACGCATCCGCTTGGATATCCTATTTTAGGAACAGAAGAAACGCTTGATACGTTTACAGGTGATACACTACGTCAATATATAAAAGATCATTATACACCTGAAAATGTAGTTGTTTCAGTTGCAGGAAATATTGATGAAGCATTTTTACAAACAGTAGAGCAATATTTCGGTAGTTATGAAGGAACAACAAACCGTGAACAAGTACATAGCCCAATTTTCCATTTTAATAAGGTAGCACGTAAAAAAGAAACAGAACAAGCTCATTTATGTTTAGGATATAAAGGCTTACAAATGGGACACGAAGATATTTATAACTTAATCGTATTAAATAACGTTTTAGGCGGTAGTATGAGTAGCCGTTTATTCCAAGAAGTACGTGAGCAACGTGGGTTAGCTTACTCGGTATTTTCTTATCACTCTTCTTATGAAGATACAGGTATGTTAACACTGTACGGTGGAACAGGTAGCCAACAATTAGATACACTGTATGAAACGATGCAAGAAACACTAGAAACATTGAAAAATACAGGTATTACAGAAAAAGAGCTTATGAATAGTAAAGAGCAATTAAAAGGAAACTTAATGTTAAGTTTAGAAAGTACGAATAGTCGTATGAGCCGTAACGGTAAAAATGAATTGCTGCTTCGTAAGCATCGTTCACTTGATGAGATTATTGAAAGTGTAAACACTGTAACAAAACAAAATGTAGATGAGTTAATCCGCAATATGTTTACGGATGAATTCTCTGCTGCACTTATTAGTCCAGATGGAAAACTTCCAAAAGGAATAAAACTATAATTGATTTTTGTGATGTACTCGAAAATAACCGTATCTCTTTTAAATGAGATACGGTTATTTTTTTTAGACATACAGAATAGGTACTAATAATGGATAACTTAAATTGAAAATTCGGTAGGGGGAGAGTGTATGCGATTAAGTGAATTAAGTGGTAAAGAAATTGTAGATTTAGAAAGAGCGGAAAAAATGGGGATTTTAGGGCATCTAGATTTAGAGATTAATGAGAGCGATGGACAAATACAAGCGCTTATCATACCTGTTACAAAATGGGGAGGTTTTAAAAAAGGACAACAAGAGGTAAGGGTGGAATGGAGAGATGTTAAGAAAGTGGGGCATGACATGATACTTTGTGATATATCTGACCATTCAAATTCGGAGTGAAAGATGGCCATTTCGGCCGTCTTTTTTTGTATATATAAAGCTGATAAATCATATGTGCTTTTTGTTTTTCAATCACCTCAAACTCGTACATTACATATGATGTGGAGGAAAAAGAAAAAGTAGGCACTTTTCTTATAAATGACAGAAAAAGAAGGTGAATTAGGGAATGTTGACTGAGATGCATATTGCTGTCATAGGAGGAGATGCAAGGCAGCTAGAAGTAATTCGTAAACTAGTTGAATTGGATGCGAAACTTTCATTGATAGGGTTTGATCAGTTGGATCATGGCTTCACAGGGGCAGCAAAAGAAAGTATACAAAATTTAGATTTTACTTCTGTAGATGCAATCATTTTGCCAGTTGCAGGTACAAATGCCAAAGGAGAAGTAGATACTATTTTTTCAAATGAAAAAGTTGCTATAACGAAAGAACAAATTGAAAATACACCAGAACACTTTACTATATATTCAGGTATTGGTACGCCTTACTTGGAAAATCTCGTATCTACTACAAACCGAAAACTTGTTAAATTATTTGATCGTGATGATGTGGCAATCTACAATTCTATTCCGACTGTAGAAGGCACATTAATGATGGTAATTCAACATACCGACTATACAATTCATGGGTCCAATGTAATGGTTTTAGGATTTGGTAGAACAGGGATGAGTGTTGCCAGAGCATTTCAATCATTAGGAGCCCACGTCAAAGTTGGAGCAAGACGATCGGAACATATTGCACGTATTACAGAGATGATGTTTTCTCCTTTTCATATGCAAAACATTGAGAAAGAAGTAGGAAATATGGATATTGTGATTAACACAATTCCACATCTCGTTGTGACAGCGAATGTTATTTCAAAAATGCCAGCTCATACGTTAGTAATTGATTTAGCTTCTAAACCAGGTGGTACCGACTTTAGATACGCAGAAAAAAGAGGAGTTAAAGCGCTATTAGCACCTGGATTGCCAGGGATTGTTGCTCCGAAAACAGCAGGACAAATTTTAGCGAACGTTCTTTCTCAGTTATTAGCAGAAGACGTAATAGCAAGAAAGGAGAATGGGGAATGAATTTAAAAGGGAAAAGAATTGGATTTGGGTTTACAGGTTCACATTGTACGTATGAAGAAGTGATGCCTCATTTAGAGAAATTAATTGCTGAGGGAGCAGAAATACGTCCCGTTGTTTCTTACACTGTTCAATCAACAAATACGAGATTTGGTGAGGGAGCAGAGTGGATTAAAAAGATTGAAGAAACAACAGGATTTAAAGCAATTAATTCAATCGTTGGCGCAGAACCGCTAGGACCTAAAATTCCATTAGACTGTATGGTAATTGCACCACTAACAGGAAATTCGATGAGTAAATTTGCAAATGCAATGACAGATTCTCCAGTATTAATGGCAGCAAAAGCGACGCTGAGAAATGGTAAGCCTGTCGTATTGGCGGTTTCGACGAATGATGCTTTAGGATTAAACGGGGTAAATCTCATGCGCCTAATGGCCACAAAAAACATCTACTTCGTCCCATTCGGCCAAGACGCACCAGAGAAAAAACCGAACTCAATGGTAGCTCGTATGGAGCTACTGGAAGATACAGTATTAGAAGCGCTACAAGGAAAACAATTGCAACCGGTTGTCGTAGAAAAATTCAGATATATGAATTAAAAAACGAAAAAAAACGGACAATTTTTGATGAAACCATCATTCTTACTGTAGAATATGATAAAATTAACGTTATTAAGATTAGAAGGGGTATTGTATACTCCTTCTAATTCTAAGTTATAGAAGGATTGGTATCTAGAAAGGGGCATAGTGATGGAAAAGCAAAAAACTTTTCATGTCGCTGTAGTTGGAGCAACCGGCGCAGTTGGTGAACAAATGTTAAATACTTTAGAGAAACGAGAATTTCCAATCGGGAAATTAACGTTACTTTCATCTAAACGATCTGCAGGTAAGAAACTTGTATTTAAAGGCGAAGAATTTACAGTTCAAGAGGCGACTCCTGAAAGTTTTGAAGGAGTAGATATCGCACTATTTAGTGCTGGTGGATCTGTATCGAAACAATTAGCGCCAGAAGCAGCAAAGCGCGGTGCGATTGTTGTTGATAATACAAGTGCATTCCGTATGACAGAAAACGTGCCACTTGTTGTACCTGAAGTAAATGAAAACGACTTAAAAGAACATAATGGTATTATTGCAAATCCAAACTGTTCTACAATTCAAATGGTAGTAGCTCTTGAGCCAGTTCGTCAGCAATATGGTTTAAAACGAGTAATCGTTTCCACATATCAAGCTGTATCAGGTGCTGGTGCGGCAGCGATTGAAGAACTTCATGAACAATCACAAGCAATCTTAAATGGCGAAGAAGCTAAGGCGAATGTTTTACCTGTATCAGGTGATAAAAAACATTACCAAATTGCTTTTAATGCGATTCCACAGATTGATAAGTTCCAAGATAATGGATTTACATTTGAAGAAATGAAAATGATTAATGAAACGAAAAAAATTATGCATATGCCTGAATTAGAAGTAGCGGCAACATGCGTACGTTTACCAGTTGTATCAGGGCATTCTGAGTCTGTTTACATCGAAGTAGAAAAAGAAGGCGTAACAGTAGCAGAATTAAAGAGCTTACTTGCAAATGCAGAAGGTATTGTTCTGCAAGATAATCCAGAAGAGCAGTTATATCCAATGCCAGCTACTGCAGTAGGTAAAAACGAAGTATTCGTTGGAAGAATCCGTAAAGATTTAAATAACGATAAAGGATTCCATCTTTGGGTCGTATCTGATAACTTATTAAAAGGCGCTGCATGGAATTCTGTTCAAATTGCAGAGCGCTTAGTAAAATTACAATTAGTGTAAACGGCTAAGAGAAGGTGCAAAATATGAAAATAATTGTTCAAAAATTTGGTGGCACATCAGTACGTGATGAAAATGGACGTAAGCATGCGCTTCATCATATAAAAAAATCGTTAGCTGCTGGATATAAAGTAGTTACTGTCGTATCTGCTATGGGCCGTAAAGGTGAACCGTATGCAACGGATACGTTATTAAGTCTTGTAAATCAAGAGGAATCTACTATTTCTAAACGTGAGCAAGATTTATTATTATCATGTGGAGAGTTAATCTCTGCAATTGTTTTCTCTAATATGTTAAATGAGAACGGTATAAAAGCAGCGGCATTAAATGGTGCACAAGCTGGTTTTGTAACAAATGATGACTTTACGAATGCGAAAATCGTTGAAATGAATTGCGATCGTATACATGAAGAATTAGAAAATCTAGATGTAATCGTCGTTACAGGATTCCAAGGGCAAACGAAAAAAGGTGATACGACAACACTTGGACGCGGAGGTAGCGATACTTCAGCTTCAGCATTAGGTGTTGCGCTTCATGCTGAATTTATTGATATCTTCACAGATGTAGAAGGTGTTATGACTGCGGATCCTCGTATTGTAAAAGATGCACGTCATCTTCAAACGGTAACGTATAACGAAATTTGTAATATGGCTTACCAAGGTGCAAAAGTCGTTCATCCACGTGCGGTTGAAATTGCGATGCATGCAAAAGTACCGCTTCGTGTACGCTCTACGTATTCTGATAGCGAAGGTACGCTTATTGCAGCATACGATGGTGCTACAAAAGGGCAGGATGTAGAAGAACGTCCTGTTACAGGTATTGCCCACGTATCAAACGTAACGCAAATTAAAGTACTTGCAAAAGAAACGGCATATGATTTGCAACAACATGTATTTAAAGAAATGGCAAACGAAGGCATTAGTGTTGATTTAATTAACATTTCTCCTACTGGTGTAGCTTACACAGTAAATGATAATGTATCAGCTCGTGCTGTCGAAGTGTTGAAACAACTTGGATATGAGCCAATTGTGACAGAGCATTGTGCCAAAGTATCTATCGTTGGAGCTGGAATGGCAGGAATCCCAGGGGTTACTGCGAAAATCGTTACAGCTTTAGCAGAAAAAGGTATTCAAATTCTGCAATCGGCAGATAGTCATACGACAATTTGGGTTCTTGTAAAAGAAACTGATTTAGTGGAGGCTGTAAATGCATTACATAGTGCGTTTGAGCTTTCAAAAGAAAAGCAACTGGAACAATAAGGAGTGAGACCATGATAGATTTTGGGACAATTGCAACTGCGATGGTAACACCGTTTGATATAAACGGGAATATCGATTTTGCAAAGACAACGAAATTGGTAAATTATTTAATTGATAACGGTACAACAGCAATCGTGGTAGGAGGAACGACAGGTGAATCTCCTACATTAACTTCAGAAGAAAAAGTAGCGTTATATCGCCATGTCGTATCTGTTGTCGATAAAAGGGTGCCCGTAATCGCTGGAACAGGTAGCAATAATACACATGCCTCTGTTGACTTAACTAAAAAGGCAACAGAAGTTGGTGTTGATGCAGTTATGCTAGTAGCGCCGTATTATAACAAACCGAGTCAAGAAGGAATGTATCAGCACTTTAAAACGATTGCTGAAAGCACGCCACTTCCGGTTATGCTATATAACGTTCCAGGACGATCTATTGTACAAATCTCCGTTGATACAGTTGTTCGTTTATCAGAAATAGAAAACATTGTTGCGATTAAAGATGCAGGCGGCGATGTACTAACAATGACAGCAATCATTGAAAAAACAGCGGACGACTTTGCAGTATACAGCGGTGATGACGGTTTAACGTTACCGGCTATGGCGGTTGGAGCGAAAGGTATCGTTTCAGTAGCATCTCATGTTATCGGAGATGAAATGCAAGAAATGATTACAGCATTCCAAGCGGGAGAGTTTAAGAAGGCGCAAAAATTACATCAATTACTTGTAAGAGTAACGGATTCATTATTTATGGCGCCAAGCCCAACGCCAGTAAAAACAGCGTTACAAATGGTTGGATTAGATGTAGGTTCTGTACGTTTACCGCTTCTTCCATTAACAGAAGAAGAAAGAGTAACGTTACAATCTGTAATGCAATCTATTCCTCGTTAATAAGAAATGACCTAGTGTGAAACTAGGTCATTTTTATTTAGATTAAATATACGTGAGTGGTAAAAACAGCATAGTTAATGAGGTGTAATAAGAAGGGGACGGCATAATATTGGTTAGAAATTGATTATAGAGATCATGTGTTTTTAGTGAATAGTGCTTTATATTTATATACAGAACACACATGTATATTTTTCCATTAATATCTTATATAAGTAGAAAAAATAATAGGTAGTATGTGGAAAAAAACCTCGCAAATTACAACCTCAATTTAGCTTCTTATATAGTCTTTCATATAATTTAACTTGTGTTCTATTTCTTGTATCAGGTATAATATGGCTAAGTAGCTTAGTACGGGTATGCTTAGCAAAATTGGAAGAAATTATAATTTAATTAAATTTTCATATCATATCGAATAAGATATTTGATTTATATAATGAAAGAGAGGTGAAACCTGGTTTAAAAAATATACAAGGACATGATATCGCATAACGGTAAGGACATTCGTCTTGGACGGTGAATATATGGTGGTTGTAGAGTTTCCCCTGGTGTCTCTACAATTTTAGTGAAATCAGTGTTTGCAAGATTTTTAAACCAGGCAACAACATGAAGAGAAAAGAGAATGAGTCTGTTAAAGTATTTGCTCTTGGTGGAGTAGGTGAAATCGGGAAAAACATGTACTGTGTTGAAATTGATTCTGAAATCTTTATTGTAGATGCAGGATTAATGTTCCCAGGAGATGAAATGTTTGGGATTGATATCGTTATTCCTGATATTACATACTTAGTGGAAAATCAAGAGCGAGTAAAAGGTTTATTTATTACTCACGGTCATGAAGATCATATTGGTGGAATTGTTTATGTACTTCGTAAATTATCTATTCCAGTGTATGCAACGAAATTAACGGTAGGACTTATACAAGAAAAACTTGGTGAAGCGGGCATGTTAGGCCGTGTGGACTTAAAAACAATCGATTCAAATTCAACAGTAGAGTTTAATACTACAACAGTGTCATTCTTTGGAACGACACATAGTATTCCGGATTCTGTTGGTGTTTGTTTCCATACATCAAAAGGTGCTGTAGTGTATACAGGAGACTTTAAATTTGATCAAACTCCAATTGGAAATAATGGAGCAGATCTTGGGAAAATGGCACAAATCGGAAATGAAGGCGTACTTTGCTTATTATCTGATAGTACAAACGCTGAGCGTCCAGGCTATACAGGTTCGGAAAAAGAAGTTGGTGTAGAAATTTCTAAAGTGTTCTACGGTGCAGAAGGTCGTATTATCGTTGCTTCATTTGCATCGAACGTACATCGTATTCAACAAGTATTTGACGCGGCTGCCGAAACAGGAAGAAAAGTAGCGGTAGTAGGACGTAGTATGGTGAAAGTAGTAGACATTGCAAGACGTCTTGGTTATTTAGATGTTCCAGAAGGTATGGTTATTTCATTACAAGAAGTAGACAACTTCCCAGAGAAAAAGGTAGCTATTTTAACGACAGGTAGTCAAGGGGAACCGATGGCAGCACTTTCTAGAATGGCGAAGCAAGCTCATAAACAAATTTCAATTCGTAAAGGTGATACTGTTATTATTGCAGCTTCTCCAATTCCGGGGAATGAAATATCTGTATCGAAAATTATTGATTTGTTATTTAGAGCTGGAGCTGAAGTTATTTATTACGGTGAAAGAAAAGTTCACGTTTCAGGTCATGGTAGTCAAGAAGAATTAAAACTAATGTTAAATTTAATGAAACCTAAGTATTTTGTACCCGTACATGGTGAGTTTCGTATGCAAAAAGCACATGCATATTTAGCTGAAGATGTAGGTATTACAAGAGAAAATATTTTTATCGTAGAAAAAGGCGATGTAATTGCTTTTGGTGATAATGAAGCAAACTTAGTTGGTAAAGTGCAAGCTGGTAATGTCTTAATTGATGGATTAGGTGTAGGTGACGTTGGTAATATCGTTCTTCGAGATAGAAAGATGTTATCTCAAGATGGAATATTAGTAGTTGTTGTAACACTTGGTAAAGATGAAAAGAAAATTATCTCTGGTCCAGAAATCATTTCACGTGGTTTTGTATATGTTCGTGAATCAGAAGCATTAATTGAGCGATCTACAGAGATTGTACGCATGATTGTTGAGCAATCAATTAAAGAATATTCAATTGAATGGTCTATGTTAAAACAAAATATTCGTGAATTATTAGGGCAGTTCTTGTACGAAGAGACAAAGAGAAAACCTATGATTTTACCGATTATTATGGAAGTGTAAAAAAGATCACCTTTACGGGTGATCTTTTTTCTTTTTAAACCCTATCGAATGAAATTTATAACTTAAGAAATAATAGTTATATACGAGTGAAAGGGGATGCGATATGACAGAACGTGATCGTTATACAAATGAAGAAAAAGAAGCTGGGCCGAAAGAAGTTCCGAAAGAAGCTTCAATAGTGGAGAAAATTCAACAGCTTGGACAAACGAATGTGCCGCAAATGAATGAATCACGTATTCATTGTTTAACAATCATTGGACAGGTGGAAGGTCATGTTCAGTTGCCACCGCAAAATAAAACAACAAAATATGAGCACATTATCCCGCAAATTGTCGCGATTGAGCAAAATCCGAAAATTGAAGGTTTGCTTTTAATATTAAACACAGTTGGAGGAGACGTTGAAGCAGGGCTAGCGATTGCTGAGATGGTAGCTTCGCTTTCGAAACCGACGGTATCTCTTGTTTTAGGCGGAGGGCATTCGATTGGTGTACCAATTGCAGTTTCGACTGATTATTCATTTATTGCAGAAACAGCGACGATGACGATTCACCCAATTCGTTTAACCGGTCTTGTTATAGGTGTGCCGCAAACATTTGAGTATTTGGATAAAATGCAAGAAAGAGTCATTCGATTTGTGACGAAACATTCGAAAGTAACGGAAGATCGTTTTAAAGAACTTATGTTTGCGAAAGGGAATTTGACCCGAGATATTGGGACGAATGTAATTGGTGGAGATGCAGTGAAGTATGGTCTTATTGATGATGTGGGTGGCATTGGGAGTGCACTTCAAAAACTAAACGAATTAATAGAGGCTCGCGCAGATGATAATGCAGAAGGAACGATGCTACAATGATTCTATATACAATTATGCCAGAGCAACTTGTATACCCTGCCGATTATTCGCAATGTGAAAGTCAAAAAGTTGTAAATATACATGGTGTTGAATTGATGGTTTCTGAAGAGGAACATGGGTGTTATTCTATTGTGCGTGTGTTAAGTACGAATCCATTTCACTACTTAGAGTATGAGCCTGGTCAGAAAATAACCTTTTAGCAAAAAGAAGGATTTTGTTCAGAAGCTATGGTATAATATAAAAAACAAGACGGTTGAGCAGCCATGAGTAGGGGGCTGCTTTCTTCTGTTTATTTAACATTTTACAAGAAGTGTAAAAATAGAAGAGATAAAGACCTGAAAGAATAGAGAAAACAGACATATAAGTAGAGTTTTTTTAGAGGTTGTCCTTATTTATATGTAGAACACGAGGTGAAGAAATGGCAAAACAAAAGCAAAGAGGGACGAAGGCAAAGGCAAGACGTACGATAAAGCCAACTCTATATTATGAAATCGTCGGTTTGGCTCTTTTTGCACTTTCAATCATTACGATTTTACAGCTAGGCGTTGTAGGGAAATCGTTTGTGTTATTTTTTCGCTTCTTCTTTGGTGAGTGGTACATAATTGGTGTGTTAGGTGTAATAGCTTTATCGGTTTCGTTTGTTATAAAACGTGGATGGCCGAACCTTTTAAATAAACGGTTAATCGGTTTTTATTTAATTGTATTGGCGATATTAATGTTCAGTCATATTACATTATTTAACCTTCTTACGAAAGATGGAGCAGTGCAAAATACTTCTGTTATTGTGAGTACGAAAGATAACTTCTTTCTTGAAATGAAAAAAGGGCCAGATAGCGTTCACTTAGGCGGTGGGATGTTTGGTGCGCTCATGTTCGCAACATGTTACTTCTTATTTGATGAAGTAGGAGCCTATATCATTGGAATTATTTTAGTTATTCTTGGAATACTTTGTATAACAAATAAGCATATTGGAGAAGTTCTTGCCCCGGTGGGTAGAATTCTTAGAAGTCAATTTCAAGTTATGCAAGGGGATTATAAAGATTGGCGATCAAAAAGGATTGCTGAACAAACAGAAAAGAAAAAAACAACAAGAAGTTCAAGACACGCACGTGCTGTGGAGCAAGAAGAAGTGATTGAGCCGATGGAAGAGATGCAAATTGATCCCCCCATTATTTCAAATTTCACTGAGAATTATCCTGTAAATGAAGAAGAGGATAAACGGATGGAAGAAGAACATGTAACAGATCCAATTACTTCACCGTTTATTGAAGAAGCTCCACCTATTGAAGAGCCTAAGAAAAAGCGTGGAGAAAAAATTGTGGAATCTTTAGAGGCGGAAACAAGTGCCCCACCGATGCAATTTTCAAATGTTGAAAATAAAGATTATAAGCTTCCTTCGCTTGATATATTAAAGTTCCCAAAAAATAAGCAAGTTACAAATGAAAATGCGGAAATTTATGAAAATGCTCGTAAATTGGAACGTACATTCCAAAGTTTTGGTGTGAAAGCGAAAGTGACAAAAGTACACAGAGGTCCTGCAGTTACGAAGTATGAAGTGTATCCTGATATGGGAGTAAAGGTAAGTAAAATTGTTAGTTTAAGTGATGATTTAGCGCTTGCTTTAGCTGCGAAAGACATTCGTATTGAAGCGCCTATTCCCGGGAAATCAGCTGTAGGGATTGAAGTTCCGAACTCAGAAGTTTCTATGGTAACACTTAGGGAAGTGCTGGACTCTAAGGCTAATAATCATCCAGAAGAGAAGTTGTTAATTGGTCTTGGACGAGATATTACAGGTGAAGCTGTATTGGCCCGTTTAAATAAAATGCCCCATTTACTAGTAGCCGGTGCGACAGGTAGTGGGAAAAGTGTGTGTATTAACGGGATTATAGTTAGTATTTTAATGCGTGCAAAACCGCATGAAGTAAAATTAATGATGATCGATCCGAAAATGGTAGAGTTAAATGTATATAATGGTGTGCCCCATTTATTAACACCAGTTGTAACTGATCCGAAAAAAGCATCGCAAGCTTTGAAAAAGGTTGTAAGTGAGATGGAACGCCGTTATGAGTTGTTTGCTCATAGTGGTACGCGGAATATTGAAGGGTATAACGATTATATTAAAGCGCATAATAATCAATCGGAAGCGAAACAACCTGAATTACCGTATATTGTAGTAATTGTGGATGAGTTAGCAGATTTAATGATGGTTGCTTCGTCGGATGTAGAGGATGCGATAATGCGCTTGGCACAAATGGCTCGTGCGGCTGGTATTCATTTAATTATTGCAACGCAGCGCCCATCGGTTGACGTTATTACAGGTGTTATTAAAGCGAATATTCCATCACGTATTGCATTCGCTGTATCTTCTCAAACGGATTCTCGTACAATTCTTGATGGTGGTGGCGCAGAGAAGCTGCTAGGTCGTGGAGATATGCTATTTATACCAATTGGTGCATCAAAGCCTGTTCGTGTACAAGGTGCATTTTTATCAGATGATGAAGTTGAGAGAGTTGTAGAATATGTTATTGGGCAGCAAAAAGCACAATATCAAGAGGATATGATTCCACAAGATGTCCCTGAGACAAAGCAGCAAGTTGAAGATGAATTATACGATGAAGCAGTTCAGCTCGTAGTGGAAATGCAAACAGCGTCTGTTTCTATGTTGCAACGTAGATTTAGAGTAGGTTATACGCGAGCTGCTCGTCTAATTGATGCAATGGAAATGAACGGTGTAGTAGGTCCATATGAGGGTAGTAAACCGAGAGAAGTGCTCATTAATGATGTACAAGAAAAAAGTTCTTAAAAAAAGCCTAATTGTTTTTGCAATTAGGCTTTTTTATATACTGTTTTTGTTATATACTATATCCAACAAGAAAGAAAGGGCTTACATTCAAGTCGGTTCTTTAGAATACGAATGCTATGAGTGTGCCTTTTTATAAATGTTCGATATTCATTGTAGAAAAATGTTAAATTTTGTTGACACGTATGAGAGCAAGTGGTAAGATTACTTCGAAAAGAATCACTGCCTCATATAATCTTGGAGATAAGGTCCATAAGTTTCTACCTGGCAACCATGAATTGCTAGACTATGAGGGGAAAAGTGTGTAACAAAGGATGTAAGGGATCTTTGTGCCGAACTTTTTCTCGAAAAGAGGAATGTTTATGGTGCAAAGTTTTTTTTATGCAGTAAAGAGTGAAAATTTTATCTAAAAAAATTATTAATATTTATTCGACAATTGTGTTTATTTTTAGTGATTAGTCATGTTTACTATGTTGTAAGTTGAAAAAAGAGAAAAGAAGTCTTACATCAGAGGTCGAATAATTGAAATGCGGGGGAGTCTTATGTCAGTAAAATCCGATAGTCGTCACCTATATTTACGGGTGATTGATCACATCAAAGAAAAAATTAAAGATGGGGCTTACAAAGAAAGACAAAAGCTGCCATCAGAGTTTGATTTAGCGAAAGAACTTGGCGTAAGTAGAGCTACTTTAAGGGAAGCATTGCGTATTTTAGAAGAAGAAAATGTTGTCATTCGTAGACATGGTGTAGGGACGTTTGTAAATGCAAAGCCATTATTTTCTTCTGGAATAGAACAACTTTCTAGTATTACAGATATGATTTCTAGTGTGGGGAAAACACCAGGAACAATCTTTTTATCATCATCTACAACAACTTTAACCGAAGAAGAAAAAGAGAAGTTTAATAGTGAAGATGGTTTTAATGCAGTGATGATTGAGCGTGTGCGTACAGCGGATGGGGAACCTGTTGTATATTGCATTGATAAACTTGCAAAAGAAATATTGCCGGATTTATCGGGCTACAATGAAGAATCATTACTTACAGTGATACATAATAACACGCATAAGCGCATAACGTATGCGGTTGCTCATATTGAGCCGATTGGTTACCATCCGAAAATCTCACCGATTTTAGAATGTGAGCCTGAAACAGCACTGCTTGTATTAAAACAAATGCACTATGATCAAAATGATGAGCCAATCTTATATTCTATTAATTACTTTAGAGCTGATAAGTTTAGCTTCCACGTATTAAGAAAACGTATGTAAGTAAGTTCCTTTTTAGGGAGGTGACAGCAAGAAGTAAGGGACAGCAGCGTAAGAAGAAATATATATCATTTTAGGAGGGGTTTCTAGTATGAAGAAAAAAGCAGGTCTTTTATTATCATTAACATTAGCAGCAAGTACAGTTTTAGGTGCATGTGGTAACTCGGATAAAGCGAGCAGTGACAAGAAAGACAGTAAAGACAATAAAGATTTCAAAGTCGGTATGGTAACAGATGTTGGAGGCGTTGATGATAAATCATTCAACCAATCTTCTTGGGAAGGGCTAAAAAAGTTTGGTAAAGATAACGATTTAAAGGAAAAGAAAAATTATCGTTACCTACAGTCTGAAAAAGAAGCAGATTATATTCCAAACTTAAAGAAATTTTCAAAAGATAAGTATGATTTATCTTTCGGAATTGGTTATAAATTAGAAGGTGCAATTAAAGAAGTAGCAAAAGAATCTCCAAAACAACAATTCGCAATCGTTGATACTGTTGTAGATGCACCAAACGTAACAAGCATTACATTTAAAGATCATGAAGGCTCATTCCTTGTAGGTGCGGTAGCAGCTATGTCAACGAAATCGAATAAAGTAGGATTTGTTGGTGGAATGAAGAGTGATTTAATTAGTAAATTCGAAAATGGATTTAAAGCTGGTGCAAAGGCAGTAAATCCAAATATTGAAATCGTATCTGAATATGCAGAAGCATTTGATAAACCTGAAAAAGGTACAGTTCTTGCTTCAGCAATGTATGGTCAAGGCGTAGATGTAATTTATCATGCTGCTGGTGGTACAGGTAATGGTGTATTCACTGAAGCGAAAAACCGTAAGAAAAAAGGTGAAAACGTTTGGGTAATCGGTGTTGACCGTGACCAAAACCAAGAAGGTATGCCTGAAAATGTAACATTAACTTCAATGGTAAAACGTGTAGATATCGCTGTTGAAAAAGTAGCACAAGAAGCGAAAGACGGTAAATTAAAAGGCGGTAAAATAGAAGCGTTTGGCTTAAAAGATGACGGCGTTGGTATTGCAAAAACAACTGACAACGTGAAAAAAGTTAACCCTGAAATTTTAACAAAAGTAGAAGAGTTTGAAAAGAAAATTACAGATGGTGCAATTAAAGTACCAGCTACAGATAAAGAGTATAAAGAATATGAAGCTTCTCTAAAAAAATAAATAGAGAAATAGCAAAGGTTAGTTCATAGAACTAACCTTTGTATGTATAAAACTTCCGAATTGCTTAATAAGTTAATAGTGTAATAGGGGAATGTTCCCTGTTAAAAGGAGGAACACAATGGAATACGTAATTGAGATGAATAACATTACGAAAGTATTCCCAGGCATTGTAGCGAATGATGATATTACGCTGCAAGTAAAGCAGGGAGAAATACATGCTTTACTTGGAGAAAATGGTGCAGGGAAATCCACATTGATGAATGTACTATTTGGTTTGTACCAGCCAGAACAAGGTGAAATTAAAATTAAAGGAAAAACTGTAAAGATTACAAATCCGAATATAGCAAATGACCTTGGTATTGGAATGGTACATCAGCACTTTATGCTTGTTCATAATTTTACAGTTACAGAGAATATTATTCTCGGAAACGAACCGAAGAAAAAAGGGAAAATTGCTGTTGAGGAAGCTGCTAAAGAAATTCAAAAACTGTCTGAACAATACGGTTTAGCTGTAGATCCATATGCGAAAATACAAGATATTTCTGTCGGTATGCAACAGCGTGTTGAGATTTTAAAAACACTTTACCGCGGGGCAGAAATTTTAATATTTGATGAACCGACAGCTGTGTTAACACCACAAGAAATTCATGAGCTAATTCAAATTATGAAAAAGCTTGTGCAAGAAGGGAAATCTATTGTTCTTATTACACATAAGTTGAAAGAAATTATGGAAGTTTGCGATCGTTGTACGATTATTCGTAAAGGAAAAGGGATTGGAACGGTTGACGTTGCAAATACGGATGAAAATAAACTTGCAGAATTAATGGTCGGACGTCAAGTGAATTTTAAAACAGAAAAAATAGACGCGAAGCCAAAAGAAGAGGTACTTTCAATTGCAAACCTTGTTGTTCACGATGCACGTCAACTACCTGCTGTAAAAGGCCTTGACTTAACTGTTCGTGCGGGGGAAATTGTCGGTATTGCAGGAATTGATGGAAACGGACAAAGTGAATTAATAGAAGCAATTACTGGTTTACGAAAAGTTGAGTCAGGTTCTATTGCAATTAAAGGGAAAGAAATAACAAATTGGCCTGTTAGAAAAATAACAGAAGAAGGAATTGGTCATATTCCAGAAGATCGTCATAAACACGGACTCGTTCTTGATTTTTCTGTTAGAGATAATATAGTTTTGCAAACGTACTATAAAAATCCGTTTTCAAAGAAAGGGATTTTAAATTTCAGCAAAATTACAGAAAAAGCAAAGGCACTTATTGAACAGTTTGATGTACGTACACCTAGTGAGCAAACGTTAGCTCGTGCACTATCTGGGGGAAATCAGCAAAAGGCAATTATTGCACGTGAAGTAGACCGTGATCCAGATTTATTAATTGCAGCACAGCCGACACGTGGTTTAGATGTAGGGGCAATTGAATTTATTCATAAGAGATTAATAGAGCAAAGAGATAAAGGAAAAGGTGTATTACTTTTATCACTAGAGTTAGAGGAAATTTTAAATGTTAGCGATCGAATTGCTGTTATTTATGAAGGAACAATTGTAGCAATAGTTGATGCGAAAGAAACGAATGAACAACAGCTTGGATTGTTAATGGCTGGAGGAACAAAGAAGGAGCAGGTGGGTACAAATGGCTAAAAAACTTTTAACAGAACGAACGATAAATATTTTAGTCCCAGTACTATCCGTTATTTTTGGCTTACTTGTAGGAGCGATTGTAATGCTAGTTAGTGGCTATGACCCAATTGTTGGTTATAGTGCACTTTGGACAGGCATGTTCGGCAGTCCAAGTGCGATTGGTGAAACACTTCGTACAATGATACCGCTTATTCTTGCTGGTTTATCGGTGGCGTTTGCATTTCGTACAGGTTTATTTAATATCGGGGTAGAGGGTCAATTGTTAGTTGGTTGGCTTGCAGCGGTTTGGTTCGGTTATGCAGTCTCGCTACCAGCTGTTCTTCACATTCCATTATCTATTTTATTCGCAGCGTTAGTAGGCGGAATCTGGGGTTTCATCCCTGGATATTTAAAGGGAAAGTTTCAAGTTAATGAAGTTATTGTAACAATTATGATGAACTATATCGCGTTATATGTAACATATGATATTATTAAGCGCTTTTTACACGAGGGTAATGATAAAACGTACGACATTAAAGAGAGTGCGTCATTATCTTCAGACTGGCTTGCATCCATTACTGACGGTTCACGCCTTCACTGGGGAATTATTGTAGCAATTTTAATCGCTATTTTAATGTGGTTCTTATTAGATCGAACAACTTTAGGTTATGAATTAAAGTCAGTAGGATTTAATCAACATGCTTCTCAATATGCAGGGATGAAAGTTTCTCGTAATGTAGTATTTTCCATGACAATTGCTGGTGCGTTCGCAGGGATTGGTGGAGCGATGGAAGGATTAGGAACATTCCAAAGCATGACAGCGATGTCCTCCTTTACAGGGGTAGGGTTTGACGGGATTGCCGTAGCCTTACTTGGAGGAAATAATCCGTTTGGTATTATCCTTTCAGCTTTATTATTTGGTGGTTTGAAAAGTGCTTCCCCTCAAATGAACTTTGAGGCAGATGTGCCATCAGAGCTTATAAACGTAATTATTGCATGTATCATCTTCTTTGTTGCATGTAGTTATGTGTTAAGATGGGCGCTTACACGCATGAGCAAGGAGGGGAAATAAATGAGCTTTTTAGATATATTAGCCATTCTTGTGACGGGTACGTTATATACATCGGCACCTATAATTTTCACAGCACTAGGTGGTGTATTTAGTGAACGATCGGGTGTTGTAAATATCGGATTAGAAGGACTAATGCTATTTGGTGCATTTATTGGAGTTGTTACAAACTTATTAATGGGTGATACTTGGGGAACGATGACTCCGTGGATTGCGTTATTGTTTGCGGCAATTGGTAGTGGTTTATTTGCATTACTTCATGCAGTAGCATCTATTACATTCCGAGCGGATCAAGTTGTAAGTGGTGTAGCAATTAACTTCTTATCTCTTGGTTTAACAGTATTTGCAATTAAGAAGATCTTTGATAAAGGGCAGACTGACTTTATTCAGTACCGTATTGAAAAGATTGATATTCCAGGTCTTTCGGATATTCCGGTTATAGGGAAAATATTCTTTTCAAATGTACCAATAACGTCGTATATTGCGATTGTTTTAGCATTTGTTGTTTGGTATGTTATTTATAAAACACCGTTTGGTCTTCGATTGCGTGCTGTTGGTGAACACCCAATGGCAGCGGATACGATGGGGATTAACGTATATAAAATGCGCTATATCGGCGTTTGTATATCAGGGGTGTTTGCCGGAATTGGTGGGGCGATTTTTGCAATGTCCATTTCTAATAACTTCTCAGGAGCAACTATTACAGGACAAGGTTTCTTAGCTTTAGCTGCTATGATCTTTGGGAAGTGGAATCCGCTAGGCGCACTGGGTGCAGCTCTATTCTTTGGCTTTGCTCAGTCTCTTAGTGTAACGGGTGGAACAATTCCTGTATTAGACCAGATTCCAAGTGTTTTATTAACGATATTACCGTATGTATTCACAATATTAGCACTTGTCGGTTTTGTAGGTCGTTCTGAAGCTCCGAAAGCATTAGGAACTCCTTATGAAAAAGGAAAACGATAAGTAATTTGTAAGTAGAAAAAAGCTCGCACATTAGTGTGAGCTTTTTTACATAGAATATATGTAATACGAAATTTTACTATGTTCCTTACATATTATAGTTTTTAGAAAAAGTCATTTGTAAGCATAATAAGGAAGAAAAATTGGTTTTTTATTTCTAAAAACTGTATATTGAAGAGGAATATTCCTATATACGTAAAGGAGGGCTATAAATGAAACTAATGGAACAACAATTACATGAGTTAGGTGGTTTGCGAGTACATATTATTCCGACTGATAAATATAAAACAAATACCTTTGTATTTCGTTTTAAAGCACCTTTAAATGAGGAGACGGTGACAGAGCGTGCCCTATTGCCATACGTATTGCAAAGTGCGACAGAAAAACTTCCTTCTGTAATTCGTCTACGTCAATATTTAGAAGAATTATACGGATCTTCTTTGGGAGTAGATGTAAGTAAAAAAGGGGAAGACCATATCATCTCCATTTATGTAGACATTGCAAATGAAGTATATTTACACGATGCACCACCGTTATTTGAAAAAGCGCTTTCTATGTTATCGGATATTGTTTTACATCCAGCAACAGAGGGAAATAGTTTCCTACCTTCTATTGTAGAAAGTGAAAAAAGAGCGCTTTTGCAGAGAATTGAAGCTACTTATGATGATAAAATGCGCTATGCAAATGAGCGTTTAATCGAAGAAATGTGCAAAGTAGAACCGTATCGATTAAGTGCAAATGGAAAAAAAGAGAGTGTTACTTCTATTACAAATGAAAGTTTGTATCAATATTATCAAAAGGTGTTAGCGGAAGATGAAATGGATCTATATATTATTGGTGATATTTCAGAAAACGCAGTTGATCTTGTAAGTAAGTATTTTTCTATTACAGCGCGTCCTGTGAGAGAAAGAAACGTACTCCTTCATAAGCGAAATAATGAAGAAAAAGAAGTTGTTGAAAAACAAGAATTAAAACAAAGTAAATTACACATTGGTTATCGTACGTTTGTCACATATAAAGATGAAGATTATTTTGCACTGCAATTGTTCAATGGGCTATTTGGAGGTTTTTCTCATTCGAAGTTATTCGTAAATGTCCGCGAAAAGAATAGTTTAGCGTACTATGCAGCATCAAGATTTGAAAGTCATAAAGGCTTGTTGTTTGTTATGTCAGGGATTGAAGCAAAAAATTATGAAAAAGCAGTTGAAATTATTAAAGAACAAATGCTTGCGATGCAAAATGGTGATTTTTCTGAAGAAGAGATGCATCAAACGAAAAGTGTCATTCAAAATCAAATATTAGAAGCAATTGATACGCCACGTGGATTTGTGGAAATGCTATATCATGGTATTATTTCAGATCGTACACGTCCAGTTGAAGAATGGCTAACAGGTATAGAAAGTGTGACGAAAGAAGAGATTGTGAAAGTTGCTAAAAATATTGAACTAGATACAATTTACTTTTTACAAGGAACGGAGGGAGAATAAATGGAGAAGATTGTTTATGAGCAATTAAAAGAGACGCTCTATTATGAAAAACTTCCGAATGGATTAGATGTATATGTTTTACCGAAGCAAGGATTTAATAAAACATTTGCAACGTTTACGACAAAGTATGGTTCTATGGATAATACATTCGTACCATTAGGTAAAGAAGAAATGATTCGTGTACCTGACGGAATTGCGCATTTTCTTGAGCATAAATTATTTGAAAAAGAAGATCACGATGCTTTTCAATTGTTTAGTAAACAAGGAGCATCGGCAAATGCTTTCACATCCTTTACAAGAACAGCTTATCTTTTTTCATGCACATCAAATGTAGAACAAAATTTAAATACGTTGTTAAATTTCGTACAAGAGCCTTACTTCTCTGAAAAAACTGTTGAAAAAGAAAAGGGGATTATCGGACAGGAAATTCAAATGTATCAAGATAATCCAGATTGGCGCTTATACTTTGGATTAATTGATAGCTTGTTTGTAAAGCACCCCATTAAAATTGATATTGCAGGGACAATCGAGTCTATTAGTAAAATTACGAAAGACCTATTATATGAATGCTACGAAACATTTTATCATCCGAGCAATATGTTACTATTTGTTGTTGGTGCAATTGATCCAGAGGAAACAATGGACTTAGTGCGTGAAAATCAAGCGAAAAAAGATTATAAAAATCAGCCGGAAATTGTACGTTCATTTGAAGATGAACCAAATGAGGTAAATGAAAAGAAGAAAATCATTTCAATGCCTGTACAAACACCGAAATGTTTAGTCGGTATTAAAGCGACAAATTTAAAAGAAAAAGGGAAAGCTCTTTTAAAACAAGAAATCGCGCTTACGTTACTTTTAGATTATTTATTTGGAAAAAGCTCGGTTCATTACGAATCGTTATATAATGAAGGGCTTATTGATGATTCGTTCTCGTATGATTATACGGAAGAGAATAACTTCGGTTTTGCAATGGTTGGCGGTGATACGAAGCAACCGGATGAATTGGAAAAGCGTTTGAAAGATATTTTATTAAACACAAATTATGATCAATTAGATGAGGCAGCATTAGAACGAGTAAAGAAAAAGAAAATTGGTGGCTTTTTACGCTCGTTGAATTCACCGGAATATATCGCAAATCAATTTACGCGATATGCGTTTAATGAATCTAGCTTGTTTGATGCATTGACTGAATTAGAAAGTCTAACTGTTCAAGATTTACAAGAAATAGCGAAATTATTATTATCAGAAGAAAAAATGAGCGTTTGTCAAGTTTTACCGAAAAAATAAAATTTAAAAGATACCCTCATCTTATCATTGATAAATTGTAAGATGAGGGTATTATTTAGTTATATGAAAAATGAGCTTGTAGAGATAAGAGAGGGTAATTATGAAAAAGTATGCATTAGTAACTGGAGGGAGCGGAGGGATTGGCTCTGCTATTTCAAAACAATTAATTCAAGATGGATATACTGTATATGTTCATTACAATAACAGTGAAGACAAGGTAAATGAGTTACAGAAGGAATGGGGTGAAGTGATTCCTGTTCAAGCGGATTTAGCTTCTAATGATGGGGCAGAGCAGTTGTGGGGACAAATTGAACATCCTATTGATGTTATCGTATACGCAGCTGGGAAGAGTATCTTTGGATTAGTGACAGATGTAACAAATGATGAGTTGAATTATATGGTAGAACTTCAAGTTAAGAGTGTATATAAATTACTATCAAAGGCACTTCCACCTATGATTGGGCGGAGAAGTGGAAATATTGTAGTTGTTTCATCTATATGGGGGCAAATAGGGGCTTCTTGTGAAGTGTTATATTCAATGGTAAAGGGAGCACAAAATTCATATGTGAAAGCTTTAGCAAAAGAGGTTTCTTTAAGTGGATTGCGTGTGAATGCAGTAGCACCAGGTGCAATTGAAACGGAAATGTTAAGTGTCTTTTCTGAAGAAGATAAGATTGGCATTGCTGAAGAGATACCATTAGGCAGAATAGGTTTACCAGAAGAGGTAGCAAAGACAGTTTCATTTCTCGTATCACCAGGAGCATCTTACATAACTGGACAAATTATCGGTGTGAATGGTGGCTGGCATTGTTAAAAAATTCTTACATAAAAAATGAAAAGTTGCACAAATTAAGCATGATTTTATTACTCAATAGTGAGGTGCTTAATTATGTCAGTGTTAGATAATTTTGATCAGTGGAAGAGCTTTTTAGGAGAACGTTTAGAACAAGCGGAAGGAAAAGGGCTTAATAATGGTGCCGTATCAGATATGGCATTTCGTGTTGGCGATTATTTAGCAAATGAAGTAGAAGCGCGTAACGATCAAGAAAAATTATTGTCTGAGCTTTGGAAAGTTGCTGATGAACAAGAGCAGCATACAATCGCAAATTTAATGGTTAAGTTTGTACAACATAAGTAAAAGTAGAGAGGAGATTCTCCTCTCTACTTTTTTTGTATAATAATTACACGGGAGAGATTATACATTTAGCTTCCCTATTAAGGTGAAATCATATAATATAGTACGTAGGTGTAAAGTAAGCAAGGGGAGTGATCTTGGATGATTGAATGGTATTTTGAATATGAAATACATAAAAACCGACCTGGCTTGCTTGGTGACGTTTCTTCGTTAATCGGTATGCTCGGCATTAATATTGTCACAATTAATGGTGTTGATAATGCACGACGTGGGTTACTCCTTATGTGTGATAATCAAGAGCAGATCTCTAGACTTGAATCAATTTTAAATACGATGGATAACATAACGGTAACGAAATATCGTCCGCCAAAGCTAAGGGATAAACTAGCGGTTAGACATGGTAGGTACATACAACGAGATGCAGATGACAAGAAAACATTTCGTTTTGTGCGTGATGAATTAGGATTACTTGTAGACTTTATGGCGGAAATCATGAAAAAAGAAGGCCATAAACTAATTGGGATACGAGGAATGCCTCGTGTCGGAAAAACAGAATCCATTGTTGCCGCAAGTGTTTGTGCAAATAAACGATGGTTATTTGTATCATCTACTCTCATTAAGCAAACTGTTCGTAGTCAATTGATTGAAGATGAGTATAGCGATGACAATATTTTCATCCTAGATGGAATTGTGTCAACAAAGCGTGCCAATGAAAGGCATTGGCAACTCGTTCGTGAAATTATGAGATTGCCTGCAACGAAAGTTGTGGAACATCCTGATGTATTTGTGAGTCAGTCAGAATACACATTGGATGATTTTGATTATATTATCGAGTTACGTAACGATTATGATGAAGAAATTCAATATAATTTAGTAGATGAAATTGAGCAAGGTACGCAAAATAATTTCTCTATGTTCGACTTTTAAAGAAATATTGAGGTGTTAGTAGTGACAGAATTAGGACAAAAGCTGAAAGAAGCAAGAGAAGCAAAAGGCTTGTCTATTGATCAGCTGCATGAGATTACAAAAATTCAAAAACGCCATTTAGTAGCGATTGAAGAAGGCAATTATGACGTATTGCCAGGAGCTTTTTATGCACGTGCATTCATTAAACAATACGCAGATGCGGCTGGATTAAATGGAGAGGAACTGCTTGTAGAATATCAGAGTACGATACCACAATCTGAAAATCGTGATGTTCCACAAGTATCAACTGGACAAAAAACACAAGAAACAATGCAAAAATCTTCATCATTGCCAATGGCAGATCATATGCCGAAAATCTTAATTGCATTGTTAGTAATCGCATTTGGAGTCGTAGTTTGGTTTGTTATTCAAGCACTGACTGGTAAAGATGACGGACGAGTTCCGGCTACTCAAAGTGAGAAAATTGAAGTTAAAAAAGCAGAAAATTCTCCGCTAGATACGAAGAAAGATGAAGCGAAAGCGGAAGAACCAAAGAAAGAAGAACCAAAGAAAGAAGAGCCAAAAAAAGAAGAGCCAAAGAAAGAGGAACCAACTGGACAACAAGAAGTAAAAGTAGTTGGAACAAGTGGTAAGGTATCTACTTTGGAAATTCATAATAATAAAACATTAGAACTGGAAATTTCAGCGAAGGGTACAAGTTATGTAGATGTTAAGGACGATGCGGGTAATGAAATTCTAAACACTACAGTACAAAGTGGTCAAACAGAAAAACGTGATTTATCAACAGCAAAAGAAGTGCGACTTAATATTGGAAATGCAACGAATGTTGAAGTTAAACTGAATGGCCAAGTGGTCGCTTACCCATTGGATCCAGAAAAAGAACTTCACCAAAGATTGGTGATAAAAAACCAAGGGGTAGAGCAACCTGCACAATAACAGTCATCGCTTCGATGACTTTTTTCAATGAACAAATGTTTTTGATATGATGGAGGAATAGCTGTGAATTTACCAAATAAAATTACAATATCTAGAATCTTCTTAATCCCAGTTTTTATGGTAATTATGTTAGCACCCTTTGATTGGGGTTCATACACAATTGGTGATGTAGATCTACCAATTCAACACTTAGTAGGGGCGCTTATCTTTATTATTGCCTCAGCTACAGATTGGATTGATGGACATTACGCAAGAAAGTATAATCTTGTAACAAACTTAGGGAAATTCCTTGACCCGTTAGCAGATAAATTACTTGTTTCGGCAGCACTTATCACATTAGTCGAGATGGGATCTGTACCAGCTTGGATCGTTATAGTAATTATAAGTCGTGAGTTTGCTGTGACAGGTTTACGACTTGTACTTGCTGGAACAGGGGAAGTCGTTGCAGCGAATCAATTAGGGAAAATTAAAACATGGACACAAATTATTGCGATTGCAGCGTATTTATTACACGATGTACCGTTAAATTTAATCCATATTCCAGTTGCTGATATCTTTATATGGATTGCATTAATTTTTACTGTTATTTCAGGATGGGATTATTTCTGGAAAAATAGAGCTGCTTTTGTAAACTCAAAATAGAAGTTTATGGGGGAATTGGGATGAATGCTGAAATTATTGCGGTTGGAACGGAATTATTACTTGGACAAATTGCAAATACAAACGCCCAGTTTTTATCTGAAAAGTTAGCTTCAATTGGCATTAATGTGTACTACCATACTGTAGTTGGAGATAATAACAAACGATTACAGCAGGCGATTGAAGTTGCAGAAGAACGTGCGGACATGCTTATTTTTACAGGTGGATTAGGCCCGACAAAAGATGATTTGACGAAGGAAACAATTGCGTCTAGCTTAGGGGAAGAGCTTGTATATGACAAAAATGCATTAGCATTAATAAGCGATTATTTTAAGCGTACAGGTCGTGAGTTCACTGAAAATAATAAAAAGCAGGCACTCGTTTTGAATGGAGCAACTGTATTTGCAAATGATCACGGTATGGCACCTGGTATGGGTTTAAATAAGAACGGAAAAGTTTATATTTTATTACCAGGACCACCGAAAGAAATGAGGCCAATGTATGTAAGTTATGTAGAGCCTTTTTTACGTAACTTTACAACAGGAGAAAACATTTATTCTCGCGTGCTTCGCTTCTTCGGAATTGGGGAATCTCAATTAGAGGTGAAAGTTCAAGATTTAATTGATGGACAAACGAACCCGACAATCGCCCCGCTTGCGAATGATGGAGAAGTGACATTACGTTTAACTGCGAAGCATCAAAATGCTCATGAAGCGGAGAAACTCATTCAGCATATGGAAGATTTGATTTTAGAAAGAGTAGGAGAATTTTTCTACGGGTATGACCAAGAGTTTCTGCACTATAAGGTGATAGAGTTATTGAAGAAAAAAGGATTAACTTTAGCGTGTGCAGAAAGTTTATCAGGTGGTCTCTTCGGTAATCAAGTAACAGAAAGTGCTGGTGTGTCTTCAGTATTTAAAGGCGGTGTCATTTGTTATCATAATGATGTGAAGCAACATGTTTTACATGTACCTGAGGAAGTGTTGTCTACTGACGGTGCAGTTAGTAAAGAATGTGCTCGTTATCTTGCTGAAAATGTTAAAGAATTATTAAAAGCGGATATCGGAATTAGTTTCACTGGGGTAGCAGGACCAGATGCTTCAGAACATAAAGAGCCGGGAACAGTATTTGTTGGATTGGCGATTAAAGATGAACCAACTGTAGTCTTTCCTCTAAATTTAAGCGGAAGTCGTCAACAAATTAGGGAACGCTCAGCAAAATATGGGTTTTATCATTTGTATAAAAAGCTAGAAGAGATATAAGTCTCTTTTAGCTTTTTTTAATGGTTAAATGCAGTTTTATGTAATGGAAAATAAAAAAATCGAATAAATGTTCGATTTTTGTTGGCAAATTGAATTGAAAATAGGTATAATAAGATTAGCAATTCAGTTAAGGAGGAATTTTGAATGAGTGATCGTCAAGCGGCATTAGATATGGCGTTAAAACAAATAGAGAAGCAATTCGGTAAAGGTTCAATTATGAAATTAGGAGAACAAGCTGAGCGTAGAATTTCTACAATTTCAAGTGGTTCTTTAGCACTTGATGTGGCACTAGGGGTAGGCGGATACCCACGTGGCCGTATTATTGAAATTTACGGACCTGAAAGTTCAGGTAAAACAACAGTTTCATTACATGCAATCGCTGAAGTACAGCGTCAAGGTGGACAAGCAGCGTTTATTGATGCGGAGCATGCAATGGATCCTGTATATGCACAAAAATTAGGCGTTAACATAGATGAATTACTATTATCACAGCCTGATACAGGGGAACAAGGACTAGAAATCGCAGAAGCACTTGTACGAAGTGGCGCGGTTGACATTATCGTAATTGACTCTGTAGCAGCTCTTGTACCGAAAGCAGAGATCGAAGGAGACATGGGTGACTCACACGTAGGTTTACAAGCACGTTTAATGTCACAAGCACTTCGTAAGCTTTCAGGTGCAATCAATAAATCAAAAACAATCGCAATCTTTATCAACCAAATTCGTGAAAAAGTTGGGGTTATGTTCGGAAATCAACTACAAGTTGCTTAATCAAAGTAATGTACTTGAGTCTTTATTTGTCTTCTTCGACTAAGTCTTTATAAGGGATTTCTTATAGGGAGAGATTAAAGTGGCAGTGACAATTGGAAATAGAACTTATCGAAACATAGAACAATGGCAAGTGGATTTTATTGTGACACATGCGGATAGCAAATTGAAAGATATAGGTAAAGAAATTAATCTTGATGAAAGGCGAGTAGGTGAAATATTAAAGTTACTCGGAATTAAAAGAACCAGATATAGAAAGATTTACTTGCCTAAAACCGCAGAAGTTGAACAAGAATTGAAAAATCCATATTTATCACATGTTGAAATTGCTATTAAGTATGGCGTATCCGATACATGTGTTGCTAAAAGGAGAAAAGAGCTTAATGTAAAGGTCAGAAAGAAAAATTATGATACTTTACTGGAACAACAGGTTGAACAGATGTTGTTAAGTTTAGATCTGGCGTTCATTAAGCAAAAAAGAATCGATAAGTGGTCTATTGATTTCTACTTAGGTAGAAAATATTGTTTAGATGTCCATGGGAAATGGGCACACTCACTCAAAAAGATAAAAGAACGAGATAAAAGAAAACTTTTATTTATGGAAGAGGGCTGCTATAAATATCTTGTTATACATGAAGAAGAGTTAGCAAATAAAGAAAAAGTCTTGCAAAAGATTAAGGAGTTTACCATGGGTTTCCCTTGCTAGTGATAGCATGTAAAAAAACCTTGTGAACCTTATTGCCTAAGGGTGTAACTATCCATATAGTTGCTAACGGTGAAGCCCACCATTATTTAGGGTAATACCGTGCCAAGCTCCATAGTGATATGGGGAAGGTGTAGAGACTACCGAAAAGGACTTTTAGTTAACTGAGTAGGGTACGGCAGATGATAGGCTACTGCTGGAAGTGCAAGGCTCTCTGTAAAGAGATGAAGAGATAGTCCGGACTATAGAGATGGAAAATCTATAGATAGTGCCAGAAACAACTCCAGGTGGTCGTGCGTTGAAATTCTATTCAACAGTTCGTCTTGAAGTACGTCGTGCTGAGCAATTAAAACAAGGTAACGACATCATTGGTAATAAAACGAAAGTAAAAGTAGTGAAAAATAAAGTAGCACCACCATTCCGTGTTGCTGAAGTTGATATTATGTACGGAGAAGGTATTTCAAGAGAAGGTGAAATCTTAGATATGGCTTCTGAACTTGATATCGTTCAAAAGAGTGGTGCTTGGTACTCGTATAATGAAGAACGTTTAGGACAAGGTCGTGAAAATTCAAAACAATTCTTAAAAGAGAATACGGATTTAAGAGAGGAAATTGCCTTCTTTGTTCGTGATCATCACGGAATTGGTGAAGACTCAGGTGTGGAAGACACGGAAGATTCAACTCTTCAAGATTAAAAAATAAAAGACACGGTCCCGTGTCTTTTATTTTTTTACCTTCTATTAAAATCGTGTATATCGCAGTAGTTAAAAAAATTTTTTTTGACTCAAACGGGATGTGTAAAGAGGGATATTCATATGTTTTAAGGGAATAAAATGGTATTTACTAAGGTTTTCCAGGATAATATGCTATCAATTTTTCAAGTTCAGATAACATTCAGGACTGAAGGTAAAGAAAGTAAAAGTAGACAACGCTTGACAATGAAAATTCCGATAGATACAATGAGAATGTATATTTTTTCTTATATACGATATACTCTTCTCAAGAAGAGAAGTAATATTCGGAGTAAGGTTTAAATCTTGCCGAAATAATAATATGACATTTTAATTGTGAAATGAAGAAAGTCCCTTAAAAAAGCGGGACGACGGTCTTTGCTGTATGTTGTAATTCAATGTACATGCCGACAGTCTTTTTTCATTCATAGCAAGGGGAGGTGAAATCATGACGAGTACATTTTGGATACTCATCTCCATTTTGCTTGCAACAGCAGTCGGTGCAGTTGTTGGCTTTTTTGTTCGAAAGTCTATTGCTGAAGCGAAGATTAATGGTGCAGCTAATGAAGCGAGACGTATTTTAGACGAAGCGAATCGTGATGCAGAAGCACTTAAGAAAGAAGCGCTTTTAGAAGCAAAGGATGAAATTCATACACTTCGTACAGAAGCTGAATTAGAAATTCGTGACCGTAGAAGCGAATTACAAAAACAAGAAAATCGTTTAATGCAAAAAGAAGAGAACCTTGATCGTAAAGACGAAACGCTCGATAAGCGCGAGCAACAGTTAGAGAAGAAAGAGGATTCTCTTGTAGCGAAACAACAACAGATTGAAGAGTTGGAAAGCAAAGTGGGAGAGTTAGTTCAAAAGCAACAAACAGAATTAGAGCGCATTTCCAATCTGACACGCGAACAAGCGAAAGCAATTATTCTTGGTAAAGTGGAAAGTGAAGTTTCTCATGAAATTGCCGTTATGGTAAAAGAAAGTGAAATTCGCGCGAAAGAAGAAGCGGATAAGAAAGCAAAAGAGATTTTATCTCTTGCAATGCAAAGATGTGCAGCTGATCATGTTGCTGAAACAACCGTTTCGGTTGTAAATCTTCCAAATGACGAAATGAAGGGACGTATTATCGGGCGTGAAGGTCGTAATATTCGTACGTTAGAAACGTTAACGGGTATTGACTTAATTATCGATGATACACCAGAGGCGGTAATCCTTTCTGGATTCGACCCAATTCGTCGTGAAACAGCTCGTATCGCTCTTGATAAACTAGTACAGGACGGACGTATTCACCCAGCGCGTATTGAAGAGATGGTCGAAAAATCAAGACGTGAAGTGGACGAGTATATTCGCGAAGTCGGAGAGCAAACAACGTTTGAAGTGGGTGTTCACGGATTACATCCAGATTTAATTAAGATTTTAGGTCGTTTGAAATACCGTACAAGTTACGGACAAAACGTCTTAAAACACTCTATGGAAGTTGCATATTTAACTGGACTTATGGCAGCAGAGCTTGGTGAGGATGAAAAACTAGCAAGACGTGCAGGTCTATTACATGATATCGGGAAAGCTATTGATCATGAAGTAGAAGGTAGTCACGTTGAAATTGGTGTTGAACTCGCGACGAAATATAAAGAGCATCCTGTAGTTATAAACAGTATTGCATCTCACCATGGTGACACAGAACCAACTTCTATCATTGCAGTTTTAGTTGCAGCAGCAGATGCATTATCAGCTGCAAGACCGGGAGCTCGTAGTGAAACGCTTGAAAACTACATTCGTCGTCTTGAAAAGTTAGAAGAGATTTCAGAGTCTTATGAAGGCGTTGAAAAATCATTCGCAATTCAAGCAGGACGTGAAGTTCGTATTCTGGTAAAACCAGATACAATCGATGACTTAGAAGCTCATCGTTTAGCTCGTGATATTCGAAAACGTATTGAAAATGAACTGGATTACCCAGGACATATTAAAGTAACTGTTATTCGTGAAACACGTGCAGTGGAATACGCAAAATAAAGTGGTGAAACACCACTTTATTTTTTTGTGTTGGAATTGGATAAAATAAAGAAAATCAAGTGAAACAAACTTATAATAAATTTGTTGTAAGGAAATTGCTTGAAGTTATAGTAATAAAAAATGTAGTACATAGAAAGGGTAAGACATATGAGAATATTATTTGTTGGGGATGTAGTAGGATCTCCTGGTAGAAGTATGATTCAACAATACGTACCGGCGTTAAAGAAAAAATATACACCTACAGTAACAATCATTAATGGAGAAAACGCAGCAGGTGGGCGTGGTATTACAGAAAAAATTTATCGAAACTTTTTAGAGTGCGGCGCACAAGCGGTTACACTTGGAAACCATGCTTGGGATAATCGTGAGGTATTTGAATTTATTGATGATGCAAAATATCTTGCAAGACCAGCTAACTTCCCAGAAGGAACACCGGGAAAAGGTCTTATATTTGTGAATTGTAATGGAACAGAAGTTGCAGTTATTAACTTACAAGGGCGTACGTTCCTTCCTCCGATTGATTGTCCATTTCGAAAAGTGGATGAATTAATTAACATTGCGAAAAAACGTACGAATATTATCTTTGTTGATTTTCATGCGGAAACTACAAGTGAAAAACAAGCGCTAGGTTGGTATGTAGATGGTCGTGCTACAGCGGTAGTAGGTACACATACTCATGTTCCTACAGCAGATAATCGTATTTTACCAAGCGGAACAGCATACATTACAGATGTTGGTATGACAGGCCCGTATGACGGAATTTTAGGTATGGATAGAGAAGCGGTCTTGAAGAAGTTTTTAACAAACTTACCGGTAAGATTTGAAGTGACGAATGGTAGAACACAATTAAGTGCAGTGCTAATTGATGTGGATCCGAATACAGGAAAAGCAAAGAAAATTGAGCGCATTTTAATTAATGACGATCAACCATTTTTTGAGTAAATCTCCGTAAAGATTTAGATAAGTTATTATATTTTAATTTTTTAGAAAAATTACGAAAATTTAGCAGGAATACGCGCCATTCCTCGTGAATATAAGTTAAAGTGATATAATTGCTAATACTTTTTAAAGAAACGAGGAGGAAACGCGGAATGGAAATATTAAAAGTTAAAGCAACGTCGGTCCCTAATTCTGTAGCTGGTGCACTTGCAGGTGTTATTCGCGAACGCGGAACAGCAGAAATTCAAGCTATTGGTGCAGGTGCATTGAACCAAGCGGTAAAGGCAGTAGCAATTGCAAGAGGGTTTGTAGCGCCTAGTGGTTTGGACCTGATTTGTATCCCAGCGTTTACAGATATTATGATTGATGGGGAAGAGCGTACAGCAATAAAATTAATTGTAGAACCTCGTTAAGTTTAAACAACCTGTTTGCAGTATGCAAACAGGTTATTTTTATAGTGGAGGAATGAAAATGAAAATTTTTGATGCTCATTGTGATGTACTCTTACAGTTATGGATTGCAAAGGGGAAAAAGAATTTTAAAAATGATTCACAATTACATATTACATTTGAACAATTAAAGAAAAGAAAAGGAAGTATACAATGTTTTGCTATATATGTGCCAGAAACAGTAGCATATGAAAAACGTTTTGAAGCGGCATTACAAATGATAGATATTTTTTATAATGAAATTTTATCGCTACCAGGTGTGAAGTTGATCCGAACGAAAGCTGATATAAGTATGTTAAAACAGGACGAGATTGGAGCTCTTTTAACATTAGAAGGATGCGAAGCAATTGGAAAAGAAGCGATGAAATTACGTTTGTTTTATCAATTAGGTTTACGTTCCTTTGGATTAACATGGAACTATGCGAATTTGTTAGCTGATGGGGCGCTAGAGACACGTGGAGCAGGCTTAACTACTTTCGGTAGACAAGTTGTACAAGAACTTAATACGTTGCATTTATGGACCGATCTGTCCCATTTAAATGAGAGAAGTTTTTGGGATGTGGTAGAAATTGCAAATAATCCTATTGCATCTCACTCAAATTGCTATAAACTGTGTGACCATCCACGTAATTTAAATGAGGAACAAATTCAATTCCTTATAAAGCGAAATGGCATGATTGGTGTCACTTTTGTACCTCAGTTTCTTACAAATGAAAAACAAGCGAATATTACAGATATAATAAAACATATCGATTATATTTGTTCGCTAGGTGGAGAAAACAACATAGGGTTTGGTTCAGATTTTGATGGGATTTTAGAAACAGTTGCAAATGTATCGGTGTATGAAGATTATGAAAATGTAATTAATGAACTATATAAACACTATGCTGCATCAACTGTAGAACGATTTTTGTATGATAACTTTGTTGAACATATAAGTTTTTAAGTGTTTTGTTTTAAAAATTCAGAAAAATTAAAATAAATTCAATTGATATTATTGCTTTTTTTAGGACCTAATACTAGAATGAAAAACGAAATAGCTTTATACTTAAGATTCAGGGAAATCAGAAGAGGCATAATTTGCGTCCGTTGTAGTTTATTTGCATAAAAAATGCTAAACTAATACTGTAAAAAAATACACTACAATGAATGCAGCCAAAAGGGGTGTAGGAGATGATTAGTCAACTTTCATGGAAAGTTGGAGGCCAACAAGGTGAAGGAATTGAAAGTACAGGGGAAATCTTCTGTATAGCATTAAACCGATTAGGATATTACCTATACGGTTACCGCCACTTCTCATCACGTATAAAAGGCGGCCATACAAATAATAAAATTCGCGTAAGTACAACAGAAGTACGTGCGATCTCAGATGACTTAGATATTTTAATTGCTTTTGATCAAGAAACAATTGATTTTAACTTCCACGAACTACGTCCAGGCGGAATTGTCGTTGCGGATGCGAAATTTAATCCAACAATACCTGACAATACAGATGTAAATTTATATGTGATACCGTTTACAGATATTGCTTCAGAATTAGGCACATCATTAATGAAAAACATGGTTGCTGTTGGAGCATCAAGTGCGGTATTAGGTTTAGACGAAACAGCTTATTTGGATGTTGTTGAAGAAATCTTTGGTCGTAAAGGAGAGCAAGTCGTTCAAAAGAATATGGACGCAATTAAACGCGGCTCTCAATATATGAAAGAATTGCTAGGTGAGAAAGTTAACATGATGCAGCTTGAAAAAGCTGATGGTAAGAAACGCATGTTTATGATTGGAAACGATGCAATCGCATTTGGTGCGGTAGCTGGTGGCGCTCGTTTTATGTCAGCATATCCAATCACACCTGCATCTGAAATTATGGAATACTTAATTAAAAAATTGCCTAAAGTCGGCGGAACAGTAATCCAAACTGAGGATGAAATCGCAGCTTGTACAATGGCAATTGGCGCAAACTATGCTGGTGTTCGTACATTAACAGCATCTGCAGGGCCTGGTCTTTCTTTAATGATGGAAGCGATTGGGTTAGCAGGTATTACAGAAACACCGCTAGTAATTGTTGATACGCAACGTGGTGGTCCAAGTACGGGGTTACCAACGAAACAAGAGCAGTCTGATTTAATGGCGATGATTTACGGTACGCATGGTGAAATTCCAAAAATCGTAATGGCGCCAAGTACAGCGGAAGAAGCTTTCTATGATATTGTAGAAGCGTTTAACTTAGCTGAAGAATATCAAGTGCCTGTTATTTTCTTAACGGATTTACAGCTTTCTTTAGGTAAACAAACTGTAGAACCGCTTACGTTAGATAAAGTGGAAATTCGTCGCGGTAAGCTGGATTTAGAAGCAGAATTACCAGAACGTGAAAATAAAGCATACTTCAAGCGTTATGAAGTAACAGAAGATGGCGTTTCACCACGTGTTTTACCTGGTATGAAAAATGGTATTCACCATGTTACAGGTGTAGAACATGATGAAACTGGTAAACCATCTGAATCGGCAATAAACCGTAAAGATCAAATGGACAAACGTTTCCGTAAAATGGAGAACTTGAAGTTTAATACCCCTGTTTATAAAAATGTTAAGCATGAGGAAGCAGATGTATTGCTTGTTGGATTTAACTCAACTCGTGGTGCGATCGAAGAGGCAATGGAGCGTTTAGAACAAGAGGGTATGAAAGTAAACCATGCTCAAATCCGTTTAATTCACCCGTTCCCGAAAGCTGAAATCGATCCACTTGTGAAAAATGCAAAACGTGTTGTAGTTGTAGAAAACAACGCGACTGGTCAGCTTGCTAACATTATGAAAATGAATCTTGGTAGTGGTGAGAAAATTTCTAGTCTTTTAAAATATGATGGAAACCCATTCTTGCCAAAAGAGATTTACAACGAATGCAAAAAAGGGGTTGTATTAAATGGCAACATTTAAGGACTTTCGTAACAGTGTAAAACCAAACTGGTGCCCAGGTTGCGGAGACTTTTCGGTGCAAGCTGCAATTCAGCGTGCGGCAGCTAACGTTGGCTTAAATCCAGATGAACTTGCTGTTGTTTCTGGTATTGGTTGTTCAGGTCGTATATCAGGTTATATTAATTCATATGGTGTGCATAGTATTCATGGACGTGCCCTTCCGATTGCACAAGGTGTGAAAATGGCAAATCGTGATTTAACAGTTATCGCATCAGGTGGTGACGGTGATGGATTTGCGATTGGTATGGGACATACAATCCATTCTATTCGTAGAAACATTGACATTACGTATATAGTAATGGATAACCAAATTTACGGATTAACAAAAGGCCAAACTTCACCACGTAGTGAAGCTGGATTTAAAACGAAAAGTACACCACAAGGTTCGATTGAACCATCATTAAATGTTATGGAAATGGCATTAACAGCTGGTGCAACATTTGTGGCGCAAAGCTTTTCAAGTGATTTAAAAGAATTAACGCAAATTATTGAAGCTGGTATTAACCATAAAGGGTTCTCATTAATTAATGTATTTAGTCCATGTGTTACTTATAATAAAGTAAATACGTACGATTGGTTCAAAGAGAACTTAACGAAACTAAGTACAGTAGAGGGATATGATCCATCTAATCGCATGATGGCTATGCAAACATTAATGGAAAATAACGGATTAGTAACAGGTTTAATTTATCAAAATACTGCGCAACCATCATATCAAGAACTTGTAAAAGGCTATAGTGAAAAGCCATTAGTACAAGCTGATTTAAATATGGATCAGAAAATGTTTGATGAGCTTGTTGCTGAATTTATGTAACGATTAAAAGGTTGCCATTTGGCAACCTTTTTTTACTGAATAAAAAATATAGGATAGCTTTGTTTACTTAGAAAATTCAGAATGGTAAAATAATATAAGGATCGTTGTATGGAAATGGCAAGTTCATTGCTTATGAAATGTAAGATAAGGCAGGTCCTATTCCTTGTCAAAATTGGCTAAACGCTTCATACTATGGTAATGTGTATAGGGATAAAGCAATATGCTTTTGGGTAGTACAAGATGAAATAATAAAAAGGGAATGTCTATTTGTGTGGGGAAGACTTCATTCTTACGGATGATTAGATCGATTACTCAAGTTTCAAAGGACAAGTTATCTCTCAATCAAGCTATCTAACCATTTTTAAGGTGGGTCTAAGCGCATTAAAATAGACTACAGAGTGTGTATAGTTAAGGGTGAAAGGAGATTACCGATGAACGAGCAACAACGATTAGCAAGTCAACAAGCAAATTCCTCTACGAAAAAAGAAGAGAAAGATTATAGCAAATACTTTGAAAGCGTATATCAACCACCTTCCTTAAAAGATGCCAAAAAGCGTGGAAAAGAAGAAGTTAAAATTGAACGGGATTTTGGCTTACCTGAAGAGTTTCGTAATTTTGGTGCAGGAAGAAAGTTTTATATTCGTACATATGGGTGTCAAATGAATGAGCATGATACGGAAGTAATGGCAGGTATTTTCACAACACTTGGATATGAACCGACATTTTCAACTGAAGATGCAGATGTAGTTTTATTAAACACTTGTGCAATTCGTGAAAACGCTGAAAATAAAGTGTTTGGTGAACTTGGTCATTTAAAATCATTAAAACGTAGAAATCCGGACCTTTTAATTGGTGTATGTGGTTGTATGTCTCAAGAGGAATCTGTTGTAAATAAAATCATGCAAAAAAATCAGCATGTAGATATGGTATTTGGCACGCATAATATTCATAGATTACCGTACATTCTAAAAGATGCAATGTTCTCGAAGGAGACGGTAGTTGAAGTTTGGTCAAAAGAAGGAGACGTAATTGAAAACCTTCCGAAAGTACGTCGTGGCGATATTAAAGCTTGGGTAAATATTATGTATGGCTGTGATAAATTCTGTACATATTGTATTGTACCGTATACACGCGGAAAAGAGCGAAGCAGGCGTCCAGAAGATATTATTCAAGAGATTCGTCATTTAGCTGCGAATGGTTATAAAGAAATTACGCTACTTGGACAGAACGTAAATGCATATGGTAAAGACTTTGAAGATTTAGAATACGGTCTTGGCGATTTAATGGACGAACTTCGTAAAGTTGATATTGCCCGTATTCGTTTTACAACGAGTCATCCACGTGATTTCGATGACCACTTAATTGAAGTGCTTGGAAAAGGTGGAAATCTAGTGGAACATATTCACTTACCAGTTCAATCTGGAAGCACAGATATGTTGAAAATTATGGCACGTAAATATTCACGTGAACATTATTTAGAACTTGTAAGAAAAATTAAAGAAACAATTCCAAGCGCAGTATTAACAACTGATATTATCGTCGGTTTCCCAAATGAAACAGATGAGCAATTTGAAGAAACGATGTCGTTATATCGTGAAGTAGGATTTGATACTGCATTTACATTTATTTATTCCCCGCGAGAAGGTACACCAGCTGCAAAAATGAAAGATAATGTGCCTATGGAAGTAAAGAAAGAACGATTACAACGATTAAACACACTCGTAAATGGGTTGGCAGTTGAAAAGAATAATCGTTATAAAGGTCAAGTTGTAGAAGTGTTAGTTGATGGGGAAAGTAAAAATAATCCGGAAGTACTTGCAGGTTATACTCGTACGAATAAACTTGTAAACTTCGTCGCTTCAAAATCTTTAATTGGTCAGCTTGTGAAAGTAAAAATAACGGAAGCAAAAACTTGGTCTCTTAACGGGGAATTAGTTGAGGAACCGATTGAGGTGAAATAATAGATGAAAGTATATACGAAAGACGAAATTGTAGAGCAAGCGAAAGAATTAGCGAAAATGATTTCTGAAACAGAAGAAGTTGATTTTTTTAAGAAAGCAGAGGCGCAAATTCATAAAAATGAAAATGTAAAGCACGCAATTGATGAAATTAAAGCATTGCAAAAACAAGCAGTTAACTTGCAACATTACGGGAAGTGGGAAGCTTTGAAAAAAGTAGAAGCTGAAATTGACGCACTTCAAGATAAGTTAGACAATATTCCAGTTGTGCAGGAGTTTAAATCTTCACAAACATATGTAAATGACTTACTACAGTTAGTTGCGAGTACCATTTCTAATAATGTTACAGATGAAATATTAGTTTCAACTGGCGGCGATGTACTTAAGGGTGAAACTGGTGCGGCGGTAGAAAGTAAAAAAGGAAATTGTGGTTGTTAAAGAGATGTCATATTGACATCTCTTTTTTTTAGTGGATTAAACGTAAGTTCTTCTCAAAAAAAGAATGACACATTCCGCTATTGTCACGCATATGATTAAGTGAATAGTGATTGAGGAGGGTTACGAATGTCCGAATTTAGAGAGATTATTACAAAAGCAGTGGTTGGAAAAGGACGTAAGTATACAAAGTCAACGCATACATGTGAATCGAATAATGAGCCAACAAGTATTTTAGGGTGCTGGGTAATTAACCACTCGTACGAAGCGAGAAAGAATGGAAAACATGTAGAAATTGAAGGTTTCTATGATGTGAACACTTGGTATTCGTTTGATGGCAATACAAAGACTGAAGTTGTAACAGAACGTGTGAACTACACTGACGAAGTAAGCATTGGTTATCGTGATAAGAACTTCTCTGGTGACGATTTAGAAATTATTGCTCGTGTCATTCAACCGCCAAATTGTTTAGAAGCTCTTGTATCGCCAAATGGGAATAAAATTGTTGTAACTGTAGAACGTGAATTTGTAACAGAAGTAGTTGGGGAAACAAAAATTTGTGTAAGTGTAAATCCTGAAGGTTGTGTAGAATCAGATGAGGATTTCCAAGTCGATGATGATGAGTTTGAAGAATTAGATCCGAACTTTATCGTTGACGCAGAAGAAGAGTAATAGAAAGCTAGGGAGAAGTTCTTCCTAGCTTTTTACTTTACATAAGTGGTGCTGAATGAACATGAATCTTTATGAAATATGTTATAATGAAGAAAGACTCCTGAAATAGGAGAGATGGATGTCCGTGAAGTGTGACATATATAAAGTTCAACTAATAATCAGTGGGGGGCATCCCCACTGATTATTAGTTGAACCAATCGGGCTTTTACGGGCAGTTGATCTCCCACCTAACTTCTTTGTTCCAGCCGATTTTTGAGGTGGGAATCTTACTGCCCGTTAATGCGGGATGAATATAGATTATTATGTAAAAATTATGGAGGAAAGACATGACGCAATATACGCCTATGATACAGCAATACTTAAAGGTTAAGGCAGACTATGAAGATGCCTTTTTATTTTTCCGATTAGGTGATTTTTATGAAATGTTCTTTGAAGATGCGGTTAAAGCAGCTCATGAACTTGAAATTACATTAACGAGCCGAGATGGTGGTAGTAGTGATCGTATACCGATGTGCGGTGTACCGCATCATGCAGCTAAAAATTATATTGAACAACTTGTTGAAAAAGGATATAAAGTAGCTGTTTGTGAGCAAGTGGAAGATCCAAAAACAGCTAAAGGTGTAGTACGTCGTGAAGTAGTACAACTAATTACGCCAGGAACGATGATGGAAGGGCGTACAATAGACGAGAAAGAGAATAACTTTTTAGCAGCATTAACACATTTCGAAGATGGATCTTATGCGCTAGCTTGTAATGACTTAACGACTGGACAAAATACAGTGACGTTGTTAACAGGTTCAGTAGAAGATATTTTATTAGAGGTGTATGCAACTGGTTCGAAAGAAATTGTTGTAGATTCTACATTTTCAAAAGATGAATTAAATAAATTGACTGAAACATTAAAAATGACGATTTCGTATGAAGATGCAACAACGATTCCGGAAGGGTTAGAACATCTTGTGAAAAATGTTTCACAAGCAAAGTTACTTAAAGCGATTGGACGCTTATTTAACTATGTGATAAGAACACAAAAACGTTCATTAGATCATTTGCAACCAGTAGAAATTTATTATACAAATCAATTTATGAAAATTGATGTGCACTCAAAACGTAATTTAGAGTTAACTGAGACTCTTCGTACGAAAGAAAAAACAGGCTCACTATTATGGCTATTAGATAAAACGAAAACAGCTATGGGTGGCCGTATGTTAAAACAGTGGATGGAACGTCCGCTTATTCAGAAAGAGAAAGTGGAAGAACGTTTAGAAATGGTAGAAACATTTGTAAATGATTACTTCTTACGTGAAGATTTAAAAGAAAAGCTAAAAGAAGTATATGATTTAGAGCGTTTAGCAGGGAAAGTTGCATTTGGTAATGTAAATGCACGGGACTTATTACAGTTAAGACGTTCTTTACTTCAAGTACCAGCTATTTTAGAAGCGATTAGTCTTTTAGATAATGCTTATGCAGCAAGGTTAATTCAAGGTGCGGATCCATGTGAGAGCTTAACTGAATTACTAGGAAGAAGTATTCAGGAAAACCCACCACTTTCTATTAAAGATGGAGATATTATTAAAGACGGTTATAATGACAAGCTTGATCAATATCGTTACGTGAGCAAAAATGGGAAAACGTGGATCGCGGAGCTTGAAAAACGAGAGCGTGATATTACAGGGGTTAAATCATTAAAAATTGGATACAACCGTATTTTCGGCTACTACATTGAAGTGACGAAGGCGAATCTTGCAGCGCTTCCAGAAGGGCGCTATGAGCGAAAACAGACGCTTGCTAATGCTGAGCGTTTCATTACAGATGAACTGAAAGAAAAAGAAACGTTAATTTTAGAAGCAGAAGAGAAAATTGTACAACTGGAATATGATTTATTTACAGCACTTCGTGAAGAAGTAAAAGTATTCATTCCGAAATTACAACATTTAGCGAAAGTAATTAGTGAATTAGATGTACTACAAAGCTTTGCGACTGTAAGTGAAGAAGAGCAGTTTGTAAAACCCGTGCTAACAACGAAGCGTGAAATCTTTATTAAAGATGGTCGCCATCCTGTCGTTGAAAAAGTATTGAACGGGAAATTGTATGTACCAAATGATTGTATTATGCCAGAGAAGATGGATGTCTTTTTAATTACAGGACCGAACATGTCTGGTAAAAGTACGTATATGAGACAATTAGCACTTGTTACTGTTATGTCACAAATTGGTTGTTTCGTACCAGCGACAGAAGCGGTATTACCTGTATTCGATCAAATCTTTACGAGAATTGGTGCAGCGGATGATTTAATTTCAGGTCAAAGTACATTTATGGTTGAAATGTTAGAAGCGAAAAATGCGATTGCAAATGCGTCAGAAAGAAGTTTAATTTTATTTGATGAAATTGGACGCGGTACATCAACGTATGATGGTATGGCGCTTGCACAAGCAATCATTGAACATATTCATGACCAAATTGGTGCAAAAACATTATTCTCTACGCATTATCATGAATTAACGGTGCTAGAAGAAAGTTTAGATCAACTGAAAAATGTACATGTTTCAGCTATTGAAGAGAATGGAAAAGTAGTCTTCCTTCATAAAATTCAAGATGGAGCAGCCGATAAAAGTTACGGAATTCACGTTGCGCAACTTGCTGAGCTTCCAGATAGCTTAATCGCTCGTGCAAAAGAAGTGTTAGCGCAACTAGAAGGACAAGAAGAAATTATTATTCCAAAGCGTGTAGAAGTAAAGGTGCAAGAAGTTGTTCCAGAACCTGTAGTTGTAAAAGAAGAACCGGCAGAAATACAAGAAAAGAAAGAAGAGACTGAAGAAGAGTCACAACTATCTTTCTTTGGAGGAGACCAATCTTCAAAAAAACAAGACAAGCCTGTGCTTGATCAAAAAGAAAGCGCAGTACTTGCACAAATTAAAAAAATTGATTTACTAGATATGACGCCTTTAGAAGCGATGAACGAACTGTATCGCTTACAGAAAAAGTTAAAGAAAGGATGAGTAAGTAGATGGGAAAAATTCGCAAACTCGATGATCAACTCTCTAACTTAATTGCGGCAGGGGAAGTAGTAGAGCGCCCTGCCTCAGTCGTAAAAGAACTTGTGGAAAATTCTATCGATGCGAATAGTACATCTATTGAAATCCACTTAGAAGAAGCTGGTTTATCAAAAATTCGCATCATTGATAATGGAGATGGCATTGCCGAAGAAGATTGTATCGTTGCATTTGAACGCCACGCAACGAGCAAAATTAAAGATGAAAACGATCTGTTCCGTATAAGAACGCTCGGATTCCGCGGTGAGGCATTGCCAAGTATTGCCTCAGTTAGTGAATTGGAATTAATCACTAGCACAGGTGATGCGCCGGGTACCCACCTTATCATTAAAGGTGGAGACATTATAAAACAAGAAAAAACAGCGAGCCGAAAAGGAACGGATATTACAGTACAAAACTTATTCTTTAATACACCAGCGCGTCTTAAATATATGAAAACAATTCATACAGAGCTTGGGAATATTACAGATATCGTGTATCGTATTGCAATGTCACATCCAGAAGTATCGTTAAAACTGTTTCATAATGAAAAGAAATTGCTTCATACATCCGGAAATGGTGATGTAAGGCAAGTACTTGCATCAATTTATAGCATTCAAGTTGCCAAGAAGCTTATTCCAATTGAAGCTGAATCTTTAGATTTCACAATTAAAGGGTATGTAACATTACCAGAAGTAACGCGAGCGTCTCGTAACTATATGTCAACGATCGTAAATGGCCGTTACGTGCGAAATTTCGTATTAATGAAAGCAGTTCAGCAAGGATACCATACATTACTGCCAGTTGGACGATATCCAATCGGCTTCTTATCGATTGAAATGGACCCAATGCTTGTTGATGTTAACGTACATCCAGCAAAATTAGAAGTTCGATTTAGTAAAGAACAAGAATTGCTAAAGCTTATCGAAGAAACATTGCAAGCAGCATTCAAAAAAATACAGCTCATTCCAGATGCAGGCGTAACAACGAAGAAAAAAGAAAAAGACGAAAGTGTGCAAGAACAGTTCCAGTTTGAGCATACAAAGCCGAAAGAACCACAGATGCCAAACATCGTTTTACCGACTGACATGGATGAAAAACAAGAAGAACGAACAACTGTGAAACAACCAGCGCAGCTTTGGCAACCGGCGAAGCGAGAATGGCAACCACCACAGTCGCTCGTAAGAGAAGAGCAAAGTTGGCAGCCATCCTCTAAACCGATAATCGAAGAACCGATTCGAGAAGAGAAATCGTGGAACAGTAACGATGACGACTTTGAATTAGAGGAATTGGAAGAAGAGGTCGGGGAAATAAAAGAGATTGAAATGAACGGTAACGATTTACCACCGCTTTATCCAATTGGACAAATGCACGGAACATATATTTTCGCTCAAAATGATAATGGGTTATATATGATTGATCAACATGCCGCACAGGAACGTATTAATTATGAGTACTTCCGTGATAAAGTAGGACGAGTAGCGCAAGAAGTACAAGAACTACTTGTACCGTACCGTATTGACCTATCTCTTACTGAATTTTTACGTGTCGAAGAGCAACTAGAAGAACTTAAAAAAGTCGGCCTATTTTTGGAACAATTCGGCCATCAATCTTTTATTGTTCGCTCGCATCCAACGTGGTTCCCGAAAGGACAAGAAACAGAAATCATTGATGAGATGATGGAGCAAGTTGTCAAACTAAAAAAAGTTGATATTAAAAAGTTGCGTGAAGAAGCAGCCATTATGATGAGCTGTAAAGCATCTATCAAGGCAAATCAATATTTAACGAACGATCAAATATTTGCTTTACTTGAAGAACTTCGTACAACAACAAATCCATACACATGCCCGCACGGGAGACCGATTCTTGTACATCATTCTACTTATGAGTTGGAGAAGATGTTTAAGAGGGTTATGTAGGGATACTAAAATTAGATATTAAAAGGGAGCAACAGTAAATGTTGCTCCCTTTTAATATGTAGAGTTAATTGTTAAACGAAAATAAGGTGGATTGATTTTACAGTTTATTTCTAGACTAAGTAAGCTTTAATTTATCTATGTATAAAAAAGCGCCGTATATCAGCACTTTTTAAAGGTACGTAAATTGTATAATAAAGATTTCTACATTATTAAACATATAACTATGCATGGCCAAATATTGATTCTTATTTGGTTAATTGTTATAAGGATTTATAGGATTATTTGTTTTTATTATTATTATTATTAATTTTTTCAGTATATAAAACCTGCTCTTTATAATGCTTTTTAATTGGGAAGTTATGTGTACCTGTGCCGTTCTTGAATTTTTTATCAATGGGGTTCTTTAGAGGGACTGTTGTAGTTTCAGTAAATTCATATGGGTAATTTATTTTAGATTTATCTTCAAACATGAAAATGCCTCCTTTTTAGGATTTCCTGAATTCTTTACTATAACATGATATGCATATAGAGTTTTTTTGGACTAGTTATTTATATAGGTTAGAACAATTTAATTACATAACTACTGAAATATTTTAAAGGAAAACAATTTGAGAGAGGTATTGTAATGATAGCCGTTCACTATTATTGTTGTTTAAGTTATCGTGGTGTGTTTGAAATTCTGAAAGGACGTAGCATATTGGTCTATCTAATAACCATTATGTGGTGAGTTTTTTTATTTATCGGTGAAACAAACAATGCATATATATTCGTTATAGATTGTTTTTATAATGTAATATATATATAGTTTTCCTGATAATATAATGCGGAATATTATAGTGTTATTAGGTTATTAGGAACACTTAATGTTGTTTCACAACTGAAAGCGAATTGAAAAAGAACTGAAACTTTTCTCATAAAAATTCAATCTTACTTGAAAAATGAAAGGAAAATGAAATTTTCCAAAAGAAATTCTTTGTTAAGATAAAAAGCATACATAAAAAAAGTATTGACATATCTTAAAAGTGTGTTTTCAAGATATAGTGGGGGAAAAGATGAGAATAGAAAAACAATTAATAAAAAAGATGTATTATGAAACATTCCTAATGGAGAATGAAACAAAACCACCTCTTGACGTACTTGGGGAAGTTTATGTAAACGAAGAAAAACATGAAATTTCCGATGGGTCTTATATTCGTTTTGCACAAGGTGAATTTTATTATCACCATCAAGATTTTGAATCAGCTATTTTCAAATGGGAGAAAGTTGGCAACGAACTAGCACCATGGGCACAAAAAAACATTGCGGATGCTTACTTTGAACTAAACCGACTATCAGTTGCTGAAGAGGTTTATACTTCCATTACTACTGATAACAAAATATTGATGACTGAAATTGGACTGCAATTACTTTCTCTTTACATCGAGCAAAATAATTTTGACTCAGCTTTCGCTGTAATTAAAGAGGCGGTTTCTTTAAATCCCGATTATCCGAATGTCACCAAAATTGCCCGTTCTTTTTATGAAGAACAGCAAGATTTTGATAGTGCAGTAGAGCTTGCTGTGAATGAGCTGGTTCGAACAGAATCTTATCCTTGGTTTGAGGTGCTAAAAGGGTATATCGATAAAGGATTTACTAAAAATATTTCACCAGACTATTTTCATGAAGTATTAGTTACATTAAATCATGTAGATCAAGTGCAATTTACACAAATTGTATCATCACTTTGGAACAGTTATAAAAATGAACAAAATTACTTATTATGGCTTAACACAATAAATGAGTTTTTCTTACATATCGAAATACATCCGTCCGATATATGGGACAAAATTTCTTCTCTTTACGAAGAAACGTATTTTGAATTAATTCAAGGCCAATATACGCTTAGACAATTACATGATATCATTCCAAATCTGTTAACAAATTGGTTAAAGGTAGTCAATTCTTCTTATGCTGTATTTCCATCAGCAGCTGTATTGGCATGGGATGAGATTTTCCCTTCCAAAATAGATGCAGCAAATATAAAAAATGCAGAAAACCTACTGTTGTATTCTATTAATCATGTGGATGGCTTAGAGTATGGTTTACATCTTTTTGAATCTATTACACAGTGGGCACAAAAGCATGATATAGAAATGGGTCACCGATTTAGATGGTTAGTTAGCGAACTTGCAGATTTAAGAACAAATCGTATTTTAGTAACGGGCACTTCAGGAAATGGAAAAACTGCATTTATTAACTCTATAGTAGGAGAAAATATATTAGAAAACTCAATTTCAAATGTAGTGGTTTTAAAAAATGATGCTCATACAGAAATTAACGCTATAACAGACTCAGCAATTACAACAACTGAGAATTTCTCTGATTACCATGATATGATGTCTTTACACCACCAAACGTATAGAGATAGAGCGTGTGTTGAATTTAAACTACCATGCAAATTTTTAAGTAAAAATAAACTTACATTTGTAGTTACACCTGGCTTTAATAGAAATAACGATACTAGAGATGAGATATTTGAATATCTGAATTCTGTGGACGAATTATTGTTCGTATTGAATGCGGATTCACCTTTTACTGACAAAGAACGTGACATTCTATTAAGTATTCAAGAACATACACCAAATCTACAAATTCATTTCTTATTAAATAAAATCGATAACATTTACAGTGAAGCAGAAGTAAAAAGAGTTTTACATGATACGCAAGTGAGAATAAACGCGTATTTCCCGCAAGCGAGACTTTTCCCTTACTCTTCGTTATATACAAGTAATCAACAACTAAATGATTTAACTGAGTTTATTCGTTTTAACTTTAACTATAAAAATATCGATGCAGATCGTACTGAAAAGCTATTGTTTTTCATTCGAAAAACAATTACATACCTTTTAGATAAACGCGTTGAGAAGGAAAACAATCTAGTGGATGCTATGAATTGGAATGAAGATATGTTAGTTAAATTAAATGGTAGTATTAATAACCTTACTGCTTTTGAGAGGGAAAAAATTCATATCATTACACAATCGTATCGTACAATGAAAACAGAAATTACGAATGATCTTACTGAACATATTCCGAAGCTACTGCAGAGTTGTTCTGATTTAATCAGTGAAGAAAGCGATTTTGGAAACATTGAAATGGAACTAAATACAGCAATGAACAAAAGAGTACACAAATATTTAGAACAAACTGTATTACCTAACTTTGCTCGTTCTATGCAAAATTGGATTGAAACTTCTAATAATGAGTTACTTCAAAGTCAATCGCACTTAGAAGAACTCAGTGAAGGACTTAATTCTTTATTTGGAGAAAATCGAATACAATTAGAATGTGACTTTAAAGTGCTTGATGACTGGCGCAGAGATACTGATAGAATGACGACTAGAATACAAATGGAAGAAGTAAATATTTTACGCCGATTTACGCCAGCGCAATTTTTACTGAAAAGTGCCGGTAAATTATTTGGGGTTCTTCCAAAGAATAGATCTATGCTATATAACAAATATAAACAGTATATAGAAAATGAAGATTATACAGAAGTAACGGCTTCTATTATGAAGAAATTTTTCTTGCAATTTGAGCTGTTTGAAAATACACAAGAGCGGGATATTAATATGTTCTTTAGAAATCCATTTAACTCCTTGAAACAAGCTGTAGAAAATACGCAGTTAGAAATACAAGAAAAACAAGAGATATTACATAAAATGAAATCAAATCCTGAAGTGTATCATGATTCTATAATGCTCTTTGAATTGAGATTACGTCAATGTGAAGTAATCTTAAATATAGGTGAGTATAATGCCTATACAGATTTAAATTTAGAAACAAGCATAGAATAAACGTAAAACAACTCCAAAAGTGGATTTTGGAGTTGTTTTTTTGTTTATATCCGTTGTTATAAGAAGGGAAAAAGGGAGCAACCGTAATGAGTTGCTCCCTTCGCATATATAGATTATTTTTCAGTTTCTTTAATTTTAGTTTTTACTTCGCCAGTTTTAATTTTATTACTTTCTGAGAAACGTAATAAATCGCCTTCAATAATTTTGTCAGACATACGTAATTCATTTTGTGCACGGTTAATGAGTGCTTGAGCTTCTTTTTTTGGTAAATCTACAATTTCACCTGTTATCCGGTCATAAAAAGTGTTGTTTTTGTATGCATATTTGTCTGTAACGAAGCTACCATCACGTAAAACAACAAATCCCGTATATTCATCTGAAAACATATCGTGACCAAAACGGATATCGTTCGTAGTATCAATCCCTAATAAATTTAGAATAGTAGGTTTCACATCAATTTGTCCAGTAGGCTTTGAAATCGTTTGACCTTTTGTTTGTCCAGGGATATGAATATATAAAGGTGTACGTTGTAAATGTAAAGTATCAAATTCTGTAATTTGATCTTTTTCTAAAAACTGCGCCATTGCGCGGTTATGTTTTTCAGAAATGCCATAATGATCACCGTATAATACAATAATAGAATCATCATAAAGCCCCTCGGCCTTTAAACGCTCAATAAAGTTTTTAATGGATTCGTCTAAGTAACGTGATGTTACGATGTAACGATCAAATACGCCATTACCAGAGTTATATGGTTCAATGAATTTTGTGTCTTCATCATACGTAAATGGATAATGGTTTGTTAAAGTAAGGAAACGAGCGTAAAATGGTTGATCAATCGTTTTTAATATATCTACTGATTGATCAAAGTATTCTATATCTTTTAATCCCCAATTTAAATTTGTTTCGGGCGTGATTTTGTAATCAAGTTCATTATAGTAACGATCATAACCAAGAGCTGAGTACATAATGTTACGATTCCAAAATGTTGCGTTATTCGCATGGAATACAGAAGTGAAATAACCTTGTTCACGTAAAATTTCTGGAGTTGCAGTATAATCATTGTTTCCGTGTGTGAAGAATACAGCTCCACGGTTTAATGGATACAACGATGTATCTATTAGAAATTCAGAATCGGATGTTTTTCCTTGTCCAGTTTGGTGGAAAAAGTTATCAAAGTAATAGCTTTCATTTATGAATTCATTCAAGAAAGGTGTAACTTCTTGACCATTGACGGATGCTCCTATTAAAAAGGTTTGCAAGGATTCAAGAGTAACGACAATTACATTTTTTCCTTTCGCTGCGCCAAACATATTAGGATTTGGTTCACTTTGGGTTGCTTTTACGTAGTTTTCAGTTTCTTGTAATTTACTACTATCAGCAAGTGCCTTTTGTGATCCTGCTTTTACTTGCAGCGTTAAATCATATATTTGGTGAGTGTATAGTCCTAAATTTTTGACAAGCATTACTCGGTCGAAGGATCTCGTTAATAATTCAGGGCGTTCTTTTTCTGCAAGATGCAGATTTGCAGAAAATACAGCAATTGTTAAGACGAAATATAGTAAGCGTGTAGAATGTGCTACACGTTCTGTTTTAAAGACCAATGTCTTCTTTTTTAATAAAATAAAGAAGAAAATAATGTCTACGAATGCGAGTATAATTTTGTAGTTCAATATTTCTATAATACTACCGCCTAATTGGCCAAAGTTTGATGTTTGTCCGAGTACTGGTAACGTAACGAAATCACTATAAAAATCATAGAACATTACATTTCCGACAAGTACGATCGTTAATAAGAAATTAATACATAGCGCTATATAATTGCGCTTTTCACCAGTTGCAAATAATGCTAATCCAACAAATGCTAACGATGCAGCGAGAGGACTAATAAACAAAATAAGCTCTTGTGTAGAAGACTCAATTTTTAAATCAAAACTGAATCGCGTAATAAGATATGTTTTTAACCATACTGCTAAAGCAATTATGATAACAAAGCTTATATTTTGCATTTGTAAATTTATTTTATTCTTCATTTTTACACCTTCTTTATAAAATTTATTTAACTAAGGTTATATGTTATATTTTTATAACTATTATAGTAGGGTGAACCATTTAAATGATGTTTTCTAATGGTAATAATTTGCAGTGTTCCTATACATACAATGGGGAATTTAAATGCGAAGCAGAAAAAGTCATATTTGTAGTGAAAGTGACTTATAGACATCCTAACATATTAAACACTATGATGATGTTACAAAATATCGAACAAATGAAAGTGAAAAGGAATAGACGCTTTTTAAACTATTGACATTCAATGAGTTGGAATTTGAATAAAAGGTGAGTTTAAAGTAAACGGTTATATGAATGAGTAGAAAACTACATTCTACATAGAATGTAGTTTTTCATATATTCTGTAAAATCATGCTTCTTTGTAGGATAATCATTTCATTAAGTAAAGTGGTGGTGAAACGTAAAACGTTTGACTAGTAGTGTAATGAAAGAGTTCACATATCAGATAAATATTTTCCAACATATAGACCACTTGCAGCTGCTTGAGATAATGAATGAGTAACACCTGAACAATCTCCAACTAAAAATAGCCCATTCATACTTGTTTCAAAATGGTTATTGATTTTTATCGTAGGGGCATAGAACTTTCCATCTATTCCATATAATAAAGTATCTTTATCGATAGGTTCTTGGATAAAATGTTCTAAGCGTAATAAAAATTCTTTGAGTCCTTCAATATATAATGGAGGAATTTCTTTATGCAAATCTCCATAATCTCCGTGTAGTGTAGGTTGTATACGATTATGTTTCATATCTTTTTCCATTGTAGGTTGTTTCTTTAATAAGTCCTCTAAGCGCTGTATAACAATCCGATCTCGTCCTTGATTAATGCCTTTAATAATTGAGTTTGCATATATATTGGCGTCTTTAAGAGTTGGGAAATAGCGCGGGATAAACAAAGTGAAATTTAAGTTAGGAGTGCCAGTTCCTTGCTCTCGAAAATTTTGACCGTCAGGCATAACTAAACCTTCTTCGTACTTTCGAATAATGCGTCCTTTTGGATTCATACAGTAAGTAGTTGCTGTGAAATTTTCACCTTGATAAGAAAGTTTCGTTTCAAAAGTATCTTTTAATATAGAACGTAATTGATGTTCTTTCATTTCTACTCTAATCCCTAAGTCTACACGTGTTTGTTCCTGAGAAATATTTAGAGAAGTGCACATTTCTTTTAACCAATCTGCCCCAGAGCGCCCCGTTGCAAATACGAGTTGCTTAGATTGAACTGTTCCTTGATTTGTAGTTATATTAAAATGATCTTTCTGTTTCATAATATGCTCTACATCTATATGAAATTGGATATTTATTTTCGTAAGTAAAAATTCATAGAGTTGCTGAAAAATGGTACTGGAAATTGTAGTACCAAGATGCCTTACTTCTGTTGTTAACATTTGTAAACCACAAGTTGCAGCTTTCTTAGTGAGATTTACATTTTCTGTAGAATATTTTGAAACTGAATTTCCACCAAACTGACATAGAATTTCATCTACTTCAGCCATGAGTTGCATAAAACCTTCTTTACCTACTTTTTGTTCGAGTTCTCCTCCAAATCCATTTGTATAATTAAATTTTCCTTCAGACTTTCCTAAGCCACCAAAACCGAAATATTTATCACATATGTTACAGTCACACGTTTTTCCTTGATCTAAAGGACAATTTCGATGTTCTAGCGGTTTACCTTTATCAAGAATTAAAATGTTTTTGTTACTTTTGGCTAATGAATAAGCCATAAAAATGCTACTTACTCCAGCGCCGATAATTGTAACATCATACATATTCTTTCACCTGCTAACGAATAGTTTGTTTACTATTTTCCTAGTGTATAACACTTTTATGAAGTTAAGAAATAGCTTTTATGAATAAAGAAAAAGTTTTTGAACTTTATACTTTTTCAATTTCTCTAAGTGGTGGATGAAGTATAAATGTTTTTATTTGAACGGAGATATCGTTTTAAATAATCACTTTTTCATATGATTCATAAAAGTCTACATATAAAAAGAACGGACCTTTTCAGTAAAAAGGTCTGTTCATCATTTGAAAAAGTTGTTAAGTGCATAAATTAGAAGGGAAGTATAGTTTTATTTAGCGAAGGCATGGTTACCGATTACTGCTACTGTTTGACGTGTCGTAATCCATTTGTCTGTTGATGTTTTTGGGTTGTAGAAATAAAGCCAATCAGAATGTATTCCCTTTGTGGAGATAGCCTCTTCTACAGCCATTTTTGCTTCAGCGCTTGCAGGCTGATTAATTCTTCCATCTGTAACAGGAGTAAATGCATATCCGTATTTAATAGGTTCATAAATAACGCCTGTTATTGTATTTGGAAACCCTTTTGCATTTACTCGATTTAGGATAACTTTTGCTACAGCTACTTTTCCTTTATATGATTCGCCACCAGCTTCAGCGGTAACTAAGCGTGCCATTAAGTCTTTTTCTTTTTCGGAAATACTGGAATTAATTTTCAAATGTTGCCCTGTATAAAGTTTGTTACCGATTGTGTTGTTAATTTGTTTTATAGATTGAACGGTTACGTTGTAGCGCTTTGCTATCGTTTCTAATGAATCTCCCGGTTGTACTTGGTAAATAATTTGTCCAGAAGTGTTCGTAGTTTTTTCGTTTTGATGAACTGTAACCTCATTTGATTTCATAGATCCTGGAATATGTAACTGTTCTCCAATAAAAGCTTGATCGTTTCCTTTATTATTCGCTTGTTTAATGGCTTGTATGGAAACTCCATATTGTTTACTAATGCCCCAAAGTGTATCATTCTTTTTTACTGTATGAATGGTGGAAGCTTCAGCTGTACTTTGATTACATACGAATGTAAGTGCTACTGCAGATAAAGGAATTATATGTTTTAGTTTTAATAATTTCATTGTAAATCCTCCTAATAAAGTAAGGTATAACTGTTGCATAATGTAATTCAGAATATGGGAATATAAATATTTTAATGTAAGTATATTAGCACATATAAAATAAATAATCATTATAAGTTTTTTATTTACATCCATATAGGATTCAAATATGAAATATTGCATATGAAAATACATTGAAGTTCATATTGCTGCTTACTATAATCTATTTAGTAGAAAGGTAATATGTTATAGAAATAAAATCATTATAGATTAATATAATGATTATTAATTGTTATGAATTAGGAGGATTTATGTAATGAAAATGTTTCAAAGAGTAGGTGTTTCAGCTGTGATCGTCTCAACATTTTTAGGAATAGGGGACAGTGTTAATATTGTAACTGCTGATTCTATAGAACAGCAGAGTAAATTAGGGATAGAACAAGAAACAGATAAACAAATCATTGTAAAATTCAGTGCAGATTTGAAATTACCATATGAAGATGGTATTGAAAAACAGATACAATCTGAAACGAACGATAAAGTATTAGAAGATTTTTTGGCAGAATATTCAGATGTAACATTTACTCGTCTATTCACATCTGTAAGTCCGGAAGAAATACAAAATCTTGAAGTGAAAGCACCTAATAATGTATCTACAAGCCTATTAAACTACTATATTCTTCAAACCAAAAATGATGGGCGTGAAGAAACACTAGTAGATAAGTTAAAAGCATCTTCTTTAATAGAAGATATGTATATGAAGAAACAAGAAAAAATAATACCGCCTGAAGTGAAACAATTAAGTGTATCTCTTACTCCTAATAATAATCCTAGATTTAATAAACAAGGTTATCTTGAAGCAGCACCATACGGTATTAATGCACCCTTCGCCTGGGGCGTTCAAGGCGGTAATGGAAATGATGTAACCTTTGTTGATATGGAATATGGTTGGTTATTAAATCATGAGGATTTAGTACATCGAAATATTGAATTGATGTCTGGAAGAAATATAGATCAACATGTCGGTCATGGGACGTCTGTACTAGGAATTGTATCATCTGAAGATAATGAAGTAGGGAATATTGGGATTGCACCAAAAGCGAAAGCAAAAGTGATTTCTCAAATAAGAGATAACGGACAGTATAATACAGCTGATGCAATATTAAGTGCTGTAAATCATTTAGAAGCTGGGGATGTTTTATTATTAGAGGCACAAGCTTCTTTTGATGGATATGGTGATAAATATTTACCTGTTGAAGTACAACCAGATATCTTTGATGCAATTCGTGCGGGTACAGATAAGGGTGTTGTAATTATAGAGGCTGGAGCAAATGGTTGGAATGATTTAGATCAATTTAAAGATAGAAATGGTAAACAAGTTTTAAATCGTAATAGTAAAGATTTTAAAGATTCGGGTGCAATTATGGTAGGAGCGGGTTCTTCATCTTTCCCTCATGAACGTATGTGGTTTTCGAATTATGGAAGCCGTATTGATGTGTATGGCTGGGGAGAAAACGTAGATACAACTACAGCTGAGCAAAGTAGAAGTGCTGTAAATCTTTATACATCCAGCTTTAGTGGCACGTCTAGTGCTTCGCCTATTATTGCTGGAGCAGCGACTTTAGTACAAAGTATTGCTAAAGAAAATGTAGGACAACCATATAGACCAAGTGAATTGAGAACGATATTAAGTAACCATAACACTGGAACGAAGTCTAAAGATCCATATTCAGATAAAATTGGTGTTTTACCGGATTTGAAGTCTATCCTAGTAAATTTAGGGTATGAACGAAGAGAACTAAACGGTGGGAATGAGTTACAAGTAACAGAAAATGAACCAAATAATGAACCTAAACAGGCAAATAAAATTAACTTTCATACACCAATGAAAGGGACACTACATAATCGTGATAACGTAGATGTATTTACTTTCCAAATTGACTCGCCAGAAACTATTAATATCTCTCTACTAAATGAAAAAAATATTGGAATGACATGGGTACTTCATCATGAATCGGATGTAAATAACTATGTAGCATATGGTGAAAATGAAGGAAATGTAGTTAAAGGAACCTATAATGCAAAGCCAGGTAAATATTATTTATATGTCTATAAGTATGAGAATAAAGATGGTTCATATGTATTAAATATAAAATAATCGAAAGGAACTTCAGATGAAGTTCCTTTCGATTATTTTAATTCAGGATACGTGAATGTTTTTTTACTTTATCTCGCAATTTGTCGGCAGTAAGAATTCCACCGCGTATTCGTCCGATTAGTTAAACGTTACTTCTATGCAATATTTCATATTTATGAAATGTCATTTATTTTTTACTCACCAGATTATATTATATTCAATAAGTTTGATGTAAAACAGAAAAGGGAGGAATAATAATGAACAATAAGAAGTTTATTTTGAAGTTATTCATATGTAGTATGGTACTTAGCGCCTTTGTATTTGCTTTCAATGATAAGAAAACCGTTGCAGCTAGCTCTATTAATGAGCTTGAAAATTGGTCTAGATGGATGAAACCTATAAATGATGACATACCGTTAGCACGAATTTCAATTCCAGGAACACATGATAGTGGAACGTTCAAGTTGCAAAATCCGATAAAGCAAGTGTGGGGAATGACGCAAGAATATGATTTTCGTTATCAAATGGATCATGGAGCTAGAATTTTTGATATAAGAGGGCGTTTAACAGATGATAATACGATAGTTCTTCATCATGGGCCATTATATCTTTATGTAACACTGCACGAATTTATAAACGAAGCGAAACAATTTTTAAAAGATAATCCAAGTGAAACGATTATTATGTCTTTAAAAAAAGAGTATGAGGATATGAAAGGGGCGGAAAGCTCATTTAGTAGTACGTTTGAGAAAAATTATTTTCGTGATCCAATCTTTTTAAAAACAGAAGGGAATATAAAGCTTGGAGATGCTCGTGGGAAAATTGTATTACTAAAACGATATAGTGGTAGTAATGAATCTGGGGGATATAATAATTTCTATTGGCCAGACAATGAGACGTTTACCTCAACTATAAATCAAAATGTAAATGTCACAGTACAAGATAAATATAAAGTGAGTTATGATGAGAAAGTAAACGCTATTAAAGATACATTAAATGAAACGATTAACAATAGTGAAGATGTTAATCATCTATATATTAATTTTACAAGCTTGTCTTCTGGTGGTACAGCATGGAATAGTCCATATTATTATGCGTCCTACATAAATCCTGAAATTGCAAATTATATGAAGCAAAAGAATCCTACGAGAGTGGGCTGGATAATACAAGATTATATAAATGAAAAATGGTCACCATTACTTTATCAAGAAGTTATAAGAGCGAATAAGTCACTTGTAAAATAGTAAATATGGTCATAGTAAGAAGCGGTGAAATACGTCGCTTCTTAATTGAAAAGACAGTTTTTCTTGTAAATGGAACAATTTTCGAGCTATCGCAATCAATGTTTCATTATGAAAAGACGAAACTTTTAAATCGAATTCATTTCAAGTGAAAAATGAATACAAATAACCTTTTGAAAAAGCGACTGATCTAGGTGATTAGTTGCTTTTTATTTTGAAGTGGATGAGCAAAAAAACATAAAAGTGGTTGGTCCGTTTTTTACAAACATCCATTATGATAAGAGAAGAAAGGTAGTATTTTTTTGATGCTTTAAAGAGGAAGTTTTTTATTGAAGTTCTTAATTAAAATAGACTAGCCTTAGAGAGGTGAAAATACAATGAGTTTTGCAATTTCACTAGTAGTTATTATTGTAATTGTATCGCTGTTTGGGACCGTACTAGTTGCACGAAATGTGGAGGAGAATTACGGCAAGTCTACAAAGAGAAATGTGAAAAACTTATCGACTATCTATATTATCCTTCTTTTCGTTCTACTTGTTGGGGTAACGTGGTATGCGGTAGTGATTTAATAACTTTTTAAAGGAACACATTCATATTGTGTATGATGGAGGAGTAGTACTTTGATAAAAAATGAGCGCCACGTTTTAATTGTTTTTCCGCATCCAGATGATGAATCATATTGCGTGGCTGGAACAATTTTAGCTTATGCTCAGCAGAATGTTCCTCTTACGTATGTTTGTTTAACGCTTGGCGAAATGGGGAGAGCGATGGGAAACCCTCCTTTTGCAACACGTGAATCATTATATGCTATAAGAGAGAAAGAACTAAAGAGCGCAACTAATATTTTAGGGATTAAAGATTTACGTATGATGGGATATCGTGATAAGACGCTTGAATTTGAAACTCCTGGAGAATTAAGAAGTGTAATACAAAATTGTGTGGAAGAATTGAATCCTTCGTTAGTCATTTCTTTTTATCCGGGATATGCAGTTCATCCAGATCATAATGCAACAGGAGAAGCAGTAGCCAGGGCGTTAGCTAATATTCCGGAAAATAAGAGGCCAACATTTTATGCTGTAGCTTTTTCAAATAATCATGAAGCAGAAATAGGGCCACCAAGTTTTAAAAATGGAGTAAAAGAATATGTTCCAAAAAAGTTGGACGCATTGCAAGCACATGCATCACAATTTGCGACTAAGGTAGCGGAACTGAAAAGAGAGTATGAAGATGGTGTTCCGGAAACAGTCGAGTGGTTAGAGAGAGAACCGTTTTGGATATACCCGTTCAAAGATAAAAATAAGTGATGCTATAGCTGAAGGTGATGAATATGTATTTTGAATATAAGAATCGAAAGGTTTTTTATAATATAGAAGGAACGGGTCCCGTCATATTGTTTTTACACGGTCTTGGAGGAAACGCAAATAATTGGTTATATCAAAGGCGATATTTCAAGGGGAATTGGACAGTGATTTCAATAGATTTACCTGGGCATGGGAAATCTGAAGGACTAGAAATTAACTTTAAAGAATACGCAAATGTTTTGTATGAGTTATGCAATTATTTAAAGCTACAAAAAGTAGTCATTTGTGGTCTTTCAAAAGGGGCTAGAGTAGGAATTGATTTTGCTATACAATATCCAAGCTTTGTTTCTAGCTTAATTGTTGTAAATGCATTTCCTTATTTGGAACTAAAGGATCGTAAAGAGCGACTTGAAGTATATGATTTACTTAGCTTACAGGATAACGGAAAAACATGGGCGGATACATTATTGAAGGCGATGGGAGTAGCAGATAATGAAGGGATTGTCCGGGGATTTTATCAATCTTTACAGTCTATTAACCCATTGCATATTCAAAGATTATTTGCTGAATTAGTTGATTATGATCAGAGACCGTTTCTTGCAAATGTTTCATGTCCTGTTTTAATAATAAGAGGGGGAAATGATGATTTTGTCCCTGAGAAATATGTAAGAGAGTTTGAAATACATTTAAAAAATACGACTTTCATTGAGTTTGAAAATAGTGGACATTTACCTTATTTAGAGCAGCCAACTAGCTTTAATATGACGGTAGAAACATTTTTAAATCATGCGCTTAATTAATACGATTGTTACAGTAAATACTGTTATTAATGAGTAAAGGATAGTTCGTTTTGAGAGGAGGGAACTAGATGGAATGGAAACCAAATCGTGCAGATAAGACACCCGTATATAAACAAATTGCTGATTATATTGAAAGGGGTATTTCTTCAGGTGAATTTCCTTCTGATAGCAAGTTACCTTCTGAGCGTATGCTAGCAAAGGAATTACAAGTGAACCGGAGCACAATAGTAGCTGCATATGAAGAGTTAAAATCACTTGGAGTAGTAGAACGGCAAAAAGGAAGCGGAACTCGGGTGAATACAGACATATGGGGTGTGTCACATAAACGAATACCGAACTGGGGGAGGTACGTTGAGGATGGATCGTTCTTACCTAACGTACCACTTGTTCAACAAATTCGAACGGAAACACAAAAAGATGACTTAATTAATTTAGCGAGTGGAGAATTGTCACCAGAATTAATTCCGAGCGATAGATTTCGAACGATTTTGTCGGAGAAAACATTTATGGAAAACCTCGGTTATGACCATCCACTTGGAAATGAGATGTTGAGAAAAACAATTGCAGTACATGTTCAGCAATACAAACAAATTGAATCAGAATCAAGCTCGATTCTGATTACATCTGGAGCACAACAGGCACTTAATCTTATCGTTCAATGCTTATTAAAACCGGGCGATGCCATTGCAATTGAAGATCCTTCGTATTGTTTCTCGCTTCCCATGTTTAAATCGGCCGGTTTAAATATATTCCATTTACCTGTTGATGAGCATGGAATGAATCCAGATGACTTAATCGATTTGCACAAAAAGCATCGTATTCGTATGGTGTTTTTGAATCCGGATTATCAAAATCCGACGGGCACTGTGCTTTCGTTAGCGAGGCGTAAAAAGATTTTAGAACTGTCTTCTGAATTCGGTATACCGATTGTAGAGGATGATCCATATAGTTTAACTTCTTTTAATGGAGAAGTGAATCCAACATTAAAATCAATGGATCAGAATGGGAATGTTCTTTATATAAGTTCATTATCAAAAATTGTTGCGTCAGGATTACGTATTGGCTGGGTAATTGGTCCTACGCGCGTAATAGAACGTTTAGCAGATGCGAAGCAACAAGTTGATTTTGGTCATAGTGTATTTACACAGTGGGTAGCAAATCAATTTTTAGAATCAGAAGATTTTCATACGCATATTACAATGCTTCGTGGACAATTGAAACAAAGAAGAGATGAGTTAATTAGAAAGCTTGAAGAAATATTAGGGGACCGCGTTGAATTTTTTGTTCCAGAGGGTGGAATACATGTATGGTGCAAAGTACAAGGAACGTTTGATGAATATCATTTATTAGGTGAATCTATACGGAATGGTGTAGCATTTGTCCCTGGAAGTGTTTTAGGTTCTAAAAGTGAATATATTCGTTTTACTTTTGGGAGAGTAAATGTAGAACAAATCCAACTTGGAATTACGAGGTTTGCGGAAACGCTAAACGAAATTTCATAATAGTGATGCGTAATATTGGAATGAGGGGAAGAAATGAAGTATGTGACGCTTTTACTTCAAGTAGGCGTGCTATATGTGTTTAGCTTAGCTGGTACGTGGATTCAGGGAATATTCCATCTATCGATGCCAGGAAGTTTAATAGGAATGTTAATGCTGTTTCTACTCCTTTCTACTCGTATTTTTCCATTAAAGTGGTTTGAGTTAGGGGCAGAAAAGTTAATCGTATTTTTACCGTTATTTTTAATTCCTTCGACAACAGGATTAATGGAATATGGATCTTTTCTTTTAAGTAAAGGAAGTATTATATTCCTTTTAGTTGTTGCAAGTACGGTAGTAACATTGATTGTTTCAGGGTATGTAAGTCAATTATTAGTAACATTCAAAAAATAAAATCGACAAGGTGCACGATTCAAATGGTCTTAATACTTATTACTGTAGTCATATATTTATTTGCGACAAAGCTGTATAAAAAATATACGTTTCCATTTATGTTACCAGTATTAACAGTTACAGCAACTATGATTTGCTTATTTCTGATGTTTGGCATTTCTCATCATGAGTATAAGGAAAATGGTGGGGACGTTCTTTCAGGCTTTTTGAGTCCTGCAATTGTAGCGTTAGCCATACCTCTATTTAAAGAACGAAAGATACTTATGAAAAACTTTTTATCGATACTTATTGGCGTATTGATAGGTATAGTGGCTTTAACGAGTATGAATGTAGTGATTGGTGGGATTTTGAATATAGATAAGGAATTTATACTAACAACTCTTCCGCAATTAGCGACAATGCCAATTGCCATTTCATTAGCGGATCAAATTGGTGGTATTCCAACTATGACTTCTAGTTTTGTAGTTGTTGCAGGAATAACAGGTGCTATTATCGGACCGACAGTACTTAAGTTTTTCCGGATAACAAGTACGATTGGAAAAGGAGTGGGGATGGGTTGCGCATCACATATTATCGGTGTGAGTCGACTCGTGAAGGAAGGCGAGAAAGAAGCGACTATCGGTTCAGTAACGATGATTGTAACAGGAATACTCATTAGTATATTAATACCTTATGGAACGAAATTTATATTTTAAAAGTTGTAATAAGAAGTATAATGCTACTTATTTTAAAATGTATGGAGATGATAAAAGTGACAACATGGTTTATAGTTACATTATTTATTTTTGGTGCCATTAAAGTTCTAGTTTCTAGTATGCCAACTTCTGTTGTAGAATCCATTATTAGTAGATTTGAATTACATCAAAAACTTGATGAAGAACATACGACTGTATCGCTAGATGGAAAGAATATAGAGGGCGAAATGAAACTGCAAGTTATAAATGATTTTAACGAGGCTTTATTTTTAGATAAACATTATTTTCCGCCACAAGGTGAAGGCACGCCGATAATCATTGAAACGAAAAAAGGAAAAAGAGTAATTACGTTATCGATATATAGTTATGAAGAACATGTTGATGTAATAAGGCAATATAAGAAGAAAGTTGTTGCCTATCGTTTACGTTCTAAAAGTCTTCAAACGTTTGCACCATTAGCAGTAACTGAAGAGTATGCTTAAGAAGAGACCTATAATGGTCTCTTTATTTTTGTATCCAATTATATACTTTCCAAATAAAAGAAAGGAACACCATATAACCAAATAAAGAATATGTATGGTTCCAGTCTGCACTATGTATAAATAAACCTAAACCTTCAGCAACTTGTTCAAAAATGCTAGCACAAATACCTATGGAAATAATAAATATAGTTCTAGAAACGGCAGATAATGTTTTTGAAATTTGTATGAAAATGATTGTTAAAATCGGTAGTACAAACAACGTAAAGCCAATGTTAACTGAAAATATGGATGGGAAGGGCCTAACTGGAAAGAAATATATGTGCTTATGGACAAAGAAAGCATCTAAGTAAGTTCCGATAATTGAAGAGAGTAAGATTGTAACTGTTAATGCTAGAAAATTATTCTTCTTCTCGAAGGAGGACATTTTTCTTTGCGAGAATTGCCAGTTCAATTTTTTCGAGTGTTTTGCAGTAGTCTTCTGTAATTTTTCCATTCATATTTTCCTCCTTATCCACTAAGTAATTTACAACTTGCCAGTCCGTAAACCAATCTTCACTTTCAACTTCTTCATGCTTCATATCTCGCCATGCATAGATGAGTGCAGGGCTGTATATACGATATGCGCCACTACGCAACTGGCATTTCTTTATTCGGCGTTTATAAAACTCACGGGAAAAAGATTCATTTACACTTGAAAATAAATGAGGCCAGTAATCTTTCCTTGAGCCTGTATGTGGATGATGCTCGGCCCAATATATGATTTGAGATAAAATATGTGTATCTCGAAATAATAATGAATACAACCTTTTTCCAATTAAGATTCGTTCATGCAAGGAAGTAAAATGTTTCATTGTATCGCCAATTAATAAAGTTTTTTGATTTGTATTATTTTCGTAGAAAGGGAAAAGGATATGATTAAACTGAAAGAAATCAAAGAGTTTAAATCCGATACTATTGAGTACGGTCTTTTGAAAGTGTGCATTTTGAATCACTCTTTTTTCTAAGTAGTTTTGCTCATTAATAATAGTTGCGATTGCTAATGTTTTTTTGTTCCCAGTTTTCCAAAAATCGTTCCACATCGTTTCCATAAATGTAGAAACATTTAGGTGAGGGAGAAGATGAAATAGCTTTTTTGCTTTTTTAACACTTTGTTCATAAAGTAAAAATTGAGGATATACATCTTGAAAAATGAGCCAATTCCCTCTTTCTAAAAAAGAAAAAAATGTAATTTGATCTTTCTCTGATAAAAGTTTCGTATATAAGTCTCCTTTTAAATCAGTCATATTCCAACCACCGTTACGTGATACCATATGTCCAAGTAGTGCCCAATGTATTTCTGGATATCGAATGTAAAATTGGTAGTACGCGCGTGTTCTCGTAACATTATTTTTATTTAGTTGTTCTGTCTGTATTTTTATATTGTTGATGATGAATTGCTCTTCTTTCGTTAATGTATACATGGTGTCAGAATGAATGAGTTTGCTTTTTTGTTTCAATTCATTTTTTACATCAAATAGGGAGAGAGGCAGTGCTTTGGAAGGTCCGTTATATGTATGATTTGAATTGCTTCGGTCCATTCCGTTACCTCCCTTTTTCATAAGTTTAAACGTGATTATTGGCTATGAATCATTCTATTTATCCCGCTATTTGCCGGGCAGTAAGATCCCCACCTCAAAATTCAGCGGAAGCAAAGAAGTTCAGTGGAGGTCGGGCTGTCCCCCCACTAAATAAAGTTTCACTTTATTTTATTACGAGTATAAGAAATAAATGAGCGGTGTTTTTTACAAGGAATTTATTTATCATGCAAATAGTATAAAAAATCTTACCGTTATGAAGCGAAATAAAAAACAGAAACTATGCTTAATAGTTTCTGTTTTTTTATTTTGTCAATTTAATGTAACAAATGACAATTATGATTTGAATCAATTGAAAATAATTCAATAGCTTTTAATAAATACAATTTTTATGAAATGTACAGCAGGAGGAAAAGAAATGCTTAATAAAATAATTTTAATTACTGGTGGTACAGGTTCGTGGGGACATGAACTTATAAAACAATTATTAGAAAAATCACCGAAAGAAATTAGAGTTTTTTCAAGGAATGAAACGGTTCAGTTTGAAATGCAGCAACAGTTTATAAATGAAACTAGATTAAAATTTATCATTGGAGATATTCGTGATAAAGACCAACTCGTCTATGCTTGCCAAGATGTACATTATGTATTCCATCTTGCAGCTTTAAAACATGTTCCAGTATGTGAGTATTATCCTTATGAAGCTATAAAAACAAATATACATGGTACGCAAAATGTAATTGAAGCATCTATCCAGATGCAAGTTGAGAAAGTTATATATGTTTCAACAGATAAAGCAGCGGATCCATCAAATACGTATGGGATGACAAAAGCAATTGGTGAAAAATTAATGGTTCATGCGAATGTGCAAACGCAGAAAACAAAATTCATTTGTGTTCGTGGTGGAAATGTTTTAGGGACGAGCGGAAGTGTAGTGCCGCTTTTTAAAAAGCAAATTAAGAAGTCTTCACAAATAGGAATTACCGATGTAAATATGACTAGATTTTTCTTAACGATTGAAGATGCTGTTCGGTTGTTATTTAAAGCAGCATTTGACGGAAGAGGAGGGGAAATCTTTGTCATGAAAATGCCGGCATGTAAAATTACAGATTTAGCAAAGGTGTTGATCGAAGATTCGAAAAAAGAATACGTGAAGATAAAAGAAGTAGGGATAAGGCCAGGTGAAAAATTAAGTGAAATGCTTTTATCTGAAGTAGAGAGTAAAACAAGTATAAGTTTTGATCAAAATTATTTTGTGGTACTACCGACTATTCCTATAGAGGGACTTCAAGAATATTATGCTAGTTATCCGCTTGTGGATGTGAAGAGTTTTAGTTCTCAACAAGACTTACTTGCAAAAGATGAGGTGAAACAAATGCTATTAAAGGGAGGATTTCTACGATGAAAAAAAATGCAAGCCTTTTAATAACTGGTGCAAATGGTTTCACAGGTAGACATGCTTGCCAATATTTTTTAGAGCAGGGCTTTCATGTAATTCCTATGTTTCAAAACCGTCCACATAGAGAAAACATCGGAAATAGTATTACTTGTGATTTAACTAATAAGAGCGAAGTAATGAAGGTAATGAAACAAATAAAACCAGACTATGTATTGCATTTAGCAGGAAGAAATTCAGTTATAGAGTCTTGGACAGCTTCTCTTGAATACATGGAGATTAATGTAATAGGGACTTTGTATTTATTAGAAGCGATTAAGCAGGAAGCTTCGCATTGTAAAACATTAGTTATAGGATCTGCATTGCAAGCAGATAGTATGAATAACATAAAAGTTTCAAATCCATATAGTTTAAGTAAAACGATGCAAGTCATTATTGCAGAGGCTTGGGGCGGATTAATGGATTCAAATATTATCATTGCAAAGCCCTCAAACTTAATTGGTCCAGGAGAATCGAATGGCATTTGTTCGATTCTCGCAAAAAAAATGATAGATATAGAATCGGGTAGGAGTAAAGCGATTATTGAAGTAAGCAGTTTGAAAGATAGTAGGGATTTTCTAGATGTACGTGATGCGGTTAAAGCGTATCATGTGTTATTACGTAATGGTATAAATGGGAAACAATATAATATTGGATCAGGAGTGAGACGATCTTTATTAGATGTACTAGAACAATATAAAAGATTAACACAGCTCCATTTTACTATAAAAGAAACAGAGAATAGTGGAAGCAGCTCAAATGAGAGCTTAGTAATAGAGGATATAAAAAAGTTAGGTTGGATCCCAGAAATTCAATTTCATCAATCATTAAAAGATGTACTTGAATATGCGAAGTGCAGTGACATCTGCATGCAATGAAAAATAAAAAAGGGTGTAAGAAGTATATGAATGTGAATGGTTATGAAGCAATAAATAATCAAAATACACTATTTCTTTCGATTGTCGATACGCTGGATTGGAAAGATGAAGAAGCGCATGTTTTGCACATCTATGAGGCGATAAATAAATGTCGAGCATACGTGGAAAAGGTTAATCGGAAAAATCCAGCAGTAGAGACGGGAATTAGGCCTGTAATCCAAGTCTTTACTCAGTGTGAATGTAGTGAGTATGGAAATGATTTTTATGAACTCATCAAAGATCTTTTGCAAGATATAGGATTTGAGTTAAATATTTATATAAATAATAGTAAGTTTACTTACATGTAATAGATTGATATAAAGCAAGATTTTTAATGATAAAGGTGGATATAAGTTATGAATAAAAAGATTCTCTTTACTGGGGGCGGTACAGCAGGACACGTTATGATTAATATGGTATTGATTCCTAAATTTATGGAAAAAGGATGGGGAGTTGAGTATATTGGATCTCAAAATGGAATTGAAAAGTTATTAGTTCAAAATGTTAAGTACAATAGTATTTCAACGGGGAAGCTTCGGAGATATTGGGATTGGGAGAACTTTAAAGATCCTTTTAAAATTATAAAAGGCTGCTTACAAAGTTATAAATTAATTAAGAAAGTGAAGCCAGACGTTATCTTTTCGGCAGGAGGATTTGTTTCAGTTCCTGTAGTTATAGGGGCATGGTTAAATCATGTACCAATCGTAATACGTGAGCCAGACAGTACGTTAGGGTTAGCAAATAAAATAGCATTGCCTTTTGCTACAAAACTATGCACAACATTTCCTCATACAGGGGAGAATGTAAGTAACGAGAAAAAAGTTTATGTAGGACCAATTGTAAGGGAAGAAATTGAGAGAGGTAGCGTATTACGAGGAAGAAGTTATTGTGAATTTCAGCAAGATAAGCCAGTATTGTTAATTATGGGTGGGAGTCAAGGGGCTAAGTGGATAAATGATATGGTAAGGAAAAGTTTAGATACATTATTATTAAGTTTTAATATTGTTCATATGTGCGGTAAAGGAAAGGTAGATTCATCTATTGGCATGGAAGGTTATATGCAATTTGAATATATAGGGGAAGAATTGCCGCATATATTGAATATGGCAAGTGTTGTCGTTTCCAGAGCGGGTTCTACTGCTATTTCTGAATTGTTATTTTTGAAGAAACCGATGTTGCTTATCCCGTTAACTAACGGTTCCAGTAGAGGGGATCAAGTTTTAAATGCTGACTATTTTTCTAGGCAAGGGTATGCGGAAGTTTTACTTCAAGACAGAGCAAGTAATAGTGCATTTACACATGCAGTAAACCGGCTATATGCAAATAAGGAGAGATATGTTCAAAACATGAATGGATATAAGAAAACAAATGATGAGGGGATTCATCAATTAATAGATTTAATAAATGAAGTGGTGAAATAATAGAAAGTTAAATAGAAAAACAAAAGGAAAGAAGGTATCTTCTTTCCTTTTGTTTTTCAAATTCATTATTATGTAGCCTATTATATTCTGTATAGAGCTATATACTATAGACGAATACCGTTTTTTAACAGCTTAGTAAATGCATTAGAATAAATAGGTTTACTGTAATAGTAACCTTGAATAAACTGACATTTATTTTTTTGAAGGAAATTCACGTGTTCTTTCGTTTCTACACCTTCAGCGATAACCGACATCTCTAATGTATGTGCTAATGTGATGATTGTTTTAATGATTTCCATTCCATCTTCACACGTTTCAGACATTGTCATAAATTCCCTCGGGATTTTTAAAGTATCGATTGGATATAAAGGTAAGTAAGCAAGCGAAGAATAGCCTGTACCAAAGTCGTCGATTGAAATGTGAATTCCTAAATTTTTTAGTGTACGCAGTTTTATTAATGTTTCTCTTTCATCCATCATTGCAATTCGTTCTGTTAATTCAAGATCGAGAGAACTTGCTGGTAAGCCTGTAGTTGCTAAAGTAAATGAAATAGACTTTACAAAATCTTCTTGTTCAAATTCTTTAGCAGATAAATTTACTCCTATTTTTAAATGAGAATACCCGAGTACATGCCAACGTTTCATTTGCTCACAAGCTTGTTGTAATGTCCATTTTCCTATTGGAATAATTTGTAGTGTTTCTTCAGCAATAGGAATAAATTCGTATGGAGAAATAACACCTAATTCGGGATGGTTCCATCTGATCAAAGCTTCAGCACCGATAATTTTGTTAGATTCACTGTCAACTTGAGGTTGATATAAAAGGAATAATTCTTCATTTTGAAGTGCATTTGGTAAATCTTTCTCTAATCGTAATCGTCTTTCAATTTTTTTAGCGATTACATCGTCATAAATAGAGACTGAATTAAGCTCTTTTTCTTTCGCATCATACATTGCGACATTAGCATTTTTCAAAAGTGTAGAGGCATCGATTCCAGAATGTGGATAAATAGCGATACCAATACTAAGTGATACATTTAATTTTTGTTCATGTATGACAAATGGTTTTTTCATACTTTCAAATAATTCGTTACATAACTGGAATAAGGAATCATGGTCAGTATAGTTTTCAATTAAGATTGTGAATTCATCGCCACCGATTCTTGATACATAAGTATGTGATGGAAGACATGATTGGAATCGCTGTGCCACTTCTTCTAATATGTAATCACCTGACGAATGCCCAAGTGTATCGTTAATTGCTTTAAAGCGGTCTAAATCTAAATATAATAATGCGAACTCACTATTTATTGTTTGAGCATTCTTTATAACTTTTCTTAATTTCTTATGGAAATAGGCTCGATTCCCAATTTTCGTTACAGCATCGTGGAATGCTAAATATTTTATTTCTTCTTGTTGTTTTTTTTGTGCGGTAATATCCTTTACCATAATATAGCTTCCTGAAATTTGTCCATTTATCATAATAGGGACGATGGTAACGTATAAAAAATAAATAAAACCATCTTTATATTGAGAACTAAGTTGTAAGGATGCCGATTTTTGTTGTTTAACTTTTTCTAATGCAGTTAACAGTTTGTGTTTATCTTCATCTAAAATGATCGAGAAACATGTCTCACCGAGTAACTCGTTTGTTGGTGCTCCGAGTAGGACGCTTCCTGCCTTATTTACATTTAAGAATACTCCATTTAAATCAATTGTAAAAATAGGGTCAGGGTGATATTCATATAATGATTCGAATTTTTGCTGTTTCTCAGATAGAGCCTCTGACTTATGGACTAAATCAGAAGTCCTTAAAGTAACTTTATCTTCAAGTTGAGCATTAAATGCTTGTAGACGTTTTGTTAGAGTAGCATTTTGCATACCCACAATAGAATGTCGAATAAGTACAAAAACAAAAGCGATACAATTTCCTGTAATGAGAGTGGAAGATGATGTTTGTTCTTTTAACGTAAACCCGATTAGTATTGCGACGGCAAGGTAGGGGAATACGACTAAAACTTTTTTCCCTAATTTAGGGTGTACAGTAAAATAATTTTTATTGCTATTATAATCGTCTGAAATGGAACCAGCTATTGCGATAAGTAATATAGGTACTCTATATAAAAGACGTAATAGCGTTATAGTATCATTTGCTAAATGGCTATATAGGTAGAAGTAAATATAGTTAAAAGTTGCAGAACTTATTAATACAAAAATAAAAATATAAATTTTCCGTTTGGAATTAAAAACAGTTGGGCGGAAAAAGAGACTAACACTTAGTAGAAGAAGTAATAGGTCTGCAATTGGATATAGAAAGGAAAGAAAAATATCTCCCAGTGAAAGGGAAAATATATTTAAATCTGGCTGATTAAATAAATACCATTCTAATGTGAATACGGAAATGAGTACTATGCATAGATCACAAATAAAGAATGCCTTTTCCCATTTGTTGCATTCTTTTAAGATTTTATAGCAGAAAGCGATAAGGCAGAAGACTAGAAAAAACATGTAAAACACATCAGAAACAGTAAAACGATGTATTGGAATCTCAAAAAACTTATCTTGATACGTATATACTATTTTTCCTAATAAAAAACTACCAATTGCTATTGTGATACATATCCAAAAAGGATTTGAACTAACTTTTTTAGAATATATAGAGTAAATTAGTGATACAAATGTAATGGCTTCAATGATGAGTGAAGCGAAGCGTACATTGAAATTTGAAAAATGAGTAGGGAACAGAAAGAAAAACATAAAATAGATTGAATAGCATACTAATGTTGTAATTAATATGCATAGTTGTAAATTTTTATTTAATTTCAATAAAATCACCTTCTTTAATTACGCACCATATTCGTAATATCTATACATAATAATATTACTTAAGGATTGTATCAGATTTCCATATAAAAAGCATGCTAATAAGAAAAGAATTGAAGAGTGTAATACTTCTTAAAATTGAAAAAGTATTGCGTTCAATAATTTTTAGTTTATAAGGAATATAGATAGAATTTGTATATTTAGTCATCCTTTAGATTTTAAAGGTTTTTTAGTGATTTGCAAGCAGAGATGCAACATTACATATAAAATGACAAGGGACTTCCTTCTAAGTTATAAAACGAAAGGGAAGACTTTCTGTTTTAAAATCTGAAAATTTATAATTGAAAATAAGTTCCGGGAAGTAATATGATAAGAAAGTATGATTTTGTGGGTTTGATAGTGTTGCCATTAAAACTATAAAAAGAGGGTGAACTTTTAATGTTATGTCGAATTAAAGATGCAGAAATATACTACGAAATTGTTGGAGAGGGGAAACCAATCCTTATTATACATGGGTGTGCCCCTGATCATAGGTTAATGCAAAGATGTATGGAATCAGTATTTCAGAAATATGAAGGATATCAAAAAATTTATATTGATTTACCTGGCATGGGAAAATCGAACGCTCCAGATTGGATAAATAGTTCAGACCATATATTAGAAGTACTTATTGCATTTATTGAGGAGATTATTTCTACTGAAAAATTCTTATTGGTAGGAGAATCGTACGGAGGATATTTGGCTAGAGGGATACTCTCAAAGATGTCTGAGAAGGTGAATGGATTATTGTTAGTATGTCCTGTTGTTGTAGCACAACCAAAAGAAAGACTTTTACCGGATAAACAGGTACTTGTACGAGACGAGGAGTTTTTAAATACGCTCACTTCTATCGAAAGAGAAGAATTTTGCGATTTGGCAGTGGTAGCAAATGAATATACATATACACGATTCAAAGAAGAAATTAAGCCAGGATTAGATGTTGCTAATTATGAATTTATTGAAAGGTTGCAAAAGAATTACCCTCTTACTATAGATTTTCACCGTAAGAAATATGAGAAACCCGTTCTTTTATTAGCTGGAAGACAAGATATAACAGTAGGGTATCAAGATATTATAGGAATGATTGAAAATTATCCAAGAGCGACATTAGCTGTGTTAGACACGGCAGGACATAATTTGCAAATTGAACAGCCTGAACTATTTGAGAGTTTAGTAGGAGAGTGGATTAGAAGAACAACTTAGCAAAGTGTATAAAGTATATTAAAGGAGAATAAATTAATATTGCGATTACGCCTAAGTTTTTGGATGGGACAGATTAACGTGATGTATAAACAATCTTAAGGAGGAATTATGAGTACATTTATTTACATGGTTAGACATGGTGAATCACTTAAAATAGAGGGGAATGAAAGAACACGTGGATTAACTGAGAAAGGAAATTTAGATACTCATAGAGTAACTGAGATATTAAAAACAGAGGGAATTGATACTTTCATTTCAAGTCCGTATAAGAGAGCTATGTTAACGATAGAAGAGGCAGCTAATTTCTATGAAAAAGAAATAGTAGTATATGAAAATCTTAAAGAGTGTCGATTTGCAAGTGAGGATCAGATTATATTAGACAAAGAGGTGTATCCACTTGTAAAGAAGATGTTCTCTAATCCGGACTTTGCACGAACGGAAGGAGAGTCATATGCGGATTGCCAGAGAAGAGTAGTGAAAGTATTAAAAGAAATCTTAATGGGTTTTCAAGGGCGCAAAATTGTAATTGGTACACATGGGCTTGTCATGACATTGATGATGAACTATTTTGATAAGCAATATGGGCTTGAATTTTTAATGAATACAGCAAAACCGGATATATATAAGATGGAATTTAAAGAAGAACAATTAATGAATGTAGAGAGATTATGGAAAGCTGAATAAAATTGGTTGCATGGATTTTGCTGTAAAAGTTACTTTTATAGCAAAATCTTTTTTATTTGAATAGAAAGCATCTTTATCAACTATTTTTAGAATGTTACATCAATAAGTAATTATTCAGTGTTTGAATAAATTATGGGGGAATTGGTTTAGGGAAACAATTTTAAATGTGTCAAAACTCCAAACGTTGGATTTATATGCATTAGGAGAAAAAGATGTAGAATTTTGTCTTGTTGTACGTGTTTACTTTTTATTCCGTTACATATAGGCTTTGTGGTGTAAGGGGGAGACATCGCCTTTGCGCTAAATTTAGAAGGAGGTCATTGTGATGAAAAAGATGAAGAAATTTGCGGGAGTAGCTTTAGCGGGGACAATTGGATTAAGCGGACTACTTTTTTTAGAACCGAGTATAAGTGCTGCAGAAACATCGCAAGTGCAAGAGGAGAATGTTAATGCGATTCATGTAAAGATGAATCAAAGTGAGCATTATTTATTGAGTGGTAGAAGTATTGATGTTCTTTCGGGAGATAAAGAAGCAATTCAGCTAAATAAATATACAATTAGTTTTAGTAAACCTGGCGAGTATGTGATTAGGGTAAATGGTTGTGTTTATGACGATATCTATACTTTTACTGTGAGTGAGTAGTATATATTTTTATATTGTGAGATAAAAAAAGAAACACCCTATTTGCGGTGGGAATCGTAAATAGGGTGAATTATTTGTTAGAAAGTTAATGAAAAGAGCAATAGGTATTCAGTTGTATTTTATATATTTTCATTAATTTGCTCTTTATTTTTGTTATGTAAAGTATGTAAAAGTGTTTGAAATACTGTAAATGATTGCTGAAAGATTGGACTTTGAATAAAAGTGTATAGAAACGTTACGATGAAAACAGGACCTCCTAGCATATATCCAATAACTAATACAACGCATTCTACTATGATTCTAGCACGACTAATAGACAGTCCCGTTTTGTCGGAAATAGTAAGCATGAATCCATCGCGAGGTCCAGCGCCAATTCCAGCCGCAACATACATACCTCCCCCAATACCTGTGATTGCAATACCGGAAAATAAGATGAGTAAGTTTATCCATAAATAATGAGTAGCGTTTGGAAGGATATTTGATTGTAAGAAAAAGTCCATAATAGGACCGATAAGTAGTGCATTTAAAAATGTGCCCACGTTTATATATTTTCGATCTACTAGTAAAGAAATGAGAACGAGACATAATCCACATATGACACTCCACGTACCAATGGTCCATCCAAATCTTTGGTAGAGGGCCATATTTAAAACTTCCCACGGATGCAAACCGAGAAATTTAACTTTGACTGCAAGAGCGTTTCCAAGGCCAAAGAAAATTAATCCTAAGAAAAAAAGAAAATAGCGAAAGAGAGTTAGCCTCATCTTTAAAACCTCCCATATTTTATAATTATGTATGTTACCTGTTACGGTTTTAATGTACAAATATTATTTCTTTTTATCATTCGTTTAAAATTGTTAACAATGTAAATGAAATATACATCTTCACAGTCAAAAAAGTTAAAATATTTCGTTTTAAGGATTATAATGGAGAAAGAAACAGAAAAGGGAGTGAACGAACTTGAAACAAGAACTTATTGAAAGATTTACGAGATATGTAAAAATTGATACCCAATCAAATGAAGAAAGCCATACAGTACCAACAACACCCGGACAAATTGAATTTGGTAAGTTATTAGTTGAAGAGTTAAAAGAAATTGGGTTAACAGAAGTAACGATGGATGACAATGGTTATGTGATGGCAACACTTCCCGCTAATACGGACAAGGATGTGCCTGTAATCGGATTTTTAGCCCATTTAGATACGGCAACAGACTTTACAGGGAAAAACGTAAAACCACAAATTCATGAAAATTTTGATGGTCATGCAATTACGTTAAATGAAGAGTTAAATGTTGTATTAACACCAGAGCAGTTCCCGGAATTACCATCATATAAAGGTCATACGATTATTACAACTGATGGTACAACACTTCTAGGAGCAGATGATAAAGCTGGTCTTACAGAAATTATGGTTGCAATGAACTATTTAATACATAATCCGCAAATTAAGCACGGGAAAATAAGAGTAGCATTTACACCGGATGAAGAAATTGGTCGTGGGCCAGCGCATTTTGATGTAGAAGCGTTTGGTGCATCATTTGCTTACACGATGGATGGAGGTCCATTAGGTGGTTTAGAGTATGAAAGTTTTAATGCTGCAGGTGCTAAGTTAACGTTTAACGGAACGAATACACATCCTGGAACAGCGAAAAATAAAATGCGTAACGCAACTAAACTTGCTATGGAGTTTAATGGGCATCTACCGGTAGAAGATGCACCAGAATATACGGAAGGTTATGAAGGGTTCTATCATTTACTTTCTTTAAATGGTGATGTTGAGCAAAGTAAGGCGTATTACATTATTCGAGATTTTGATCGTGAAAATTTTGAGACACGTAAAAATAACGTTGAAAATATTGTGAAGCAAATGCAAGAGAAGTATGGGCAAGATGCGGTCGTTTTAGAAATGAATGATCAATATTATAACATGCTTGAAAAAATTGAACCGGTAAGAGAAATTGTTGATATTGCATATGAAGCGATGAAAAGTTTAAATATCGAACCGAACATTCACCCGATTCGCGGTGGAACAGATGGATCACAATTATCATATATGGGATTACCGACGCCAAATATTTTCACTGGTGGTGAAAACTACCATGGTAAATTTGAGTATGTTTCGGTAGATACTATGGAAAAAGCTGTTCAAGTTATTGTAGAAATCGCAAGACGATTTGAAGAACAAGCTTAGAAAAGAACCAAGTAGTACGAATGTGCTACTTGGTTCTTTTTAATATAGCACTCGCCACAAATAAAAAGTTGCATAAGATTCCCAATTTGTCCAGTTTGCCGCAAAGTCTTTTATTTCATTTTTAGTCGGTTTATTTTGGGAACCTGTAATAAATTTAATTGCATTATGCAGACCAACATCATCAATTGGAAAGGCTGAAGGGAAGCGTAAACAGCGCATTAAAACATAGTGGGCAGTCCACGGTCCTATACCATGGATAGCGGTTAATTGTTTTTCAGCAATTTTTACATCTTGTGTTTGTAGTAACGATTCTTTTGATAGTTTCCCTTCTGTAATAAGCTTCGCAATACCGATTAAATATTCACATTTTCTAGTCGTCATTTTTAATTTTTTAAGATCCTCTACATGTAAATTTACAATTGTTTCAGGTGATGGGAATATCCTATGTTTTCTATCGTTCCATTCTACGTAACTTCCAAATTGTTCAACTAATCTTCTTTTTAGCGTATAAGCATATGCGAGGTTAATTTGTTGACCGATAATTCCCCAGGAAAGTGCTTCAAATAAATCTGGAATACCTAATGTGCGAAGCCCATAATAATCTTGAATAGGGCCTTGAAGGAGTGGATCATGTTTAGCTAATGTATAAAAAGGAGCTAAATCGGTAGTGAAATCAAACCACTCTATTACATAGTTAGCTACAGCATCACATACCCATTTTTCAGAGTTATAGGATTCTCCTAAAAAACGTATTTGAATATTTCCGTCAGTATTTATACTAATTTCAACTAAAGGGTTTACATGTTCAACAGGAATGACTTTATAAATTTTGTTATCTTCAATGTGAAACATACATTCATTGTTAGAACGTGATAGATAGCGTAAGTTTTCTTGGAAATTAAATTCTTTTGGAGCTGCTAAAGTCAATGCGTTATTATATTCTGCTGTCATATGAATTCCACCTGTAATTTTTCTAATGTGAGCAATTCTTTTTTCATTTCTAATCCGCCTCTAAAACCAGTTAGTTTTCCATCTTTTCCTATAACGCGATGGCAAGGAATCGTAATGAGAAGAGGGTTGGCGGCAATAGCAGAAGCAACGGCACGCACAGCTGTAGGTTTTTGAATTCTTTCTGCAATTTCTGAATAAGAATAGGTCTTCCCGTAAGGAATTTCACGTACCGTATTCCAAACGGATAATTGAAAAGCAGTTCCGTAAGCATCGATAGGGAAAGTAAAAGTTTCACGCTTGTTTTCTAAATACTCGATAATTTCTTTCGTATATGTTTGCATGTAATCTGGATTGCAAGTCAATATATGTTGGGGCTTTTTTTTTCTAGCCCATATATTTAGTTCTTCAAAGTTTGCGTCTTGTGATCCAATAAAACAAATTCCATTTTCAGTTGCCGCAATATGAAAGCACCAATTTTTATGTGTAAGTAGCGTCCAATATATAGATTTATTTTTGTAGGAATTCATTATTGTCTCCCTCTTTCATTACGTTCTTTTTTCGATATTCAGTAGGAGTAAATCCAGTTTTCGTTTTAAATAAAGTTGCGAAATACTCTTGGTTTTCTATCCCGACAGCAGTACTAATTTCCTTAACGGATTGCTTTGTATGTGAAAGATATTCCGTCGCTTTCACAATCCTGAATTGCTGTATATATTCCATTGGGCTAATTCCTGTTATTCTTTTGAAAGTGCGTTGTAAATGAAAGGGACTACCGTGGCACATTTCCGCCAGTATGTCGAGAGTTAATGCTTCGTCAAAATGCTTTGCAATATACTCTTTAATTTGTACTACCCACTCTTCATTTGGTAAAGTGATCCCATTTGGTTTACAACGTTTGCACGGACGAAAATTTTCATGCAATGCTTGTTCTGCATGAAGAAAAATTCGTACATTGTTTTGATTCGGTATTCTTGATTTACACGATGGTCGGCAAAAGATACCAGTTGATTTCACAGCATAAAAGAATTTGTTGTCATAGGAAGAATCATTATGAATAATTGCTTGCCAATACTCACTTGTTAACGTAAATCCTTCATTGTGCAAAGAACATCACCTCTGAAATTAGTATAACCTGAATAAAGTGCGTATGTACGTATTCAAAAATGTAAGAGCAAGATTACAAAGATGAAAATATGATTGTTTTTCTATTTTGTGATAGCATGAACTTTGAAAGTGAACAGCAAGAGGAGGATTATAAGTGAAGTTAATTTCATGGAATGTAAATGGTTTACGTGCAGTTATCGCAAAAGGTGGATTTTTAGAATACCTTGAGGAATCTAATGCAGATATATTTTGTCTACAAGAAATTAAATTACAGAGTGGACAAATTGATTTAAATCCAGAGGGATATTATACATATTGGAATTATGCTGTGAAAAAAGGCTATTCAGGAACGGCAATTTTTACGAAAAAAGAACCGCTTTCTGTTACGTACGGTTTAGGCATTGAAGAGCATGATCAAGAAGGAAGAGTCATTACTTTAGAATTCGAAGATTTTTACATGATAACGTTATACACGCCAAACTCAAAACGAGGATTAGAGCGTTTAGATTACAGAATGGAATGGGAAGATGATTTCAGGACTTATATAAAGCAATTAGATGAAAAGAAACCAGTTGTTTTCTGTGGAGATTTAAATGTTGCTCATAAAGAAATAGATTTAAAAAATCCAAAAAGTAACCGTAAAAACCCTGGATTTTCTGATGAGGAAAGGGAGAAGTTTACACGTATTTTAGAAGAAGGATTTGTTGATACGTATCGTCACCTTTATCCTAATCAGGAAGGCGCATACTCTTGGTGGTCCTATCGTATGGGAGCAAGAGCGAAAAATATCGGATGGCGTTTAGATTATTTTGTTGTCTCTGAAAGAATAAAAGGGCAAATAACAGATGCGAAAATTAACAGTGAAATAATGGGATCAGACCATTGCCCAGTTGAATTACATATAAATTTCTAAAAAAAGAAGTATCTCGCTAATAATAGGCGGATACTTCTTTTTAATTCAGTTTGTTAAAATTTTTCAAATCATTCTTGAAATAATTGCATATTAAATATATACTTAGTAACGATAATCATTATCAGTGAAAAGGGTTATCAATGGATGAAGTGTGAAAGAATTATAGTTTAGGGGAAGTGAACGAGAATGAGTTCCGGATAAAATTATTAATCTAATGAATTATATGCATGGAACAAGTTTCATGTAGTTAAGTTTTTATATAAAAATAATCTATTTACAGGTTTCGAGAGGAGATATATAAAGATGAACAAGAAGTTATTTACGTTAGGGATGGTTACAGTTTTAAGTGTAGGGTTAGCGGCATGTAATAGTGCGGATAAAACTTCAGGGGAGCAAAAGCAACAGACAAAAGCTACGGAAACGAAAAAAGACGAAAAGCGAAAAATTACATATTTAGGTAAAGAATATACAGTGCCAGCAAAAGTAGATAAAATTGCGACAGCTAGTTTAGAGTCAATGGAAGATGCGGCCGTACTTGGAATTAAACCAGTTGGTGCGATTACTGTAGGTGGTAAATTACCAAAGTATCTTGAAAAAGATTTAGAGGGTGCAAAATCTGTTGGTGAGAAAATGCAACCGAATTTTGAAACATTACTTCAATTAAAACCAGATGTTATTACATCAAGTACGAAATTCCCAGCAGAAACAGCTGAAAAGTTTACAAAAGTAGCTCCGACGTTCCCGGTATCACACGTTTCAACAAATTGGGAGGATAACTTAAAGTTAATGGGAGAATTAACTGGTAAAAAAGATAAAGCAGAAAAGATTATTAAAGATTACAATGCGGACGCTGAAAAAGCAAAAGCAAAACTAGGAGATAAGTTAAAAGACAAAAAAGTACTTGTCGTTAGACTAAGAGCAAACGAATTATTCCTATATCCTGAAGGTGTATACTTTAACCCTGTCATTTATAAAGATCTTGGACTAACTGCTCCAGAACAATTGAAAACTGTAAAAGCACAAGAGAAAATTTCATTTGAAAAACTTGCTGAACTTAACCCGGATTATATTTTCTTACAATACGAGGCAAGTGAAAATAAAAACCCGAAAGTACTAGAAGAAATTGAAAGCAATCCAATTTGGCAAAGTATGAATGCTGCGAAAGAAAAGAAAGTATTTGTAAACGTTGTGGATCCAATGGCACAAGGTGGTACAGCTTGGAGTAAAACAGCATTCTTAAAAGAAGCAGTGAAAAATTTATCTAAATAATACAATAAGTAAGGTGCGTTGAATGATATGCAGAAAACAAATGCAGTACCAGTAACTATATTATGTATAGCACCCATACTCATCTTAGCTACAGTTATACTTTCTATTTTGTATGGTGCGAAAAGTATTGATGCTGAAACAGTGTGGAACGCATTATTTCATTTTGATTCAAGCGATGTAAATCATAATATTATTATTACTTCACGTTTACCAAGGGTAGTTGCAGCTCTTTTAGTCGGAGCATTTCTAGCCATATCAGGAGCACTTATGCAGGGGATGACAAGAAACTATCTTGCATCCCCTTCTATTATGGGTGTGACGGATGGTGCAGCCTTTGTTATTACACTATGTATGATTTTTCTTCCAGGAATGTCATCAATCGGTATGGTTTTATGTTCAATGATTGGTTCTGCACTAGGGGCCGGTATCGTGTTTGGTTTTGGCTCACTTCTTCAAAATGGCTTATCTCCTGTTAGGTTAGCAATTATAGGGACAGTTATTGGAACATTTTTAAGCAGTGTATCAGCTGCGATGGCTTCGTATTTCCAAATTTCTCAAAATGTTAGTTTTTGGTTTAATGCAAAGTTAGACCAAGTGGACCCTAATATAATTAAAATCACGATACCTTTTGGGATAATTGGGATAGTTTTAGCGCTGTTAATAGCGAAATCTATTACCATTCTTTCTTTAGGAGAAGAAGTTTCTATTAATCTAGGGCAGCGTACAAAACTAGTAAAAGCGATGGCAATTTTATCAGTAATTTTTTTAACAGGAACAGCAGTTGCTTTAGTAGGAAAAGTTGGTTTTGTAGGCTTAATTATTCCACACATTACTCGCTTTATTATTGGGGTAGATTATAAGTGGATTTTACCATGTGCGGGTGTTATTGGTGGAGTTTTCTTAGCTTTATGTGATGTATTAAGTAGATTTGTAAACTATCCATTTGAAACGCCAATTGGAGTCGTTACATCTTTAATTGGGATTCCTTTCTTCCTTTATTTAATCCGTACAAGAGGAGGAGAGAGACATGCTTAAAAGTTCAAGTCAACGTTTTGGAATGACGATGGGGATTATTATATTTTTAATACTATGTGCCATTTATATTAGTTTAACGAATGGAACGTTTGATATTACGATTACAGATGTATTTAAAACACTTTTTAGAATAGATCCGTTACCAGAGCATGATTTAGTTATTTTTGAGTTTCGTCTTCCGCGCATTGTAATTGCTGGATTAGTAGGATTAGGATTAGGCGTTGCGGGTGCTGTAATTCAAGGGATTACGAGAAATGGTTTGGCGGACCCAGGTATTTTAGGAGTAAATGCCGGAGCAGGTACAGCTATCGTCATTTTTATGTTTTTCTTTCAAGGACAATTAAAGAGCACAGACTGGATTTCTATAATGATGATGCCGATGTTTGGCCTAGTTGGTGGATTAGGTGCAGCCATTATAATCTATCTGTTTTCTTGGAAAAACGGTAAGTTAGATTCGCAGCGACTTTTGTTAACAGGGATTGCAATCGGTTCAGGGTTTGGCGCATTCTCTATGTATTTATCACTCAAAATGAAATCATCTGATTTTGAGATGGCTGCAGTTTGGGTGTCTGGAAGCATATATAGTGCAAACTGGAAGTATATTATTGCTATGTTACCGTGGCTTATCATTTTAATTCCACTTATACAGAAGAAAGCTTATTTATTAGATTTATTTCAATTGGAAGAAACGAGTATTACGAGTTTAGGTGTTTCAGTAGAAAGAGAGAAATCAATTTTACTATTAAGTAGTATCGGACTTGTGAGCGCATGTGTTGCTGTTTCAGGAAGTATTGGTTTCATCGGACTAATGGCACCGCATATAGCGAAAAGACTTGTTGGTATTCAGCATAAGCATATCATTCCTACGTGCGGAGTAATCGGAATGTTTCTTGTAATTGCTTCAGACTTTATTGCAAAAACAGTTTTCACACCTGTAGAGTTACCAGTTGGAATCGTTATTTCTATTGTCGGTGTACCGTATTTCTTATATTTACTTTATAAGGCGAAAGCGTAAGAGGAGGAATAAAAGTGAGTATTTTAAGTGCAAAAAATTTAGAAACGAGTTATGAAAAACTTACAGTGTTTCGCGATTTAAATGTGGAAATACAAGAAGGAAAAGTAACGACAATTATAGGGCCAAACGGGTGCGGTAAATCAACACTATTAAAAACGATGGGACGAATTTTAAAGCAAAAAAGCGGAAAAGTTTATTTGCAAGGACAGGATTTAAATACAATTCCAACGAAAGAAATTGCCAAGCTGTTAGCCTTACTTCCGCAAACTCCGATTGCACCAGGAGAGCTTAAAGTAGAAGAATTAATTTCTTATGGACGCTATCCACATCGAAATAACGTAAACAAGTTAACCTCAAAAGATAAAGAAATGATTGATTGGGCATTAGATATAACGAAAACTTCAGAATTTAGAACGAGACAAATTGCAAATTTATCAGGTGGTCAACGACAAAAGGTATGGCTAGCGATGGCTTTAGCGCAAGAGACAGAAGTGTTGCTATTAGATGAACCGACTACATATCTTGATATGTCTCACCAATTAGATGTATTGCAAATTGTAGAAAAGTTAAATAGAGAACATAATTGTACGATTGTAATGGTATTGCATGATATTAACCACGCAGCAAGGTTTTCCGATGAAATTATTGCAATGAAAGATGGGGAAATTGTTACAACTGGTAGTCCAGAAGAAATTATTACAAATGAAGTATTAAAAGAAGTATTTCATATTGATGCGCGTGTCATGATTGACCCGTATAATGGGGCTCCTGTTTGTTTCGGTTATGATAGTGTTGTATCTCAAGAAGAAAAAGTAGAAATATATGTAACGAGTTAAAAGGGGGAGATAGGGTGAATACTACTATTGAAAAACAGCAGATTATTACATCTAATACAGAACAGTGGAAAATGTATTCAAAAGTAGAGGGTAAGGAATATCAAATTCATATTTCAAAGCCGAGGCAACCAGCACCGGATTCAGGATACCCTGTCATATACGTATTAGATGGCAATGCCTTTTTTCAAACATTTCATGAAGCGGTTAAAATACAATCAGTAAGGGCTGAAAAAACAGGTGTTTCACCAGCCGTTATAGTAGGTATCGGTTATCCAATTGAAGGAGCATTTTCAGGAGAAGAAAGATGCTATGATTTTACACCTAGCGTAATTTCAAAAGATGCTCCTTTAAAACCAGACGGTAAACCGTGGCCTAAAACAGGAGGAGCACATAACTTCTTTACTTTTATTGAAGAAGAAGTTAAACCGCAAATTGAAAAAAGTTTTGCGATTGATAAAGGAAAACAAACGTTATTTGGGCATTCGCTAGGTGGCCTATTTGCTTTACACATACTATTTACAAACGTAAATGCCTTTCAAAATTATTTTATTAGTAGTCCATCTATTTGGTGGAATAACCGATCTGTACTTGAAAAAGAAGAGAACCTTATAAATGAATTAAACAATGCTAAGTTTGAAACAGGGGTATTCCTTACAGTTGGGTCACTAGAACGAGAGCATATGGTTGTAGGTGCAAATGAATTATCAGAGCGACTTCTCCAAGTAACACATGATAAACTTAAATTTAAGTTTTATGAAGCGGAAGGGGAGAATCACGCATCTGTTGTCCCAACGTCTTTAAGTAAAGGATTGCGATTTATTAGTCAAGTGTAGAAGAAGTATATGAAAAAAGGTAAGCGATTGCTTACCTTTTTTCATTATTGTTTTATTGCTACGTATCCATCAATTAAAAAGCTAGTGAAAAAGCGATTGATTTGAGTAAATCCACATTCCTCCATAATAGCAAGTAGATTATTTTCGGAAATAGGAAATATGTCTGTTTCAAAAGAATTTTCAAACCGGTCCCAATCTTCTAATGGAATTTGATTTTGTATCATGTAGTTTTGCCAAGCATTCAATTGCGCAGAAAACATACTTGTATGGGGTACACCATTTATTGTAGAGAGAAAGAATGGAGCGTCAGGTTTTAAGCGCCTACTAATTTCATGAAGAAGCTCTTTTTTCTCCTCAATAGTTGGGATGAAATGAAGAACAAGCATACAGGTAGCGGTGTCAAATAACGAATTTGGTAATAATGAATGGACAGTTCCATGTACGAAGTGAATTTGGTTCTGTACGCCTTCGTTTTCAATTCTTTTTTTAGCTAACTGTAGCATGCTTTCAGATGGATCAACACCTGTAAAAGATAAATTGCTATTTTGTTTACCTATTGAGAGGATCTCTTGTCCACCTCCAGCACCTATAACTAGTAAATTCGGATTGATATGTTCTTTAGGGAGTGTAGTAAACAAGAAATGATTTATCATGTCGTATAGGGTGTAATAGCTTGGGATTTTTAATGGAATTCTTTGTTCATATGAACTTACGGTAGTATCATTCCAATTCATTTTTGACCTCCTAAGTATATGTACTATAGCTTTATTATGAAATAAATGTATGAAGGTGAACAATCCCATAAATCTGGGGGGAAGAGGATGTATGAAAAAACAACGAAAGAAATTACAATGCTAGCGAATCGTATAAGTTCTATAAGGACATTTCAAAAGTCATTTCTCCACTTGATTCGTAAAGTTATTGATTTTGAAGCCGCTTGTTTTACAATTATAGACCCAATTTCTTTTTTATCTACTGGGGCATTTACGGATGCAAGTGTTGAAAAGATTCATCCACAATTGTTTATGAATGAATTTCTAGATGATGATTTTAATAAATTTAAATATTTATCAGAACACTCACCTCATGTTGCTGCTCTTAGTATGGCGACAAATGGTGAGCAAAAGAAAAGTTCTAGATACCGAAATATTTTAAAACCAGCAAGTTTTGGAGATGAATTAAGGGGCGTTTGTATAAGTAAGGGGAAATGTTTTGGGCATCTTAGTTTATTTCGAGGGAGTACCAGTCCCGTTTTTCATATCGATGATTGTAAGTACTTAGCAACGATAGTCCCAATTGCTGGAGAGGCTTTAAAAAAGGCATTTCCTATACCTTTTTCAGAAGAGAAGGTGATAGGGACAGGCACGATTATATTAAGTGAGGATTTTAATTTATTATATTGGAATCAAGATGGCAGCGATTGGCTCTCAAATCTTAGAAAGTATGAACAGTTAAATATAAAAGAAATACCAAGACCAATACGAGCAGTTTGTTCGAAAGTAAAGGCTAACGAATATAATGTAGATTGCATACGGAGAGAAGAAAAAGTTTGTATACCTTTAGCCTATGGACATTTTCTAATCATTCGGGCCAGTAAGTTAGAATGTACAAGTAGTTTTCAGGCTGGTTATGTTGTTCTTTTCGAAAGAGCAAGACCAGAAGAAATCTTTCCGCTTATTATGGAAGTTTATAGTTTTACAACACGTGAGAAGCAAGTAGTACGTAAAATTCTTACAGGTATGTCGACAAAGGAATTAGCCCAAGAACTGTGTATATCTATATACACAGTACAAGATCATTTAAAATCCATTTTTGAAAAGACTGGGGTAAGTAGTAGAAATGAACTTGTGTGGGAAGTTTTTTCGAGATTTTGCTTTGATGTTGATAAATAAAAATAAAACAAGTCTACTAAAATCACATGAAGTACGGTGGCTGAGTTGTAAAATAGGGCTGAAAAAAGGTTATGGATGAAACATTCCGTAACCTTTTTTCATAAGTAGAATTGTCCTTTTTGAAAGTTTTGTTTCAACTTTTCGTCTAAAGAGACAAAAAGTTGTCACATTTCCGTCACAATTAGCATAAACATAAAATAGACGAAATGAACTTATTTCCAAAAAGGCTTGATTCATTCAAATCAAGAGGAATAGAGCTGAAAAAGCGCGGATTAAAAGTTCACTATATTCTCAAGGAGGTAGATCGTATGAAAACTATTCTTGCTATCGCTGGACTGATTTGGGTTCTATCACATGGCATCCCAATTTATGAAGGAGAACAAATTCGCAGTGCTCTGAATAAAAATTTTAATGAATATCATATCATTGATCGGCAAGATAATGTTGTGACAGTTCGAGTGAATGATTGTTTTCATACGGTGACCGTTGAAGGAACTTCAGTAGTGAATGATACAAAAGTATGTGATCAGCAATAACTATATATAGGAAGAAAAAAGTCTCAATTTAAACGTGTGAAGATTGAGGCTTTTATATTTGTAGGCGAATAATAAGCGGGGATGGACAATCCCCGCTTATTATTGTTTCAATTTATCCCGCTATTTGCCAGGCAGTAAGACCCCCACCTCAAAATTCAGCGAAAGCAAAGAAGGTAGGTGAAGGTCGGGCTGCCCATAAAAGCTCGATTGGTGAGGGCTAATTAAAATTTCACTTTATTGGATTTTGATTGGAGATATAATGATTTTTTTACAAAAAGGAAAGGGTATAATAAAAATTGAGACTGAGAAGCTAATAATGTGTTAAGAATAATCATAAAGTGGAAATATACTCATATGGGGTATCATACATAGATATTTAATGCTATAATTGGTATACTCATAAAAGCAATTGTTTTATTGGATGAAGAGAAATTTTAAGAAGGTGATAATATGGATCATAAAGAGCATGAATCAGTAACACATAGATCAGAAAAAGAAAAAGAGCAAATTATAAATAGATTGAAGAGAATCGAAGGACAAGTTCGTGGTATTCAAAATATGATTGAAAATGATCGTTATTGCGTTGATATTTTAGTGCAAATTTCAGCGATTAATGCAGCGATGAAAAAAGTAGGAATGGGTGTCTTAAAAAATCATACGAGTCATTGTGTTTCAGGAGCTATTAAAAATGGAAATGGTGACGAAGCAATTGAAGAATTAATGACAGTATTTGAACGTTTTTCAAAAGCGTAAAAACAAGCTAGTATGTAACTGGCTTGTTTTTTTGTTTACCCGTATATTGGATTTAGGTGTATTGTAGTGAAAAAGTGTGTGTAAAATAAACGTTTAGAAAATAATTGAAAAATCATGATACAAAACCATTGATTACCTTAGGGGGGTATGGTAAAATGTAGTTGTGATTAACAAACAATGAAGAAACAAGAGGAGGATTTTAAATGGAACAGTTAACATTAAAAGTTGAAGGTATGTCTTGTGGACATTGTGTAAACTCTATCGAAAGCAGTGTGAAAGAGCTAAACGGTGTTGAAAAAGTGAAGGTTCAATTAGCAGAAGGAACTGTTGAAGTTACTATCGACTCGTCTGCTATAACATTAAAAGATATCGTTGCTGTAATTGAAGATCAAGGATACGATGTTCAATAATTATTTTTAGATATGGAAATAAATCGTACTTTAAACGAAGTACGATTTATTTTGCTAATAATTATACCTCACAAGGGTATATAGAGGTGAGAGACATGAATGAACAAAAAGAGGCCAATCTTCAAATATCAGGAATGACATGTGCAGCATGTGCCAATAGAATTGAAAAAGGTCTGAAAAAAGTAGAAGGTGTTCATGATGCAAATGTAAATTTTGCACTTGAAAAAACAAAAATAATGTACGATCCAACTAAAACAACTCCGCAACACTTTAAAGAAAAAGTTGAATCGTTAGGATATGGAATTGTAAGTGATAAAGCTGAATTTACTGTTTCAGGAATGACATGTGCAGCATGTGCGAATAGAGTTGAAAAGCGTTTAAATAAGTTAGATGGTGTGAACAAAGCGACGGTTAATTTCGCTTTAGAGTCGGCAACGGTAGACTTTAATCCTGATGAAGTCAGTGTAAATGAAATGAAGAGTACGATTACAAAGTTAGGATATAAATTAGAAGTGAAATCAGATGAGCGAGATGGATCAACAGATCATCGCTTACAAGAAATTAAACGACAAAAGAAAAAATTTATTATTTCGTTTATTTTATCATTCCCGTTATTGTGGGCAATGGTGAGTCATTTCTCATTTACATCGTTTATTTATTTACCTGATATGCTAATGAACCCTTGGGTACAGCTAGCTCTTGCAACTCCTGTTCAATTTATCATTGGTGGACAGTTTTATATTGGAGCTTATAAAGCGTTACGTAATAAAAGTGCGAATATGGATGTTCTCGTGGCACTTGGAACGTCGGCCGCTTATTTCTATAGTGTATATTTAAGTATTCAATCTATTGGTTCTTCGGAACATATGACAGATTTATATTTTGAAACGAGTGCGGTACTTATTACATTAATTATTTTAGGTAAATTATTTGAAGCAAAGGCAAAGGGACGTTCATCAGAAGCAATTAAAAAGTTAATGGGATTACAAGCGAAAACAGCTACAGTTGTACGAGATGGAACAGAAATGAAGATTTTAATCGAAGAAGTGGTAGCTGGTGATATCGTTTATGTAAAACCTGGTGAAAAAATACCAGTTGATGGAGAAATTGTAGAAGGAAAATCTGCGATTGATGAATCGATGTTAACGGGTGAAAGTATTCCAGTTGATAAAACAATTGGAGATGTAGTAATTGGTTCTACAATAAATAAAAATGGATTTTTAAAAGTTAAAGCAACTAAGGTAGGTAGAGATACGGCATTAGCTCAAATTATTAAAGTAGTAGAAGAAGCGCAAGGATCGAAAGCGCCTATTCAACGGGTAGCTGATCAAATTTCTGGTATTTTCGTACCGGTTGTAGTTGTGATTGCTATTATTACATTTGCAGTGTGGATGATATTTGTTACACCTGGTGATTTTGGCGGAGCGCTTGAGAAAATGATAGCAGTACTTGTTATCGCCTGCCCATGTGCGTTAGGTCTTGCGACACCTACATCTATTATGGCTGGATCAGGAAGATCAGCTGAGTATGGTATTTTATTTAAAGGTGGAGAGCATTTAGAAGCAACGCACCGATTAGATACGGTTATTTTAGACAAAACGGGTACTGTGACAAATGGGAAGCCAGTATTAACAGATATAATTGTAGCAGATGGATTCCATGAAGAAGAAATACTACGTTTAGTAGGAGCGGCAGAAAAAAATTCTGAACACCCACTTGCAGAAGCGATAGTAGAAGGAATTAAAGAAAAGAAAATTGATATACCAAGTTCGGAAACATTTGAAGCAATTCCTGGGTTCGGTATTGAATCGATTGTTGAAGGGAAACAATTATTAATTGGTACACGTCGATTAATGACGAAGTTTAATATTGATATTGAAGAAGTTTCTAAATCGATGGAAGAGCTAGAGCGAGAAGGAAAAACAGCAATGTTAATAGCGATAGATAAGGAGTATGCTGGAATAGTTGCTGTTGCGGATACTGTAAAAGATACTTCAAAAGCAGCTATCGCACGACTTAAGAAAATGGGTCTAGACGTTGTTATGATTACAGGGGATAATACACAAACTGCTCAGGCAATTGCAGGGCAAGTTGGTATTGATCACGTAATTGCAGAAGTATTGCCAGAAGGAAAAGCAGAAGAAGTGAAAAAACTGCAAGCGCAAGGTAAGAAAGTAGCGATGGTTGGAGATGGAATAAATGATGCTCCTGCTCTTGCTACAGCAGACATTGGTATGGCAATTGGAACAGGAACGGATGTAGCGATGGAAGCAGCGGATATTACGTTAATCCGTGGTGATTTAAATAGTATTGCCGATGCAATTTTTATGAGTAAAATGACGATTAGAAATATTAAGCAAAACCTATTCTGGGCGTTAGCTTATAATGGCTTAGGGATCCCAATTGCAGCATTAGGTTTCTTAGCACCTTGGGTTGCAGGGGCGGCGATGGCATTTAGCTCGGTATCAGTCGTATTAAATGCACTAAGATTGCAAAGAGTGAAATTAAAATAATAAAAATTTTAATTTATAGAGTAATTGAAAATGCTTTTATACAAAAAAACAATACTTTGAATAAGTGTTGTTTTTTTGTTTGTATAAAAAGAAAAAAGGTATAATAAAGCAGCAATATTGAATCTTATTATAGTAGAAAGCCGAGTGTTAGTTTAGTAAGGAGACTCATATATGTTAACGGATATTATAATTAGGACATTCCAGAAAGAGGATTTAGAAACAGTATTACAATTGTTCTATGAAACAGTTCATACGGTGAATGCAAGAGATTATAACGAGTTACAGCTACAGGCATGGGCGCCAAAGCGACTAGATAGAGAAAGATGGCTACAGTCTTTAGAAAAGAATATTTGTTACGTTGCTGAGTATAGAGGTGTGATAGTGGGGTTTGGGGATTATAATGATGAGCATTACATAGATCGCTTATTTACGCATAAAGATTATCAAGGAAAAGGGGTAGCTTCATACATATTACAGAAGTTAGAAAAAGAAGCAGTGAACTTAGGGCACGGGGATATATATACAGAGGCGAGTATTACAGCAAAATCTTTCTTTGAAAGGAAAGGTTTTATTTGCATAAAGGAACAAAAAAAACAGCACAATGGTCAGATTTTTATTAATTATGTTATGAAAAAATAGCCTTCTCATAAACGAGAAGGCTATTTTTTCATTATTTTACAGCTTCTTTTAGTTCTTTACCAGCTTTGAAAGCAGGTACTTTAGAAGCTGCGATTTGCATTTCTTCACCAGTTTGTGGGTTACGGCCTGTACGAGCAGCTCTTTCACGAACTTCGAATGTACCGAATCCGATAAGTTGTACTTTTTCACCAGCAGCTAAAGCGTTAGTGATTGATTCTACTACAGTTTGTACAACTACAGTAGCTTCTTTTTGAGAAATCTCAGCATTTTGTGCTACGTTTTTAATTAATTCTGTTTTATTCATGTTTTTCACCTCATATGTAAATAATGCTATTTAAGTTGTTATTATAACGTATAAAACATTCGAGAACAAGTGTACGTAGATATATTCACGAAAAAAATGAAATTTGTAATATTTTTTAGCCTACTTTATAACCATTCCATTTAAGCGGATATAGATTTGTTCTGTATTTCAGTCTTCTCTTTATTTGTAGGTAGTTTCTTATTATAAGATATGAAATAAGGTAGTTCTACAAAATACAAACCGCCTACTAAATTCCCAAAGAAAACAAGAAGTTTGGGAAATATTCAATCCAAGTTACATGACCGGTAAAAATTGCAGCTGGGATAACAAACATATTTGCTACAACGTGTTGAAACCCCAATTTTTTTCATGTTGTCACATCAATGTAACAAAAGGATTTTAAACTACATCTAGAGGTGAAAACATGAATACGCATCATGTAAAAAAAGAACAAAAAAAATCAATCTTAAAGAAACTTATTATAAGTTTCATAAGTATAGTAATGATTCCAGTAAGCTTGTATTTCTATGCGACAGAAATAGAACGAAAACTAATAACAGTTACGTGGAATGAAATAGAAGCCCCGACGATTCCTAAAGAGTTTAATAATAAAAAAATATTGCAATTCTCAGATGTACATTTAGGACCAGAGTTTACATTGAAACAACTAGAAAATTTGGTGGAGAAGATGAATGAATTGCATCCAGATATAGTTGTTTTCACAGGAGATTTAATAGATAAGTTTGGATCTTATAGTGCGGAAAAAGATGAAGCGAAGGTTATTTTGCAGAAAATTAATGCTCCCTTAGGGAAATATGCTGTGTTTGGGAATCATGATAGGGGCGGGGGTGGTAGTGTGTTTTATAAAAAGTATATGGAGGAAGCTGGTTTTTCTGTATTAGTAAATGAAGTGCAGAAAATTAAAGTGGGAAACGGCAAATATATTACAATATCAGGCTTGGATGATTTCTTATTAGGGAAGCCACAAATAGACGCGACTTTAAAACATGTAAGGCAACAAGATTTCAATATGCTATTAGTACATGAGCCGGATGTTGTAGACAAAGTAGCTTGTTATCCAGTTGATTTTCAAGTTTCAGGGCATAGTCACGGAGGACAAGTTCAAATTCCTTTTATAGGTCCATTAATTACTACAAAATTAGCTGAGAGCTATGTTGAAGGTATGTATGAATTAGAAGGGAAGAATAAGCCGTTACATTTATATGTAAATCGAGGTATTGGGACAACCCGAATGCCGGTTAGATTTTGGAGTGTACCTGAACTTTCAGTATTTGTGTTGAAGCAAAATAGTAATTAGACGATTCTAGAATAGTAGGAGGACTTTCAGAGAAAGTTCTCCTTTTTATTGATTAAATACAGAATGTTATGTAAATTAAATTTAAAGTGTTAAAAAAGAAAGGGGAATTTCTATGATAGAAACATGGCATAAAGAGTTGGAAAGTTTGTATAACCAAATGGTTTCGTGGCGAAGAGATTTTCATCAATACCCAGAGCTATCGTTTCAAGAAATAGAAACACCGAAAAAAATAGCTGCAATCTTAAAAAGTTTTCATATTGATGTGAAAACAGATGTCGGGGAAAGAGGAATCATCGGCGTAATTGAAGGTGGGAAATCTGGGAAGACAATCGCGTTGCGTGCTGATTTTGATGCACTACCTATTCAAGATGAAAAGAAAGTTTCATATAAATCAAAGGTTCCGGGCGTAATGCACGCTTGTGGCCATGATGGACATACAGCAACACTTTTAGGAGTTGCAAAAATATTAAGTGATCATAGAGACCAACTTTCTGGAAAAATAGTTCTTATACACCAACATGCAGAAGAGAAAGAGCCTGGCGGGGCTATCGCTATGATTGAGGATGGTTGTTTAGAAGGAGTAGATGTTGTTTTTGGTACGCATGTATCTTCTCAAATGCCTGTAGGAATTGTTGGTGCGAAAGCAGGAGCAATGATGGCGGCAGCTGATTCTTTTGAGGTGAAGGTTCAAGGGCGAGGTGGTCACGGAGGTATGCCACATCATACTGTAGATGCTATTATTGTTGCAACACAAATTATTAACCAGTTGCAACTGTTAGTTAGTAGAAAAGTCGATCCACTTCAATCCGTAGTTTTAACAGTTGGTACATTCCATGCTGGTCAAGCGGATAATATTATTGCGGATACTGCTACGTTTACAGGAACCATTCGAACGTTAGATCCTGAAGTAAGAGAATATATGGAGAAGGAATTTAGACGAGTTGTTGAGGGGATTTGTCAGTCTCTTCAGGCTGAAGTTAATATTCAATATAAACGTGGCTATCCAATATTAATAAATCATGTAGAGGAAACGAGTCATTTTATGGAGGTTGCAGAACGTGATCTTGGAAGAGAAAGGGTCATTGAAGTGCCGCCTATTATGGGTGGTGAAGATTTTGCATACTACTTAGAACATGTTCCAGGAGCATTTTTCTTCACAGGTGCGGGTAATGAAGAAATAGGAGCAACATATCCGCATCATCATCCTCAATTTGATTTTGATGAACGTGCAATGTTAGTTGGTGGGAAGTTACTTTTAAGTCTCGTAAATAGCTATTTACGAAATGGAGATGAATCTCTTCGTACTGTAGATATGGATGTGAAAAAGTAATTTACATAAATAAAAAACAGCAATAGGTTACTTTATATAACCTAGTGCTGTTTTTTATTATTTTTGCAAAGGAATAGCATCAAAATATGTTCTGTAGTTATTGGAGAATTCAAAGTTGTTTTTTGCATCCCAATTAATGGACCAAGACATTAGACCACGAAATGCAGGGTAGCCATTTTGATTAGAAAGCTTATACTTTCCTCCGAAAGGAACGCCTTTAATGATATAATTTAAAGCTTTTTTCATTTCAGTTGGAGAAATATACCCGCCACTTGGAGCTGCTGCTGGTGCCGCCGGAAGTCCAATCATTACTTGATCTGAACGAAGAGCGGGGAAAATATTATTTGGATTACCGCCTACAGGAAAGCCATGTAAGAGCATATCTGCCATCGCGACCTCGTAGTCTGCGGTTCCTTGATTATAATTATTACCGTCCATCCCAATGCCGCTACCAGCATTATAGTGTTGAACGTGAATATAAGTTAGTTTGTCTTTCACTCCGTAAATAATTGGTAAATATGCACCCCATATGCTTCCATATGCGCTATACCCGCCTTGAACATAAGCTGTTTCAGGGGCCATGCTTAGTAGGAAATCTGGGCCGTAATGGTCTGAAATCGTTCGAATTGCTGAGATAAGATTCACGATTTGAGGAGTTGTTGGGTTTTTAAAATTAGTGTCATTGCCGTTTAAGTAAATACCTGATTCAAGGTCAATATCCATTCCATCAAAACCGTATTTATCGATTAGAGATTGTATGGAATTAATAAAACGTTGTTTAGCGGCATTGTCAGGAAGTAAAACGACTCCATTTTGTCCACCTATTGAAAGAACTACTTTTTTTCCTTTACTTTTTAAATAGGAAATATCAGATTTGAACTCTGCATCTGTACCATACACAGGGGAAAATTCAACAGTGGAACGATCACCACCAGTTTCACCGAAAGATACATTTATTACATCCCATTTTGGTGAAACATCTTTTAATTTAATAATGCCAGTACCGTTATCAAAGTTATGCCAATATCCAACGAGTAATTTTGATCCTAAATTGTTTGCTGCTTTTGTTTGGAAGGGGGCTAGCGGTAGCAGTAAGAAAATTACTAACATACAACAAATGAATTTGAACTTGTTTAACATATCAACACTCCTATACGAAAAGTTGTCTAGATGTATAATCTTGTTTCTTTAATGATATCTGAAAATTTTATCTTTTGTTAGGTTTAATAATTTTCTCAACAATTGTGTATGGAAAATTATTAAACCTAATGTAATAATTTATGAAGGAGGTGGATTTATAATTTTTAAATTCAGAATATTTTGATATATTAAGAAATGTAAGACAAGGTTTTTTGCATAATACTCTTACATAAATTTCAAAATAAAGTTTGGAAGGGGATGTACAAGATTTGGATAAAAATCTTAAGAAAGACCTAAAAATACGCCACATTACGATGATCTCAATTGGTGGTGTAATAGGGGCTGGTTTGTTTGTTGGAAGTGGTGCAGTTGTACATTCGGCCGGGCCAGGTTCTATCGTTTCATATGCATTAGCAGGACTTTTAGTCATTTTCGTCATGAGAATGTTGGGGGAAATGGCAGCTATTAACCCGACAAGTGGTTCATTTGCAACATATGCACGAGAAGCTATTGGTCCATGGGCCGGGTATACAATTGGGTGGCTATATTGGTTTTTCTGGGTAATTGTTATTGCAATAGAAGCCACAGCAGGTGCTGGTATTATTCAATACTGGATTCCAGACATCCCACTCTGGTTATTAAGCCTAATATTAACGATTTTATTAACGTTGACGAATGTTTTTTCAGTGAAATCATTTGGAGAGTTTGAATATTGGTTTTCTTTTATTAAAGTAATAAGTATCGTCTTATTCCTTTGTCTTGGACTTGCTGTTATTTTAGGATTTGTACCAGGAACGGAAGCACCTGGCACTTCAAATTTAGTAGGACAAGGGGGATTTATGCCAAATGGGATAAGTTCGGTGCTGCTTGGAATTACCGTCGTTATATTTTCATTTATGGGGTCAGAGATTGTAGCAGTAGCGGCTGGTGAGTCTGCTGAGCCTGTAAAAGCAGTAAAAACAGCAACAAATAGTGTAATTTGGCGTATTCTCGTATTTTTCATTGGATCTATTGCTATAGTCGTTACACTCCTTCCGTGGAATTCAGCAAACATACTAAAAAGTCCATTTGTAGCGGTACTTGAACATATAGGAATACCAGCGGCAGCACAAATTATGAATTTTATCGTTTTAACAGCTGTACTCTCTTGTTTAAATTCGGGCTTATATACAAACTCAAGAATGCTTTTTTCGATGGCAGAAAGAGGAGATGCTCCAAAGGTGTTTTTAAAATTGAACAGTAGTGGTGTTCCAGTTCGAGCAGTTTTATTTGGAACTTTCTTCGCTTATATTGGAGTTGTTTTTAGTTACATATCTCCAGATAAAGTATTTTTATTTTTAGTGAATGCTTCTGGTGGGATCGCGTTACTCGTTTATCTCGTTATTGCAGTTTCGCATTTAAAGATGCGTAAAAAAATGGGAAAAGTAGAACAAAGAAATTTGAAAGTGAAAATGTGGCTTTTCCCATATGTAACGTATGTTACAATTGCTGCTATTATAGCAGTTTTAGTTGCAATGCTTGCAATTGAATCTTTGCGTCCACAAGCACTTTTAACGATGCTTGTTACTGTTCTTATAATACTTTCTTATTTTATTTTTAATAGAAATAAAAATAGCACAGTTTTGAAACCTAAAAGTAGAAATGAAGAATCCGTTCGATTCTAATTTATTGTTTTGGAATAGAGTTACACCCAATCATTGCTATAAAAGAATCATATATAAACATAGAAACGAGTAATTACTATTGTCATAGTGAATATAAACTTTTTTCTTGACTTTTTATACGAAGGCGAGCAAAATGGTAAAAAAGGAAGGGGGGATGATGATGGAAGAGTACGTATTAGAGCTGTATAACCTGTTATATACGACAGAATGGCAAGATATTGTTTCGTTTCTAGGAATAGTATTTTGCATGAAAATTGTAATTGTATATATGGAAGAGCAAGGTATGTTCTATTCCTTCTCATCCCCGTTCGATGTGCAGCGCGAGCCGTTGCTGAACTATGCCAAGGTGAATTACGAACAAATTCCTTTTGTTCTATTCTTTATGATTCGATTTATAACAGCAATTGTAAAGAAGAAAGAAAGTGATGATGAAGAGTGCCACGTAACTTGTAATATAGCTAACGTTTTTTAAGCTAAATACAAGGAGGAGATTTATATGTGGTTTCGATTTCTTATGATTGGTTTCTTTTCATTAACAGCAATTTCATTAATGGGATATCAAGTATCTGAAATTTTTCAAGCATATAGCAATACGTTTTTTAACAAAAACTAATTGCATTGCTATTTGAATAATAAAGCGATAAAATCCTTCTTAAGAAGTTTTATTAAGAAGGATTTTTTTCTTTGTCTTGTCTTACTGTGTCAAACTATTGTCACATTTACACTGTGAATAATATGTTAAAATAGTGAGGTTACGTATACATATTTGAAGGAAGAGGGAGTGACCATTTTGGTGGATCAATCAACAAATCAGAAAAGCTATGCTCCTATTGTGATAACGCTTTCTGTAATTGTAAATGCGATTATTTTATTTTTGTTCTTTGGACCTGTTGGCTATGAAGGAGAAGTACATTTTGATGTAACGATTTTACCAATGTTAAATGCAATTTTTAATAGCTTTACGTTCGTATTCTTATTAGCAGCTTTATACTCTATTATTAAAAAGAATGTGAAAATGCACCGTGGTTTCATTCTTGCGGCATTCACGACGACTTTGCTATTCTGTGTTTCGTATTTATCGTATCATTACTTGGCGCCAGCAACACATTTTGGCGGGGAAGGATTTATTAAATATGTGTACTTCATCATTTTAATTACACATATTATCCTTGCGGCAATTATTGTACCACTTGCATTGTTCGCACTTGTATTTGGTTTTACGAATCAATTAACACGTCACCGTAAAATTGTACGATGGACGATGCCAATTTGGCTATATGTAAGTCTATCTGGTGTTATTGTTTACTTAATGATCTCACCTTATTATCAATAAAAAATCTCAGCCCTAAAGGCTGGGATTTTTTTGTTAAGCAAATATTTTTGTGAAATGAAAAAAATATGGTATACAAAAGTATAGTTGCTTTTTAAATAGAAGGGATGGTAAAAAGATATGCAAAATTTTGTATTTCGTAATCCGACAAAACTTATTTTCGGTAAAGGACAATTAGAGCAGTTAAAAACTGAAATTCCACAGTTCGGTAAAAAAGTTCTTCTCGTATATGGAGGAGGCAGCATTAAAAGAAACGGTATATATGATAATGTAATTTCTATTTTAAAAGATATAAATGCGGAAGTATTTGAATTGACTGGTGTTGAACCGAATCCTCGTGTATCAACAGTAAAAAAAGGGATTCAAATTTGTAAAGAAAATGGTGTCGAATTTATTTTAGCAGTTGGTGGAGGAAGTGTAATCGACTGTACGAAAGCGATTGCCGCTGGTAGTAAGTACGATGGAGATGTATGGGATATTGTAACGAAAAAAGCATTTGCTAGCGAGGCATTACCATTTGGTACTGTACTTACTCTTGCAGCAACAGGATCTGAAATGAATGCAGGCTCGGTAATTACAAACTGGGAAACGAATGAAAAATACGGCTGGGGTAGCCCGGTTACTTTCCCGCAGTTTTCAATCTTAGATCCAGTTCATACTGCGTCTGTACCGAAAGATCAAACAATTTACGGTATGGTAGATATTATGTCACACGTATTAGAGCAATATTTCCATCATGGAACAAATACAGAACTACAAGATCGTTATTGTGAATCTGTTTTAAGAACAGTAATTGAAACAGCTCCTAAGCTTTTAAGTGATCTAGAAAATTATGAGCATAGGGAAACAATTTTATATTGCGGTACTATGGCGTTAAACGGCATTTTAGCAATGGGAGTAAAAGGAGACTGGGCAACTCATAATATTGAGCATGCAGTTTCTGCTGTTCATGACATACCACACGGCGGCGGCCTTGCAATTCTATTCCCGAATTGGATGAAGCATGTTATAGATGAAAATGTAAGTCGTTTTAAACAGTTCGCTATTCGTGTATTTGATATAGAAACAGATGGCAAAACAGATAAAGAAGTGGCGTTAGAAGGAATTGAGGCACTGCGTCAATTTTGGACTTCAATTGAGGCGCCAGTAGCATTATCTGATTATACTATTGGAGAAAATGAAATTGATTTAATGGCGGATAAAGCGATGGCTTATGGTGAATTTGGTAACTTTAAAAAATTAAATAAAGATGATGTTTTAAACATATATAAAGCTTCTTTATAAGTGAATCGAGAAAAGAAACCCATTTGATATAACAATCAAATGGGTTTCTTTTTTGTTGTCTATAACTGTTTTTGATTGTTTTTGATTATTTATGAATGTATATGGTTGATTTTTGTGATCGTTTTCATTATACTGTAATCAAAGAAGAGGTGAGTAAAATGTTAACTCCTGAACGTCATCAAATGATATTGCAACTTGTAAAAGAACAGAAAGTAGTTAAATTACAGCAATTAGTTGAAAGAACAGAAAGCTCTGAATCAACAATTCGTCGTGATTTAGCACAATTAGAAAAACAAAGGTTATTAAAAAGAGTTCATGGTGGTGCCTCTGTTTTAACAGCAAAGGGACAGGAGCCAACGATGACTGAAAAATCATCCAAAAACATTCAAATAAAACATCAAATTGCTAAGTATGCAGCTACTATTGTGGAACAAGGGGATTGTATTTATTTAGATGCAGGAAGTACAACATTTGAAATGATTCCATTTCTAATAAATAAAGATGTTACTGTCGTGACGAATGGACTTATGCATATTGAAGCTTTAGTTGAAAATAATATTCGTGCGTATTTACTAGGCGGAATGATGAAGAGTAGGACGAAGGCTTTAATTGGTGCGATGGCACAGGAAAGTATGCAGAAGTATCGCTTTGATAAATGTTTTTTAGGAGCGAATGGCGTACATGAACAGTTTGGTTTTACAACACCAGATCCAGAAGAAGCGCTTTTAAAACAAATGGCATTAACATTAGCGAACGAAGGGTATTTCTTAATTGATGAAAGTAAGTTTTCAGAAGTTGCGTTTGCGAAAATTGCCAATGTTGAAGATGCAAATATTATTACAAACCATTTAGAAATTGATTTAGAAAAATATAAAAGACAAACCAATGTAATTGAGGCTGATAAACAATGATCTATACAGTTACTTTAAACCCATCTATTGATTATGTAGTACAAGTTAATTCTTTCGATTTAGGCACAGTAAATCGGGCAGAGAAAGATATGAAGTTCCCTGGAGGAAAAGGGATTAATGTTTCTCGCGTTCTTCATCGTTTAGGTGTTGAAAATGTTGCACTTGGATTTACTGGTGGATTTACTGGTCAGTTTATTCAAGATGTATTACATGATGAAGGTGTAACAACAAATTTCGTCCAAGTAGATGAAGATACTAGAATTAATGTAAAAATAAAAGGGGAAGAAGAAACAGAATTAAATGGACAAGGTCCTATTGTGACAAAAGAACAGTTTGGACAATTGATGAAAAAAATTGAAAGTATGCAACGTGAAGATTGTGTTGTACTTGCTGGAAGTATACCGGCTTCTATTCAAAATACCTTTTATGAATCAATTGCTGCGTTTGGAGCTGAAAAAGGTATTCGTGTAGTAGTAGATGCAAGTGGAAGTGCACTGCAACATGTAATTAAAAATAAGCCATTTTTAATAAAGCCAAATCATCATGAACTTGGTGAGTTATTTGGAGTGGAGCTTTCAACGGTAGAAGAGATTTTACCGTATGGAAGAAAATTAGTCGAACAAGGTGTAGAGAACGTTATTGTATCAATGGCCGGAGATGGAGCTTTATTATTTACGGCAGAAGGTATATATGAAGCAACTGTTCCAAAAGGTGTTGTTATTAATTCAGTTGGGGCAGGAGATTCTCTCGTTGCTGGATTTGTAGGTAAATACGAACAGACAAAAGAAATTGAAAAGGCATTCCAATATGGCGTTGCAACAGGGAGTGCAACAGCATTTTCGGCAGATTTATGTAAAAAGGAAAAAGTAGAAGAATTATTGTCGCAAGTAATTGTAGTTAAGCGATAGGGGGAAGTAACATATGAAAATTACAGAACTATTAAAAAGGGATACAGTCATTATGAATTTGACAGCTTCAAATAAAGAAGCTGTCATAGATGAATTAGTTGAGAAATTAAGTGGGGCAAATCGTTTAAATAGTAAAACGGAATTTAAAGAAGCTATTTTAAAGCGGGAGTCCCAAAGTACGACTGGAATTGGGGAAGGCATTGCCATACCTCATGCGAAGACGAAGGCTGTTAAGCAACCGGCGATTTGTTTTGGTAGAAGTGTAAGCGGTATCAATTATGAATCGCTTGACGGACAGCCTGCACATTTATTCTTTATGATTGCTGCAAGTGAAGGAGCGAATAATACACATTTAGAAACGTTGTCCCGTCTTTCTACATTATTAATGGATGAAGGCTTTCGCAAGCAATTATTAGAAGCGAAGGATGAAGAGGAGCTTCTTCGCTTATTTGATGAAAAAGAGAATGAAAAAGAAGAAGAAGTTGAAGTAGCGAAACCAGAAGGGGATGAACCATACGTATTAGCTGTTACAGCTTGTCCGACTGGAATCGCTCACACATATATGGCTGCTGATAGTTTGAAAGCGAAAGCGGCAGAGTTAGGGATTGCGATTAAAGTTGAAACGAACGGATCAACAGGTATAAAAAACGGTTTAACGAAAGAGGACATTGAACGTGCAACGGCCATTATCGTTGCGGCAGATAAACAAGTAGAAGTGAATCGTTTTGCTGGAAAACATGTCATTCAAGTGCCAGTAGCTGATGGGATTAGAAAAACGGAAAAGCTTCTTAATCGAGCTGTCAAACAAGATGCACCAATCTTTAAAGGTGTAAAAGAGAATGGGAAGTCAGAGAGTATAGAGAAGGAAAAAGGATTAGGAATTTATAAGCATTTAATGAGCGGTGTAAGTAATATGCTTCCGTTTGTTGTTGGCGGTGGAATTTTAATAGCGCTAGCGTTTTCGTTTGGTGGTATAAAGGCGGAAGGTCCATTAGCTGAATTGTTCATGTCTATTGGTGGAGGAAAAACAGGGGCGTTTTTATTCCTTGTACCAATTTTAGCTGGATTTATTGCGAGTTCTATTGCTGATCGTCCTGGTTTTATGCCTGGTGTTGTCGGAGGATTTTTAGCGGCACATGCGAATGCTGGGTTTTTAGGTGGATTAATTGCTGGTTTCTTAGCTGGATATGTTGTTTTAGGATTGAAAAGATTATTTTCAGGATTACCAGCGCAGTTAGAAGGAATTAAACCTGTTTTGTTATATCCAGTCTTTGGATTGTTAATTACAGGAGTTGTAATGCAAAAAGTAGTAAATCCACCTGTAGTAGCATTGAATGAAATGTTAACAGGATGGTTAAATGGTTTGAACGGTACAAATGCTATATTACTAGGTCTTATTTTAGGTGGTATGATGGCAATCGATATGGGTGGTCCAATTAATAAAGCCGCATTTACATTTGGTATTGCTGCAATAGAAGCGCAGAACTTTGGAGTTCACTCTGCTGTTATGGCTGGTGGTATGGTACCGCCACTTGCAATTGCATTTGCAACTACATTCTTTAAAACAAAGTTTACAGAAGCGGAACGTAAATCTGGTTTAACAAATTATATTATGGGAGCATCGTTTATTACAGAAGGTGCAATTCCATTTGCAGCTGCAGATCCGATTCGAGTAATTGTAAGTTGTGTTGTTGGTTCAAGTATTGCAGGTGCGTTATCTATGTTATTCCAAATTACATTACCGGCACCACATGGTGGGTTATTTGTTATAGCATTAGTAAATAAACCGTTGCTATATATTTTCTCTATACTAGTAGGGACAGCTATTTCTGCTCTTATGATGGGAATTTGGAAAAAGAAAGTTAAATAACAAATGAAAAAGGAGTAGCTACTATAAGTTACTCTTTTTTATTACAAAAAAAGAGATTAATAATTGGAGAATGATGTTTTATGGTAAAAGATGTAATGGAATATGGTTTTTTTGTAACAAAACAGTAATACTGTAATTTTTTTTGGAAAAAAATTTTCATGCTTGTATGTGGAAAATATATGAAAAATATTGGGGTTTCTATTGAAAAGGCATTTTATTAATATGGAAATTTATGTTACAACTCGTTAATCGTATATTACGAATGCTTTGTAATTGTGTGATTTCTAAAAAACTAAAAAATCTGTTGCTATAATGAAAATACGAAAACAAAGCAAATGGAGGCTATTCATGAAAAAATTATTAGGTATAGCAACAGCGGCAGTTTTTGGTCTTGGGATTTTTGCAGGTTCTGCGAAAGCAGAAACGATTGTAACAACAGACGTATTAAATGTGAGAGAAAACCCAAATGTAGAGTCAAAGCTTGTAGGTAAAATGTTAAGTGGAAATAAATTAGATGTTATAAATACAGAAAACGGATGGTCGAAAATTAAATTAGACGGTAAAGAAGCATTTGTAAGTGCTGAATTTACTAAAAGTACGTATTATGTAACTGCGAATGTATTAAATATTCGTGCTGGAGCGAATACTGACTCTGAAATTCTTGGTAAATTTAATAAAAATGATTTGATTGAAACGACAAATCAAGTTCAAAATGAATGGTTACAATTCGACTACAATGGAAAAGTTGCATATGTTCACGTGCCATTTTTAACAGGGACGGCACCGGTAATTGAAAAGAAAGAAGTTGTAACGCAAGAAGAAGTGCCGGAAAGAGTAAATACGCCGGTTAAAAATAATAAAGCAGTTAAGAGCAAAGAGTCTGTTAAGAATGTAGAATCAAATAAACCTGTGGTAAAACAGCAGTCAACTACGAAACAAGTTGCGAAATCTACTCAAACAAGTGCCCCTGCTGGTGGACGTGAAATAACAGTAGAAGCGACGGCGTATACAGCAAATCCAAGTGAGAATGGTACGTATGGTGGTCGTGTATTAACTGCAATGGGGCATGATTTAACAGCGAATCCAAATATGAAAGTAATTGCTGTTGATCCAAAGGTAATTCCACTTGGATCGAAAGTATGGGTAGAAGGATATGGAGAAGCGATTGCTGGAGATACTGGTGGTGCTATTAAAGGAAATCGTATTGATGTATTAGTGGGCTCAGATGGTAGTGCTAATAGCTGGGGCCGTAAGTCTGTAAAAGTGAAAGTTATACAATAGTGTATATGTATTAATTTAAAAAGCGGTTGCTTACATATTTTCAAGCAACCGCTTTTTATGGATTATTGAAAGGGATAAATAGTTGTACCTGTAAGAATTTTATATGCACTGCAAAATTGAGTCTGCATATACTCTGTATTTTTATTTTCTGGATGTAATGTTGTTTCTTGGAGCGTAGAATGAAAAGAACGTAGCAAACAATTTAGAGCGAAGTATAATTCTTCTTGTGAACAGTTTTGTTCTTTTGTAGCAGTGGCTAAAATAAGGTCTTTTGTTAAAGATGAAAAATTGATGGTAGATTGTTTCATAGTCAACTCATCCTCTCAAAGCTATTTTTTATCATGTGTATGCAGAATTGGACAAACTATGTTCTTTTTTATATGAAATTTCATGTACCAGAATGAAAGAACTTGCAATCGTACCGTTAAAATTGTTAAGATTGGATATAATCAATAGATGGAGTATATTACATAAAGAGAGTTGAATGATATGGGAGAAATGCAACGCGAAAAGGTTGCTGTCATCATTGGACCAACTGCTGTTGGAAAGACGAAGTTAAGTATTGACCTTGCCAAAGCGTTGAATGGTGAAATTATAAGTGGAGATTCCATGCAGATTTATCGCACGATGGACATTGGAACAGCAAAGGTGACAAAAGAAGAGATGGACGGAATTCCACATTATATGGTCGATATAAAAGATCCGGAAGATTCATTTTCTGTCGCAGAATTTCAAGAACGTGTTCGTAAACATATTCGAGAAATTACAGAGCGGGGTAAATTACCGATTATTGTTGGTGGAACCGGTCTTTATATACAATCAGTTTTATTCGATTATCAGTTTACAGATGATGCTGGTGATGCTATATACCGAGAGCAAATGGAAAAGCTAGCTCAAGAACGTGGTGTGGAATATGTACATGAAAAATTGCAAGAAGTAGATCCAGAAAGCGCGGAGCGTATTCATGCTAATAATGTGCGTCGTGTCATTCGGGCGTTAGAAATTTTCCACACGACGGGCGAAAAAATGAGTGATCAACTCGAAAAACAAGAAAACGAGTTATTATATGATGTTTCATTAATTGGCTTGACAATGGATCGAGAAATGCTATACGATCGCATTAACTTACGAGTGGATTTAATGATGGAACAAGGTTTATTAGAGGAAGTAGAAGGGCTGTATAATCGTGGGATAAGAGATTGTCAATCTATTCAAGCGATTGGGTATAAAGAGGTATATGATTATTTTGAGAATCGTGTCTCTTTAGAAGAAGCGGTATCACAATTAAAGACGAATTCACGTCGTTATGCAAAACGTCAATTAACGTGGTTCCGTAATAAAATGGATGTCACATGGTTTGATGTTACAGATGGTGAAAAAACGTCAGAAATTTTACGATACATAGAAGGAAAGTTACAACTAAAGTCGAATAATAGTAAGTAGAGAAAAAGAGGAGGATTCGACATGAAGCAATCAATCAATATTCAAGATCAGTTTTTAAATCAACTCCGTAAAGAAAATACGTTTGTTACGCTGTACTTATTAAATGGTTTCCAGCTTCGTGGATTAATTAAAGGATTTGATAATTTTACAGTCCTACTGGAAACAGAAGGTAAGCAACAGCTTATTTATAAACATGCAATTTCTACATTCGTACCACAAAAAAATGTTTCGATTGAATTAGAGTAGTAATGAATTATTGTACATAACAAAAAAAGAGCGAGTTTCTCGCTCTTTTTTTATTTGTCATAAACAATACATAGTGAAATTTAAGCGATTCTAAATACAGTAAGGCGAATGTTAGTATTTCCTGTTGCAGGGATCGTAATCTCGTTAAGAGTAGATTGGACAGAGATGTTTGCACCAGCTGCTAACGTTTCAATTGTAGTAAATGAAAGTGAGTCACCTATTAAACTTGAAGAGAAGTTGTCAGTTGCGACTGCTCCATTAATTGAAATTCCTACTCCAAGTGGAGCACATCCTGGCGCAGTTGTAGCGATGGATACGCTAATTACATAAATGCCAGCGTTAATAACAGTAACTGTATTTGTGCCGTTAAAGATCATATTGTTTACGTTAATTGCAGTACTAAAAATAAAGTTATTAAATTGCAGTACTGTTTGTTGAATGTTATTTGTTACAACAATTGTTGCTACAGGGAAGCTAGGTCCAGTAGGTCCAGTAGGCCCAGTAGGTCCGCCAGAAGGTCCGGTTGGTCCAGTAACTCCTATACCAGTAGCGCCAGTGGCACCCGTTGGTCCTTGGATACCTTGAACACCTTGAGGTCCGGTAGCACCAGTAGCACCTGTGTTACCTTGAACGCCTTGAGGTCCGGTAGCACCAGTAGCACCTGTGTTACCTTGAACGCCTTGAGGTCCGGTAGCGCCAGTAGCGCCTGTGTTACCTTGAGCGCCTTGAGGTCCGGTAGCACCAGTAGCACCTGTGTTACCTTGAACGCCTTGAGGTCCGGTAGCGCCAGTAGCGCCTGTGTTACCTTGAGCGCCTTGAGGTCCAGTAGCGCCCGTGTTACCTTGAACGCCTTGAGGTCCGGTAGCGCCAGTAGCGCCTGTGTTACCTTGAGCGCCTTGAGGCCCCGTGGCACCAGTAGCACCCGTGTTACCTTGAATACCTTGAGGCCCGGTAGCGCCTGTGTTACCTTGAGCACCTTGAGGCCCGGTAGCGCCTGTGTTACCTTGAGCACCTTGAGGTCCGGTAGCCCCCGTAGCCCCCGTGTTACCTTGAACACCTTGAGGTCCAGTAGGTCCAGTAGGTCCACCAGAAGGTCCAGTAGGTCCGGTAACTCCTATACCAGTAGCGCCAGTAGCACCTGTGTTACCTTGAACACCTTGAGGTCCAGTGGCACCAGTAGCGCCAGTAGCACCTGTGTTACCTTGAGGTCCAGTAGCACCCGTGGCACCTGTGTTACCTTGAACACCTTGAGGTCCAGTAGCGCCAGTGGCACCAGTAGCACCAGTGTTACCTTGAACACCTTGAGGTCCAGTGGCACCAGTAGCGCCAGTAGCACCTGTGTTACCTTGAGGTCCAGTAGCCCCCGTGGCACCTGTGTTACCTTGAACACCTTGAGGTCCAGTGGCACCAGTAGCGCCAGTAGCACCTGTGTTACCTTGAGGTCCAGTAGCCCCCGTGGCACCTGTGTTACCTTGAACGCCTTGAGGTCCAGTAGCGCCCGTGGCACCGGTAGCCCCCGTGTTACCTTGAATACCTTGAGGTCCCGTGGCACCAGTAGCCCCTGTGTTACCTTGAATACCTTGAGGTCCCGTGGCACCAGTAGCACCAGTAGCACCAGTGTTACCTTGAACGCCTTGAGGTCCGGTAGCGCCCGTGGCACCAGTAGCACCTGTGTTACCTTGAACACCTTGAGGTCCAGTAGCGCCCGTGGCACCAGTAGCACCAGTGTTACCTTGAACGCCTTGAGGTCCAGTAGCGCCCGTGGCACCAGTAGCACCAGTGTTACCTTGAACACCTTGAGGTCCAGTGGCACCAGTAGCGCCAGTAGCACCAGTGTTACCTTGAGGTCCAGTAGCACCCGTGGCACCAGTGTTACCTTGAACACCTTGAGGTCCAGTAGCGCCAGTGGCACCGGTAGCCCCCGTGTTACCTTGAACGCCTTGAGGTCCAGTAGCGCCAGTGGCACCAGTAGCACCAGTAGCACCTGTGTTACCTTGAGGTCCAGTAGCACCCGTGGCACCAGTGTTACCTTGAACACCTTGAGGTCCAGTAGCGCCAGTGGCACCGGTAGCCCCAGTAGCACCTGTGTTACCTTGAACGCCTTGAGGTCCAGTAGCGCCAGTGGCACCAGTAGCACCTGTGTTACCTTGAACACCTTGAGGTCCAGTGGCACCAGTAGCGCCAGTAGCCCCTGTGTTACCTTGAGGTCCAGTAGCACCCGTGGCACCTGTGTTACCTTGAACGCCTTGAGGTCCAGTAGCGCCAGTGGCACCGGTAGCCCCCGTGTTACCTTGAACGCCTTGAGGTCCAGTAGCGCCAGTGGCACCGGTAGCCCCCGTGTTACCTTGAATACCTTGAGGTCCCGTGGCACCAGTAGCCCCTGTGTTACCTTGAATACCTTGAGGTCCCGTGGCACCAGTAGCACCAGTAGCCCCTGTGTTACCTTGAACGCCTTGAGGTCCGGTAGCGCCCGTGGCACCAGTAGCCCCTGTGTTACCTTGAACACCTTGAGGTCCAGTAGCGCCAGTGTTACCTTGAGCACCTTGAGGTCCCGTGGCACCGGTAGCACCAGTAGCGCCAGTGTTACCTTGAACACCTTGAGGTCCAGTAGCGCCCGTGGCACCGGTAGCACCAGTAGCGCCAGTGTTACCTTGAACACCTTGAGGTCCAGTAGCGCCCGTGGCACCGGTAGCACCAGTAGCGCCAGTGTTACCTTGAACACCTTGAGGTCCAGTAGCGCCCGTGGCACCGGTAGCGCCCGTGTTACCTCGAGGTCCAGTAGGTCCAGTAGCACCGGTAGAGCCCGTGTTACCTCGAGGTCCAGTAGGTCCAGTAGCGCCCGTGTTACCTCGAGGTCCAGTAGGTCCAGTAGCACCGGTAGCGCCCGTGTTACCTCGAGGTCCAGTAGGTCCAGTAGCACCGGTAGCGCCCGTGTTACCTCGAGGTCCAGTAGGTCCAGTAGCACCGGTAGCGCCCGTGTTACCTCGAGGTCCAGTAGGTCCAGTAGCACCAGTAGCGCCCGTGTTACCTCGAGGTCCAGTAGGTCCAGTAGCACCGGTAGCGCCCGTGTTACCTCGAGGTCCAGTAGGTCCAGTAGCACCGGTAGCGCCCGTGTTACCTCGAGGTCCAGTAGGTCCAGTAGCACCAGTAGCGCCCGTGTTACCTCGAGGTCCAGTAGGCCCTCTGCCGAACGAAGCTGAATTAACTAGAGTAGTTTGTAACTCTGCAATTAATTTAAGGAGTTCTTGGAGTGTACAATGATCGATTCGGAATAACTTTGTAATGTAAAGTAAATAATTAATTAAAATTTGGAGTTCAACAAATACAGCACTTGCTACGAAGGTTGGATTTCTTAATATAGTTATTAAGTTTTTTATAATAGCTAATCCTTGCGCTTTCAGGGAGGAAGTAGCGTCTAGCGAACAGATGAACTTACTTAGTAGGTTTAATGTATCAATTAAATCTTCGATGTTTTTAGGGGATGGATTAGCGAAAAGTTTTGGAATTATTTTAATTAAATCGTTAATAATCGCTCGAAATGTTCTAATTTGTGCTTTAGAAATTGGGATGGATGGTGTGTTTAAGATTCGTCCGGCACTACTTGGAAAGCATGGTTTGGAGAATTTGTTTTGACTGTCGTCATAACGAGACATTAAATCGCTCCTTTCTAATGAGAATGTGAATGAAACTCATCATAGTAGATGCAAAAATTAGTTAAATGGTCATAATAAAATCGTTTGTTTAAAGAAAAAATAGAAAAAACGCCTTACAATAAGGCGTTTTTTCTATTTTCTGCGTATTTATAATATCGTTTTAGTGAAACTTTTGATTTGAATCCAGCTAGTTTTATAATTTCTGATTCCGGCGTTTCTTTTTTTATTAAGTTTAAAATATAGGTGTTACGAAAGTGTTGCCCTGAGATTCCTTTGCGTAAATTAGCTCTAGCTACTTCAAGGCGAATCATTTTTTGGATAGCGATTTCTGTTAATCCCTTCGGTGAATCATTTTCGTATACCCATCTGTATGTTCCGCGGTTAAAATCGAATGCGACAAACAGTGGGTCATTACTATGGTATTTTGGACGAACGGGTTCAGGGATGCTTTTGTAGTATGTGTATAATTGCTTTTTGTCTTCTTTTGTTAATGTAATCGTTCTTTCTACTCCTGCGGTTGCTGGGATAGATAATGTATTAGTTTCAAAGTGAACATGATACATAGTTAATGCTGTAAGCTCTTGTAGGGATAAACCATAGTCAATTAATAGGTTTAAAATAGTGATATTACGATCCATCAATAAAGGTCGTACAGGACGTTGTTTTTCTGATAGTCCTTCCAATGAAGTGACGATACGCTTTAATTTTTTTTCTTCATTAGATGAAATAAAATCTTCATTTCGTAGTGCGCGATCTGGTTGAATGGAAATTTCCATATTCTTTAATGGATTAGGGATGTTTAGGAAATGATTCATTCTATTTAGTACAATAAATACACGATGCATCGTCTTTTCTGAGTAGTTTCGATTCGTTTTTAAGTCGGAAAAGTAATCTTCGTAGTCTTTTGTACAAAGTGTAGCCCATATATTACTGGAAGGGAGCTTTTTGTTTTTTTCTAACCAATGTCCGAAATCTTCAATGTCATAAACATAACGTTTAATGGTTGAGGTTTTTCGGCCTTTATTCAATAAAAAAATAGAAAAGGCTTGTATTGTATCATGGAATTCCGTTGTCTCCATAGTCCCACCACCTTAATTATTTCTTATATTATAGCAAATTTTTCTGAAAATAGGCATTTGTAAGAAGGACGGGAATAATAATATGTGTTGAGTGGATAAAGTGAAACTTTAATCAGTGGGGGGGTGTTCATCCTCCGCTGATTATCAGCCCACACCAATCGGGCATTTACGGGCAGTTATCCCCCGCCTAACTTCCTCGCATTCGCTGAATTTTGAGGTGGGAGTCTTACTGCCTGCAAATTGCGGGATAAAATGAGGTGATTGTATGGAACAATCGATGCGAAAGAAAAATAATAATCAAATTAATATTGTGTTAAACCATCGAAAGAAAATTTCTTTACCAGCATCAGAAAATAAAACGGAAATTTCAAATGAAACTACAATTAAACATGAGATGCTGCAAAGAATTGAAGAAGAGATGGGGAAACTCGTTGGGATGGATGATATAAAAAAGATAATAAAAGAAATATATGCTTGGATTTATGTAAATAAAAAAAGACAAGAAATGGGATTGAAATCTGAGAAGCAAGTACTCCATATGTTGTTTAAAGGGAATCCAGGTACAGGAAAGACAACTGTTGCTAGAATGATAGGGAAATTGTTGTTTGAGATGAATATTCTATCAAAAGGGCATTTAGTTGAAGCGGAACGTGCTGATCTTGTAGGAGAATACATTGGCCATACGGCTCAAAAAACAAGAGATTTAATAAAAAAAGCAATGGGAGGTATTTTGTTTATTGATGAGGCGTATTCTTTAGCTCGAGGTGGAGAGAAGGATTTTGGAAAGGAAGCAATTGATACGCTCGTAAAGCATATGGAGGATAAACAACATGGTTTTGTATTGATTTTGGCTGGGTATTCAAGAGAGATGAATCACTTCCTTTCATTAAATCCAGGACTGCAATCTCGTTTTCCGTTTATTATTGAGTTTGCGGATTATTCGGTAAATCAGTTGTTGGAAATTGGGAAGAGAATGTATGAAGAGCGTGAATACCAGTTATCAAAGGAAGCGGAATGGAAATTTAGAGATCATTTACATGCTGTAAAGTATTCGTCGCAAATTACATCGTTTAGTAATGGCCGATACGTACGGAATATTGTTGAAAAATCGATTCGTACACAGGCTATGCGGTTGTTGCAAGAAGATACGTATGATAAGTATGATTTAATTGGAATATCAAGTGTTGATTTAATGTTGGAAGAGGAGACGCACAGTACATAAACTGTGCGTCTGTTTTTTGTGCATATGTTCGTTTATTCTTTTTTTTCTTTTTCTTGGTGAGATTTATGGAAACGTTCCATTTTAGCGCTCTTTTCGTGTGCTGAATTAGAATCGTGCCCAAATTGGTTTACTGAGCTTTTTTGAGCTCCTTTATTAACGTGGTTTGTCATTTGTATTCACCTCACTTTAAAAATTAGTATAAACATTAAGTAAAGAAAAAATCGTTAGAAAAGAAAAACCTCTTTACGATATGTAAAGAGGTTAGAATTGCTATTTATGCATTGAACGTTCGTTTGTGTCGATACGTCGATGCGGTAAATGCCATTTGTAATGAATAGAAAGCATGCGGAAGCAAACAATTAAAATGAATAAGGTGTAAAGAGCCCAATCACTAACAATAATTTGAGCCCCAATTAAGAAGCCTGCTAGAATCGTCCAAAAAGCATATACTTCAGCTCGAAGGACGAGAGGTTTTCTACGGGCTAAAAGATCGCGAATAATCCCGCCGCCAATACCGGTTAAAACAGCTGCTACGATTGTAGCGCTAATGGGTAAATTTAGTTTTTGAGCATATAATGCCCCTTGTATGGCGAATGCTGATAAGCCGATAGCGTCAGTAATGTTTTCCCATTTTTTCCAATGTTTAATTAATTTATTTGGAAAAAGAAAAATAATTGTCATTGATAAAAGTGCGATTTGGAATAACATGTCTTGTTGCCAAAACGCGACAATCGGATAACCGATTAGTAAATTACGAAGGGCACCTCCCCCAAATGCGGTTGCCATTCCTAAAATATACACCCCGAAAATGTCATAATCCTCTTCCATTGCAACAATGGCTCCGCTTAGTGCGAATGCGATTGTGCCTATGATGCTAAAAATCTCCCATGCCATGAATTTTCTCCCCCGCTAACTAGATGAAATGTGCTTCCTCTGCTATTATATTAGAAGGTTTAAATTTCGAAAAGGATGAGTGAACATATTTGATGGAAGAAAAAGAAAAAGTCATATTAGTAGGCTGTCAATTACAGCAAGATGACGATGAACAGTTTATGCATTCCATGAAAGAACTTGCATCGTTAGCAAAGACTGCGCGAGCGAAAGTGTTAGTGTCAACAACGCAAAAACGACCGAAGTTTCATCCAGTGACTTATATAGGTAAAGGTAAATTAGAAGAGCTTACAATGTTAACAGAAGAATTAGAGCCGGATGTTATTATATTTAATAACGAGTTAACGCCGAGTCAAATTCGGAATTTATCCTCAGTATTAGATGCAAGAGTAATCGATCGAACGCAACTCATATTAGATATTTTTGCGCAACGTGCGAAGTCGAGAGAGGGTAAGCTTCAAGTGGAGTTAGCCCAGTTGCAATATACAATGCCGCGTCTAATGGGGCAAGGTTTGTCTTTATCACGTCTTGGTGGTGGTATTGGAACAAGAGGGCCGGGTGAGACGAAACTTGAGACGGATCGTCGTCATATTCGATCGCGTATTGATGAAATAAAGAAACAACTTGCGGTTGTTGTGGAACATCGAAAAAGATACCGTGAGAGAAGAAAAGACAATAAAGTATTTCAAGTTTCATTAATAGGATATACAAATGCAGGGAAATCGACGCTATTTAATAGATTAACGGAAGCGGATACGTTTGAAGAAAACTTATTGTTTGCAACGTTAGATCCGACAACAAGGAAGATGCCGTTACCTTCTGGTTATACAGTGTTGCTAACTGATACGGTTGGTTTTATACAAGATTTACCTACGTCGTTAATTGCAGCTTTTCGTTCAACACTAGAAGAAGCTGGTGAAGCAGATGTTATTTTACATGTTGTTGATTCTGCAGATCCAAACTATGTAGGGCATGAGAAAACGGTAAAGAAGTTATTGTCAGAACTTGAAATTAATCATATTCCGATTATTACGTTATACAATAAAAAAGATGCATTACATCAAAATTTTATTCCGTTTCCGAAAAGCGACTTCTTAATGACTAGTGCTTTTGAAGAAATCGATTTATTACATATAAAAGAAGCGATAGAAACGAAAATGAAGGAAGAAATGGATCCATATCAAGTGGAGATTCCTCCGAGTGAAGGTAAGTTGTTAACGTTATTAAAGACGGAAACTCTATTAACAAAGATGGAATTTCTGGAAGATAAATTTGTATATAGTTGTACAGGATATATATTTGCCTATTCGCCATATAATGGGCAGTTAAAGAGATTTTTAGTGGAAGAAGGAGAAAATGATAATGTTTGATCGTTTAAAAAATGGAGAAAAAATGGCTCCTATTGTAAAAGAAGTAGAAAGTCAAATTACAGAAGTGCATAAACGTGCAGATGAAGTGATTGAAAGTAATCAATTTCGTGTATTAGAAAGTTTTCGTAAACATAAAATTAGTGACTCGCATTTTATTCCAACGACTGGCTATGGATATGACGATATTGGTCGTGACACATTAGAAAAAGTGTATGCTGATGTATTTGGAGCGGAAGCGGGTCTTGTTCGTCCGCAAATTATTTCGGGGACTCATGCGATTTCAACAGCTTTATTTGGTATTTTACGTCCGGGAGATGAGCTACTATACATAACGGGGAAACCGTATGATACGTTAGAGGAAATCGTTGGTGTACGCGGAAAAGGTGTAGGGTCATTTAAAGAATATAATATCGGTTATAACGCAGTTTCGTTAACGGAAGAGGGGCTTGTGGACTTTGAAGCTGTTGCGGCTGCGATTCATAGTAATACGAAGATGATTGGTATTCAGCGCTCAAAGGGATATGCTACTCGTCCGTCGTTTACTATTTCTCAAATTAAAGAGATGATTTCGTTTGTTAAGGAAATTAAACCTGATGTAGTTGTATTTGTTGACAACTGTTATGGCGAGTTTATTGAAGAACAAGAGCCGTGCCATGTAGGTGCAGATTTAATGGCGGGCTCGCTTATTAAAAACCCAGGCGGTGGAATCGTTAAAACTGGTGGTTACATTGTTGGGAAAGAACAATATGTTGAAGCATGTGCATATCGTTTAACATCTCCAGGGATTGGTGCTGAAGCAGGGGCATCTTTATACAGTTTACAAGAAATGTACCAAGGGTTCTTCTTAGCGCCGCATGTAGCGGGACAAGCACTAAAAGGTGCAATCTTTACAGCGGCATTTTTAGAAAAGTTAGGAATGAACACGTCACCAGCGTGGAATGCGCCAAGAACGGACTTAATTCAATCTGTTCAATTCGATGATAAAGATCGTATGATTGCCTTTTGTCAAGCGATTCAATATGCATCTCCGATTAATTCTCATTTCACTCCGTACGCAAACTATATGCCGGGTTATGAAGATGATGTAATTATGGCTGCGGGAACGTTTATTCAAGGTGCAAGTATTGAATTGTCGGCTGATGGCCCAATTCGTCCGCCTTACGTTGCTTATGTACAGGGTGGATTAACGTATTCTCATGTGAAGATTGCAATTTGTTCTGCGATTGATGCGTTAATCGAAAAAAAATTATTAACAATTTCTTAAAGGGAAGCTGTCGATTTCGGCAGCTTTTTTCGTGTAAAAGTAATGATTTGTGCCATTAGAAAAAAGAATGAAAAAAAACTTTAAAAAATCATGTAAGAAAAGCTAACATCTATTGACACTAAACATAACATAATATAAAATGAGAAGCAGTTAAGGCGAAGGAGGAACTGAAACAATGAAAGAAGATAGACGTTCTGCCCCGCTGTTTCCTATTGGTATTGTTATGGATTTAACACAATTGTCTGCACGTCAAATTCGCTACTATGAAGAGCACAATCTTGTTTCTCCAACCCGTACAAAGGGGAATCGTAGATTATTTTCATTTAACGATGTAGATAAGTTGTTAGAGATTAAAGATTTATTAGATCAAGGCTTAAATATGGCTGGTATTAAGCAAGTGTTACTAATGAAAGAAAATCAAACAGAAGCAGTGAAAGTAAAAGAAGAAACGAAAGAAATTTCAAAAACGGAGCTTCGCAAAATACTTCGAGATGAACTACAACATACAGGTAGATTTAATCGAACTTCATTGCGACAAGGTGACATTTCAAGGTTTTTTCACTAAAGATAACTGATTCTGAAGGTGTTTAGAGGGACTAAGGAGGAATTTATAATGGCTAGGTACACAAAAGAAGATATTTTCCGTTTGGCGAAAGAAGAGAATGTAAAGTATATCCGTCTGCAATTTACGGACCTTTTAGGAGTAATTAAAAACGTAGAAATTCCAGTGAGCCAATTAACAAAAGCTCTTGATAACAAAATGATGTTTGATGGATCTTCTATTGAAGGTTTCGTACGTATTGAAGAATCTGATATGTATTTATATCCGGATTTAGATACTTGGGTAATTTTCCCTTGGACAGCTGAAAAAGGTAAAGTAGCTCGTTTAATCTGTGATATTTATACTGCAGATGGTGCTCCATTTGACGGAGATCCACGTAACAATTTAAAACGTGTATTAAAAGAAATGGAAGCTTTAGGATTCTCAGATTTCAATCTTGGACCAGAGCCAGAATTCTTCCTATTCAAAGTTGATGAAAAAGGAAATCCAACATTAGAATTAAACGATAACGGTGGATACTTCGACCTTGCGCCGATGGATCTAGGGGAAAACTGTCGTCGTGATATCGTTCTTGAGCTTGAAGAAATGGGCTTTGAAATTGAAGCGTCTCACCATGAAGTTGCACCAGGTCAACACGAAATTGACTTTAAATATGCAAATGCAATTCGCTCATGTGATGACATTCAAACATTCAAACTTGTTGTAAAAACAATTGCTCGTAAACATGGTTTACATGCAACATTTATGCCAAAACCATTATACGGTGTGAACGGTTCAGGTATGCACTGTAACTTATCACTATTTAAAAATGGTGAGAACGTATTCTTCGATCAAAACGGTGATTTACAATTAAGTGATGATGCTCGTCACTTTATCGCAGGTATTTTAAAACATGCACCAGCATTTACAGCGGTAGCAAACCCAACTGTAAACTCTTACAAACGTTTAGTACCTGGATATGAAGCTCCTTGTTACGTAGCATGGTCTGCACAAAACCGTAGCCCATTAGTACGTATCCCTGCATCTCGTGGTATTAGTACACGCGTAGAAGTACGTAGTGTTGACCCAGCTGCAAACCCATATCTAGTAATGGCTACATTATTAGCTGCAGGTCTTGACGGAATTAAAAATAAATTAACTCCACCAGCTGCAGTAGACCGTAACATCTATGTAATGACAAAAGAAGAGCGCGAAGAAGCAGGTATCGTTGACTTACCAGCAACATTAGCGCAAGCGTTAGTTACATTACAATCTAATGAAGTAGTATGCAGTGCACTAGGAGAACATTTACTTGAGCACTTCATCGAAGCAAAAGAAATTGAGTGGGATATCTTCCGCACACAAGTTCACCAATGGGAACGCGATCAATATATGTCTCTATACTAAGAGAGAAAAAAGCCCTGATACTACGGTATCAGGGCTTTTTTCTTTTTTATAAAGTTAACTTCAAGTGGCGCAAAATGAAAAGAAACCACAAAACAGCCACTAAAAATCTTCAGTATAAGAGTATCTTAATAATAGGGATGGTAATTTCAATAAACCTTTATTAGAATCGGTTCTTTTTTCAATAAATTGCTAGCGCTAAAAATTTAATAATTTTTTACTGCTTGTACAACGCGACCAATGATTTTTACATCTTCAGCTGAAAGGTCGTAAGTCTGTGGTTCATGGATAGGATCATTACTCAATGGTATTAAAGTAATGATGCTTCCAGATTTTGAGATTTTTTTCACAGTTGCATCATAACCATTGACTTTTACAACAGCAATTTGCCCATTCTCAACATAAGGAGTTTCTTCTACCAGAACATAAGAACCATCAGGGAATTCGAGATTCATGCTAGTGCCTTTTACAGTAAGATAAAAATACTTTTTACGCTTATTTAAAAATGTACTTAGCATTGGTAAATAACCCTCGATATTTTCTTCGGCGAATATAGGTGTACCGGCTGCGACAGAACCAATGATTGGGATATGGATAATGTTTGATTGGTCGTTTTGAATGGTTTCATAAATAGAAACTTCTTCTTTAACTGTATTATCCCCTTTAGTTGTGAGCACCTCTAAATCATCAGTAGTGATCCCTAATCCCTTACAAACTTTTATTACATTATCAACAGATGCTTTACCGATTCCTCTTGATAACATTGATTGCAGTGTTGTGGGAGGGAGCCCGATTTTTTCTGCGAAAGCTCTTTTGCTATATCCAGCTTCTTTTATTAAGCGTGTTACAATCTTTGCTTTTTCCATAAACTTCACCATCCTTCTTATAAAATGTATACGATATTGAGTATGTTTGTTACTATCATAACTTAGCTGAATTTATAAGTAAATAGTGTTTTGTACGATATTGAGTGTATTTCCCTATTATATCATTGACTTTGTACGGAAATGCGTATATATTAAAGTGTAAATAAACGCAATTTCGTATAAAAATTAAGGAGGTGAGCTAATGTATCCGAATCTGCGTGCAGAGATGGCGAGAAAAGGGATTGTAATTACCCAAATCTCTTCGCATCTGAATCTTCGCTACGCAACAGTGTGCGACAAAATTAATGGTAAATTTCGTTTTTATTATGATGAGGCTCTTGAAATTAAGGAAACCTTTTTTCCTGATCATAATTTAGAATATCTTTTTGAATTTGAAGAAAACAAGCCGAATTGTAGTGTGAAAAGAAACCCTACTTTTTTGGAACATAAAATATTGAATTTTTAACTCAATAACGAAATTATTAAGCAAAGCTTTATTGGAGAGTTAAGGAAATATTTTATATTAAATCACATAATTTGAATGTTGAGGATTGGTTAATGCCCAAGAAAACTGGTAAATAATAACACTTGATGCAAGGGTATGTAAATGTAAGGAAGGTAATTGAAAATTAAAGATGAGGAGGAGATCAGAATGGATCACTTAACCGAAGTATTAGTACATAGTGAACTAGTATTTGAAGTTAATGGTGAGGTAGTAACGGATAGTTTGGTAATTGCGAAAACGTTCGGGAAAGATCATTACTACGTTTTGGAGGATATTGTAAAAATATTGTATATGCGGGTGAAGAATTTGCGCAAGGAAATTCTTACGAGTCCACTTATATCAATTCACAGGGTGAGCGCATGTCTAAATACAATTTAACTGAAGAAGCTTTCGTATTACTTGCTATGGGGTATAACTCTAGAGAAGCTGTGCAAACGAAAATAAAATGTATTGAAGAGTTCAAACGGATGAGGAGGTATATACAAAGTCAGAACAAAATACCAAAGGATGCTATGGGAGTCCTAAAGTTAACGTTTGCAGCTTTAGAAGGACATACGCAAGAAATACAAGAGATTAAGACTGAAGTGAAGGGGTTACGAGAAAACGCTCCGCTATACGCCATTGAATGTGACGAAATAACAAAGGCTGTAAAAAGGTTAGGTTTTTTGTTATTGGGGGGTAAAAATTCGAATTCTTATCAGGATAACAGTCTTAGAAAAAAGCTGTATAGCGATATTTATAGTCAATTACATCGAGAGTTTGGTGTGAATAGTTATAAAGCTATTAAACGTAATCATTTGGATAGAGCTATACAAATAATTAATGAAGAATATTCAATTCCAACAGTTTTAAATGAAGAAATTAAAGTTAAAAACTCACAAATAAATATGGCAGAATTTCAATAGGAGGAAGAAACATGCAACGGAAAATTTTAGTGATTACTGGCAATTTAGTAGGTCTACCAACTGTCAGTGAATTTAAAACAAAAGATGCCGCAAAACAGCAGATTAAAAAGCTTATCCAAAAAGGAATAAGTCCAAATGTTATTCGTATAACACAAGAAATTTCTATGAATATCGAAATTCAAGTTGATGTTGAATTTGAGGAATAAGAAAGATTTAGGAGAAAAAATATGGATAGCATGATGGATTTAAATGAGTACATAAAAAAAGAATCCGTTGCAGCGGATTCTATAAAAAAATATCTCTGAATAAGTATAACATTGAATATCGATTTTGAGAATTTATGAGGTGACTAGTATGGGGATTATTCGAGTGAAAAAAGATAGTAATTATTCCGTCATAAATAATACTGGTTTAAAAGATAAAAGGTTGTCATGGAAGGCAAAAGGAATTTTGGCTTATACACTTACACTACCAGATGATTGGACTTTTCATATTAGTGAATTAGCTCAACATGCAAAGGATGGAGAAGATTCATTACGTACAGGTTTTAAAGAACTAAAAGAATTAGGGTATGTAAAGCGTTATCCCGTTCGTGATGAACATACAAAAAAAATTAAAAGATGGGATACGGAAATTTATGAAACACCACAAAAGAGAATTCCACAAGTGGAAAAGCAAGATGTAGGAAAGCCATATGAGGAAAATCCGACACTACTAAATATCAATAAACTAAATACTAAAATACAAAATACTAATCATGATGATAAGGATAAATTAGAATCTCATATATTATTCGGTAGAGAGTTTAAAAAAAATTATAATTTTTTAAAAGAGAGAGGCATTCCGTTAAGTGAAATTGCATTTACGGAGTTAGGCGATTTTTGTGATTTGTTTAGTAGTGAGTTAATTCAGTATGCAACTAATAAAGCTATTGATGAGAATGCACCAAGATGGAACTACGTTAAAGCTATATTGAGTAATTGGAAGGAGCAAAAAGTTAAAACATTTGCTGATGTGACCGCGCTAGATAGACGTTTCAAAATGAGTAAGAATAAGAAATTTAATGAATCAGGTAGAAATTATTCGACTAGAAAAGAGCTTGTCCCAGATTGGTTATATAAAGATGACGAACACACGAATCAAGAAGTGGAAAGAAAACCCGCGCAGTACACTGAGGAAGAGCGTGAGAGATTAAAAGAGGTATTAAATAAATATAAGTCTTAAGAAAAGATAAAATGGTCGACGACTTTGGTGTTTAAAAATGTATTATCTTAATGCTAAGATTAAATGATTATATTCTTCAAAAATGTTTGATGTATATTAAACATCTTTGAAGATATTCGTGAATGTTTGGAGCAAGTATTAACAATTTGTGATTTCTGTTTGATTATTAATGTCTTACAAGGATTGTTCGAAGGGTGTTTTTCATTATCTATTCAGGAGTTAATTACAGTATTGGAATTCTAAAGAGAAAATGAATTTATAAATAGTAGGAAATGGTTGTGTTTATTAAATGAAAGATGTTCTACAAATAACAAAGATTGAAAAAGCCAATAAGGATATAAGTTTTATTAAATTAGTAGTATTTAAATTTACAAAAAGGAAGTAGGTGAATCGTCAGATGTTTGAATGGCTCAAAGATTATAAGAAGTTAGAAGAAGAAATCGCTTATTTAGAATACAACTTAGACAAATCAAAAGCGGAATTAAAGCGCTGGACTAGTGGGGACTTGCAAAATGTACGATTAACCGCTGAGTCGGAAGGGGCTAAGGTAGAAGACCGGATTGAAGCAATTGAATATGAATTAGCTCATAAGATGAATGAAGAATTTGATTTAAAGCTTTTGATGAATAAGTTTGCAGGACTGGATCATCAAATACTTAAAATGAAATATATTGATGGAATGACCTTAGAACAAATAGCATTTGAATTGCATTATAGTACAGGCTATATTCGACGCAAACACGCTGAAATAAGAAAAATTGTCAAGTTTTTAGATGGATTTTAATGTTACCTTTTTGTAGGGTACATGCGGTGTACAGAAAGTATTGAAAAAGTGATTTATAGTAGTAATATAAGATTTCGACGAAAGAGCAACTATTTTTATGGCTGCTCTTTTTGTTGTGAAAGAAGGTGAGCAACATGAAGTAATTTTATAAATTAATGAGTATTGGGCTGATAACCATATGTAGTAAAGTAGTAGTTTTTTAGACAAAAATAATAGTGGAATAAGGAGATGATTAGTAATGAGTATACTAGCTGCTTCAGTTAAAACAAAGAATCTGCCACAACAAGTGTTACGTTGGCAATCAATGGTAGAAAGTGAATGTGCTGCACAAGGTGTTTCTGAGTTAGTTCCTTACGTACTTGGAATTATTATGGTGGAAAGTGGAGGGAACTCTGAAACAACACCGGATATTATGCAGTCAAGTGAATCACAAGGGTGGGCGATGAATACAATCAAGAATCCTAAAGATTCAGTGTATTACGGGGTAAAGCATTTAAAAGGAGCCTTTGATGATGCAAAGAAGAATGGTATTACAGATTTAAGTGCTATTGTTCAATCATATAATTTTGGACGAGCTTACCTTCGTTGGTTAGCTTCTAACAATAAACAACATTCATTACCGGTGGCAGATCAATATTCTAAAACAGTGGTTGCACCATCGCTTGGAAATAAAACTGGTGCTATGGTTAAATATAGTCATCCTATCGCAGTTGCGTACAATGGTGGTTATCGATATAAAAATGGCGGTAATTTTTTCTACGCTGAAATTGTTAAACAATATGTAGATTTTAATGCAGGCGGTGTTCCACAACCAGAAGGAATTGGGTTCGCGAAGTCAATATACTGGGAAGGCTATGGTATTAACTATCATGATAGACCACATGGCAACTATCAGGGAAACTTTACAACAGCAGCAGAAGTATTATACTGGGGTGCGTACTGGGGAGAAGATAATGATGTGTGGTTAGATTTAGGTAGAAGCCGTTGGGTAAAAGCGGAGCATTATTATTGGAGACCTTTCAAAGCAATATCAAAATACCCAGAAGGATATGGAGTAAACTTTTACGATGGAATTAACGGTTCATATAAAGGCCGTATCACTTCAAAAGAACCCCTTACAGTATTCTTCCGTAAAGAAGGCTGGATTGATATTGGTGGGAATAGTTGGGCACCTGAGGAACACTTTGATATTGTAGATATTCGATAAAAAAACAACTCTACCAAGAGTTGTTTTTTATACGTAAACTGTAATGTAGGAAAGAAGAATTAGTCATATAAAATAATAGTTTTTCAAGAGTCTTTGGTAATCTTAATAATATTTAACTTATGGTTAAAAGAATAATATTTTGATGGTAGATAACAATGGAGAAATTCTCTGTTTTGTTCGTTTTAAGGTTGGAAAACCTACAATATATCTAAAAATAATAAATATAGACAATATAAAATAGAAAGGAAGATTCATATGGCAACATTTATTTATCCAACAAATACAACGAGAGTAACAAGTGGTTTTAGAGGTGACAGACCAGATCATCATGGGGTAGATCTTGCTGAAGCAGGCTATCATCCGATTTATGCAGCGGCTAGTGGGAAAGTTAGTCGTTCGTATTTTTCATCTAGTTACGGTGAATGTATTATGATTGTTCATAATATTAATGGAGTTACATGGGAAACTGTATACGCTCACATGCGAAGTGGTTCTCGTACAGTTAAAGAAGGCGATTCTGTTACACAAGGACAAACAATTGGGGTTATGGGAGAAACGGGACAGGCTTATGGTCAGCACTTACATTTTGAAATGCATAAAGGCGGCTGGAATATTAATAAGAGTAATGCTGTGAATCCATTAGACTACTTGGGGAAAGGTGGCGCTGTTGGTACACCGCAACCAGAAGGAATTGGGTTCGCAAAGTCAATATACTGGGAAGGTTATGGTATTAACTATCATGATAGACCACATGGCAACTATCAGGGAAGCTTTACAACAGCAGCAGAAGTATTATACTGGGGTGCGTACTGGGGAGAAGATAATGATGTGTGGTTAGATTTAGGTAGAAGCCGTTGGGTAAAAGCGGAGCATTATTATTGGAGACCTTTCAAAGCAATATCAAAATATCCAGAAGGATATGGAGTAAACTTTTATGATGGAATTAACGGCTCATACAAAGGACGTATTACTTCAAAAGAACCTCTTACAGTATTCTTCCGTAAAGAAGGCTGGATTGATATCGGTGGGAATAGTTGGGCACCTGAGGAACACTTTGACATTGTAGATATTCGATAAAAAAACAACTCTATTAAGAGTTGTTTTTTTATTCATAAATTTTGATATAGGAAAGAAGAGGAATAGAAATGAAGAAAATTGCAGATTTATCTCATCACAATGGTTCAATAAATTGGGCGGCAGCTAGTAAAGAGCTTGAACTTGCTATTATACGTGTACAGTATGGATCAAGGACAATTGATACACGTTATAAAGAGTATGTACAAGGTTGTAAAGACTATGGTGTCCCATTTGCACACTATGCTTATGGATGTTATGTAAGTGTTCAGGATGCTATTGTAGAAGCGAATGATTTTATGGCGCGCGCTGACAAAGAAGCGAAATTTTTAGTATTAGATGTGGAAGATGATACATTAGCAAGTTGTGGAGCAGTTAACTTAGCGAAAGCTTCACAGGCATTTATTGATACATGCCGTGCAGCTGGCTGGAAAATAGGTCTATATGTATCACATCACATGTATACAAGCTATGGACTAAATACTGTGAATGCGGATTTCCTTTGGATTCCACGTTATGGAAATAAACCAGCCTATAACTGTGATTTATGGCAGTATACGGAAAGTGGTAGTCTTGCGGGCGTATCTGGTAATGTAGATTTAAATTACTTAAACGGAGAAAAATCTCTTGAATGGTTTACAGGTAAAGGTGGCGTTGTTGGTACACCGCAACCAGAAGGGATTGGGTTCGCAAAGTCAATATACTGGGAAGGTTATGGTATTAACTATCATGATAGACCACATGGCAACTATCAGGGGAACTTTACAACAGCAGCAGAAGTATTGTACTGGAATGCGTACTGGGGAGAAGATAATGATGTGTGGTTAGATTTAGGTAGAAGCCGTTGGGTAAAAGCGGAGCATTATTATTGGAGACCTTTCAAAGCAATATCAAAATACCCAGAAGGATATGGAGTAAACTTTTATGATGGAATTAACGGCTCATACAAAGGACGTATTACTTCAAAAGAACCCCTTACAGTATTCTTCCGTAAAGAAGGCTGGATTGATATTGGTGGGAACCGTTGGACACCTGAGGAACACTTTGACATTGTAGATATTCGATAAAAATTCCAGTAGTAACTGTTTTTGTATTTTATAAAGTTATGACATAAAAGATAGCTTTAGCAAGAATTATAAGACAGAGATAGCTATAAGGACATATTGGTGTTAAAAGATGATAAAAGATTAGAGTCACTCGAATGAGTAATTATTTAGATTAGAAAAGGAGTGAGAATAATAGAAGAGCAGATCTTAAATTCAATGATTCAACAAGGAGCATTCGCAGCGTTATTTGTGTGGATGCTTATTACTACACAAAAAAAGAATGAACAGCGCGAAGAACAATATCAAAAAGTTATTGAAAAAAACCAACAAGTCATTGAAGAACAAGCAAAAGCGTTTAGTTCGTTGGCGAAGGATTTATCAGATGTTAAACAAAAAATTTTGGGACATGGTGATATGAAATAAAGCATCATGTTAAACTATTTATTCCGCAAGCAAGTTCACTAATGAGAACGTAATCGAAATACATCTCTATACTAAGAAAAAAAGCCCTGATACTACGATATCAGGGCTTTTTCGTCATTTATCTACAATGAATTGCAGTGAATATTGTCGTAATTTATGAGGTGTAATTAAGAAGTCATTTAACAAGAATAATTTATGTTGACTCGTTCTGTATAAAGAACTAAAATGGCATTAATTAGAAATGTTTGTATATTTAAAAAATAAAACATATTACTTTTATTTCTGTTTTTTATGGGAATGTCAACTGGAATCTCATTGGTATTAAATGAGGGGGAGAAGTAATGAATAAGGAAATAAATTTAAAAAATCTATTTACTGTTATATGGAAAAGGGTATGGATACTACTGTTGTTTACGACTCTCACAACCGTAGGAGGAGCGATGTATAGTATGTATATGAAAACACCTTTGTATGCCTCCTCAGCAAGGGTTATTGTTCAAGCTAATGCTGAAACGATGAATACATTAAAAGCGATGGTAAATGAGCCTGTAATATTAGAAAAAGTAGCGGCTGAATTAAATATTAACAGATCTGCAGGTGCATTAAGTGGACAAATAAGTATAGAAAGTGTACAAGGCTCTCAGATTATGAGAATAAATGTAGTGGATATTGATCCTGTACTTGCACATAAAATTGCAAATACGACAGCGGCTGTTTATAAGAAAGAAGTAGCAAATATACTAAATTTTAATAATGTGAGTATATTACCAGAAGACCCAGTTCAAAAACATTCGATGCCTATAAATATAAATCACCTTAAGACGATACTAATTGCGTTCTCTGTAGGTATGGTGCTCAGTATCGGTTTTATTTTTTTATTGGATTCATTTGATGATAGAATCAAATCGGAACGACGAATTGAGCAATTGTTAGATGTCCCTGTTTTGGGCGGGATTTCTAAAATGAATAGGAAAAATACGGAAGACAAATTCAGTAAAAAAAATACAGTGGTACTGGGGGATGGAACGGAGTGGCCTACAAAAATAGACGAAAAACAAATAAAGTTAAAGGAGAAAGTATAATTGCTTATACAGCTCCAAGATCGAAAATTTCGGAGCAGTATCGTTCGCTTCGAACAAACCTTCAATTATCTTCGTCTATTCATAAAAGCAGAACTATAGTTATTACTTCTCCAAGGTATGGTGAAGGAAAATCAACGATTACAGTTAATTTAGCAGTCTCAATAGCACAAAAAGGTGAAAAAGTATTGATAGTAGATGCAAATTTACGAAAACCCACGATTCAGGAAATGTTTGGAGTAGAAAATACAGTTGGATTAACTGATATATTGAACGGAAAAACAAATTTAGAAGGCGCTGTAAAAAAAACAGAGATGGAACGTCTTGATATATTAACTAGCGGTCCAGTACCATTCAATCCATCTGAAGTACTTGGTTCAGGTGAGATGGATATGTTAATTCAAAAGGCAATGGAACGGTATGACATCATATTATTTGATTCTTCCCCTGTATTAGAAGTAACAGATACGAGTGTATTAGTTGATAAGTGTGAAGGAGTACTTTTGGTGATCCGATATAATCGTACTGTGAGCGAAGATGCGCTTGAAACGAAAAGAGCGCTAAGTTTTACGAAAAGCAGAATATTGGGTGCAATTTTGAATGGGAAAGTATAAAGGGGATTAGAATAATAAATTTAACCTTCTTACATAAAAATGTTCGTTATAAAGAAAGAATAATAGAATTGTGATGTGGTGATGTCTCCTGACCGCTATCAATGGAGGCACTCGATTATGCTGTGGGTTGTGAAAGCAACCTTAGATGCGAGTCATCAAAAGTGTAATGTGAGGGAGGGTTAGATGCCCATATTTTATTAAAGTTTCTAGCTATGTACTTTTAATAAAGAGTATATAGTTAGAAACTTTAACTTTGAAAGAGTTCAGTAAGGAATTGATTAAAGGAGGAAGTTATATGACGTATCGCCGGAGGATATCGTTATTGCTTTTAATGGATTCACTGATTGTATTAAGTGCAGTTTTTTTTAGTTATTTTTTTGTAAATGCTAGCTTTAGTGTTATCACTTTATCATCAGTTATTAGCTCTATCACTCTATTAGTTAGTCATCATTTATTTGCTTTTGTTTATAAATTGTATAAAAAAGCTTTGGAATATGCAAGTATAGGAGAGTTGCTAATTATATGCAAGGTCGTTACATTTTCAATACTTACTACAGCGGTTGTACAGCAAATCATTATGCAAAAAATGTATTTTCGATTGTTAGTTGTAACTTGGATGATTCATATTTTATTAATTGGTGGTTCCCGCTTTATTTGGAGAATGTACAGAGATATTTATTATGTAAAGAAGGGTGATAAAAAAAGAACGTTAATTGTTGGTGCTGGATCAGCTGGGACGATGGTTGCAAGGCAGTTGTTGAAGAATAATACTGCTGAATTAATGCCAGTCGCGTTTATTGATGATAATGTCAAAAAGCATAATCTTGATATTTGGGGGATTCCAGTAATAGGTGGTATGAATCAAATTGATTATGTTATTAAAAAACTGAATATTGAGATAGTTATCTTGGCAATTCCTTCGTTAAACAAGAGAGAGAGAAATGTTATTTTAAAAGATTGTTTAAAAACAAAAGTAAAAACTCAAATCCTTCCCATGTTAGAAGACTTAGTAACAGGTAAGGTTTCAGTAAATGAATTTAGAGATGTTCAAGTAGAAGATTTATTAGGGCGAGATCCTGTAGAGTTAGATGTGGAAATTATTTCAGATTATATAACGGATAAAGTCATTTTAGTTACTGGTGCAGGTGGATCAATTGGTTCGGAAATTTGTAGACAAGTTGCGAAATTTAAACCGAAAAAATTGATTTTATTAGGGCATGGAGAAAACAGTATTTATTCCATAGAAATGGAATTAAATGAAAAATATAACGATATGAGAGGCGTGTTTATTCCAGAAATCGCGGATATACAAGATGAAAAGAAGATGCATTTAATAATGAATAAACATCTTCCAAATGTTGTATATCATGCAGCCGCACATAAACATGTACCATTAATGGAGAACAATCCTGAAGAGGCTGTTAAAAATAATTTGATTGGAACTATGAATATAGCAGAGGCAGCGAGAACACATGGAGTAGGAACGTTTGTTATGATTTCTTCCGATAAAGCGGTGAACCCGACGAGTGTTATGGGTGCAACAAAGAAATTAGCTGAGATGGTCATTCAGCACAAAGATAAAATAAGTCATACAAAGTTTGTTACAGTACGTTTTGGAAATGTATTAGGTAGCCGCGGAAGCGTCATACCTTTATTTAAGAAACAAATTCAAAATGGTGGACCAATTACAGTTACTCATCCTGATATGGTTCGTTATTTTATGACAATTCCGGAGGCATCAAGACTCGTAGTGCAAGCTGGGGCGCTAGCTAAAGGAGGAGAAATTTTTGTGCTGGATATGGGAGAACCAGTAAAAATAGTTGATCTTGCTAAAAATCTCATTCGATTATCAGGAAACTCTTTGGATGAAATAGGAATAGAATTTACCGGTATACGCCCAGGAGAGAAGCTTTTTGAAGAATTACTAAAAGAAGATGAAATGAATGAGAAGCAAGTTCACCCGAGAATTTATGTAGGGCAAGAAATGAATGTTCGTATAGAAGAAATAGAAAAGTTAATTTTGGAATATACAGAGTTAGATGAGATGGAATTAAGAAAGCGATTGTTAAATTTAGTGAATCAGCGAAAAACTTTAAAACTATTAATACCAGTATCAGGTTAATAGCAAAAAATTATTATAAGACGGGTGCGTGGGATGGTGTCTAAAAAAATTCTGTTTTGTGCAACTGTGGATTATCATTTTAAAGCTTTTCATTTACCGTATTTGAAATGGTTTGCAGACCAAGGATGGGAAGTGCATGTTGCAGCGAATGGGAATATACATCTTCCGTACGTAACTCAAAAATATAATATTCCTCTTCAAAGATCACCGATTAGCGTACAAAACTTTCATGCATATAAAAAACTTACATCAATTATTCATCAAAATAAATATAATATCATTCATTGTCATACGCCTATGGGAGGAGCAATTGCTCGTCTAGCTGCTAGAAAAGTGCGGAGAGAAGGCACAAAGGTTATATATACAGCGCATGGATTTCATTTTTGTAAAGGATCATCATTCATAAATTGGCTCTTATACTATCCAATCGAAAGAATTTTAGCTACTACTACGGATTGTCTTCTAACAATTAATCAAGAAGATTACAGTTTAGCAGTAAAGCATCGATTTCAGGCGGGAAGTATTAAACTCGTTCATGGTGTAGGAGTAGATATAGAACGATATATTCCTGTTAATGAAAGTGAAAAGGAGCAATTAAGACATAAAAATGGTTATAATTCTGAAGATTTTTTAATGTTTTATGCAGCTGAATTTAATAAGAACAAAAATCAAAGCTTCTTAATTCAATCATTGGCACAATTAAAAAATGAAATTCCGCATGCGAAGCTACTACTTGCTGGTGAAGGGCCTTTAATGAAGGAGTGCAAAAATATAGCGGCTCAACTAGGTGTGAGTAGTATGGTGCATTTTCTTGGTTATAGAAATGATATAGCCCCTTTGCTGCAGATGTGTGACCTAGCTGTTGCATCGAGTTACCGGGAAGGTTTACCAGTTAATATTATGGAAGCTATGGCTTGTGGACTTCCAGTTATCGCCACTGACAATCGGGGACATAGGGAGTTAATTATTCATAATAAAAATGGTTGGATTATAGATCGTGATGATATAAAGACGATGTCTGAAAGAATAAATTCTATTTCTAAAAGTATTAAATTACAAGCTCAGTTTGGACGGTGTGGGCGTACTATTATTACAAGTAAATATTCAGTTAACGAAGTGTTAAAAGAGAAAAAAGAAATTTATACAACATATATGGATGAAATGGAGGATTTAAATTGGGCACTCCATTGAGAGTACTACATGTAGTCGTAAATATGAATAGAGGCGGAGCCGAAACTTTAATTATGAATTTGTATCGTAATATAGACCGCTCAAAAGTACAATTTGATTTTTTAACTTGTAAAGAAGGAGTGTTTGATGAAGAAATAGTAAAGTTAGGCGGGGAAATTCATAGAATTCCATATGTTACAGATGTTGGTCATAGGGGCTATATAAAGGCGCTAGATAATTTCTTTAGTACCCATACGCAATATAAAATCGTTCATTCACATATAGATAAAATGAGCGGATTTGTACTTCGTTCAGCTAAAAAAGCAAGGGTGCCAGTTAGGATTGCGCATAGTCATAATACTAGTAGTGAGGGTGGTATTGCTGCAAAAATCTATAAATGGTATGCGGGAAAATCAATAGCCATATGTGCAACACATTTGTTAGCATGTTCAAATGCTGCTGCCAGATGGCTATTTGCGGATAAAGCCGATGTAGCTAGAATCTTAAAAAATGGAATTGATTGTGATAGATTTTTGTTCTGTCCAGACATACGAAAACAAGTAAGAGAAGAATTACAAATTGAGAAAGATACTCTTGTTGTAGGTCATGTTGGAAGATTTGCTCATCAAAAAAATCATGCTTACCTTATAGAATTATTCGCGCAGTTAACTCGATTTAAGCCGGATTCAATTCTTTTATTAGCTGGCGAAGGGCCGCTTCGCGTGGGAATTGAAAATAAAGTAAGGGAATTGAATATGGAGAAGCATATACGGTTTCTCGGGATACGAGACGATATAGAAAGGATACTTCAAGCATTTGATGTATTTGTTTTTCCATCCATACATGAGGGATTGCCACTCACTCTCATAGAGGCGCAAGGAGTTGGTTTACCTTGTATTATATCTGATACTATTACGAAAGAGGTGGACTTGGGAATGAATTTAGTTGAACATGTTTCTCTAACAGATAAATTTGCTTGGATAGAAAAAATGAAAAATATAGAAACTAGTAATTTTTCGAGGAAAACACCAACTCAAGTAGTATTCGCAAAAGGATACGATATAAAACATACGGCTGAATTAACTCAAGACTATTATTCTGTACTTTCGAGGTGAGTAATTTGAAGAATTTAACGATTTTCACCCCTACTTATAATAGAGCATATTGTCTTGCAAATTGTTATGAGAGTTTAAAACATCAAACATGTAAGGATTTTGTATGGTTAATAATAGATGATGGATCTAGTGATAACACAAAAGAATTGGTGGATAGCTGGATTGCTGAAAAACATATCAAAATTAAGTATCATTGGCAACAAAATCAAGGGATGCATGGTGCTCATAATACAGCATATGAAATGATTGATACGGAGTTAAATGTTTGTATTGATTCTGATGATTATATGCCCGATGAAGCGGTAGAAAAAATCCTTTCTTTTTGGAGTAGCTATGGAAATGAAGAAGTTAGCGGGATAATTGGATTGGATTTGTATACAAATGGACAAATAATTGGCTCAAAGTTACCAGAGAACCTTAAACACTCCACGCTTTTTGATCTTTACAATAAACATGGTGTCACAGGTGATAAAAAATTGGTCTATCGCACAGAATTGACTAAGAAATATCCATACCCAATTTTTAAAAATGAAAAATATGTAGGGTTAGCATACAAATATTACATGTTAGATCAACAGTATGAGATGTTACTAATGAACGAAGCGCTTTGTTATGTGGAATACATGGCTGATGGATCATCAATGAATATGCTAAACCAATATCGTAGAAACCCAAAAGGTTTTGCTTTTTATCGCAAGGAACTTATGAAATTACCATTTACTAATCGACTATTTAAGTATAGGCAAGCTATACATTATGTATCTAGTAGTTTCATATCGAGAAATAGAAAGTTTATACAAGAATCGCCATGTAAAGGACTGACACTTTGTGCACTGCCATTTGGGGCTATCCTTTATAGTTATATTACAATGAAAACAAAAATGAAAGTAAACATGTAGAGACTTATTTAGTAATTAAATGAGAGGACAGAATAATGACCATACTTTGGATGAATCTTGCTATAGTATTCATGCTCGCATTTTTTGCAAGGTATTTTGCTATACCAGTGACTAATAGTCTTACATTGATAAAGCCCAATAGGCTGTTGATTATAATGGCGGCTTTATCTCTTGTGTTGGTGGCGGGGCTTCGAAATAATATTGGGGATACTTATTTTTATATGCATGCATATAAAATAACGGAGTTTAATTGGGAATATGTTCAAACTAATAAAGACATGGGCTTTAATATTTTTCAAATGGTTTTGAAAAAATATACGGATAATCCTCAAGTAATGGTTTTTACTACAGCATTGATAACAAATGTACTCATTGTAGCAACACTATATAAATATTCAAGACTAATTGAATTGAGTTTATATGTTTATATTACGTCGGGTATGTATTTAACATCAATGAATGGGATTAGGCAATATTTAGCCGCTGCAATTATTTTTGCTGCTACAAAATATATTTTCGAAGGAAAATGGAAAAAATATACATTAATTGTATTATGTGCATCAACATTTCATGCAAGTGCATTAGTTTTAATGCCAATATACTTTTTTGTAAGAAAAAAAGCCTGGTCAGGAACGACATATTTGCTCCTTTTTTTAGCGGTATGTGTAGTAATAGGTTTTAATCAGTTTTCGGAAATTTTATTTTCGGCTATTGGAAATACTCAATATGGTCAATATAAGGAATTTCATGAAGGTGGTGCCAATATACTTAGGGTTGCTGTGAATATAGTGCCAATTATACTGGCTTACCTTGGGAAAGATAAAATGAGGGCGTTATTCCCTGAAAGTGATTATATTGTAAATATGTCTATATTAGGTCTTGTTTTTATGATTATTTCAACACAGAATTGGATATTTGCTAGATTCTCCATATATTTTGGATTGTATCAGTTAATATTAATTTCTTGGGTTGTGAAGTCATTTACAGATAAAGATCAAAAGTTGATGTATTATGCAGTTCTAGTGTGCTATTTTATTTATTTTGTATATGAACATGTAATTACTTTGGGAATTATCTATAAGAGTAATCTACTTTGATAATAAAGTGCAAAATGCTAGGAGAGGATTGTTGAATGGGGATAGATTCTAAGCCTGAACCTATAAATAAAAAGAAGGTTTTACACATTGTCAGCGCTCTGAATCGCGGGGGAGCTGAAACATTATTAATGAATATATATAGGAAAATAGATAGGGAGCAGCTTCAGTTTGATTTTGTATCCCATCGAAATGAGAAAAATGATTACGAAGATGAAATAATGGCCTTAGGTGGGAGAATATATAAGGTACCTAGTTTAGGACAAATAGGACCTTTTGCCTATGTTAAAGAACTTGTGAAAATTATGTCGGATAATCAATATGAAGTTGTACATGCACATACGGATTATCAAGGTGGTTTCGTTGCTGTAGCGGCAAAAATAGCTGGTATAAAAAAGAGGATTTGTCATTCCCATAGTAATAATTGGCCACAAGACTCTGGAATAAAAGCAAGAGTTATCCTAAAGGTTTTGCAATCTATTATTAAATATGCTGGAACTAATTATTGTGCGTGTAGCGTTGAAGCAGCACGTTTTTTATTTGGTGAAAGGATGCTTCAAAGTCAGAGGATAGAACTGATTAAAAACGGTATAGATATTAATCAATTTACTGATATAGATGCTGGAAGTAGTGTCAGCGTAAGAAGGGAACTTAATATACCGAATACAGCAAAATTAATAGGACATATAGGAAGTTTTTCAGAGTCAAAGAATCATGTTTTTATCCTAAAAGTTTTAAAGCAAATTTTAAAAAGAGATTCAAATTTTGTTGCTATTCTAGTAGGAGATGGTCCGTTAAGGATTTCTATTGAATTAAAAGCAAAGCAATTAGGGATTTTTGAAAACATTAGATTTTTGGGCGTTAGGAAGGATATTCCACGACTCATGAAGAGCTTTGATGTTTTTATTTTTCCTTCTTTGTTTGAGGGGTTTGGTATTGTAACTTTAGAAGCGCAATCTGCAGGTGTACCATGTGTTGTAGCAGATACACTACCTAATAATACTGATATGGGGTTAGGGATAATGTCATTTGTTGACTTAGATGAAGAAATTGAAATATGGTGTAAAGAAATTTATAAAGCCTTGTTAAAAGAAAGACCAGACAGGGAATTCATAATTAACAATATATCGAAATTAGGCTTTGATATTAACGATAACATTTACGAGTGGCTATCGTTATATGGAATTGTGTGCAAGGAAGAAGTAGGGTAATCTAATTTGTTTTCATTTTATATGTCTGATGTATAAGGAAAATTGGTAAGCGTAACAGCAAAATACTAATATAAAATGAAGAAGAGAAATCAATAATAGATTTTGTGAGGTATCCTATTATGAAAAAGAAAAGAATATTAATTACATCTTTTGATATGGAAATTGGTGGAGTAGAAAGAAGTTTGATTGGTTTATTAAATACAATTGATTACAGTAAGTATGATATAGATTTAATGTTATTTAAACATGAAGGAGGATTTTTCTCTTTACTACCCAAAGAGCCGAATTTATTAGAAGAATTGCAACAATATACTACTTTTAGAAAATCAATTAAACAGATATTACAAGAAGGGCATTTCTCAATTGGAATTACTAGGATGATAGGAAAAGTTATGGGTGTTATGCATGGAAGGTTTGTAAATAGTAAAGAACCTGGATACTTTGTCATTCAATATGGATGGAGAATATCTCTTCCATTTCTTCCAAAATTGAGAGAAGAGTACGATGTTGCGATAAGTTTTTTATGGCCGCATTATTTTATAGGGGATAAAGTTCGAGCGAAAAGAAAAATTGGGTGGATTCATACTGATTATTCGAACATACAACTTAACAAAGAAATGGAATGTAAAATGTGGAGGGAAATGGATGATATCGTGGCGGTTTCTGAAAGTTGTAGAGATACATTCCTGAATAGTCTACCTTATATTAATAAAGAGGTGCAAGTGATAGAAAATATAATAGATTCTGAATTTGTTTGTGAACAATCCAATGAAGGAGATATTACTCAGGAAATATCAATAAATAGCGCGCGAATCAAGTTAATTACTGTTGCTAGACTTTCGCATGCTAAAGGAATTGATGACGCTATATATGCGCTTAGACAGTTATTAGATCAAGGGTATGATATCGAGTGGTACATAGTTGGATATGGGCCGCAAGAAGCGGAACTTAAATTGTTGATAGATAAACTAGGACTTCAAGATAAATTTGTTTTACTAGGTAAGAAGATTAATCCGTACCCGTACATAAAAGCATGTGATATTTATGTACAACCTTCTAGATACGAAGGGAAGGCAGTAACAGTTCGGGAAGCGCAAATTCTTAAGAAACCAGTATTAATAACTAATTTTTCAACTGCCAAAAGTCAGTTGGAGAACGGCGTAGATGGATATATTTGTCCAATGGGTATAAAGGGAATTGTCGAAGGAATAAAAAAAATGATTGATGATGTTGAATTCAGAAATGAAATTGTTAATAATGTAAGCCAAAAAAATTATGGTAATGAAATAGAAGTGGAAAAGATATATAGGTTAATTGAATTAGAATAGATTAAGCTATAAAACTAAAAAATCTTTTACTATTTATAAAAGATACTTGGGGGAATTATTTTTATGGATAATGTTTTAGTATTAGATACATCAGTAGGTTCTCTTAACAAGGGTGACGATATAATAATGAAGTGTGTAAAGCATCATCTTTCTGATATAACTAAAAATGCATATGTTTTAACATTACCTACTCATGTTTCACCTTTTCATTGGTACCAAGTAGCGAGAAAATCAAATAGGGTAAAGATTTATAGTGATGCGAAATATAAGTTTGTAGGTGGTTCGAATTTGCTAGCAATGGATATGTTTACTCATTTTCCACAGTGGAATATAAATATATTTAATTATGGTCCTTTAAAGGGGAGTATTCTGGTTGGAGTGGGTGCAGGCAAAGGGAATAAAATAAATCCCTATACAAAAATGTTATATAGAAAAGTTTTATCGCATGAATATATACATAGCGTTAGAGATGAAAGAACAAAAAAATTTTTAGAAGAAATGGGGTTTAAAGCTCTAAATACTGGTTGTGCAACTTTGTGGTCTTTTACGCCTGATTTTTGTAGGGGAATTCCGAGTGGAAAATCGGAATCGGTTGTTTTTACATTAACTCATCATTCTAAAGATCGTGAAAAAGATCAATTACTGATAGATATACTTAACAAAAGTTATGAAAATGTCTACTTTTGGATACAAGACGCTGATGATTTTGAATATTTAAAATCTTTAGAGGGTATACAAGGTATAAAAATTATATCTCCTACTATAGAGGCATATGAAAAAATCCTAAATACAGCCGTTGATTATATTGGAACACGTTTACATGGCGGTATATTTGCTATGCGTCATAAAAAACGTGCAATAATTATCTCTATAGATGAAAGAGCTAAGGGGATGGGGGAAACGTATAATTTAAATCTGATTGATAGAGAAGATTTAAATAATCTCGAAAAAATGATAAATGCAGAGTTTATCACGGATGTTCAAGTGAATTTTGATGTAGTAAATCAATGGTTAAAACAGTTCTCTAATTAACAAATGTATTGTGATAAAAATGGCGATTTATTAGGAGGCTCAAATGAATAGTATAATTCTCGATAAAATTGTCGTAAGAAATAATAGAGTTGATTATTATTTTAGTATTAAGGGGGATTTACAAAAGTATTTTAAGACAAGTAATCATATGTTTCTTGAATATAACTATGATGTATCTGACATCTCTTTAAGTATTTTGGCTATTCCGTTTGTTGCGAATGTAGTTCCTCTTGTATGGATTACTAATTCAACAATAGTAATAAATGAATTAGATAAATCTTTTTATATTTGTTTAAATAATATAAAAAATGCATATCAAAACATGTTTCCTGGTGTGAAATTTAAAGGATCCATGGTTGTAGGAGAAATTATTGATAATGTTTACATTCCGGAACTTGAAGCGGCATCTTTATTTAGTGGTGGATTGGATGCACTTACTACATTTATAAGAATAAAAGATAAACACCCCTTGCTAGTTACTGAATATGGATGGCATGAAAATGAAATAGAGGGTAGTAAAGTATGGGAGGCAGATAAAGAAAATGCCGTAAATTTTGTAAAGGATAATGGACTAGAAAATATTTTTATACAATCTAACTATGGGACCTTTATAATTGCAGGGAACATTGACCATGATTTTAGAGAAAAGTTAAACGATACATGGTGGCATGGATTGCATCATGGTCTAGCAATAATATCTGCAGCTATTCCAATAGCTTTTAAACTTAAGATAAAATGTATATATATTGCAAGTTCTAATTCCCCATTATATCAAGTTACTTGTGCATCTGATCCAACTGTGGATAATGAAATAAAATATGCATCTGGAACAGTCTTTCATGATGGATACGAACTTACTAGACAAGAAAAGATTAAAGTTGTTGTGGACCATTATTCAGCTAGTAAAGAACCTGTTAATATCAGGGTATGTTTTAAAAATGAAGAAAATTGTTGTAAATGTGAAAAATGTTTAAGAACAATTATGGGAATTATTGCTGAAGGGAGAGACCCTCGTGAATATGGTTTTAATATTCCAAGTAATCTTTATCAGTACGTTAAAACTTCTTTAAATAATGAGGTGAAGTTTTTTACTAATACATTCATTGAAATGTATTGGAATTTAATCCAAGTGCGAATGAAACAAAATTGTGATTGTATTACAGATAAAAATTTACTAAATTGGTTTCTAGATTATGATTTCAAGGCGCAACGAAGAAAAGCGTTATTAAAATACAGGATAACAAAGTTTTTCCCGATTTTAAAGAGGAAGATTAGTGCCAAATTTAGTAGAGTGGGTACGCAAAACAATTAAAATATAGAAGGTATTACGATGAGAATACAAAACTCCTTAAAAAATATTTTATTCGGTTTGTCTGGACAAATAATTAGTATTGGTATGGGATTTGTTGTTCGAACTGTTTTTATTTTTACACTCGGTATAGAATATTTAGGTGTGGATGGGCTTTTTACAAGTATACTATTGATGTTTTCCCTAGCTAATTTAGGATTTGATACAGCTATAATATATAGTTTATATAGGCCATTAGCTGAGAAGGATATTTATAAAATACAGGCATTAATGAATTTATATCAAAAAGCATACAGATTAATAGGAGTAGTAGTTTTATTAATAGGGTTATCTCTATTGCCATTTCTTGATCATTTAGTGAATGCAGATACTACGATTAAAGACATTAACATTATCTATCTTTTATTTTTAATAAGTTCAGTGTCATCATATTATTTTGTATATAAGCAATCTATTATTATTGCTGATCAAAGTAACTATATTATTTCTAAAATACACACTTTGTTCATGATTATATCTAATGCATTACAAATTGTTTTATTAATAATTATTAGTGATTACATTGTAGTACTGGTAGCTCAATTAACATTAAAAGTAATTGAGAATGTATATATTGCAAATAAGGCAAATAAATTATATCCATTTTTAAAAGAAAAAAATAATGCGAAATTATCTAAGACAGACAGACGTGAGTTTTTTGAGAATTTGTATTCCTTGTTGCTATATAAAATTAGTGGTGTAGTAATTAATGCAACAGATAATATAGTTATATCGAAATTTATTGGGGTTATTTGGGTTGGGGTTTATTCAAATTATTTGTTGATCTTAAATACATTAAATACCTTATTAGGCTATTTGTTTTATTCTATCACTGCTAGTGTTGGAAATTTGAATGTGAAAGAAAATGCAGAAAAAAAATATTTTATTTTTCGTGTAATTAACTTTTTAAATTTTTGGATATATGGATTTTGTACAGTTTGCCTTTGGAATTTGATAAATCCTTTTATAACAATCTGGTTAGGTGAGGAATATGTGTTTAATAAGTATGTATTATTTTTCATATTACTTAATTTTTTCACTTCAGGAATGCAAAATACAACTACAATGTTTAGAGAAACCACAGGTTTATTTAAAAAAGGGAAGTACAGACCTATTATAGCGGCAATTATAAATATTGTAGTTTCTATAATTCTTGCGAAACAAATAGGAATAGCAGGAGTGCTTTTAGGGACTGTTATTAGTAGATTATGTACTTACTTTTGGTATGACCCTTATATTATATTTAAAATGATTTTCAAAAAATCTGTAAAAGTATATTTTATTAGATATATTTTGTTTGTAGTGCTTGTATTATTTTCTATTATAGCAACGGATTTTATTGGTTATATTTTTCACATAAATATATTTATGGACATGGCAATACGTAGTATTTTGTGTCTGATTATTCCGAATCTGATCTTTTGGATGGTATTTAAAGAGGCGGAAGAGTATAGATATTTCCTTAATTTAACCCGGATATTAATAAAAAAAATAAAGCCGAAAATATTAACTCGGAAATTTCCGAATGATAATTATCCATAAATTATAATTTTATTTTTTCCATATCACAGTAAAAAATGCTTTATTTACGGAAGAGATTTTAGGTTGTTCTGAAAATAATAGTAGGTAATAATAGGGGCGTTAGGTATAAAGAGTATAGTGTCTTTTTAATAATATTGTAAGTTTAAATAGTTATAAATAAAAGAGTATTGAAATGAAAACAGCTAGTAAGAATAGACCTTTTTAGAAAGGAATTGTAAAAAGACTTTCTAAATAATGGATCTCTAAAAACAATAAAAAGTGATATTACTTCTCTTATATCCAATCAATTTACCTTATGAAACATAAGATGTAGAAAAGCAAAAAAGAGGTGTGAATTGATGTGGAGAAGAAGGGATAATCTTGGGAATTTGAATGATTTAGATTTGGTGTCCAAGCCTCCTTTTCATAATGACATTTTAACTTATGATAGTACGCAATTAAAATGGATTCCAAAATCATTTGAAGCTACAAATTCTACAAGTATATATGTATTAGAATTAGATAGATGGGATGTTAAGAATGATGGGACTGATGCTATCAATACTTCCCAAGGTATTAATAATGCTCTAGTATGGGCGGCTCAACAAGGTTATACGGAAGTTGTGTTACCTAGAGGAATATATTTGATTGATAAACAAACACCCATCGAACCACCAAGTCATTTAACTTTGAATCTAAACGGTTCGACATTAAAAATGGAAACAAATAATTTGACTGGATATGCAATTATAAGTTTTCGTAGAAATCAAGTATATTCTAGGATAACAAATGGTATTATCCAAGGAGATAGATATACACATGATTACTCTAGTGGGGGAACACATGAGGCAGGGTACGGCATTGAATTGGGGAGTTTTACTCCACCTGCTGATGGGGGGAACAATACACGGTTTGTATCTTTAGATAATCTAGATATTTTAGATTGTACAGGAGATGCCATTACACTGAACAGTACTTTTGGGCAGATTTCACCTTTTCCTACAGCATTAGCAAGTTCATTTGAACAGGGAGCAATTAATACAACAGATGGTTCATTGGTAAGTAGTACAACAAAGATACGTTCCAATTTGCAAATTGATATGAACCAAGTGGCTATTGTAAAGTATGGTTACTTTGGATTATATGGAAATGGATTTGGAGCATTGGGTTCTGAAATAAAATGCGATTATTATGATGTCATTTTTTACACTTCAAACAATATATTTTTATCTTCAAAAACCAATGTACAATTCTTTGATGAAGTAGAAGTCCCTAATGGAGCAAGTTATGCTAAAGTTGTTTTGCATCAAGGGAATGTTCCTGCTCCTGCAAATTGTTTAATAAATGTTCGGGTACCTTCTTTTTCGCAATATACTTATATAGAAAAATGTAATTTACATGATTGCCGTAGACAAGGGATTAGTGTATGTGGGGCAAAGAATGTATATATTCGAGATAATGATATTCATCACATCGCAGGTACCAATCCACAAAGTGGACTAGATATTGAAGATGGATATGATTTAAATCAATATATATATATTGAAAGAAATAATTTTCATGATAATAAAAATTATAATATTATTGTTGTAAATGGGAAATTTATCTATATATCGAATAATTCTATTATGAATACCATTACAAATGCTTATGTTGGGTTGTCTATTAATGGTGGTGCAGATAGGGTAATCGTAACAGGGAATAATATCCGATTAACCAAGGTCTCTTTGTTAGGAGATGTTATTTTTTCCAATAATTATGTATACGGAGCGCAAGTAAATGTTCAAGGTGTATATGTAAATCGATCTATTAATATATCGGATAATGTTTTTTCTAATAGTAAAATGATTATTGATACTCCCTTTCCATATGCGGTTAAAGTTGATTCCTGTCGTTTTATAAACGATACAGATAAACTTAATTCCTTGTCATCATTGTATCAGTGGACATTAGAGCTGAAAAATGAACCGCAAACTATCTCAAATTGTATATTTGAAGGACAAGACGTTTTGTATTTAAATTATGTACCAGTAGGAACAGTTAAATCAGGATGGATATTTGAAAATATTATATTTAATAATGTTAAACCCCCAACCCTAGTTGCAGGGACGTATACAAATTGCTTTTTTAAGGATGTAATCTTTTTGGGGATAGCAAGTACAGGAAGCACTTTAGAATTAAAAGGTTGCAAGTTCTTTAGTATAGATAGAAATAACACGTTATTTACAGTGAATAACCTCAAAGCATTCAAGATGATAGATTGTCATATAGAAAAACCAAATGGTACGGTCTTGAATATTCAAAATGTATCTGATGAAATAGTGTTAAGGGGAAATACTATAAAAATTACAAATGATACTCTTCAGAGAGCTATTATTGTTTTGGATGCAGCGTTTACTGGTAAGCAAGTGATAATTCAAAATAATATTATAAATTCCACAAATTTGATGCAAGTTGGGATAGATAATAGAACAACGAGTAGTACACCTCAAGTAGTAATTCAAAATAACGTGTTAAATAATGCGAAAATTACAATTACGGGGAGGGAATTTTTACAAGGAAATATTGTTAATGGTGTAATCGATTCAAATTAATGCATGGTGATAATTAAATTTGAATAGTTTCAAAAAGTTATGAGAAATGAAGTAGAGTGGCTCTTAATAAATATGTCTATAAAGTATTATATAATGGTACATGGAAGGGTTTTGTCCAATGTAATCATTCGAAATAGTCTAATTCCTAATAGATAATATGCTTATTGACTTTTAGTTACTACTATAGAAAAGAGAAAAGCTATTATGTTTTTTATAAACATAATAGCTTTTTGTTATTACGTTAACTGCATACTAAAAAATAGTGAGTAGGAGAATGTTTTAATAATAAATGTTTTTTTATACTATTAAGCGTTGTTTATAAAATTGTTTTTGTGAATATACTTTTTGAGATTTTTACAGTGTGTAATAGTCTCTTGGATAAGCATTTGGAAAATATATTTTGCACCTATGTGTATTGCTTTCTTCTACTTATTAAGTTTTAAAGTTGTGTACTAAAGAAAATGTTTGCAGGTGATAAGTAAAGAAAAATTGAATACAATTCTTTACTTACAACTTGAAAATACTTGATTTCAATCCGTAATGAATACTTTATATATTATTTCACTTTGGAAAAGCATTTGTAATAATTTAAGATGGGGGAATGATTGGTAATGAAGAGACTGTTGGATATCTTTATTTCTTTATTATTATTAATTTGCTTTTTTTTCATTATTCTTTTAGTAGCAATTATAGTTAAAACCCAGATAGGATCACCTATTTTATTTAGACAACAACGTCCAGGGTTACATGGAAAACCCTTTTATCTTTATAAATTTCGTACGATGACCAATGAGCGAGATAATAGCGGGGAGCTCTTACCAGATTACGCTAGATTAACTAAAGTTGGAAAATTCCTGAGGAAATATAGTTTGGACGAATTACCACAATTAATAAATGTGCTAAAAGGTCAATTAAGTTTGGTGGGCCCTCGACCATTATTAATGGAATATATGCCTTTATATTCGCAAGAGCAAGCTAAAAGGCATAATGTTAAACCCGGAATCACTGGATGGGCTCAAATTAATGGAAGAAATAGTATCTCATGGGATGAGAAATTTAAATTAGATGTATGGTATGTTGAGAATCAAAGTTTTCTTTTAGATTTGAAAATTTTATATCTAACTTTTAGTAAGGTTTTAAAATCGGAAGGGATAACAAATAATAAGCATGTGACTATGCCAGTTTTTAAGGGGGGAATCGAGCATGGGGGGGAATAAAATGAACATTTTGTTTACTAGCTCTGGTAGGAGGGTCACTTTAATTAAAAAATTTAAGGAGGTATTTGAACAAGTAGGAATCAAAGGGAAAATCTTTACTGCAGACTTAAAAGAAACTGCTCCTACCATTTACTTTAGCGATAAGCATTTTATTGTTCCGCGTGTAAATGAAGAAGGATATATAAATGAATTGTTAAAAATATGTAGATCTGAAATGATAAATCTAATAATTCCGTTAATTGATACGGAATTAATCCTTATGGCTAATAATTCGGAGGTTTTTGAAGGTATTGGTGTAAAAGTACTAGTTTCTAGTATGGAATTAAATAAAATTGCTAATAACAAAAAATACACATATAACTTTTTTGTCTCTAATAATATACCAACTCCTAGAGTGTATAGTGATGAAGAGATTGGAAGAAAGGAATATCAATTTCCACTATTAATTAAACCTTTTGATGGCAGTTCTAGTAAAGGTGTAACAAAAATAATGAATGAAAAGGAATTGGAATTTTTTAAGGAGTATATACCTAACGCTATGATACAAGAGTACGTTTCAGGAGAGGAATACACTATAGATGTCATGGTAGATTTCTATGGGAATATAAAAACGATCGTTCCTAGATTGCGTATAGAGACACGAGCAGGTGAGGTAAGTAAAGGTGTGACCAAGAAAGATTTTGACATCATCCAAGCAGCAGAAACTGTAATAAAAGCTCTTCCTAATCCTATTGGATGTATTACTTTACAATGTTTTAAAAAGGAGGATGGGCAAATTACGTTTATTGAAATAAACCCTCGTTTTGGAGGAGGAATACCACTATCAATAGAAGCAGGAGCGAATTTTCCACTTTGGACAATTAAAATGTGTCAGGGGGAAGTCTTTATAGATAAAGACTTTAATTGGAGAGAAAATTTAACAATGCTTAGATATGACGAAGCGGTTTTTATGGAGAGTATTTAATATGGTGATTCAAGCAATTGTTTTTGATATGGATGATACTTTATATAAAGAGAAAGATTATGTCGTAAGTGGCTTTAAAGCAGTGGATGATTGGATTAAAGATAACTATGGAAAAATTGGTTTTTATAATATCGCAATTCGATTATTCAATTCAGGTGAAAGAAAGTTTGTGTTTAATAAAACACTTAAAAAGTTAGACATTGATTATGATGAAAAATTGATTAGTAATTTGATAGAACAGTATAGGTTCCATAAACCAGATATTCAATTGTTGGATGAAGCGGATTGGGTACTAAATAATTTGGTTAATACCGTTAAAATAGGACTTATTTCAGATGGATATTTAGTTGCTCAAAAAAGAAAAATAAATGCATTAAAGTTAAAAGAGAGGGTTCATTCAATAATTCTCACTGATAAGCTAGGAAAAGAATGTTGGAAACCAAGCAAAATTCCTTATGAAAAAATAAGTAAGGAATTACAGGTGCCTCATGAGCAATGTGTCTATATAGGAGATAATTTAAGTAAGGATTTTATAACGGCCAAGAAATTGAAATGGTTAACGATCCATATTAGTAGAGAAGATGGAATTTACCATAATCTTATAGTTGAGCAAGCTTATAAAGCACATTATACAATTGATAATTTAAGGAGATTATCTGATATATCTGTATTAAAGCATATGTTTTTAGATACATAGTATTTAAATATGTATAAAGGATGTGTTTACATGCACACAGTTCAGCATAAAAAGCGAATTTACCTTTCCTCTCCGCACATGAGTGGGAATGAACAAAAATATATCCAAAATGCATTTGATACAAACTGGGTTGCTCCTCTTGGGCCAAATGTCGATGGGTTTGAACGAGAACTTGCATCTTTTGTAGGAGTTAGAGGAGGTACTGCAGTTAGTTCAGGTACTGCTGCTATTCATTTAGCTTTGCAGTTATTAGGTATTCAAAAGGGAGATACAGTATTTTGTTCCAGTTTTACTTTTGTAGCGAGTGCAAATCCGATTGTTTATTTGGGAGCGGAACCGGTATTTATTGACTCAGAACCGGAAACCTGGAATATGTCACCGAGTGCATTGGCACATGCATTATATGAAGCTAATAAAATGGGGAATTTGCCTAAGGCTATCATTCTTGTTCATTTATATGGTCAGAGTGCTAAACTAGATGAAATTCTCTCACTTTGTCATCAATATAATGTTCCTATAGTTGAGGATGCAGCAGAATCTCTTGGTTCTACATATAAAGGAAAAGCAAGCGGTACATTCGGGAAATTTGGTGTTTATTCATTTAATGGAAATAAAATTATTACAACTTCAGGTGGTGGAATGCTAGTTTCTAATGATGTAGAAGCATTGGAAAGAGCGAGATTTTTAGCGACACAAGCAAAGGATCCAGCTCCACATTATGAGCATAGTGAGATAGGGTATAATTATCGACTGAGTAATATTTTAGCTGGTATTGGTAGAGGACAATTAGAAGTGTTAGAAGATAGGGTGAGAGCTAGAAGATTTGTATATAAACGGTATTACGAAGCGCTATCTAACATGCCAGGGTTTTATTTTATGCCTGAATTAGAACATACTCGCCCAAATCGTTGGCTTACTACATTGACAATTGATGAAAAGGAATCTGGGATTTCTATTGGGAAATTGTTGAGAATTTTAGCAGAAGAGAACATTGAAGCGCGTCCTATGTGGAAGCCACTTCATATGCAGTCGCTCTTTAAAGAGATGAAGTATTATCCGCATAGCAAAAATGAAGATGTGTCGCAGTACCTATTTCAAAGTGGAATTTGTTTGCCTTCAGGATCTAATATGTTAGCAGAAGATCAACAAAGGGTAATTCAAAGCATTTTAAAAGCTGTAGAATGGAAGAATTAAAAGAAAAGTAAGTGAAAATGGAATTTGAATTAGATTTGTATACGTACCACTAATTGTTCTTTATAATGAATCTTTTCTAGTGTTCAGTTTCAATTTACATAAAAAAAGGGAGGAGTATAGATTTGGAAATGTCTATAATATATAAGTCTGAGAGTAAATTAAAGCATGTAATTGAGAAAGTAATAAAAATAAAAAATTTCGTTCTTTAAAAAGAATGATAAAGGGGTATGTTTAACGAATTTAATATGTAAATAGTAATTGTAGTAACTTTTCATATATTAGGAGGAAGAAATGAGCGCTATAACTGGCATTATTCACTTTAATAATGAACCTATATCAATTGAACATGGCACACGATTAATGAGTGAATTACAAAAGTACCCTGCTGACGATATTCAAATATGGCACAAAGAAAATGCTTTTCTAGGATGTCATGCACAATGGATTACACCAGAGTCAGTTGGTGAACAATTACCCTTTTATAATTATGAAAAGCAATTGGCAATTACAGCAGATGCTATTATTGATAATCGTAATGAGTTATTTGAAAAATTACAAGTGGATTATTCGGATAGAAAAAACATGACAGATAGTGAGTTGATTTTACTCTCTTATCAGAAATGGGGGGAAGCGGCTCCAAAATATTTGGTAGGCGATTTTGCCTTTATGATTTGGGATGAGAAAAAACAAATTCTTTTTGGTGCCAGAGATTTTTCAGGAAGTCGGACCCTTTATTTTTATCGTGGTGAGGAAAAACTTGCTTTTTGTACCATTATAAATCCGTTATTTACTCTACCGTATATTGAGAAAAAATTGAATGAGCAGTGGCTTGCTGAATTTTTAGCTATACCTGTAAATTTCGAATCGGTAGATCCACAGTTAACAGTTTACAAATATATAGAACAAGTGCCTCCATCACACACTATTTTGGTAAAGGAAGGCGAAGTGAAGTTTTCACGATACTATACACCAACTGTTGGGAAAATGCTTAATTTAAAATCAAATGAAGAGTATGAAGAGGCGTTTCGAGAGGTGTATAAAAGTGCAGTGAAGGCACGTTTGCGAACACACCACCAAGTCGGAGCCCATTTGAGTGGAGGGTTAGACTCAGGTTCTGTCGTTAGTTTTGCTGCAAGGGATTTACGGACTGAAAATAAAAAATTACATACGTATAGTTATGTTCCAGTAGAAGGATTTGAAGATTGGACACACAAAGGTAGGATAGCTGACGAAAGACCATTTATTCAATCGACTGTAGAGCATGTAGGGAATATACAGGATTATTATTTAGAATTGCCAGAGAGAAGCCCACTATCGGAAATTGATGATTGGCTGGAAACAATGGAGATGCCATATAAATTTTTTGAGAATACTTTTTGGTTGAGTGGAGTTTATGAAAAAGCATCTCAGCAGGGAATAGGAGTACTTCTTAGTGGTCAAAGAGGTAATTGGACAGTATCATGGGGACCTATTTTAGATTACCAGGCAATGTTATTGAAAAAGCTACATTGGATTCGTTTTTATCGTGAACTATATTTATATAGTAGAAATATAGGAGTAAAAAAGTCACGTGTTTTTGAAGTGGTAAGACGAAAGGCATTTCCATTTTTGCATCAGTTACTTTTTTCAGGAAAACAAGATGCAAATTCCGTAATAATTAATCCGGAATTTGCAAGGGAAATGAATGTTTTTGACAGACTTAGAGAACAAGAAATCGATATAACAGGCACCGCTATTTCTAATGCATATGAAATGAAAAGAGAACAGTTTGAAAAACCATATTATTGGAGCATAAATGGCACGTATGAAACGAAATTATCATTACGTTATGCCTTATGGGATCGTGATCCCACAAATGACTTACGATTGATTCAATTTTGTTTGTCAGTCCCAGAAGAACAGTATGTTCAAAATGGTTTAGATAGAGCCCTGATCCGGAGAGCCACAAAGAGCTTCCTTCCTGATAAAGTACGATTGAATCAACGGGTTCGCGGTATTCAAGGTGCAGATGGTGTTTACCGTATGGCTCCTTTTTGGAATGAATTTATTGAGGAAGTTGAAGAACTTAGTGTAGATCCAGTAATCTCTGAATTTCTAAATGTAGAGGTAATTAAGAAAGCTATCTCAAAAATTTGTAAAGAACCTCGACCAGAATATGCATTTGATTTAGATTTTAGAGTTTTAATGCGCAGCTTAATCTTCTATCGATTTATAAAAAAAGCAATATGAAAGGAGGTGATACGTATGAAAAAGGAATGGAAACAACCTGTATTAGAAGTACTTAATATTAATATGACTATGGCTGGGCCTGGGCATAAATATCCAGATGCTGTTCAACCTGACCCAGATGATCCAGTTAAGTACAGTTAAGTCATTGGAAAAATAAAGCTCTTATATAGCTTTATTATATAAGAGCTTTCAAAAAATTGACAATGTGGGGGATAGGATGTTTGATTCTATGGGGAATGTGTTATATCAAGCTTTCGGGTTAAAAATAGTAAGTGAAATTCCATTACCCGAATTGTCTCAGCTGAATGAAAAAAAAGAGGTGGCAGATGTTCAAGTTGAAATAACGGATTTGTCAGAACAGTGGTGTAAATATAGCGCGGAAAAGCAAAAAACAATTGTAGTGGAGGATAATGTAGTTATGTTTCATGTTCCTCAAACTGCAATATTTTCTATACAGGCCGGCGAGAAAATCACCTTTTCACCTATGGCAGACGCAGAAGAAGATAAAATTCGCTTATATATTCTAGGAACTTGTATGGGGGCGCTTTTAATGCAACGTAAAACACTCCCATTGCATGGGAGTGTAATTGCCATAGATGGAAAAGCATACGCATTAATTGGTGATTCAGGAGCTGGAAAATCAACGTTAGCCTCGGCTTTTTTGAATAAAGGATATCAGCTTTTAAGTGATGATGTAGTTGCTGTGTCTCGTTTGAATAAAAATACTGCAATAGTTCATCCTTCTTACGCACAACAAAAATTATGGCAAGAGAGCATAAATGAGTTGGGGATGGAAGTAGCGCAATTGAGCCCTTTGTTTGAAAGAGAAACGAAGTATGCTGTTCCTGTGAATTCTCAATTCTTTCCAGATCCATTACCTCTTGCTGGTGTTATTGAATTAGTAAAAACACAGGGAGAAGATATTGAGACGACCCGTATAGAAGGGCTCGCACGCTTGTATAAATTATACCGTCATACTTTTAGGAGTTCTTTGATTTCTAAATTAGGATTAATGGAATGGCATTTTGAAACTTCAACTCATATTGCAAGTGGAATGGAAATGTTTCAAGTAAGTCGCCCGACTTCAAGATTTACAGCTCATGAGCTTGTGGAAGTTATTTTAAATACTATACAGAAAGGGAGTATGGTTGATGGTTGTCCACTCGAGAAAAATATCATTAAAACATAACGTTGTCCAAAGTAAAGGTAATATAGTAAGCGATATGGATGGAGAAAAAGTTATGTTAAATGTCCAGAAAGGAAAGTACTATAACTTAGGTGAAATAGGCGGAGAAATATGGGAGCTTATTGAAAAGCCAATAATAATTAATCAGCTTGTTACTATGCTAGTATCCAACTATGATATTGAACGAAAAGATTGTGAAGAGCAAGTTCTTTCCTTTTTAGAGTGTTTATTTCAAGAAGGGTTAATTCAAATAAAAGATCAGCCTAATAGATAGATTTGTAATTTCAAAAGAACTGTTAGGAAGGGATTAATGAATATTGTGAAAAGGTTAAGGGTATTTTTATTGCTGAACATGGAAACAAAGCTTTTATTTTTAGAGGCTTTTATTTTTTTAGGATGGGCGCGTGTACTAAAAAGTATTACCTTTTCCAAAGTTGCACCTTCTTTAGGGGATTACATGAACGAAACATCAGTTGCTCAAATTCAGCAACACGAGGATACACTAAAGGAGGTGTCCGAAGCAATTTCTATTATGAGTCGTTATACTTTTTGGGAAAGTCAATGTCTCGTTAAAGCGATAGCTGGGATGAAAATGCTTGAAAAACGTGACATTGAGAGTACTCTTTATTTAGGAACTGCTAAGGATAATAGTGGGGCACTAATTGCACATGCATGGTTACGTAGCGGTTCTTTTTATGTTACTGGATCGGAAGGAATGGAGAAATTCACTGTCGTTGGATCATTTGCAAAGAGGCTAAGTGAGAACACTATTAAAGGAGAGTAAAATGGAGAAAGATTTTGGTCTTAATGTAGAGTTCATGTCTAAGGAATTGAAACTTCTTTTTGCAATTTTGAAGTTAAAAGATGATGAAACAATGCAAACTTACAGCAATGAATGGTTTTCGGATATTGATTGGGAATTATTTCTTGAACAGGTTGTGCATCATCGCGTTTATCCGGTGATATATCAAAAACTTAAACAGGTAGATGAGGAAATAATTCCTTCACATATTGTACAATCCTTGAATAGAAAATATAAAAAAAATACATTTCAAATGCTTTATTTAAGTGCTGAAATGGAACGAATAAATAAAATATGTAATGAAAATGAGATTCGTATGATTTTTCTAAAAGGGCCTGTACTATCTCAGGATTTATATGGAGATATTTCTTTACGAACATCCTGTGATTTGGACGTTCTTATTCCAATTCAAAATTTAGAAAAAGTAGAAATGCTACTTTTAGAGCAGGGGTATGTAAAAGACGATTATATTCAAACGATATTAAATGATTGGAAATGGAGGCATCATCATATAACATTTTTTCATCCGACAAAACAGATTAAGCTTGAGATTCATTGGCGGTTAAATCCCGGACCTAGTAAGGAACCTGGGTTTGAAGAGCTTTGGAAGCGAAAGAGAAAAAGCACCCTTACGAGTAATTCCGTATATATGCTAGGGAAGGAAGATTTATTTTTATTTCTTGTATCTCATGGTGCTAGACATGGTTGGTCCAGATTACGCTGGTTAGTAGATATAAAAAAAATTGTCAATCAAGATCTTAATTGGAGTGAGATTCATAAACTAATGAAAACATATCAAATGCTACATTTAGGAGGACAAGCATTAATTTTGTCATCTCAATTGCTAGGTGTACGGATGGATGAAAGAATGATGGAATTAGTAGCTAAAAAACATTCAAAACAGTTAGCGCAAGAAGCCTTGTTTTATTTCAAGCAAATGATAAACTTGCATACCGATCCGGTTCCTGAAGAAGTACTTGCTTATCATAGTCGACATTTATTTTCGTTAATGTCTAATCAGCAAAAAACTTTATTTATTATGAGCCAACTATATCCTTATCCAATTGATGCGAAAACATTGCCGTTACCTAAATTTCTTCATTTTTTATATTTTCCTTTACGTCCGTTTCTATGTATTTGGAGAAAAACGAAGAAGTTTGCTTTGTTATTGGGGGAACATCGATGAATTATATTATATATTTTATGAAGAAATTATATTCTTCAGCAGGAAAAATACTGTATGTGAATTTATTTGGTATGGTGTTAATCAGTTTACTTGAAGGGATAGGTATTATTTTATTACTTCCTATGATAAGTATGACTGGAATAATTAATACAGGTGAGGAGACTTCTTTTATTGCACCTGTCTATAGAATTTTGCAGAATTTCCCTAAAACAACAAGTTTAATTTCTATTTTAGGTATATATGTATTAATAGTGTTAAGTCAAAATATACTGCAAAGAAATATAACGTTAAGAGATGCGAGAACGCAACAAGTTTTTGTACGAAAGTTAAGAGTAGAAACATATAGTATGATTTTAAAAGCAAAGTGGAGATTTTTTTTAGAAAAAAGGAAAACAAATCTAATTAATATATTAACTACAGAATTAGCTCGTGTTAGTTATGGGATTAATTTAATTTTACAATTGCTAGCTACTATTCTATTTACATTCATACAGGTAGGGCTTGCGTTTTTATTATCTCCCCAAGTCACTGTATTTGTTTTGGGCTTTGGCTTATTGTTCTTGGTAGCTTCTCGTGTTTTTATAAAAAAAGCACGGATACTAGGCGGTAAGACCTCAGAATTGGCAAAAGACTATCTTTCTGGTATAACAGATCATTTCAATGGAATTAAAGATATAAAGAGCAATACTTTGGAAGGATCACGTTTGGATTGGTTTCAATCTATAACAAAAAAGATGAGTAGCGAACAAATGGAGTATATGAGAATAAGGTCAAACTCTCAATTGTTTTATAAAATTTCAATGGCTATATTAATTGCATTTTTTATATTTTTGTCAGTAAATATGTTTCAAGCGCAAACGGCCCAGTTACTATTAATCATTCTCATTTTTTCAAGATTATGGCCAAGGTTCATGACGATTCAGTCAAATTTAGAACAACTGGCTGCAAGCATTCCTGCCTTTAAGTCATTATGGGAATTGCAACAGGAGTGTAATGAAGCGGTTGAAATGCAGGATATATACATGCAAAAACATATAAAGCCGATTTGTATAAAACAAGGTATTGAGTGTAAGGATGTTTCTTTTCGTTATAATAAGCAAGAAGCTTTATATGCACTTCAAAACATTAATGTACAAATTCCAATAAATAGTATGACGGCAATTGTAGGACATTCTGGTGCTGGGAAAAGTACATTAATTGATGTGTTAATGGGGTTAATCCAACCAGAAAAAGGTCAAGTGTTAATAGATGGTACCCCTCTTACAACTGATAATTTATTATCATTAAGACAGGCTATTAGCTATGTACCACAAGATCCGTTCTTATTTAATGCTAGTATAAGAGAGAATTTAATGATGATTGACTCGAATGTAAATGAAGAACAAATTTGGGCTGCATTAGAATTTGCGGCAGCAACTGAATTTGTACGAATGCTTCCAAATGGACTTGATACACTGATTGGAGATCGTGGGGTGAGGCTTTCAGGTGGTGAACGTCAGCGACTTGTATTGGCTCGAGCTATTTTAAGAAAACCGTCGATTTTAGTATTAGATGAGGCTACGAGTGCGTTAGATACTGAAAATGAAGTGAAAATCCAATCAGCAATAGAAAGATTGAAAGGAACAATGACTATTGTTGTTATTGCACATCGCTTATCTACTATACGCAATGCAGATCAAGTTATTGTTTTAGGAAAAGGTGAAATTGTTCAAAAAGGTGAATTTAATCAACTAGCTAAAGAAAGAAAAGGTGTATTTCGAAATTTACTAGGGTCACAAATGGAAGTTGGTTCTTAGAGGAGAAAAATTGAATGAAGCTTTGTATGAATGCAGTTCGAATCGAATAAAATCTCGAATAATGGTGAACTACAACAGAATCTTATTCGGGATTTTATTTGCGCGTTTTTAAAGTCAGTGAATACATATAAACAAGTACCTTGCAATAAATAGTACCAAGTGGTATATTATGGATATATCTAGTACCGTGTATTGAACAGTACTAAACTAAGAAAGGAGGATTACATTTGAACGTTCAGTTTAAAAAAGGTGTGTTAGAGCTATGTGTTTTGGCACTTGTGAAACGTAAAGATAGTTACGGTTATGAACTTGTACAGCAAATTTCAAATAAATTTTTAATATCGGAAGGTTCAGTATATCCATTATTACGTCGTTTAACGAAAGAGGGATATTTTCAAACGTATTTAAAAGAGTCCACGGAAGGACCGCCTCGTAAATATTATCAGCTAACAGAGCAAGGAGAGACGCAACTTCATTTGTTAGTAACAGAGTGGAGTGATTTTGCGAAAGGGGTACAAGAAATTATTGAAGGGGTGAATTGGGATGAATAAAGAACAATTCCTTAGAGAATTATCGAATCAGCTTAGAAAGTTACCGGAAGAAGAGAGGAAAGATATTTTATTTGATTATGAAGAGCACTTTCAGTTTGGGATAGAAGAAGGGAAAACTGAATTAGAAATAATAAAAGGACTTGGTTCTCCTAAAGTAATTGCAAAAGAATTACTTGCGATGTATCGTTTCGATGAAATGAAAAAAGATCCATCGACTTCAAATGTTACAAGAGCTGTCATGGCGGCGATTGGACTTAGTTTATTTAATTTTATTATCGTGTTAGGCCCTTTAGTTGCAATTATCGGTTTTATATTTTCTTTTTGGGTCGGTGGGATTGCTAGTGTAGTGACACCATTTTTCGTTATCGTAAAAGTATTTATGGGCACTTTTATATGGTTGGATCTTTTCGTTAGTATAACATTTGTTGGAGTAGGTTTGTTGTTATGTATGATAGCGTATTATAGTACGAAGTGGTTTAAAAGATTGTGCGTACGTTATGTGATATGGAACTTCAAAATGATAAAAGGGGAGTAGATGATGAAAAAAATATTGTTAGTAGCTATCGCTTGTATCATTATTGGAGTAATAGGGATTTCACAAACATATGAAAAAGCAGTACAAACTGCAGAAAAAGGCGATAAAGAAGACGTAATTAAAAACGAAACGTTAAAAAATATAGAAGTTAAGTTAGGTGCTGGGGATATTGTCGTCCAAAAATCTCCGGATGCCTCTTTTTATGTAAAGCAAACAGGAGATGTAAGTAAACAAGAAATTCGTATTACTGAAGATGGTGACACATTAAAAGTTATTGGGGAAAGAAAAAAAGATGTTTCGTTTGATTTTTCCTTTTACAATTTCGGATTTCAAACGTCTACATTGACTATATTTGTACCAGAACGTTCTTACCAAGAGATCAAAGTAAATTCAGCAGCTGGACAAATAGAAATAAGTGATGTGAAAAGTGACCGCGTAAATGTTGGAACGCTGGCAGGAGAAGTGGATTTGAAGTATGTAACAGCTAAGAACGTAGAGGGATCTACAAAAGCTGGTGAGGTGAACTTTAAAAAGGTTATGGGGAAAGTAACAGCAAAAACGACTAGTGGGGATGTATATATTATGGATCATGATCCTAAGTATGATGTAGAGGCAAGCTCAACTGCTGGAGATGTAACTATTACTTTATCGGAAAAACCAAAAGATGCAGTAATAACTGGGCAAACTCCTGGTGGAGATGTGACAATTTTTAATGAGGAAAATAAAAACGTAACAATTGGTAATGGGAGTAAAAAGATTAGCGGCAAAACGGCTGCTGGAGATGTTACTATAGAAACACGTTAATAATAGATGAGAAGATAGATTCATTCGAGTTTTTTGGAATGAATTAAAATCTACCAATATATAAAAGAAGATAATTCCCTATATAAATAAGGGAATTATCTTCTTTTATTATTTTTAATGTAAATCACGATATACGCCAATTACTTTTCCAATAACTGACACTTGTTTTAAAATGATAGGTTCTAATGAAGAGTTTTCCGGCTGTAGACGGAAGTGGTCTTTTTCTTTATAGAAACGTTTAACAGTTGCTTCGTTATCCTCTGTTAAGGCAACGACAATTTCACCGTTGTATGCAGATTGTTGTTGGCGGACAACAACTAAATCTCCATCAAAGATACCAGCTTCAATCATGCTATCTCCAGAAATACGTAACATAAATACTTGATCTGATCCAGAAACGATACTAGCTGGAAGTGGGAAGTGCTCTTCTACACTTTCGACTGCTGTAATCGGTAAACCGGCAGTAACTTTTCCGACGATTGGAACTTGAATAACAGATTGTGTTTCTGTATCCATTCGGTCATCGCCTAAAATTTCGATTGCTCGTGGTTTTGTTGGATCGCGTCGGATATAGCCCTTTTCTTCTAGTCGTGATAAATGTCCGTGCACTGTAGAACTAGAAGCGAGGCCGACTGCTTGACCGATTTCACGTACGGAAGGTGGATATCCTTTTTCTTGTACTTTTAGCTTAATAAAGTCGAGAATGTCTTGCTGGCGTTTCGTTAACTTTTCCATGTTTTCTAACACCTCGTTTTCTTTCGTTTTTCTTATTAATAAGTATAACATGCGAAAAAACATTCTACAAACATAAGTTCGAACAAAAGGGAGATTTATGATACACTAGAGAGAAAATATAGCGAGAAAGAAGGGTTCAAAATGAATGCAATTGTTTATGCACGTGTGAGTACAACAAAAGAAGCACAAGAAACATCGTTATTGCGTCAAAAGGATGAATTATTGCATTTAGCTGAGCGCTATGAAATGAATGTGACAAAAGTGATTGAGGAACAGGCTAGTGGCTATACAATTGAACGTGATGGCATATTAGAAGTATTAGATACAATTCGAGATGAACAAGTTGATGCACTTCTAATACAAGATGAAACACGTCTTGGTAGAGGGAATGCGAAGATTGCGTTAATGCATTGTTTACATAAAGAGGGAATAAAAGTATATACACATACGCATAATGGTGAATTACAATTGTCGGATTCTGATTCGATGGTATTAGATATAATTAGTATTGTTGAAGAATATCAAAGAAAGATTCATAACTTGAAAATTAAACGTGGTATGCAACGCGCGGTAGAAAAAGGCTATCGGCCAGAAAATAATTTGAAAAATCGTCATTTAAGCGTAGGGCGAGAGAAAAAAGAAGTGCCAATTGAGGAAATTGTACGTTTGCGCAAGAGTGAACTCACTTTCGAAGAAATTGCGGCAACGCTTCGTGGATTTGGTCATAATGTTTCAAAAGCGACTGTACATCGTAGATACGTAGAGTATACAAAGCAATTGCTTGATAAAGAAGAGTAACTATTGTATGATAATAATCAGTTTTGATTAGAAGGGGGATTCGAGATGCTTAATCACGAACTCGTTGAACGCATTAACTTCTTAGCGAAAAAAGCAAAAGCTGAAGGTTTAACTGAAGAAGAACAACGTGAGCGTCAATCGCTACGAGAACAATATTTAAAAGGATTTCGTCAAAATATGTTAAACGAACTTAAAGGAATTAAAGTCGTTAACGAAGAAGGTACAGATGTTACACCAGCGAAATTAAAAGCTTTAAAAAAGCAAGATAATGCAAAATTAAATTAAAAGATGGGCGAAGCCCATCTTTTTTATTTGTTATTTAATAACTTTCCAGTTGTTATTTCTCGTTGCTTCTATTCTTTTATGCTTCAATATATAGTTAGCAATAAGTTCAGACATATCTGTTGGAATATCTTTTATTACTGGTTTATTTTGAAACATGAAGAAGTTCCCTCCGCCGTTTGCTCGATAATTATTCATAACAACGTCATATTCTTCATTTATATCGAGTGTAGCGCCTTTATACTGTAAAGACTCTACTCTTTCACCAATTGGTTTTGAAATGTTTAATACATACGAAATCCCTTCCCACATATCGTAATTATAATGCGCAGGTTTTGGTTCTATGAATGCAGGATTAACAATTATATCTCCAACTTTATTTAATGTGAAATAAGAAGCAGAAAGTTCGAGAGCATCTTTTATATCGGCTCCAGTCACTCGAATAACTTTTAATGTGTTTGGGTAAATATAATTGGAAACGATATCCCGCATTGTGACATGTTTCGGGAATCCTGGAGATGTATTATGAAACAAACTTGTACAAGAAATAGAAACGTTAGCTATATCCATCTGGATTTTATTTATGAATTCAATAAAAGGATGGTCTTGCAAACGAGTTTGCATAGCATCTGAAATTCGCATGTCTCCATGAATGATGCCAATAGGCTGATCAAGCCATTTTTGTGTTTTCTCTTCATAATCGGCGACCAAGGAAAGAACATCTTTGTCGGCCTCGATTCCTTGCACAGGCAATAATTGTGCGTAACTATTTTTCTTTACCCATTTTTGTTCTGTTTTTTCGAATATTACTTTTACCTTTCCAACGGAGTGTCCATTGCATCCGGTCTGTAAAATTGTTACACCATTATCTAAAGTTTGAGCAATTTCTCGGTGTTGGTGGCCTGTTAGTAAAATATCTATACCATCAATTTCATCATACATTGCGTATCCTTGGTTTTCACCTGTTAAAACTTCAGTCGGTACTCCTGTTTGAAAATCGCGTTCAAATCCTCCGTGATAGGCTACGACTAGTAAATCGGGCTGCTCATGTTTACGGATGTAAGGAACCCACTTTTTTATTGTTTCTAATGCATCTTCAAATAGTAAATCTTTAATATGATGGGCCTGTTCCCAATTCGGGATGTAATGTGTTGTTGCCCCTAAAATAGCAATTTTTATATTTGATTCAATATGTTTTATTATATAGGGTTTCCCGAAATAAGGTTCTTTTATGTTTTTATCTAAAATGTTTGCTGATAAGTACGGGAAGTTTGCAGTTTCTACAGCATGATTTAATATATCCATTCCATAATTAAATTCATGATTGCCGATAATTGCAGCATCATAATTTAAATAGTTGGCCAATAAGGACATTGGATTTTTCTTATCTTTTTCGTATGTAGCGTAATGATAAGTTAAAGGTGTTCCTTGTATGAAATCACCGTTATCAACTAAAAGAACGTTTGTATTTTTGGAACGTTCTTTTTTTATAAGAGTAGAAATTTTAGCTAAACCAATTTCTGCTTTGGAGTTATCTTGGTAGTGAATTGGATACACAGTACCATGTACATCGCTTGTTAATAAAATATTTAAAGTTACAATTTGATTTTGATTCAATACCATTCACCTTTTCTATTGTTATCTTTCAATTAATCATATCAAATATATGAAAAGAATTTTAATCAGAATGTATAGAATGTGTAAAGATTCTGTAAATAAGTAATTGTTTGTAAAAATATGTGATATATTTCTTCATGTTTACGGAAGGTTATTTTATAACAACGAAAAATGGAGGCATTCACATGTTGAAAAAAGTTTTTGCAATGAGCACAACAGTTGTACTAGCAGCGGGGTTATTAAGTGGCTGTGGAACGAAGGAATCAAGTGCAAGTAAAAATGAGGATACGAAAAAAGGTTATGTACCGAAGACGTTAAATGTTCAATTTGTTCCTTCTCAAAATGCAGATACGTTAGAGGCAAAAGCAAAACCATTGGAAAATCTATTAAGTGATAAATTAAACATTCCGGTAAAAGTTAGTATTTCAACGAATTACAATACAATTGTAGAAGCTATGGCATCAAAACAAGTAGATGTAGGATTTTTACCTCCAACAGCGTATGTGTTAGCGCATGAGAAAAAGGCTGCAAACGTAATATTACAGGCGCAACGTTTTGGGGTAGATGATGAAACTGGAGCTCCCACAAAGGACTTAGTAGATTTTTATAAATCAGAGTTTGTTGTTAAGAAAGATTCTAATATTAACAGTGTAAAAGAATTAAAGGGTAAAAAAATTGGTTATCAAGATGTAACATCATCAGCAGGGTATGTATGGCCTGCAGCTGTATTGTTAAAAGAGGGAGTCGATCCGCTAAAGGATGTGAAACCTGTTACATTAAAAGGTCATGATCAGTCACTTATTGCTCTTTTAAATGGTGATGTTGATGCAGCTGTTGTATTCCAAGATGCTCGTAATATTGTAAAAAAAGATTATCCGAATATATTCGATCAAACGAAAATAGTAAAATTTACGGAGAAAATTCCAAACGATACGATTTCTGTACGTTCTGATTTAGATGCGGAGTGGAGCAAGAAATTACAAGATGCTTTCATTGAAATAGGAAAGAATGAAGAAGGGCACAAAATCATTAAAGAGGTATACTCACACGAAGGATATGTGAAATCTGATGATAGTAAATTTGATATCGTTCGTGACTATGGAAAGAAAGTGAAAACACAATAATACATATGGAAATGGCGACTAACTGGAAAGTGTGTGATTTCAGTTAGTTTGCCGTTTTTCAGTTATTGATAATACATAGAAGGTAGGTAAGATGTGTGATAGAGTTTCAAAATGTCTCCAAAGTGTATCCAAATGGTACGAAAGGATTGAAAAACATAAATTTAAAAATTCAAAAAGGTGAATTTGTTGTAATGGTCGGGCTATCTGGGGCTGGAAAATCTACACTCCTCAGATCAGTAAATCGCCTTCATGAGATTACAGAAGGAGAAATTATTATTGAAGGTGAGTCTATTACTGCTGCAAAAGGCAAAGAGTTACGACGCATGCGCCGAGATATTGGTATGATTTTTCAAAGCTTTAACCTTGTAAAGCGATCCACGGTACTGAAGAATGTATTAGCCGGGCGTGTTGGATATCATTCGACATTACGTACAACGTTAGGCTTGTTTCCGAAGGAAGATTTGGAACTTGCATTTCAGGCTTTGAACAGGGTAAATATTTTAGAAAAAGCATATGCACGAGCAGATGAATTATCAGGAGGACAACAGCAACGTGTATCGATTGCTAGAGCATTGGCACAAGAAGCGAAAATTATATTGGCAGATGAGCCTGTTGCTTCGTTAGACCCACTGACAACAAAGCAAGTAATGGATGATTTGAAAAAAATTAATGAAGATTTTGGAATTACGACAATTGTAAACTTACATTCTATTGATTTAGCGAGGCAATATGCTACACGCATTATTGGATTACATGCAGGTGAAATTGTTTTTGATGGTGTAGTAGATGAGGCAACGGATGAAAAATTTGCTGAAATTTATGGGGACGTAGCTCAGAAAAGCTCACTATTAGAGGTGGCAGCTAAATGAATGACGTGACGATATATTCGAAATCGATACCGAAGCCGCCGAGTAAATTGAAACATATGTTAACGGTTATTCTAGTTATTTTACTGTTGTGGGGTAGTAGTGTACAGGTCGACGCATCATTTTCAAAACTAGTAGTTGGTTTTCCAAATATGATGGATTTATTGAAGGAAATGGTGCCACCAGATTGGAGTTATTTTCAAGTTATTACAACAGCAATGTTAGATACAATACGCATGGCGATTATTGGAACGACTTTAGGAGCGATTTTAGCCATTCCACTTGCACTATTTGCAGCAAGTAATGTATTTACTAGTGTATTTTTGTACGGTCCAGCTCGATTGATTTTAAATTTTATACGAACGATACCAGATTTATTATTAGCGGCTATTTTTGTAGCGATTTTTGGAATAGGACCACTTCCAGGTATTTTGGCTCTTACTTGTTTCTCGGTTGGGCTCGTAGCGAAATTATTGTATGAGTCAATTGAATCAATTGATCCAGGTCCATTAGAAGCGATGACAGCTGTAGGAGCGAATAAGGTGCAATGGATTGTTTATGGGGTCATTCCGCAAGTGAAAGCGCACTTTGTTTCCTACGTACTTTATACATTTGAGGTGAATGTACGTGCCGCAGCCGTTCTAGGTTTAGTAGGAGCAGGTGGCATTGGTTTATATTATGATCGTACACTTGGATTTTTACAATATCAACAAACTGCTTCCATTATTATTTATACCCTTGTTGTTGTATTGTTAATTGATTATATAAGTACATTGTTGCGGGAGAAATTATAATGAGTAAAACGACGATAATCGTACCAAAACCGAAGAAACCGAGTGTAAATCGCTGGATTATTTTTATAGCACTAACAGTTATATATGTATGGGCCTTTTCAGGTGTCCCACTCGAGGGAATAAAAAATACAGCGGGAGAAATTACAAAAGCAATTATGACAGGCGTGTTGAACCCAGATTGGTCGTATGTATCTTTGCCTGATGGTGAAGATTTATTACATGGTTTGATTGATACGTTGGCAATTGCAATATTAGGTACATTTATTTCTGCCTTTTTATCTGTTCCATTTGCTTTTTGGGCGGCAACGAATATGAGTAGTGGAAAATTAACTTCAGGTGCTGGGAAATTTGTACTTAGTTTTGTTCGTACATTTCCTGAATTAGTTATGGCTCTTTTATTTATAAAAGCTGTTGGGCCAGGCTCTTTTGCCGGAGTTCTAGCTTTAGGGTTACACTCTATCGGAATGTTAGGGAAACTATATTCGGAAGGAATTGAAAATATAGATAAGGGACCGACCGAGGCGTTAATATCAACAGGTGCAAATCGGTTTCAAATACTTTGGTATGCGGTATTACCACAAGTGTTACCAGATTTTCTATCGTATACGTTATACAGGTTCGAAATTAATGTGCGATCCGCTGCGATTTTAGGTGTAATTGGAGCAGGTGGTATTGGTACGCCATTAATTTTTGCATTAAGTTCACGGAATTGGTCTCGTGTGGGAATTATTTTATTGGGCATCATTCTAATGGTAATTATAATCGATTTTATTTCAAGTTCGATTCGAAAACGGATTGTTTAACGGATTTTAAAAGCATCGAAGTCAGATGCTTTTTTGTCTTTTTAAGTGTTTATTAAAAGAAGTCTGTACGTTTGTATAAATATACAGATAATTCCCTTTCTTTTTAAAATAAAAACAATAAAAAAGTATGTCATATTGAATACCCATACATTCCCGAAATCATTGGTTTTTTTATAAAAAATCAAAAAAACATCAACATATTTGTCGATACATGTTGTATAATCTTGCGTGGGAAGCTATCATATAAATGTATAAAACGTTTACTAATATAAGCGAAGGGAAGAATAGCATGTCACATTCAATCGAACAACTTTCTATCAACACGATTCGCACATTATCCATCGATGCGATTGAAAAAGCAAACTCTGGTCACCCAGGAATGCCAATGGGTGCAGCACCAATGGCTTATACATTATGGACTCAATTTATGAAACATAATCCAAATAACCCAACGTGGTTTAACCGCGATCGTTTCGTATTATCTGCAGGTCATGGTTCAATGTTATTATACAGCCTACTTCACCTATCTGGTTATGATGTAACAATGGATGACTTAAAGAACTTCCGTCAATGGGGAAGTAAAACTCCAGGACATCCTGAGTACGGTCATACTGCAGGTGTAGACGCAACTACTGGTCCACTTGGACAAGGTATTGCAACTGCTGTAGGTATGGCAATGGCTGAAAGACATTTAGCGGCTAAATATAACCGTGATGCGTATAATGTAGTAGATCATCATACATACGCTATTTGTGGTGATGGAGATTTAATGGAAGGCGTTTCTGCTGAAGCATCTTCATTAGCTGCTCATTTACAATTAGGTCGTCTTGTTGTGCTTTACGATTCAAACGATATTTCATTAGATGGCGATTTAAATCGTTCATTCTCTGAAAGTGTAGAAGATCGTTACAAAGCATACGGATGGCAAGTAATCCGTGTTGAGGATGGAAACGATATTGAAGCAATCGCGAAAGCAATTGAAGAAGCGAAAGCTGACGAAAAACGCCCAACGCTAATTGAAGTAAGAACGACAATTGGTTTCGGTTCTCCAAACAAATCAGGAAAATCAGCTTCACACGGTTCTCCACTTGGTGTAGACGAAACAAAATTAACGAAAGAAGCATACGCTTGGACTGCTGAACAAGACTTCCATGTAGCAGAAGAAGTATATGACAACTTCCGTAAAACAGTACAAGATGTTGGTGAAACAGCGCAAGCAGCTTGGAACACGATGTTAGGTGAATATGCACAAGCATATCCAGAATTAGCAAACGAACTGCAAGCAGCAATGAACGGTCTTCTTCCAGAAGGTTGGGAACAAAGCTTACCAACTTATGAATTAGGATCAAAAGCAGCAACACGTAATTCTTCAGGTGCTGTAATTAATGCAATTGCAGAGTCTGTACCATCATTCTTCGGTGGATCTGCTGACCTTGCTGGTTCTAACAAAACATATATGAATAACGAAAAAGACTTTACAAGAGAAGATTACAGCGGTAAAAACATTTGGTACGGTGTACGTGAATTCGCAATGGGTGCAGCAATGAACGGTATTGCACTACATGGTGGTTTAAAAACTTACGGTGGTACGTTCTTCGTATTCTCTGACTACTTACGTCCAGCAATTCGTCTTGCAGCATTAATGCAATTGCCAGTAACGTATGTATTCACACACGACAGTATCGCTGTTGGTGAAGACGGTCCAACACATGAGCCAGTTGAGCAATTAGCAGCGCTTCGTGCAATGCCAAATGTATCTGTTATTCGTCCAGCTGACGGTAACGAATCTGTTGCGGCTTGGAGATTAGCTTTAGAATCTACAAAAACACCAACTGCTTTAGTATTAACTCGTCAAGATCTTCCAACATTAGAAGGCGCAAAAGAAGATACGTATGAAAAAGTTGCAAAAGGTGCATATGTAGTTTCTGCAAGCAAGAAAGAAACAGCTGATGTAATTTTACTTGCATCTGGATCTGAAGTAAGTCTAGCTGTTGAAGCACAAAAAGCGTTAGCAGTAGACGGCGTTGACGCAGCTGTTGTCAGCATGCCATCTATGGATCGCTTTGAAGCTCAAACTGCTGAGTACAAAGAATCTGTATTACCAAAAGCAGTAACAAAACGTTTCGCAATCGAAATGGGTGCTACATTCGGATGGCACCGTTACGTAGGTCTTGAAGGAGATGTGTTAGGTATCGATACATTCGGTGCTTCTGCTCCTGGTGAGAAGATTATGGAAGAGTATGGATTTACTGTAGAGAACGTTGTTCGTAAAGTAAAAGAAATGCTTTAATGATTTTAGAAAAATCTCTCCGGCATGGAGAGGTTTTTCTATGTAAATGAGTTTTTTCGACAGAAAAAGTTTTTTATCTCTCCGCAGTCAGACAATCATTGCAAATTTTCTTCTATATAATGAAGAGAAAAGGTTGTCCAGATTGGGAGGCTGAAAATGAAAACGTATGAATTGTATTTAATTCAAGAGGATATTGCGAAAGCTTATTTTGGTCGTGAATATTTGTTTTTTGATTTATTTGCTCGATTTTCAGAATCTGGGTCCCTTTCGGAGAAAAAAGTGTTATATAAACAAATGATGTATATAACGATGCCATTACAAGTAATGAAAATTCATCATAAATTAGAGCAAGCTTTGCGTGTTCTTGGTAAATATGATAGAACACATCATACGCATACACTTTTTACGGGAGCGGAATATGGCGAAATAATAGTGAAACCACACTATATTCGCATGAATACCTCTGGAAATGTCTCTATGGAAACGACTTTCTTTGAGGTGTTAAGAAAGTGTGAACTAACATTTTTAGCTATGGATTATGAAAATACAAAGTACGGATGGTTGAATCCTTTAAAACAAGTACGAACATATGTGTAAAAAATGTCGAATTCTATCTTGTCTTATTGAAAAGGTTTTAGTACACTGTAAGGTAGACAACATGAAGGAGGAAAATATATGCCAATTTGGTTAGGTATTCTAGTGGGCGTAGTAGCACTAGTAGCAGGCGTGGCGTTAGGATTTTTCATTGCCCGCAAATACATGATGAACTACTTAGAAAAAAATCCACCAATTAATGAACAAATGTTAAAAATGATGATGATGCAAATGGGACAAAAACCTTCCCAAAAGAAAATCAATCAAATGATGAGCGCGATGAGCAAGCAACAAACAAAATAAGCGCTAAAGGGCACTCGATAAGAGTGCCCTTTCCTATTGGATTTTGAAAGCATTTAAAACTTTTAAAAATTCTGTATTTTTGTTAAACTGAAAACATCGCTCATTTTAAGGGAGGAGGATAAATATGAAAGTATTTTTTAATTTAGCTTGGTTTTTTAAACAAGAAAAACGAGCGTACATAATTGGGATTATTATGTTATTTGGTGTCGCGCTTCTTGAACTTGTAGCCCCGAAAGTACTAGGTATTGTAGTAGATGAAATTAATAATGGAACATTAACATCTGAAAAATTGTTGAAGTGGGTTATTCTGTTAGTTGTTGTAGGAATTACTATGTACATATTGCGTTATTTGTGGCGTATTATGATTTTTGGATCTTCTTTAAAATTAGCCCGTCAATTACGAAAGAATTTATATGAACATTTTACAAAGATGAGTCCAACTTTCTATCAATCACGTCGTACAGGCGATTTGATGGCGCATGCGACCAATGATATTCAGGCAATTCAGCAAACTGCTGGATCGGGTGTTTTAACACTTGTTGACTCATTAGCAGTTGGAGGATGTGTACTTGTGGCGATGGGGTTTACAATTAGTTGGAAGTTGACATTATTAAGTTTAATTCCGATGCCAATTGTAGCGATTTCTACAAATTATTATGGAACTTTATTGCATAGAAGATTTCATAAAGCGCAGCAATCGTTTTCTGAAATCAATGATAAAGTACAAGAAAGTATGAGTGGGATGAAGGTGATTCGCTCGCTTGGACAAGAGAAAGAGGATTTGGAAGCATTTCGGAAGAAATCAGAAGATGTCGTACATAAAAATATGTTAGTCGCACGTATTGACTCGTTATTCGATCCAACGATTGCACTTATTGTCGGGTTTTCGTTTTTAATCGCAGTTTGTTACGGATCTTTATTAGTAGTACGGGGCGAATTAACTGTAGGAGAGCTAGTAACGTTTACAACATACTTAGGGACTCTTGTATGGCCAATGTTAGCTTTTGGATGGTTGTTTAATATTATGGAACGTGGACGCGCTTCGTATGATCGTGTGGAGAAAATACTTTCACAAACTTCAGATGTAGTAAATAAGGAAAACGCTATAAATACTATAGCAAGTGGTGATGTTTCATTTGCTATTGATTCATTTTCTTATAAGAAAAATGAACTATTAAACTTAAAAGATATTTATGTTAATTTAAGAAAAGGTGAAACGCTAGGTATTGTGGGACGTACCGGTGCAGGGAAGACGACGTTGTTAAAATGTTTAATTCGAGAATATGATCATTTTAATGGTGAATTAAAAGTTGGTGAGCGGGATATTCGAGATGTAACACTTCATGGTGTACGTTCTGCAATTTCATACGTGCCGCAAGATCATTTTTTATTTTCAGCGAGTATTGGAGAGAACATTGCATTCGGAAAGGTCGATGCTACATATAAAGAAATTGCGCGTGCTGCTGAAATTGCTTGTATTCATAATGATATCGTTCAATTTTCAGAAGGGTATGATACGGTAGTAGGTGAAAGAGGTGTTTCACTATCGGGAGGTCAAAAACAGCGGATTTCAATTGCGCGTGCTTTATTAACGAATGCTGAAATTTTAATTTTAGATGATTGTTTATCAGCTGTCGATGCAAAAACAGAAGAAACTATATTATCCGCATTGAAACGGGAAAGAGCAGAAAAAACGACGATTATTACTGCACACCGTTTAAGTGCAATTCAGCATGCAAACATTATTCTTGTGATTGATGAAGGAGCGGTAGTGCAACGAGGAACACATGAACAATTGATGGGAGAAAATGGTTGGTATAAAGAAATGTACGAAAGCCAGCAACTAGAGGCGTTAGTAGAGAAAGGAGGCGTATGATGGCTGAGAAAAAGCGGAGTGATTTAAGAAGATTACTTTCTTATATGAGACCATATAAAAGGTTATTAGCATTAGCATTTTTATTCCTAGTTGGTGCAACTGTAACTGAAATGATGGGTCCTTTTTTAATTAAACAATTTCTTGATGAACATTTAGTACCGCGTAACTTTGATCAATCAGCACTTGTTACTCTATTTGTAGTGTATATAATTGCACATTTATTAAAAGTATTATTTACGTATTTAGATTTATTGTACTTTCAAAATATAGCTTTTAAGATTGTTCAAGATATGCGAGTTGAAGTGTATGAACACGTTCAAAAATTGTCATTAAGTTTCTTTGATCGTACGCCGATAGGTACACTCGTATCTCGCATAACAAATGATACGGAAGCGATTAAGGATTTTTATGTAAGTGTACTATCAACATTCGTAAAAAATGTAGTGTTTTTAGTAGGGATTTTAGTGGCGATGTTTTTATTAGATGTAAAATTAGCACTATTTTCTCTTATATTAATTCCAATTATGTTTGCTATTATGGTGCTATATCGCCGGAAAAGTGCAGCTTTTTATTTAGAAGTACGTAATCAATTAAGCGTATTAAATGCGAAGTTAAATGAGTCCATTCAAGGAATGAATATTGTTCAAGTATTCAGACAAGAAAAACGTATGAGAAAAGAATTTGAAGAGGTGAATAATAAACATTATAGTGCAGGACGACGCACGTTAAAGTTAGACGCATTACTTTTACGTCCAGCAACGGATTTAGTTCATATTGTAGCAATTGCATTAGTACTTGGTTTATTCGGAATTGACGCTTTAAAGAGTCCCGTTGAAGTAGGAGTTTTATATGCGTTTGTTAACTATATTCATCGTTTCTTCCAACCTGTAAATGAGATGATGATGAAATTATCATTTTTCCAACAGGCACTTGTTTCATCATCACGTGTATTTCATTTAATAGATGAGAAAGATTTAGCGCCGGTTCAAAAAGGGGATGGGAATCCTCAAGTAGTTAATGGAGATATTGAATTTAAAAATGTTACTTTTTCGTATGATGGAAAGCGTGATGTTTTAAAAAATGTATCTTTTCATGTGAAACAAGGGCAAACGGTTGCTTTTGTTGGGCATACTGGTAGCGGAAAAAGTACCATTATGAATTTACTAATGCGATTTTATAATATTAAGTCGGGAAACATTGTAATAGACGGTGTAGATTTAGAGAAATTTGAAGAACGAGAAATTAGAAAGAGAATAGGACTCGTATTGCAAGATGCATTTTTATTTGCAGGAAATGTAAAGCAAAATATTCGTATGTACAATGAAGAAATTACAGATGAAGAAGTAAAAGAAGCTGCGCAATTTGTGCAAGCCAATACGTTTATTGAAAAATTACCAAAGCAGTATGAAACAGAAGTAGTAGAAAGAGGAGCTGCATTTTCTAGTGGTCAACGACAATTAATTGCTTTTGCTAGAACGATAGCAACTAATCCGAAAGTGTTAGTATTAGATGAGGCAACAGCTAATATCGATACAGAAACAGAAGAGGCTATTCAAACAGCGTTGCAGCAAATGAGAAAAGGTAGAACGACGATAGCGATTGCTCACAGGTTATCTACAATTCAAGATGCAGATCAAATATTCGTTATGCATGATGGAGAGATAGTAGAAAGGGGAACACATCAAGAGTTACTGAGTGAGCAAGGGTTGTATTATAATATGTATTTACTACAAAATAAAGGAAGCTTGCAAAAGGCCTTGTAATATACAAGGTCTTTTTTACTTTGTATATAAAATATATTTACTCTTTGTTTTTATAGCATACATGTCGTGTCCATTTAGTAAAGTTGTACATATTGTATGTATACGGAATGAAAAAATTTGATAGGAGATTTTATATGCAAAACAGATCGAGTTCAAATGTTACGTTTATCGATGTGTCTCATTGGGAAGGGAGTATTGATTGGAATGCAGTGAAGGCATCTGGCATTCCAGCAGCATATGCAAAAGCGACAGAAGGTGTAAATTATCTTGATCCTACTTTTGTTCAAAATGTACAAGCGGCACGAAATGCGAATGTATTAATCGGTGCATACCATTTTGCACATCCAGAACAAAATGATGCAATTTCAGAAGCGAAATATTTTGTGAGTATATTACAAAGCAATCAAACAGACTTAATGCCAGTTCTAGATTTAGAGTCACCAACAGATCCGAGTAATAGTAATTTAACTGGTACCGCTATATCTAATTGGGCAAGAAGTTTCATAAATTATGTGAAACAGGCTACTGGAAAAAATGTAATGTTATATACAGGAGTTTGGTATATTAATGAGTTTGGAATTAACGGGTTAAGTGATATTCCACTTTGGATTGCTAGATATTCTAGTACACCGCCTGCTGATGCTGGTGGATGGACAGAGTGGACAGCGTGGCAATACACTGATTCTGGCCAAATTTCAGGTGTAGGAAATTGTGATGTATCAGCAGCAGTTTCATTAGAAGCTTTGCAAGGGAATGGATCGAGTGGTGGAGGGAATGTTTCTCCGCCTAATAATGCAACTCCAGTTTACGGTGTTGCTGTAATTAATGGCGATAATGTAAATTTACGGACTGGACCATCTTTACAATCTAGTGTAATTCGCCAGCTAAATCGAGGTGAATCATATGAAGTTTTGAGCGAACAAGATGGTTGGCTTGCTTTGGGTGGAAATGAATGGATATACTATGATTCGAGTTATATTCAGTATAAACATTATGTGGCGACTATTACTGGTGACAATGTGAATCTACGGGATGCTCCATCATTAAGTGGAAATGTTATAAGACAGTTACATCATGGTGAGGCATATCGAGTATGGTGTAAGCAAGATGGCTGGCTCGGATTAGGTGGAAATGAATGGATATATTATGATTCGAGTTATATTCAGTATGGTGTATAATAAAGTCAACGTAAAAGGTATCTCGCCTGAGATACCTTTTATCCCGCGATTTGCAGGCAGTAAGAATCTCGGCGAATGCGAGGAAGATAGGTGGGAGTTGCCCGTAAAAGGCCGATTGGTGAGGGCTAATAATGAGTGGGTGATAGAACAAAACACTGATTAAAGTGTCACTCTATGAAAAAATTAATTTTCACAAGTTGTATATTAAAAGCATAGTATAATACAATGGGGATATTTATAAAAAATAATCAAAAATTGAAATAAAGGAGTAAAAATATGGATTATGTGCTAATAGGTGTAATTTTAATATTATTAGCTGCAGTATTCGTACTGTTTTATAAAAATAAACAGTTGGAATCAGAGAGCCAGCAGGTGGAATTTGAAAAAAAGCAAGCGATTGAAACGTATGAAAGTGAAATTGCAGCCACGGTTACAGAACATAAAGAGCAACAAAATACGTTAAAAAATATGGAACAGAAAAAGTATAATGATTTACAAGTTAGTACAGCTAGAGAACTTGAAAATATGCGTATGATGAAAAATCAATTAGCTATGCAACATAGTAAAGAACGTAGTGAAATGCAAGATAAACATAGTAATGAAATACATATGTTTCAAAAGTTAATTGCAGATTTACGAGAGTATACTAAAAATAGCGCTGAAGTAAATACGCATGAAACATTACATTATATGAAGCAAGGATTTTTAGAACAAGAAATCATACAAGAAGATGAATTTCATATTATGCCGAATGTTTTTATTAGAGATAAACTTGGAATAAACGATATTCGAATCCATCATCTTATCTTATATAAAACTGGTATGTATTTACTTGAGACGAGAGAGTGGACAGGAAAATTAATTCATGGTGTAACGAAAGAGAATGCTAGTATATATTCATTTATGCTTGATGAAATAGGTAAGTATCAACAAGAAATTAAAAAAGAAGAGACGCTTGAATGTATTACAGGTGAAGATTCGTTAACTATACAAGTGAAAAATGAAGGGAATCCAGTATATAAAGCGAAGAAACAATCTCAAATTTTATACAATTGTTTGAAAGAATTGCAAGTTGATATTGTAAAAGAAAACGTAAAGCCAATTGTATATTTTTATAATGAGAGTGGTAAAGAAGTACTAGATCTTTCTAATGAGGACACACCTAGATTAAAAGATAGGGAGCAAATCGTAGCGTTTTTCAAAAATGAAGTTTTAACAGGGGAAGTAATATATACAGCGCAAGAGTTACAAAAGATAAGAGAAATGCTTTGCCAGGTGAATTAAAAAGGGGGAGATTTTTCTGGGTGCTCTATTACATGGGATTTTGTATGTTTATTTTTGTTTGTATATAGTCATGTACATTGCGTTTATTTTCGTTATCGATATAGTTCATATGTCATTAAGTGTAAAGAGTATTTTTGTAGTAGTTATGCCATTTATTTTATTAGTCATGATTCAAAGAGTCATCTTACGTGCTTCTACAAGTCGTAATAAAGAAAAGAAACAAATGTTACGTGTAATGATAGTAGGGATCATTCCATTAATAGTGTGTGCTGTACAATTAAGTATGAATGAGTACACTTCCAATTTTAATCGAGATCGGTGGTTAAATGACGAAGAGAAACGGGTACATATGGTAGATGATTTCATGCGAAAATATAAATTAATAGGGAAATCAAATGAAGAAATTACACAATTGTTAGGAACGCCTACTGAAACGAGAAATGAGGAAGAAGGGGTCATCACTTTGTACTATCTTGGGACAGAACGTGGCTTCATTCCAATAGATAGTGAACAGCTTATTTTCCAATTTGATAGAGATGGTAGAGTTTTGACATATAAGGTACAGAGAGGGTAAAGAAACTTAGAGAGAAGCTATATGTTATAGCTTCTTTTTATTTTTCAATATGTTATAGAAAGGGAATATGAATTTTGGATGGAATAAGGAATGAAAGTGGAGGTGATGCATATATATGGATGTATTGGGTTGTTTTTATCTCGCAAAAGCCTGGTTGATGAGGGCTAATAATCAGTGGGGGTGGCCAAAACCCCCACTGATTAAAGTGTCGCTTTATCATATTGTATAAATGAAAAGGAGGTAAGACGGTGAAGACGATACCGACTGAAGTCCTGAGTAAAGAATTGATGGAAAGAGAAGGTGTTATATCTATTACAGTAAAGGAATTTGAAAAGATAGAAGTAGCTGGAGTAGTCGTTGCTGGTCCTGCTGTTATTTTAATTAATCAAGATTGATTACATATTTTCAATATAGAAAAGTAGTGAAAGCATCCGGATAGGATGCTTTTTATTTGTATGGAAGAGGGCGTATAGTAGATAATTGGGATACTGGAGGGAGAGTATGTGGCAATTATTATAACGATGTTATTAATGGGTATTTTATTAGGATTTGTTGGAGCAGGGGGAGCTGGATTTATTATCGCGATACTCACTTTAGTATTTCATATTCCTATTCACGTTGCACTTGCAACATCTTTAACTGCTATGGCATTTACGACGTTATCTGGAGTTATAAGTCATTATCGTGAAGGAAATGTTGTACTTATGATAGGCGGGATTGTTGGTGGATTTGGAGCGCTTGGTTCTTATATCGGTTCAAAGTTTGGTTCGCTTATACCAGCACATCTTCTCCATTGGTTTACAGCTGGGATGTTATTTTTATCAGCAATTTTTATGTTTATTAAATTGATTATGTCTCTAAATAAGCAACAGCCACCCTTATGTGGACAGAAAAAACTTTCAAAAAACAACTTGATGAAATGTATATGTTTAGGATTAGTTACTGGAATGTTGGCTGGTTCATTCGGGATTGGTTCAGCCCCTTTTATACAACTTGGACTAATGGTTCTTTTAGGATTAACGATACAGCAATCTGTAGGAACGACTATGCTTGTTATATTACCCATTGCAATTGGAGGCGGGATTGGATATAGTTCGGAAGGGTATTTAGATTATATATTGTTATTGCAAGTATTAATTGGGACGATGTTAGGAGCATATATCGGTGCGAAGTTTACAAATTATGCACCACGCATGCTGTTGAGATTTTCAATGATTATGACGCCAGTTTTAGCCGGATGTATGTTATTGATGGAATAAAACTACTATAGCAAGGTATTAATATATTTTACGAATGAATTATATAAGTAATTCATATTTCCCATATAAAAGAATTTGCATTAATATTATGAGTATAAAGTTCGAGTATTCGAAGTACTACTTGAATTATATCCCTATCCCTTTTCTAAAAATGCGAACAAGTTTTGCCCTATTCTATTCAATACTTAATTGCATAGAAATATATTGTTCGATGACCATTATGGAACGTACATAATGGGAAAATCCCGATCCTTAAAGAGGATGCCCCTAATCTTCATGTGAAAATATGATCGGACAAGAAAGCTGGCCAATTGATGGTCAGCTTTCTTTTTGTTCCAAAACTATTTCTTCTTTAACCTCTGTTTGCAATAATAACGTTTTTCCAAAGCGACGTTTACATTCAGCCCGAACTTTTTGAATAGCTAGTAGTTGAGAAGTGGCGGGAACTGTGACGGTAGCTTGGCGAGGTTTTCGATTTTCTTCACAAAAGACACATTCCACAACATATTTAGAAATCATAATTTCATCCTTCCGTTTTTAATTTCTAAGAAGGGACTGCCTATGAAGTTGATGTATTCTTTCGTCACCGTTTATTTTTTTCCTCTTTTTTCAAGGGGAAAATAAAAAAGAAGGCGAATTTTAGTAGGGGAGGGATGTTTATGGAGAGATGGATAGGTACGGCAGCTATATGTATGAATGACAGAAATGAAATTTTAATGGTGCTGCAAGGCAAAGAAGGGGAAGAAAAAAGGTGGTCTGTACCAAGTGGAGGACTTGAAAAGGGAGAAACACTAGAAGAATGTTGTATCAGGGAAGTTTGGGAGGAAACAGGCTACAATGTGGAAGTTGTAAATAAAATATACGAAAAAGAAGGTATTACATACGGAATTCCAGTGTATGTTCATTATTACTTTGTTAAAAAAATAGGCGGTAGTATGAAAATTCAAGATCCTGATGAGTTAATACATGAAATTGACTGGAAAGGGATACAGGAAGTTGAAAAATTATCGCTAGCTTTTCCGGAGGATTACGAGTTAATATGTCAATATATAAATGAAAAAGCAAGTATGTAAATACTTGCTTTTTAATGTATCCAAGATAAGAAAAGCGGAACGATAACTAAACTAGCACCCGCTGTTAAAAGCATGGATAAACTTGCGATTGTTCCTTCAACAGGGCCGATTTCGAATGCTTTTGATGTACCAGTTCCATTTGCGCTCGTTCCTAACATAATACCTTTTGCGAGCGCGGTTTTAATGCGGCAAATACGTATAAGGGAAGGGCCGAGTAATGCTCCTGTTAAGGCAGTTAAAACGACAAATACAGCTGTTAATTGTGACATGCCACCAATCATTTCTGAAATAGCCATTGCGATTGGTGTCGTTACAATATGCGGTGCTAAACTATGTTCTAGTGACGAATCAATTTGAAAATAATTTGCTAGTAGTGCCGAAGTAATAACTGATAAAAATGAACCAACGATGACGTTAAGTAAGATGGCGATTCCGTGTTTCTTTAATAAATCAAAGTATTTATAGATTGGCCATGCAAAAGCAACTGTTGCAGGTTTTAATAATTCTGTTAGCCATTGACCACCAGATTCATATGTTTCATAAGGTGTGTCTAGTCCAAGCAATAAAGCGATTAAAATAATGGGACAGACAAGGAGAGGAGAAAGTAAGCTCCAATTCCAACGTTGATATATTTTTTTAGATATCCAATATGTCAATAGTGTTAATAGTAAACAAAGAAAGCCGATCATTGCGTTGATCCTTTCCGCTTAAGTAGCAATTCTGTTAATAGTCCTGTTACGAGAGTAACACAAAGTGTACTAATCATAATAATTAAAATGAGATCGATTCCATATTGTGATAGTGTATCTTTGTAACGAATAACAGCGACTGCAGAAGGAATAAAAAATAAAATAAGTTCTTTTAATAAAAAGTCTGCTCCGTCCTGTATCCACTCTTTTTTAACTAGGTTAAATTTTAATGAAATTAATAATAAAAAAATACCGATTATACTTCCTGGAACTGGGAGGTGTGCCTGTTTTGCGATCCATTCACCTGTCCAAGCGAAACAAAATAATAATAAAATTTGTCCACTTAACTTCCACCATTTCATACAGTAACCACCTCTTTCTTTTTTTACATAAAAATTGTAAAAAAGAATTAACAATTTCTACTATACGTTCATTCAAAATATTTGTCTAATATATAAATTATATGTTATTAATATATTAGACGTATTAATTGAAATTGAAAAGGGTGTCCAAAATGGAATTACGGCATTTGCAATATTTTGTTGTTGTGGCAGAAGAGTTACACTTTGGACGAGCGGCTGCTCGTTTACAAATGACACAACCGCCACTTAGTCAACAAATTCAGCAATTAGAAAAAGAAATGGGAGTTCTGTTATTTTCAAGAACGAAGAGAAAGGTTGAATTAACAGAAGCAGGAGAAATGTTTTTAAAAGAAGTAAAAAAAGCGTTTGAGCAAATTGAAAAAGCAGTAGAAGTTGCACAAAGTGCGCAAAGGGGAGAAGTTGGATCACTCTCAATTGGTTTTGTAGGTGCGGCGATATATGATATTTTACCGTCTATCGTCAGGGAGTATAGAAAGAAATTTCCGAGAGTGTCTGTCGCATTACATGAATTATCTACACCAGATCAAGTGCATGCACTTCATGATAATCGTATTGATATTGGATTTTTACGGCCGCCAATTTCAACACAATTATTAGAGTTAGAACCAATTCAAAGGTTATCTTGTACTTTATGTTTGCCAAAGGCACATCCACTTGCAGAGAAAGATGAAATACATATAGAAGATTTACGCGATGAACCGTTTGTTTTTATTACGAGACCAGTATGGCCGGCGTTGTATGATACAATTTTATCTCTTTGTCGAGAGGTTGGCTTTAGTCCTCAAATTGTACAAGAAGCAACAGAATATCAAACAGTTATGGGGCTTGTAGCAGCAGGGATTGGGATTACAGTAATCCCTGTATCGGCAAATAAATTATATAAAACAGAAGTTGTATATAAAGAGTTATATGATTCTAATTTTGTTGCAGAAATGTCGGTAGCTTATAAAAAAATGAATAGTAATCCAGAGCTGTTAGAGTTTTTAAAAATTGCAAGAGAGAAGAAACGAATAGAAGTAGAAGATGAGTAATATTAGTAACGGTAAATAGATTTAATTCGAATATATAAAAGTACACCTTATTAAACAATAAAGCGGAAATGCAGCTTAAGTGCATTTCTGTTTTATTTTTCTTTTTTTAGCTCGATACTGAAAAGATAAACGTGTTCATTTTCTTTTAAGAGTAGATCAATACCTGTTTCTTCATCAATTGTAGGGACGCTTACAGTTTCTTTACTTGTTTGGATTACAGCAGCTAAAATTGTTTTCTGATTATATCTTAAATTTTTTGCAGATTGAATTGTAATAGTTGCAGAACTATTTACACCTAGAGGTGCTTCTTCAGGAGCAAGCGTTGAACCACCGTCAATATTAATATACCATTGACCTTTTTCTTTTACATCTTTATCAAATTGGAAATGTGGTGGTATGAAAGAGAGTTTTATTTTCTTTTCTAGAAAATGTGATGAAGCGATGTTAGTAATCTCTTTTACTTTTTTACCATTTTGATAATAATCAATCGTAGCATTTATTTCATCTTTATCATTATTAAGTGTAACGTTATAAAACATACTATTTCCTTCTTGAATAGGCGTCATTTGTAAAATAGAAGACTGTTCTTTTGTTAACTTGTAAGCTTCTACAGAAGCAACTTCATTATTTTGTATTTGGTTACAACTAGTAAAGAAAAGTAAAGATAAGATAAATAATACGTTTATACGCATAGTATAAACCCTCCTCTTTTTACAATTATAATTTAAATATGAATAAATTCCCATTTTCCTTTCTAGGACTAAAGACTTAGAAAAGATTCAGATTGTAGTGCGATGTTTGTAATGTCATATTTTTATACACTAGTAGTATAGAATGCGTATGTTATAAGGTAGGGGAAGAAATTTATGTCTTTATGTCGGTTAGCGAGAAAAAATATAAGAACATTTGCTGTCAAAAGGATGAAGCAATTCATGTGGATTGCCATGTGTACTGCAATTTTGTTTTTTATGATGTCGCTACAATTTAATGAACTAGCGACTGGGAAAGTAGGGGCAACATTTTTGTTTCAAATGTGTTTTTACACGCTGTTTATTTTATTGATTTTTATATGTATTTTTATTGCGTATAAAATGACGAATTCTCTTCTGCAAGTGAGGAGAGAGGAATTTAAATCTTATGTAGTAGGGAATATGAAAAAAAATGAAATACTATGTTTATTATGTCAGGAGCAATTATTCATTTATGGAGCAGCGTCTGTTTTCGGTCTAGTTCATGGGATGTTATTTTTGAAATTATTCACGATTATCTTTATGAAAATAGCAGGGATACAAGGGATAAATAGTGCACCAATTACAATATATGCAATAGCAGTTGTTAGTATAATTATGATGGCTGTCGTCGTATTATCGATGATGCAATGTTGTCGATTTGTTCGAAGTTTAAAAGACGGAAATTTGTTTCAGTTTGAGAAAAAGGCATGAGAAATCATGCCTTTTTCTATTTTACACATGAAAATAATCGTGTTAGAGTGAAAAGACCTGACAAAGAATGGGAAGGAAAGGTTGTATAGAATGACAAATGAACAATCAATTGTAAAAGTTGAGCGGTTAACGAAGCGAATCGGTTCAAAGACACTTGTAGAAAATATTAGTTTCGAAGTTAAAAAAGGTGAAGTTGTTGGCCTGCTAGGACCAAATGGTGCTGGAAAAACGACTTTAATGAGAATGATGGTCGGTATGATCCGTATGACAGAAGGTGAAGTATGGATTGATGGTCAATCTGTAAAACAGCAATTTGAAAAAACTGCTGCGAAAATTGGTGCAGTAATTGAGACACCGGAATTTTATCCTTTTTTGAGCGGCTACGAAAATTTAACATATTTCGGCCGAATGAATGGGAATGTGACAGAAGAACGTATCGATGAAGTAGTGAAATTGTTAGGAATGGGACAAGTAATTGACCGTAAAGTAAAAGCATATTCACTCGGTATGAGACAACGTTTAGGGATTGCTCAGGCGCTTATTCATAATCCAGATGTATTGGTACTAGATGAACCAACGAATGGACTAGATCCAAGTGGAATACATGAAATGAGAATGTACATAAAGAAAATTGCACATGAACAAGGAAAAGCAGTACTTGTATCTAGTCACTTACTTTCAGAAGTTGAATTAATGTGTGACAGAGTTATTATTATTCAACACGGAGAATATGTAGCGACGCAAAATATTCAGCATAGTCATAGTGAAGAGATGGAGACGATCCGTATACGTGTAGATGATGCAAATAAAGCAGCGGAAATGTTAGAATGTGATGTTGTAATAAAAGGTAATGATCTACTTATCAATGTAAAAGATGAAGAAATCCCAAATGTTATTCGTACTTTGCTTGAGAAAAATATTCAAGTTTATCGTGTATATGAAGAAAGAAAAACGTTAGAAGAGCAATTTTTAGAATTAACAGGGGGAAAAGATATTGTTTAATTTAGTGTATAACGAGCTGTATAAAATATTTAAGCGTAAAAGAACGATTATTCCTTTTGCGGTTATTGCAGTATTAATAATTGGATTAGGATGGGTTACGGTAAAGTATTTAGAACCAGAAACAAAGGGTTGGAAAGCAGATTATACAGAACGTACGGTAGAAATTGAGAAAAAGCTTGGTATGAAAAAAGAAGCTATTTTAGCAGAAAGGTCGGGGGACGAGCTTGTAAAGGAATATCAGCTTAAAATGAAGCATTTAGATACGGATATAGCACCAGCAAGCAGTTCTCCACTTTCTTTCATGAGAGATACAGGTTTTATCGTATTTCCAATTTTGCTTCCATTTATCCTCGTGTATGCAAGTACAATTTTTGCGAATGAATATAGCTGGGGAACATATAAATTTTTAACAATCCGTCCGGCAAGTCGATTTAAAATTTTAACAGCAAAATTTTTAGCAATCGTTATATTTGCAGCTTTATTGTTTATATTTAATATGATTTTCTCCGCTTTAAGTGGACTTGTTATTTATAAATTCCAACAGCCTGCATGGAGTGAATTTATTTTTCAAGATGGAAATATTATAAAACAAAATATTTTTGTGGAAGTAAGTAAATATTACATTTTATCGTGGTTGCCAACTCTTGTGTACGCAGCGTTTGCATTTATGATTTCTGTGTTAACAAGATCTAGTGGGGGCGCAATCGGTATTTCACTGTTTCTTGCTTTATCAGGAAATATTGCGTTACTAGCAGCAACTAGATATAATTGGGTGAAATATTTATTGCCGGCAAACACAGATTTATACGGTATTGCCAAGAATGGAAGTTTTATTGAAGGAGTAACCTTCCCATTTGCTTCATGTATGTTATTGCTGTATTTATTTGTATTTTTAAGTATTTCCTATACAGTATTTTTAAAACGCGATTTAACTTAATAAGAAAAGCCGTTAAGTACCCCTTAACGGCTTTTTTCTATGAGAATTGTTTAAGAGCTTTTTCAGCTAGCAAAGCAAAGTATTTTGCACTTATAGGGAGTGCTCGTTCATCAATTGTAAAAGAAGGATGATGCCACTCATGTGTACCGCTCGTTCCCATAAAGACGAATGAACCTGGTATTTCTTGTTGGTAAAAGGAGAAGTCTTCTCCGGCCATTGATGGGTTAGGAGAAATAATATTTAAATTCATTTTTTCGGCAACTTGAGTAGATAAGTCGGTTAGAGATGTATCGTTATGAACAGCAGGAGGACCTGAATAAAAACGGAATTCTGTTTTTACGCCTAATGCATCAGAAACTCCTTTAATAATAAGTTCCATTAAAGCTGGTATCTTTTCTCGTGTTTCATTTTGGAATGTACGAACTGTTCCTTCTAATGTTGCTTTTTCAGGAATAACGTTCCACGTATTTCCTGAATGAATGTTTGTAACACTTACAACGGCATTATGTGAAGAGCTAATATTTCGACTTACAATTGTTTGTAGTGCCATAACAATTTGAGAGGATGCGACGATAGGGTCAACACCAGCATCTGGTACAGCTACGTGCGTCCCGACACCGTGAATTTCAATTTCAAATCGATCTACTCCAGCCATTAGTGGACCATCTTTAATGCCAATTGTACCTACTGGTAAATCAGGTTTATTATGCATACCGAAAATAGCTTGTACATCATGTAAATGTCCAGCTTCAATAACTTTGCAAGCACCGTTGCTACTTTCTTCAGCTGGTTGGAATATAAAGCGAACCGTTCCATTTAGGGAAGATTCCTTTTCTTTTAATAAGAAAGCTGTACCTAAAATAGCTGCTGTATGAAAATCATGTCCGCAAGCATGCATTTTACCTTGAATTTTTGAAGTGTATGGTAAGTTTGTTTCTTCTTGAATAGGAAGGGCATCAATATCAGCACGAATTGCTATAATTGGACCATTTTGATTACCAGAAATTTCTGCGATAATTCCTGTTTCTAAATTGGAATCAATAATAGTAATATTTGCTTCTTCTAACCAAGTTTTTATCGCTTTTGTTGTTTCAAACTCTTCATATGATAGTTCTGGATACTCATGTAAATGTCGGCGAATGGAAATAAGTTTTTCTGTTAGTTGATTTGGAATAGATGCCACGTATTATGCCCTCTTTCTTAAGCGAAGTATTTACTATAAGTATACAACAATAAAAGAGAGGATTCTCAAATGAAAATCCTCTCTCGTTAATGCCCGAGTGGTGTGAGCTAATAATCAGTGGGGATGAACAAAATCCCCACTGATTAAAGTTTTACTTTATGCTGCCACTTTTTTATGTGTATGATGTTTTTGATAACGTCCACGCCTTGCATATGCAATTTGCGGAATTGCAATACCGATTAAAATAAGTGATACACCTATCCACTGTGAAGATAGTACAGCTTCTTTTAAAACGAATACAGACATAATTGTTGTAACTGGTAGCTCTGCTGCACCAAGAATAGTCGCTAAGCCAGAACCGATTTTTGGAATACCAATTGTAAAGGCAATAGACGGAATAACGATACTAAATATTCCTAATCCTAAGCCGTATTTCCAAAGTCCTTGAGAAATGGCACCGTTCATAATAAATGTTGGTGGGAATACGATCATAACTAAAGTTAAAGCGCCAGCCATTAACAGGACACCACGTGGTAATGAAGGTACTTCAACAGCAACTTTTCCGCTCACAAAAATGTATGTTGCAAATGTAATAGCAGATAATAGCCCTAAAATGATTCCTGTTGTATCGAAAGTACCTGCCGATTTTTCCAGTAAACCACTTGATAAAAATGTACCTACAAGTAAGAAAATAACCGAAATAACTTTTTCCCTTGAAGGTAATGTTTTTGTTACAATAGCTTCAATAATAATACCGACCCAAACGAATTGGAACAAAAGAATAATTGCGATAGAAGCTGGTACAGTTTTTAATGAAGCATAATAAAAAATTCCAGTAAAACTTGCAGATGTTCCTGCAACGAATAAAATTAATGCTTGTTTTAATGGAACGCGGTGTCTAGAAAATAGAAGTGTAATAGCCAGCAAAATAATCCAACCGAACAAATATTGGCTGCCAATTACCTCTCCAAGTGAAAATCCTTCTGCATATGCAAGTTTAACAAAAATAGCTAAAATTCCATAACTACACGCTCCTAATAAAACTAAAAGAGAATAACGAAGCATGAAAAATTCCTCCCATCTATGTGAAGTTGTTCCGTAACGAAAATATATCTAGAGGGAAGTATACAAAATTAAAAATGTAGGGTCAAATAAAAGAAAAGTGCGACATTTTATAGAATAATAATAAAAGTATGATATTTATGCATAATCTTGAAATTGTTAATTATAAAAGTATTGTAAAATCAGCTTTGTATTGTATAAAGACAGCATTTGAAAAAATATTTTTTAAATCAATATGTATATAAACGTACGTATACGTGCTAATCATTTGAGAAACTATGTTACCTTTGTTATGTTAATAACAATTAAAGGGTTTCCTAATCCAATTGAGGTTTTTCTATATAATAGAAGGAAATGAAAACGTTTTATTAGAAACTGTGAGAAAGAGTGGTTTTTCTTATTACCACGTTGTAAAAGTGAGTTCACGAATTGTTCATAGTATTTTTATGTGTTTTTGCTACAATATGTAAGGAGAGGAGTGGAATTATGCAAGATATTAGTATTTTTTTAGCGTTTGGCGCTGGGTTCTTATCATTTATTTCCCCATGTTGCTTACCGCTTTATCCGGCATTTTTATCGTACATAACAGGTATGTCGGTTTCTGAATTGAAAGAAGAAAATGCAATGCTTCGCAAAAGAAGTATGATACATACAGCGTTTTTCTTACTTGGATTTTCAATTATATTTATTGCAATTGGATTTGGTACAAGTTTTATTGGAGGAATCTTTACAGATTATAAAGATTTAATTAGACAGCTAGGTGGTATATTTATCATCGTGTTCGGTCTTATTATTGTTGGGGTATTTAAACCGAAGTTTTTAATGCAAGATCGCAAATTTACATTTAAAAATCGTCCGAGTGGCTATTTTGGATCAGTTCTAATTGGATTGGCCTTTGCTGCAGGATGGACGCCATGTACTGGACCTATTTTAGTGTCCGTAATTGGATTAGCAGCAACAAACCCAGAATCAGCAATGATTTATATGATTGCTTACATACTTGGATTTGCTATCCCATTTTTCGTGCTTTCATTCTTTATTACGAAAATGTCTTGGATTAAAAGAAATAGTATGGCCTTTATGAAAGTCGGAGGATACATTATGATTGTCATGGGTATCTTCTTATACTTTAATTGGATGACGAAAATTATCGTATATTTCTCAAGTTTATTTGGTGGTTTTACCGGTTTTTAGTATTATTCTGTGAAAATGTTGGAAATACTAACGGAAAAGCATATAATGAAAGTATATTTTGCATATAGCCACAAAAAAGGATGAGAAAATATGAACATAGTTCTTTTATCAAGTATCGTTGCTGTTTGTATGGCTGTCGGTGCGATGTTTATTCGTTTAAAAGCAGCTAAGAAACCTGCAACATTGAAAAAAATTATACTTCCGCCATTTTTTATGAGTACGGGAGCATTGATGTATGTTTTTCCTGAATTTCGATTAACTCCAGCAGAAATGTTAGAAGCAATTGGTGTTGGTTTGATTTTCTCTATTTTTCTTATTAAAACATCTAAATTTGAAATTAGAGGACAAGAGATTTACTTGAAGCGTTCAAAAGCATTTGTTTTTATATTAATTGGATTACTTGTAGTACGGATTGTATTTAAAACATACTTAAGTCAATCTCTTGATTTAGGACAACTTAGCGGCATGTTCTTCTTACTTGCGTTTGCGATGATTGTATCATGGAGAATTGCGATGTACCGTTCCTTTACGAAATTACAGAAGGAAATGGAAAAAGAAGATGGTTTTTATAATGAAAAAGATATGAAGCTAACTTAAAACTGTATATGTATAAAATAAAAAAGACAGCGTCAAAGGCGCTGTCTTTTTTATCGAAAATAATGTGAAGTTATTTTGCGAGTAAAGACTTGTAGTTTGAATAATCAATCTCTTTTTCTTGTAGTTTTTTTACTAAAAATTTATGATCACGCTTTGGTGTGGCAATAATATATCCTTTAATAATTAAGTCTTGTGTAATTTGAGAGGCATTTTCTTGTAATGCAAGTTCTCCAATTTTACCAGCGATTTTGGATTTGGCAACGTCGCGAAATAGTTCTGGAACAGGACTTACAAGCTCTTCTAGCAATTGTTTTTGTTCGTCAGCCCATAAATGTCTCGTTTTATTTATGTAGTGTTCTTCCCAATCTAAAATGGACATACCATCTTCTTTTGGTAATCGTTTTAAAAATTTTCTGAACATAAAGTATCCACCGATAGACATAAGTCCTAATAAAATGACAGTCCATAATACAATGAACCAACTGAACCATCCTTCGAGCAAGTATATCCCCCCCCTTAAATGATTTCGATTTTCTTTTATTCATATTATAAACATTGAGATTCATAGAAAGCAAGAACGCTTGGTCATTTTGACCAAGCGTAATCATTTAAACAAAGTATAGTTGTTCAACACATAAATTATTATTATCGTCTTCAACATACTCAATAATAAGTGTGCCAACTTTACGATCTTTATCTTCAGTTGTGAAAATAGAGTAAGAAGTAAAACGTGCTGTTGATAGGCCGCTTATATGTGTAGGTAAAGAAATGTAGTCGTTATCGCGGAAGAATTCCATTAGTTCAATATCTTCAAATTCTTTTCGGTCAACTTGTTTGTTTGTATAGCGGCGTTGAAGTTGTTTTAAAGATTCATTCCAAGAAATTGCTTTTGTGTCGTATACCATTGTTCTATCTCCTTACTGTATGTAATCGTTAAGAACATACGTTCTAATTTAGTATACTCTTTTTATTAGAAAAGGGAAAGCAAAAAATAATGTAAGCTTGGATTTCCAAGCTTACATTATTTTTGCGTTCGTCATAATCTCTATCTTTTATTATAAGTTACATAAGAATAAGAAACAAGATGATATATATTTTGTTGATAGTTTTCAAAATTATGTATATTATCAATATATTATATGGAAAGGGAATGAGTGGGATGGCATATGTAATTTCACTACAAGGACCGATGGCAAGTGGGAAAACAACAGTAGCTAAAAGGCTAGAGCAACATGGGTTATCGGTTATATATGAAAATCCATATCGAATTGTAGAAAAGCGAATAGAATTAAATTTAGATATGAATTCAAAAGATGGTTTTATAACAAATCAAAAAATGTTCATTGGAGCAAAAATAAAAGAGTTTCAAAATATCCAGGAATCAACGGTGATTTTTGATCGTGGGCCAGAAGATATTGAGTTCTATACACTTTTTTATCCGAAATTAATAGGAAAAGAGTGGGATATAGAAACAGAATTGCAAGATGATTTATGTGAACTAAGAAAATGCCGTTCGGATGCAATTTTTTATTTAGACGTTTCGAAAGAGAATGTATATGATAGAAAAAATAATGATAGGGTAAGAAACCGAAGTACATTTGAAGAACAACTTAAATTAGTAGAAACTGAAAAAGAATGGTATAAACAATTTCCTGTAACTTATGTGGACACGAATGCATTATCAGTGGACGAATTAGAAGCATATTTTATACGATGGCTAAAGGAGAGAGGGCTATGAAGAAAATAGTATTATTCGTATACCCAACATTTGCGGAGTTTGAAATAACGGTAGCAACGGCATTGCTGAGAAATAAATATGAAATCATTACAGCAGGTTTAACTAAGGAATTGGTTATAAGTGAAACGGGGTTGCAAGTGCAGCCGCATATAGAATTAAGTGAAGTGCGTGTAGATGAGTATGAAGGGATACTTATTCCAGGTGGAGAAGAAGTACAGTTGAAAGATGCAAAACCTCTTTTTTCAATCATTCATCAATTTTATGAACAAGAAAAATTAGTGGCAGCAATTTGTGCTGGACCGTATGCGTTGGCAAAGGCAGGCTTATTGAAAGGGGGATCTTATACAGCGACCATAGATTATAAAAGATTCGATTGTTTTCCAGTAGAAAATTTCGTGTATAAAGAAGTTGTGCAGCACTCAAATATAATTACAGCACAAGGGCATGCATTTGTACCATTCGGAATAGCGATTGCTTCTTATTTTGGAGTAGCAGACGAACATAATACAAATTTTTATTGTGGTAAAGGCAATGTAGTGATGGAGAAACTTTTATGAGAAAACGTGTAAAAGCTAGCATTTGCTAGCTTTTTTCTTTTTTACATCGATAAATCGCTACCGTTTTCGGATCATGCCATATACCGTTATGAAGTGATAATTCATTTTCTATTTCTTTTTGTAGCCATTCCTTCATTTCGGCGTGAAGATACATATTGTCTGGTATATTCAGTGATGGGAACATGCTAGAAATATAGTTTACGATCGGAGTAGCGTGATGAAAAACGAGTGCATTATGAATAACTGTTTCTGCAACAGTTGGAAAAACAGATTGTAATATCTCCTTACCATTTTCTAAACAAAATGGAGCAACCGCTGCTGATGTTTGCGGTAAATCAAATGCGGCTAACATCTTGTTACACATTTCAACTATACGAGGTAATGAAACGTTAGAATTTGTTGTAGCTAAAAGTGTACCGCCAGGACGAATGACTTTATAAAAGTCTTGAATGGTTCTTTTTACATCTTTCACGTGGTATAACATATGTCTTGCGATTATCCAGTCATAACAATTATCTTCGAATGGAAGTTTACTAGCATCACCCTGTTTCCATTCAATTCTATTACTTTTTTTAGCGGCTTCAGAAAGCATGGCTTTCGATTGATCAAATCCGGTTAATTGGCCTTTATGACCGTTAGTTTGTAAAAGGGAAAGGAATTTTCCACTCGCGCACCCAACTTCTAATATGTTTTCTTTTCCTTGAAGTTGTAAATGTTCAAGGACGACTTCATCTAAATTCACTTGTTTCTCTTCGAAACGTTTATGCGTATGGATACGTGTTTGTAAATGGTTGCTGACGCTGTATTGGCGTTTTACATCATTCATTTTTTCGGATTCCACCTTCGTGCAAAATTGCTGAATCGCATGTGTTAATACATCTGTCTTCTTTAAGCCTTCGTAATGGAGTGCTGCTTCAAACCTTTCAAGTAAATTTTCTTCAATTCGAAAATGAATATCTTTTCGTTTCGCCACTGAAAACTCGCCTCTTTTCATCTGTTAGTGAAAATATAGCATGCCTGGAAATTTTGTGTAAATAATTTGTGTACACAAAATTAGGGTAGGTGAAAAAATGTTTGAATATGAGTTTAAACTATTGACGATTTAACCGTTTTCATTTATTCTTAAATTAAGAAATATTCAAATAATTAAAAGAAATGAGAGAGTCACATGCTTCTTCAAGGAACACATCGAATTGGTCGTATGGCCATGCTGTTGGCACTTGCGGATGAGAATGAAAGCCCTGTATTATCTATTCCAAAAGGTTGGAAATATTGTACAGGGAAAGTGGGTTCTATGAATTCGCAAAAGGTCGTAGCGGCAATGGAAACAGCGGCTAAAAGCAACCGAGTTATTGAAACGGATGTTTACAGAGAAACACATGCACTTTATCATGCAATAATGGAAGCTTTGTACGGAGTGACGAGAGGTCAAATTCAGTTAGCAGACGTTCTTCGTACAGTAGGACTTCGTTTTGCAATTGTGCGCGGTACACCATACGACGGAAAAAAAGAAGGCGAATGGGTTGCTGTTGCACTTTATGGAACGATTGGTGCACCTGTAAAAGGATCTGAGCATGAGGCGATTGGTTTAGGAATTAATCACATATGATTTGCCCATAGTCTATTAGTTAGAAGGGGGCCTTACTTTTTAGGACAGAAGTCTGTCTTAAAAAGATAAGGTCCCCTTTTGCCTTTTTAAGGAGGAAAAAAGAATGATTACGTTAACAGGACATACATTGACAGTTGAAGAAATGAAGAAGTTATTACTTGAAGGGGAAGGTGTAACAGCTTGCCCAACTAGTATGCAAAAGGTGGCGGAGTGCCGCGAAGTAGTTGAGAAAATCGTAGAAGACGGGAAAGTTGTTTACGGTATTACAACTGGATTTGGAAAGTTTAGTGATGTGTTTATTCAAAAGGAGGATGTAAAGGCACTTCAACACAATTTAATTCAGTCACATGCATGCGGGATAGGCGATCCATTCCCTGAAGAAGTATCACGCGGTATGTTAATTTTACGAGCGAACACGATGCTTAAAGGAGTATCTGGCGTTAGACCGCTTGTTGTAAATATGCTTCTTGAGTTTGTAAATCGCAAAATTCACCCAGTCGTTCCGCAACAAGGTTCACTTGGTGCGAGTGGAGACTTAGCACCTTTATCTCATCTTGCGCTCGTATTATTAGGCGAAGGTGAAGTGTTCTATAAAGGGAAAAGAGTCCATGCAATGGTTGCTCTTACAGAAGAAGGTCTTGAACCGATTGAACTTGAAGCGAAAGAAGGGCTTGCATTAATCAATGGTACACAGGCGATGACAGCGCAAGGAGTTCTTTCTTATATAGAAGCAGAAGCAACTGCATATCAAGCGGAATTAATTGCTTCGATGACAATTGAAGGATTACAAGGCATTATTGATGCATTTGATGAAAATGTTCATAAAGCACGTGGTTATAAAGAGCAAGTGGAAGTCGCGAGCAGAATTCGTGACATCCTTCAAGATAGTAAGTTAACAACAAAACAAGGAGAACTACGTGTACAGGATGCATATTCACTTCGCTGTATCCCGCAAGTACACGGTGCTTCTTGGCAAGTTTTAAATTATGTGAAAGAAAAATTAGAAATTGAAATGAATGCAGCAACAGATAATCCGCTTATCTTTGATGGCGGAGAAAAAGTAATTTCGGGTGGTAATTTCCATGGTCAACCGATTGCGTTTGCGATGGACTTCTTAAAAGTAGGAATGGCGGAACTTGCAAATATTTCAGAACGTCGTATTGAGCGTTTAGTAAATCCGCAATTAAATGATTTACCTCCATTTTTAAGTCCAGAACCAGGACTGCAGTCTGGTGCAATGATTATGCAATACGCAGCTGCGTCACTTGTTTCTGAAAATAAAACGTTAGCACATCCGGCGAGTGTTGATTCAATCCCGTCATCAGCTAACCAAGAAGATCACGTAAGTATGGGAACAATCGCTTCACGCCATGCACATCAAATTATTCAAAATGTAAGACGTGTTCTTTCAATTGAGATGATTTGTGCGATGCAAGCAGCGGAATATCGCGGAATTGAAAACATGAGTACAGTGACGAAGAGCTTCTACCATCAAGGCCGTCAGCAAGTACCTTCTATTACAAATGACCGTATATTCTCAACAGATATTGAAAATATTACGCATTGGTTAAAAACGAATGATTTGATAAAAGAAAGATTAGATGTAAACGCAGCACTATAAAATGAGAAAAGGGAGAGATTGAAATGGAAAAAGTAAAACAAACAATTCGCGCGCCAAGAGGTACGGAGTTACAAGCGAAAGGGTGGGTTCAAGAAGCTGCACTTCGTATGTTAATGAACAATTTAGATCCTGAAGTTGCTGAAAAACCAGAAGAATTAGTTGTATATGGCGGAATTGGCCGTGCAGCTCGTAACTGGGAAAGCTATCAGGCAATTGTAGATTCATTAAAAACGTTAGAAAGCGATGAAACGTTACTTGTTCAATCAGGGAAACCAGTAGCAATCTTCAAATCACATGAAGATGCACCTCGCGTTCTGTTAGCGAACTCAAACTTAGTACCAAAATGGGCGAACTGGGATCACTTCCGTGAATTAGAGAAAAAAGGTCTTATGATGTACGGACAAATGACAGCGGGTAGTTGGATTTACATTGGAACTCAAGGGATTTTACAAGGAACATATGAAACGTTTGGTGAAGCGGCTCGTCAACATTTCGGTGGTTCATTAAAAGGTACATTAACACTTACTGCTGGTTTAGGTGGGATGGGTGGTGCACAGCCTCTTGCTGTAACGATGAACGGCGGTGTTGTCATTGCTATTGATGTTGATAAGCGCAGCATTGATCGTCGTATTGAAAAGAGATACTGTGATATGTATACAGAATCATTAGAAGAAGCGTTAACTGTTGCGAACGAGTATAAAGAGAAGAAAGAACCGATTTCTATTGGTTTATTAGGAAATGCGGCAGAAATTTTACCAGAACTAGTGAAGCGTAATATTACGCCAGATTTAGTTACGGATCAAACATCTGCTCATGATCCATTAAACGGTTATATTCCAGTAGGTTACACATTAGAAGAAGCAGCGAAACTTCGTGAAGAAGATCCAGAACGTTACGTACAATTATCAAAAGAAAGCATGACAAAACATGTGGAAGCAATGCTTGCGATGCAAGAAAAAGGCGCAATTACATTTGATTATGGAAATAACATTCGCCAAGTTGCTTTCGATGAAGGTTTGAAAAATGCTTTTGATTTCCCGGGATTCGTTCCAGCATTTATTCGTCCATTATTCTGTGAAGGAAAAGGACCATTCCGCTGGGTAGCACTTTCTGGTGATCCAGAAGATATTTATAAAACAGACGAAGTAATTTTACGTGAGTTCGCTGATAATGAACATTTATGTAACTGGATTCGTATGGCTCGTCAGCAAGTTGAGTTCCAAGGTCTTCCATCACGTATTTGTTGGTTAGGTTACGGTGAGCGTGCGAAGTTTGGCCGCATTATTAATGAAATGGTGGCGAATGGTGAATTATCAGCACCGATCGTTATCGGCCGTGACCATTTAGATTGCGGATCAGTAGCATCTCCAAACCGTGAAACGGAATCGATGAAAGACGGTAGTGATGCAGTAGCAGATTGGCCAATTTTAAATGCATTAATTAACAGTGTAAACGGTGCAAGCTGGGTATCTGTTCACCACGGTGGTGGCGTTGGCATGGGGTATTCACTTCACGCTGGAATGGTTATCGTTGCAGATGGAACAGAGGCGGCAGCAAAACGTATTGAGCGCGTATTAACTTCTGACCCTGGAATGGGTGTTGTTCGTCACGTAGATGCTGGATATGACTTAGCTGTTGAAACAGCGAAAGAAAAAGGCGTTAACATTCCAATGATGAAATAAGGAGGAGAAAACATGCTGGACACTTTACTAATAAATATCGGTCAATTACTAACAATGGATCAAGAAGATGGCTTGTTAAGACGGGAAGCGATGAACACGCTTCCTGTTATTGAAAACGGTGTGGTTGGAATTGAAAATGGCGTAATCACTTTCGTTGGAACAGCGGAAGAAGCAAAAGGAATACAAGCGAAAGAAGTTATTGATTGCGGCGGTAAAATGGTTTCTCCTGGTCTTGTTGACCCGCATACTCATCTTGTATTTGGTGGATCTCGTGAAAATGAAATCGCGCTAAAATTACAAGGAGTTCCGTACTTAGAAATTTTAGAACAAGGTGGAGGCATTCTTTCGACTGTAAATGCAACGAAACAAGCATCGAAAGAAGAACTTGTTCAAAAAGCGAAATTCCATTTAGACCGTATGCTATCTTTCGGTGTGACAACTGTAGAAGCGAAGAGTGGTTACGGATTAGATGATGAGACGGAATGGAAACAATTAGAGGCAACTGCACAATTACAAAAAGAGCATCCAATCGATTTAGTTTCAACATTTTTAGGTGCCCATGCAGTTCCGAAAGAGTATAAAGGAAGATCAAAAGAATTTTTACAATGGATGCTAGACCTACTGCCAGAAATGAAAGAGAAGCAATTAGCGGAATTCGTTGATATTTTCTGCGAAACAGGTGTGTTCTCTGTAGAAGAATCAAAAGAGTTTTTATTAAAAGCGAAAGAACTTGGCTTTGACGTGAAAATTCATGCAGATGAAATCGACCCTCTTGGTGGTGCGGAAGCATCAGCTGAAATTGGTGCAGCATCAGCGGACCATTTAGTTGGCGCTTCTGATAAAGGAATTGAAATGCTTGCAAACTCTAATACAGTAGCAACGCTATTACCAGGAACAACTTTCTATTTAAATAAAGAAAGCTTTGCTCGCGGTCGTAAAATGATTGATGAAGGTGTTGCAGTTGCGTTAGCTACAGACTTTAATCCAGGCAGCTGTCCAACTGAAAACATTCAGCTTATTATGAGCATCGCAATGCTCAAACTGAAAATGACACCAGAAGAAGTTTGGAACGCGGTAACAGTTAACTCTTCGTATGCTATTAATCGAGGTGATGTAGCTGGGAAAATTAGAGTTGGTCGCAAGGCAGATTTAGTTTTATGGGATGCTTACAATTTTGCTTACGTACCGTATCATTACGGCGTAAGTCATGTGAATACAGTATGGAAGAATGGTAATATCGCATATACAAGAGGTGAACAATCGTGGAGCACGGCCACTATTTAAAGAAAAATGCAAAGTTTATTGATCGTGAAGTGACGAAATGGAGTGAGATGATTAAAGATTGGGAGGAAGGCGTGGAAATATTCGGTGCTGCCTTAATTGGAGCACCCCTTTCTAAACCATCTATTAGTCATTCAGGAGCAAGTTTTGCTCCAAAAACAATTCGTGCGATGTTAGATGCATATAGCACGTATGCAATTACAGAAGAACACGATATGAAAGAAAGTGTTTTATATGATTGCGGTGATATTACGATGCATGTGACAAATATAAAAGAAAGTCATGACCGAATTGCGAAAACGGTTGGGCATCTAACGAAAGTAAATCCAAACATGATACCAATCGTTCTTGGTGGGGACCATTCGATTAGTTTTCCGAGTATAACAGGATTTGCAAATAGTAAAGGAAAGATCGGTATTATTCAATTTGATGCTCATCATGATTTGCGTAATTTAGATGATGGTGGTCCATCAAATGGTACACCGTTCCGTAGTTTACTAGAAAATGGTGTCATTACAGGAAAACAACTCGTTCAAATTGGAATTCGTAATTTTTCTAATGCACGTGCGTACCATGAATATGCAAAAGAGCACGGTGTGACAGTGTATACAATGAAAGATGTACGAGAGCGAGAAATAAAAGATATTATGACAGAAAGCATTGAAGTATTAAGAAAACAAGGTGTGACTTCTATTTACATTTCTCTTGATATGGATGTACTAGATCAAGCATTCGCGCCAGGTTGTCCAGCAATTGGCCCTGGAGGAATGGATAGCTCAACTTTACTTGATGCGATTGAATTTATTGGCAAAGAACCCCTCGTGCAAGGGATGGATATAGTAGAAATTGATCCAACTCTTGATTTCAGGGATATGACGAGCAGAGTAGCTGCGCAAGTAATTATGAGTTTTCTTTTAGCGCGAGAAACGATTCGTAAGCAAGTTAGTATATAGGTTGGAAATTAAAAGTGAATCTTTAGCTATGTCTTATAAAAACACATTACTACTTATATTGTAGTAATGTGTTTTTGTATTGTAAGAGGTTTGTAAAATTAAAATGGGTGCTTATGAAAAAGTTGGAGGAATTGCGGTTTTGTAGTGTTATTTTGTGGATTAATTAAATTGTTTTGAATGAATTGACACGGGAAATAATTTTATGATAAAATAAAAATTTTGCTAAAAAAATGAATATATGTTAAGCTTGAGAAGGTTACCATATATGGAGGTGGATTATTTGTTTCAAATTGGCGATAACATTGTGTATCCAATGCAGGGAGCAGGTATAATTAAAGCCATAGAAGAGAAAGAAATCGCAGGAAAAAAACAACAATATTATGTTATAAAAATGTCGGCTAATAATATGGAAATAATGATTCCTGAAGGGAAAATATTGAATTCAAATATACGACCAGTTACGGATATCACGGCATTAATACACATAATAGATATTTTTCAGCATGGGGAATCAGATAGATTACTTACGTGGAAACAAAGGTATAAAGTGAACACTGATAAAATAAAAACGGGTAAAATGCAAGAAGGTGCTGAAGTTGTGCGTGATTTAATGCGTATACAAAAAGAAAAAGCACTTAATGCAAGCGAAAAGAAAATGTTAGATAACGCACATGAATTTTTGATTAGTGAACTTGGATTAATTGAAGGTATCACAGAAAATCAAATAAAAAGCTTTTGTTAAGGTTCATTACAAATAATGTATTGCATCCCAAAAAAGGTCTTGAATTTTTTGGGAACATAATTATAGGCAATTAATCATTTCAAAGACATTCAACTCTTTCAAACCACTTTTAAAGCATTAACCTCTTTTGTTATTACTACAATCAAATCCATTTTTATTTTAAATTTCTTTTACGAATGTTCGAAGTTTAATTCAATACTTCGATAAAATAGTTACTTGATTTTTGCAATCCTGATTCACACTGGCACGGACGAGGAGCCGTAAGGATGAAAGAGAGGTAGGGCTTTCATTGTTTTAGGTATATAAGTTATTATTTTTAGAAGAATACGGAACCATTTTCACTTCTATTGATAAGGGATTCTTTATGTTAAAGAGATAGACGAATTGACAGCCATATATGGTCAACTAAAAAGGTTTCCTACTAAGGAAACCTTTTTAATTTTATTTAGAGCATTCTATTTTTTTGATATTCGAATGTTTTGTGGCAAAGTCGTATAAATTGACGCTACTATTTAAAAGTAAGTATGATGCAATTATAGTAAGAATTTTTTAGGGGGAAGAAAAATGACAAGTTCAAATAATAAAACGGCAAGTATTTATGAAGGAACGAATATAAACGCTGGTGGAACTTTTGAAAACGTTGAAGAAACGAAGTTATTTAATCCGATACAAATTGGGTCTTGGTCTCTTCGTAATCGCATAGCGATGGCACCGATGACGAGATGCTTTGCAGACAGTGAAACGGGTGTAGTTGGTGCTGACGTAGTTGAGTATTATCGCAAGCGTGCTGCTGATAGCATTGGGTTAATTATTACAGAAGGAATTGTCATTAGCCCAAGAGCAAAAGGGAACCCAGGGGTACCAGGTATGTATACACAAGCACAAATAGATTCTTGGAAACCTGTTACGGAAGCAGTACATAAAGAAGGCGGGACTATTATTGCTCAAATATGGCATGTTGGACGTATGAGCCATCACGAAATAATTGGCGGTCAATTACCACAAGCACCGTCAGCAATCGCTGCAGAGGGAAATGTTCCGCGTTTCCGTAAACCGTTTGATACACCAGAAGCAATGACAATAGAAGAAATAAAAGAGGTTATTGGTCAATACGCACAAGCAGCGAAAAATGCGATTGAAGCAGGATTCGATGGTGTAGAGATTCACGGTGCGCACGGATATTTAATAGATCAATTTACTTATGAATTTGCGAATAAGCGAACAGATAAATATGGCGGCGATTTAAAGAAAAGGTTAACATTTATGAAAGAAGTAACTGAGGCTGTAATAGAAGCAGTTGGAGCTGATAAAACACTTCTGCGCTTCTCTGCTTTCAAAGGTGATAATCCTACTTATATGTGGGAAAATCCAGAACTTGCAATTGAAACGTTTGTAAATATGTTCAAAGAAGTTGGATTAACGATGATTCACCCTTCAACGATGAATTATACGCAAGTGATTGCTGATGGCAAAAATTTTCATCAATTAGTAAGAAAATATTGGGATGGCACGATTGTTGGGGTTGGTAATTTAAATCCGAAAGAGGCTGAAGAAGCGTTGCAAGAAGGAACGATTGATGTAGCGGCATTCGGAAGACCATTGATCGCTAATCCAGATTTTGTTCATCGAATTAAACATGCTGAAAGTTTAGTTGAATATGACGCGAAAGAGCATCTTGCTACATTAGTGTGAATAAAGATAAAAGGAGAACATATAAAGTGTTCTCCTTTTATTATGGAATTTCATAGGGGGAAGCGGGATGAGTGAAACGCTACTCGTTATTATTAGTATATTGCTTTTTTTGATGTTGCTTTTAATCGTATTTTTTATTATTACATTTTTTATAAAAAAAAGAACGCATCACTCTATATTAAAACTTCATCCATACTTAGGGAGAATGCGCTATTTACTTGAAAAAATAGGGCCGGAATTTCGGCAATATTGGTTTGATCATGATACGGATGGAAAACCTTTTTCACGTTACGATTTTCAAAGTGTTATGTTTTTAGCGAAATATCGTTCTGAAATACTTGGTTTTGGATCGAAACGAGATTTTGGTGCATCGGGCTATTATATTGCGAATACATTGTTTCCAATTTTAACAGATGAATTAAGTGTGAATCTTAGGCAAGAACGTGAGGGGAAAAAATATGTGATTCATAAAGAAGGGTTATTTTCAAGAAGAGAGAAATTGACAGCGGATACAACAAATCTTTGGTTATATGAAGATGACGATGCAATTATAGTCGGTGAAAATCGCAAATACCAATGGGAATTACATGGAATGTTTGGAGCATCAGCGACATCTTACGGTGCGATTGGAGAGAATTATATTTTAGCGAGTGGTTTTGGTGCGAAAATGGCAGGCGGATCGTGGATTAATACTGGAGAAGGTGGCGTAATTCCAGAACATTTACATACAGGTGCGAATATCGTTGCACAAATTGGCCCTGGATTATTTGGATACCGTGATGAGAATGGCAATTTTTCAATGGAGAAATTTATGGAGAAAGCGAAAGAAAATAATATCAAGGCATTCGAATTAAAATTTGGGCAAGGTGCGAAAATACGTGGTGGTCATCTAGAGGGACAAAAAGTAAATGAGAAAATTGCCTTTGTTAGGAATGTACGAGAAGGAGAGACAATTAATTCGCCGAATCGATTTTCATTTTTAAATAATGCAGTGGATACACTTTCTTTTATTCAGCAGTTGCAAGAAAGTGGTGGTAAACCAGTCGGGATGAAAATTGTAATTGGTCAGCAGGAGCCTTTGGAAGATTTAATAAAAACAATGAAAGAATTAAACATTTATCCAGATTTTATTACAATAGACGGTTCAGAAGGCGGATCAGGGGCAACGTATAAATCGATGGCAGATAGTATGGGACTGCCGCTTATTCCAGCATTACTTACATTTATTGATACAGCGAATCATTATAGTGTCCGTGATAAATTCAAAGTGTTTGCTTCTGGGAAGTTAATAACACCGGATAAGGTGGCAATTGCTTTAGCAATTGGAGCGGATGCTGTAAATTCAGCCCGCGGATTTATGATGGCGAGCGGCTGTATTATGGCGCTTCAATGTAATTCCGGACAGTGTCCATCTGGGGTTGCAACGACGAATCCGCACTACCAAAAAGCGTTAGATCCGTATGAGAAGAAATGGCGAGTGATGAATTACATTATTAGTATGAGATATAGTCTGTTTTCATTAGCGGCAGCAGCGGGGGTGAAAAGCCCGCGCCATTTAACGAGGGAGCATATTATATTTAAGGATGAAAGAGGAGGAATTGTACCGCTGTCAGAATTGTTCCCTATAGTAAATAGGAGATAAAATATATGTGTTAAAAGTCATACATTTGTATGACTTTTTTATTCGATAATAAAGTTAATCAAGAGAACAATAATTTAAATAAGGAACTGATTGACAATGAAAAATAAGTAACTTATAATAAATCTTGAGTTCGAGATAAATCGTATTCTAAATAAAGACTTATTATGATTATAAATCGAACAAATATATTTTTGTGAATTATCTCGAATTCGAGATAATTCCAGTGGATCGAATGTTAATGTGTAATTTTAAAGTGTTTATCTCGGATTCGAGATAAAATTATAATAGCGGATTTTACTTTGCAGTATGGACAAAATGAATAATGAATTTGAATGTAAAACAAATTTTTATAATGAAATAAAAAAGGAGTGGCAGAAATGGAAAAGAAAACAATGGGGATTCATCATATTACAGCAATTGTAGGGCATCCACAAGAAAATGTAGACTTTTATGCTGGTGTATTAGGATTACGTTTAGTGAAACAAACAGTGAATTTTGATGATCCAGGTACGTACCATCTTTATTTTGGTAATGAAGGAGGAAAACCTGGAACAATTATTACGTTTTTCCCATGGGCAGGTGCTCGCCAAGGAATTATTGGAGACGGTCAAGTAGGCATTACTTCATATGTCGTACCAAAAGGTGCAATGGAGTTTTGGGAAAGTAGACTAGAAAAGTTTGATGTTTCATATACAAAGATGACTCGATTTGGGGAGCAATATTTAGAATTTGATGATCCACATGGTTTGCATATAGAATTAGTTGAAAGAGAAGAAGGCGAATTAAATAATTGGACTTTTGGAGAAGTTACGCCAGAAGTAGCAATTAAAGGATTTGGCGGTGCTGTTCTTTTATCTGCACAACCTCAAAAAACAGCTGAATTGTTAGAACACGTTATGGGTCTTGAGAAAATTGGAGAAGAGGGTGAATTTGTCCGATTCCGTTCTTCTGCTGATATTGGAAATATTATTGATTTAAAATTATCAACAATTGGACGCGGTCAGATGGGCGTTGGTACAGTTCATCATATTGCTTGGAGAGCGAGCGACGATGCTGATCAACTAGATTGGAGAGAACATGTATCTCGCTTTGGGTACGGTGTAACTCCTGTACAAGATCGAAATTATTTTAATGCAATTTATTTTAGAGAACACGGTGAAATTTTATTTGAAATTGCAACAGATCCTCCTGGTTTTGCTCATGACGAATCGTTAGAGACGATGGGTGAGGAATTAAAGTTACCGGAGCGATATGAACCAAATAGAAAACAGATTGAACAAACACTTTTACCATTTGAAGTGAGAAATTTAGATTAAAGTAATTGAAAGGGGAAAAGGATTATGATGAAACATGTTTTTCAAAAAGGAAAAGATACTTCAAAACCAGTGTTGTTATTACTTCATGGTACGGGCGGTAATGAACTAGATTTATTACCACTTGCAGAAATAATTGATCCGGGAGCTTCGGTATTAAGTGTTCGTGGAAATGTATTAGAGAATGGGATGCCACGTTTCTTCCGTAGATTAGCAGAAGGTATTTTTGATGAAGAAGATTTAATTTTCCGTACGAAGGAGTTAAATGAATTTTTAAACGAAGCGGCAAAAACATATGAATTTGATAGAAATAACATTATAGCTATCGGTTATTCAAATGGAGCGAACATTGCAGCGAGCTTATTATTCCATTATGAAGATGCGTTAAAAGCTGCTGTTCTTCATCATCCAATGGTGCCTAGAAGAGGAATCCAATTGCCTAATTTAGCAGAAACAGCGGTATTTATCGCAGCTGGGACAAATGATCCAATTTGTGCGCCTTCTGAGTCAGAAGAATTGAAGACGTTATTAGAAAATGCAAACGCTAATGTAACAATGCATTGGGAAAATAGAGGGCATCAATTAACAATGGGTGAAGTAGAAAAAGCAAAAGAATGGTATGACAATACAGTATTATAGAAGGAAATAAAAAAGAAGCATTTGCTAATCGTTAGCAGATGCTTCTTTTTTATTTAAGACTGGATTGCAAGATGGGATGAAGAAAGTGGTAATTGAATATCAACGATGGTACCTTTGTTTAGTTCACTTGAAATGTGTAATTTACCATGGTGCTCTTCAATTATTTTGTAACACATCATGAGTCCTAGGCCGGTACCTTTTTCTTTTAAACTATAAAACGGTTCACCTAAACGTGATATACGATCTTCTGGAATGCCACAGCCTTCGTCAATTATACGAATTACGATGAAATTATTGTCTAACGATTTGATTTGAATGAAAATATTACCGCCATTTGGCATCGCTTCTATTGCGTTTTTTAATATGTTAATAAAAACTTGTTTTAATTGATTACCGTCGCATTGAATGTCATGTTTATGGTTAAAATGATCCATAATAATATGGACGCTATGCATGATGGCAGTCGGTAAAAGAAATGTGACTACCTCTTCAATTAAAGTTTGTATGTTGTAAGTTTGAACGGATAAAACTTGAGGTTTAGACATCGCCATAAATTGACTCGTAATGGATTCCATTTGTGATATTTCACTTAGCATCACATCTACATACCATTTATTCTCCTCATTTATTTCAGGCAGTAGCAATGTTAAAAAACCTTTTAGAGAAGTGAGTGGATTTCGAATTTCATGGGCAATTCCAGCTGTCAGTTGTCCAACTACGGCGAGCTTTTCTGATTTCCGTAATAATTTTTCAGTCTCTTTTAGCTCGGTAACGTCCCTTCCCATCACGATAAGGCCTTTACGGGAACCGTCAGGATGATAAAGAGGGACTTTTGATATACTTAAGATGAGGTCGAAATCATCTCTGTGTATAATAAATTCCTCCCCGTGAAGAATTTGTCTTTGTTGCCATGCTAGTTCATCTACTTCTTCACAGTGTAAAAAAGCTTCTCGGTACGCTGCATTATATTGAATGAGTTCACTGTCCTTTTTCCCGTGATAAGGTACATGATGGAAATTAAAGCAGGAAAGTGCATAGTCATTTGCTTCAAGCCAGCGACCTTCATGATCTTTAAATATAACAAACGCAGGCATTGCATTCATTAATGTACGTAATCTTTTCTCGCTTTCTTGTAACATTTTTTCGATTCTTTCTGATTTTTCAAGAGGTTTCATAATCGCATAGACACCTGTTAGACGATGTTGGACAAAAATAGGAACTAGTTTTGTTACGACGTCTAATAAATAGCCCTCTTTATGATAAATAGATAGGATATACTCTTGCTGATTGTCTGCTTCGGTATTCTTTATATACTGTAATACTTGCTCAGAAATATGAGCTTCTAAAATAGAGATAATGTTTTTCCGTTCTAATTCTAAAGAAGTGTAGCCTAGTATTCTTTCTGCAGAAGGATTGATATGTAGAATAGTTCCCTCTAAATTCAATGAAATAATACTATCAGGATTATGTTCGAACAGAGATGCGTACATTTCTGCTAAAGAACGATCTTGTATATGGTTTCGCAAACGTCCAGAAATGTTCGGATGACGTTTTCTTAGAGTTGATGAATATTTTTTACGACTCATAATATTTCCTCCGTACAACTAGCATCTAAAAGATTTGTCTAATAATAACTATAATATAGATGTAATGTGTATTTCTATAAAAAATGGAAGTTACAGAAAAAAATTTGTTTTCTTTATTTTTTGCAAAAGGAATATAAGGTGGTAATAAGGGAAGCTTATATTGTTTTATAAAGTTTTTGTAAGTTACAGGGGTGTGTTTTCTTTATAATATTAGAATAGAAGAGGGGGAGAGAAAATGAAAAGTTATATTCAAGGAATCGATCATGTACAAGTAGCTGCACCTGTAGGGTGTGAAGAAGAGGCACGTGCATTCTATGGTAAAAAAATTGGTATGGAAGAAATTCCAAAGCCAGAAGAGTTAAAAAAACGAGGTGGATGTTGGTTTAAGTGTGGGAATCAAGAAATCCATATTGGTGTGGAACAGAATTTTACACCAGCTAAAAAGGCACATCCAGCTTTTTATGTGACTCAAATTAATGAATTTAAGCAAATGCTTATAGAACAAGGGATTGAAGTGATTGATGATCATGCCCGGCCAGATGTGATTAGATTTTATGTGTCTGATCCATTTGGAAATCGAATTGAATTTATGCAAAATAAAGACTAGGTGGCTTCCCACCTAGTCTTTAACCTCTTCTGAAAAGCCCTAATACTTCTACAGTTTCTGTAATATTAACGAACGCATGCGGATCAATTTCAGAAATTGTTAGTTTCATACTTGCTAATTCTTCACGAGAAACGACTGTCATAAGTACACGTTTTTTCTCACTTGAATAAGCACCTTCTCCATCAAGTAATGTAATACCACGTACAACAGTTGAAAGAAGCTGTTTTTTCATTTTTTCCGCTTCATTTGTTACAATCATAAGTGTAACTTTACGATGTTTCGTATGAACAGCATCAATTACTTTACCAGTTACATAAATTGAAAGTAAACTTGTAAGTGCAACATCCCAAGTGAAGAAGAATCCTGCAATTACTACAACGACTGCATTTAAAACAATAAGGAATCCACCAAGTTTAATGTCACGCTTACGAGATAACAACATACCGATAATATCAAATCCACCAGTGGATCCATTACAATTAAAAACAAGACCAATACCAGCTCCGGCAATAACACCTCCGAAGATAGATGATAAAAGTGGATCTGTTGCTACGATTTTTACTGGAACGTAGTATAATGCAACAGATAATACAATTACAGAGATAACTGTGTTAAAAATTACTTTTTTTCCAAGACCTATGTATCCTAAAATAAGGATAGGTAAGTTTAATACGAAGTTAATAATACCTGTGTTTACAGGAGTTACAATCCCTAAAATAATAGCAATTCCGCCAATTCCACTACTTAAAATTTTGTGGGGGATAAGGAAAAGATTAAAGGCAATCGCAATAATAAAAGAACCAATAATAACACCGAGAAATCTGATCATCTTTTTCCCGTCCTTCACTAAAAAATTCATATTATTTCAAGATTATATATGATATTGAAAGTTTTGGGTAAAAACAGTTTATTTCGGAAAATTAGATTAATCGAAACAATTTGATTGTTTTGTAATTTGAAAGGGGATACAGAAATGAGGATAACGACTTATCAACAAAAAAGCCCGTTGAAGCAAGAGTGTGAGGATTCTTATTTTTGTAATGAAGACAAAAATATTTATGGTGTATGTGATGGTGCAACACCGCTCGTTCCGTTTCGTGACGAAAAGGAACATAATGGAGCATACATCGCTTCACATTTATTTGCAAGACATTTTACTTCATTACGGGAAAATCTTAGTTTACAAGTCGCAGTTGCAAGAGCAAATGAGTTATTGCAGAACAAGATGCTAGAATATAAGGTTGATACGAGAAAAAAAGAGCATTTGTGGTGTACATGTATTGCAGCAGTTCAAATAAATGGTGAGAAAATTGAATATGCGCAGTTAGGGGACTGTATGATCGTTGCAATTCTTCAAAATGGAACGATGCAAGTAGTAACGAAAGACACAGTTAAAGGAATTAGTAAACGAGCTAAAAAGAAGAGAGAAGAAGATCGTAAAAAAGGTTTATTTGTGCCAGAAGAACATGTTTTTCAAGATGTTCGAGAACAGTTAAAATACAATCGTTATCTTGCAAATATGGAGGGCGGGTATTCCGTTGCAAACGGAATGAAAGAAGCCATCCATTATTTACAACACGGTGAATTACATATAGATGAAGTGAGTGGGATTTTTATTTGTTCAGATGGGTTATTTCATCCAGATTGGTCACTCGAACAAACTGTTGCATATATAAGAAAGAATAGTATAAACGAATACGTAGCAATCATTGAAGAGTTAGAAGGGAAAAAGAGAATAAGGCCAGATGATAAGACAATTATTATGATCGATTTTTAAGAGGAGGAAGTTCATATGGAAATTAAATGTGTAAATTTAATATTTCAAGATGAGTTAGTTCCTTTAGGGAAAGTAAATAAACTTATTATTCACCATACGTCAGAAGATGGATGGGATGTGTATAAAACACATGAATTTCACCAAACTGTAAGAGGGTGGAGCGGGATTGGTTACAATTATTTTATTGAAGAGGACGGAACGGTAATTGAAGGAAGAGGGTTACATATTGGAGCACATGCGAAAGACAATAATCGAGATACAATTGGAATATGTATGACGGGTAATTTTGATAAGTATGATCCAACTACTGCACAAATGAATGCATTATATTCTTTATGTAAAATGTTTATGAAACAGTTTGCTATAAAGAAGGAAAATATACTAGGTCATAGGGAGCTAGTAGGAGTAACAAAAAGTTGTCCTGGAAATCGTTTTTCTATGGTAGAGTTAAGAAAAATAGTATCTTAAATATAGAGGAGTAACAAATGATGATGAATATAAAAATACCAAATGATAAAAAAGAAGAGCTTGTAGCACAAATTCAGCAATTCTTCATGGAAGAAGATTTAGATGAAATTGGACGTTTCCAAGCAGAACGTTTAATAGAAGAAATGATAAAATTAGTTGGTCCATTTGCCTATAATCAAGCAATTGGAGATGCAAGAAAGCTTGTAAGCGAGAAATTAACGAATATTGAAGAAGATTTGTATGTGTTAGAGAAGAATGAAGGGAAATAAAAAAAGAGCCGAATGGCTCTTTTTTTATTTGTCTTCTTTATGTTCTTTATACTCGTGTGCTTTTTCTTTTACATTACCGACAGTGCTTTTTGCATTGCCTTTTATTTTATCCCATTTTCCTTCGGCTTGTAATTTTTTGTTATCCGTTACTTTCCCGACAACTTCTTTTACTTCACCTTTTACCTTATCAATGGCACCTTCTACTTTTTCTTTTAAACCATGATCATGCTTTGTCATACATTTCTCCTCCTTGTAGTTTGATTAGAATTCTCTTTTCATATTGCAAGTTGAATGATGTATCTAATAATAGCGTAACAAATCTAGTTTGAATATTCAAATGATTAATAGGATAGAAAAGGAATTGTCAAACAATGTATAAAATTGTAATGGAAAGAGAAAGAATGTTAATTACATGTCTTTTGCAGTCCATATTGATTTTGTATAAGCGATTTTCAAATGAGCGCGTTCCATATTATTTTGACTACTACTACCGAACCTTGCTTGTCCAATTATTAAATTACAATCGGATTTAATAGCTGCCTCAATTCTTTTTTGAATTAATGTAGTGTGACAGCCTATACGCTGAAATTCTGGCAAAGTAGCAGAAGCAGCTAATGATGCAATTCCCTTATTTATATATAGGACACCAATGCCCGCAGGAATATTTTGAACTTCTGCTATGAAAAAATACCAGCCTGGTTCATTGTAAAGAATTTCGTTATTTTGACGTACACCATCCTTTGTAAAGGAAGGCATATTAAATCCGCGTACATATATGTCTGCAAAAATATCAAATTCATTTTTTTTTTAGTTGGCGCACTGAAATGTTAGAAGGAATAAGGGATGGATCTTCTTTCGGTATACTATATAAAGCGGTATGGAAGCTAGATTGATAAAAACCTTTTTTTGATAAGTATTGAAATAGTTCAGCTGTACCTTGCGCTGGTGTAATTTCAAAACGGCAAGGGATTTGTAGTGATTCATAATAAGAGATGATTTCATCTATCGCATCTGTATTTGTATATGTAATGCCTTTTACTGTATTAAAAGCAGGACCAGTAATTACTTTTGATGAAAAGGCAGTGGCACTCCCGAAATTTTTCATTTGTATTTGCATTGGATTTCCGCTTATTGCTTGTAGTAGCGCTAATCTAGAAGAGAGCATATCTATTTCTGCGTTTTCAATTTCTTGTGCTACATTGAATGTCATAATCATACTCATAAGATTCCTCCGTCAATTAATATAGTTCATAGTACATATACGATTTTTATTCTGAGATTCCTGTTGAAATGTAAGAGAATAAGAGGTTTTTTGGAAGGGAAATGGAAGTGAACTGTCGAAGGGAAGTGGAAACAGATTAAAGGTGGTGCTCTTATGAAACAGAAAGACGTGCAGACATGCCCTAATTGCGGCTCTCAAAACATAGGAGAAGGTGAGTTTATCGGTTATGCACAAATACGGAAAAAGGAAACGATGTTCACATCTTCACCAGTAGATGCTTATATTTGTACAGATTGCGGGAATATCCTTTCATTGAAGGTACGGAATTATGAAAAGTTTAAGCAGAAGCCGTTATGATTATTGAGAGGTGGTCATATCCAGCGTTGTATACGAAACATCTTATATTACGGGGAATTAATATGAGTGATATTTTACATATATATGAGTATGCCTCAGATAAAGAAATGTCAACGTATACTGTATGGGATGCTCATCAATCGTTACATGACACACAAAAATATATAGAAGAAATTGTGAGGCAATATGAAAAAGAAAAAGTAGCCCCCCTTGGAATTGTATTAAGAGAGGAACAAAAACTTATAGGGACTTGTGGATTTATAAAATATGATGTAATTGAACATAAAGCGGAAATTGCATATGCCTTATCACGAAAATATGGGGGTAGAGGATTAACTACTGAGGCGGCGTCAGCTTTTTTTAGCTATGGTTTTAATGAGTTACGTCTTAATAGTATTGAAGCAGGATGTAATTCAGAAAATGAAGCATCTGAAAAATTAATGAAACGTTTGAATATGGAATACGAATGTACAATTCAAAAGGATTTGTTCATTAAAGGTAAGTATCGTGATACGAAAAGATATTGTATATCTAGGGAAAGATATATGAATCAATGAAATATTTTATATTGAAAACTCCTTTAATTTAATAAGGGGGTTTTTATTTTTTATAACAATAATTACCTTTAATTGTTATAATTGGTTATTGAAAGGTATTGTGTTTCTTAATATCACAATTATAGAAGAAAACTAGCTAAATCGTATAGAAAACCTCTATATAACATGATCGCAACCGTAAGTTGACAAAGTGCAACCGCAGGAAGATAGAGATAAAGACAATGTTTACATACAATTTAGTTAAGAAAATAAAGGGGGACACACATATGGGATTTGGTGAAAAGCTTTTTAAATTAAGAAAGGAAAAGGGCCTTTCTCAAGAAGCGTTAGCTGAGAAACTAAACACGACAAGGCAAGCAGTTAGTAAATGGGAAAACGGTCAAGGTTTTCCTGAAACTGAAAAGTTAATAATGATTGGAAATGTATTTGAAGTCTCTCTTGATTACTTATTAAAAGAAACTGCCGAGCAAAGTAATGAAAAGGAAAATGGTTATTATGTAAGTAAGGAAATGGCGGAAGGGTATGTAGTGTATGGACAAAAAATTTCTAAATATATCGCATTAGGATTTAGCTTGCTTATTTTATCTACAATACCGTATTTATTATTTAAAGAAAATGCAACACTGTCTACATTTCTTGTCATTATCATTGCGGTCCTTGGAATTGGAGCAATGATGGTACCTGTAACACTAGAAGAGAGTCGATACAATGTATTAAAAAAGGAAGAATTACTGTTTGATCAAAACTTTCTAAAAGAATTGACAAAAAGATATGCGACTATTAAGAAGAAGTATGCAGCAGTAGTGATCGTTGGATTTTGTTTTATCGCAGCAGGAGCAATACCATTTTTATTTGAGAAAAAACGAATCACGTCAGGAGAGCTCGTGCAGTATTACCCTTATTGTGTTGTACTTATTGCTATTGGAGTTTATCTTTTTGTTCGTGTGTTAGGCGTGTTAGAGACGTATCGAATTTTAGTAGAAAATAAAGAATATAGTAATCGTTTTATCTTTAAACTCAAAAAGAAAGTAAGAAAAAAGGTAGATAGTTTATAAGCAAGAGAAAAACATGTTTTTTATTGTTCTGAATTATTTCCAAAGAAATAATTCAGAACATACAGAAAAATATCGTAATTATTTGTAGAAGTCTGTTATAATATACGAAAATGAAAACGCTTTAAAGGGAGGCTGTAAACAATATGATGATGAATGTACCGCTAACAATTAGTTCTATGATGGAAAGAGCAGAGAAACTGTTTTCGAAGAAAGAAATTGTTTCACGGACACATGATACAGTTACAACGTTAACGTATAAGCAGTTAGGGGAAAGGACGAGAAGACTTTCAAGTGCGCTAAAAAAATTAGGAATAAAAGAAGGCGAGCGTATAGGAACGTTAGCGTGGAATCATCATCGACATGTGGAGGCGTATTTTGCTATTCCAGGTATTGCTTCCGTTTTACACACAATTAATATTCGTTTATCTCCTCAACATATTTCATACATTATTCAGCACGCAGAAGATCGCATTCTACTTATAGATGAAGATCTCGTACCACTCGTTGAAAATATTCAATCACAATTATCAACTGTACAAGCCTACATTATTATGACTGATAAAGATGAACTTCCAAATACTACGCTAGAACCTGTATATCATTATGAAAAGTTATTAGAAGAAGGCGATCCAAATTTCCAATTTGTAAAAGATATTGATGAAAATACACCTGCTGGTATGTGTTATACGTCAGCGACTACAGGAAACCCAAAAGGTGTTGTATATACGCATCGTAGTACTGTATTGCATTGTATGGCACTTGGTTTAGCGGATACAGCTGCTTTATCGGAAAGTGATGCGGCGATGGCAATTGTACCGATGTTCCATGTGAACGCTTGGGGGCTTCCTTTCGCTGCTACTTGGTTTGGAACAAAACAAGTTCTCCCAGGACCGATGTTTACGCCAAAAATTTTATTAGAAATGATTCAAGCTGAAAAAGTAACGATAGCAGCAGGTGTGCCGACAATTTGGCTCGGTGTATTACAAGAGTTAGAAAATAATAGTTACGATTTATCTAGTATAACGAGAATATTATGCGGTGGTGCAGCTGCACCGAAAAGCGTTATTAAAGCATTTGAGCAAAAATATAATGTTCCTTTCGTACATGCATATGGTATGACTGAAACGAGTCCACTCGTAACGCTTGCACGTTTAAAAAGTTATGAAACAGAATTATCATATGAAGAGCAATTAGAAATCCGCTCCAAACAAGGATATCTTGTACCTGGTGTAGAGATGAAAGTAGTCGGTACAAATGGTGAAGTGAAGTGGGATGGTACGGAGATGGGAGAATTATGTTTACGAGCACCTTGGATCGCTGAAAGCTATTATAACGATGATCGTACTGTCGAAGGATTCCGTGACGGTTGGTTATATACTGGCGATGTCGTTACAGTTGATGAGGAAGGCTGCGTGAAAATTGTTGATCGTACGAAGGATGTTATTAAAAGCGGGGGCGAGTGGATTTCTTCAGTCGATCTTGAAAATGCTTTAATGGCACATGATGCTATATTTGAAGCGGCTGTCGTTGCAATTCCTCATCCGCAGTGGCAAGAACGCCCAGTTGCCTGCGTTGTTCAAAAGAAAAATAGTACGGTTACAAAAGAAGAAATATATGAGTTTTTAAAACCGCAGTTTGCGAAGTGGTGGTTACCAGATGATATTGTATTTATGGAAGAAATACCGAAAACATCTGTTGGAAAGTTTTTAAAACAGGCACTTCGAAAAGAACTTGAGCATTTGCATAAAGAGAAATAACAGAATTGTCATTTGTAAACTTATATTAATTTATGGTTGACAAAAGAAAAATAGGAAGATAATATAACTCCTATAATATGTTATCTAAAAACGATTTTAAGTTTACAAATAGGAGAAGCAAATATGAATACAAAAAATTTAGTTTTCGTCGCTTTATTTAGTTCTATTATGGGAGTGTTAGGGTTAATACCTCCAATTGCTCTTTCTATCACACCAGTTCCGATTACATTACAATCACTTGGTGTTATGCTTGCAGGTGGCCTGTTAGGATCACGTCTTGGGGCATTAAGTCAGCTCGTTTTCTTACTTATAGTTGGAGTTGGAGCACCATTACTTGCGGGTGGACGTGGGGGTCCAGGTGTATTTGTTGGACCAAGTGCAGGATATTTACTTGGTTATATCGTTGGAGCGTTTGTAATTGGATATTTAATTGAGCGTTTACGTGAAGTTTCTATTATAAAAGTATTATGTATTAATATAATTGGTGGTATTTTCGTAGTTTACGTATTTGGCATTACTGTACAAGCTTTCTTAATGGATGTTTCTGTATGGGAGACAATGAAAGTGAGTGCTGTGTTTTTACCAGGGGATTGCATAAAAGCAATTATTGCAGCAATTCTCGTGACAAAATTACATCGTTCATTGAAACACATTATTACGCCCGCTTTAAAGAATGGAAAATATACAAATGCGGGATGATAAAGAGAAGAAACACGTTCATTACGTGTTTCTTTTTGTTATTTTGTAAAGAAAGGACATCTCAAATGGGGATTATAAAAGAATATAAAAAGCATGCCTCTTTACAACCGAATAAAATAGCGATAAAGGAAAATGATAGAGCTTTAACATATAAAGAGTGGTTTGAATCAGTTTGTAAAGTAGCAAACTGGTTGCGCGTAACAGAATCGAAGAATAAAACAATAGCAATTGTATTAGAAAATCGTATGGAGTTTTTACAACTATTTGCGGGTGCTGCTATGGCTGGGTGGGTTTGTGTACCATTAGATGTGAAATGGAAAAAGGATGAGCTAAAAGAAAGACTAGCAATTAGTAATTCGGATATGGTTGTGACGGAAGGGTATAAGTTAAATGATATTTTAGATGAAGAAAGAAGAGTATTTGCAATTGATGAATGGAAACAAATAATAGAGAACTACCTTCCTAGAGATTATCTCGGAGAAAATGTACAAAATGCCCCTTTTTATATGGGGTTTACATCAGGATCGACTGGAAAGGCAAAAGCATTTTTGCGTGCACAACAATCGTGGGTTCATAGTTTTGATTGTAATGTATATGACTTTCATATGAGAAAGGAGGATTCTATTTTAATAGCTGGAACGCTCGTTCACTCTCTTTTCTTATACGGCGCAATAAGTGCATTATATGAAGGACAAACGGTGCACGTTATGAGAAAGTTTATTCCAGATCAAGTGTTGGATAAGTTAGAGACTGAAAATATTTCGGTCATGTATACAGTACCAACAATGCTGGAGTCTTTATATAAAGAAAATAGAATAATAGAAAATAAGATGAAAATTATTTCGTCAGGAGCAAAATGGGAAGCTGAAGCGAAAGAAAAAATAAAGAGTATATTTCCTTATGCAAAAAAATACGAATTTTACGGTGCATCGGAACTAAGTTTTGTAACAGCATTAGTCGATGATGAGAGTGAAAAAAAGCCAAATTCAGTAGGGAAACCCTGTCATAATGTGCAAGTTCGAATATGTAATGAAGCAGGAGAAGAAGTACAGCTAGGTGAGATAGGAACAGTTTATGTGAAAAGTGATCAGTTTTTTATGGGATACATATTAGATGGTGTTTTAGTTCCAGAGCTAACTGAAGAGGGCTGGATGACAGTACATGATGTAGGCTATCAAGATGAGGAAGGGTTTATATATATAGTTGGTAGAGAGAAAAATATGATTCTATTTGGTGGAATTAATATTTATCCAGAAGAGATAGAAAGTGTGTTATATACGCATCAAGCTGTTGAAGAAATTGTTGTTGTTGGTGTAAAAGATAGTTATTGGGGTGAAAAGCCTGTCGCTATCGTAAAAGGAAGTGCTACGAAGCAACAATTAAAGAGCTTTTGCTTACAGAGATTATCCTCTTTTAAAATACCGAAAGAATGGTATTTTGTAGATGAAATACCTTATACAAATAGCGGGAAAGTAGCCCGCATTGCAGCCGAAAGTATAGTTAGAAATCAGGAGAAGATACATGAATAGAGCAGTTATTGTAGAGGCGAAAAGAACGCCCATTGGTAAGAAGAATGGGATATTGAAAGACTATGAAGTTCAGCAATTAGTAGCACCACTTCTTTCATTTCTAGGTAAAGGAATTGAGAGGGAAATAGACGATGTTATATTAGGGAATGTTGTTGGACCAGGGGGTAATATTGCAAGATTATCTGTTTTAGAAGCAGGACTTAGTTATCATATTCCTGGTGTAACGATTGATCGGCAATGTGGTGCTGGTTTAGAAGCGATTCGTACCGCGTGTCATCTCATTCAAGGTGGGGCAGGTAAGTGCTATATCGCCGGGGGAGTAGAGAGTACAAGTACGTCACCTTTTCAAAATAGAGCGCGATTTTCACCTGAAACAATAGGTGATCCTGATATGGGAGTAGCGGCTGAATTTGTTGCAGAGCGTTATAACATAACGAGAGAAATGCAAGATGAGTACGCTTGCTTAAGTTATAAGCGGACGCTACAAGCATTAGAAAATGGATATATACAAGATGAAGTATTGTCACTTAATGGATTACTAGATGAAGTAATAAAGCGAGAAATGCAGTATGAAAGAATGATTAAGAGAACAAAACCTGCATTTTTACAAAATGGAACGGTGACGGCAGGGAATTCGTGTGGTGTAAATGATGGGGCGTGTGCTGTACTTGTAATGGAAGAGGGGCAAGCTCGAAAATTAGGATATAAGCCAGTTCTTCGTTTCGTTCGCAGTGCTGTAGTTGGAGTGGATCCAAACCTCCCGGGAACTGGTCCGATATTTGCCGTGCAAAAACTACTTAGAGAAATGAATTTAGCAATAGAAGATATTGATTGTATTGAGATGAATGAAGCGTTCGCTTCGAAAATTGTTGCTTGTGCAAAGGAATTACAAATTCCATATGAGAAGCTCAATGTGAATGGTGGTGCAATTGCGCTCGGGCATCCGTACGGTGCATCTGGCGCTATGCTTGTGACACGTTTGTTTTATCAGACAAAAAGAGATTCTATGAAATATGGAATGGCGACATTAGGAATTGGGGGCGGAATAGGACTTGCTCTATTATTTGAGAAAGTAGAAGACTAGCAAGATAACTAGTTTTCTACTTTTTGAGGAATATAAGCATTGCTACCAGGTTTTACTTTTATTTCGTTCCAAGCAACGATAACGTCAGCTTTTGATTTTCCTTTGTTATTTGGATCTTCAAAAAAATCGCGAATAAAACGATTGTATTCAAACTGTGTACCAATAGTTGTTTTATACGCAGGGTCTTTTTTACGTTCGTTTTCCTCATACCAAAACGTTATAGCGTCTTCATATGTTCTTCCGATATTTTCTTTAAAAAACTTTTGAAGAGCTACTGTAAAGCGGAAGTTTTCTCCAATTTTTTCTTTAAAAAAAGCACGTACATCTTCGCTACATCGATGATTTTCAGTGATAATCGTTTGCAGGGAAAGATCTTTATTGGATAGGGAAGCTTTACTCACCTTTTGATGAGAACTGTTTTTTAATACTTTACCTGTAGTTAAATAATGTGAGATACGACCGCTTATTTCGATCTTAGAGCCACTAGCTGGTAAATCATACTCACGACAAAATATTTGTAGTTCAGCTTTCAACCAATAATAGTTTTGGAAATCTTTAAGAGATATAGACTTTGTTAAAGGTGGACGCATGAATGTAACAACTTCTTTCTTCCATAATTTTCTTTAATTATAAAACGTACGTTCTTTTTGTGGAAGGATTAATTTGTAAATGTAATAGGAAGAGGAGATTACATATGGAAAATGTAATGCAAGTTCGTGTTACTGGAATTTTAATTGAAAGCGAAAAGGTATTGCTAGTAAAGCAAAAAGTTGCTAATCGAGATTGGTCTTTACCTGGGGGAAGGGTAGAGAATGGTGAAACGTTAGAAGAAGCGATGATTCGAGAAATGAAAGAAGAAACGGGATTAGATGTTAAGGTTAAGAATTTATTGTATGTTTGTGATAAACCAGATGCTCTCCCGTCTTTATTACATATTACATTTCTGCTTGAAAGGATGGAAGGTGAAATCACTTTACCTTCTAACGAGTTTGATCATAATCCAATTCAGGATGTACAAATGGTGCGAATAGAAGAATTAAGTAGTTATGGTTTTTCTGAGAAATTTACTAAACTTGCATCTGAAAAATTTCTGAATGCAGGAAGTTACCAAGGTTTAAAACAAAATATTGGCTTGTAAATATAAACTACTTTGAATATTGCTTTTTTCGGTAAATCGATATTTCTTGTCGAATCGTCGATATATGGTAAGTTATGATTGATAAAGTCAAAATGTCGTTCCTGAAATTTCATTTATCGTATTACTATGTATGAAGCAAAAAATAAGGAGATGTCCCTAGTTTGAAATTTCGCTAGACGACATCTCCTTAAGAAATGTTTTACACTGCAGATTGTAAAGAAGAAATAAGCTGATGTAAAAACTCATCACTGCTCATAATCGCTTTCCCACCACCGCGAGCGCTCTTTTTATTTCCGCCACCTTTTCCTTCAATTGCAGGAAGTGCATCTTTTAAAAGAGCATTCATATCGAGCGTTACTGTTTTTCCACAAGCGAGGATGCATTGTAGTTTGTCATCATTTTCAATGACGAAATATGTAATTGCATGCTCTTGTTGTTCTATAATGATAGCAGATAGTTTGGCAACTTCTTGCATAGAACGATTTGTAAATACTTTAGAAATAAGGAATCCAGCATGTATTTCTGCAGGCTGTTGTAATAGTTCATTTGCCTCTGCAAATAATAATTTTTCATTCATTGTCTGTATCGCTTTTTCGTTTTCTTTTTGAGAGATAAGAAGTTGTGCTACTTTTGCTGGAATATCAGTTTCGCTACTATTTAATTGTTTAGAAACATCTTTCATAATTTGTTGCTGTTGTCCCATTAATTTCAGTGTGCGCCAGCCAGCGATAAACGTTAATCGAATACCACCTTTATTGCGCTCCCAATTAAGTACTTGAATAAGACCTACTTCACCTGTACGTCTCGGATGAGTTCCACCACAGCCGTTATAATCAAAGTTTTCGATAATAACAACGCGTATATTTTCGGTTAAAGTCGGTTCTTTACGAAGAGGTAACGTTTTCGCTTCCTCTAAGTTCATCCACTGAATACGGATTGGGTGGTTTTCAAAAACAATATTGTTGGCAATTTGCACTGCTTTTTCAATCGTTTCTGCAGGAAGATTTTCTGTTTCTAAATCAATTGTCACCGTTTCTTTTCCAAGATGGAATCCGATAGTGGGTATGTTAAAATGATCCCAAAAAGCAGCAGATAAAATGTGCTGAGCTGCATGTTGCTGCATATGATCAAAACGGCGCTCCCAATTAATTTTACCTTCTACTTCTGCTGTTTCTAATTGTTCTGCAATGAAGTGGCGGATTTCTCCATTTACTTCTTCAACATTAGTGACTAAGGTACCATTTAGTGTGCCAGTATCATATGGTTGTCCACCGCCTGTTGGGTAAAATGCCGTTTCATTTAAAACAACATATAAGTTATCTTCTTTATCATAATCTTGCTTTATAATTTTCGTAGTAAAGTCTTTCGTATAAGCGTCGATGTAATATAATTTTTGCTCCAATTTTCTTTCCCCTTTCGTATTCACTAGTTTCATTGTAAAACAATTGAAATAAGTTTCCTAATATTTCAGAAGAAAGAAACTATTTTTAGAATTTTCTTGCTATAATAAGAAAAAGAAAATGCGGGGGTGGAATGAAATGCTATATGAAAACGGCGTAGATAAACTGCTTAGTTTAAACAGAAATATTTCTGAATTATACCGAGAATTAAATGAAATGACCCGGATTTTAACGGAGTGTAATCGAGAAAGCGTGAAATTTGATCGGTTATATGTAAAAGAGTTACTGTGGAAAAAAGAAGATGTGATAGAGAAGTATGATCAATTACTTGTGCAGCTTTGTATGAATGAATGCTTTGATTTAAAAAGTGTAATTACTGGCGAATATAAGTATACATATGAAGAAGTAGAAAGTATTGTTTTACAATTTAATGAAAAGTATAACGTAGCAATTTTAATTAAAGATATTTGTAAAGAATTACAGTTTACATATGGCATTGATATGGACATATCGAGAGCGGCTCGGGTGCAAACATCTCAAGTATAAAAAGGAAAAAGAAAGCAGATCCTTTGCTTTCTTTTTTTATGTAAGAAAAGGGAGAGTAGGTTTAAAGATGAAGGGGAAGTTACAAAATATTCATCCACTTGGCATGACAATTATAATAGGGACATTATTTGCGAGGTTTGCAACTTCAATGAGTATTCCTTTTTTAGCAATTTATTTAACAACTGTTAAAGACGTTTCAGCTGGAATGACGGGTGCTATTATTGGAACGAGTGCGCTTGTTGGAGTGTTTGCTAGTTTTATTGGGGGCAATTTATCGGATCGATTTGGTCGGAAGATGATTATAATATGGTCCATGATTGTTTGGGTGTTTGTATTTATCGGATTTTCAGTTGCAGATCATGTTTTGAGTTTCTTTTTATTAAACGCTTTGAATGGATTATGTCGTTCTTTTTTTGAACCGACATCAAGAGCGTTATTATCAGATTTAACAAAGCCAGAGTATCGGTTACTCGTCTATAACTTACGATATGGTGCAATAAATGTTGGGGTTGCGATTGGACCAATTGTTGGATTACAGCTCGGAAGTGCAAAATCAACAATTCCTTTTTTAGTAGCCGCTGGAGTTTACATTCTATATACAGCTATATTAGCACTGCAATTTAAGAAATATCCACTTAATAAAAAGAAAATGAATACAGAAAATCCTGTTACAATGCTAAATGCAATTCGTATATTGCGAAAGGATGTAGTATTTTTAGTTGCGTTAGTCGGTATTATTTTGAGTAATAGTGGTTTTTCACATTTAACGACGACAGTATCTCAATATTTTGCTAATGCACATATATTTCAGGATGGGGTAAAGTTGTTCTCATATATGCTAGCTTTAAATGCAATTGTAGTAGTGGTTATTCAATACCCTGTCATTCAAATGTGTAAAAAGTATACACCGTTAGCATCAATTATGGTTGGAACGTTATTTGTGAGTGGGGGATTATTTGGATTTGGACTAGTAGAATCTATGTTAGGAGCAGCTATTTGTACCATTATTTTCACATTTGGAGAAGTTTTAATGTTTTCAATGACAGATGTATTTATTGATGAGATCGCTGATTCCAACCTGAAAGGAACATACTTCGGAGCGATGGGCTTTTCAGGAATTGGAGGAGTAATTGGTCCTTGGTTTGGGGGAGTACTACTCGATTATTACGGGTATCAAAATGGGTTTGTAGTATTTTTAGCGCTAGCCCTATTTTCAACTGTAGCATTTCCTGTACTTTTAGTTACAAAAGGTTTATTGAAAAAAAGGTACGATAGAAATTATAATATAGAAATACAAGTGAAATAAAATAAGCCCCAGCAACTTGCTGGGGCTTATTTTTGTATTTACGTTAACTCTCAATTTGAAAAAAGAACCTTCTTTTCATGCTTATTGGCAACTTCATTTTTGGAAATATGAATGGCTAAAAATCCATTCTCTAAGCAGGCTAGCATCTTCTTATAAATGATAGTAGTAGGTAAAGAGATTGTTCGCTGTAAAGAAGTATTTTTATGAAGTATGCATATATTTAGGCCTGTCTCCATCTTTTTAATGCGTACATTTTGTTCAGTCACATTTGGTACATCTGTTTCCAAAATGTATTCTTCCTCTGTTTCACAAAGATCGATATGAATTTCATTTGGAAAACTAAAGTTGCTACAAGTATCAGAACAAAATTGATCCATCCATTCTTCGAAACCATCAACATGAAAAAGACAATCCTTCTTTTTCTTGCCCATGTAAGACACCCTCCGTAAAATATCAATTCATATCATGTTATGCATGAATGAAATAGAGGTGAAGAATAAATGGCAAAATATAAACATTTTATGTCGAATATACACAGTATGTGAATATTTTCTTATTACATATCATGATGCGCATGGTTTTTTTGGCGTGAATGGTTACGATTTTTTACTTTATGAGATCCGCTTAATGGTTCAGGTTGTCCTTTTTTTTCTTTCGATTCACGATTGTTTTTTCCCATTGTATGTGACACCTCCTCTTTCTATTTAGAATGAGAGAAGTTTGTAAATTTATACGAGAATGTTTTTAGAAAAAAGGGTAAAGATAAATGGGACTAACTATTATGGAAAGGGGATTGTATAATGCCATATCATAAAGATAAGCAACAAGCTTTTCAAGCAGCGCAGCAAGGGGTTACACAAGCAGAAAATTCATTTAACAATATCGTGAAAAATGATCCGAACTACGGTCATGATTTAAAAGAGTTACGTCAAGAGGTTCAGGAAGCGTATGAACAAATTCAAAATGCACTAGAAGTAGCTTCGGAAACACAACGTCCACAACTTGAGCAATACGAAAATAATCTTCAAAATATTATGCGAAATGTAGATCAACTAGAAAAGTAAAAGAGGTTGTTGCGTATTCGACAACCTTATTACTTTAACGAACGCTATGTTAAAACAAAAGGTTTTTCTATTAGTTTTTTCTTTACTATGTGCAGTACATATATTTCAAGTGGAAAAAGTGGAAGCGAAAATGTTGCTTAGAAAAGAGCTAGAACCAACTGGCTATGTAACGTGGGAAGTACCTAATAGTGAAAAAATTATCGCAATTACATTTGACGATGGACCTGATCCAACTTATACACCACAAATATTAAATTTATTACGTCAATATAAAGCAGAAGCGACTTTTTTTATGATTGGATTCCGTGTGCAGCGTAATCCATATTTAGTAAAGCAAGTGTTAAAAGAGGGGCATGAAATTGGAAATCATACGATGAATCATTTGTATGCGAGTAATTCATCTGATGAAAAATTAGAAAATGATATTTTAGATGGAAAGAAATACTTTAAAAAATGGGTGAAAGAACCTTTGTTGTTCCGTCCTCCAGGCGGATATATTAACGATGCTGTATTTAAAACAGCTAAAGAAGCTGGTTATCAAACTGTTCTATGGTCGTGGCATCAAGACCCTCGTGATTGGGCGAATCCAGGTACTGAGTCCATTGTAAATCATGTTGTGAAACATGCTAAAAGTGGAGATATTGTACTGTTGCACGATGGAGGAAGTGATCGTAGTCAAACAGTGGCAGCGTTATCGAAAATTTTACCTGAGCTTAAAAAGCAAGGATATCGATTTGTAACGGTTTCGGAGTTATTACGTTATAAGCATTAGAAAAAAACCAAAAGGCAGACATACCTTTTGGTTTTTTTGTTACTGATTCTTTTTACGTTTCTTATTATTTTGTCGCTCTGCTGGAGTTAAAGCCTCATTTGAAAACTCTTCGTTATAACCAGCACCTTGTCCTTGTGCGGATGCAACATTCATTCCTGAAATAGTATGATTTGCTTTTTGTTTACTCATTTTTCTCACCTCTATAATGTTTTTTTATAGATAAAACATGAGTTGTTCATAACATATATGAACGTAAAGTAAAGCGCTGAAAGAGTACTTTACTTTATGGTAATAGTATTCATAAGGAGCATGAACACTATTCAAATTTAGAAATATAAAGAAAACTTATGATAATCCATAAGTTTCTTATTATTTACTTATTTAGAAAGTTGTAATAAGATATTATCGTAAGGTATTGAAAAGTTTGTCTACATTTTATATTCAGACAACTTAGTCACGTTTAACAGGGGGGAAACATAATGGTCAAACATAATCCATTTCAATCACGCGCAACTTTCGAAGTAGATGGAAAAACGTATCATTATTATCAATTGAAAGCGCTTGAAAACGCAGGGGTTGGCAACGTATCTCAATTACCATATTCCGTGAAAGTTTTACTTGAATCTGTACTTCGTCAAGTAGACGGACGCGTAATTACAGAAGAACATGTTACAAATTTAGCGAAATGGGGAACGAAAGATGTTCAAGATATCGATGTTCCATTTAAACCATCTCGTGTAATTTTACAAGACTTCACAGGTGTTCCAGCTGTTGTAGATTTGGCTTCGCTTCGTAAAGCAATGGCAGACATGGGCGGAGATCCTGATAAAATTAATCCAGAAATTACTGTAGACCTTGTAATTGATCACTCTGTACAGGTTGATAGAGCGGGTACGGCAGATGCGCTTGCATTCAACATGGACTTAGAGTTTAAACGTAATGAAGAACGTTATAAATTTTTAAGCTGGGCACAAAAATCATTTGATAACTATCGTGCAGTTCCACCAGCAACAGGTATCGTACACCAAGTAAACCTTGAATATTTAGCACCAGTTGTTCACGCGGTGAAAAATGCTGAAGGCGATTTAGTTGCATACCCAGATTCATTGGTTGGAACAGACTCACATACAACGATGATTAACGGTATCGGCGTTCTTGGATGGGGCGTTGGTGGTATTGAAGCAGAAGCAGGAATGCTTGGACAGCCTTCATACTTCCCAGTACCTGAAGTAATCGGTGTGAAATTAACTGGCACACTTCCAAGTGGTACTACAGCAACTGATGTTGCATTAAAAGTAACACAAGTATTACGTCAAAAAGGTGTAGTTGGTAAATTCGTTGAGTTCTTCGGTGATGGACTAAAGAGCATGCCTTTAGCTGACCGTGCAACAATTTCAAACATGGCACCAGAATACGGTGCAACTTGTGGATTCTTCCCAATTGACGATATTTCATTAGAATACTTACGTTTAACAGGTAGAGATGAAGAACAAATTCGCGTTGTTGAAGAATATTGTAAAGCGAACGGCTTATTCTATACAGCGGGCAGCAAAGATCCAATTTACACTGATCTTGTTGAAATTGATTTAAATACAATTGAATCTAACCTTTCTGGACCGAAACGCCCACAAGATTTAATTCCACTTTCAGATATGAAAGATGCGTTCCACAAAGCTGTTGTAGCACCAGTTGGAACACAAGGACTTGGATTTAATGCGCAAGAGTTCGATAAAGAAGTGAAGGTTACATTAGAAGATAAAGAAGTAACGATGAAAACAGGTGCAATTGCAATCGCTGCAATTACAAGCTGTACAAATACATCAAACCCATACGTATTAATTGGGGCAGGTCTAGTTGCGAAGAAAGCAATTGAAAAAGGGCTTGTAGTACCTGAGTACGTAAAAACATCATTAGCACCAGGATCTAAAGTTGTTACTGAGTACTTAGATAAATCAGGTTTAACAACATATTTAGATCAATTAGGTTTCCAAACAGTTGGTTACGGCTGTACGACTTGTATCGGTAACTCTGGTCCACTAGCAGAGGAATTAGAAGAAGCAATTGCAGCAAACGATTTATTAGTAACATCTGTTTTATCTGGTAACCGTAACTTTGAAGGTCGTATTCACCCGCTTGTAAAAGCAAACTATTTAGCATCACCACCACTTGTTGTGGCATATGCACTTGCAGGTACTGTTGATATTGACCTGAAAAATGATGAAATTGGTAAAGATGCAAATGGCAATGCTGTATACTTCAATGATATTTGGCCATCAGCTAAAGAAATTGAAGATGTAGTTCAAAGTGTTGTTACATCTGAACTGTTCAAGAAAGAATATGCACAAGTATTTAATAGCAATGAGCGTTGGAATGAAATCCAAACTTCAAATGAAGCTTTATATACCTGGGATAATGATTCAACATACATTCAAAACCCACCATTCTTTGAAGGATTATCTAAAGAACCAGGTGAAGTTGAAACATTATCAGGTTTACGCATTGTTGGTAAATTTGGAGATTCTGTAACGACAGACCATATTTCACCAGCAGGTTCAATTGGTAAGCACACACCAGCTGGACGCTACTTATTAGAAAATGGCGTACAACCAGTTGACTTTAACTCTTACGGTTCTCGTCGTGGTAACCATGAAGTTATGATGCGTGGTACATTCGCGAACATCCGTATTAAAAACCAAATCGCACCAGGAACAGAAGGCGGATATACAACATATTGGCCAACTGGTGAAGTAACATCTATCTATGATGCTGCTATGAAATATAAAGAAGATGGCACAGGCCTTCTAGTTGTTGCTGGTAAAGATTACGGTATGGGAAGTTCTCGTGACTGGGCTGCGAAAGGTACAAACTTATTAGGTATTAAAGCAGTAATCGCCGAAAGCTTCGAGCGTATTCACCGTAGTAACTTAGTGTTAATGGGTGTGTTACCACTTCAATTTAAAGATGGCGAAAGCGCTGAAACGTTAGGTCTTGTTGGTAACGAGTCATTTGAAATTCAAATTGACAAAACAGTTAGACCACGCGATCTTGTAAAAGTAGTTGCAACTGATGCAGATGGCAACGAAAAACAATTTGAAGTAGTAGCTCGTTTCGATAGTGAAGTTGAAATTGACTACTACCGTCACGGTGGTATCTTACAAATGGTTCTTCGTGAGAAAATTGAAGAATCTAAAGTGTCGAACTAAATAATTGAAATGAACGAGAAGGAAGCTAACAACTGTTAGCTTCCTTATTTTATGGAAAGGGATGAAACCATTTGGTTTCATCCCTTTCTTTTTACTATAAAAAATGGAGGAAACGTCATGAAAGAATATAAAAGAATACTGTTACCGTTACAGAAAGAAAAATTATTAGTAATAGCAGCTGTATGTAGTGGATGCTTTGCTGCTATTTTAAACTTATCCCGTCCACTATTCATGGGGCTAATTGTAGATAACCTGATTCAGCGGGAGTTAAAAGCTGCGTATGTATATATTGCATTGTTTGCGGGGAGCCGCTTGTTGATGTGGGTGAACAATCTTTCATTTGATTATGTAAGCTCAAAAGCGAGTCAACGAATATTGCGAAAGAAGCGTATATATGTATTGCGTCATTTTTTCTTATTACCATTTGAAGAGAGTGAGAAGATTAAGCAAGGAGAGTTAGAGACGCTAGTTGTGTCTGATATTCCGAATTGGGTCAGATTATATGGTTCTATATTAATAGAATATATACACGCTATTGCGCAATTTATAGGTGCGTTCATAGCACTACAACATATAGATATGAAGTTTATATTGTGGGTAACTCCGTTTTTATTTTTTAGTGCAATGGTTCCGATGTTGATGGGGAAAAAGGTCAGGAATATCGCAAGCATCGCTCAAAACAATCAATCAAGTGTTGTAGAGATGGTGTCGCAGTTTGTAAAAGGCGTACAAGATTTACGTAGTTTGCAAAAAGAAAAGTGGGCCATTCGCTTATTTAAAGGAGTAACAGCACAATCCTATAAAACAGAAGTAAAGAAGACGATGATGCAACACTGTATTGGAGTAGTTGGAACAGTGATTGAAACAGGGGCATATATCGTTGTTCTCATTATAGGCGCGCAAAAAATAATGAAGGGGGAAATGGAAGTTGGCGCACTTGTTGCCGTGTTAGCTACAATTGAAATGCTCTTTTTTCCAGTTCGTTACGTTGGCGATTTATTAATGATGACACAAGTTGCAGCTGCTTCGGCAAATAGAGTTTTTTCTTTTTTAGATAAACGAGGGGCAGATAGTAAGGTAGAAAGAGCGATGGGGATGACGATAACAAATGTTTCATTTCAGGAAAGTGATGGAGAGAAATGCAGAATTCATAATATTGATTTGCAAATTCACCCTGGTGAACTTGTTATTATTGTGGGAGAAAGTGGCGCAGGAAAGACGACGCTTTTAAAATTAATGACAGGTTTGTATAAACCATCTAACGGTAGCATTGTTTATTATGGTAATGAGGCTCGTATGACTACAGTGTGGCAAGAACCTCGTTTCTTTCGGACGACAGTAAAAGAGAATGTGCATTTCGGAGAAGAGTATTTAGAAAATCAATTAGAAAAAAATATTGAACTTGTAAATGTGAAACCGATTATTAGAGATTTATCAGAAGGGATTGAAACTGAACTACATAAAAGCGGTGTAGAATTTTCTGGAGGAGAAAGAAAACGTCTTGCATTATTACGTGCCATTGTTTCAAATCCGAATCTTATTATTTTAGATGAACCAACTGCGGGATTAGATCCGAGCAACCAAGAAACTGTTTGGAATATGATAGAAGGATTAGGAAGAGAGGTCACGAGAATTGTGGTAACACATGATGTCGAGAAAGCGATATTAGCAGATCGTGTTGTCATAATGAAGGAAGGACGTATTGTTGCAGGTGGAAGTCCTGAAAAATTAATAAATAGTCATTCGTTTTTACAAAGATATGAATAAAGATAAGAGCAATGCCCTTATCTTTATTCAGCGTCATTTATTTGATACTCGATAGATTCGGAGTGATTTAGATCAATGTTAAAAGTAGCAGTCATAAGGAAAGTTGTAATTCCAAGGATTACGAAAAGGACGAATGAGACTAGAGAGATGTAGAGACAAATACGCCCTACTTTCTTTTTTTTAAGATCTTTACTAAAGAGTGAAATGATCCATGTAATAATGCCGATTGGGTATAAAAGAAAACTAAGAATATATAATGTTATTTTTTCGAATGAATTCATAAACAATCCCCCTTTTGTTGAAGGTTATATAACTACGAGAGTAAATAGGTAAGTGGGTCAATACGAAGATAAAATACCTCATCTGTTTTTCTAATTATATGATAAAAAGGAAAAAACCTCACTTTAAATGAGAATATTCTAATTATTTTGACTGTGAATATTTCCAAGCTCGTCCGTATAAGCTAAAATAAGGTATATAGTATTTTGATGAATTTGTTAAAAGTACATAAACACGTTAGGGTGATATAAAATGTGGCGGAAGCTTACGATTATTGTAGTGTTACTTTGTTTAGCGGGATATGCAGCTTATGAACAGTTCGGTAATAAAGATCAGGCGGTACAAGGGAAGCAAGAAAAAAGTGAAGCTGCTATGAAAGAGATGATTGCAAGTAATGGTATTGAAGTAGGAAAGAGTGCACCAAACTTTGAATTAACTAAGTTAGATGGAACGAATGTAAAGCTATCGGATTTAAAAGGAAAGAAAGTTATTTTAAATTTTTGGGCAACGTGGTGTGGGCCTTGTCAGCAAGAAATGCCTGATATGGAGGCTTTCTATAAAGAACATAAAGAAAACGTAGAAATTTTAGCAATAAATTATACGCCTTCAGAAAAAGGTGGGGGAGAAGAAAAAGTAAGCAATTTTGCTAAGGAAAAAGGGATTACTTTTCCTATTTTATTGGACAAGAACATTGATGTGACAACAGCTTATAAAGTAATTACGATCCCAACTTCGTATTTTATAGATACGAAAGGCGTCATTCAGGATAAGTTCATTGGACCGATGACGCAAAAAGAGATGGAAAAACGAATTGCTAAATTAAAATAACGGTGAAAAGGTAGAGGTGGAGAGTTCCCATTTCTGCCTTTTCTTTTTCAAGTAGTAATAACTTCATGATATGATGTAAGAAATATAAACGTTTAGAGATAAAGGAGTGTATGGAGTGGGGAATGTATCCTTACCGTTAGATTATGTTGTAATTGATTTTGAAACAACAGGATTTAACCCTTATAATGATAAAATTATTCAAGTTGCAGCTGTGAAATATCGTAATCATGAACTGGTAGATCAATTTGTTTCATACGTGAATCCAGAGCGTCCGATTCCGAGCCGAATTACGAGTTTAACAGGTATTACAAATTATCGTGTTTCAGATGCACCCACGATTGAAGAAGTTTTACCTTTATTTTTAGCATTTTTACATACAAATGTTATTGTGGCTCATAATGCTTCTTTTGACATGCGCTTTTTGAAAAGTAATGTAAATATGCTTGGGTTTCCTGAACCTAAAAATAAGGTGATTGACACTGTGTTTTTAGCAAAAAAATATATGAAGCACGCACCTAATCATAAACTTGAGACGTTAAAGCGAATGCTTGGAATTCGTCTAAGTTCTCATAATGCATTTGACGACTGTATTACGTGTGCAGCTGTTTATCAAAAATGTACATCTATTGAAGAAAAAGGGAAACGAAAAGTAAATAAGGCTGTGCTTGATGAAACTGCGGTATACGAAGCGGTGAAAGAAATACTTGTCCGCAATAAACGCAATGTAGAATGGCTGCGTTGTATGAACGTAGGAAGTTATTTAGATATAAAAGCTTTTTATCCAGTTATGAGATTAAAAGTAAAAGGACGAAAGAAATACGTATTAACAGAAATAGTAGAAGATGATGTGAAAGAAATATGTACGAGCTTAATATGTGAACCAGCTCTAAAAAGTGAAGTTGGTAATACAAGAGTTATGCTTAATAGCTTAGCGGATGTCTTGAAATTAGAAAGTTATATTTTAGAACAGTATGATTTTGTATTACAAGCACTTGATACGTATAGAGAAAATGAAACGAATGCAGATGAGAAGCTCAAAGAGTATTTAAATGTTATGGTATAAAAAACGCTATGTACAAATTATTGTACATAGCGTTTTTTTTTTTAGGAGTACTAAAACATGAAATTTTCTTGCAAATCTGATTAAAGAGTTTTTTGTTTGCTCATACTATGTAGTAAGAATGAGAAAGAGAGAGGGTGAACAGCATGAGAAGAAGTCGCCGCAAATCGTTTGAAGAACTTGTAAATGAAAATAAACAACAATTATTAAGCGATCGTGATGCAATTGATCGCATTGAAGAGCGTATTGAGAAACGTTATGAAATGAAACTTTTTAAGCAAGCTGAATAATTCTTAACACTAGTACGATACTAGTGTTAAGGAGGCGATAGTAATGGGTAATCCGAAAAAGAATTCAAAAGATTTTGCACCGAATCATATTGGAACGCAATCGAAAAAAGCTGGTGGCAATAAAGGAAAACAAATGCAAGACCAAACTGGTAAACAACCGATTGTTGATAACGGTTAAAAGGAGAATGTTATCATTCTTCTTTTTTATGAGGGAATGAAAGACGTTTTGTAACAGTAATATGAAAAAAGGGCTGACAAAAGTCAGCCCTTTTTTGTAATCGTAAAGTTTTCAACGAGTAAACGCCAATTTTGCGGGAATGGTAAACCAATCTTCCAATAACTAATACCACCGATGCCCTGTTCTTTCATTAAATTAAATTTACTTTGTACGGACCGTGAATCTTCAAACCAAACTTCGTGTTGTACGCCGTTTTCGTCAAAGTAATTGAAATGAGGAGCTTGAGCCGTGAAATCATAGCGGATAGGAACATTATATTTACGAGCTAGTGCAACAGCTGCAACAGAGCTGATTGCTTTTGCAGGTGGATTTCCTTGTTTGAACGGAAGTTTCCAATCGAAACCATATAAATTTTGCCCCATCATAATTTTTTGTGGTGGCATTTGAGATTTCGCATATTGAAGTACTTCTTTCACAGGACCAATAGGAGAAATCGCCATCGGTGGCCCGCCTTGCCAACCCCAGTCGTATGTCATAATGACGACGAAATCAACAATTTGTCCTTGTGCTTTATAATCGTGAGCCTCAAAAAATTTCCCTTTTTGATTGGAACTTGTTTTCGGTACAAGCGTTGTACTTAATGTGTACCCGCTAGGTAAGCGTGTTTTCACATTTCGTAAAAAGCGATTGTATGCCTCGCGGTCTTCGGGTACCACACTCTCGAAATCGAAATGAATGTCTCGCATGCCATATTTTTCAGCTGTTTGCAAAATGTTAGTAATAAACTTGTTTTGGATTGTTGCATCGCGTAAAATAACCGATGTCAGATCGGCACTGAAATTTCCATTTTCAATATTTGTAATAACGAGCATAGGGATGGTTTTACCTTGCGTTGCAATATTAGCGATTTTCGCTGTTTCCGTTGGTTCTTTTAAAGTGCCGTCTCTTTTTGCTTCAAAGCTGAAGTAGGCTAAATATGTTAAAAATGGATTAATAGCACGTGTAGCATTTACTAAACTTTCTTTTATCGGTATTGTTGAAGGCTGTAAATAAGCGATGGATTCTACTGCTCGTTTTGTACCTTTTGGTATATATAATTGTTGTCCGACATGGAGAATAGATTTTAATGAAAGATTATTAACTTTAGCTAAGCTAGCGAGAGGAACGTTATACGTTTGAGAAATTCGATATAAGCTGTCACCAGGCTGTACATAATAATTATTTCCTTTTGTATTAACGATAAGTGCCTGACCAACAACGAGTGTTTCAGCAGGATTTAGTCCATTGTCTTTTACAATTTCTTCAGGTGTAGATCCGTACTTTGATGCTAAACCATAAACACTATCACCGCTACGAACAGTTACAATTTGGATCATGTGTTTGCCCCTTTCGGTAAAAGATTCACTGTTTTTATTTTATTTTTGATTCCACTGTATTATGATTAAATGTATGCAAGGTAGCAGAAGTGAAAGAAGGCGAATAGAAATGTTTGTAGCAGAATATGAAGTTGAAATCCGCTATGCGGAAACAGACCAGATGGGTGTTGTTTACCATTCAAACTATTTAGTGTGGCTGGAACTTGGGCGCACGAAACTTATACAAGAATTAGGATTTTCATATGTTGAAATGGAGAAAGAGGGAATTATTTCTCCTGTATTAGACTTGCAAATTTCATATCGTAAAGCGATGCGTTACGGAGAAAAAGCAATTGTGAAAACGTGGATTGATACTGTGAGCCCGCTTCGTGTTGTATATGGTTATGAAATATATAACGGTGATGGTGAGCTTTGCATTACTGCAAGTACAACGAATATTTGTGCGAAAAAAGAAGGGTTCCGCCCTGTATCATTTAAAAAATTATATCCTGAGTGGTATGCGAAATATGAGGAAATTAAAAAGAAATAAAAAAAGCGTGGCAGAAGCCACGCTTTTTTTATTTCTCATAATTAAATTGAGGGAAATCATCACCGTCGTTAAGTGTAACAGATAAATTATGTCCATCGAAGAACCACTCATCATCGCCTTCAATAAAGAAGTTAATACCTTCTTCTTGAGTTTGAACAGCAGGATGTGCAGGGTCATCTTTACGAATACCTAAAGAAAGTCCTTTTTGCACAGTACTGCAACCGCCGTATTGTACGAAAAGGCGTAGTGTTTCACCTGATTGTAAATTTAATTCGTTTTTATACCATTGTGCTGCTTCTTTTGTTACGGAAAGATTCATGTATAGTTCCTCCAAATTATGTTGCCTTTTCTTTAGTATAAAAAATAACGCAAAAAGACGCTATTAATATGCTTCACGTTTTCTTTTTGCGTTATGTGGGTTACAACCTTATTTTTGCTTTTTTGAGAAGTTTGCTTTCGGTTCAGTTTTATTTATAATTCGTCCGATATTTGCACGGTGTTTATAAATAACCATACCTGCTAATAAACACATCGCAATAATGAAGATTTTATCCCCGCTAACAATGGATGCAATAACAGCAACGACAGCTGTTACCATAGAAGAAAGTGATACGTATCTTGTTGTAAATAAAAGGGTGAAAAATACAACAGCTAATATTGCAAAAACAACTGGTGAGTAGCATAATAGCACCCCGGCAGAAGTTGCAACTGCTTTACCACCACGGAATTTTGCAAAAATCGGATATACATGTCCAAGAACAGCTGCTAATCCGAACCATAGTGGGTGAATATCTAATCCGAAAATTATCGGTAGACCTGTTGCTAATGTCCCTTTTAAAATGTCAGCAATTGTAACGGTAAAACCTGCTTTTTTCCCTAATGTGCGGAATGTATTTGTTCCGCCTAAATTACCGCTTCCGTGCTCACGAATGTCGATTCCATAGCCGATTTTTCCAACGACTAATGCAAATGGAATCGAGCCAAGTAAGTAGGCAACGATAAATAAAAGATATGTAGTAACCATAAGTTCAGTCTCCTTTATTCAAATGTGTTGATAAAGGGTAAAAAGAGTTTTTCCCGTTTATTGTACCATACATTTGTAAAGAGCACATTTCTTTTTTGTAAATGAAAAATTCATTATTTCGTGAAAAAAAATTCACAGGAATGTTACATTTCTCACAGAAACAACAAGACTATATGTTGTAACATTTTAATCAAAAGATAACAACATATTGATGGAGGGTTATAAATGTTACAACGAAATACACGTGGAGAAGAATTAATGAAAGTGTTTGGGACAATTGTCCACGGCAATGAACAAGATTTAATGCAAGAGAATGCAAATGTAGATGGGCGCTCTCCGATGGGAGTAATGGGAACGTTCGCATCTGAGAGTGCAAAATATTATGCAGTTGAAAATTTATTGTCAGACCAAGTGAAAAAAGCGATAAATGAAAATATATTATATCCACATGATTTAGATTTTTATGCGACAGGAACGACGACTTGTTCGCAAATTCCGTTAGCGCAAATGCTTGCGAACGGTTTTCATACCGGACATGGGCATATGAGACAACCGCAGGATATTAAAAGTGCATTGGCTCTTTCGTCTATTATTTTTCAGGCGAATCAAAATATGCAGCACGGTGGTCAATCGTTTGCACTCTTTGATATTGATTTAGCTCCATATGTGAGAAAAACAGTAGCGAGACATAAGAAACGATTACAGTCATATTCGCTTACGAAAGAACAAATAGAAGAATTTGCATGGAAAGAAACAGAAAATGATACGTATCAGGCGTGTGAAGCTTTCGTTCATAATTCAAATAGTATGCACAGTAGGGGCGGGGGACAAGTACCGTTTATTTCTATTAATTATGGAACAGACACATCAAAAGAGGGACGGTTATTAGTTAGACAACTTTTAAAAGCGACACAAGCTGGTCTTGGTAAAGGAGAAACACCAATTTTTCCGATTCAAATTTTTAAAATGAAAAAAGGTGTGAACTTTGAAGAATGTGATCCGAACCATGATTTATTTGAATTAGCGTTAGAGACAACGGCTGAACGATTATTCCCTAACTTTTCATTTTTAGATGCGCCATTTAATGCAGTGCATTATGACGGACGACCGGAAAGTGAAGTATGTTATATGGGATGTCGTACCCGTGTCATGTCTAACATACATGGAGAAGAAACAGCGATTGGGAGAGGAAATTTATCATTTACGTCTATCAACTTAGTGAAATTAGCGTTAATTAGTGGTTCAAAAGAAGCATTTTTTGAAGCGTTAAATTATTACTTAGATTTAGGGATTAAGCAATTATTAGAGAGATTTGAGTATCAATGTACGAAGCGAGCAAGAGATTTTCGATTTTTATATTCACAAGGTGTATGGCGCGGTGGAGAGAAGTTACAGCCTGAAGATTCTGTAGCATCCATTTTAAAGCAAGGGACGTTAAGTCTTGGTTTTATCGGTCTTGCGGAGTGCTTAGTAGCTTTAACAGGAAAGCATCATGGAGAAGATGAAGAATCATGGAAACTCGGGTATGAAATCATTTCCTTTATGAGAGATAGAATGGATAAAGCAACGGAAGAACATGAACTGAATTTCTCAGTAATTGCAACTCCTGCAGAAGGGTTATCAGGGAAGTTTGTGAAAAAAGATAGAGAAGAATTTGGGGTGATTAGCGGTATAACGAACCATAATTATTATACGAATTCATTCCATATCCCAGTTTACTATAGCATTCAAGCGATAAATAAAATTCGTTTAGAAGGACCTTTCCATGCTCTATGTAACGGGGGACATATTACGTATATTGAGCTAGACGGAGCAGCGATGCATAATCAAAAGGCGTTAAAACAAATTGTACAAGCGATGGCAGAGCATGGCGTTGGGTACGGTTCAATTAATCATCCTGTTGATCGTTGTACATGCTGCAGCTATCACGGAGTTATTGGAAATGAATGTCCAAGCTGCGGAAATGAAGACGAGACCAATATAGAAAGAATTCGCCGTATAACTGGCTATCTTGTGGGAGATATGTCGAAGTGGAATAGTGCGAAACGTAGCGAAGAGATGGATCGGGTGAAGCATAAATGAAAGTGATGAATATCATTCATGATAGTGTAGTAGATGGAGAAGGGTTGCGGACAGTCGTGTTTTTTGCGGGCTGTCCGCATCGTTGTTTCGGGTGTCATAACCCGAAATCTTGGAATATTTGCAATGGAACTGAAATGACGGTAGAAGAAGTTGTGAAAGAGATTGCAAGTAATCCATTAACTGATGTAACATTTTCAGGTGGAGATCCGTTTTTTCAAGCTGTTGAAGTGAAAAAAGTAGCAAAAGCCGTGAAAGATTTGAAAAAAAATCTATGGATGTATACAGGTTATACGTTAGAAGAGATACAGAGTTCTCAAAATAATGATATGATAGAGTTGTTACACTATGGGGATGTTTTAGTCGATGGAAGATTTGAAATCGAGAAAAGAGATTTAACACTTCCATTTCGCGGAAGCTCCAATCAACGTATTATTCGATTGAAAGAGTAAAAAGGCGGGATAGATTATATGAATAAAACAGTATTACTTGTTGAAGACGAAAGAAGATTACGTGAAATTGTTAGTGATTATTTTCGTAATGAAGGCTTTGAAGTGATTGAAGCAGAAGATGGAAAAAAAGCGCTAGAGTTATTTGCAGAGCATGAAATTGATTTAATTATGTTAGATATTATGTTACCAGAAATAGATGGATGGTCTGTTTGTAGACGAATTAGAAAAGAATCAGCAGTACCAATTATTATGCTAACAGCACGTTCGGATGAGGATGATACATTGCTAGGTTTCGAATTAGGTGCAGACGAGTATGTAACGAAACCATTTAGCCCGAAAGTGTTAGTAGCTCGCGCGAAGACGTTATTGAAACGTGCGGATGGTGCGGTAGGAGTAGCGGAGGAAAATGCTATGTCTTTAGCCGGAATAGAAGTGAATCGTCTATCTAGAACTGTTTTAGTAGATGGAGAAGAAATTATATTGACGCATAAAGAATTTGAACTTCTTGTTTATTTAATGGAGAACAAAGGAATTGTGTTGTCACGTCAACATTTATTAGATCAGTTATGGGGATATGATTACTACGGTGATGACCGAACGGTTGATACGCATATTAAAAAATTGCGAAATAAGCTAGGAGATAAAGCGAAGCATATCGGTACTGTTATTCGAGTTGGTTATAAATTCGAAGAATAATCTGGAATGACTTGTGCACTTTAGCCTGGGAATTTAGCAATTTTATATCCTCTTTTTGAAGGTAGAATGTTCAAAAAATAATTTTCTTGTCTACAATGGTAGATAGGAGTATTTTTTTAATTGGATTTCACGATGAGTTCACAAGAAGGACACAAAACGTGACTATACTGAAAATACGAATTCACCAGAGAGGGGAAATAAAAATGGGATATTACGACGGACCAAATTTGAATGAAGAGCATAGTGAAACGAGAGAAGTGAAAAAATCAGGAAGTAAAAAAGGTTATTTCTTCACAGGTTTAGTGGGAGCTGTAGTCGGGGCGGTTTCGATTAGTTTTGCAGCACCTTATATGCCATGGGTGCAAAATAATGGAGCGGCAGTTTCATCATTCAATTCTAATAAACAAGTAGAAGGTACTGTAGTTCCTGTTGTCAATAAATCAAAAAACGAAACTGATTTGCCAGGTATGGTTGAAGGTGCGAAAGATGTTGTTGTAGGTGTTATTAATATGCAACAAAGTGTCGATCCATTTGCAATGCAACCGACAGGTCAAGAACAACAAGCTGGTTCAGGATCAGGTGTTATTTATAAAAAAGCAGGAAATAAAGCATATATCGTAACGAACAACCACGTAGTAGATGGAGCGAATAAACTTGCTGTGAAACTAAGTGATGGAAAGCAAGTTGATGCAAAACTAGTTGGTAAGGATCCTTGGTTAGACTTAGCTGTTGTTGAAATTGACGGATCTAATGTAAATAAAGTTGCAAGTCTAGGTGATTCCAGTAAACTTCGTGCTGGTGAAAAAGCGATTGCAATTGGAAACCCACTTGGATTTGATGGCAGTGTAACGGAAGGTATAATCAGTAGTAAAGAACGCGAAATTCCAGTTGATATTGATGGGGACAAACGCCCAGATTGGCAAGCACAAGTTATTCAAACAGATGCAGCGATTAACCCTGGTAATAGTGGTGGTGCATTATTTAACCAAAACGGTGAAGTAATCGGTATTAATTCGAGTAAAATTGCGCAGCAAGAAGTTGAAGGAATCGGATTTGCAATTCCGATTAATATTGCAAAACCAGTCATCGAATCGCTTGAAAAAGATGGAGTAGTGAAACGTCCAGCGCTTGGAGTAGGTGTCGTTTCATTAGAAGATGTGCAAACTTATGCAGTAAATCAGCTGAAAGTGCCAAAAGAAGTAACAAATGGCGTTGTATTAGGTAAAATCTATCCAATATCACCGGCAGAAAAAGCAGGTTTAGAGCAATATGATCTTGTAGTAGCATTAGATAATCAAAAGGTAGAGAATGCTCTTCAATTCCGTAAATATTTATATGAAAAGAAAAAAGTTGGCGAGAAAGTAGAAGTTACATTCTATCGCAATGGTCAAAAAATGACGAAATCAGCTACGTTAGCAGATAATTCAGCTACTAAGAATCAATAATCGGAATAAAAGAAAGTCTCTTTCATGTTGAAAGAGACTTTCTTTATCGGATATACTAAAGGAATAGGAGGGACTAATTATGACAATTGAAAACCCAACTCGTACGGAAATTGGTGAAGTATTGAAGAAAAGTAAAACGATTGCGGTTGTTGGATTATCAGATAAACCAGAACGTACATCGTATATGGTTTCAAAAGCGATGCAAGATGCAGGGTACCGCATTATACCGGTAAATCCAACAGTTGATGAAGTACTTGGAGAAAAGGCAGTTCCTTCACTGGCGGATATTAAAGAACATGTTGATATCGTAAACGTATTCCGCCGTTCAGAATTTTTAATGGGTGTTGCGAAAGAGTTTGTAGAGATTGATGCAGATGTTTTTTGGGCACAACTAGGAGTACAAGATGAAGATACGTATAAACTTTTAAAAGAAAAAGACTATACTGTAATAATGGACCGTTGTATTAAAGTAGAACATGCGATGACAAAATAGTATAGATTTTAAAGATAGAAAGATTGATTCAGCCCTCGTTATAGATAAGTAGGGCCGATGAACGAGGTGTTCATCATGAGATTTTTTAAAGGCTGTTTTTGGGGATTGTTACTTGTTATCCCGTTTTGGATATTGATCATTTGGATCATGATAAAGGTTTGGAATGTGTAATCTTGGAATACATATCCATTTCTCGTTGACAAACGATTATTTTTCTGAAATAGTAGCCTAGAGGAATCCTTGTGAAAAAACAAGGATTTTTCTATTGAAAATGGTATATAAAAGAGATAAGATAACTTGCCAAAACTATAGTCGAGGCGTTATTCTATAATAGAAACATATGTTCTGATTTGATTAGGAAAGGGGCAAGGAGTTTGGCGAAGCATCAGTTCCAATACAATGAAGATGCAATTCAAGTGTTAGAAGGACTTGAAGCCGTTCGAAAACGCCCGGGTATGTATATCGGGAGTACGGATAGCCGTGGATTGCATCATTTAGTATATGAAATAGTAGATAACTCCGTTGACGAAGCGTTAGCGGGATTTGGCGACGAAATTTCTGTCGTAATACATAAAGATAATAGTATTAGCGTTATTGATAAAGGGCGAGGAATGCCTACGGGAATGCATAAACTTGGGAAACCTACACCTGAAGTTATTTTAACTGTACTTCATGCAGGTGGTAAGTTTGGTCAAGGTGGCTATAAAACGAGTGGTGGTTTACATGGTGTTGGGGCATCAGTTGTAAACGCCTTGTCAGAATGGTTAGTAGTAACAATTAAACGTGATGGTAACATTTATGAACAACGCTTTGAAAATGGTGGCGTTCCTGCAACGACGTTAGAGAAAATCGGGAAAACAAAAGAGTCTGGTACGACAATGCACTTCAAACCAGATACAACGATTTTCAGTACGACAAATTACAATTATGAAACATTATGTGAGAGATTACGTGAATCTGCATTCTTATTAAAAGGAATGAAAATCTCGATAAAAGACGAACGTAATGATTTAGAAGATATATTTCATTATGAAACAGGAATTGAAGCTTTCGTTTCATACTTAAACGAAGAAAAAGATTCAATTCATCCAGTTGTATATTTCACTGGTGAACAAAATGGGATTGAAGCAGAACTAGCATTCCAGTTTAATGATGGTTACTCAGAAAATATTCTTTCGTTTGTAAACAACGTACGTACAAAAGATGGTGGAACACACGAAGCTGGATTTAAAACAGCGATGACACGTGTGTTTAATGAGTATGCTCGTAAAGTTTCATTATTAAAAGAAAAAGATAAAAACTTAGAAGGTACAGATATTCGTGAAGGTGTAGCGGCTATCGTTTCTGTACGTGTACCAGAAGAAGTACTGCAGTTTGAAGGACAAACGAAAGGGAAACTGGGTACAAGTGAAGCTCGTTCTTCTATTGATGCAATTGTATCAGAGCATTTAGCTTACTTTTTAGAAGAAAACCCGGATGTAGCTACACTTCTTGTAAGAAAGGCAGTTAAAGCAGCGCAAGCACGTGAGGCTGCTCGTAAAGCGAGAGAAGAAGCACGTAGTGGTAAGAAAAAGAAAAAATCAGAAGGTACTTTAAGCGGGAAGTTAACACCTGCACAATCACGTAACCCTCAAAAAAACGAATTGTATTTAGTAGAGGGTGACTCGGCCGGCGGTTCAGCAAAGCAAGGGCGAGATCGTCGTTTTCAAGCGGTACTACCGTTGCGTGGTAAAGTAATTAACACGGAGAAAGCAAAGCTTGCTGATATTTTTAAGAATGAAGAGATTAATACAATTATTTATGCAATTGGCGGCGGAGTAGGAAATGAATTCGCTGTTGAAGATATTAACTACGATAAAGTTGTTATTATGACCGATGCAGATACGGATGGAGCTCATATTCAAGTATTGTTATTAACTTTCTTCTACAGATATATGAAACCACTTATCGAAGCTGGTAAAGTATTTATTGCACTTCCACCTTTATATAAAGTAAGTAAAGGGAAAGGGAAAAGTGAAGTAATTGAATATGCATGGTCTGATGAAGAATTAGATGGTGTAACGAAAAAGGTCGGTAAAGGTTATATGTTGCAGCGCTATAAAGGACTTGGTGAAATGAATGCAGATCAGTTATGGGAAACGACGATGAACCCTGAAACGCGTACATTAATCCGAGTGAAAATTGATGATGCAGCAAGAGCAGAGCGCCGCGTTACGACATTAATGGGTGATAAAGTAGAACCGCGCCGTAAATGGATTGAGCGTAATGTACAATTTGGTATGCAAGAAGAAGGAAATATTTTAGAAAACGAAATGATTATGGAGACGGAGGTGGAATAACATGCAGGCAGAGAAGTTTCATGACCTCCCGCTTGAAGACGTGTTAGGTGACCGCTTTGCACGTTATAGTAAATATATAATTCAAGACCGCGCGCTTCCAGATGCGCGTGACGGTTTAAAGCCAGTACAAAGACGTATATTATATTCTATGTATGTAGAAGGAAACGTACATGATAAAGCGTTTCGTAAATCAGCTAAAACAGTTGGTAACGTTATTGGTAATTACCATCCACATGGTGATTCCTCTGTATATGAGGCGATGGTACGTTTAAGTCAAACTTGGAAAGTACGTAATGTTTTAGTTGAAATGCATGGTAATAATGGTAGTGTTGATGGTGATCCAGCAGCGGCAATGCGTTATACAGAAGCCCGTTTATCACCAATCGCATCAGAGTTATTACGTGATCTCGATAAAGAAACAGTAGAATTCGTTTCAAACTTTGATGATACGAGTGAAGAACCAGTTGTATTACCTGCAATGTTCCCGAACTTATTAGTGAACGGTTCTACAGGGATTTCTGCTGGTTATGCAACAGAAATTCCACCGCATCATCTTGGAGAAGTAATTGATGCTACAATGATGCGTATCGATCAACCGAATAGTTCTGTGGATGACTTGTTAGCGGTTATTAAAGGACCAGATTTCCCTACAGGTGGTATTATTCAAGGGATAGATGGCATTAAAAAAGCATATGAAACAGGTAAAGGTAAAATTATTATTCGCGGAAAAGCAGAGGTTGAAACGATTCGTGGTGGAAAGCAACAAATCGTTATTACAGAAATTCCGTATGAAGTAAATAAAGCAAATCTTGTTAAAAAAATGGATGAATTACGTCTAGATAAAAAATTAGATGGCATTGCTGAAGTGCGTGATGAAACAGATCGTACAGGTCTCCGCATCGTTGTAGAATTAAAAAAAGAAGCAAATGCTGAAGGTATTTTAAACTATTTATATAAAAATACAGATTTACAAATTCCATATAACTTTAATATGGTAGCGATAAATAATCGTCGTCCAACACTTATGACATTACCTAAAATTTTGGATGCGTATATTGGCCATCAAAAAGAAGTTGTTACGAGACGCTCACAATATGAATTAAGAAAAGCAGAAAATCGCCAACATATTGTAGAAGGTTTAAAGAAAGCATTATCAATTTTAGATGAAGTGATTGAAACGATTCGAGGGTCTAAAGATAAACGTAATGCGAAAGATAATTTAAGCGCACGATTTGGATTTACAGAAGCTCAGTCAGAAGCAATTGTTTCACTGCAACTATATCGTTTAACGAATACGGATATTACTGCGCTAGAGCAAGAAGCAGCTGAACTTAATAAGAAAATTATAGAGTTACAGGCGATTTTACAAAGTGAAAAAAGACTTCTTCAAGTTATTAAAACAGATTTGAAGAGAGTAAAGAAAACATATAGTGATGATCGTCGTGCGATAATTGAAGAGGAAATTGAAGAAATTAAAATCGATGTGGAAGTTATGATTCCGCAAGAAGATGTCATCGTTACTGTAACGAAAGAAGGATATGTGAAACGAACTGGTTGGCGTTCGCATAATGCATCGAACGGGAAAGACTTCGGTATGAAAGAGGGTGACATCTTACTTGAGCGTTTCGATACCAACACGACAGAAACCGTTCTTTTATTTACGAACAAAGGAAATTATATTTATCTTCCTGTATATGAAATGCCGGAAATTCGTTGGAAAGATTTAGGTCAGCACGTTGCAAATATTGTTTCACTTGACCGAGATGAAACAATTATTTGGGCAACTGTCATACCGAACTTTGAGGAAGAAAAACGATTTATCGTATTTGTAACGCGGAATGGTATGATTAAGAAGACGGAATTAAATCAATATAAAGTTCAGCGCTATTCAAGGGCATTCGTTGCTGTAAACTTGAAAAAAGATGATGAAGTTGTTGATATATTTGCGACAGATGGAACGAGTGATATCGTTCTTGCGACACATGGTGCATATGCACTGATTTTCCATGAAGATGAAGTAAGTCCAGTTGGTGTAAGAGCTGCTGGTGTAAAAGCGATTAATTTAAAAGAAGATGACTATGTCGCTTCTGGTAAACCGTTAAATGGTGACAAAGATCAACTTATTCTCGTAACGCAACGCGGTGCTATAAAGCGTTTAAAAGCATCAGAAATTGAAAAGTCAACGAGAGCGAAGCGAGGTCTTGTTATTTTCAAAGAGTTAAAACGTAATCCATACCGTATTGTAGGTATTGAAATTGTACGAGACGATGAACTAGTTTACATGAAGACAGAGAAAAATATTGTAGAAGAGGTTGATCCGAAAGCGTATCGAAACAAAGACCGGTATAGTAATGGTAGTTTAGTACTAGATGTTAATGATACTGGTGAAGTAGTAGAAACGTGGACGAAGAAAAGACCGGAATAAAGGAAGCATCTTGCTATGAATAATAGCGAGATGCTTTTTTCTAAGCGAATTATTATGTATATGAAAATAATCTTGTTATAATAGTGAAATGAAATCGTTCTCATAAAGTGAAACTTTAATCAGTGAGGGGCTTTATTCCCTACTGATTATTAGTTGAACTAATCGGGCTTTTACGGACAGTAAGGCCCTCACCTAACTTTTTAGTTTTCGCTGAATTTTGAGGAGGGATCTTACTGTCCGTTAGTGCGGGATAATTGGAGGGGCAACATGAAAAAAATAGGTGTAGGGATTGTAGGATTTGGATTTTCTAGTACAACATTTCACATCCCGCTATTACAAACGATAGAAGAATATGATATTCGAGCTATTTTATCTTCAAAAGAAGAAGTAGTGAAACAAACTTTACCAAATGCTGCTGTTGTTGACACAATTGATGAATTAGTAAAGCGATCTGATATTGAACTAGTTGTCATTACTTCACCGAATACAACTCATTTTCCATATGTAAAAGAAGCGATTTTACATGGTAAGCATGTTGTAGTGGAAAAACCATTTGTTGTTTCAATTGAAGAAGGGGAAGAACTTATCTCATTAGCAAAGCAGTATAATGTGATGTTAAGTGTATATCATAATCGTCGTTTTGATAATGATTTCCTAACAATTAAGAAATTGTTAGAAGAAAATAGAATAGGAAATGTATACGCATATGAAGCGCATTTTGATCGTTTCCGTCCACATGTACGCGATCGATGGAGAGAAAAGAATTTACCAGGTTCAGGTATATTATATGATTTAGGATCGCATTTAATTGACCAAGCGCTATCATTATTCGGAAAACCAGATGCGATAAGCGCAGATGTAATAAAACAAAGGCCAGGTGCGGAGATTGATGACTATTTCCACGTAATACTTCATTATGGAGTTAAGCGTGTCATTTTACGTAGTAGCAGTTACGTGAAACAAGCAGGACCGCATTTTACATTACATGGGGACAAAGGTTCTATCGTGAAATACGGTATGGATTCGCAGGAAGAACAATTAAAAAATGGAATGAAGCCAGGCGATATAGGTTATGGGGTAGATGCTGAAGAGAATTTTGCTACTTTAGAAACAGAAGAAACTTTAAATCGTATTTCAACAGAAGTCGGTTGCTATGACATGTACTATAAAGGTGTAAGAGATAGTATATTAAATGGTGAGAAACTACCTGTAACAGCGCAAGATGGTTTAAATGTTATTAAACTAATTCAATTAGCGGTTGAAAGTAGTGAAACGGGTAGAGTCATTTCGGTAAAATAAAAAAGACACGAATTTCGTGTCTTTTTTATTTTGTTGGAACAGAAAGGCCGTAAAAGAACATCGTAACGATATCTTGTATATGTTTTTCTCGATCTCCTTCAAGAAGCTGTGCCCCGAAATCATCACCTAACTTAGTAAACATTTGAATGTAAAGTAACATCATTTCTTTCGTAAGGTGTGGATTAATTTCGTTTTTACGCTGAGCTCGTTCTAATATTTCTAAATACCAGGGAAGGATTTTTTCATTTTGATAACTATAAATAAACTTACGGAGTTCTTCGTCCCTTTGCATCATTTGTAGTAACATATCAGGTTGAAATAACCCGCCAGTATTCATTTTTCTTACAATCATTTTTTGCATCATATCATGAAAAGGTAATTTTTCTTCTGCAAGCCCTTTATAATATTGAAATTCAGATATGATAAATTCTTGTATAAGCTCCCTAAATAACGCATCTTTACTTCCGAAATGATTATAAATTGTAACTTGAGAAACGTTTGCTTCTTTTGCAATATGTTCTATTTTTACTTCATTAAATCCACGTTCTGAAAATAATACGAAGGCCGCCTCTTTAATGGCGCGTTTTTTCTTTTCTTTCACTTTTTCAAAGCCGTTCAATGTAATCACCTCACTTAAAATATACAAGAAAAAATAATGGAAAACAATATTTTTGAAATATGGACTAATAAATATTTCAAAAAGTTGTTGCGAATATGAAAGATGAGGAGTACAATAATTTTGAAATATCATATATTAAATATTTCAAAAAATGAGGTGGACTTATGATTTCAGTTCAAGATGTTACAAAACAGTTTTCGAATGGAAAAGGTTTGTTTCATATTACATTTGATGTAAAAGAGGGAGAAGTATTTGGTTATTTAGGACCGAATGGTGCCGGAAAATCAACGACAATTCGTAATTTAATGGGATTTATAAAACCGACAGCTGGTAAAGCGACAATTTTTGGATTAGATTGTTGGAATGAAGCAGCGAAAATTCAAAGGGAAGTTGGTTATTTACCGGGTGAAATTTCTTTTATTGACGGAATGAACGGATTAGAGTTTTTAAAATTAATGCAAGGAATGCGTGGATTAAAGGATACGAAAAGACGAGATGAACTGATAGATCGTCTGCAATTTGATGTGAAAACACCGATTCGCAAAATGTCTAAAGGAATGAAGCAAAAAGTAGGGATAGTCGCTGCATTTATGCACGATCCAGAGGTGTTAATTTTAGATGAACCAACATCTGGACTTGATCCACTGATGCAGCAAGTATTTATAGAACTAATAGTAGAGGAAAAACAAAGAGGAAAAACGATTCTTATGTCTTCACATATTTTTACTGAAATTGAGAGAACTTGTGACAGAGTAGCTATTATTAAAGATGGTCGACTCGTAACAGTTGAAAATATTCATGATTTACAAAGTATGAGACGACAGGTAATAGATGTAACTGTATCATCGCAAGAAGAAATTGAATCTCTTACAAAGTGTAATTTGCAATTTGAAGCGGTAAAAGGCAGAGAGGCATCTATTATTGTACAAGGAAACTATCAAACTGTTTTACAAACACTTTCAAACTATAATGTAACGGCACTTCAAACGAGAGCGATGGATTTAGAACATTTATTTATGCATTATTACGATAAGAAAGAAGGGGTAACGCATGAATAAGCAATTGTTTTTAGCTAGTTTGAAAGAAACACAAAAAAGTATTTTTAGTTATGCGATTGGTGCGGCTCTCTATTTATGGTTATTAATTTGGATATTCCCATCAATGGTATCAGCGAAAGGATTAAATGAATTAATAAGTGCTATGCCTGATAGTGTGAAAAAAATTGTTGGTATGGAAAGTCCGATTCAAAACGTAATGGATTTTTTAGCTGGGGAGTATTACAGTCTATTGTTTATTATCATTTTAACAATTTTTTGCGTAACAGTTGCGACACATTTAATTGCGCGTCATGTAGATAAAGGAGCGATGGCATACTTGCTAGCAACGCCTGTATCCAGAGTGAAAATTGCTATTACGCAAGCTACTGTTCTCATATTGGGGCTACTTATCATTGTAATTGTCACGTATGTAGCAGGTATAGTAGGAGCAGAATGGTTTTTAAAAGATAATAATTTAAATAAAGAATTATTTTTGAAGATTAATGTAGTCGGAGGGCTCATATTTTTAGTCGTTAGTGCATATTCATTTTTCTTTTCTTGTATATGTAATGATGAAAGAAAGGCACTTAGTTATTCAGCAAGTTTAACTATATTATTTTTCGTACTAGATATGGTAGGGAAATTAAGTGATAAGTTAGAGTGGATGAAAAGCCTATCTTTATTTACGCTGTTTCGTCCGAAAGAAATTGCTGAAGGAACATATAATATATGGCCGGTAAGTTTAGGTTTAACCGTTGGGGCAGTTTGCATCTTTTTGTTAGCAATAGTTATGTTTAGAAAGAGAGATTTACCGTTATAAAGTAGCAAGTCCACTGTGAAAGTGGACTTTTTTGTTTGTAAATTTGAACCGATATGTTCATTGTGTGCCACCATAAAAAGGATATTTATCTTTTTATTTACAAAAATATTCGAAAAAATGAACCTTTTTATAGGCTACGCAGTCTAATACGTGTAAAGTTAAATTTGAAGTGAGGATGAAACAGGAGGAGCAATTGTGAAAGTAATCCCTTTATATAAAATGATTGTAAAAGAAGAAACGGATGTTTCCTTAGCGAAAAAAGGTGATCATGAAGCCTTTATGGCGCTTATACATACGGAGAAAGTGAAGATGTATCGCATTGCAAAGGCGATGTTACATGATGAGACAAACATAGAGGATGCGATACAGACAACAATTTTAAAAGCTTATGAAAATATAAAAAAACTAAAAAAAGAAGCGTTTTTTCAAACTTGGTTAATTCGAATTTTAATAAATGAGTGTAACAATATAATTAAGTCATATAAAAAACTAATTATAATCGAGGATCATGATAGTAGTATGGTAGCGTTCGACCGATATAAAGATATTGATCTTTGTAATGCCATTCAGTCTTTAACGGAAGAATTAAGAGCTGTAACTGTACTTTATTATTATGAAGATATGAATCAAGAGAGTATTGCGTCCCTTTTAGAAATTCCAAAAGGGACGGTTAAGTCAAGGTTGTCACGTGCAAGGGAACTATTAGAAGAGCGATTAAAGATGGAATAGGGGGTGTATAGAATGGATAGTGAAAAATCATTTGATGAGAAATTAAAAAAGAGAATAAAAGATGAAAATGTTATTTTACCGCCAAAGTTAAATGGAAAGATTAATGATACACTGCATAATCTTCCAGTAAAAAAGAAGAGTTACAGAGTTCATATGATGGTAATTAGTGCCGCGGTTCTAGCGCTTTCTATTGTTTCTATGTCTGAATTTTCTATACAAAGCTTTGCACAAAATGGTGGAGTATTTGAATATGTGAAGAAAAAGGCGTTTTCTGATTATGAAAATGAAGAAGAAATAAAATTGAATGTAAATTATCCAGATAAGGAAAAAATTCATATAAAGATGTTGGATTCAATTGATCATTTTAAAAATATTTCAGGACAATTTGAGGAATATTCTAGCTCTACAAGAATGGCTACAACATACAAGTATGCGATTGATACGGAGAAACAAAGAGGCATTGCATCTCAAGAAGATAAACGATTGAAAAAAAGAACGATTATATATAACGAGGGTAGAAAAAAAGAGTTTGATGATGAGAACTATACATATAAAGAGTCAAAATGGAGCCCAGAGGAAAGAAATAATGAACTATTAAAACTAAATCCTACGGAAAGATTGTTGAGAAAATCAGGTGAGAGGAGACGGTATGATGGCGAATATGTGGGATTGGCTAAGCATAGTATTCAATCAGAATTCGCAGATTTGTTAATTCGATATAAAGATTGGAATTATAAAGAAACGAAATATCTAGGACTCGATTGTTACAAAATTGAAGGGGTAATAAATATAGAGATGCCTATTAGCGCCTCTGAAGATGTAAGAGGGAAATTTGAAATGGTTGTGGAGAAAAACACAGGGGTTATGTTAAAGTTTCTTAGTTTTCATGAAGGTATGATTCAATATTCAGTTACTACCGAATGGATACAAATAGATAAAGGGCTGAAAGAAAGTATGTTTCAAAAGGATAGCACGAAATATGAAAAAATGAAAAATATATTGGATGAATAGAAACAGGAGGAGAATAAATGGGGAATCATTCGTCTTCAAGAGAAGAGAAAAATAAGCGGAAATATAAAAAGACAACGATAATAAGTTTACTACTAGGAGTATTACTATTTGGCGGGGGTGGATATGGCACCTATGTATATATGAAAACTTCTAATCTTGTACAAAAATCTAATTTGAATTTAGCGCGTGGTGAAAAATCAAATTTACGTGAGAAAGCAGTAAAACCAATTGCAAACAATGTTTCACTTTTAATTATGGGCATTGATGAAAATCAAGAACGTCAAAAGGAGTATAGTGGTGCATTTCATACAGATGCGTTATTGCTGGCAACTTTTAATAAAGATGATAAGACAGTGAAATTAACAAGTATACCACGTGATACGTATACATATGTCCCGATTGAAAAGAAAAAGGATAAAATAACGCATGCATATGGAAGAGGGCTTGTTAAAAATGGTAAAGATGGAGGGCCACAAGCATCTGTTGAAGCAGTAGAAAAATTGTTACAAGTCCCCGTTGATTATTTTGTGAAGTTTAATTTTAGCTCATTTATTAAAATTGTTGATGGATTAGATGGTATTGAAATAGATGTCCCAGTTGAATTTACAGAACAAAATAGTAAAGATGAACCTGATGCGATTCATTTGAAAAAAGGACTACAAAAATTAACAGGAGAAGAAGCACTTGCGCTGGCAAGAACGCGTCATATTGACAGTGATGCAATGAGAGGGCAACGTCAACAACTTGTTATTGAAGCGATGTTAAATAAATTAAAAAGCGCGGGTTCGATTACAAAACTAGAGAAAATGGTTGAGGCGGTTGATGGTGATTTTAAAACAAATTTAGCCATGGATGATATTTTATCTTTTTATAAATATGGTTTAAATGGTTCAGTTGAAAAGACTCAATTAGCTGGTGATGATCTTTATTTACCTAATGGCCCAAATGGACAACGTGTCTATTACTATAATCCTAATAAAAAAGACCTACAAAGTTTGAGTGATACTCTTAGAACACATCTAGGATTAAGTGCGAAGCAGATTGAGGAGAATTAAAGCAGACGAAATGTCTGCTTTTTTATTAGCATCTACTCTATCTGCAATGAATGTTATCTCATTAGAAGGGTTAGCGCTACTACTTGGGGGAGATCGTTTCATGTCAGAAGCACGTGCTATCGTTAATTTAATTGGTAACGGTATTGCGACTGTAGTTGTTGCAAAAAGTGAAAATGAGTTTGATGATGAGAAGTATAAGAGAGTGGTAGAGGAAATGAAAAGAGAAAAAATTGCCGGGTAAAAAAGTCAGTTTAGCTGACTTTTTTATTTTTGTAGAAAAGATGTTTTTAGATATATGCATTATTTATTAGCAATAATTAACAAGTATTCAAGCGGTAAATGAGATGAAAGTGATTAAATCAATGAATGTGTATAAAGGAGAAATAAGGTTTGAACAACTTATGGCATTTTTATGAATATTACTGTAAAAAAATAATTTTTTAAAAATTTTCAATAATAATACTTTACAAAAATTAAAAAATTAGTAGAATAAGAATTAGTAAGAATCGTCTGATAAATATATAAAGAAAAACAGAATTATCAGAAAATTCTTTAATAGCTATCGTTAAGAATTAGGGAGGGTACAAAATGAAAAAGAAACAAATGAAAAAACTAACAGCAGTTGTAGCACCAGTTTTAGCAATGAGCATGGCGTTAACAGCATGTTCTACATCAGGTGGAGATAAGAAGACAAGCACAAACTCTAGCTCTAGTGGAGATAGTAAATCTGAAGGAAAACTAGCAGCGAAACAAGTGCTAAATCGTACAGAAACAAATGAGATCCCAACAATGGATACTTCAAAAAATACAGATACATTAGGTTCTCAAATTTTAGGGAACACAATGGAAGGGTTATATCGATTAGATAAAGATAATAAACCAATCCCAGCTGCAGCAGAATCTAGCACAAAAAGTGAAGATGGTAAAAAATATACATTTAAACTACGTAAAGATGCAAAATGGTCAAATGGTGATCCTGTAACTGCAAAAGACTTTGCGTACGCTTGGCAACGATTATTAGATCCAAAAACAACTGCAGAATATGCGTTTATCGCATTCCCGATTAAAAATGCAGAGGCAATTAATAAAGGTGAAAAACCAGTAACTGAACTAGGAGTTAAGGCGGTAGATGACTATACATTAGAAGTTGAATTAGAACAAGCGGTACCATACTTCTTAAACTTAGTTGCGTTCCCATCGTACTACCCATTAAATGAGAAGTTTGTAAAAGAAAAAGGGGATAAATTCGGTTTAGAGTCTGATACAACAGTATATAACGGACCATTTGTTCTTACTGATTGGAAGCACGAGCAAGGCTGGAAACTAAAGAAAAATGATCAATATTGGGATAAAAAGACTGTAAAGTTAGATGAAATCAACTATAGTGTAGTAAAAGAAATAAATACAAAGGTCAACTTATTTGATACAGGTGCAATTGATTTCGCACTTCTATCAGGTGAATTCGTTGATAAATATAGAAATAACAAAGAGGAGTTTGGCACATACTCACAAGTAAGTACATACTTCTTACGTATGAACCAAAAACGTGGTGGACAAGATACACCATTAAAGAGTCAGAAATTACGTGAAGCAATCGCGCTTTCTATCGATAAGAAAAACCTAGCAAACGTTATTTTAAATGACGGATCTAAACCAGCTGACTTCTTAGTACCGAAAGGGTTAGCGACTGGACCAGACGGCAAAGACTTCCAAGAAACATTTAAAAATGGTATCAAACCAGATGCGAAAAAAGCTGCTGCTGCATGGGAAGAAGCGAAAAAAGAACTTGGTAAAGACCAAGTTACAATTGAGCTATTAAACTATGATACTGGTAATGCGAAAAAAGTAGGGGAATATGTAAAAGACCAAATTGAGAAAAATTTAAAAGGTGTAACAGTTAATATTAAACTTCAGCCATTCAAACAAAAACTAAAACTAGAAACAGAGCAAGATTATGATATATCATATGCTGGTTGGGGACCTGACTATGCTGACCCAATGACATTCTTAGATATGTTCCAGTCTAAACATTCTCATAACCAAATGAGCTTCGCTGATCCGAAGTATGATGATATGATCAAAAAAGCTGGCACTGAATTAATGGGTGACGCGAAGAAACGTTGGGAAGAGTTAGGGAAAGCTGAGAAATTACTTCTTGAGCAAGATGTAGCACTTGTACCTTTATACCAACGTGGTGATGCATATGTTCTAAAACAAAATATTAAAGGTATTGTAAAACATAATATCAGTCCGGAATATAGCTTTAAATGGGCATATGTTGCTGAAAAATAAAAGAATTGAAAAAGCATTTCAAAGTAGCTTAGCTACCTTGAAATGCTTTTTTGTATATTGGAAATTAAAATGTAAATTTGTAGTATAGCAAAATAGAGAAGAATAAGGAGTAAAGTATGTACATATGGTAGATGGGGGATAAATCATACTAAATTACGAAGTTTAAAATCAGAATATTTAAAATAAAACTATTTACAAATGTGAAAAAAAGAGTAGAATAACATTAGTTGTAATTTTCTGAAAAATATTTAACAAGGAGTCTCTCAAGGTTGGTAATGTACATATAATTAGGGAGGGTTAAAAAATGAAGAGAAAAAAAATGAAAAAATTAACAGCAGTTGTAGTACCAGTTTTAGCGATGAGTGTTGCATTGACAGCGTGCTCTAGTTCAGGTGGAGAAAAGAAAACGACTACTACATCTAATAGTGGGAAAGAAAAAACATCTGATATTAAATATGCAGCGAAGCAAGTATTGAATCGTACGGAAAATCAAGAAATTCCGACGATGGATACTTCTAAATCTACTGATACGTTAGGGGCACAAATTTTAGGAAACACGATGGAAGGCCTATATCGTCTTGATAAAGATAATAAGCCAATTCCTGCTGCGGCAGAATCTAGTACGAAAAGTGAAGATGGTAAAAAGTATACGTTTAAACTGCGAAAAGATGCAAAATGGTCGAATGGAGATCCTGTAACAGCGAAAGATTTCGTTTTCGCATGGCAGCGCTTACTTGATAAGAATACTGCGGCAGAATATGCATTTATTGCTTACTATATTAAAAATGCAGAAGCGATTAATAAAGGTGAAAAACCTATAACTGAATTAGGAGCGAAGGCGGTAGATGATTACACGCTAGAAGTAGAATTAGAAAAACCGGTACCGTATTTCTTAAATTTATTAGCATTCCCATCATACTATCCATTAAATGAAAAATTCGTAAAAGAAAAAGGCGATAAGTACGGTTTAGAAGCAGATACAACTGTATATAACGGGCCATTTGTTATGTCTTCATGGAAACATGAACAAGGTTGGCAGCTGAAGAAAAATGATAAGTACTGGGATAAAAAGACTGTGAAATTAGAAGAAATTAATTATAGTGTTGTAAAAGAAGTAGCTACAAAAGTAAATTTATATGATACAGGATCAATTGACTTTACATTACTATCAGGAGAATTTGTAGATAAATATAAATCGAATAAAGATGAGTACGGTGAGTATGCAGAATCAAGTACATTCTTCTTACGTTTAAATCAAAAACGTAACGGACAAGATACGCCATTAAAGAGCAAAAAGCTTCGTGAAGCAATTGCATTATCAGTCGATAAAAAAGGATTGGCGAATGTAATTTTAAATAATGGATCAAAAGCAACGGATCAATTGGTTCCGAAAGGGCTTGCGACAGGACCTGATGGAAAAGATTATCAAGATACATTTAAAAATGGTCTGAAATATGATCCGAAAAAAGGTGCAGCAGCTTGGGAAGAAGCGAAAAAAGAACTTGGAAAAGATCAAGTTACAATTGAATTACTAAGCTATGATGATGGAACTGCGAAAAAGATTGCTGATTATGTTAAAGATCAAATTGAGAAAAATTTAAAAGGTGTAACGATTAATACGAAAATTCAGCCGTTCAAACAAAAATTAAAATTAGAGACTGCACAAGATTATGAAATCTCTTATGCAGGTTGGAGTCCAGATTATGCGGATCCAATGACATTTATTGATATGTTTGAATCGAAGAGCCCGTATAACCAAATGAGTTATTCAAATCCAAAATACGATGAAATGGTAGGAAAAGCAGGTAATGAATTAATGAGTGATGCGAAAAAACGCTGGGAAACGTTAGGGAAAGCTGAAAAATTATTCCTTGAAGAAGATGCAGGATTAGTTCCTTTATATCAAACAGGAAGATCGTACGTAATGAAACCGAATGTAAAAGGAATCGTGAAACATAACATCAGTCCAGAATATAGCTTTAAGTGGGCGTATGTAACTGAGGATGGCGGAAAAAAATAAAGTGAAAGCATTTCAAAAGTGGCTGAGCTGCTTTTGAAATGCTTTTTAGTATGTATAAGGGAAATATATCTCGTTAGCCTATTGAGAAACGGGTAGGGAATTAGGAAGATTCTATCGGAGGACATTAGAGAGAGTTCAGTAAGTAGTAAGACAGATGAATGATAGTAAGAGATCTCATGCTAATAAGAAAAATATAGAACGTAGTAATAGAGTGGAATAAGGGGAGGGATGTTTACATATAGTAGACGGGGGATAATTCATAAAGTAGTTAAAACAACAAGTTACTATCACAAAAAAATAAATATTTAGAAAATTTACAAAAATACTTTACAAAACTCAGAAAAATAGTAGAATATTAATTAATAAGAATTTTCTGATAACGAAAGTTAATAGAGAATTTCTAAATGTTAATATCGTACATATAATTGGGGAGGGTACAAGAAAATGAAGAGAAAAAAGATGAAAAAATTGACAGCGGTCGTAGCACCAGTTTTAGTAATGAGTATGGCATTAACAGCTTGCTCTGGATCAGGGGAAAAAGATAAGGCAAGCACAACACCAAAAAGCGGTGAAAAAGAAGGCGGAAAATTAGCAGCGAAGCAAGTGTTGAATTTAACAGAGAGCCAAGAGATTCCATCTATGGATTCTGTTAAAGCGACAGACCAAGTATCGTTTCTTGCTTTAAACAACGTAATGGAAGGTTTATATCGACTGGATAAAGATAATAAAGCAACACCAGGGGTTGCTGAATCATATAAAAAGAGTGATGATGGTAAGAAGTATACATTTACATTAAATAAAAATGCAAAATGGTCAAATGGAGAGCCTGTAACAGCGAAAGATTTCGTATTTTCTTGGAAACGTGCTGTAGATAAAAATACAGCAGCGGAATATGCATACATTATGTTCGATGTAAAAAATGCAAAAGCAATTAATGAAGGAAAAGCAGCGCTTGATACGTTAGGTGTAAAAGCTGTAGATGACTATACGTTAGAAGTAGAATTAGAAAATGCAGTTCCTTACTTTGTTGAATTAACTTCATTCGGAACATTCTATCCACAAAATGAAAAATTCGTAAATGAAAAAGGTGCAAAATTCGGTTTAGAAGCAGATACAACATTATACAACGGACCATTTACATTAACAGACTGGAAACATGAAGAAGGTTGGAAATTAAAGAAAAACGCACAGTACTGGGATAATAAAACAGTTAAGTTAGAAGAAATCAACTTTAACGTAGTAAAAGATAGCGGTACACGTGTCAACTTATATGAAAGTGGACAGATTGACCGTTCAGGATTAGTATCTGAATTTGTTGACAAATATAAATCGAATCCAGATTTCTATACACAAAAAACACCATCAACGTTCTTCTTACGTTTAAATCAAAAACGTGGTGGTCAAGATACGGTGTTAAAGAACAAAGATTTACGTTTAGCAATTGCAAAGGCGTATGATAAAAAAGGTTTAACGAATGTTATTTTAAATGACGGATCTACACCTGCAGATTACTTAGTACCAAAAGAATTTGCTAAGAGTCCGGATGGAAAAGACTTCCGTAAAGAAAATGGAGATATTTTAAAAACGGATGTGAAAAAGGCAAAAGAGCATTGGGACAAAGCGAAAAAAGAGCTTGGAAAAGATCAAGTAACAATTGAGCTGCTAAACTATGATAGCGATAATGCGAAAAAAGTAGGGGAGTTCTTAAAAGGAGAGCTTGAGAAAAACTTACCAGGCTTAACAGTGAACTTGAAAAACCAGCCGTTTAAACAAAAATTAAAATTAGAATCAGATCTAGATTATGATTTATCTTACGCTGGTTGGGGACCTGACTACTTAGATCCAATGACATTCATTGATATGTTCGTTACAGATGGACCTCATAACCAAACTGGTTACTCAAATAAGAAATATGATGAAATTGTAGAAAAAGGTAAAGGTGAGCTATTAACGAAAACGAAAGAGCGTTGGGATAGCTTACTGAAAGCTGAGAAAATGTTACTTGAAGATGCAGCAATTGCACCATTATATCAACGTGGTGATGCAATTGTTCAAAGAGCGAAAGTAAAAGGAATTGTTCACCACCCAGTTGGTGGAGATTACAGCTACAAATGGGCATATATCGGTGAGGAAAAATAAGCTGAGGGGGCGCGTGATGCGCCCTTTTTTTATGCACTTTTCATTCTTCCTTGAATATATAAAATAAAAAAGGGAGAATCCCATGGAACGAAATACTTACATCGATTTCTTAGCTTATTACGGAATAGGAAGTGCTCATCCTGGTGGTTTTACGTTAACAAAACAATTGCTAGCACAACTGCCTCTTAGACAAGGAGCGGATGTCCTTGAGATAGGTTGTGGTACGGGGAAAACAGCGGCTTACATGACAAAAGAATTCGGTTATAAAGTAACAGCGATTGAAAAGAATGAAATTATGATTCAAAAAGCGAAAGATAGATGGTTGTTTGAAAGATTGAATGTACAATTGATTCAAGGTGATGCAGAGCGATTACCTTGTTTAAATGATTCATTTGAGTTTGTGCTTGGGGAATCGATACTCGCTTTTACAGATAAAGAAAGGGTTATATCAGAGTGCTATCGTGTATTACAGAAGGATGGTAAGCTTGTTGTCATTGAAATGATTATTAATACACATATTGAGAAGAGTGAGGAAGAAAAAATTGCCCAATTATATGGCATGAAAGAATTATTAACTGAGAATGAGTGGGTACAACTATTTCAGAAAGCAAATTTCAAAAGAATTACAATTGCTGGCGGTGGTACAATTGCAGAAACGATATCTAGCTATATAGAAGAGCCGGAATGGAATGTATCAACATATATTCCGAATGAGTTATATGAGGCATGGGTACAACATGAAAACGTACGACGTATGTACCAACATGTTTTAGGACACCGTATATTTATATGTGAAAAGTAGAGAAAAAGAGTTGGCTAAAGGTAGTCAACTCTTTACTATGTTAAATGAAAAATAATGCAGCTAAAGTAATTCCGAAGATGAAACCAAATCCAAGTTCAACGCCCCAGCCACAACCGCCACCCCAGCCGCCGCCACCACAATTACCGCAACCACGACCGCCACATCCACAGCTACTGAATCCACCACCGCAACCGAATCCGCAACTATCACATCTGCTAATGCCGCCGCAAAGATCACAACCACCGTTTGTATATGCATCATAGTATCCGAATCCTGTATCAAAAGATGAGCGCTGTTGCATTGGTTCGATCCATACAGATTCATTTGTCACATCGATTATTTTGCCTAAGTGAATGCGACCATCACGATCTTCAATTCGAACAACTTTACCGAAATAACGTCGGCACGTATCATAACATCTTTGTCTATGCATGTTCTGTCCTCCTTCCCCCTTACAGTAATACGATATGTAAGGGGGACAAGTGCGGCTTGTACGAATGACCTACCTATCATAATTGTTATATGAAAGGGGAAATATAAAGAAAGGATATAGTAAGGAGGGAAAGGCAATGAAATCTACAGATCAGTTTCAAACATACGAAGTACCGTGGAAAGAATTTATAGAAGCATTGCGAGATGAAATGAAGAAAAAAGTAGGAGCGGATATTATTGATACAGTAGTTTGCAATTTAGAAGATGGATTTGAAGTGTATACATATATACAGGGGGATTTAGAGTTTGAATATAAAGAAGCGCTTGAAAGAAAATACGGAAGTGATGCTAAGACTCCTAATTTGTTAACGATTATGCTATTAGCCAGCATTTATAATACGAGTGAAGCGAATATACGCTTACATGCAGATAACAAAGATAATCCAATTGTTGAAGTATATGTGAAGCAATGAAACACGCTGTGAAAGGCGTGTTTTTTATTTATTCCGCTATTTTTGGGCAGTAAAACTCCTACCAAAAAATTTGGCTGGAGCAAAAAAGTTAGGGGGAGCCAGACTGTCCGTAAACGCCCCACTGATCAAAGTTTTACTTTATATGATAAAGTATTAGAAAATTAGGCATCTTAATTTAACGGTTACAGATGTAGTAGCTACTAGAGAATTTTTAGAAAAATATTTTGGATTAATTTGAAGTGGAACGAGGGGAAATGGCTTTGCAGTTATGCGTGATAAGGATGGGTTTATACTAAATTTAATGAAAGGGAAAGAAGTTCAGTATCCTAAAACATTTCATGTAGGATTTCCGCAAGAAAATGAGGAACTAATAAATAAAATGAATCAAAGATTGAAGGAAGATGGATTTTTGGTTGAACCTCCTAAACATGCACATGCGTATACGTTTTATGTTGAAGCGCCTGGTGGATTTACAATTGAAGTAATGTGCTAATTAAAAAATCAAACTTTTTGTTGTGTGTTTTTAATATGAAAAGTAGGAAAAGTCTGTTTTAAGTATGAAGCTTAGACAGGCTTTTTTGCCTATATAATTGGATAGAAAATGCTATAAAGAATATTACCAAGTGTATATATATGTTTACATAATAAAGTTATGGTGGGTTAGTTGTCCTAAAATACAAGTCATATATCTTGTTTCCTCTCATAAATTTAAACATAGGAATTTGTCTACAAAGGTGGCGAAGCCTCATCATGAAAATTCGAATTTGTGCCACATTCATGTTGTTTCTATTTATATGGTTACATCCTTATTGGACTTTTGCAAAAGGAGAGGAGGCAAAGGAAAGGGTCGTTTCACTTGTATATGATGATTCGGGCAGCATGAGAAATAACGATCGCTGGAAATATGCCAATTACGCTTTGCAAAGTTTAGTTGCGCTATTAGATGAAAAAGATACATTTTCTTATGTTCCAATGAGCAAGCCGAATAATCCGTTAAACATTTCGTTAACGAAGGATAAAAGGCAAACAGAAATTGAAGGAATTGGAGCGTGGAAAACGTATTTAAATACTCCTTTTAGCGCAGTAGAGACGGCGATGCAATCTATAAAAAAGGAAGCAGATATAGATGGAAAACGTGAATTTTGGCTTATTGTATTAACTGACGGGGCATTTAATGATCTAGAAAAAGATAAAGTTGGCGGAAAAGAACAAATTACAAAGAAACTAACAGACTTTAAGAAAGAAATGGATGTAAAAAAGATATCTTTACATCCTATCTTAATTACGATGGAAGAGGATTTAGGGCAGCAAGAAAAAGAACAATTAAATACGTTTAAAGAAATATGGAAGAAAGAGATAAACGGAGTTACAATGCCGTCAAGCGGAGAGGATGGTATTGTAAAAAGTGTAAATCAAGTGGCAGCATTAGTTGCGAATCGTGATCCATTCTCCTCCGTTGAATCGATTGTAAAAACGAAAGTAGTAGGAAAGAAAGTAGAGATTACAACGCCGTTCCCATTAAAGCGTATGACACTTGTACGACAATCGCCTTCGCTGTCTAATTATCAGGTCACACAAATTTCGAAACCATTACAGTTACAGTCTTCTTTTTCCATACATGCACCCGGAGAAGCGAAATTATTCGGAAATATAGTTCATATAAGCACGGAAAATCAGGAAGTCATTAAACCAGGAACATATACGATAGAAGTGGATCGGGATATTGAGAAAGAAGGATTGCAAGTACTTGTTGAACCAGCGCTTAACTATACGGTTTCTACTTATGACAAAGATGATAATAGTCAAAAAAATGTTGAACAAATGTACGAAGGTGTTACTGCTGTTATTGAAGCAAAGCCTACTGAGTTACCAATTCAGTCTTCTTACTTTCAAGCAGAAGTAGAAATAGACGGAAAACAATATCCGATGAAGTGGAACGATAAGAGGCATGTGTTTTATTACGAAACGAAGATTGGTAAAGGGTTAGTACGTGGAAAAGTTCATATGAATATAAAGGGATTTTACAGACAGACGAAAGAATTCAAAATTGAAACAACAGAAAAGCCAAAATTATCACTTCAAACTGTTACGAAAGATTATGAAGAAAAAGTAACGAATTTAGAGAATAGTAAACCGTTTATTTTACAACCAAAGTTAGATGGTAAGCCGATGACAGAAGGGGCTGTAAAGAAACTATTAAAATCTACTGGTGTCACATCTAAACAATCAATCAACTATGAAATAAAACAACGTGGTAATCAAATTTACGTTTATCCTCGTCCTTATTACTCCGACACATTCAATTTCACAGATACTGGCACCGTCGAAGCTACCATCGTTATACAAGATGCGAAATTACAAGAAGTAAAGAAGCAAATATCACTCCATATTCAAAGTGCGCCGTTTTATGAAAAGTATGCGCTTATTTTTAAGTTTGTCATTCCTATCACTTTATTGCTGCTAGTAGTAGGCATAATCGTTTTAGGATGGATTGTTCGTCCAAGATTTCACCGGAAAGCACTATTGTATTACGAATGGGATCAAGAAGTAGCGAAAGATTGGTTATATCAATCTGAACCAGAATTACTTCGAAATAAATGGTGGAAACATTATTTTGGTATCCCATTTCGAGCAGAAAGAAAAACTGTGCAATCCGTTACGTTTATAGCGAAGAAAGGTTCGAAATCTGTCTTTGTAGCGAAAGAGTCACAAGTAGTAGGAATGATTATTGATGGGATGTTTATAACAGAGGAAGAAGTAGGAATGGAGCATAAGACACTATATCCAAATGAACTTTTATTAATTGATAGAGGATATGGTAAGGAGATTTACAAATATGAATGTGAATAGTAGGTAGGGATAAGAGGGGAGTCTTAGCTTTCTTTCCCTTTCTTTTTAAACAAGCAAGAATAGGAAGGTGGTTCACATGACATTACAAGTTCCAACGATATTAATTGGATTAGGTGGAATCGGTAGTACTGTGACGCATCAAATATATGAAAAACTGCCTGAAGAGCGCCGAAAAAAGGTAGCGATGCACGTATTTGATACAGATGTGAATACATTGAGTAAATTTGATCATATTCGAAAGTTTAAGACACAAACGAGTTCAAGTAAAACGCCTAGAGAGTATATTGCAGGAGATCCAACGATTCCAGAGTGGTTTCCAATGGATCCAACTATACTTGATAAACCATTAACAGAAGGAGCAGGACAGTTACGCGTCATTTCACGTTTAGCGTTACGTGCTGCGATGAAAGAAGATAAATTGACGTCCTTTTGGCAAGAAATTGAGAAGATTTTTCCGGTTACAAGTGATCAAACGGAATATGGTGTGCGAGTTATTATTGTAACATCACTAGCAGGCGGAACAGGTTCGGGGATGTTTCTGCAAATTGCATTATATTTACGTGAAATGCTTCGGAAAAAACTGCAGCATCATAACATTTTAATACGCGGTGCATTTTTAATGCCTGATGTGTTAGTGAAGACGAGAACGGTTAGTGCGAAAGAATTTGAAACGGTGCAAGCAAATGGTTATGCGTCTTTAAAAGAATTGCATGCCATTACGCTCGGTTCAACTGGAGAATTATCAAAACGCGGTGGTGTAACGATTGAATTAGAATACCGTCCGGATCAAGTAGATGAGGATGGAAGAACGAATCATACGATTAAACAACATCATTTACCGTACAATTATTGTTTCTTATACGATTACGAAAACTTACATGGACACCATTTACACAATTTATCGGATTATATGGAGCAGATGGCAAATACGATTTATTTACAGTTATTTAGTCCGATGTCCACAAGTCATTTTGCACAGGAAGATAATCAAATTCAGCAATTGGCAGAATCAAGCGGGAAAGGACGATATTGCGGGGCAGGAACAGCAAAGCTCATTTATCCATATGAACATGTGTTAAAATATTGTGCTTTAAAATGGGCTGTGCAAGGTTTAGACGAATCGTGGCTTCATTTGGATCAACTCTTTCAAGAAAAGAAGCAAAGGTACGACCAAGATGTAAAACGTGGTATGCAGCGTGAAAAGCCAGAGCGTGGCAAAAGTTATTTAGAGGATTTAGAACATCTTGCTACCCGTCCAGAACAAGCCCATATTTTCTATAGACAAATGTACAATGAAACGCGTGAAGGAGCAGAGGGCGGTAAGCTCGGAGTTGCGAAATCTAAACTGTTTTTAGAAGCTGTAGAAAGCTATGTACAGCGCACAGTGCAAAAAGATGAGGAATTAAATCGTTTGCAGCACGAGTGTAAAATTTCAGCTGCGAAACTAAAAATGATGGAACAAATGAAAGGAGAAGTAGCGAGAGTAGATCATGCGGTTCGTTTATATGCGTATGCGATTCCGAGCCGTGTACATGAACATGTAACGACACTTTTATATGACATGATTGAATCAGACCGTTTTTCACCAAGTGGGTCTGAAGGACAGTCCTATCAATTAAATACATGGTTTTTAAAGAAAACAGACCCTGTTCATCCAGTAGCAGCGCGTTTTATGTTATATGAAATTCGAAAGCAGTTAGTAGAAAAAATGAATCGACTACATGAAAATAATGAACAGAAGCGTAATGTAATTCAAAATTATGATAAAAAATTTAATGTAGGTAATATAGATGGAACGGTAACTGCTGTACGCCGCGTTGAAATCGCTCAGCAACAAGGTTGGTTTGGAAAAATGGTGAATAATCAACAACGTTTATTTAAAAAAGAATTTGAAGATATCGTAACGCAATATGTACACAAATTAAATGAGTACAGAAAAGAAATGCTGTTAGAACTCGTTTATCAATCGTTATATCAAGCAGTTAATAAAATGATTCAATATTGGGAAAGGTTTTTTGATAATTTACATGAAACACGTGAAAATTTATTGTTTGAAATTCAAAAAAGAAGTAAGGAGTTTGAAGGGAAAACAAACCCAACGAATGTATACGTATTAGCGGAAGAGAAGTTGCAAGAAAAAATATGGCAAGATATGCAGCAACATTTAAATTTAGGTGTATTGCCGAAAGATATATCAGCAGAAATTTATATGAGTTTGTATGGGGAATATTGTCGGGATGCGAAAACGGAAGAGATTCAATCGAAAAAGGTAGAAGATTTTTATCGTGAACATATATTGAGCTATTGTTATGATGAATTACAAGTACGTTATCGTGATAAATTAGAACTTAATATTATAGAGGCATTGCGAAAAGAAGCGGATTATAAGAAGCGTGATCGTGATGAATACGTTCGTGAAAAAATTGAAGATCTGTTCCATTTAGCTAGTCCATTCGTGCCGAAAGTTTCTCACCATAGGGAATTACAATATTGGGGTATACATCCAACTTTAAAGAAAGAACTGCAAGAAGAATTAATTCAAGAAATGTTTAAAGAAAAAGATACAGTACATGAAGCTTTTTCACCATTTGAAGTGATCTGTTACCGGGCACATTACGGTTTATCATTGCAAGATTTTCCTAAATTATCATCAGGACACATTGCGAACGGTTTTATGAATGATAAAGGTGACTACTTCCAATCATATTATCGCCGTGTGAACAAATTAAATAGTAAAAAATCTAGTTTAACGCCGCATTTAGATAAGTATTGGCACTTACCAGCCTTTATGCCCGACTTGAATGCGACTCAAACGAAGTTAGACTACGATAAATGTAATCGTGCCCTTCTATATGCGTATATGTATCGCTGGATTAGTTTAGTTGCTGTTGATGGGCAGTTTGTGTATCAATATAACGGCGTTGGACGTAGCTTCTTAATTCAGTCGATGGGGAAAAATATTTCAAGTGAAAGTTATAAATTACACAGAGCATTACTTCATAATCCGTTTATTTATGAAAACATCTTGTCCAGATTTGAAGAAGAGCAAGAAAAGGCAATGATTCAAGGTGGACATTTATATACACATCCGTTCGTATTAGGAGCTCAAGATGTAAGATGGCTTAGAAAAGAACATGTTCACAATCTTTTAGATATGATTTTAATGTATGACCGTGAGGCGAAGTATGATCCGACGTTAGAAGAAACGTCAGATGAATTATTAAGATTATTCCTTGATGAAATCGAACTATACTTCCAAAACTATTACGGTACAGGTGCAGATATGGTTGCGAAGAAAGAGAAAGAAATGTTTATTAAACAATTGTGGGATCGTTCGTATGCGAAAGGGTATGTGGATCCAAATAGCGCTCCTTATAAAAAGTGGCAAAATTTATTAAGTGTTCAAGATGAAGAAGAAACGCCAAAAACGAATGTATAATGAATGAAAAGGGAATCCTTAAAAGTGGCAATACAACTTTAGAAAAGAGGGATTCTGATGCCGTTTTTAGGAAGTGTATATCAAATATTTGGATTGTATCCAGAACTTTATTATGGAATGATTTCAGCTGAGATAGAAGAAGAAGCTCAGAAAGAGAATCTTGAAAATAGTAGTGCAGAAGCTGAAATGAAAGAATAAAAAAAGTGCAGATGAAAATCTGCACTTTTTTATTCGCTTAAAAAGGTTGCATAACTTCAAATGAATTATTATTTAAAGATAGTATTTTGATTGAAGGTATGATGATTTCATTTGAATTCTATGTAATGAAAATTGTATGAAAATCAGTGAGGGAAAATGAATATGAACATGAAAACAGAAAAAAACAATGTTTTCGAGAAAATAATTATGTTTAAAAATAACATTTGATACATAATTAACCGTCTTTGTTTAATTAATTATATTGTTGACAATATAATTAATTGTATGATAAATTCAATCAGCATTCTTAGAGATGTATTTTCGCAATAATTATTTTTAAAATTTACTATGAGTTAAAAAGATTGATTTTTCTGTTTTTAAGTTTGCTAAGTCTATAAGAGAAAAGGAGTAAATTGTGTATAATTTTATTTTCTAAACAGAACAGTAATAAAGATTGTAATTAGTAAGAGATAAACTTGAAAAAGAGGTTTCAATGAATGAGTCTTTTAATAAAGAAAACAATGGATGAAGAAAAGAAAAAAGTATTGAATCAAACTTTAGGAGCGATTGATTTAACTCTTTTAGGAATTGGAGCGATTATTGGTACAGGGATTTTTGTATTAACTGGTATCGTAGCGGCGAAACATGCTGGTCCAGCGATTGTATTATCATTTATATTAGCGGCCATTGTATGTGCATGTGTAGCTTTCTGTTATGCTGAATTTGCATCTGCAGTCCCAGTTTCAGGAAGTGTATATTCGTATACATATATGACATTAGGTGAGATTTTTGCATTTATAGTTGGTTGGTGTGTGATGTTGGAGTACTTATTAGCAACTTCTGCGGTGGCAGCAGGATGGTCAGCTTATTTTCAGTCATTGCTACTAGGGTTTAATATTCACATCCCTACAATCTTTGCATCAGCACCTGGCATGGGGAAGGGTGGAATTATTGATTTACCAGCAGTTCTGATTATTTTAGTTGTAACATTTTTATTAAGTCGTGGTGTAAAAGAAAGTGCCCGAATTAATAATATAATGGTTATTATTAAACTGGCTGTTATTGTAGGATTTATTATTGTAGGGACACAATATGTAAAACCAGAAAATTGGCAACCATTTCTACCGTTTGGTTTTCACGGTGTGGTAGGAGGAGCAGCCACTGTATTCTTTGCTTTTTTAGGATTTGATGCAGTTGCAACAGCTGCAGAGGAAGTGAAGCGTCCACAGCGTAACGTACCGATTGGGCTACTTGTTTCTTTATTCATTTGTACCGTTCTATATGTAGGAGTTTCATTCGTGTTGACTGGAATGGTTCCGTTTACGGAATTGAATGTTGCTGATCCAGTTGCATATGCGTTGCGCACTGTAGGAGAAGATAGAATTGCTGGCTTGTTATCGGTGGGGGCAATAGCGGGGCTAACGACAGTTCTGTTAGTAGCTATGTTTGCATTTGTTCGTGTATCTTACTCGATGAGTCGAGATGGGTTGTTACCAAACAGACTTTCCAGTGTTCATAAACGTTTACAAACGCCATTTTTTAATACATGGGTTACAGGTATACTAGCAGCTTTATTAGCGGGATTAGTGGATTTGAACTTATTGGCTAATTTAGTGAATATGGGAACGATAACAGCATTTGTTTTTGTATCTATAGCTGTCATTGTACTAAGAAAGACACATCCTAATATGAAAAGACCATTCCGTGCTCCCCTAGTACCTTTTTTACCTATCGTTTCAATAGTAAGTTGTATATATTTAGCTTTGAACCTTTCTAAGCTTACTTTAATTAGTTTTGTGGCATGGATTATAATCGGTGTTTTTATATATTTTATATACGCAAAAAAACATAGTAATGTTAGAAACGGAAATAGAGTATAGTCTGTTGAAATAATACTTGTCATGTAAATGAAAACACGCTATCTGTTCTTTATACTTATAAGAACAGATAGCGTGTTTTTTATTTAATAATCCCACTTTCTAAAATTTTGATAGTCGGTGTTACTTTTGCGCTAGCTTTGGAAAAGGAATTAGGCCAATCGTCTTCAACCTTCTTCCATTCTTTATATTGAAAAGCCCTCGCATAATCACCAAATCCGAATGGATCCAGTTGCTGTTTTTGAATTTTGTGAATTAATTCGTTTAAATCTTTGTTTAGTTGTTTTGCGATAAATGAAGTTAATTTCTTTTTATCTTTATCTAAATCCATATTGAATGTAATCTCAGATATAGCAATTTTTAAATTCATTTTAATATTAAATTTGAAACGGTTATCGCTATAGCCTGAACGAATGTTACGATTCATGCTAAGAACATTTATAGTTACGAAATCGTTGCCTTCTGTATCTTTTAAATTACTATTACTTTCAACTCGAGTAGAAGGGATCTTCATTGTAAGAGAAACTGGTGTATTAGCCTTCTTTTGTAATAGAAGAAGAAGTGCGCTTTCATAACGATTTCACTGCAGCCTGTCCAATTACAATTCCTCCTACGACGCCGATCGTTTGTCCAACGGGACCCGGAAGCCGAACCGCAGCTTCACGGAGCATTTCAAGTACTAATTCCATCAAAAGTGCTTCTAATATAGGTGGAAAAGGAATTTTAGCACGAGACTCGCCGATTGTTAACAATAATTTAAGCGGAATCACTTCATAATGAAAGGAAATCATAGCAATATAAAGAGCAGGAGCAAAAATTGCAATAAATAACCCTGTGAAACGAAGGAGACGTATAAAAGATGGAATCATTGGCCTGAAGCTGTAATCATCTATTGTTTGAAAAAAAGCTGAAAAGGTCATAGGTCCAATTAATACGCCGGGTGAGCGATCTACAACAACAGCGATTCGCCCATTCAAAATGTGATGGGCCGTCGTATCAGGACGTTCGGTTATTGATAATTGTGGAAAGAGCGTGTATGAATTATCTTCAACAAAACCTTCTAATTCACCGGTAGTAAGAATAGCATCCACTTTTATTGATTCAATGCGGCATGTCATTTCTTGTATGACATCTTCGTTTGCGATGTCTGCTAGGTAAAGTAAAAAAACTTTAGAACTTGCTCGCTCGCCAACGGTGAATTCCTTCACCTTTAATTCGCGATTTGGGATATATCGGCGAATAAGAGCGAAACTGTCGCTCGCTACTTCATTAAATCCTTCATGTGAGCTTTTTATTGATGTCTCTGTTGTAGGTTCTTCAATGCTTCTTTTTGGTGCCGCTTGCGTATCTAGTTCTAAAGCTGATAGTTGCCCATCTATAAATAAAATACTTTTACCATGTAAAAGGGATTGTTCAATGTCTGTCCACTTCTGAACCTTTTTTATATTTCCGATAGAAACGGAAGATTCCCAAAAATCGTCCTCATTCCACTCTTTAAATAAAAGAGGACGAAGAATATCTACATTAATAACAGTTTTATCTACAAGTCCTTCCATATATATAAGAGCAACCTCTTGGCCGTTTTTTAACGGAAAAGTACGTGTAATTAATTCTGGAATACCACTAAATAACTTGGACAAGTGTTTTAAATTAAGTGGAAGAGAAGAAGAAATAGGCTTATGTAATGTATGATCAGCTTGCTCTTGTGCAGAAAAAGATTTTTCACCGCGTATCCATTTGTTAAAAGACCCCATTTGTTCACTTTCTCCTTGTTATGTTTTATCCCGGATTAACGGGCTGCCCGTAAAAGCCCGATTGGTTAAGGCTGATTAAAGTTTCACTTTATATGGGTTATTATGGATAGTTGCATGCAGACATATGCGTAGTTTAAATTACATATTGTATATTTTTAACTTTAACGCTATAATAATAGTGTTAAAGATGGAATCGTGATATGACCTGTTATGAATCTATCGTTTTATTTATGAATAAATGGATTGGTATTTTAGCAAGATGTGCTAATACACTACTCCACCATGATGATAACGTGCCCAAAATGTGGTGCGTATATTTTCGTGGTGGAGTTTTTTTATTCTCAAAAAGGGGGAAAGACCATGAATGACAACATGGCTCATATTACAATTGACGGAAAAAAGTATACAGCGGAGCCCGGTTCAACGATATTAGGCATCATTAATGACAACGGGATTGAACATCCGCAAATTTGTTATGTACCAGAAGTAGACCCTATTCAAACGTGTGACACTTGTATTGTAGAAGTTGATGGAAAGTTGATGAGATCTTGTTCGACAGTGGCGACGGAAGGTATGGACATTGAACTCGGTTCTGGTCGTGCGAAAGAAGCACAAACAGAGGCGATGGATCGATTATTAGAAAACCATTTATTATATTGTACGGTATGTGACAACAATAATGGGAACTGTAAACTGCATAATACTGCAGAATTAATGGAGATTGAACATCAAAAATATCCTTACGAACCAAAAATAGATGTAAGTGAAGTTGATATGACTCATCCGTTTTATCGCTACGACCCTAATCAATGTATCGCATGTGGTCAATGTGTAGAGGTGTGCCAAAACTTACAAGTAAATGAAACGATATCTATCGACTGGGAAGCCGAGCGTCCTCGTGTTATTTGGGATAATGGTGTAGATATCAATGATTCTTCATGCGTGAGCTGTGGGCAATGTGTAACGATTTGTCCTTGTAATGCTTTAATGGAGAAATCAATGCTTGGTGAAGCTGGATTTATGACGGGATTAAAGCCGGATATTCTTGAACCGATGGTAGATTTAATTAAAGAAGTTGAGCCTGGATATAGCGGTATTTTTGCGGTATCAGAAGTGGAAGCGGCCATGCGTGAGACTCGTACGAAGAAAACGAAAACAGTATGTACATTTTGCGGTGTCGGTTGTTCATTTGAAGTGTGGACGAAAGGGCGTAAAATCCTTAAAGTACAACCATCTTCAGATGCGCCAGTTAACGCAATTTCAACTTGTGTAAAAGGGAAATTTGGTTGGGACTTCGTAAATTCTAAAGAACGAATTACGAAACCATTAATTCGTAAAAATGGAACGTTTGTTGAATCTACATGGGAAGAAGCACTGAATGTAGTTGCAAATAAATTAGGCGCTATTAAAGAAGAGTACGGCAAAGGTTCTATCGGATTTATCTCTTCCTCTAAAATTACGAATGAAGACAATTATGCCATTCAAAAATTAGCTCGGCAAGTATTTGGAACGAATAATATTGATAATTGCTCACGTTATTGCCAATCACCAGCAACGGATGGTTTATTCCGTACAATTGGTATGGGCGGTGATGCAGGAACGATTAAAGATATTGCGCAATCTGGTCTTGTTATTATTGTAGGATGTAATCCGACAGAAGGTCATCCTGTTTTAGCTACACGTATTAAACGGGCACATAAATTACACGGACAAAAGTTAATTGTAGCGGATCTTCGTAAAACAGAAATGGCAGAGCGATCAGATGTCTTTATTAGTCCAAAACAAGGAACAGACCAAGTATGGTTAATGGCTGTTGCGAAATATATGATTGATCAAGGTTGGCATGATCAGGAGTTTATTAATGAAAATGTAAACTTCTTTGAAGATTTTAAAGAGAGCTTAAAAGAATATACACTTGAATATGCAGAAGAAGTAACAGGTATTTCAACAGAAACACTTATCCAAATGGCTGAAATGATTCGTGATGCAGATGGTACATGTATCCTTTGGGGTATGGGGGTAACGCAAAATACAGGTGGTTCTGATACTTCCGCTGCAATTTCAAACTTACTTCTTGCAACAGGGAATTATCGTCGTTCAGGTGCAGGTGCCTACCCACTTCGAGGTCATAATAACGTACAAGGTGCTTGTGATATGGGAACTTTACCAGGATGGCTTCCTGGATATCAGCACGTTACGAACGATATGGAACGTACGAAATTTGAAATGGCTTACGGAGTGGAAATTGATAGTGAACCAGGTCTTAATAATATTGAAATGCTTCACGCAATTGAAGAAGGAAAGATGAAAGCTATGTATCTTGTCGGAGAGGATATGGCTCTTGTAGACTCGAATGCAAATCATGTACATGAAGTGTTATCAAGCCTTGATTTCTTCGTTGTACAAGATGTTTTCCTTTCTAAAACTGCTCAATACGCAGATGTTGTATTACCGGCAGCACCATCTCTTGAGAAAGAAGGTACTTTCACAAATACAGAGAGACGTGTGCAAAGATTGTATCAAGTTCTTCCTACGCTTGGTGATGCGAAGCCAGACTGGTGGATCGTGCAGGAGATTGCGAATAAATTAGGTGCAAACTGGAATTATAGTCACCCAAGTGAAATTTTTGCTGAAATGGCAAGCTTATCACCGCTATTCTCACAAGCAAACTATGAAGTACTTGAAGGATGGAATAGTTTCCATTGGGGAAGTTTTGATGGAACGAATACACCGCTACTTTTCCAAGATGGATTTAATTTCCCAGATAAAAAAGCGCGTTTTGCGATTGCTGACTGGGTACGTCCAGCTGAATTCCCAGCGGAGTTCGACCTTCACATTAACAACGGTCGTATGTTAGAACATTTCCATGAAGGAAATATGACAAATAAATCAACAGGTATTCAAACGAAAGTACCTGGCGTTTTTGTTGAAGTTTCTCCAGAACTTGCAAAAGAACGTGGCGTGAAAACAGGTTCATTAGTGCGCCTTGTTTCTCCTTTTGGAGCACTAAAATTACGGGCACTTGTAACGGATCGTGTAAAAGCGAATGAGTTATATGTACCGATGAACTCTACAGATAATGAATCGGCAATTAATTTCTTAACAGGCCCTGCTGTTGACGTACGTACGAATACACCTGCTTATAAACAGACGAAAGTGCGCATGGAAGTGTTAGAAGTTAATGGCGAAAATCCGATGCCAAAAGCGAACCCGCGTAATAAAAAACGTCATCCTCAAGCTGGTATTGAGGTAGATCGTAAGTGGGCACGTCCAGGGTATGTACATTTAACGGATAAGTAGGGAGGAGAAAAAATATGGCTGCACCTATTAAAACGATTCAAAAACATGAATTAACTGAGGAAGAAATAAAACAGCAAAAGTTAGAGGATTTAAAGGAGCTTCTAGCTAATAATGAAGAAGCTTTAAATCAAATGTTTCATATTGTCGGGGAATTAAATGATATTGGCATGCTAGAAGCAGCAAATTCTATGCTGAAAGCGAAAGAACCAATCGCAAAGATCGTTCTCGGTCAAGTAACTCGTAAACCTGTTACAAATTTAATTAATAATATGATGGGTGCTGCAGGTGCTTTAACAGAACTTGACCCAGAACTTACGAAAAAACTTATAGGTAGTTTATTAGTAGGACTGGAAGAAGGTAATGAGCATCTAGAAAGTAATAAAAAAGTGGGGATATTCGATCTTATGAAAGTATTAAAAGATCCAAATATTAACCGTGCTATCGGGTTTGGTCTTCATTTCCTAAAAGGTATGGGTAAAGGATTAAAAGACGAATAAACTTCATGAAGTTAACCTTTTCGTCCAAATATTTGTACGAAATAGTTTGGGCGAAAAGATCATTTTGGTAAAATATATAATAAAGTAAAATGAGGCTTTTAGGAGGTATGATTTTATGACGAAAAAGGTACATGAATTTAATGATATGATACGAAAACTCCGAAAGGAACTATTCGGAAAAGGACCAGAACGAATTCATACTGTATTTGCTGAAAATATGGCGATTGCAACACTGTATGGGAACTTAACACCTACTGAGAAATTCATTTCAAGTACGATGGATGGCGCGGAAATGGTTCATATGGCTAGAACGAAAATGATTCAAGAAGTTTACGCTGCGAATTCTCGTGAACATTTGGAGGAACTTGTTGGAGCGAAATTAGTGAACTTATTTTCAGATATGAAAGTAGAAGAAGATATTGCTGTTTCGGTATTTGTTTTTGATAAAAATATAACGTGAGAGAAGGATGCTGATCGTGAAACCGATACAGGTAGAAAGAGAAGTTTTCCGTTATGAACAAGGGGTGTTTAAGCATATAGAGGACAGCATTGTAACAGAGTTTCCAGTCACAATTAAAATGAACGGACAGGAGTTTGTTACAATGGTTAGTACTCCAGAATATATAGAAGATATGGTAATAGGCTTCTTAGCATCTGAAGGAATTATTCGGAAGTATGAAGATATTGATCACATATGGGTACAGGAGAAAGAAGGATTTGTACATGTGACGACAACAAAAATAAACCCGTATTACGAACAAATGCAAAATAAACGTTATATTACTTCGTGCTGTGGTATGAGTAGGCAAGGGTTTGTTTTTGCAAATGATGCACTAAGCGTAAAGAAAATGAATGGTGTCCATGTAAAGGTTGCTGTCGAAGATTGTTTTCGTTTAATGAATGAAATGCAGCAATCTGCGGATACATTTCGACATACTGGCGGAGTGCATAACGCAGCTTTATGTGATGTAAATGGTATTATTTTAGGCCGAATGGATATTGGTAGGCATAATGCGCTAGATAAAATTTACGGTTATTGTTTAAAAAATAATATTTCTATAAAAGATAAAATCATTGTTTTTAGTGGTCGTATTTCTTCAGAAATATTATTGAAAGTTGCAAAAATCGGCTGTGAAATTATACTGTCAAAATCAGCGCCAACTGAATTAGCTTTGCAGTTAGCGGAAGAGTTAGGGATTACTACGATAGGGTTTATTCGTAATCAGTCTTTAAATATATATACGCATCCAGAACGTGTTTTAAATATAAAATAAGTAAAAGTGAGGCAAGGAAGATGAAATCAATTACATTAGACAAATTGCATCGTCCGTTAAAGGATTTACGTATTTCAGTTACTGATCGCTGTAATTTTCGCTGTCGATATTGTATGCCAGAAGAAATATTTGGTCCTGATTATTCGTTTTTGTCTAATGATAAAATTTTATCTTTTGATGAGATTGAAAGGATAACACGTATTTTCGTTTCTTTAGGTGTGAGAAAGTTACGGATTACAGGCGGAGAGCCGTTACTTCGAAGAGGGCTTCCAGAGCTTATTGAGCGGCTTAATAAAATAGATGGTGTGGAGGATATCGGTTTAACAACAAATGGATCGTTACTTAAAAAGTTTGCACCTGATTTATATAAAGCGGGGTTATCACGTGTGACAGTTAGTCTGGATTCCTTAGAAGAAGAGCGCTTTTTCTATTTAAATGGTAATAGAAGCAAAGTGCAAAGGGTTCTTGAGGGTATACAGGCTGCGGCTGAAGTTGGTATGAAAATTAAAATAAACATGGTCGTTCAAAAGGGGAAAAACGAACAGGACATCTTGCAGATGGCGCAATACTTTAAGGAAAATAAGCATATTCTTCGTTTTATTGAGTATATGGACGTTGGAAATTATAACGGTTGGGAGTTAGGTGAAGTTATTTCCAAACAAGAAATAGTAAATACAATTCGTGAAGTTATGCCGTTAGAACGGATAGAAGCAAATTATCCAGGTGAAGTAGCTACTAGGTACCGTTATATAGGCAGTGATGAGGAAATAGGTATCATTTCATCTGTAACTGATTCTTTCTGCTCATCATGTACGAGAGCTCGCATTTCTGCAGAAGGAAAATTGTATACTTGTTTATTTGCTTCTAAAGGAAATGATTTGAGAGCATTGCTTCGATCGGGGGATACGGATGAGGAAATTACAGCTGTAATTCACGACATTTGGAATAATCGAGAAGATCGATATTCAGACGAACGCTTAAGTCATACTAATAAGAAAACAATGCCTAAAATTGAAATGTCACATATCGGTGGTTAATATATAAGGCTGACATAATAGTGGAAAATGGAAAGTGTGCAAGAGATGTGGACTTTCTATTTCATAGTAAAAGTGATGATTGATCTCTCTGTAAAAGATGTGCAGAGACATTAAGCAGCATTCAAAAACCTTTATTTTCAGGAGGTTTTTTGAAGCTGCTTTTTTATTTGGAGAAAATGGAGGAATTGGTAATGGCATTTCATAAACCGGAACAAATTGCTGAACTCGTAATCGAGGCCGGTGTTCAAAAAGTAAGCCAGACGCTGCCAGCAATGCTTATTCTCGGTTTTTTAGGAGGAGCATTTATATCATTAGGGTTTTTACTTAACATTCGAGTATTAGGTAATTTGCCGGAGCATTGGGGAAGTTTAGTGAATGTTTTAGGAGGAGCAGTGTTTCCTATTGGGCTTATGCTCGTAGTGTTAGCAGGAGGAGAATTGATTACAGGAAATATGATGTCACTGTCTATGGCGCTTTATGCAAAGAAAATTACATTGATAAGTGTACTGAATAATTGGGCTTGGATTACTGTAATGAACTTTGTTGGTGCAATTTTCGTTGCGTATTGCTTTGGACATCTTGGCGGATTAACAGAGGGAGATTATTTAAATAAAACGTTAGCGATAGCGGAAGGAAAGTTACACGAATCGTTTGGGAGAACTTTAATTTTGGCGATTGGTTGTAATTGGCTCGTTTGTCTTGCGCTTTGGCTCGCTTACGGGACGAGTGATTTTGTCGGAAAGATAATTGGGATTTGGATTCCAATTATGGCATTTGTAGTGATTGGATTTCAACAAGTAGTAGCAAATATGTTTGTCATATCAGCGGTTATTTTTGCAGGTCATCTGACGTGGCTGGACCTCGCTAAAAACTTTGTTCCTGTTTTTATCGGAAATGTCATTGGAGGAGCTGGATTTGTAGGGTTTGCTTACTTTGCTTGTTATCAAAAACAAGACTCTAATGTGAAATAGATTTCTTGAAAGGAAGGGTATGCAATGGAGGAGCGGTATTCTCGGCAACAGTTGTTCAAACCAATCGGGAGTAAAGGGCAAGAAAAAATTCGGAATAAGCATGTGTTAATTGTAGGAGCAGGTGCATTAGGAAGTACAAGTGCAGAAAGTCTCGTGCGTGCAGGTATTGGTAAGTTGACAATTATTGATCGTGATTACGTAGAGTGGAGTAATTTACAAAGACAACAACTTTACTCTGAAGAAGATGCAAGAGGGAAAATCCCGAAAGCAATTGCTGCTAAAAAACGGTTGGAACAAATTAATTCAGAAGTACAAATACATGCTTTCATAATGGATGCAAGTGTAGAAAACATGGAAGGGCCATTAGAAAATGTCGATGTAATCATTGATGCTACAGATAATTTTGATATTCGATTTATCATAAATGATTTATCACAAAAACATAATATTCCGTGGGTATATGGATCTTGTGTTGGATCGTACGGTATGAGTTATACGATTATTCCGCAAAAAATGCCGTGTTTACATTGTGTACTGAAGAATGTTCCCGTTATAGGTGTGACGTGCGACACGGCTGGGATTATTAGTCCAGCTGTTCAAATCGTTGCGGCATATCAAGTGGCAGAAGCACTCAAAATTTTAGTGGAAGATTACTCAGTAATTAGAAAGACGTTTTTCATGTTTGATATATGGAGTAATCAAAATCATTTTATAAAACTAGGAAAAATAAAAACGGACGATTGTCCATCGTGCGGTTTAAATCGAGCTTATCCTTATTTATCATACGAAAACCAAACGAAGGTAGCTGTTTTATGCGGAAGAAATACAGTTCAAATAAGATCAATAGAAAATAGGCAATACAATTTTGATGACGTAGAAAAAGTATTAAAAAAACTTGGGGAAGTAGAGCGGAATCCATATTTACTATCTTGTCAATTAGAGGATTATCGCGTCGTTATTTTTCAAGATGGTCGTGTGTTCATTCATGGTACAAACGAAATTCCAAAAGCGAAACAACTATATTATCGCTTATTCGGTTAATAGAAAGGATTGTCAATAATGGGAAGAAGAGTGCCAATTACGGTTGCAGAAGCTATTCGAAAAGTGATGGGATTTGCTAACAATGGCTTAAAAGAGCTACTACCTATTGAATTAGCTTACGGACGTATGTTAGCGGAGGATTTAGTAGCTGATCATGACGTACCTTCATTCAATCGTTCACCGTATGATGGGTTTGCTATTAGAGCAGAAGATACGAATTTAGCAAGTTATGAAACGCCAATTGTATTTGAAGTAGTTGGTGAAATTGGTGCAGGATCACTATTCGATGAGAAAGTAGGTTCGTTTCAAGCAGTTCGAATTATGACAGGAGCACAAATTCCAAATGATTGTGATGCGGTTGTTATGTTAGAACTGACTCGTCAATATGAGGATAATGGGAACGATTATATGGAAGTGAAACGCTCATTCAAAACGGGTGATAATATTTCTTTTCAAGGTGAAGATGCTCGTAAAGGAACGGTGCTTGCAAAGAAAGGATCGTACATTAATCCAGGTATTTCAGCTCTTCTTGCTACATTCGGTTATAGTGAAGTGCCAGTTGCGAAAAAGCCAGTAATTGGACTATTAGCGACTGGTAGTGAATTACTTGATGTAAATGAGTCGTTAGAGCCAGGGAAAATTCGAAATAGTAATACGTACATGATACTGTCTCAAATTCGAAGAGTGGGCGGAAGAGTAAAATACTTTGGGAAGTTTAGTGATGATTTTGATACGTGTTTTACAGCTGTGAAAGATGCGTTAAGTCAAGTAGATATGCTCATTACAACGGGCGGTGTATCAGTAGGAGATTACGATTATTTACCAGCTATATATGGAAGGTTAGGTGCATCCGTTCTTTTCAATAAGGTTGCAATGCGACCAGGAAGTGTAACGACTGTAGCACAATTAAATGGCAAGCTATTATTTGGTTTATCAGGAAATCCATCAGCATGTTATGTAGGATTTGAGTTGTTTGTAAGACCATGTATTCGTGCGTATATGTTTAGTGAAAAAGCGCATTTGAAAAGAGAAAAAGCATTATTAGGAAAAGATTTTCTGAAACCAAATCCATTTACAAGATTTGTACGAGCAAAACTGACATGTAATGAAGGGCAATTAATTGCATATCCATCAGGATTTGATAAGTCTAGCTCGGTTTCTTCATTAGCAGAATCGAACGCTTTTATCGTATTGCCAGGCGGGACAAGAGGATATAAAAAAGAAATGTTTGTCGATGTTCTTTTATTAGAAGATAACGAAGGTAGTGAATGGCCTTGGACATTTTATAAGAGAGGTGTTTCTAATGGGGCAATCACTATTTGAGATTGTAGAAAAACCAATTTTAGTGGAAGAAGTAACGAATAAAGTCGCAAGAAGAGAAGCGGGTGCGATTACAACATTTATTGGTACGGTGAGAGAATTAACAAAAGGAAAACGAACGCTACATTTAAAGTATGAAGCATATAAACCGATGGCAGTAAAACAACTTACAAGAATTGGTGAGGAAATTAACGGGAAATGGCCGGACGCACAAGTAGCCATTACGCACCGTGTAGGGCTGCTGGAAATAATGGATATTGCGGTAGTTATTGCAGTTTCATCACCGCATCGTAAAGTAGCTTATGAAGCGAATGAGTACGCGATTGAACGCATAAAACGCATCGTTCCAATTTGGAAAAAAGAATTTTGGGAAGATGGAACGATGTGGATTGGAGATCAACTTGAAAATACATCATATCCAGAAGGAAAACCGAAGAAGGAAGAATGAGAAAATGATTACAATTTTACTGTTTGCAAATTTGCGTGAGGAAGTCGGATCGGATCAATTAATAATTTCAGAAAAAAAAGAAATGACTGTTGGACAATTAAATGAATGGTTGAAAGATAGTTATCATTTGCAATCTTTGGATACAGTAATGGTTGCAATTAATGAAGAGTTTGTAACGAATGAAGAGATGATAAAAGCTGGAGATATCGTCGCATTAATCCCGCCTGTAAGTGGGGGATAATAATGCTTTCTCGCAACGATGACTATTAAAGACATTAAAAAATAGATGGAAACTTTCATCAGTTGAAGTAATAAGAAGATGCTATATATAAATTAGAATAAGAGAAGGGATGAGCTCTATGCTTACTCAAGAACAAATAATGAACGCATTACAACATGTAGAGGATCCAGAGTTACACAAAAGTGTTGTAGAATTAAATATGGTTAGAAATGTACAAATACATGGAACAGAGGTTAAGCTTGAAGTAGTGTTAACCATTCAAGGTTGTCCGTTAAAGGCGAAAATTCAACAAGATGTGGAAGAGTCCCTTCACGCAATTGGTGCATCTAAAGTGGATGTAACATTTGGTTCGATGACACAAGAAGAAAGAGCTATGCTAACAGAAAAATTAAAGAAAAATAGTAGAACAGAAACAGGTATGCCAAGCATGCTCCGTCATGATTCAGGTGTACATTTTATTACTGTAACGAGTGGGAAAGGCGGAGTCGGAAAATCAACGGTGACAATTAATCTTGCTACTGCCTTAGCTAGAATGGGTAAAAAGGTTGGGATTTTAGATGCAGACATATATGGTTTTAGCATTCCGGCTATGATGGAAACGAATCAAAAACCAACAATGATTGATCAAACAGCAATTCCAGTCGTTAGTCATGGTGTTAAAATTATGTCAATGGGATTTTTTACAGAAGGAAATAATCCAGTCATGTGGCGTGGACCGATGTTAAATAAATGGATTCAAAACTTCCTTGCGAATACACACTGGGGAGATTTAGATTATTTACTTCTCGATTTACCACCTGGTACAGGAGATGTTGCCATTGATGTTGCAGCGATGATCCCACAAGCGAAAGAAATTATCGTTACAACGCCGCACAATGTAGCTTCATTTGTAGCTTCTAGAGTAGGTGTAATGGCAAAACATACAAAACACGAGATTGTAGGAATTGTGGAAAATATGGCTTATTACGAAGAGCAAGATGGATTTAAAAATTATCTCTTCGGAAAAGGGGGCGGCGAAATGTTAGCAGAACAATTGCAAACGGAAGTAATTGCACAAATACCTTTTGCAAAACGTGAAGAAAATAACGATTCATCTGTATATGATGAAGACTCTCTCGTTGGAGAAGTATTTACTGCATTAGCAGAAGATATTATTTATAGAGGATAGAGGAGGAAGTTTAATATGGCATGTAATATTGATCATTCTATTGAAGATGTAATGAATAAGCTTGAAAGTCAAAAGGATTTTTTATCTGAAATTCTTTTCAAAGATTTGAATGGATTTTTGCAAAATAAACATTCACAGGAAATATTAAACGACATCTTTCATTTATTAAAAAAGTATGACTTAGTCAGTGAAGAAGAACGAGAGAAGAGAAATGCACAATTATTGCACATTATGAATTAAATACTCTCTGGCTTTAAAGTTTTTTCAGAAGGGGTGAATGTGATGGATATGAAAAAGATGATTGAAACGATAGAAACAACAAAAGTGACTGACGTAGAATTATCGATTCCTACTTTACATCAAATGCTTGTGAAACTGTATAGCGAAAAAAATGTTACAAATTATACAGAGCTCTTAAAATATAGTTTGTCTTTATCTATAAATCTTAAGTTAAATCTTGTGTTGAAATATTTTGGTGTGCGTCCGATCGTTGCTTCTGATGAACGTATGCAATTTCAAGAGATATTTAAATGTCTAGCTAAGCAAGATGATAATGGGGAATGGTTTTTGAATTTCGTTTCTTTATATGTAGGGTTAATTGTTGTTCTTCATTTTGATGAGAAAGAGATTGAGAGAAGTTTTTTTGATGATGTGGTTGTGGTGGGTGAAGGAAGTGAAATATAAAGTTCTGTTCATAACATCTTTCTTTTTAATAGCTGTAATCGCGCTTTATATTGATTATATAAATGTAAAGATAATCAATTAAAATAAAGGAATGAAACTAGTTTGCTAAAAAGTGTTCTTCAGTTGTTTCTATCGTTTTTTCATGTTACCATTAAGCGAATTTTTCATAGGGAGAGAAAGCGATGAAATGGATTTATTTTATTATTATTAATGTTATAGCTTTTAGCCTTATGGGGCTTGATAAACGAAAAGCAAAGAAGAAACAGTGGAGAACGCCAGAAAGCACGTTGTTTTTATCAGCGGCAGCTGGAGGAGCGGTTGGAGCTTGGATCGGTATGTATATGTTTCACCATAAAACGCATAAAAAGAAATTTGTTTTCGGCATACCGTTACTTGTTGTAATAACGGTATGTTTATTTTTCGCTATATGAGAAATGTCGAAAGAATTACAGATTGATTATTGGTAAAGTGAGCATAAGAAACCGTATAATGGAGAAAAAATGAGAAGAGGAGAAAAAGGAAGATGGGGAGTCAATCAGCACAGCAAAAAAAAGGGATTATATATGCGGCTGGTGCTTATACGATGTGGGGAATCCTACCGATTTATTGGAAATGGGTTGAGGAAGTTCCAGCAGATGAAATATTAGCACACCGCATTGTTTGGGCGTTCGTTTTTATGTTAATCGTATTAGCTGTTACGAAGAGGTTTCGCCAGTTTATTGGGGAATTTGTGAATCTTTTTAAACGACCTAAATTATTAATGTCATTAACAATTGCTTCAATTTTGATTAGTGGGAACTGGTTTGTCTACATATGGGCCGTTAATCATAATCATGTCATTGAAGCGAGTCTTGGGTATTATATTAATCCACTTATTAGTATTTTACTTGGTACAGTCGTATTAAAGGAAAAGTTAAACTTTTGGCAATATGTTGCAGTAGGTTTAGCTGGAGTAGGGGTTATCATTTTAACAGTACGTTTCGGGGCTATCCCGTGGGTTTCTTTATCACTTGCCTTTTCATTTGGATTATACGGATTAACAAAAAAATTGTTAAACTATGATGCGACGATTGGGCTTACGATGGAAACGATGTTAGTGACGCCGTTTGCGTTCATTTATCTCGTTATGACAGGGGTACATGGTTTCGGTTCATTTGGAGCTATTTCAATGCTATCGACGTTACTTTTAATAGGAGCAGGTATTGTTACAGCGCTACCACTATTTTATTTTGCAAAAGGAGCACAACTTATTCCGCTTTATATGGTAGGCTTTTTACAATATATTGCGCCAACGATTAGTTTAATTTTAGGTGTATTTGTATTTGGTGAACATTTTACAACTACTCATATGATGGCATTTTTCTGTATATGGGTTGCTTTATTTGTATTTTCAATAGCGAAGACAAAATTTTTAGTGCAGAAACAACCGAAATTTATAAAAAATAAATCAGCAAAAGTATCATAATGCGTAGTATTTTCTACGCATTTTTCTTTATACTGATACTATATAGAATTTCCATTATAGCTAGTAGGGAGCTGAGAACATGGAAACAATTTTACATAATGATCCGCTGATGGCTGCTGTAATTTCGTGGTTTATAGCACAGTTAACAAAAGTAGTCTTTAAATTAGTTAAAACGGGTGAATTTGATTTTGCAAAATTTTTTGCTTCAGGTGGGATGCCAAGTTCTCATGCTTCAACTGTTACAGCGCTTGCGACAGGTGTTGGAGTTGTGGAAGGTGTGGAAAGTACCATATTTGCAGTGGCTGCAATCTTTGCAATCATTGTTATGTATGACGCTTCAGGAGTAAGGCTTGCGGTAAGTAAACAGGCGAAAATATTGAATGAATTTTTTCATGGTAAACAAACAGAATATAAGAAGTTAAATGAGCTTGTCGGACATACACCGTATGAAGTAGTAGTCGGTGCTTTATTAGGGGTTATTGTCGGAGTGGGATATTGCTTATGAGCAGAACATAATATGTGTTCTGCTTTTCTTTGTTTTTACACATATTCGGTTGCTTTTTTGAATATCGTTATACGGATTTCGAAAGGGTAGGTGAATGCCTTGTTATTATATGGAAAAGTGCATGAAGAAATAGCGAGAAGGACAACTGCACTTCAAACGATGCAAAGGCAAGATGGTACGTGGAGATTCTGTTTTGAAGGAGCACCATTAACTGATTGCCATATGATATTTTTATTAAAATTATTAGGTAGAGATAAAGAGGTAGAACCATTTGTAAAAAGATTAGCTTCACTCCAAACGAATGAAGGGACATGGAAATTGTATGATGATGAAATGGGGGGCAATTTATCTGCTACCATTCAATCTTATGCTGCCCTACTTGCTTCGAAAAAGTATACAAAAGAAGATGCGAATATGAAGCGAGCGGAAATGTTTATTACAGAACGTGGGGGAGTGGCGCGTGCTCATTTTATGACGAAGTTTTTATTAGCAATTCATGGAGAGTATGAATATCCTTCGCTCTTTCATTTGCCAACACCGATTATGTTTCTGCAAAATGATTCCCCACTCAGTATATTTGAATTAAGTAGTTCGGCACGTATCCATTTAATTCCGATGATGTTGTGTTTAAATAAAAGGTTTCGTGTAGTGAAAAAGTTACTGCCTAATTTAAATCATATTGCGGGCGGGGGCGGAGAATGGTTTCGGGAGGACCAATCTCCAATGTTTCAAACATTATTAGGTAATGTGAAACAAATTATATCTTATCCGCTTTCCTTACATCATAAAGGAAATGAGGAAGTAGAACGTTTTATGAAAGAGCGTATCGATGAGAATGGGACGTTATATAGTTACGCAAGTGCTTCGTTTTATATGATTTATGCTTTACTTGCGCTAGGACATTCTATTCAATCGCCAATGATTCAAAAGGCTATAACGGGGATAACATCTTATATATGGAAGATGGAAAGAGGGAACCATTTACAAAATTCCCCGTCAACTGTATGGGATACAGCATTACTTAGTTATGCGTTGCAAGAGGCTCGTGTTTCGAAAGAAAGTAAAATGATTCAAAATGCGTCAGCATATTTATTAAAAAAACAACATAAGAAAAAAGCTGATTGGAGTGTGCATGCGCCCGCGCTTATTCCGGGCGGTTGGGGTTTTTCTGATGTGAATACGACAGTTCCTGATGTTGATGATACAACAGCTGTGTTAAGAGCATTGGCACAAAGTAGAGGGAACGGAAATGTGGATGATGCTTGGAAGAAAGGGACGAATTGGATTAAAGGATTACAAAATAATGATGGTGGTTGGGGAGCATTTGAAAAAGGCGTGACAAGCAAGTTATTAGCGAATTTACCAATCGAAAACGCAAGCGATATGATTACGGATCCTTCTACACCAGATATTACAGGCAGAGTGTTAGAGTTTTTCGGGACATATACGCAAAATGAATTGCCCGAGAAACAAAAACAAAGTGCAATCAACTGGTTAATGAATGAACAGGAGGAAAATGGATCGTGGTATGGAAAATGGGGCATTTGTTATATATATGGTACATGGGCAGTGATGACTGGCTTACGGGCGTTAGGAATTACTTCTGCTCACCCTTCTTTAAAACGAGCAACTTTATGGCTTGAACATATACAGCATGAAGATGGTGGCTGGGGAGAATCTTGTCAAAGTAGTGTGGAAAAAAGATTTGCTACTTTACCATTTAGTACACCATCGCAAACAGCATGGGCTTTAGATGCTCTTATTTCTTACTATGATAAAGAAACACCAGCTATTCGAAAAGGTATTTCATATTTGCTTGCGAATCCTTATGTAAATGAAAAATATCCTACTGGAACAGCTTTACCAGGTGGGTTTTATATTCATTACCATAGCTACGCTCATATATATCCGTTACTTACTTTGGCGCATTATGCAAAAAAATATAAAAAATAAACCGAGAGATGTTTCTCGGTTTATTTTGTTGGGTAGTAGGTCCCTGTTGAAAAGAATAAGGTTATGATTTCCCCTTATTTTTCTGTTGACTGGCGTTTTTGACGTGCATCAGCGGCATTTGCACGTGCGTTTGCTTCTAAGTCGTTGTGGTCAGCGAGTTCACGAGAGAACTCAACATCAATACCATCAGTGGCTTTGCTTTGTTTGAAATTTTTTTTGTTCATTCGACACAATCTCCTTGCACTTTATCCCGCATAGCGGGTAGTAAAACTCCCACCTCAAAATTCAGATGGAACAAAGAAGCTAGGTGGGAGATTAACTGCCCGTAAATGCCCGATTGGTGAGGGCTGATAATCAGTGGGGGATGAACAAACTTCCCACTGATTAAAGTTTCACTTTATGCGACGTTGCAAAGTTAGTTTGACACAAATAGACTTTTTTATACAAAGAGGATTTGGAAAGCAAAAAGCCGAAATATACAGTATAAGTAATAGAAATGGGGGATAGGGATGGGATTTTTAAATGGGAAAACAGCTGTTGTAACAGGTGGCGCCCAAGGAATTGGAAAAGAAATTGCACGAGTTTTTGCTAGGCTTGGGGCTAAAGTTTTAATTAGTGATGTAAATGAAGAAAAACTACAAAAAACGACACGTGAATTATCGGAAGAAGGATATGAAGTAAGCTTATATCGATGTGATGTAAGTAATCAAAATGAAGCGAAATCATTAATTGAGTATGCAGTTCAAAAATTTGGGACACTGCATATTTTAGTAAATAACGCTGGAATTACAAAAGATGCAATGTTACATAAAATGGAGAAATCAGCTTGGGAACAAGTATTACAAGTAAACTTAACTGGCGTTTTTTATTGTATGCAGCCAGCTCTTCTTTATATGAGACAACAACAATATGGGCGCATTATTAATATTTCTTCAATAAGTAGAGAAGGGAATATTGGACAAGCAAATTATGCGGCAACGAAAGCTGGCGTTGTCGGTTTAACGAAAACAGCAGCGAAAGAAGTTGGAAGCTTCGGTATTACTTGTAATGCAATTTGTCCAGGATTTATGGATACGGATATGACAAAAACAATACCAGATAAAGTAAAAGAAAAAATGGTTGGAGCAATTCCGGTTGGTAGAATTGGAACGCCAGAAGATATTGCGAACGCGGCGGCCTTTTTAGCGTCAGAATACGCATCCTATATTACAGGGGAAGTATTAAATGTGAGCGGAGGGCTGCAAGTTTAAAGGAATACATAATGAAAAGAACCTGACCGAGTGGATCAGGTTCTTTCGATTTAATTTAAGTTTAACCAAACGCTCTTCACTTCTGTATAGTTATTTAATGCGTAAGATCCCATTTCACGGCCAAGACCAGATTGTTTAAATCCTCCAAATGGAGATGCTGCATCAAAGACGTTATAACAGTTTACCCATACTGTACCTGCGCGTACTTTACTTGCAACATAGTGTGCTGTCTTAACATTTTCTGTCCATACACCAGCTGCCAAGCCAAATTGTGATTTATTCGCACGTTCAATTACTTCATCAATATCGTTAAACGGTATTGCAGAAATAACTGGACCGAAAATTTCTTCTTTTGCGATTGTCATCTCATCATTGACGTCGGCGAATACTGTAGGAGAAACGAAGTAGCCTTGATCAAATGGATTACTTCCTCCACAAAGTACTTCAGCGCCTTCTTCAATCCCTTTTTCAATGAAGCCCATTACACGTTTTTGTTGTTCTTCGGAAACGAGAGGACCGATTGTAGTTTCTGGACTTAGACCAGCACCTTGATTTAATTTTTTAGAATAAAGGACGAGATCAGCCATGACATTATCATACATTTTCTTCGGAATAAATAAGCGTGATCCAGCAGAGCATACTTGTCCTTGGTTAAACATAACACCAGAAAGTGCACCAGGAATAGCGCGAGATAAGTCGGCGTCTGGTAAAATAATATTTGGTGATTTACCACCAAGTTCTAAAGTAACACGTTTTAATGATTCGGATGCTTGTCTCATAATTTGTTTGCCAACTGGAGTAGAACCAGTAAATGCAATTTTATCAACGAGTGGATGATTAACGAGAGCTTGTCCAGCTGATTCACCGAATCCAGGAACGATATTAATAACACCTTTCGGGAATCCAGCTTCTTCAATTAATTCAGCTAAGTATAGAGCGGATAGTGGAGTTTGTTCTGCAGGTTTTAAAACGATTGTACATCCTGTAGCAAGCGCCGCTCCCATTTTCCACATTGCCATAAGAAGCGGGAAGTTCCAAGGGATAATTTGACCAACGACACCAACAGCTTCATGGCGTGTATAGTTAAAGTAATCACCGGAAACAGGAATTGTTTGACCAACGATTTTCGTCGCCCAGCCAGCATAATAGCGCATATGCTCAATTGCAAGTGGTATGTCTGCTGCCATTGTTTCACGGATTGGCTTTCCGTTATCTAACGTTTCGAGCTGTGCAAGCTCTTCTTTATGTTCTTCCATTAAATCGGCAAGCTTGTACATAAGGCGGCTTCGTTCAGCAGTGCTCATGCGAGACCAAGGACCTTCGTCAAAAGCCATGCGAGCTGCGACTACAGCTTTATGAATATCTTCGCGACCAGCTTCAGAAACGATGGCAAGCGTTTCGCCAGTTGCAGGGTTAGGCGTTTTAAACGTTTTACCGGAAGCGCTTTCAATGAAAGATCCATTCACATATAACTTTTTCGTGCCTTGAAGAAACTTTTCTACCTTTTCATGAAGATTTACAGCTAGTTGACTCATTGTATAACCCCCTTGAAAATATAATGTAAACGCAGTACGAGACGGCGTTTATTCCGAAATCAAGGATGTAGGAACTAGATGGAAAGCCTCTAATTAAAATCATAATTAACAATTACTGAAAATTCAAATTTCATTTGTGTTACAATTGTAAAAAATATGTAATGTAAGAGAGTCTTCTATATAATTATAAAAAATCCTGCTTGTTTTTGCTTTCTAGTAGGAAAAACTAGAAGAACAATGGTACAATAATACATCGTGAGAGGAGGGAGAAAATGAAGAATTATCATGATGATCCACGCTTTCGAATCGCCCATAGAGAAGCGTTAATTGGTCTTGGACTTGCTATTATCAATTTTATAATATGGTACGGATTTGCTTATGGGCTTGGTAGTAAAAATCCAAGTGAATATACATATGTATTCGGTTTTCCAGCATGGTTTTTTTATAGTTGTATTGTTGGATTTGTCGTAATGGTTATTTTGCTTAGTTTAGTTGTTCGTTTTGTATTTCAAGATATTTCACTCGATGAGGAAGAAAAAAGTGAGGAATAATAGATGAATTGGTATGTAATCATTCCAATGATAATTTCGTTTATCGTTGTATTTTTAATTGGTATATATGCTTCAAGACGCGTGCAAGCGACTGCTCATAATAAATTTTTGCAAGAATATTTTCTTGGTGGACGTGAGCTTGGCGGTTTATTATTAGCGATGACAATGATTGCTACGTACGGTAGTGCAAGTAGTTTCATTGGTGGCCCTGGTATTGCTTACAATATGGGACTTGGATGGGTATTATTATCTGCGATTCAAGTTGTAACAGGGTATATCGTTTTAACGGTTATCGGTAAAAAGTTTGCAATTATTGCTAGGAAGATGGAAGCAATTACGCTTATCGATTATTTAAAAGGAAGATACAATAATAAAGCGGTTGTTATACTTTCGGCGTTATGTATTATTATCTTTTTATTTTCAGCAACAGTAGCCCAGTGGGTCGGCGGTGGACGATTAATTGAGTCGCTAACAGGTCTATCTTATACAACAGCACTATTTTTATTTACTTTTTCTGTACTTGTGTACGTATTAATTGGTGGGTTCCGCGCAGTTGCGTTATCAGATACGTTATTAGGTATCATTATGTTAGTTGGAACGACAATCATTTTAGTTGCTACTGTTATTGCTGGTGGTGGAATTGAAAAGATTATGCAGGAACTTGTTCAAATCAATCCGAATTTAATTACACCATTCGGAGCAGATGGTAGTTTAACGAAATCATATGTTACATCGTTTTGGATTTTAATTGGAATTGGCGTTGTCGGTTTACCACAAATTAGTGTGCGTGCTATGTCTTATAAAAATTCAAAAGCTATGCATCAAGCTCTAATCATTGGAACGGTTGTCGTTGGTACAATTATGATCGGGATGCATTTAACGGGTGTATTTGCACGAGTAGTACTTCCTGGTATAACGGTACCAGATAAAGTCATGCCGCTACTCGCGATGGAAGTGTTGCCACCTTGGCTAGCTGGCGTTTTCTTAGCGGCACCAATGGCAGCGATTATGTCTACAGTAAATTCGCTATTGTTACTTGTAAGTTCATCGATTATTAAAGATATATATGTAAATTACATAAATAAAGATGCAGCAGACAGTACGATAAAAAAAGGAAGTTTGTGGATTACGGGTATTGTAGGACTGCTCGTTTATGCAGCGGCGATTAAACCACCAGATTTTTTAATATGGTTAAATTTATTTTCTTTCGGTGGATTAGAAGCAGCATTCATTTGGCCAATCGTCTTAGGGTTATATTGGAGAAAAGGGAATGCAACTGGAGCACTTGCTTCCATTTTAGTTGGGGTAGGCTCATATATGTGTATTCATCTTTTCTACCCAAATCCGTTCGGTATACATACAGTTGTCTTCCCAATTTGCTTTGCGTTTATCGCTTACATAGTGGGAAGTATGATTGCTGTGAAAAAAACAGCATAGGCTAGATGAGGAACGTAGTCCGTATAGGACTGCGTTTTTTTATATAAATTTCATCTTTTTTATTCTGTATATGTAGGGCTATTCATAAATTAATAACAACTGAGGGGATGGAGTTGAGGTCGATGAAAAAAGTGTTATTTTTAGGAGACCCGGGAATAGATGACTCTTTAGCAATTATGTATGGATTGTTGCATCCTGATATTGATATTGTTGGCGTAGTAACTGGATATGGGAATGTAACACAAGAAAAAGCGACAAGTAATGCAGCGTATTTATTACAGTTAGCAGGTAGGGAAGATATACCAGTTATTAATGGTGCGAAAATCCCTTTATCTGGAGATATTACAACGTATTATCCAGAAATTCACGGGACGGAAGGTTTAGGGCCAATTCGTCCTCCGAAAAACCTTTCTCCAAATATAAAGCCTTTTTGTGAGTTTTTCGATATTCTTGAAAAATATAAAGGAGAATTAATCATTGTTGATGCTGGTAGGTCAACGACATTAGCGACAGCGTTTATTTTAGAAAAGCCGATGATGAAATATGTAAAAGAATATTATATAATGGGCGGTGCTTTTTTAATGCCTGGCAATGTTACACCAGTGGCGGAGGCGAATTTTCATGGCGATCCGATTGCGTCACAGTTAGTTATGCAAAATGCGAAGAATGTAACATTAGTGCCGCTTAATGTTACATCCGAGGCAATTATAACGCCAGAGATGGTAAAATATATTACGAAACATTCTAAAACGAGTTTTAATAAGTTAATCGAGCCGATATTTACGTATTATTATAAAGCTTATAGAAAGTTAAATCCGAAAATAAAAGGAAGTCCAGTACATGACGTCGTTACAATGATGGTTGCGGCAAATCCATCCCTTTTAGATTATGTATATCGTCGTGTCGATGTAGATACAGCTGGAATTGCAAAAGGAGAAAGTATTGCAGATTTCCGTCCTCAACCTGATGCAAAAGCCTTGAAAAATTGGGTACGAATTGGTTGGTCATTACATTATAAAAAATTTCTTGAGGATTTTGTGAAAATCATGACGTAGACATAATAGGAGTATACAAGTTAAAATAATGGAGATGGTTATTTAAATGACCATCTCCATTATTTTGTTTTTTAAAGATAGAGAGAAGAGTTATACAATAGGAGAGGAATTTTACTTGAAAAAAACTATAGTATGCGCAGTAATTGTGGGTATTTTCGTTTTGCTAATATCGGGTAACTTTTTAGTGAAAAAAGTATGGAGTTCAAATAATGATGATGCACAGTATATTGCATCTTTTATTGAAGAACATAAAGATGAAAAAAATAGTGCGCTTCTAGTAAAGAGAAATGATAAAGTTGTTTATTCTGTAAATCCAAATGTTGTATTGCCAGTTGCTAGTACGATGAAATTAATTGTGGCGCTTGAATATACGAAACAAGTTACAGAAGGGAAAATTGACCCGGCTAGTTTCGTTTCAATTAATGATGTCAATCGATATTATGTACCGAATACAGATGGTGGTGCACAAGATAGATGGCAAAGGTATTTGGAGAAGACAGGCAAGATAACTGAAGGAGCCGTTACTTTAGAAGACGTGGCAAAAGGAATGGTTAAGTTTAGTTCGAATGCTAATGCGGAATATTTAATGGAAGTGTTAGGATTAGATAATATTAATCGAAATTTACAAAGTTTATCGCTCCCTGCACATCAACCACTATTTCCGATTGTTTCATCTTTATATATCCCAGGATATTTGCATAAAGAATTACATGTTCCAAAATATAAAATAGAGAAAAAATTAAAAGAAATGACTCAAGAGCAATATCGTGAATATGCGATGATTATTCATGAGCGCTTAAAAAAGAAGGGGTCATTATTACAGAAAGAAATTCCTCTTTATTTAGAGGAACGTTATGATAAAATTTGGTCAGATAGATTACCAGCTGCGTCCGCAAACGATTATATGGTATTGCTGCAAAAGGCAAACCATAAAGGTGGCCTGACAGAAGCTGAAGAAAAAGTGTGGGCGAGTATCGTTGAAACAGATATGAGTGCCAAGAAATATCGTAAAACATTCAGACACGCAGGACAAAAGAATGGGTATACGCCATGGACGGTTACAAAAGCGGTTTATGCTATGGATAAGCGCGGGAACTGTACAGAAATTGTATTCTTAGCGAATAATTTAAATGAAGATGACAGTGCAGAAATACGTAAACATTTAGCAAATTTACATTTCCAAGTGTTGCAAAGTGATAAGTATGATGCGACTTTTATTAAATAAACTCGGTGCATAAAGCACCGAGTTTATTTTTGTCCCGCTATTTGTGGACAGTAAGACTCCCATCTCAAAATTGGGCGAATGCGAGAGAGTTAGGTGGGAGTACAATTGCCTGTAAAAGGCCGATTGGTAAGGGCTAATTAAAGTTTCACTTTATGTATAAGCACTTTTTTACTATCTCTGGGTATGATGGGTAGTAATACTTAGGTGAAAGGGGAAAAGGTGATGAAACAGAGTAAAGAAGAATTTATAAAGAATGAAGGCGCTGATTTCCCTGGGAAAACATATGTGGATTGTGTATTACAACATGTATTTAATTTTCAGTATAACCACTTATTAAAAGATATGTTTCAAGTGCATAAAGCGCATATTATGATGCTGACTGAAGAAAGTTTAATAAAAAAAGAAGAAGCTACAGTTATATTAAAAGCACTAAAAAAGGTAGAAGGAATGCCCAAAGATCAATTGCGATATACAGAACAACATGAAGATCTCTTTTTTTTAGTTGAACATTTAATTTCTCAGGAAGCAAAGTGTGATTTTGTAAGTAATATGCATATCGGTCGAAGTAGAAATGATATGGGAGTAACGATGTATCGTATGAGCTTAAGACGATATGTATTACGATTAATGGAACACCATTTATTATTGCAAGAAAGTATATTGCAACTTGCTGATGATCATAAGGGAACAATTATGCCAGCTTATACACATACACAACCAGCACAGCCAACAACGTTTGGTCATTATATGTTAGCAATTTATGATACGATGCAAAGAGACTTAGAACGAATGAAAAAAACGTACCAAATTTTAAATCAGTCTCCGATGGGGGCAGCTGCACTTTCAACAACAAGTTTTCCGATTAAACGAGAACGAGTTTCTCATTTACTTGGATTTACAAATGTAATTGAGAACTCATATGATGCTGTCGCTGGAGCGGATTATTTATTAGATGTTAGCTCGTTACTTATGATAATGATGACAAATACGAGTAGATGGATTCATGACTTCTTATTATTAGCGACGAAAGAATATGATGGTATTACTGTTGCGAAGCCATATGTGCAAATTAGTAGTATTATGCCACAAAAACGAAATCCAGTTTCAATTGAGCATGCTCGTGCTATTACGAGTAGCGCTTTAGGAGAAGCATTTACAGTATTTCAAATGATTCATAATACACCATTTGGGGATATTGTCGATACGGAAGATGACTTACAGCCGTATTTATATAAAGGAATCGAAAAGACGATTCGCGTATTTTCTATTATGAATGCAGTCATTCGAACGATGAAAGTAGAAGAAGAAACGTTAAAAAGTCGTTCCTATAAACATGCAATAACGATAACTGATTTTGCAGATGTTTTAACAAAAAACTATAAAATTCCATTTCGGCATGCTCATCATGCAGCAAGTACGATTGCTAATATGTCATTGGTGCAGAAAAAGGAGCTTCATGAATTACATTTCAAAGATGTAAATATATACTTACAAGAAAAATTTAAAATACATTTATTGGAAAAAGAGTGGAAAGAAATTATATCGCCAGAAGCTTTTATTCAAAAAAGAAATGTATACGGAGGACCGAGTAAAAAAGAGATGGAACGAATGATTCAAAAGCGTAAAGAGTCATTTAAAAATGAAGAAGAGCGATTTGAAACGGAAAAACGGAGAATATTACGAGCTGAATATAATTTGAACATATTAGTTTCAAATATTATCGAATCGTAAAAGAAGGATTTAATGAATTAATCGCCAATACTTAATTAAAATATAAATGGAGAGAAGAGATTGTCGATGATTCAATTACACGTATATAAAGAGATTCTTCATTTTAAAGAAGATGTTACACCATTTTTAGAAAAGAATGAGCAGGAAAATAATTTAATGTTAGGTATATTACAAGTAGCTCAAGAACCGACGTTTATGGGGGTAGCGAAACGAGGAGAAGAAATTACAGTTGTATTTCTTCAAACAGAAGAGAAGATACAAATGATTGTTGCAACTTCTGAAAATTCGGAAGTAGATATAGTGAAACTTGCAAAAGAGTTATCGAAAGTATATCCGGACATTCCTGGATTGATCGGTAATAAGGAAATTGTACAGAAATTAGCTGAAGAGCTTGCGGTGTTAGAAAATAAGAAAACGAATGTTGTAATGAAACAAGGTGTATATGCATTACAACAAATTAAGAAGAAGTGGAACGAGGATGGAATTTTTCGAGAAATAACTAATGATGAGTTGCCATTAATAGAAAAATGGATATATCAATTTTGTGAAGATGTGAAGCTCCCAACTACGAAAGAAGAAGCGGAACAAACCGCACATACATTAATCACTAATAATCGTCTATTTGGTCTAGAAGTAGATGGGAAACTCGTTTCTGTAGCTGCAAAAACGAGACCAACTACAAATAATATAACAGTAAATTTCGTTTATACCCCGAAAGAAGCACGAAAAAAAGGGTACGCATCTAATTGTGTAGCGGCACTCAGTCAACGTATGTTAGACGAAGGGTACAAGACGACTACACTATATACTGATTTAGCCAATCCGACATCTAATAAAATTTATCAAGAAATTGGTTATGAACAAATTGCGGAGTCTGTGCTCATATTTTTAGAGAAGTAGAATAAAAAGGCGTGCTATTTTAGCACGCCTTTTTATTATTCATCAATTCTAATAACTTCGCCTTGCGGGAAGTTCTCAGTTTCTAGTAAGTTACGAATAGCTTTTGCCACATATTCAGGTGATAATAGCTTTCCTTCTTCTTTTAGTGTGATGAATCGGTCTAAATTTGTGAAGTCTTCTTTATTTGTTTCACGAATTTGTACTTGCATATTTGTATCCACAACACCAGGTGCAAAAGCGACGATTTTTACTGGATATTCTTTTTCCTCTTCTTCAGTCGCTACGCATTGTGTAAACATATTCACACCAGCTTTCGTAGTACAATAAGCGCCCCAGCCAAAGTAAGGTTTTTTTCCTGCACCAGATGAAATGTTTACAACGCGTTTATCTACTTTCCAGTCTTTCGTATGTTTCATGAACATAGATGTAAGAATCATAGGGGCAAGTAAATTAATGTGAACGTTCGTAATGAATTGTTCGCTTTCTGCTTTTTCAATCGGCTTCATAGGTGCAACTGTACCTGCATTATTAATTAAATGAATAGAAGATACATTGTCTTCTTTAATGGATGAAATGATTTCGTTAAAGTTAGTTTCTAAATGATGTACATCTTGAAGATCTAAGGAATGGAAAATACAATTGCTGTTATATTGTTCTGCAAGTTTAGTAAGCTCTTTGTTTTCTCTTCTAGAAATAGAGATGATGGTTGTGCTTTCTTCTAATAATTGCGCGGCAATTGCCTCACCTAAACCTTGTGAAGTTCCTGTTATGATAACGTAGCGCATAGTTTTATAAACTCCTCTCGTATGTGCGGAATTTTGTTGGACAACGTACACTCTATAGTTTGTCTACATTTTATAGTATAGAGCACTTTTTACTATAAATGAAATGAGATGATTACGTGCCTTTTATGAATCGCTTTACAACGACAGTTACTGGTGCCGTCACGTTCACTGGGAACACGTTGGGACTCAGTCCTACATCTCCTGCACCAGGCAATAATTTCGGTACGATTGATGTATTTACTACGGTAAATACATCGCTTCAAGTGCCAGGATTCCCAGCAGGAACGACAAATGATTGGCGATTAAATTCTGCAAGTGCAATTTTGAACCTTCCAGCAGGGAGTAGTGTCTTATACGCAGAACTTGTGTGGGCTGGCACATACCGGACTGATACGGAGGATGTTACTGCGTTTTTAAATGATAATATTACCTTTACAACACCAGCGGGGACATTTTCTGTTACACCAGACCCAGCAACTGCCCAGCAAGGTTCAGTAGGGAAGCAGTTTTATTATAGTCGTTCTGCTAACGTAACGAACCTTATTAGTGCAGGTGGGGCTGGCACATATACAACAGGTGCCGTGCCAGCTGCAAGAACTTCAGCTGATTCAACAATTAGTCGTTCGGTTGGCTGGACGCTTGAGGTAGTTTATCAAAATGTGAGTTTACCACTAAGGAATTTATCGGTGTATGCAGGACAAGAAATTATTGAGGCATCATCACCACCAGTAGATGCTGTTATTTCAGGTTTTGCAACGCCGTCTACGGGAACAGTTACAGGAAGAGTACTTGTAACTGCCCAAGAAGGTGATGCTAACATTGTTGGAGATCAACTTCGTTTTGGGCCGAATGCAAATGCTACAGTTACTTTATTCGGACCGAGAAATCCTGCAAATAATTTCTTTCAGTCACAAATTTGTAATGACAATGGAAATTTAGATACGAGCGGAACATTTGGAAATCTGAATCAGCCGTTAGGAATAGCTTTAGCGATCCGAAGACAAGGGTGGGATATTACGAATGTAGATGCCTCCTCATCTTTAGTAAACAATCAGACGTCAGCAACTGTTCGCTTTGTCACAAATGGAGATGGATACGCTGCAGCTGGTTTTGGTGTTCAAATTGATGCAACAGGTCCAATCATTAATCCTGTTAAATCGGTAAATAGAACCGTTGCAGGGGTAGGGGATACTCTCACCTATACGATTACGGTCCCGAATACAGGAACAGGAAGTGCAGAAAACGTTGTATTACAAGATAGTATTCCGAACGGAACTACATTCGTAGCAGGTAGTGTAACGGTAGGTGGAGTAACGCAACCGAGTGCGAATCCCGCGAATGGAATTAATTTAGGTACAATCCCAAATAACACGCAAAGAATTGTTGCATTTCAAGTTCGAATAACATCGTTCCCGAACCCAAATCCTATTCCAAATCGTGCAATGGTGTCATATCAATTCCGTCCTTTTGTCGGTAGTGCCCCTATTACAAGTACGTCTTCTTCAAACACAGTACAAACGACAGTGAATCAAGCGACTATAAGTATGCAAAAATCTGTAGATCTACAGACGGCAACTCTTAATGATGTATTAACGTACACAGTTAATGTGACGAATAATGGGAATGTTGCTGCAAACAATGTTATTTTTGTTGATAGTATCCCTGCAGGAACAACATTTGTAGCTAATAGTGTTACGGTTAATGGAGTAGCACGTCCAGGAGCGAATCCATCAAGTAGTATTAATCTTGGAAGTATTAATGCATCGCAAACGACTGTAGTACGCTTTCAAGTACGAGTGACATCGAACCCTCTTGTCAATCCAATACCGAACCGTGCAAGTGCAACCTTTACCTTTACCCCAGTGCCTGGTCAACAACCAATTTCAGGTCAAGCGACGAGTAATACCGTAGTTACTACAATTAATATAGCTGATATAAGAACGAGAAAAACAGTGGATAGAGCTTTTGCGACAGTGAATGACGTTCTTACGTACACCGTTACAATTGAGAATACAGGAAATGTACTTGCGACGAATGTTGTTTTTCAAGATCCAATCCCAATTGGAACGACTTTTATTGCAAATAGTGTGACTGTAGATGGGGTTTCGCAACCTGGGGCAAATCCAGCGACTGGGTTTGCGGTAGCAAATATATCTCCCGGCGGAAGTAGGACAGTGACTTTTCAAGTACGAGTGACATCTACGCCATCAGGAGGTACGATTGCGAATCGTGGAAATGTATCTGCTAATTTCGTCGTTAAACCAAATCAGCCGCCAGTAACGATTAATAGACAAACGAATACTGTAGTGACACAAGTTAATACGGGTGGTTTAAATGTAATAAAAGAAGTGAATACAACGCAAGCGGCAGTAGGAGACACTTTAACATACACAATTGCCGTCCAAAATACAGGAAATGTTCCGTTAACAAATGTGCTTTTCCAAGACACTATTTCTTCCGCTGTTTCTTTCGTTGCAAATTCTGTAACAATTAATGGAGTACCGCAAAGTGGATTGAATCCGAATACAGGATTTTCTCTTCCAAATATTCCTGCGGCTCAAACAGTTGTAGTCACATTTGAAGTATTAATTGTACAGGATCCAGAAAATGAAGATATTTTAAATCAAGCAAATGTAACAGCAAGTTTTCAAGTGAATCCGAGCGAACCGCCAGTAACAATCAATGTACCGAGTAATATTGTGAATACAACTGTACAATCAGGGAATTTTGAAGTTGTGAAAGCAGTGAATACAGATGTTGCAACGGTAGGGGATGTTTTAGTATATACAATCGAAGTTATAAATGCAGGTAGTGTACCAGCTACAAATGTATTTTTCCAAGATTCAATTCCACAAGGGACATTATTTATTGAAAATAGTGTAGTTGTTAATGGTGTTTTACAAGAAGGGGCAGATCCAGAACTTGGATTCCCATTAAATAATTTGCCTACTGGTGCGAGTGTAATTGTTACTTTTGAAGTATTAATTGATGAAATTCCCCAAGGAAATAATGTCGTAAATAATGCGAATGTAACTGGAGATTTCCTTGTAAATCCGACAGAGCCACCGATTACTGTAACAGTACCAAGTAATACTGTTATGACAGTCGTGAATTCTTCAGGGTTAAATGTAATGAAAAGTGTAAGTGCTACTGAAGCAGGTGTAGGAGATACGTTAACGTATACAGTTCGTATACAAAATAGTGGAACAGTAGCAGCGACAAATGTATCATTCCTTGATCCAATTCCATCTGGAACAACGTTTGTAGCAAATAGTGTAACAATAAATGGAACGCCTCAGCCAGGTTTAAACCCAACAACTGGATTTCCACTTGCTAATATTCCAGTAGGAGGGATGGTAACAGTTACTTTTCAAGTGACGATCACGAGTGTACCACCAAATAGAGTTCTTCCGAATAATGCGAATGTAACTGCTGATTTCCAAGTAAGTCCTCTGCAGCCACCAATTACAATTGTAACGATTAGTAATATTGTTGTGACGCGAGTAAATGTAGGATCAATTAATGTAATAAAGAGTGTAAACACACCGCAAGCAGGCGTAGGAGATACGTTAACGTATACAATTCTTATTCAAAATACAGGAACTGTTCCTGCAACGAATATTATTTTTCAAGATCCGATTCCTGTTGGAACTGCGTTTGTAGCAAATAGTGTGACGATAAATGGAGTTGTTCAGCAAGGCGCGGATCCTATGGCAGGTTTCCCAGTACCAAATATTCCGGTCGGACAAACGGCTACGATTACGTTTCAAGTTACAGTGACGAGTGTTCCGAGCGGTGGAAATATTAGAAACCAATCGAACGTTACTGCAAGTTTTCTTATAAATCCAGCAAACCCTCCAATAACGACTGTTACGAATAGCAATTTTGTCGTGACACAAGTAAACACAGCACAGTTAAATATACAAAAATCTTCATCTGTACAACAAGCGGCATTTGGAGAAACTTATACGTATTCTGTTGTCATTCGAAATAACGGCACAGTACCAGCGACGAATGTTTCTTTCATCGATCCAATTGCTCCAGAAACAGCATTTGTCGCAAACAGTGTGACGATAAATGGAATTTCACAGCTTGGTTTAGATCCGAATATTGGTTTCCCGCTTCCTAATATTGCAGCTGGGGCATCAGTGACAGTAACGTTCCAAGTTACAGTAGTTACGCCATCCCCACGCGGAGCAGTATTAAATACGGCATCTGCTACAGCCACTTTCTTATTAAATCCTTTACAACCACCTGTAACAACGACAAATTCAAGTAATACGACAGTAGTTACAATACCGTTACCTCCTCCTGGTGAAGTAACAGCAACAAAAGCAGTTGACGTTGCGACTGGGGCTGTTGGAGATGTATTAACGTATAGCGTGCTAATTACGAACGTAGGAATTATACCTGTTACAGATGTACTCTTCCAAGATGTCATTCCGGAAGGAACGACATTTGTCGAAAATAGTGTAACGATAGGTGGGGTTCAGCAATTTGGTTTAAATCCAGAAATAGGATTTACTGTTACTCCATTATTAATTGCTGGTGGAAGTATTACGGTAACATTCCAAGTGACAATTACAGAGATTCCAGATAATGAAGTCATATTAAACGATGCTGACGTTACATTTACTTCACAACCGAATCCGCAGGAACCACCGATTACGGAAACGATATTAACGAATTTAGTCGTTACGACAATTAATATAGCGTTTATTTTTCCGTTAAAACTAGTAGATAAAGAAGTAGCGACTGTAGGAGAAATTTTAACGTATGATGTATTGATTTTTAATTTTGGAACAGTGGCAGCGACGAATGTTCAATTTATAGATACTACTTCCGCGGGTGTAGCATTTGTACCAGGAAGTGTGAGCATAAACGGGGTACCGGCACCAGGATTAGATCCTTTCATTGGTTTTACAGTTCCAGATATACCTGTAGATGATTTTGTACTTGTCACATATCAGGAGACGGTAACGAGCATACCAGAAGGTGGTACAGTTGTTAACTTTGTAGACGTTACCGCGACATTTGCTGTAAGTGAAACAGAACCACCTATTACTGAAACGACGACAAGTAACACGACATTAACAGAAATAAATGAATCTGGTTTGAATGTATTAAAATCAGTGAGTCAGCCGATTGTTGCAGTAGGGGATACAATCACCTATACAACAGTAGTTCAAAATACAGGGACAGTGACAGCAACGAATGTTCAATATAGTGATGTATTACCTTCTTCTATAGCATTCGTGCCGAACAGTGTAACGATAGACGGTGTGTTACAACCTGGATTCAATCCGAATAATGGATTCCCGCTTCCAGATATAAATCCAGGTGAAAGTGTAGAAGTAACATTTCAAGTAACAGTTGTTAGTGTTCCATCAAACGGAACAATTGTCAATACGGCAAATGTAACAGGTAGCTTTGTATTAGTACCAGGAGAACCACCAGTTATAGTAAACCAACCGAGCAATACAACACTCACAACTGTCAATAGAGGACAATTTAATGTTATTAAACAAGTAAATAGAGCGGCTACTCTCGTTGGAGATGTATTAACGTATACGGTTCAAATAACGAATACAGGAACAGTAATAGCTAACGATGTTCAGTTTGTTGATACGATTTCAGCAGGAGCGTCATTTGTACCAAATAGTGTAACGGTAAATGGAGTTTCGCAACTAAACTTAAATCCGATTACTGGCTTTGGAGTTGGAGATATACCAGTTGGTGAAACGGTTATAGTGACGTTTCAAGCGACAGTTACAACCATCCCGTCATCAGGAACAATTACGAACGTTGCAAATATAACAGGAAGTTTTACTTTAGTGCCAGGAGAACCACCGGTTATAGTGACAGATCCGAGTAATACGACTATAACAAGAATAAATAGAGGACGTTTCAGCATTATAAAATCTGTAAATAAAGAAGCGACACGTTTAGGAGATACGTTAACGTATAGTGTGCAAGTTACAAATACGGGAACGGTAACAGCGACGAATGTTCAGTTTATCGATGTTCCATCACCTAGTTTAGAATTTGTTCCTGGAAGTGTACAAATAAATGGGATTCCGCAAGTAGGTTTAGATCCTTTTGTAGGCTTTTCATTACCGGATCTTGCAGTAGGGGATAGCGTATTAATCACATTTGAAGTAAATGTAATTTCAATTCCGCCTTCTAGTAGCATTATGAATACAGCGAGAGTAACTGGTAATTTCGAATTGATTCCAGGAGAACCACCGTTTACAATTACCAATTCAAGTAATACGACAGTCACACCAGTAAATAGAGGCAGTTTAGATATGCTGAAAGAAGTAGATCATTCAATTGTTGGAGTAGGAGAAACGGTAACGTATCGTGTTCGTATATTAAATACTGGTACGGCTGACGCAATGAATGTTCAATTTATTGATGTGCTATCTCCGGAAGCTGTTTTTGTACCAAATAGTGTAACGGTAAATGGAGTAGCGCGTCCGGGAGTAAATCCGCAGGTTGGATTTACGATTTTGGACATTCCAGTCGGTGAGACGGCGATTGTAACATATGAAGCTACGATTACGAGTTTTCCAGATGGTGGTACAGTAGTGAACGTTGCTGGGGCATCAGCAGAATATATTTTAGTACCAGGTGAACCGCCAGTTACAGTGATGGACACGAGTAATACAGTTATTGTAACGGTAAATACTGCAATCTTATTTGTTGCAAAAGGAGCAAACTTTGAAGTAGCAATGGTAGGAGATGTTGTCACTTACGGCATTGCCGTCATAAATGATAGTACAGTTCCTGTGACGAATATTGTTTTAACAGATATCATTGATCCAAATACGTTATTTATAAATGGCACGGTAACGGTAAATGATGTACCTCTTCCATTTGCCAATCCGAATACGGGTATTCCGTTAGGTGATTTTCAGCCAAATGATGCGGCAATTATTAATTTCCAAGTTGTAATAACGGGAGGACAAATAAATAATTTAGTTACAAATACTGCTACAGCGACTGGGCTCGCAACTGTAAATCCGAATGAGCCGCCTGTAGTAGTTGAAGGTGATAGTAATACAGTTGTTATCCCGTTTATCCCTCAAAATGTCTCAACGACAGTCGTAAAAACGGCAAATCTTCAAACAGCAACAATTGGAGATGTCATTACGTTTACGACAGTCATTACAAATACAGGTGATACTGTCATGCAAAATATTCGTTTTCAAGACATGTTAGATAGTAGTGTTCGATTTATCCCTGGAAGCGTAATAGTCGATAGTGTTCCATTACGAAATGTAAGTCCAGTATCAGGGTTTCTTATAGGAAATTTAAATCCGGGTGAAGCGCGGACAGTTTCGTTTCAAGTAGTAGTTCAGAGCGCACCAAGTGGTTCAGGAAATTATATTAACCAAGCGAGTATTCGCTTTGAACATCAAGTAGGTACAGTATTGCCACCTGTTACACAAATAATAGAAAGTAACATGGTAGTCATCCCATTTGTTCCAACGATAGAACAAATTTGCGAAACGAACTTTAATTGCTTAGATAAAATTCCATTTCAATGTTCTCCATGTAATCACTTACAAATAAATAAAAAATAAATACCAAAAGAGCATCCTGTAAGAATAGGATGCTCTTTTTTATGTGTATCAATCATGTAGATTCTTTTTCGGGTGAGGTGAAAAATTCATTGGTTTTGTTGGAGAGTAGAAATGGAATAGCTCCTTTTATGACAGAAATATCCCAGTCCCACCATGCAAGTTTTTCTAGTTTTTCAATGGTTTCTTGTGAAAAACGATAGCGAACTAGTTTGGCAGGGTTCCCAGCTACAATTGCATATGGAGGTACGTCTTTTGTAACTACACTCTTTGCGCCGATAATGGCCCCGTTACCAATTGTAACACCAGATAAAACGCAGGATTGATAACCAATCCATACATCATTGCCGACTACGATATCACCTTTTGATGAAGGATGACCAGTAATATGTGCTCCTTCATCGAAGAGAGCATTAAATGGGTAAGTCGTTATCCAATCAGCACGATGCTCGCCGCCAAGTATGAAAACGACTTCTTCTCCTAATGAACAAAACTTACCTATTTTCAATTTCGTTTCATCATTCCAAGAAAAAATAGTTGGACCTACTTTACTATAAGTATAATCACCAATATCATATTTACTATATTCAGGTTTTTGATTTAAATATAACATAACAAATTTAGCATCCTTTCTAAAGCAAGTAATGGATATGGAACATTATATGCAAGGTGGAGTAAGGCGAACTGTGTTGTATGAATTAGTAAGATGTAAGTATGTTAGTAGAGAAAATGAATAACGGGGAGTGGAGTGGATGAGATACGAAATGGGGTTATATAATAAACCTTTTCAGTCAATTCAATCAGGAAAAAAGGTATATGAAGTACGCTTATACGATAAAAAACGTCAACTTATAAAACAAGGCGATGAAATTGTATTTACGAACCTTACGACAGCAGAAACGATGGTTGTAAAAGTAACGGAAGTAAAGCGATACGAAAGCTTTAAAGAAATGTACGAGCAAATTGATAAAAAGTTATTGGATTGTGAAAATGATAGTTTAGAGGAAATGTTAGAAAGTACATACAAAATATATACGAAAGAACAAGAAGAAAAGTGGGGAACAGTTGCGGTTCGTATTGAGGTAATAAAATGATGAGAAATCGCGGCGTGGCTATTATTGTACAGGATGGAAAAATTGCTCTAATAAAACGTGTTCGAGACGATGAAGTATATTACGTTTTTCCAGGCGGTGGAATAGAAGAAGGAGAAACATCGGAAGAGGCAACGAAGCGAGAGATATACGAAGAATTAGGGTTACATATAGAAGTAAAGCACCTTATTACAAAGATAAAGTATAAAGGTACCGAATATTATTATGAAGCCTATATTACGGACGGAGTATTCGGAAGCGGAAAAGGTGAGGAGTTTAAGCAGAAAGATAGAGGTTGTTATATTCCGTTATGGATACCGATAAATGAGTTGAAAAATGTGAATATAAAACCTTACGAAGTGGTCGAAAGTATATTCGATTATTATAAGATGTAAGGTCTGACAACATACAAAAAAAACCATTGACATAGCCTGCTGATTTAAGTATTGTATTCGAGTATGTTTATAATCAGGAGGTTTATATGAGCAATCAAACTACTACACATCATGTGAAAATGACAACAGCAGATCCATCTGGAATCGGTCTATTTGGATTAGCAATGGTAACACTTGTAGCATCATCTCAAAAGTTAGGTTTAACAGATGGCGTTTCACTTGTATTACCATGGGCAATCTTTTTAGGGGGATTTGCACAAATCTTTGCATGCATTCACGATGCAAAGCATAACAACACGTTCGGTACGACAGCATTTGGTGCGTACGGCCTGTTTTGGTTAGGTGTTGGAATGACTTGGTTAATTCAACTTGGAGTATTCGGCGAAAAATTAGCCCAAACTGCAGATTCAAAACAGCTTGGTGTAGCCTTTATCGGATATTTAATTTTCACAATCTTTATGACGATTGGTGCAATGGAAACACATAAAGTATTATTTATGATTTTCGTACTTATTGATTTCTTATTTATTGGTCTTTCATTAAGTACTTTAGGTGTTATGCCGCACGCAATGCATAATTTAGCAGCATATTCTGAACTATGTATTTCATTATTATCTTTCTATGGTTCAGCCGCAGCAGTGTTAAATACACACTTCGGAAAAGTTGTTTTACCAGTTGGAAAGCCATTTGGTATTTTTAAAAAGTAATAAAAAAGCACAGGTGATTGTATAGTCATCTGTGCTTTTTTGTATGGAATAAATAAAAATGAAAAATATAATTGAAATTCATTCTCATTATTAATATAATGAGAATGAGAATCATTCATTGCAAGAGGGGGATGCCAAAGTGGCGAAAATTTTAATTGCGTATGCGAGTATGTCAGGAAATACAGAGAGTATTGCTGATTTAATAAAAGTAAGTTTGGATGCTTTTGATCATGAAGTAGTATTGCAAGAGATGGAAGGCATGGATGCTGAAGAATTGCTAGCTTATGATGGAATTATTTTAGGATCTTATACGTGGGGCGATGGTGAATTGCCGTTTGAGGCAGAAGATTTCCACGAGGATTTAGAAAATATAGATTTGTCAGGAAAAAAAGCAGCTGTATTTGGATCAGGTGATACGGCATATGAACTGTTTTGTGAAGCGGTGACGATATTTGAAGAACGTCTTGTAGAACGCGGTGCAGAACTTGTACAAGAAGGATTGAAAATTGAATTATCTCCAGAAGATGAAGAGGATATTGAAAAATGCAGTAATTTTGCAATTGCATTTGCTGAGAAGTTCTAAGAATGGGAGTGTCAACGTGGAGACAATGTTAAGTGCAACTGCTATTACAAAATTAAGAGATGGAAAACTTATGTTAGCTACTACATATGATGGCTTATTTATTGAACAAGACGGAGAATGGAAACAGATTTTAAATGGCTTTCAAAAACGAATTCGGGATTTACATAGCGTAGATAATATAGTTTATGGTGTAGGCGACGAAGGGACTTTTATTCGTAGCATGAATGGTGGAGAGAACTGGACAATTCAGCGTTTTCCAACAAAAGCAACGAGTTGGAATGTGTGTAGTAATGTACAAGGAACTGTCATTGCTCATGGAGATAAAACATTGTATCTTTCTAATAATTTCGGTTCTACATGGGAGACCATTCATCCATTTCTTGATTATGGCAGTGATGCACCGTCTATTCGTTCGTTATTCTTATATAAACATTACTTATTTATTGGTACGAAAATACATGCGAAATATGGTGGTGTTTGGCTTTTTGATTTAGAGAAACGTAAATTAAAAAGAATTAAAATAGCGATGAATCAAATGATTTCTGCGTTGACTCTACATAATTCTTATCTAGTAGCAGCAAGTGGATCGTGTAAAGGAATTGGTGGTAATATTTCTTTTTGTAAAATAGATGAAAGTATTGAGAATGAAAAACTATATTGGCATACATGTCAAAGTGAGCAGAAAGCTAGTAGCTATTTAGACTTAAGTGTAGATCAACATGTGCTATATACGACTTCAACGCAAAATAAGGCGGGCGTTAGCACGGTTTGCCGTGTGCATCTTAATGAAGGGATTGTTACAGTATGTGACTCGGTTAAAGGGCATGGTTGGCGCATTGTTAATCAAAAAGAAGGCTATGTTGTAGCTGGATCAGGTGAATCAAAAGCGATGCAGTGGAAGAAAAAAGTTGTTTAGCAAAAAAAACTTTGCTTTTATTATATTGATATGATATAGTATGTTTAAACCATTTTACTTTTAATAATATAGAGATTTAAATGAGCTGTAACTTCCGAGGAGGATAGCAATGTTAAATCTCCTCAGGGGTTGCAGTTTTTTAATGTCTGGTTTATTATTGTAAGGTGGTTGAAAATGAATATGTACATATAGGTACATTGTAGGAGGATTTTTTTCATGCAAAACGGTAAAGTAAAATGGTTTAACTCAGAAAAAGGTTTCGGTTTCATCGAAGTTGAAGGCGGAGAAGACGTATTCGTTCATTTCTCAGCTATCCAAGGCGACGGCTTCAAAACTTTAGAAGAAGGTCAAGAAGTTACTTTCGAAGTAGAACAAGGTAACCGTGGACCACAAGCTACTAACGTTAACAAGAAGTAATTTTTGAAAAAAAGAAGGGCTCGCCCTTCTTTTTTTTGCGTTCTTATTGAATATCCTCCAATGTACATATGATAATAAGACTGAATTTTTGTTTTTTATACGAGGTATTTCATGCATAAAGTGTATGAATAAATAGATACTGAAAATAAAGTATGTGTGTGAAAAGGATTTTAGAAAGAGGTAAATAAATTGAAAAACGCTACACATTTTATTGTGTTTGATATAGAGAGAAATTTTAGGCCGTATAAATCAGAAGATCCGTCAGAGATAGTTGATATCGGAGCTGTAAAAATAGAAGCAAGTACAATGAAGGTAATTGGAGAATTTTCGGAGTTAGTAAAACCGGGTGCACGACTTACTCGTCATACGACAAAATTAACGGGAATTACAAAAAAAGATTTAATTGGTGTAGAGAAATTCCCTCAAATTATAGAGAAATTTATTCAGTTCATTGGAGAAGATTCTGTATTTATTTCATGGGGAAAAGAAGATTATCATTTTCTATCTCATGATTGTACATTACATGGCCTAGAATGCCCGTGTATGGAAAAAGACAGTAGATTTGATTTGCAAAAATTTGTTTTCCAAGCGTATGAAGAATTATTTGAGCATACACCAAGTTTACAATCTGCAGTAGAACAACTCGGTTTAACGTGGGAAGGAAAGCAGCACCGCGCTTTAGCAGATGCTGAGAATACAGCAAATATACTTCTTAAAATATATAGCGAGAGAGATATTAATAAGCGATACAAGAGACATGGTGAGCTTGAACTTGTAAAGAACGGAAAACTAACAGAAAAAGCGAAAAAAAAGATGCGAAAATGGGTGTTTAAAGAACTGAAGAAACATGCAGAACGACCATTTGTGTGGAGTACATTTGAAAGTAGTGAAACGTGGGAAGGTATAACGGAAAGGTATTATATAAGTGAAAATACAGTAGAACTTCTGAAAAAACATTTCCCTACAGCGGTGAGAAAAGCGGAGCGGCAGCTTAAATATTTGGCTGAGATGGAGGAGAATGCACAGTCTAGGTGACATTCTCCTCCATTTCTAGCTATATAAATTTAAAGTCATCGTATTGACGGATGAGTAAAGTATTCAAATTTAATTAGGAATCAATTTGTTGTTGTAATTTGGCTATTATAATTGCTTTGAAAATTAAGGCGTCGTAAGAATTTTAAAATATATTAATAAAATAAGAGCTCATAAAAATGAAAGAGGGTACAGTTAAATGGAAGCAATCTTTAACATTTTAACTGTTTTATTTTTTATATTATATTCACATCACTTTTTATTTTTATTACACTTCCTCTTATAGTAAAAAGGAGTTAGAAAAAGCTTAATATATCTTTAAACCGCGGTGGATTAAAGATTAAAATTGAAGAGTAAGATAAGCGTTATATATATGGGAGATGCGATGATGATAAATTTGGATATCAAAGATATTAACGTAAAGATGGAATTAAACGGTGTCTTTTGGAATGAGGATAGGATTGCTGAAATGATGGTGACTACAACAGCAGAACATTCTCTTATTCTTCATATATTAGTTGACTTAGAAAATAAAACTATTTGTGCGATGAGTGCCACGATAGTGAATGGGTTCTGCCCTCTGTGCAAACAGAGAAGGGACGAATGCAGTGAACTTAATGACCTACAAAATAAAATGGATATTTTAGAAGAAGCCTACGATTGGGTGAGAGAGCATCCAGAATATCGTTTTCAATTATCTTTTTACGAGTACAATAAATTTGAGGTAGTAAAGTGAAATTTTTATTTTAATAACATACATAGTGACTATAAGGAAAAACATCAAAAACTTATAGAAGGACTGGGTCTATTAGTAAAAAGTGAAAAAATTGTAGTACGTTGTATACAAGAACATATTGAAAAGGATATTTCAACTGGAAATATGTTTGTACAACAAGGAACGAATTTATTTAGATACTGCAACAAATTTTATCTTAAATCAAAAAAATTTAATAAATAAGCACATCTTGTTATAAAGCAGAGAAACCGATTCTTAGTAGAATCGGTTTTTAAAGTAAACGTCAAGTAAGTCCAAAATAAAAGAGCGCTTTGTTAATAGCGCTCAGTAAAAAAATAGTTATAGGGAAGCATTTATTCAATGTTAGAATCGAAATTTTTAGTATTGTGTGGTCTCATTTGTAGACACATAGTTGTTATTTAAAACATGTTTATTGGTTACTTGATTTTCTTTATTCAACCCCGTTCGGATCATATGAAAACTGTTGCTTATTCTCAATCCGCTCAATCACATCTTGCAACTCATCTGGCTTCAGAAACTCAATAGGAGAGAAGCCTTTTTCAAACGTAAGTGTATCAGCCTCAATCATTAATACGTATCGGTCATTTACCTTCGCGATATGTATTTGATCTCCGAAATCAGCAAGCAGGGCCTTCACAGAGATATGATCTGCTTTTAGCTTTAATTCCACTTCTGGGGCGTGCTCGACGATTTGAGCGGTAGCTTCCATTACTTCTTCGGTTGAAAATTGTTCCATAATCTCCCGCTTCGGACTGGTAGCCCATACTTCCATTGCTTGGTCGAATTGTTCGCGTTCTTCAGTACCTTCTTCAAATACATCTTCAATTTGGTCGTATACCATGTCCATTACTTGTGTTTTCATAATTTCAGGCATAGAGCGTTCGTATTCGACGAATTTTAAGAAGTCCTCGAAGTAGCGGGCATGTGATGCTTGGTGTATTTTTAGTTCGCCTACTTCAACCATACCTTCTTCAGGCATGTACGGATATTGGATAGATTTCATATTCTTCGTTGTGATGGCCATTTCAACGTTACGAATAAGCGTTGATTCATCTGAAATAGAGGCAACTTTCGGTTCAAAGTCACATTTCATAACGAATACGAACGGGTCATCAAAGTATTTACGTAGTTTTGCTTGAGCAATTAAAAATACACCACCACGAACAGCGCTTGTGTCAAGATATGTATAAACGAGAGGCTCGCTCATATCTTTGAAGTTTTCTTTTGTTTCTGCAAAACGAATACGATTAAATAGGTTGTAATGAGGGTTTGAATCGAGTTCGTGCCCTTCTTCTACAATAAAGCGCCCAATCTTTGTTGGGGCTTGTTCCGTTTTGGCATGACGTTCTACTTTTCGCTTTGAAATTTTTAATAATTCACCATTCAAAAATTCTTTTAAAGAGCTATCTTCATATTCTTCAGCGTCTAATGTTTGAAAATGTTTATAGCGTTTATCAACTGCTTCACCTTTTCCTTCTACTTGTACAACATAAAAAGAAAGATAATTTATTTCAAAATCCATATTTATCACCTTGTTTCATTTCATTAACTCTTATCAGTATAGAGATGGAGAAAACTTTCGTCAATTTATATAAGGAAGGGAAGACCCTTCCTTATATATTTTTTATTTTCAAAATTAAAATCCGTCTTCTAGCGCTGCAAATGGAATGTTAAGTCTGTTTTCTACTGTACGTAAACGTTGGTTTAAGCGATTTAGTCTACGTGTATGGCGCTCAACAGTATTTTCTAATTGACGTACTCTTTGCTCAAGCTCATTTACTCGTCGTTCTAGTTGACGGTTTCCAGTACCAGGGAAAGAGATTGGAAGTTGAAATTGTCTATTTTGGTCATATGGATTAACTTGTTCTGTTTGATCTATATATTGTTGGTATTGTGCTTGTAAATCATATTGAGGCTGATAACCGTATTGGTTATATGGATCATATGGATTGTAGGGATACATAAAAACGTCCTCCATTTCTTTAAAATAGGTTAAATACACGATACTGTATGTGTAAAAGCGGAGCAGTGGCACGGCAAATACCTAAATATATTTACGTGATTTACTTTTATAAATAAGAACAGGGAGTTGTTACATTTGTTTTTCGTTTATTTAATGGTATATAATGGATAGAAGGGGAGAGGTTACATAAAGGTTACAAATTTGCTAAACTTACATTTTCATAAAAATATGTATAGACATTTACAAAAGAAAAGAGTAATTTAAATAGAGTAAAAAATAACTTGTAACATTTTATAAACATATTGTAAAATGATTGTAACAAAACATACATAAAAATGAAATAATACATAAAAGCAGTGTTGGGGAAAAGGAGAGAGTATATTGTTCCGTAAAATAAAGGGTATTTTAGTTGGGGTGCTATGCGTAGCTGTAGTGAGTGGTTGTGGTACAAAAGTAAGTGATGTTGCATTAGTAAGTGATATTGGTGGACACACTGTCGCGGCTAAAGCAGAAGTGCAGGATTCTATTAGTTTAGTTGATAGTCGAACAGGTACTGAAGTGAAAAAAATAGATTTGTCTAGTTTAGGCTATTTTGAAGACGAAGCAAAATTTAAAAAATCGGTAACGAAGGTTGCTAGTGAGGTTGGGAAAACCGTTGATAAAAAGATGGTTCCATCACGTATAGCACCTGATGGAAGTTGGCAAGAAGGAAAACCTTCTTATGAATTAATGGAAAAAGAATTAGTAGATAAATTGTTAAATGTTGGTATGTGGGATTCTTCATATCAGTTACCAATCACAGAGAAAAAGCCTACGGCAACATTAAGTGATGCGCAAGGAAGTGGTACGGTAATTGGTAGATATGAAACGAATTTAGGTGGATCAACAGGTGGCCGTATTGAGAATATTCGTTTGTCAGCGGCGAGCATAGATGGAGTTGTATTAGCAAAAGGAGACCGCTTCTCTTTTAATGCATTAATCGGTGATACAACGCCAGATAAAGGATATCAATTAGGAAAAGAAATTGTAGATGGTAAATTAGTAGATGGATATGGTGGAGGTGTTTGTCAAACATCTTCGACTTTATACAATGCAGCAGATCAAGCTGGTTTGAAAATGGTAGAGAGAACGACGCATTCTAAAACAGTTGGTTATGTGCCACAAGGAAGAGATGCTACAATTGCATATCCATACTTAGACTTAGTATTTGAAAATACGAACGACGCACCTGTGAAGCTTTATATGGGCATTCAGGGCGGAAAGTTAGTTGCTGAAGTACATAAAATGAGATAAGAGTTATAAAGTCACTTTTTCTGAAAGTTAGAAGAGGTGGCTTTTTTATTAAGAAAATAAAAATATGCATAAATTCTGACTTTTCTTATTTACATAGGGTGATTTTGGTTGTATTCTTCATAGTAACGGTTATATGTAATGGAAAAATATTGGGATAAGGAGATGGAGTTATCCATGGTACAAATTCATCCGAAAACACGTATTGGTCATGTTGCATTTAAAGTGAAAGATTTAGAACGTCAAATTGCTTTTTATGAGAATGTAGTAGGCTTAGAAGTAATTAAACAAGAGGGGAATAAAGCGTATTTATCTGGAAAGGGTGGTAAGAATACGCTGCTTGTTCTTGAAAAGTTGGAGGATGGGGCACTACAAGAACCACGTACGACTGGTATATATCATGTTGCTTTTTTAGTTCCGACTCGTGAAGCTTTTGCTTCGGCACTATTTGGGGTTCTTCGTAATAAGAATGTAATTGATAGCCCGGCTGAACAAGAAGGGCGTTATACATATTCAAATGAAATTTTACCAATTTCAAGGTTTAATAGTGCAAGTGATCATACGTATAGCGAAGCGTTTTATTTACAAGACTTAGAGGGTAATGGAATTGAAATATATGCAGACCGCCCGCGCGATCAATGGGGAGAAGGACCAGGAGGAAGTACGCCGCTTGATTTAAAAGCATTGGCAACGCTCGTTGATTATGAGTTTGCTGGTTTACCTGCTGATACTGTCGTTGGACACGTACATTTACGAATAGCTGATGTAGAAAAGTCACATGAGTTTTATGTAAAGACGGTAGGCTTTGAGGTACAGCAGCGTGAAGAGGATTGCTTATTTATTTCGGCAGGAGGCTATCATCACCATATCGGTGCAAATACGTGGAACGGAGTAAATAATCCGCACCCACCAACACATGCAACTGGACTAAAGGTATATACGATTGTACTACCGCATAAAGAAGCGTTAGATGAAGTGAAAGAAAGATTAATAGAAAAACAACATGAAATAAATGAAACTACAAATGGATTTACAGTAGTAGATCCAAGTGGTATTACAGTACAGTTTGAAATAGAAGTAGCATAAAACAAGCCAGAAAGTGTGTAATCACTTTCTGGCTTGTTTTTAATTATTCATAGTTCAATCCAATACCTTCTTACAATATTTCCATCTTCCTCAATGAAATCATCATCACGAAGCCCGCCGTTATGTAAGATTGTTTTTTCTGATCCTGTATTCACTTCGTCACAAACGACAAGTACTTTCTCGATGTTTAATTCCTTCGTTTTTTCTAGCGATAACTCTAATAACTTCGTAGCATAACCTTTTCTTCTTTCAGAAGGGCGAATGCCATAACCGATATGACCTCCAGCGTTAAATAAATGTTCGTTTAAACTATGACGTATATTAACAACTCCTACAATTTTATTTTCATCTGTAACGAGCCAATACGTAGAGTCTGGTACCCAAGATTCAGGAAGGTTTACTCCGTTATGTGCATCGAGTAATTCTTGAATCATAGCCGGAAAGTTAGAAGGGGCCTTTGAAATAACCCACGGAATCATCGTTTCACCGCTATCTTTCCATTCGTTATAAAAATCTAAGTATTCTTCTTGTAAATCAGTAGTAGGTGTAATCAAAAAGACATTCATTGCTAGTAAGCTCCTTTTATTTATGTTTTATTTCACAAAAATCAAGGTAGAAAATGAAAGCGTTTTCCGACTTTCTCAACCTCATTTCTTGCACTTCATATGCAATTTTTAACTGAAGATAAGTAAGGTGTTGAACTTAAAGGTTTTTTTTTATGAGAAATAGGTTATCTTGTTTATGCTAATATTTAAAATATTAGCATAAAAGAGTTGGAATAGTAAGTGAATTTTGATGGAATGTTTTTATATCGATAAATGGATGTGTGTGATAATTTTTGTTTTATCCATCTATAATGAATGAAAGGGGGAAGTGTTCGTGAGCTTACATATTGATTTTATTTTACGAATTGGTATTGCTGGTTTATTAGGAGCAATGATTGGTATTGAAAGGGAAATTCGATCAAAAGAAGCTGGATTAAAGACTCATTTCCTCGTAGCGGTAGGGAGCGCTTTACTAATGGTTGTTTCGAAATATGCCTTTTCAGATATTATGTTTGAAAATCATATGTCCCTTGATCCAAGTCGTATTGCAGCGCAAGTTGTTAGTGGAGTAGGTTTTTTAGGTGCAGGTACAATTATTATTCAAAAACAGGTAGTGAAAGGATTAACGACAGCGGCTGGTTTATGGGCTACAGCAGGAATTGGATTAGCAATTGGAGCGGGTATGTATGTAGTAGGGATTGGAGCTACGATTCTCGTTTTAATTGGGTTAGAGATTGTAAGTCGTATTTTTAAAGTGCGATTTTTATTTCCGCAAAATATAGCAGTGCAAATTTGTATGAATAAACATGAAACGATACAACAAATATTAGAGAAGCTTCATATGAAAGGTATTCCAATACTTTCATATGAAGTGGAATCTTTACAGCAAGATACAGGTGTAGTTTATAAGGTAGGAATGCAGCTGAAAAATATATCACCTGAAGAAAAGAATGCATTCATTCAATATATACAAACATTACCAGAAATAACATTTGTAAAGTTAAATTCATAGCGTTGAAAAAGAGGTTAGATGTAGCAGAAATTTCGCTATTATCTATCCTTTTTTGACACAAATCGCATGGAGAGTCAAGCGTTAATTTTACTATGAATGGATACATATGTGAACGTTACCTTATTTTTTCTCAATACAGAACAAAAAGTCAGAATAGTAAGATATTAGTGTAGGGAACTAAAAAATGTAAGGTAGGGGAGAGTATGAAAGGCTATTCAAAAAAAGTTTTAGTAGGGGTAAGTTTTGCTAGTTTACTGTTAGGGAGTTTTCAAGGGAGCATATCGGCGGAAAATACTAAGGAAGAGCAAGTTTCTTATCGAAATGTGCTCAAAATGGAGCCAGTTGGTGTACAATTGCCAGTGCAAGAATTAGCTCATTCATCAAAAGTGCTAGAAAATAAGTCTTTTGAAAAAAGGCTACAATTTGCTGATTTATCGCAAAGACCGCCAGAAGTCAAAAAAGAAAGTAAACAATTAGCTGTAGCGAAAACTTATACAATTGCTGAATTAAATCAATTAAGCAATCAGCAATTAGTAGATTTACTTGTAACAATCGACTGGGAGCAAATTACGGGGTTATTTCAGTTTAATAAAGACAGTCTAGCATTCTATCAAAATGATAGTAGGATGCAGGCGATTATTGATAAATTAAAGCAGCAAGGGCAAACTTATACGCAAGATGATTCAAAAGGGATTGAGACATTAGTAGAGGTATTGCGATCCGGGTTTTATTTAGGATTTTATAATACAGAATTAAGTAAACTGAATGAACGAAGCTATCATGATAAATGCTTACCTGCATTAAAAACGATTGCGAGCAACCCGAATTTTAAGCTCGGTACATTAGAACAAAATAGAGTTGTATCATCATACGGAAAATTAATAGGAAACGCTTCGAGTGATGTGGAAACGATAACATCGGCTGCGAAGATTTTTAAACAATATAATGATAGTTTTTCTACATTGGTAGATAATCTTTCAGCTGGAAATGCGATTTACGATATTATGCAAGGTGTGGATTACGATATTCAATCATATTTGTACGATACGAGAAAAGTACCGAAAGATACAGTATGGTATCAGAAAATAGATAGTTATATTAATGAGCTAAGTCGTTTTGCATTAATGGGAACGATTACAGCGAAAAACGGATGGCTTATTAACAATGGCATTTATTATACAGGTAGACTCGGTACGTTCCATAGTACAGGGACGAAAGGGTTACAAGTTGTAACAGATGCGATGAATATATACCCGTACTTAGGGGAGCAATATTTCGTAGCAGCTGAGCAAATCGCGACAAATTATGGCGGAAAAGATGCAAATGGAAATATGGTTAATTTAGATCAAATACGAGAAGATGGTAAGAAAAAATATTTACCGAAAACGTATACGTTTGATGATGGTGCAATTGTTTTAAAAGCTGGAGATAAAGTGACTGAGGAAAAAGTAAAACGTCTATATTGGGCAGCGAAAGAAGTGAAGGCACAATTCCATCGTACCGTTGAAAGTGACCAGCCATTAGAAAAAGGGAATCCAGATGATGTATTGACGATGGTTATTTATAATAGTCCAGCAGAATATCAATTTAATCGTCAATTGTACGGGTATGAAACGAATAATGGTGGTCTTTATATAGAAGGAACAGGTACATTCTTTACTTATGAACGTACACCACAAGAAAGTATTTATAGTTTAGAAGAGTTATTCCGACATGAGTTCACGCATTATTTACAAGGTAGATATGAAGTGCCAGGACTATGGGGACAAGGTAAGATGTATGAAAATGAAAGATTATCTTGGTTTGAAGAAGGAAATGCTGAATTTTTTGCAGGAGCAACGAGAACGGATAATGTTGTACCGAGAAAGAGCATTATAGGAGGATTATCTTCAAATCCAGCAGAGCGTTATACGGCCGAGCGAACGTTAAATGCAAAGTATGGAACGTGGGATTTCTATAATTATTCCTTCGCTTTACAATCGTACATGTACAATAAGAGGTATGATATGTTTGATAAAGTTCATGATCTTATTAGGAAAAATGATGTGACAGCATATGATGCATATCGCTCTGCGTTAAGTAAAGATACGAATTTAAATAAAGAGTATCAAGACTATATGCAAATGTTAGTTGATAATCGTGATAAATATAATGTTCCGTTAGTATCAGAGGATTATTTAGCAAGGCACGCATCGAAACCAGTTTCAGATATTGCAGCAGAAATTACGGCGGAAGCAAATGTAAAAAATGTATCTGTAAAGAAAAATAAATCACAGTTCTTTAATACATTTACACTACAAGGAACATATACAGGTACTGCTGCAAAAGGAGAATATGAAGACTGGAAAACAATTACACAAAAGGTGAATGATACGTTAAAACGTTTAAGTACAAAAGAATGGACAGGCTATAAAACAGTAACAGCTTATTTTGTGAATTATCGTGTGAATGCATCAGGACAATTTGAGTATGACGTTGTGTTCCATGGTATGAATACAGAAGAAGGAGCTGTGAATAAAGCGCCGGTCGCAGTTATAAATGGTCCGTATAGCGGAAATGTGAACGAAGCAATCTCTTTTAAAAGCGATGGTTCAAAAGATGAAGATGGAAAAATCGCTTCTTATAAATGGGAGTTTGGAGACGGTACTGTAAGTAATGAACAAAACTCAACGCACATTTATACAAAAGAAGGAACATATACAGCGAAATTAACAGTAACAGACGATAAGGGAGCAACTAATACTGCTACAACGAGTGTGACAGTTAAAAAGAAAGAAGATAACAGTGTAGAAAAAGAGCCAAACAATTCATTCCAAACCGCAAATAAACTGCAGTTGAATCAAATTTTACGTGCTAGTTTAGGAAATGGTGATACAAGTGATTTCTTTGAAATAAATGTAGAAACAGCTAAAAACCTTCAAATCAATGTAACGAAAGAAAATAATATTGGAGTAAACTGGGTTCTTTATTCAGAAGCAGATTTAAATAATTATGTTACGTATGCCCAGCAACAAGGAAATCAACTAGTAGGTAGCTACTATACGTATCCAGGGAAATATTATTTACATGTGTATCAGTATGGTGGGGGAACAGGGAATTATACGGTAGAAGTGAAGTAGTAAAAGGGAAATTGTTTTTTCGATGAATAGCAAAAAGATCTATGCTTTTAATGAAAAAACAACTGTAGACAATGACTCTAATGGCATTAACAGATTAAGTGTCGAGAGATCTTATATTTAAATTAAACAAATCTGAACAGTAAATGAGATGAAATCGATAAATTATTAGTTCATCAAAATGTAAGAAAAGTAGTGAATTTTAAGTACGTTTAATTAAAGGATCAGAGTTTATCTGTTTTTACAGATAAACTCTGATCCTTATTATTTGAAAGTAAGATAATTGATACGTAAGGTAGCGGGATTTTTAAAATTCATTTATTTAAAAAGTTAAGTAGAAAATTTTTATCATCTAAATAACTTTCATTACATTAGCAGGGGATACTAATAGAAAAGCGTGTCCCTTTACCTAATTCACTCTCTATCTCTATATCTCCGTTTAATTCTTTAATAATACTGTAAGCAATCATAGTACCAAGTCCAGTCCCTTTTTCTGTTGTTGAATAAAACGGCAAAGCAATTCGTTTTATTTGTTGAGATGACATTCCAACACCTGAATCAATAATATCAACTATAATATTACCTTTTATTTTTTGTATATTTATTTGTAATACTCCACCATTTTTCATAGCCTCAATTCCGTTTTGTATGATGTTGTTTAGACAGAGTCTGAATTTTTCGGGGTCCCCATTTATATAAAAGGAATCTGTACTATTTTGTTTTATGTCAACTTTGTATGATAGAGCGAGTGGTGAAATAGTTTCTTTCACCTGATTTAATATGTAATTAATATCTATTTTCTCTTTTAGGGTGTTCTTTGGTTTGGTTAAAGATAAATAGTTATTGATAGTAGATTGTATTTGCTGCATTTCAATTAACATGATTTCTAAGTACTGATCCTGAGATAGCTTAGAGGCATGTTTTTCATTTAATAATTGAGTGAATCCATGAACCGTGGTTAGTGGATTGTGGATTTCGTGTGCAATTGACGCCGCTAGTTCGCTAGCTATATAAAATTTTTCAGCCCGTTGCAGTTTTTCTTTCATTTTATATTTCTCAATCATTCCCTCTATTAAATAAACTGATAATAATAATGTGAAAATATTAATGATTATATAATTTAATAAAAATTCTATGAGAGTAGCGTCTATTTTACCTCCTGTATTTATTTGAGTTACAATACCGCAGATAGAAAGTGAAGCTGTACATACTAAAATAAGGAGTAAGCTTAATAATATCTTTTTTTCTTTAAAATGCATAGGTAATAAGTAACGGAAGAGCATTGTTATACCAGAAATAATTGTAAAGATAATAAATGATGGAAGAACGCCATTTCCACCTAAGTAAAAGCGATAAGAAAGATATAAAATTCCTATAAGAACAATGTTTTTTGTATTTCCATACAGAAAAACTAATATGATAGGAATAAAACGTAAATCATAAATAAAGCCAGCATGTAAATGAAAAGGAAAAGTCATACAAAAAATAATAGCAATAGAGGAGAGAGTAGAAATTAACATATTATTACATGTTATTTTTTCTCTAAATTCTAGCCAAAATACGTGATAGCTAAGGATACAAATTATTATAATAAAGGTATTTAATAAGAGAGTAGAAATTCCCATAGTTTTGCATCTCCGATAGTTTGTAAGTAGGATTATGTATAAGTTGGACCTAGATGTTTAGTATTAGTAGACTTTCTATCTAAAAAAGGAAGGGTACTTGAAAAAATGTTATTATATTACTCGTATTAGAATTGATGAGGAAGATAGAAAAAATAATAGATAAAAAATCTACTTGAATTTATGTACATATGAAATTAGAAAATAACTTTTGTATAGATAAAATTGGGATTGAATTACTGGTAAAATAATGGGTTTCTGAGTGTGAATATTCTGTGAAAACAATATATATGACGACCATTGTTTTGTAGCTTTCGTTATATTAACATGGAATTTACCGAATTACAAAGTGAAAATTTAAAATTTTTTTATTCATATAATTTATATGAAATGAAAACACTGTTCACTCGAGTATTGTGGTAATGAATCGTATACATTTTGTGTGAAAAAACCTTTGAAATTAACATGTTCTTTTTTATAAAACATAATACTGTAGCTTTATCTATGTGAGTTACTCAATAAATATTAATACGTAAAGTTATTATATGTATATTTAAGGATATGAATTATTACATAAAAACGCACTTAAAAAAGAATGTATGATGGTAATAGAATACAAACATCAAGGGGGAACTTAAAATGAAGTTAAATAAACTAGTGCTTAGTTGTGGAGTGATTTCGGCATTAACACTTGGTGTGTTAGGGAATAATACTTATGCTGAAGAAGTGCACAAAACGAATGATGCAATTAATATAGTTGAACACGTTCCTGCAGACATATTATTAACTCAAACAATGGATTATAGTGGAGAGGCTGTCACTTCTTTTGTATATAATGGGAGTACTGATTTAAGCTTCTTTATGAAAAATAATGGCCAAAATACAATGGGGTATAGTGTAAAAGGCCCAAATACGGAGTTAATTGTTGGTGGTTATATAAAACCTGGAGAACAACAAATTAATGTTACAAATGTACGGAATGCTTTATCTCCATTACCGATTGGAACATATAAAATTTACGTTTCAAATGATGATGGTTCTAAGGGACAATTCCAAGTTGCAGTAAGATCTATGAATTAAATTTAAAAAAACTTGTTTATGAGCTGATTTAATTTTTACCTTCTGGAAAGAGATGATATTGACCCGAGAGTCCCCCATAAAAGTAAAAACGAGCATCCTTATGTAATTGTGAGAGGGTGCTCGTTTTTTGTTATGAAACAGAAAAGAATTACTTCCAACCACTTATAAAGACATTTTGATATTTTCTTCGCTAATCTACTAGTTTGTGTAAACGAGAGAATATCCATTATGAAAGATTTCAAAATAAAGGTGACTTAACATGCAGCTAAATTATATTGGGAAATAGAAAAACCACTCTTATAGGAGTGGTTTCTAATCATTATTTTTAGGCTATACATTTAAAATTAGGCTAAGTTATAGAAATAATAAATATTTTATTCGTTGTTATTATTTTGGTTCTGGATAATGATTGTAGTATGAGATTCTAATAAATTCTTGGTAGACATTTGTTAATTTAGCATTTCTAAGAGCATCGTTGAATTTTTGCATACGTACACTACCTTGAGCGTAGCCCCCACCAGGAGTATAAGGATTTCTAGCTTCAAAGTCATCCATAAATACTTTTAATTTTTTATAGTCTTGAGATTGATAGAAAGCCGCGGCCTCTTCAGGAGTGACATCAAAGTAAGAGGATGATGTTGAGTTATAAGAAGCTGCTTGAGCAGTAGGTGCCTCTAGCATAGTTGTAGCTCCACCGAACATAGTAAGCGCCATAGAAGATACAATAATTTTTTTGAACATAATAAAACCTCCATGTAGAATATTTGGATTAATAGCAAACCTGTAATCATTATAGTTACAATGAAAATGGTTATCAAATGCAATGTTGCATAATTTATTCTTTGAATGAAAAGTTCCCCTTATATCTAAATGGAGGAGTGTAATAAGGAATTAATAGATTAAAAGAGGGGTACATATTATTCGAGGTAACAAGAAAATGAAATGAAAAGGCTATTTTTTAATTGGGGAAAGTTAAAAGTCCCTGTTATTAAAGAGAGGGACTTTCACAAAGGAATGAGAATTAACAGCTGAAGGTATCGTTATTGGGAATTTAATTTCGTTTATTTGTGTTGAGAAATAAATAGTATAAGTTGTATAAGGCGAAATGAAGGAAGATTTCTTATAGATTTTTCGCTTAACAAAGTATGTTAAACCTTGCTCAAAATCATGTAATAGACTATGAAATAATCTTTCTAAAATATAGTTTGGCTGAAAATTAGAGGACATTAATTCAATGAAGTAGTAATTACTGTTTTTCAGGATAGGGGTCTTTTTTTTATTTAATAAAGAGAATATATTTTCTCAACAGGACAAATGGTAATCATCTATAAGTACTACTTATAAGGATAATAGGAAAATAGAAATAAATAATAAAGGAGAATGTGAAATGACAACATTACTATCTAATAGAAATCGAGTTAAAATCAGTGAAGAAGATGTAGATGTATTAAAGGTAATGGCACATCCCGTTCGATTACAAATTGTAAATGAATTAATGCACCATAAAATGTGTAATGTTACACAGTTAACGAAAATATTAAAACTCCCGCAATCCACTGTTTCACAGCATCTATCAAAATTAAAGGGAACCGTACTCCGTGCAGAAAGACGAGGATTAGAGATGCATTATTATATTGATAATGCTAAGGCCCGCCAGATTATAGGGATTTTAGGTTTTTAGGTTCATACTACGTAAAAAGTTTCCTCATATAAAATAGGGAACTTTTTTTGTTGAACAAATTGTACATATTTATAAATAAAATGGAAAGAAGTAAACTAGTAATTTAAATAGTGGCCTCTTTTAAAGATAATTAAATATGCCAAAATATATGATTACAAAGCGAAACTTTTGATGCCTTTTTTTATTTATTAGGTAAAAGCAATTGGGTGGATTTTCTTACAGTAATGGTTGGATAAAATAGAAGATTACTAACTTGAACAAAAGAACTACTAGTTACATATTTAACATACATATTTATCTGGTTAATTGCAGTCGTGTTTTGGAATCTGTATATAGTAAACTCATTTAAAAACTTGAAAAATATTAAAATGTGTAAATTTTATGACTATTTAGCCAATTTTGTTTAATATTTGTAATTTGTTGTTTTATAATGATAATCGGGTTGCTCGTGAATGTTTTAGATATTGCGATATATACTCAGATAAATTTATTTTAGGGAGGTTTCAGAATTGAGTAAGAGAGTTATTATAAGAGTTTTTACATTATTATCAGTACTGGCATTATTCCTTAATGTGTTTTTACCAAGGGCTAGTGCAGAAGTTATGACGCATGAAAAATATTCAATGGACTGGAGTTATAGTAATAGTCTAGGTAAGTACATTCGAACTGAAATTATTAAAAATTCAAGTGGTCAAATTGCTTATTGCTTAACTCTTGGATTAAAATCACCAAATGGTGAAGATCTTCCTGAAATGGGGAAAACAGATAATGTAGTATATAAGGTCTTATTAAATGGTTTCCCACAAAAAAGTACTGAACAGCTGGGAGTAGCTAATAAAAATGAAGCGCATTATGCAACTCAGCTTGCGGTCTGGAATGCATTAGGACAACTTGATGTAAATGAATTAAAACATGAGAATAAAAATGTTGAAAAAGCAGCTAAGGCTATTATTAGTAATGCTAATAATAGTGAAGAGACGCAAGATATTTTTATGAATGTGATTCCTGCTGAAAAGCAAAAAGCAGAATTAAAGGGTGAGTTCTTTGAAACAAACCTATACACAGTACAAACAAATGCTAAGAGTGGTTCTTATAAGGTAGTAGCGAAAAATGCCCCTAATGGAGTTAAAATTGTTAGTGAAAATGGTGAAGTGAGAGATCAGCTTTCAGTTGGGGAAAAATTCCGTATCCAAATTCCTAAGAACACAAAAACAGGTGAATTTAATTTAAGTGTTGCTGCTAATTTAACTAAAGTTCAAGCAATTGCTTACCGCGGCACGGATACTGTTCAGAATGCTACAGTATTATTAGAAAGAAATGAAGAAAAGCTTAGTGGTGATCTTGCAGTAAATTGGGAAGCAACTGGTTCTTTAAAAATTAAAAAGGTTGGAGAAAATGGGGAAGTTCTAGCTGGTGCAGTATTTGAAGTCTTTAATGCAAATAATGAATCAGTTGGAAAAATCACGACTGGTGCTGATGGTACTGCAGAATTAAATAACCTACAAATTGGTACATATACAGTAAAAGAAATTAAAGCACCAACAGGTTATGTTTCAGGTGATAAACCACAAACTATTGAAGTTAAAACAGGGGAAACAGGAGCTGTTCAAGTAGTAAACAATAAAGTAAAAGGTAACATCGAAATTAAAAAACTTAGTGATTCAGGAAAGGTTTTACCAAATGTTGAATTCACAGTCTTCACTGAAGATGGAAAAGAAGTGAAAAAAGTAGTAACAAAAGAAAATGGAATTGCAAACGTTGAAGGTCTTACGTATGGTAAGTATTATTTCTTAGAGACAAAAACACTTAATGGATATATTGAAAATAAAACAAAGTATCCTTTTGAAATTAAAGAGCACAATAAAACACTTACTTTTACAGTGGAAAATACCGAAGTAAAAGGTAATGTAAAATTACTTAAAGTAGATAATGAAGATATCAGCAAAAAATTAGAAGGTGCAGTATTCGAGTTAAAAGATGCAAGTGGGAAAGTTATTGGTGAATATAAGACAGATAAAAATGGTGAAGTTAACGTCAAAAATTTAGCATATGGTAAATATTCATTTGTAGAAAAGGCTTCTCCAAATGGTTATGTTCTTATTAAAGAACCAATTGTGTTCGAAATAAAGGAACATGGGAAAATTATTGAGTTATTAGCAGTTAATCATCTTATCAAAGGTGATCTAGAAATTACAAAAGTTGATGTAGCTGATGGAAACAACAAACTTCCAAATGCAGAGTTTACTATTTATAATGAAGCAGGAAAAGAAGTAGTAAAAGGAAAAACAGACGATAAAGGTATCGCGAAGTTTGAAAAGTTACCATTTGGAAAATACACATATAAAGAAACTGTTGCACCAAAAGGTTATGTATTGAATGAAGAAACGTTCTCTTTTGAGATCAAAGAGAATGGTCAAATCATTAAACATATTGTCAAAGATGAAAAGATTCCTTCAATAAAAACAACAGCTACTGATAAAACAGATGACACAAAAGAAATGCACACTTCTAAGTCTGTAACAATCCAAGATAAAGTGGAATACAAAGACCTACAAGTAGGTAAAGAGTACACTTTAAAAGGTAAATTAATGGATAAAAAGACTAATAAACCATTAGTTGTAAATGGTAAAGAAGTAACTGCTGAAACTAAGTTTACATCAAAAGAAGCAAACGGATCTATCACACTAGATTTCACTTTTGATGCAACTGGTTTAGAAGAAAAGGAAGTAGTAGTATTCGAAGAGTTACTGAAAGACGGAAAAGTTGTTACGACACATACTGATATCAATGATAAAGGTCAAACAGTTAAGTTCGTTAAGCCATTAGTAAAAACAACTGCTACAAACAAAGCTGATGGTGGAAAAGAGATTCATGCAAAGGATGCTATCACTATCCAAGATAAAGTGGAGTATACTAACTTAGTTGTTGGTAAAGAGTACACTGTAAAAGGAAAATTAATGAACAATGCTATTAACGAACCATTATTAATTGGTGGTAAAGAAGTAACAGCTGAGACTAAATTTATTGCAAAAGAAAAGAATGGTTTTGTAACATTAGACTTTACTTTCGTTGGTGCTGAGCAGCAAGGAAGAGAAGTAGTCGTGTTTGAAGACTTGTTACATGAAGGTCAAGTAATAGCAACTCACGCTGACATTAACGATGTAGGTCAAACAGTTCGATTTGTAGAGCCTTCTATTAAAACGACAGCTACAAACAAAGCTGATGGTTCTAAAGAGTTAGATGCTTCTAAATCTGTAACAATCCAAGATAAAGTGGAATACAAAGACTTAATCGTAGGTAAAGAGTACGTTGTAAAAGGCAAACTAATGGATAAAGCAACAAAAAAACCATTAGTAGTTGATGGTAAAGAAGTAACAGTAGAATCTAAATTTACAGCAAAAGAAAAAAATGGTTCTATCACACTAGATTTCACATTTAATGCTTCTGCATTACAAGGTAAAGAAGTGGTAGTGTTTGAAGAATTGTATCAAGATAATGTCTTGGTAGCTATACATGTTGACATCGAAGATAAGGGGCAAACAGTGAAATTTAAAGAAGTAAAACCTAATCAACCAAAACCAGATCAGCCGCATCCAGATAAAAGCATTCCAACACCAGAACAACAAAAAGCAGAAAAGACATTAAAATCAGGAATATTACCAGTTACAGGTGGAGATTTATCCATGTGGATCTCAATGGGCGTTGGCCTTTTATTATTAGCTCTTGGAACTGTATTATTTATCAAACGTAGAAACGCATAATAACTATATCATTTTTACAAAGAAGGTCTTCTAATAATTAGAAGACCTTTCATTTTTGAACTTAACTCGGATTTTGTTTGAGTCAGTTTGGACATTCGATTTTAAGCGTGAATAGCATTTAAAATCGAAAATTTATTCGTAGTAAATAATACATAATTTTGTTTTACCGTTTTAATTAAAATACGATCCGTTGTACCATATGCTGTTCCAATACGAATCACATTTGATTCTTCAACGCCAGCATAGGTAGAATCTTCGGTAACCTCAATCACATCACCTAATGGAATCGTAACCTTCGCCAACTGCCATGAAATAATTAACTCTTCCTTTGTTTTTTTTACATGAATACCTAGCATCATACCAAGACCTTTCTATAATAGAATGCTACACTTTTCATCTTATTATACAAATTTTCAGATTGTTTTTCTATATGTAGGAATAGAATGGATTTTATATATTGGAATCTTAAGAGTGGCAAAGAAATAGGAAGATATACTGTCATTTTAGTAAGGAATACTGTATGAAGAAAAGTTCACGTCAAATTAATATGGATTTGATATGGTTCAAGTATGATGAACGAGAAACAGTAAGCGTGTTAGGAAGGAAATGAATAATGAGAATTAAATTAGTAGGGATTTTCACTTGTATGATTGTGATACTAGGTGTCTTTATCGTTTACACCAATCAATCTATTGGTAAAGAACCAGAAAAGACAAATTATGAAACTCGTGAAAACTCCATAAATAATGAGAATAATAGTAAGCAAAATGGGACTTCAAATAAGATAGCAAGTTCTTTTGCTAGTATACAGGCTGTAGTAAATAAGGAATATGGATTGCCCGAAGACTATAAGCCAAAGGATTTAGTAGTACCGAATGTACCATTCTCATTTAGTGGAACGGTAGAAAAGAGTTATCTGCGTAAAGAAGCAGCTGAAGCGCTAGAAAAGTTATTCCTTCTAGCTAAGCAAGAGGGGATCCAGTTGAATGCTGTTTCAGGGTTTCGTTCCTATGAATATCAAAAAACTCTGTATGCCAACAATGTTAAAAGGAAAGGACAAGAGCATACGGATCGTTTCTCGGCAAAGCCTGGACATAGTGAACATCAAACAGGATTAACGATGGACGTTTCATCTAAAAGTGCAAATAATGAACTAGAGCTAGCGTTTGCGAACACGAAGGAAGGCAAATGGTTGAAAGAAAATGCGCATCGTGCAGGATTTATCATTCGTTATTCTAAGGGGAAGGAAAGTATTACAGGTTATGCATATGAACCTTGGCATATTCGCTATGTAGGACATATTGCTGAAAATATATATAAGAAAAACCTGACTTTAGAAGAATATATGAATCTGTGAAAATAGAATTGAAAAGTTAAACTGTATTTAATGTTTAAGAATCCTACTTTTCTTATTAAAAGGCCTAGTTTCTCAATGTATTATAGAGAAACTAGGCCTTTTTCATCATTTTATCAAAGTATTTTTCAGTTAATGATTCGATGTACTGATTATATTTTCAAGTGTTCGCTTTGAGCTACATAGATATAGTTTTTGTTGCAACTGTTTGTTGAAATACCTTATCATGCTCAACAATAACCATTGTGGGATTAAATTGTTGAATAAGCTCTTCAATCTGCATACGCGAATAGATATCTATAAAATTTAGTGGTTCGTCCCATATATATAAATGAGCTTTTTATAGAATATTTCACGTAGAAATTCCCAATCTTCTGTTTGGGGACAAATTTCTTCAAGGATTTCATGAGTAAGTTTGTTCTTATCTGCAACAGGATAGGGGAAGTAATTGAATTCTACCGAAGCAAGGATTTTCCCACTATACTCATAATTCCCTAACAATAAATTAAAGAATGTCGTTTTACCTCGTCCGTTTCTACCGATAAATCTCAGTTTCCAATCCGTATCTATTTGGAAGTTTACACCTTCAAAAATAGTATCAAAGCTACGTGGGTATGAAAAAGTTAAGTCTTGGACTTTTATCATTGATATAATAATTCCTCCTTTATATATCGAAACGTTTCATATAAAGGAGGAACATCCATCCATTTTTTAATTCCTCTATATAAGTTTGATGGATATTAACGACTTATATAGAGCATTACATGTGTAATAATAGTGTCTGAAGTACTCATTTTTTTCGCTCCTTTATTTGTTAGGTGTATGTAACAATTAATAAGTTTCAACTAACATAAAACGGGAATAAAAAAATCCCCCAATTTGTAATCGGAAGGATTAGTCTTTCGTCTATAATTAATAAGTACTTATTAATTATTTGAATCATGACAAATAAAGTATGAACTGAATTTTAAAAATGGATAGACTAACCCTATATTTTGTAGTTTGAAGTTATAAAATTCAACTTAAAATATAAATTAGTTAATCATTATTCATCCATCATTCCTTTCATAATTCTATTTTTAGAGTAACATTCTTTTTTGAGATGCAATATCAGAATCAGCTTCACCTAATCCTAAATCATTTATAATTCTTTGAGTAAGGAAATAAAACATTACCTTCTTTTTATAAATATCGTATTATTGTTCAATATTTCATGCCTTTTGTCCATTAAAAGGGGAGAGATTTGAAATTGACATCAATCTTGGTTGTAACTATAATAGTTACAGTTAGTTTCGTAAATTAATTCGAATTTCCATGTTAATGATAGTATATTTTCATTTCTTTTAAGTGTGATAGTTAGCAACTAAATATAATCCAATAGAGGATTATATTCTATCTCATATTTAAAGAGTAGTTAAGTTGTACCATCCAAATTTACTATGCACAAACACTTAAAAAACTACATTTTTCAACTTATCCTTTTTGGAATCCTCGGTATTAAAAATTGTAAACATATACAAAAAATTAACAAGACTGTTGTATGTAGAAAGAAATCTTTTAAAAAGGTCATAATATGGATAATAGGTGGCACACATTTTAATTAGTAGGAGTTGTGCCACTATCAAGACATTTTTTAATAAAAGTATAGAAAAAACTCAAGAAGGTGAGTCCATTGCGTAAACATGCATATGTGCAATTTTATGTATTGATATTGGCTTTAATAGCTTATATAAGCTTTTGCTTTATATTTTTATTTGTTTTTCCCAATCATTATTTCGTATCAGATTTTAATATCCGACTATCATCTTTAGTCATTGAAACTACTGTGTTTATCTCATTACTGTATTCTATATTAGCTAGAAAAATTAAGTTAGAAGTATTCTGGGTTTGCATTATTATTGCAATAGGGTGTTTCTTGATAGGGAATTTCATATCCGCTTTTCAAGTACTTAATGTGGAATTGCCAATACAAAATTTTAATATCTCTGATGTATTTTTGTTGTTTTTCTTATTCTTCTTTCTCTTTGCGTTCTTTTATAAAATCATGATGGAATGTAACAAGTGGGAGAAAGCGTATTTACTTTGTGATTTATGTATTGTTGTTACTGCTATTTTTACATTAGAGTGGTACCTATTTAATAAACCTTCTGCAAATATCTTATTTTTATCAATTGGAGATGTTTTTCTCTCATTTATTTTTCCGATTTTAGATTTATTGCTTCTATTACTTGGAGTTACCCTAATCTTTCGACCAGCTATTTTCAATACAAAAAGTAAATTGTTTATTTTTATCCTAGTATTAACCGGATTGGCTATTACGGACTACTTGTATTTTTATTTACAAGACGATTTATCAGATCGTTCAGTTATATTATTAAGGTGTTTGTATAGAGTTTTCCTATTATTTATCGCTATTGCTGCTACAATTCCAAAGAATGCATCTTCTAAAAGAAATTATTTTATTATTAATCCGACATTTGGAAAGAAAATTCTTGTCATTTTCCCTTATCTTGCAGTTACAGTTTTAATTGGCTTTACTTTGAAAGAGCAAACTTCTTCATCTACACTGATTATGGGAAATTGTATTGCTTTTGTATTTGTACTGATTCGTCATACAATCGTACGAATGCAAAACAAAGATTTAACTGAAACATTAAAAGTGTTTAATAATCAATTAGAACAAACAGTATCTCAAAGAACAATGGATTTAATAAACAAATCTAATGATTTGGTAAAAAATCAAGAGAGATTTAAGTCACTATATGAGTATCATCCGGATCCTATATTAACGATTGATTCAAATGGTACCGTATTAAATATAAACCAGGCTGGAAGTATGTTATTAGGAAAAGACAGTGCTGTATTAATAGGGAAAGAGTGCTTCTCTATTTTTTTAGATGAGGATAAATCTGAATTGGAATCGGCTATAAAGAAAGGAAAACGATGTAGTTCATCTTCGTTACAGTTACGTGTGAAAAATAACAATGAGAAGGATATACTCTTTTGGTATGTCACTATAGTTCCTATTATGATAGAAGGACAAACCTTTGGGAGTTATGTAATGGTAAAAGACATAACGAGGATGAAACAACAGCAGGATGAGATAAATTATCTTGCATTCCATGATACGGTGACGGAGATTGGAAATCGTATATTCTTCCAGCAAGAATTAGAAAAATCTATTAAGCGTGCACAAAAAACACAGGATAAGCTTGGGCTCTTGTATATTGATTTGAATCGCTTTAAGACTATTAATGATACACTGGGTCATTCGATTGGTGACAGGGTTTTAAAAGAAGTTGCCAACCGTTTTAGGACATGTCTGTCACCGACTATTCCTCTAGCAAGAATAGGGGGAGATGAGTTTGCGATCATTATCCATAACCAAACAGAGCAACAGCTATTGGATTTGTGTGAAACTTTATTTCGTATAACTGAAGAATCATTTGTAGTAAATCAGCATAGTTTTTACTTATCTCTTAGTATAGGAATAGCAGTGTATCCGTTTGGAGGAATAAATACTACTACACTTTTACAACATGCTGATATTGCTATGTATAGTGCAAAGGAAAAAGGTAACAATGCTGTTTGTATGTATGACGAGACATTATCTCGAAAAATAACCCGTCGATTACGATTAGAACAGGATTTACCAAATGCAATTGAAAATAATGAGTTGTTTTTATTGTATCAACCACAGATTGATAGTAAGGCAGGTAAGGTTATTGGTTCAGAGGCTTTACTACGTTGGCAACATCCAGAGCTCGGGCTGATTTCTCCTTTTGAGTTTATACCTATCGCAGAAGAAACGTCGCAGATTATTTCAATTGGGAAATGGACATTACAGAAAGCGTGTCGACAGCTGAAAGAATGGCATTCTGCGGGCTATTCAAATCTAAAGATGGGGATAAATTTATCAGCTATAGAGTTTGAACAGAAAGACTTTGTCCAAATAATTATATCGACCATAGAAGAAATAGGAGTACCTGCTAGTTCTATTGATTTGGAATTAACAGAGCGAATAGCAATGGTAGATGAAAAAGAAACTTTATCGAAGTTAAAAGCATTAAAATCATATGGTGTACATTTATCAATTGACGATTTTGGTACAGGTTATTCTTCATTAGCGTATCTGCCACTGTATCCAATTGATACTTTGAAAATTCCGAGAGAATTTGTTAATAGGATCGAAACTTCTACTGATGGAGATGAAATTATACAAACCATTATTTCACTAGCGCATACTTTAAATATGAAAGTGATAGCAGAAGGGGTGGAAACGAAGGGACAGTTAACAGTGTTACAACAAAATGCATGCTATCTAATTCAGGGCTATTATTACAGTAAACCTGTAAATGAAGATGAGTTTCTCATGTTTTTAAACACGATGTGGAATGAATAAGTGAGAACTCCGTATATGTGAAGTAAAGTGAAAAGAAGTTCTATCTATATTGAGTAGAACTTCTTTTTTATACTTATTTATCAATAGATAATTAGTTAGACCTTCAACCTAAAATATAAATAGCTTTTCTAAATGTGAAGAAGCCTAGATAGTTATCTGTGAGAAACAGAAGTAATTAAAAAGTTAATTAAAGTTTGTAACAGTTCATCAGAGCAGTCAATACTTTCTTTTTCATACACATCACTTCTCGTAGCCATTCGATATAAGGTACCCAATAAGATATGGGTAATGGTTAAGGCAAGTAATCGAGGATCTATATCTTTACGGAATGAACCATCTTGTATTCCTTCTTCGATTAATTCTTGTAATGTGAATAAAGCTTGCCCTGTAATAGATGTATATTTTTCTTCTAACTCTGGTGTAGGATACGATTTAGAATACAATTGATCAAACAAGCCTATGAAGCGGAATTGGGAGGAGTTTGTTTGATATTGATGACTAATAAATTTAAACATAGATTCCATCTTTTCGAAAGCGTTAGTTCCGTTTTGTACTTCTTCTTTTTCAGCTTCTAGTAACTCTGTTAAGATTCGGATTTGAATATTAAATAAAATTTCATGAATGGATTTATAGTATTTGTAAAGGGTAACTCTACTAATTTTTGCTTTATTAACGATATCCACAATAGTGATATCCATTAATCCCTTTTCTAAGGCCAACTCCAATGCAACATCTAAAATTTGTATTCTTCTAGCATTACGCATCTGTTCTAATTCTTGTTTCCGTGTTGAGACCATTAATTTGCACTCCATATTGTAAATAGTTTTTATTTATTAATATTACTCACCATTTTAATATGAAATAAATTACAAATCAATATTAGTCATATGGTAATCAGGTTATATAAAAACATATAGTATCAGTTTATATTATTACCTTACTAAACAAATTGCTTATTTAGTAACGAGTTTGTGATTTTGGTTTTTGTGCGTATGTTCGTTTTAGTGTTCAAATTCTCAGCTGCGTCTGTATTTACTAATGTAAAAACTATACCTTCTTTTAAACTGAAAGTACTTGCTAAGTAATGTTTGTTATTTCCTGAATTTTTTCATTCAACAAGTTCCTTAGAGCTTTTGTATAGTGTACAAACTATCATTTTTAGAGAGGATAAAGGTATTAACATCGTGTAAATACCCTAGCGATTTGAATTATATATGTGTGTTAACACGTTGTAACTATCTTTTTGTGAAATTCTTAATTTTAAGCAAGATTATATATCTGGTCTAGAATTTTTAGTATTGTCTATTGCACACAATAAAAATGAGTGTTGACATTAAAAATACTTAGGGTTACTATTTGTTTGTGGTGTTTACACGGTGTAAACACTTGGAGTGATGAAGGGAGAGAATTTTTCAGTTGAGGTAATTTACTATAGAGTAATTTATATTGTATCTATATAATCTTTTTATAAAGATAATCAGATTTATATTCGTGAATATATATTACTCAAAAAAGGAGAGATAGAAAAATGAAGTTAAAACCGTACATAATCGCTTTCAGCCTATCTGCAATTCTAGCATACAATACTATGTTAGTTTCTGCCGATAGCACAGAACAACCTATTGTTCTCGGGTATACCTTATATGGTACATCCACTGATTCTCTAAAGGTAACACAACCAGCAATGAATCAAGTATCAACAGATAACTTTTTCTTTTATGCAGATGGTACTGTGCAAGGGGAAGCACCTAAAGAAGTATTGTCCTATTCGCAAAAAAATAAAATAAAAATTTATGCAGCTTTATCTAACTTTAATAATGATATTAATTACTTTGACGAGAATTTAGCTCATAACGTTCTTTCTAATTCAGGGAAAAGAACAAAATTAATAAATCAAATATATAATATAGTTGTTAAATATAAGTATGATGGCGTAAATATTGATTTAGAAAATATTAAGTCAGAAGATCGGGACTTACTTACTACTTTTGTAAAAGAGACATCAAAAAAATTCCATGGTTCAGGTCATTCTGTTATGGTATCGGTTCCTGCCAAGAATGAGGATGATCGTGAGAATACATGGACATGGCCATTTGATTATGCTCAATTAGGTGAAAATGTAGATTTTCTTCAAGTAATGACTTACGATGAACATGGTACATGGAGTCAACCAGGATCTACTATTAGTAAGCCATGGTTAGAAGAAAATCTAAATTACACTACTAGAGTGGTAGATAATAAAAAAATTATTATGGGTATCCCTGCATACGGAAATGATTGGGATTTGAGTGATAAAAGTAATAGCAAAATGCTTGCTTGGAAGGACACAAATGAACTTATTCAAAAAACAAATGCAAAACCGCGTCGTGATGGAGCGTCTGGTTCGATGGTGTTTACGTATACGGATAAAAATAATCATAAGCATGAAGTTTGGTATGAGGATGAAACAAGTATTAAACAAAAAACTCACTATACAATCACAAAGAATCTTGCAGGGGTTTCCGTTTATGCAATAGGACAGGAGAATAAACAATTCTGGACAGCAGTATCTAGTGGCTTAAAATAATTCCTGGACATAATAATAAATCATATTTATTTTATAGAAATTATAGGTTATACTAAAGTTAGGTGCAAAAATGCACTGTTTGAAAAAGAGTGAAAAACAAAAAGGAATCCGTAAAGGGTTCCTTTTTGTTTTTTTCAATGAAGTAATATTCTAATTATCCCTGTCTTTTTTATATGCAAATGAACTCACTCATTATAAATTTAAAATGAATTTTGGGGAGATTTAGGAATTCTTGCAATAAAATATAGGACACCATTTTGGTTGTCTGCTCGTGGAACAAATGCCAGAAATACTTTTTAAGTAATTGGCTGTTCTTTTCCTTGCCAAAACCTTCAGTTATAGGAAGAGGTTCAATGAATTGCGTCTTAAGTATTATACGTTATACCCGAATAATTTTAAATCTTCTCCTGAGTCTGAAATTATCTTTTCGAACTGCAATCCTACTTTTTCTAAAAGCTTTCCTGAGGCGGTGTTATCTATTGAAGTAATTGCTACAATTCGTTTCAGTCCAAATTTTTGTACACCGTATTCGATTACCGCAGAAGCAGACTCGTGGCCATATCCTTTTGAACGGAATTTTTCTAAAAAGGCAAAGCCGATATCAACATCTTCTAATGAATCTCTTTTAATAAGACCGCACATGCCAAGTGGCGTGAGGTCTTCTTTTCTTTCTACTAAGTAAAGGCCAAATCCGAGTTTGTTATACATATCGACTGGTCCGTTTACGATATAATTTTTTGCGTCTTCTAAGTTTCTAACCCCTTTATCGCCAATAAACTGAATCCATGCAGGATCGTTTACTAATTCAAGAATAAACGGAGCATCTTTTATATCGAGCCAACGAAGAGTGAGTCGTTCAGTTTCAAGAACTATCAATCTATTGCACCACCTTTAAATGTTATAACAATTAGTATGGATTGCGTAATACAAAAGTGCAACATATTTTAATTACGCTCTACTTGTTCACATAAAGTTCGTTTGTTTTGTATAAAAGGATATTTTATAATTAGATTTGATTGTAAAGAGTGAGATGCTTATACAATAACTCCTAGGTGACTAGGAGTTTTTACTATATAACTATCATTATTACTAAATATGACACACTACACATTCTACTCAAGGAGGTATATAATGAAAAAATTATATAATGCATCGTTTACGTATTTAATTATCGGTTTATTGTCAGGAATATTTGCTAGGGAGTATGGGAAGTATAAAGGGATTTTAGGCTCTACTTTATTAAATCTTTTACATACACATACACTTGTACTTGGTTTTTTCTTCTTTTTAATTGCTTTAGGATTAGCAAAAGTATTCGCGTTTCATGAAGTGAAAGGATTTAATAAATGGTTTGTTTTACATAACATTGCATTAACTTTAATGTTAGGTTCGCTGGCAGCGAGAGGGCTTCTTCAATTAAATGGAGCGGATTTTAAAGGGTTAACGTATATTGTAGGTTTCTCTCATTCATTGATGGCAGTTACTTTAATTTGGTTTATGTTGTTAATAAAGAAGTCATATAAAATGTAGTTTAAAAAGAACTTGTAGCGAGTGCTGCAAGTTCTTTTTTGTATGCTTAAAGTTAAAAAATCTCATTTTTCTAATTATTTTGTATAAAAATGGTATACTTATTTTAAAATTAAAAAAGGAGAGTTAGTTATGGAAATAACAATTGAGCATTTAGTAAATGAATTAAAGGATATACTTCCTGAAGAGCGAGTAGTAATAAATGAGACAGTAAGAGAGTTACATAGTAAAGATGAATCTTACCATACTAGTAGTTTACCTGATGTAGTTGTTTTTCCAAAAACGACCGAAGAGGTTAGCGGGATAATGAAAGTAGCGAGTGAGCATAAAAGATCTGTCGTTCCATTTGGGGTAGGCTCTAGTTTAGAAGGACATGTAATTCCGTATGAAAAGGGAATCACAATGGATTTTTCTCTTATGAATAAAATACTTGAAATAAGGGAGAAAGATTTTCTTGTGAGAGTACAGCCAGGAGTGACCCGCTCTCAGCTCAATAAAGAACTGAAGAAATACGGTTTGTTTTTTAGTGTAGACCCAGGAGCCGATGCAACGTTAGGTGGAATGGCTGCTACAAATGCAAGCGGAACGACAGCGGTTAAGTATGGCGTAATGCGTGATCAAGTTCGTGATTTAGAAGTGGTTCTAGCTGATGGAGGCATAATACATACGGGGAATTTAGCAGCGAAGTCATCATCAGGTTATCATTTAAATGGTATTTTCGTAGGTTCAGAAGGGACGCTTGGATGTTTTACAGAATTAACTTTAAAAGTATATGGTATACCAGAGCATGTTATGGCTGCCAGGGCATCGTTTCCAACTATAAATGATGCAGTAGAAGCTGTAATTAACATATTACAAGCAGGTATTCCAATCGCGAGAATTGAACTCGTTGATGAATTATCTATGAAACAAGTAAATCATTACAATGAAACAAGTTACAGAGAAGAACCGACGCTGTTTTTAGAGTTTCACGGCAATGAAGCAGGGTTAAAGCAAGATATTGAATTTACGAAAGAAATCGTTCTTGATCATAAATGTATAGAAATTGCGTTTGAGACGGAAACAGCAGCGAGAAATAAACTGTGGGATGCAAGACATAACTTAGCGTACTCTTACGTGCATAGTTATCCTGGTAAAAAGCTAATGAGTACAGACGTATGTGTGCCAATTTCGGAATTAGCTGGCGCAATTCAACATGCGAAAGAGGTATTAGATAAAGTAGGCCTTATTGGTGGTATTCTCGGTCATGTTGGGGATGGGAATTTCCATGTACTCTTAATGATTGACACAAATGATAAAGAGGAAGTGAAGAAGGCAGACGAAATAAACGAAAGTATCGTTCTGTATGCTCTTAAACGAGGAGGAACGTGTACAGGAGAACATGGCGTTGGAATCGGAAAACGAAAGTATCAAGAAGAAGAACATGGGGCGGCATTATTTGTAATGGAGAAAATAAAGAAAGCTCTTGATCCGCAAAATATTTTGAATCCGAATAAGGTGTTTCAATTAAAAGATAGGGGCTGAGTGGATGAAAATACTAGAAGCGATAAGTAATATAGCTGGAAAGTATTTTGCATTTTGGACCGGCTGCTGCACTCCCAAGTGTATTAGCGGCAGTATGGCATAACATTGCAGGGCCAATATTAGCGACAGTTTGGTCAAAAATACAAAGGGAAAATTTATCAATAAATATAGAAAAATAAGAGATAAGCATTTCATTTGAAATAGAGGAATGATAAATAATGCAAAAACGTATTGTACATTTTGAAGGAATGGTTGTATTTTTAGCCACGATTTATATGTATTCGATATATGAATTTAGTTGGATTATATTTTTTGTATTCCTTTTAGCGCCGGATTTATCCATGTTAGCGTATGGGATCAATAATCACGTTGGTGCTAACATTTATAATTTATTTCACACATATATCATATCGATATTAATTGTTATCATAGGTGTTTATTGTAAGATAGATATAGTTATTATGATTGGTTTAATATGGATAGCACATATTGGAATGGATCGAATGTTTGGATATGGGTTGAAATATGAGACGGATTTTAAGGATACTCATATTCAACGGTTATAATTTATTTTGAGAAGAGGGATACGTTGAAGCAGAGAATTGCTATCGAAGAATATGATGTCAAATGGGAAAGTGAATTTAATAAAATACACACTCTTATTAACAATGTAATGGAAGACAGCATTGTATCTATTGAACATGTTGGGAGTACATCTGTTAAAGGGCTTGCATCAAAACCAATATTAGATATTGATGTTGTAATAGAAGAGTACGAAATTTTTCATGAGGTAGTAAAAAAACTGGAGAAGATAGGGTACTATCATCAGTTAGAATGGAGCTTTAAAGGAAGAGAAGCGTTTGGAAGAAAGGATGCGTTCGTTCCATGGAACGAGGGAAATACAGTTTGGATGGAACATCATTTATATGTGTGTGATAAAAATAGTGAAGAGTTGAGAAGGCATATAGCGTTTCGAGATTACCTGCGTGAACATACTGAAGTAGCTAATGAGTATGGAAACTTGAAGGAAGAGTTAGCAAGAGAGTCGAAAAATCGATCGAGCTATGGCGAAGGTAAAACAGCATTTATTACAAATATATTTGGAAAAATAAACTAAGGTCGCATTAAGTACATGCGACCTATTCTTATTAAATTGAATGCTGCCACTATAAAATAATGACAAACTGGCCCTGTTGATTGATGCGATTACTAAATATAATAGGAAAGAAAATAGAAAAGAGCGGAAAAGAGGGAGCTAATGTACATACCAAAATATTTTGCAATACAAGATGAAGAGATGAAGTACGAAACAATTGAACAAAATAGCTTTGCGACATTATTTTCTCAACATAACGGGGAACCATATGCAACGCATTTACCGTTGTTGCTAAATAGGGAAACGCTCACGTTATATGGTCACTTCGCACGTCCGAATGCACAGTGGAAAGATAGTGAGAATCAGCAAGTATTAGCTATATTTCAAGGGCCGCATAGTTACATCTCTCCGTCATGGTATGAAACAAACAAAGCTGTACCAACATGGAACTATGTTGCAGTACATGTATATGGAGAGTTAGAAGTTGTTGAAGATAAACAGGAATTATTAAATTCTCTTCAAGACTTAGTACATAAATATGAAGATCCACAGAGCACCTACTCACTTGATGATGTAGACCCGGATTATATGGCAGGGTTAAGTAAGGGGATAGTTGGGTTTAAAATAAAGATAAATAAAATAGAAGGAAAAGCGAAGTTAAGTCAAAATCATTCTATAGAGAGACGGAATTTAGTTGTGGAGAAACTTGAGAAAGTTGGTAGTGAGGGGAGTAAGAGGATTGCGGAGTTGATGAGAAAATAAAACCTGCATGAAAGGGAAATATTCTAAATAAGCGTATTTAAAAAGACCTTCTTAATTGAAGGTCTTTCATTTTTTAAAGTGCTTTTTCAGTTGTTGTTGAGTTGTAGTCTGTACTTACGCCAACGGATTGAACAAGGTCAGGTCTTTGTGGTGCAGGAAGATCAGCATGACCCGCTTGGTATGTAAATGAACTATGAATACCAGTAGCCAAAATACCGAAAACAGATAGTCCTAAAAAAACAGAGCTAATTTTTTTTATCATTTCAATGCCCCTTTCTCAAACGTTTTTTCTTTTGCTTGTAACGCTTTATGAAAATATTCACTTGCCTTAATGTGGTTATTTTCACTATAAAATTTAACAGCTAATTTTTCTGAGTATTCTTGAGTGTAGTTATATAATAATTCTTTGTCGAAAAACGTAATTCCTTTAAGAATAATTGTTTCTAATTCTTCAGAACCAACATTATTATTTAGTTCGTTTAGAATTTTAAAATGATATATATATTCTTCATTATTTAATTCCGTACAAATTTTTAACCCTTTTTGGATTAATCCTTCAGCGATAATTGTTTCATCTAGTTTAGAGTGTTCTCTTGCTTGCAAGAAGAGAGCTTTGAAATGTGTAGGCTTCTTTTCAGTTACTTCTGATAGGTGACGGATTGCGAGTGTGGAGAGGTTTTGACTCGCATATAACCAACCCAAATTATTACGTACACTTAAAATTAATTCTTTTTCATTAGATTTTTGTAAAAGGTGTATTGCTGAATTATATTGTTCTTCCGCTTGTTCATATTGTTTTAAATATACAAATGAGGCACCTAATGTATTTTTACATAATCCAACTTTAACTTCGTAGCCAGTTTGTTTATCGAAAATCTCTTTAGCTTTAGTTGCATATTCAATGGATTCAATTGGTTGGTAAAAGTGATAATGGAAAATCGCCATTCGATAATAAAATTCAGCATGCTCTAGATTATCAGTGTTATTTACTAATAATAACTTAGCCTGTTCATAATGTTCGCTAGCTATGTTATAGTCTGTGGTTAAAGTTGCATAAATGCCTTTAAAGAAGTGATAGTAGTAAGACAGTGGATGATTGGATGAGATTACGTAAGAATCTATTTTATCAAAGCTATCTTTTGAAATACTTAAACTATCTGTCAAAACTTTATGTCGAAACTCTAGTAAGGAATGATATAATGCTAAATTTTCATCTTCCTCGAAGTTTAGTTCCTTTTCCTCAATTTCATGCTTTAAGTTTGTCGCTTGGGATACATCTTGTTTTAGCATAGCCAAATACCAGTCATTAAATAATTTTGTAATTTGTTCATTACCTTGTAGTTGAACGTTCATGAAATCCCCTCACTTTTTGAATATTCTTATAAAATATAGTATCAAAAATAAAAATATTTAGAAATGATGTTTTATATTTCTCAATATTTGTTTAACAAGCTTACGAGTAAGTCTATTGGAATAGTGTAGAATTTGTTTTGGATTAAAGAAATGGCATCGGGGGATGTGCATTTTAAAGTTTTAGTTGAGTGGGGGATATAAAAAGGGTGCGTTCACACAATTGGTATGAACACACCTTGTTACATATTAAACAATCAAGTCCCACAAAAAGTACGATAAGGACGATTCGTCGGCGCAGGTGGAACGCAGTATTCTTCTTGCTCTGCAGAATAAGCATAAGGATTTGATAAAGCTTCAAGAAGTTTCTCCATTACGCTATAATCTCCATCTGTAACAGCTGCTTCTAATGCTTCTTCCACACGGTGGTTCCTTGGAGTGATCGACGGATTATTATTTTTCATCATCTCATAGGCGTTCTCTTTTGATTCTTCTTGTTTTTCTAATCGAGATTGCCATAGTCCGTACCATTCTTTAAATTCTGGACTTTCGAATAGAGGGGTATTTTCTAACGTATCGAGAGTTAAAGAACGGAAGGTATTTGTATAATCCGCTTTATATTTCTCCATCATTTTTAAATGTTGCTCAATAAGTGATTGATCTTGTTCCTCGTTGCTAAATAGTCCTAATTTCTTTTTCATTCCAAGGAACCAATTGCTTTCATACTGTACGCTAAATTTTGAAATTTCGTCTTGTGCAATCTTTAATGCTGCTTCTTCATCTTCATGTAGGATAGGTATTAAAGATTCAGCTAAACGAGCGAGATCCCAAGCAGCCATATATGGTTGGTTTCCATATGCATAACGGCCTTGTGTGTCAATAGAGCTAAATACGGTTCCTTGGTCGTAATTGTCCATAAATGCACAAGGACCGTAATCAATCGTTTCCCCACTAATCGTTATATTGTCAGTGTTCATTACACCATGGATAAATCCAACAAGTTGCCATTTAGCGATAAGACTTGCCTGTCTTTTAATGACTTCTTGTAGTAATGCAGTATATGGATTTTCATGAGATTCAATTTCTGGATAATGCCTTTTGATCGTATAGTCAGCTAGTGATTGAAGATCCTCGATAGAACCACGAGCGGCAGCATATTGAAATGTGCCAACACGTATATGGCTACTAGCAACCCTAGTTAAAATTGCTCCAGGTAACTTTGTTTCACGATATGTTGGTTCGCCAGTTGAGACAACTGCTAAACTTCGAGTAGTTGGAATATCAAGTGCATACATTGCTTCACTAATAATATACTCACGTAGCATCGGACCGAGTGCAGCACGACCATCACCGCGGCGTGAATACGGAGTAGGGCCAGAACCTTTCAGTTGAATGTCAAAACGTTTACCGGAAGGAGTAATTTGTTCGCCAATTAAAAGGGCACGACCGTCGCCTAACATATTAAAATGTCCGAATTGATGACCGGCATACGCTTGAGCTAATGGATGAGCTCCTTCAGGGAATGCATTACCAGCGAAAATAGCAATTTCAACTTCTTTTTTCAATTCTTCAGGATTAAAGCCGAGAGATATTGCTAGTGAATGATTTAGTTTAACTAGCTCCGGTGAACTTACGGGAGTAGGGGGGATTTCTGTATAGAATGATTGTGGTAAAGTCGTATAACTATTATCTAAATTCCAACCAGCTTCATTATTTTTAGTCATTTTATCTCCTCCTCTTTTGTAATTAGGATATGTATTTGTACGTATGTATTCTTTGTAAAGTTAACTAAAAGTATAATATAATATTTCCCCTTGCAATCTATTGTAAGGACTTCATTGCACAATGTCTATTTAACAGCAAATTTAAAACCTCCATTTTAAGAAAATGGAGGTTTTATTATTATTTCATTTTTACAATTATTTTTCCTTTTGCTCTTCCAGACTCTGAATATTCCATTGCTTTTTGAGCATCTTCAAAAGGGAAAACTCGATCGATTACAGGTTTGATTTGTCCAGCTTTAATATAGTTTGCAATAGTACGTAATTGATCCCCGCTTGGCTTCATAAATAAAAATGAATATTGAGCATTATGCTTTTTTTCAAGTGCGGTAAGTTTTTTGCTGGCTAATGAAAATAAGAGAGTTTTAAAGAATCCTGAACCAAATTCTTTACCGAAGCGAGCATTCGGCATGCCTGAAACGGAAACAATGTTTCCTCCGCTTTTTATAATATTGAATGATTTTTCAAGTGTTGCACCGCCGATTGTATCAAATACCGCATCATAATTTTTTAGTATATCTTCAAATTTCTCTGTTTTATAATTAATAATTTCATCTGCGCCAAGAGACGTTACTAAATTTACACCAGCTTCACTAGCAGTCGTTGTAACAGTGGCACCCATTATTTTTGCTAACTGAATAGCAAAAGTACCAACACCACCGGATCCAGCGTGAATTAAAATCTTTTGTCCTTTTTGTAATTGTATGATGTCATGTAATGCTTGATATGATGTTAAGCCAACGAGTGGAATCGAAGCAGCTTCCTCAAAACTTAAATTATTAGGTTTTAAAGCTATATCATTTTCATGAATGGCTATATACTCCGCGAAAGTACCAATCTTATTTTTTCTTGGGCGTGCATATATTTCATCACCGACTTTAAAGTTAGTCACTTTTGCCCCAACCTTTACGATGACACCGGAAAAGTCATTACCAAGTATTAGGGGCATTTCATATTTCAGTAACATTTTTACTTTTCCGTCGCGTATTTTAAAATCAATTGGATTAATGCTAGCTGCATGAATTTCTGCGAGCACTTCATACTCATTTATTTTAGGAGTAGGTACCTCTGTCATACGCATTGGGACTTTTCCATATCTATCAATTATCATTGCTCTCATTTCTTATACCTCCAAATACCGTATCTTTATTTCAATAAAAGTTGTGCAATAGCTTTTCAATATCTAACACAAGATTTTTTAATAAACCTAATTTTGTACGTATATCAATATAATAAAAGTTTTTTGTGCCTTCTTTTCGCATTAAAATAATACCAGCTTCTCGTAAAATCTTAAGGTGATGTGATACTGCTGGGCGGGAAAGGTGTGTTTGCTTCGTAATTTCTCCTACACGTAATCCGGTTTGACATTCCGTTTCCATGAGAACTAACAAAATAGCTTGCCTTGTTTCATCGCCAATTGCTAATAATACTTTTTGAGAGTCAATAAAATCTTTTTTTATAACATTTAATTGTTCTTGTTTATTCATTTCAATCACTTTGCCTCCAATAAATTAGTCGAAAGGTTTAAGATGATGAACCATTGCATCGATACGGTAATGCTACATGATTGTTGTATGAGCTGCAATATTGGGAAAGAAAATCGAGACGAATGAATTTTTTATTGTTGAAAATTATAGAGGGATAGAAAAGGGATTGGAAGGACTACATAACTCAATAGATGAAGTTTTAAAAATGAAAAATGATTTAACAATAAAATAAGCAATCGCAACCTTATATAATCCATAAGGTTATGATCGCTTATAATTTTTGTATTATTTCTGATTTCTATGATAGAACATGGCTCAACGTAAAGTAAGTTCTTTTGTTTTACTCTTTCATACACACACAATTCAGGTGGATTATAGATGTATGAAAAGGTAAAAGGGATTTTGGGGCGTAATCTATCTATATGATAATTCAAAATGAAATATAAGTCTATATTTCATTTTGAATTATATTTATGATACTGAGCTCAGAACAATGATGTGGAGGATAAATATATGAAACCAAATTATGTACCAGTTTTAATTGTTGGAGGGGGATTATCAGGATTAGCGTCTGCGTTATTTCTTGCAAAACATAATATTAGGTACTTACTTATTGAAAGACATCCGTCTACTGCAATTCATCCGAAAGCAGGCGGGCTTACTTTACGTACAATGGAGTTATTTCGAGAATTAGGTTTAGAAAATAGAATTAAATTGGCGGGGAAAGCACTAGAAAATTGCCGAGGAAGAATAGCGGTCCGTACAATAGCTGAGGCGAATAAGGAAGAATTGGAAAAAATGAGAGCCACTCAGTATGGAAACGATGAAAAGTTACTTCAAAAAATAGAAGAGATTAGCGCATCAAAACAAACTGCTTGTTATCAAATTATTTTAGAAGAAATGATGTTACAAGAAGCGAAGACATTAGGCGGAGAACTATCTTTTTATCATGAATTAATTTTATTTGAACAAAATGAGAACGGGGTAAAAGCAACGATTCGAGATCGTGAAACAGAAAAAGAGAGTGTCATACATTGTGATTATGTAATTGCAGCAGATGGGGCGAAAAGTAAAATACGTGAGCAGTTAGGGATTAAAACTGAGGGTCGTGGAACCATTGGTGGCTATTATATGAATATTTATTTTGAAGCTGATTTAAGTGAGTTTATACAAGGAGACGCATTCGGTTTTTCTATGGTACTTCATCCGGAGGTTCTTGGTGCACTCATCCCGGTTGATAACGTAAAAAAATGGATTTATCATGTAGCCTACGATCCATTAAAAGGAGAGGGGCCAGAGAATTTCAATATAGAACGTTGTAAACAAATTATTCAAACAGCAATTGGAAGTACAAATGTTGAATCAGAAATATTAAGTGTTCTACCGTGGGAAGCGAGTGAAAGTACAGCGATAAAATTTCAAGATAATCGCATTTTTTTAGTTGGTGATTCTGCACATATTATGCCGCCAACAGGAGGATTTGGTTCAAATACGGGAATACAAGATGCGCATAATTTAGCCTGGAAGTTAGCTGCTGTTATAAAAGGGAAAGCAAAACCGAAATTGTTAGAAACATACCATGATGAGAGATACCCTGTTGCAAAATTAACGACGGATTATGCGAGTAGTTTATTATTTCGTGCTGCGAATAGAGAGGAAGGCAGTTTGAATAATATGGATGGTTTAGCTGTAACTGTTGGGTATCAGTATTGTTCAGAGGCGATTATAGATGACTCCAACACTCCGCATAGAATGGATGTAGTAGAGTTGAACGGAAGACCTGGCACGCGAGCACCACATTTTTTTGGGGTGTATGAAGGGAAAGAAGCTTCTATACTAGACTTATTCGGTAACAATTTTGTATTACTTACAGGAATAGAAAATTGTTCTTGGGATGAAGCTGCACATGATGCTTCATCTAAATTAGGAATAAATATAAAAGTGTATCGAGTTGGTCTAAGTGGAGACTTTATTGCTCAAGAAGATGTTTTTAGCAAATTATATGGGATAGAGAATGGAGGTGCTGTATTGATTAGACCTGATGGCTTTATAGGGTGGCGTTCAGGGAAAGAGGTTATATCTCCAATAAACACAGTACTTGAAGAGGTTATGAACAATTTATTATGAAATTTTCAAATAAATAAGGAAGTGTGGTTGTATATAAATTATCCACTTTTTAACTAAGAATTGTAAAAAATGAAAGTTGTTATAAAAGATAATAATATTATGTAAATAAAATAGTTGATAAAAACAAAAAGACATTATAGCTAATCATTGTCCATAAAAGTCTGATCAGTGTGGACTAATACTCAATGGAGGATGCATAAAACTTGGTTGATTGAAGTTTTACTTTATTAAAAAATCATATTCACAAAATTTAATAGGTTTGGTATGATTAATTTCGACAAGTTAATAGAGGCCGGAGATATTTGAGAAAAGCCATAAATTTATTTAGGGATACAGGAGTGTCCTCTAAATAAATTATGGCTTTTTTTATTGAATGAACCGTACACAATAGGGAGTTACATGTGAAAAGGAGGCTATAGGAATGAAATAGTTTTCTTTATTAATAACATAGAGAAAATATATTTGTAAGATTGGAATTTTAATATAGGCTTATAAAAATAATGAAAGTATGTCTTCTATTTCGTGTAAATCTCATTAGCTTGTTGAAATTTGCAACGTAGGAAGGGTTAGAAGGATGAGAAAAATTATTAGCGTTTTAGTTATTTTCTTTATGACGGGAAGTATCTTTGCTGGGGGAGCTGTTCATGCGAAATCAGAAGGGAAGCATGAATGGAATACGAATAAGTTTTTAAATATTGCACATCGCGGAGCAAGTGGACATGCACCTGAGCATACTTTTACTTCTTATGATCTTGTGAAAAAAATGAAAGCGGATTATTTGGAGTTAGATATTCAATTAACAAAGGATGGCCAATTAATTGCAATGCATGATACAGCAGTTGATCGAACTACAAATGGTACAGGTGAAGTACGAGATAAAACGTTAAGTGAAATAAAGAGTTTAGATGCAGGGTCATGGTTCAATAAAGCTTATCCAGAAAAGGCTAAGCAAGAGTATATTGGTCAAAAAGTTCCGACTCTTGAAGAAATCTTTCAGAAGTACGGAAGAAGTATGAAGTATTATATTGAAACAAAATCGCCAGATGTGTATCCAGGAATGGAAGAGAAATTATTAGCGTTATTAAAAAAATATAATTTAATAGGTCAGAACATGTCTTCTAGTCGTGTTATGATTCAATCATTTAGTAAAGATAGCTTAAAAAAGATTCATAGTATGAATGAAAATATTCCGTTAGTCCAACTACTTTGGTATTATCCAAATGATAACAACGAGATTGTTGAATGGTCTGGCATTACACATGAGCCGAAAAGTGTAACGCATGATGATTTTCAAGAAATTAAAAAGTATGCAGTCGGTATTGGGCCAAACTTACGTAATGATAATGGAGAGTTAATTATTGATGAGTCATATATGAAAAAGGCTAGGGAAAATCACCTGCTTATTCATCCGTATACAATTAATGAGAAACCAGATATGAGATTGTTAATTAAATGGGGTGCTACAGGAATGTTTACAAATTATCCGGATCGGTTACATAGTGTTTTAAAAGGAAAATAAATAGGGAAAAAGGTATACCAATATTTTAGGTATACCTTTTTCTATGATGTAAAATGAGTGGTTACTGTTTCAGGGTAGATTCAAATAATAGAGTTCAGTGCATTCTTCACGCTAATTCTCCAATAAACCAAATCTCTTTTTTAGAGCATTCATCTTCGTCATGAATGATTTCTTGAAAGTGCAATGTTTTGACGGTATGCCAAATTTTAATTCCCCATTTTTCCCAAAAAACAGATTCATTTGAAAGCGGAATCCATTTTTGTAATTCACTATTTCTATGGAAAAAAGTATGAAAGTAGTCATCGTTTTTAAATATGATAATTTGAGAGCGCCATAAATCTGCAATGGAAATCATAACTACAACTCGATATGTATTTGTGTCGTTCGGTTTCATTTTCAATAATTGGTTTGCTTGATTTAATAAAGTTTGAATACACAATCTCTTTACTTTCCTAGGTGTTTTTTTGAGAGTTAATAAAAGCTTGTGAAACAGGTAAAGGCATATACCAATATTCATCATGATAGAAAGTAGAAGGGAATGTATTCGTATATTCCTCAATTCGTTTTATCATAGTGTTTGTTTTTCGTTTCATACCACGTATTTTCTTTTCACGCATTGTGGGTCATCTCCATAAATTTTTGTAATGCAGCTGAGTGAAAAATATCTTTTCTAGTAATAAAAGTAGTAGGGATTTTTTTGAAGCTATTTGGTAAAGGGTTGAATGATACGTCATGTTTATGACCATTTAAAATAGATTTCATCATAATTGCTATGCCCATACCTGATTTTACACATGCGAGTATCGCTTCAATCGTTCCAAACTCTAAAACTCGTTTAGGTGAAATTCCTTCTTCTTGAAGCCAGTCTTCTAATAACCTTCTATAATAGCACCCGTGACTAAAGGTAAGTAAATTCATGTCTCCTATGTCTTGGAAAGAGGATAAAGGATTTTTGCTAATGAGAACTAATTCTTCTTCACGAAATACATTTGCACGAAGTTCAGCGTGCTGAGTAGTTCCAGCGATAAATGCTCCGTCTAGTTTTCGGTCTAATACGAGATGGGTTAGCTGTTCCGTCGTATTTGTTTCTAAAACTAATTCGACTTGTGGGTAATTCTCATAGTAGTTCGCTAATATGGAAGGAATCCGAACAGCTGTTGTGGATTCTGTACATCCGATTTTTAAAGTGCCTTTTGGTTCGGTTCCATTACTTTGGACCGCTTTAACAGATTGCTCCATTAAGTGGATGATTTGTTTTGCGTATGTTAATAAAATCTCGCCGTTAGAAGTTAAAGTAACACCTTTTCCATTTCGATAAAATAAAGGCACACCTAATTCGTTTTCTAGTTGTTTCATACGCATCGTTACGCCAGATTGCACATAGTTTAAATTTTTTGCTGCATGAGATATATTTCTTTCTTTTGCAACTTCGTAAAAAACAGTTAAATCTTTTATGTCCACGTATCATCCCTCCGAAAAAGGTATCAATTTTTTTGATGGATTATATGATTAATATTTATTTTATATGATATCAAAAATTTCATACAATGGAAGGGGATGGAGGGATCTTAATGCTAATGAAAGAGAATGTGAACAGTACTTATAAGTGGATGATGTTAATTTTTGCGACGATTGCTCAAACGACAGCGACACTTATAACGTATGGTGTCGGAGCTTTCGCTTTATTTTGGAAGGAAGAATACGCACTTACGAATATGGAGAGTGGGTTATTAGTAAGTGTTGTAAATATTGGACCGCTATTTTGCATGCTTTTTGTTGGGAAGCTACTTGATCAATATAATGAAAAGTGGTTAATTACTATCAGTTCATTTTTACTCGGAGGTTCGCTCTTACTGACTAATATAGTAAATGGATTTAAAGGGTTACTCTTTGTCCTTTTGTTAGTAGGAATGTTTTATAGTGTTTCCCAGCCGGGAGGAAGTAAAGTGATACTAAAATGGTTCTCAAAAGAAAATCGTGGGTTAGCAATGGGGATCAGGCAAGCCGGTATACCGATTGGTGGTGTACTAGCGGGAGTATTAATTCCGTTACTTGTAATAAAATATAATTTGTCTTATGCGATACATGTAATAGGAAGCATTTGTATAATAGGTGGTCTTTTATTTTCTATATTTTATCGAGATTCATGTGTTCGGAAGGAAGGGAAAGAAGAACGTATAAAAACCTCTTTTTGGGTGCAGTTAAAATCAGTGATGCATAAAAAAGCGTTGTATCCAATTTATATAACTGGTATTTGCATGATTTCATTACAAATGTTGTTAGTTGGACATTTTATAAATTTTTTAGTAATGGAACAATCAATTACACCTATTTTAGCCGGAAAAGTATTTTCAGTTATGTTCTTTTCTGGAATGATTGGCCGTATTACATTGGCAGCTGTTAGTGATTTGTGTTATAAGGGAAACCGGCGCATCCCTTTATTTATATCGGTCTGTACTTCTATCTGTTTTATTCTTATGTTAGTAATGAATATACATACAATAAGGAGTGAGTTCTTGTATGTTGTAAGTGCATTGTTAGGGTTCTTTTCGATTGGCTGGTTCAGTCTTTTTATAATTGAAGTTGCAGAAACGGCAAGTGAAGAATCTGTAGGGATGACAGTGAGTTTTGCTCTTACATTAAATCAAATTGCTATTATTGTTGCACCTGTCTTATTTGGGTATATTGTAGATCAGAAAGGGTATACGTATGCGTGGTTGTGTATAGTTGTATTACTAAGTATTTCAGTACTCAGCTTATATAGGGAGAATAAAAAATAAAGGAAAGTTAGCAATGTGAATTTTTGGTGAAGAAAATATAAAGAAATGCCATATGAGCGACATTTCTTATTGAATATGCTGTATAATCAAAAAAAGAAAATGAGATTCGTTTTCAATTACGTTCATTTCCTCTTTTGAAATTACCTGTAATTTTAGCCATAATCAGTTGTTGTTCTTTATCGTTATTTGCATGATTTATTTTGTTTAAAAATTTTTCAGCGTCATTTCCTTTTAAAATCATAATTTGTTTTCCGTAATATTCAATGAAAACTATATTGTTCTTTGTTATCCGATAATGAAACATTCTATCATCTAAACGATTGCGTCTATCGGTATTTTTCATATTACATCTCCATTCTGTATGATGTGTAATAAATGTTACATAAGAAATTGAAATTATAGTCAGGCGCATCCGATTGTATGCTGGATATTTTTTAAGAAAGAAATACAATAGAGAGTAGTTGAAAGTTGAATGTGATAAAAAGGAATCTAATTTAAATAAAGAGAATAGCAAGTAATATTATAAAATATCTGAAAATTAAAAGATATAGAATAGAATGGATGCACGTTAAGTGAAACTAGAAAAAGAGGGTTCCTATTATGTTAAAGAAATGGTTAATCGTTTTCTTTATTTTTGCTGTTTTTTGTGGGAGTGTCGTTGCACTAATACATGCAAAGAAAGATAAAAAATATGATATAAAGGCATTTTCGAATATAATTGATAAGCAAAAGGACGAGCAGCAAGAAGTTAGTATAAACGAGAAAAAACGCTATGAAAGTGCAGCGGGAAAACTAGATCAATATTTAAAAGATAAAGGGTTTAATGGGAGTGTTCTAGTAGCTAGCAAAGGTCATGTGATTTTACGAAAAGGTTACGGCTATGCGAATGTGAAAGATAAAATGTTAACAACGCCAAGAACGAAGTATCGTATCGGTTCCATTACGAAAACAGTCGTTGCGATATCTATTATGCAACTAAGAGAAAAAGGGAAATTAAATATTGAAGACAATGTCAATAAGTATATTCCATCGTTTCCGGCAGATAAAAACATTACGTTACGAAATTTGTTAACACATACGTCCGGGTTACCAGAACAGGGGCAAGGGAGTGTTGATGCAGCGTCACGTTTAAAGTTAGTAACGTGGATTGGTGCGCAAACGTTACAATTTCCTGCAGGGACAGGATGGAAATATACAGATTATAATTATATGGTGTTAGCGTATATTGTCGAAAAGATTACGAATAAACCGCTTGCTGAATATGTGAAAGAAAATATTTTTAATCCTGTTGGAATGCATGAATCTGGAATGGGGGCAACTCTACCGGAAGATATTTTCTTAGCAGAAGGTTATATGAAAAAAGATAATGAATTAATAGATGCGCCTCGCTTAAAAATGAACTGGCTATATGGTTGTGGTGAAATGTATACGACTGTTGAAGATATGAAAAAATTAGATGAGGCTATTATGGATGGGAAATTGCTTTCTAAGCAAGGCTTATCTGATATGTTTACTGTATCACCTGCAAGAAAATATGGATTTAGTTTCTATATTTACCCAGACTATTATCATAATCATGGGGTATTAGCTGGTTGGAACACATTTAATAATTTTAACTGGGATAAACGAACGTTTGTTATATTATTCTCTAACGTACAGAATGGTATGAATGATACGTTTAATCAAGAGTTTAGAAAAATGGCGAATGATTTAATAGAAGAAAAATAAATGTTTAAAAATCGGTATTGATATGAAATGATCAATACCGATTTTTTTATTTAATAATGTTTTATTTAGTGAACAAGCAAGTATGAGAAGGGAGTAAGATTAGAATAAATTTATGAAGGAAGTTAAAAAATAGTAATGTTAAATAGAGGGGGTTACTTTGTGAATGCCCTCTATTTTTATTGGAATTTTACGATTATCACGTGGGAGAATAATTGGTAATTTTTACATCGATGAAAAATCTTGAGCTTCACACTATGTGAAGCTTTACATTATTGAAGACAAGAACAGGAGGGGCAGAAAATGAAAAAAGTAGTGAAGTTTTGTTTGATAGCTACATTAGCTACAACGATTATAAGTGGATGTTCTTATGAAGGTGGAAATGAAAATGCAAAAGGGAAAGAGAATGAGAAGGTAGAGGTACAGAAAAAGATTGGAAAATACACGATGCCGGATGAAACAGATAAACATGAAGGTACATGGCTACAATGGCCACATGAATACACATATGGTCAAGAGTATCAAAAAGAAGTTGAACCTATTTGGGTTAAGATGGCAAGTGCTTTAACTACGGGTGAAAAAGTCCACATTGTTGCATATGACCAGGAAGAAAAAGAGAGAATCAATAAGCTTTTAACAGATGAAGGGCTAAATATGGAGAAGATTGATTTCATTATAGCACCTACGGATGATGTATGGGCAAGAGATAGTGGACCAATTTTTGTTTATGACAATGATAAAAATCTAAAAATATTAGATCCAGCATTTAATGGTTGGGGGAATAAAACACCTTACAAAAATGATGCTCGTATTCGTGAGAACGTTAGTAAGCAATTAGGGATTGAAAGAATTGATTGGGGGAAATTTGTCCTTGAAGGTGGCGCAATTGAATTAGATAGCAATGGGACTGCTTTATTAACTCGAAGTTCTGTAACGAATAAAAATAGAAATCCTGATTTATCGGAAAAGGAAATTGAAAAATATATAAGTGACCTTGGGGTGTCAAACATTATTTGGTTAGATGGAGTACCTAATTTAGATATTACGGACTTTCATATTGATGGATTTGCTAAATTCCATAATAAATCTACTATTGTAACGATGAAAGAAGACGACCTAGCCGAATGGGGTTTGTCTAACAAAGATATGGATACATTGTTAGATGCAAAAAATGCTTCAGGAAATAAGTATAAGTATGAATACTTACCACTTAGTAAAGACAAGGTTGCTTTAGAAAATGGGAAAACTCTTGATTATAAGGGATCATATATCAATTATTATATTGGGAATAAAGTGGTATTGGTGCCTAATTATAATGATCCAAATGATAAAATCGCAAACGACGCGATTCAGAAGTTATACCCGGATCGTAAAGTAGTAGGTATTGATGTGAGAGAGCTTTATAAAAATGGCGGTATGATTCATTGTGTGACACAACAACAACCAATTCAATTGAAATAGTCGTTTGGAGTTTCGTTATACTGCTGTATAGACAAAATAGATGAAATACTATCTTTACCTATTTTGTCATGCTTTATTATTCGTAAAAATAAAACGTTTTAATATAATGATAATCGGAGTATAGTGTATTGTCGCTTTTCGTTTTATCCCGCTATTTGCGGGTAGTAAGACTCTCACCTTAAAACTCGACTCGAAAAAAGAAGTTAGGTGGGAGTCGGGCTGTCCATAAACGCCCGATTAGTGTGGGCTAATAATCAGTAGGGGGTGAACAACCCCCCTACTGATTAAAGTTTCACTTTATATGGAAAAGGAGAAAATGTTTGTGTTAAAGAACTTAAAAATAGTATTTTCGTTTTTCCCTATCGTTCTACAGTACATTTTAAATGTAGCTTTGATTTGTTTAGGGGTTGTTCTAAGTGTGTTTCTTGTGAAAGAAGTCATTCAATTTATACAAGAACTGAAATTAAATGGTGAGGAATCTAGTTATCATTTGATCGATAGTATCGTCGTATTCTTTTTATATTTTGAATTCATCGTAATGATTATAAAGTATTTTCAAATGAATTTTCATTTTCCATTACGATATTTTATATATATAGGTATAACAGCTATCGTTCGTCTCATTATTATAAATCATGATAGTCCAATAGATATATTGTTATACGCCTGCGCGATTCTTGTATTAATTAGTGCTTTATTCATTGCGAACTCTAAAATAATGCGTCGTGATTTAGAATAGTGAACATTTGTTGTCTAAATTTTAAAAGTGGTATATCTTTTGGCTCAAAAAGGAGTAAGAGTATTGAAAGAAATAATTTTCACCAGTTTCGTAATGATAGGGTTTATGATTCTACTATTTAATTGTATACTTTCGTAATTTTTAAGGATAAAAAGTTAAAAAGGGAAGAGGCTTTTGTAAATATGGTACATTACAATAATCAAAATAGTTTACATCGAATATTTACATTAAAGGGAACAGTTATAAGAGATATTTTCCCACAAATTTTATTATATATGTGCATTTCAACAGTAATCACTGTGATTAATTACTATTATGCAGAAATAAAAATTAATCAAACTCCTTGGGTAATTGTTGGAGGAGCTTTAGGTCTACTGTTAGTTTTTCGTACGAACACTGCCTATGATCGGTACTGGGAAGGTAGAAAGTTATTTGGCACGATTGGTGCTTCTACTAGAAACTTAGCAGTTAGTTTTTTATGTCATTGGGAGTCTGAAGAGAAAAAGACGGATCAGGAAAAGCTAAAATTTTTACATTTATTAATTGCTTTTCCTAAGATAGCGAAAGGGCATTTGAGAGACGATAAAGATCTAACTGAAATAAAAGCATTGCTTAATATTTGTTCCGAGAAGGAAAAGGAAATATTGGCGGAGTCTATTCATTTACCAATTAGTATAGTTTTTATGTTAAAAACTATACTATCAAAAGGTTTAAAAACGGGTCGAATTCATCCAAATGTAATAATTAATATGGAAGCTGATTTGAATAATTTGCTTACGGCTGTGGGTGGATGTGATCGTATTAAAACAACGCCTATCCCATTTGCATATTTTGCTCATATTAAAATTTTACTGCTCATATTTTGCGGGACTTTACCGATCGGGCTTGTTGATAGTCTTGGATGGTTTACAGTACTTGCAACTACGTTTATAAGTTTTGCATTTATAGGGATTGAAGCAATAGGGGTTGAAATTGAAGATCCATTTGGCCAGGACCCAAACGATCTTCCATTAGAAGGGATTTGTATAGGAGTAGAAACACATGTATTAGATTTATGTAATCAAAACGGTTTGCTCGAAGTAATGGATATGAATCTTGATAGAAAAATCAGCTAATCATTCATTGGGTATGATGATTATATTTTTAATGTTGTATGAAAAGCGTTATTTTCAAATCTTGTCAAGAGTTACTTTACGGCTTAACGACAGCTATATATTTTTATATAAATATATAATATTTCTCCGTGCTATAATCCATTCATGAAATGTGCACGTTTCAAAAATTGTAATGAAAAGAGAAATGGATTGGGGAATAGTTGGCTGATTGAAATCAGTTATGTAATCATTATTAAAAAGCGAGGTAAATAAAATGGAACAAAAACATAGTGGCATTATTTTTACTGCAATACCAGACGAATCGAATGAATATTATCAACCATTGTATGAAGACATTATTTACTTTAATGAATACTTAAATGAAAAAAAATCATTTACCGATCAACTTATATCTTTATCTGTTGAAGAGCAAGACTTTCATACAAACTTCTTTGAGTATGATGATATTTGGCTAAGAGATGTTGCGCCAGTTATAACGAATCATCTTGTTAAATTTAAATATTACCCAAACTATTTACCAGAGGATCAAGGGCGATATTTAGATCAACAATTTAATAAATGGTTGAACAAAAATGAATTTGAGTATGTGAAATCACCATTAATATTGGATGGTGGCAATCTTATTTGGAATAAAAAAGATACTGTTATATTAACAGAACGCATATTTGATGACAACGATGATTGGACGGAAGAGGAAATAATTGAGCAATTAGAGTGGGATTTAGATGTAAGCCGGGTTATTATTATTCCTGCTGAAGAAGGAGATGTACTTGCGCACGCGGACGGAATGGTTAAATTTATTGATGAACACACAATGTTTATTAGTGATTTTCTAGGTGATAATGAATTTAGATATCATGTGCAAGAGATTATTCAAGAGCAAATGCCAGAAGCTGAATTTATCGTTGTTCCTTCGTCATATACAGAGAAAGGGCAATATGATCAAGAAATTGCATCGGCAAAAGGTTTATATATAAATATGTTAGAAACATGTGACGCCCTTTATGTTCCTAAGTTTGGATTAGCAAAAGACGGGGAAGTTTTACGATATATTCAACAGCATACGGAAAAACAAGTCATTCAAATTCATGTAGGAGAAATATCGACTATGGGAGGTGCAATGAATTGTTTAACGTGGTATTGTCCGAGTCATTTATTGCCTTCAAAAATGAAAAGATTGAGCAGTCAGGGTGAAAGTTCTTCAATTAGAAAAATTTTTGATTGGTTTTAATAAGGTGAAACTTTAATTAGAGGAGGTCATCCCCTCTAATTATTAGCCCATACCAATCGGGATGAATAAGTTTATAAGAAAATGTATTCAAGGGGTATTTATATGTATACAATTACTGAATTTTCACGAATTTGTAAAATGAGTACACGGATGCTAAGGCATTATGACAAAGAAGAGATATTAAAACCAGCATATGTGAATCCGGTAAATGGATATAGATATTATGAACAAGGGCAGCTGGAAGTAGCGTTAAAAATTAAAAAGCTGAGGGAGTACAAGTTTCCTTTACCAAAAATTATAATCATTCTCCAGTCAGCAGATCAAGATTCGTTTGTTGAACATATGCAATCTCAAATTATGGAGTTATCTCATGAAGTGAAACAAAATTTACAGGTTATTTCAGAAATGAATGAAATAGTAAATATGAATAAAGGTCTAAATATTGCTCGCCATAGAAGTTACGATATATTAATTGGAATGAGAAATGAAATAACAGTAATTGCTCAAAAGTTACAAATAGATATAGACGATATGGATGATTATTTTTATGACTTATATGAACAAGTACAAAAAAATAGCTTTCAAATAGTCGGTTCTCCATCTACAGTTTTTTATGATGAAGAGTATATTCCAAATCGCAGCTATATAGAATTAAGAATTCCGATTATGGATGAAGATAATAAAGGTGTATTACAAGAGTGCGACATAAAAAGGTTAAAGCAGCATCAAATTGTTACCACTTTGCATTATGGCAGCTATGACTATATAGGTTATGCTTATATGGCGTTAGAAGAGTGGGTTGAAAGGAATGGCTATATACTAGAGAGTCATCCATATGAAGTCTATATAAAGGGACCAGAATGTGATTGTTTAACAGAAGAGTATGTGACACAAATTTGTTTTTTAGTTACGAAAATAGAATGAGAATAAGGATTGACATTAACATTATGTCAATCCTTATTCTATATACGAAAGCAATTTATCCCGCTATTTTTTGGGAGTCAGGCTGTCCGTAAAAGCCTGATGGATGTGGGCAAATAATTAGTGAGGGATGGAGTCCACCACTGATTAAAGTTTCATTTTATCATAATAAAAAGGAGAAAGAATATGAAAAGAAAAATCATGATTATTTGTTTGATTCTAAGTATGGTATGGATTTCAGCGTGTACGCCTGAAGTAGGAGAAGGTGAGAATGGTAGCTCTGCTCTACCTAGTCAGTTGCCCAAAAATGTAGTGTTTAAAAATGGTACAATTTACACTTCTAATGAAAAGCAAGAAATGGCAGAAGCTATAGAGATTAAAGATGGGAAAATTACTTTTGTCGGTTCAAATAAGGATGTAGAAAAATTGATTAATAAAGATACGAAAGTGATAAATCTACAAGGACGTCAACTTCTTCCTGGTTTTGTGGATAATCATAATCATATTTTTGAAGCGAAATCACCAGCAGCAGGGAATTGTAGTGTCTCACCAGATGCTGCGTTGCAAGAACAACGCTCGTATTTAAATGCTTGTAAAAAAGATGTGAAAGATGGGGAATGGATAAGTGGAACAGGATTTAGTTTGGAAGAGCTGTTAAAAAATATGGATGAAAAGTCAGAACAACAAACGCCATTACAAGTTCTTGATGAGCTATTTCCTAATAACCCAGTAATAATTATGGAAAGAACCTCTCATTCTGTATGGGTTAACTCGAAAGCATTGGAGTTGGCTGGGATAAATAAAGATACGAAAGATCCACAAGGTGGAAGAATTATTCGGGATCCAGAAACAGGAGAACCGTTTGGTATTCTTTATGATACAGCTGGAGATATCGTAATGGAAAAAGCATGGAATGCCCAACCGAATTTGTTCGAAAAAAATTATGAAGGTTTGCTGGACGGCTTAGATGAAGTTGCGAAGAATGGTATTACTACAGTGGGGGATGGACGTCTCTATTGGAAACGAGGCTGGTTAGATGTTTGGAATAAAGTAAATGATGAGAAAAAGTTAACGTCACGGGTAGTACTTCGTCCGTGGGTGTATCCGAACTTAAATGAAGCAGAACAAATCGAGTATTTCCAAAAGATTAAGCGAGATGATTTGTCATCACGCATGCTTATTAATCAAGTGAAGATGTATAGTGATGGAATTAGTATTAACAGTACAGCGAAAACGCTTGAAAAATATAAATTTGAGTGGTTTAAAGGAACCCCGTATGGTTTGAACTATATTCCAGAAGAAAAAATGAAATGGTGGTTAACTGAACTTAATAAACTTGGTTACGGTGCACTTATTCACACAATTGGAGATAGTGGAGTAAGAGAGAGTTTAAATGCAATTGAAGCAGCGAAAAAAGAAGGGGCAAAACAGCCGTATACGCTTACGCACGTGGAAATGGTAGAAGATAGTGATATGAAGCGTTTTGCTCATTTAGGAGTTAGCGCTGATTTTCAAGTCGGTCATGATTTTGCGGAAGATCCTAAACAAAGCTGGGCAAGTACGTATTTTACAGCCCAGCAAATGAAACGAATTATGCCGTTAGGACAAATTTGGAAAACAGGTGCAAATGTATCACTTAGTAGTGATTGGGATGTAAATGAATTGAATCCACTTGTGACGATTTCGAACGCATTAAGTATTGATGAGAAAGGCTTGTCTAATGTACAGGCTGCTATTGATGCTTATACAATTAAGCCAGCTAAGGCACTAGGACTTGATAAGATTACTGGCTCAATTGAAGTAGGAAAATCGGCTGATATCGTAATACTAAATGAGGATATTACTAAAATGAGTGTCGATAAGATTCCGAGTGTGAAAGTATTAATGACAGTTTTACAAGGAGAAGTAGTGTATCACAAGGGAGAATAAAGAGTAACGTTATGAAGTAGTTACAAGCAAATGAATATATTGTTGTTGACCTTAACACGATGTCAAAGTATAGACTGGACTTACATTTAGAGAAGGGGTGAACATGTATGAGAAATATAGAAAATAGTTTGTTTTATATGCCTGCAGAATGGGAGAAACATGAGGGGACATGGCTCCAATGGCCTCATGATAAAACGCATAGAGGTGAAGGTTACAGAGCTAAGTTAGATGATATTTGGGTAACGATGGCGAAGGAGCTTCATTACGGAGAGAATGTGCATATTGTTGTATATGATGAAGAAGAAAAAACACATGTCCAATCGAAGCTAATTGAAGAGAACGTAAATATGGATAAAATTGATTTTTTAGTTCAAGAAACTGATGATATATGGATAAGAGATAATGGACCGATATTTGTAAAAGATAAGGAAGAAAATCTCTGCTTAACGCACTGGATTTTTAATGGTTGGGGGGATAAATATCCGTATGAAAATGATGCTGTTATTCCGGACGAAATAAGTGAAATGTATAGTATCCCAAAAGTTGCAGCAAGTGTTTGTCTAGAAGGTGGAGGAATAGAGATAAACGGAAACGGGACCTTAATGGCGGCAAAAACTTCTATTATAAATGAAAATCGAAATCCTACACTAAGTCAGGAAGAGATTGAAATGGAGTTAACGAAGTATTTAGGGGTAACGAATTTTATATGGATAACTGGTATTCGTGGTGAAGATAATTATGATGAAGATACGGATTATCATATTGATGGGGCAGCACGTTTTGTAAATGAAAATACGATTCTTTATGAATATGATCCTTTCGGGGAAGGAGAGGCGTACCTTTTGGATGCGCAAGAAAAGCATTATCAAGAATTGCGACAAGCGAGAAATATAGATGGAAGTCCATTTCAACTCCTCCCAGTACCAGTAACAAGAAAAGTGGTAAAAGAGGCAGACTGTAAAGGTTCGTATTTGAATTTCTATATTGGAAATGAAGTTGTATTGGTTCCTATATACGGTGATGAACATGATAAGTTAGGACTGCAAATCATTGAAGGGCAGTTTCCAGGAAGAAGAATCGTTGGTATTCATGTAAATGCACTGTATGCGTATGGTGGTATGATTCATTGTGTGACGCAGCAACATGTAGAATAAAGTGATTCGAATGAAAAAAGCATGCAGAGTATATACTCTGCATGCTTTTTTTATAATGCTGAAAACTCTTCAACAAGTTGAGTAAAGCGATTTAATGCACTTTCAATCGGTTCTGGCGTAGTTAAATCAACACCAGCTTTTTTCAGTAGGTTTAATGGATAGTCAGAACTTCCGCCTTTAAGGAATTCGATATAGTTTTTTTGTGCATTTGGATCACCGCTTAATAATTTATCGGCAATTTGAATGGCAGAGGCGAATCCAGTTGCGTATTTGTACACGTAAAATGGACGATAGAAATGAGGGATTCTAGACCATCCATATTTTACTTCTTCATCAAATACAAGTGAATCACCGTTATATTCTCTAAATAGCTTTTCATAAATTTCGCTAAAGACTTGGGCGTTTAATGGTTTACCTTGTTCGGCCATTTCATGTGTGATTTTTTCAAATTCTGCAAACATGATTTGTGTAAAGAAAGTACCTTTAAAGCTATCGATAAAGTAGTTAATTAAATGATTACGTACGTTCGTTTCTTTCGCTTCTTTTAATAAGTAGTGAATTAATAACACTTCATTTACTGTAGAGGCGACTTCTGCAACAAAAATGGAATAGTGTGCAGAAATTCTTGGTTGGTATCCGTGTGAATAATGCGTATGCATACCGTGACCACACTCATGAGTAAGTGTGAAAAGGCTATTTAGATCATCGTGATGATTTAAAAGAATGAATGGGTGAACGCCATATACCCCAAAGTTATAAGCACCCGAACGTTTTCCAGGTGTTTCTCTCACATCTATATATCGTTTATCTTTAAAACCTTTTAATGTTTCAATATACTTTTCTCCTAAAGGAGCAAGTGATGCAATCATAGTATCAAACGCTTCGTCATATGGAATGTCTTGTTTTACACCTTGTACTAAATCGACGCTTAAGTCGTATTGTCTTAGTTCGTCTACATTTAATTTTTCTTTACGAATTTCATTGTATGTATGTAATGTTTGAATGTTTTTTTTCGTTGTATCAATTAGGTTTTCATATACCTCTTTCGGAACCATATCGCCAAATAATGATTTCTCTAAAGCTGATGGATATTTTCTTAGCTTTGAAACAGTAACATTATTTTTAATAGCAGAAGATAATGTAGAAGCGATTGAGTTCTTTAACTGAACATACGGTTTGTAATATGCCTTATAAGCTTCTTTACGTTTCTCACGATTCTCATCTTCTATTAACTTCGAATACATTCCACGTGTTAAGTTCACTTTCTTTCCATCATCATTCGTCACTTCACCAAATGATATATCTGCATTATTTAGCATACCAAATGTATGTTGCGGAGAGGAAAGTGCTTCACCCATTTGGGATAAAATTTCTTCTTGATCCGTATTCAATACGTGTTTTTTATAACGGTATAATTCAAATAAGTCTTCTTTATAGTATAGTAACCCTTCCGTTTCTTCTATGTAAGAGTGTAAAGTGTTTTCTTCTACGCTAAGTAAGAATGGGGAGAAGAATGATTTCGCTGCGCTTACCTTTACATGTAATTGTGATACTTTATCGACAAGGGATTGGGCGTCAGTATCGCGTGTATCAAGATCAGATTGTAATCGCGCATAAGCGAACATTAAAGATAATATGCTAGATATTTCTTCACTCTTTGTTAAATAAGCTAATAAACGATTGCCATCGTGAATATCTCCATTAAATTCTTTTAGTTCAATTGTTAACATTTCTATTTTTTTATAATCATTTTCCCAATCATCAATCGTATCGTAAATATCTGTTAACTTCCATTTTTCATTATCGGGTACTTGTAATCGATCTTTAAGTTCTGTCATAATCATTTCCTTTCTAAACGTGTAGTCATATTCCTATATAACTATGAAATACAACAAATTGCAAAAAATCCCTGCTGTAAATAGCAAGGCTTAAACAGTTATAGTGTAATTCCGAACTTCGAATGTAAAAGGTTTGTATATTGCTCGTCTGTAACTTCTTCTTTAGATTTTGTACCGTCCTTTGTTATTGTAAGACGATCTTTTGTTAAAGAAACGTGTCCGTCATGTGTAAGTTTTACAATAAGAGGTACTTTGTTAAATGGTGAGCCCTCATGTTCAACGATGATTTTTTGTGCTGTATTCGCTTTCGTTTCATCCACTTCTTCTATATAAAATGCATAGCCTAATGTCCAATCATCAGCAGAAGATTGATCTAGAAACTCATTGTTTTTACGCATTTCTAAAATGTAATTTCCTTTTTCAGTTGTTTCTTTGCGAATACGATAATCTCCTGTTACTGAGTGAACGACTTCACCTGAGAAAGGAACAGGTGCAAGAGGTAAGTATGATCCGAACCCCACTTCAATTAAATAAAGTTCATGATGATGTTTTAAAACAGTTGCGATATGTCCGGAATCGACAGCCCATATAGAGTTCGCAGCATTGTAAACTGTTCCTGAAACTAAATAAACATCCAATCCAAAGTCTTTAAGAAAGTAATACATAGTAGGATTTAGTTCATAACAAAGACCGCCACGGTTGTTTACTAAAATTTTTTCTTTTAAATTCTCTTTTGATATTTCTTTAAAGTTATTTTCGAGAACATTTAAATTTTCAAATGGAACAGTTTGCGCCATTCCATACATAAGTTGAGATAAATCTTCAAATGATATGGTTTCTTTTTCTTCTATATGTAAACGTGCGAAAAATTGTTTTTGAAAGTCTGTCATAGAAATCCCTCCGTCATACTTTTATAGATAAATTGTATACAATTTTGAATACGATGTGAATTTTAAACTATGTGGGGGTACTTGTGGAATAGTTAAATTCATATTTTGAAAAATAATGTGAGAGATTAAAAGATTGTTACTTTACTAACTGTAGAACGAATATTATAATAATTTTAATGAATTATGCAAACGTTTTCTTAAAGGGGATGGTGTAAATATGTTGAAAAGGATTACGGTAGTCTGTTTATTATTTATTTTGCTTTTTCCTAATATATATGGGAGGAATAAGGCGGAAGCAGCAACGATAAATAATGGAACATTAATGCAGTATTTTGAGTGGTACGCTCCGAATGATGGGAATCATTGGAATCGTTTGCGTTATGATGCTGAAAGTTTAGCTCATAAGGGAATCACATCTGTATGGATACCACCTGCATATAAAGGGACTTCGCAAAATGATGTAGGGTATGGGGCCTATGATTTATACGATTTAGGGGAGTTCAATCAAAAAGGTACGGTGCGGACGAAATATGGGACAAAGGCACAGTTGAAATCTGCAATTGACGCTTTACATAAGCAAAACATCGACGTATACGGTGATGTAGTTATGAATCATAAAGGTGGGGCTGATTATACTGAAACCGTAACAGCTGTTGAGGTAGACCGTAACAATCGAAATATTGAAGTATCAGGTGATTATGAAATTAGTGCGTGGACGGGTTTTAACTTTCCAGGGCGCAGAGATGCTTATTCTAATTTCAAATGGAAATGGTATCATTTTGACGGAACGGATTGGGATGAAGGAAGGAAATTAAACCGAATTTATAAATTTAGGGGTATAGGTAAAGCGTGGGACTGGGAAGTGTCTAGCGAAAATGGAAATTATGATTATTTGATGTATGCAGATCTTGATTTTGATCATCCAGATGTTGCGAATGAAATGAAAAGTTGGGGAACGTGGTATGCGAATGAATTAAATTTAGATGGATTTCGTTTAGATGCTGTTAAACATATTGATCATGAATATTTACGCGATTGGGTAAATCATGTCAGACAGCAAACGGGGAAAGAAATGTTTACGGTGGCTGAATATTGGCAAAATGATATCCAGACTTTAAACAATTATTTGGCGAAAGTCAATTATAATCAATCTGTATTTGATGCACCGCTTCATTACAATTTTCATTATGCTTCAACAGGAAATGGGAATTATGATATGAGAAATATTTTAAATGGAACAGTAATGAAAAATCATCCTGCACTCGCAGTTACTCTCGTTGAGAATCATGATTCTCAACCTGGGCAATCATTGGAATCTGTAGTAAGTCCGTGGTTTAAGCCGCTGGCATATGCATTTATTTTAACTCGTGCAGAGGGCTATCCTTCAGTTTTTTATGGTGATTACTATGGGACAAGCGGAAATAGTAGTTATGAAATTCCAGCGTTAAAAGATAAAATTGATCCAATTTTGACGGCACGAAAAAACTTTGCATATGGTACGCAGCGTGATTATTTAGACCATCCAGATGTGATTGGCTGGACAAGAGAAGGCGATAGTGTACATGCTAAGTCTGGTTTAGCGGCATTAATCTCCGATGGACCAGGAGGATCAAAGTGGATGGATGTTGGAAAGAATAACGCTGGGGAAGTATGGTACGATATTACGGGTAATCAAACAAATACTGTAACAATTAATAAAGATGGATGGGGGCAATTCCATGTAAGTGGAGGCTCTGTTTCCATATATGTTCAACAGTAAATTGGTGATGAAAAAGAAGAGGTAGACTGAAATATAAGTTTCCTCTTCTTTTTACATTCTGTATAGTTATAAAAGTATGACACCTTTACTTCTTGCAAAACATATAGTATGATGATTTCAATAAATTAGATTTCAATGACCATAAAATATAAATTAATGAGAGGTGCTTTTTGTGAGTGCGGTAGGTATTAAATAGGAAAAATTTAATGAAATAAATCGGATAAGACCAGGGTATTTTTATGTATATCATACCCCTAATTTTGTCATGCGTTTATTTCGAAACCTATGAAGATACCTACAATACTTTATAAAGCGTGTAATGAGAGGATTGCCATTCGTTTTTTATGGTTTATTTCCTCATATGTTATTACACATGCCTTGTAAATGTAAAAGCTGCGGTATCCCCGCAGCTTTTTTGTATACGTTTTAAATGTATAAAAATGGTAATTGAATAATGTAAAACTCATTGGGATCTAATGAGTAGGTATCTTCATTTATGATAAACATCAATCATAGTGAGGAGAAACAAAATGAATACGATGACTTTTGAAAAGCTACAATATAACGAATTAAAGGAAATAGTGAAATCTTATTGTGTAAGTGGATTAGGTAAGGAATTATTAAATAAATTAGAGCCGAGTACAAGTATAAAAGTAGTGAGAAATCGTTTAAATGAAACGACAGAAGCAAGGACTATATTAGATGCAGAAGGACATGTGCCTTTTTTCGGAATTTCAAATATCGCGAGTACAATTCAAAAATTAGAAAAAGGGATGATTTTAGATCCAGAGGAATTAGTAAGTGTTTCAGATTTTTTACGTGGATGTAGAAAGATTAAAAAGTTTATGTTAGATAAAGAATTTTTTGCACCAGTATTAGCTTCTTATGCAAATTCAATGACTGAATATAAAAGCATTGAAGAGGAAATTAACTTTTCAATTAAAGGAAATAGTATTGATGCAGCTGCAAGTAAAGAGTTAAAACGAATTCGAAATAATATCGATTCTGTAGATGGAAAAATAAAAGAGCGTTTAACGAAGTTTTTAAATAGTAGTGCAAATAAGAAATTTATTCAGGAATTCTTTATTAGTAAAAAGGATGACCGTTATACGATTCCAATTAAATCTTCCTATAAAAATCAAGTTGCTGGGAGTATTGTTGAAGCTTCTGCAAAAGGTTCTACTGTATTTATAGAACCACATACGGTTACAAAGCTAAATGTGGAACTAGCAAGTTTGAAAGCAGAAGAAGCAATGGAAGAGTATCAAATATTAGCGACACTATCAGGAATGGTAGTAGAAAATATTTATAGTATAAAAATTAATATGGAACTGATAAGTCAATATGACATGGTATTTGCGAAAGCGAAGTTTAGTAAATCAATCGATGGAATAGAACCGAAGCTAAACGATCACGGAAACATTCATTTAATGAATTGTAAGCATCCGCTTTTAACGGGGCAAGTTGTACCGTTAAACTTTGAAATTGGTCAAGAGTACCGTAGTTTAATTATTACAGGACCAAATGCAGGCGGCAAAACAATTGTGTTAAAAACAATCGGACTATTAACATTAGCGACAATGTCAGGCTTTCATATTGCGGGAGATAAAGAAACGGAAATTGCTATTTTCGAAAATGTATTTGTAGACATTGGTGATAATCAAAGTATCGAAAATGCACTAAGCACATTTTCATCTCATATGAAAAATCTGTCTGAAATTATGAGGATGTCAAATAATAATACGTTACTACTATTTGACGAAATAGGGAGCGGTACAGAACCGAATGAAGGTGCGGCGCTTGCGATATCTATTTTAGAAGAATTTTACCTTGCGGGATGTATTACAATTGCGAGTACGCATTACGGTGAAATTAAACGCTTTTCAGAAATGCATGGTGATTTTATGAACGCAGCAATGCAATTTAATAGTGAAACACTAGAGCCACTTTATAAATTAGTTATCGGTAAATCAGGTGAAAGTAATGCGCTTTGGATTGCGAATAAAATGAACGTAAAAGAACATGTACTGCAAAGAGCGAAAGAGTATATGGGAAATAAAGAATACGCTATAGAAAAAGTGAATGAAAGTAAAATTAGAAAACCGAAATTTGTGCAAGCGAAAAGAGAATCTCATTATGAGTACAAAGTCGGCGACCGTGTGAATTTATTGGATTATGATGATTTTGGTATCCTTTATAAGGAAAAAGATAATTTCTATAACGTCGTTGTATATTATAACGGTGAATTCGTTGAAGTGAATGTAAAACGCATTACTTTAGAGGTAGCAGCGAAAGAATTATATCCAGAAGGGTACGATTTAAGTACACTATTTGTTGATTATAAAGAAAGAAAAATGCAACATGATATAGAGCGCGGATCGAAAAAAGCACTTCGTAAAATCCAAAAAGAAATAAGAAAGAATAGAGGATAATATAGAATGGTAACGATTAGACAAGAACAAAAAAATGATTATAGAAAGACAGAAGAAGTTGTAAAAGAGGCATTTTTAAATGAAGAATTTAGTGATAAAAAAGAGCATGAACTTGTAAAACGTATTAGAGAATGTGACGCATTTATTCCGGAGTTATCCATCGTTGCAGTAGATAAGGAAATAGTCGGTCACATTATGTTATCGAAAATTACAATAGAACAAGGTGGGACTACTGTAGATTCATTAGCACTTGCACCAGTGTCAATAGCACCAAGCCATCAGAAGAAAGGAATTGGTGGAAAACTTATCACGGCTGCTTTAGAAAAAGCGAAAGAATTAGGATACGGGTCAGTTGTAGTATTAGGGCATCCAGAGTACTATCCGAAATTCGGTTTTGAACGCGCAAGTCAGTGGAATATAAAAGCGCCATTTGAAGTGCCAGATGAAGTGTTTATGGTGATGGAGCTACGAGAGAACACTCTTCAAGGTGTAGAAGGAATTGTACAATATTCGAGTGCTTTCGCTGAGTAGAAGTATTGGCTAAGAAATGTAATCATAAAAGATGCTATCTTTTTGTAGAGATATACAGAAAGATAGCTTTTTTTATTCAGCAGATCTACTGACGTATATTTTGCTCAATGAATAATTGAGGTGGTAAAATTGATATAGAAACGTAAAGGGAGAGAATAGAATGAATAAGCGAGAAACAAATAGCAATGAGAATGTAGTTACGTTATATGTTACAAGACATGGTAAAACAATATTAAATACGAACCATCGCGCGCAAGGTTGGGCAGACTCTCCGTTAGTAGAAAAAGGTGTGGAAGTTGCCTCAAATTTAGGAACAGGATTAAAAGATGTTCATTTTACGAATGTGTATAGTAGCGATAGCGGCCGAGCGATTGAAACTGCTAATTTAGTATTAAAATATAGTGAGCAATCAAAATTGAAACTTGAGAAAAGAAAAAATTTGCGAGAATTAAATTTTGGTATTTTTGAAGGTGAAAAACTTGAAAATATGTGGGATGCGGTTGGAAAAGCTGCGGGTGTTGCAGCACCAGAAGAACTTATGAAGCTTTCTATTCAAGAAGTAATTAATCTTATTAGAGCAGCAGACCCTACGAAACAAGCGGAAGATTGGGAATTATTTTCTACTCGTATAAAAACAGAGATTGATAAAATTAGTGAAGAAGCTGCTGCAAATGGAGACGGTACCGTTTTAGTTGTCGTTCATGGGCTTTTGATTACTGCCTTAATAGAAATGATAGATAGTAGTAAAACAAAACTTGGAGTGGAAAATGCTAGTGTGACGAAGATTGTATATCAAGGTGGAACATACACAGTCGAGTCGGTTGGAGATATGAGGTATGTTGCAAAAGGGAAAGAAAGTGTGGAAATATAATTAAATCTCAAATAGAGATAAGAAAAGGAGGCTAGAAAATCTAGCTTCCTTTTATTTTTCAGTATATCATTTGTTAATTTAAATCGGAATATTCTGTTAAAAATACACTATGAAAATTATTGTGGTGATATAGTAAGAGAGTAGGAACAATAAATTGTCTTGCAGCTTATTGGAGGGCTATTAGTCTAGTCTTACATTTCATCTCGAAATTTAAGTGAGTTTACGAGAAATAAAACAAAATAAGGAACGTGTAAATATGGATCGAATATATTTTGTGGACAACCCGTGGCCTAAAGGTCATCGAATTGTTAATTTTAAGTGGAGTGCACATTTTAAATATGCGGAGGAAGAAGAGTTAAATGGTGTAGCTGGTTTGTATTTTGATTTACATTTAGAGACTGCGGATTATGATGATGAAGAAGATGGAGAAGATGTTGATGACTGGCACGCGAAGATTGTATGGAACAACTTCCATAACTGTACTTTGTCATCAGAAGAATGGGATTTTAAAGGGTTTCGTGTAGGAAGTGATGAGGTGCCTTTTGATTTGGATTTGCTAAATGGGAAGAGATTTGCAATTGATTTTTTATCCGAAGATGAGCAGAAGAACTTAGATTTAGATTTAACTGCATTTGACGTTTATTTACTTGGACATGATGCGTCAGCCTTTCATAATATTAAGTTTACTAGATTAGAAGGACAGACGTATCAAATTGAATGGAAAGGGCAATTGGCACTTGCGTATATTGGTGATTATGAATTTAAATATGATTTTCATACACTAATTTCCTCAACATCATTTAGTGGCATTAATATTCCTAATGAAATAACTGATCATGAGGCAGACGTTTTGTTAAAAAGATTTGTTAGTAATCCAGTATTGTTTGAATTGCAACATGATAATGGGGATAGGCGATTTGTATTGAAATAAAAATATATTGTTGCCTTTGCGAAAAATATGAGTAAAAGGTTACTGTATTCGACATAGCTAATAACCCCGTTGTCGGAAAACTCAAAGAAAAAGATACATAGTATGTGATTTATGCTCAGTTCTAAGAAGAAAAGGATATTAACAATTATATGGAGAAGTGATTATGTTGATTAAATTCGTTCATTTTTTATTTGGAAAACCGTGTAAAAAAGGTGATTCGTTCCAAACTAAGTTTCCACGTTTTATTTATTGGAGTGCAGTTGTATTTTATTTTTTTGGAATGCTATTCTTTGGGATTTTTTCTTTTATTGATACTGTATTTATTGGGTCGTTGATATCCGGAGGTTTGTTCTTTCCTTTAATATTTAGATTCATTTATTTTATAAACCTAAAAATGAGGGGCCTAGAAAGAGAAGTATAGAAATAAAAAATATAAATAACAGGGTTATTAAAAAGAAGCAAAATGGAACATTAATAACATTTAAAAAGGAAGCAATGAAATATATTCTAGCTTCCTTTTTAAATATGAACGATTATGGAATCAATAAAATCTTCCCAGTACTTTTTCTGCTCTCTAATAATTTATGTGCAAGAGCACCATCTTGTAAGGCGAATGTAGTAGGACTCGCGATGTTTACTTTTCCACTAGTGATCCAATCGAATAATTGAGTAGAGCGCTGCTTACGTTCTTCAAAAGTAGTAAGCGCGTTCCAAAGGTCTCCACCAGTTAAAGTTTTTGAAGTATCCATAAGCATACGCGGATCAACTGGCGCAGGATTACCACCAGCCATTCCGTAAAATACGACAGTACCGCCAATTTTAGTAGCGTTAAAACTTTCCTCTAATGTAGAACCTACTGATTCATATACAACATTTACTCCAGTGCCGTTTGTTATTTCAAGTACTTTTGAATGCCATTTTTCCGTATATAAAAATACATGATCAGCCCCAGCTAACGTGGCTACTTTGTTTTTTTCGGTTGATGACGTAAGACCAATTACTGTTCCGCCCTGTAGTTTAATCATTTGAATAAGAAGTTGACCAACGCCACCAGCCGCAGCGTGGACTAAAGCTGTATCACCTTGTTTTATTTGATAGCTATCTTTCGTTAAATAATGTGCCGTTAGACCTTGTAATAAGACAGAAGCGGCTGTTTCAAAAGAAATAGAATCCGGAAGTAGGATGGCTTTTTCTGATGGAACGGCAACTAATTCTGCATTTGCAAATGGGACGTCAGCAAATGCAATACGGTCTCCAGGATTGATAGTAGTAACATCAGCTCCTACTTGTTCAACAATACCAGCCCCTTCATAACCTAATATATATGGCGGGTTACCAGCGAGATGATAATCACCGCGGCGTCTATAAATATCAGCAAAGTTTAAACCGATTGCTTTCGTGCGCACAAGAATTTCATTTGAATTTATGATTGGATCATGTATTTTTTTATATTGTAGTACATCCGGATTTCCGAACTGTTCGAAACAAAGTGCTTTCATATGGAATACCTCCATTTATATTGTTTGTCGATGCTCTTTATCATACAATATAAACATCGATAGACAAAGAGGATTATTTCGATGAAATCAATCGGAAATACCGATTGAAAAGAGGGATGATAAATGGAGATAAAACAATTAATTACATTTAAAATAGCCGCGGAAACTTTGAACTTTACACAAACTGCGAAGAAATTAAACTTTGCCCAATCGAGTGTTACAGCACAAATTAAAACGTTAGAGGCTGAGCTCGGTACACCACTATTTGAGAGGTTAGGGAAACGTCTTTTCTTAACTGAAGCGGGCAGGAAGTTTCAACTATATGCGGACAAGATAATCGCACTTAGTAACGAAGCGAAGACGGCTGTGAAAGATGATGAGGAAATAGCAGGTACGTTAATAATTGGTGCACAAGAAAGTCAATGTACATATAGGCTTCCTTCTATATTAAAGAGGTTTAAAATACAATTCCCCAAAATAAAGCTTATATTTAAACCAGCGCATTCCAATAAAGATGCGAAGGAACAATTGATGGAGGGGAAAGTCGATCTTGCATTTATTTTGGACGAATGTAAAACAGAAGATGCTTTGCATGTGGATCCACTTATGAAAGAAGAATTAAAAGTAGTAGCGGCTCCAGGGCATTGTTTACTCGAACAGGCTTCCGTTTCTATAAAAGATTTAGAGAGTGAAACACTTTTGTTAACTGAACTAGGGTGCTCATATCGGACTTTATTTGAAGAGTTATTTCGTGCGGAAGACGTATATCCAGCAAATAAGATTGAGTTTGTTAGTGTCGAGGCAATTAAACAATGTGTCATTGCGGATTTAGGTATAGCAGTTTTGCCAGCAATAGTAGTAGAAAAAGATATACGGGAAGGGACGTTAAAGGAGTTAGTGTTAAAAGAAACAATAGCTCCGATTTATACACAAATTGCTTGGCATAAAGATAAATGGATGGCAGTGCCACTGCAACAATTTATTGATGTAACGAGGGAGTTTTTTACAACGGATTAAGTGGAGAAATATTTATTTTATATAAAAGAAAAAATGGCAATTTTGTATAAAGAACCGATGCTTGAATATAACAAGTATCGGTTCTTTTATGTTTTAAATTAAGAATGCTATAAAATGTGTATTTCTCAACTTTTTTCTTACAAGGATAAGTAAAATTCTTCGTATATTCCAATAATCATAAGGGAATTTACAACGTTTATTCGTTTCTGTAAGATGCCTCTAGGAAGCGTGAAAGGAGGGCTTACATAGGGGATAGATTGTCTTTAGTATACGTACTTATTGTGAGGGGGGAATTTAATATGTTTAAAAAGTTAATGAAAGTATGCGTGTTAAGTGCGGCAAGTATAGGTGTATTATTTAGTTTCCAAGGAAGTACATTGGCAGCTGCTGATTTAAGTAGTTATTATGACGGAAAAAATCCAGCAACAACGAAAGTATACGGGGGAAGTACAACGTGTGATGCAGATGGATTTAATGCAAAGTCTACAGCAGTTTATGAAGGGAGTAAAAAAGTAGGGACAGTGTATTTACGTTACAGTAATAAATGTCATGCAGCATGGTCTAAGCTTGTTTTAGATCAACCAGCACCAGCTGTTTCGGGAGGAGTGTATGCGTACGCAGTTGTAAATAAATATAAAAATGGTGTATTCCAAAAATCAGTTACTTCTAATCAGGGGAACGGCACAATAAAAACAGGTCAAACGAGCACGTATACAGGAATGGTATTTGATTTAACTGCAGATTTCGGATATACAGCAGATGCTGAAGCGGTTACGTTTAATAACGGTTACGGTAAAACAGCACGTTATTAATAAAGGAGTGAAATTATATGAAGCTATTAAAAAAGGTGAGTGCATGTTTATTGCTATCTTTACTCGTTGTAACTAGTATGTTTAGCACGACTAATAGAGCGATAAAGCATACGCAGAAAATCATTCATATGATGGGAAAAGTCCTTACTATAACAGCTGTGATCAATCCGCAGTAACGAAAGAAAAGAAGTGGATTGATTCAAATTCTTATGTAGAATTAAAATTTAGCACGACTTGTAAGACAGCATGGGCAAAAGTTACTGTAACCCGCCCAGCAGTTTATAATAACGAAGCTGATGCAAGGATTGTTAGAAAAACAGATGGAAAGGCATACACTTGCGGAAGTGCTGGAGGAAATGGTGTTGTAAATAAAGGGAAAACATCATGCTATACGCCAATGGTATATGACTTAGATCCAAGAAAGGCACAAGCGCAGGGGAAACATGCCATTCCGAATAGTGATGCTTATAATTATGCGGAGACTATTTGGTATTGATGAGGATATGGAGATTGTAAGATAGCATATTTTAAGAGCATGTTTTGATTGGATTTCAAAACATGCTCGATTTGTATTCATTCTAATTTTTTCAGTAATCATGGACCATTGAATTAACTAAGATCTGTATCAGGAGGAGTATATCCAAGGTGCCTAGCCATTGATACAATTTGTCCTTTATGATGAAACTCATGTGTCTCCGTATGAGTTAAAAGCCAGAGCGGAGTTGTGCTCCAAGGTTCTTTTTGCCATTTAACTTCATTTGCTATATTTTCGAGCCATCGGTCATTATATTCATCTAAAAAACGTAGTACAACCTCATCTACTAACTTAAATCTAGTACGAACTTTTTCGACATCTGCATGCTCAACTTCATAATCGCTGGCAAATGAAAAATCTGCTCTTTTTTGCTTGAATGCGAATGATCCAAGCCAGTATCGATAGCAATCGGCTACATGAATATGCGTCTTTATTATACTACCGCTTCCGAAATTCGGAACAGTGCTATGTAATTTTTCTACTGGGATTTCTTCAAAAAACGAAAATAGAGTTTCTCTTGTAGAGCTAATCAGATTATATTGTTGTTTTAAAATATGTAACATACAAGTACACTCCTCTTTTATTTACATAGTAAGTAATTCTATATTTACGAGGAGTGAACCTTTTTATTATGTTTAATAAGCATATTAGGTGTATTTCTTAATTGTTTCTGATAGATTATACAAGGTGAAACTTTAATAAGTTGAACACTCTTAGTTCATAATAAATTGTACATAAAAAAGGGGAGCGATAAAATGAATAGACTAGTTGGTTTAAAACAATTTGAAATAACGCGTGGAGCATTACTGAAATTCATGGAAACGTTAGATGATAATACTGCGGATACGCAGCCGGATGGCTTTAACAATACAATTCGCTGGCATATTGGTCACGTGTTAACGGCAGCAGAAACTTTCATGTTTGGAAGAGAATTTAAACAATTACCAACTGAATACCCAGGTATGTTTGGATATGGTACACGACCATCTAAATGGGAAACAGAAGGGCCATCATTAGAAGTGTTAACGGCTCAATTAAAAGAACAAGCGAAGCGTATTAACGAAATGCCAGCAGAAGTATTTGAAAATAAACTTCCAGAACCATTCCTAGGATTAAAAACAGTAGGGGAGCTTTACGGTATGATGCTTTATCATGAAGCGGATCATCTTGGGCAAATGAAGGCGATGGAACGAATTATTAAAGCTCTTTAGTCTTAATTGCATATAACAAGCAATACAGGTGTAATGTTAAATAATATATACAAAAAAGGTAGATAAATTATTATCTACCTTTTTTGTATAACTTCTTGAAGGATTAGGGATTATCATCGTGATGCTGATGAAGAAGGATAAGAGAATTTTATAATTTTTATGGTGTGATTATTAATTATAGTATTCCTAAATATGGAATATACGTATAATGATAGAGAAGAACTAGAAATAGGGGTGAATACTATGATTACATTAGAGCAAAAGTTGGAGCAATATAAACATACATATGTACAGTTAAAGGGAGAACTAAAATGGAAAACGAGTGATTCTCGAACAGCAATGATGATTGCTGCTATGTATGCAGGTAGTGATAAGTTGTTTGATCTCGGACGTTTTTTAGAAATTAGTAGTTATATTAAGAATCAGGTAGGGATGTTTTCATACTTAAAGTCTTATCATCGTTTTGTAGTGGCCGCAACATTAGATATTCACTTTACAGATTATAAGAAAGCTTTTCAGAAGTTTTTAGATTTATATGAACAATTGGTCACTGGTGGCTTTAGCCGGAGTATATTTACTTATCTCGCAGCAGCTGTGCTTTTAACAGAAGAAAATGAACAGCATGGCACACATATTCAGCGTTCGATGCAAGTATATAAACGCATGAAAAAGGATCACCTCTTTCTTACAAGTACAAATGATTATCCGCTCGCAGTTTTATTAGCAGGACAATCAGAGCATGTAGAAACACTTATGGACCGAGTGGAACGTCTTTATCAGAAACTAGCGACAGCTGGTTTGCGTAAAGGGAATGATCTTCAATTTTTGAGTCATATTCTTTCACTAAAGAAGGATGTCAGGGAAGAACTATTAGTTGCAAAATGTACAAATATATGGAATTTGTTAAAGCAAGAAAAGGTAAAAGTAAAACAGATGCATTACCCAGCTATCGGGCTACTAGCGTTACTCGAGGACGGAGAAAAAGAGATTCATTCTATTCGAGCATTTATTGAAAAATTGCAGGGGGATAAATTGTTCCGTTGGCATACAGATACAACTATTCTTATTGCTATTCAACTGTTCGTAAGTCAGAAAGGTGAGGAAAGTAAAGCTACTAACACAGGTTTACAAACAATGATAGAAGTCCTCATACAAGCACAACAGGCAGCCATGATGGCAACGATTGCCGCTTCATCTGTAGCAACATCTTCTGCTAGTAGTAGTTCATAATGTGCAACTGCTTATGCTCTTGTAAATTATGATAAATTTATAACTCCTTTGATAGGGACGGTTTAAAAAATATTACTAAAAAAGCCCCTCACTCTCTAATGAGCGAGGGGCTAACTGTTTTTACATAATCAGTATTATCTTTTCGACTCCTTCAAATGTTTTAGCTGCGTAACAATCATAATGCTAATAACAACGAGTAAAAACCATGAGCTAATTTTGCTTAAGTGAACGAGGTTCCATGCTTCTCGTTGATTTGGATATTGCCATGCTCCGAAAAAAGTAGCGATGTTTTCTGCAATCCAAATAAAGAATCCGATAAGGAAAAATGAGAGTACGAGCGGCATTTTATATGTAACGCTTTGCAATGAAAATTCTACAAATGTCCGAAAGAAAACGATGAATAAAAGTAAAGTTAATACCCATCTAAAGTCATATAGAAAATGATGTGTAAAAAAATTGAAGTAAATTATAGCTCCTAACGGTATGGCAAAAATGGCTTTTGGCCAATGGTGCATTTGTAAATGCAATCTTCTCCACGCTTGGCATATGTAACTTGCGACACTTGCGTACATAAAACCGCTGTAAAGTGGAACTCCAAAAATTTTCGAATATGCCTCTTCAGGATAACTCCATGAACCGAAATGTACTTTATATATTTCTAGTAAAAGTCCAATTAAATGAAAGACAGTAATTACTTTTAGTTCGTCCTTTGTTTCAAGACCAGTTTTATACATAATCCACTGCATCAGAAGACATACGATGAGTATGAAATCATAGCGATATAACCCTGGGATAGAAATGATTTTTGAAAGGGCTAGTGTTAAAAAAATAGTGACTGGGAATAAACAAGATAATGCTTGTTCGTAAGTGAAATGTAGTAATTGTTTTATATAGAACATTGGGTCTCCTTTGATAAGTTTGTTAGAAAACTCGAAATAATGACTAAGTATACTACGATTTTAAAAATAAGCTAGTAGTCTATTTTGCATGTATTTGTAAGTTTTAGAAGGGAATTGTAATAAGTATTTTAATATTTTAACAAAGTAAAAAATAGTTTGCTATTTAAAAAAAGTGGGGATATAATATCTAAATGAAAATGATAATTATTATCAATATTAATTATAAATAAAAAATAATTATAAAAAACAACTGAATATAAAGGATGAAATGAAACATGTTACATAAGTCTACTGTACATGCTGGTAATAACCGCTGGATACATATTAAGTTCATATGTTTCATGAGCTTAACAATTTTATGTTTAATTGGATCTATATTTTTAGCCATTTCATTTGGTGCAAAGGATATTCATTTACAAACGGTGTGGGTAGCGGTTTTGGATTACAATCCGAAACTAACACAGCACCAAATTATTTATGAATTAAGGCTCCCGAGAGTAATTGGTGCAGCAGTTGTAGGGGCAGCTTTTGCGGTTGCTGGTGCTGTTATGCAAGGTGTAACACGAAATCCTTTAGCTGATGCAGGTGTACTCGGAATAAATGCAGGTGCGATGTTTGTAGTAGCACTTAGTTTTGCCTTTTTCCCACATATGCCGTATTCCTATTTAATGATTGTTTCCTTTATTGGAGCTGTCTTAAGTACAGTACTTATTTTTGTTATTGGATCAGCAACATCAGGCGGGTTAACACCAATGAGGTTAACGATTGCTGGAGCGGTTATGGCAGCGCTTTTACATTCATTAAGTTCAGGTGTTGCGATTTATTATGATTTAAGCCAAGATTTAGCGTTTTGGTATGCTGGTGGTGTTGCAGGGGTTAAGTGGGAACACTTGAAATTTTTAGTCCCTATTATTCTTATAACGATTATTTTTGCGATAGTGTTAGGAAGATCTATTTCACTCATATCAATGGGAGATGATGTTGCTACAAATTTAGGAGTGAAAACGAACCGAACGAGAATACTAGGGATGATTATAGTAGTTATTCTGGCAGGTGTTTCTGTTTCAGCTGTTGGTTCTATTGGATTTGTAGGACTAGTTATCCCGCACATTGCTAGAAAATTAGTTGGTGTTAATTATAGACTCATTATTCCTATGTCAGCATTATTAGGAGCTATGTTATTAGTTGTAGCTGATTTAGGGGCAAGAACAGTAAATCCTCCTAAGGAACTTGCGATAGGGATTATGGTAGCTCTTGTTGGAGTTCCGTTCTTCCTCTATATAGCACGTAAAGTTGGGAGGGAATTATAAGTGAAGGGTCTTTTTAACACGGATAAAAAGAGAGCTATTACTGTAACTACAATCTTCGGATGTATAAGTATCGCTGTAATTTTAATTAGTTTAAATACAGGGACACTGAGTATAGCGCCACTTAGAGTAATTGAAACACTTTTGGGTTATGGTGATTTTGAGAGTGCAACCGTGCTATATGATTATCGTATGCCAAGAATAATAATCACGATGTTAGCCGGTATTGGTCTTGGTATTTCCGGTGCGATTTTGCAAGGGTTATCCCGTAATGCACTTGCAGATCCTGGTATTTTAGGGTTGCATTCAGGTGCATTTTTCGGTCTTATCGTATTTGTTACTCTCTTTCATTCTATTAATGAGAGTGCATCCATTTTAATACCGTTATTTACATTTGGCGGAGGAGTATTAGCTGCATTTCTTATTATTTTACTTGCGAGTGATCGGTCAAAAGGTTTACTTCCCATTAGACTTATTCTCATTGGTATTGCAGTTTCAGCTGGCTTTAGTGCAATTTCGCTATTTTTCTCTCTCAAGTTAAATGATGAGACGTATACATTCGCTTCTAGATGGCTAGTTGGTAACGTGTGGGGAAGGGATTGGATTCATGTCCTGGCATTATTACCTTGGATTTTCATACTAACCCCTTATGCGTGGCTAAAATCTAAAACGTTAAATGCATTGTCACTAGGTGATAGTGTAGCAGCAGGACTTGGTGTTTCTGTGCAAAAAGAACGGTTATTACTTTTAGCTACAGCGGTTGGATTATCTTGCGCAAGTGTATCGATGGCAGGGGTGATTGGCTTTATCGGCTTAGTTGCTCCGCATATCGCAAGAAAGTTAGTAGGTACTACCTATCAACACTTCCTTCCGTTAGCTGGCATAATCGGAATGATTATTTTAGTGCTCGCAGATACGATAGGACGCTCTATATTTGAGCCGAATTCTATTCCGGCTGGTGTAGTAGTAGCGGCTTTAGGAGCACCGTATTTTCTTTATTTACTTACAAAAACAAAATAACTACTTCAAAGAGGAGAACATATGAAAAAGAAACTTACTATTTTATTTAGCATTATGTGTATTTTAGTATTAGCAGCATGTGGTCAAACGAAATCTAATGAAGAGGCAACGCAAAAAACGGAAAAAAGTAATGATCCAAAAATTGCTTCCATGTCTATTCACTTAACGAACAATTTACTTGCATTAGGAATTACACCAGTAGGTTCTGTTATTGGTGGAGATTTAAAAGATTTCTTACCGCACGCAAAAGAGCAGTTGAAAGATACGAAGAAACTTGGGGTTGTAACAGATCCGAATATGGAAGCATTACTACAATTAAAGCCATCTGAAATTTATGTGGATGAAAAATATGCTGGCAAATATTTAGCGAAATACGAAAAAATTGCAAAAACACATACTTTTAATTTAGATGAAGGTACGTGGAGAGATCATTTAAAAGAAGTAGGTAAACTTGTAAACCGTGAGAAAGAAGCAGATAAATATATTCAAGACTATGAAGAACAATCAAAACGAGTGAAAAATTTAATAGATAAAGAGCTGGGTAATAACGAAAAAGTAATGGCAATTCGCGTTACTGCAAAAGAGTTACGTGTATTTAGTACGAAAAGACCGATGGGACCAATTTTATTCCATGACTTAGGATTACAGCCTGCAAATGGTGTAGAGAAAATTGATGGAAACCGCCCCTTCGAAGTCATTTCACAAGAAGTATTACCTGACTTTGATGCAGATGCTATTTTCGTTGTTGTAAATAGAGACGATAAGGCAAAAGCTGCATTTAAACAACTTCAAGAAACACCAATTTGGAAAGACTTAAAAGCTGTTAAAGAAAAGCACATATACATTATTAATGACCAACCATGGCTAGACTATTCTGCTTTAGGTAACAAAATGGCAATGGATGAAGCGGAGAAAATGTTTACGAAATAATATCGATTCGATGTTAGGAAGATCCTCTGAATTTTGAGGGTCTTTTTTATTGTTAGAATAAATAAAAAATTATACAATAAATTTAATTTAATGCAGAGGAGATGTGCCGATGTCAGCACTTATTGTAAGTATCCCGTTTATAAAGCAGTTTATGGAAATAGGGGATAAATAGGCTAGAATAATTATCCCCATTATTTAATAAAGGGGAGTTTGAAATGACAATGAATCTTTTTCAAAATAAAACGATTAAATTATCAGTTAGGAGAGAAGCAGATGCTGAAGTAATGGCTATGTGGCAGGAAGATAGTGAGTATTTAAGAAATGTTGATACAGATGTAGCATTCCCGCAATCTTTACAGGAAATAGCGAGTGATGGGCTATTAAAGGGACGAAGATCGAATAGTGTTTCTTTCATGTTAAGGACAGTTCAAGATGATCGCTTAATTGGTTTTGTTGCAATTCATGGCATAGAGTGGAATAACAGAACGGGTTTATTAGCTATTGGTATAGGAGATGCGAATGATAGGGGGAAGGGATATGGAAGAGAAGCGATCTATCTTATCTTAAAATATGCTTTTTATGAATTGAATTTACACCGCGTCGGTCTTGATGTTATTTCTTATAATAAAGCTGCTATTGAGTTGTATAAAAAGATGGGTTTTCAGATGGAAGGCTGTATGAGAGAAGCGGTTCAAAGAGATGGGAAGTGTTTTGATCGTATCATTATGGGGATATTGCGGGATGAATGGATAGAGCTGCAAGGTTAGAAAGTACATTCAAAATTATATATGTAGTATGCAGGAGATATAATGATAATTGGCGAATTTTTACAATGTACTGATTGAACTTATAAGGAGTCATGAAAAATGAATTTAGAAAAAAGTAAACCAGTAAATGAAGAGGTCGCTGAATTAAAGGAATTAATTAAAGAATTACACGGAAGTGTACATCAACTTCAAAGTGAAGTGCAGCAATTAAGGCATGAAAGACCGGTTGTTGAAGTAAGAAAAGGTGTTCAATTATCACCAGCAATCGTTGGACAAATTGGTGGTATGATTTTAGGTGGATTAGCAATTATCGGTATATTTTGGTGATGAAAAAAGGTTTGCAGCACTATGCTGCAAACCTTTTGTATTTGACGATAGAATTTCATACAGTACAACTTCTACATTAAATAACGTAAATAAATGTAAGCATGTGATAACAATAGTGCAATGATTGTTAACGGTAAACCGATTTTTAAGAAGTCCATATAAGAAAATCCATGTCCTTCACGTTTTGCAATACCAGCAACAACTACGTTTGCTGATGCTCCGATTAATGTTCCGTTTCCTCCTAAGCAAGCTCCAAGAGATAACGCCCACCATAGCACTTCGATTTGCGGCGAATCAACAGATAATCCGAGGCCAGTAGCTAAATCTTGAATAAGAGGAATCATCGTTGCGACAAATGGAATATTGTCAATTGTCGCAGATGCGATGCCAGATACCCATAAAATAAGTATCGCAGCGAAACCGATATCACCATTTGTTACGTCGATTACTTCTTTTGCGAGTGAAGAAATAAGTCCGATATCAATTAATCCGCCAACGAGAACGAATAGTCCGGCGAAGAAGAAAATGGTTACCCATTCAACGTGGGCAAATATATCTTCTATTTCATGTTCTTTTACGCCGATTAACATAAGAAGTGTAGCGCCTGTCATTGCGATAACGGCAGCATCTACATGAATAATAGAATGAAGTACAAAGCCTAAAATAGTTAGTCCTAAAATTGTAATCGATTTTAAAAGGAGGCTTTGATCTTTAATATAATCTTTTTCGTTTAACGCCATTAGTTTTTCGATTTGTTCAGGCGTTGTTTTTAGTTTGTTACGATACATGAAGTAAATAATGCCAAGTGTAACGATAGAAATAATAATTACGATTGGAGCTAAGTTAAGTAAAAAGGCGTTAAAGTCTAAATGCTTGTTTGCTGATCCAATCATAATATTAGGTGGATCACCGATTAATGTTGCTGTTCCGCCTATATTTGAAAACAGCACTTCTGAAATCAAATAAGGCACAGGATTTACTTTTAAAATACGTGTAATGGATAATGTAACAGGAACGATTAATAAAACAGTCGTTACATTATCCAAAAATGCAGAACCGACGGCGGTTAATAAGGATAGTAATAATAAAATGCGAATCGGTTTTCCATCAGCTGCTTTTGCTGCTTTAATAGCTACAAATTCAAATACGCCTGATTGACTCGTAATATGTACGAGAATCATCATCCCGATTAAAAGGGTGATCGTTTCCCATTGAATATGTGATGTGAAAGCAGTGTGTAAATCTACAATTCCAAAAATAATCATAATAGCAGCACCGAATAGTGCAATTACAGCACGATTCAATTTTTCAGAAATAATAAAACCATACGTGACTAAAAATACGGCAATTGCAAAATAATATTGCCAATTTGCTACTTCATGTGCTGATTGTTCCAAGCGAGTCACCTTCTTTAAAATATGTATTCAATCGTCAAAACGTATCCCGATGCATTCATACGGGATAAAATATATTGTAGCAAATTCAAAAAAGAAAGAAAACTATTTAACGAAGTGAAGGAAAAGTTCTGAATTCCACATATGATAAAAAAAATAACAAAACACAGTGCAAATTATTAGGAAAAGTGAGCGTTGTCCTCTAATATAGAGATAGCAATTTACATTATTTTTGCGTAAAATGGTTTAAAGAGGTGAATTCCGATGGAAATAGTAAAAGATAGTTCTCTTATTCAAAATGAAATTGAACGTTTTGTAAATAAAGATGTATATATTCATTTAGAAACAACGAACGGAGCGTATGCGTCACACTTTAATGAAAAGATGATGACAGTTGGAGCATTCATTCGAAATGCAATTATTCGCTTTGAGCGCGGGAAAATAACTGGAACAAACCCATACCGAGTTGGTTTGAAAATGGATCATGGCTGGGTATATGCAGAAGGTATTACGCACTGGGAAGTAGACGATAAAGAGCGTTTATTACTAGCAGGGCATGATAACCAAGGTCGCTTAGCGGTAGCACTTGAGTTAAGCTTAACGCCATTTAAGTAAGAAGGAGGGAAACTTATGGAGAGACATGTACTTGTTGTATTTCCGCATCCAGATGATGAAGCATTTGCTGCGGGAGGGACAATTCGCTTATTAACAGATCAAGGAGTACCTGTAACGTATGCATGTGGTACTCTTGGACAAATGGGACGTAACATGGGGAAGAATGTATTCGCTAACCGTGAAACGATTCCAAATATCCGTGAAAAAGAATTAAAAGATGCATGTGAAGCGATGGGGATTCAAGATTTAAGAATGCTCGGTTTCCATGATAAAACGTTAGAATTTGAAGATGTTGATTTCGTTGCAGATAAAATCGAAGCGATAATTCAAGAAGTAAATCCATCTCGAATTATTACATTTTATCCAGAACACGGCGTACATCCAGATCATGATGCATTTGGCCGCGCTGTCGTTCGCGCTGTATCACGTATGCCAAAAGAAGAACGTCCAGTTATTCATGCGGTTGCGATTACGAGAAATCGTGAAGCAGTGCTCGGTGAACCGGATGTTGTAAATAATATTAGTGAAGTATTTGAACATAAATTAGCTGCACTAGGCGCGCATCGTTCACAAACAGAAGCAATGCTTGAAGAAACACATGCAAAAATAAAAAACAAAGATGCAGCAACATTGAAATGGCTGCAACTTGAACAATTTTGGACCTATAAATGGGAGTAGGCTAGAAGTATATCTTCTAGTTGCTCTTACATAGAAAAAGCGCCGTCACTTGTGATGGCGCTTTTTCTTGTTAAAGACTATATTTCTTAGAGATGTGCATTGAAATTTTTTCATTAACGTGCAGTATAGCCTCCGTCAACAAGAAGTGTTGTACCATTAACAAAACTAGCATCATCACTTGCTAAAAATAAGACAGCTTTAGCCACTTCTTCTGGTGTTCCAAGTCTGCCTTGTGGATGAAGGGAAGCTAAATATTCTTTCTGTTGAGGATTAACACTACCAAGCAAAGGGGTATCAATATAGCCAGGGCACACCGCATTAATACGTATTCCATATTTAGCGTAGGCAGTACATAAATTTTGAGTTAATAGTTTTACGCCACCTTTTGCAGAGGAGTATGCTGTTGGGGTAGGTAATGAAACAAAACTATGAATCGAACCAGCGTTAACGATGACACCACCTGCACCTTGTTTAAGAAATTGTTCAATCGAATATTTATCAGAAAGGAATACCCCTGACAAGTTAATATCAATGGTTTTTTTCCATTTTTCATAGGACAATTCGTTTGCCGGTGCATCATCAGCAACGCCGGCATTTGCATACATAATATCTAATTTACCGTATTTACTTACTGTCTCATGGATTAGTTGTTTAATATCTGCCTCTACTGTTACATCAGTTTTAATAAATAACGTATCATATCCATTTGCGTTCAATTCATCTGATAGGTCTTTTCCACGTTCAGAAAAGTCAGCGATAACTACTTTTGCACCTTCTTCAATAAAAAGACGAACGGTGGATTCGCCAATCCCGCTTGCACCACCAGTTATGATTGCTACTTTGTCTTTTAATTTCATATAAACCTCTCCATTCATTAATGAATTTAAGTCGAATTTTTTGAGCTGGTTATGTCACTATTAACCTTAAATAGTAAGTAGATAGAAGAAAAAGTTCGCGTTTACTTAACTGTGAAAGTACTGAATTTTTCTTTATTGTACTTTTTTATACAGTGATGAACGAAAATATTAATTGGGTCAATTTTATCATTAGATTGAATATTCGGTAAAGCGTTCTCGAATAAAGTGAGTGCTGAAGTTTAACGACTAACCTACATAGATATAACGAGGGGTATTTACATATAGTTTCTCTTTTTTATTTTAGTAATTAACAAATTTTTAAACTTGCTGATGATGTAGTGCAATTAAGTAAATGGGTTGTTTTTAGATTAACTAAAACTAAAAAAACAGTAAAAATAAAATGTTATATAATAATTATTTATTGAAAAACGATAAATATCGTGTTAATATCAAATTGAAAATTAGTAAGAGAGGTGCTTTTTATAAAATGTAAAACGAATGTTATGTACTAAAAAGAAATTGATAGAAATTAGGAAAGTTATATATCTTAATAGCAAAAGAAGAAAAAGGAGTTAGAGCATGATTAATAAAACAGTAAAAAAAGTTATCTTGTTTGCAGGTGGTTTGTATATTACTTATTTAGTAGGTGTAGTTATTTTAGCGGAATCTATACCGTATCCTACATCTCAGCAATTAAAGGCAGCCGAAAAAGTAGTTGAACGCTATGTAGGTGAAAATAATGGAGTGGAAATGATAAATACATCTAGCAGCTTCACGGCTGAGATGTTCGATCGTACAATTCATATTGAAGGAAATTCAAAGGAGAATCCGGAACAAGTATTTCGAATGGATTTAGACCGAGTTTCTAATGAAAATGAAAAAATAACCGAAAAATCGATAAATAAAATTTGTAAATCAAATGATGCAGGAGAGAATTTTACGTGTGCTGATGCTGAAAAGTTAAAATGAACATGCAGTGTTATTTATAGTATATAGCTAAAGATAGGAATGCGTAACAGCACAACTACTACTCTAGTTAAATAGGAAAAGCCTCGCAGGGGGGCGAGGCTTTAAACAGGGTATTAAAAATTATCGATTCATTAAGAATAACTTTTTCGAATAAACTAATTTTAGCATGATAACTCATGTATATGTGTTACGAATTTATGAACAAAAAATCAATCATAAAAATACGGGGAAGATGATAATTTATTTGAAATATATTACATAATTTTCAAGTGAGAAATAAAAAAGCAGCAATGAGCAAAATAATTTAGAGCCGCATTATATTAAACATAAGTGGTACTTCTAATATTAATCTGCTTCATTATATTGTTATTACCAATGCTACAGAATGCGTGAAGTGGTTTAGTAATGTTAAAACAAGAAATTCTCAGAATCTACGGGTTTAAAATGAAAAAATTTTAGTCATTGGACACAAGGGGGATTCTATATTAATTGGTTAAGTGGTTGAAAGAGAGACTTTGTTTATTTCGTTTCTTTTTCACTTAATTCATTAGAAATGATATCTAGTAATGATACATACGAAGCGTATATTTTGAATTAACTAATAGAATAATATATATTTATATTGATTTAATGATTTTAATTTATTAAAAATGAGGAAATCAATATGAAGATTAAATTTGCCGTAATAAAAGATGAAAACTTTGATTTTAGTTTATTAGAAACAAAATTATTGAAAACCTTTAAAGAAGTAGATTTTGAAGCAGATATTGTAAAGGTTGAAGATAAGATTTTTGAGGGAAATAATATTCAAACGAATTTAGCTGAAATCACCATTAATGTTACTGGAAAAAATATCGGCTATAGGTCCGTTTCAGCTAGTATATTTATTGTTCTAGAAAGTTTATCATTACAGTTATTTCAAATTAATATTAGTTTACATTAAGCAGCTAAAAAAGAGAATTTCTTCAGAAAATTATACTGACTATAATGAGTTGTAAATATGAGAATGGTGATTTAAATAATAGTAATTATTGTAGGTGCTCCCGTATGTTGGATTGCACCTTGTTTGTTATTAAAGAAATAAAAAAGCCTTTAAATAAGATGAAAGTCTTTATGAAACGGCATATAAAGAGTGTTCAGGATACGTTATGAAAGTAGAATAATTCAATGTTTATTCATATCGCATGTTATTTAAATGCTTGTTTATACAGAAAAATGGAAATGTGTAAATAATTCAATTAGATTGTACAAATAATTTGGTGCGCGAATATACGGAATGTATTCACGGGTAAAAGGGTTGTCTCATAATATATATAGATTTTTCTATTAAGATGAACAGAGGGTGTGAATATATGGAAGATGTTTACGCGAAAATTGACAGCCTAAAAGCAGAGCAAAAAGAAATTATGAGAGACATTCGTACTTTAGAAACGCGTACCACTATTAATGAGAAAGACATAGCAACAATCAATAAGCAATTAGAGAAAATAAGTACAAACACAACTTGGATTTTGCGAATTATTATTAGTGCGATAGTAATGTCAGTTTTAGGATTGATATTAAAAGGGATTATTTAACCTTGTAAAATGGCTCAATATAAACGAAAGAGGGGCAATTCTCCCTCTTTTTATTATACGAATGAGAAATGGCTTTCCTCCAAGCGTTAAATGAAGGTGGAGGACGAACCTATTTTTTGCAAAAAAACTGAAACAATGTGCTAAACGAGTTTTATAAACTGAATCCAATTAGGAATGGATACTATAAGAACCGAGCATTATTTGTCAACGAAAAGAGTATTTAGGTCCTTCACATTATACTTGGCACAAAGCATATAGCAGTTAGATAAAACATACTATGCATGTATACGTATAAAATGTTTATTTTTAGATACAAATCAATTATAAATACTGAAAAATAGACCTACATAAATAGAGTCCTTTTTTAGTTTTAAAATTTTTAATTACTACTAGAACAATATGGATCTATTGAAAAATGTTCTAGATTGTAGCCTCATGTAGAAAACTTTGTAATAGAATCAAACCGCTTACCTTAAGTTGATGAACATATATGGAGACCGTTTGTTTTGTAATTTAAATAATTAGATTAATGTGATAACATTTTGAGGTAGGGTGTAAATGAAATACTGAGGAGGATAAGTATGCAAAAGAGACTAGGAACAAATGAATATAATCCATACTACTCAACGTACATAAAATTAGTACCAGATGGAGATATCATACATATTCTAGAGCAACAAATGAAGGAAACGAATCTTTTATTGAAGGATATTTCTGATAGTGAAGGACATTTTCGATATGCCCCTAATAAATGGAGTATAAAAGAAGTAATCGGTCATATTGCAGATACTGAACGTATTATGGCATATCGTTTGCTGTCCATAGCAAGAGGTGAGACAGCAGAACTTCCTGGCTATACTGACGATATGTATGTTCTTAGAGCAGCTTTTGATAAGCAATCTATGCAAAATCTTCTTACGAATTTAACAGTTGTTCGCCAATCTACTGTGCATTTACTTAAAAGTTTAGATAAAGATGCCTGGTTGCAAAGGGGAATTGCGAACAATTCTGAAGTCACGGTTCGTGCATTAGCAAACATTATTGCTGGTCATGAGCTTCATCATCGGCAAATTATAAAAGTACGTTATTTTGGGGCTAATGCATTTACAGAATGTTAAAATACGGAAAATAAAAGATGATGATTTGTAAAAAAATTACGATTCATCATCTTTTTATTTTTTCTCAATGACCAAATATTACTTAACAGTGGCAAGCTTAATTTATAAGAAAAGAATGACTACATTAGCAACAAGGGTTTAAAGAAAGGGGGATTGATAGTAAGTTGTTTAATTAAAATGGTAAAGAGTAACCTTTACCTTACTTTTTGTTATAAATAAAGGAGCAGTTAGCAAAAGCTAACTGCTCATCTCCAAGGGGGAGCAAGGAGAAAAATCTAATGTCATCTACAGTGTTGACGGAATATGGAGTTTTATTCAGGGGATTTACTGATTATGTAGGTTACATAAAAAGTCCTATTAACATTCAGGCTATTCCGATTAGAATTAAAGATTTGAGTGTAATCCAAAACTTTTTTTCTGGCTTTTGAAATTCTAAAAAGCCTTTTCGTAAGAGCAGAAATAAACCCGCTTCAAGACAGAGGAAAACAACTAGACCAAGAAATTAAAAGTACAAAAGGGATTTATTATGAGAGTAAGGAAGAAATCGAAATTACCTTTGAATACTTAAGAAAAGAAATTGATAATGATGATGATGAGAGTCAGCAAATTATTACAGATTACAAAGAGGTATCTTAAAATAAAACTAGAAAAGCATCCAAAACTATTGTTTTTTCTTTTTTAATATAGAAATTACACATTAAACATATATTTATACGTGTTGTTACTAAACGCTAAGGAATAGTAATAAAAAAATGATGCTGATAAAACTGTATAAAAATAAAAAGAATCCTAAGATGGGGAATGTTTTATGAAAGTTGATCATGATAAACCTCCTTGATATATAAAGTATTTTAATATATTGTTGGTCTATTTAGAAGGAAAAACATAATTTGGTACATGTTAAACGAAAATTTGAACAAACTAGATATTGGAATAAATGATGCCTTCCTTAAAATAACCTTAATTAAAATATAGCTTTAATAACATTTGGAAATTAAATGGTATAATTTTCTAGGATAACCTAAATAAAGTTTATTTTAGAAAAGAGGTAGAGGGGAAATGTTTCAAAAGCTTAAGTTTTATTTAATGAGCATTTTAATTAGTTCAATGTTAGGTGGAATTATTATAGGTGCTAATTTCTTGGTCCATAACATATATAATTTGGTTGCAGGTAAAGAGTATCATTTTAATATGTGGTCTTCTATTATTATATTTAGTGTTGTATTTATTTCGGGCTTCTCGTACATGTTGAAGAAGGGGCCAGATATATTTGTTAATGATTAAATTAATAGCAATTATCAATAGGTGTTGCCGTGTGATTCGGTTGAAGTCTTTTCTAGCGTGTTAGTTATCTCAATATATATGTATCTCTTGGCACCTGGGCGAGGGTGCTCTCTTTTTATCGAAGGAATAATAAAATGTATATAATATAATTAATAGATTTATATTTGAATCTGAGGGGTACAAATTCGATGCGACGTAAAAAGGATTTGTTGAAACAATGGAAGGTGGATTTACAGGCTATTCAAGAAGAGAAGAGGATGAAGAAGAAGGCTAAAAATAAGAAATATAGCATTCCTGGTAATACAGCTGGATTCATGAATGGAAAGCATACTTATCGTAAAGAGAATGGGGTATGGAAGCAAAGAAATAAATGACGTGAGGATAAATAGATTTCATTAAGTTTGTAGCATTATTCTAGGCGTTCCCATGATTTGGGTGGCGTCTTGTTTGTTGTTTATGAAGTAATCCCTAAACGTATTATATTATTGTTTTTAATTAACAGATATAAAAAATGATTTATTTGTTTTATTGATAATTAGTAAACATTATTATAATATGTTTGTATATGAGTAGACTAAAAGTGTTTTTGTTTGATTTTATTAAAAGATGGGGGATATCGATAACAATAAAATAATGGGTATATCACCTACAAAAAGCTGCAAAAGGAATGGAAGCAGTATGGAAAAGGTGCTTTCGTGAAAAAATTCGAAAAATAAGCAGTATTAGCTCTTGAAGAAAAATGACTAGAAAAGTTACAACTAGATGGAGCATAAGGTTATACAAAAAATCTTAAAAGGGGGACAAAATTATGGAACAAGGAAAGTATTCAGTAACACCTCAAGATCGAATGAATTATTTATTAGGTCTTTATTCTGCAGATCAACAAATTAATGCGGTTCTTTATTTTCCTGTAGGTCTATCAAAGGAAATACTTGAACAATCAGTAAGGATAACATTACAATTGCAGCCAGTTTTGAATAGTCGATTTGTAGAAAATGATACTCCTTACTGGGAGGAACATTCATCTGGCACTAACTCATCTATTTGCTTTTTTGCAGAAGGAAATGATCAAGAACTTGAAATAATGGCAATAGATTTTATTAAGGAACCTGGTGATCGTATTCAGGGGCCTATGGTTCAAACAATATTATTACGAGGCACTACAACAGATATGTTAGTTGTGAAATTATCTCATCTATGTTCAGATGGTGCAGGAGTCAAGGAATATATTAATTTGCTTGGAGCAATTTATACGCACCTTTCCTTAGGAGGATCTAAGGATCAAATTATAAAGGAATTTGGTGAGGGAAATGAGAGTTTTCGAGATCAATCACATGTATTCAAATATGCTGGAATATCGGACGTAAAAAGTGCGTATCGTCCTAACCAAGAACAGCAGGCATCGTTATGGTCTTTTCCATCTCAACCCAACAAAAATAAATCCCCCAAAATGTCTGTAGGGCGGTTGAGCCGTGAACAAACTCTATGTCTAACCAAATGGACAAAAGCACAACAGGCTACCTTGAATGATGTAATCATGACTGCATACTTCCGTGCTTTATCACATTTCACTGTGTATGCAGAACCTCGCACCGCAGAAAAAATGATTGGTTTGACAATTGATTTACGTCGATATCTGCCTAATTATACGACTGGTGCTATTTGCAACTTATCCGGAATGGAAATGCCAGTGATTAAAATGGAAGATGGTGAATCATTTAATCAGACTCTTGTTCGAGTTAAACAATCAATGGATAAAATAAAGGGCCAAAATCCAGGTCTTTCTTCAGCGGCAGGAATGGAGATACTGGCAGGTATGAAGCTATCTACGGTGAAGGAAATGTATAATCAGCAATACGAGCAGGCTGTACAGATGGGGATGGCGTTGCCATTAATGACAAATTTCGGGGTGATCGCTGATGAACCTATTCAGTTTGGTGAAATTCAAGCTGAGGACGGGTATATGACATCACCCATTATGTATGCACCATTCTTTTCAATGGGAGCAAGCACTTATAATGGAAGACTTACATTTACGATTGGTTATCATGCGCCGGAGACATCAAAAGAAAAGGTAGACAAATTTTTAGAATGTGTTATTAATCAGCTATCATAAATAAAATAAAAGAGAATATAGCGCAAAATTTTCTAACAGAATTGTATTTTAGGCGCTCGTCTTATGTACGGCTAATCCCTTTTATAAACGCTATATTTAACGGAAAGGTCTTACTCCAGATAAAAGTTTATCTTCAAATGCTTCATAAATTATTTTTGTTAAATTTTCTCTGATTGCACCTATCTTTATGTTTTAGATTTATGGGGAATCGTAGTGAAAAACAATTTGCAACACGAGAAAAACAAAATAGATCAGCATAAAAGTACTAAAAAAGTGAGAAAAAAGCTGACTTAAACTATATTTTGAATCAGCTCTTTTTACTGTTTTTTGAAATGAATTAGTTTTCAGATAATATAAAAATGATAATCTTCTAACAAATAATCAAGGCATCAACACTAGAAAAGTAGAGATAATATGTAATATAATTGAAAAAGTATATTTAAAAATCAATGTTAATATTACCCTCCTATAAGTATTAACATACGTAATTGAGGTGTTTTCTTTGTTGTTTTATGATCGGATTTCTATAATGGCCCCTCCTGTTCCGTAGCTTAGGAAAGTCTTTTTATTTCTGAGATTTTCAAAGTTATAGGAGGGTATGAAAAATGAAAAAAGTCTCAGTACCATCACTTTGGTTAATGATTATTCTTGTGGCATTTCCGCAAATTAGTGAAACAATTTATACACCGTCTTTACCAGACATTTCAAAGGCGTTACATGTAAGTAATAATGAGGTGCAGTTAACGCTTAGTGTTTATTTTGCTGGATTTGCTTTAGGTGTATTTTTTATTGGATGGTTATCCGATATAATTGGTCGTCGCCCGGCGATGTTACTTGGAATTGTCATATATGGCGCGGGGAGCTTCTTATGCTTTATTGCAAGTTCCATTGAATTTTTATTGTTAAGTCGTTTTATTCAGGCGTTTGGAGCAAGTGCAGGATCAGTTGTGACACAAACGATTCTTCGTGAAAGTGTAGAAGGGCATAAACGTCACGTTATGTTTGCTCAAATTTCGGCAGTCATTGCTTTTACACCAGCAATAGGACCGTTAATTGGTGGCTTTCTTGATCAAATGTTTGGATTTAAAATAGTATTTTTAAGTTTAGTAGTTATGAGTATCGGAATTTTGCTGTATACGTTTGTTTCTCTTCCAGAAACAAAAACGGGTGCAGTAACGGATAAAATAAATGTGTTTTCTGTTTTAAAACGGTTGATTACAAATCCGAAAGTAGTAACATATGGGCTATTAATTGGAGGAGCGAATGGCGTTTTATTTAGCTATTATGCAGAAGCGCCGTTTATCTTTATTGAATACTTTAAGTTATCGCCTAGTATGTACGGATTTCTAGGAATTGTTGTTGCTTCCGCTTCTATTATTGGGGCGAAATTTTCAAAGCGGTTACTTACCACTTATAAACCAGAGAAAATTATATATATCGGTTGTTTTGTAATGACAGGTGGAGCAGTCGCTTTATCTATTATTACTTCAGTTGGATCAAATCCAAACATAATATATATGATTGGATTTTTAGTAGCGATGTTTATATTGCTATTAGGAATTGGGGTAGCATTACCTAACTGTTTAAGTTTAGCATTAGTAGATTTTCAAGATGTCATTGGTACAGCTGGAGCATTGTTTAGCTTAGGGTACTATATAATAGTGACGGTGACAATTTGGGGAATGAGTCAACTTCATACGGGCTCGTTACTGGTGATGCCACTTTATTTTCTAGCTATTGTAGCTATCATGTTGGTGTTTACTAAGGTGTTTATTGTTGGTAAACGAGTTGAAAAAGCAGTTTAATTATGTATTAGGAAAAGAGTCTCATTGGAAAATGAGGCTCTTTTTTATTATTTTTTAATAAGTTATTAGAATAGTGTTAAAATTAAATTAATTAAAAAGAAAGAAGGTACAATATGAACGGTCTAAATGTTAAAGCAACTACACAAGAAGATTTACAACAAATTTTAAAACTATGTACAATTTATGATCAAGCCATTTACGGTGAAGTTGATACAACGGTAGAGGATATTACGAACTCATGGAAAGGTATTGATGTTAGTAAAAGTTCTTACGTTGTTATGAATGAAGAAGAAATAATTGCTTATGGTATTTTGACAGGGAGTGAAAGACAGTTTCCATCTGCTGTACTTATTCATTCTAATTATATGAATCAAGGTATTGAACAAATAATATGGTCAAAGCTTGAAGGGCGGGCTAAGGAGCTTGTTAGTAATTCGTCTCGCTTGAATGGCAAGATTGTAACACAAGCAAATAATTTTTATGAGGAAAAAATGTTAGAAGAAGCTGGTTTTATTCCAACTCGTATTTGGTGGGGGATGGGGATTGAATTGCAGGGGAATGTTCCATCACCAATATGGCCAAATGGGGTTACAGTGCGACATTACATACAGGGTGTGGATGATGGGAGATTACATCAAGCTTTTAATGAAGCCTTTGCGGACCACTGGAATTCGCAACCTTCTACGTTAGAAGAGTTTTTGCAACGTACTGAAAGAGATGGGTTTCATCCTACATTATGGTCACTAGCAATGGCTGGGGATGAGGTAGTTGGTTTTATATTTAGTAAAAAGGGTACTGATAATAAAGCTGAAATTACGCACCTAGGTGTAAGATGTTCTAAGCGGAAACAAGGGTTAGGATTATCACTATTACACCATGCATTTAGTCAATTGTACGAAGAAGGGATTTTAAAAGTTCAACTGAATGTAGATTCTGAAAATATTACAGGCGCACCTCGCGTATATGAAGTAGCTGGAATGGAAGTACAGAGTAAATTTGTTCGCTTTGATAAGGAGGTCCTTGCTAAGGGTGTATATGGTATGTAACTTTACTAATATATTGTATTCTTGTTTGAGATGTTAATAGAGTGTTTAAAAAGTATGAAAATAAATTTTGAAAATGGTAGTAGCAATAGGAATGAAATTCTTTTAAAATACGTTATCAACTATAAAGATTGAAGTACATGAGATGTGAAACCGAGGAAGATATGCTCTCCTCGGTTATTTATATTGTAATAATATTCATATCGGAACCATTTTGAATAGATGTATTTTATTGCTAATTCAGTTAAAAATTAAACATAATTATGCATATTAATTTATTGAAAAAATAATTGAATTTTTCAGATAAATGAATTAATATAAAATAAGTAATTTTAAGATTTATAGAATATTGGAAGATGAAAGGTTTTGAGAATTTTGTAAGAGGCAAAAAACGATTTTAGGATAGCTTTAAAGCTAGTGTAAAATGACGTTTGCTTCATCATTTTCAGGCCAAAAGGAATTAGGGGAAAGCATCTTATTTTAAAATGCGGCTATGAATCATCTAAGAGGGGGAAGTGAAGTGGCAAACAAAGAATTGAAAAGAGGTTTAGAAGCACGTCATATTCAAATGATTGCTTTAGGCGGAACAATTGGTGTTGGTTTGTTTATGGGTTCAGCTAGCACGATTAAGTGGACAGGTCCGTCAGTAATGCTTGCCTATGCAATTGCAGGTATTTTTATCTTCTTCATCATGCGTGCCATGGGAGAAATGTTGTATATGGAGCCAAGTACAGGTTCATTTGCGACGTTCGGTCATAAGTATATTCACCCGTTAGCTGGTTATATGACAGCGTGGAGTAACTGGTTCCAGTGGGTTATCGTTGGGATGTCAGAGATTATCGCAGTTGGAGCGTATATGCAATATTGGTTCCCAGGTCTACCGGCTTGGATACCAGGTGTGATTGCAATGGTTATTCTTGGTGCAGCTAACTTAATTTCTGTTAAGTCATTTGGTGAATTTGAATTTTGGTTTGCGATGATTAAAATCGTTACGATTTTATTAATGATTATTGCTGGATTTGGCCTTATTTTCTTCGGAATTGGTAACGGCGGAGAAGCGATTGGCATATCTAATCTTTGGTCAAATGGCGGTTTCTTTACAGGTGGTTTTTCAGGATTCTTCTTTGCATTATCACTTGTAGTTGGAGCATATCAAGGTGTGGAATTAATTGGGATCACTGCTGGTGAAGCGAAAGATCCGAAGAAGACACTTACAAGAGCGATTCAAAGTACAATTTGGCGTATTTTAATATTCTATATTGGTGCTATTTTCGTTATTGTAACTGTGTATCCGTGGGATCAATTAAGTACAATTGGTAGTCCGTTCGTGGCAACTTTTGCGAAGGTTGGTATTACGGCAGCAGCTGGACTTATTAACTTCGTTGTTATTACAGCGGCGATGTCTGGCTGTAATAGTGGTATTTATAGTGCTGGACGTATGCTGTATACGTTAGGTGTAAATGGACAAGCACCGAAATACTTTACGAAAATTTCTAGTAACGGTGTTCCATTATTTGGTACAGTTGGTGTAATAATTGGTTTAGCGGTTGGTGTAGTTTTAAGTTATATTGCGCCAAAAAACTTATTTGTATATGTGTATAGTGCGAGTGTACTTCCAGGTATGGTACCATGGTTCGTCATTTTAATTAGTCAAATTCGTTTTAGAAAAGAAAAAGGGGCAGAGATGAAAGATCATCCGTTCAAAATGCCATTTGCTCCTGTTACAAACTATTTAACGATTGCCTTTTTAATTATGGTATTAATCGGAATGTGGTTTAACGATGATACTCGTATCTCACTAGTTGTAGGTATTGTTTTCTTAGCTATCGTTACAATTAGTTTCTATGCTTTCGGAATAGGGAAGCGAGCGCCATTAGATACTCAAAATGATCAAGAGATTTCAAGTAAATAAAGGTAAAAAAAGTCCGATTTCTTCTTTAGAAATCGGACTTTTTTATTAAAACTTCTCTAATACAATCTTCCCAATTGTACGTCCACTCTCAAGTAATGCATGTGCTTTCTTTAAGTTTTCAGCGTTAATTGGTGCTAATGTTTCATTTAAAGTGGTCTTTAAAATACCTTCATCTAATAATTCGCTCACTTTATTTAATAGTTCATGCTGCGTAATCATATCACCAGTTTCATACATCGGCTTTGTGAACATAAACTCCCAAACAAAGGTCGCACTTTTACTTTTTAGAATGCCCATTTCAAGAGGATGTTCATTTTCTACGATAGAGCAAATTTTACCTTGTGGTTTAATTACTTCACCTATACCATGCCAATGCTGATCTGTATTATTTAAGCAGAAAATATAATCTACATCGTTGAATCCAAGGCTTTGTAGTTGCTCTTTTAAAGGTTTATGATGGTTAATTGTATGGTCAGCTCCAAAGGTTTTCACCCATTCTATCGTTTCATCGCGAGACGCAGTTGCGATTACATTTAATCCAGCCCATTTCGCAAGCTGAATTGCGATTGAACCGACACCACCAGCTCCGCCGATAATTAAAATGTTTTTAAATGTATTTTCGCTTTTCTTAGCGTAATTAATGCCTAAACGCTCGAATAAACCTTCCCACGCCGTAATAGCTGTTAAAGGAATTGCGGCAGATTCAGTATCACTTAAAGTTTTAGGTTTTTTACCAACGATTCTTTCATCGACTAGGTGGTATTCACTATATGTACCTTGTCTCGTAATACTTCCAGCGTAAAACACTTCATCGCCTTCTTTAAATAACGTACAACCTTCGCCAGTTTGTACGACAACACCACTAGCATCCCAGCCAAGTATTTTCGCTACATCTTCTTTTTTATCTTTCGGAGAGCGAACTTTTGCATCAACCGGATTAACGGAAATCGCGTTAATTTTAACAAGTATATCTCTTCCTACGGCAACAGGTCTTTCAACTTCAATATCAATTAAACTGTTTTCTTCTTCAATAGGTAAGTATTCATGTAAACCAATTGCTTTCATTTGTAGTCCCTCCATTAAAGTAAGAATCATTTACTCCTTTATTATAGATGGTGAAATGCTGTTATGTAAAAAGTACATTTTTTTGTATGCTGGAATGAAAGAGTAGAAGGAGTTTATTTCTAAAAAGTAGAATTTTTTACTGTATTGTTTTATTCAAAACGAAATGTAAAGGTGGATACATAATGACGGTAAAGAAGCTTTATTTCGTGCCAGCTGGTCGTTGTATGTTAGATCATTCTTCTGTTAATAGTACGCTCACACCGGGGAATTTATTAAACTTACCAGTATGGTGTTATTTATTGGAGACAGAAGAAGGGCCAATTTTAGTAGATACAGGTATGCCAGAAAGTGCGGTTAATAATGAAAATTTATTTGACGGTACATTTGTTGAAGGGCAGATTTTACCGAAAATGACTGAAGAAGATAGGATCGTGAATATTTTAAAACGCGTTGGTTATGAGCCGGAAGACCTTCTTTATATTATTAGTTCTCACTTGCATTTTGATCATGCAGGGGGAAATGGTGCTTTTACAAATACACCGATTCTTGTGCAACGTGCTGAATATGAGACGGCACAACATAGTGAAGAATATTTGAAAGAATGTATATTGCCGAATTTAAACTACAAAATCATTGAAGGGGATTATGAAGTCGTACCAGGTGTTCAATTATTGTATACGCCAGGACATACTCCAGGACATCAGTCACTATTCATTGAGACGGAAAACTCTGGCCCAGTGTTATTAACGATTGATGCATCGTATACGAAAGAGAATTTTGAAGATGAAGTGCCGTTCGCGGGGGTTGATTCGGAATTAGCTTTATCTTCAATTAAGCGTTTAAAAGAAATTGTTAGGAAAGAGAATCCAATTGTTTTCTTTGGACATGATATAGAACAGGAAAAGAGCTGTAAAGTGTTCCCGGAATATATATAGTGCAAAAAGTCATGAGCTTACGTGCTCATGACTTTTTTGTTTAAATAATTTTTTTAAATAAGTTATAAACCTTTTTTGAACTACCTTCATTTAATTGATAGTACGTAAGGTTTACATCATCAGGAGTATCTTGCCGAGCAATCATCACTTCGTTACTATGATGGTCAACTACCCATATGAAATATTTTTTATAAGTTCCATCTTCGAAAGTAATCCACATATCACAATCTATTAAATCTGATCCTTCTTCATCTAATGTTAATTTTCCTTTTTTGGCGGTATCCATACTGTTAATAAACGTTTTTACTTCATCTGTTTTTGTAAGAAAGATATCCTTTTTTGTTTTAATTGACTCGACATGTATATCTTTTATTTCCTGTTTTCCTAAAAAGACAGGGGGCTCATTTGGGTCCCTTTGAGTTGAAATGATAGTAGCTTTCTTTTTCGGTTTATTTGCAGTATAGAGATCTTGAATAGATTTCCCCGAGTTTATAAACCATACAATTCCACAAATAATTAATACGCTACCTAGCAATAAAATAATTTTTTTAATAGGGTTTTCTCCTCTCTATTATTTCGTGTGAAGAGCTTTTCTATTAATATATGATAGGTAAGCGTAAAGTATTATAGTTGAACTTGGTTATGCTTCACAGTTTTTATCGGGCGATCTATGAGTAAATTGTAAGTGAGCCCAATTAATACGAAAATGCCACCGATAACTTTACCGATTGAGAGTTCATTTGTCAGGAAGAAATCAATAATAGTCCCCGCAAATAATTGTCCGATAAAGATGAGTAATGTTAAATAAAAGGCTGATATTTTAGGAGTAATATAGTTGGATAATGAAATAACGATAACGCCAACTAATCCGCCTAAGTATACAGCGATAGGAATGGATTGCAACGTATGAATTGGAATATAAAATGAATCTGAACTGAAAATTAAAAATAGAGCGGAGAAAAATAATCCAGTAATATAATTGAAAAAGGTCCCTTCCCAATTGCCAATTTCCTTTGCTAAATTCGCGTTAATAATTCTAGCAACAACGATAGAAACACCAGCTAAAATAGCGATCGTAATATATAACATTTTCTTGCCCCCATTAATAAATTGTCATGATTATAATTCCAGAAGAGATGAAACATAATCCAATTAGTTTTTTCTTTTCAAACTTTGCAACTTTCATTCCTAATAAGCCGAAATGGTCAATAACGATGGAAGCAATAGATTGACCGAGTAAACTTAATGCGATCGTAATAGAAGCACCAAGGACGGAGAAACTTATATTGTTAAAAAGAACAGTGAATACTCCAATCGCTCCAGCACTATATAAAAAAAGTGGAATACTTTTATCGAAACGAATTTTATTTTTGTTTATGATTAAAATGAAGATAACTGCAATTAAACCGACAAGGTGAATGACAACGCTTGCTGTGTACTTGCCAATTAACTCAGATAAAATCCCATTCAGTGGAAGCATAACGGCGATGAGCACACCAATAAAGACAGAAAGAAAGTTATACAATGTAATATCCCCTTTGTATTTCATATTTGTAATGACTGTATCATGCTGAAATTGTGTATTGTTATGACATATGTCATAGTGGAAGAAGAAAATTTTGATTACAATGGGGATGAGTTGTAAAGGTGGGGAACTATGAAGAAAGTATGTAATTCTATTAAATTAGCAGAGTATATGAAGAAAAATAATATTGATTCATTTTTTAGTCATGATATGAAGCCATATATGGAACTTATATTTTTTAAAAAGAATGAGTTTATTTGTAGAGAAAATGAAGAGATAGATTATTTATATTTCTTTGTTGAAGGAAAAGCGAAAGCGTTTAACACATTAAGTAACGGGAAATCCGTATTACTGTGTTTTTATGATAGTTTGCAGTTACTTGGAGATGTGGAGTTAATTCATTCCCAAAGGATTACTTCAAATGTACAAGTGATGGCAGATTCATATTGTGTGGGGTTACCTTTAGGAAAAGTGAGAAATAAGCTATTTCATGATGCGAAATTTTTAAGATGTATTTGCGGATCATTAGCACATAAATTAAACCGACTTTCAAAAAACAGTACAATTAATTTATTGTATCCGCTTGAAAATAGACTTGCGAGTTACATGTTAGCAGCAGGGGAACGAGCAGTTCAGCATGAAAATAGAATTGTATTTAGTGGGAATTTAACGGAAATAGCGGAATTGTTAGGAACGAGCTATCGGCATTTGTTGCGAACATTAAATATTTTTTGTGATAAAGAGATAATAAAGAAGAACGATGGATGCTATGAAGTAGTAAACGTGGATGTTTTGAGAGAATTGGCAGCAGATGTTTATAAATAGGAGGAGAGTATAAATGATAACACCTATATTTAGAATTTTTGATATTGAAAAAGCAAAACTATTTTACTTAGGTTTTTTAGGATTTAAACTGGATTGGGAACATCGGTATGAGGAAAATAGGCCATTATATTTGCAAATTTCGTTACAGGATGCTGTGATACATTTATCAGAACATCATGGTGATGCCTCACCAGGTGGTGCGATTCGGATCAAAATAGATGATGTAAAGGATTATCATTCTGTATTATTAAGTAAAGAATATGCTTATTCGAAGCCGAATATAGAAAAAACACCTTGGGGTACAATTGAATTAACTGTAATTGATCCGTTTTCAAATAGAATTACACTGTACGAGGAAAAATTGTAGAAATGGAATGAAGAGTAGTTCATAGAGCAGTGAACTGCTCTTTTTTATTTTGAGTAGATATTGAATCATATAAAAAGAAAATGTTATGATTATGGAAACGTATGAATATATGAACAAGTATTCATATGTTTAAGGAGAGGAGGGATTAGAATGAAAGATCTAATTATTATTGGGGCGGGTCAAGCTGGATTAACAATGGGATATTACTTGAAGCAAGAAGGGTATAATTTTTTATTACTTGAGGCAGGAAAACGAGTTGGTGATTCATGGAGAAATCGATATGATTCTTTGCAGCTTTTTACCTCAAGGTCTTACAGCAGCTTGCCGGGCATGACGTTAATAGGTGAAAAAAATGAATTTCCATGTAAAGATGAAATTGCAACTTATTTAGAAGAATATGCAAGACATTTTCAATTACCGGTACAATTACAAACGGAAGTTCTAAAAATAAAGAAAGAAAAAGAAATATTTGAATTACATACTCCTACAGAAATTTTACAAACGAAAAAAGTTATTATTGCATCAGGTGGTTTTCAGCAACCATTTATTCCCTCAGTTTCAGCAAATCTATCATCACATATTTTTCAAATACATTCATCACAATATAGATCATCATCGCAAATTCCACAGGGGAAGGCACTTGTAGTAGGTGGCGGAAATTCAGGAATGCAAATAGCAGTAGAACTTGCAAAAACGCATGAAGTTACGGTATCTATTAGTCATCCTATAACGTTTTTACCGTTACAACTTTTTGGAAAAAGTATTTTTAATCTGCTAGAAAAAGTGGGTTTATTGTACGCTGAAATAAATACAAAGAGGGGAAGATGGTTTCAGAAGAGAAAGGACCCTATTTTCGGTTTTGAAGGTAAGAAACTTATTCGTAATGGAGCAATCAAACTGCAAGAAAAAGTAGTAAGTGCATCAGGAAATAACATTATGTTTCAGAATGGTGATACTTATAGTGCAGAAAGCGTTATATGGTCAACTGGTTTTGTACAAAATTATAATTGGATTGAAATTGAACAGGCAGTGAATGAGAAAGGATTTCCTAATCATATAAAGGGAATCAGTCCAGTAAAAGGATTGTATTATATCGGTTTACCATGGCAATCTCAAAGGGGGTCCGCACTTATTTGTGGTGTAGGAAAGGATGCAGCGTATGTACTTTCTGAAATCAAAAAAATAGATCAGTAGCAGCAACTACTGATCATCCATATGTACATGAATTAGGAGAGGTCAAACATTTATTAACTTTATTATAATAGATTTTCATAGAATTAAAAACTGAAAATTCAAATTTAATGTTGAGAAAGTTTTTTGTATCGAAATATATGAAAAAATAGGGATTTTTATTAAAACAGAAAAAGATATTTCTATTTTAGTAAATTATGATATAGTCTAAATAAGCGTGTTTTTCCATAAATGTAATTATTTTCATTGTAGTTTTGTTTATATGAGGGAAGGAGAAGTAATTATGAAGTTTGATGATCAACGCTTACTAGGAGTCCGATTAGGTTCTGTACTTGTGACAGAGGAAAATCAATATTTAGTAATTAAGAAAAAAGATCATTATGCACTGTTAAATATACATAATTTAGAATGCACACATGTTGAAGTGCAGTTAGAACATTTGGAAGAAATGTTGCGGGAAGATTTCCAAGAAAGTATAACGGAGATTATCGCACCAGAACATATAAAAATTGTTGCGAAAAATGTTATATAGATAAAGAAGCTGGAAGGAACAGCTTCTTTATTTTCATTATAAGGATAACGTTTTTACAACCTCACCAATGATCCCTTCCATTTGATGAACACCTAAATCGGAATTAGTCATAATAACAGCACCATTCCCGCAGTATGGATAACAAACCATCATACATTGAAATCCAACGCCCCATCCGAGTGAATAAACCTGTAATTTTCCATTAGAATCATCTAGAAAAACACCTAATCCAGTCCATTTTGAGCAACCTTGAGGAGAAATCATGTCTATTACTAATTTTTGAGAAAGTTTTAGTTTGCCCTTTCCTTGTAAGGAATGAATGATTTCAATAACTAAAGCTGATAAGTCAGTTGGTGTTGTCCAAATGCCTGAAGCAGCTGCGAATGGATAAAATGGAAATCTCTCATTTGCTACAGTTCCATCTTTATTATGGCCGCAAGCAAAAACATCAGTTTTATCTATGTCTTTTGGAGAGAAGAGTGTACTATTTTTCATTTGTAGTGGCTGGAAGATATGTTCTTCTAATAACTGATTAAATGATTTTCCTGTAATATCTTCTAGTAGTAGCTCGATTATACAAAAGTTTGCGTCCGAGTAATGAAATTCACTTTCTGGTTTATAAGCTACTTCTATAGGTACGGGGCAATATAGTGTTTTACCGGAAAGGAGCTCAGACATATTAGGTAATCCTTTTGCAGGTGTATAATGTTCAAAACTATTAGGTGGATCAATGAGTCCAGATTGATGGCTTAATAAGTTTCTCGAAGTGATGCTTTTTTGTGAAGTAAATAGATTGGTAGGAATGTTCCAAGATGTGAGTTTATCATTTACGTCTTCATCTAAATATACGATACCTTGCTCTGATAATGTTAGTACGAGCATTGTAGTGATGAATTTGCTGATAGAGCAAGAATTAAAGAGAGAATTTGTAGTAACAGCTCTAGTTGTTCCAGCTTCAAGTGTTCCAAAGGCAGTCGCTTCATCTAGTTTGCCATTACGTATAACAGCGAGGCTTAAACCTGCAACGGAATATTGATTCATTTTTTCGTATATATTGCTACTTTTTAAGTTCATGGTGACTCCTTTCTTTAAAGACAGAATATTATTTTTATTATACAGTAGTAAAAAAAAGAAAACACTTCGTCATTCACCAATGAAGTGTTTTCTTTTTTAGTTAGTTTGAAGTGAACTTTTGAAAAAATTTGTCTCGGTACATGTACATAACCCATGAGATTGTTATTAAAAAAATAATGATTTGTTTGTTTTTAATTGGTGCATTGAAAACAAGCCAACCAACTATATCAAATAATAAATGTAGCACGATTGAAAGAACTACAAATTGAAGTAACGTATTTAAAAATCTTTTCATAAAGTGTCCCCCTAAAATAATAGGTTTTATTAACAGTTTGATATAGTAGTATTATACATTAAATGTTTGATATGGTAAAATTTACATAATTTAGTGAAATAAAACAAATGAAAGTTAGTAAGGGGGAACATTCATGGAATTCTGGATGGTTATACCGATAGTAGCCTTTGGTTTCATTTATATCGCTGAAAAATTAACTACAATTGAAAAGAAAAATGATGCGCGTTTAAAGAGAATTGAAGATAGATTACAATTAATTACGAAAGAAATGGGAATTATAGAAAGAGAACCTGAAATTAATAAAGAACTACGCCAGCTTGTAGAAGAAGGCAAAAAAATTACAGCAGTTAAGAGAGTAAGAGAAGCTTTTGGTTTTTCCTTACTAGAAGCGAAGCAATATGTTGATAAATTATAAAAAAGATCATCCATTTGGGTGATCTTTTTTCACTGCACCATGCGTGTATTTACATAAGCGGCGATAATAAAGTGTCCAATTATAATGATAGGAATAACGATCGTGACATTAGGAGTAGTGAAGACACTACCGATTGTGGCAATGACACCAGCAACTAAATTATAAAGACCAACTATTTTTGATAACTTCACTTTATCAGGCACGCGGCGTTCGTTGAATCCTGATAAGAGCCAAGTGTATTGTTTTACTCCAATGAAATAAGCTAGTGCAAATGAAAGGATTGCCACTATGAATAATGATGGGGAAGCGAAGAGAGTCATTGCAAACACCTCCGTTAATGGGCTATAAATAAATTATAGTCCGAATGTTATAATTTAACAAAATATAATTTTGGTTTTAAGTGTAATAGAAAAATGGAGTATTGGTAATGAGGGGAGATTAAGTATGAATATTGTGGAGTTTCAGAGGTATGTATCAAATTTCAGTAAAGAAAAAAGATTTCAAGATACAACAATTGAAGAGCGCACCATATATACGATGGCGGAATTAGGTGAATTAGCGGAAGTCATATTAAAGCGTGATACAATACAAGATGCGAAAAGAGAGATCGGTTTAGAAATGTTTGATGTAATTTGGAATGTATGTGATTTAGCAAATAAATTAAATGTTGATTTAGAGAAGGCGTTTGAAGAAAAAATGAAAATTAATAAAAAGCGTGAATGGTAAGTAGAATTTTAATTTGTAAAGATGGGTGATATGAATGAAAAAGAATCTTTTTATAGGAGGAATCTTTACTTTAACTAGTGTAATAAGTGTTGTCGTTTACTTAGTTTTTCAAGGCATATTCATTCCGAATCAAATAAGTGCTGATAAGTATGAAATAAAAGGTGTAGATGTCGCATCGTATCAAGGGGATATAGATTGGAGAGAGTTGGAAAAGCAAAATATGAAGTTTGCGTTTATAAAGGCGACTGAAGGAAGCTCGTTTGTGGATGAGTACTTTTCGAAAAATTGGACGAGTGCGAATAAGACAGATATGCGCATCGGAGCGTATCATTTTTTTAGTTTCGATAGTAAGGGTGAAACACAAGCAGAGCAATTTATACGAACTGTTCCAAAATATAAACAAGCACTGCCACCCGTAATTGATGTTGAGTTTTACGCTAACAAAAAAGATAATCCGCCTAAGCGTGAAGATGTTGCGAAAGAGTTGTCGGTCATGATTGAAATGCTAGAAAAACATTACGGTAAGAAAGTAATATTGTATGCAACTCAAGAGGCATATGATTTGTATATAAAGGATGGGTATCCCAAATGTGATATATGGATTCGTAGTGTTCTTACAAAAACAAGTTTATCTGATGAGAGAAAATGGACGTTTTGGCAATACACGAATCGTGGGAAATTAAGCGGTTATAATGGAAAAGAAAAGTATATTGATTTGAATGTATTTTATGGGAATGAGGAAGAGTTTGAGAATTATGGAGTGAAAGGTTAAGTTTTAAAGCGTACAACATTTTGTACGCTTTTTTATTATTTCTAAAAAAATATGTAAGACATGATGGAACAAAGATTGGAGATGAATTGTCTAATATAGGTAATAACTATTTAGTTTGAAAGGAAGGATGGAGAAAATGAAAAAGAATACATTATTAAAATTAGGGGTATGTGTTAGTTTACTAGGAATAACTCAATTTATTAGTACAATTTCTTCTGTGAAAGCAGAACAAAAGCTAGAGCAAAAAGTAATAAAAAATGAGACGGGAACTATTTCAATATCTCAGTTAAACAAAAATGTATGGGTTCATACGGAGTTAGGTTATTTTAATGGAGAAGCGGTTCCTTCGAACGGTCTAGTTCTTACTACTTCTAAAGGATTAGTACTTGTTGATTCTTCTTGGGATGACAAATTAACGAAGGAATTGATCGAGATGGTAGAAAAGAAATTTAAGAAGCGGGTAACGGATGTCATTATTACACATGCGCACGCTGATCGAATTGGCGGAATAACAACGTTGAAAGAAAGAGGCATTAAAGCACATAGTACAGCATTAACTGCGGAACTAGCAAAGAAAAGTGGATATGAAGAGCCACTTGGAGATTTACAAACAATTACGAGTTTGAAGTTTGGCAATACAAAAGTAGAAACGTTCTATCCAGGGAAAGGACATACAGAAGATAATATTGTTGTTTGGTTGCCACAATATCAAATTTTAGCTGGAGGCTGTTTAGTAAAATCTGCGGAAGCAAAAGATTTAGGAAATGTGGCGGATGCGTACGTAAATGAATGGTCTGTATCGATTGGAAATGTATTGAAACGATATAAAAATATGAATTCTGTCGTACCTGGTCATGGTGATGTAGGGGACAAAGGGTTACTTTTACATACATTGGATTTACTAAAATAAGACATTGTTAGAAGAAAGAGAGGAGAAATAATTTTCTCCTCTCTTTCTTCTAACTATATTTAAATGCTGAATTTGTCGATTATGCCAGCATATATTACTGAGATTTTAATTCCAAGTATACAAATACTAGTACCGTCATAATTGCAATAACAACGTAAGTAGCATCAAGCATTATAAGTGTTTTTAAAGTTTCAGTCATCCTAATTCACCCCTGCTATAAAAATATAACATGATCTTTTTATCAATCAGATAAGAGATCACAAAGATACAATATACATGAAATTTCTTAAGTAGGTTCTATTTAAATATATCATATAAATAATGTAAATAATGTTAAGATAGTGTAAATGTATTGTAAATAAAAAGGTTTACAATAAAGACTTTAATAAAAAATGACAGTTCCTTAAAATTAAAAATACGCTCTTCTTTCTATTGAATGATAGAAAGAAGAGCGTATTTTTATATCTATTTTCATATGTGATGAATTGCAACTATTTGTACAAGGGATTCAAAAATTTTTTTCGTTGTATATATTTCTCCAAATTAATTATTTAGCTATTTAAAAGTATCGAAAGATGTGGACACACTAATGTATATTTTTTAGTGTCAATAAAAATATTATGTCAACAATATGAACTGTCACAAATCTTTATATATTATTGTGATTGATATCACATCACTTTTTTTCAATGGGTATTATGCTTAAGGTGTAATGAATGATTGGGAGAGGGTGGGATGATATGTTTTGTTATCAATGTGAACAAACGCCAACAGGCGGATGTAAAGTAATGGGTGTTTGTGGAAAGAATGAAACGATTGCTAGTTTACAAGACACGATTGTGTTTGGGCTAAAAGGAATTGCGGCTTATCGTACTCATGCTGCTCAGCTAGGGTATACGGATGCATTTGTAGATGCTACAACACAAGAAGCTTTATATATGACATTAACAAATTCTAATTTTAACGAACAAGAGCATATTGATATGGCTATGAAAGTTGGGAAATCAGCTTTACGGGTGATGGAGTTATTGGATGAGGCACATACGAATCATTTTGGTGTGCCAGAGCCTGTACAAATTACACAAAATCGTGTAGAAGGTAAAGCAATTGTAGTTACGGGTCATAATTTATTTGCATTAGAAGAACTATTAAAGCAAACAGAAGGAAAAGACATTAATATTTATACGCATTCTGAAATGCTACCAGCACACGGATACCCGCAGCTGAAAAAATATAAACATTTAAAAGGAAACATCGGTAAGGCATGGTATGATCAAAGACGCCTTTTTGAAAAATTTACTGGTGCCATATTAGCTACAACGAACTGTGTTATGCCAATTAAAGGCTCGTACTCTGATCGATTCTTTTCATATGACATTGCAGGTTTAGAGGGTATACAAAAAATTGAAAATGATGATTTTACACCATTAATTCAAAAAACGCTAGAACTTCCAGAAGTACATATGGAGTCGGATGAACAGTTAGTTACAGGGTTTCATCATAATACAGTATTATCATTAGCTCCAGAAATTATTGATGCAGTAAAAGAAGGGAAAATAAAGCGTTTCTTTGTTATCGCCGGTTGTGATGCACCGGGAAAAGGCGGAGAATATTATCGTGAATTAGCAACGTCACTTCCGCCAGAAACGGTTATTTTAACAACTTCTTGTGGGAAATTCCGCTTTAATGATGTGGATTACGGTGTTGTACCTGGCACGGAAATTCCGCGTTACATTGACTTAGGACAATGTAACAACTCCATTTCTACAGTGAAAATAGCGGCTGCTTTAGCAGATGCTTTTCAATGTGAAGTGAACGAATTGCCAGTAAGTATTGTCCTATCATGGTTTGAACAAAAAGCAGTTGCCATTTTGCTCGGGCTATTTAGTCTTGGAATTCAAGATATTCGCATCGGTCCAAAGGCTCCTGAATTTATTTCACCTGGCGTACTTGATGTATTACAAGAAACATTCGGTTTAAAACTGATTACAAATGCAGCAGAAGATATGGCTATGATGTTATCGTAATAAAAAATGATCTGTCTTATTAATAAGAAGAGCTAGCCATATTCATTAACTTTGGTATAGTATAGCGCCCCAAAATAAAAATGTAGAATTTTTGTTTTGGGGTATTTTCTTTTCTTAGTGGGATAGGTATGGGGCAAAATAAAAAAAGAAAATAGGCTGTATCGAATAGGTAATAGTTGATTTTAGAAAAAATATAAAAATCGAGTTGACATTCATCGCTACTTAGTCATACAATGTACTTGTGATAAGCAATACTGAGTAGTGTTGTTTCTCAAAATATTTGCAGTAGACAATAGGTAATAGCGGATTTTAGAAAAAATTTGAAAATCAGTTGACATCTATCACTACTTAGTCATACAATGTAGATGTAATAAGTGATACTGAATAGTATGAATTCAAAAAAACTACTCAGTAAAAAATTCGCCTTAGTACTCTGTAATACTGAATATAAGTCAGACAGAATAGGGGGTAAAGGAGGATCAGGACATGGAAAATTTAACTGAAATGCTGAAAGGTTCACTGGAAGGGTGTGTACTGGAAATCATTAGTCGCCGTGAAACGTATGGCTATGAGATTACCCGCCACCTGAATGATCTTGGGTTTACCGAAGTTGTGGAAGGTACGGTGTATACCATCCTCGTACGATTAGAGAAGAAAAAGCTTGTGAATATTGAAAAGAAACCATCAGATATGGGACCGCCTCGTAAGTTTTATTCATTAAATGAAGAAGGCCGCCAGGAGCTTGAATTGTTTTGGAAAAAATGGGATTTTGTATCGTCAAAAATTAACGTCTTGAAGTCAAAATAGGTTCATAAGATAAAATGTTCCGGCCGATACTTTGGGAATTTCTTGCTCGGTTTTATAAAAAAGGAGGAAAATAAGATGTTAGAAATGTTTAAAAAGTTAATTGGTGATAAAAAAGAGTACAAAATGATGATGGCACGAGTTGAGGCTCTGCCAGAGGACTACCAATTTGTATTTAAGAAAATTCAAAACTACATGTGGAATTTCTCAGCGGGTAACGGGATGGATATGTTACACATACAGTATGAATTAATCGATTTGTTCGAAGCGGGTGCAGCGGAAGGAAGACAAGTGCTTGACATTACTGGGGATGACGTGGCATCCTTTGCTGACGAACTAGTGGCAAACGCTAAAACTTACGTCTCCAAGTATCGTGAAGATTTGAATGAAAGTATTATGACAAAATTGAGAAAAAAATAAATGGAATAAGTAATACCGACTGATTAGCTGGTTACACATATGAATTGCCACCATAGCTATTCAGTTATATTTTTAACTCAGTACTAAGTAATACAGAATATCAGTGATACTAAATAGGTAGAGGTAAATAAATTATCTTCGCAAAACATTTTTATCCCGCATTAACGGGCAGTAAGACCCCCACCTCAAAATTCAGCGTAAGCAAAGAAGTTAGGTCGGGGATCAATTGCCCGTAAAAGCCCGATTGATTCAACTAATAATCAGTGGGGGATGAACAAAACCCCCACTGATTAAAGTTTCACTTTATAGGGAGGAAAAAAGTATGAGTAATGCAGCGATTTCTATAAAAGGCTTGAAAAAATCCTTTAAAGACAAGGAAGTTTTAAAAGGGGTAGATTTTGAGGTGCAGCGTGGAGAAATTTTCGCGCTGCTAGGCTCAAATGGAGCGGGAAAGACAACAACGGTCAACATCCTTTCGACGCTAATGAAGCAAGATGGCGGTGAAGTAAGCATTTGCGGATTTGATGTACAGCGTCAACCAGATCATGTTCGTCAAAGTATCAGTTTGACAGGGCAGTTCGCAGCTTTAGACGGTATGCTTACTGGGAGGGAAAACTTGATAATGATCGCCAAGTTACGTGGTGTTTCCAATCCCGCTCAAGTTGCTGACAATCTACTTGCAAGATTTAGCCTGACTGATGCGGCAAACCAAAGGGCAGATCAGTATTCAGGCGGAATGAAGCGCCGGCTTGATATCGCGATGAGTTTGATTGGAGCGCCAGCAATTATTTTTCTTGACGAACCAACGACTGGACTTGATCCTGAAGCGCGAATCGAAGTGTGGGATACAGTTAAGGAACTTGCCAGTAGCGGTACAACTATTTTGCTTACGACTCAGTACTTGGAGGAAGCAGAACAACTGGCAGACCGTATCGCTATTTTGCATGGCGGAAAAATTATTACGACAGGTACTCTTGCTGAACTAAAAGAGATGTTCCCACCGGCAAAAGTGGAGTATATCGAAAAGCAACCGACATTGGAAGAAATCTTCCTTGCGATTATCGGTAAAAAGGAGGAGATGTAAATGAAAAGTAAAACTGGTGTATTACTAGGTCGTTTAATGCGTAACATTATGCGCAGTCCGGATACAATTATTACGGTAGCGATTACACCGATTATGATGATGCTATTATTTGTCTACGTGTTTGGCGGCGCAATAAAAACAGGAACGGAAAATTACGTCAATTATTTATTGCCGGGAATTTTGCTAATGGCTATCGCATCCGGTGTAGCTTACACTTCCGTGCGACTATTTACGGATGTAAAGAGTGGGCTGATGGCACGTTTCATTACGATGCCTATTAAGCGCTCATCTATATTGTGGGCCCACGTTTTAACCTCTCTTGTTGCTAATGTACTTACTATCGTGGTGGTTATTCTTGTTGCACTCTTAATGGGCTTTCGTTCCAGCGCTAATATTCTAGATTGGCTTGCAGTAGCTGGGATACTAGGGATGTTTACGTTGGCGCTAACATGGCTAGCTATCATTCCAGGATTGAAAGCGAAGTCTATGGAAGGGGCGACTGCTTACTCGTACCCGCTAGTTTTTCTTCCATTTATTAGTTCGGCCTTTGTCCCTACCGAAACGATGCCAAAAATTGTTCGCGCGTTCGCTGAGAACCAGCCTGTGACTTCAATTGTGAATGCGATTCGTGCTCTATTATATGAAGGAACTGTTGGAAACGATATTTGGATTGCCCTCGCTTGGTGCGTCGGAATCATGGTTATTGCTTACTTCTTTGCTAGTAAAGCATTTAAACGTCAGTTAGGGTAAGAAACGAGATAAACGAAACCTTCAGGAATAATATATACGTTTAGAAAAGCACGGGAGATTTTCCGTGCTTTTATTATTTTTCATGCTCTCATTGTAGTAAATGAAATGGTATTTAAAAATAGGATGATTGTCCAGTGATAAAGCTTAATATTTGAGGCTCACTGCTTATGGAATATATAAGCACACTCGTTTTTGTAAATCTGCTAATACTTCATCGGGTATTTCCCTGATTTTAATATCCTTCCCTAGGAAAAGTAGCCAATTTGTTATTTCCGTCACTTCATCGGGATTGTTAACATTGATAAAAGTTTTTAAAATGGCTGTAGACTGGTAAGGATTTGTATAAGATATTGATCCTTTTAAAGGATGGTATTTTTTGAACTGGGCAATCGCTTTTGGTCCAAGTTCAAGTACCAAGTTGATTATTTCGTCCTTCTTACTTAGTTTTTCTAAAATCTTTTTCTTATTTAGCCTTTTTTTCGTCGTGTATGGTTCGATATTGGTGAGGTCATCGACAGGAAACATTATCTTCTTTTCTTCTTTTAAGTCAAACCCTTCAATGATCCAATGGCTTTTTTCTTGATAAAGGTGTAGTAGATAAATTGGATAAGATTTGATTTCCTTTTCTTCTTTGATGGTAATCAATAAATGGTTATCCAAAAGAAGGAGTTGAATGAGTTTTTCTAACATAGGATGGGGGAGGTCAGAAAGCTCAAGTAGATCGGGATTATGAGGGTTAGTCCCTTCAAACAGCAAGAGTTGATTTAAAAGAACAAGGTCATCTTGCTGGGTTTCTGAAATGAGTCCTAGTAGTTTTTCTGCTAATGACTGACGACTTTTTAGATAGGGAAGTTGTTGATTCCTCGTAGCCATAAAGGCAATAAAAAGAGCTTTCACTTCATTATCAGTAAAGCGAACAACGGGCAGGATAGAGTTATGCATAACAAAATATCCTCCGGTCCTTCCAACTTCAGCGACAAGTGGCATCCCCATAGCTTCAATTTCTCTAATGTCTCTAATAGCTGTCGATCGTGAGATGTTAAATTCTCGTATGATTTCAGAAATTGTAAAGTGGGAGCGGTTGTTGATATACCGCATAATTGTATTAATCCGTTCGACTTTTTTCATTTTGGTCTCCTAAACAGTATCATTTTTTGACATGGTTTAAAGGTATTATAAACGTATCAGATGAAAAGATAAATCGTTTGATTAATAAAAAAAGAGGCAGGTTTTGTATATGAAAAATTATACTATAGAAGAAAAAGATAGCTTTATCGTGTTAGGTATTGGAACTGAAATTAAGAGTGAATACACAGACTTTGCTGGAATAAATAAAGAAAAGGAAGACTTTTGGTCGGCTGTTAAAGAAGATGGAAGGCTGGACACTTTAAAAGCTTTAGCTACAAATGAATACATTTTTTCCGTGAGCGAAGCGGTGAATAACAAAATGATGTATTATGCGGGTGTCATGACAGAAGCACAAATAGAAGAAGAATCTAGAGTGATTCAGTTTCCTAAGGGGGAATATGTAGTAGTGAAAGGTGAAGGTAAGACGGCTGAAGAGCTAAGTAATAAGCTTACTGGCATCGCCTTCGGTCAAGCTTTACCAGAAGCAAAGGATTTTGCCTATGTTGGTGGACCGAATACAACGGTTGAGATGGGGCAGAGAAATGGCTTATTATTTGGTGAAATGTGGATTCCGGTTGTTAGGAAGTAAAGTGATAAAAGGTGCGAATATGGAAAGTAGAGGCTAACGATCTTGTATTGTTGGCCTTTTTTCTGTGAACATAATATTTATAGTCAGCTACACACTATATTCTGATAAAAGGGAATTACTGTAAGATTGTGTTGGGTGAACAAAAAAGCTAGGAGTTCTTCTAGCATAAGGGTACAACTTAAAGTCGTAAAAGATAAAATAAATTAACGTTGTAATTAAACTTTAAATGTTAATTACTGTAGCAGTTAAATTACTTTCATTAATAGTGTTAGTTGATGTACCAATTCCCGAGGCATTCAGATTTAGACTGTATATATAAGTGCCGGGGGAGGGGTATCTATCCAGACTACTGAAACATTGTGTGTTCAATTAGTTGAAACATTCGCTGGTTTTTGAATATTATCTTGAGATTCTGACTGAACCGTAATAATAAAGGCATCTCTTTTCAGAATAAGAATTGAAGATACACTAAATTCTGTGAGAGGAATTAGAGAAGTATAATTAGTTCGGAAAACCCCTTCTAACTTTACTATTTCATTAACGCCTACACTAATAGCTGGTAATACGAGGGTAGTTGGGCTAGTTGCAGTATTATCACTTTGGTTAAATGTCAGTGAAATAATGCCAGGCGGCCCAGTATCGCCCTTTAGGGCACTATTTTGGGCACTAAATCAGGTGCCTTTTTACATTGGAATCGATGATACGATATTCCTACAGTTACTCGTTCTTTGAAAAGAGCATAACGTGGGGATAACGTATCTATGCGCTCATAATCAATGATCATAGCCGCTTTATCAAAATGTTACTGGAGAACTGGCATGGGTGGTAAGAATCCGCAATAAGGACTAAAAGACCAATTACATTTAAATATTTAGCCACGGTGCGTGAGTGTCGTGGCTTTTGTGTTTCTTATTGAGTTTAGTGTTTTCTATACTAGATTCATAAGTGATATAAAGGAATTTATAAAAAAGGTTACTTCTCATTAACTTTAGATACAAGGATAGTGTAATAGTGAAGATTTTGCTATTCATTTTTTGAATATTACTTTAAAATTTAGATAAAAAGATAGTATTACTTTTGATTAATTTTAAATGTCGAAATTGAGGGTGAATGCTAGTGTCTAAATTTACACAACAGGACCAAGAGGATTTTAAAAAAAATCTGCTTTATAAAAAAGATAAGAAATTTGTTGAATTTATCGTGGATAGTTATGTACATACCAAGGAGTTTTCTAATGATACTGATAGTTTATCTAATAAGGATAAATTAATGGAGTTAGAAAAAAATGATTTAAAGTATGTGAAAGCAAGAATAGAAAGTTTATCTGAGTACCATGATCCACTTAAAATGGATTCAATGATTCTACCAGCTGTTACGGTTTTATTTTCTGTACTTGCGACTGGATTTTTCGTTAATGCAAAGATGATTAATGGATCCACTAATTCTATGCAGATTAGTGGATTTACCGTAACAGGTTTCTGGATTTTTACAATCATAACTTTTATTCTTTTCGTATTGAGACCTGGTAAAAAGAAGCATAGTAAGATTATTTTCTTTAGTAAACTGGTTGACATATGTATTGAAGAGAAAGAACAGAAAAAAGAGCAAGAAGAAAAGAGAAGAGAGCAGAAAGAGAAAGAACAGGAAGAGCAGGAAAAGAGAAGAGAGCAGAGAGAAAAAGAAGAGAAAGAAAAGCAGCGAAAAGAGAGTGATTATAAGCTAGTACGTTTATACCTTGAAAAACTAGTTATGCAAGAAGAAATGAAGGAAGTAAAAAGAAGCAGAAGAAAAAGATATAAAAAAAGATGATTCGGTGAAAAGCGCCCATTTAGGTGCTTTTTTTGTACAAAACAAACGGACTCAATAAACGAAAAAACAGTGATGTATGAGAGGTGTATTTTATTAAATTGCATTTAATTTAAAATAAAATGTGAAACTTTTCAAGAGTAGCTATTTTTATTTTGTATAATAAATTTTAGGCGAACGATTCAAAACGTTAAAACAGGGATGTTCAACAATAAATACGCTATGATAATCCAGAATGGCTAAGCGAAAATGAAGATATAAGCGAACTTAATGTGAAAGATAAAAGAGAAAACGCTAAGAATCGTTGGCAAGGAAATGCAACCGAAACAGCTTATAGTAAATATACCGATTTTAAAGATTGGAACAAGTAAAAGTAGCGAATCCGCTTCTTTTTTATTTTGCATAGAAAAAAGGAAACCATAAAGGATTCCTTTTAAATTACGCTGTCTTATAAATTTTATTTTTAATCCTATTTTTAGTATCTATAAATGCGGCGTATGTAGCTATAGCACCACCTAAATAATAGACTTGGAATTTGTGGTCAAAAGCTAATCCTGTAATGAAATTGTAGCTGTATATAAAACAAGTTATACTGAACAACCATAACATGAACTTTAAATCTTTTAAGCTCAATCTATAATTCTTAATTCTTTTCCACATATGTATCAACTCTTATTGTCATGAGGCTCTGTAGTTTTTCTTTTTAAAATCACGCATGTTGAGGAAAAAGAATAAAAGGAAGATAACAGCTGCGATGCCATTAATCCAGTAGTATGTGCGTCCTGTTGTGAATCCGTTATAGAAGGAATAGACATTCCAAATTATAAGAAGTACTGAACAAACAGTAGAGATCATTAATGAGCCAAAACTTCTCATGATTTTCACCTCGATTCAAAATGTTAAAACTTATTTATAATTTCACATTCAAATAATTAGATTTACAAGAATAGGATGTAATAAAATGATTTAAAGAAATTACCATGGAAATTATTTGAAAGAACTTGGTGAAGGGGAAGGGGGAAGATTGGATGCATTAGCGGATGAGTTAAACGGTGTAGTAAATAACCATTGGTATTCGATCAAATAAAAAGTGCTAACAAGTTTGCAAACGAACTTGCTAACACCTATACGAATTAGACATAAAATGCCGTTGATATTTCATTTAAAAAAATAGATTTATTCAAGGAGATTTTAAAGTTTTACTTAAGGGAGCGAGAAGTATGAATCTTTTCTCTCCTCAATCATGATAAAATGTACAATAGGAAATTTTATGTAACATAAAGGGGGAAGGTTTATGGTCAGCTTGAGTACCTTGGTAGCTTTTGCAATTGTTTCGCTTAGCATGGTTTGTTCACCTGGGCCTAATATGATTTACCTCATTTCCCGTTCCGTTACGCAGGGACGTATGGCGGGATTTATTTCTTTATTGGGCATCATGCTCGGATTTGTAATCTATATAATCGCAACTATGTTTGGACTTACAGTTCTATTCGTTGCTGTTCCCGCTGTATATGAAGCAGTAAAGTGGGCAGGTGCTGCTTACTTGCTCTGGCTCGCCTGGAATTCGATAAAACCGGGTGCTACATCTATTATGGAACCTCGTATGATTTCTAATGAGCCACCAAGGAAATTATTTCTGATGGGACTCATGACGAATCTTCTGAATCCAAAGATTGCTATTTTGTATGTATCACTTCTACCTCAATTTGAAGATCCAGAGAAGGGATCGTTGCTTTTTCAAGGTGCAGTTTTGGGGCTTACGCAAATCACTGTTAGCTTTATAGTTAACCTTGTAATTGTATGTACAGCAAGTAAAATTGCAAAATGGTTTGGCACACGCCCAACGTGGCTACGAGTACAGCGTTGGCTTATGGCAAGTGTTTTAACGGGGCTTGCTGTACGTCTTGCTTTTGAACGTCGACAGTAAGAGCCTCTTTATCTGCAGTTTCTATAATATAACCTAATAAATATTAATATAAGTTATGTATAGCAGATATTTACCTTATAAAATAAGGGGGGAATATTATGACTGAGACAAACGAATTTTCAGGAGTCAATTTGAAAAAAGATGTGAAATTTTCTATTATAATTCCTGCACATAATGAAGAAAAGTACATTAGAAAATGTTTAGATTCAATTGCAAAGGCATCAGAGGCATATAAAGAGCAAACGGAAGTTATAGTTGTTTTAAATCGTTGCACAGATAAAACAGAGGAAATAGCAAAATCTTATAATTGTGTTACATTGAAAAATAACGATAAAAACTTATCTAAAATTCGAAATGCAGGGGCTAAAATAGCTAATGGAGAAATAATCGTCACTATAGACGCTGATACCATAATGACAGAGTCTATGTTGTCTAATGTAGATAAATATTTAACTTCAGGTAAATACATTGGTGGTGGGGTAAATGGGAAGTTTGAAAGAATATCTTTAGGAATATTTCTCTCCGCAATGTTAATAATAATTCCCTTACTTTTTAAGTACGGAGCTATATCTGTAGGGATTTTTTGGTGCTATAGAAAAGACTTTATGGCAATCAACGGATTTAATGAAAACATGCTTATGGCAGAAGATGCAGATTTCGCTAAACGGTTAAAAGAATGGGGAAAGAAAAATAATAAGAAATTCGGTACTATTAAAAATGGAATGATAACTTCATGCAGAAGATTTGATACATATGGAGACTGGACTTTACTTAAAAATCCAAAAGTAATTTTAGCTTATCTAAAAGGAAATGATAGAAAATACGCAGATAAGACATATTATGATAACCAAGAAAGATAAAAATGGAGAAAATCGGCAGAGGATAGCTAGTACTTTTTTAGATATAATGAGAATCCAACTTAATTTAATAGATATTATAAGAAAACCATCAATTTGATTATCCTTTTTCAAATTGATGGTTTTTTATTTTTGAAATAAATATGTATTTTTTATAAAAATATTTTTTGACCCCCATAAAACTATGTATTCCTCCGAATATGTATAGTGAAGAAAATAATTAGAAGAAAAATGACTATGAAAGAATATAGAAGTATTAATAAAATTACTAGATTAGGTGGGCATCTAAAATAAAAGGATGAAATTACCAATGGTATAGAGGAGAGTTATTCAAGGATTGCAGATAAAATAGAAAAAGAATAAGCAAAACGAACGGTAGAAAATAAGAAAGTAGATAAAAATACAAACTTAACTTTAGTGCCGAGAGAAAAGGAAAATCATTAAGAAAACGTTGGAAAAAGTTAGACTCTAAAAATATAACTAACAGCAAGAAAACAAGACCGAAGAAAAGTACCAAGAAAATCTGGTTAAATGGTCACTTGTGTAGTGGCCATTTTGCTATTTGAAGGAGGCTGGGAGATTACAAGTGTTGAGTTTAGTAATGAAGATCTTAAGAAAACCGAAAATAGAAGATATCGTATGTAACATACAAAACAACGAAGCAGATAAAGAAGCATTTATCGTACAGTATCAGCCTTTTATTAGAAAATCAATTTCATCTGTCTGCCGCCGATATATTACAGAACAGGATGATGAATATAGCATTGGATTGTTTGCGTTTAACGAAGCAATTGAACAGTATTCATATACAAAAGGAAAATCCTTTTTAGCGTTTGCTGATCTTCTTATAAAAAGAGATGTAATTGACTATATACGTAAAGAGTCTAAACATAACTTTGTCTTTTTAAAAGAAGATGAGCAAGAGGAAATGTTAGAAATGCAAGTGTCGCTTACGGAGTATATGAAAGAGATGGAAAATAGTAACCGTAAGGAGGAAATTCTTCATTTTCAAAGTGTGCTAGCTGAGTTTAAAATCACATTCTCAGAGCTTGCTAAAGAATCTCCTAAGCATCGTGATACGCGTGAGCACTTAATAGAAATTGTGAAAATTATTATAAAAGAAGAGGAAATGATGGAAGAGCTGTTCCGAAAGAAAAAGTTACCGCTTAAACATATTGAACCGCGTGTTAGGGTAAGTCGTAAAACGTTGGAACGACATAGAAAATACATTATTGCAATGTGTATTATTTTTGCAAACAACTATACATATATTCTGGATTACATAAGAGGGGAAAAGCATGATGAATAAAGGAATTGTGATGGATATAAAAAAGCATAGCGTAGTTGTTTTAACACCAAATGGAGAGTTTATTACGTGTAAAAGAAAAGGGGATTCTTGCATGATCGGGGAGGAAATCTCATTTGATGAGCAAGAACAAAAAGCATCGCATTTTTCGATTCCTTCCTTTTTAAAGCCTGCATCAATACTTGTTGCTTGTTTTCTATTTGCAGTGTTGTTTTTCTACAACCAACCAGAAGAAAAAGTATTTGCTTACGTCTCAGTTGATATAAATCCAAGTTTAGAGGTGAGCGTAACGAGGGATTTTCGTGTTATAGATTTACAGGCTTGTAATGATGATGGAAGGCGTATTTTAAAAGAATTGAAGCAATGGGAAAATAAACAATTGCAAGAAGTAATACGTACTATTATAAAGCAAAGCCAAGAGGATAAGTATTTAACGAATGATAAGCAAGTTATGCTAACAGCTGTTGCAAAGGACAAGGCACTAGAACCACAGTTGGAAAAGGCAATGAAAGAATTAAAGAAAGAATATGAGCTAAAACATATTACAGTTGAATATCAAAGTAGCACGATGCAAGTACGAGAGAATGCTAGAAAAGCTGGAATTGGCACAGGTGTCTATATAAAGCAAGAGAATGAAAAGAACAAATCGCTTACTCCCCCTGCCATGCCGTCTAATCCGGTGGAAAATGAAGAAGAGGTGCAATCACAGCCGGAGTCATCTCCTAATGCATCACTGGATTTGTCTCCTGTAGACGAAAAAAAATATGAAAAGCAAGAGCAGAAAGAACAAAAGAAAACAGAGGAACAGCCATCGAAGCAAATAAAAGAAAACAATGGAAGAGGATCTCAGCAAGAAAATAGAGGGAATCAGCAGGAGAATAACAGTAGAGAATCTCAACAAGGAAATAATGGGAATCAGCAAGGGAACAACGGAAGAGGGTCACAACAAGGGAATAATGGAAATGGGCAAGGGAACAACGGAAGAGGATCACAACAAGGGAATAATGGAAATGGGCAAGGGAACAACGGAAGAGGATCACAACAAGGGAATAATGGAAATGGGCAAGGGAACAACGGAAGAGGATCTCAACAAGGAAATAATGGGAATGAGCAAGGGAACAACGGAAGAGGATCCCAACAAGGGGATAATGGAAATGAGCAAGGGAACAACGGAAGAGGATCTCAACAAGAGAATAATGGAAATCAGCAAGGGAACAATGGAAGAAATCCTCAACAAGGAAATAATGGGAATCAGCAAGGGAACAATGGAAGAGGATCCCAGAAAGAAAATGATGGAAACGAGCAAGGGAACAATAGTAGGGGGTCTCAACAAGAAAATAGAGGCCACCAGCAAGGGAATGAAAAGAAGAATCAATAGAATCTGGAAGTGAGAGAGTCATTTCAAAGCTAAAAGGATGTATCTCGCTATTGTGGGCAGTAAAACTCCCATCTCAAAATTTGGCTGGGGCAAAGAAGTTAGGTGGGAGTTGGGCTGCTTGTAAATGCACAATTGGTGAGGGCTGATTAAAGTTGCACTTTATTATTTTATAGTTCTATTAAGAAGGAGTATGTGAAAAATATAATGGAGAAAAACATTCAACAAGAGAAAGATAAAGAAAAACCTGTTTTTTATGATCCGAAAGGAAGGAGAAACATAGCCTTTATTTGGTTTCTATGTATCTCAATAGTTAGTGTAAGTGTTGTATTTTATTTTTTCTTTCAAAGTATTTTTTCAACACCAGAAATTCCAAATATGAATACCGCTGTACAACAAGATACTAAACTTGTACCAATTAATCAAAAACTTAGTGATCAGCAGTTAAAGAAGGAAGAATTTAAACTAAATACCGAAACGAAGGATAATAAAAATTTGGTGAATTCGCCGAAGGATAGTAAACAACCTAAAGAAGTGTATGGTTTTTATGTAAACTGGGATGAAAATAGTACCGCTTCTTTAAAAGAAAATATCGATTCATTAACTACGTTAGTACCAGAGTGGTATCATTTAAAAGCAGATTTAACGATTAGAAGTGAGATAAAACCTGAGATAGTAAAGTTGGCAGAAAAAAATCAAGTGAAGATTATGCCTTTGCTTACTAACTATACTGAGGAAGCTTCTGGTCCTGATAGTGGGCTAATTCATAAGTTACTGAATTCTTCAAACGATGTAAAGACAAAGTTTATTAATGATTTAGTAAGCCAAGTTAAAAAGAATCAGTTTTCAGGTATTAATATTGACTTTGAGGCTGTACCTGAAAGTGATAGAGAAAACTTAACAAATTTTATGAAAGAACTTACTACGGAATTTCATGAACATGATTTACTCGTTACACAAGATGTTCCAGCTAATGATAAGGCTTTTGATTATAGTGCGTTAGCAAAAATAATAGATCGAATGATTGTAATGATGTACGATGAGCACTATGGAGCTGGGGAACCAGGACCAATTGCTTCAAATAAATGGTTCCAACATACATTGAAAGAACTGAATATTCCGTCTAATAAGCTTATAGTTGCTTTCGGTAACTATGGATATGATTGGGAAGTAAATAGTAAAGTAGCTGCGAAGTCTTTAACTTTCTCAGAAGTTATGGCAATGGCTCATGATTCAAATATGAAAATACAATGGGATAAGATGAGTGGAAACCCTTATTTTAGATATAAAACAGGAGAGAAAGAACATACTGCTTGGTTCTTAGACGGTGTTACTCTCTATAATCAAGTAAAAATCGCAATGGACAACAATGCAAAGGGGTTTGCATTATGGAGACTAGGAGCAGAAGACCCTACAATATGGAAGGTTTTAAAAAATCCTATTGAGGTACAAAAAAATCCTAATGTATTACATAAAATCAATAGTTTAGATGAAGTAAATTATTCTGGACAAGGTGAAATTTTACAGATTGAGAATGAAAGAAAAAATGGATTGAGAGATTTTAAAGTAGGCAAAGATGGTTACCTTACAGATGAAGTATATCACTCCTTACCATCTGCGTATGAAGTGCAACGATATGGAAAACCAAATGGAAAACAAGTAGTATTAACATTTGATGATGGACCAGACCCGAAATATACGCCAGAAATATTAGATATATTAAAAGAGAATAAAATAAATGCTGCTTTTTTTGTACTTGGTGAAAACGCGCAACTAAATACTAATATTGTAAAAAGAATATACGATGAAGGGCATGAAATTGGCAATCATACTTTCAAGCATCCTAACATAGCTGATACGTCTTTACTACGAACGAAAGTAGAACTTAATACGACGCAACGTTTAATTCAGGAAGTAACTGGACATTCTACGGTTTTATTTAGACCACCATATGAAGCGGATGCTAACCCGGATTCATCAAATGAAATATTGCCTATTTTACGTGCACAAAATATGAACTATACAATGGTAGGGGAAAAAGTTGATCCCGAAGACTGGGCAACACCATCAACAAATGAATTAGTAAGACGTGCTCTTAATCCTATTTATAAGGGAGAGGGAAATATTATTCTTCTCCATGATGCGGGAGGGAATCGTACCCATACAGTAGAGGCGCTCCCGATCATTATTAAAGACCTAAAAAAGCATGGATATAGTTTTGTAACAATTTCAGATTTAATGAATAAAGAACGAGATGAAATTATGCCACCTGTTTCTTCTGAGGGTAAGCAATATTTACTTTACAATAAAGCTGTCTTTTCAGGAGCGGGATATGCAAAGCATATATTAACAACGATTTTTTATATTGCTATTGGATTAGGTATTTTTCGATTCCTATTTTTAATTTATTTTGCATACAAGCAGAAAAAGACAGTAAGCGCCCGCTTATTTACTAATTCTTCTTATCAACCTTTCGTTACTGTTGTCATAGCAGCATATAATGAAGAAAAGGTGATAGCTAAGACGATTCGCTCCATTTTGGATAGTGATTATAGAGAGTTTGAAGTTATTGTTGTGGATGACGGATCGAAAGATGGTACGTCAAAAGTAATGGAAGAAACATTTTATAAGCATCCTAAAGTTCGTTTAATTCAGAAAGAAAACGGCGGAAAATCATCGGCAATGAATTTAGGGTTTCAGCAATCACGAGGAGAAATCATTGTTACGTTAGATGCAGATACTATTATTGCACAAGATGCTATTTCTTTAATGATTAGACACTTTGAAGATCATAATGTAGCGGCAGTTTCAGGGAATGTTAAAGTTGGGAATAGACGGAATTTATTGACTACTTGGCAACATGTTGAGTATATTACAGGATTTAACTTAGAACGTAGAGCTTTTGATGAGTTAAATTGTATTACAGTTGTTCCTGGAGCGATTGGAGCATGGCGTAAAAAGAATGTAGTTGAATCTGGTTATTTAAGCGAAGACACATTGGCAGAAGATACGGATCTTACTATTACATTTTTACGTCAAGGACATAGAATTGTATATGAAGAAAAAGCATATGCTTTTACGGAGTCACCTGAAGATGTGAAAAGTCTCATTAAACAACGATATCGTTGGTCATACGGTACACTCCAATGTCTTTGGAAACATCGAAAAGCGCTGTTTCATTCCAAACATAAAGCATTAGGATTTATTGCATTGCCCAATATGTGGTTATTCCAATATGTTCTGCAATTTATTGCACCTTTAGCAGATATATTAATGATTATGGGGCTTTTTGGTAGCAATCCGCTAAAAGTATTAGGATTTTATCTTGTATTCTTTGTCATAGATCTTCTCGCTTCACTATTTGCATTTAAATTAGAGAAAGAGAATCCAAAACCATTAGCATGGTTAATTTTACAACGCTTTATTTATCGTCAATTTATGACGTATGTTGTCATTAAATCTATATTCTCATCGATTCGAGGAGTAGCAGTAGGGTGGAATAAACTAAAGAGAATGGGGAGTGTTAAACATTCCACGGAACATAAGGAGGCATCATAAGAGAACAGATTATCTGCTCTCTTTTTCATTGATTTTAGCTAGTTGAATATAGAGTAGTAACATAAAACCTTCTGCTTCCATAACGAAATTTCTATTTATTACTGATAGTGAAACGTTATGTTAAGGCACTCCTTTGTTTTCGGGGTAAAGTTTTTTTATATTTTTTTAAAATGACGGACACAAAAACATATATGCTTACGAATTATATATATGGATATCATTAATATTTATATAAAAGGGGAGAAAGAAACATGAAAGAAAAAAAAGAAATGTATGTAGAAATCGCTGAAGTATTAAAGGTATTGGCACATCCTGTCCGTTTATCCTTAGTAAAAATAATGCTTGCAAAAGGCGCTACAAATGTAACAACAATGTATGGAAATTTACAAATGCCCCAAAGTACAATTAGTCAACATTTATCCAAACTAAAGGCTGCTAAAATCGTAACAGGTACTCGAAAAGGATTAGAAATTTATTATGAGGTAACGGACAATCGCACAAAATCAATATTGGCATGTTTAGTATAAATGATGACTTGCTAGACTTCGCAGTAACAAATTATATAACTATCCATAACACTATTTATTTAAATGATATAGGCATCCTGTTGGACAATTTTTTTGCTACTCTTAACGTGAAGCTAGCAAGTAGCAAAATGAAACGATTTCAAAATGAAAAACGCTATTCTTTTCTATGATTTTACAGAGAGAATAGCGTTTTTTACTTTTAAGGAGTATCTTTTTAATTAGCTTGATAGTGATATGGTATTATCTCTAAAATACAAAAATATTGATTTTACTTTCATTCTTTCTCATAATTTTGAGCTCAAAAGTTCGACTATCTCATCGTATCCAAGGCGTTCGGCTGTTTCGATGGGGGTTTCTTTTAATTTTTCATTCTTTGGCATACTGTATAATGTTGCTTTCTCATGCAAGTTCGGTTGATGTTGTAGTAACACTCGAACTACTTCAATAAAGCCTTGTTCACATGCACTATGTAACGGTGTGATTTTTCCTTGTCCTGTACTATGGATATTAGCTCCATTTTCTAACAACAGCGCTGCCATCTCTGGTTTATTGCGGCCGCAAGCAAGGCTTAATGCACCCCTTTTGTATTCTTCTAGTAATTCCATATCAATACCGTTGTCTATTAAAACCTTTGCTGCTTCAAGATTGTTATCCTCCACTGCGTAGTGGAGAGCTGAACGTTTCCTGTTTGTCACCGCATTTATATTTGTAATACGCTCTAAAATATATTGAACAATTTCTTGATTACCAGAACTACTAATTAAATGAAGAGGAGTGACTTTTCCGACCATGATATCATTTGCATTTTCACCTTTAGAAATTAAATATTTAATAATTTCTACGTTACCTTTTCCGCATGCTAGGGCAAAAGGTGTTTCTCCATGATATTTAATTTTCAAATCTGCTCCTGCTTCTACTAGTAATGTAACAATCTCAATATTGCCATTTAGACAAGCGATGTGAAGTGGCGTTTTTCTATCAGGTCCTTTTTTATTTAATGTAGATAATTTAATGTTTACTAACTTTTCTTTAACTGTTTCTATGTCATTTCTCATACACGCGTAGTTTAACGTTTTCTTAAAACTTTCGGCTTTAATAGCGCTTTGTAGTTGTGATTTACCAAAATCAGAGGTTGGTTCAATATGATAATGGCTGTATGCAAGTAAAAGTAGTGCAGAACTGCACTCTAAAGTAGGATTTAAATCGTCATAATAATCAACTTCATATAAACCATTTGTTTTGACAGTTAAAACAAATGCAGTCCAGTTCGATTCCCCGGTATGACGTACTCTTTGAATATTGTCCATAATTTCATTAGATGGAAGTCCTTCTGAGCCATGTTCAAATACTTTCATAGATTCATAATGAAAGTAACTATACGTCGTGACGACCCCATTGTAAAATGCAAATAACATCGATTTCTCAGCTGCATTGGGTATATGCTTTAACACGATTTCGACAAGTGTTGCTATATATTGATTCTTCAATGATTTCACCTCTATTAATATTTGAACTGGTAACGTTATAATTATTTGGAATCTCTAACATACTAATAATCTTAAGCAGCACTTTACGTAATTTTTAAAGAATATTTGATTTTTACATATATTATAACATTTCATCTTAGTTTGTTGGTAAAAGGCTTTCATGTTCATTAAGTTATCTGTTCTTTATGTACAAAGTTTATGAAAACTCAATTGACAGCAATAAAATTTATTAAGTTGATAATTATGAAGAGTAACAAATGACATGGGCAGTGGAACCCATATTTTTGGATAGAGGGCATTCTGTATTTTTGATATATTAATAGTCAGGGAACACAAATAAGGGGTGGAAATATAGAAATGGAATTATTTGATTACTATAAGAGAAAAGGGAAGTTTAAACTGTTAATTGGAACGGGTATTTTTATTCTTGCGTTATGCGCTGTATATGACGATTGGGGACATGTTAATTGGGGGCAGATTATCTTTTTTGTTATCGCTTCTTCTATCTTTTTTGGAATTGGATTTTGGCAGTTAAGAAAAGGGAAGCTGATACAAAAAAATACTATAAAAAGTAATGCAACATTTTGGGATGTTGATACTTTTGTCGTATTAGAATTACCTAAACGAAACAAGCAATTTGGTTTATATCATCCTGATGGTGGATATATTGCAGGAACAAAGATAGTTTCATCTAATATTCTTTTTTCAGTGATACCTTTTTTACATAATAAAGATGTTTATGGATTAGAAACAAGTAGCGGGGAAATTATAGCATATTTTCATACTGAAGTGGACGGATATGATTGGGTAACTTATGATTCGAATTATAACCAGATTGGTATGTTTAAAGAAAAAATGATACAAGGATTTACTATGATACGTGGTACTTTGATGACTGATAAAGCTACAAAATTGTCAGATGTAGAAGTTGAGTTTGATTTTATTCAAAGCACTCTCCGTACAATAGAAGGACGTACATTAGCAATCGGTAAACAAGGATATATGCCTATAGAATGGAGTGAAAGGTTTATGGGTTTAAATGTACCTACTATTACATTAGGTTCTAATGCGTCTAATAATGAAAAAATTCTTGGTTTAGGGGTGCTCCTTTATAGCTTACGTACAATTGAGATTAGAAAAAATAGAGCGAGCGTTTAATAAGGGAAATGTAGTAAGTATATACGAAACTTTATAAAATTTCATTTTCCTAATTAAATCTTCTTGGATTGATAGATGGTGGGTACGTCCCATGTCCATTAACTTAAGAAAACAAGTTATCCCAAAAAAACGATAAAAATACAAAATTACCATTTTTGGGGGAATTTTCAACCTTAGGTTAATCACATGTTACGGTACCCTATTATGAAATTTTAGAAAAATTCTTGACATAGAAGATTGAACAAAATTGATAGTGTTCTTTTAGTCATTTAATCTTTTCATCTGATGATCTTTTCCCCATTCAAATAGTTCATTCATAATATGCATTAAAGATTTTCCGTGTTCACTTATCGTGTACTCAACCTTTGGTGGTACTTCTTGATATACGGTACGATGGATAATCCCATCAGCTTCAAGTTGCCGAAGTTGCTGTGTAAGAACTTTTTGTGTAAGGTTTGGAATTTCTCGTTTAATTTCATTTGTTCGCATTTTTCCATCCATCAAAACACATAAAATATAAACTTTCCACTTTCCGCCAATTACATCGAGTGTCGTTGCAATTGGGCAGTCATCATTTTGATTCATATAACACCTCCAAAGGTACCTCAAGGTTCCTATAGTACCTGAAAGTACGTACTTTTCAATTATATGTGACTCATTCATACTAATACTAAAGCGTTTGAATTATTTATAAGGGGGAAGAAAATATATGAAAACACTTGTAATTGTAGCACATCCTGATATTGAAAAGTCTCGAATTAATAAAAGATGGGTAGAAGAACTTGAGAAATATTCGGATGAAATTACGGTGCATGAATTATATAAAGTGGCACCAAATTGGGAGTTTAATATTGAAGAAGAACAAAAGCTGTTAGTAGAGCACGACCGATATATATTCCAATTTCCACTTTACTGGTATAGCTCACCACCATTATTAAAAAAATGGTTCGATGATGTATTAACATATGGATTTGCTTACGGATCTAAAGGGGATAAAGTGAAGGGAAAAGAGTTTGGTGTAGCTATTTCTATAGGTGGATTAGAAATAGACTATGAAAATAGCGGGATCACAATGGCTGAGTTGACGAAACCATTTCACGCTACAAGCTTATACACGGGAATGGAGTTTATACCTTCGTTTTATTTATATGGTGCAGAATATAAGCTAAGTGATGAAGAGATTAATAATAGTGCGCCTGAGTATGTGCAATATGTGATGAATAAGAAGTATTCTAATATATAAGGAGAAATAGCCATTTACTTGATAAGTAGATGGCTATTTTTAAATCCCGCTATTTGTGGACAGCAGGACTCCTACCTCAAAAATCAGCGAATACGAGGGAGTTAGGTGAGATTTGGGCTGCCTGTAAAAGCCCGATTGGTGAGGGCTGATTAAAGTTTCACTTTATTCGTTTTAAATTCACTAAGTGTAATCTTTAGTGAATTAATAGTTAATCTGGTAAAATAAAAACCCTAACATATATAAAGGGGAGTTTTATTTGAGAACGATGCGACAATTATTACAAAAGAGAGCAATGCAATCACCAAATTTGGAAGCGCTTGTAGGCGGAGAAAAAAGATATTCATTTCAGCAGTATAATGAACGAGTAAATCAGTTTGCGCATTATTTGTTACATAACGGTGTGCAAAGAGGGGATCGTATAGGAATCTTATGCAAAAATAATCACCCGTTTCCAAGCGTTATGATGGCAAGCTTAAAAATTGGAGCGATATTTATCCCGCTAAATCATCAGCTTACTGTTTATGAATTGGAAATGATTGTAAAAGAAGCGAAATTAAAAGTGCTAGTTATTGATGAAGAGTTTAGTGAAGTTTTATTAAAGGTTGATGCTGTTAAAGAAATTCCTTATGTAATTGAAACGACAAAAGAAGGCTTTGGTTCATTGGAATTAAAATTACAAGAACAGCCAATTACAGAGCCGACCGTAGACGTTCATGAAGATGATGATGCAATTTACTTATTTACTTCAGGAACGACTGGACAGGCAAAAGCATGTGTAATTGGTCATAAAAACTTACATCACTATTTTACTGAGATTGCGGGGCAAAGAGAAATTCCAGCAGGTGAACGCTTTTTATCCGTGCATCCATTGTTTCATATGAGTGGCGTGCTTTCTATTTTAAATTGCATTTATCATGGTGTTACGATGATTTTCTTAGCTGATTCGAATCCTACTCTTATTTGGGATAAGATTGAAGAAGAGAAAATTACTACGATGCTTGCATTCCCGGCTGTTTATAGCTACATGCTTGATGAACTAAATAAAAAAGAACGTAATATTTCAACCTTTAAAGTAGCACAAAGCGGTGGAACAAAAGTGCCAGAAACGCTCATTCAAAAATATTTGGAAATAGGAATCTATATGGTGCAAGGCTATGGTAGTACAGAAGGTTGGGTTGTAACTTCATGGCATCCAATGATGGGAAATGAAAAGATGTCTTCTGTAGGGAAAACACTAAAACATGTAGAGTTAAAAATTGTTCACCCAGAAACAGGACATGAACTAACAACAAATGAAGTTGGAGAGATTCACGTAAGAAGCCCGTACATGTTTAAAGGATATTGGAATAATGAAATGGCGACGAAAAAGGTAGTAAAAGATAATTGGTTTAACATGGGTGATGCTGGCATGATAGATGATGATGGATTCCTACATATTATGGGAAGATATAAAGATGTTATCGTACGCGGTGGTGACAACGTATATCCAGATCAAGTAGAAGATGTTATTCATGAAATCAATGGTGTTTTAGAAGTTGCAGTAGTTGGAGTTCCCAATGATTTTTGGGGAGAGGTTCCAACAGCGTATATTGTAAAAGACATTCAAACATCTTTAACAGAAGAAGAGATTATGCAGCATTGTAAAGAAAAATTGGCAAGCTATAAAATACCAGAAGTTGTATTTATGGAAGACTTACCGAAAAATGCTTTAGGGAAAGTGTTGAAGAGGGAATTAAGGGATGCTTTTTTTGCAAAATAAAAAGGGTATTAAATAATGAGAAATCCAGTTATGCAGTATGTATAACTGGATTTTTGTTTATAAAAAACATAATAATTTACTAAATTTTGTATTTTGTGTAAGATAATAAAGAATATTCAATCAATAACCGAGAGTGAGATATAAATGAAACTTCAGGTGAATGTATTGAACCAGGGGTAGGGGAAACGAAGTGGTGAAGAACGATCTTACAGTTATCAAAAATTTATTTGGCTCTTCTAAAAAAATATTAAATGGCTTACCAAATGCAGTCACAATTGAAGAAATAGAAGAGGATGTATTTTATGATGTACAAACTTATACAGAGAAGATATGTAGATTTGAAGAGGTTTGTTTTAACTGGGAGTTAAAAAGAGCGAGTATTGTATTAAACAAAAGGTTTAATGGTTATAACTCAAGTACGAGAGTGTTACTTGATGCAGGTTTTTCTTTGCACGCAGCAAAAATAGAAGTGTGTAGAGGGTTAAACAATGTAGAGGCGCTTGAAAAACAATATACATATTGTTCAATAGAAGAAACCTTATCAGAAAAAGAATTTAAATACATTTGGAAGCAATGTATGTTGAATTCAGGAAATCAAACTTCAATTTTAACTATCGATGAGCATTTTTATTCAGTGCAAACAGAGTTAGGTAAGGGCAGGGAAAAGTCATGTATTGTTTTTTATGATAAAAATGAGCCAATTGGTATGTCCATACCGCATATAGAATCTGGAACAGAAAGTGAAGGGCGATTATTTTATTTTGGGGTAATGCCTTATTGTCGCGGGAAAGGAATTGCTTCCCAACTGCATCTTCAATCTCTACATATGTTAAAGGAAATGGGTGCTACCTATTATATTGGGAGCACACATACGTCGAATGAAAAGATGCAGAGGATATTTTGGAGAAATAATTGTTTGTTTAAAACGGAGATAGAGCTTTATTATAAAATTTTTAATGAGGGTTAGAAAAAGCCCGGCATATAACCGGGACTTCTCCTTATCTATTCAACACTTCAATATATGAAGCATTTCCCGTTGTTCTTAAAGCGGAGCGAAAATTATTATTTTCTAAAGTCTCAGCAACTTGTTTTAATTGCTGCGCATCATCGTGGTGAATAAGTAAACTGTCTGCGCCACTTTCTTCTATATGAATGTGTTCGACATTTCCAATCGCATCATGTACAGCTTTTAAAAATTCAGGTTTCATATTGTCCTCCTATATGTATGTAACGTTGTTATTTAGTATTTCCTTATTTATGAAATATAAAAGTAAATGAAAGGAGAAATGAAAATGAATATAACGCAGTTTAACGAACATATAAAATCGCTATTTGGAGAGCATCTTCATAAATACGGCGATGATGAATATGGTTATACTCATATAAGTAAAGAGGAGTTTCACAAAATCGGTTACACAACAAATTTGACACTAGAGACGATTGAGGAAGCGTATAAAAATGGAGTCGATATGATAGTTACACATCATGCTCCTTGGAATTTTTTGTTTGGCATGGAAGAGGCTTGTATTGAGAAATTAAAACAATATGAAATGAATCATTTTTGGATTCATTTGCCGTTAGATTTTATTGAATTTGGTACGTGTACGTCATTATTTAATGAAATGGGGATAGATACAATTCTAGAATACTCTACGTATGAGGAAGAGGAATTACCTGGAATAGGAGAATTTGAAGAAGCGATTGCATTTTCAAACTTGGTTGAAAAACTTGAAGAAAGAATGGAAGAGAAAGTGAAGAGCTGGAGGAATCACGATAAACCAATAAAACGGATTGCGATTTTAACTGGTGCAGGTAACAATACAAATTTGATTGAGCGAGCATTAGAAAAAGGTTGTGATACGTATATAACAGGAGAAAAAACATTATATACAGTGCAACATGCAAAATTTAAAGGTATCAACTTAATAGTAGGTAGCCACACATTTACAGAAGTGTTTGGTGTAGAAAGTTTGGCTCGTAAATTACAAGAGAGAGATCGTGCAATAGAAATTACTAGATTAAATGAAGATCATTTGGAATAAAGAAATCGCATCGCAATATCATAAATGGAATGAATTATATGATGAAGTAATGAAAGTGTAATTTGTTATATTAAGATGGGTGGGAGGAATCCCCTTATGTCTGTCAAATAATAGTAAAGTTTCCTTTTGAATTAAGGGAATATTCAGAGTGTAAGGGTGAGGGAATGGACATTTCAATAATCGCTGCACAACTAGTTAAAGAGAAGGTTATTTTACATTATCCAAAAAACATGAAAGGTTTGAACGGGGGAACGACAAGTACAATATATTTGTTGGATGAACAATACGTTGTAAAACTGAATGAATCGGATGTAATACGTGAAGAAGCTTATTTTCTTCAGTTTTATAAAAAGAATGATGCGTTTCCAAAGCTTTTATATAAGGATCCGTTAAGTCGATATATTGTTTATTCATTTCTTGAGGGGACTACTTCGTGCAAATCTGGCCATAAACGAAGTATACTGTGCAAACTTGTAAAGGACGTTATCAATAAGTATGAAAAAGTTCCAAAGGTGAGTGGCTGGGGATGGAAGGACAGTACGGTTCAATCTTGGAATGAATTTTTAACAGTAACTGTGATGGAAGCTCACGAAAATGTAAAGTCGTACATAAGTGATGAAGAATGTAGACTTGTTTTTAAGTTAGCAAATAGTCCGAATAGAGGGGCTGGAATAGATGAGCCATTTTTATTACATGGCGATTTCGGATTCCATAATTTTATAGTTCAAGAGAATAGGTTACATGGAGTAATTGATCCTTTACCAGTATTAGGAGATCCTATATACGATTTAATTTACGCGTTTTGTTCAACTCCGGAAGATTTAACGAAAGAAGCAATTGATTATGTGATGAAACAAAGTGTATTTCATAGAGAAGACCGTAATTTATATGAAGAAATGGTCATAGGTTTATATTTGCGGATAGATACGTGTTTAAGACACCACCCGAAAGATTTAGAAGATTATTTAGCAGCTTGGCGTTATTGGATGGGCGAGGTTGAGACTACTTTATAGCACAAATATTTTTGGGGAGATGGTGAGATGAATATTGCAGAAGCGAAAAAGGATTTAGCAATCAAAACGAAGAGAGGATTACCGATTATATTAGCTGGTGTTTTATTTTGGATGGTTATGAGTATAACGGGCTTTGTTCTTTCTGAAAAACAAGTGGTGTGGGTATATTTAATCGGTATGGGATGTGTGTTTCCTTTCGGCTTAATGATAGCTGCTATATTGAAAATTGATATGTTTGCGAAAGGAAATCCGTTAGGGATTTTGGCAGGATTAATTGGTGGGATAAATGTATTGAATATTCCGCTTGTATTACTTGCCTATTTTCAATTTCCAGAATGGTTACCTTTTGTAGTAGCAATGTTAATAGGTGTTCATTTTATCCCGTACGTATGGATTTATGAAAGCAAAAGTTATGGTCTATTGTCAGTAGGGACTGTATTCGTGACGTCAGTTTGCGGGATTCTGTTTGCAGAAAAAGGATTTACGGTGATTCCATTGTCGGTTACAGCTGTTTATTTACTTACTTATATAAGTTTATTAATTGAAAATAAAAAAGCAGATCAGTATCAACAAAAATCAGCTTAATAAAAATATAGGGATAGGGGGAATTAGGATGAAAAATTTCGTTTGTACAACGTGTGGTGTGCAGTATGCAGCGAGTGTAGAGGAACCGGTGAGTTGTCATATTTGTGATGAAGAAAGGCAATATGTGAATCCGAAAGGGCAGTCTTGGACGACTTTAGAAAACTTGCAAATAAGTGATACATATAAAAATGAAATAATCGAAGAAGAAAACGGGCTTTATAGTATTACGACCAAACCAGGGTTTGCGATCGGTCAAACAGCATTTGTAGTGAAAATAGAATCATATCGATTACTATGGGACTGCATTACTTATTTAGATGAAATGACAATTGCGAAAATAAAAGAGCTTGGCGGATTAGATGCAATTGCATTGTCTCATCCTCATTATTATTCAACGCAAGTAGAATGGGCAGAGACATTTGATGTACCAATTTATATACACGAAGATGATAAAGAGTGGGTGATGCGCCCGAGTAGTCGTATTATTTATTGGTCTGGTGAGTCTTTACAATTAGCTGATGGATTGGTCATTCATCGTCTAGGAGGTCATTTTAAAGGTGGATCTGTCTTACATTGGGAAGAAGGTAATGATGGAAAAGGAATTTTGTTAACAGGTGATATTATTCAAGTTGTAGCGGATGAGCGATGGGTAAGTTTTATGTACAGCTATCCAAACTTAATTCCATTACCAGCGAGAAAAGTGGAAGAAATGGTGAATCGAGTGAAGCCGTTACAGTTTAATCGTTTATACAACGCTTTTCATCGCGTAGTAAAAGAGAATGCAAATGAGGCAGTGGAACGTTCTGCTGAAAGATATATTAGGGCGGTAGAAGGAAAGTTATTTCATACGTAAAAGGAGAGCAAGTCTAATGAAAACGTTAGTATGCTTCGGTGATAGTATTACAGCTGATGATGTATTTTTTGATGGTACACCTAGATTAACACCAAGGTTACAAAGGATATTCTCAAATTGGGAAGTGGTGAATGCAGGTGTTCCAGGTGATAATACATTCGATGCGTTAAATAGGATTGAAGAAGATGTATTATCACATAAACCAGATTTCGTAACAGTTTTTCTTGGCACGAATGATGCAGTTTCTTTTTCACAAGGGTCATTACAAACATACAAAGAAAATTTAGAGAAGATTGTGAACCATATTTCGTCAGGTAAAGTACTGCTTATTAGTCCTGCACCAGTTGATGAAGAAAGACAGCATAATAGAACAAATAAAGTGCTCGGTCAGTATGCAGACGTGGTAGAGGAAGTGGCGAAAGAAACAGGAAGCTATTTTCTAAATTTGTATGCTGAAATGATTCAAGAACGGAATTATAAAACATTTGTAGAAAATGATGAAAGAGATGGGCTACACTTTGGACCAGAAGGGTATGAGTATGTAGCGAAGTTGATTGATGAAAAGTTAAAAGGGATTTTATAAAAAAGCAAAGCGATATCGCTTTGCTTTTCATTGTTTTTAGTAGCTCAATCTAGAAATGCTTGCTGCAATGCTTTCAGTCCATCGCTGTAGATGCTATGAAACAGATTTATTGCCTCTTCATCACTAACCTCTACAGGGGTGAAAGTGCCAGACCACTCTACTAACGATGTGTTACTTTCAGTACCTTCTTTCACCTGGATTGTAGATAGATAATTAGTGACTGGGAATGGTGCATTCATGATTGAATACGTGTAGTAGCGTTCTTTCTCATTGAATACTTCTAAGCGTTCTATAATCGTATCACCATCTGGATTAGCTAGGTGACGTACACGACCGCCTTCAGTTAATTTACTGCTAGGTATATAAGGTAACCAGTCTGGAAGGGAGTTGAAACCTCCGATTAATTGCCATACTTGTTCAAGGGAACCGAAAATTGTCATAGATGTAGTAGTATGTGCCATATTTATTATGCTCCTTTTTAACTCGCTATTTGCGGGGAAATAATCAGTGGGGGATGCTCCCACTGATTAAAGTTTCACTTTATTTTACGTTGATTGGTAGTGGTGCATTAGGTGCTACTAGTTTTTGTTCGCGCATTTCTTCCCAGAATGCTGCGGGAATTACTGTGTTTAATGCATTTTGGTCTTCTACAATTCGTTCCGGTTTACTTGCACCAGGAACAACGGCAGCAACCGCTGGGTTAGCCAATGAAAACTGTAAAGCAGCAGCTTTAATGCTGATTTCATGACGATTTGCAAGAGCTTTGATTTTCTCAACTTTTGCAATAATTTCTGGTGATGCTTTTTGATATTCGAAGTGAGCACCTCCAGCAAGAATACCTGAGCTGTATGGGCCACCAACAACAATATCCATATTATGCTTAACAGCTGCAGGCATTACTCGTTGCAAGGCACGCCCGTGGTCTAATAGTGAATAACGACCAGCTAACAAGGAGATATTTGGCTTCGCTTCTTCCAAATCAAGCATAAGTTCAATTGATTCTACTTTGTTTACTCCAAGTCCCCAACCTTTAATGACTCCTTCTTCACGTAAACGTGTTAGCGCACGGAATGCCCCTGTTCGAGCCGTTTCAAATTGTGAAATCCACTCGTCGCCATAAAAGTCTTGTGCTAAATCATGAATGAAAACAAAGTCTAGACGATCTGTTTTTAAACGTTTCAAACTTTGCTCGATAGAACGAAGTGTTGCATCTGCGCTATAATCATTGATCATTTTATTTTTACGACCAAATTCGAAAAGTCCGCCTTTTTCACCTAAATCACGTGCAGATGGATCTTCTAGCTCATCCGAAATAGTTCGACCCACTTTCGTGCTTAAAAAGTAATCATCACGATTTCTTTTTGATAGTGCTTCACCAAGACGGATTTCCGCTAATCCAGATCCATAAAGTGGAGCTGTATCAAAGTAACGAACGCCATTCTCCCAAGCAGCATCCACTGTAGCGATTGCTTCTTCTTCTGGGATATTACGGTACATATTCCCTAGTGGAGCTGTACCAAAACCGATTTTTTCTTTTAGTAATTTACTCATTATAGATATCCTCCTAAAATGTATTTAAAAATTAATTAATCATTGTGAATGGATGTGAAAATTAAAACATGCCATTTCATCGTCCGGCAAAATGCATGATAAAAGTATTGAAACAGTTAAAAAAGTAAGTACTTTAAAGTACGATGGATACCTAAAAGATAACATAGGTAATATTTACTACTGAATTACTTATGCAACTCTTACAAATGCTATTATGAAATGTATTTTACATAATGAAAAGTACGTACTTTAAAGTGCTATAGATACTTAAAAGTAATATTAAAATATTTTAGCTTATTTGTTTTATAAAATTATTAAAGGGGTTTTTACATGAAGACACACACTATTCCTGTGGAGGAAACTTTAGAAATTATTCGTGGAAAGTAGTTATTCTTTGTCATTTAAAGAAAGACAAATAGAGAACGTGCGAATTAAAAAAATTAATGTTTGGTATTACACAAAAATAGTAAAAAGTCAGGATGAAAATCGAAATGATTTTTATCCTGACTTTTTATTTAATATATAATTTCAAAAATAAAACTATATACTTTTTATCATAAAAATATATAATAAATATAGAAACGAAAATTTATGAGCAAGGAAGTTGAAGAACATGACATTAACAATGGGCTTTATTGGATTTGGAAAATCAGCTAACCGTTATCACCTACCTTATCTAAAGACACGTAATAATATAAAAGTAAAAACAATTTTTGTACGTCAAATAAATGAAAAATTATCGGCTCCATATGAGGGAAAAGGTGTTTACTTCACTACTGATTTAGACGAATTGTTGAATGACAAAGAAATTCAAGTTGTGACAATTTGTACGCCAGCACATACGCATTATGAATTAGCAAAAAAAGTTATATTAGCTGGAAAATCAGTTATCGTTGAAAAACCATTTTGTGATACAGTAGAACACGCCAAAGAATTATTAGCATTAGGACGAGAGAAAGGCGTAGTCGTTATGCCTTATCAAAACCGCCGTTTTGATGGTGATTTTTTAGCTGTGAAGCAAGTAGTTGAACAGGGATTCCTTGGTGATATTATTGAGATTGAATCACATATTGATTATTTCCGTCCAGGTTCAATCACTCATGAAGCTCCAAAAGAAGAAGGTTCATTTTACAGTTTAGGTATTCATACGATGGACCGCATGATTTCACTATTCGGCCGTCCAAATACGGTGACATACGATATTCGTAATAATGAAGTGGAAGGTGCGGTTGATAACTATTTCGATGTTGGTCTACATTACGGAAATCAGTTGAAGATTAAGCTGAAAACGAACCATGTCGTAGCGAAAGATTATCCACGCTTTATCGTTCATGGAACAAATGGTTCATTTATTAAATACGGTGAAGATCAGCAGGAAAATGATCTGAAAGCGGGTATTATGCCTGAGAGTGCAGGATTTGGTGAAGATTCGCCGATGTACTATGGAATTGCTAAATATCGTAACGCAAACGGTGATTGGATTGAAAAACAAATTAAAACGCCGCTTGGTGATTACGGTCGTTTCTATGATGCAGCGTATGAAACAATCGTAAATGGTGCACCAAAACTTGTGAAAGACGAAGAAGCAGTAACGAATATTGAAATCTTGGAAAACGGATTTGCTGCTCCATCACCTTCTGTTTACAAACTTGAGGCTTTACATTTGAATGAATAGAAGAGGGAATACAGTATAAAGGAGGTATGGAAATGGCAAGTGGATCAACACAAGTAAAATACCTCGGCATTTACCAAAAAATTAAACAGCAAATTTTAGACAGCGAATATAAAATTAACGAAAAAATCCCGAGTAGCCCCGTCCTTGCTGAAGAATTTAGCGTTTCAGCACTTACTATTAAAAAAGCGCTGGATTTGTTAGTCAGAGATGGCTACATCATCCGCAGGCGTGGAAGTGGAACCGTGGTTCAAGATTGGCGTCAACAGGAAAAGGCACGAATGATTCAAACTTTAACAGGTACGAAAGCTGTTTACGGCAGTGAGGTAGAAAGTAAAATTATCGAGTTTACGATTGTCGGTGCCGATGAAATTGTTGCTGAAAAATTGGGAGTTTTAATCGGTGATTTCGTCTATAAAATCATCCGCCTTCGAATCATCCACGGCATTCCGACGATTATGGAGCATACGTGGATGCCGATTTCGGTCATCCCAGGTGTTGAAGCTTCCGTTTTAGAGGAATCGATATACTCACACATTCAAAATAAACTTGGTTTTGAAGTAGGGACATCCGTTGTCAGGGTTAAAGGAGTTCGACCAGATGATCGAGAAAAGCAGTTTATGAACTTAACAAATCAAGATTTCCTAATGAGAGTTGAACAAGTGGCCTACTTAACGGATGGACGCACATTCGAGTACTCTTATGCCGATCATCTACCAGAAACCTTTGAATTTGAAACAGTTATTACCGCAAAAAGTTATAAAGAGACATAAAAAAGGTTGAGGCAAGTAGTGTCTCAACCTTTTTTTATGTCTTCGGTAGAATTTACACAAATAGAGGAATAGGTATCCCGCTATTTGAGGGCAGTGAGACTCCCACCTCAAAATTCAGCGAAAGCAAAGAGGTTAGGTGGGAGTCTCACTGCCCATAAAAGCCCGATTGGTGAAGGCTAATAATCAGTGGGGGGTGAACACCCCCCACTGATTAAAGTTTCACTTTATTATTCATCAGCTGTAATAAGCATGGATGTGTTCCCGTTTTTTTCAAGATGACCTTCTCCCCAAGCGCAGAGGGAATCGAGTATGGCTCCTAAAGATGAACCGTAATCTGTTAAAGAATACTCTACTTTCGGTGGTACTTGATCATATACTTTTCTTTGGATTACATCGTCTTCTTCCAGTTCACGTAATTGCTGTGTTAACATTTTTTGTGTAATACCAGGCATTAAACGTTTTAATTCACTCGTTCTTTTTGTTCCTTTTTTTAAATGACAAAGGATAACAACTTTCCACTTTCCACCAATAACTTCTAAAGTCGCTTCTACAGGAATATTATATGTTTTCATAAAAAAACTCCTTTGATGAATTTAGATGACAGTTTTGGGCCTACATACGTTTGAATACTAAAATTATTTCTTTTTAGTGCCTATAACACTTTAAAGTGCGTACTATTTATTGTGCTAAATATATTCCATAATAGCACATGTAAGCAAGAAATGAGTATAATATACTTTGAAGTGCATTTGAAATTGGTGAGAATAATAACTATGGGGACATTCACACAAAAGAAAACGATTTGTTACGTTGATAGATTTAATCCAAGACTTAACAGTTGATTAATCTAACTGTAAAGTTTAAAATTACAGTATAGTTTTAAGAAGTAAGTTGTCATCGTCTGTAAAATGTAGATACAGTAATTGTATGAAAGCATCATTTTAAAAGGAAACGGATAGTTGAGATAAATTAAACATTGTCGAATAAATAACATTACGTGAATTTGATTCTAAACTGTAATTTTTTTTAATACATTTCAATAATCCATATTTAAAATAATTGTACGTTTGATAAAGAACATTAAAGGAGTGAATAAAATATGGTGATTTTATATACGACAGCAAGCTGTGGTTCATGCCGAAAAGCAAAAGCATGGCTTGAAGAGAATCAAATTGATTATACCGAAAAAAATATCGTATCAAACTCTCTTACAGTCGATGAACTTAAATCAATTCTTCGTTTAACTGAAGAAGGGGCTACTGAAATTATTTCAACTAGATCCAAAATTTTTCAGGAATTAAATATAAATATCGAGGCGCTATCGCTTAATGAATTTTATAAATTAATAATTGAGTATCCTCAAATGTTGCGCCGCCCAATAATGTTGGATGAAAAAAGATTGCAGATTGGTTTTAACGAGGAAGAAATTCGTAAATTTTTACCACGTAGCGTTCGAACAGTTCTGAACATAGAATTGCAAAAGTTGGCTAATTAATAAGTAATATTTCTTAAAGGGAATTTTTGGAAGGGGGAAGCAAGAGATGATTGAAGTATGCGTTACAGTGAATTATAAAAATAGAAACTATCAAACAAATGTTATTGTGAGCAAAGATACGATCTGGACAAAAATTAAACAATTGGCAGAAGATCAAGTTAAGAAACAGTGGGGTTTTTAAGTTTGATTATTTAAAAAATGAAGTTATAGGTTAGAGATTCTAGCTAAATCCAAAACTTTTCAGGGATTAAATATAAATAAGTGAAATTTTTTTGAAAGGAGGAAGCAAGAGATGATTGAAGTATGCGTTACAGTGAATTATAAAAATAGAAATTATCAAACAAATGTTATTGTGAGCAAAGATACAATCTGGACAAAAATTAAACAGTTGGCAGAAGAACAAGTCAAGAAACAGTGGGATTTTTAAAATTATTTTTAGACTTAAAAAACATAAATGATAATAGGTAGTTCAAAAAGATAAATGTAACTAATAGACATCGGTGAGCTCGTATAGAATATAAATGAATGTATTTCTTCATAGTAAAAATTATTTATAAATCTTAACGTTTGACAAACCTATCTGTAATATTTATAGTTACAGTAAGTTGGAAAGTGATTAGCAATTTATATCGTAGGAGGAAGACCATGAACAGTGACTTTACCTTGGCCATTCACAGTTTAACTTATTTAGCACTACAGCCAGACCGGATGTCAACAAGCAATGCTATTTCAGAAAGTGCAGGTGTTCATCCAGTACGCATTCGCAAAGTGCTAAGTTTGTTAAAAAAACATAAGTTTATACAATCAAAAGAGGGAATTGGTGGAGGTTTTATTTTCGCTCGAGATTTAAGTGAAGTTAATCTCTGGCATATTTATCAAATAACCTCAGAAGGTGCTTTGCAACCTAAATGTCCAGAATCGAATGACCAGTGTATTGTAGGTTCGAATATGCGAAAAGTTCTTTTCACTATTTTCTTAGGTGCTGAAGAACATCTAGGTGAATATTTAAAGAACTATACGATGAAAGAAGTAGTCGATCTAATCAATCAAGAACGATAAACGGCTTAATTTCTATATGGCCGTGGAGTTCTTAATATCTAAATGTAATGGAAAATATTACAGTTCGAGTTGTTTTGTCTATCTTGTTTGTCGTCTCTAAAAAACGAGGAACGAATCCTAATAAATTAATTCTAAAATCATTTGTAGGAAGGTGAAAAAGTATGATGTCAAATAATCCTGTTTTAAAAGTAGGAGATTGGGTTCGAGGAATATCAGTAGAGGGTGAATTAATACTTGGTTATATTGAATCATTTGATCATGTAGGGGAAGTAGTTAAGGTTAATGTTGTTAAATGTGACAACAGAGATACAATAAGTAGAACAATGTCCTTTTTAAGTAAACACGTAAAAAAACTCCCTGAATCAAAAGCAATAAACAAGGAACAAATCCTTTATCTTATAGATCTTGCATTATTAACAGGGGATGAAGAATGGTTTATCAAGCTTTCTTCAAAATTAAATTCGATAAACGAGCTAGTGAATGGGGGAGTTTAAAAATTATATTAAATATAATTTTTTTTGGAATCTTTAGTTGTGATAAAATCAATTGTTTTGTGTGAAAAAAACCCATTAAATCAGGGAGTTCAGGAGAAATTCAATAACATGATTTATAAAATTAATATTTTAAAGTAAAAGCATTTCTTTGTAATGAGAAATGCTTTTTATTTTTGTTGAAATGAAAAGGATATTATATTAACAATAATAATATAATAAAAAACAACTAATATTTATTGTTAAACAATAAATGGTGTGATAAAATCATTTTGTTATTAAATAAGCGAGGTGCTTTTATGAAACAAGTTACGACACTCTTTTTAAAGCTAGCTATTATTTTTATAGGAATCCTAGTCCTTGTATTGTGCATATTTTTAGTGCCTAAGATTGGGGATTTTGCTGGAGAATTGTATCCAAATATTGCTTATATGAAATCTCTCGTTTTAATCGATATGTACGCGGCAGCGATACCTTTTTACCTTGCTCTGTATCAAGCATTTAAACTTTTAAGCTATATTGATAAGAACGAAGCGTTCTCGGAATTATCGGTAAAGGCTTTAAAGAATATTAAATACAGTGCCATCACGATTAGTACCTTGTACTTGCTAGGTATGCCACTCTACTATCTTATGGCGGCAAGAGTTGACCCTCCAAGTTTTATACCAATTGGATTGGTTATTATTTTCGCCTCTATGGTAATTGCCGTTTTTGCTGCTGTTCTACAAAGACTTTTACAAGAAGCTATTAATATAAAATCAGAAAATGATTTAACGGTCTGAGGTGGAGGATATGGCAATCATTATTAATATTGATGTGATGTTAGCAAAACGAAAAATGAGCGTAACGGAGCTTTCAGAGAGGGTTGGGATTACGATGGCAAATCTTTCTATTTTGAAAAACGGGAAAGCAAAAGCGGTTCGTTTTTCAACATTAGAAGCGATATGTAAGACTTTGAATTGTCAACCAGGTGATATTTTGGAGTATAAAAGAGACGAAGAGAATCAATAAAAATAGACAATGATTATTTTGTAAATAAGCCTTCCATATGGGGGGCTTATTATATTTTTCGGCTTAGCGTAGTTTTTGTAAAATGCTAGCGGGTTTCCTTATTGTCATCAAGTTAAAAAACGTATTGTCCGAAAAATGAGTTCAATTCTTATAGAAAACTTTGGTGGAAAAGAGATATCACTTTCCAATAAATGTATATAAATTCGGTATTGATAATATATATCCCGAAAATTTATTTTTCTATTTTGGAAATGTATTCATTAATTATTTATTACAATAGTTTTAGCGTATGAGGTGGAATGCATTAAGTAACTGGTATATCTTAAAAAAATGGAAAAAATTACTGCATTATGGCTGAAATTCATTATATATTGAAAATTTTTCCTGGTAAAAAAATCTGAAAATATAAAAATATTAATTTTATAAATATACACGTTATAATGAGGGCGTCGAGAGAAAATTTATTATCTCTGGAGAAAATATAAAAAATGCGATTACTAGTAAGAAAGGTGTGTGATTAGAGGCGGAAATGTATGTAAAGTGCTTCAGTGGCTTGTGTAATCAATACCATAAATGCTGCCGAAGTTATTAAAGTGATGTGTAGAATTGAGAAAGAAATGCCTCATAAATGAAGAGAGGCCGGTTTAGCTGAAATTACTGTTATAAGTAAAAAAAGAGAAACCACTAAAGTAATACACCGTTATTAGAAATGTTGCAACGTATTTATGAAGTCTATTCTATATTGTTCTCTTAAGGGTTCTTTATATAAAGAGCGGATACTACGAGTAAACTTTTTTGTTAACGCTAACAATTATATTAGGACGCTAACTAGCGAATGTTTCAATTTGGATTCATTATGATGAAGGACATGCAATGTGGGGCAACTTGTAAGGAATTCATTTTCCAAAAAAGGAAGATATTCGTTAGCTATAAAGAGAGACGTAAGAATAGGATACAAGGGGGAGTTATTATATGAACGGGAATACTGCAAAGAAAATAGAAGTTCAAGCTGAAAATACCGCACTAAAAAATGAGCAATATGCAGATCCGAAAAAGTGGCATAAGCAGGATACTACATGGGCATTGAGCCTATTTGGAACTGCAATTGGAGCGGGGGTGCTCTTTTTACCGATTAATGCAGGTTCAGGTGGTTTATTATCATTACTACTAATTACATTGCTTGCATATCCAGTTATGTATTACTCACATAGGGCACTTGCTAAAATGATATACGCTTCTAATTCTGCTGATGAGGGGATCACAGGTACAATTAGAGAGTATTTCGGAAATAAAGCGAGTATCATTTTTAACATCGTATATTTCGGTTCAATTTATACAATCGTACTAATGTATTCGGTTGCGCTTACAAATACTGCAAGTAGTTTTATCGTGCATCAATTGCACATGCCAGAACCTCCAAGGGCTATTTTATCACTTGTATTAGTTCTTGGTCTTATCGCTATACTGAATTTTGGTCAAGATATTACTGTAAAGGTAATGAGTATGCTAGTGTATCCTTTCATAGCTTCTCTACTTTTTATCGCAATATCTTTAATTCCACAGTGGAATACGTCAATGCTTAGTTTTTCAGCTGTTTCTACTGCTTCAACAGGTACAGGCTATTTTGGAACGATATTAATGATTCTACCAATCATCGTATTCTCATTTAATCATTCACCTATGATTTCATCATTTGTTGTGAAACAGAGAGCTACGTATGGAATAGAAGCTACTGATGCTAAATGTGCGCAAATACAAAAAGTTTGTTATATCATGACATTCGCTGTAGTTATGTTCTTCGTTTGGAGTAGTACATTAAGCTTGACTCCAGAGGATTTAAAAATGGCAAAAGAGCAAAACTTATCAATCCTTTCATATCTTGCTAATGAGCTTAATTCACCTGTAATCACTATTGCAGCTCCAATCATTGCTTTTGTGGCTATTACAAAATCTTTCCTTGGCCATTATATCGGAGCATTTGAAGTAATGCGTGACATGATTATTAAGTTCGGTAAATCACGTGGAAAAGATATAGAAGAAAAAACAATTAAGACAATCGTCCTTACTTTTGTTGTATTATCATGCTGGTTTGTTGCTTATACAAATCCAAGTATTCTTGGACTTATTGATTCTCTAAGCGGTCCATTAGTTGCTGCTATCTTATGTCTATTACCGATGTATGCAATCAATAAAGTACCAGTACTAGCTAAATACAAAGGGAAAATGAGTAACGTATTTGTTATTATTGTAGGTGTACTTACTGTTTTAGCAAGTATTAAGTCATTATTCTAATTCACGATTGTTAATTTTAGTGTGAAAATAGTGGACACGAAAAACTTTTTGGACAAACTTCTCGCATTGGAGAGTTTGTCCTTTTTTAGTCATTCCATCAACTTGCCGACAAACAGCCATCTTCCAGGCAGAAGATGGCTTGTTTCGGTATTAATTTATTTTAACTATTCACGTCTGAATGGCCCTTTTGGAGCAATTAGCTCTAAATTAGTACCATCTGGATCGGGGAAGTAGGCAACTCCTGTACCAAATCCAGATTTCTAGCCGTCTTCTTGAAAGATAATTGGTTCGTCATATGGTGCTATCCTATGCCCATCAAGCTAACAAAATGGATTGCCTCTGAAACAAAAAATGATTTTTATTACTATAAAAAACGTAAAGTATCTGTTTTTAGAAAAAATTAATTTTTATAAATTGATGGAGATATAACTCAATTCTTTTATATATTTAGTTAAATATGATTGTCAGAATGAACTTAAAGTAATTATGATTTCTAGAAATGCGAACTGATGTTTTGAATTGGTTTAAAGTTGCTGGAACAAAATAAAACCAATTGAACAAAAGAACTTGCAAAAATAAAAAGAGAGATGTATATTAATTGATATATCAATAATTGATATATCAATTAATATTTTGACAAGAAAGAAAAGGAACATTTTATGAAGGAAATGTTCGTAAATATCAGTGGAGAAGAACGCAAAATACTTATTCATGTTCTATTACAGATGCAAAAAAATGTAGAGAATATTAAAGAATAGAGAGTGTAGGGGGCAGAATAGTGTGGAAATAATCGTAGCTATTTTAGTCGGGATCGTAGCATTAGAACATTTGTTTATCATGATCCTTGAAATGTTTTTTATTGATTCAAAAGTAGCGAAACGTGCTTTCAAATTACGGAAGCATTTAGAAGGAGATCGAAACGTAGCCATTATGTTTGCAAACCAAGGCTTATATAATGGATTTTTAGCGGCTGGTCTCATTTGGGGACTTGTACTTGGGCTCAATCCAATTGGTTATATGGTCCAATTATTTTTCGTGATTTGTGTGGTGATAGCAGCTATTTTCGGAGGTTTCACATCTAATAAATCAATTATTGTGAAACAAGGACTTCCAGCTGTTTTAGCACTAGTTGCTCTTTTATCTATAATATAGAATCAAAGTTTCTCAATAAAAGAACTCATTTTTGAAAAATACGCTATTCTTTCTGTAGAATCATAGGAAAGGATGGCGTTTTTGTATGTCTATTTCTATATGTAGTGAATTATAACTATTCCCTCAAGGGACTCAACTGCTTTTCAACTTTTGGATACATTTTCATCCATCTTTGTTTCCTCCTATTGTTGGATAGTGTAATAATTGATAAAAATTTTGATGACATTGGATTATAACGATTGATCAAAAAAGTTAGTGATTAAAAATATTATTCTTTAGTACATACATTTTTAAGATGTTAAATATATTTCATAATAGTCTCTGTAAGATAGGGATAAGTAGAATAGTACTTTTTATAACTTTGAATATCATTCATAATAGCACCAGTAAGAAGAAAACAAGCTTTACGGTACTACTATTTACCAACGATGTTACAGCAGTTTATTTAGAATCAGATTGATTAAAAGGTTGTACTATATGGCCTAATAATTTCGAAAAAATGCCAGAGTGGCATAAAACGATTATGGAGGTTAAAGATATGAGTACTTCAAATTTGAATGAAATTAGTAAACAAATTTTAAAAGAGGAGGAAACACTTCAATTTTCCTCTTTTACAAATGAAGATGCCTTGCAACTAGGTTTATTTATCGTTGAAACAGCAAAGCGAGAGGGGAAATTGATTGCTGTTGATATAACAAAAAACGGTGTGCAATTATTTCATTTTAAGATGACAGGGACAAATGCGGAAAATACGAAATGGATTGAGCGTAAAAAACGAGTTGTTTCCCTGCATGATCATAGCTCTTATTATATGCAGATACAAAGTGAAATAACTGGAATCTCATATAATGAAAAATATCTTTTAGATACTTCGGAATATGCTGCGTTTGGTGGGTGCTTTCCTATCAGAGTAAAAAACGTAGGAGTTATTGGAATGATAACAGTTTCAGGATTGCCGCCAGAAGAAGATCACGAATTGGTAATAAGAGCAGTTAAACATCATTTGAATCAATAATAAAAGTAAATTCAATTGTTAAATATAGAGACAAAAACGAACACATTCCTGTTCGTTTTTGTGTTTTTTATTGTTTGTTTGCTGTAAGAGTATGGATGTTAAAACAGTATTAAAGTTTGACATGTAATTTATAAGATGTTAATCATTAAATAAGTGACGGGTATAGTTTTTAATACTATTCATTGGTAATGTTTAGCTGAATTTAAATTAAAACTGTAAAAAGCCAGGTAATGTGTTATTCATGCTACCTGGCTTTTTTGACCAGCAATTTAAGGTTATTTTCATATTTGTGTAAATATGAAACAAGCAGGATACATGAATAGAGAATGGGTAAAATAGTACCGAATGATCACTAGATTGTCTCAACGATGTTATAAAATGTTTTTTTAGTAAACTAAAGTGGTTTAAATGAAGCAGTTTAGTTAGATTCAGAATGACTAGCAATTGGTGTTATGGAGTTCAATGATTCAAAAATGAACTCATTTTAACCCATATTATCTTCGCAATATATCATTTTGAAGAATATTAAAAATTAGGAGGAAATGAATTATGACAAAAGATTTCTATACCGCACTGAAAGAAAGACGTACTTACTATGGAATTAATAAAGAGGTACAAGTATCAGATGAAAAAATTAAAGAAATCGTGGAGTTTACTGTGAAACATACTCCATCAGCTTTCAATTCTCAAACTGCGCGATTAGTTGTATTATTTGGTGAAGCTCATGATAAATTATGGGATATTACAACTGAAACATTAAGAAAAGTAGTTGGAGATGGAGATTTTTCAGGAACGCAACAAAAAATGGATTCTTTTAAAGCTGGTTATGGAACAGTATTATTCTTTGAAGATGAGGCTATCGTTAAATCGCTTCAAGAAAAATTTGCTGCATATGCTGAAAACTTCCCAATTTGGTCACACCAAGCATCAGGTATGCACCAATTAGTCGTGTGGACAGGTTTAGAAGCTGAGGGATTAGGGGCATCTTTGCAACATTATAATCCATTAATTGATGATGAGGTAAAACAAGAATGGAATGTTCCTGCTAATTGGAAACTAATTGCACAAATGCCATTTGGTAATCCAACAGCTGCACCAGGTGAAAAAGAATTCCAACCGCTTGAAGAGCGTGTGAAATTTCATAAATAATAAACATTATTCATAAGGAATGAGTAAAAAGATTCTAGTTATTAATTCAATCACAAGTGTAACGATATATATTAAAAAAAACACGAAGACATTTAAGTCTTCGTGTTTTTTTGATTAATTTTTGAAAGTGATAAAGGAGTATAGGCAAAGATATTTTATTATTAAATGTTAAATATTTGTATATCTAAAATTACATATATCTAATGATTGATAATCATGAATTAATGTAACTATAATAATTACACTGGGAAATAACTTATGGACTACAGTTTTAAGTAACGAAGGAGGAATTTGTTTTATTGTATTTTGTATATAAAAAATAGAAAAGGAGATATGCAAATGAAAAGATTACTTGTTATAGGCATAATGTATACAATGTTTTTCCTCATAGGAAATATACACTTACATGCTGATGAACGAACAAATGTAAAAGAAATTACTAGTTTAGAAGAGCCTACTTGGATATTTCAGGCGGGCATAAGTAAGGGGAAATATCATGATCGACATGATTTAGGATTTATTTTGCAGAGAAATACACCATTAAAGGTAAGACAAACGAATCCTAATTTTAAAGACAAATTAACAGTACGTTTATTGTCTAATGACTCAAAAAATGAAAAATCCATACAAGTAGGAAATGAATGGATTACGATTCAAGGCGATACGCCTTTAGTTCCTTTCATAGATACTCCGTATGGTGAAGAGCACGCTACACTTGAGTACCAAATAGGAAATGAAAGTTCTACTAAGCCTCTTCCCATTTATAAACAACAAGGAAGTGTATCTCAATTTTTTAGTACATGGGATCAATTTGATGGGGAGTATGCGTTAATTCAAGGGGAGAGTTTTCAATTATTTGTACCTAAAAAAGATAAAGAGTTAGTAAGATCTTTAAAAGATTTTCAATCGTTGGATGAGTTAATTGCATATTATGAGGATATTTTTGCGATGTATGATTCAATTATTGGTTTAGATGGCTCAACGGTTGAAAATAAAAAAAGTCAAAATCGTTATTTCTTAAAAGCAGATATATCCGGTGCTGGCGGTGCCTATTATGGCGCAAATTGGACAGCCAATAGTACAGATAGTACAAAGATGTGGTTAGATAAACTAAGTTGGGGAACTTTACATGAAATCGCTCATGGATACCAAGCTGGTTTTGATAATCAAGGAATATTTACAGGAGAAGTTTCTAATAATCTATTTGGTGTTCAATATCAATATAGTAAATACAGCAAAAAAGCAGATCAAGTTGGTTGGTTGTTTAATTTTGGGAAGAAGGAACAAGTAGAACGGAATTTATACAATTCTTTAATGAAAGAAAATAAAAATTATGATGACTTAGATTTACGACAAAAACTTATTCTTTTAACGATGGCGAAACAAAAAGCTGGCGATGAAGCTTTTGCGAAAATGTATCAAGGTTATCGAAAACTAGCTAGCAATACAGCTTTCAAAAAAGGTGACCATTCTTTACCAGATTTAATGAATCAGTATTATAGTGAGAATGGACAAGTTGATTTTACACCTGTCTTTGAAAGATGGTGCTTTAAACTTAATAATAAACAAATAGAGATTAATAGGGCGAAAGGTTATCCGGCTGTTACTTCTTTAGCTTATATAGTGCCTGAATCACAATTAGTTAAAGCAAGAGCACTAGTTGATCCTGAGATTCCGATAAACTCCAACTTTGAAATAGTTACAAATCAGCAAATTGCTTCACTTGGGCTAAAAGGGAATTTGCATATCCATTTAAATACAAATGAAATAGATACATTGAAAGGAGGAAAAATTAAATTAAAAGAAGGGAATAAAGTTATTCAAGAGAAAACAATTGAAACAACAGATATCAATTTACAAGACGTACCAAATGGAGTTTATACAGTTGAGATTTCAGGTGGAAAAACGGATAGTATGTACCATTTTAGTTCGTATTATACCTATATAAAGGAAAAAGATAATAGTCTAACCATTGATATTAACGAAATGAAAGTGAGTAAGTTGGTAAATGAAACGATTCAATTCCTAGGATTAGGAGATGACCAGTTTGCCGAATTAAATACAGACTTAGAGCAAGATCAAGCTGTTTTTACGGTTACTACTAAAACGCCTCATAGCTATTATGCAGGTGAAAAATACGCATCAATAGAGGTGTTTAATAATAAGGGGGAAAAAATTTATACGAAAGAAATGGAAGGAACAAATGTAACGATTGTAAAAGATACAGTTCCACTAAAAGAAGGATATAGAATTAAAATCTATCATGATGAAATTAAAAAACGATTAACTAGTAAAGCTACTATTATGAATCCTATGAATAAAACAAATGAATTTATAATGACAAAATGGGGATTGAAAAATACTTATTTGCAAAATAATCCGGAAGAAAATCTTATGCAAAGAATTGATGAAGAAATGGAAGCAATTATAAGTAATCCTGTTTTAAAAGAGATACCAATGCAAAAATTAGAAATGAAAAAGAATGTGTGGATGGCAATAAATATGTTATCAGAACCACAAAAAATACTGTATATGAATAAATATAAAGATAGTTTATATAATGAGTAATTTTTGAGAAATGAATGGAATCTATCCATATTATGAGGAAGCACAATTCATAAACAGTAGATAAACATAGATAGTTTGAAATATCTATGTTTCCAATTCTGAAAAAACATTTATTTAACTTAATAATAAGATTATAAAGGGGCAAGAATATGAATAATTTCGTAAAGGTAGGTTTAACTACAGGAGTGGTGTTATCGGCGATTATGCCCTATGGAGGAGTGCATGCGGAAACAGAAGATTTAAAAGTGGAAACAAAGGAAGATACGTTCCGAACAGGTAATTTAACAGCACCTTCTCAAAATTCGGTAGAAAATGTAGCAAAGGATGCACTAAAAGGAAAAACAGAACAAGCATTATCATCAAAGCAAGTTAATACGGAATCCAAAGTTAATTATAATGTTACGCAAAGTCGTAAATCTTATGATGGTACTACATTGGTACGTCTTCAACAAACGTATGAAGGACGTGATGTATACGGATATCAACTAACAGCACATATAAATGATGATGGTGTACTTACGAGCGTTTCGGGGGATAGTGCCCAAGATCTACAACAACAGGAAGATTTGAAACAACCTATTACTTTATCAGAAGAGGATGCAAAGAAACAGCTTTTCAACATCTATGGAAATGATCTTATATTTATTGAAGAACCAGAAATTAAACAAGTGGTATATGTAGATGAAAATACAAATAAAGCTACAAACGCATATCAAATTACTTTTAGTGCATCTACACCTGAATATGTATCTGGTACGGTATTAATTGATGCTTTTGGGGGGAATCTATTAAAAGAACTCGTTCAAAAATTGGGTATACAAGTAGATAGTAGTATTGTCCAATCTGCGACAGCAAATAAATCACAAGATCCTTCGAAATTAACAGGTACAGGAAAAGATGACTTAGGTATTAATCGTACGTTTGGAATTACGCAGCGAAGTGATGGAACGTACATGCTTGCAGATTATTCTCGTGGTAAGGGAATTGAAACATATACTGCTAATTATAAAGATTATAATAATTATAGAAGAAATGTATGGGGTTATCTCGATGATTTAGTAACAAGTAATTCTACAAATTTTACTGATCCTAAAGCAGTTAGTGCCCATTATTTAGCAACGAAAGTATATGATTTTTATCAAGAAAAATATGGCCGTAACAGCTTTGATAATAACGGACAAAAAGTAATTTCTGTCGTTCATGGTTGGAACACAAATGGTACGAATAAAGGAAATCCTGAGCAGTGGTTTAATGCATTTAGTAATGGAGCTATGCTAGTATACGGAGATCCAATTGTTAGAGCATTTGATGTGGCAGGACATGAATTTACACACGCGGTTACAAGAAATGAGTCTGGACTTGAGTATGCAGGAGAAGCTGGTGCAATTAATGAGGCTCTATCTGATATTTTAGGAGTAGCAGTTGAAAAGTATGCCAATAACGGAAAGTTCAATTGGACAATGGGAGAACAATCAGGTCTTATTTTTAGAGATATGAAAAACCCATCATCTATCTCTTCTAGATATCCTGAGGACTATAGACATTATAATAACTTACCTATTGATGCTGACCACGATCATGGTGGTGTACACACGAACTCTAGCATTATTAATAAAGTAGCTTACTTGATTGCTAGTGGTGGAAACCATAATGGAGTAAACGTACATGGCATTGGAGAAGATAAAATGTTTGATATTTTCTATTATGCAAATACGGATGAATTAAATATGACTTCTGACTTTAAAGAATTAAAAGAAGCTTGTATTCGTGTAGCAACGAACTTATATGGTAAAGACTCATTAGAAGTACAAGCTGTCCAACAAGCCTTTAAAGCAGCTTATATTTAAGACTACTATGATGAATTGTAAACCTTTTATTTTAATATGATTCTTTATTTAAATATATAGACAAAAACCTTGTAGAATTTCTCTGCAAGGTTTTTGTTACGCATGGCATTTTATTTTATGTATCATTATCTCATGTTAATTGGTAATTAGGATAACTAATAAGTTGTTTTTATCGAGTCAAAATTACCAAACGTTTTTTAACACTATTTTTCCTATTGCTTTATTCGATTCCAAATATTCATGTGCTTGGGCAACTTCATCAAACGTGAAAGTTTTCGAATCTAGCAATGGGCGAAGTTTTCCTTCTTCTACAATTTGCGTTATTTTCGTTAAGATTTCTCCGCAATCATTACGCTTATCAGTATGTAATATTTTTAATGCCATAAAAGTAACGTGCAGAGAGAGTCCTTTTGCGTGTAAAGGAGAGAGGTCATGGGTTGAACGAGCTGCAATTGTTACGACAGTGCCATTGACCGCAGCAGCTTCAAAAGAATGATCAAGATTCTTGCCACCTACTGTATCAAATATAACTTCAAATCCGTTTCCATTCGTATGTTTTTGCACATATTCTTGAACAGATACTTCTTTATAATTAATAGCTATATCGGCTCCTAGACGATGGGCTATTTCCAATTTGCTCTGCTGAGAAGCGGTTGTGAAAATTTTAGCGCCTGCCCATTTAGCTAGTTGAATGGCTACGTGTCCTACGCCACCAGTAGCTCCATGAATGAGAACATTTTGACCAGGTTTAATATTTGCACGATCAAATAAAGATTCCCAAGCTGTAATTGCAACTAATGGTAGAGCAGCAGCTTCTTCCATTGTTAAATTGTTAGGTTTGTGAGCAATTAATCGTGCATCAGCAAGCATAAATTCTGCAAGTGCACCTCCAGTTTCTTTAAAACCTCCGGCACATCCGTATACTTCATCCCCTGATTTGAATTTCGAAACACCTTCTCCTACTTCAATAACAATACCAGCTACATCGCCGTGTAATATAGCTGGAAACTCAGGAGCGACTGCTGAAACGGCACCACTACGCATTTTTGTATCGATTGGATTTACACTTGTTGCTTTTACATCGATTAGAACATGACCTGGTAAAAGTTTTGGTTTTGAAACTTCTTCTAATTGAAATACAGATGAATCCCCAAAAGAATGGATAATTTGTGCTTTCATAGTTTATACCTCCTGTTTGTGGTTATAGCATAGCAAAGTACGAAAAATAAGTATAATATTTTGAATTTGGTTAGTGAGAATTTTATATAAAGAAGAGGAAAGTGCATGAAATGAAATAATGTAACGTACTTCTAAAAACTACTGTAAAGCTTTTTGAAGAAAGGGTAGATGTTATTTTTGCAGCATGATTTATTCATTACGTTTATCCCGCATTCACAGGCAGTAAGACCTCCACCTCAAAATTCAGCGAAAGCAAAGAAGTTAGGTGGGAGTTGGGCTGCTCGTAAAAGCCCGATTGGTGAGGGCTGATTAAAGTTTCACTTTATTCGGAGCGACAGGGGATTTAGCGAAACGCAAAATTTACCCTGCTTTATACAAACTATTTAGTAATCAACATATACCGCAATCTATTTCGATTATCGGTATTGGCAGAAGGGTAATGTCAGATGTGGAATTTCAAACAAAGGTAGAACAATCCCTTGCTACATTTTCTAGAATATCTACTGATGACCAATCAGGAGTAGAAGAATTTATTAGCACATTTCGTTATTGTCAATTAGATACAGCGAATATAGTGGGCTATCAAGATTTACTGAGCCTTGTAAAAAAGCGTGAAACAGAATTAAACATTTCTGGAAACCGTATGTTTTATCTATCTGTTGTACCAGAAGTATTTGATGTGATTGCTTTAAATATTAAGGAGAGTGGATTGTGGGCTACACAAGGATTGAACCGTCTTATTATAGAGAAGCCTTTTGATTATAATGTAACGTCTGCTCGCGAGTTTAACGGAAGATTAATTGAATATTTCGATAAAAATGATATTTATTGTATTGATCATTATCTTTGAAAATGAATGGTAACTAGGAATACACTTAGAAAAGTATTACGAAATAAATAGTATTTAATTCAAGACATTTTTATTGACGATAATAATTTATGTGATTAATATAATAAACATAAGATTATTTAATTACTAAAAGTAATTAAATATACATTATTTCGTTAAATTCGATAAATAAGTAAGTTGTGGTAGAAATGCTTTGAATTGCCACTATTAATATTGGGGACAATTAGAAAGCGAAAGGTATAAAAAGAATTGGAATTTGATAACTCTTTGTTTTTTATAAAACATGAGCTTCTGTACAATTCATTTTGAATATATTGACCAGGATTATACAACAAGAGGGGGACTAAAATTGGAATCAATGACCTTTGTTTTATTTGGAGCGACAGGGGACTTAGCGAAACGCAAAATTTACCCCGCACTATATAACTTATATAGAGATCAAAAGCTTCCAAAGCAAATATCCGTTATCGGACTTGGGAGACGTCAAGTACCTCATGAAGATTTTCAAAAAAGAATAAAAGAATCAATAGAGACGTTTTCACGTCATAGAGAGGAAGGTACTCCGGAACTCGAAGGTTTTTTAGATAATTTTCGCTATTGTCCATTAGATGTGAGTAAGCCGGAAGACTATGAGAGGTTATTAAAAGTCGTTCGTGAAAGGGAAGAAGAACTACATATAAAAGGTAATAGAATGTTCTATCTTTCAGTTGCTCCTGAATTTTTCGAGACAATTGCTTTAAATATTAAGGAAAGCGGACTCGATAAAACGGATGGATGGAAACGTTTGATGATTGAGAAACCGTTCGGGCACGATCTTACATCTGCTCGTGAGCTTAATGATAAGCTTAGTCGCACGTTTGAAGAAGATGAGATATACCGTATTGATCATTATTTAGGGAAGCCGATGATTCAAAACCTTGAAGCATTAGAATTTGCAAATCCTGTTCTCCAATCGATTTGGAATAAAGAACATATAGCGAATGTACAAATTACAGCGAGTGAAACAGTTGGGGTTGAAGAAAGAGCAGGATATTATGATCAGGCAGGAGCCATTCGTGATATGGTTCAAAATCATATGTTACAAATATTAATGATGACTGCTATGAATCTGCCGGAAAAAATTAACGCATGTGAAATTCGAGAGGAAAAGCGAAAGGTAATGGAGACGCTTCGTAAAGTGAAAAAAGAAGACGTTCAAAACCATATCATTCGCGGACAATATGGTGCAGGTGACATAAACGGTCAACAAGTTGTAGCATATAAAGAGGAGCCAGGAGTAAATCCTTCTTCTAACATAGACACATTTGTTGCTGCTCGATTATGGATCGATAATCCATTTTGGACTGGCGTTCCCTTTTATATACGAACAGGCAAACGAATGAAAGAAAAGTCTACTCGTATTGTAATCGAATTTAAAAATACGTTAAAACAGCAATATCAAGATAGTAATCCAAATGCAGCACCTAACTTGTTAATAATTGAAATTAGCCCAGGTGAGAACGTTTCATTACAGTTAAATAGTAAAAATCCATTGAAAAATGGAGAAATTGAACCGATGCGTATTAACTTTACTTGTGAGCAAGCGGATGTGGGAGTACCTGAAGCGTATGAAAGACTCATTCATGATGCTGTGAGTGGAGACGCTACATTCTTTGCACATTGGAGAGAAGTTGAATTGTCATGGGAATGGGTACAACCAATTCTTGAAGCATTCGAAGAAAACTTATTACCACTTCATGAATATGAGTCGGGTTCATATGGTCCAGATGCGTCTAATGAACTATTGCAAGAAAGTGAATTTAAATGGTGGTTAGATCAAGAAACGAAAAAATAGGTACTTTCTTTCATGAAAGCATTTAGGGGGACGATTACTATGACACAAAACATAAATCAATTAGCAGTGAATACAATTCGTACGTTATCAATTGATGCTATTAATGCGGCAAATTCAGGTCATCCAGGTCTTCCGATGGGAGCAGCGCCAATGGCTTATGCATTATGGGCGAATCATTTAAATCATAATCCTAATCATCCAAAATGGTTTAACCGTGATCGATTCGTTTTATCGGCGGGACATGGATCTAGCTTATTATATAGCCTACTTCATTTAGCTGGATATGACGTTTCAATTGATGACTTGAAAAACTTCAGAAAATTAAATAGTGAAACGCCAGGACATCCTGAGTTTGGTCACACTTCAGGAGTTGAAGCAACTACAGGACCGTTAGGGCAAGGGATTGCCAATGCTGTCGGAATGGCAATGGCAGAAGCGCATTTAGCAGCGAAGTTTAATAAGGATGGTCACTCTATTATAGATCACAATACGTACGCTTTAGTTGGAGACGGTGATTTAATGGAAGGTGTCGCTTATGAAGCGATGTCAATGGCAGGACATATGAAACTTGGCAAGTTAATTGTGCTGTATGATTCAAATGAAATTTCACTTGATGGTGAATTAAACATTGCTTTCTCTGAAGATATGCAGAAAAGGGTAGAATCTGCACATTGGCAATATGTAAGAGTTGAAGATGGAAACGATGTTGATGCGATTACAAAAGCGATTCAATTAGCGAAAAACAATACGGACCAACCTACTCTTATAGAAATTAGAACCATTATAGGTTACGGAAGTCCAAAAGTTGCTGGAACGAACAAAGCACATGGTAACCCGCTTGGATTAGAAGAAGCGACAGCGACAAAACAAGTGTATGGTTGGCATTATGAAGAAGACTTTTTTGTACCTGAAGAAGTAACAGCTCATTTTAATGAACTGAAACAAAAAGGTATTGAAAAAGAACATGGCTGGAATGAGCAGTTCAACTTATACAGAGAGTCAAACCCTGCACTAGCAGATGAATTAGAAAAAGCGATTACAGGTGAAGTTTTAATCGAAGAGAAAGACATTTTATCCTTCGATACTGAAAAAACGATTTCAACTCGTGTTGCAAGTGGGGAAGCTATTAACCATTATGTGAAATCGATTCCTTCTATTTTCGGTGGAAGTGCAGATCTTTCTCATTCTACGATGACAGATATAAAAGGTGAAGCAGTGTATGCAGTAGAATCGTATGCTGGCCGAAATATATACTTCGGTGTACGTGAACATGCAATGGGCGCCGCAGCGAATGGACTGGCACTTCATGGAGGAGTAAAACCTTTCGTTAGTACATTCTTTGTATTTAATGATTACCTTCGTCCATCTATTCGACTGGCTGCATTGCAAAAGTTACCAGTTACTTACGTATTTACGCATGATTCGATCGCTGTAGGAGAAGATGGTCCAACGCATGAACCAGTTGAACATTTAGCAGCTCTTCGGGCAATTCCTGGTTTAACAGTTATCCGCCCGTCAGATGCGAATGAAACAGCGAGTGCATGGGCTTATGCTTTACAGCAAGCGGATGGTCCAGTCGTTTTAGTACTTAGTCGTCAAAATTTACCGGTATTTGAGGAAACGAAAGCGAACATAGAGAATCTTTCTAAAGGAGCTTACGTATTAACGCAAACAAATGAAAATCCGGATGTGATTTTAATTGCGACAGGTTCTGAAGTATCCTTAGCTGCTAGTGCGAAAGCAAAATTAGAAGAGGATCATGTTTCTGTTCGCATCGTTGCAATGCCGAGCTGGGAATTATTCGATCGCCAATCGAAAGAATATAAAGAATCGGTTCTTCCGTCTTCTGTAACGAAACGAGTATCGCTTGAGATGGGTGTATCTCTCGGTTGGGAACGTTATGTAGGACAAGAAGGAAAAGTACTATCAATTGAAACATTTGGAGCTTCAGGAACTGGAGCTGAAGTCATGAATCTATTTGGATTTACGACAGAAAACATTGTTCAAATTACAAAAAATGTGTTGAATTCTTAAGTTATGACTGTGAATACCTTTCTGTACATACTAATTTATCGGTGCTGAAAGGTATTCCAGATTCTAGTGATATGGATTTTTAATAAAAGATGATTTGAGGAGGAATTATATTATGCGAGTAGGATTAATTGGTTTAGGTAAAATGGGATTAAATTTAGGAAAAAATTTAATGGATCATAAACATGAAGTAGTAGCATTTGATTTAAATACGAGCGCAGTGGAAGAAATGAAAGAGTACGGGGCTACAGGTGTATCTAGTTTAAGTGATCTTGTTCAGTCATTACAATCACCAAGAATTCTTTGGGTTATGGTGCCACACGCTGTTGTTGATTCTGTTATTGATGAGGTTACGCCATTGCTTTCAAAAGGAGATATTTTAATTGAAGCTGGTAATTCACATTATAAAGAGTCTATTCGCCGATATGAGCAACTAAAGAAAGATGGCATTCACTTTATGGATGCAGGAACTTCTGGCGGAATGGAAGGCGCTCGTAATGGTGCTTGTTACATGATCGGAGGAGATCAAGAAGCTTGGGACATCGTTGAACCTATCTTCCGGGATACAGCTGTAGAAAATGGATTCTTATATGCCGGAAAAGCTGGTAGTGGTCACTTCTTAAAAATGGTTCACAACGGAATTGAATACGGTATGATGGCTGCTATTGGTGAAGGATTTGAGATTCTAGAGAAAAGTGAATTTGACTACGATTATGAAAAAGTATCAAGAGTATGGAATAACGGTTCAGTCATTCGCTCTTGGTTAATGGAATTAACTGAAAATGCATTTTCTAAAGATGCGAAACTAGATGAAATTAAGGGAGTAATGCATTCTTCTGGTGAAGGAAAATGGACAGTAGAAACAGCATTAGACCTTCAAACAGCAACTCCTGTTATCGCAATGTCTCTATTAATGCGCTACCGCTCATTAGACAATGATACATTTACAGGAAAAGTTGTAGCAGCTCTGCGTAATGAATTTGGCGGACATGCAGTAGAAAAGAAATAAAGTGAAACTTTAATTAGTGGGGGTTCTTCATCCTCCACATTAGCCTTTACCAATCGGGCTTTTACGGGAAGCACGCCCCCCAACTTAACTTCTTTGCTTCGCTGAATGTTGAGGTGGGGTCTTACTGCCCGGCAAATAGCGGGATAAACATCCTAAACATGTAACTCATCAACGTTTAAAAACTGGAGGGAATTAATCATGAAGTTTTTTATTGATACTGCAAACCTTGAGGACATAAAAAAAGCATATAAACTTGGAGTTTTAGCTGGTGTTACAACGAATCCTTCTTTAGTAGCAAAAGAGGGTGTTAAGTTTGAAGACCGTATCGCAGAAATTTGTCAGGCAGTACCTAAAGTTGAGTCTGTTTCGGCAGAAGTAACGCCAGATGCTGTTACAGCTGAAGAAATGATTGCTCAAGCAGAAGAATTAATTAAAATTAACGGTGGCGATAAAAACGTCACGATAAAACTTCCGATGACGCTAGCAGGATTAGAAGCTTGTCGTTATCTTACTGAAAAAGGTGTGAAAACGAACGTTACACTTATTTTCACTGTGAACCAAGCTCTTTTAGCGGCTCGAGCAGGTGCAACGTACGTTTCTCCATTTTTAGGACGTTTAGATGATATTTCTGAAGATGGTGTACTATTAGTTGCGAAAATTGCTGAATTATTCGATGTTCATCAATTAGATACACAAATTATTGCGGCTTCTGTCAGACACCCAGATCATGTAACTCGTGTAGCGATGGCAGGTGCTCACATTGCTACAATCCCTTATAAAGTAATTGAACAACTTGCTATGCATCCATTAACAGATCAAGGTATGGAAAAGTTTGCTGCAGATTGGGCGAAAGCGCCTAAATTATAATATATGAAAGTGGAGGAGACTTTCCGAAAATTACTTTTCATGAGAGGACAGATTCCTAGGTAACTTCATCGTTTAACTTTTTGGAGTCTTACTACGTGAATACAGCAAGAGAAGAAAGCGTCATGCACTTTAAAAAAAGGACAAATTGCTCGCACGAAGCGTTTATCATAATAACATTATAATTATTAAAGAGAAATCCCCTTATTAGAGAGAGTAGTTAACGTGTATCTCTGATAAGGGAGATTCTTTTTATATAAATCATTATTATGTGAAAATATCTCTTACTCAAGAAAGAACTATATAAGTTCTCTTAATTGTATAGTAATTTTGAAAGGGTTTACATAAAAGGGTGGAACTGAGTATGAATATGTACCTTTTAATGATTACATTATTATCAATTGTAATTGTTATTTTAGGAGTATCGTGGTGGAGATGGCATGCGTTTATTAGTTTAACGATTGCAAGTTTGTTTTTAGCAATTATGTCTGGAATGCCAATGGATAAAATAGTGAGCGCTTATGAAACGGGAGTCGGAAGTGTTCTCGGGCATTTAGTAGGTATTTTAGTATTAGGTACAATTAATTCTAGGGAAAATGATGGCAGAGTCAGGTGCTGGAATGCAGGTGGCAGAGTTCTTTATTAAATCCTTTGAAATAAAAAACTTACCATGGGCGATGTTAATTGCAGGTTTTATTATTGGAATTCCGGTGTTTTTTGAAGTAGGCATTTTAATATTATTGCCGTTAGTAATTTCTATTCATAAAACAACGAGACAAAATATTTTATTGATAGCATTACCAGCAATTGCTGGGTTATCTGTCGTACACGGCCTTGTTCCTCCGCATCCAGGGGCAATCGTTGCAATTGGTATTTATAAAGCGAACCTTGGGAAGGTACTTCTTTATTCACTCATTATTACATTTTTTGCAGCGATTATTGCAGGTCCTATATTCGCTAAATGGATTCACAAACGTGTAATTCCTGAAAATGAACCAGAATTGATACGTGTAAATACAAAATCAACGAAATTACCAGGAATAGGAGTTTCATTTTTAGTTATATTGTTACCCGTTATGTTAATGGTGTTAGCAGCAGCAGCTCCTTATGTTCCGCTTTCTAATACTCTAATGAAGATTGTCACATTAATCGGTAGTCCTATCATTGCGCTTTTGATTGCATGTTTTGCAGCTTTCTATTTTCTTGGATTTCGTCAAGGTATCGATAAAAAGGCTATTAAGAAGGTAACAGAAGATAGCTTATTACCAATCGGTTCTATTGTTGCGATTATTGGTGCTGGCGGCGGATTTAAGCAAATTCTTATCGATAGTGGCGTAGGGAATGCTATTGCTCAAATGTCTGAACATTTAGCTCTATCTCCAATTGTATTAGCATTTATAGTAGCTGGATTAATTCGAATTGCGACAGGGTCAGCGACAGTCGCCTTAACAACAGCGGCGGGCATAGTCTCTCCAATCGTTGAAAATACGACAGGTGTAAATTTAGAGTTACTCGTCATTGCAACAGGTGCAGGAGCACTCATGTTTTCACACGTAAACGATGCTGGGTTCTGGATGGTAAAAGAATACCTAGGTTTAACAGTGAAAGAAACATTTAAAACATGGACGGTATTAGAAACGTTACTTTCATTTATCGCTTTTGGAGGCGTTTTACTACTCGATATGTTTGTTTAAAATAAAGATGTTTCTATTTAGATAATTGTGGCATACAACGTTATCAGTAGATAAAAGGAATGTATTTTTATGGTGGGATACTGTCGCAATTTTTTGTTAGGAGGAAGAAATGGTGAGCTCAAAATATATGATTGGTGTAGACATTGGGACAACTAGTACAAAATCAGTTCTATTTTCTACTGATGGATCTGTTATTGCAAGTCATGGAATTGAATATCCTTTATATTCTCCTACGCCTGAAATAGCAGAACAAGACCCAGAAGAAATTTTTCATGCAGTAATAAATACGATTAAAGAAACTGTACGATCAAGTAGTGTACAGCCAAATGATATTCTTTGTGTCTCTTTTAGTTCGGCAATGCATAGTATCATTGCTGTAGATGAGAAGGGAAAACCGTTAACGAGATGTATCACTTGGGCAGATAATAGAAGTGCAAGCTGGGCAGAGAAAATAAAGAGTGATATGAATGGTCATGAAATTTATTTGCGTACTGGAACACCAATTCATCCGATGTCACCACTTTCGAAATTAGTTTGGTTACAGAATGAGCAGGCAGAATTGTTTGCAAAAAGTTATAAATTCATTTCTATTAAAGAATATGTGTTTTATAAGTTATATAAAGAATATGTAATTGATTATTCTATAGCATCAGCAACAGGAATGTTCAATTTGAAATCTTTAAAATGGGATGAGGAAGCTCTTCGTGTTGCAGGGATTTCAGATGAAAAGCTTTCTAAACTTGTTCCAACGACGCACAGCTTAATAGGATTAGATGAAGAACTTGCAAAAGAGATGAATGTACTTGTTTCTACGCCCTTTGTAGTAGGAGCGAGTGATGGAGTGCTATCGAATTTAGGCGTAAATGCAATAGATCCTGGGGTTGTGGCTGTTACAATTGGTACAAGCGGTGCGATACGTGCTGTAACAAATTGTCCTGTGACAGATCCAAAAGGTAGAATTTTTTGTTATGCCTTAACTGAAGACCATTGGGTAATCGGTGGACCAGTTAATAACGGTGGTATGATTTTTAGGTGGGCTCGTGACCAATTAGGCACTTCAGAGATTGAACTTGCGAAGCGTTTAGGGAAAGATCCATATGAAGTGCTTACTGAAATAGCAGCAAAAGTAAATCCTGGATCTGACGGTTTATTATTTCATCCGTATTTAGCAGGGGAAAGAGCTCCTTTATGGAATGCGAATGCGCGAGGATCTTTTTTTGGACTCGGATTACATCATAAGAAAGAACATCTTATTCGTGCTGTATTAGAAGGAGTAATTTATAACTTATATACCGTTCTTCTCGCTTTAAAAGAGCTAATTGGCGAACCGAAAAAAATTCAAGCAACAGGCGGTTTTGCAAGGTCAGAACTTTGGAGACAGATGATGGCGGATATTTTTCATCAAGACGTATATGTTCCTGAAAGTTTCGAAAGCTCTTGCTTAGGAGCTGCAATCCTCGGTTTATATAGTTTAGGTGAAGTAGATACGTTACATGTAGTTTCTGAAATGGTAGGTGCGAATTTCCACCATGAACCAAACATTGAAAGTGTGGAAAAATATAAAGATTTAACACCAATCTATATTCGTCTGTCCCGTCACTTGGAAGAAGAATATGAAAGTATAGCAGCGTATCAAAAAAAGTGGGTTTAAAAGCTATTTACTAAGAAAATATGGTAACGTATAAAGAGGTACTCCGATTTTTTAGGATACTCTTTCAACATAAAATATTTTAAGAAGTATGATGAACGAAAAATATAGGGAGAGAGGGTTATGAAAATGAAGGATAACAAAGAGTTTATTGGATATGTTGGAACTTATACGAAAGAAAATAGTGAGGGAATATATAAGTTTACTTTAGACACAGAAGCAAAAAAAATTAGTAATGTAACACTTGCGGCTAAGCTGGATAACCCTACATATGTAACGATTAACCGAAATAATGAATATCTCTATTCCGTTGTTAAGGAAGGAGAATCTGGTGGTGTAGCTGCTTATTCAATTGATAGTAAAACTGGAGAGTTAAAGGCAGAAAACAGACAAGTAGTAGAAGGGGCTTCTCCTTGTCATGTGAGCGTTGATAGTGGGAATCATACGGTAGTTACAGCAAATTACCATAAAGGAACGATTGAGTCTTTTGAAATAAATGAAGAAAATGGAACTGTAAATCCTGCTTCATCTATTATGGCGCATGAAGGTTCAGGTCCGAATAAAGAAAGACAAGAAAAACCACATGCACATTACGCGGGATATACTCCTGATGAAAAATATGTAGTGGGCGTTGATTTAGGGATAGATAAAATAATTACGTATGAAATAAAAGGTAGTGCATTAACAGAAGTGAATAGCTTATCTGTAAATCCAGGAAGTGGGCCGAGACATATTACTTTTCATCCGAATGGAAAGTATGCGTATGTGATGACTGAGCTGAGTTCAGAGGTTATCGTATTAACATATAATGCGGAAGAAGGGACCTTTACAGAATTACAGTATATTTCTACTATTCCAGCAGAGTTTGATGAAAATAGTCAAGGAAGTGCGATTCATATTTCTTCTGACGGCAGCTTTGTATATGCAGGTAATCGTGGTCATAATAGTATTGCTGTTTTCAGTGTGGATCAAAATTCAGGTGAGCTTACATTTGTTGAACATACATCTACAGAAGGAAATTGGCCAAGAGACTTTGTATTAGATCCTACTGAAAAGTTCCTTGTTGCTACAAATGAAAAGTCGCATAATCTTGTGTTATTTTCAAGAAATGAATCTACAGGAAAGTTAACTCTTTTACAATCTGATGCTGTTGTGCCAGAGCCTGTTTGTGTTAAATTTTTAAATGTTTAAGTTATGTTCGATATATTTGAAAAATCGCTGATATAATTTTATATATCAAGAAAATAAAAAAAGCAAAGCGATATCGCTTTGCTTTTTACTGTTTCTTTTTCGGTCTACGTACTAACTCGCCGCCGCAGTTTGGACAAACGTTATGTCTTTCTTCTGTACATGGTGCACAAAACGTACATTCATACACGCAAATGTAAGCTTCAGAATCTTGCTCCAGCAATTGATCACAAATTTGACAGTTTGTTTTCATTTCTAGTGCCATAGTAATTCTCCTTTTGTTTGAAAATTTATAATTTAATTATAATTCATTAGATAGAATTAGTCTTTTTCAATTGAAAGGAAATCGAATGATAAAGTTGTGATTTGAAATGAAAGATGCCAATTTATTTTAAAATTGATTATTTTGTGCAGTTGGAATATTATGAAATAGTCAAAAGACAACAGGGGGTATACATTTTGACTAATCATAACGATCATTTAAAAGCAAACTGCGAAAAATGCTTCGGTCTATGTTGCGTGGCGTTACCGTTCGCAGCATCGGTAGATTTTGCAGTGAATAAAGATGGTGGTAAACCATGTTCCAATTTACAATCAGATTTTAAATGTAGTATACATAAAAATCTTAGAGGAAAAGGTTATAAAGGTTGTACAGTATTTGAATGTTTCGGTGCTGGGCAGAAGATTTCTCAAGTTATCTTTAAAGGGATTGATTGGCGGAAAGATGCTAAGCATGCGAGAAAAATGTATGATGCTTTTCCGGTTATGCATCAGCTCCATGAAATGCTTTGGTATTTGAATGAGGCGATTCTATTAAAGGCGACGCAGCCAATTCATAAAGAACTAAGTAAAGCGATTGAAGAGACAGAGCGACTTTCGAATTTAAATGCGGACGAGTTAATGAAAGTAAATATTCCATTACACCGTGCAGAAGTAAATGTTTTACTTTTAGAAACGAGTGAGCTAGTTTGGAAGGAAATGAATGCGACGCGTAAGAAACGAATCATTCACCGCGGAGCAGATCTTATGGGAGCAAACCTGAAAAAGAAAAATTTACAAGGCGCGAATTTAAGGGGTGCTTATTTAATTGCAGCGAACTTAAATGGTGCAGACTTAAGAGGAGCAGATCTCATCGGAGCAGATTTAAGAGATGCAGATATTCGCGGTGCAGACTTTACAAATAGTATTTTTCTTACGCAAGTTCAAATTAATGCGGCGAAAGGGGATAAACATACGAAATTGCCGGAATTGTTATCCCGTCCCGCGCATTGGAGTGCGTAAAGAGTATGGAGTGAAATAGTTTGGATATTTTTCAGTATTTAGATGAAATGCAAGAGGATATATTTTCGTTAGCAGTAGGGCAAATAGAAGTGAAGTATTATGATATGTGTAGCATGTTAGCATCAGGTATGCACGCCGAGCGAATTAAATTAATTCCATTAGATACATATGAAGAGAGTATGAGAATAGGTGTGAGAGAAGCATTAGAAGTTGTTGAATGTGAAGAAGCGAAGGCAATTTATTTTGAGTACAATCTCGATAATGAATGGGATAGTCAGTTTTACATTTGTGAGGAGTATGTTCCGCTTGAAGAAGAGGATGATGATTGGGCATCTGAATGGACATATAATATAGAGGGACCGAGGTCTGTAGAATTAGCGGATATGTATGCTGAAAATGGTTTTGATACAAACGAAAAAGCAATCGGCATAACTTTATATTTAATTGCAAGAACGGTATGTAGTTTTATGAGTGTATGTAGTGAAGTGAAAAGTAATATACCGATTTGTATTGGTTTTCACGACCAAGATCCAATTATACGAACAGGCAGAGACTAAGAATCTCTGCCTGTTTTTTTATTTCTTTTCAAAAGTAGTAATTAAAACGCTACATATAATAAGAATACCACCAATAAAAAAATTATTATTTAATGTCTCATTTAATAAGAGCCAGCCAAGTAATGATCCGACGATAGGTTGGAAGAAGAAAAATAAGGAACCGATGCTTGCATCCATTAGTTCTAATCCTTTATTCCAAAGGAAAAAGGCACCTGCCGTTGATATGACTCCTAAATATAATACGCCTAGTATTACGTACGTATTTACGGTTCCGATAGAGGCTACTTGTAGTTCCCATATCATAAAAGGTGTAATAAAAAAGAGTGAAAAGAATATGGCGTACGTTGTAATAACTAAAGATGAAAACCGAGCTGAAGCAATTTTTACATAAATGGATAGTAAAGCCCACGTAATAGCGGCTCCCACTAATATGATGGTACCGATAAAATAGGAGCCAATTTCAATATCCCATCCGATTACGATAATGACACCGATTGTCGCTATTATAGTAGATAAAAGTCTACGAGCGGTTAGCTTTTCTTTTAAAATAATTGCTGCAAATATAACCATAAATGCAGGTGTTGCGGATGTTACTAAAGAGCCTGTATGGGCGTCGGATAATTTTGTTCCGATGAATTGACATGTGATTGAAATGAAATATCCGATAAATCCAATCCAAGCGAATAATAGCCAATCTTTTTTGCGAATGGTTACTTTTTTCTTTTGTTTTTTCTCTGCTATTTTCAAAATGCCATACAAAACAACAAAAGCGATAATAAAGCGTAGCCAAACGAGTGTAAGCGGTGGGATATAATCGAGTACGTATTTGCTAACAACATACATACCGCCCCATATACTTGCTGCTAGTGATAAGCATATAGCTCCTAAAATTGTTTGTTTCATTTGAAGTACCTCCGTCTATTTTTAGGGCATTATGAGTTCCCTAAGACGAGGCAAAGTGTATGTGTTAAATGAATGCCCGTCTTAGTTTATAGACGGCCTACAGGTTGATCGTTTTCGAATGAAGTGTTGTAGTACATGAGTGCATTCCTCCTTCATATTTTATAATGATATTATAACTTAATTTTCAGTTTATTTGGATGTTTATTGTTGTACGGAGTGGAATCTTTAGAGAATGGAAACGGTGGTTGTCTAAGAAAGCATAGTATATGGTAGAAAAACATATTTTTAAAATAAAAGAAACCAATTACATAACTGGTAAGTATATTAAGAGTAGTATGAAAAAATAGATTGATAGAGAAAGAGGAGGAGATTTACATTACTACAACCGTTATCTCTCATTTTTATAATGAAGAGTATTTATTACCATGGTGGCTTATTCATCATACGAAACTGTTTGATCATGGCATTTTAATTAATAAAGGTTCTACAGATCGTTCAGTCGAAATTTGTAAGAAGTTCGCACCGCATTGGGAAGTACGAGATTCTGTAAATCCAGAGTTTGATGCATTTGCGACAGATCATGAAGTGATGAGGGTAGAACAAGAAGTAAAAGGATGGAAAATGATTTTAAATACGACTGAGTTTCTTTGTGTGCAAGATAAAAATCAGTTTTGGAAATCGCTAAATGAATTGGGAGGGAGGATGTATTGGCTGGAAGGGCTTATTATGGTTGATGATCCTAACTATAATTATCCGGACCTTAACTTTGGAATCCCTTTAATGAAACAGCGATTTCACGGTTATTTACCAGAAGATTGGCCGTTATGGAGAAGAGGTAGATTTATTCATAATCATGAACACGGAAGTTATACGGTTGGAAGACATTTATCAGCGCATGAATCTATGATCTATCCGCCTCTTGCTTGTATATTATGGTTTGGGTTTAGTCCGTGGAACGATGCGATGAGAAAGAGAAAGTTACAAATTGGTCCGACGCTTTCTGAAGCTAGTAAGCATGGAGGAATGGGTACGCACCATATTATTACGCCGGAAAAATTAGAAGAATGGTATAAGGATTTAGCGAGAGGAGCGCAAGATTTACGTTTTAGTGCTGCATATCGGTATGTTTTTGTATAGATGATTCCCACCATAAAATTGTTTCTTCAATTCCTGTATTTAAATCGTATGTTGGTTTCCAGTTTACTTCAGTTGTTAAACGTTCCACATTCACGCCGACGAATAAAGGTTCATCTTTAGGAAAAGGGATAGCGCCTAGTTTAATTAAATTTTCTTTTCCTATTTTTTTAGCAATGATAGAAGCTAATTCTTTAATTTGTACAGAGTGACCAGAAGCGATATTGATTGTGCCTGTAACGTTGCAGTTTAATAATGTGACAAGAGCGTTAGCGACGTCACCCACATGGAGGAAATCTCTTGATTGTTTTCCATGTGTACATAGAGCTTCCTCGTTTTTTAATAAAGAAGTGATAATGTTAGAAATGAGTCGATTGCCGTGCTCATGAGGGCCATACATATGAAAAATTCGTCCCCAACATACGCTGAGGCTGGTTTGTTGTGCATACGACTGTAACCAGGAATGTAGTGCATTTTTACATAATGAATACGGGGTTTTATAGGAAAGGAGCGGAGAATCTTCAAATAGAATACCGTTAAACCACTCGTACTCTGCGCCAGTACCTGCTACAACGATACGTTTTCCACCGCATGCTGTAAAGTGTTGAATCAATGAGATACTGGACTTTAGCCAATAGAAATTATTAATGGATACGTAGCATGCAGGAGGAACCGCTTCCCAAGCTAAATGAATGAGGTCGCTAGGCTTAATGTCTGAAATAAATTGTTTTACTTCGTCATCACAAAGCAAGTTTACTTTATGCCAATGGCAGGAAAGGTGAGACGGTTTATTTCTATTGTATGTGGCGTGAACTTCATACCCTTTTTGTATAAGGGAATGTACAACATATTTACCTATCCATCCACTACCACCTGTTACAAGGATCTTCTTCATGGTTCAATCACCTCAACTTCTGGAACAGTTACTAAAAATTTGCCACCCCATTCACGAATGAAAGAGCATTCCTTCATAATTTCGTCTTTCAAATTCCAAGGAAGTATGAGAATGTAATCTGGTTTTGTACGTTTAATTTCTTCTGGAGACTTTATTGGAATACGAGTTCCTGGTAAAAGGAGATTTTGTTTGTGAGGATTTTTATCTACTGTATATGCTAGAAATTCTTTACCTATCCCGCAATAATTCAAAAGGGTGTTTCCTTTAGCTGGAGCGCCGTAGCCGATAATTTGTTTGTTTAAAGCTTTCGCTTCAATAAAAAACTTTAAAATATTTATTTTCAATTGTTCCACTCGTTTAGAAAAAAGGAGATAGCAATCTAATGTATCTAGCCCGTGATCTATTTCTTTTTGGATTAAATTTGTAACATTGGAATGGATAGTTGATTGGGCGCTTAGATGTTTTATGAAAATACGCAATGAACCACCGTGAGTTGAAAGTTCTTCTACATCAACAATTTGTAAATGATGATGAGCTAAAATTTTTTGAAGGCTTATAAGTGAGAAGTAGGAAAAGTGCTCATGATAGATAGTATCGAACTGCTTACAAGATATAAGGTTTAATAGGTGGGGGAATTCAATTGTTATCGTACCATCTCGTTTTAATAATGTTTTTAGGCCAGCGACAAAATCATGCAAGTTCGGAACGTGTGCTAATACGTTATTTGCAATGATTAAATCCGCTTGTGGAAGATTGTTTGCTAAGTCGTTACTGAAAAAATTCACTTCAGTAGGAATTCCTTTTTGAATTGCGATTTCTGCTACATTTTTTGCTGGCTCAATTCCTAACGTATTGATGTTTTCTTTAAGAAAGTATTGCAATAAATACCCATCGTTACTTGCGATTTCAATTACCTGCGAATTTTTCGTTAAATGGAATCGCTCAATTGCCATTTCTACGTATTGTTTGGCATGCTGTAGCCAACTTGAGGAATAAGAACTGAAGTATAAATAATCATGGAAAATATTATTAGGTGATTCAAATTCATCTAATTGCACAAGTAAACAAGAATTACAAACAAATGTGTGCAGCGGATAAAAAGGTTCCATTTTATATGAGTTTTTTGGAGCTATAAATGAGTTGGCGAGAGGGGAGACGCCTAAATCTAAAAACGAATTTGTTAGTAATGAGTGGCAAAAACGGCATTTTTTCTGTTCCATTTTATAGCCCCCTTATAAATTTTTGAATGCTTCGATTTGTTGTCGTGTGAACGATTCTATATTTTCACCGGATGCATGTTTTTCGTACCATTCAACGGTCCAAGCGATAGCAGTTTCTGTTGATAGCTTAGGAGTCCAGCCTAGTTTATTTACTGCTTTTGTACTATCGAGTGTTAAAATAGGTGATTCATAAGGAGTATTTATAGTGGGAGAAAGTATTGTTAATGGTTTATTCCATAATTTTATTACAGATTGAATGACATCATGGACGGTTCTGTTAGCCTCGTTAATTGGTCCGAAATTCCATGCTTCTGCATACTCTTTATGCTTCCAAAGTTTCTCAGCTAAAAGGATATATCCATGTAAAGGATCCAAAACATGTTGCCACGGTCGGATAGCATTTTTGTTTCGAATACTTAAAGGATGGTCTTGTAAATATGCACGAATGATATCTGGGAATAAGCGATTTTCTGCCCAATCACCACCACCGATGACATTGCCTGCCCTTACTGAGGCGAGTGAAAGGGTGTTCGTGTGAAAAAAAGATTTTTGATACGATGTTGCAACTAATTCAGCACAAGCTTTACTAGCACTGTATGGATCATAGCCCCCTAAACGGTCGGATTCTACAAATGCTTGATTACCGCTCCCATCATTCTCATAACATTTATCGCTTGTCACATTAATAATGAGACGTACGCTTTCGACGTACTTTGCTACTTCTAGTACATGAACAGTACCTAAAACATTCGTTTTAAATGTTTCAATAGGATCTTTGTATGAAGTGGTGACGATTGGTTGAGCTGCTAAATGAAATATAATGTCGGGTTTATGGTGCCCAATGGCATGTAATAAAGAATCGTAATCTGTAATATCTCCTTTCATTGTTGTGCACTCTTTCGCTACGTTACATTGTTCAAAAAGGTTAGGGATGGATGGAGGATGAGAAGAATAGCCGATTACTTCTGCGCCTAAAGAAGTTAAAAAAAGGGTGAGCCATGAGCCTTTAAAGCCAGTATGTCCTGTAATAAATACTTTTTTCTTATTCCAAAAAGATGATGAAGTCATATTACCAGACCTTCCATGGAGCGTTATTATTTTCCCATAGCTCGACTAATTTATTCTTATCACGTAATGTATCCATTGGATGCCAAAAACCAGTATGTTGAAATGCTGCCAGTTCATTTTTGTTGACTAACTGAACTAAAGTTTCGGTTTCAAAAACAGACTTATCTCCACTAATGTAATTGAAAATATCATGATTTAAAACAAAAAACCCACCGTTAATCCATCCACCATCACCTAGTGGTTTCTCTTGAAAAGATGTTACAGACTGTTTATCTAATATGAGAGAACCAAATCTACCAGGAGGTTGTACGGCAGTAACAGTAGCCATTTTTCCATGTTTTTTATGAAATGCAATCAGTTCTTTTATATTTACATTACTTAATCCATCGCCATAAGTGAGGCAGAAAGGTTCATCTCCGACATAGTTTTGAATCTTTTTCACTCGTCCACCCGTTTCGGTATTAAGACCAGTATCGATTAATGTAACTTTCCATGGTTCTACACGATGAGAGTGGCTAGTAATTGTGTTATCGCTTAAATGTATTGTGAAATCGGACATGTGTAAGTTGTAATTTAGAAAGAACTCTTTAATTGCATATCCTTTATAGCCTAAGCAAATAATAAACTCAGTAATCCCGTAATGACTATACAAACTCATAATGTGCCATAGAATAGGTTTCGTTCCAATTTCAATCATAGGTTTTGGTTTTAAATGTGTTTCTTCCCCAATTCTTGTACCGTACCCACCAGCAAGAATAACAGCTTTCATTTTTTCCTCCTAAAATAAAAATTTATTATATATACAGTATTCATATTTTATGCAAATGAGATTGTTTTTGATTAAACGGATGAAATTGTGTGAGGTGATGGCAAGGCAGAAAACATTAAGGTTTGAACTTTGGAAATAATTCTTGATATTCAGGATTATTACGGAGGTCTTGTGTTACGTTACTAAGTTCTAAAAAACGGGTTTCCAATTCTTCAGGAGATTGACCGTAATGTGTTTGAAGTCCCATTTGAATACCCATTTTTGAAAGGGTAGGTGTAATTTGTAATTTTCTTGCCTTGGACTGTTCATTCCAAGGGCTAAAATAAAATTTTAAAATAAATGAAGGGTAGTCATAAACTATATTCCCGTGCCGTGAATAATGTCTACCAGGTAAATATGCACCATCTAGATGATTATGAATAAATCTCCAAGCACACCCGAGTTTTGGGTTATAAGGGAAGACACCGTGGTATCGTTGTTCTACTAATGGGATAGAATATCTTGGCTTTGAATAATTGTAAATATGACTATCTATCATTAAAATCATTCTAATCGCATACATGTTTTGTCCTAGTGTATGAAGAGATGAGAAAAACTCTTCTTTATTATTACAACAAAAGAACTCTGTAGTATTTAAAACGATTTTCCAACCTGAAACTTCTCTTTCAATTTCCATCACTTCAATATCAGTATTAGTTGGATCAAACTCAAGAAATCTGGAGTCTCGCACTTCCCAGTGGGGTGCGAGTAGTTTACAAATCTCTACGGAACGATCAGTAGAACCTCTATTAATTAAAATACCGTGATCGAATATTTTTGTGTGATGCATAAGCCACCATGGGAGTAAATACTCTTCGTTATAAAAATGAGAAATGATAGTCCTTTTTATGTCAATCTCCTCCTATACAGGCAATCGTTATTAGTAGGATATGCTTTTAAATAAGAAAGGTTAAAAGGTGTGGGCTATATATTGATTAGGTAATAGTTTAGTAATTTTATTGTATAGCCGTAAATTACGGGTGTAATAGTAGGTTGATCTTGTAAGTTTGTATAAATTGTGAACAACAAACCATCACGTTTGACTGTACAGTTTATGTGTTGTATGATGGTAGTAATATAAACAAGGGGGGAAGATCGTTGGGAAGGTGTATCGAATCGGACAGTTGGCTCTCATGGCTCACGTGTCGAAACGAACGATTGATTATTATACGAATCTAGGTATCTTGAAAGCGGAGCGATCTCAATCTAATTATCGCTATTACGACGAAACAGCATTTGAGACATTACAATTTATTGAGAAGTGCAAAGAAATGCATATGCCGCTTTGTGAGATTAAAGAGAAAATCGAGGAGAACAAGAAGCTGCTCGGTATCAATGAACACGTTTCGAAACAAGTGAATGAAGTGACAGACCATATTCATCGATTAGAAGCAGAGTTAACAGAGTTAAAGCCGCTTTTAGATGGATTGACTGATTCACAACGTGAAAAAATATCGAAATCTTTATCATGTCAAACGACAGCTTTAATACAGACACTTGCTCTATTATTATAGAATAAGTGAAATCCGACCTCTTTAATTTTTGTATCGGGCTATGTTTTCTAACGAACAAATAAGAAAACATTATAGTATACAGGAGGTGGACACCTTAGTTTTTTAACTAAGGGGATTCATTGGAAATATTTAATTTAGTCATGGTTGCGATTTTAATCGCATTTACTGGATTTTTCGTAGCAGCAGAGTTTGCGATTGTAAAAGTACGTTCAAGTCGTATTGATCAGCTTGTTGCGGAAGGGAAACGCGGTGCTTTAGCAGCGAAAAAGGTAACAACAAATTTAGATGAATATTTATCTGCTTGTCAATTAGGTATTACAGTTACAGCTATGGGATTAGGTTGGTTAGGTGAACCGACAATCGAAAAGTTATTACACCCGTTATTTGAGAAATGGAACATAAACCCTTCTATCTCATCAGTATTAACTTTTGGTCTTGCTTTTATGCTAATGACATATTTACACGTTGTAGTTGGGGAGTTAGCTCCGAAAACGTTGGCAATTCAAAAGGCTGAAAAAGTAACGTTGTTATTGGCAACGCCGTTAATGATGTTCTATAAAATCATGTATCCATTTATTTGGGTATTGAACGGTTCAGCTCGTATTATAACTGGTTTATTCGGTTTGAAACCAGCTTCTGAACATGAAGTAGCTCATACAGAAGAAGAATTGCGTCTTATTCTTTCAGATAGCTATGAAAGTGGCGAAATTAATCAAGCTGAATACAAGTATGTAAATAATATATTTGAATTTGATAATCGCATTGCAAAAGAGATTATGGTACCGCGAACAGAAATCGTTGGTTTCTACCTTGAAGATTCAGTAGAACAACACATGAAAGTAATCCAAAATGAGCGATATACACGTTATCCGATTTTTGGAGAAGATAAAGATGATATTATCGGTATGGTCAATGTAAAAGATTTCTTTATTCGATATATGACCGAGGATCAAAAAGATTTATCGTCAATTCGCTCGTATATGCGTCCGATTATTGAAGTGATGGAAACAACTCCAATTCACGATTTATTACTGCAAATGCAGAAGAAGCGAATTCCGATGGCTGTTTTATATGATGAGTACGGAGGAACAGCTGGAATTGTAACGCTTGAAGACATTTTGGAGGAAATCGTCGGCGAAATTCGTGACGAATATGATGAAGATGAAGCACCACCAATTCAACATGTGAACGAGTACCATAAAATTGTTGATGGAAAAGTGCTTATTTCAGAAGTAAAAGATCTGTTTGGATTACACATTGAAGAAGAAGATGTGGATACAATCGGTGGATGGATTATGATGCAAAATCATGAAATTGAAGAAGGACAACATGTTGAAGCAGAAGGTTATGAATTTAAAGTGTTAGAAAAAGACGCTTACCAAATTAAACGTGTTGAAATTCGTAAAATGGAACAAGAACAAGAAGAAGAGAAAGCAGCAACTGTGTAAGTTGCTGCTTTTCTTCTAAAGCATAAAAAATGAGGAATTAGGAGCGGATATTTTGATTCAAGAAGCCTTACGTGTATATCGATTACAATTGTATGCGATCTTTAGTGGTTTACTACTTATGTGGACGATTACTCCGTTTGGAAAACAAGTGACAGGATTCGGTATTGGATTAGCTGTAAGTGCATACTGTCTTTGGTTATTAGCTCGCAGGGTGGAGAAACTAGGAAGAAGTATTGTAATGAAAGAAAAGGCTCCTGGATTAGGGGTTTTAAACCGATTTGCAGCTGCAATTTTAGGAGCTATCATTATGTATGAAATTGAGCATGAAATGGAAATGTGGGCATTTGGTACAGGTATTTTAGGTGGTCACTTTTTAATGATTGCGAATTTAGCTTATGCAAATATACAGTTAGTAAAAGAAGAAGAGAAGCGAAGAGAAAAGGCTTCTAATAACATAGAGCTATAATAAAAGGGGCCTAATGGGGGTTCCTTTTTTTATTTAAGCGAGTGAATGACAGGAATCAAATTCACGACAAATATAATACGCTTCTTTTTTCGGTTTTTCAATAGTACGAAAAATAATTTTAAAAAATTTAAAAACCCATCGATTTCTAAAGCTTATGTATGTTATCATGACAAAAGACTTTTTGAAAGAGGTGGATACCAATGTTACAAGCGTTACTTATTTTTGTGCTTCAAATTATATATGTTCCAGTATTAACAATCCGAACGATTTTGCTTGTAAAGAATCAAACAAGATCCGCTGCTGGTGTAGGATTGTTAGAAGGAGCTATTTACATTGTCAGTTTAGGGATTGTGTTTCAAGATTTATCAAATTGGATGAACATCGTTGCCTATGTCATCGGCTTTAGTGCGGGACTATTATTAGGCGGTTATATAGAGAATAAATTAGCAATTGGATATATTACGTATCAAGTTAGTTTACTAGACCGTTGTAATGAATTAGTAGATGAATTACGTCACTGTGGATTTGGCGTTACAGTATTTGAAGGTGAAGGAATTAATTCTATACGTTATCGCTTAGATATCGTTGCAAAGCGCTCTAGAGAGAAAGAACTTTTAGAAATTATTAATGAAATTGCACCGAAAGCGTTTATGTCTTCTTATGAAATCCGTTCGTTTAAAGGCGGATATTTAACGAAGGCGATGAAGAAGAGAGCGTTGTTGAAGAAGAAGAAAGACGATCATGCATCGTAAAAAGGGAATAGTGCCGCTTTAAAAGCACGGCATAATCACATATGTAAAAGAGAGGAATCGAATTAGATTCCTCTCTTTTTTATAAAAAGTATGTATCTGTTAATTTAAAAAACTAAATCGTATAATTGTTTTTTCTACTAACCCTCAAATTAATGATTAGCCATATAACTTGAATAAATATCGGTATGATAAACGCGATTAATAAAACAATAAGTGATATTGATTTAATTTCGGATGTTTGAGTAACACCAGCACCATCGACATCTCGTAGCCAAATAATAGCTGCCCACACTCCAAAAAGGATAATCCAAAATATGTTACCAATCCACCAAGAAATCCATCGTTTTTTCATGTTAGCACCCCTTACATTTACCCTCTGTTAAAAGTATATTTTCATACGTTACATTTATAATGAAATAACTCTAAAATTAATTTTTTTTAACTGTATATCTAACTTGCTTAAAAGTTATCATCTCTCCATCTTTATTATCATCCTTAGTCTGCAAAAGTTGAACTTTTGGCTTATAGTCTGTCCTATGAGCATCATTGATACCTGTAATATCAAGTTTGTAGGATTCACTATTCTTTATTTTTTGTTCCAATACTTTTTTATTAGCGACATAAATAAAAGTTACTTTATTTTCATCAATACCTTCCGTCTTAATTTCTAATTCATTATCTTTTGTTGTAATCGTTGGTGTTAATAATTCCATACTTCCGTTTCCGGTTTCTAAAGAATTTTCTGCTATAGTTGAACATCCTGATAATATGATTCCGATGAATAGAAGAACAATTAATTTCTTTTTCATAACATCCCCCAATTTCAAGTGATTTTTGATTTTGGCATTGCTAAACTGCTAGTGTGGAGCGTAAATGTTTAGCTAGTACTCATTTCAATTGTACCATAATATGTAAAATGTAACAGGGTGTATATCCAGTTTAAGAGAGATTGAAAAGTTTACTTATTGTTGTAAATCAGTATTTTTACAGTAGATATATATTTTCTTTCGAAAGCGGTGTTGTTAAAATCATTACGAATTGGATATCCAAATATATGATGAAATGTAGATAGGAGAAAGAACTTAATACGAAGTGAACTTATTGTTTATGGAAATTAAAATTGTTACATTTTAAAATAATAATATGGAATAGATGAATTCATTCACTTCGGAGGTAGTTACTTGAACATTAACGAGAAGGCAATTGAAATGTTTGAACAAAATGAATATGAGAAAGCAATGGAACTATTTCAACGAGCGGTACATGAATCTAGAGGTGTGCAATCTCTCAATAATCTTGCTTGGATGTACTTTTATGAGGAAGAGGATGATGCTAGAGCTCTTGAATTAATAAAAGAAGTTGTTAAGTTGAATCCTTCCTCATACTTTCCTTATAACATCTTAGGGGAAATTTACATAAAATAAAAAAAGTGGGAAGAAGCGAAAGAAGTATTACAAAAGTCTATTTCCATTCAACCATCCAATGAAGCATATCACAATGTAGCTGTAGCTCATTATAACCTTGGAGAGCTGGAAAAAGCTTCGGAATTTTTCTTGCGAGTTGCAGGGGATTCGGACTATATCATGTATAGCTATGTAAAATGTTTAATTGATTTAGGGAGAACGACAGAAGCGAAAGAGAAGTTAGATACTTTTAACAGGGAATCTGATGATCTTATAGGAGAAATTCATGTAGCAGATTTATATGTCGAGTTGAATTGCTATAAAGAAGCAATTGAATGGTTCGAAAGGGGATACAAAGAAGTTTGGAAAAGCCCCAATTGGATTGGTAGATTTGTTTATGCTCTATATAAAGCTAATAATTTCACGCGTATAAATGAAGTGATACGGGAATCTATCGAAGCGAAAACAGCAGAAATAGAAGATGTTCAGACTGAAGAAGTAGAAGAAAACTGGACAGAAAAAGATAAGAAAGAGTTAATTGAGGAATATACAGAAGAGAATAATTGTTATAAAACAATGATAGAACGTATCAAATCTGGATATGTTCCAGGGTTAGAATTTGAAACTTGTCATATAGGGGGGGCTATTTATTTGGTTGTAAAAGACATAATCATCTTGAATATGAAGAATAAAGAGATTCGACTGTCAAACATGACGGTCGAATTTTTTTATTATAGGTTGCTTGTCTAAAGGTACCATCTCGACTGAAATTTGTTAAAGATGTTTCGTATCATTACATAGGTATATATCCTCCTTAGGTAATCCTTTTTTTATATTTAAAATATGTAGTGAAATAAAACCAATAAGTCCTATTCCGCTGAAAATAAGCCATGGTGTATACATTCCGTTTAAGTTGGATGTAAAAGATGTACCGGTATAATTACCGATGATAAAACCAAATGCGAGTGATAGTTGATAGAATCCGAAGTAAGTAGCTGTATATGATTCGTTACTGTAATTTGCAATAGCGATATCAGCGTTAGGTAATACGAGTGTTTCACCAATTGTAAATAAAATTACACAAATAAATAACCAATAGGGGTGCTGGAATAAAGGGATGAGTAAAAAGGAAATGCCCATTAATAAAATACCGTATTTAATAATCGACAGCGTGTTGTATTTGTGAAATAGTTTTCGAAATAACACCATAAATATAACGCCTGTTATTGCATTTATCGTAATAACGAGTGTAGCAAGCTGGTTGCTATTACTAATGTTTTTCATATGAAGTGGAAGTGCGACAGTAAGCTGAGTAAACATAATATAGAAGAAAATCATGATAAATGAAAACAGAAGAAAAGGCTTGTTTTGTAAGATAGCCTGTATTCCTAATGTAATAGATGTGTTTTCAGTAGTGACTTGGAAGTGATTTTTAAGTAAGTAAAAGATAAAAGCGAATAACAGCATAAGTGATCCTGTTAGAAAGAAAGCATAGATGGAATCGAGTAAGAGTAAGAATCCTCCTGCAATTGGTCCAATTATTGCACCGCAATTAAAACTCAGGTTTAAATATGTAAATAAATTTTTTCTCATATGAGCTGGTTGTGAGCCGAATATGGCGCGAGCAGCAGGTTCGTAAAATGCGGTTCCGAAGCCAATAAGTGCAGAAGAAATAGAAATTGTATAGAAATCAGAGCATATTCCTAAAGCGATAAATCCGATTCCTCTTAAAAATAATCCGGCTATCATCATGATGATATAGCCTATTTTGTCAGCAATTAACCCTGAGAATAATGGGATAACTCGTGATGTGATGGTCATAACCGTCAATACTGTTCCTACTTGGACAGCAGAAAAATGAAGAAAGGTTAATAGATAAATAGCTAAAAATGCGTATACTGCAAAATACCCAAAAGACATAAAGAATGAAGAAATAAGCATGAAACGTATCGGTATTGAGAAACTTTTCATAAAACTCCTCCTAATATTGTAACCGGTAAAATCATTTAATGGTTAACTATTTTATATTATAATTATACATAAAGTCAGAAAAAAGTAAATTTTAAGAAGAAGGTGAATGGAATTGAATCAGAACGCACCACATGAATTAGAATATATTCGAGAATTTTTAAATACATGGAGAATACCAAATGATACGAGAGAAGCAATTGATTTGCTGCAAACAGAAGATAATATAAAGCAATTTATGAATAAATATTTTCATGAAGAGTTTCCGTTTCATACGATAGAGGAATTAAGAGGTTTTCGAGAAGATATTCGGATGACAATTGAAGGCGAAGGATCATTGCAAAAATGGTTAGAAAAATACCCATTTCATGTACATATAAAGGAAGATATGAAAGGTATTACATATGAACCAGTATATGAAGAGAATGTGTATACAAAAGTATTAAACATTGTGTTAATGTCAATTCAAGAAAATGTGTGGGGAAGGTTAAAAGCATGTCCGGATTGTCGCTGGGTATTTTATGATCATTCGCGAAATGGAAGTAAAAGATGGTGCGGTATGTATGCTGGAGAAGAAGGAGGAAGAGCATGCGGTACGATTGCGAAAGTGAAAAACTACCGGGCGAAGAGAAAAGGGCGATCTGGTTATGATATGTAATTAATATTAGAGAAAGCAAAATGGATGGGGGAATGTAGAATATGAAAGGTACGCAAATGTTAGCTTTAAATAAAAAGTGTTGGGATACAGTTGCACCTTATTTCTTTCAAGTGGATTGTTTACCGAAATATGGACCGTATACGGCGTCTGAAGATGAGATTCATTTGTTCGATTCAATTAAAGATAAAAAGGTACTTAATATTGGATGTGGAAGTGGGCATTCGTTGTAATATATGGCGGAACAAGGGGCAGAGGAATTATGGGGGCTTGATCTTTCGAGTGCACAAATTGAAATAGCGAATAAGACGTTAAAGGATTGGAATCCAAAGTTAATATGCGGAGCAATGGAAGAGGAAGGAGATATTCCGAAAGGGTATTTTGATATTGTATATTCCATTTATGCATTAGGTTGGACTTCGGATTTAAGAAAAACGTTGGAACTGATTTATTCATATGTAAAGCCAAGAGGAAGTTTTATTTTTAGTTGGGAGCACCCAGTATATTCAAACTTACAGTATGGTACAGAAGAAGTTGCTATAAAGTCTTCTTATCATGAGCGCCTATTACGTTTGAAACATTTAAAGGAGAAAATGTACAAGCGACATTATATAAGAGAAAAATAAGTACATACATAAATGAGTTAAATAGAGTGGGATTTAAAATTGAGAGAATAGAAGAGCCTGAACCATCGAGCTCGTTTGATGAAGAACTAGCTGAGCCGTCTACGAAATATTATTCTTTATATAAAGCTAGAATGGTGCCGACTACTTTTATTGTGAAGGCAAGAAAATGAAAAATACAGCGCACGCTTTTTTAGTGTGCGCTGTATTTTGTTAAAGGTCAGTACTTATCTTTTTGGTTGAAAAATATGTTGGAAAAAGTATTTGTGATGTAAGTTATCTACAACTTTATTTGCTTGATATGTGCGGTGTTGTTCGAGTCGAAGTCTTTGCTCCATCATTTTTATTGCGTGATCAGATAAACGTAACATAATACATCTCTCCTTTTCTATAAATATAGGTCTCTAAAATGATATCGATTCCAGATTTTATAGTTAAGGAGGTATACTGTGTAACATAGGCAAAAAGCACCTTCCTCTCCCATTACGCTTACGAGGTTAGCTGTCGGACTCGGGAAGTGAGAGTATCCCTACTTAAAAAAGATTCGCCCCAAGTAGCATTGCTACAAAAATGGTTCCCCCGCTCCAAAATTTGGACTCAGCAAAAGGTATTATAAAGTAAAAGATAACATAAATAAACTAATAAGTCAAACTATTTTATGTTTTCCGTCTCTTTAGTTGTGTAAGAATCATACGATCGGTAATTGTTATATCGGTTACTTCAATGAAGCCGTGTTTTTTATATAATGCAATAGCAGGGGTATTCGCTTTACCTGTTTGTACAATATATGCCATGGAAGAAGGGAACATGTTAAATATATAACTTAAGAGTTTCGTTGCAATTTCTTTTTGAAAAAAATCAGGCGATACAACTAGTCGGTGAATATCAATTAGCTGTTCTTCTTGCATAAAAGAAATAAAGCCGACAAGTTTATTTTCAGAAAAATATCCATAGAATGTTTCACCGCAATTTTGAATATCGTTTACAGTATCATATAAACGGGGGATTGCAGTACTGTTTAAATAATCTGCTTCAACTTTATAAGATGGAATTTGAACTTGTAAAATGGATGATGCAACTTCAAAAGAAGTGGCATTTAAATTAAGAATCATAGATAATGAAGCCTCCTTTGAATATGGTATATTAATATAATTGATTTTTGGGTAAGTTTGACAATGATTTTCTTTTTTGCATATAATATATGTATCTCCATACATATAATGTCCTTGCGTTTATTTTTATAGCAGAATATGGTTAGTGTAAATGAATTAGTAATCTTATATGAGAGTTTTGTTACTCTTGTATTTGATCATACAAACTATAATAGAAATGGAGGACTAAAAATGGGATGGATTATCACATTAATAGTTGGTGCTATTATAGGTGCAATTGCTAGTTCTATAACAGGTAAAAATTTCCCAGGTGGTATGTTCGGAAATATTATCGCAGGTTTATTAGGTGCTTCGTTAGGTGGTAGATTATTTGGATCTTTTGGGCCATCATTTGGTGGAATTCATGTCGTGCCAGCATTATTAGGAGCAATCGTATTAATTCTTATTGTATCATTTGTAGTGAAAGCTGCAAGGAAATAAAGATATAGATAATGATGAAAAGCCCTGAGTAAGGGCTTTTCATCATTCAAAGAGGTGGTTTCATTGGAAAAAGTAAATATAAGAAAAAGAGACAAGTTAAAAAAGTTTTTTAGGGAACAAAATTATTTAGCAGTGTTACTTGGATTTGCATTATTGTTCATTAACATATTATTGCTAACAAAAATTTCTTTCGTTTTTACTCCGTTTATCGTCTTTTTAAAAACAATATTCTTCCCGGTATTATTAGCCGGAGTGCTATTTTATATCTTGCACCCATTCGTTTCACTTTTAGAAAAGAAAGGTGTTTCAAGAATCGTATCGATAGCCTCGATATATTTAATAGTACTAGGATTATTTGTGTTTTTAGTTGTAACGGTTATCCCTATTATTAAAGATCAAATTGATGCATTAATAGATAACTTACCGTATTTCGGTCATGAAATCGAACGAGCAGCACGTAGATTTGGGGAAAGTAATTTACTTGGTAAAATTCAGGAGAATTTAAATATTGATGTAGCGAATATAGTAAAAGACTATACAGTTGATTTTACAAAGTCATTATCATCAGTAACTGGAAATGTAACTGGATTTTTAAGTACACTTACAGAAGTTGTTTTAACATTTGTCATGGTTCCGTTTATATTGTTCTATCTATTAAAAGATGGTGAACAATTACCGAATCACTTTTTGAAGTTTATTTCAGAGCAAAGACAACCGGCAGCAATGAGAATACTAGATGATATGCATTATGCGATTAGTTCGTATATAAGAGGGCAAATTATCGTTAGCTTGTTTATCGGTATCATGCTATTAATTGGCTATCTTATTATTGGTATTAAATATGCGGTATTACTTGCTATTTTAGCGATGATTGTAAATATCGTTCCGTACGTAGGTCCAGTTATTGCAATAACTCCAGCGTTAATTATCGCATTTATTGACTCGCCAGGAATGGTTTTAAAGGTAATTATCGTTATGATGGTTGTGCAATTAGCAGAAGGTAAGTTTATCTCCCCGCAAGTAATGGGGAAAAAGCTAGATATCCATCCGATTACAATAATCTTTATCATTTTAACTGCTGGTAATTTATTCGGTATTATGGGGATAGTTTTAGCAATTCCAGGATATGCGATATTAAAAGTGTTAGTTACACATGGTTATAGATTTGTAAAATTGAATACGTAAAAAAAGAGCTAAAACAGAGAAAACTGTTTTAGCTCTTTTTTATTAATAATTGATTTGCGTATTGGCGTGCCCATTGATCAGCTTCTAATATAGCATCGAGTGAAGGATCTTTTACGTTATGATGAGCTTCAACTGTATTGTAAATTGTTTTTTCGATATCAAAAAATGCAATTTCATTTTTAAGAAATAGTGCATTTGCAATTTCGTTCGCTGCATTTAATACGGCTGGAGTTGTACCGCCAATTTTGCCACATTCAAATGCGTATTGTAGACAGGGGAACTTCTCTAAATTTGGTTTTTCAAAATGCAAACTACCAATTTCTAATAAATTTAATTTTTCATAGGATGAAGGTAGTCGAGTAGGGTAGTGAAACGCATATTGAATCGGCATTCTCATATCAGGAGCACCGAGCTGTGCCATGACTGATCCATCAATAAATTCCACTAAGGAGTGAATGATACTTTCTTTATGAATCATAACATCAATTTTTTCATAAGGAATATTGAACAGCCATTTAGCTTCCATCACTTCAAACCCTTTATTCATTAACGTGGCAGAATCTATCGTTAGTTTTGCTCCCATTAACCAGTTTGGGTGTTTTAAAGCATCTTTCGCTTGTAATGTTTTCATTTCTTCACGTGTTTTATCACGAAAAGCGCCGCCAGAAGCTGTGACAATTAACTTCTCAATCTCTTTATTATTTTCTCCGTTTAAACATTGGAAAATAGCTGAATGCTCACTATCGACTGGAATTAGGCGGCATCCGTTTTGTTTCGCTAGTTCAGTTACGATATGACCAGCGGCAACTAAAGTTTCTTTGTTAGCGATGGCGATATCTTTCTTCGCCTTTAATGCTTCAATTGTTGGGAGTAAACCTGAAACACCGACAACTGAACTTAATACAAGATTTGTATCAGGATGGGTAGATACTTCATTTAAACCATCAGTTCCATATGTAATTTTTGTATTTGTTGAAATACGAGAACGTAATGTGTCCGCTAATTCTTTTGTCGCTACGCTTACAATACGAGGCTGAAACGATTCAATTTGTTTTTCGAGAAGATCGATATTATAATTTGCGGTTAAACCGACGATTTTAAAATGTTCAGGATGAGCGGAAACGACATCTAATGCAGATGTGCCAATGGATCCTGTTGAACCTAAAATGGATATATATTTTACCATGAAAAAACCTCCAAAGTTGTTTCGATTACTTCTGCAAACCTATATATTATTAGACAATTAAGGTGGAAATTCCTGCTATATAAAACAGAAAATTAGGGTTTAATTGGAAAGGGAATGTGATAAACTGTAAAAAACGAAAAAGCAATGAAAGAGAAGAGTACATGTTCAAAACTTTTCAGAGAGCTGATATGTGGTGGGAATCAGTAAGGGATGAATATGGAATGGGCTCTGGAGCTTCTAACTGAAATGAGTAGGTAAAGACGGTTACTTCACGTTATCGAAGTATGAAGTGAGCTAATGATAGCTAATAAAGGTGGTACCGCGGGAGTCTCTCGTCCTTTTTAAGGATGAGAGACTCTTTTTGTTTTTTATTTTGAGAAAGGAGGAGTTAGTATGAGCGAAAAAATAATGTTAACAGGAATTAAACCAACGGGTTATCCGCATTTAGGAAATTATATTGGTGCAATTAAACCTGCATTGCAAATGTCAAAAAATAATGAAGGAAAAGCATTGTACTTTATAGCTGATTATCATGCGTTAAATGCAGTGCATGATCCAGAGAAGTTCAGTAGTTATACAAAAGAGGTAGCAGCTACATGGTTATCACTCGGACTTGGAGAAGATGTTATTTTCTATCGACAAACAGAAGTGCCAGAGATTTTGGAATTAGCTTGGATATTAGCTTGTCTAACTCCGAAAGGGCTTATGAATCGTGCCCATGCATATAAAGCGAAGGTAGAGCAAAATAAAGAAGCGGGATTAGAAATTGATGCAGGTGTGAATATGGGGTTATATACGTACCCGATTTTAATGGCGGCTGATATATTATTATTTCAAGCTACTCATGTACCTGTTGGAAAAGATCAAATTCAGCATATTGAAATTGCTCGTGATATTGCGACGTATTTTAATCATACATTTGGCATGACATTTACGCTTCCAGAGTATGTAGTGCAAGAAGAAGGGGCAATTTTACCTGGTCTTGATGGAAGAAAAATGAGTAAAAGTTATGGGAATGTTATCCCGTTATTTGCAGAGCGAGAAAAACTACGAAAGCTTATTTTAAAAATAAAAACAGATTCTTCACTTCCAAATGAACCGAAAGAACTAGAAACGTCATTTACAATCTATAAAGAATTTGCGACAAAAGATGAAATTCAGTCAATGCGTGAAAAATATGAAACTGGAATCGGATGGGGCGATGTAAAAAAAGAGTTATTTCGCGTTGTAGATCGTGAGTTAGCAGGACCTCGGGAAAAATACGCAACGTATATGAATGAACCGCATTTACTATATGAAGCGTTAGAAAAAGGTGCTGAGAGGGCAGGGACTATTGCGAAGGTGAATTTGGTGGAAATTAAAAAACGGATTGGATTTGAGAGGGAACGCTGAGCGTTCCCTTGTTTTTTCTATATGAATTTTAATTATTTATTCGTTATATCTACATGCAAAATGAGGAATTCGCATCTTCTTTCTAAATTTATTAATTGCACATTTTAAAAAGTATGTTAATATAGGGATGCTTATTAAAAGTGTTTAATAAGTGTAATTAAAGTCGCTTATTAAAGAGGTTTAATAAGTAGGACTCATTTGATTACAAAGGAGATGATTCTATGAAAACGGAAAAAGAAAAGATGTTGGCGGGAGAAATGTATATTGCAGATGACGAAGAATTAGTGGCTGATAGGGTGGAGGCAAAACGTTTAACACGCCTTTATAACGAGGCAATGGAGACAGGAGATGAACAACGTTTTACGTTATTAAATCAGCTTTTAGGTTCTTCAGCTGATGGGAAAACCCACATTAATCCTGATTTTCGTTGTGATTATGGTTACAATATCCATGTTGGAAAGAGCTTTTTCGCAAATTTTAATTGTGTGATTTTAGATGTTTGTGAAGTTCGAATCGGTGATAATTGTATGTTTGCACCTGGTGTTCACATTTACACTGCTACGCATCCGTTGCATCCAGTAGAACGGAATTCTGGCAAAGAATATGGGAAACCTGTAAAGATTGGTAACAATGTTTGGGTTGGCGGGGGAGCTATAATTAACCCTGGTATTTCAATTGGAGACAATGCTGTAATTGCTTCAGGAGCAGTTGTGACAAAAGATGTACCTAGTAATGTAGTTGTTGGTGGTAACCCAGCCAAAGTTATGAAAATGATAGACTTATAGAAATCGTTTTTCACGGATGATTGAATAAACTGGTGTCGTATTGTATAGACAATGTTAAAGGTGTTTCATATGAAGAAAAATAGTGCGGACAATCATACAAAGACATTACTTGCCTCTCGAAACGCTCTTTTTCTCTTATTTGCTTTGCCAGGTGTCGCGTTTGCTACATGGATTTCTAGAACAGCAGCGGCGCGAGATATTTTAGCAGTTTCAAATGCAGAAATGGGCTGGATTTTGTTCGGTTTATCTGTCGGTTCAATAATTGGTTTACTGAGTGCAAGTCATTTTATTGACTGTAAGGGAGCTAGAGACGTTATTATAGGCAGTATGTTTTTAATAATTGTTGGATTACTTTGTTTAAGTATTAATATTTATTTTGTTTCTAGCATAGGGGCTTTTGGTAGCTTGCTAGTATTTGGAGTAGGATATGGGTTGGCAGAAGTCTCATTGAATGTAGAAGGCTCTTCAATAGAGCAGAAATTAGGAATGGCACTTCTACCGAAATTCCACGGTTTTTTAGCGTAGGAACTTTAGTAGGCGCGCTCAGTGGCACTGTCGCCGCCTCGCTTCACATCCCAATCCTGTATCAGTTTCTTGCGATTTCGGCCGTGTTTTTATTACTTGTATGTATGGTGTATCGTTTTCTTCCGCACGGAACAGGAAAGAAAGAGAAATCGCAGAACAAAAAGCGAGCGAAGCGTACTTCCTTACGTATGGAAAAAAAGGTGCTTTTAATTGGTCTTTTTGTGCTTGGAATGGCATTTGCAGAAGGAAGTGCAAATGATTGGCTGCCTATCGTGATGGTAGATGGACATCAGCAAAGTGTAGTGACAGGTTCTATTATGTACACAATTTTTGTATTGGCAATGACGTTAGCTCGTATGTGTAGTAGTTATTTCCTTGATCGATTCAGTCGTGTCGCTGTCGTACGTGCTACTATTATGGTGGCGATTATAGGAATTTTAATCGTAATATTTGGGAATAACTCGTATTTTCTAGCAGTTGGTGTAGTGCTGTGGGGGATTGGTGCGGCGCTAGGTTTCCCAATTGGTCTTTCTGCTGCTGGAGATGATCGTGAAAATGCGACTTCTAATGTTGCTGCAGTTTCTATCATCGGTTATACAGCTTTTTTAGTCGGACCACCATTTTTAGGTATACTAGGGGAATCGTTCGGAATACGTAATGCCTTGCTAGCTGTTTTATTATTTGTTCTCTTATCTGGAATTGTATCGTCTGTTACGAGAGAGAATAAATCGAGCTAAACAAGGAGTGCATGCAGTGGAAATATATCATCTCTATTGCTTTAGAAAATGATGTGTGATATATTGTCAACGCAACTTATTAAAAGTGTTTAATAAGTATGTTGATTAAGGTGGTGAGCGATTTGAGTGAACAATTTGTTACTCAAAAATCGATTAAAGAGACGATCCTTCGCGGCATTCGTACAGCTCTTTTAGAGCGAGGTAGTGCAACGAAAGTTGAACTTAGTAATACATTAGAAATCAGTTTTCCAACGATAAGTAAATTTATAGAAAATATGAAACAAGACGGTGAAGTCACTTTAGTCGGTTTAGATGATTCAAGTGGTGGAAGAAGAGCGAAACGATATGCTTATAATCCGGAATATATGTTAGGTTTAGCGATATTTTTAGAAAAAAATGAGACAAACTATACGATTTTTAACTGTTTAGGGGAAGTAAAAGAAAAAGGAAGTACTTCAAGTGTATTAATTGATACTGGCGTAAACCTATTATCTAAACATATTGAAAGTCTTATCGCTACATTCCCGAAAATAAGCTCTATATCAATTGGTGTGCCCGGTTCGGTAGATAATGGTCGTATTTTTTATATACCTGGTTATGAAAAGTTCCAAAATTTTAATTTAAAAAGTCATTTGGAGGATCTGTTCTCTATACCTGTAGTAATAGAGAACGATATGAATGCCGCAGTGCTTGGTTATTATAAAAACACTGGAAACCATGACAATTCCTCTCTTGTATATTTGTATTCAGGTCAAAATGGTCCAGGTGCGGGTATTATGATAAATGGGGATGTAGTCCGAGGAAGTACATTTTTCTCGGGAGAGATATCTTTTGTTCCGCAGTATGATAATAAAAATTTCTTACAAGCTTTGAGAAGTGGAGATGAAGTGAGAGATTCGAATAATCCAGAGGAATATAATATAGATGCTATTACTCGATTAATTTCTACATGTATAGCTATTATTAATCCACATGCGTTTATTTTCTGTGATGATGAAGTGAATCAATTTGTAATAGATCAAATTGTAAAAAGTTGTCCACAGTACATTCCGGCGGAACATATTCCGAAAATAACAGTAAGCGATTGGGAAGAAGATTATTTATATGGATTAAAAAGCCTTGGACTTGATCTTATGATTACAAGAACAAGCAAAGAAAATTAAATATCAAATTGTTGGTTGAATACCATAAAAAGAAAAGGTGTCGATTATGAGAATTGAACATGTAGCAATTTGGGTGAATGATTTAGAAGGCATGCGTGATTTCTATAAACAGTACTTCAATGGTGAAGCGAATGTATTGTATCACAATCCGAAAAAAAAGTTTGAATCTTACTTTATAACTTTTGAAGGTGGTGCGCGTCTAGAACTTATGAGACAGGTAGGGATAGACGATGTAATAAAAAAACAAACAGTAGGATATGCGCATATGGCATTTTCTGTAGGTAGCAAAGAAAAAGTAGACCAATTAACGGATAGGTTAAGAGAAGCAGGATATCCTCTGTTAAATGGCCCACGCACTACAGGAGATGGTTATTATGAAAGTGTAGTAAGTGATCCTGAAGGAAATCAGATCGAGATAACAATCTAACATTTTATTTACTAATAACGAATAAAAAATATAAAACTTTGTTGTTCCCCAAAATGTTTAAGAGAAAGCTATTATTTCTTCAGAAAGGGGGACATAACATTGAGTGAGTTAATTTTTATTTTCTGTATATATCCATTGCTTATTTGTATGTTTTCAATAGCTGTGACATATAAAATAGGTACATTTTACGCGATGCCAATGGTAACATTTCTTATTTTTCTTATGTTCAATGTTACATTGTACGATCCATCATTTTTCTTTTGGGTGGGCATGTATACTGTTTTTTCATTCATTATTTCTTATATAACTATTTTATTTGTAAAGGGATATAAAGCTGTAGAAAAAGAACGTTAAATCATCTAATTATTTTTTGGGGAAATAGGGATTTACGGTGAACGATAACAACCTCATTTCACGTTGTAATGACGAGAAATGAGGTTGTTATATTTTTATATAAAATATAAGGTACTTATTTTGTAATGTTTTTTAATTAGAGTGCTGAAACTCTTTAATAATCCGCTCAATGACTGGATGAAGAGTAATAGGCAACCTATCAAGCGGAAAAAAGCGTAATTCTTTTGACTCAGCTTGATCACATATAAGTTCACCGTGGAATTCTCGGCAAATATAAATAACGAGTACACCGTGTACTTGATCGCCGTTTGGATAGATTTGAAAAAAATCTGGTCCTGAGTATGTACGGAACAGTTCTGGATTTTTAATGATAAGCCCAGTTTCTTCAAATACTTCTCGTTTTAAAGCATCTTCTAACGTCTCGTTATATTCTAAGGCACCACCAATAATACCCCAACGGTTAAAGTCTGTTCGGAGCTGTAGTAATACTTCATTTTTCTCATTTAATATAATGGCGTGTGAGCCTATTAATATAAGTGGATGATTTCCTACTAGATTTCTTACGTCTTCAATATAACCCATAATTTTTCTCCTTGTATTTAATAATAGTTTGGAAGTTCTTTTAACATTTTTTCTGTTTTACGTGCTGTATAGGCTAAGTTATGATCATCTTTTGTTCTAAAAAATAATGTACGTAAAAAGGTTTTAATGTTGGCACATAAAATACAATACTCATTAAGCGAAAGGCGTTTTCTAATTTGAGGAAGCCTTTTTATTTTTTTATAAATAATTGAAATTAACTCATCTTGCTGGAAGTCATGATACAGCATGGATATTAATGGCGTAACAATACGCTCATCTTCGTTATTATGAAAAATATCAGATGGAATGAAGATTTTATTTAATAAACAATGAATGAGCTCTTCATACCACTCAAAAGTCGTATGTGAATTATGAACAATTTCAGTGAAAGCATCAGATACGTGGGCGATACAATGAGCCCATCCTTTATTTTCGATATATCCTCGAAAGTCCATTTCTAAGTTTGTATATGTAATAAGTTTATTTTTTATCTCTTCAATATCCTCTTCTGTAAAAAAGTAGTGAGAGTTAGCGAATTGAAGTATTAACGCAATTAAAGAAACAGTGTAAGAACGTGTGAAAACCCCATCTGTATGTGGGGAGTAAATGTCACAATATAAATACTCATCACTTAAACATGTTTGCAACAGTAATTTCAGCTGATCGTCCATAAGGAATTCATGATGAATGAAATGCGCAAAACATTTATATATAAGTTGGTAACGAACGTAACTATCAGTCGTTCCGATGTACTGAAGCATGTTCAAAGTTAACTCATTTACATTTATATGATGCAGTTGCGTATAGTCATTTTGTTGTATAAGCTCTAACTGTTGTTGCAATGCTGTAATATCCAATGGAGAACCTCCTCCGCACTTTAAAGATGCGATCTTTTCTAGTATTCTATATATTCAAGGACAATCCTGCTCATGCAAGGAGAACCATTAGAAATTCGAGTATGACATAGATGAGGGAAGAATATGACGACAATAGAACAGTTAGAAAAACATTTTAAAATAAGAAGAAGTGCTTCTTCTATCATGATAAAAGAAAATAATGCAGAGGCTTTTACAGAAGAGCAATTAAAAGAGATCATGCAATATTGCGTTGCTGAGGCTGAAAAAGAGGGGGTAGAAAAATTACATTTTGAGATCTCTTCAAAAAGTCCAAATTATGATGTGTATAAGAAATGTTTTGAAACGTATTCATTTGAATATGTTACTGAAAACATGATTGTATTTAAGGATATATATGAAGTAGAAGATGTAGAAAGTGAAATTGATTTTAAGCTGATTGAAGAAGTAGGAGAGGATACTTTTTATTCTTTTTGGAACGAAATGACGGAAGAACAAGTCGACTATAATCAATTTGTACATATGATGGAACAAGAAATTGGTGAGCAATGGAAAGAACATTGTTTAACAGCAGTTGCAAGCGAAGAGCCAATAGGAATTGTAATCCCGCATATTGAGAAAGGTACGTTAGAAGAAGGGAAACTTATGTATTTCGTAATGGCTCCAAATATGCGAAATAAAGGGTACGAAGCAGCATTCTTTACAGGTGCAATGTTTGTCTTAAAGGAAATAGGTGCATCTTATTATATTGGCGAGACAAATGTACAAAATGAGTGGATGAAGGATGTTTTTGGGAAGAATGGATGTCAGCTGCTTAGTTCTATTGAGCGATATGTGAGGAAGTTTTAGGAGGATGAATGATGTACTCTCTCGAACTCATTTCGAGGCAATCCGTGTACAAATTATGAACAAGTAAAAGAACTTTTTGCCTGTTTGTAAGATAAAAAGAAAAATGAGAACGACAAAGTAGATATTCCTATAATACAATAGAGAAAGATTCGATTATAAGAGAAAGCGTTGGTGAAAGAATGGAGCAGCAAGAAAATTGGCTACAAGCAACTGTAGAACGAAATGAAGATAATATGTTACATATAAAGTGGGAAAATAATATAGAAGAAGTACGCATTTATTGGAGTACTTCACCAGATTATATTGAAGAAAATGGAGAATTACTTGTAACTGTAAACGGGGAATCATCATGCACTATTGAAAACCCGAGTGAAAATGAACGCCCATATTTTAGACTAGTAGGAAATAATGGACAAGCAGTGACAGTAGCTGAGCGTAGATTGCCACTACAAGGAGCGTTTAATTTCCGTGATATGGGAGGATATGAAACGACAGAAGGCCGTAAAGTAAAATGGGGCAAATTGTACCGTTCTGAAGAATTAGCGGGACTAACAGAGTGGGATATTGCGTATTTACAGAAGTCTGGATTAAAGTTAATCTGTGATTATCGTACAGACTTTGAAGTGAAGCATAAGCCAAATCCAGAGATTACAGGTGCTCGTCAAGTATGCTTACCAGTTATGCAAGACTTGGCGAAAGACTTAAATATAAATGAGTTTTTCCAAGTTGGTGACCTTTCTCTGTTGGGGAAACCAGGTGAATATCTTGTGAAAATGAACCAAGATTTCGTAAGTGGTAACGAGGCGTTCGTGAGCTTCTTACAACTTGCACAAAATCCGGAAAACTTACCATTAGTAAACCACTGTACAGCTGGAAAAGACCGTACTGGATTTGGATCAGCATTATTACTACTTCTATTAGGTGTGCCAGAAAAAACAGTAATGGAAGATTATTTACTAAGTAACGGTTTCCGTGAAAAATTAAATGAAAAAATGATGGCCTTTTTAGGTGCAAAACTACAAAACGATGAGAGTAGAGCGATATTAGGTGCAATGTTTGAAGCACGCGCCGAATATTTACAAGCTGCGATTGATGGAATCCATAAGCAATACGGATCAGTTGAAGCATACGCTGAAAAAGCTCTTGGCTTTACGAAAGAGTCGTTAGAGGAAATGAAAATGTTATTGTTAGAAGAAAAATAAGAAGAAGGGAGGCTGATTTGGATTAGCCTCCTTTTATTATTATTGCTATAATTTTGTTTATGAGGATGTTGTGCACCGAGGAGAAAATGGATGAAAAGAACTTACGAATCGGGGGATAAAATGATCCATACACGTTTAAAAGCAGAGGAGTTAAGGGAAAGTTTAACAACAATATTAAGTCAAGAATATAAGGAATTAGCTGTGCAGGATTTAAAGGTGATTGGAACGGGAGTGCAAAATATTGTTTTTCGCGGAGATTCAGGAAAGGGACCTTTAGCATTTCGAGTGCCGTGGGAAAGAGAAGTAGAAAATATAAATGAAGATTTATTTAATAGTCGGATTTCGTTGCAAAAGGAAGCAGAGCTTTCTAAGTATTGTCATTCAAAAAGTATTCCAGTACCAAGTATACACAGATTGCATCTTTCTACCGAACTTGATTTTTTAATATCGGATTATGTGGCTACGGATCATATGCCAATTTCGGCATACGAAATAGGGAAGTTAGTCAGCAAGCTTCATAGTATGCCAATTGAAGGTTTACATTACGAGCAGAATATTAAAGAGCCAATTAGTAAGTATATAGCGGAACGCATTGTGAAACGAGTAGAAGGTTTTAATACAATTACGAATTGTGGTATTAAACTTCCAGATGCACAAACAATTGAACATATTCTTAGTACAGCTAATCATGTAAAGTGTTTATTACATATGGACATTCGACCAGCCAATTTAATTGGGTATAATGGAGAAGTTAAAGCAATAGTTGATTGGGATAACGCTTTAATTGGTCATCCGTTATTGGAGCTTATGAGAATAGCTGAAACAAATGAGGTTAGTTGGGATGAATTTAAAGATGGATATAAGAATGATAGTATCTTTAATGCTACCCCTCATATTGTTAATTTATTTTATAGACTAGATACAGCGGTCATGCTAGCAAACTTATTTATAGCAGATTTGAAAATAAAGGATAAAGGTGTATTCTATAAAGAGCGAGTCAAAGCACTTTATAATGAAATATATAAAAGTTTATAATGAAGCTATGAAAATGAAGTTTTGAAAATAGGAATTGAGGAGAACATCATGAAATACAACGTTATATTATTCGACGTAGACGATACATTATTAGATTTCCCTGAAACGGAAAGAAACGCATTACATAACGCGTTTGTACAGTTCGGCATGCCTACAGGGTATAATGATTATCTTGCAAGTTATAAAGAGATTAGTAATGGGTTATGGAGAGATTTAGAGAATAAAATGATTACGCTAAGTGAATTAGCGGTAGATCGATTTAGACAATTATTTGCACTTCATCATATAGAAGTAGATGCGCAGCAATTTAGTGATGTATACCTTGAAAACTTAGGGAAAGAAATACATCTTATTGAAGGTGCAGTGCAATTATGTGAAAATCTACAAGATTGCAAGCTAGGTATTATTACGAATGGATATACGAAGGTGCAACAATCGAGAATTGGAAATTCGCCTTTACGTAACTTCTTTGAACATATTATTATTTCTGAAGAAGTGGGGCATCAAAAACCAGCACGTGAGATTTTTGATTATGCGTTTGAAAAGTTTGGGATTACGGATAAATCAAGTGTACTAATGGTTGGAGATTCGCTAACTTCTGATATGAAAGGCGGAGAAGATTACGGCATTGATACGTGTTGGTATAATCCGAGTTTGAAAGAAAATATGACGGGTGTTAAGCCGACTTATGAAGTGGAGAGTCTGCTACAAATTTTAGAAATTGGGGAAGTGGCGGAAGAAAAGGTAGCTTCATTTTAATTGTGCTGATATTTGTCGAAAAATCGATATATTGAAAAAATCGTTGATATATTGTAAGTTGTGATAGATATATTAGAAAAATCGTTGATATATTGTAAGTTGCGATAGATATATTGAAAAAATCGTTGATATATTGTAAGTTACGATAGATATATTAGAAAAATCGCTCATATAAGTTCATATACTAAGATATAGAATAAAAAATAGCGCTACTATACAAGGTCATTCACGTGTTATAATGCGTGAATTAAATATACGTATATAAATAGTTTCTCAGAGTAATGCGATGTCATGTATGATTAGTGTAACAACTAGAGGTGAATAAAGGATGTTAACGTTTTTATTTGAGTTAGACAAAAGTCTCCCGCAGAAGGATGAGTCACGGTATGATGCTTATTCAAAGGGCTTTATCGAAGGAGATGTAACGATTTGCGCGAGTGAAAGAGTACTTTTTCAAAAGTCATGCATGAAGGTTGCAGAGCTCGGCATTTATTTAGGACAGTGGATGGAACAAGTTCAATACGGGCAGAACGTACATATGAATTATGAAACGGCTGACCGTGATGAGATAATTCTTGGTTTTTCCTATGAAGAGGAAAATCAGTGGAGAATTTATTCCAGTTGGCAACAATTTGAACTTCAGGAACGTATATCTACTACAGCATTAATAGAGAGCGTTGGGCGTTGTTTATATGAGCTAAATAAGGAACTGCGTGCGATAGAATATCCTGTGACGTTTGATCAGTACTTAAGAGGAGAGCGAATGATGCAGCTTTCTTACAAACGACCGTGTGATAGTAAAGCGGATACAATATCAATAGAAGTTTATAATGAAAGCAAACAAGTAGGCGTAGTACGGGGCTACTATAAAAATACGTTGATGAGAGTACTAGACTTCATTCCAAAAATCGGTAGTAATATCATTTATGAAATAAAGGATAGTAAGGATAATATTCGCGTCATTGCAAAGGATGTAAGTAGGCAGCGCCAAAGAAAGATTTTAGTAACGTACAAAGATAATAATGATGCAGAGCATGAAATACTTGTATGTGACGGAAAGTTATTAGACGCAAATTTCTTATTTACCTTTACATATAAGAGAGAAGAATATGTTGTTCACAAAACTTCAATTGGGCTTGGAAAGTTATTACGAAAGGGCTATGTAATCGCAGATTGGAATATTCGTCTTGAGGAAGATATGTATTACATCGAGATGAATGTGTATGATGATGATTATATAGAGGATCAATACTTACTGTTAGGCGTATTTCATGCAGTTTTATATGGATAATCAATGAGAAATACCGTCATTCTTTTTGGAAAGAATGATGGTATTTTTTTATGTGATTATGGTGACAGGATGCCTTTAATCAATCCTCAAAAATAAAAATCTCATCAATCTTACTATGAAGTGCTCTCGCTATATCGTGAGCAAGTTGTAAGGAAGGATTGTACTTTCCTTTTTCAAGATGGCTAATTGTTTCACGGCGTACACCAACGCTCTTTGCTAAATCTTCTTGTGTCATATGTAGCTTGGCGCGGTATTCTTTTATTTTCGTTACGAACGCCATGGTACATCTTCCATTTCATCAACTGGTTTATCGTAAAAGAACATAGAGAAACCGAACGTAAGAATAAGTGTAGCGAAAATAACAGCAATATCAATCTCTTGTAAAGTAGGGTTTGGAAATAACATTTCAATAAACAGAATGATAGCGGTAGTTAGTAATGTAACGATAAATGCATTGCGGCACGATTTATTGACAATTTGTTCAAACAGTTCATCGTGTTGAACCGTTCTATACGATGTGAAGAAGGAGAAGAAACAGAACATAGTAAAAAATCCTTTTTCATAAAAAAATCCGAGAAAACCGAAGAAACCGAGAAATCCTAAATATTTAATCCAAGTTGTTTTCATAAATATATCCTCCTTATCATGTTAGAAATAAATCACATTATGTTATAAATATATCACGTATAGAAATGTATGGTAATAATAGTTTTCCAATTCTTTTCATAATAATAGTAAAAAGAGGAAATATACTGCGAAATAAAGAGGATAATATTGTAAAATGATTGTAAGGAAGGGGAGGAAGGAATGCTAACTTGGATCATGATTGTTGTATTACTTGTAGTGATTACTGTAATTGCGACGGTGTTAATTGGGAGAAATGGTGATGCGAATTATAGTAAAGCGACAAAAGGAAATATTAAACGTCTTACGATGATTTATATTATATTAGCCGTCGTTTTAATTGTTGGATTAGGGGTGTACATTTATTTTAAAGGTTAAATAAACTGAAAAATGTAAAAATCTCAAAATAGAAGTATGCTATAATATCAATATAGTTATTTGGTAATTAAGGAAAGGATTGGATGGAATGATTGAAATTACGAATGTGTCAAAAAGTTATAATGGGTCTACCTATGCAGTAAAAGATTTAAGTTTATCTGTGCCTAGCGGAGAAATCTTTGGTTTTTTAGGACCGAATGGTGCTGGTAAATCAACGACAATTAAGATGATTACTGGTATTCATGGGGTGGACAAAGGGACTATTACGATTAACGGCAAAAATATTATGGAAGAGCCGATGGAAGCGAAGAAGACGTTTGGTTATGTTCCTGATAGCCCAGATATGTTTTTACGATTAAAGGGAATTGAATATTTAAACTTTATGGCAGATATGTATGAAGTGCCGAAAGAAGTGCGCCAAGAACGAATAGAGTCTTTAGCGAAGAAATTTGACCTTTATAATGCTTTATCTGATCAAATTCAAAGTTATTCACACGGTATGAGACAAAAGATTGTTATTATTGGTGTGCTCGTGCATGAGCCAGATGTATGGATTTTAGATGAACCGTTAACAGGGCTTGATCCGAAATCTGCCTATATTTTAAAAGAAATGATGAGAGAGCATGCGGATAAAGGAAAGATTGTATTTTTCTCTACACACGTATTAGAAGTAGCGGAAAAAATATGTGACCGGGTTGCTATTATTAATAAGGGGAATTTGCAGTTTAAAGGAAATTTAAATGAAATGAGAGATCATTTTAAATCCAATGAATCACTTGAAAAAATGTTCTTGGAGATGACGGGCAATGAGTAAAATTTGGACGTTAACGAAAGTATTATTGAAATTAAATTATGCAGATTTCATAACAGATAAGAAGAAGCGATGGGCATATGTATTTTCATTTGCAGCTATTTTATTTGTTGGTTTTTTAATATTTGGTTCGATGACGCATGGAATGTATGAAGGTATGAAACAATTAGGGCAAGACCCAGGAATGATTATCGCAATGGGACTTGCGATTGCGAGTATATGGGTATTTTTAATGAGTATTACGAACATTTTAACTGTATTTTACTACAGCAATGATATTGAAATGTTATTGCCGTTACCATTAAAACCAGCGCAAATTATTTCGGCAAAATTTTTAACGGTATTAATTACACAATACGTAATGAGTTCATTCATTTTATTACCCATCTTCATTACGTACGGTTTAAAAAGTGGCGCGTTTATTACATATTACATATATATGATTTTTATTTACTTACTTTTCCCGATCGTGCCGTTAGTATTAGCTTCGTTACTGATGACAGTAATCATGAGGTATACAAATATAGCAAAAAATAAAGATCGAGGAAATATATTTATTGGAATCGTAAGTATACTATTTATTGTAGGAATTAACGTATTTATGCAGTGGAGAAATAAAAGTGCGTTTTCTGGAGACGGGGCTGCGGAATATCTTGTAAATAATCAATCTTCTCTTATAGTACAAATGACAAATTATTTTCCAACTACATATTTTGGAGCAGTGGCATTAGTAGAAAGTGCAAATTGGAAGGGACCTTTATATGTAATGATCTTTGCCCTTATTTCATTTGTCTTCTTTGTGTTGTTTTATTACATTGCAGAGCGTACATATTTAAAAGGGGTTATTGGACTTTCAACGAGTACAGCAAAAAAAGAGGTCATTTCAGCAGAAGGTTTACAGAAATCAACCGTACAAAGTTCACATTTGAAAGCGTATGTGAAAAAAGAATTTAAAACGTTATTCCGTACACCACAATTTTTCTTAAATTGTATCGTACAAACTTTCGTTATGCCGATTATGTTGTTCTTTATTTTATTTGTACAAGATGGGAATTTAAAGTTTATTACAGAGTATATTAACAATCCAGAGACAACGGGGTTTGCAATCGGTGTTGGTCTTTGTGCATCGTTATTTTTGATGGGTAGTAACGTCATTGCAACGACGTCATTTTCACGTGATGGAAGCTCATGGTTTGTGAATCGATATTTACCAGTAAAAGCTTCGGATATCTTTTTTGCGAAAGCGATCACTGCTTGGTTAATTAATGTGATTATTTTAGCAGTATTTGGTATTACGATGGCAGTTGTAGCTGGAATTTCTCCAGTCTTCATGATACTGTGGTTTTTACTAAGTGCGAACGGGTTGTTATTAATTAATTTAATTGGAACACGCTGGGACGCACAAACTGCAGATATTCATTGGGATACAGAGCAGAAATTATTTAAAAGTCGATATACAACTTTGTGGAATTTTTTAGCTAATATTTTAATAGCTTTAATTATTGTAGCCGGAGTAAGTGTATTATACTTCTTCCTTCAAGTCGGACTTTGGGTTATGTTTATCGTTTTATTTGCAATGTTTACGATTGTAAATTATATCTTTATTAAAATTTTAAAATTAGGTGCAGAACGTATATTGTCAAATATTAATTAAGAAGGTAGATCCTCTGTATTCGTGCAGGGGATTTATCCATAGATGGAGGAGAAAAGGTGAAGAAAATAGCAATTGTAACAGGGGCAACTCGTCTGAATGGAATTGGTGCAGCTGTATGCAAGGTGCTTGCTCAAAAAGGGATAGACATTTTTTTCACATACTGGTCTCAGTATGATAAAGCGATGCCATGGGGAATGAATGATCAAGACCCCTTTTTGTTGAAGAAGGAGATTGAAAGTTACGGTGTTCGATGTGAAATGGCAGAAATCAATTTATCACAGTCTTATTCACCAAATCGTTTGTTTTATATGGTATCAGAACGATTAGGTGATCCATCTATTTTAATTAATAATGCAGCGTATGCTACTCATACGAGAATTGAGGAATTAAATGTAGAACAGTTAGATAAACATTATACAGTGAATGTTCGGGCAACTATGTTATTAAGTTCATTATTTATAAAACATTATGCATACAAGAAGAGTGGAAGTATTATTAATCTTACTTCAGGGCAGTCATTAGATCCAATGCCAGATGAACTAGCATATGTGGCAACGAAAGGAGCAATTGAAGCATTTACAAAATCAGTAGCACCAGTTGCGATGGAGAAGGGGATTACCGTTAATGCCGTTGATCCAGGACCGACGAATACGGGGTGGATTACAGAGGAATTAGAACATTATTTAGTATGGAAATTCCCGCAAGGTAGAGTTGGAGAATCATTGGATGCTGCGCGCCTAATATCTTTTTTAGTAAGTGAAGAAGCGAAGTGGATTACTGGGCAAGTCATTCATTCGAATGGTGGTTTCTCATAAAAACATTATGTTAACAATTGTTGAGAAACAAAAAAATTAAGATATTTATATTTTTTTGTATAAATAAAATGTCAAGAAAGAGAAAAATTTGATAGGAGAGTATATTGTCATATGAGGATAGTAATTCTTGATGTGACAATATACTCTTTTTCTTTTACAGCAGAGAGGAAAAATGAAGTAGAAGAAACTCGAATATTCAAATCGGTTTATCAGTTTTTGTACGTATTATTATGAAGATTACTGTCGGAAAGATGGTGATTCGTATGAAAAGGGATTTTTTAAGGGGAAATAGAATCGTAAAGGGGAGGATAAATTAAGTAAACATAGGGGGATTTATATGAAAATGAAAAAGGTCGCTATCGCATCGATAACAATTGGTACAATGCTTACTATGGCAGCTTGTAGTCCATCAGCAGATAAAGAGGCAGAAAAGAAAGAGCAAGTAACAGCACAAAATGAAGGAGAAACAAAAACGACAAGTACAGATGAAGCGTCAAAAACAACGAAAGATACTGAAAAAGAAACAAATACTTCTTCAAATGAAAAAACAGATAAGGATGCAAAAAATACAAAAGAATCATCTGGAACAGAAAATAACGGCAAAACGACAAAAGAAAAAGAAACGACAGGAAAAACGAATGAGCAAACTACAAGTGGCAAAGCAACCGATCAAACTACTAGCGGGAAAACGACAGACCAAACGACAAGTGGAAAGACTACTAAAGATCCGAAGAAAAGTGTTGCTGTGAAAACGAACGTAAAAGAAGTCGTTACATTAATTGAAAGCTTAGACAAGCAATTAGCTGCTAACCCTAAATTAGAAACAGTGAATAAACTTGGAAAACAAATTAATGAGAAGTGGGATGTCATTGAAAAAGAGTTAGAAGCATCACATCCGACGGATTCTAAAACAATCGGTCAAAGTATGTATCCGTTAATTGTAGGCGCGGAAAAAGAAAAGATCGATATTACGAAAATGAAGTCGTTAACGTCGAAAACGAAAAAAGATTTAAATCAGTTATTGACGAAGTTATCGTAGTATGAAAAAGCCTACTTGTGTGAGTAGGCTTTTTACGTTGTTGTAATTGTATAAAGTGGGAACATATTTATTTTTTATTTTCAATTACGATACGAAATGAACCGTATGCTTGTTGACTGACATAATGATCTTCACTAACTTTATAAGGAAATGGGAATGCGACTAGTTGAAAATTACTTTCCTGTTCCACTGTAGGTAGTGTGAAAGTAAAAGTTTGTCTCGTTTCTGGTGCCACTGTAGTATAAGCGACGTTTTTATTATGGAATAATTCAACTTGTTCCCAATCTTTAAAGGCCACGATTGCATAAGGTATTTCATCTTTTGTTTCATTTCCGTTCGATAGAGTTAATGTTTCACCTTCCTTTTCAGAAAATACCGTTTGTAATTTCTCTTCATTGCTCGTAACAAATAATGGCTCATAAAGACCATCTTTTAAAATAGTATTTGGCTGTATAGGGGTAGACTTTAATGTTTCACTTTCTTTATGAGGATGATGTATTGAATATCGCATACTTAAAATCTCTTCTAGTATAGACGCTTTATGTAAGTCATTATCTTTTAACTTATATTCAGGTTTTTTAATAATTAAAAAGGCTAATTCGCTTGCGTTAGGAGAAGTGTGTAAAGAGATTTTCGTAGTAATCGAACTATTTGGTTTCATATCGAAAGAGTAGTGTGATAGTTCATTTACAGTATTTTCTATTTTGAAAGGTTTTTGTACGTAATCTTCTAGAACAATTAATCCATACTTTCGGTCTTCGTCAATATTATGTATAAAGGATAACGATACGTTAATTGTATTATTCTCACTAGTAATTTCACTACCGTTGTTAATATGTTGGCCTTGATTATCCTTCAAGCCGTATGAAATAGTATTGGTTTGTTTCTCTCTCTTATTTTCTTTGGAAGGTGTATAAGGTTGTATAATTGAAGCATGGAACAAAACATACATTGTAAAGAAAGAAATAAGTAAAAAACCGATAATGATATATATTTTTTTCATAAATAACACCTCAATATATTTAAAATATAAGAGAAAAAAGATATGCAAGATGCATATCTTTTTTCTCTTTCTTACCAGGAAGCTTTTGTTTCGTGATTCACATCATTATAACCATTTAATTTATAGGTATGATTACCAATAGCGTAATCATCTCCATAATAAACGCTTGTGTTGGTCGCTGTAGCACTTACATAAGATGATTTTTTTGCATTATTACTTTTCGTATTCACTAATGAGCCATCGCCATTGAAAGTCCTTGCTTTTGCATAAATATAGTCTTCGGTCGTAGTTGATTTCGATTTAGCAACTGCATATGGGTTACCAAAAAAGGGAGTATAGACGCTAATGTTAGAATCATTCTTAGGTGTAGCTGCAACAGTCAAACTAGAAACATTGGATGTTTTTGCTGATTGAATTGTATCAAAGTCAACTAAAACAGGCTGCTTGTCTGTAGCACCCACCTCTGAGGCACTTGCGTTATTAGTAAAACCAAAACCTAAAACCGCTAACCCTAAAGTTGTCACCGCTAAAGATTTTTTCATATTCACTAATTTTCCCACCTTTTTTAATTTTTGAGTTCGAACTCAACTCATACAATATACGAAAAATTCGAAACTCTCAACAACCTATCCGATACTTAACTTTTCTTTTACTTTTGATTTAACATATCTTCATTTTAATAATTTGAATATAGCTTTAACTGCTTAGCGAACATGGAAATAGGGTTACCAATATGAAATTCATGTAAATGTAGATTTACACTTATAGAAGAGCACATGAATGAAAAGTAGGGTGGTAATGAAAGAGAGTTAGAAGAATGTAATACAAAACAATCGGATTATGTATTCATTAATTGTAGCGGCGGAAAAAGAAAAGATAGTAAAGGAGAGTATTAACGGTAAAAACGAAACACGGTATAAATCAATCATGTACGAAGCAATTCTACGTTTGTATGTAGGATTACTTCGTTTGTAAAGTTTAAAGCTGTTATTGTATTCCCTATGTTATTTTTAAATTTTTGTGGGAAACCTATCTGAAAAAGGATGGTGGCAAGAATGACAATTGATCGAGTATGTACAATAGGACCAGCAAGTAATAATAAAGAAACGTTAGTGCAGTTAATAAAGAATGGTATGAAAATTGTTCGGCTAAATTTATCACATGGCACGCATGAAAGTCATAAAGACATCATTCGTTTAGTGAAATCTTTAGATGATTCTATTAAAATTTTAGGTGATGTGCAAGGTCCTAAAATAAGATTAGGTGAAATGAAGGAAGATCAAATTACACTTAAGGCCGGGGATTCTTTTCTTTTACATACGCAACCAGTCATAGGGAGTAATACAGAAGCAAGTGTGGATTATGTAGGTATTGCGAATGATGTGAAAGTAGACAGTAGAATTTTGATTAATGATGGAGAGGTTGAATTAATTGTTGAAAAGGTAAGTAAGGAAAAAATAGAAACAAAGATCAAAACAGGTGGTAATATCTCATCTCATAAGGGGGTGAATTTACCAGGTGCGACAGTTAGTTTACCGGCTATTACAGAGAAAGATAAAAAAGACATTCAATTTCTTTTAGAAGAGGATGTTAATTTTATTGCGTGTTCTTTCGTACGAAAACCTAGTCATATAAAGGAAATACGAAATTTTATACAAGAGCATAAAGAAACGTCCCCAAGTTTAATTGCAAAAATAGAAACGATGGAAGCAATCGAGAATTTTCAAGATATATGTAAAGAAGCAGATGGAATTATGATTGCAAGGGGGGATTTAGGAGTGGAATTGCCGTATCAAATTATTCCGCTTTTACAAAAAATGATGATTCGTGAATGTAATCGAACGAATATATATGTTATTACAGCAACACAAATGCTTCAATCTATGGTAGATCATTCTATTCCTACAAGGGCAGAGGTCACCGATGTTTTTCAAGCTGTACTAGACGGGACGAATGCAGTGATGCTTTCTGCTGAAAGTGCATCAGGAGAGCATCCAATCGAAAGTGTGAGAACACTACGTCTCGTTTCGGAATTTGCGGAGCAAGTTAAAAAAGATGGTCCTTTTGCGATGAAAGATGTACTGGAATGGCTGCATAAGTCTCTTTAATACATGTAGCTTGGTAAGTGATGAATAAAAAAAGAGGGCGGATATGCATCCCCCTCGAGTTTTTAACGAATATTACTCTTGCTCTTCTTGCTCATCCAAAATCTTATCAAAAGCAGCCGATACTTTGTCAAACTCTTCGTCATTTTCGATGTATGAAAACTCATTATCTTCTTCTACTTTTAAAAAGAAGATATCAATGTCTTCCTCAGTTTCTGTTTGAATGTCTTCTACGAAGGCAACTGCAATATATTCTGCACCTTCGACATCCATCGCTCCAAGTACTTCTACTTCCTGATCCTCATTATTCTCATCACTAAGAGTAAACACTTCGCCAACTTCAATATCAGACATATTCATTCTCCTCCTGTTCGACTCTAAAAATAGAGCACTCAAACTGTATACATACTAACATATCTTTCCATGAAAAAACAAATTCATACGTAAGAAAACAACTGATTCTTCTTTAGTATGAGTATACAGCTATAAGGAGCATTATTTTTTGCGTGCTATGTTACTAAATCCATTCAACAATTATATCCGTAGTCTGTCTTGTTTTATCACGCTTTGGCTCTTCTTTACGGTAACCAAAGGCAACCATAACAGATACTTCAAAATTATCGTCTTTTACAATGCCTTCTTGACGAAGTAAAGAATCTACTTTCTCTTTATCAAATCCTTCTATTGGACAAGAGTCAATACCAATTTGAGCTGCACTCGTCATCATATTACCTAAAGCGATATAAGATTGTTTTGATGCCCAATCAAATACAGCACGGTCGGATTGTAATAAGTTAAAATCTGATTCCTGGAACTTTTTGAAGAATTCATATCTAATTTTTTGAGTGTCTTCAGGCAATCCAATAATATCGTTCATCATATATTTAATATAATCTGCATCATAATGCATATCTTTAATGTTTCTTGAAAGAACAATAACAAAGTGACTAGCTGTTGCAAGTTGCCCACCAGCACCCCATGAATATGGTTGTAGTTTTTCTCTTACTTCTTTATTTTGTACGATAACAAATTTCCAAGGTTCATATCCAAAAGAAGAAGGAGATAATCTGGCTGTTTCTAAAATGAAATTAAAATCCTCTTCTGAAATTTTTTGCATAGGATCGAACGCTTTACATGCATGTCTGAAATGAAAAGCCTCCATAATTTTTTCTTTTGTAATTTCTTTTATATTTGTCATAAAAGTTCCTCTTTTCATTAATTTATTTTGTAACCAAATTATATTTTTAAAGTAACATAGAAACAAGTACGCACATTTATGTGGTATAGTATCAAAAAAGATACTAATGTTAAGGGAAGGGATTTATTATGGATTGTTCAAACGAAAATAATATAAATTACCCATTTTTAAATAAATATTCTTGTCCAGTGGAAGCGATGGTTGAGGTCATTGGAGGGAAATGGAAAGGGGTTATTTTGTATCATTTATTAGATGGTACAAAGAGGTTTAATGAATTAAAAAGATTAAAACCTAATATCACACAAAGAATGTTAACACTGCAGCTTAGAGAACTTGAAGCAGATGGTATCATACATCGCGAAGTGTACCGCGAAGTACCTCCAAAAGTAGAATATTCGTTAACTGAGCTTGGTGAATCACTTCGTCCAATGATTCTATTAATGATGGAATGGGCAACTCATAATATGGAGAAAGTTTTGGAAAGTAGAAATACACAAAATAAAAGTTAAGAGTTGAAATGGATATAGGAGAGATATGTGAAATAGTTGTAGAAATAAAAGGTGTTTCCATATGTGGAAACACCTTTTATCCCGCATTAACGGGCAGTAAGACCCCCACCTCAAAATTCAGTGGAAGCAAAGAAGTTAGGTGGGGATCGGGCTGCCCGTAAAAGCCCGATTGGTGAAGGCTAATAATCAGTGGGGGATCAACAAACCCCCCACTGATTAAAGTTTCACTTTATTTCTATGTTTTTTACTTTTTAACTTCAACTGCTGAAGTTAAAAAGTCACTCAAGTTTGCAGTTTTACCATACCAATCAGCATGTCTAAAAACAACACCTTTTCCATATCCTTCAGTTGAAGTACGTTCCCATAGCGTTGTTGAATAGCTAGCAGTAGGAGCTGCTGTACGTACAGAAACAATTTGATTTTGCCAACTAGGAGACAAGTTTTTATAACCGCTACTTAGAGAAAAATACTCGCTACCTGTACGTTTATAGAAGTCTGTACTACCAGGTCCGCTCCCTCCAACACCAAGGGGAGTGATTGTATGATTCAACCTTTGTTTATCTTTTTCAATAAAAGACTCTAAACTTTCTTTGTTCGAAAATCCATAAGATAACCAGTCTCCATTTTGATTTTGTTTCGGTAGAACTAAAGTTATTTTTACGTCTTCCTTTGATGGAGCACCCAATTTGTGAAACGAATCTACAGCCTTTTCATCCACAGTTACATATTCGAAAGAGGCAATCGTATAATCCTTTTCGGTACTAGCTAATACTGATCCCAATCCGACAGTTAATGATGAAGCAGCTAACATTGCACCTACTACCAACTTTTTAAGCATGAATTCATCTCCTTTAAACTTAGATTTTTTTGTGTAACTAAAATGTATGTTAGTTTGAGTTTATTGTAAATATTTAGAATTTTATAAAAATAAATTGGGATATTCTTTCATTAATCCAAAGTAAGGAATTCGCTTTTCTATTAAAAAAGGATCTACTTAAAAAGTAAATCCTTTTTGGATATTAGCAATAAGGCTAGAGTGTGCTACTGATTTTGCTCTTTGCCGATTCACCTCAAAACTTTACTGAAGCAAAAGAGTTAGCGGGAGGCGTGCTACTTGTGAAAAAGACTTTGGTGTGTGCTAATATAGACAACACCATCGGTAATAAAAATTTCGATTTATCCTACTATGAGTTAAAAACTTCATTTTTAGTAGTGGAAGTAGCGTTTAATAAAAGGAAGATTGCTGCTATAATATGTAGAACGATTGCTATATAAGGAAAGAAGGCAACTAGAGTAACGATAATACCGATATAATGAGGATACGTATTCATGCCTTCTTTTTTAGCTAATAAAAAAGTAGTGATATGTAAAACAATCAATAGTAGTAAAGGTATCCCATATAGGTTAACAAGACTTGGAAATAAATAATAACAAGGAAGTAATAAAAGATGATAGATCCCTGTAGTCCATTTTAGTGCTTGGATGTAGGTTTTCAAAGTTAATCCTCCTAAAACAATCTATATCTATATATTACCAAAAATAATAGGTGATTGGATATTATATATTTGTAGTTTTGAGTGGATTATAATTATTTTATGTAAACTAATTATAGGTTATTTATAAAATAGAAAAACCACCCAAACGAGGGTGGTTTTTATTATAAATAATTACTTAAAGAAGCAAGAGGAACTTTCACCTCACTACCTTCTTTCATATTTCTTAGCATAACGGTTTCTGCACTAAGTTCCTCTTCACCAATAATAAGTACATAAGGGATGTTCTCTTTATTGGCATAATTAAGGGCGCGTTTTAGTTTGCGTCCTGCTAGTTCAAGTTCAATTTTCAATGAAGTAGTGGATCGTAATTGCTGGGCAATTTGCAAGCATTGTAATTCTGTCCCGAGTGGGATAATAAATAAGTCCGCTGTAGAGGATTTTGTTTCTTTTTGTGAGAGTGCTGTATAAATAACGTCTAAACCGAATGAAATACCGACTGTTGGATAGTTCATATTATCACCACGGAATGCTCCGATAATATTATCGTAACGACCACCACTACCGATGCTAGATGTAATCGAGCCATCTTTTAGAAAGATTTCATATACGGTACCTGTGTACATTGTGAGTCCTCGTGCTAAAAACGGATTGAATATAGCATTCTCGTTTATTCCAAGAGCAATTAAATATTGCTGTAATTGTTGTAATTCGTTTATTCCATCGGTAACGAGTTGATTATTGAAAGCTTCTTTAAAGTCAGCAATTGTAAGCTTTAGACAAGATAATACGGTATTACATATCGTATCAGCCATTTCTTCAGTAATTCCACGCCCCAATATATCTTTCCGTACACCATCAATCCCGATCTTTTCAATTTTGTCTAATGATAATATTACGTCACTCATTAATTCAGTAGGGATGTTAATCGCCTGAAGAATACCGTTTAATAATTTTCGGTTATTATATTGGATCGTTACTTCTAAGTTTAACGTTCGGAACAGTTCAAACGCCATGCTCATAAGTTCAGCTTCTGCCATGACAGACTCAACACCGACTATATCAACGTCGCATTGTATAAACTCACGAAATCTCCCTTGTTTAATCGGACCATCTCGAAATACTTTCCCAATTTCATACCGTTTAAAAGGTAGACGAATATTTGGATTCATCGCCACGACTTTTGCGAATGGAATTGTTAAATCGTAACGTAAAGCAAGCTCACGTTTTCCTTGATCTTGAAGTGTATATATTTCCTTTAAAATTTCATCACCACCGCCATACTTGTAAGACATAAGTTCATACATATTTAACGTAGGTGTCTCTAACGGTTTACAGCCATAACGTTCAAAAGTATCTTCACACGCTCTTTTAATTTTATTTCGCAGCACTTGCTCCTCTGGTAAATAGTCCTTTGTTCCTTTTACATTTTTCATTTCCACTGTAATCACTCCTTTTTTAAATTAAAAAAAGCTATGCGGGTATAAAAATACCCACATAGCTTTATGAACGCTTCGTGGGTAAACAGGAAAAGCCCTGTACCCACGAAGAAAAAATTTTCTTCGGATACACGGCGTTACGTATGATGATGAAGTTGGAAAGAAGTATTAAAATTTCGCATTACAAATCTCTCCTTAACATAAGTTTTTCCAAATTATATCAGATGATTTTTGAAATATCAATATTTTCAGTTTTGAAAAATGCGTGAAGTTATGTAGGAGAAATGGAAAAGGGTGTATAATAAAAGAAAACTTAATAATATGAAATAACCTTTTAAGGAGAAGCACATGAAAAAAGATAAAACGAATGCGATGCGAATATTAGATAAAGAAAAAATTGAATATTCGATGATGTCATATGATCCAGACGATGGGAAAATTGATGGCGTGTCAGTAGCCGAGAAAATTGGACGAGAAGTGAGAGAAGTATATAAAACGTTAGTCGCTCAAGGGAATAGTAAAAATTATCATGTGTTTATCATTCCGGTAGATGAGGAACTGAATTTAAAAGCAGCGGCAAAAGCAGTTGGTGAAAAGAAAATTGAAATGATTCCAGTAAAAGATATTACGAAAGTGTCAGGATACATTCGCGGTGGTTGTTCACCAGTCGGAATGAAGAAGTTATTTTCTACATGTATCGATGAAAGCGCCCGATTACTTGAAACGATCATTGTAAGTGGCGGAAAAATTGGTATACAAATTGAGCTGAAAGTGGAAGATTTGGCGAAAGTAACGAGAGCGCAGTTTGGTGAGATAACGAAGTAAATATACATAGGGGAAGAAGTTCTAAATATTATGGAACTTCTTTTTATTTTAGATAGATGTTTCTTAACGGTTGTTGTAGGATAATCTAATTAAGTATACGGATTATGTTTTTCGTGGTATAAAACATCAAAAAAAAGATTTTTTCAGTATAAAACATTTTAAAGGCGAACATTTTTAGGGTGAAATAAAATAATGTTCATATTTATATTGCGTCTACACTAATAGTTTGTTATATTATCCATATAATAATTTTGAATAACATCACTCGTATATACTCGGTAATATGGTCCGAGCGTTTCTACCTAGTTCCCAATGAAAGAACTGGACTACGGGTTAAAGTATTCGGTCGGTTTGTGTATGGAGCCGCTACCGTTCTATAATGTAGCATTGACCTCGTCTTTTGCTTCATTAACTTTGACTACCGTAGTTCTAGAAAGTAGAGATTCTTCTACAATTTCTAGAACTTTTTTGTTTGGACCAAAAGTATCGAGTATAGAAAACAACAAGAGAAAGAGGAGATTATTTATGAAGAAGAATACGTTGAAAAAATGTGCTGCCCTAGTAACTACTGCTGCATTGTCACTCTCGATACTTGCGGGATGTAATGCGAGTCCGAAACAAGTTGAGGCAAAAACCAATCAAAAACCAATCTTAATTCAAGGGCCAATGCCGATAGAAGCTGAAAGTTTTGCGAAAAGGTTGAAAAATGTGGAAGAAGAAAAATCTGGAACATTTGTATTTTATAAAGGAACTGTCGACAATTATCCTGTAATCGTTGCGAAAACAGGTAAAGGAATGGAAAATACAGCAGCTGCTACAGCAGTGGCTATTGAAAAATATAAGCCTATAGCGATTATTAACCAAGGAACATCGGGTGGCCATGATCCTAATTTAAACGTATTTGATATTGTGTTAGGAAAACAAGTTGCAAATATAGGTACATTAAAAACCACAAATATGGATGAGAATCAAGGGATTGAGCCAACAAAATGGATATCTATGGATTTAATGGCTTCTGAAGGAAGTGCAGGAGAAGATCCAAATGCTGAGAAAATCCGATACTACGAGGGAGATAAGGATTTACTTGCAGCAGCTAATGCAGTGAAAGATACATATACAAAAGGTAAAGTGGTTGAGGGTACGATAGGTTCAGCAGACGTTTGGAATAATGAAGTTGATAGAATTAAGTGGTTCCATACAAAATACGGTACATCTGTAGAAGAAATGGAAGGCGCTGCTGCAGCGCAAATCGCAAAAGCTTATGACGTACCATTTTTAGGAATTAGAGTATTATCTAACAATAAAACAAACGGCGGAAAATACAATCCAAATACAGCAGCGGCAAATCAAGAATATGTATATGAAGTAGTTAAAAAGTATATAGCTTCGATGCCAAATAAATAGAAGTAGTTGTATGCTCAACATAAATGTCAATTAGCTCCAAAAGTTTCCGAGACAGATAGATTTACCTTAGGAATGATAGTTGAAAAAGAAAAGCTTGTTTCTTATTGAAAAATATAAGAAATGAGCTTTTTTATTTAGAAAAAATTGAGTAATTAGTTTATAGCGTTAATATATAACATTGAATATCGTAATAATATAATGGAGGTGAATGTAAAATGGCTTTTACTACAGGTCCTATTGAAAACTTGGGAAATCAACCTGCTAATGCAAATAGAGTTAGGGTGAAAATCCTTAACCGTACTGCTGGCCCGCTTACTGGAGTAGCTAGAGTTTTTAGACTTGACGGTTCAATAGTATTAATTGAACAGGTGAATTTCAATGTGAATTCTAATGCTTCTACTATTGAAACTCTAAGTTTAGTTCATCCTGCTTTTGGACAAGCATTAGAATATGAAGTTCAAATTGTTCCTAATCAACCTGGTGGACTATATAGTGTTTATGGAATAACAGCTGAAAGTGTTATCATTACTGCACAACGTGTTGTCAATGCAGAATTAACACAGTTTCTTTAATAAAAATAGATTGGTGCCTACATGGTATCCAATCTATTTTTGTACTTATTTTTCAGAGAAAGAAGAGTTTTACACAAAAAATAAAGACAGTTATGGAAAAAGGAAGAGCCGAGCTATCATCTCGATTTGTACGATTGCTGTCCTAGACTCTATCTGTTTTATTGCACGGTTTTTTTTGAAAAATTTATTAAATATGCATAATTGCATAAAAAAATTGAAATTTATAAGTTAACATTAAACTACTTTTTAATTGTAAAGAATAGTTTAATAATCTTTACTAGGGAAGGATATTCCTTGTGAAAAGTGAATTTGTTTGAAAAGTAGATAAACCAAAAGTATGGAAATGATACAGACTGAATAGGGTTTTGTATTAAATAAAAAGAGAAGGGGAATGGAGTTTTAAACGTTTTCGTAGTTTTAGGGAGGACATTTTTAGTAAATGACTTCAAATTATATTTTAAAGGGGAAATGGGTATATGAAGTTTCGAAATACAAAGCTTGCTATGGTTACACTATCTTCATTCTTTATTTTAGGTTCTGCATCTCTATCATTCACAGATACTATACATGGTGAAGTAGCTTCTGTATCACCACAAGAGATGACTGTAAAAAGCTATGACGATACATATTATAATAATGCAATAGGAAAAACGGGTTTGGAACTAAAGAAGGAACTTCATAATATTATTGATGATCATACAAAGTTATCATACAGTGCGGTTTGGGAAGCGCTAAGAGATACGGATGAAGATCCAAATAATAAAAACAATGTAATACTCTTATATACTGGGCGTTCGCAAGGGAAACTTACGAATGGTTCAGGAGTTAATAACTGGAACCGAGAGCATGTTTGGGCAAAATCTCATGGTGATTTTGGAACGGCTGCAGGACCTGGAACAGATCTGCATCATTTAAGAGCGACGGATGTATCTGTAAATAGTTCACGTGGAAATCTGGATTTTGATAATGGTGGTGTGAATCATTTGGAAGCGACAGAATGTAAATATGATAGTGATTCTTGGGAACCTCGTGATAGCGTAAAAGGAGACATCGCTAGAATGCTGTTTTACATGGCTGTTCGTTACGAAGGGGATAGCGGTGAAATAGATTTGGAACTAAATGAAAAGGTGAATAACAATAAAGATCCGTACATGGGGAAACTCTCTGTATTACTAAAATGGAATGAACAAGATCCGGTCGATGATTTAGAGCGAAAGCGTAATGAAATAATTTTTACAAAATATCAACATAATCGCAATCCTTTTATTGATCATCCGGAATGGGTAAATAAAATTTGGAACTAAGATTTGTAAAGGTATTATATTTTGTAAGAAGGGATTGATCATAATGATCAATCCCTTCTTACATCTATACTAGAATCAATAATTTTCATAGGATTGGAGAGGAAAATAGAATAGATGTTTTTGTATCATTAAGTTAAGTATATTGTAAACCTTTTAGTACGGTCCCCACTCAATATTCACTCCAATAATAAGAAAAATAAGTCCAATGATAAACCAAATGAATGCAAGTGGAGCCATAAATCGAATCCATTTTCCGTAAGAAATGCCGCTAGCTGCGAGAACGCCCATTAAAACACCGGAAGTTGGATTTAAGCAGTTCACTACACCTTCGCCGAGCATAACAGCTTGTACTGTAACTTGGCGTGTAATGTGCATGAAATCAGCTAATGGAGCTAATATCGGAATGAAAATAACAGATTCTCCTGTCCCAGATGAAATGAGGAAATGTAATGCGGCACTACTTACATACATACCGATAACGCCAAATACAGGGCTATGTCCTTCGAGAGACTGTGCGAGTTGATTAACAATTGTATCAAGTAATTTGCCTTGTTCTAGAATGACTGAAATAGAGCGAGCCATTCCGACGATCAAAGCACCGTATATGAGATTTTGGCAGCCTGCTAGAAAAGTAGAAGCGATATCGTTCGCTTTCATACCGCCTATTATTCCTGCTGTAATTGCGATGAAAATAAAAGTAGCGGTCATTTCTGCATCTGTCCAATGTAGTCGAAAAGCCCCTATTAAAAATACAATTAATGATAAAGCTGAGACGAGTAAAATTAATTTGTGACGTATTGTCCAAGGAACTTCAGTTTTCTCTATTTCTCTCTCTCTTGAAAGAGCATTACTTGGAAACCAGTTATCGCCGAGTATGCTTCCTTTATTCGATTTTTTTTAACGTTTTATATACCAATTAATATACAAAATGGTAGCAATTAAAAAAGAGATATAGATTGCTGTACGTAACCCAATCCCTGAAAACATCGGAAGTTCTGCGATTTTTTGTGAAATGCCTAAAGGTGAGGGAGATAATATAGTAGCATTAAAACCAGCATAAGTGCCTAAATAAATAATTGCTACGCCAACGATAGCGTCCCATTTCAATGTGCGTGCAACGATGATGCCGATGGGGATAAAGCCGATAACTGAGTTAACGATAATGCCAGTCGTTCCGAGAAGAGAAAAGAGTGCGGCGACAATACAAATGAAAAGTAATTGCTGATTCCGAAATTTGTTAATCACATGATAGATTAAACCGTCAAGAGCACCTGTTTTTTCAAGAATGGCAATGGCTCCACCTGTAAATAAAATTAAGAAGATGATAGGAGCAGCAAGTGTCATTCCTTTTTCAATAGCGGTAAAAAAAGAAACAAACCCTACTGGCGATTGTGGAACAGAATGATAACTTCCTGGTATTGTCGTTGTAACAGTCCCGTTTGTTACTCTTTTAAATTCTCCAGCAGGAACGAAATAAGTAGCTATTGCACAAAGTAAGGCAATAAAAAATAGTAGTACGTACGCGTCAGGCATTTTAAACTTTCGTTTACTAGGTTGTTTTTTTACCTCAGTTTGTAATTGCATAAAATCCCTCCTTTTTCACTTGGTTTATTTTTAATATTCTGAAATTTATCTGTGAAATAGATTATAATAAAGGTGGCTTCTTAAGGCAATAGTTTTTCTGTCCTTTCCTGCACATACAAATTATTGCAACATTAGACAGGGAAACGAAAATAATCCAAGAATATGTTAAATAGAAAGTAAAAGGAAAAGAGGGAAAAAGATGTGGAAAACTACGGATCTATGTGATGAGTTTGAAAAGGAGTTACAAATATGTCGCCAGTCTTTTCGATCTTTTGGGAAGAAAGAACAATTCCACGGGAAAATTGCAACGGTGAAAGTGAAGGATGATAATGTACTAGTGAAGGAAGGATTACAAACATTACCGGAAGGAACGGTATTAGTTGTTGATGGTGGAGCGTCTACGAATTGTGCGTTACTCGGTGATAATTTGGCAGCTATTGCAGAGGAAAGAAAGCTGGCAGGAATTATTGTAAATGGATATGTTCGTGATTCTAGTGAACTAAAGAATATTAATATTGGTATTTTAGCGTTAGGGACGATGCCAAATAGAAGTGTAAAAGAAGGGAAAGGAGAACGAAATATTTCATTGCAATTTGGACAAGTAGAATGGAAGCCAAATGATTATGTTTATGTGGATGAAGATGGCGTCATTATTAGTGAAAAAAGTTTGCGTCGTTAAAGGTTAGTAAGTTACTATTCTTAGAAAATAAATCCGATAAAGCATGGACAAAATTCTTTGTCAATAGTAAAATAATACAGAAATTTAAAATTAACAGAATGTATAGGTTTATCGTTTTACGATAACTTAAATGGAAGTAAGTCGTGCCTAAAAAAGTGAATGTTATCACAATGATACGTTCATGAACAAAATTATTTTTCCTATACAAATATAGCGGCGAATGATGCGGGTAGGAGGTGTTGCACAGTTTGTTCGACACTTACAAAAAAAGAGTGTCAATTGCACGCCCTTGAAGGGTCTTTTTTTGTGTGAATAGTAGTAAGGGAGGAAATTTTGGGATGGCAATGTTGAAAAAATGGCTGCTTACGTCGTTAATGGCAGTTATACTTGTATTTGTTTCTTTTGCGAATACAGTACATATTACGTTTGCTGAAGGAAATACAGCAAAACTTGCAATTGTTGGTGAATCACAAAATGGCATTATGTTATGTCCGAAAGAAGAGCAAATTAAAGATGGGGAAACAGCTTTAAGTTTGCTGCAAAAAGTCATGGGGGACAAAGTAGAAGCTGAAACGATGTCGTTTGGAACGTATGTAAAAGGCATTGATGGGCTAATGGCCGGGGCTACAAGTGGCTGGCTGTATGATGTAAATGATAAATCTGCAGAAGTTGGAGCGGATAGTTATAAATTAAAATCTGGAGATGTTGTTGTTTTCCGTTTTGTTTCAGACTGGAGCAATATGAGTCAAGAAACATTACAACAAACATTAGATAAATTTGGTACTTGTAAAACGGTAGAAGAACCAAAAACAGATGATCCAAAACAAGAAAAACCAGAAGAACCAAAGACGGATGATCCAAAACAAGAGAAACCAGAAGAACCAAAGACGGATGATCCAAAACAAGAGAAACCAGAAGAGCCAAAAACAGATGATCCAAAACAGGAAAATCCAGATGGAACAAAAACACCAGAACAACCAAAGCAAGAGAACATTCAAGTTCCAGCAGCGCAAGTAAACGAAGCAATTTCTAAAACGTCTGAAAAGATGTTACAAGATGGAATAGAGAGTGATTGGGTAGCTCTAGGGCTTTCTCGTTCTGGAAAGAATGTACCAATTGAGGCGCAATTAAATTATGTTAAGGCAGTAACAGAAAAAGTGGAAAAGCGTATAAATCGTTTTTCAGCAACAGATTTAGCTAGAACGATTATTATGATGAATGCAATGAGTGCAGACCCTAAAAAGGTAGGCGGACATAACTTAGTTCAAAAATTGTATGAATCTGATAAAGTAAATTCTGTTACAGGTTATACATTTGCGTTACTTGCCTTTGATACGAATAAATATGAAATTCCAGTCGAAGCAAAGTGGAATCGAGTTGCTTTAGTAGATGCAATTTTAAACACGCAACATACAGATGGTGGCTGGACTTATACTAGTTCAGGTAGTAAAGATAGTGCTAGTAGCGTCGATGTAACAGGTATGGTTTTATCCGCGTTAGCACCTTATCAAGATCGATCAGATGTGAAACCAGCTGTACAAAAAGCTGTTGCGTATTTATATAACGAACAGCTAAAAAATGGTGGTTTTTCTGCTGATGGACAAGAGAATTCTAATAGTACTGCGCAAGCAATTATTGGATTATCACTTGTTAAAGATGTAGATCAAAATCGTCTTCATAAGGCAGTGCAAAGTCTGCTGTCATATCAACTTCCAAATGGTGAATTTAAATGGTTACCAAGTGATCAAAATGGTAACGGAATGGCTACAGAGCAAGCTCTTTTAGCGTTAGTTCAATTTAAAGAAATCGGAAAGTCTATTTATGACTGGTCTAATGTAGGCGATGATGAAGTAATTAAGCCGAAACCGATTGAAGAGCCAGAAAATAAGGTAATAGAAAAAGAAATTACTGAAGAACCGAAAGAACAAAAACAAATACAACAAGAAACAAAAGATGAAGATGTAAAAGTTGTTGTAGATAATAAACCAGTTAAAAATGAAAACATGCTACCGAAAACAGGAGCATCTTCTCATAGTACAGCTACAGAAGTAGGTATGGGTGTATTATGTATTGCTTCTGCATATGTATTATGGAGACGTAAAGCAGCTTAACAAAAATTAGGAGCAATGATTTGCTCCTAATTTTTATATGAAAGGTGAGAGAGAACATGAGTAAGATGAAGTGGTTCATTTCTTTAATGCTTTCACTCGGGCTACTTGCCGGATGTGAAGAGGCGGCTGTAAAGCCTGAGAAGAAAGTAGAGCCAAAGCAAGAAGAGGTAGCAAAACAAGAAGAACCGAAAGAAGAAGTGAAACCGGAAGAGAAACAAGCTGAGCCGGAACAGAAACAACAAGAAGAGAAACAAGAACAAAAAGTAGCAGAGCAGCCGAAAGAGGAAAAGCCGCAGGAACAACCTGAAGTAAAGAAAGAAGAGAAACCTCAGGAGCAATCTGCTACTAAACAACCAGAACAACAAAAAGCACAAGAAGAGAAACAACAGCAACCGAAAGCACAGGAAGTAAAAGAAGAAGCAAAGGTTGTCAATCAGCCGAAAGAAACACCAAAGCAGGAGCAAAAGGTAGATCCGAATAAAGAGAATAAAACGATACCGACTCCGCCCGTACCAACTCCTGTACCACCAAAACCAGATCCAGTACCGGTACCTAAACCACAAGCAAAACAAGTTACTATCTCCGTAAAAGGACATGAAGGGTACTTATTAGGTGCGAAAAAGGTTGATGTACAAGAAGGTGATACTGTTTATAAAGTGTTGCAGCGTACAGGATTAGATGTTGATGCAAGTGGATCAAAAGATAGTATTTATGTAAAAGGTATTAATGATTTATATGAAAAAGATATTGCCGATACTAGTGGATGGAAATATCGTGTGAATGGTGCATTTCCGAACCGTAGTGCTGGTGTAGTTACAGTAAAACCAGGAGATACAATTGAGTGGGTATATGTATTAAAATAAGAAAGGCATTCGGTAAAGGACTATGAAAATAAGTTTTTCTTCTTTACATCCTTTTGTGAATTTTTTCTATTATATTGGGGTGATGATACTATGTATGATGTGTCTTCATCCTCTTTTTTTAATTGGAGCAATTTTATTAATCGTTATTTTAAATGTGATACAAGGGAATAGCGAAAAGATAAGAAAGATGTTACCGAGCACAATCGTATTCTTTTTTATGGTAATTTTATTTAATTCGTTATTAACGCATAGAGGTCGAACTACGTTATTTTGGTTAGGTGATAGCCGTATTAAGCTGGAGGCAATTATGTTTGGACTAGTAATGGGGTTATTACTAGTTGCGATTATGTTTACGTTTGCTTCGTATAATGATATTATTTCAAGTCATAAATTTTTATATTTGTTTTCGAGAATTTCACCGAAAGTTGCATTGTTAACGATGATTACAGTGAGGTTTGTGCCTTTGTTTATTAGACGATTACAGAAAATAACACTCGTCCAAAAGACAAAAGGTGTGCAGGTAGATTCAGGTTCAATTGTTGAACGAGTGAAAAATGGCATGCAGTTACTGCAAGTATTATTAATTTGCTCGTTAGAAGATGCACTTCAAACGGCAGATTCTATGCAAGCTCGTGGATTTGGTGTAACGAAACGTACGACGTATATTCGGTATAGAATGGAAAAACGTGATTGGTATACGCTCAGTTATTTAATGATTTTATTTATAACTGCTATCATATGTAGTAAGTATGGCGGAGGAAAATTGATCATTTATCCGAAAGTCGAATTTATTCTATTCCACCAATACGATGGAATGATGTTTGTAGCATTTACGCTGTTTATTAGTTTACCAATCATAATGGAAGGAAGGGAATGGATATGGTGGCGCATGCAGAAATAAACAATTTATCATTTGTATATGCTGATGAAAATGAAAAAGCGTTACAGCATATTTCTCTTTCTATTCAAAAAGGAGAGTTTATAGCGCTAGCTGGAGGATCCGGATCTGGGAAGACGACATTATTAAAACATTTTAAAAAGGAGTTACTTCCAATTGGCACGCGTTCGGGAGAGATGTTTTATGAAGATGTATTATTAGAGGAAGTACCTGACTTATTATCTGCCCAAGAAATTGGGATGGTATTTCAAAACCCAGAAAATCAGCTTGTAATGGATACAGTGATTCAAGAATTAGCATTTTCTTTAGAAAATATCGGATTACCATCACATATTATTCAAAAACGAATAGCCGAGCTCATTAGCTTCTTAGGATTTCAAGATTTATTGCATCAATCTGTTCATACGTTATCTGGTGGGCAAAAACAACTTGTCAATTTAGCTGCGGTATTAGTTATGCAGCCGAAACTATTATTATTAGATGAACCAACGGCGCAATTAGATCCAATTGCTGCGAAAGAGTTTTTAGGATTGTTAAAACGTATTAATGAAGAACTTGGAATTACGATTATTTTAAGTGAACATCGTTTAGATGAAGTGATACCACTTGCAACACGCGTTGTTTGTATGGATAACGGCCGAATTGTTTATGATGGTAGTCCTAAAACAGTTATAGCGAAAATGTGGAAAGTAGAAAACTTCCGTCCATTTATTCCGCAAATTCCAAGGTTGTTTTTAGAATGGAATGCGAGAGATATTCCGTTTACAGTGCGAGAAGCACAAATGAAAATGAATGACTTTTCAGCGATATCATATGTGAATGAGCAGATGGTACAACGTGAAAAACAAGAAGTAATGTTAAGTGCAGAACATATTTCTTTTCAATATGAAAAAAATAGTCCGCTTATTTTACGAGATTTAACAGTTGCGATTGAAAAAGGAAAATGGGTAGCGCTCGTTGGGAAAAATGGTACTGGGAAGTCTACACTGTTAACGATTTTAGCAGGATTGCAAAAAGCGAGAAGAGGGAAAGTAAAGTGGCATGGTAAAGTGATACATAAAATTGATTCGAAAGAACGATTTAAAAGGATCGGGTATGTATCACAGCATCCGTATTATCATTTTACATTTGATACAGTGTGGCAAGAAGTTTATGAACGTGCTCGTGAATTATATGGAGAACAAGGAAAAGAAATAGCAAAAGATATGTTGAAACAGTTTTGGTTACATTCGCTTAAAGAGCGCCATCCACATGATTGTAGCGGGGGAGAGCAACAACTACTTGCATTATGTACAACGTTATTATCAAAACCAACGCTATTACTACTTGATGAACCGACAAAAGGGTTAGACCCATGGAAGAAAGAAAGAGTAGGGGAGCTATTTAGGAAATTACAAAAAGAAGGTACAACCATTGTAATGGCAACGCATGATATTGAGTTCGCAGCGAAATATGTTGATCAGTGCATGATGTTATTTGATGGAACAGTCATTATGAATGATGCACCGAAAGAATTTTTTAGCGGTAACTTCTTTTATACAACATCTATTAATCGATTCATTCGAAAAGAATTGCCATATGCATTAACGTGGGAGGATGTGTACGAAGCGTGTCCAAACGATATATTGCATTCATAATATGTATTTTTGCGTTTATAATAGGCACATTACTCTTTACTACACTCCTCATGGACGGCTATTACATGGTAAGTAGTTTGTTTTTATTAGCTGTTATTATGTTACCTTTCTATATCCGTTTTGAAAGGAAGGCGTTTGTTTCACGTGAAATTGTTCTCGTTGCCGTGTTAGCAGCAATTGCTGCGGTTAGCCGCGTACCATTTTCTATTTTACCAAGTGTACAACCAACTTCCTTTGTCATTATCGTTTCTGCAATCGTGTTTGGGAGTGAAACTGGTTTTATGATCGGGGCAACAGCCGCTATCGTATCGAACATTTTTTTAGGACAAGGTCCGTGGACACCGTGGCAAATGTTTTCGTGGGGTATGATTGGTTTTATAGCTGGACTATTACGTAATACATTTTTCATGAAAAAGCTATGGGGAAGACTCCTATACGGATTAATTGTTGGATTTTTATTTGGTTGGATTATGAACTTCTGGGGACTTCTCGGTTTTATACGAGAAGCAACGTGGGAAACCGTCATTGCGTACTATGTCGCGAGTTTTTACTTTGACTTAAGTCATGCGATTTCAAATGTTATTTTCCTACTACTATTTAGTACTTCGTGGATTACGATTCTCACAAGGTTTAAAAAGAAATACGGTATATTAGATGAGCATAACATGACATAGAAAAGCATACTTATATAAGGTAGGGTCGCGACTTACATATTCGTTTGCCTCTTTCATGCTTCTTACATATTGTAAGAAGCATTTTTTATTGTCAAAAAATAGATCCAATATACATCCGTTATTATATAAAATTATTTGTATAATAGTAGGTGAGAACTTCTTTCAAGAGGGAGGTGTATAGTTAATGAAGTTAGTTATTCCGAAGCAACATGGTGCATGGGCCATGCTTGTTATCCCATTTCTATTAAGTGTCATACTTGGGAAACCTACTTTTTATCATATTCCATTGTTTTTAGCTTGGTTCTTTATCTATTTAGCTACGTATCCATTTCTCATGTACATAAAACAAAAACGAAAAAAAGAGTTTTTACATGCAGCAATTGTATATTTTATTATTGCGTTCGTATTTGGGATGATTTCTCTATTATATGAATGGCGAGTTCTTTTATTCGTAGCAGCAATGATTCCATTATTTATAGTAAATATGTATTACGCTCGTCAAAAGAATGAAAGAGCACTGCTAAATGACATTTGCGCAATTATCGTTTTCTGTATAGGTGGTTTAGTTAGTTATTATTTTTCAATGAAACTCATAGATAAAACAGCTTTATTTATTGCGATTATTTCATTTTTATATTTTTTAGGAAGTACGTTTTATGTGAAGACAATGATTCGTGAAAAAAATAATCCGAAGTATCGTATTATATCATGGGGTTATCATATCGTATTAACGATAATTATATTTGTTACCAATCCATGGTGCTCTCTTATTTTTATACCAAGTGTCATTCGGGCAATTATGTTGTATGGCAAAAAAATTTCTATCATAAAAGTAGGGATTTTAGAAATTGTTAATTCTGTATATTTTTTAATCATAACGGCAATAATTATGAAGTATGCCATTTGAAAAAACTTCCCACCTTATGATGGGAAGTTTTTTTCAATCTTGTTCTAAAATGTGAACCGTGTAATCGCAGCGTTGAATAGCTTGTTCGATCGCATAAAGAGATTGCTCAATACGAGCACGATTAAAATCTTTTTCGACAGTCTGTAATGCTTCTTCTAAACAATGTTTTGCTTCTTGTAATGATTGAAAAGAATCTTGTACATATCCGCGAGCATTTTCGTGCATTTCATAATCCTCCTTGCATATTCATATATGTATAGTATGAACAGGAAGAAAGAAAATATAATTTGTTGTATTTGTTTGACAATTGAAATGAAATTACGTATAGTAAGATTTAAGTGAATATTTTCTTATCCAGAGAGGTGGAGGGACTGGCCCGATGAAACCCAGCAACCGCGATGCAGGTGCTAATTCCAGCAGAACATATTTGTTCTGGGAGATAAGACGAAGATATATACGTAACTTCTTCTTATCGGAGAGGTTTTTTTGTTGCAAAAAAACCGATTACGAAAATTTATATTAAGAAGAAAGGGGTTGCGGATTACTGTGACACTCGAAAAATACGTAAAACTGCGTAGTACAGTTTATGAATATATGATAGAGCAAGATAAGCCAATATCATTGTTAGATATTCAAGAACATATCGTTTCGCATCATGAAGGAAAATTCACGAAAAAAATGTTACATCAATTTTATTTATCAAGACTATTAGATGAACTCAAACTGGATGGGAAAATTACATTAGCTGATGATGAATATCTCTATACTGAAAAAGGGGTATTTTATAAGGCGAGAAAAGGGAGCTAGTCTCTCTTTTTTTCTTGAAATAGCGAAGTATGTAGAGTAAAAGACTGCTAATGCAGCCTGATACAGGGAATGGTGTTGAGTGTGTAGTGTCAAAAATTGAATGTGCCTGAAAGAGGCAATTCATATCGGCTGCAAATGAAAAGAGACACCTCCGCCGAATAGGTGTCAGTCGTTTTGTCACGTAGACTCGCTACTTGACAGTTATTAGAATAACATGCAGGTTTTTTGAAGTCAAAAGGGAATTAAAGGAAGAGGTGCAAATATGTACGCTTACTTATTAAAAGATATAACGAAATGGATCCCAAAGTACATTATAGATAAGGGATATGAATATTATGAAGATGGACATGTAGAAGATGTTGAAATACAAGACAAGAAAGTAATTGCTTTCGTTACTGGAAATGCAGGAAATTATGAAGTGATTATTGATCTTGAAGATTTTACAGAAAGTAGCTGCGAGTGTCCTTATGAGAATCTTTGCAAGCATATGGCGGCAGTTGTTTATGATATTCAAGGTGCTGGTGAGCGTACGGTGAAAGAGAAACTGAAAGATTTAGACAAGGAAGAGTTACTTACCGTATTAAACCGTTTATTACAAAGTTCGAAAAACGTACAAATTGTAGAGAAGATGTTAAAGAAGGGGAAACTTTAACTATAGAGGGAGTTGTTTTGTAATGAACGTATTAATTATATACGCTCATCCTAATCCTTCCAGTTTTAACGAGGCGATTTTAGAGCATGTGCAAAAAGGACTACAGGGGAAAAATCATTCTGTTACAGTACTTGATTTATATAAGGAACAATTTGATCCGGTGCTCGTATTTAATGAAGAGAAGAAAAGGCGTGATTTAGTAAATGAAGAAGAAACAGCTTGGTACAGAACGTTAGTGGCAGAAGCAGATACTCTTTTATTCATATATCCGATATGGTGGTGGGGGATGCCTGCTATTTTAAAAGGGTTTATTGATCGCATTTTCGTAGCTGGATTTGCTTATAAATATGAAGGTGCCTTGCCGAAGGGCTTATTGAAAGGAAAGAAGGCGTGGGTAATTAATACGTTAGATTCACCGTTATGGTACGTCGCCCTATTATATCGATCAGCAGATTGGATTATGATGAAGAGAGGTGTTTTACGTTTTTGCGGCATTCGCGATATAAAACGATCTGTTTTTCAATCTGTGAAAACGAGTAAACGAGAGAAGCGGGAAAAGTGGTTATTACAAATAGAAGAAAAGGCTCGTACATTATGAATGAAATTGATCGTATTATAAATTGTTGTCAGTATGATAACGAACTTTTTCGTACCTATATTAATTGCTTAATCCAATTGAAGAAATATAGTGAAACGTTTCAACAAATGAAGATCCAATTAAGAAATGATTATTTAATAAGAGGGATTTGTGAAAGAGAAGTCGATGAGGTAGTAAGAGGAAGTAAAGAGTATGAAACGTATTTTCTTCCTAAAGCGTTACAGTGGAATTTCTTGAGGGAAAATCCATATCTGATTGAAAAGATATGTAAAGATTTTTTTGCATTTGAGGCATTAAACCTTACGGAGATAGAGTGGAAGACGATTATAAATTGCGTGGGAAATAAAGTGAAACTTTAATCAGTGGGGGTTTTGTTCTTCCCACTGATTATTAGCCTTCACCAATCGGGCATTTACAGGCAGTTGATTTCCCACCTAACCGCTTTGCTCTAGCTGGTATGGGGTGGGAGTTTACTGCCTGTTAATGCGGGGTAAATGATTTATTATGTAAAAAAGCTAGTATAAAACTAGCTTTTCGTTTAAATAAATAAGAAGCATAAACTAATGATAAATCCTGCATATAGTAAGTTCACAACGCAAAATCCCATAATATCACGAGCACCTAAACCAGCTATCGCTAACGCTGGTAATGCCCAGAAAGGTTGAATTAAATTCGTCCAAGCATCGCCCCACGCAATTGCCATTGCTGTTTTTGCAGCAGGTACACCAAGTTCAGCACCAGCTGGAATCATAATGGGTGCCTGTACAGCCCATTGACCGCCACCAGATGGAACAAAAATATTAACGATGCCAGCACTTAAAAAAGTAAAGAGCGGGAAAGTCGTTTCGTTTGAAATACTAATAAAGAAATTAGAAATAGCTCCTCCAAGAGAAAGACCTTCACTATTTACTCCAATCATCATACCCATAATTCCTGCGTAAAACGGAAACTGAAGTAGAATGCCAGAAGCACTTTTTGTAGAGTCTGAAAAAGCACGAATATATTGAATCGGAGTCCGGTGAAAAATAAGACCAGCAATTAATAACATAAAAATAACGATATCGAGTGTAAGGTTAAAACCTTTCGTATAAAAGTAATTGAAAATATAAATGAGACCTAATAACCCAACGCAAAGTGTAATAATGATGCTATTTTCCATTTTTTCAGCGACTGTTTTTGGCTCTACTTCTATAGCAGCAGCTTCTTCATGAAATACGCTAGGATCTACTGTTACCGTATGTTTTTCATCGGGATGCATTGCCCGGTTAATGAGTGGCATCGTAATGAGAAAGATAATAACTGGAACGAGAGCGTATGGTGAGAATAACGTTTCTGTTATTGGAATCGCTTCTTTAATACTTCCAGCTGTCGTTTTAATTAACGTTTCACCGCCAGTAGCTAACGTAAGAGGGATAGAAGCAGAAAGACCCGCATGCCAAATGAGAAATCCAGAGTAAGAAGAAGCAATTGCTAATCTGTAATCTAATCCTTCAAGTTGTCTTGCAACTTCTTTTGCATATAAAACAGATACAACAATACCAAATCCCCAGTTTATGTATGCACCAAGTAAACTTACAATTGAAATGGCAATAATACCTTGGCCATTCGTTTTCGGTAGCCTGGCAGCTTTCGTTAACCCCTTTTTAATAAGAGGAGCGTTCGCTAAAGCAGATCCAGTGACAAGTACTAGTGCCATTTGCATAGAAAAGGCGAGAAGTCCCCAAATGCCATTACCCCAATGATTAATCATTTCGACCGGTGTTTGGTGAGTTGCAAACATGCCGAAGAAGATAACAAAAACAGTTAATAAACATGATAAAATAAACGGTTCTGGCAAGAAACGTTGCACTAAGGTGACGCAACCATTTGTAAAAGAACGAAACAAAATAGATCAACCTCCTTATGTATGTTTCTTACAATGTTCGAGGTTGTTTGGAGGATAACCTTTAATAAATTGAAAATTCTGATATCTATAGATTTTTGTTGTAATGTATTGATAGATTGAATTTATATTTCAAAACGTTTTTTCATTTTGATTTGAAATATTTTTAAGAGGGGGAGTACTACATGCCTTTCAATATAAGAGGAACGAATGGAGCAAATGCTTATTTCTACCTGTAAAAAAATGAATGAACTAATAGGAGCATTGTAATGAATATAAAAGAGAGGTGAAAGGATTGGTAAGGAGAAATTTGAATGTATTTACTAAAATATCCTCTTTGACAGCGATTGCTACGATTATTATCTTACCAATTTACAATTTATTAAGTAGTGTAGACGATAGTGGGAATTATATGATAAGAATGTTAGTATTACTCACATTCTATCTTTCTATATTTAGTGTACCTGTAAGCATTCTTTCAATGTTCAGCACAGAGAAATTAAGTAAAAGAATTTTCGCTTTAGTTGTAAATGTATTACCTATAAGTCTTATCATTTATGCTTTGATTATGAAATTTATAGATGAATTTGTCAGACTAGCACCTTAGTTAAAAAGGGTTCTGCAACACCTCATTGACGGCATGTTTTAAATCCTCGGCCGATAATTGCTGAATATGTAACATAAACCCTGCGCCAAGTTCGTGTACTCGTTCAGCGATTGTATGCTGATCATTTATTAAAGGGAGCATAACTAGAAGAACTTCAAAATAAAGTGATTCACTTATGCTGTTTATCCCACAATGGCTAATATTGTGCGCCTGTTTTTTTTCAAAATCATTTGCTGAATACTAGACACTATTATCTCCAAGTTCTATTAAATTGTGCACTAATCTTAACGTTGGATTTAGGTGTCACATGAAGTGATTTGTTTTTATCGTTGTGGGGGACACCAAAACTTCAGGGTGATGGGCATATGGTTCTATTCCATCATCAATCTAGCAAAAAAATGTTCTTCCTCCAATATGTAATATTGCATTTAAAAATGAATTGATGCAAATGTAAAAGCTTATTATAATGAAGACATAAATATTCAACACATCTTTAATACAACAAAGAGGAGGAAGCAATATGGAAATCGCAATGGCAGTTTTGAAATTTTTAGGTGGGGTAATTCCGTTAGTTCAAGAACTTTTAAAAGCATTTATGTAAGTTTATTAATTAGCAATCATTATCATATTTAATATAAAAAAAGAACGGGGTGATTTTTCTGAAAATTAAGAAAAGTAATAAAAAAATAAAATTCCTAGCATGTGTGTTAGTTAGTTTATGCACTATTCATTATTCATCTATTTCTTTCGCGGAAACGCAAACAGGTAATGCAACTGATGCAGCAAAAAATGCTAGTGACATTAATAATGGTATAGCAAATTTAAAGTATGATAGTAGAGATATTTTAGCAGTAAATGGTGATAAAGTAGAGAGTTTTGTTCCGAAAGAAAGTATCAATTCAAATGGTAAATTTGTAGTAGTTGAGCGTGAAAAAAAATCACTTACAACGTCACCGGTCGATATTTCGATTATTGATTCTGTAGCTAATCGTACGTATCCAGGAGCAGTACAACTTGCAAATAAAGCTTTTGCCGATAATCAACCTAGTTTATTAGTGGCTAAGAGAAAACCTTTAAATATTAGTATAGACTTACCTGGAATGAGGAAAGAAAATACGATATCTGTCCAGAATCCGACATATAGTAATGTGTCTGGAGCAGTAGATGATTTAGTATCTACTTGGAATGAGAAGTATGCATCAACATATTCGTTACCTGCAAGAATGCAGTATACAGAGTCCATGGTGTATAGTAAATCACAAATCGCAAGTGCTCTTAATGTCAACGCTAAATATCTTGATAACAGTCTAAACATTGACTTTAATGCAGTTGCAAATGGAGAGAAAAAAGTGATGGTTGCGGCATATAAGCAAATATTTTATACCGTAAGTGCTGAACTACCTAACAATCCATCAGATCTTTTTGATAATAGTGTTACTTTCGGTGAGTTAACTCGTAAAGGGATAAGTAATGCGGCTCCGCCTGTTATGGTGTCAAATGTAGCCTATGGCAGAACCATTTATGTGAAATTAGAAACAACATCTAAGAGCAAAGATGTACAAGCTGCTTTTAAAGCGTTACTTAAAAATAACAGCGTCGAAACGAGTGGACAGTACAAAGATATTTTTGAAGAAAGTACCTTTACCGCTGTAGTATTAGGCGGAGATGCAAAAGAGCATAACAAGGTTGTTACAAAAGATTTTAATGAAATCCGAAATATCATTAAAGATAATGCAGAGTTAAGTAAAAAAAATCCAGCATACCCAATTTCATATACGAGCACTTTCTTAAAAGATAATGCAACTGCTGCTGTTCATAACAATACAGATTATGTTGAGACTACAACTACAGAATATTCAAGTGCTAAAATGACGCTTGATCATTACGGTGCATATGTTGCTCAATTTGATGTATCTTGGGATGAATTCTCATATGATCAAAATGGGAAAGAAGTACTAACACATAAAACTTGGGAAGGAAGCGGCAGAGATAAAACTGCTCACTTCTCTACAGTTATACCACTTCCACCGAATTCAAAAAATGTAAAAGTCGTAGCGAGAGAATGTACAGGTCTTGCATGGGAATGGTGGAGAACAATTATTAATGAACAAAATGTTCCATTAACAAATGAAATAAAGGTTTCAATTGGAGGAACGACATTATACCCAACTGCTAATATTAGTCATTAGGTTGGAGCGAAGCGCCCTGTTTACAGGGCGCTTTTTTACTTGTTTGAAAATATATCGGTGTTTTTAGATGTATCATAATCAATTCGCAAATCTTGTAATCATATTTTTAAATGGATGTATCAATGTTTTTAATGATTGCATTCTCCATTATTAAATCCCCATAAATGTAGCCTATCTTAGGTTGATAGTGATGCATGGTGCCTCCATGTATATAAATACATTTTGTCGAAATTATTAAAAAGGGGAATTTTTCTATTTGAAGAACTAATAATTGATTGTCAATATGTATTAGAAATTAAACTAAAGGAGAACAAAATGGGACAAAACAATAAGGGCTTTTCTGAAACAGGATTGCGCAAAATGCGCAATGTATTGGCGCAGCATATCGATTCTGGAAAGATTCCTGGGCTCGTCGCCTTAGTCAGCCGAAACGGCGAGACGCACGTCGAAGCGCTTGGAACAATGAGGCATGATGGCGGTGCACTAATGCGTCGGGACACGATTTTTCGATTGGCGTCCACTAGCAAGCCAATCGCAGTTTCACCAGTAATGGTTTTGCTCGATGAGTGCAAACTGCATTTAGACGACCCAGTAGACAAATGGCTACCGGAACTCGCCGACCGGCAAGTGTTGAAACAGCCCGATGGCCCGCTAGAAGAGACCGTCCCAGCACGGCGTCCTATCACTATACGAGACTTGTTGACCTCCACATTCGGGCTCGGAGTGGATCTCACGTTGATGGGTTCTCCAATCATGAACGCGTTCTTCGAGAGTGGGATATTCGACACGCCAGGGCAGGATATGCCCGATCCAGATGAGTTTATGCGTCGCCTAGGCGCACTTCCGCTAAGCTATCAGCCCGGAGAGCGGTGGCAGTATCATATCAGTTTAGAAGTAATCGGTGTTCTTGTTGCCAGGGTCACGGGTCAGACGTTCGAGTCGTTCTTGCGCGAACGCATATTCGATCCGCTAGGAATGAAGGACACTGGATTCTACGTACCTGAGCTCAAGATTGACCGGCTTCCACCAGCCTTCAACCCCGATCCGCAGACAGGTGAATTCATCGTGTGGGATGAAGGTGTGGGCGGACGTTACAGCAAACCTCCAGCATTCCAAGCAGGCGGTGGTGGACTGCTTGGAACCGTCGACGATTATCACGCGTATTTGCAGATGCTTTTGAATAAAGGGATGCATGGTACTAAACGGATCCTGTCTAGGCCCGCAGTCCAGCTGATGACCACCAACCGTCTTACTCCTGAACAACAAGTATACCGAGACGATTTGGCCAAAAATAACGTCCATTTGTCGTTCGGACAAGGGATCCAAGGTGGCTGGGGCTTTGGGATGGCGGTGCGTACCTATCTTGGAGACTACGCGTCTATCGGTCAATTCGGCTGGGATGGCGGAACCGGCACTTCAGCTTACGCTGATCCAGATAAACAGTTTATTGGAATTCTGTTCACCCAGGTTGGGATGTCCACTCCGGCCCCATCGCATCTTATCCAAGACTTCTGGACCACGGCCTACCAAGCGATCGAAGAAGACTAGGGTATCGTTTAAAGAAAAACGCCAAGACGGATAGATAATCATAGGCTTGATGGCCACGATCAACACCATGGTTAAAAGTTAGGATAGGACCGTATTGGAAGTACTGCGGTAACAGTTGGGCATTATTAATAATAGCACAACAAAAAATCCTCTTGGATGCAAGAGGATTTTTTTATTGGGAATAGTAAGGAGGAGGGAGGTGCATTACATATGGGAAAAGGTAGAAGTAATAATGCTGGTAAAAAGCAACCAAATTTCGATGATTCATCTAATTTCGCTAAACAAAGCCAACCGACAGAAAAGAAGAAGAAGTAAAAAAAGGATCTCTCTATATCAAGAGAGATCCTTTTTTACTATATTGACGTTTCAGCACAACATATCGATTGCTTAACCAAATAGTCATTCATGCAAGGATTAAACTCCTGCTTCCACTACTGTGGAAGCTTCTCCAAATGATGGGCAATATCAACATACATATCGGAATAAACCGAATGTATTTCATTACTAGGTGTAGCATTAGAAGAGAAGTGGACGATTACCATATTTGCTTTCGGGTCGATATAAAGCGTTTGTCCGTAACTGCCTAACACTTCGAAAGCACCTTGTTCATTGTGCGGAATCCACCATTGATTATGATAAGAAATAGAAGCGCCATGGCTAATTGAGAGTTCACCTTCTTGTACATTTTCCACACTTTCTGTAATGGAGGAAGGGATGATTTGTTTTCTGTTATATTCCCCGTTATTTAATAGTAGTTGACCGAATCTTGCCATATCTCTAGCAGTTGCATTTAAACCAGCGCTTGCTTGTTCTACTTTTGTTTCGTCTGTAACGTAATACGCATTTTCTTCCATACCAATTTGAGACCATATTCGTTCGCTAACATTTTCAGCTAATGATTTACCAGTGATAGTTCGAATAACCCAAGCGAGTGTTTCCGCTGATCCGTTATCGTAAGAAAAACCGGAACCAGGCGGTGCAGTTTCTTCTGCTTCTCGTAACATATCATAAATTTTCATCGGACCGTCGTAGTTTTTACCTCGGGGTAAAATATTGCTCGCTAAATATAGTTGTGCATCTTGATTTTCTAACGCTGGATGTTCATATCCATGAGTAGGGTACTCTACAGAAACTTGCATGTCCATTAATTGCTGGAGTGTAGCTTTACCGAACGGTGTATTGTTTAATTCTTTTATATAAGTGTCAGCTGTTTTCTCTAAATCGATACGATTTTCTTCAGCGAGAGATTGTATCATTGCCCCAGTAAAGACCTTTGCTAATGAAGCCATACCATGCGGTTCACTCTCGTTATATCCATTGAAATATCGTTCATATACAAGTTGCCCATTATGTACAACGACAAAAGCATCTGTTTTGTTATCGTCTAAAAGTTTTCTTAAAGGAGTCGTAGTTCCAAATCCACGCTCCACAGCAAAATCATCTAATTTTTGTAACGCAGTAGGGAAGTGAGCCACTTGGTCGGGATTGTTTTTGACTTCATTAATTAAAGTGAATTCTTTCATATGTGTGTACGACCAACGTAAGTAAGGATCATCTAACCAATTCTCCTTTGTCACGTTATTTTTTGATGGGGTTGTTTTATTATGTTTGAAGTATGTAAAACCAAGCCCTGTAATTACAAATATGCATGTTAGTATAAGTAAGAGTAGGGGAGATTTTTTTAGTTTCATATAGGTCCCTCCTTTATTTGCTACTATAAGTATACGCTCGTCTTGAAAGAAATACAAAATAAGGAAAGTAAACGGGGAAGTTTACTTTCCTTATTAACGTTAAGCGGAAATTTGTCCGTCTGTACGTTGTTTCTTGAATTTTTGTTTTCGACCGTGTAATCCATAATATAGAAGTAAAGTGAACGCAACGATAATAGCTGCGATAAAATACATATTATGATAACTTGATTTCGCTGCGACGATACCTAAAATGAAAGAACCAAAGCCAATACCACTATCAAAGAATGAGAAGTACGTAGCTGTCGCAGAACCACGTCGATGATTTGGCGCCGCAGAAATTGCAATCGTTTGGAAACTTGGAATTAATGTTCCATAACCTAAACCGATTAATACACCTGCGCTTAGGAACCAAAATGGAGTTTGCGCTTGACTTAATGCGAACATCCCAATTGTGAAAATAATAATAGCTGGATAAACAAGTACGTTTTCGCCGTAGCGGTCAAAAATCTTTCCTGTAAATGGACGAGAAATTACAACAACAAGTGCGTATACAATGAAGAAATAACTTGCAATATCGGCTAAACCGAGCTCTTTCGCATATATAGGAATAAAGGATAAAATACCACTATAAGAAAAGGCTAAAACAAATCCTGTCAGAGCGATTGGAATAGAAGATGGTTCAATTAAATCTTTCCACTTCATTTTTTCTCGTTTTTGTTTTTTCACTGGTGCTTCATGTGGAATATTTACAAGTAATCCTAATAAAAATGCAAGTAATGAAAATACGGAACAAACGATAAATAGTACAGTAAACGAAAAATGAGAAATAATTGTTAAACCTAAAAAAGGACCAATTACCATCGGCAGACTCATAAATACGCCGAAATAAGCAAGTGCTTCGCCTCGTCTATGAGCTGGCGCAACATCAGTTACAATCGTACCAGTTGCTGTCGTCGCCATCCCAAAGCCAATACCATGTAAGAAGCGAAGGGCAAGTAATAAAAATAAACTTTGCGCACCGAAATACATAACAGTAGCGGCTAAAAATAATGAAAGTGAAATAAATAATATTTTCTTTCTTCCTAAGTCATCGAGCCATTTTCCTGTAAATGGTCTACATAAAACAGAAGAAATAAGAAAAACAGTTGCAACTAAACCAATTTCCTCAGGTTTTCCTTTTAGGCCGTCTATTACATAGACAGGTAAAGTAGTCATAAGCATATAGAATGTTAAAAAGAGAAATAGACTACTAAAACAAGTTCCGAGGAAATCCTTCGTCCAAAGTTTTTCACTTTGCATCGTCATCCCTCCAATTTAATCTAAGTTTTTAATAATTTGTTGTAACACTTGAAATGCTTGATGTAAGTCATCTTCGTTAATACCATCTAGCGTCTTTTCTTCGAAAGTATCCACTTCTTCTTGCCATACTGGAATCATTTTTATAGCTGTTTCGGATAAAGAAATAAGCTTCTCACGGCGATCTTTTCCTTCTGTACGAATAATCCAGCCCATCGTTTCTATACGTGTTAACGTACGAGTCATCGTTGGTGATTCAACATTTAAATATTGGCATAATTCTGTTTGTGTACAAGAACCGGTTTGATTAATACGAAAAATAACAGCCCACTGCGCACTAAATAACCCAGTTGGAGATACGCGTTCATTAAATTTCTTCGTAAACTTTCGAGAAGTCTGGCTGACGATGTGAAAAAAATGTTGTTTTTCGTCCATATATTTTGATCCTTTCAAATTAGTTACCTAGCTAACTATATCTTTTTTTATTATAGTTGTCTAGTAATAGGCATGTTGTTTTATGTAAAAATTTCGCATAGGTTTTATGTTGAGAACATATATTCTGTGTGTTATTCTTTAATTATATAAAGAATTTTCTTTCTATTAAAAAGAATGGGGGAACTTGTGATGATTAAGCCTGCAACAATGGAGTTTGTTTCACTATCGAATGGAGAAACGATTGCGTATCAGGAAGTTGGAAGGCGAAATACAGAAACTCTCGTACTCATTCACGGGAACATGACATCGTCACAACACTTTGATTTAGTTATCGAAAAGCTGCAAAATCAATACCATATTTACGCTCTTGATTTAAGAGGATTTGGACAATCGACGTATAATAAGTCGATAGATTCATTACAAGACTTCGCAGAAGATGTAAAATTATTTATCGATCAATTAAAGCTAGAGAAGTTTTCGTTAATGGGATGGTCAATGGGCGGTGGTGTTGCGATGCAATTTACAGCGAGTCACCCAACTTTTGTAGAAAAGTTAATTTTAGTAGAATCAGTAGGGATGAAAGGCTATCCAATCTTTAAAAAAGATATTAACGGGGAACCGATCGTATCAAGTTTAGTAAAGACGAAAGAAGAAATCGCGCAAGATCCCGTACAAATCGCTCCAGTACTAGATGCGATAAAAAATATGAATAAATTATATTATCGTACAGTGTGGAATCTATTAATATATACACACAATCAACCGGAACCGGATCGTTATGAGAAGTATTTAGATGATATGTTAACGCAGCGTAATTTCGTAGATGTGAATTATGCGCTCATCACATTTAATATTTCGGATGAACATAATGGTGTGGTAGAGGGAAATAAACAAATTCATCGTATTAAAACTCCTACACTCGTCATACAAGGTGACAGGGATTACGTCGTACCGCAAGTAGTCGGTGAGGAATTAGCAAAACATTTGCCAAATGCAAAGTTGCAGGTGTTAGAAGATTGCGGGCACTCACCGTTTATTGATTGTTTAGATGTATTTATAAATCATGTAGAGAATTGGTTAGAACAGAAATAGTCCCCGAAAGCAAAAGTATTGCATATACTATAACATTTGTAGGTAAAAGGGGAGATTACTAGTGCATCAACCGTTTTTAATTGCGCATTCGCCATATAATCATCACTTATATGCAAAAATAATGATAAGCCCGATGTATTTGCAAGTTTCACCAGCTGTAGTTCCTTTACAAATACAGCAGCCACCAATCGCTCATTCACATCCGTACTTATATGGCCCTTCATTTTATGAAAATCCATATTTTAAACATTTTCATTACAATGTGAAAGCACAAGTTTGGGAAGGATAAGAAGCTAAAAGGCTCATTCTTTTAGCTTCTTTTTATTGTTAATATTCGTACACGCATTTGAAGAAACCGTTTATAATGAAAAGTGGAAAGCGTGAGAAGGAGAGGGAACAGGATGTCGATGCGTTTTACTTTTTGGATTATGGTTGGGATTGTGGCAATCTCAGGTTTATCACAGGGGATGCTCTTACCTGCCATTGCAATGATTTTTGAACAAGAAGGGATTAGTTCAAGTATTAATGGTATTCATGCGACGGCATTATACATTGGGATATTAGTTATTTCACCGTTTCTTGAAAAACCGATGCAAAAGTTTGGAATGAAGCCAATTATCGTCATTGGTGGGTTTTTTGTCATTATTTCATTATTCTTTTTTACACAAACATTTTCGTTTTGGGTATGGTTTATCCTTAGATTTCTAGTTGGAGTCGGAGATCATATGCTTCATGTTGGAACGCAAACATGGATTACGACAACATCGGATCCGAGTAAAATAGGTAGACAAGTATCGATATACGGTGTATTTTTCGGAATTGGTTTTGCCGTCGGTCCGTATTTAGCAAGCACTGTTCAGTACGGTCTTGCAACACCATTTATCATATCTACTATACTTTGTTTAATAGGTTGGCTTTTACTACTCCCAACGAAAAATGCATTCCCAGCACAAGATGAAAGAGAAGTGAAGAGTGAATCATCATTTTCTCGTTATAAACAAGTTGTTGGATTAGGGTGGATTGCATTACTGGGACCACTTGCATACGGTGTGCTTGAAGCAATGTTAAATAGTAACTTACCAGTATACGCACTTCGTAAAGGTTGGTCTGTATCGGAAGTTTCCTTCTTATTGCCAGCGTTTGCAGTTGGGGGCATTATTACACAAATTCCTCTCGGTATATTAAGTGATAAATACGGAAGGGACCGTATATTAACGTGGACGTTCAGCATAGGTACGAGCATTTTTCTACTTGCGGCCGTATTTGATCAATATTACTGGATAGTCTTTGCCTGCATGCTGTTAGCTGGTATGGTCATTGGATCTTGCTTCTCTTTAGGACTTGGATTTATGACAGATTTATTACCGAGACACTTACTACCAGCAGGTAATATATTATCTGGAATCGCCTTTAGTTTAGGAAGTATTATGGGGCCTGTATTAGGAGGCGTGTTTATAGAAAAAATACAGTATACAAGCTTTTTTATTGCGGTTATGCTTATAATAGGGATTCTCGCAATGGTATATATGATCTACATGAAGAATCAATTCGCATCAAGAAAAATAGAAAGTAGGTTAGGGCATGACAAAACAACCTAATAAAAAGAAATTTGAAGTACTCGAAAACGAAGCAATTACAGACTGCTTAGCTCGCATGGAACAAGAAGGATACGCCCCGTCTCGTCGTATGGAAGAGCCAATTTTTCATGAAGTGAAGAAAGACGGAAAAACGGTAGTTGAACCGTGTGGTAGAAAAATTGTTTTTGAGGGAAAATTGAAGTAATACAAATAGAACATTTTCTTTATAGTATAAGGCCATCCAATTCGTTCGAGTTGGATGGCTTTTTTTTACGACTGGTCAATGGAGGAAAAGGGATTTTAGGAGGGGGATAGAATGAAATTGGCAAATCGAAAACGGTAGCGCGGGTGCTGATACCCGCACTACCATTTTAGCTACAAAGGTGCTACTCATTTGTGAACTAGCATGCTTTTCGGTGTATGCTATTTGTTCGTATTAGCTAAATACATGAGCATGTGGAATTTTTCGTCTATTACATGATAATCGAAATAAGGTCCTGGATCTGTACAGTAACCGATATTTTCACTTTGCGTAATTTGAAATCCATTGACTGATAAATTTTTTTCTAAGTATTTGGGATACAAAATATGCTCGTTGGAATTTGGATATAAGCCTGAAATGTTTTTCAAGGATTTGGCCGAGCTATCATAATACGAGTATCCGCCGACAATTGTTGAACTGTTATGTAAATAGTTTTTTAGAACGTGAATGGGGAATTGCGGATTGAGCAATGAAAAATCAGTTACTGAAAAACTATCGACAAAAACATCGATGCTAAGCGGTTTCAATGGCAAATTTAAATCGGAATTCAAAATATAAAGGACGCGTGGCTTCGGATTCATACGCTCAATTCTGTTTCGAACCTTCTTGAGCATCTCAAGTGAATAGCCACTGAATACAAAGGATGCGCTCGTTTCAAGAACATCGATATATTTAGGTAGTGACACGAAAGCGTCAACGTTTGTTTCCACAATTAATTTGTTTTTCAAATCTATATTTTGTAGAACTTTTTGAAATTGAAAATTAATTTTTTCAAATAAGTTAATCATTTTGGGATTAATCTCTTTAATCGTTTCTTTATCGTAAAAATAAGATGGATAAGGAGACGTCTCATACAAGTTCGCGGTAATGATAATACCTTCCTCGATAGCTGCTTCGTATCCACAGGTACAAGTTAAACTTCCCGTGTGAATGTAAACTTTTTTAATCGTTACATCTTTCATTTCAAGGGGAATTTGGCATTTCGGACAATAGAGCAGATTTACAAAGTCAAGCGGGATTCCTGTAATATTCTCTTCTTTGGATGAAGGCGAACTGGTTTGAACCGCTTTTTCAATCAATTGGATAGCTTTTGATATGTCTTCTTTTTTTTGAATCAGTTCGTTCTTTTTATCAGTGAGCAAGTTGTTGTAGTAGTCGATATCCTCATGGTCCGAGAAGCTTGTAACACGCCGATACGATAAAATTCGTTGGATTTCTAACAATGAAAAATGAAATTTTTTCAACTCGGTAATAAAAGCCATGTCGTCGAAACACAATTGGTTCATTTGATACTGGGTGTTTTTTTTGTCTGGTATTAATAATCCAAGTTCAATGTAATAACGAACGGTATCAGTCGTAACATGAAAAAGTTTTGCAAATGCACCAATTTTCATAGATGTGTCCCTCCGATGAAAAAAGTGGAGTTACTCCACTTTTTTCGTAAAATGAATTCAAAAAACTCTTAAATGACTATTGACTTGGAGGAAACTCCAAATCATATTATTAATTCAATAAGAGTGAATATTGCGAATATTTTTGACTGTATTGTAACATACATGTCACGAAAGGAGAAGGATTAGCTATGGAAAAGATGGATCGAATGGATACGCTCTCTCTGTGGACAGCGACTGCAAACAGCTATGATAAAGGAAAACCTCTTGAAGGAAATGAAGAGGCGGATGTTGTCATTATTGGCGCAGGTTTCACAGGTCTTTCTTCTGCATATCATTTGCAAAAATTAGGAAAGAGTGTCATTGTCCTTGAGCAGGAAACAATCGGATATGGCGCAAGCGGTCGCAACGGCGGGATGGTATTGCCGGGCTATAAGTCAACGATGCAGGAGCTTGCTAAAAAGTATGGTGCCGAAGAGGCGAGACAGCTTAACGATCTTTCTCTGCTTAGTGTTGAATTAGTTAAAAACATTATCGACGAGTATCAAATCAACTGTAATTTTAGAAAGACAGGTCACATTGTGGCAGCTTACAAAGCCAAACATTTTGAAGGATTGAAACATGAAAGTGAGTACTTAAACAAACATTTTGGATATGAATGTAGCGTGCTTAATCGAAGTCAGTTGCATCAAGAAATTGATTCCCCGCAATATTATGGTTGCTTAGTCGACAACTCGAGTTACTCATTCCAACCACTGAACTATGCAATTGGTTTGGGAGAAGCAGCGAAATCAATTGGTGCAAAAATCTTTGAGCATTCGAAAGCATTATCTATTGAGTACGGCCGAAATAGTGTGAAAGTTGTTACAGAAAAAGGTACTGTTACAGCGAAAGACATTATTGTTGCTACAGATGGTTACTCTGGAAAAATCATGGCTGAATTGAATAAAGGCGTACTGCCAATTTCGGCACGCATTATTGCTACTGAACAGCTTTCAGAAACACTTTTGAATAGCGTCATTCCTAAAGATCGCATGGTTTTTGATACGAGTAGTTTCCTTTACTATTTCAGGCGTACACCAGATAATCGAATCGTATTTGGCGGTGGTGATATTCGTCCGAACTTAGGTGATGCCGTTTATCAAAGTGTGTACGATGCTATGGTTAAAATAATGCCAAAACTAGAAGGAAGCAAGATAGATTACAGGTGGGGTGGATTTATCGGTGTGACAATTGATACGTTCCCGGTTATCGGTAAATCTAAAGAAGGTGCATATTTTGCAACTGGTTATACAGGCCACGGCGCGTCTCTCTCAACATTGTTTGGTAAGCTATTGGCACAATGGATCGTTACGGGGAATGCAGGTGGATATCGATTTGAAAAGGAACGTCTCAAAACATTCCCATTCTATAATCAGAAAACGATGCTGGTCAATATAGCACATATTGGTTTCAAGCTGGTAGATATTATTGCGTAAAGGAGAGGTGTTTATGGAAATAAACATGTTCATTGACGGAAAATGGGTAGAAGCATTATCGGGTGCTAGACGAAATATTATCAATCCTGCAACTGAAGAGGTTATTGCAACGTCCGCTCATGGATCAGCAGATGATGCGAAACTAGCAATAAAGGCGGCTCGTAAAGCGTTTGACAGCGGAATTTGGTCAGATTTATCGGCTGATGAAAGAGCTGATTATCTATATAAGATTGCAGATCGTCTTGAAGAGAAGACAGCTGAAATTGCCCGTTTGGAAACTGCAAATAACGGTAAGGTTATTCGTGCAACAACCTATGTAGATATTCCAGTATCGGTTCAATGCTTCCGCTATTATGCTGACTTGATTAAAGGTATAAAAAAGGAATCTTACAATCGTGATGATTCTTCAGAAACGATTGTTATTCATGAACCGATTGGTGTTTGTGGACTGATTGTACCTTGGAACTTCCCGCTTATGCTAGCTGTTTGGCAAATTGCTCCTGCACTTGCCGCAGGGAATACAATTGTAATTAAACCTGCTGACGTCACTCCTGTAAGCGTATTCAAGTTATTTGAAATTATCGAAGAGATTGGGCTTCCAGACGGAGTGGCAAACTTAGTGTTGGGACCTGGTTCAAAGGTTGGGAATGAGCTTGCAGAGAGCCATGATGTTGACAAAATTGCCTTTACAGGTGGAACAAAAACAGGTCAAAGTATTATGCGAGCAGCCGCGGGCAATATGAAAAAAATTACACTGGAACTAGGGGGGAAATCTCCACTTATTGTGTTCGACGATGTGGATTTTGAAACTGCTGTCGATAATGCGATGTTTGGTATTTTCCACAACGCTGGGCAAGTTTGTTCAGCTGCATCCCGTTTGCTTGTACAAGAGACCATTTACGATAAGTTTGTTGAAAGATTGGTCGAGCGTGCGAACAAAATTGTAGTTGGAAACGGAGAAAGCGAGAATATCGAAATGGGAGCTCTCACAACCGAGTCTCATATGAATGACGTTTTATATTATATAAAGAGTGGAATGGAAGAAGGTGCAAAATTAGTTTGTGGTGGTAAACGTTTAACAGAAAATGGGCTTGATCGAGGTTTTTTTATCGCACCAACAATCTTTGCTGATGTAAATGCAGATATGCGTATTGTTAAGGAAGAGATTTTTGGACCAGTCCTTGTTGTACAGAAATTTAAAGATGAGGAAGATGCGATCCAAAAAGCGAATGATTCCATTTATGGATTAGCCGGTGCTGTATTTACTGAAGATATGGACCGAGCAAAACGTGTCATTAGTAAATTGCGTGCGGGAATTACTTGGATTAATAGTTATCATCTTGCTTATGTTGAAGGTCCTTGGGGCGGGTATAAGCAAAGTGGAATCGGTAGGGCTTTAGGTGTTGCCGGGCTGGAGCACTTTATGGAAACGAAGCAAATCAATATCCACCAGCATGCCGAGCCTGTAGGTTGGTATGTGAATTAATTGAGCTTAACTTGCTATATAAATTATTTGTAAGGGGATATGCTCATGAAAATAGTGGACAACCGTCCGTCATCGAACATAGAGAAGCCAGAAGGAATGAATAAGTCGGTGGATGATTCAGTGCTCGGAACCAAAAGTATTCCGTTACTATATTTACGGTTTGCTTTGGCAGGAATTATGGCTAATGTAATTCTAGGAGTTGTATCGGTTATTGATGGCTATTTCGTCAGTGGCTTTCAGGAGCTAGAAATCGAAGGAATCGGAATTGGGTTTACGGTCATGGTTATTACCCGTATGATTGGGGTTCTTTTGGGGATAGGAGCCGGAGCGGTCATTTCACTTCGAATGGGGAAAGGGAAGATAGAAGAAGCTAGAAGTATTATGGGACAAACTTTATGGTTTACTCTTTTCCTTTCCACTTTGATAGCTGTACTTGGATTGGTCTTTGAAACTGATATTATGATTCTATTTGGAGCAAGTGATGAAGCACTTCCGTATGCGGTGCAATATAGCCGACTACTATGGATTTCGTTGCCATTAACGATATTGGCCGTTGTATTAAGTATTTTAGCTAATATCGATGAAAAACCTATATTGTCAATGAACAGTTGGTTAGTCGCAGCAGTTGTTGCTGGAGTTATGGAATGGATTATGGTAGTGAAGTATGACATGGGGATGATGGGTTCTTCATGGGCTAATACGATTTCGCAATCGATTCCTGTTCTCTTAATCTTTTATTTCTGGTTTGGTAAAACAAAACTGAAGCCAAAAATGAAAGATGTGATGATTAATCTTAAGAAGATTGGTGAAGTAGTTTGGACGGGGTTTGCATCTTTCTCTAGTCAGTTCATGATGTTTATAGCAATTATTTTCACCAACAATTTACTGCAAAGCTACGGAGGTGGTCTGCACGTTGCAGCTTTCACGATTCAAAATGGTTACATTACAAATCTTCTCGCTTTAGCGGCGCTCGGTGGAATGACAGGGCTTCAACCGATTATTAGTTATAATTATGGTGCAGGCAACCTTGATCGTGTGAAACAAGCAATTAAGATGGGACTCATTTTTACAGTTTCCTTCTTTGTAATTGTGACAGCTATATTAATCATTTTTGCAGATCCAATTGTGTCATTTTTTTCCGGTGGTAATCCTGAATTGCAAAAACTGGGCATTTGGACGACGGTTGTATTCAATTGTTTGTTTACACTTAGTGCAGTTAGCTTGCTTGTCTCTGGTTATTTTGAATCACAGGAGAGAAACTGGTCCGCAACGTTTATTAGTGTTAGCAAAATATTGTTGTTCATGATACCGTTTCTATTTGTTTTTCCGAAGTTCTGGGGTGTAGAAGGTGTATGGTACGCTGCTCCTGCTGCCGAAATTCCAGGCGTTCTCATTGCCATATACTTTATGAGAAAAGAGTTCAAACGTTTAAAGGTTATCAATGTTAATACAGATACCAATGTTAAAACAGTAGATGTATAGGAACGTATTCCGTCAAAATTACTAATAAGAGAGAGGGTTATCATCATGTTTTTTGCGAAAAAAATTACAGCAGAAGAAGCAGAGCAACTAGGTGCCAACACATGGGAACCATGGGTAGGTGAACCAAATAAAGGAACGTGGCATGTAGAAGAACAGGAAGTTTTCTATGTGACAGACGGTGAAGTGTTTATTACTGTTGATGGAAAAAAGTATCATGTTACAAAGGGCTGGGTTGTTTCCTTGGATAAGGACCTTGTTTGTGAATGGGATTGCCCAGTATTTTTGAAAAAGAATTATAAGATGAACCATGAGATTAATCTGAAATAATGTGAACTGGGGAGTGGACAAATGCTAAGCAGATGACTGCTCCTGCATATGCAATCGATAAGAGTAAGATTAGTAATGTTAGAGAAATGTATATAAATAAGTTTATATACCGTCTAATGAATGCGCTTTCTTTTTTTGTGAATGCAATACATACATAGGACGGCTATCTTAAAATTAGGAGGTTTCACCATGGTAGTAACGAAAAATGTACAAACGTTAAAAAATTATATTGGTGGACAATGGATAGAATCCACAAGTAAACAAGTAGAAGATGTACCAAATCCAGCAACAGGAGAGACTATTGCTCGTGTGCCGCTTTCGACTAAAGAAGATTTGGATAGAGCTGTAGCAACTGCGAAAGAAGCATTCCAAACATGGAAAAAGGTTGCTGTACCTCGGCGTGCTCGGATTCTATTTCGCTACCAACAGCTTTTGATTGAAAACTGGGAGGAGTTAGCGAAACTCGTTACCTTGGAAAATGGAAAAAGTTATAAAGAAGCTTACGGTGAAGTACAGCGAGGGATTGAATGTGTTGAATTTGCAGCAGGTGCACCTACTTTAATGATGGGAGAGCAACTTCCTGATATTGCTACTGGTGTTGAATCAGGGATGTATCGTTATCCAATCGGAGTAATCGCAGGAATAACGCCATTTAACTTTCCGATGATGGTGCCATGCTGGATGTTCCCACTCGCGATTGCATGCGGAAATACGTTTGTATTAAAACCATCTGAAAGAACACCGTTGCTGGCGAATCGCATAGCTGAACTGTTTAAAGAAGCAGGCCTTCCAGATGGAGTACTAAATGTTGTACATGGTGCACATGAAGTTGTGAATGGCATTCTTGACAATGAGGATGTGAAGGCTGTATCTTTCGTTGGTTCTCAACCTGTCGCTGAGTATATATATAAAACAGCAGCAGCAAACGGCAAACGTGTACAAGCTCTTGCAGGTGCAAAAAATCATTCGATCGTATTAAAAGATGCGGACCTTAGTTTTACAGTGAAAGAAATTACAAGTGCTGCCTTCGGTTCAGCGGGTGAAAGATGCATGGCGGCGGCTGTTGTTGTCGTGGAAGAAGACGTTGCAGATGAGCTCGTTAATAGACTGCTTCAAGAGGCGAATGCAATTACGATTGGTAATGGTCTGGAAGAAGATGTTTTCCTTGGTCCCGTTATTCGTGACGGCCATAAAGAGCGTACACTCGGATACATTCAATCTGGTATAGAGCAGGGAGCGACACTTATTCGTGACGGACGTGAAGATGATGCAGCAAACGGTGACGGTTATTTTGTCGGTCCAACGATTTTTGACAATGTGACACAGGAAATGAAAATCTGGCAAGATGAAATCTTCGCACCGGTTCTTTCTATTATACGCGTAAAAGACTTGGCGCAAGCAATTCATGTTGCTAATGCATCACCGTTCGCAAATGGTGCATGCCTATACACCGATAGCGCGAAAGCAATTCGTGAATTCCGTGAAGAAATTGATGCAGGTATGCTTGGGGTCAATCTTGGGGTTCCTGCTCCAATGGCATTCTTCCCATTCTCAGGTTATAAGAAATCCTTCTATGGTGATCTCCATGCAAATGGAAAAGATGGCGTAGAATTTTATACGCGCAAGAAAATGCTTACGGCTCGTTATTGATAGAGTGATAGAAAATCATAAACGGATAGAATGGAGTTGGTGATTGTGCAAGCGACAGAGCAAACACTAAGTTTGAAACAAGCAGATGAAAAGTACCTTTGGCATGCAATGAAAGGAGCATCCCCTAATCCAACGAATTTAATTATTACAAAAGCAGAAGGAGCATGGGTGACGGATATTGATGGAAACCGTTATTTAGACGGCATGTCCGGTCTTTGGTGCGTGAATGTTGGATATGGCCGTAAAGAGCTTGCAAGAGCGGCTTTTGAACAACTGGAAGAAATGCCATATTTTCCTCTGACACAAAGTCATGTTCCTGCTATTAAATTAGCAGAGAAATTGAATGAATGGCTTGATGATGAATACGTTATTTTCTTTTCTAACAGTGGATCGGAAGCAAATGAAACAGCGTTTAAAATTGCTCGTCAATATCATCAGCAAAAAGGTGATCATGGACGCTATAAGTTTATTTCACGCTATCGTGCTTATCATGGTAACTCAATGGGGGCTCTTGCGGCAACAGGACAAGCACAAAGAAAGTATAAATATGAACCACTTGGGCAAGGATTCTTGCATGTAGCACCGCCTGATACGTATCGTAATCCAGAAGATGTTCGTACACTGGCAAGTGCTGATGAAATCGATCGTGTCATGACATGGGAGTTAAGTCAAACAGTAGCCGGCGTAATTATGGAGCCGATTATTACTGGGGGCGGCATTTTGATGCCTCCTGATGAATATATGGCAAAAGTAAAAGAAATTTGCGAGAAGCACGGTGCGTTGCTCATTTGTGATGAAGTAATATGTGGATTTGGGCGGACAGGGAAGCCGTTTGGATTTATGAATTACGGTGTCAAACCAGATATCATTACGATGGCAAAAGGTATTACAAGTGCGTATCTGCCTTTGGCGGCAACAGCAGTTAAACGAGAGATTTATGAGGCGTACGTAGGCAGCGAAGATTATGATCGATTTCGCCATGTGAATACGTTCGGAGGAAACCCTGCAGCTTGTGCCTTAGCTTTGAAAAATTTAGAAATTATGGAGAATGAGAAACTCATTGACCGTTCCAAGAAATTGGGTGAACGACTGTTAGATGAACTAGAGGATGTAAAAGAACATCCAAACGTAGGAGATGTTCGCGGAAAAGGTCTTCTTTTAGGTATTGAACTAGTGGAAGATAAGCAAACAAAAGAACCGGCTTCCATTGAAAAGATGAACAAAGTCATCAATGCTTGTAAAGAAAAAGGTCTAATTATCGGTAAAAATGGTGACACTGTTGCCGGTTACAATAATATTTTGCAATTTGCACCGCCATTAAACATTACAGAGGAAGACTTTACTTTTATCGTTACAACAATAAAAGAGTGTTTAGCTCAACTTTAATTTGTTAAAAGGCGGAAGATCCTATTGAGAGATGTAACTGTAAATACGGAATGAATTACTCGAAAAGGGTAATTCCGAAAGGGTTGAGTTTATGAAAGCTGATGTTGTCTTGTTAAATGGAGAAGTTATTACAGTCGACCAAAAGAATACAGTAGTCGAAGCTGTGGCAATACAAAATAATCGTATCGCATTTGTTGGTTCGAATGAGGAGGTTAAGAGTTTTATAGGAGAAAAAACGGATGTAATTGACTTGCAAGGAAAAACGCTTCTTCCTGGATTCATTGATTCCCATCTGCACCTCATTTCTTATGGACAAAATCAGTTGGCTGTCAGTTGTAAAGCTGAACATATTGATTCTATCGAAGCTTTGTTAGATGACCTAAAAAAGAAGGCATTAGAAACGCCAAAAGGTGAATGGATACGTGCTTGGGGCTTTAATGAAACCGCTGTGAAGGAAAAGCGTTATCCATCAATTACTGAGCTGGATGACATTTCAGTTGACCATCCTATTATTATAACTCGTACTTGTCACCACATAAGCGTAGTGAACAGCAAAGCATTAGAAATTGCGCAAATTAACGAGAACACACCGAACACGAGTGGGGGAGTTATTGAAAAGGATCAGGCAGGAAAGCTTACAGGAAGGTTAATTGAAGCAGCAAATATGGAGATGAGTAAAGTTGCAAGTTATAAAGAAAGTGAAATGATGAAGGCTGTGAAAATTGCATCAGATCATTTCGTTGCAGCTGGTATAACGAGTATACATGACGCAGGTGGAGATGGACCTGAGAGTTTTCGTTTACTACAACGAGCTGTGAAGAGTAGGGATATTCGTGTCCGAATATATGCAATGATATGTCAAATAAATAACTCCCATGAATTTGTTAATAAAATGGTCGAAGCTGGTGTGATAACTGGTACCGGAGATGAGAGGTTCAAGGTTGGACCAGCTAAACTGTTTACAGATGGAAGTAGCACTGGACCTACAATTGCAACCCGTGAGTCGTATTCGAGTGATCGTAACAATTATGGCATTCTTTATTATAATGAGGAAGAAATTTATCAAGTGTTAGGCGAAGCTCACAAAAAAGGTTATCAAATCACTGTGCATGCACAAGGTGATAAAGCTATTGAAATGTATTTAAATTGTGTAGAAAGGGCGTTAGAGGAATCACCAAGAAAAAATCATCGTCATCGAATCGAGCACGCGGGAATTTCTTCACCAGATTTACAAGAGAGAATGAAAAAACTTGAGATAGTTCCAATTCCAAACCCTCCATTTCCATATGAATTCGGAGAGATATATGTACGGCACTATGGTGATCGTGTTAATCATATGTACGCTGCTCGTGATTATATTGATCGAGGCATCATTGCAGCAGGTAGTTCGGATGCACCAGTTACCGACTATAACCCTTTATTAGGAATTCATGTTGCTGTCAATAGAAAAACGAAGTCTGGAATAGAGGTTGGTGTGAATCAATCTATAAGTGTAATGGAAGCTATTAAACTATACACATGGAATGGCGCTTATGCGAGTTTTGAAGAAGAGATAAAAGGAAGCATAGAGGTCGGAAAGTTGGCGGATTTAGTTATATTAAATGACAGCATTTTAAGTGTGAATCCAAACCGAATTAAAGATTTAAAAGTAGAAATAACTATTATTGATGGTGAGATTATTTATCAAGAAGAACAATCAGTGAAAATTTAATATTTCATCGTTTACATACCACGTAACTCTTGTAATGTTACGTGGTATTTTAGTTTGTTAGTTTTATGGAAATATAACGGTGCCATCGTATAGTCGTTTCATAACAGTATTCATTTACATAATTTTCGATATAGGAAATAACTATTTTTTTCTTTTAACTGTTGTTAATAGTACAGATTAACTTTTTTAATACTTGAGCTACATCATCTTTATCAATTGTACGATAGAGATAACGACTTCCTTTTTCATTTCTCCTAATTGGCTTCTTTATATGAATCGCAGGTGATATTGCTACTTTTTTAATATATTGGTAAAATAAGTTCTTGGGTCTTACTTATTGTGATTCGTATAATGATTGTCGCTCGACTTAAAGAAAATAGGTACAAAAATTTTGCACTATCTAAAGAGGGGATGGCAACGATTCCCTCTTTTTGGAGCCACTCACAAATGTAAAGCAAGAGAAGAGGCTATATCTCCTCTCTTGTTTAGATTAACCAGCTACTACAATTGGAAGAGGTATATCAAATTCAATATATGGAGGATGTTGATTGGAATCTAGTCGGCATCCTGGTGGATAATGCTTTTTTAGCAATCTATCAATTCTAATAGAATCGATAGATTGTTAGAAAGTGGAAAACGGTTATCCGTATATTCCGAAGCAGATGTAACAGAGTGTCCTTCCATAATGAAGTGTAAAACCAAAATACGTTGTTTAAAAAGTTATTTGTTAAAATTGGTTATAAGTAATAGAACAGAAAAGAGGATTACATGTTACATAATTTACAGAGAAGTAAAAATAAATTTTTATTATGTCTTATTTTTTTAGTACTTTTAACCGCTTGTGATAATACAGATGTTAAGTCATCTAAAGCTTCATCACCACCGGCTCAATCAAATACAGATACATCATTAAAAGCACCAAACTGGGTAGAGAAAAGTCCCATTCAACAGTCTCCTAATTTTATTGAAGATAAAAAAGTAAAATCGGTTGTGAATGTAATGGCAACGGGTGATAATTTATATCATGATGCAGTAATTAAAGATGGCAAACAAAAAGACGGTTCATATGATTATCACTATATTTATGAAAATATCAAAAAAGCTGTTCAATCAAGTGATCTTGCTATAGTGAACCAGGAGACTCCAATAGCAGGAAATAATCTAAAAGTACAGGGATATCCGACTTTCAATACACCTGAAGAAGTAGGTCAATCTTTAGTGGACACTGGATTCAATATAGTGACGCAAGCGACAAATCACGCTATGGATATGGGTATTAAAGGTGTTGCGAATACAAGAGAATACTGGAAGAAATATCCGGATGTTATCCCATTAGGCATTAATGAGAATCAAAATGAGCGTAATGAAATAAAAACGATTACAAAAAATGGTATTCGTTTTGCGTTACTAAATTATACATACGGTACGAATGGAATTAAAATTCCAGCTGATAAGTCTTGGGCATTAAATGTAATGGATAAAAAAGCGATACAAAATGATGTGGAAAAGGCAAAGAGTAGCTCCGATATGGTGATTGTTATGGTGCATTGGGGAGTAGAATATACCTCTACACCTTCAAAGCAACAAAAAGAAGTTGCTCAATATTTAACAGATTTAGGTGTAGATGTAGTAATTGGAAATCATCCACATGTAATTCAACCAATTGAGTGGAAACAAAATAAAGATGGACATGAAACGCTAATCTATTATTCTCTTGGAAATCTTATTTCTGCTCAAGAAAAATTAGAAACATTGGTAGGAGGATTATCTTATATACAATTTGTTAAGTATGAAGATAAAACTTTTGGTATACGACAAGCGGCACTCGTACCGACAGTAACCGACTATGCTGATGGTAAGAAACAATTTAAAATTCAATTTTTAAAAGATTATTCGGATGAAGATTCTAAAAATCATGGGATTAAAAAATTTGTCGGCCCCGTTTCTTTAGAGAGTTTCAAGGATATCCCTAGAGATGTGTTGGGAAATTGGTATAAAGACTAATAAACAAAAAGGGAATGAGATACAATTAAAAAAATTATAATTTTAGCATTGGTATTGGCAATGGGATGGAGCCTTGCTGCTTGTAGTGGAAAGCAAACATCTCAGGAAACTACTAATAATAACGATAAAAATAAAAATGAGATAAATGCGAATAAAAAAGATGTTTTACCTATCTCTGATGTTAATGATTGGAGAATTATCCTTGTAAATAGAGAGCATATGTTATCAAAGGAACTAGGAATTGAATTAACAAGTATTACCCAAAATGCGAAGCCAAATATGAAAATAGATAGTAGAATTGCAACTTCCTATCAGGATATGGTAGCAGCTGCAAAAAAAGAGGGAATCAATCTTTATTTAAGATCAGGTTATCGAGCTATAAAATTACAACAAACTTATTATGATGCTTCAGTTAAAAGCTATAAATCTCAAGGTTTGTCGGATAAAGAGGCTAGTGCTAAAGCATTGGAATATCTTCAGTATCCTGGTGCAAGTGAACATCATACGGGATTAGCGTTAGACATTATTTCAGTTGAATGGCAGAATACGGTAGAAGATTTAAATGCAAAATTTGAAACGACTGATGCATTCAAATGGTTAGATAAGAATGCTGCAGAGTATGGGTTTACTCTCCGCTATCCGAAAGATAAAGAGAATATTACTGGCATTAAGTATGAGCCATGGCATTATCGTTATGTAGGAAAAGAAGTTGCTGTGTATCTAAAAGAAAAAGGGTTAACTTTAGAAGAATATAGCGAAAAAATTAAGTCAGGCAAGTAAAAATATGCTTTGATTCTATTAAACATTATGCACTGCCACAGGAAAAGGTGGATCTGAGGATGTGTTAACCTTCCGCCTAGTATTGTAAAAACTGTGTATGATAATTTGAGCACGTATGAACCAGTTATCGTGTGAAACGATGTATGTATCAAGAAATTAAATTTATAAAAGAAGCAGTGAAAAAGGATCTGATATTTATATCAGATCCTTTTTCATTCGTAACATAGAATACTTACTTAATTAGGCCTTAAAGACTGCCTGCTTTTCAGGTATTACAATTGAAGAAAAATGCGAAAGCTATTTATAAAATATGGAAATGTTAAAACCCCTTTGATAAAATAGCAATATGCAAAAATAATTATTTGTTAATTCTTAATGTAATGAATATTCATATTTATATATATGAATTTAACTACATAATTATTGTAATAAAGGGGGAGAAAGATGTTAGATGAATTGTACAATGCTTTTTTAAATGCGTCTGGTTTTACAGAAAGTGCGAGGAAACGAGATCGGTATGATGATTTACATGATTATTTAAAAGATAAAGAAAGAGAGTTAAAGCAATTCATTCAAGAGGCTGAATCAGCGAAGAGAGATTATGAGAGTAAAAGTAATGGCTTGGAAGCTAATAAAATTCCGGCAGTTGAATTTGAACAAAAACGTCATGAAAAGGATGAAGAATTAAATACATTAGTATCCTATTTTAAAAGTGCATTAAGCGATGTTGGATCTGCAAAAGGTACAGCTTATGCAAAGTATTTGGAATATAAAGCTAAAGCAGAAGCGGAGAAAGCGTCAGCATACGCTGCAGCGACTAAGGCTTTTGAAGAAAAGAAAAAGGAAATTGAAAAACTTATCCATTAAGCATACAAAGAATGGGGGGAATCTACATGAGTGGTAAAGAGGTTGAAATTATAGGAAGTAACACTGCAAGTGCCATTTCTTACGCACAAAACATAGAAAATGGTATGAAGGATTCTTTAAACGAAGCGAAAAACTTAAAAGCATACGTTACATGTGCGAACTGGAATGGAAAAACGAGAGATGCCTTTTTAAGTTATCTAGATTTAATCATTCAATATAACTCAGAACTGGTAGATGCATTTGAAGGACATACGAAAGCTTTGAAAGAGTTAGATAAAAGTATTCAAACGTACGGAGATAGATCGGAAGTAAGGGCGATAAAACAGTTGTGATGGAGAAATGAGGGATAAAAGAATGGGAAAAGAAAGGAATTTTGCACCAGCTGAATTATATGTTCTCGCAGGTGCAGCCGGGGTTACGGATATATTTGGATTGCCAAACCGTGACGTAATTATTTTACTTGATGAAGAATGTGTCACAAAAGCAACTATGAGTTTAAAAGAAAAAGGCCTACTTACAAGTGAAAACGGAATTACCCCTGCAGCTTTTCAAATAATTGAGCTATTAAAGGAATATGAAAATTGTCATGAATACACGAGAATGAATAATGTATTAATTGGCTTTTTAAAAGAGGATAAAGACCGAGTGGCTGTATTAACAGAAATAGAACCAAATAAAAAATACGAGATCGACTACATACCAAAACCGGACGTATATTTTTCATTATTAACACGCATACCCTTCTTATTGAGAGAACCGAGAGAAATAGAAGATACATTTTTCTCAAAGAGAATGACAGAGGCAGAACAACAAACATTTGAGGGAAAAGATTTATCAAATAAAGACGTTATAGCGATAGAAACGTATACGAGGCCTCGAAGTAATAGAGGAGGAAAATGGGAATGTTTCTTATATTTCACTGAAGGAGAAGATTTCGTTCAAATAGATGTAGATCGTAATCGATATGACTGGGTGAGCCTCTATGCGGTTAATAAGAAATTGTATGACGTGTTAAAAATGCCATATAAAAAGTTAATTGACCCGAGACAATTCTCGTTAGGAGGTATTCAATAATGCAAGTATCAATGGGAGATAGTGGTTCTGGTGGTGGAGAAGAAGTATTAGTTAATTTTCAAGAACTACTTGATATAGTAATGAAGTTAGAAAATATATATAAAATCCATTTAGACGTCATTGGAACAAATATTGAGAGTTTATTAAGCAGTGATTTTTATCAAAAAGGTGAAGCGATGAGAGTAATTGAAAAATATCCTGATATATTACACAAAACACTTGAATTGTCTGAACACTATTTGAGGTCGGCGAAAGTTGTAGGAAATGTATGCGTGGAAATGCTTGAAAAGGACGAACAATTACGTGAAAGATTAAGTAAGTTGTAGAAATCATCATACGGCTGGGGGATGAAAACGAAATGGATGTGAAATATAGACCTGAACCATGGCAAAACATGGGAGATGGTATGAATCGAATTACAAAAGATGCACTCATAAAATTACGGCACGCAAATGAATCATTAAAAAGAATTGATGGAAGAATACGAGATTTAGACTCAGATGGTAGTATACATTTTAGCCCAAAAGATCAATCGCAAAAAATAGGGGAATTACTTGATAGCTATTCGACATTACAAAAATATTGCGGAGAAGCAGGGCGATTGGTGTCTGAACATATAGATAAACCTTTTTTAGTAGAAATGGATAAATTCGCTCAAAAAATGAGAGATACATCTATTCTTAGCTTCGAAACAAATAACCGAATTGGCTCTACAACAACGACAGTATTACCAGATGCGCACGCGGGATACGGAAGTGTACCGCAAACAATAAAAACAAAAAAAGATAAAATAACTGTAGAAGATATTTTTAAAGATTCACCTGCATTTGATAACGTACTGAGAGGGGAATACAAAGAACTAAAAAAACAAAATCCAGATGCAAAACTAAATTATGAAGAATATAAGAAAGTAGTCCCATCCACACGAGGATTTGAATACAAATCAATAGAAGATGAACAGAAAAAACTAGAAATGGTGCGAGACATAGGAATAGGCGTAGGAATCATCATCACAACAATCCTTTGCCCACCACTCGGGGCCGCTGCCGCAGTTGTATACGGCGCGGTACAAATCAAAAGTGGTATCGACGGAGAAGACTGGGGAACACATAGGAAATTGAGCCAAGAAGAGCGGGTAGGAAACATCATTTTTGGCGGATTAGATGCAATCCCAGTTGTTGGAGCAGTAGGAAAAGGAGTAAAAGCATTCAAAGGCACGAGTGAATTAGCAGATTTAGCGAAATTATTAAAATTCAAAGAAGGAATGCCTGGTTTTAATCCAAATTTGGGTAAAAATGTGGTACAATCGCTTAAGGAAAATAAGACTTTAAAAAATGCACTAGATGCTATGAAAAATACTCCTATTCCAGTAGCAGTTAGGACGGTGGATACTGGAATAGGAATGAAGCTTCCTTATATAGAATCTTCAACTGTTGGAGAAGTAGCTGGAAAGTTTTCAAAGGCAAGTACGGCAGCTAAGGATGACGCTTATCAACTTGCTCATGGGCATAGTAAATTAGAAGGAAGTAATAAAACTAGCGGAGTGGGTAATAATAGCTCGCGTACTGACGAAATTGGAATCGAATTTAAACGTAATCCAAAACATAATGAAGATGAGTTTATACGACAATTAAAAAACCAAGAAGATGGGCTGGGGAAATTGACAGTTGATGAGTTTATTCAGAATCGGAACCAATTTTTAAAATATGGAAGATCAAAACAAGCAAATTCAGCTCAAAGATTAGCACGAAAACAAGCTGTGCAAGATAAAATAGATGAATTTATGGAAGAAGGTTTTTCATTTAGGGAAGCAGAAGAGCAAGCTTTAAAGTGGATAAAGGATAAAGCTGCATTACATGACCCAGATCAAATTGCGGGTGGAAATCCATTAAAAATAACTGGCATGGGTGATTCTAGAATTAATTCATCAATAGGTTCGCAGTGGAAAAGCAGGATTGGTAATGTGGATAAGGAAATTAGACGAGTTGCTGACACCTTATCAGAGGAAGAAAAAAAATTGATATATCTTAATGTTAGATTGAAATCGGAGTAGGGGGATACTATGGAAAATATAAATGATTTTATATCTTTCGAAAAACCATCAACAGAGGTTATTGAAAAGTATACAGGGAAAGTTCCAGATCAAATAATAGATTTATGGAAATGCTATGGGTTTGGGAGTATGTTAAATGGATACTTAAGAGCAATAAATCCAGAAAAATATTTAGATATATTAAAGGAAAGTTATATCCGTTATGAAGAAGCTATCCCAATTTTTACAACAGGTATGGGAGATATTCTTGTGTGGGAAAATAACTATTTATTATTACTTAAGTATCGAAAAGGTACGGTAGATGTAGTAGCTGGAAAATTTAAGTTTTTCTTTAAAAATACGAAAGATGATTATTTTTTAGAGAAAGCATTGGATTGGAAGCATTATCAGGAGGCATTAAATAAATACGGAAGGCTTGAAATTGATGAATGTTTTGGTTACACACCTTTACTTGCACTAGGTGGACCAGAAAAAGTAGAAAACTTACAAAAAGTCAAACTTATCGAGCATGTTTATTTAATTACTCAATTTATGGGGCCGATAGAATAATGAACGAAGAAACTGGAAGGTGGATAAATCCTCTTTCAGTTTTTTTATTTAAAAGGCTATTAATGTAAATGAAGCTTTAAAAGATACGATTGAGTTAATGTTATAATATAGAAATGTGGTAACGAGAAACTTGGGTTGAATTTATAAAAAGTAATTTTTTATGAATTAAGGCTAACATAAATTGCTAGTATTATATAATTGAAAATTAGCAAAAGGTGTGGACTCCGTATCCCAAATCTTTAAAGGTGTAGAAATACTGCCAGATGGAAGTGTCGCTAGAACTGGAACGAACTATAGCGGGAAATTACAAGAAGCCCATGATGCCTCAAAGTCGAGTGTTCAGAGTAGGATCTCGAATTTGGAGAGTGGTGGGGTTAAGGGTACGGGTGAAGGTACTCAAACTAAAAAAATTAAACCGACTAATGAAAGAACTGCAGAATATGAAGAAGCTATGACAAAAGCAGCTAGAGATTTACCTCCTTATAGTAGAAAACCTAATAAACCAAGAGATTTTGAAGAAAAAGTAGTAGATGATTCTACAGGAATTACTACTTATACATTTACATCTAAGAAAAATGGGGAAACTTATAAAGTTAAATATGATAAAGATGGTTACCCAATTTTTAATTCAAAATATGAAACATCTTTATCAGAGTCATATCATATAGAGCCTGACTCAGTGCAGTTTAAATATCTCTCAAAAAAATTATATGACGATATAATGAAAGATCCAAACTTAGCAAAACAATTCAGCCAAACAGATATTGAGCTATTCAAATTAGGTAAGAAGCCAAAATCAGTCACATGGCATCATCATCAAGAGACTGGTAAAATGCAACTTGTTGATTACTATGAACATCAGGTTGCGGGTCATACAGGTGGTAGAGCAATTTGGGGTGGTGGAGATGACGGTAGAACAGGTAAACTGAAGAAAATTATTTTGGAGATGATAAAATGAGCCGAGTAACTTGGCTATTTACGGATGGAGCGATAGATGAGCAAGTAATTATTGCTGTGGAGAATTCATTTGGTGTCAGATTTCCAGATGATTACCGTGAATGCATTAAAAAAAATAACGGTGGTTATCCTGAGCCTAATATTTATGATATTAATGATGATGAGGGTGGAGCAGTCTTTGATTGTCTATTAAGTTTTACAAGCAAAGATGCAAATGTAGAAGTTGTTTATGAATTAACTTCACTTCCGGAAGGTATTATTCCATTTGCAAGAGACCCATTTGGGGGACTTATTTGTTTTAATTACTGTGATACTAAAGATTCTCCGTCAGTAGTTTTCTATGATCAGGAATCAGTGAATGAGGATAAAATTAAATTAATATGCGACTCTTTTTCTGAATTGATTGAGAGATTATACTCTGATTGAGAAAAACAAAATGAACAGGAAAGAAGGTTAATTGTATGAGGAATTTAGATTTTGAATATACTTTTACCCCTATTGGCATTGAAGATATCGAAGATTTCGAAAATAAGTATGGTATATTGTTACCTGATGATTATAAACAATTTTTGCTGTCTAAAAATGGAGGAAAAACTGAGCAACGAAGATTTAAAACTAATGATACAACTAAGAAAGGCGTAATAACATCGTCTGTTTCAATGTTTTTTCCTCTATCAATAGAAAATGAAATAAATCTAGAAGAGAAATTAAGAAGTTATAATTTGATGCAAGTGGTACCAAGTAATTTTCTTCCAATTGGAATTGACCCCGCGGGGAGTTTGATTTGTTTATCAATTGATGGGAAAGATAGAGGTAGTGTATATCATTGTGATATGGATTACTTTGAAGAAGATAACGAGTTAAGAGAGGAATACATCCGACTAATTTCTAAAAGTTTCTCTGAATTTGTAGATAATTTATATATTCCTGAAAACTAATGATAGGATTTTATTGATTGGAATTAGTTAATAGTTGGTTAATCTCTTTAATTTAAACGGGGCTTTCTTTGTGGTCTAACGACCTAGAGAAAGCCTCTTCTTTTTCCCCGAATTATTTAAAAGTACAACATAGGGGACGGGTGAAGTTCCTAAAGTTAATCCGAAAATTAAAGTGAATTTTAAGACTGGTTATGATAAGCATTTAATTGAAGTAAAAGGTTTTAAAGCAAAACCGACTATAGGTATAAAAGGTGGACACAACCTTGAAAACTTTGAATAGTACATTTTAGACAACTTCGGTGATCCGATAAAGAATATTAATCAAGGTGTAACAAAAACGCCACATCCGGATATTCTAGGTATTTATGAAGTTAAATACAAGCTTCCTGTTTATGACGGAATGAGCACGGCTTAACGGTGGAAAAAGGAATATCAGAATGTTCCAATTCCTGTTAAGGTTAGGCTTAGTCAAACGGCTGATTTATTCGGATTGAGGTCCCTCCAAGTTGATACGGAAAAGCTTGGAAATCTAATTAGCAAGTTCGAAAGGAAAGTCGATGAAGTTTCTAAGGGTACGGGTAATAGAGAGGCTGAAGTTCCACCTGCTTTTAGGCAAACTGATTTTGCTAGTTCTTATGAGGCAAGGCTTAATCAGACACCTGCATTAGAGAATCCAAAGGTTGAATTTGAGGGAATACGGGGTGAATCTAAGTGCATACTTAAGCCACCACCAGACCGTCAATTAAAACAGATTTTAGATGAAGTTGGGATTGAGGGTATTCAATATAAAAATGCAGTTCCTGATTTTTCACCAACAGCAAAGGCACAAGTTGAAATCAACTATATGCTTGGAGGAAAAGGAACTTATGGAGGGAAAGCCAGACGAGCTAATTTTGTTCAATCAGACCAAAAATTAGCTGACCAGATTAATGGTTCAACTGAATTAGCAAGTAAATTTGGGATGGAATCTGGTAAAATCAGTGCAAGAGATATAAAAAAATATCGAGAAAAAAATAAATTAACATGGCATGAATTAAATGATGTTAAAACAATGCAACTCGTGCCAACAAAAATAAATAGTGAATTCGGACACCTTGGTGGTGTAGGGGAAATAAACGCAGGAGCTTTTAAACCTGGAGGGTTTGCTAATAAATAAAAAGAGGAGATTTTAAAATGACTATAAACGATCCGATTTTTGGTGAACTTGAGTATGAGTATGGTTGGACTAAGGATACCATTATTCGTTTTTTTGGAAAAGAATCTGAGATATCTTTGATGATAGATGGTGAAGAAGATGGAGAGTTTGATGAAGAGCAGTATATGGCATATCAAGCATTAATGCAGAATTGGGAGGATTTACAGCCAAGTTTATTGCAATCAATATTAGACTATTACAAACAAAAGCGACATGAACTAGGTTATGATATTGGATTAAATGAAAATTATCCATTAATTGAAACACCTGATCAAATACTAGAAATGATAACTTTAGATGGAATTGTTGTTCCATATGCGGATATTTTTGAAGGGCGAGATATTGGAATTACATTTAACTGTACATGGGATATAGAAAATGGATTAGGGCTTCGTCTATTAAATGAAAAAATAATTGAAGTAGGTTATCAGGATGTTGCAATTTAAAACAGGCTGTTAAAAAGTAAAGACTCATGATGGTTGTACCGTCATGGAGTACTGTGTGCAATGATAGAATAGAAAATAAAGTACGAGCTTAGGCGAGATGACATTTTAACGGGCGATAAATATAAACAACATGGAATGTATATTAAACTAACGAACTCGTACAAACTCGTAAGTTTTAATATAGTATTTGTCATGATGTACAAAAGGTGTCATACTGTTACTACAAATTTACGCTACTTAAAAACATATGAACTTAAAGCACTTGATTGTCAATTAAAGGCAACAAGTGCTTTTTTGCGTTTTAGCGTAGAAAATTAATGAGGAACTATAATTTTATTATGTGAACTTCTTCTGTTTTTTTACATGGTTTATAAAACTGAAAAGGAGATAAATGTTCACTATTACTTTCATTCCTGTTATAAAAAATTCTACAATAGAAGACAGAACGTATATTTGGTATAATCGAAACATACTATATGGAATTACGGACATGAGTTTGAAATTCATGTAATAAGGTAAGTACTACATAACAATACATAATATTTAAAGTTCCAGTACATATAGGATTCAGTTCATGTTATATAAATTAATTGTGAGAAAGGAAAAGATGTAATGAATCAAATTTCATTTGAAGATTTATTTGAAGAAGAAAAAGAGAAGGTGGAGGTAGCTGAGATACCCGTACCGTTATCGCCATTGCAAAAAGCTATTTTGGAATTACTTAATTCTGAAGAAATAAGTGTACTTGAGCTATGCGAACGATTAATACGATCTGGTAAAATACCCGATGAAAGATTCACAACAAATAAGCCTAAAGCATATGGTCAAGTATGCTTAATATTAGAAGGTTTTGTTAAAGAAGGAAAACTTATTTTTATCAAAGATGATGAGAAAAGAGATAGAGTATATAAATTGAAAGAAGAAGTTTTAGATGTATAGAGGGAAATGAATGATTGGTTCTCTTTAACTTTGAGTCCCATTAATCTAGTAATGTCCATAAAAAAAGGTGTCAATCTCACTTAGATTGACACCTTCATACTTTTAACACCTTACATATTTACGTTTGAAACCAAGTCTGCCTCTATCAAGTTCTTTTTGAATACTTTCTGAAGCATTTAGTAAACTGCTTTTTTTCTTATCACGTTTTACTTCAACTATACCAACTTCTTTTGCAGTCTCAACTGCCTTTTCGTGTAGCGGTACATATGAAATTGCCACAGTGTTTAGGAAATTATTCATAGCGGATTTTGTTCGTTCTGGTGAATCATGAATTGTATTTTTCACCATTTCAAGCATATCGGAAATTTTGCTTTCAGAAAACTCATTGTCTTTGCGATTCCCTAAAAGCCAGCAGTAGCAACTCCAGCCTGCAGACATTTTAAGCTCATCCCCACTTGTAATCCATTTATCAGCAACATCTTGTGCAATATTTGCCTCTGATAAAGTTACTGCCACTACATAATCGGATAGCATATAAAAATATGCCCCGTCCATCCAGCGATCAAAATCAGACTCACTCATAGATTTTGGATCTGCAATAATGCCTGCAAAGTACATAGCATCGTAGTTACCTGTGGCATAAAGTTCCTCAGCCAACTCTTGATTTAATTTTATTTTCTTAGCGATTGGTTTCATAGCGCCCGTAGCTACGCCGAAAACTGGCTCGTGTGCACCGTTAGATATGTATATTTTTTTCGTTCTTTCCTTACCGAGGGCTTCAAGCTCTTGCATAACTGTTTTAAAATCCATAGCTGTGCACTTCCTTCCTTAATATAAAGACCATTTTAATTGTAATGATATAGTTTATATTTTTTATCGAGTTTTCCATACCTCTCAAATTTAATACTAATCGTATGTGAGTAGGATGTCTACTTTCTATAATTCCTTGGCAATTCAGTTTGTGATTTTGACCTTCCATCTAATTATAATCATGAGAATATTACATTAAGGTAAACGGGAAAGAGACAAAATAGATGTATAACTTTCCGCATCGGTTTTTAAAGTGGGAGAATGTAAATAATATTTTATCTTTGGCATCTTCTCTGTAGTGTTATGTTATTATTTGGTAAGGGGATAAATGGGATTTAAAGTTAAACTTGTGAGGTTGGTTACAAATGATAAAGAAATTTACTAGAGTTGTATTAATAGCGGTTATGCCAATCAGTCTTATTACAGGTTGTGGAGCTGCTGAAAAAACGGAAGCACAAAAGTCGAAAGAGGTACAAAAGGAAAAAAAGGACTATACGGATTATTCATATGGTAGCAAAGGTATATTAGTAAGCGGCAAAGCGAAAGAACGTCAACAATATGAGATTGGATATATGGATGATAACAAGTTAATTGGGATTGACGAAAATATTGAAGACTGCATTATTTTAGATAATAAAGATGAAGCAAGCCACATTTGGAAACAAATAGAGCGTGGATCTATTATTGAAGTGCAATATGGTAAGGACCGAAAAGACATCGTAGGGGTACAATTAGTAGGAGATCGTAAGCCATACGAAATTAGTGATAAATTTGATCGGAATACGATAAATGAGATTGTTGGACAAGTTAAAGGTAATTTGTAATAGAGGTATTTCGTTAGTATAGGAACCATTAACATGACATGGCGAATCGCATACATAAAAGTTTGGAATCAACGGCATTTTTAATATGAAAATGCCGTTGATTTATTTTAAAAAGTAAATGGTATTCTATAGTCTTGTAGAAAAATGCATATTAGAAAATATATAAATGAATTATTCTTTTTTTAGTTGTGATGATTGCTGTAAGGTCATTGCCCAAAATAAAAGAGCAAAAGCACTAACGGATACACCTAATAGGCATACTCCGTTCCATCCGTATTTTGCATAAACATTTGTTGAAAGAATGGCACCCGTTGCACTACCGATAGAATAAAAAATCATGTAACTGGCAGTGATTCGACTTCTTGCTTCAGGGCGCACTGTGAAAAGCATACTTTGATTGGTGACATGTACAGCTTGCACAGCTAAATCTAAAAGGATAATGCCGAAAATTAGTAACAATAGAGAGTAGTTAATAAATTTAATTAGGAGCCATGAAAGTACTAATAAAGATAAGGCTATGCCAGTTGTTCGTTGTCCTAATCCTTTATCAGCTAATTGTCCCGCTTTCGTAGCAGCTAATGCACCTGCAACTCCAGCAAGGCCGAATGCACCAATAGCTGTTATTCTTTTATGTTCAAGAGTAGGTAAATTCCAATGTAATAAAAAAGATATGAAGAGTAAAAGGATATACGAAGAAAATTCAGTACTTTTATTTTCGGAAAGAATATAATTTTATAGGTGTACACAGTATAAGAAGATTGTAGGAGGCGTGTGTAATTAAATTAGACGGGAATAAAACGCTATATAGCCCCTTCCAAGCCCCTCATAAGCACCTACCAAGTAATAAATCACTAAGAAAAAACAAAACAAAAACAACTACAAGAACAACTACAAGAACAAAACAAGCGCGAAAACATAAAACGTCGTTGTAAGTGTTCACAAATAATATAGTTGTATAAAATTAGAGATGGTACGATGGATAATTATGCTATTTTTTCTTTCATGTATAATAAGATGAGGGGACATCTCAATATTTAACTAATTAAAATAAGGGCAGTATATCAGTAAAAGGGGGAGAAGGATGGATAAGTTATTGCAAGAAATCATAAATTGGATTAGTAGGACTAATGAACAGGTTGTTATTGGTGTTTCAGGACATGGCGCTGCTGGAAAAACAACGTTTGCTAATATGCTTGTAGACCTACTAGATCAAAATGAAGTGAATTATATTAATACAGATCCATATATTGTTAGTTCAGACATACGAAAGCATGCAATTATTGACTATACATATCAAAACGAAAATCATCATTATAAAATGACGGCTTGTCATCCATCAGCGCATCATTTGTCTGCTTTAGAAAGAGATGTTCAGATGGTAAGGGCTGGTTTAGATTTTTATACGATAGATACGCATTATATGAAAAGCGAGTTAATTTCTTCAAAAAACAAAGTGACAATTGTAGAAGGAATGTGTGTCGCATTTATTAATCCCGATCTATTTGATTTGAAAATTTACTTCTATACAGATGATGAAACGGAATTAATGAGAAGGTCTAGCCGAGATATTGCTGAAAGGGGAGCCGATATCAATTATTTAAGGCGGTCTCATGCAGAACGTCGGATTCAGTATAAAGTGTTTATGCATCCATACAGTCAACGTTTTGATATTATTATTAAAAGTTCCGATGAAGCAATATGTCTAGAAAAAAATACATTTGAGTTTTATAAAGTTTAAATGCAAATACTCTATTTGTTATGTTTATTATGAGGGTTCATTTTCATTATTTGGTTCTCAAATGAAGCAACTTTATTATTCACCTAAAAATCCATTGTCTATGAAACAACTAGATTTTTAAACGACTTTAATAGACATCTGTCATTTACATAGACAGATGTCTATTGTATTTTTGGTAGCAAGATTAAATAACCTTTTTGTTACTTTACAGTAAGTAGTAAAAAAAATTGTAATTCGAATGCCAAAACGGCTCCCACATTCCTATATTTATATTGAAGGATTGGGATTTCTTATTTGCTAGCAAAGAGTGGAGGGAAATAGATGGCGGTGTACCGTAATGTGCAGGTGAACTTTTGGCAAGATGAATTCATATTAGATTTAACGCCAGAGGAGCGTTATTTTTACATATATTTGTTAACTGGTACGAAAACGAAGCAATGTGGAATTTACATATTACCGAAGCGTGTGGCAGAACTGGAAACGGGCTACAGTATGGAGACTGTTGAGAAGCTGTTAAATAGGTTTGTTGCATACGGAAAGATTTTATACGATGCGGAAACGAAAGAGTTATACATACTAAATTGGCTACACTATAACCCTATTTTAAATACGAATGTAGAGAAGTGTGTGTTACGTGAGTTAAAGACTGTGAAAAATAAAGAATTCATATATACGTTTTTACGTAAATGTCTTGAAGAAGAATGGAAGATTCCATTGTTATTGCAGCATTTTGGTATGCCTGAAGAAGAGGATACTAGTAGTTTACAAGAAGTTATTGAAGAGAAAGAAGTAGAAAGTATAGAAGAGGCCGTTCCCAATAGTAAAGTGTACAAGTTTTATGAACAACATATTAGTAGTTTATCCCCATATATCGTGAAGGAATTGAAGGATTGGATACAAAGAGTTTCAGGAAAGGTAGTACTAGAAGCACTTAAAATTGCGTTTGAACATAATAAGCGAACGTTCGCTTATGTGAAGGGGATTTTGAGGAATTGGTGTAAGAAAGGGCAAGTAGATTTAAGTGAAGAAAAGGAAGGATTCATTTTGTATGATCCGTAGCATATAAGGATTTTTCTATTTTAAAAGGTTCTTTCAAAATAGAAGCGAATAGTTTGAGAAAGGAGGGGTTATATGGAAGTTGTTATAAAGAAGAAACGAACTAGAGGTAAGAGAATTTTTATTTGGTCTAGTAGTATCGTTCTTTTATTGATTATTTGCAGTGTGATTTTTTTGAACGTATATACGCTGAGATCTATGCCAAAGATAGATGGAACGAAAAAGCTAGAGGATTTACAACATGCTGTTACGGTGAAACGAGATAGTAACGGGGTACCGCATATTAAAGCGGAAAATGCACATGATTTATATTTTTCGCAAGGGTATGTGCAAGCACAAGATCGCTTATTTCAAATGGATTTAAGTAGAAGGCAAGCTTCTGGTATGTTAAGTGAAGTTGTTGGAGAAGCAGCCGTTGATAGAGATAAATTGTTTCGAACGCTCGGTTTACGGCGAGCAGCAGAAGCGTCTGTTAGTCAATATGATGGGGAAGCAAAATTTGCTTTGCAGTCATTTGCTGATGGGGTGAACGCTTTTATACGTGAAGCGAAAGCGGAAAAGAGATTGCCAGTTGAGTTTACTATATTAGGTTATGAACCTGCTGAATGGTCAATTGTTGATACTTTAACGATTGGGAAGTATATGGCGTTTGATTTAGGAGGACATTGGCACGGGCAAGCGTTTCGTTATTGGGCGCTGAAAAATCTTCCGAAAGAGCAAGCAAATGAGATATTTCCTACATATCCGAAAGATGCCCCTAGATTGCTCGCTGAACTGAAAAATACAAATGTGGACGTAGCACAAAGTTTTTCAAAAACGATAATTCCGCCGGAGTTTAACGGTAGTAATAACTGGGTTGTGAGTGGTGAGAAGAGTGCGTCAGGTAAGCCAATTTTAGCGGATGACCCTCATTTATCTCTTGCGACACCTTCTATATGGTATCAAACGAGACTTGAAATGAAAGATTTAAATGTGAGTGGCGTTATTTTCGCTGGAGTGCCAGGTGTTATATTAGGACACAATGACAAAATAGCATGGGGCGTTACGAATACCGGTCCTGATGTGCAAGATTTATATATTGAAAAGAGAAACCCTAATAATGAAAATGAATTTTTGTATAACGATAAATGGGAAAAAGCTACTGTTGTTGACGAATCTATTAAAGTAAAAGGGGGGAAAACAATTCCGTATAATGTGACGGTTACGAGGCATGGTCCAGTCATTTCAGAGTTTGCGGATAAAGGAAAAGAGAAAACGAAAACAGTATTCGCTTTGAAATGGACTGCTTTGGAGCCTTCTGCTGAATTAAAGGCTGTATTAAATATGAATAAAGCGAAAGATTGGAATGAGTTTGAAACGGCACTTCAAGATTTTCATACACCAACTCAAAACTTTGTATTTGCATCAAACGATGGCACGATTGCTTATAAAGCGAATGGAAATATACCAGTGCGTAAAAAAGGTGATGGGAGTTTGCCAGTGCCAGGGTGGACTGATGAATATGAATGGGAAGGGTATATCCCATATGATCAACTGCCAAAAGTAATAAATCCAAAACAAGGGTTTATTTCAACTGCGAATAATAAAATTGTGGATGATAATTATCCATACCATATTAGCAATACGTGGGCGCAGCCATATAGACAAATGCGTATTCAAGAGTTTTTGCAAGAGAAGGACAAGTATACGGTGAAAGATTTAGAAGAATTACAGATGGATCAAAAGAATTTATACGGGAAAGAGTTTACTCCAATATTTTTAAAAGAGTTACATAAAACAGCTTTAAATGAAGTAGAGAAAGAAGGCGTAAAACAATTAACAAAGTGGAACTTTTACGATAGTAAAGATGAAGCGGCACCATTAATTTTTCATTTGTTAATGAAAGAGATTTCGAATACGTTATTTTCAAAAGAAATACCGAAAGATGTGATGGAGTTATTTGAAGGAAAGTCACAAGTTGTTGATGAATTGATTCGGAAACAAGTAGCCGGGGAAAATAGTGTATGGTTTTCTAAGTATGGAGGCTTCACAAAAGTTGTGCATACATCGTACGAGAATGTAATGAAGAAATTGCAGAAGGAGTATGGACCCGATGTTGCAGAGTGGAAGTGGGGCGATTACCATCAACTTGCTTTTACACATCCAATTTCAAAATCATCTAGTATGTTAGCGTTATTTGCTTTTAATCGTGAGAAACCAGTTCCGATTGGCGGAAGTCAAGTTACCGTTCAAGCCGCGAGTTACGGCGATAACGGTATTGTAAATCACGGGGCTTCTTGGCGATTCGTTATTGATACGAAGGATATGTCAAACGGTTATCATATCGTAGGGCCAGGACAGTCAGGACATTTTAGAAGCGATTGGTATCATGATCAAATAGATGATTGGGTAAATGGCACGTATCATATGACTACTTTAAATACAGATGGAATTGAAGGGAAAGTATTAACTTTACAGCCGAAGTGATAGTATGTTCCTATGTGCAGATGGCCCAGCTTTATGAAGTAATAATCCTTCCGCTAATGAAAGTGTTACTTTAGAAAAAAGACTCTTACTATTGTAAGAGTCTTTTTTCTACGGTAATGGATAAAATATCCTTTTTGTAGAAAAACGACAAATTTTGACAAAATATTGTACAGGGACTTGTTATAATACCTTTTGGAATATTATGTTTATTAAACGGAGGATGAAGTAGTGTGCAACAAGGGGAATTTCTTAATAGTTGCAGTGAAATCTAATAGGGGGATTTAATATGAGCATTAAAGTAATAAGAGCAACAGGGATAATGGGCGGAGCAGCAAGAGTTGCAGTAAAGGTAGATAACGAAGTAGTAATGAAACTTGAGAATAACGAAGAATATACGCTTCCTTTTGAATTAGGTGAAGCGAATATTAAAGTAAAACAATTCTTTTTTGGAAGTAAAGAAAAGAAAGTAAAGGATGGCGACATAGTAGAAATTAAGATAAATAGTATCGCCATGCTATTACTGATGGTGTCAATGATGGCTGTTTTATTCGGTTCATCAATTGGTATAAATATTGTTGTTTTTGGTGTAATAGGAGCATTAGTTACGTTAGTATACGGATTGAATAACTGGTTTAGTTTAGAGGTTAAATAATTATTGTATATATATTTATTTCAGTTGATTTACTATACATGAAATGAAAATATTTTTAAGCGGGAAATGGGGAGAATCAGTATGAAGAAAATGGTTGTAATATCTAGTTTGGCTCTAATAGTAGGTTTAACAACTGGTTGTAGCAGTGAAAAAACAAGTGGACCTAAAACAGTATCTGTAAAAAAAGAAAAAGAGTTAGTAGCGAAGGATATTTTTAAAAAAGCAGCTGACGGATTAAAACAAGAGGAATATCTTACATTGACATCTCTTATGTCAATGAAGGGGAGCAGCCAATCAGAAGAGATTAAAATGAAAATACAGATGGAGCCGAAACTGAAGAATTCTAGAGCTGAAATGAAAATAAGTGGTACAGATATTGTAACGTATGAAGTAGATGGAAAGGTCGCTGCTCAAGTGAAAAACCCTGATACAGGAGAGTTAGTTACGATACCTAATGATCAATTTAATGTAAATGATGTAATGGTCAGTAAAAATTTACTGAATGAGTTAGATTTACCGGAAGCTTTGGCTAAGAAAATGAAAGCAAAGAAGGATGGGGACACATATAAACTTACACTTGAATTAAAGGGAAAAGAAGCAGTAGATACGTTACAAAAAATTAATGGAGATATGAAAAAATTAACGGAAGGATTTAGTATGGATGCGTTTAACATTGAATATATAATAACAAAAGATTATAAATTTGAAGAGATGCGAACAACTATAAAAGTGAGTGAAAGTAACGCAGATAAAAAAGCTAGTACAGATAAGGAAAAGTTGGATGCAGTTGTGAGTATAAAGATTGATTCATATGAAAAGTTTGATTCAATTAAGTTACCAGAAGGGATTCAATAATTTCAATTGTAAAAGGATAAAAAAGAGCGGAAATCCGCTCTTTTTTATTTATCTTACTATTTTCAGGAGAATTATATGAATAATGCTTTTATTAATGAAAACTTCATGTGATTTTTTCTGGAATATATGTGAAACATTGTATAAAATAATCAAGAAAGCCAAAAATTATAGGGGGAAAGTTGTGAAGAAAAATAAGAGTTTAATAAGTTTTTTAGGAGTGTTTATTATGTTGTTTTCTTTTTGTTTTCAAGGAAACGTACAGGCAGATGTAAATACTGTTCAACCTGGAAAAATAAAATCAGGAAACGTAACGGTATGGGAAGTTGGAAATGTAGCGAAAGTGTTAGCTGATGTAGAGCGCTTAAATTTAAATACAGTAAATGTACCGATTCAAGTAGATATTCCGAATGTGACTTCTACTAACATGGTAATTAATCAGGCGCAAAAGAAACAGGCTATCATTTTAATTCAAGAATTATTAAAGCGTAATATTCAAGTTATAGTGGAACCGTTCCCATATATTCAGCAGGGGAATGTTGGAGAAACAGAATGGAATCCAAGTAATATTAATGATTTCTTCTGGAATTGGAAAACGGTTATTCTACAAGATATTTTTAATTCTATTACAAGTAAATACAATGTGTATGGACTAAAGATTGCTTCTAATTTCGTTAATATGGAATATGCAGAAGGATATTGGAACGATACGATTAATTTTGTCCGTCAGCAGTATAAAGGAAATGTTTTGTATCAAATGAACTGGTGGTTAACAGCAAGCTGGGACCCTTCTTATGAAGCGAAGTTTAAAGAGAAAATAAATCGTCCGTATTTAAAAAAGGTGGATATTGTTAGTATCGATAGTTGGTTTGAAGTTTCAGGAAAAAGGAATCCATCATACGAAGAAGTGAAGCAAAGTTTATTCGCGACAACAGTATATAATCGTGGACAAAATGTTGTTCAACAACTGGAACAATTACATAATGCAACAGGAAAGCCAGTTTATTTTGGTGGATTTAACGTACCAGCGCGTGAACTAGGACTACAAAATCCATGGAATCCAGATGTTTCAAATGTATTTTCAAAAGATGTACAATTAAATGGCTGGCGCGCTTACCGAGATGTATTAGAACCGAAACCATATTTTAAAGGTTTTTCAATTTGGTTTATTGGCTCTAATGATAGTACACATGCGTATCAAATACATAGTAAAGAAGCAGAGGCAGTTATTAACGGATGGTATCGAAAATAAATTTTATAAAATAGGTAAGTTTTGAAGTTTCCTACATATATTTCTAGTGAAAGGCCTTTCACCATCTTATCACCTAGGGGGCAATCATAATGAAATTTTTGTCTTACCTTACAGTAATTTTGGTGATTCTTGGCGGTTTGAATTGGTTGTTTGTAGCGTTAGATTACAATGTAGTTGAGAAATGGTTTGGTTCTATGCCGGCGCTTGTGGACACTATTTATTGGCTCTTTGGTCTTTCTGCTATTTATCAAATTTTTGATCGGTTCTTTACGGACAATTAGCTATTATTCTTCTATTATTAAAGTGTTAAGTACGATTATGTACTTAACACTTTTTTATATGTTTACATATAGTATGCACGTGCAAGCGATTCCATCGCGTCTTGAGACATAATATTAGAAAAGAAATTGACCGTATATTGTATTGTGGGTTATAATTCAGAAAGTTTAAAAAATAATAAAATGAGAAATAGGGAGGTCATCTGGGTGATGGAGAGAGTGTATAATTTTTCTGCAGGACCATCAATACTCCCTTTGCCAGTTTTAGAGAAGGTGCAAAAGGAGCTTTTAAATTATAACGGGACAGGCATGTCTATTATGGAAATGAGTCATCGATCTTCTTATTTTCAAAGTATTATTGATGAAGCGAGTAGCCTGCTTCGTGAATTAATGAACATTCCTGATGGGTATGAAGTTTTATTTTTACAGGGCGGTGCATCATTACAATTTTCTATGATACCGTTAAATATAATGAATACGTACAAAAAAGCAGGTTATGTACTGACTGGCTCATGGTCTAAAAAGGCACTGCAAGAAGCAGAAAAAGTAGGGGAAGTACAAGTGATTGCTTCTTCTGAACAAGAGAAGTTTACTACGATTCCTAAATTGGATGGTTTACTCGGTAATGAAAAACTAGATTATGTACATATAACAACGAATAATACAATTGAGGGGACAAAATATGTGGATATTCCACATCTCGAAGAAGTGCCGCTAGTTGCGGATATGTCCTCAAATATTTTATCAGAACGATATGATGTTACGAAGTTTGGCCTCATATATGCGGGAGCACAAAAGAATTTAGGGCCAGCGGGCTTAACGATTGCTATTATAAAAAAAGATTTAATTGGCGGGGCAAATCGCTCTTGTCCTACAATGTTAAACTATGAAACTTATAGTAAAAATAACTCCTTATATAATACACCGCCATCTTTTAGTATTTACGTAACGAAGCTTGTACTAGAGTGGTTAAAAGAACAAGGCGGGGTATCTGCGATTGAAGAACAAAATAGAATGAAATCGTCACTTCTTTATCATTTCTTAGATGAATCTAAATTGTTTACTTCACCAGTTGATCCTACGTATCGTTCACTTATGAACATTCCGTTTACAACACCGTCAGAAGAATTAAATAATCAGTTTTTACAAAAAGCGAAGGAACGCGGGTTCGTTACGTTAAAAGGACATCGTTCAGTAGGTGGCATGCGCGCTAGTATTTATAATGCGATGCCAGTGGAAGGTGTGCAGCAATTAGTAGATTATATGAAAGAATTTGAGCTTGAAAATAGATAGGGAGATGGGGATATGTTTCGTGTTCAAACGTTAAATCAAATTGCAGAAAAAGGTTTGCAAGTTCTTGGCGGAGAGCGCTATGAAGTAGGGGATAGAATGGATCATCCAGACGGCATTTTACTTCGCAGCTATTCTTTACATCAAGAAGAGTTTTCAAAAGATTTAAAGGCGATTGCAAGAGCTGGTGCGGGTGTAAATAATATTCCTGTCGATCGATGTACGGAAAAGGGGATTGTAGTATTTAACACGCCAGGGGCTAATGCGAATGCCGTAAAGGAACTTATTATCGCAAGTCTTATTATGTCCTCACGTAACATTATTAATGGAGTAAGCTGGACGAAAAATCTAGAGGGTGAAGAAGTACCTCAGCTTGTTGAATCAGGGAAAAAACAATTTGTTGGATCAGAAATTGCGGGGAAACGTCTAGGGGTTATTGGCCTTGGTGCAATTGGTGCTTTAGTCGCGAATGATGCGCTAGCTTTAGGAATGGACGTTGTCGGATATGATCCTTACATTTCAGTTGAAACAGCTTGGCGCCTTTCTACACATGTGCAAAGAGCGTTTAGCCTAGATGAAATTTTTGCAACGTGTGATTATATTACACTTCATATTCCTCTTACGAATCAAACGAAGGGGCTTATTGGTGAACATGCTATAGAGACGATGAAAAAAGGAATGCGTCTATTCAATTTCTCAAGGGGGGAACTTGTAGATGAAAATGTTCTTCAAAAAGCATTAGAAGAAGATGTTATTACACATTACGTAACGGATTTCCCGAATGAAAATGTGATTAAGATGAAAAATGTAACAGCGACGCCCCATCTTGGTGCATCTACATCTGAATCGGAAGAAAATTGTGCAGTAATGGCTGCACGTCAATTACGTGAATATTTAGAGACAGGAAATATTCGTAATTCAGTCAACTATCCTAACGTAGAACTTCCGTATATCGGAAAGAAACGTATTACAATCATGCATCAAAACGTTCCGAACATGGTAGGACAAATTACAGGATGTTTAGCAGAACATCATATAAATATTGCGGATATGATTAATCGTAGTAAACATTCTTGGGCGTATACAATGATTGATATTGATAACGGAATTGATGATATAATTAAAGAGAATGTTGTGGAAAATATAAGCAAAATTTCAGGTGTTGTAGCCGTTCGAATGATTGTGTAAAGGAGAGAGGAAGTTGGCAAAAATCCGACCGTTTCGGGCCATTCGTCCAGTAGAAGAAAAAGCAGCACAAGTTGCGGCTTTACCGTATGACGTATTAAATAGTGAAGAGGCAAGAGAAGTTGTAAAAGGCAATCCGTATTCTTTCTTACACGTTGATAAAGCAGAAATCGATTTAGATCCGGCACTTTCACCGTACGATGATCGCGTATATGAAAAAGCGGGTGAAAATTTAAAGCAATTTATACGAGAAGAAGTGTTCATTCAAGATGAGGAGCCAGCATTATACATTTATGAGCTGACGATGCAAGGAAGAACGCAGTCAGGACTTGTCGTTTGTACATCTATTGATGAGTATGATGATGATACAATTAAAAAACACGAAAGAACGCGTCATGAAAAAGAATTAGATCGCATCCGTCACGTTGATGTGTGTGATGCAAATACGGGGCCTATCTTTTTAACGTACCGTAAAAAAGATGAAGTGAAACGTTTCATTAGCAGCTGGAAAGAAGAACATGCGCCAATTTATACATTTACAGCAGAAGATGGCGTTGAGCATGTTGCTTGGAAGGTTGCAGATGAAGGTGTAATTGCCACTTTAATAAACGCATTTGAAGATATTCCGAACTTGTACATTGCAGATGGACATCATCGCTCTGCATCAGCAGCAAAAGTAGGACTTATGCGAAGAGAACAAAATCCGAATTATACAGGAGAAGAGGAATTTAATTTCTTCTTATCCGTTCTATTCCCTCACGATGAATTATCAATTTGGGACTATAACCGAGTTGTGAAAGATTTAAACGGCTTATCAGAGGAACAGTTTTTAAAGCAAATTACGCAGTATTTTTATGTAGAAGAAGCAAATGTTTCTCCGTATAAACCGAATGAGCCGAAAACATTTGGTATGTATATAAACGAGAAGTGGTATAAGCTCACTGTGAAAGAGGAAACGTTTGATGCGAACGACCTTGTGAAAGGTTTAGATGTGTCTATTCTGCAAGACCATCTATTAAGCCAAGTACTTGAAATACATGATCCGCGATCTGATTCACGCGTCGATTTTGTAGGCGGAATACGCGGGTTAGAAGAACTAGAGCGCCTTGTGAACAGCGGTGCATATAAAGCAGCATTTGTATTATATCCAACGTCAATGGAAGATTTATTAGCAATCGCAGACGCTGGGGAAGTCATGCCGCCAAAATCAACGTGGTTTGAACCGAAACTGCGCAGTGGGTTGTTTGTACATTCTTTAAAGTAAATATAGACTTCTTTAGATTGAAAAACCGAAATGATTTTTAGTTTCGGTTTTTCTTATTTTAAAAGTGTTTTCGAGGAGGGGTATCAATGAAATTGCAAGTAGGCGAAAAAATCACCTTTGAGCGAACGTTTACAAGAGAAGATGTTGTTTTATTTACAGAGGTATCTAAGGATGAGGGAGTTCATCATGTTACACCTGATGAACAAGGGCGATTTGTTGTACAAGGACTTTTAACATCAACACTGCCTACGAAAGTTGGCGGTGATTATAACGTATTAGCTCGCAAGATGGATTTTGAATTTTTACGTCCCGTTTTTAGTGGGGATACGATTCGATGTGACGTAACAATTGAAAAATTTGAACCCGATGAAAAAAATCGTACGAAGATTATTGCGATGTTTACATGTATGAATCAACTTGAAAAAGAAGTATTGAAGGGGAGTTTTTCAGGGATTATTCTTTAATTGGTAGGAGAAGTAATGAATAAGTGGGAGCCCATGCCTCTCAGGCTTAGAGTTTTAATTCCCACCCATAACGAAAATTTTATGTATTATACTCTGTTCTTTTCTTAACGATTAGAAAATAGTTGGATAAGCTCGTCAATAAAAAGGACATTCTTAGTATTACAAGAAATGTCCTTTCCACTAAATTATAGGGTATTTTGCTAAATTTCAAATTCTAAAATTAGTTTACTAGTTTGACCTGTAAACTGATAGTTATAGGACCCTCTCAGACTTTCTAAGTTACCGGTAGCTTTAATAATTGTTCCTGGGGAATCTAAATTTCCTTTATCAAATATTCCTTGCTCTATAGCTGTAAATGTTCCTTGTTGCCCCTTATAAATTCCTTCAAAGTGTAAAAATCCAGAAATTTTAGCAGTAGCCAAGTGACCATCATTTATATTTGAGTCTAAATAATATAATAAGTATTCAACAAAAGCTTTTCCTTTTAATTCCCCATCAATATCATATTCAACATGGGCAATATTAATAGGGAAATCTTTTCTAGTATCATCAATTGGTTTTTCATCCCATTTCCTTACTGTAAATGTTACTTCCATACACGTAAATCCCCCTTTATCATTAGATAAGTAATCTCCATATCATTTAAAAAGTAACAATTCCCAGTCATATCTCATAGGAGTGTTTTTATTGATTTGAGTCCTGCCATATCGCTATCAAGCTAATAAAATAAAAATACGCTAGGATCAGGAAAACATAATTATAAAACTTATGGCTTTACTTATTGAAAGTTTCACTCCACTCCACTTTCCAAAATAGAGAAAGATCCATTTTCACAATCAATTTCTGCCATCGCACCGTAAGGTAAAATAAACTTCGGTTCGGTATGGCCGAAATTTAAATTGTAAAGAATCGGCAAATCTTCTAAATTATTTTCCTTCATAATCTTAAGTATTGCCTGTTTATATTCTTCATAATATGTTTCGTCTTTCGGTTTACCGAAGATGATTCCCTTTGCTTTTTGCAGAATGCCTTGCGCTGCATAATTTCGCAACCAATACTTTATATAATTTGGTTCTGGATGTTCTTCAGATGTTTCAAAGAATAGAATACTATTCTCCCAATGCTTTTTCTCAGGCCAAAGTTCCGTTCCTTTTACGAATTCCAATACTTCAATACAACCACCAATTAAACGCCCTCGTACAGTCCTAGATCCTTGAAGGACCTCATATCCGTTGTTTTGCTGCATCGTACGTCTTGTATCCTTATTTATTTCTATCCATTCTAAACGCTCACTCGTCCATTCGTTAGCTGGTTGAATTTCACCAATAATCTCATTTGAAAAGAGAGTTCGATTCACTGTTTCAATCGTATATGAATCCATCTCTATATTTTCAGCAAAATCGGTTAAGATTGCTGGACCGTAAAAAGAGGAAATTCCTGCTTTATGACAAAATAAGTGTGACACGGTATCGTCAGAGTACCCCATAAAGATTTTCGGATTTTCACGTATCACATTAAAATCAATATAAGGTAGTAAACGGATACTATCTTCGCCACCAATATTCGTAATAATTGCTTTAACACGCGTATCTTTAAATGCTGTCATTAAATCTTCCGCACGAGCCCCTGGATTGTTATAAAGGTATTCGCTACCTTTTAAACTATTTGGCATTGGGATAACTGTAAGCCCGAATACTTCTTCTAATCTCTTTACTCCTTGCTCATAACGCCATCTTAGCTTAGAATCACCCGCTCCTCCCCATGAAGCACTTACTGTTGCTACGATATCTCCTGCCTGTAATCTCTTTGGTTTTATTAACATATGAATTCCGCCCCTACATAATGTAATGAACTACGATTATACAAACCGTAGCATTGAAAAATATGCTGCATGACAGTAGTTTCTTCATCATCAATCCGTTTACCTGCTGATATTCAAGAATTTAGCAGTAGTGTTGAATATAGGAATAATCGATTTATATTTAAAAATTACAGTATGCAACATTGCATGAGAAAAGTGGTTGTTATTTTTATAACCTGTAACTATAATGATTACATGTTGGTCTTAGCCAATCAAACAAATAAAATCATCATGAATGGAGAGGTTACATATGGGTATGAAAAAATTAATTTTAGCAGGTGCTTTAGGTATCGCAGCATTATCAGGAACGAATGTACCAGGATTAGAACTATCAAAAGCGAGTGCCGCTTCTATTGAGTCAAATTTCTCGACGTTAGAAGGGCGAGTAGTAGAAGTAGATAACGGTGTAATTGTTGTGAAATCTAAGCAATATGAGGAGCCTGTTAGTGTGTATATGGATTCACTTTCAAATGTGAAAATAGGAGACGAAGTAAAAGCGACTGGATCTATGATGCGTAATTTTACAGAATATATGGTTGCAACTGCATTTGAAAATACAACAAACAAGTTAGGTATGCACATGAAAGAAGATGGCTCACCTGATTATGTAATTGGCGAAGTATCAAAAATAGGAACGATGGAAGATGAGGGAGACGGTTCTACTAAGTATGTCGTAGTTGAGTATCCATCACTAAATGGGAAGAAAGATAGTATTGACGTTTTCTTAACAAAGGGACAAGTATTTCATACTGGTGAGAAAGTAAAAATTGATATGAAGTTTGTAGGATGGGGCGGAAGTTCTATTAACTGGAACACAACGGACAACATTGAAAAAGTTCATGAGGTAAAGAGCGACGTTGAAAATAATGATGATGTTTGGATTTGGTCTTAATTAGACGCTTGTAAATAACAAATGTATCATGCAGTACCCATCGAATCATCATATGTATGATAATTCGATGGGTACTTTTTTGTTTTATGTTTTTTTGAGAATACTGGATTTCCGATTAGAATATGATGTTAACACTGGAGCGAAGGTTAAAAATACAATATTGAAAGAGGTGTTTAAGGGTGGAGCGAGATGATGTTTATTTACGAGCTAAAAAAAGAATGGAGAATTTAAAAGCATTTTACATTCATTTAACGGTTTATATACTAGTGAACTTAATGCTTTTTATTATAAATATAAGTTCTGATTCAAGTAAATTATGGTTTTTATATCCACTTGCAGGTTGGGGGATTGGTATCGTTATACACGGATTGACGACTTTTCCATTTGGGATATTCGGAAAAGAGTGGGAAGAACGAAAGATTAAAGAATATATGGAGAAAGATAAGTAAATTTATTTCTGGAATTTATGAATATAAAATCTCATATAAATCTCTATGATTACACGCTTGAGGCGAAGTCTATTCTATAGCTTCGCCTATTTGCTTTGTATTTGAAGTTTGTGCGAGTGAGAGTGTTCATATACATTTTTTAGGGTGAACTGCATGTGAAATCAAAACTTTATTTGTAGTACATAATAAATACAGTTATTTTACTTTTTAAATTACATGTGGATATAGGATAAAGTTGATTTATTACCCTATATTAAAATAAAAATAAACCACTGTTCGATTTGAATATTCCACGATATAATGGTGAGAGTTTATAGCAGAATAAATATTTACATAAGAAGTGAGGTACTGTATGAAAAAAAGAACGACAGACATTATTTTTATTATTATTGGTGCATTTCTTTTTGCGTTAGGTGTCAATTTGTTTGTTATCCCGAACGAGTTTGGTGAGGGCGGGGTAACAGGTATCACGATTATTACGTACTATTTATTTGAGTGGTCACCAGGTTTAGTCAACTTAATTTTAAATGCGATTTTGTTAATAGCTGGTTATAAATTTTTAAACAAGATCACAACAATTTATACGATTATCGCTGTAGTTACGAACTCGCTATTTCTTCATTTAACAGAAGGTTGGACGATTGCTTCTGATGAAATGCTCGTAAATGCCATTTTCGGAGGAATATTTATTGGGTGCGGGATTGGCCTTATTATTCGCGTTGGCGGAACAACTGCAGGTACTACTATCTTAGCAAGGATGACGCATAAATATTTAGGATGGAGCATTAGCTATGGTTTACTGTTCTTCGATTTAATTGTTGCGTTTTCATCTTATTTCATCATTGGTGCAGAAAAACTGATGATAACAATTATTATGCTATATGTAGCAACGAAAGTGATGGAGTTTGTAATTGAAGGTTTAAATCCGAAGAAAGCCATTACGATTATTTCTGATAACCCGAATGAAATTGCCGGGAAGGTAACTACCTTAATGGGCAGAGGGGTTACTGTGTACTCAGGTCATGGCTATTACACGAAAACTCCGAAGGAAATTCTTTATGTTGTTATTAATAAGCAAGAAGTAGTGAAGCTAAAACGGATTGTTCAAACTACAGATCCGGCTGCGTTCATCGCTATACACGATGTTCGTGATGTGTTCGGAGAAGGATTTGTTGATATTTCTAAAGCATAGAAATTACTTTTCATTAAAATAATCTTAATACTAAAACGTAAGAATTTATTTTGAATAATCTTTTTTCAAAATAGATTCTTTTTTATTTATCTTAAAATGTTGGTTTGTTTTTCTTTTTCTTGCAAAAAATCCAATTGTTTCTTAATGTAAGGATGTAGAAGGATGAACGAGAGAGGGTTTAATGAAGATGATACATATTTTATTAGCTGATGATGATAAGCATATTAGAGAATTATTGCATTACCATTTACAAAAAGAGGGGTTTAAAGTTTTTGAAGCGGAAGATGGAAAGGTAGCGCAAGACGTTTTAGAGAAGGAAAATATTCATCTTGCGATAGTAGACATTATGATGCCGTTTGTTGATGGCTATACGTTATGTGAAGAAATCCGGAAGTATCATGATATACCGGTTATTTTATTAACTGCGAAAGATCAGTTAGTTGATAAAGAAAAAGGATTCATTTCTGGTACGGACGATTATATTGTAAAACCGTTTGAGCCAGCTGAAGTCATTTTTCGAATGAAAGCTTTGTTGCGCCGTTATCAAATGTTGAGTGCAGACATTATTACACTTCACGGGACGACAATTGATCGTAAAGGTGTTGAAGTAAAGTGTAACGGTCAAACGATTTTGCTTCCGCTGAAGGAATTTGAATTATTATCGCAATTAGCTAGTTATCCTGGAAGAACATTTTCAAGAGAAGAGTTAATTGAATTAGTATGGGGAATGGATTTCGAAGGGGACGAACGAACGGTTGACGTTCATGTGAAGAGACTACGAGATCGTTTCTCAAAAAGAACAGATGATTTTCAAATTACGACAGTGCGCGGACTCGGCTATAAGTTGGAGTTGAAATAAAATGAAATCACTATATTCTAGATTCGTTTTTATGACAGTAGGTATTATGCTTCTTAGTAGTATTATCGGTTTTTTATTAACGAATGTATATTATCAAGTGAAGTTAAAACCGTATAATAGTGAAAAGATTTTAAACTATGCTGAGGAAGTTAAATCGTTATATGAAAAGCAAAATGAAGAAAATAAATATGATTATTTACAATCTATTGCGAAGTTAGGGTATGAAATTTATATTGTAGACGACCAAATGAATGGAAAGCGTATCGGCAACGCGTTTCGTAAAATAACGATAAGTGATGATACGGTTCGTAAAGTATTGCAGGGGGAAACGTTTAATGGTGTTTCCACATATCCAACGAGGCTCTTTATTACAGGATTCTTCGATAATGAATTAATTAATAGTGTCGGTGTACCGTTAAAACACGGTGATAAACAATACGCTTTATTTATTCGTCCTGACATTCAGCAACAATTTGGTGAAATGAGAATTTTCTTAGCGGTTTTACTTGGTTTTATCGTTCTATTAAGTATTATTTTTATTGCGATTGCAGCAGGATATATCGTTCGCCCAATTCGTAAATTTACGAAAGCTACGCAAAAAATTGCAAGTGGCGAATATGAAATTGAATTAGACGTAAAACGAAAAGATGAAATAGGAACGTTATCTACAAGCTTCCAAAAGATGACGAAAAGTATAAAAGAATTAGATGAAATGAGACAAGAATTCGTTTCGAACGTTTCGCATGAATTTCAATCGCCGCTTTCTTCCATACAAGGATTTTCGAAAACATTGCAAACAGAAAAGATGAGTGAAGAAGAAAGAAACCATTACTTACAAATTATCGAGGGCGAAAGTAAGCGAATGTCTAGTTTATGTAAACAGTTACTTACGCTAGCTTCTTTAGATAAAGAAGAAAAAGTATTACAAATAAAAGAATTCAATCTACAAAAGCAAATTAAAGACGTCATTTTTATGCTCGAATGGAAATGGCGTGAAAAAGATATTGCCGTTGAATTTGATGTACCAGACATTACAATACAAGGTGATGAAAATTTACTTCATCAAGTATGGAGTAATATTTTTACGAATAGCATTAAGTTTTCAAATGATGGTGGGACGGTTGAGTTTTTTGTCGAAGAGTTAGAGTCTAGCGTTATAATCTCTATATCCGATAACGGAATCGGTATGGAAAAAGAAGGAATGGATCGTATTTTTGATCGTTTCTATAAAGTAGATACGGCAAGGGCAAGAAATGTAGAAGGTAGTGGCTTAGGATTATCAATCGTGCAGAAAATTGTTGAACTGCATAAAGGGACAGTTTCGGTGTATAGTACGAAAGGGGAAGGGACGACTGTTCGGGTTGAACTTCCGAAATAGATGGAAGAGGCTGTTTGCGAACGCCTCTTCTTTTTTGTCCGTTATTCTACATGTAAAGTGAAAAAATATGAGTAATCCTATTCTATAATTGGACTTGTTTGTGGAATAAGATTAGGAGGAAGTTTATTTGAAAATGTAGAATCTCTACAGAGTTATAAGGATTTTATTGAAACTTTAACTATTTAGGGAGGAAATTACTTTGAAACGAGTTGACGTGTTATTAAACGCACTAGATTCAACATTCGATAAAGAGAGTTGGTATGCACCGTTTAAACATGCTATAGAAGGACTTACAGCCGAACAGGCTATGTGGAAACCATCTGGAGAGGGAATGAAAACCATTTGGGAGAACGTTAATCATCTTATTTATTACAAAGAGAGACTTGCTGCAAACTTGGAAGGCCGTGAATGGACACATAATCTCGACGGTGATGAAACCTTTTATCTTACTAAGCAATCTAATGGTGATAAGGAATGGAAGGAGGTCGTTGAACGTTCTGAAAATGCTCAATGTAATTTAAGACAGGTATTAAGTGCAATTTCTGAAAAAGAACTTGAACAAAATTCACTTGAGGGTAAGTTACTGGATATTATGCTTCACGATGCTTATCATACAGGACAAATTATTCAATTAAGGAAAATGCAGAGTGCTTGGCCATCAAAGCGTTAACTGCCGTTTTAAGTTGGTGCTATTGTTGAATAAAATTTAGATATTCAAACGACTTTATTGTTATATTTTTAGTGAAGTATTTTACATCCAAAATGAAATAACTATATTTTTAACCCCGTCCCCAATTTAGAACGGGGTTATGTTTGGTTTGCTATAAAGCCGCACCTTTCCCGCGCTCTTCCTTAAACCGAACCCCAAAAGTATCCGTTGTAATCTCATCAGCTTTCGGCAAAGCCCGTAATTTCGGATGAAGCAGCCATACAAGAGAAATGAATAAAATTCCGATACTAGCGAGTGCGAAAATGAGTTGGCTACTAAATACATTTGCCGTATATCCACCAATTAGAGAACCGAACGGCATAGCGATTGTGCCCATACTTCGCATCACTGAATTGATACGTCCAATATATTGATTTGGAATTACAATTTGACTAATTGTCGCGAATAATATGTTCGTGGCTCCAATTGGAATCCAAGCTAGGCCGAATAAGAGAATAGATAGCCATTGAAACGGTACGATTGTAGAGAGAAACCAAAAGATAGCGCCAGTCGCAAAGCCAATAATAGAGACATGGCCAACATTACGTTTGCCAACCCAGGAACTGAATAATGCACCAATGAGACTACCTGCTGATATAGCAGCTAAGAAGAAGCCATATGATTTCACGCCTCCTAAAGAATCAGCGAAAGAAGGGAGTATGGCCATCGTCATACCGATTGAAAAATTAGCGACTACTGAACCGATTAAGAATACGCTCATTAATGAACGGAAGACGATTGAAAAACCTTCTTTTAAATCAGAGAAATATTGCTTAGTTGATAGTGATGTGCCCGTTTCGGTTTGTTTTGGCATTTTTAATGAAAAAAATAAAAGGGCAGTAATCGCGAATGTAAGAGAGTCGATCACATATAAAGTAATGGCACCTAGTAGTGCTACTAATATGCCAGAAAGAGTTGTACAAATTAAATCGATGCCTTGATACGCAAATGAGAAGAGTGAATTTCCTTTTAATAATTGTGTTTTATTCAGTAGAAGTGGTAAAGCTTTCGATTGTGCGGGATAGGCGAATTGTTCGATAAAGGCTACGATGGGCATGATGATGAGTAGTAATTGGACTGTTAATAGGTCGAAGTAGTGTGTAATAGGAATGATTAAAATAAGAATGCATTGCAAAACTTGTGTGATGACGAGGGTGTTTTTTATTGACCATCTATCAACGAATGGACCGGTAAGAAATTGTAATGCAGAAGGTAATAACGTAAGGAAACCAGCTAATCCAGAATAAAAAGGATTGCCACTTAGCCTATATACGAGCCACATCGCTGCTACATAATACAAGCTATCTCCTATGTTTGTAAAAATTCTCCCTAAAAATAATAAGAGGAAATTCCGGTTTTTTAATATGTCCATTTAATCTACTCCTTTATAATAAATTTATTCGGTAAAATAAATTTGACCGTCTCAGTAAAAAAAATCGTATTACGATTTTTCTTCTTCTTTAATAAATTGGTGCATTGTTCTCTCAGCAATTTGAAGTGCAGTAGTAGAAATATAATAAGGTTTACTATTCGGATCTTTATCTGCACTTTTTGTAATTTCGCTTAATTCAGCCATCAATTCATAAAACCTTTTTACCCACACTTGAAATTGTTCTGGCGTAGCATCAAATTCCCAGCAAGATGAAACGTAATTCCACTTAGCTGGGTCTTCACTTGCATTTCGTAATGTAAAAGCTTCCTCTGGTGCAGCGAGAATTTGGCTTTTCGTTCTTTCTATCATTTGTAAAAAGATTTGGCGACCTGATTCGCTTAATATTTCTAAATGAGGTAATAGATCTGTGGCAGGGGTGAAGCCTTTAGCGACAGATTGATAAAACTTTTGAACAATGCCATTCTTTTCTTCTGTATAAACAATCTCTATAAGACCATTCTTTTCTAATTCTTTTAAATGATAATGAATTTTCGCCCTTGAAATGCCGAATTTCTCAGATAGTAATTGTCCAGTATAAGGACGTTCGCATAGACGTATCATCATTTCGGCACGTAGTGGATCGCTTAATGCTTTTAGTTGGCTATAAGTAGTGAGTGTTAATACGGGCTTCAAAATGATCAACTCCTTTAATAAAATTACTCGGTCAAGATTATTTGACTGAATTGTATCAAGGATTCCAAATATTTTCAATACTTTCTGAAAATTAAATCTTAATCTCTGTAATCTTCTGTTCATATTCCGTTCATATTTCTTTTTTATGATAAGTGCATAGAAAGAAAGAGGAAGGAGCGAGCGAAATGTTTTTAGCTCTGCGTGAATTAAAACAATCAAAATTAAGATACGGATTAATCGGACTGATTATGGTGTTATTATCATTTTTAGTTCTTGTTATTTCAGGATTAGCAAATGGACTATCATATGATAATGCTTCATCGATTCAAAATATGGAGGCAAACAAGTTCGTTTTAGCAGATGATGCGGAAAATAAATTACTTCGTTCACAAATTAAGAAAGATGATGTAGATAACGTAGTAAATCAAGTAGGCGAGAAAGAGGCAGTTCCGTTTCGTGTGAAAGTTTCAACGTATGAAAAGAAAGATAGTTCGAAAAAAGTGGACGTTGCTATTTTCTCAAGTGAACGTGATTCATTTTTAGAGCCGAACATTGTAAAAGGTGAGAAATTAGGCACAGCAAATAACGAAATGGTTGCTGATGAATCGATTAAAGAAAAAGGAATCGATATTGGAGATACAATTATTGATCCTGTTTCAAAGAAAGAATTTACAATCGTTGGATTTACGAAAGATCAAATGTTTAGCCATACACCAGTTGTATATGTAAATGAAGATGTATGGGGATCTATTTCACAACCAAACCAAAAAGATTATAGTGCAATTGCGCTGAATACAGATAAAGAGATTAAAAATGCTCACGTTATCGATAAAAAAGAAGTACTGCAAAGTATTCCAGGATTTAAAGAAGAGCAAGGAACATTAACGATGATCATTGCATTCTTACTTGTTATCGCTGCGTTATTAATCGGTGTATTCTTCTACGTCATTACGTTGCAAAAAACACAGCAATTAGGCGTATTAAAAGCAATCGGTACTAAGAACTCGTATTTAGCAAATAGCTTAGTCGTGCAGGCGTTATTCTTATCAGTCGTTGCGATGGTAATCAGTATTGTTCTTGTACAAGGATTAGAACAAATTTTACCAGCAGGTATGCCGTTCTTATTAACAACACCGATGATTGCACAATATGCAGCAATCTTTATCGTCATTAGTATTTTAGGAACACTTATTTCGTTATATCAAGTATTAAAAGTTGATGCATTAGAAGCGATTGGAGGCGGGATGTAATGACTTCATTATTAAAATTAGACAAAGTAAGTAAAGTGTACGGAGAAGGGAATACAGAAGTAACAGCCCTTCATCCGATATCGCTTGATGTGAAAGCTGGAGAATTTATCGGAATCGTCGGTCCTTCTGGATCAGGGAAAAGTACGTTATTATCAATTGCGGGTGCTTTATTATCGCCGTCAAAAGGGGATATATACATTCGTGAACAAAATATTACGCAGTTATCCGAAAAGGAAATGACAGATATACGTTTGAAAAAGATCGGTTTCATTTTCCAGTTCGCAAACCTTGTTCCGTATTTAAATGTGAAAGAACAGTTACTTTATATTGCAAAGCTGAAAAAAGACAACAAACAAGAGTCTGAAAAGCGTGCGGATCACCTATTAGCGGCATTTGGATTAGGAGAAAGAAAAAATCATTATCCAAATCAACTATCTGGTGGAGAAAAACAAAGGGTGGCAATCGCTCGTGCGTTCATGAACAACCCAGATTTAATACTAGCAGATGAACCAACGGCAAGCTTAGACTCAAAACGTGCACGTGAAGTCGTTGAAATGATGAAACGTGAAGTGAAAGAGAGCCAAAAAGCAGCTATTATGATTACACATGATGAAAGAATGCTTGATGTATGTGATCGTATATTGACGCTTAGAGATGGACAGTTAATATAAAGAAAAAGGCCAACCGCACATGCGGTTGGCCTTTGTATAATTGTTTTTAATAAGTATAATGGCTTTATTTTGAGAATAACGTTTTAATTTTATTTCGTGTTACTAATAAAACGCTGCCTAATACAGATAACATACCTAAAGCCATATTATTTGATTGCTCACTACCAGCGTTAGGAAGTTCTCTAGCGTTATTGTTTTTAGTACTATTATCTGCTTGCGTTTGTTTCGATTGTGATATTTCATTAATTTTGTTATCAACATTTTGCTTCGTTGTATGTACCTCAGCTAATTTGTCATCAATTTTTTTCTCAGTATGTTTAAAGTCGTTGATTTTAATATCTAAGTCTTGTTTTTTCTTTGTTAAATCGTCTGAAACAGTTTGTTTCGCTTGTTTAATTTCGTTAATTTTATTTAGTAAGTCTTGTCTAGCCTTTTGTAATTCAGCTAGCTTATTTTTCACATCTTGTTTAGCTAGTTCTAAGTTAGCGGAAAGACTATCTAAATTGCCTTTAATTTTCTTAAGTTCCTCTAACGTATTCCCAGTATTCGGCTTGTTTTCTTTTAACTCAGCAAGTTTGTCCTCAGCAGTTTGTTTCGCTTTCTTTAACTCAGCTAATTTTTCATCTACTTGTTTTTTAACTTCCTTAAGTTCATTAACCTTTTGATCAATGTTCTCTTTATGTTGCTTAATTTCATTCACTTTTTCATCGACAGTTTGTTTATGTTCTTTAATCTCATTAACCTTGTTATCGATATTTTGCTTATGTTCTTTTACTTCAGCAACTTTATCATCTACTTGTTTCTTATGCTCTTTAATCTCATTGATTTTCTCATCGACGATTTGTTTGTCTTGTTGAAGTTTTGCATCTAACTCTTGTTTATGTTGTTTCATTTCGTTAATTTTTTCATCAGCAACTTGCTTACGTTCATGTAGTTCATTCACCTTAGTATCAACATTTTCCTTAACTTGGTTAAGTTCATTTAATGTTTGATCCACATTTTCTTTGTGCTGCTGTAATTTCGCATCTAACTCTTGTCTATGTTGCTTAATTTCAGCTAATCGATCTCCTGTATTTTGCTGTGGAGTAGTATCATTTACTTCCGCATGGGCCGAGTTTGCGCCTGCAATCATAGCTAAAGCTAGTGTAGACGCAGCGATTGTTTGTTTTGTTTTCATATTTTTGTACCTCTTTTCTTTCATATGCATGAGCTGTTTTGTGTAGAATTGAGCATATAGAAGTAGATTATTTTATTATTATATACCATGTGCGGTGACTAGAGGAAGTATTTACATATTAATCTAAGAATATGTAATTTTTAAAATCTCTTATTTAGGGGGAGGGGACAAATCTTCAGCAAGATGAACAATTTCTTCTATACTAAGGTTTACATCCTTACTATTGCGAATAATAAACAAATGATCAGCCTCGTTTTCTATAGGATCTATTGTATCCTCATGCAGTGATTTAGCCTGTTGGCGATTGAGCATTTCTTTGAAACTAGAATAGTTACCCCTAAAAATATTTGTACTTCGTTTACTATGAGCCACTCTTTTATATAGGACATCAACAGGAATGTCAAAATGGACTAATATGCGTATATATTCGTTTTGTGGAAATAATTCATTTAGTAAATATACTCTTCTGTTTTTACTGCGATTGGAATTACAAATGATAAGGTGTAAATTTGTATATGCTTTTGCATAATCAACAATGAATTTTGAAAGACCATGCTTTAGTGTATTTGGCCCTTCAGTCGGCTGTAATTTTTTATAATGCGTGTTAATAAATGCAGCTTGGTTGTCTTGATCCATTATGAAAGAGTTACGTAACTCTTTTTCTAGCGCTCTAGCGAATGTAGTTTTTTCGCTGTGGGTTTTCCCTACTGTAATGATAACTAATCTTTTCATGACAGCCTCCGTTGGTACTGTTATAAACTGGAATATTCTATGCGAGAAGGAGTATTCCTGCTAGAAGATACACAAATTGCTAGAGTGAGGGCGAGCTGAAAACTTGATAAAAAAACTTATTTATGCTATAATTTACCAATATAAAAATAAAGTGTATAATAGGGTTCTCCTGGCCAGGGGGACCCTATTTTTGTTGTGAAAATGAAGGAGTGTATGTGCGTGAAACAAGGTGAAGCAAGTGTAACGTCGTTAGTATCAGCTTTTGGAAGGGCATATCATAGTGAGTTTGATAGTCCTAAAATCTTTGATGATTATGTAGCTAAAGATTTTCTTTCACAAAAAGAACGTAACAATATTGAAATGAATATGGTTCAAGGAATACATTTTTTCAATAAAGATATTGCAGAGCAGTTTGAAGATAATCCGAAAGAAATATTAAAATGGATTACACAAGTTCAGTTATCACCAACACCTTTAGCACGTGCAGCATATTGTGAAAAGGTATTACTACATGAAATTACACTAGGAGCAAAACAATATGTCATACTCGGTGCAGGTTTGGACACGTTTAGCTTTAGGCACCGAGAATTAGAAAATAAAATAGAAATATTTGAAGTGGATCACCCTTCTACGCAAGCGTTTAAGAAAATAAGAGTGAAAGAGGCAGAATTTGAAATTCCAAATAACCTTCATTTTGTTTCCATGGATTTTACGAAAGGATTTTCCTATGAACAGTTACGCAATGAAGGATTTGAAAATAAAAAGACTTTCTTTAGCCTTTTAGGTGTTACGTACTATTTAACGAAAGAGGAACTTTCCAGTTTAATAGAATGTTTATTCGATTTGGTTCCAGCAGGGAGTTCCATCGTTTTCGATTATCCTGATGAAAACTTATTTATAGAAAAAGGGTTGTCCAATCGAGTTGAAAACATGGTGAAAATGGCTGCGGTAGGCGGAGAACCGATGAAATCATGTTTTTCTTATACCGAAATAGAAGCACTGTTAGAAAAGTCGGGCTTACTCATTTATGAGCACTTATCACCAGTGGACATAAATAAATTGTATTTTGAAGGAAGAAACGATTATTTAGAAGCTTTTGAGACGGTACATTATGTGCATGTGGTGAAAAGGTAAGAAATTAGTAGGCATGGGGAGGAATCTCTGTGTCTTTTTTGTATTAAATTTCCTGCCCTCGAATAAAGAACAGTAAAACCCCTAAGTATGTAGAACTTTGATTTTTATTACAATTTTGTAAGGTTAAGTAATAAAAATCGATAGAATAGGATATTAGAATGGGATATTCTAATCGATGGGTAGAATATTCTGAAAAAAAGGGGTGTAGCAAATGAAGAATAGACAAAAAGCATCGATAATATGCAAAAGTATTTTATGTTTAATGATTTGTATATTCATTATGAATGAAGCATGGTTTACAAATGTGGTGAGGGCAGAATCGGGCACGTTGACTAATAGAAGTATAGAGAATTTCAAAAAAAAGATGGATGAACAGGTACCAAAATGGCAGGAGAATTATGAGGTACCAGGGGTTGCAATAGGTATCGTACATGAGGGGCGTATTGCTTATACACTTAACTACGGTTATGTAGACAAAAAGACAAAAAAAGCGGTGAGTGATGATACATTGTTTCAAGCTGGTTCTATATCTAAAAGCCTTACAGCGTGGGGAATCTTGCATCTTGTAGATGAAGGACGTTTATTACTAGATGATCCCGTTGGAAAATATTTGACCAAATGGAAATTACCTAATTCAGAGTTTAATAATAATGAAGTCACGATAAGAAGATTGTTAAGTCATACAGCAGGGCTGTCTGCACATAAAGGATACCTCGGGGTTGCACCAGGGAAACATCTTGACTCTATTGAGGAATCTCTGTCTGGAAAAGGATGGCTTAATGAACCAGTGGAGGTTACCAATAAACCAGGTTCAGAAACAATTTACTCTGGTGGCGGATATACAATTTTACAACTTGTAATTGAAGAGGTTACCGGAATACCGTTTGATCGTTATATGGAAGAACAAATTATGAAACCTTTAGGAATAAAATCTAGTTCATTCTTACAACGTCCTGAAAACCATAACCTTTCGAAAGCTTATGGATATTTTGGAGAGGAGCTCCCTAGTTACCAATTTACCGAACAGGCTGCTGCAGGTCTTAAGACAAATGTTACGGATATGATGACATTGATACTTGCAAGCATGGATGCAAATAATAAGGGGAATGGTGTCATCAAAAGTGAACATGTTGAAGAAATGCAAAAGCTAGTATTAGGGGAGAATGGTTTAGGTATATTTGAAAAAAAACTATCTAATCAATGGAAATTACTTTATCATTCTGGTGACAATCGAGGCTGGCATTCTTTTTATGGTTTCATTCCTAATACAAAGGATGGATTGGTAATCCTTACAAATGGTGAAGGTGGTATAGACTTACGACAGGATATTTACCACGCATGGATTGAATATGAAACGGGAAAATTACCTGAAAGTTACTTCTCTCTAGCTGAGCAGAGAAAAAACAACTCTATTACATCAATTGTTATTGGAGCCACACTTGGTTTATATTTGCTGCTATTTGTGATTAGATTGTACAAAGGTAGAAGAACTTTCATTTTTAAGCAAGAGAAGAGATCCTACATCGGATTAGTAGTTAGGACATTTTTACTTATTATTACTGCTATCCTCGTATTTTGTGCTGCCTATTTGTGGAGAGTTTTCAGCTTGAATTCCGGTAATACAATAAATTTTATTCTAATAATGGTATGGATTATAACATTATTAATTAGTGGATTTTTCCCGAAAATTAAAAGTAATAAAAAACAACGTATGAAACGAAAAGATTTAACATCAAAATTTACATGTATGTAATGTTAAAGGCTAGAAAGCTAGATTGGCGCGAATCTCGAATTGTGGAGTGCAATGAAAAGACAAAATCTCTTAAAAAACAATTAATTTTTCACTCCATTAGCCTTTACAATCTCTCCCTATAATATGAATTGGACAAGCACCTAAGAGAAAGCAGAATATGTCAGTTTGTACATTCTATTATTAGGGGGAGAATTTGTATGAAAAAGACAGTTGCTTCGTTAGCAGTTATGGCAGCATTATTACCGACGTTTTCAGTGCATGCGGAAGGGAAAGAGCAAGTCCGAAAATCAGCTACAACTTTTAACGTTATTAGTGATATTCAAGGGGATTTAGGGGACTTTGATCACGTGTTAAAAGATATGAGCAAAGTGACGCCACTTTCTAGAGCGCTTATTATGAATGGGGATATAACGCCAACTGGACAGCAGTCACAATATGATGATGTGAAGCGTGTGTTAAACAAAAATAAACATCCGGAAAATGTATGGTCAACTGTTGGGAATCATGAGTTTTATGCTGGGAAATGGACAGCTGATGGGAAACTTTCTCAAAATACATGGCCAAATGGTGTAACTGAGGAAACGCTATTTAACCGTTATCTGAAGTTCAGTGGGCAAGAAAAGGTATATCATAAAAAAGAATTAGACGGTTATCCGCTTTTATTTTTAGGAACTGAAAAATATATGAAATACCACGATTCAAAAATGTGGGACGAAGTATATATGAGTGATGAGCAATTAGGTTGGCTTAAACAAAATTTAGAAGAGTATAGTCAAAAAGATAAAAATAAACCAATTTTCATTTTCTCTCATCACGTTTTACCTGATACGGTATCCGGATCGAAACAATCACCATATTTACAAGATTATTTAAACGTGGATAAATTGTATGATATATTAAAAGACTATCCGCAAGTTGTTTTCTTCACGAGTCATACGCATTGGGATTTAAACTTACCTGACTGGGCTGGTAAAAAGAAAATTAAAGGCGGAGATGAAAAAGGTTTCACTGTTGTAAATACAGGCGGGATTGAAACAGGCTGGATGTCAGCAGGACCAAATGGTGGAGAGAAAACTGCTCCTGATGGATATTCATTTAAACAAGGACTGCAAGTGAAAGCATACGGTAACGATGTTGTCGTAACGGCTTACGATTATAAACGTGATAAGGATATTAAGAAATTATTAGTTAGTGATTCAAAAGTTGCGCAAATGGCACCAGATGTAACAGCTGATGATAGTAAAAACGTAATTGCCGGTGCAACTGAATACATGGAGTACTCTATAGAAGGAACGAATGAGTGGTATACGTATAATAAAGCAAATCCTCCGAATTTTGATGGAGATAAAACTGTATACGTACGTCATAAAGGTGAAATGAATTTAGAGCCGGGATTAACGCAGTTACTTCGTTTTTCGGTAAATAAGTGATTGGAGGGAGTCCGCATTTGAATGTGTGGGCTCTTTTTTTGTTGATGAGAAATGGGTGCTTGTCTGTCGTTTTTTGTCGATAGATCGATATATTAAGAAAATCGTTGATATATTGCAAGTTACGATCGATATATTTGAAAAACCGTTGATATATTGTAAGTAATGAACGATATATTTAAAAAATCGTTGATATAAATTTCATGTACCGTAATTAAGTTAAAATCATTAATACGGTTTTACTTATCAAAATGAAATTCTAATACATTTTTAACCCAGAAAGGTGACTTCATCATTTTTACATGTAATAATAGTATCGTTACATATATTGTGAAAGAAGTACAAAAGGAGCGTTACAATGAATTTAGCTAAATTCCCGAGAAAAAAATATACAGAATCATATACACCAATTGAAAAGTTAAACAATTTTTCTGAAGTACTTGGTGGGCCGACTATTTATTTTAAACGAGATGATTTACTTGGTTTAACAGCTGGCGGTAATAAGACGAGAAAGTTAGAATTTCTAGTTGCGGATGCACAGGAAAAGGGTGCAGATACGTTAATTACAGCAGGTGGTATTCAGTCTAATCATTGCCGCCTGACACTGGCAGCTGCGGTAAAAGAGAAAATGAAATGTATCCTTGTATTAGAGGAAGGGCTTGAGCCAGAAGAGAAGCCAGACTTTAACGGAAATTATTTCTTATATCACTTATTAGGTGCTGAAAACGTAATTGTTGTACCAAACGGAGCAGATCTTATGGAAGAGATGCAGAAAGTAGCAAAAGAAGTAAGTGAAAAAGGTAGTACACCATATGTAATACCAGTTGGTGGATCAAACCCTACTGGCGCAATGGGATACGTTGCTTGTGCGCAAGAAATTATGGCGCAATCATTCGAGCAAGGAATTGATTTCAGTACAGTTGTTTGTGTAAGTGGTAGCGCGGGTATGCATGCTGGTTTAATTACTGGTTTTTCTGGAACGCAAAGCCAGATTCCTGTAATCGGAATTAACGTAAGTAGAGGAAAAGCTGAGCAAGAAGAGAAAGTAGCAAAACTTGTAGATGAAACTTCAGCTCACGTTGGTATCCCAAACTTTATTTCACGCGAAGCCGTTACATGCTTTGATGAATATGTAGGACCAGGATACGCTTTACCAACACCAGAAATGGTTGAAGCAGTACAGTTACTTGCGAAAACTGAAGGTATTTTACTTGATCCAGTGTATACAGGTAAAGCAGTAGCGGGACTAATTGACTTAATTAGAAAAGGTACATTTAATAAAGAAGATAACATTTTATTCGTACATTCAGGTGGCTCGCCAGCTTTATATGCGAACACATCTCTATTTGCGTAAGTGTAAAAAGCATTGGGTATCCAATGCTTTTTTTTGTTATATAGCGGAATTGTTAGAAGGTGAGAAGTGGATTACATGGGTTCAAATGTAAAATGATTCGGATATCGTTATAATCGATTGTTTAAAAATATTATGAGATGGGCCCTAGTATGTATAAAGTTCGTTCTGCTTGCTACTGTTTTGTTTGATGTTCAGTATTTTATTACTAGATTAGCAAGTGATAAATTCAATAAGTTTTAAAAAGTTATAGGTGTTAGTTTGATTAAAGTATTGCTACAAATATTGACTTTATAAATAGAAGAAACCCAAACAATTTAATCAAAATGTTTGGGTTTTAATTTTAGATTCTTTACATTTTTATAAAAAAGATTGATCGTTTTATGTGGTCTACTTAAATATTTTGTCATTTTCAAAAAAAGTTCATTTATATATTCCTTCAAAATCTTATTCACATGTGTATAAAGGATTTAGTCAATAAAGAAGATTTAAAATGTTATGGTGAGAAAAGGGAATTGCTAAAAAGAGAATATCTATTCGAAGAGTTTGGCAAAATACTGCAAGGATAAAGTATTCTTGTGCAGATATGCAAACGATTTAAACGAATCAATGAAATTTATAATGAGGGAGCAAACAAATATATGAGTGAAACATTACATAAAAGAAAACCACCATATTTAATGCTTGTAATTCTTTTTATTGGGGCCTTTGTTTCATTTCTAAATAACTCGCTTTTAAATGTAGCTTTGCCATCAATAATGAAAGATTTAGACATTCAAGATTATTCAACGATCCAGTGGCTTTCTACAGGATATATGCTTGTTAGTGGTATATTAATTCCGGCATCAGCATTTTTAATAACCCGCTTCTCAAATAGGAGCTTATTTATTACATCTATGGTGATTTTTATTCTTGGGACTACCTTAGCGGCTGTAGCACCGAACTTTGGTTTATTACTTACTGGTCGGATGGTTCAAGCGGCAGGCTCTTCAGTTATGGGACCTTTGTTAATGAATATTATGCTAGTAAGCTTTCCGAGAGAAAAAAGGGGAACAGCAATGGGGATTTTTGGACTAGTTATGATTACAGCTCCAGCAATTGGACCGACACTATCAGGTTATATTGTAGAGTATTATGACTGGCGTTTGCTTTTTGAAATGATTTTACCATTAGCAATCATTAGCTTACTATTAGGGGTTTGGAAATCTGAAAATGTCATGAAACAAAATAAAAATGCAAAACTTGATTATCTCTCATTGCTATTATCTTCTGTCGGTTTTGGCGGTTTGTTATATGGATTCAGTTCTGCAAGCTCCGATGGTTGGATGGATACAGTTGTCGTAACAACTTTAATCATAGGCGCTATTGCCCTAATTGCTTTCATTATCCGTCAATTAAAAATGAATGAACCGTTATTGGATTTACGTGTTTACAAGTACCCAATGTTTGCACTTGCATCTGTAATTGCAATTGTCAATGCGGTGGCCATGTTTTCAGGTATGATTTTAACACCAGCTTATGTACAAAACGTCCGTGGTATTTCGCCGCTGAACTCTGGGCTGATGATGCTTCCGGGTGCGGTAATAATGGGGGTTATGTCACCAATTACAGGTAAACTATTTGATAAATATGGCCCTCGGATTCTTGGCATAGTAGGACTTTCCATTACAGCTGTTTCAACTTATATGTTGGCAAACCTGCAAATTGACTCTAGTCACACACATATTATTCTTATTTACACACTGCGGATGTTTGGGATGGCAATGGTGATGATGCCACTTATGACAAATGGTCTTAATCAATTGCCGACTCGCTTAAATCCGCACGGTACGGCTGTTAATAATACAGCTCAACAAGTGTCCGGTTCGATTGGTACTGCTATTCTTGTTACGATTATGAATTCTGTAACAACAACAAAAGCTGAAAGTCTAATGTCTGATGTAGATCCAACAACCTTCACAGCAGCTACGAAGGCAATAGTAACTCAGAAGGCTTTATTGTCCGGAATTCAGCATTCATTCTATGTAGCGCTTGGCATGAATGTTGTTGCACTGCTATTAGTTTTTTTCGTTAAACGTGTAGATACAAGTGCGGAAGCAGTCGATAGGTTAAATCGTTAGAGCAAAACAAAACTCTTGCTAATGATTCCTACAAGTTTTTTTGCTTATTAGTTCGAATATGAAGAAATCTAAATTTCCGCTGCTAAGGCGCCGGTATTTAAAGCTGGAAAAGAACCAGTGAAATAATTACATATAGTAAAAAAGATCTGATATTCATATCAGATCCTTTCAGATTGAAGACAAACACATTGTTCAATTAAATAATGTGTTTGCTTTTTATCTATTTCTCTATCCTTCTCAAGCTTTTTATGCGGTGTTTTTTTATTTTCACTCAATATTTTCTACATGTAAACACTTAGTTTCACAGTAATATCCTTTGCCGCCAACATAAACTTTTTCTATTTCATTCTTGCTATTGGTTGCTAATTTAACTAATATTTCGGAAGGCGAGTGTAAAGAATAACCTTGTTCAAATACATAGACTTCTTTTTGCAAGTAGTGCTGTTTATAAAGGTAGCAAGCTAATGCACCGTTTGAAGTTCCAGTCGCTGCTTCTTCATTGATATCGTATAGTGGAGCAAAGTTTCTGCATATAATTCGATTGTCATTAAAAGTATATAGATGCATCCCGACAACATTATAATACTTGCTGATTTCTTTAATTTTTTCAAAATTAGGTTGCATTGTATGTAATTGTGTTTCGCTTTTTATAGGAATTAAAATATCTTTTAAGCCCGTGGAGACAATTTGAATTGGGTATTTATTGTCTATATCTTTAATGTCAAAGCAGTCGATAAACTCATTTGGAGATATAACATCATAGAATATCGGTTCGTTTTGTTCCATGAATATGATGTCCTCTTTTATGGTAATAGTAAGAACACCGCTGTTCGTTTCAATCGTATAGCGATTCTTGAAAAGTTTATTTAAATGCATCAGTATCGTGAAAGAGCCAATTGTGGCATGCCCACATAAATCAACTTCTTCTTTTGGTGTAAAATACTCAATTTTATAATCAGCAATTTCAGATTCTGATATAAATGCGGTTTCCGCATAGCCCAGTTGTTTGGCTATTGCCATTTTTTGAGTAGTGGTCAATGTATTCTCCATAAATACCACTCCTGCTTTATTTCCGCCTTTATGATCCTTGCTAAATGCACTTGCAACATAAACGGATATTTTCATAAGACACCTTCTTTCCTCACTTATAGTAAATTGTAGCATGGAAAGCACTACGTATAAATGTTGTTGGATAAATTTACTATAAAGCAAGAGACAAACTATTTTTTAGCATCTGAACTCTCTGGAAATAGTTTCACTAGTCAAACATTACTTATCGTATTTGTTTGACTGGACATTAAAAACTATGGGCTTTCCAAATACTACAATCTTAAGCTCATCAACTTCTTTGTTTTGGGTATTCGCTTTTCTTAGCTTGACGGATATGTAGTGCAACTGTAGCTGTAAAATAAAGTGTGATCAAAATATGTGGGGAGTTTTTAGATTATCTTTTAACACCAACATTATAATGCTCCAATTATAATAATTCGCTTCATTGTAAGTTAGTATTTTTTTCTGCAAGTTATAAATCTAATGTCAACAAACAACTTAGATTACCAACCTTATAAGCAATATCATAATCATGAATAGTTAGGGAAAAGATAAAATAAGGTAATCAATTACATATCTTTATCCCAGGCGATTACTTGCTATCTTCTCTTTATTGAATGGGATATTTTATCCCGCTATTTGCCGGGCAGTAAGACCCCCACCTCAAAATTCAGCGGAAGCAAAGAAGTTAGGTGGGGGTCGGGCTGCCCGTAAAAGCCTGATTGGTGAGGGCTGATTAAAGTTTCACTTTATTTCATGCTTTTTGAAAGGGTGTTTTTAATGGATAAAAAAGTATCTGCCATTCCTCAGCCGAAAACATATGGACCGCTGGGGAATCTCCCATTAATCGACAAAGATAAACCGACCTTATCTTTTATCAAGATAGCGGAAGAGTATGGTCCTATTTTTCAAATTCAAACTTTAAGTGATACCATCATTGTCGTTTCTGGACATGAACTGGTAGCAGAAGTCTGTGACGAAACACGGTTCGATAAAAGTATAGATGGTGCTTTAGCAAAAGTTCGCGCCTTTGCTGGGGACGGGTTATTTACAAGTGAGACTGACGAGCCTAACTGGAAAAAAGCTCATAATATTTTGATGCCTACATTCAGCCAACGGGCAATGAAAGATTATCATGGCATGATGGTTGATATTGCTGTACAACTCGTTCAAAAATGGGCAAGACTGAATCCGAATGAAAACGTAGATGTTCCGGAGGATATGACCCGCCTTACATTGGATACAATTGGTCTATGTGGTTTTAATTACCGATTTAATAGCTTTTATCGTGAGACCTCTCATCCTTTTATCACTAGCATGAGCCGTGCTCTAGATGAAGCGATGCACCAATTACAGCGACTGGATATAGAAGACAAACTCATGTGGAGAACGAAACGTCAATTTCAGCATGATATCCAATCCATGTTTTCTTTAGTAGATAATATTATTGCTGAACGTAAAAGTAATGGAAATCAAGAAGAAAATGATTTACTTGCCCGTATGTTAAATGTGCAGGATCCGGAAACTGGTGAAAAATTAGATGATGAAAATATTCGTTTTCAAATTATCACTTTTTTAATAGCTGGGCATGAGACAACAAGTGGATTGTTATCTTTTGCAATCTATTTTTTATTAAAGAATCCGGATAAGTTGAAAAAAGCCTATGAAGAAGTAGATCGGGTATTGACAGATCCTACTCCAACATATCAACAAGTTATGAAACTTAAGTACATACGGATGATTTTAAATGAATCGCTACGTCTATGGCCTACTGCTCCAGCATTCAGTCTCTATGCAAAAGAAGATACAGTAATTGGTGGGAAATATCCAATTAAGAAAGGAGAAGATCGTATTTCTGTTCTTATTCCACAGCTACATAGGGATAAAGACGCATGGGGAGACAATGTGGAAGAATTCCAACCTGAACGATTTGAAGAGCCGGATAAGGTTCCTCATCATGCTTATAAGCCATTTGGAAATGGTCAACGAGCATGTATCGGTATGCAGTTTGCACTTCATGAAGCCACTCTCGTAATGGGAATGCTTCTTCAACATTTTGAATTAATCGATTATCAAAACTATCAGCTGGACGTAAAACAAACATTAACGCTAAAGCCCGGTGATTTTAAGATTAGGATCCTTGCCCGAAATCAAACGATCAGCCATCCTACTGTCCTTGCACCTATAGAAGAGAAGCAGAAAGACCATGAAATCAAGCAGCAAGTTCAGAAGACTCCTTCTATTATTGGAGCTGATAATCTTTCGCTGCTTGTTCTGTATGGCTCGGATACAGGGGTAGCAGAAGGTATTGCAAGAGAACTAGCAGATACAGCTAGTTTAGAAGGTGTTCAAACGGAAGTGGTAGCTCTTAACGAGCGAATTGGAAGTCTGCCAAAAGAAGGAGCAGTTCTTATTGTGACTTCTTCTTATAATGGAAAGCCGCCAAGTAATGCAGGGCAGTTTGTGCAGTGGTTGGAGGAATTAAAACCGGATGAGCTCAAAGGTGTTCAATACGCAGTTTTTGGTTGTGGAGATCACAATTGGGCTAGTACTTATCAGCGGATTCCAAGATACATTGATGAGCAAATGGCTCAAAAAGGAGCAACAAGATTTTCTACACGCGGAGAAGCAGATGCAAGTGGTGATTTTGAGGAACAACTCGAGCAATGGAAACAAAGCATGTGGTCTGATGCGATGAGGGCATTTGGACTAGAACTTAACAAAAATATGGAAAAAGAGCGCAGTACTTTGAGTCTGCAATTTGTTAGTCGTCTTGGAGGATCTCCTCTTGCCCGAACATATGAAGCAGTTTATGCATCTATACTAGAAAATCGTGAACTCCAATCATCCAGCAGTGATAGGAATACGCGGCATATCGAGGTATCCTTGCCAGAAGGGGCTACGTATCAAGAAGGAGACCACCTTGGAGTGCTGCCAATTAATAGCGAGAAAAATGTTAACCGAATTTTAAAACGCTTTGGATTAAATGGGAAGGATCAAGTCATACTGAGCGCAAGTGGGCGCAGTGTAAATCACATACCTTTAGACAGTCCTGTTAGTTTGTTTGACCTTATTAGTTATAGTGTCGAAGTGCAAGAAGCAGCCACTCGAGCACAAATACGAGAAATGGTGACATTCACAGCATGCCCTCCTCATAAAAAGGAATTGGAATCATTATTGGAAGAAGGAGTTTATCATGAAAGAATATTAAAGAAACGTATTTCAATGTTGGATCTTCTTGAAAAGTATGAGGCTTGTGAAATCCGATTTGAACGATTTTTAGAACTTCTTCCTGCACTCAAACCGCGTTACTATTCTATTTCAAGCTCGCCACTCGTTGCACAGGATCGTCTGAGCATTACGGTTGGTGTTGTTAATGCACCTGCATGGAGTGGGGAAGGGACATATGAAGGAGTCGCTTCTAATTATTTAGCTCAGCGTCATAATAAAGATGAAATTATCTGTTTCATTCGAACGCCACAATCAAACTTTCAATTGCCTGAAAATCCAGAAACACCAATTATCATGGTGGGGCCAGGTACTGGAATTGCACCATTCCGTGGATTCTTACAAGCGCGTCGTGTTCAAAAGCAAAAAGGTATTAACTTAGGACAAGCGCATCTATATTTTGGTTGTCGTCATCCTGAAAAAGATTATCTTTATCGTACAGAACTAGAAAATGATGAAAGAGATGGATTAATCTCTTTACACACAGCTTTTTCTCGTCTAGAGGGACATCCAAAAACATATGTACAGCATTTAATAAAACAAGATAGAATCAATTTAATTTCGTTATTAGATAATGGAGCTCATCTTTATATATGTGGTGATGGAAGTAAAATGGCTCCGGATGTAGAAGATACCCTTTGTCAAGCATATGAAGAAATTCATGAAGTTAGTGAACAAGAAGCAAGGAATTGGTTGGATTATTTGCAACATGAAGGACGATACGGGAAAGATGTTTGGACTGGAATATAAATTATCCTTAATTAGATAAGTAATATGTAACGAATGAACTTCTTTCGACTAAGTGTTACTTTACAAAATAAACGTATTGATAAAAATCCCGTATTTTTTATGGAATACGGGATTTTTCTATTTTTTAATAAGCTGGACTGATATTGTAGAAAAAGAAAAAATCTCATATGAAACTAAATTAGAGTGTTACACATAGAGTAGGGCCGTTCTATTAAAAAACTAAGTTTGATTAAATAAATGCGATAAAATCTTGTCAAAAATAATGAAATTTCAGGAAAAATAAGGTACACTAGTCAATGGTTTTGGTTTAAAATCGATTGACGTTAATGTCTATGGGGGAAAAATTGATGAACAACAATACAGTAAATGAATCAGTTGAAGAAGTTCATAAAAAACGAGTAAGATCAAGAAAACGTTTTCCAAATTGGAAATTTATCGCAGCGGGTGTTGGTATAATTGCGCTTCTCGTTGGGGGAGTGAGTTATTATCAGGTAACTCACTTCAATTCGAATGTTACGATTAATGACACCAAAGTTGGTGGTATGAGTGCTGATCAGGCAATACAGAAATTAAAAACATCTGGACTAGCAAATAAAGTTTATGTCGATCAACAACAAATTTTAGATGAAAAAGAGACAAAAACAGAACTTACGGAAAAAGATTTGCCTCAAGTTAAGAAGCTATTAAAAAGCCAGTGGACATTTTTCCCTTCCTCAAAGGAAAAAAATTATTCAGTGCTACCGAAAAAGGCGGATCAGTATCGTAGTGAAACGATGAAAAAACTTGTAGAAGAAAAGCTCGTTTCTATGAATAAAGAATTAAAAGCACCTCAAGATGCTATGGCGAAGCTTGAACAAGGAAAAATTGTTATTTCGAAGAGCGTTGATGGAAAACAGTATGACGTTACTAGTCTATTGAAAGATTACGACAAGCAGAAATATAAAAGCGAAATTCATCTGAAGTCTACATACATACAGCCTATTAAAGAAGACGATCCAATTATCAAAAAAGAGGAGCAAGCACTACAGAATCTTCTTGGGCAGTCCGTTGAATATAAAGTACAGAATGAAGTGTATCCTTTAAAAGCGAAAGATTTAATTCAAAATGCCTCTATGTCAAAGGATATGAAAGTGACAATCGATGCGAGTGACATTAAGAAAAAGATTACTGAAATTAATAATGCTAAATCAACATTAAATAAAAATTTCAGCTTTAAAACCCATTCCGGTTCGGTTATATCAGTAAAAGGACAAGGCTACGGCTGGGCACTAGATGTTGAAAAAGAAACAAAACAAGTTCAACAAGCTTTTGAAAAGGGTGAAAAATCGCTATCTGCTTCTAATATTCACGGAAATGGTTGGGAGAAGGAAGGTATCGGTTATGAAACAACAGCGAATAACGGTATTGGAGACACGTATGCGGAAGTTTCAATTGCAGATCAACAAATTTGGATTTATAAAGATGGCAAATTAGCAGTCACAACAAATGTAGTAACTGGTAAACATAGCACGAGTGAAGATACATCACCAGGTGTGTGGTACGTCCTATATAAACGAACACCATACACGTTGAAAGGAAGCGCAGTAGGTAAAGCTGATTATGCAGTTAAAGTAGATTACTGGGTACCATTCACAAATAGCGGTCAAGGATTCCATGATGCTGGCTGGCGAACAAATTGGGCGAATAATGCCTATTTAACAGGGGGATCAGGTGGGTGTGTTAACCTTCTTCCTAATGTTGCAAAAACTGTGTATGATAATTTGAACACGTATGATCCAGTTATTGTGTACTAGAAAATAGCAATCTTGCGTGAAGCGATGTATGTATGAAGAACTTAAATTAAAAAAAGAAGCAGAAAATCGTGAGTGATTTTCTGCTTCTTTTTTATTATGTATACTATGTACTTCTCGTGTGCGGGGGGAACTGTTATCTAGGTACATTTAAACATAACATGTGGTTATCAATTCAGAGAAAGGCATCTGATGGTATCTTTTCTTTATTTCCAAAAGGACTTGCTCAATATCATCATGAATTTTTATTGATGGCATTTATATATTTTTTTACTCATAAGAATAGAACTAGCTTAGTATTTACTGGGGGGATTAAGAATGAATAGGGATGAGACCTCATTACATCCTGATACGGGTGTTACGTCTGTCATGTTTGTTGAACGATCATTAAATGAAATTCGTTTTTGGTCTAGAATCATGAAGGAGCATTCTTTTTTTCTTCGATTGGGGTTTAGATGTGAGGATACCCAACTAATCGAAGAAGCTAATCAATTTTATCGATTGTTTGAACATATCGAACAAATAGCGTATTCCTATACAAATGAAACAGATCCTGAGCAAATAAAAAGATTTAATTCAGAAGTACAACAAGCTGCAACTAATATTTGGGGATTTAAAAGAAAAATTTTAGGATTAATTCTCACATGTAAATTGCCAGGGCAAAATAATTTCCCACTGTTAGTTGACCATACAAGTAGGGAAGCTGATTATTTTAGAAAACGTTTAATTGAATTAAATGAAGGTAAATTAGATGCCCTTCCTGATGCTATTATTAAAGAAAATGTTTTCTTTTTAAGGATTATGGCAGACCATGCTAAATTTATTGGTCATCTTCTTGATCCATCGGAAAGAAAGCTTGTAGATACAGCACGGAATTTTAGCAATGATTTTGATGAATTAATGTATCAAGCAATTGACTTAGAATCTATGAAACCACAATCTCAAACAGTTCCTCTTTTAGATCAATTTTTAGATCAAAATCGTGTGTCAGTCACATCTCTTCGGGATTTTAAGAAAACGGCACGTGATTTAATTGAGCAATGTAAAATAAAGAGTATCATTCATCCATTATTAGCAGATCATGTATTTCGTGAAGCGGATAGATTTCTTGAAATCATTGATATGTTTGATGCTCATCTTACCAATATTAAATCACAACCTAGATATTAAAAAATAAGGAAAGATACTATTTTTCCTTAAGCTGAGAAGTTAACAATTTATTGTTAGCTTCTTTTCCTTGTGATTTTTAATATTTCCAAGCAATGTAATGAAGTATAATTAGCATATAAGCTACAAGAACAAGGCAAACAGCTTGTGAAAATAGATAAGTGATTTCCTTCTGCAAAGATGTGTCGCGGTTGTAGAAACAAAAAAGAAATGTCACTATCTGAAAGAACAATGTAGACGATCGGAATTAAAAATGTTGAATAAAATTGACAATGAATATCATTTGCATTTATTATGGAATCGTCCCATGTAATTGGATATGATTTTTGTGAAAAAAAGTCTACTTTTTTATTAATGTAATAGATTTCAATTAAAATGTCACTTTCAAGAACTATCACTAATTTTTTTATGAATTTAAACGTAGGAAAGGGTAAGTAAAAATGAACTGGAAAAAAGGCGGATTATGGATTATTATTTTTTTCATTGTAAAAGGTACGATTTCTACACTTTTACTTGTTACAGGTGCTAAATATTTTAATTTATCATATATGCAACTTTTCGTACTAGTACTGATCTTATTACTGATTTCTCTCATAAGTCGAAAATTGCTTTATAGACATAAACAAAATAAAAAGCAAAAAGAGCTAAATATATAATGAAGCCCCAGAGACCTTTGGATTTCTGGGGTTTTACTTTTGGAAATTCATCCCGCTATTTGCGGGTAGTAAAACTCCCATCATTTACAATCTAGTAATAATTCATATAACCAAGAATACTTGGGCTAACAGATTTTATTAGAGTGCCATCATCTTTTTGTAACCGAATAGATTCATTACCGTTTCAGACTTATGTATGAATTCATAACCTAACAGTAAAAGGGGGATGATTGAAAATATGGCGATTAATGAGGAATCAATTTGTCGACAGTTTGCCAGAATTATCGGTGGACAAGAAGGATTCGCTGGTGGAAAATGTGTAGCAACAATAAATCGGGAGGAAATACGAGCAACAATTTTAGGAAAACATTTTAGAGTAACAACTTCCTTCTCATTTGAATCAAGAGATCATAAAACTGGACGGGCATTATGTCTAGGCCGAGTAGCACTCTTGCAAAAGGAAGTTACTGAATTTGTTGCTACAATTATTAAACAAGGTATAATTGTTTCGTCTATACACAATGAATGGTTATGTGATGATCCGAATTTGATTTACGTTAATATCGAAGACGTTGATGATCCACTAATTTTCGCAAAAAAAGTTAGAAGAGCGTTATGCAAGTAACAAATTTCTTTCGTTAAATGTTTGATTTTATTAATTAGAATTTTTTGGAATAGATTTAAGTGAATGATTTTATAAAAAAGAAGGCGTTCCATATTTGGAATGTCTTTTCTTAATAATTTTGCCGCTAATGTCGGCTGTTACATTATTTTAATTGATTATATGCTGCTTATCTTGCAACAATAAGAACTGGGTGAGGTATGTTAACTTGATGGCGATGAGCTTCGATTGTGGAAAACCTCCAGATTTTTATTAGCTGGTTAGTTGAAGAAGAATTTGTTCCACAACCATTAAGTTATTATAATACAAAAAATCTTCTCCTGTAATCCCTTCAAATCGGTCAATCTCCGCGTCTTTTGAATTCCCTGAAAGTTGCTAAACTTAAGCTAAATAACGATACCCTCTCTAGAGAAATAATTAACATATCCTATGCAAGAAAGTTTAGGTAGCTAATAGCATATGTTTTATTGAAAGGGTGTGTTTGAATTATGGAAAGGCCGAATTGGGGAATTGGAGGATTAGTATTCGTTGGCTGCATGTTTCTTGGTGGAGGAGTGGGATCTATGTTAGGAAGTACTCAAACTGGATTTCTTGGGATGGCTTTAACGAGACTGATTAGAAAGTAATATAACGGGGATTCTTCTTCCGGTAAATAATGAAATATGTATGTTAGTAATGCCATAAGAACTCTATAAATTATAGTTAGAAGCTTCTCTTTTGTATTTGTATTTTCTGATTTTTTCCATACATAGATATGATTCTCAAGTCAGAGGATGGCACCTTAGGGTGTTTTTTTATGCCCTCTAAAAATGTCTTAACATATAATAGCCGAGTTTTACCTTCAGTCGCCCAGCAAGCATAAAAGGAAAAACACCTCATAAAGTGAAAGTTTAATCAGTGGGGTGTTTTCCCTCACTGATTATTAGCCCTCACCAATCGGGCTGTTACGGGCAGCCCGACCCCCACCTAACTTCTTTGTTTTCACTAAATTTTGAGGTGGGAGCGTTACTGCCCGTTACTGCGGGATAAAATAAAAATTCTGCACCATTTAAACTCTGGTAACAATACAAATGATCAAGAATAATTGAGCTAATAGATTTCGTTAGATTCCCATCGTCTTTTTTATAATAGCATAGATTCATTACCGTTTCAGACCTATGTATTCATTCATAACCTAACAGTAAAAGGGGTGATGATGAAAGGTATGGCGATTAATGAGGAATCAATTTGTCAACAGTTTGCAAGAATTATCGGCGGACAAGAAGGATTCGTCGGTGGAAAATGTGTGGCTGCCTGTAGATATCAAATTTTATAAAATGTTATAAGAACATCATAAAAAGAAAGAGGATGAAGCGCTAAAAATTACTGTGGTCATATTAAGCGGGGAGATCTACGGAACTTCTGTAGAATGGAGAAGAAATAGTCAGCAGAAATCACACCGGAGGAATGTATGGAATAGATTTTGACTTTGAAAACAATAGGTAATTCATTTGACAATTAAAATGACCTAATTTAATATATATGTCATAGCATATAAATAGTGAAACAAATACATTCACTGTGAATAATTGACTGGTATGCTATATCCTTTTATATCTTAATTTATAGAGGTGATCCATGAACTTACATGATTTAATAGGCTATCTTGTTCATCGTACTGATGTGAAAATGACTAATTATTTTACTAAGAAATTAAAGCCTTATGGAGTTACACCAGAGCAGTGGGGAATTATTAGTGTTCTTTGTAGCCAAAGGGGCACTACTCAAAAAGAGTTAGCAGAAGCTATTGATAAAGATCAAACTACTGTCGTAAGAATGATACAGTCAATGGAGAGAAAAGGGATTGTAAAGAAGGCTTTGAATGACCAAGATAGGCGTTCACATAACCTTTTTTTAACTGAAAAAGGTGACGAGTTAAAGAAAACCATCTTGCCTGTAGTGAAAGACGCTCACCATTTCGTTACGAGTAATTTGAGCGAGGAAGAGATTAAAGTATTACAATCATTATTAAACAAATTGTATGATACACGCTATTAATACTTGTTCCTTATTAATACTATGCTATTCATAAGGAACAAACTTTGTTTTATGTATTATATATGCTATAGCATGTAATTTTGTTTGTTTAGAGGAATGAGAAGGTAGCTTTATTTTCTATGATACCTCATTCAGGCTCACTTTTTTGCCTAGTACCAGTCAAATTTATGTATTATATATGCTATGGCATGTAATTTCCATCCCTTTAATATTGAAAAGGATAATGTAAATTGAAGCGACTTCCATAGGGTCAATCTCAGGAAATAGGGTATAGGTAGTGACTACTACCTGAACAATACTGAGTTTTTATCAAATAATAAGAAAGGTGTGATTACTATTTTAATTTTCATCAATATTGTAAAAGTTTTGTTGTTTGTGTTCTTTTTAATGACAGGTACGAAAATTATATCTGGGAAAATGGCAGAGGAGTTCAAACGATTTGGTTTACCTTCGTTTTTTAATTTCTTAACTGGAGCTTTTGAGATTGTAGGAGCAATTGGAATGTTGATAGGAATTTGGATTCCAATAGTAGCTTTATTAGCAGGATTATTGTTAGGCGGTACGATGCTTGCAGCTGCATTAACTCTTATTGTATTAGCGAGAGATTCCTTTAAGAAAGCGATACCTGCACTTGTTTTGTTTGTCCTTAGTATAGGAATAAGTTGTTATCATATTTTTTAAACATAACCTGAAGCCGTTAAACTGTTTGCGTTCAAGTTGCTAACATTTTGTAGTTTTTTTACAAATAGGGGGATTCTCAAATTAATGCTTGAATAATAATAGCAATACGAATTTAGACATTACTATCATTCGAATCATAATCAGTAAAAGAATGGGAAGGATTTTTATACAAAGGAATTCCTGATGAATTTTATATTAAAAATAGGAGTGAGTGAAAATGGCGTATTTATTACAAGTTGATTTTCCGTTTGAAGGTCCTTTTGGTGAAGAAATGGAAGAAGCATTTTGGGATTTAGCAAATAGTATTAACGAAGAAGAAGGATTCCACTGGAAAATATGGACTGAGAATGAAGAAACAAAAGAAGCTGGAGGCATTTATGTATTTGAGGAAAAACAAGATGCTGAAAAATACGCTGAAATGCACAAGAACAGACTTGAAGCATTTGGTGTTAAAGATATTAGAGTAAGAATTTTTAACATCAATGAAAAGTTAACGGAACTGAATCGTGGGTATACGAAATAATTCCGACAGTCGGAGCAAGCGTAAAAAGGAGGGGATAATCCCCTTCTTTTTTTGAATTCTTAAATTGATGGTGAGGGGACTTGCACAAATCCCTATATAAATAGGGATTTGTGTATCGGTATATTGTTCCTTGGAAAAGGATGTATGAAGTGTAATATATGAGAGTTCTTACATTTGTGAAATTGACGTGAAAGTACTGTGGGGGAATTTTACTCTCGCTCATCAATATGGTCCAAGATGAAAGGAAAGAAATTAACTTATTTCTTTTTATTTTTATAATAAAATATAATTAGTAAATCAAAAATGATGATAATAATTAGAGGTAATACTTCTATAAGCGCATCAGTTTTCCCATGTTGTAAAGACTTTACAAAGAAATCCCATTCTGTTTCATAGGGAGGTTCTACCCAATTTCGCTGCAGTCCTAACACCATTCCATTTATGAAAAAGATAATACTTAATAGGATTCTTCCAACAAATACGGCAACTACTTTTAAATTCCAATGCTTTATCTTAATTACATACAGAATAGGGAATAGTATAAGAATCCAAAAAACAATAATATAGATTATATTTATCATTCTTTACTCCTAATAAAATGATTGTTTTAATATAGCTCATTCTTCGGATTGAAGATATGTTTCCTTATTACTGGTTAAAAACAAGGGCCGGAATTCCGGCTCTTTTTCTATCCTGCAAAATAAAGTCTTACTTTATCTCTCCGTCTCAAAAAACTCAATCCACTCCCCATCAGGGCCAGCGAAGAATATGTAACGTGTTCCATCTGGTAATGTTTCGATTTCTTCTCCTAGTAAAAATGTTACGCTGTGTTTTTGAATTCTTTCAATTTCATCTTCTAATGAATCCACTTTAAAGCAAATATGATGTACTTTTCCTTCTGCTGGAAGAGAAGAGTTATAACCTTCGATGAGTTCCAGTATCGTTTCCTTCGATTCTTCCACACCTAAAAAGGCGAGTTTTAAATCTGGATTCGGGTGCCCCATACGTTTAATGAGCTGTAAGCCGACTACTTTTTCATAAAAAGTAATAGATGTTTCTAAGTTTGCAACCATAAGTCCAACGTGTTCTATTCTTCTAACTGGCATGTAGATTCCTTCTTTCTGAAAATTTTATATGTAAAATGATATTGAAAATTAAGAAAATAATCAAGATAAAAACCTTACAAATTTTAGCGTGTTATATGGTATAGTGAGAAAGTATGTTTGGGGAGAAGGAAGGAGATTATACAATGAATACACCTACTCAAACTCCTTCATTATCGGAAACGATGAAAGAGTGGCATTATGCATTAGCATATGAAATTAAACATTGGAAAACGATAGGTGGTAGTAAAATTTCTATTATGAACGGTCGTTTTTTATATACAGATTATGAAAATACAGTGTATGTATTTCAGCTTATTTCGGAAGTAAGCTTACCTGAAGGTTCACCAATTCGAATTGAGTTCGATGGTGAGGAAGCGACAGGGGAAGTATTATCTGTACATGGATTAGAAATAGAACTGAAATTAAATGATTATATACAAGGTGAAATAAGAGAAGCGGTTTTATATAGTGAACCGTGGCAATTGTTAGAGCAACTGCAAGAGCGATTGAAAGAGGCACATAAAGATAAGCTAAAACGTAATCGTATAAAGCGTCTTGTTGATGGGACGAGCAGTCCGAAACATATTGAGAAGATGAAAAATCCGAAAAATGAATTGGCGTATCGTTCATTTTACAATCCGACAACGTACGTATGGGGACCGCCTGGAACAGGGAAGTCGTACAATTTATCACGTATTATTTCGGCTCATTACCAAAAAGGAAAATCGGTACTTGTGTTAGCTCATAGTAATGCGGCAGTGGACGTATTAATGAGTGAAGTAACGAAGCAAATTGAAAAGAAAAAGAAATGGACGCCTGGCGAAATTGTTCGTTACGGTTATAGTCAACATGAACATATACGAAATCATGAAACGTTACTTGCGTCGAAGTTAGTTGAAACGACGAACGGATCATGGGGTGAGGAAAGACTCTACTTAGAAGAAACACGCCAAGACCTTCGTGAAAAGATTTTATCGTATAAAGCAACATCTGCTGATAAGAAGCGTATACAAGAAATTGAAAGTGATCTTCGAAAGCAAAAAGCGAAAATTAAAGAAGTAGAAAAAGAATATATTGAAAATGCGAAAGTAATTGGTGCGACTTTATCAAAATGTGCCATTGATTCACTTATTTATGAGCGTACATTTGATTTAGTTGTCGTAGATGAAGTGAGTATGGCGTTCGTTCCGCAAATCGCATTAGCTGCTTCACTCGGAAAACGTATCGTCGTTTGTGGTGACTTTTTACAGTTACCTCCGATTGCGATGGCGAATCATGAACTCGTTCGGAAATGGCTCGGCGAAGATATGTTTTATCATGCCGGCATTGTTGATTCTGTAAATAAATCAGAAGCACATCCCAACCTTTTTATGTTGCAGGAACAAAGACGTATGCATGCGGACATATCGAAGTTTACGAATTCATTTATTTATAAAAATAGAGTATACGATCATCCGTCTGTTTCAGAGCGTAAAGAACTTGCACAGTTACAGCCGTTCGCAAATGAGGCGAGTGTTTTATTTGATACGAGTTTAATGGGAGCATTTTCGTTAAAAGATGCTGCTTCGGGTTCTCGTTTTAATATTATGTCTGGTTTAGTAGCGATGCAAATGATGTTAATCGGACTGCTAGATGGTGTGCAATCGATCGGTGTGGTTACGCCTTACAGGGCGCAGTCACGCTTTTTATCAACGTGTATCAGGGAAATGTTGCAGAGAACGAAATATCAAAACATACCAGTATTAGCGGCGACAGTTCATAAGTTTCAAGGTTCTGAAAGAGATATGATGATCTTTGATACTGTTGATAGTTATCCACAAGAACGACCTGGTGTGTTATTCTTTGACCATAAAAACCATCGCCTCGTCAATGTAGCAGTAACGAGAGCGAGAGGGAAGTTCATTCAATTATCGGATTGCCATTATATGCGTAAAAATCTTTCGAGAAAACAAGCCTTATCACAATTAACAGCTCATATAGAACGTCACGGGGATGTGTATGATCGCACGACATCCAGACAATTATGGGAGCGGAAAATATCGAAACGATTACGCTGGTTTATGGAAATGAATCTGGAGGAAACGAAAGGGCTATTAAAAGATATTTTAGCTGCAAAACGAAAAATCATTATTTCACTTCCAAGTACGAAGCAAGTAGATAAACGAGTATGGCAAGCGTTAATGCGTACAAATGCACAAATAACGGTTTATAGTGATGGACCAGTTCCGTTAAAAAACGTAAAGTTACAAAGACAAAATAAAGCATTCCCATTTGTATTAATCGATGATGAAATCTTTTGGGCAGGGGCACCACTCACATCTCAAATGATGTTTGAAGGTAGTACGGAATTTCCGTACATATGTGCAAGACTACAAGCACCTGAGACAATTGGTGTATTAAAAGGATTTTTAGATATTCGGTAAATTCGGATAGGAATTCCTTGACTTTTGCTTGGGATGAACTTAGAATGAAAATAATTTAATACAATTTTATGAAAATTCTTATCACGAGAGGTTGAGGGACTGGCCCTATGACACCTCGGCAGCGGATTCTTTACGAATACTGTGCCAATTCCAGCAAGGTAACTTGAAAGATAAGAAAGAAGCTCATTTTGACTGTATATACAGAAGCCTCTTTCTATCCTTTAGAAAGAGGCTTTTTTACGTGAAAATAAAAGGAGGAAGAAAAATGGGAGCGACAAGAGTAACGTCACAAAGAAAAACAATTGAAGAGAGCATAGAAAGAAATAAGGAAAAGTACATAAAAACAAGTCATGATATTCATGCGAATCCAGAGATTGGTAATCAAGAATTTTATGCATCAAGAACGTTAAGTTTATTACTAGGTAGTGCTGGTTTTCAGCTGCAGCATAATATAGCTGGGCATGAAACAGGTTTTATCGCACGAAAAAGTTCAGGAAAACAAGGACCAGTTATCGCATTTTTAGCGGAATATGATGCTTTACCAGGACTCGGTCATGCGTGTGGTCACAATTTAATTGGCACAATTAGCGTTGCAGCAGCAATCGCATTATCAGAAACGCTTGAAGAAATCGGCGGAGAAGTTGTCGTGTTTGGAACACCAGCAGAAGAGGGCGGGCCTAATGGTAGCGCAAAGTCGAGTTATGTAAAAGCTGGGTTATTTAAAAACATTGATGCGGCGCTTATGATTCATCCGAGCGGAAAGACAGCGACGACGAACCCTTCACTAGCAGTCGATCCACTTGATTTTCATTTTTACGGAAAAACAGCTCATGCCGCAGCTTCACCTGAAGAAGGGATTAACGCATTAGATGCGGTGATTCAGCTTTACAACAGTATTAATGCACTTCGCCAACAACTTCCCTTAGACGTGAAAATTCATGGCGTCATTACAGAAGGCGGAAAAGCACCTAATATTATTCCTGACTATGCCGCAGCAAGGTTCTTCATCCGTGCAGCTACGCGAAAAAGATGTGCGGAAGTAACAGAAAAAGTAAGAAATATAGCACAAGGAGCAGCGTTAGCAACAGGTGCAAAAGTAAAAATTCATCAATTCCAAAATGAAATTGATGAACTACTCGTAACAAAAACATATAACGACATCGTAGCGGAAGAACTAGAACTACTAGGTGAAGAAGTAAATCGTAAAGAAAGAATCGGCATCGGCTCAACCGACGCCGGAAACGTCAGCCAAGTCGTACCGACCATTCACCCGTACATTAAAATAGGTCCAGATGACTTAATTGCGCATACGAATGAATTTAGAGAAGCAGCCCGTTCAGAATTAGGAGACAAAGCGCTAATTACATCTGCAAAAGCATTAGCAAATACGGCGTATCGATTAATTACGGAAGAAGGGTTGTTAGAGAAGGTGAAGGAAGAGTTTAGAGAGGCGCAGAGGAATCAGGGATAAGGGGATTAAGGTGCTCTTTTCGAATAACAATCTAATTAATAAGTAGAGATATCAAAAAAGAACATTGAAATATCAATGTTCTTTTTTGTTTACTAATCATTGATTTTGTTGGTTTTTCTCATAAAGGAAAAACTTTTACTGTTAGCAGGAGATAATACGTATCCCTTTATCAGAACGACAATTTCTCCTCAAACTCACTCTTTAAAACAATTAAAGGAGATGATAATCCGAATTGCATTAACGAGTCTAAAAATGTAGCGAGAGAATCCATCGAATCGCTCATGACCTTCATCATATAATTAAATTCCCCGCTAATTCGGTATAAATCTGTTACTTCAGGAGCGGCATTACAATATTGGATAAAATCAGAGCATTGGCTCGTTTTAAACATGATGAATGCTTGAATGTTTTTATTAATTTTGGAAGGCTCAAATTTTGTTCGGTAAGCTGCGATAACTCCTTGATCTTCAAGTTTATTCATACGTTCCTTTACAGCAGGCTGCGTCATGGATATAATCCGTCCTATTTCTGAAACAGAAATTCTTGCATTTTCATACAACAAGTTCATAATTTTATGGTCGATTTCATCCAATTTTACTGCGTTTTGCATTGTGTAGCCTCCTTATTATATTTTTTAAGTGAATCACAAATTATAACTATAATATCATAAGTGAACGAACTAAATTACCTATAAATCTATATTTAAAATGATTGGTGTTTGCATGAAAATATAAGTATAGGTTTTTATCAAACGGAAATTTAGGAAGGATGGAAAAAATGAAGAATCTTGATGGGAAAGTAGCGTTAGTAACAGGAGCGAGTCGCGGCATTGGCCGTGCCATTGCAATGAGATTGGCGAAAGATGGTGCATTAGTTGCGATTCACTACGGCCGAAATAAAACAGCTGCAGATGAAACGATTAGTGAGATTGAATCCAATGGAGGAAAAGCGTTCATAATTGAAGCTGAGCTCAATTCAATGGATGGTGTCAAAAAGCTAGTAGAACAATTAAAAAATGAATTACAAATAAGAGTTGGTACATCAGAGATTGATATTTTAGTAAACAATGCAGGGATAGGTACACAAGGAACGATTGAAAATACGACAGAAGAAGTTTTTGATGAAATTATGGCCGTAAATATTAAGGCGCCATTCTTTTTAATTCAGCAAACATTACCGTTACTACGAGCAGAGGGGCGCGTTATTAACATTTCATCAGCTGAAGTAAGACTTGGTTTTACAGGATCCATTGCATACGGTTTAAGTAAAGGTGCACTAAATACGATGACACTTCCTCTAGCTAAACAACTTGGAGAAAGAGGTATAACAGTGAATACAATTATGCCTGGATATACGAAGACTGATATGAATGTGAAATTGCTAGATAATCCGGAAATACGAAATTTTGCTACGAATTCATCTGTGTTTGGACGAATAGGGCAAGTTGAAGATATTGCAGATGCAGTAGCATTCCTTGCTTCTTCTGATAGCCGCTGGGTAACGGGGCAGATTATAGATGTTTCTGGAGGGTTTTGTTTATAGGGGCACTACTCCATACCCATCAAGCTAATCAAGTAAATTACTAGATATGAAACGATCCTTGTTTCAGTCTGAACAAGTTATCAAAGGAACAGTAGAGTCTATTTGTGGCGCTTAGTGCGCTCTTTTTTCGCATTATTTTTGTACCAATCATTACAATTATGAATAAGGAGTGTTTTTATGCCATCGATTATTTATTAGCTTTAGCAATCTTTTGTATGACTACATCAGAATTTATGGTTGCAGGTATGATGAATGAACTTGCTCTTGCATTCCAGGTTTCTGTATCATCTATTGGTATTTAATTTCAGCTTATGCAGGAGCAATGGTAATAGGAGGCCCCATTTTAACTGCAATCCTCTTACGGATGCGCAGCAAACAAGCATTATTGTTTTTAATGTTCGTATTTTTAATTGGTCAATCGCTCGGAGCTATTGCTTGGAACTATAATATTATGATGATTTCACGTATTATAACTGGTATTGCTTCAGCTTTTGGAGTTGCGATTTCCTTTTCTGCAACATTGGTTCACTCTGATTCAAGGGGAAAAGCTGCATCAATTGTACTTGCAGGTTTAATGTTCTCAACTGTATTAGGTTTACCTATAACAACCGTTATTTCGCAATATTTTGGCTGGCGTATTAGTTTTGGGGCAGTTTCGGTTCTTGTGCTAGTATCAGGGATTATGATTCAACGGTTGTTACCATCATCTTCAAATAAAGAGCAATTAAATTGGAAAGACGAACTTCTGCAATTTAAGAATATTCATCTTTGGGCAGCGTACGTAACAAGTATGTTCATTATTGGTGGTACGTTTGCAGCATTTAGTTATTTCACTCCGATCTTTACAAATGTCACAGGCTTTTCAAGTGCAAGTACGCCATCCTTTCCTATGATTCTACAGAAAGAATAGCGTATTTTTTCATTTTAAGGAAATTTAGTTTTACTAGCTTGGTAGTATCACACATCCATCAACTTAAAGGACTATTTTTGAACTTGATTTTTATGAAATATGCACCCGAAAATTTATAGTAATAATTCTAATGTTACCTCTCTAGTTAGTAGGATATTTTTTCTTAATATATGCATACTAAACATATTATAAAAAGTACATAGAAAGTGAGAGAATCATGGCTAAATTTTTGAGGCGTTTAAAATATAGAGATAATCCTAAGTCATTTCCAATACGAGACAATACTCATTTTCAGGAAAAAAATATTGAAGACGCCCTCTTAGACGCTGATTTAACCAAAAAACATAGCTAATATTCAGAATATATTTCGTCAAGCGCCTGATTTAGTAATTCGGCGGTTTCAAATAACAGTAGATGGATTAGAAGCAGTTTTAGTATATTTGTCTGGATTAACAGATAAAGAATTGATTCAGAATCATGTTCTAAGTCCTTTGATGAATAGTGATTTTAATACCAATATAGAACTTCCAATTCCATTAGGACAAATTAAGATTATTAATACATTGAGTCAGATTGAAAATGCTATTTTTGGGGGAGATAGTGTTTTATTAATTCACAGTCGAACAACAGCACATCAATTGGATACAAAAGGATGGCCACAAAGAAGTGTTGAAGACGCACATAACGAAATAGCTCTAAAAGGTGCACATCAAGCATTCATAGAAACTGGAAGTCAAAATATCGCAATGATTCGAAGATATATTCCCCATCGTGAATTAGCGATAAAAGAAATAGTAATTGGTGTACGGAGCAAAACCCAAATTTCTATTTTATATTTGAAAGATGTAGCTTCTGAAGATGTGCTGAAGGAATTAGAAACACGAATTCAAAATATTACAATCGATGCTGTGACTAGTAATGGCGAACTTATAGAATTCATTGAAGATCACCCTTACTCGCCGTTTCCGCAATTTATATTAACTGAAAGACCTGATTTGGCTGTATCTCACATTTTACAGGGCAGATTTGTAACTGTAATGGATCATTCACCTAATGTATTAATTACTCCAACAAATTTTATTTCCTTTTTTCAAGGAGTTGATGATTACGGTACAAGGTGGTTAGTTGCTTCGTCTATTCGGTTGCTTCGTTTTATCGCCTTTATGGTTGCTTTATTTCTGCCGGCGAGTTATGTTGCGTTTATTTCCTTTAATTTTGAAGTTATTCCTGTAGAGCTATATTTATCTATTGCTGAATCAAGAACGCGCGTACCCTTTTCTCCAGTTATGGAAGCATTACTTATGGAAATAACATTGGAAACGATGAGAGAAGGGGCTTTGCGGATACCTACTCCGATTGGTCAGACAGTTGGAATTGTAGGTGGTATTGTCATTGGTCAGGCGGCTGTTCAGGCAGGAATTGTAAGCAATATTATGATTATTGTTGTCGCTGTTACCGCTATCTCTTCTTTTGTTATTCCTAACTATGATATGGGAGCGTCAGTAAGACTTTTACGTTTTCCAATGATGCTAGCAGCTGCCTTATTTGGAATTGTAGGACTTGTTATCGGGTGGATGACTTTAATTGGGCATCTAAGTAGTCTTAAATCGCTAGGCACTTCTTATGGAACACCATTAGCACCCTTTCGTTTTGCAGATATGAAAGATGTTTTTATACGCTTTCCTTTATGGACAATAAGAAGGCGTCCTAAGGGGAATGGAACCAATCAAACTATTCGACAAGGAAAGAATCGTAATAAAAGGTGAAATTATGAAAAAGTATGCCTATAATGAAATCACTCTTATGCAGTATATTATTTTAATTAATGGAGTGCAGGTGGGCACTGGCGTTCTATCGCTTCCACGTGTGCTTGCAGAAAAGGCTGGAACAGATGGATGGATAGCTATATTGATTGGTTGGATTTTCTCCACAATATCAGGTGTGTTTATAGTGAAAACAGCTGCAAGATATCCTGAGGATACGATTTATGATATTCTTATACGATTGTTTGGAAAAATAGTAGGGAAAGCATTCGTTGTTATTTACATGATGTACTTCGCTTTTTATTCTTGTATCGTTCTTATAAACGCTATGCTTTACCTTGGAGTGAACCCTGGGAATGAGACGATAAAAAACACCTCTCTAAATCGTAAGTATCAGTTATGATTTTAATGGAGGTGTTTTTCGTATGGGGAAAAAGGTGCATTATCCCGCCGAAATAAAGTGGAAAGTAGTTGAAATGAAACACCAAGGATTCAAAAATAAAGAAATTATGGATGCCTTAGGAATTAGACATGTGGCTCAAATTAAAACTTGGATGAAATGGTATCGTGAAGGCGAAACCTATCGGTTTGAACAATCTATTGGAAGACAATCTGCACATGGAAAAGGCTTAAAAAGGTTAACAGAACTTGAACAAAAAGAATTAGAAATACGTTATTTAAAGGCAAAGATTATATTGCTGGAAAAGTGCCAAGAAATCTTAAGGAGGTGGGAGGAAAAGAAGAAATAATGAAAATGATAAAGGAATGGCAATCAATTTTTACAATTGCAGAACTGTGTTCCATATTTAATATTTCACGTGCTACTTATTATCGTTGGAAAAAGCAGGAGAAAACAGTAACTAACTATGAAGAAAAAACCGTAATAGAAATATGTCAACATCATAAATATCGGTATGGATATCGTCGGGTTACAGCTTGTCTACGTGATCAATTTAACATCGTAATGAATCATAAAAAAGTATTACGTATCATGAGAAAATACAACGTATTATCTCGGGTTAGAAAAAAGAAAAAGATATTTGTACTCGGTCATGAACCAGTGGTAGCTAAAAATAGAATACAACGGAGATTTAAAGCTACCAAGCCTAATGAAAAATGGTTCACTGATATCACATATTTGATGTTCGGCAATAAGACTCTTTATTTTTCATCTATTATAGATGGGTTTAACAATGAAATTGTAAGTTATAAAATAGCTGAGACACAGGATGTTTCTCTTGTATTAGATACTCTAAAAGAGGCTTTAAAAAAGCGAAATGTGATTGATACGATTTTACATTCGGATCAAGGAAAGGTGTATACATCAAAACAATTTCAAACATATGCCAAAGAAAAAGGCATTATCACAAGCATGTCTCGTACAGGAAACTGCCATGATAATGCCCTCATAGAATCCTTTCATTCTCATTTGAAATCCGAAGGATTCTATGCGCAAAATATAAAACAATCGAATAATGCTAGTATAATACAAACTGTGGATGAATACATCCACTACTATAATAATGAACGGATTCAGAGAAAATTAGATAATATGTCACCTATAGCTTATAGGAAACATGTTATCTAGGTGTTTTTTCTTTGTCTCACCAAATGGGGCCAGACCAACCTTAAGGGATGGCTTCTCCCGAAAACACCTGACTATATAGTTATCTTGTTATTTTCGATTCCTACCTATTTTGTTGCACGTAACGGTCCTAGCATTCTAGGGCGATACTCAGAACTTTTCTTTTATATGGCGCTTTGGATTCCGATATTTTTTTTGATCCCTCTTAAAGAGAATGGAAGTTGGATGCCCTTCTTTCCGCTCTTAAAAGAAGGATGGAAACCGATATTAACGGCTGTACCAAGCACTGTTTTTGCTTATTTAGGGTTTAATATTGCTTTCTTTTTATATCCGTTTTTACAAAAAAAACAGTATGCAGTCCATGGAATGATTATAGCAAACACCTTAACGATGTTATTTTATTTATTTGCTACTATTGTTTGCTTTGCCTATTTTAGCCCTGATAGCATTACGCAATATAATCAACCGGTAATAAATTTACTGAAAGTAATTGAATTTCGTTTTTTAGAACGTTTTGACATGATTTTATTGGCTGTTTACTTAACCATTGTTTCAACATCATGGATTCCTGCCCTATACTGTTCTGTATTTTGTTCAAGCCAATTACTTAGAAAACAAGATCACAGCTCTCATGTAGTTGTTCTCTTATTACTTATTATCGGATTCACATTTTGGACTCATCCTAGTTGGAATGAAGCCGAAATTTGGCAACAGGTATTATCAAATGCTGGATTAGGATTAACATATATATCACCTATTATTTTGTGGCTATATTGCTGTCTATACGAGAAGTTTCGCCAGGGGAGGATACATTGAAAAGAAAAGTACTATGTTGTATTTTGTTATTGGTGTTCATGATGACTGGATGCTTCGATCAAAGAAATGTTGAAGATGTTTCTCTTACTCTTATTCTTGGTCTCGATTTAGATCGTAATGATAATTTATTAGTGTATATATCAAGCCCTGTTTTCAATAAAGAAGCAAAAATAAAAGAAGAAACAACTGGTGTGAAATCTGCTACGGTCCGAAAAGCTAGAGACCAATTTGATGCTACGGTTATGGCGCTTACTGCGGGAAGTAAAACACAGGTTATTTTAGTTGGAAAAAGGTTACTGAAACAAAAAAACTGGGAAAATTACCTCGATCCATTTTACCGTGATCCAAAAAATACAGTTACTGCAAGGGTTCTCGCTGTAGATGGACCTGTTTCGGACGTTATCTTCTATAGCCCAAAGGATAAGCCACGACTTCCTATATATTTAACAAAACTAGTTGATACCGCTTTTTTAAGAAATATCACAGTAAAAACAACTCTTCAAGAACTATATGAGCAAAGAGCAGACAAAGGGCTAACAGCAAATATTACTGAAGTGAAAAAAAAGAATAAAATATGGGTGACAGGTACAGCTTTATTGGATGAAAAAGGAAAATATAAATTAACGCTAAAACCTGATGAAAACAAACTCTTACGCATTTTGCAACAAGGAACTACAGGGGAGTTTTCATTTACAGTTCCAATTAAGCTAAATTCGGATAGTCAAGATAAAGATTTGATAAGTTTTACTGCCTACGGAATTAAAGTAAAGACAAAGACAAGATATGATGAGCATTTTATATTTAATATAGATGTAAAGATGAGAATTGGTATTACAGAACGACTTTTTTCCTTTAATACAAGAAAGGACGCAGAAAAATTACAAAAGGCAATTGAAACCAAGCTTGAAGCTGATTTCAAGCAATTAATACAAAAAATACAAACCGCCAAAATTGATCCTATTGGGCTTGGAGAATATGCAAGAACTTACACATATCCAGAATGGAAAAAAGTCCAAAATAAATGGAATAATGAATTAGCAAAGGGTGATGTAAACGTCAAGGTTAACATTAAAATTGCCGGAATGGGTACGATTAAGTAACATGAATTCAACTGTGATTCGTACTAAGATTGCAAGTACTGTCTACTTTAGAAGGAGAAATGTCTTTAAGAGGAGTACCGTCACATCGCTATGAACCTTAAATTTTATAGTACCCCCAGAACGAAATTTTGTGTTAACTTGTAACAAAAACGATCTTTTTTTCGTCTTAGGGGTATTTGCATTTCTTAGCTTGATGGTGATGTGACGGTACCCCAATCGTAATTTATATGAAAAGAACTCCTCAACAGATGAAAGAGTTCTTTTTTATTTTCACATTCATTTTTCATCTTTCATTGATTAATAGACATTCCAACAAATACCTCTAAAAAGAACATAAATTCGTAAATGATCAGAACAAACTTTCAAAAGATCCTTACGCAATCTATTACCATGCGTACTACTCAATAGGAAAAAATGCCTGCCACTCCCTGAGAAATGTCGAATCTGCAAAATTCATTCAACATTTCCAGGATGATGACAATAGATTATTTTTATAATTCTATTTTCTGGTCACCACGTTTCTCTAGGTTTTTAGCAGTTTTACTTTGGGCAACATCTTTTTGGTCTTTAAAGGTTCCCATGAGAAAATCATAGGCTGGATTCGTAACACCATACCAGTAATTTTCATTTTTGAAGTGATGCCATAAATGAACTTTTTTCATCCATCGCCCCCATGGTGATATTGGTTGAATGGGGCGATGCGCGATATAATGCTTCCACTCATAAAATAATAAAAAGAGCATAATACCTGCAATAAATGCGTTTGTCATGACAAAGCTGGATGAAAGAAAATAAAAAATCGTTCCTGAAATTGCAATGTTTGGCACACTATACCATAAGGGTAAAAATAATAAATGTAATTCATTCGGATTTGTATGATGGTCATAATGTAGGCGCTTAAGCGTTTTTAATAAAAATGCATTCTTTGGTGGCTTTAGATGAAAAATAAATCTGTGAGTAGCGTACTCAGCTAAGGAATACATAATCATTCCCAAAATAAAAGCACCCCAAATTCCGATAGAGGTTAAATGTAAAATCATAAATCCAAAGCTAGTGAGGAAAAGACAGCTCATAATCAAAATATCAGGATAGGAAAAATATTCTTTAAAATATTTTAGTTTCATTTATCACGCCTCCAGCTTTCTTTATTTTTTTCTATCTTTCCAAAGAGCCAAGCTTTTCTCCAATGTTGTCTTACACAATCTTTCTGCTTCAATCGCATCTCCCTTTAATGCAGCTTTTAATAAGTCGTGATAATAGTTGAAGGATAACTCACGATGATCTTTTACAGAAAAATACCTTTTTGCCATATCTACATAAATGGAATCAAAGCTATTTAAAATGAGTAGAAAGATTGGATTGGCAGCAAGCCCAGCACACCTTTTTTGCAAATCCCAATCAAATGCTGCATAGCTTTCTGCACTATCTTCAAGTTGCTCAAGATTAGCAAGGAGAGCAACCACTTTAGGTTGATTAAACGTAACAGCATTACGAATATAAGTCGGAGTCAACGAACTTCTAAATTCTAATAAATACATAATGAATTCATCTGTAATGGTATGATGATTCTCAACAATATTAATAAGTGTCGTTAGATTACCATTGCTCCAATAATCATTAATAATCGATGGCATTCCTTTTCTTCCTGTTATCCAGCCACTTCTTCCTAAACGTTGAAGCGCCTCACGAATAGTTGGGCGACCAACACCAAATTCTTTCGCAAGCTCTCTTTCCGGCGGTAAAGTGCTTCCTATAGAATAAACACCGGCCAATATGGATTTAATTAATTCGTTCACAATTTTATCTGAGGTGCGTTCCTTTTCTTTCAAGTCATCGTCTCCTTTATTTAATGGTAATACATGTTCAAGACATTGGTAATACCAAAATTATATATTGAATTTGAATTTTCTGTCAATGATAAAGGAGTGAATTTTTATAATTAGGATTGTCGAACTTTCTATATATTTCTATGAAAAGAATAGTTTATTTTCATTGCTTTCGCACTCAACTTCTTTAATTTTAAGAAAATTTATTTATCAATCCGCTATTTTAGAACAAGGAAAAAACCATCACTATAGAACCAGGAGAAGATCCATTTTATTTATGATTAATGACAATGACAAGATAGAGAATTATGAACTGGAAGCAATATAAAGGGGATGAAAATGATTGTTCCTGCAAAAGGAAAGGACAATGCCTATCAAGTTGTAATTATTGAGGATGTTTTAAATAAAGCTGAATTAGAAAAGATTATACTTTCCATGCTAAATCAAAAAATAGGGTTCTTAAGATAAGTATCTTAAGAACCCTATTTTTTGAAAAGAACTTCTAAATTGGACTGAGGAAATTTAGGATTCCTAAAATAACTAAGATCTAATTAACCATAGAAATATAAAATTCCCATTTTGGGCGTACTTCAGAATATTAGCTTGATAGCGATGGGGGAGCACCCCATCACCATCAAGCTAATATTTTCATATCCCCCTAATTAAAATTTTCTTTCTCTACAGATAGCTATTCTGAGAAGCCGCTCATTTTTTTATTTTGGGGGCATTTCTTTTTCTTAAGTTGATGGGTATGTATTGTAACCTCTATTAGACGATAGTGAATTAACAATTTCGGGGTTCAGTTCAACTTTATTCAAAATAAGATTTTTTTGCAGTAAAATCAATGTTAGTGGAAATTTTTTATCAAATTTTTTTCTAAATTAACATAAATACTTGCAATGTTTAAATTAGTACTATATAGTTCTAGTTATGACAAAGGTAAAATTAATGAATCAAAAACGTGTGATTGAAGTAGCTGCAACATTATTTTTAGAAAAAGGGTTTGCTTATACAAGTATGGATGAATTAGTACGTGTAAGCAAAGTTTCAAAGTCTAATGTGTATTATCACTTTTCTAATAAGGAAGTATTATTAGAAGGGGTCGTTGATTATTGGATTGAAATGTATCAATCTGCAATTGATGACGTACTTTCTCAGAACCAATTTTTAGTTGAAGATCGTATCCAACTGTTTTTAAAGCAATTATCACAAGGAGTTCAATCGAGAGAGTATAAGGGGAGCTGTCCATTTATTACTCTTTATATTCAAAGTCCTAAACAGGCCACGCAAATAAAAGAAAAAATAGGTCTTTTTTTTACAGGATTACAAAAGAAAGTTTCTCTATTACTTAAACAAGGGGTAGAGAATGGAGAATTCAGAAATACGATTCATATTGATGAGGTTGCATCACTGTTTATTACAAATCTTGAAGGAGCGTTATTTATTTCAGAAACATTGAAAGATGCAACTGTAATCACGAAAACAGCAGATCATTTTTTAAAATTGCTTCGATAAAAGAAGCATTTTTTTTACATCAAATTAGTACTGAGTAGTACTAAAAAGGGGGATTTTATATGAGAACAGTATTTTTAACTGGTGGAACAGGCTTTATTGGAAAGCAATTAGTAAAAGAATTAGCCAAAGAGGATGTTAAAATTCTTCTTTTAGTAAGGTCGAAAAGTAAAGCAATACGCATTTTTCAAGAAAGAGGCATCTTAAAAAAGGCAGTTATGCACTTTATTGAAGGTGATTTGACGAAAATAGATTTAGGTCTAAGTGCTGAAGATAAGGAGAGGGTATTGAAAACGGATGTGATTATTCACGCAGGAGGCCCCATGGATATTCAAGCGACAAGTAAAGAGGCAGCTTCCGTATTTTTAAATGGCGCCAAACATATTAGTGAATTAGCTAAAAGTATTCATCAATTGAAGGGCTTGCAACAATTTATTCATGTTGTAGGTTATATGAGCCCCTTTGATGATAAAAATAGCAAGATTGCAATTGATGTGTTTAAAGAAGGAAACAATTATTTGAAAATAAAAAATCCATATGAGAGAACAAAATTTTTAGCAGATCTTTATATCCGTCACCAGGCATCAGCAGTAGGTTATCCGCTTTCTGTAATTAATCCGCCAACTGTAGTCGGTAGTAGTAAAACAGGGAGTACAGAGCAGATAGCAGGATTAGGTTTGCTTGTGATGAGCATGCGAAGAGGGCTCATGCCAGTGATTCCTGGGGATAAGGGATATAGGTTACCACTTATTTCAAACGATGAGCTTGCGAAGTTTATTGTGCAGGTTTTCAGATTGGAACAACCGACTATTCAAACATATACACTTGTTGAAGACAAACAGCACGATCAGAACATTGCTGAATTATTAAGTATTATGTCGGAAAGTATGAATATGAGGGCACCAAAAATCTCTGTCCCAATGCCACTTATGAAAGCAATTATGAATAGTGGAGTAAGTAAAATAACAAAAATTCCTTCTGATGGACTGAATTTTATTACAAAACGAAAATTTTCAAATGTTTCAGCGAAAAAAATTATGGGAGGAGATTGGTTTAAGAAGAAGAGTGTAATGAAATTTTTCCCTGCCGTAGTAGCTGATCTGGATTATCGAATGATGTATCAAAATGGCCAGCATAATCATTTATTTAAACGAACATTATGCGATAACAATACCCTTTACCAATTACAAGGAGAGGGTAAACCGTTTATTTTATTACATGGTTTATTGAGTGATGGAGAGGATTTATTTCCTTTAGCACATGAGCTTCATGAAAAAACTGGTCAACCTGTATGGATCTTGGATCTTCCAGGTTTGGGACGTTCTCCTTTTAAACAAGAGAAAAATCTTCTAGGTATCTATTTGAATGTAGTGAAAAAGTTATTGGAGAAAGCTACTAATGGTGCACATCTAATTGGCCATTCATTCGGTGCGTTTATTCTTCTGGAAGCATTGGTACAAAAGTACATAGATAAGAAGTATTCAATCACTTTACTTCAGCCACCTGTTGCTAAAAAAAATGCTACATCGCTAAATGTTCCCCAATTTATGAACAAATGGACATTAAAATTGGCAACTACTAATTTGATAGGGCGTTATTTATTAAGTAATGGTTTGTTTGAAAGTATGGAGAGCATCCCTGAACATTATATCGAAAAAATAAGTAACAGTTTTACTTCTCCTAGAATTTTAAATACTACGGTTCAGCTTAATAGTTTACTACTGAAAAACAATCAAGGTGATTTCAGTGAAGTAACAAAGTATAATCTTCACATTATTTGGGGGGATTATGACAGAGGCTATTCTGCTCCATCGCATCTTGGTAAGGTTGATTTTGTTCCATATGGCCATCATTTTCCTCTTAGCCATCCGAGTGAAACGGCAACATTAGTAATAAAAAATAGTAATACTAGCAGATGAGAGTGTGGGATAAATAAAAAGTGTGTAGTAAGATCGTTGTGTCTTTGAAATAAAATTGTACTGTTTAGGGCCCCACCCCATCACCATCAGACTAAGAAACGCAAATACCTCAAAACGAAAAAATGAGCATTTTGTTACAAGATAGTACAAAATTTCGTTCTGGGGGTGCTATAAAATTTTAGCTTGATGGCGATGTGGTGCTACCCCATGCCCATCAACTTAAGAATTTAGAACTCCCCAAAAAATTATGAGTTTTTTGTTACAAGTTATCACAAAGTTTCGTTTTTGGGGTAGTTTTATTTTCTTGGCTTGATTGCGATGAGCGGTACCCCATAAAGGCCCCTGATACATAATTGATGTTCTGCCATTTGTAGAAAACAATCCACTTATACCATTTTAACAAGAAGAAATATCTCGTCCATGTTGTAATATTGGCTTACGTTAAGCTTGTGAAAAAATCATATTCATGTATAATACAATTGATGTATGATACATTAGTTGTAGGAGGGTGACCTTTTTGAAAAGAGAAGATGCCTTAAAACTAAGGACAGATATTAAGAAAATGATTATAATAACTGGGGTTTTTGAATCTCAAAATTTGCCCAATGGACCATTTGAAAAACCTTTACCAACTTCTCAAATGATGGCGTTAGAGGAACTAGAGGTGGAAAAACTAACTGTTTGGCAACTATCCAATAAACTTAGATTAGAGACTTCAACTGTAAGTAGATTGGTAGATAAGTTAGTAAAAAAGGGGCTTATTTATCGTGAAGTAAATGAAAAAAATAGAAGAGAACTTTTTCTGCACCTCACAGAAAAAGGTCACATAACTGTTAATTGCTTAAGAGAGCAATCCATTACATTTTATCAAAGTATTCTCAATAATTTATCAGAATCAGAACAAAAAATAGTTGTGGATGGTTTTGAATTATTTATTGATTCTATTTCTAAGCCTTTTGATTAGAGTGAGGTAAGTCATAACATTTGGAGGATAAAATGAGTTTGCATTTTGAACGTCCTATTATTGAATTAAAAGAGAAATTTGATGAATTAAAGAAAATTATGAAAGAAAATAATGTAGATTTATCGTCAGAAATTCATGAATTAGAAAAACGTTTAAATAAAATGCAAGATAAAATTTATTCTAATATTACACCTTTTCAACGAGTTCAAATTGCAAGGCTACGTAACCGACCCACGACATTGGACTATATACCTTTATTGTTTACAAACTTTCTCGAACTTCATGGTGATCGATTATATGGTGATGATAAAGCAATGATGGGTGGTATTGCAAAATTTAAAGGAATGCCCGTTACGGTTATTGGTCATCAAAGAGGTAGAAATACAAAAGAAAGTATAGAAAGAAATTTTGGAATGGCACATCCAGAAGGTTATAGAAAAGCGCTAAGACTTATGAAACAAGCTGATAAATTTAATCGCCCTATTATTACATTTATTGATACAATAGGCGCCTATCCAGGGATAGGGTCTGAAGAACGTGGAATTTCTGAAGCGATAGCTCGAAATCTATTTGAAATGACTACACTTAAAGTGCCGATTGTTTGTATTGTAATTGGAGAGGCATCAAGTGGTGGAGCTCTTGGCATTAGTGTCGGTAACCATATCCATATGTTAGAGTATTCATGGTACTCGGTAATTTCGCCAGAAGGAGCAGCATCTATCCTATGGAAGGACGCTAAGTATGCTCCAGAAGCTGCTGAACATATGAAAATTTCAGCAAAAGATTTAAAACATTTAGGAATTATTGATGAAATCATTCCTGAAATTAAAGGTGGAGCACAAAATGATATAAAATCACAGGCAAAAATGATTGAATCTGTAATCGAATCATCTCTAAAAAAATTGATACTATTATCCTCGGAAGAGCTTATACAACAGCGGTATGAAAAGTATAGACAAATAGAGAATTATAAATGAAAATATTTAAAGTCCGTATTACATTTCGGAGGATTCTCGCAAAAAAATTTCGAATATTTTGTAAGTAACCTCTTAAACTGGGATATGCTGATACTATTACTCTACAAAAGATGTGTGATCGGTATGGAAAAGGAAAATTTGTTCAAATGGAAGCATTATCACATACCCATCAACTTAAGAAATTGATTGTTCCCCAAAACGAAAAAATGAGCTGAATTCTCATAAATAACTGTAAAAAGGTGGAAATTTCGTTATGGGGGGTATCTCAAAAGCTTAGGTTGATGGCAATGTGGTACCGCCAACAAGACACGAATTTTGCATGCTAAGCAAAAAAACAATAAGCTGTCCACATGGACAGCTTATTTACATAATTCTCGTTATTGGAAGTAGAATAGGGGTCCTAAAATAATGTATAAGAGATAAAGCCCAAGAAGAACGGCAGTAATTACACGTGATGTTGCCATCAATTTTTGGTTCTCGTATAACTTATTCAAGAAAAAGAAGAAGAGGACTATCCAAATTCCTTTTGAAAAAAACGTATACAGCATATTAAATGTAACATCAAAAAATTGTATGAAATTCATTGAGATTCTCCTTCCGTCTTTCCTTATTATACCATTAGCGAGGAGTAATACATCGTGTGATTTTTTTGTATATGATATACATATTCGGTTAACATAACGTCTCATTATCGGTAGCAAGTTTTTCATAGAATCCTTGTTTTTACTAAATCTTTTGTCTCTATGTCTATCTATCACTTATACAAGATTTTATACATCATTGATATAGCGGAGATTCTAGGGATCTTCGCTATTCTTTTTTGCATGAAATCTTGTATAAAAAAGTAGTTATACTAGTGTGTTTTACTCCGATTCATTTCAAAATATAATTGAAAATCCACCTTTAAATTAAAAAAGAAGGTGTTACCTTTATATATAAATAACTTCGAAATATTGTATAACAGATAATTTTTATCCCGCTTTAATGGGCAGTAAGACCCCCACCTCAAAATGCAGCGAAAGCAAAGAAGTTAGGTGGGGGATCAACTGCCCATAAAAGTCCGATTGGTGAGGGCTAATAATCAGTGGGGGATGAAGAAAACCCCCACTGATTAAAGTTTCACTTTATGCATTATTGATTAGCATTGCTTATGGTGCTAACGAATCAGGATAGTGTGGCGACCGACAAACTAAATAGTTGCTTATCCTCAATTATTAGAAGGAAAGCTCTATCATTTCGAGAATTTATTAGACATAGACGAGTGCTATAATTTTCTATATATACATAAAGAGGTGACTACGCATGAATCAAAGACCGTCAGAAGAAGAGTACGCCGGGAACTCTGGCGAATATATCCGTTTGGTACCGGACGGTAACATCATCGATATTCTGCTCGCCCAGGAAAAGCAAATGACCGAGCTCCTGGCATCGTTGACCGAAAGCCAGGCCGCATATCGGTATGCGGAAGGAAAATGGACGCTGAAAGAAGTCGTGGGCCACATTGCAGACGCGGAACGCGTCATGACCTACCGCCTGCTCCGGTTCGCAAGAGGGGACCAGACGCCTCTGACCGGTTTCGATCAGGAATTGTTCATACCTCCTTTCGGAAGCTGGACAACCGAGCAATTGGCCGAAGACTACCGGGCCGTACGGCAATCAACGATCACATTGCTGCGCGGGCTACCGGCGGAGGAGTGGACCCGCAAGGGCACAGCCAACAACCTAAGCATTACGGTGCGCGCCCTCGCGTACGGCATCGCAGGACACGAACTTCATCACATGGGGGTCATCCGAAATCGGTACTTGAGTTAATCATCGGCTGAGGTCTTTGGAATGGAACTAACACCTCTCATACAACCTTAGATACCGTTCTTATTGGGGGCCCGCCCCACAACCATCAACTTAAGGATTTAGACTATTTTTGAAATTAAAAGCACATTACTATTCTCTTATGTTAATGAGAATAGTAATGTGCTTTTTATGAATATGCAACAAAAACAAGAGTTATCTTTATTTGCCGAAGCGTTATATCGATTTTTTTCATTTGGGGGTATTTGTTTTTCTTAGCTTGATAGTGATGAAGCACTACTCTATAATGGTCAAATTAAAATTTAAAACGGTTATAGAGACTCCATTCCTCGGAAATATTGTAACTATTAAGTTGTAAAAAGAACCGTAGTTTTTTATTTTTGAAAAGGCTATGGTCCTTTTTAGTTGTAGCAAAGATATGACGTGAGGAAGTTTTTGTAAATCGAAAAAATTTGATTAATTAGTTGCATAATAAATTAATCAGCATATATACTATAAACATCAAAAAAAATTGATGAAGGGAGAGTGAACTACAGTGGCGCAAGATTTTCAGCTCTATGAGAAAAAGTTTAAAGCGTTGGCGGATCAAAAGCGTTTAGAGATTATGTATGAGCTTTGTCAGCGAGGCCAGACGTGTGTATGTGATTTAACGGAGGTTTTTGAAATGACGCAATCTAAGTTGTCCTATCATTTAAAGATTTTATTAGATGCAGGTTTAATTATAAAAGAAACAAAAGGTACGTGGAGTTATTATGATTTAAATGATGTGGAAGTAAATAATTTATTATCAGAAGAATTGTGCTGTATCTTTAGAAAAACAGGCAAAGGTAGTTGCTGTTAAAATTTTGCGTTATTAATCAAAAAAAATTGATTAATAATATATAAGAGGAGGAATAAACTATGAGATATGTTCACGTCGGTATAAATGTTACGGATTTAGAGAAGTCTATCGAATTCTACGAAAAGGTATTTGGTGTGTCACCAGTTAAGGTGAAAGTGGATTATGCAAAATTTTTATTAGAGACGCCAGGACTTAATTTTACACTGAACGTAAGAGATGAAGTGAAGGGAAATCAAGTAAATCATTTCGGTTTCCAAGTGGATACAGCTGAAGAAATTACATTGCATAAAGAAAGATTAGAAAAAGAAGGTTTCTTTGCGCGTGATGAGATGGATACGACTTGTTGCTATGCGGTTCAAGATAAGTTTTGGGTAACAGATCCTGATGGGAACGAGTGGGAATTCTTTTATACGAAAGCACAGAGTGATGTTCATACAATAGAAGAGGCATCTTGTTGCACGACTTCAAATGAGGTAGCTAAAAATTCTTGTTGTTAATAGGAGATGGAAAATAAAATGAAACGTTTATCTTTTCTAGATCGATATTTAACACTATGGATTTTTCTAGCTATGGCTGTTGGGATTGGTTTAGGGTTTGTGTTTCCTAGTGTAGTAGACGGACTGAATACATTACAAGTTGGAACAACGTCTATCCCGCTTGCTGTTGGTTTAATTGTCATGATGTATCCACCACTAGCGAAAGTTCGTTACGAGGAAATGGGCCGAGTGTTTAAAGACGTAAAAGTATTGGTTTTATCTTTAGTACAAAACTGGATTATTGGACCTGTACTTATGTTTGTTTTAGCAATTATTTTTCTTCCTGATAAGCCAGAGTATATGGTCGGGCTCATTATGATTGGTTTAGCACGTTGTATTGCAATGGTGATTGTTTGGAACGATCTTGCAGATGGGGATAAAGAGTATGCGGCAGGTTTAGTGGCTTTTAATTCAGTATTCCAAATGTTATTCTTCTCCGTTTATGCATACGTGTTTGTAACAGTCATTCCAGAATGGTTAGGGATTGAAGGAGCTATTGTCGATATTACAATGATAGAAGTAGCGAAATCAGTATTTATCTACTTAGGAATTCCTTTTATAGCAGGCATGTTGACACGCTTTGTACTCGTTAAGTTAAAAGGAAGACAGTGGTATGAAAAGGTGTTAATACCTAAAATTAGTCCACTTACATTGATTGCATTGCTATTTACGATTATCATTATGTTCTCTTTAAAAGGGGAAATGATTGTTAGCGTACCATTAGATGTGGTAAGAATAGCAATTCCGTTATTAATCTATTTTATTGTGATGTTTTTTGTTTCTTTCTTTATGGGAAGAAAAATTGGTGCAAACTATCCGGTAACGACAACGTTAGCATTTACAGCAGGTAGTAATAACTTTGAGTTAGCGATTGCTGTAGCAGTTGGTGTGTTTGGTATTCATTCAGGCGCAGCATTTGCAGCTGTTATCGGGCCGTTAGTGGAAGTACCTGTAATGATTGCACTTGTAAACGTCGCTTTTTGGTTTAAGCGAAAATATTTTAGTGATCAGCCAGTATAATTTAAAAACAAAGGCGGAAAACAACATGGAAAACAAAAAGACAATTTATTTCTTATGCACAGGAAATTCATGCCGAAGCCAAATGGCAGAAGCATGGGGCAAACAATATGTAGGTGATAAGTGGAATGTATATTCTGCAGGTATTGAAGCACACGGAGTAAATCCAAATGCTATTAAAGCGATGAAAGAAGTAAATATCGACATAACAAATCAAACTTCGGATATAATTGATGTAAATATTTTAAATAACGCTGATTTAGTCGTTACCCTTTGTAGTCATGCAGATTCTGTTTGTCCTTCGACACCTCCGCACGTAAATCGTGTTCACTGGGGATTCGATGATCCAGCAGGAAAAGAGTGGTCTGAATTTCAACGTGTTCGCGATGAAATTGGAGAACGTATAAAGCGATTTTCTGATACAGGGGAGTAAATAAAGGAAAGAGCCAATCTTCTATTTTATAGGGATTGGCTCTTTTTTATTGATTTAAACAACTGTTAAAATGAATAGAGAATATTCTGTCATGGTGGTAAAGTTAGAATAGAGCGGTTTCAGGAAGGTGGTTTAACATATGATTTCTGAATTAAACATGAATGATTTTTATAAATGTAACGGTTTAGTAAATGAAAAAGGTCAATTAGAAGTAAAGGCTGTAATTGCAGGGGTGAACCCTGGTCGTATATTTGTAGATAACATCTATTCTCCTAATTCAGGACTTATCTGGTTAGGGAATAATGATGGCTTCTTTTTATAGGAAGTGCAGAAAATGAAAAGTTTAATAATGAAATGAATAGTTTTATTGATAATGTGATAGAACCTGAGGCGAGAAAGGCTGGACTAGATTGCTTTGAAGCAATTGGTAATCATTCAAAGTGGAATAAAACAATCGAAAAAATATTTCAATATCGTAAATTAAAGAGTTGGAATCAAAGGGTGTATACGCTAAAGGAAGAGGATTATGAGGGTAATTATGAACCTAAAATTGAACAAGGGTATACAGTGATAAAAATGAGTAAAGCTCTCTATGAAAATCAGGGGAATGTATTGAAGAATATTGAATTTTTACAATCAAAAATTTTAGAGTTTTGGTCCTCGCTTGATGAATTTTTTAATGAGGGAATAGGCTATTATATAGTTTTTGACAACCTGATTGTAAGTGTATGTTTTTCAGGGTTCGTTTTTGAAAATATACATTGCATAGATATTGAAACGATAGAAGGTCACCAAGGTAGAAAATTAGCGCAAACGATAGTTCATAGTTTCGTAAAAGAGTGTTTGGAGAATAAGATCATTCCATATTGGGACTGCATGGAATTAAATAAGCCTTCTGTGGCCGTTGTAGAAAATGTAGGTTTTACAAATGTGTTTAATTATGTAGGATATTATTTTCCTTTTGAGTAAATTAAGTGTATGTTACAAACCTATCATCAAAAGTTTTTACATGTAAGGAGAATAGGATGAAACATATAATAAAAGACGTAGTAATAAATTATTTTAAAGAAATTCATGCATTAGTAGTAGAAGAAGAACTACATAAGAACAGTTGGCATACAGATCTACACTATAAAATCATGGTGAATGGGAATCGGTATTCCGCACGGTTTATAAATAGCGATCGAATAATCAATTCGGCCTTTGGGGCGTTATCAAATGAACAATTGAAAGAGCAAGTACGGTTTACGTATTATTTACGAGAGCATGGAATTCCGTTTATGCAGATTAAGGAGAATATGGCGGGGGATTGCTTTACATTACTCACTTGGAATGAGGAACAGTACCGGTTTGTATTGTCTACTTGGATGGAAGGGGAGCATGTTACTTATTGTACAGAAACGATGGCAGAAGTCTTTGGAAAGGAAGCAAGAAAGATACATGATATTTCTAGTATGTTTCAAAGCTCGACTTTTCAAAAGAAATCACATTTAGATGGATATGGTGAGTTTATAAAGCTATTAGAAAATAAGGGTGGTACATGTAAGAAATTAAGAGGGTATATAGATCTCGCTAAGTACCATATAGAATGCGCACATACTAGCGATTTAGAGTTTATAGTACAAACAGATTTAAATCCTTTAAATGTCATATGGGATGCAAATCAATGTGTAAAAGGAATTATAGATTTTGAATCGATTGGATATGTTGATCGTATGGAAGGACTAGCCTTTTTAATAAAGTGGTATTCCCGGACAGAAGGAATAGGGTCACATGTAGTATGTTCGGAAGTTACTAGAGCATTTTTAAAAGGGTATGGAGATAATAACATTTTAACTATAAATGATTATAAAAGACTTTCTTCACTACTATGGTTATCCGGCAGTCTAAATTGGAACTTTGTTAAAAAGACAATGAGTCTATTAGGTGATGAGAGTGAATTAGAGAAACATTTGAGAGTTTATAAAATAAGAGGAGAAAATCTATCTGTATTAGTAAGTAGAGAAAGAGCCAATTCATATAAGTAGGTTTTTTTGTTATATACCAATTATTTTTTCGGGAATGTCTTTTGCACAAATGCATTCGTAATAACAGACTATTTTCGTAAAGGTTATAATTTATAGTATTATAGAGATAGGTTAATATAAAAAAGGGAGGATAACAATGACGAAATTATCTTATAGTGGCTTGAAATATGGAAATAGTGATATGGAAGTAAAATTATTGGTGGATATACAAAATGATAGTTTTGAAATAACACATACTAACGAAGTCTCTCTAGTAATGAATAAATCAAAAGGTGAATATATCGTAGTAAATCGAAACACATTGAAATTTGAGGTTGTTGCATAATACGAATTGAATATGAAACAAATAAACTTTATGTACCTGACTAGAGAAGTCTCTTTATCGTTTGGGAAAATAACAACAATCAATTACTAAAAAACAGCCATATTGATGGCTGTTTTTTAGTAATAAATAATTTTATTATGTTAAGCACTTGGCATCGGCGTTGGAGTAGCTTTTACACCGTCTTTTTTATATTGTTTATCGATGTTTTTTCGAATTTTTAAAGGAGACGCTCCGTTTTGTTTCATTAAAACAGCTTGGAAAGCGATATCTACACACTCTGCGTGATTCATAGCGTGTGAATTCCATGTAACTTGACCATTTTCTTTCATCTCCCGGATAAAACAATCTTTATTACTTGTATGTCCTGAGTTTTCAGCACACCCACAATAACAAGGAATCCATTGTAAGAGTTCGATATCTTTTCCTACCATTCCATAAATTTGTGAGACTTGTCCGTTTTTAGTTGATGATAAGAAAGAAGGAAGAGCTTCTACAGTAGCTGTCGTTTCTAGCGTATCACCTTTAAAATGTGTATCATTATTTTTTGTTTCTTGTAATTGATTTTGTGTGTTGTTGTTCTTAGTAGGTGATGAATCATTAATGGAAATACAGCCAATTAATAGACTTACTAATAAAAATATCGGTACGATCTTTGACATCATACGGTCTCCTCTCTGTAGAGCTACCTTTACATAATGTTTTTATTAATTCGATCTCGTTAACAACATAAACAAAGTAATGAAAGAAAAAGCAATTAACGCTAAGAAGGGGATCGTTATAAAACCTAACCAATTAATATAATCGACATTACAAGGGACACCTTGCACGCACGGGTTAATCTCTGAAATGCCAGGGATTTTTTGTATTGCATAGTGATAAAGTGAAATACTCCCGCCGATAATAGAAATTGGTAATACATATTTTTTCATATTCTTTTCATTATAGAACGTTGCAATGCCTAAAATAATACAGAGCGGATACATCATAATTCGTTGGTACCAGCACAATTCACACGGTATGAACCCAAGAATCTCACTGGAAAATAGACTACCTAGTGTCGCTATCATTGATACAATCCATGCAAAATATAAAGTGTAATTACGCCATTCAAAATGCTTATTTGTTGTATTCATCATTTCTTGTCCTTTAATGCTTTTTCAATTAAATTTTTGATTTGTTCATAATCATAAGGATCAGACAACATCGTTCCATTAATGACAATGCTGGGTGTTTGTTCTACACCGTAATCTTGCGTTAGCTTTTCATCTTTATTTACTTCTTCTTGCGCTGTTTGTTTTTTCAAATCTTCTTCAAGTTGAACGGTATTAATACTTGGTGTATATGTTTTCGCAATTTCTAATAGTTTTTCAGGAGTAATCCATGGATCATCGTGATTTGCTGGCTGTGCGTTAAATAATTCTTTATGGAAGCTCCAATAGGCTTGTGGGTCTTGTTTATAAACAGATTCAGCAGCTAAAGCAGACAATTTAGATTCCGTTCCGTGGAATAAAACATTTACATATGAAAATTTAACTTTCCCTGTATCGATATAGTCTTTTTGAAGCTGAGGGAAGATGCGCTCACCCCATGCTTTACAAGCAGGACACTTAAAGTCGCCAAACTCGATAATAGAGACTGGTGCATCTTCTTTTCCTAAAGTAGGTTGCTTGCCAATAGGGGGTAAATCTTTTATTACTTTATTTGTCGCAACTTTATCTTCTTTATTTAACACGACGAAAGCTGTAACAGCAGCGAAAATGATCAATGTGGCAACGAACAATAATTTGATGTGAGAACTTTGCTTTTTTTCATATAAACACCTCGGATTTTTTAAGTTTAATAGAAACATAATAAGTAGTTTTTAATTAGCGAATTCTTTTAATATCACGGATCATATCTTCATACGGTGTGTTTTGAAGACCTGAATACTTCTTTACAACTTTCCCATCTTTATCTACAAGATAAAAGCTTGTACCATGTATAACTTGTGTATTGTTTTCTGGTTTCGTTACAAGTGTTTGGAAGTTATCTTTTGCAAACTTTTCAATTTCTGGTCGTGTATACCCTATTAAAAAATGAGTTCGCTTCGCATCCATTTCATATACTTTCATAAACTCTGTTATTTTTTCAGGTGTGTCCACTTCAGGATCTACACTAAACGATACAAACTCTACATCTTTAATACCTTCTTTTTGCAACATGTTTTGAAGTTTTGCCATATTAGCTGTCATAGGAGGGCAAACGGTTTCACAACTTGTAAAAATAAAATCGGCTACCCAAACTTTATCCTTCAATTCAGATGAACCAAACTTTTTGCCATTTTGATCTGTAAATGTAAACTTTTCTACATCCCAATCGAGTGAATCTCTTAATTTACTATCACTACATGCTCCTAAAATCGTAATGATAGAAATAAGCATGAGTAATGTAATGACACGCATTTTTTTCATATGTACATCCTTTCAAAATTTATTTAAGGTACGGAGCTACTAGGTAGCCCCGCATCTTATTATTTGTTTCGTAATAAACGCATACTGTTTAGGATTACAATAAGCGCAGCGCCTGTATCACTTAGTACAGCCATCCAAAGAGTAAGCCAGCCTGGGAAGATAAAGGAAAGGGCAATAAATTTAATAATCAATGAGAACCATATATTTTGTTTAATAATGTACAATGCTTTCCGGCTAAGTTTCATCGTATACGGAAGTTTTTCAAGATTATCTGCCATTAATACAATATCTGCCGTTTCCATTGCTGTATCAGTTCCAGCACCGCCCATAGCAATTCCTAGATTTGCAGTAGCGAGGGCAGGGGCATCATTAATACCGTCCCCAATCATAGCTACTGTTTTTCCTTCAGATTGAAGTTGTTTTACAGCATGCACTTTGTCTTCTGGAAGTAAGTTAGCAAAATAACGATCTATTTTTGCTTTCTGTGCAATATGTTCAGCTGTTCCTTCGTTGTCTCCTGTTAACATAACAGTTTCCTGAATACCTGCTCGTTTTAATTCTTGAATCGTTTCATAAGTAGTAGAGCGAATGGAATCTGCTACTGAAATCATTCCTAAAATAACTTTGTTCGTTCCAACAAGTATCACGGTTTGACCAATTCTTTGCATCTCTCGAACTGGTTCATTCCACATTTGAAGCGAAATTCCAAACTCTTCATATAATGCTTTATTTCCAGCGTAGTATGTTTCGCCATCTATTGTGACTTGCGCACCTTTCCCTACAATAGCGCGGAAGTCCGTTCCACTTTGGATAGAAGTTTGATGCTCCTTAGCATATGCTGTAATGGCTTTTGCAATGGGATGATTAGAATATTCTTCAATTGTTGCGGCAATTGATAATAATTCATCTTCCGTACAATGTAAGCTTCGCACATGCATTACTTTTGGTTTTCCTTCAGTCAATGTACCTGTTTTATCAAACGCAATAGCATTTAATGCACCTGCAATTTCTAGTGCAGTACCACCTTTAATGAGTACACCGTTTCTTGCGGCATTTCCTATTGCAGATACGATTGCAACAGGAGTTGAGATAACTAAAGCACAAGGACACGCAACAACAAGAAGTTCTAACCCTTTATAAATCCATTCCATCCATTCGCCCATACCAAGAAGGGGAGGGATGATCATGACACCGATTGCTAATACAAAAACGATAGGTGTATAGATTTTTGCGAAACGATCCAAAAATGCTTCTGTCGGTGCTTTCTTTTCCTGTGCTTCCTCTACAAGGTGGATAATTCGAGATAACGTAGTATCCTCAACGAGTTTAGTTACTGTAATCTCAAGTGAACCTTCCTCATTAATCGTCCCCGCATATACGGAATCACCAATTTGTTTATCAATTGGGATAGATTCACCAGTTATCGGAGCTTGGTTTACAGTAGAAGTACCGCCTGTAACTGTGCCGTCTAATGGGATCTTTTCACCAGGTTTTACAACAATTGTTGTACGCACTGCAATATCATCTACAGATTTTTTTATAAGTTCAGTTCCAACTTGTACCCAAGCTTCTGACGGTGTTAAATCAATTAATCCGCGAATAGATTCTCGTGTACGTTCAATTGATTTATTTTGCAAAGTTGCACCTAATGCAAATAACCAAACAACGGTTGCACCTTCTAGCCATTGACCAATTAATGCAGCACCAATTGTAGCTGAGATCATAAGAACATTCATATCAAGTGATTTACTTCTAATTGCATAAAAGGCGCTTTTAGCAGGTTTATAACCACCGATACCGATACTCGCCGCATAGAGAAGTGTAATAAGAAGAGGTGATATGTTTGTAAAACTTCCTCCAAACCCTAAAGCTAAAAATAATCCTGAAAGAATTAAAGTTGTATTTTTAGCTTTTTGAACAGGAGCGGACCCTCTGCGGGCTCCTGCTAAGGAAGCCCCAAACCCTGCATTAGACACTTCTTTTATAATGTCATCCACATCGCGGTCATGACGAATATGCATTTTTCCAGTAGCAAAGTTTACTCGAACTTCTTCTACGCCTGAAACATTTTGTAGATGCTTTTCGATTGTTAAGGCACACGCACCGCAATCCATTCCGTCCACTACGTATGTTTGTACACCGTCTCCTACTATTTTCTGAGTAGCACGAGGAGGAGATGGATCTTCGCATGAGTTGTCACTACAGCAAGAAGACTTTGATGTCGTTTGTTCTTTTTCTAGAGCTAATTCAGATGAACAGCAGGAAGAGCTATTTTCTGTTTTTATAGAATCATTGTTACTACTACAACAAGAGGTTTCCTTCGTGATAGGGATAATTGGAATCTCTTTTTTAGAGGAGCAACATGACGAATCTTCTATTTCTTTTTCAGTACTACAACAAGAGGTTTCCTTAGCAATAGGAACAATCAGAATCTCTTTTTTTGAAGAACAACATGATGAAGTTTGTTTTTCCTTCCCGTTCTTATTTGTCATGACAGTTTTCTCCTTTTTGAGATAAACAAGCATCGTTTTTATCACATGACGCTACTTCATTTTGTACTTCATGAAAAACGACATCAAACATAGTGAGTAACTGTTCAATTTGCTTATTGCGTAAGGAATAGTGGACGTATTTTCCTTCCTGTCTACCTAGAATGATTCCGCATCCTTTTAAACAGTTTAAGTGCTGAGATATATTTGACTGATTTCCTTGCGTGATTTCCACAATTTCAGATACTGTTTTTTCACCATCCATCATACATTGAAGAATTTGTAATCTTGTTTTATCAGCAAAGCCACGGATGAACTTGGCTTTTACATCTGAATCATTTGAGTTGCACAATTGTATCCTCTCCATTCGTATTAGTAATTACTAATATGTTATTCTTTAATCATATTAGCATTGGCTAATATGTGTGTCAAAATGAATTGAGAAAAGTTTGATATTTTTGTTTTTTAGAGGCAAGTTTTCACGATATATTCATAAAGTAATAAAAAGCGGTTTACAAATTTGCGTACAGCTTATATAATTTGACTCATATAAAAAAGTTTCCTTAAGGAAACTTAAGTGCGGATTTCCATTCGCATTATATTTTTTTGTTTAAAAGTTGCCTTAGTGCAAAATAATTATATAGATGAAAAAAAGAAAGGGGAATGCATAAAAAATGGATGAGGCTATAATTGTCAAAGATTTGTTTGTATCTTATCAAGGGAATCAAGTAGTTCAAAATGTTTCCTTCGATATTGAAAAAGGGAAACTCGTTGGAATTATTGGTCCAAACGGAGCGGGAAAATCTACTTTAATGAAAGCTGTTCTAGATTTAATCCCAAATGATAAGGGATACGTTCAAGTTCTTGGAGAGGATATTCGGAGCGCTAGAAAACATGTTGCTTATGTACCACAAAGAAGTGATATAGATTGGGATTTCCCGATTACAGTTTTAGATGTGGTGCTAATCGGAACGTATCCATCTTTAGGGATGATGAAAAGACCGAAGAAAGAGCATCGAGATTGGGCTTTTGAATGTCTAAAAAAAGTCGGTATGGAGGAATTTAAGAATCGTCAAATTGGTGAGCTTTCAGGAGGGCAACAACAACGTGTCTTTTTAGCGAGAGCTTTAGCGCAAAAGGCGGAAATCTTCTTCTTAGATGAACCGTTTGTTGGAATTGATGTGACAAGTGAAGAGACAATTATTAAAATTCTTAGAGAATTACGCAAAGAAGGAAAAACGATTGTTGTTGTACATCACGACCTAAGTAAAGCAGAGTCCTATTTTGATAAATTACTATTATTGAATAAGAGCTTAATTCATTACGGAGAAGTAAGGCAAGTATTAGAACCAACTGTTATGTCAAAAGCATATGTGAATCACGGCATATTGTTTAATAATGCAGCGGAGGTACATTCATCATGAAGATTGTAGAATTTATAGATGCATTAATGCAGTACAGTTTTCTGCAGAAAGCGTTATTAACTTCCGTTATGGTAGGCGTTATTTGTGGCGTAATTGGCTGTTTTATTATTTTACGAGGTATGGCTTTAATGGGAGATGCTATTTCACATGCTGTTCTTCCCGGAGTAGCGCTTTCTTATATGATTGGGATGAACTATTTCATAGGGGCTGTTTTAACTGGTGTTATTACTGCAGTTGGAATTGGGTTTGTAAGTCAAAACAGTCGAATTAAACATGATATGGCAATAGGGATTATGTTTACATCTGTTTTTGCCGTAGGGATTATTTTAATTACTTTTATGAAGAGTAGTTCGGATTTGTATCATATTTTATTCGGCAATGTTCTATCAGTTCGCTCTTCCGATATGTGGATGACACTTATTATCGGAGTTGTCATTATTGGTCTTGTGATTTTGTTTTATAAAGAACTACTCGTATCCACTTTTGATCCAACGATGGCGCAAAGTTATGGGTTGCCAAATAAGTGGATTCATTACGGCTTAATGATTCTTCTTACAATGGTTACAGTTGCTTCACTTCAAACTGTAGGAATTATTCTAGTTGTCGCTATGCTTATTACACCGGCGGCTACAGCGTATTTATTAACAAACCGTTTATGGGTCATGATTTATTTAGCAGCAGGTATTGGTGCACTTTCATCTGTAGTAGGGCTATATTTTAGTTTCTCTTATAATCTTGCTTCAGGTGCAACAATTGTTCTCGTTGCAACATTCTTGTTCGCATTGGCATTCTTTTTCTCACCGTCACAAGGTTTGTTTTGGAGAGCTATCAAAATTAGAAAAAATAGAGCAAAGTTGTCATAATTGATTGGAGGATAAAAATGAAATTTAAAAATGTTATACTTTCAATACTTTGTATTTTCGTATTTGCATTAACAGCGTGTTCTAGTAACACAAATGGAAAAGAAGAGGGCAGTGAAAAATTAAAAGTTGTAACTACATACTCCATTATATATGATATGGTGAAGCAAATTGGCGGGGATAAAGTTGAGATTCATAGTCTTGTTCCAATTGGGGCTAACCCGCATGAATATGATCCACTACCAAAAGATGTTATGAAAATGACAGATGCAGATATGGTACTTTACAATGGATTAAACCTAGAAGAAGGTGGAGCGTGGTTTAAAAAGCTATTAAAAACGGCAAATAAATCAGAGAAAGATGCACCTGTGTATAAAGTAAGTGAAGGTGTAGAAGCTATTTATTTAGAGACAAAAGGATTAGAAAAAGAGCCAGATCCACATGCATGGATGAATATTAAAAATGGCATTTTATATGCTGAAAATGTGAAAAAGGCATTAATTAAAGAAGACCCTAAAAATAAAGAATTCTATACTAAAAATGCCGACAAGTATGTAGCAGAACTTCAAAAGTTACACGATGAGACAGTGAACAGAATTCATCAAATCCCTGAGGAAAAACGTTTCTTAATCTCTAGTGAAGGTGCTTTTAAATACTTTGGAAAAGCATATGATATTAAGACGGGATACATTTGGGAAATTAACTCAGAAAACCAAGGTACTCCAGATCAAATTAGAGATGTTGTAAGTGTAATTCAAACAAACAAAGTGCCAGCTTTATTTGTGGAAACAAGTGTAGATCGACGTAGCATGGAAACTGTTTCAAAAGAAACAAACGTACCGATTGCCGGTACAATTTTTACAGACTCACTAGGTAAATCAGGTGAGGATGGAGATACTTATTTAAAAATGATGAAATGGAATATAGATACAATTATTAATGGGTTACAAAAGTAAAATTTGTTTTTTTATGTAGCATAACTATTGAAGTTTTATAAAATAAGAAAAGAAAGAGCCAACTCATACGAGTAGGCTCTTTTATTCATCCCGCCCTTTGCTGCTGGATGATAAGAATCTCACCTTAAAATTAGGCGAATGCGAGGGAGTTAAGTGGAAATCGGGATGCACGAAAAAGCATGATTGGTGTGGGCTATTAATCAGTGGGGGATGGACTCCTACTGATTAAAGTTTTATTTCATAATCTTTCACTTTATTAATAGTAGAATTTATTAGAAAGGATAATCATTTGTTTGATATAATTAATGGATGTGAAGTAGGCAATAGATAGAAAGATACTTCTAGCAATTTTATACTTATAATGTAGGGAGATTGAACAGAGTTATGGGGACAGAAAAAGAAATTAGTTCCGCTAAATTAATATGGAAGATGACGCGCCCGCATACATTAACGGCGACGTTTTCTCCTGTAATTTTAGGGACGGTGGCATCACTTTATGTTGCCGAAATTGATTGGCTTTTATTTATTGCGATGATGGTTGCATGTTTAGCATTGCAAATCGCAACGAACTTATTTAATGAGTACTATGATTTCAAACGTGGATTAGATACAGCTGATTCTGTTGGAATTGGTGGCGGGATTGTCCGTCATGGATTGAAGCCGAAAAATGTTTTAACAGTTGCGCTTTTATTGTACGTAGTAGCAGCTTTTATTGGTATTTATATTTGTATGAATAGTAGCTGGTGGTTAGTGGTCATTGGTTTAATTGGGATGGCGGTTGGCTATTTATATACAGGTGGTCCATTACCTATTGCGTACACCCCGTTTGGAGAATTAGTTTCTGGGTTATTAATGGGGACATGTTTTGTACTCATTGCTTTCTTTATTCAAACGAATACTGTAACAGTTGAAAGTATATTGATTTCCATTCCAATTGGAATTTTAGTCGGTGCAATCAACATGTCGAATAACATCCGAGATATCGAAGAAGATATTAAAGGTGGAAGAAAGACATTAGTAATCCTCCTTGGGAGAGAAAAAGCAATAGTAACACTAGCGGTAGCCTTTTTCATTGCTTATTTATGGATCGCTATAATTGTATTGATGGGTTATATAAGCCCTTGGGCATTAGTGATGTTCTTAGGTTTGAGAAAGCCAATCTCTGCAATTCAAAGTTTCCAAAAAGGGGCAAAGGATCCCGGGTATATGCGCATCGCAATGAAATCAACAGCGGTGACAAATACGATTTTCGGCTTCTTATTATCAGCAGGATTATTAATTAGTTACTTGTTCTAAATAACTTAACCCCAATTTCTTAATTTTAATATGGAGAGATTGGGGTTTTATTTTGAGTTTGTTTAACGTTAAGAACATTTTCATTCGAAGTGAAAATACCAATAAATTGCAACTTCATCATTTGTCATATCCAAACCTTTATAAACAAGAAAATCAAACCCACCAATTACAAATCCGCATTTTTCATAAAATTTACATGCTGTAACATTATTATTTTGCGTTTCAAGCATGATCCCGGGCATGTTGCTTTCTTTTGCCCATTGCTTTGCTTGATCAACTAATCTTTTACCAACTCCGAGTGTACGATATTTTTTATCCACCGTTATATCTTCTATGTAAGCATAGTGATTCCAATTTTTTTTCAATACTATGAATCCGATGATTTGGTTATGTAACAGTGCTATGTAAATTACTTGATTAGGCTTATTTATATACTCATTGTACGCCAGTTCTTCATTATCATTTTGTAAATAACTTTTTTCATAACTCGGAACGTCTTCTATTGTATATTCTATGCGTCTATTTACTTTTGAAAGAGAAAGAATTAACCGAGCATTCACTATAAAACTGTCATCAATCTCTGGGAAATTGTCTAAATCATTTGTTTTTAACTCTCTAATTAAAAGGCTCATCGTGATACCTCCAAATAATAGTATTTCTCCTGGTTCTTTATGTAAATCAAATTCATTCCAATTACAAAATTATAATAGCATTTCAATTGTAAGACTATCTCTGCATTTTATCTTTATATCGTCATGCTATTATCTTGATATAACTATGTTGTATGTAGTAGTGACGGAAATAGTGAAAGATTGCTAATTGGTTAATATATAAAATGAACTATTTCTTCCTAACAATAAAATAAATCGGGAGAAGATAAAAGATGCAAAGAACAATTTTAATCGTAGAAGATGAAGATATTTTACGTGAGATTATGAAGGATTACCTATTAAACGAAGGGTATAACATCTTAGAGGCGATTGATGGGAAAGAAGCGTTATCTATATTTGAAGAGTATGAGGTGCATTTAATTATTTTAGATATTATGTTACCGGAATTAGATGGTTGGGCGGTATGTCGGCGAATTCGAAAGAAATCTAATGTACCTATTATTATGTTAACGGCTCGGGTAGATGAGGATGATACTTTACTCGGATTTGAACTAGGAGCAGATGATTATGTTACAAAGCCATATAGTCCTCCTATTTTATTAGCAAGAGCAAAACGATTAATGGAAAGCCGATATTCTTCCGCTGTTAAAGTATTAACTGCAGACACATTAACGAGTAGTGGTATCCATTTACATTTTCCTTCTCGTACAGTAACCATAGATGGGGAAGACATAAGTTTGACGCATACAGAATTTGAAATATTAACGTATTTTATGCAAAATCAAGGAATTGTAATTTCAAGAGAACAACTAATCAATAAAATTTTTGGTTATGAATTTGCCGGGGATGATCGCACTATTAATAGTCATATTCGTAATTTGCGTCATAAATTAGGACAAAAAGCAGCTTGTATTGTAACTGTTGTACGAGCTGGTTATAAATTTGAGGGACAAGTATGAAAAAAGGAATTGTATTAAAGTTATTTATTTTAACAACAGCATTATGCACACTTATTTTAGTAACTATTTTTATCGGACAAACTATATTTTTTAAACAATACTACGCAAATCGAAAAGTGAATGATATTAAAACAAATATTCAATCCTTTGAAAAAGGATATGTAAAAGCTGGAGATGATGCGAAAGCAATTCAAGAATTGGAACAAAATTTCTATCAAGAGAATGCGACATGGATTACAACGTTAGATCGTGTAGGAAATATAAAATATGCAAATGATTTTTCTGTAGAAATTCAATTAGACCCTAACGAAGATAAGAGATTTTCTGAACGTTCCATTCATATACCGTTGTATAGTTTTATCAATTTAGAAGATATACAAAGGATGAAATATAGTTTAGAACAAGGGAGTCATATTATTATCGACGGAGTACAGAAGGGGGATATAGTAATCCCTGCGATGTTAACGATAAAAGAGAAGAATGTTGGGCTGGAGAACAAGCAACTGTCAGAAAGGTTGTATGGGCCAAAAGCCGCATCTTCAAAAGAAAGTTCACAATTATATTTAGCAGGAAGCATTCAGAATGTACAATTACCGGAGGGGACTGTAGGAACGAACTTTATATATGGAAATCGTGTGCTTATAGATAGAATAAAGCAATTTCAGGTGGATTTATTATTGGATCAAAAATTTAATGAGGTTACTTCTACAGAAATATTGGATTACGAAGAAAATGATATTAAATATAAACTTTTAATCAAGCCAACAATAGATGCAGAGGGTAAGACAAACTATATTTTTGCTATGACATCATTGCAACCAGTTGATGAAGCGGTGCAAATGATTAAGGATTATTATGTATATTTAATTATCTTTGTACTGATTTTAATTGTTTTGATATCGTTCTATTACTCAAAAAAAATCGCCAAACCACTATTACAAATAAATGATACTACAAAAAAATTGCGGGTTTAGATTTCTCAGAGACGATACCTATTACGACAAAGGATGAAATAGGTGATTTATCACAAAATATTAATACTCTTTCTAAAGCTTTGCATTCGTATATTCATCAATTACAGCAAGATATAGAGAAAGAAAAGCAATTAGAAAATACACGTAAAGAATTTATCGCGGGTGTTTCACATGAGTTAAAAACACCTTTAAGTATTATGAAGAGCTGTATTTCAATTTTGGAGGATGGCGTTGCTAGTAATAAAAAGGATTATTACTTTAAAGCAATGTCAAAAGAAGTAGATAAAATGGATATGCTCATTATTGATATGCTGGAGTTAGCAAAATTCGAATCTGGTACGTATAAAATGGAGATGGATGTCTTCCATATTGATGAGATGATTGATTATATATGTGAGCAATTAACTTCGGATATAACAGCTAAGCAATTATATGTTCATAAACAATTTTCTAAAATTGAAGTTGTTGCAAACCCAAATCGCATAGAACAAGTTATAACGAACTTTATTACGAATGCGATTCGTTACACACCAGAACAGGAGAATATTATTATTTCTACAATAGAAGAGAATGAACGTGTAAAAGTATGTATAGAAAATAAAGGGGCTCATATCGCGCCAGAACATTTAGAAAAAATATGGGATCGTTTTTATCGAGGAGATACGTCTCGTCAACGTTCAAAAGATGGAACAGGATTGGGCCTTGCTATTTCAAAGAATATATTGGAGCTGCATGATGCGGAGTATGGTGTTTCGAATACAGAAGATGGAGTATTATTTTATTTCTATTTAAATAAAAACGTGTAGAATTTCTGTTCTACACGTTTTTATCATTTTTAAACAAAATCGACATTATCTGCATTTTATCTTTATCAGTATTTATTACTATTTTCATTAGAAACGGAATGAAAAGCTGATAAGGAGATTGTTAAAATGCAAAAAAGAGCGATATTGCTTTTATTTATAATATTAATAATGGGCACAGGAGTTAGTTTCATACATGCTAAGGGGCATAAAAATATATCACAAGAGGATTTACGATTAAAAGGAAAAACTATTGTAATTGATCCGGGGCACGGTGGAGGAGATAGAGGGACGAAAGGAAAGAAATTTGGAACGATTGAAAAAGAACTCAATTTAAAAGTAGCACAAAATATAAAGAAAGAATTAGAAGAAAGAACGGATGCTAAAGTTATATTAACACGTGAAAAAGATACGAGTTTACTTCCAGAAACAAAGCAAAAGGAAGAGTTGCAAGCTCGTGTCAAAGTAGCAAAAGACCATGCGGCGGATCTTTATATTAGCGTTCATCATGATGCTTTTGAGGATACGAATGTAAAGGGAATAACAACTCATTATGGATCTAATAAAAGGAAAGATAAAAAGTTAGCTAAGATCGTACAAGAAGCTATTTTTGATCAAAATATAGACAGCCGAGATCGAGGTGTTCATGGAAGTGATTTTCTTGTCTTACGAGAAAATCCTTCTCCGTCTATTTTAATTGAATTAGGATTTACATCTAATGCGAGTGATGAAAAAAGAATGAATTTAGAAAAATTCCAGGCGAAATCGCAACAAGGTATTGTGGATGGCATTATTAATTATTTTACGATGTAATAAAATAGGCAAATAGAAAAATACTATTCTTTCTAAATCTTAATTAGGAAGAGTAGTATTTTTTATTTTGGGTGTATATCCAGTTTTCAAATTAGAAACAAATGTTTTCTAAAGAGTGGATGCGATACGCTATTCTTTAACTGATTTCGACATTATCTGCATTTTATCTTTATCCATCTCTATTAATCTATTTATTGTAAACACCGGTTGAAACTAACGATTCAGTCGAATAAAGGCTCAGCCTTATAAATAATGAATATGAAAATTAATAGGGAAAGGATCGAAAAATAATGAAAGAATCGCAAAGTAAGAAAAAAACAAGTGTAGTAACGAAGGCAATCATATCTTTAGGAGTTGTTTTAGCGACGACCTTTTTCACATTCTTCATAATTGGAAATTGGAACTCTACCCCAGCGAAGGGAGTAGCTAATGAAAGTAGTAAACAAGTTAATACGCAACAAGAAGAAAAGAAAAAAGAAACACCACCAGCAAAACAGAAAAGACCTGATGGAAAACCGGTAGGAAAGGTTGTGTATTTAACATTCGATGACGGTCCTAGCGAATTAACTGGAAAATTTTTAGATGTACTAAAAGAGCAAAATGTTGCTTCGACATTTTTTATGCAAGGTAGCAATTTACAAAATACAGGTTTTCAGGAAAACGTAAAACGAGCAGTAAAAGAAGGACATTATATTGGTGCTCATAGTATGACACATAATAGTGATAAGCTATACAAAAAAGGACAATTTGTATCGGAGATGAAAGAAACGTTAGCTCTTATCCATAATATTACGGGTACAACGCCTAAACTAGTTCGTCCGCCATATGGATCTGCACCAGGATTAAAGGGTGAGGAAATTCGTAATCAAATTGTAGAAGCAGCAATAAAAGTTTGGGATTGGACAATAGACTCAAATGATTGGAAATTAAAAGATAATCCAACTCAGATTATCGATAATGTAAAGAAACAGACAACAGAAGAAGTAGAAGTTGTTTTAATGCATGAAAAGGCGCAAACATTACAAGCTCTTCCTGAAATTATTAAATTTTATAAAGAGAAAGGGTATGAATTTGGGGTATATAATGATGAGGATCATTTTCGTCTAAACTTCCAAAAAGATCAACGTCTATAGTATAAACATAGTTATTTTAAAAGGTGTTTTTATTACTAAATCAATAATTAAGCCAAAAGTCGATTTCCTATACGATAAAGAAATCGGCTTTTTTTATAAAGTTGACTTTTTTATCAAAAGGGTTTATTCTACTTGTGCAAGTAACAACTTGCATTCGGGTTTGGATAAAGATTATGTGAAAGTTGGATGAAACGTGAATGAAATGACAAATACATCAGAACGTATTATTGAGGCTTTTTTAGAACTATTCCGCACTCATGGCTATAAGGGAACGACTACACGCTCGATTTCGGAATTAGCGGGCGTAAACGAAGTAACAATTTTTCGGAATTTCGGGAGCAAAAAGAATATTATGGAAAAAGCCGTCGAATCTTTATCGCATGATATGGAATTGAATAAATTAATGCCTGGAGAGATGACTTGGAATCTTGAAGATGACTTGCTATCTATTGCAGAAGGATATCTTGCATATATAGAAAAGTTAAAGGATTTAATTTTGATTAGTTTTCAGGAAGCTGAAATGTTCCCAGAGCTCAAAGAAAAAATTGCATTAATTCCTAAACAATTAAAAGATAATTTGGTTTCATATTTCATTGAGATGAGAGAAAAGGGAAAGCTTATTGAAACTGATATGGAAGCCCAGGCGATGAACTTTATTTGGATGAATTTCGGTTACTTTCTTTCTAACTCACGCTTCGGTGACAATTTATTTTCAAATTCAAAAGAGACTTTTCTAAAACATAGTGTCCAACTATTTTCTAGGGGGCTAACTCCCTAGGTCTTTTTTTACACCTAACGCAAGTAAGTACTTGCTATAATAAAACAACAAGGAGTACGACAATGAAAACTTTAAAAAATTTCTTTAAATTCCCCCCAACATTCATTGGAATTGCAACAGCATTTGCCTTTCTGTTAATTTTCTTTTGTGTGTGGATGACTGCATACGATGGTGTTACTGATCGGATAAACAAATTAAAAATTGGGTTAGTTAATGAAGATAATGATATAGGAGCCAATATTGAAAAAAACTTGAAGGAAAATCTGCCCTTTAAAGTTAAAAGCTATAGCTCTGTAACACATGCCAAAGAAGATATGAATAACCGTAACTTAGATATGGTTATCCAAATTCCTGCAAATTTCTCAAGTCTATTGAAAGAAAAAAATACTACAGAGATTAACTATTTCATCAATTAAGCGAATGCATCTTTGACAAAACAGATTATGGAAGGCGCAACAAAAGATATTACGCAAACAATTAATAAAAATGTTTATACGTATAAACAAAAACTTATTTCTTCCAACTTATCTAATGAACTAAGTACAGTGATGCCGTCAGAAGAATTGGCCCAAAAGTTATCAGGAAACATCACGAAAGCTTTGAGTTCATTAAACATTGATTCTGTGCAATCATCTGTCAAAAAAACAAACAATACAGATGGCTTTGCAGCAACTATGATTCCATTTTTAATTGTTCTTGCTTCATGGGTTGGAGCTATGCTTATGAGTTTAAATCTTAATATTGTTGCAACAATATTAAAAAACACTCACGGAAAATGGTCTATATTCTTATCAAGACAAGTTATTAATATTGTCGTATCTGTTATTTTAGCTATTATCACGTTATTATTAATGACCTTATTTAATGTTAAATTAAATACAAGTTTGTTTGAAACATGGGTATTCCAAACTCTTGTCTTTTTCTCTTTCTTAAGCGTAACACAAATGTTCATCGTTCTATTTGGTCCTGCTGGTATGATGTTTAATATCATATCACTGTCAGTACAATTAGTTACTTGTGGGGTAATTGTTCTAAAAGCGTTACTATCAAATTTTTATCAGACTGTAGGTTCTCTTTTCCCTGGAACTTATGTAGCTGACGGATATCAAATAATAATTTTTGACGGGGGAAATCTATCACACGATGTGAATATTCTTCTTTGCACTTCAATTATTACCATTCTTATAGCGATGGGGAGAATTATGCTGCAAAGAAATAGTAAAAGTGAATCAATCAAACAAACGGCCAACAGATAAAAAGCTTATGGTACATGTATAGGCTTCTTTTTCTGGTAGCCCCCGTACCTATCAACTTAAAACATTTATAGCACCCCAGAACGAAAATCCCGTGTGTTTTTTCGTTTTGGGGTATTTGCTTTTTATAGTTTGATGGTGATGAGGGACCACCACATTGCTTAAAAAAAGAATAAATCTAAGATTTTCTCTTTTTTTAGCTAGCTGTGTCCTTGAAATAAGTCTATACCGTTTATTAAAAACATTTACATACCTTCCCGCAAATATGTTAGAAAAATTTTTGTAGCATTTGAAAATGTTTGATGCTTCTTCCAAAGGATATTTAGTCCTGCCTCTAGTTTAGGAGAGAGGGGGCGGAAGCAAAGTGTACTTTCCTCAGACGTATTAATCAGCTTATCAATACACAATGCGTAGCCTATATTTTCTTTTACGAGTAAGGATGCGTTATAAAGTAAATTATATGTACTTATAACATTCAAGCTTTCAATTTCCTTTCCAAGCCACCCTGATAATTCATTACTTACAGCCGTTTGTCTTGATATGATAAGAGGTGTATTTAGTAAGTCTGTTGGATGGATATAAGCTTTTTCCGCTAAGGGACTGTCTTTTCGCATAAGTACGCCCCATACATCAGTAGCTGGCAACTTTAAGTAGTCATATTTTTGTTTATTTGCTGGCTCAATAACGATACCAAAATCTAATAAACCACTATCTAATTTTGTTGTAATGTCATCAGCGTTGCCGCTATATAAATGAAATTTAATGTTAGGGTGATGGGCAACAACTTTTTTTATAGTTTGTGCAATGAACTGCATTGCCTCTGTTTCTCCAGCTCCAATATGAATTTCTCCACTAATAATTTCAGATTGTTGGTTAAAATTAGCCGCTGTTTTTTCTACTAAATCCACAATTTCTTTTGCTCGATCTAATAAAAACATACCTTCGTCTGTTAAAGTGATTTTTCGATTTCCTCGTACAAACAAAGTAGTTCCAAGCTCTTCTTCCAGGTTGTTTAACTGTCTTGATAATGTAGGTTGAGATAAATGCAATGCATTTGCAGCAGCAGATATATTCTCTTGCGTTGCTACCGCAATGAAGTAGCGTAATACACGTATGTCCAAAAAACTCTTCTCCTTTGTATGCCTATTTGTCATAGGAATGTATTCAATATAGGTATTTGTTATCTCGATAATACCATTTTATAATCACATTACCAAAAGCATTGATGAGAAGTAAAAGAGGAGTTGAAGTGTTTTTTATGAAGAATTCAAAAAGTGTATTAATTTTTATATTAGCAGTAGGGGTTTTCGGTATTCTTAATACTGAAATGGGATATATTGGCCTGCTTCCGGCATTATCAGATCATTTTGATGTAAGTGTTTCGAAGGCAAGTTTAATGGTTAGTTTGTTCGCGCTCGCCATTGCCATTGCGGCTCCAACGCTTCCTTTAGTTTTTTCGGGTGTAAATCGAAAAACGGTTATGTTGCTCGTACTAGCAATCTTTATTATCGGCAACGTTATTTCAATTTTTACAACGAATTTTACAGTTGCTTTAGTTGCACGAGTAATTCCGGCTTTCTTTCATCCAGTGTACGTATCGATGGCTTTATCAGTAGCAGCAACTTCAGTTAGTGCAAAAGAAGCTCCAAAAGCAGTTGCCAAAGTGTTTATTGGGGTTTCAGCTGGTATGGTTTTAGGTGTACCGATTGTCAACTTTTTAGCAAATGTATTTACACTTGAAATATCATTAACATTTTTTGCACTTGTTAATATTTTTGCGTTTATTATGACAATCGTATTTATTCCCTCTATGCCTGTTCAGGAAAAGCTTTCTTATGGTTCGCAGCTTAAGATTTTAACGAAAGGTATCACATGGCTATCCATACTTGCTGTAACTTTTTTAAATGGAGCGGTATTTGGAATTTATAGTTATCCAGCTGAATATTTAGATGTAGTTACGAAAATGTCGCCGTATATGATAAGTAGCATGCTATTTGTTTATGGGTTAGCAAATATTATCGGGAATATTCTTGCAGGGAGATTACTGACAATAGCTCCTGTCCGTACGGTAATCATTTATCCCATTGCTCTAATGATATTATATTGTGCCTTTTTCTTTGTATCAGAGCTTGCGATACCAACTGCAATTTTTATTGTAATTTGGGGTGTTCTTGGCGGGATTGGTGGTAATGTCAATCAATATTGGATGATGTCTTCAGCACCTAATTCACCAGATTTTGCTAATGGCTTATTTTTAACTTCTTGTAATTTAGGGACTACAATTGGTACTGGGATCGCAGGGATAATTATTGCACAAATTGGAACGAAATATATTTTGTTTGTAGGCATATTTGCATTAGTATTAGGGTTTATTTGTATTCTGCTTCGAAATATGTTGTATAAATCTACAAATGCCTAAGTGCTATTTTGCGTTACATTAATAAGGAAAAGCGCATTTGAGGTGTGTTAGGAAGAAAATGATTACGTTTTTATTTCTTTTCATTGTAATGCCGCTATTAATTGCTTGTGGTAGTGAAATATTTAATACGTAGCAATCTTATAACTATGAGAAAGTTCGTTTGTGATTACAGACAATTATTCTTATAATAATATAAATAATCTATTTTTTACAATCAGAAGGGATAGCTATGCAAGATAAATTAATCTTTGCATGTTTCATGCCTAAAAAAGTGGCGACTCAAAAACTTGAAAGAAAAGCAAGTAATCTAATATTGAGGTTACTTGTTTTTCTTTTTATCGAAACAATATAAAAGGGACTCTTAATTTTATAAGAGTTCTTTTTTGCAATCCTAATAAATTCTTCTCAATAATTGAAAATAAAATCAATCCAGATTATTATATTGTTATTGTAAATTTATTTTATTTAAGGAGGATACTACATAGATGAAAAGCTCAAAAGGCTCTATTGAATCAGAGATAAGCAAAGCAATTACTCACTGGGAAAAGGACTACCTAGGACGCGGGTCTATATCCGTTAAGACAGATATATTACGGGATATGATTATCGTAAATTTACAAGGTATTTTAACACCGGCTGAATATACTGTTTGCGAAACAAAAGACGGTATGCTAACGATAAAGAAAAATCGTTCAGAGTTAGTTGAATCTGGAATTGAAGATCTTAAAGAAATTATACTAGAATTAACTGGAGAGAAAGTGAAAAGCTTTCATACGGATATAAGCTCTCGTACAGGCGAACGAGTAATGATTTTTAAATTGTTTAATAATCTTGAGGAAAAATTTTAAAAATTAAAACCACCTTAAGGTTAGTGGAAGATAAACTGAAAATGCAGTGAGATAATTAAGAAAAATACAAGTTGTGCACTTTATTTAACTTTATTGATATGGTAATAATTAGAGAAAAGAAAATTTGAAATTATTTAGATATAATAAATTTTGATTCGAATAACGTTCAAAAAAACTGATAAATAAATTGACAAACTGCTTAATATAGTTTATCTTATAATTGTTTTAAAAAATTAATAGATGCTTATTTTAACTGTTTGCTATAATTAAGGCTTTAGCATTTTTTTAATATGTAATATTGACTAAATGAAAAAGTTTCTTAATTGAAAGATAGCGCATAACATAAATTGATATATTGATTGCATAATCTAGGAGATCAGAGATATACTGTTATTTTTAATAGGAGTAATACATACATTACTATCCTCTATAAAATGGGAGCTCTTCAAAAAACTTTATTGAAGTTAGTTGAAGTGAAACCGACAATCTCCATAATTCAATGATGATATAAATCATTGAATTATGGAAGTTGTCGGTTTTTTTTATGGAAAAAACGATGTACTAAAAAGAGTGAATAAAAATTGAAATTAAAAAAACTATCGTAATTAAAAGGAATTTTTATAGGTTATTTTCGTTTGGAAGGGAGTATTTTACATGTTAATTTCGCTAAGTTCATCAACACTGTTAACATTATTTTTTATCGCGCTTAGTGCTTCTTGGCTAAGTGGATTATTGTTTTTAAATGCAAGGATGCCTTTACGTTTTGTTCATATCCATATTGGTATCGCTGCTGTGCCTTCATTGGTTTCTTTGCTTGCACTTGTTAATAACAATGGAGATAGAGTTGTGGGGCCTTGGCGTCTAGATACTTTAGCTTGGTTAATGGCTTTCTTTGTTCTTACAATTGGTTTAATCATTCAGCGCTTTTCTGTACGTTACTTAATGGGGGATCGCTCATATCGAAAATACTTTGCACTTTTTACATTTACTACAGGTGTATCTTCTGTTGCATGGTTAAGTGATGATCTTCGCTTCATGATTATTTGTTGGGGCGCAACGCTTATAGGATTGGTTCTACTCATAGGGCTAAATAAAGGGTGGAAAGTAGTTAGCGAAGCAACAAAAATTTCTAGTTATTTATTTACAATAAGTTGGATCGCCTTGCTAGCAGCTATCATTTGGCTTTTTCAAGTCACTGGACAGTGGCAGTTAACATCAGTTTTAACGAATGAAAATGTAGCTCAATTTGGAATATTGGAGAAAACAGGAATTAACTTATTAATTATAGTAGCTGTGATGATTCCAGCAGCACAATGGCCTTTCCAAAGATGGTTAATTGAGTCAGCTGTTGCTCCAACTCCTGTTTCTGCTATTATGCATGCGGGGTTAGTAAATGCTGGCGGTATCATGTTAACCAGATTTTTACCTCTTTTTCATGATGATATTGCACAAATCATTTTACTTATTTTCTCTAGTATTTCTGTTTTCATAGGAACAGGAATTAGCCTAGTTCAAGTTGATTATAAACGTCAGCTAGTGGGATCAACTATTGCCCAAATGGGTTTTATGCTTATTCAATGTGCATTAGGAGCCTATGTAGCGGCTGTTATTCATTTAATTTTACATGGTTTGTTTAAAGCTACACTGTTTTTACAAGCTGGTTCTTCAGTAGAACGTTTTGGGGTAGTGAAGCAGTCTAATGAAAAGATGTCCAATTTATGGATGATAGTCGGGCGTGGTTTAGGATTATTTATAGCAATTACTTTTTGGTTTATGACTTCTGGAGATGGGTATCAACTAGTTAGTGCGTTAATCTTAGGATGTTCACTATACTTTTCGTGGAAACAACTTGTTGTTTTTGGAGAGGGAAGAATGGGACGAATTGCTGGCTTAATTGTTTTGATTGGATTTTCTCTCATTTACTTTACCGTTCATAATTCTCTTTATAAATGGTTGCATACTGATATTTATCAAAGTGTTCAACCTTCAGCTCCAGCCGCTATCTTTGTTATATGTATTTTACTATTTAGTAGTGCTATTAGTACTTTCGTTACTCGTAATCAATCTTCTACTTTATTCGCTGTACTTTATCTTTGGTTAGTTCGAGTAGGTGAGGCGAGAAGAAAGTCAGTAGAAAGTCACCCAAGCTATCTTAAACATTATGTATCAAAGGGAGGTAATTCGTGATGAGCATACCGTCAATATTAAAGAAAGATACAAACATTGATATGCAAGAAAATACTATAAATGATTTAGTTGCATCTGCTAGCCGTGTTATTGCGACACTTTGGCCTATCTCTACGTTTGCAGCTCATCACCCTTGGATGGGACTTGAAAAGCAATCATTTGAACAAGTCGCAAATTGGTTAAAAGAAGCTCGTAATGTGGATATTTATCCTAGTGCCTCCATGATTCATTCGGCAAAAGCGAAAGGTGAGATTGAGGAATCATTTTTACAAATGAGTTTGTCTCGTTGGCTGGATTCACAATCTTTTCATATTCCGCGAGAGAAAGCAGAGCGATTTTGCCAAGCAGCTTTAAAGTTAGAAAAATTACCTTCTAGTCTATTATCATCGCCAGAATTAAATAAATTGGCAGAAGAAATGAGTTATATAAATACAGGAAGTATGAAAGCCTCTGTTATGCAGCCAATAAGTTTGCTTATAGAGAATCAAAATAGTGAAAACCTATCTGATATTCTTAATTATCATATCATTAAATGGTGTAAATTATATCTTGATGAATCCGGGTTAAGTTGGACGATGCCAAATCGAGAGAAAGGTTTTTATCGGGCATGGCAACACCTTATTAAATTTGATCCAGCGCTCAGTAAAAATGAGCGTAAAGTTTTAAAAGATTGGCCACAGGATGCCCAAGTTGCTTTAGCGAGAGCATTATCTGAACTAGGAATTTCTGAATCTAACATGCAAGCTTACCTTGAAGGGCACTTACTTTCTTTACCTGGGTGGGCAGGAATGATACGATGGCGCTCACAACAATCAATTCAGGAACAGGGGCTCTTAATAGAATATTTAGCAGTTCGAATTTCTATGGAGTTGGCTATTGCAAAACCTTATTTACCTTTAAAAAATCAAAAGGTTGAGAAAAAAGTTTCGATCGTCCCACTTATAGCTTCTTGGATCTATTGGGGGAATATTTCAATAGAGGAATGGCTACAAATGCCTGCAGCTGAACAAAGCGAATTATTAACATTTGCTTATCGTTTTGATGAAAATATTCGCAAGAAACTTTGGCTCGAAGCTTGGGAACAGACGCATACAGAGCAATTAAGGGAGAAGATTGCTTCTAAACAATGTGCAACTAATGATAAAAAGCGTGTATTAGCTCAATTAGCATTCTGTATTGATGTACGTTCAGAACCGTTTCGTCGCCACCTTGAAAAATTAGGTCCGTTTGAAACATTTGGAATAGCTGGTTTCTTTGGATTACCAATTGCAACTAGTGAACTAGGTAGTAATAACAACCATCCTTCTTTGCCAGTTATACTCAAACCGAAACATCAAATAAAAGAGCTCACAAATGAAAATGAACTTAAATCTTATGAGCAACGTAAGAGGATAGGTAGTTCGGTGCGTTATACATTTAAAACGATGAAACAGAACGTACTGACAAGTATGGCGCTACCTGAGTTAAGTGGTCCATTACTTGGTCTACAGATGGTGACAAGAAGCTTTGTCCCAAGAGGAGTTGGTGGTTTCATTCGTAACCTTCGTAAAACTATGTTACAAAAACCTGATACAACATTCTCGCTTAATCATGTTCATGACACAAAAGGTGAGATACCTATCGGTTTTACGAAAGAAGAAAAAGTGAACTATGTGCGTCAAGCTTTAAAAATGGTGGGACTGACAGAAAAATTTGCTCCTTTAGTTGTAATGTGCGGACACAGTAGTCAAAGTACGAACAACCCTTATGCTGCAGCACTTGAGTGTGGTGCTTGTGGCGGAGCAGCAGGAGGATTCAATGCAAGAGTTTTTGCTACTTTATGCAATCTGCCAGAAGTGCGAGAGGCGTTGTTTGTTGAAGGTATTAAAATTCCTGAGGATACCATTTTTGCAGCAGCTGAACATAAAACAACAGTGGACGAATTGGAATGGATTTACGTCCCAGAACTTTCGGAAACTGCACAAGAAGCATTTGATTGTATCGAGTCGATTATGCCAAATGTGAGCCAACATGCAAATAGAGAGCGTTTAACACAATTACCAAATTTTAAAACGAAAATAAAAAATGCGAGTAAAGAGGCACATCGATTTGCAGAAGATTGGAGTGAAATACGTCCAGAATGGGGATTAGCCCGTAATGCATCTTTTATTATCGGGCAACGAGAATTAACTCAGGATTGTGATTTAGAAGGTAGGGCTTTCCTCCATAATTATGATTGGAAACAGGATGAAAGTGGCGATATATTAGCTAACATTATTGCAGGACCAGGAACAGTAGCTCAGTGGATAAATCTACAATATTACGCTTCAACTGTAGCTCCACATTATTATGGTAGTGGAAACAAAACAACACAAACCGTAACGGCAGGTCTCGGTGTTATGCAGGGAAATGCAAGTGATTTGTTGCCAGGCTTACCTTGGCAATCCGTTATGCAGTCAGATAGTGAGACGTATCATTCACCACTTCGTTTACTAATTGTAATTCAAGCGCCTATTGAATATATAGAGCGTTTGCTAAATAATGATTTCGCATTTCGAGAAAAAGTTCAAAATAGATGGGTTAGACTTGCAAGTATTGATCCAGAGGGACGCTGGAAAAACTGGTAACAATCATGCAATGCATAATCAACTATTGTTACTAGCTTAAAAATTTCATAAATACAATAATGAAGAAGGAGTGCTCCATATGAATTCAAAGAATAAAAAAGTTTTATTGTTAACAGACATTGAACATGGAATAGAGCCTATTATCCAACAAGTAACTAACATTCAACAAGAAAACATGTTGACTATACACAGCTACGATTCTGTAATTGTACATCCTTATGGAGATATAATGAGATCTATTATTATTGCTATTTATCAAGAAAATGTTGAAGAAATTTTTGTTGTAGGAATAGAGGATAAAGAAACTTCTTCAGTTAATCTACAAACTCAACATGATTTCATAAAAGATAATATAGAATTAGACTATCTCTTTAAACATTGCATGCCTGAATTTTCAAGTGGTAGCCTGAATGCATGGCTAAGTGGACAAGAAAATGTTAGTGAAAATATTAAGAAGAGTATAGATATGATTCGTCAGCATCCGTTAGTACCTTCTGATATTAAAGTTCATGGTTTCATGATTGATAGAACAGGTGGAAAAGAAACGGTTGCAAAAGTTTCTGCTAATAAAGTAGTTGAATACATTAACTAATCTATTAGGGACAAATAAATTCTTAGGTATAAATTACTGTTATATAATAAAATTTAATATGTTTTAAGAATTAGAAGGGATAGTTATGCAAAACAAAATTATTGTTATGTTTCAAAAAGATTTTCGCTTATATGATAACCCAGCTTTATTTGAAGCTGCTCAGTCCGGTGAGGTTGTTCCGGTATATGTACATGACGAAACTTTTTCAATGGGAAGTGCATCAAAGTGGTGGTTGCACCATGCTGTAATAGATGTAAAGAAGCAACTTGAGGCATTGGGCTCTACTTTAATAATTCGTAAAGGACGTACGGAGGAAGAAATACGTTCTCTCATAGAACAATTACGTATAACGGCTGTATATTGGAATATTTGCTATGATCCGGACAGATTACAATCTAATCAAAAAATGAAAATGATGTTAGAAGGTAAAGGCATTATTTGTAAGGAATTTAATTCGCATTTATTATTAGAACCGTGGATTATTAAAAAGAAAGATAACACTGAATATAAGGTGTTTACGCCTTTTTACAATGCATTTCAAAAGCAGATAATACCTAAACCTATTAGTAAAGTGCAGAGTATAAAGTGGGGAAACTCTTTACCAGCAAGCTTATCTGTTTCAGAATTACACTTGTTGCCGACTATACCGTGGACATCTCATATGGAAGCAATATGGGATCCGACAGAAGAAGGGGCATACAAAACATTCAAGAAATTTTTCTCTAGCAAATTAGTCTTTTATAGTGAAGGAAGAGATTTTCCAGATCAAAATGTACATTCGATGTTGGCACCGTATCTTTCATTTGGTCAAATATCAGTGAGGTTGATGTATCATTACTTAATAAATAAAAGTACCGAAAGACAATGTAGTCTTTTTGAAAAACAAGTGAATAGCTTTATACGTCAATTAATTTGGCGAGAGTTTTCTTATTATTTACTATATCATTATCCGTTTACAGTATATAAACCTCTTAATAAGAGCTTTGAACATTTTCCGTGGAATAATGAAGAGGAGTTATTAACAGTATGGCAGAAAGGTGAAACTGGTTATCCGTTTATTGATGCGGGAATGCGGGAACTGTGGCAAACAGGTTTTATGCATAATCGAGCAAGAATGGCTGTAGCTTCTTTTCTTGTAAAGCATTTATTAATCCCATGGCAAGAAGGAGCAAAATGGTTTATGGATACACTATTAGATGCTGATATTGCAAATAATACAATGGGGTGGCAATGGGTTGCTGGAAGTGGAGCGGATGCATCACCATACTTTCGTATTTTTAACCCGATTACACAAGGAGAAAAGTTTGATAAAAATGGGGAGTATATAAGAAGATGGGTGCCAGAATTAAGAGATATACCGAATAAATATATACATAAGCCGTGGGAAGCACCTGAGCATATTTTACAAAAGGCCAATATACAGCTTGGTCATACATATCCTTTGCCAGTTGTTGATCATAAGGCAGCGCGGGAGAGAGCACTTTGTGCATATAAAAGTATGAAAGAATTTATATAAAATACACGAGTCAATATGAATTTGATATGTAAAGGGTATAATGAAAAGTATAAGAATGTCTATTTGTGTATTAAAGTTGTATTCATTGAAAGAACATACGAATCATATAGAGTTTCTAAAACCTTCTAGTAAAAAAGGAGAATGTTTATGAAAAAATCTAGTATTATAGTGTTCTTACTAACATATGGTTTGTTTTATGTTTCTAGTGTTTTATTCCCTATTGATCGTACTTGGTATAATGCGTTAGAAAAGCCGTCTTGGACACCTCCTGGTATGACAATCGGAATGATATGGGCTGTATTATTTGGACTTATTGCATTATCAGTTGCAATTATTTACAACAACTATGGATTCAAGCCAAAAACATTTTGGTTTTTATTCTTTTTAAATTATATATTCAATCAAGCGTTCAGCTACTTTCAATTTAGCCAAAAGAATTTGTTTTTAGCAACAGTAGATTGTTTACTAGTCGCTATTACTACGTTACTTCTCATTATGTTTTCTTCCAATTTATCTAAAGTATCGGCATGGTTGCTAATCCCATATTTTTTATGGGCTGCATTTGCTACATATTTATCTTGGACAATTTATAGTATAAATTAAAGACGTAAATGAAAACTTGAGCATAATAAAAATGCTCGAGTTTTTATGTTTATCCCGCATTAACGGGCAGTAAGACCTCCACCTCAAAATTCAGCGAAAGCAAAGAAGTTAGGTGGGGATCGGGCTGCCTGTAAAAGCCCGATTGGTGAGGGCTGATAATCAGTGGGGGATGAATAAAACCCCCACTGATTAAATTTTCACTTTATTAATGATAATCTAAAGTATAGAATATACACATCTTAGGGAGGTCATATATGTGAAGAAATGGATAAAAATTGTTCTGTACTCTGTATTAGGTATTTTAATTATCGGAAGTATTACTTTTTTGACTTGGTCTCAGTTTACTTATAAACCAACGAAAGAGGCTTTGTCTCTAGTAGATAATAAAAAAGATGAAGAGAATATAGTTTTTGGAGAGAAAGATGCTAAAATAGGAGTTATTTTTTATCAAGGAGCTAAAGTAGAAGCTGAAGCTTATAGTTATTTAGGAGAAGCTCTTGCAAAAGATGGGCATTTTGTAGTAATGCCTAAGTTACCATTAAATTTAGCGATACTTGGAATCAATGCAGTAGACAGTGTAATGGAACAGTATCCTGAAGTTCAGAAATGGTATGTTGCAGGGCATTCAATGGGCGGAGCTATGATTTCTAAATATGCTTTTCAGCATGAAGAAAAGGTAGACGGAATCATTTTCTTAGGTTCTTATCCCGCAGATGATTTCTCTACCAAATCGATTCCAATGTTATCTATTTATGGAGAAGTAGATGCTTTAGCAACTGTAGAAAAAATAGAGAACAATAAAAAGTTAATGTCAAAGAATACAACTATGCACATGATAAAAGGGGGGAATCATGCTAATTTCGGCATGTATGGCGAGCAAAAAGGTGATAATGCTAGCTTAATTACGTCAAAAGCACAACAAGATGAAACAGTTAAAGTAATGGAAGAATGGTTGTTAAAACAATGATAGACGGGAGAGGTAATAAAGAGCCAACTCATACGAGTGGGCTCTTTTATTTAACTTCTATCTCCAATTTCCCTCTTATTTTCTCCGGAATATCCTTGTCAGAAATAGCCTCGTACGAGTAAACATACCTACCTTTCACATGAATTTTCAAGTAAGTTTTTCTTATAAAATCATTAGGAGTATTCGTTCCTACTGTATACTCTTCTTCATTGCCAGATTCATCAATGCCTTTTAACGAGTACATAGCTCTACCGTTCGTATGATAATCGGGAACACCATACCCTTTCGCAACGGCATATACATGTTTTTCTTCAGCAAGTGGATTAAATCGGTCCACATCCCCGCGTAATATGAACAGTAGTAAGTATATAAGGAGGCCTATTCCTAATATGCAGAGTAAAAATTTCTTCATGATTGTTTCTCCTTTTGTTAATTTACTTATTTTTAAGTATAGGAAAAAATTCTTATGAATATAGAGGGAAATTCCTTAATATTTTCTTAATAAAGTTTGACCGTGTGAAAAAAGACTAACTTGAGCATTAAGCTTACGGAATGAATAACCAAATAACCTGTTTTCTTTATTTTTTGATGGTAGGTTATTTGGTTTTTTATTTTTCTTTTGATTTAATTACCGAAAAAAGTATCTTGTACTCCTTTTGTAACTTTTTCTATATAGAAATTTTCTATAAAATAAAGGGCTTGCCTTCCAAATAAATCGTTATTTGTAACACTTTTATCAAAGCAAAGTTCTCGTGACATCACTTTGATATTCAAAAACATTAATAACCTATTGTATGAAATTTTTCGAAAATTTAGGTTTAACATCTTTAAAATAGGTGTATTACATATTACATAACAACTAAATAAAAAAATAAAAATCTAAAGGAGGAAAAATACCATGCATAAGAATGAACGAAAACCGGTGGTTCATGAATTTGAAAATGAACAGGAAGTAGTTATGAAAGTAAAAGAGCTAGAATTGCAAGGGATTCGCCAAGATGATATTTACGTCTTAACACATGAAAAACATCTAACAAAAAAGATTGCGGATGATACAAACACAAATACGATTGGAGTAAAAGAACAAGGATTGGGCATAAGTATTATTAACTTTTTCTCCCAAAAAGGGGACGAACTCCGAAATCAAATGGAGGAAATAGGGTTGTCGAAGGAGGAAGTTAACTTATATGAAGAAAAACTAGATCAAGGGAGAATTTTACTCCTAGTAACAGCTGAAACACCAACGGCGAGTGATAGGCAGCCGCAAAACTATCATTCTCTCTAATAGATTGCAACATCTGATAAATAGGTAAGGTAATTATTTTAGGTTGTAGCATTGAAAAAAATAAAAGTAGAGAAGGATGAGGAAAATGAAACATACGATATTTAAATATGCTGTGATTGGGATTACGACCGGAGTCATGGTCTCCCTATTAAAAAAAGAAAACCGGAAAGCTATACAAACAACAGGAAAAAGCGTAAAAGACAAACTACAAGAAGGAAACATAAAGGAAACATTAGAGAAGGTAACTGAGACAAGTAAAAAATTCTCTGTAACTGCAGCTAATGTTGCAAAACAAACATTACCACAACTGCTTACAGCCACACCGGTTGTCATTTCTACCATTAAAGATTTAACAGAAAACGAAAATAACAAAAAGAAAAAAGATGAGAAGGATTACGAAATAAATGAAAATAGTAAGGACATAGATGGAGAAAAAACGAAAAATGAAAAGAAATATATGAAAGAAGGGAAAGAAGAGAGTGCTTAGATTTAATTCTAAAAAGAGAAAGTGAGGAAAAAAGTATGAGATCTCTGTATGCGATTGATGTAGGAATTGGTTTTACCAAGCGGGCATATCGACAGGATGTAGATTCTGAGGTGACGATTAAGAGTGAAGCTTCCACACTAGCCCCTGTACCTAATCATGCTGAAAGTGAAGATTTAACAAAGGTAAGTTTTATAGACTTAGACTTTGCATACTACATGGGAAATGAAGCACATCAATCTGACGCATCATTTCTTCCTCCATTTGACGAAGAAATAGAAAATTATTATGAAAGCGAACGGTTTAAACAACAAATATTTGGTTGCATTGCAAAGGATTATAAAGAAAATGTCGTGTTACCTTTAGTTGTTACTGGGCTTCCCGTTACTTGTTTTGGTAGTCAGCATGAGCAATTACAACGTGCACTAAAAAAAGAAACTTCCGTGCAAATTGATGGGAAATTTATTAATATTACGGTGGAAAATGCTTTGATTCTTCAGCAACCAGTCGCTTTACATGCCTATTTCTTAAAAGAGGGAATCATTCAGGAACGAGATCGTATCTTAATTATTGATGGTGGATTTCGTACATTAGAAATGACAGATATGAAACAGAATGTCATTTTAAATCATTATGAGACAGAACTAGGATGTAGCAAGCCTTTGAAAAACATTAAGAATATCATGCAGAATCATGGGGGTGAAAGTAATCACTTGCATATTAACGACATGCCAAAAATATTAGAAAAAAGATATGAATGTCGAGAAGAAAATCCTCAGACAAAACAGGTTCATACTTTGATTCAAAAAGAGTTGGATGCACACTTCCAAGACGTCATGCGTGTATTACAAGAACAATTTAAGTTAGAACAGTACGATACTATTATTTGGACAGGAGGAATAGTAGATCTCCACAAAAAACGAATTGAAAAAATGCAAGGTGAAATTTCTTCTTTCCGTATGGTAGACGCTTCGAAAGAGGCTGCACTTCATGGATACTATATTATTGGAAGTCAAGTATTTGAGGACATCACCAATCAATCTGCATATGAATCTAAATTATAATAACGACCGAAATGGAGTTCGTTGAATGGACGTGCCAAATTATGTTGCTTCTTTTCCACATATAATAAATTCTTTATAAGAAAAGATAAAAAGTGCTTGTATAGAGGAAATGTTTAAAATTGAGAATAAAAATAGCTAATATATAGGGGGTCTTCCTTTTAACAGAATAAGACCTCCTATGCCATTTATTTTGTAATTTAGTTGATCAAAAAACTTTTCCTCCAAGACATGAATACCTACATACAAATTTCATATTACGGATATGATTCGATCAAACATAAAACTATTTAGAAAGGAAGAATAATATGGAATGCCTAAAAATGCCGAAATGGAGTTGGTATCATGTGAAAACTAGTGAGCTTGAAAATCTTTCTTCTATAATCCCTCGTGATGTAACATCTCATTTCTCTCAATTTGTAAAGAAAATAAGTTCTCCCTGTGAAAATGGATTATATGTTTATACGTTATCACCAAGTCAAACTTGTGTATATGGTTCATTTTTATATGATCAAGATAAAAAGGACGCCAAAATTCAAAACTTTCTTCATTATTTCGTAGCTCATGGAATACTGATAACGGTCCAAGAAAAAGAGGAAGAGGATTTTCAAAAATTAATACATAATTCCTCTTTTAGTGTAAAAAATTGTAATAGTTCCGCTGAAGGATTATGTGCTATCTTATCAATGTTTATATCTCACTACTTACGAAAGGTTGACTATTTCGAAAACAATTTCAGAAATGTATTATGGGATTTTTATCATTATAATAACATAGCAGTTTTAGAAAAAATTTATCATATTCGTCATGAATTATTTATGAACACACACGTGTTCCGCTTAATACAAGAAGTGTTACAAGGCCTGAAAGAAGCTTGGTTAGAAAACCTAACAAACACCCTTTGTTATAAACAAACACACGTAAAATTAGAGCGTGGATTACAACTCGTTAAAGAGTACCAAGAAGAATTAGACACGATGATTCATTTACAAGAAGTTGTTTCTTCTCATCGTGGGAATGAAATTATGAAAGCTCTTACTGTATTAACTGCTGTGAGTACGCCTTTGACAGCCTTAGGAGCATTGTGGGGGATGAATTTTAAATACATGCCTGAACTAGAATGGAAATATAGCTATTTAATCGCTCTCTTATTTATTATTTTCACAACAGGAGGTATGTATTTGTATATGCGAGTGAAGGGATGGACAGGTGATTTATTACGAGTAAAGAAAAAGAAATCTTTTTTTAAATCCAATTAATCCTTTTTATAAAAAATATGATAGATATTAACCTAGATATATGTTTAGTAATATTTATTAATTGAGGTAGTATCATATCCCCATCAAGTTAAAGTTTTGATGTTCACGCAATGATAAAAATGGTGAATATTTATATGAAAGATTAGAGCTCTTCTTCTTGTAGGAGGGCTCTAATCTTTGTTTAAAAACTATATCATACACATGGGCAGAATCATTATCTGAAATTTGTCCGGATTCAATTTAGAATATAACAAAAGAGAACTTGCGTTAGAAAACAAGCTCTCTTTAAAAGAAATAACGTAATTGAGATACTTATATAGTAACAATTGTTTTCTTCAAATTCCATATGTCTTATGTTGAGAAATAAATTATAAGTGGCTTGATATAGCTAAAATGAATTATTGACATAATATTTTGACGATAATATAATGAATCTCGAATTCAAGATAAGTTGTAAAGGATTGGTAATTACAAGCGTGATTAACGATGAGAGCTTATCTTTAAAGCTATTTGTTATATTATCAAGGGATTTACAGTCAATCACTAAGCGTATTGAAGAGGATATAAAAAGTTATGGACTTAATCCAACTGAATTTGCAGTGCTTAAGCTACTATACAGTAAAGGCGATCAGCCTATACAAAAAATTGGAGACAAAATATTACTTGCAAGTAGTAGTATCACGTATGTAGTGGATAGGTGGGAAAAGAAGAGATGAAAACTATGTCCTAAAGACCGCCGTGTCACGTATGCATCAATTACTTCAGAAGGTATTGGATTGATGGATACTATTTTTCCTCAGCATAAAGAGGGGATTCGGCAAATATTTGGTAGTTTGGACTATATTGAGAAAAAAATGATAATGAAACGGTTGAAAAAGTTAGGATATTACGCACAGAAATTGTAAGTTTGTAGAGGCTATTTCTGTTTAGTAATATCCTAATTACATATAAATTAAATAAATAGGAGGAAAAATTAATAAGTGGTAGTAAATGTATTATAATACAAAATGAATAAATCATATTATTTCAATCAGTACAGTATGGAATAAAGTTGTTATATTAACGTATACATATCGTCCTTTTCATTATAAATCTTTCATAAAGCGGAGAGTGGGTATCAAGAATGGAATTACGTCATTTAGAGTATTTTATTCAAGTTTGTAATAATAATAGTTTTACTAAAGCTGCGGAAGTTCTAGGTATTTCACAGCCGACTTTAAGTCAACAAATCCGTGTGTTAGAAGGTGAACTTGATACACCTTTGTTTCATCGAGTTGGAAGAGGTATCAAAATGACAGAAGCGGGTAAGCTGCTATTTGATAAAGGAAAATTTATCATGCAACAATTTGATGACGTTTATAATGAAATTTTTGAATTAAAGGGTGTACAAAGAGGTGTAATTACTATAGGAGGTTTATTAGAGGATCTCACCTATTTAACACCTTATATTATGAAGTTTCAACAACATTATCCCAACATCGTAGTAAAAATTATAGAATCTGAAGTTGCTGTAAATCAAATCGTTGATAAAAATATTGATATAGGCATCACGCGTAGTGCTCAAATTCCAGACACATTAACAAGCACCCTTTTGTATAGCGAAGAGCTTGTCCTTGCCATTCCAAAAAATCATCCTTTGAATGAAACATCATTTGTTTCTTTTCGAGAATTAGTAGGACTGAGTAGAATAATGGTTTCATGTAGTTGTCGTGAATCTATTAAAATATATTGTGAGAGTTTAGGGTTATCTTTATCTGAAGCAAATATAGAAACAAAATCTTCTATTTCTCTATTGAGTCTTGTATACAATGGACATGGGGTTGCCATAATACCTCTTTCACTGGTTAACTTCGTTAATAATGATACTTTGAGCATAGTTCGTATTATTGAACCAACACCAAGTCAAGATATTAATCTTATTCACTTTGATGATAAATTTTTAAGTTTTGCAGCACGTATCTTTATGCAGAAGTTAAATGAACCTAAAAAAGTATTAGTATAATAGAAATAATAATGATTATAGTGTGGGAATTAAAAATGATACATAATTCTTAGGATAAGACCTAAATTACAGTTAAAGGGCAAGTAGATTTATATGTGTGGTGTAGTCGCTTCAAAAGGGAATACCATGGAATTTTACTTAAGGGGAGAAGGCTGTTAAAAACAAGTCAAGTTAATCAATTAACTCTTCGGTCTTATCGCATAGTAATAGATTCCATTAGGGATATACTGCTATTTCTTTTTACATATTCTTATTGCATAAAGAAAACCACCGGGCATTATACCGGTGGTTTTGACTTAGAAAGCAAAGCAAGTACAACCAATACCCCATTTAGTTCCATCTTTTCCTATTATGGTATGAGTGTGTTGATGGAGAGGGTTACTGCAACTATGTAACTTGTGATCATGGGCATCGTGAGAAAGTAGAGTGTGGGCTAGGTTAGCACCACCATAACCATAAACTCCCGTCGGTGACCAATTAGGTGATGCTGGCGGCAATTCAGGTGATAGCCTTTTAAATTCATCATTTCCATAAACAACCTGCCCACCCATAATAGTGAGTAATGATTCAAGGTTCTTGATTTCTTCTTCTGGCACAGTAAAGTAGTCAGCAGACAATACAGCAATATCAGCAAATTGACCTACTGCAAGGATTCCCTTTTTACCTTCATCACCAGAGAACCACGCACTTCCTTTTGAATATAATTCCAGGGCTACTTTTCTATCAAGTTTATTTTTTTCGTCGTATATCGAAAGACCACCAATGGTTTTTCCGGCAACCATCCAGTAAAGAGCGACCCAAGGGTTATAGCTGGAAACCCTAGTTGCATCACTACCTGCGCCAACAGGTATACCTAGGTCTAACATACGATAAATCGGAGGAGTACGCTTTGCAGCTTCCTTTCCGTATAAATCAACAAAGTATTCACCTTGAAAAGCCATGCGGTCTTGGATAGCAATACCGCCATTTAAAGCCTTAACACGTTCCATACTACGATCTGAGATTGTTTCTGCATGGTCAAACCACCATCGTAGACCATTAAAAGGAATTTCTTTGTTGACTTCCTCAAATACATTTAAGAATCGTGTGATTGACTCGTCATAAGTTGCATGTAAACGGAATGGCCAACGGTTTTCTACCAATAGAGAAATTACTTTCTTTAAGTCAGCTTCCATCATCGTAGCTAGTTCGGGCTGTGGCATTTGAAATTTTTCAAAATCGGCTGCCGAGAATACTAACATTTCTCCGGCACCATTCATTTTATACTTATCATTTCCTTGACCTGGAGAAACAATTTTTGTCCATGAAGCAAAGTCTTCATATTCATGATTTGGATTTTGTGTAAATAGATTATAAGCAATACGCAAAGTTAATTGTTCCTTCTCGGCTAAATGTTCAACAACTTTGTAGTCATCAGGATAATTTTGGAAACCACCACCTGCGTCAATGGCACTTGTAATACCTAATCTATTTAATTCGCGCATAAAATGGCGAGTTGAATTAATCTGGTCGTCAAAATTAAGTATTGGAGCTTTACCCAAACTTGAATAAAGAATAGAAGCGTTAGGATTTGCAATTAAAAGGCCCGTTGGATTACCTCGTTTATCCCGTTCAATTAAACAACCTGGAGGGTCTGGGGTATCTTTTGTGTATCCCAGTGCACGCAGCCCTGCACGATTTACAAGTGCTCTATTGTAAAGATGTAGCACAAAGACAGGTGTGTCTTCAGAAACAGCATTAATCTCTTCCAAAGTTGGCATCCGTCTCTCTTTAAATTGAAATTCAGACCAACCTCCAACTACTCTTACCCACTGAGGAGCAGGTGTACGCCTTGCCTGTTCTTTGAGCATTTCGAGAGCAATGGCAATTGAAGGCACACCTTCCCATCGTAATTCCATATTATAATGAAGACCGCCACGAATAACGTGTATATGAGAGTCATTCAGACCTGGAATAGCTCTTTTTCTTTTAAGGTCTATTTTTTTTGTTTTTTCTGTGGCGCTATCAAGAAGCTCATCTCCACCTATTGCAGTTATTAAACCATCAGTTATGGCGATAGCAGATACCTCAGGTTGAGAGGGATCAAGGGTAGTAATTTTTCCGTTATATAAGATCATATCCGGTAAATTCATATTCACACCTCGTCTACTTCCTATTATTTTGTAACCATGGATGAAATAATTTACCGAAAATCGGCATAACTACCCATGATAGCAAGGACACTATACATACAGAAACAAAAAAAGCGGACATAATAGGGTTCATATGTTTTATGATAGGTCCTATCAATTTAGGAACTAACATGCTAAGAGGCCATACACCCAGAAGGGTAACGATAGACATTTTCCATTTTTGCGGTGGGACTGGCGTTTTCGGAGTAACAAACCAATAAGCCAAACTGCTTTCAGTTTTATAACTTGGATTAGTAACTTGAAATTGTTCTGCCGTTTTTAACAAATCTCGGCGAACATCTGATTCTTGCCAAGCGCGTAGATGCTCATACGTATCAAAGCGAAAAATAACAGTATACTCTCTGAATTCGTTATTTGGGACTATTAGATTTACACCTAAATGCCCTGGAAATTTAGTAGCGGCAGCTTCGATTTCATGTCTCCATGTTTCAAACTGTTTTTCTTTACCCTGTTGAATTTCCCATGTAACAATCGTTGTTACTGGATCGGCAGCATCCATCGCGTTCCCTGTATAAGTCTCTTCGACAGCTACTCCTTCTTGTTTCATATTTTCCTGCTTGGAAGCGCACCATGCACCATAGTATATGCGTATTCTACACCTTGACCATAAGCACCAGTGTGTTCCTTTACAATCTCCATTACAGCATCATAAGTATCTTTGTGTGCCCAGTCGCGTTGGTATTCAAGTAAAACTTGAATTGCTGTCACTGGAATTGCACCAGCTTGTTCTACACGACGCATAGCAGCGTTATGTGCTGTCAAACTAGTACCACCTGAAGCATCATCAACGGCATACACCTCATAGCCAGCTTTAATTGCTTCAAGCACAGGGAATGCAAGGCAAACTTCAGTCCAAAGTGCTGCAAATATTAATTTCTTTCTACCTGTTGCTTTAACTGCTTCAACAAATTTTGAATCTTCCCAAGAGTTCATTGAACTGCGTTCTATAATTTCATGGTTTGGGAATATGTCAAGAATTTGTGGCCAAAAATAACCAGAAAAGCTACGTGTCTCAACTGTAGTAAGAATAGTAGGTACGTTAAAAATTTTTGCTGATTTAGCAAGCAACATAACGTTATTAATCAATGTTTGTCTATCAATACTTGCAACTCCAAAAGTCATTTGAGGCTGAAAATCAATTAAAATTAAGGCACTGTTCTCTGGATTTAACAATTCTAAATTACTCATAATAAAACGCTCCTTTTTTTAATTGTAAAAAAAAATTTTGCTATACCTTTTAATTTAAAAGAGAGTGCTGATTTAATCAGCACTAAATGTATACTATCCATTTTTTTGAAAGTGATTTAAAGTCATTACTTTGAAATACATTTATGCATTTTGTTTACTAAGATCTCGCTGCGCGCCCATATAGCTTCCAATTATATTTTGATAGCCTGGAAGATTACTAGCAAGCAAATTGCCAAAACCTTCGACATCGTTGCGCCAATCGCGTTGTAATTCGCAAGCTACGCTAAACCAGTTCATAAGTTGCACGCCACTATGTGCCATGCGAGTATTTGCAGCATCTGCAACTTGTTTACTGAAAGTTCCCGAAGCATCAGTAACAGCAAATACTTCATATCCAGCTTTTATAGCGGAAAGTGCTGGGAAAGTAACACAAACGTCCGTAACTACGCCCGCGATGATAAGTTGCTTCTTTCCAGTTTCTTCGATTGCTTTTACAAAATCATCATTATCCCATGCGTTAATTTGTCCAGGGCGAGCTATTTTTTGTGCGTGAGGAAAGAGATCAACCAATTCTTGCATTAAAGGTCCGTTAGGTCCGTTTTCAAAGCTTGTTGTTAAAATAACCGGTAAATCAAAAAACTTAGCAGTATGAGCAAGAGCTAAAACATTGTTCTTAAATTCATCAACACCATAGTCACGTACTAGTCCGGACATAAGACCAGTTTGATGATCTACTAAAAGCACGACAGCATCATCTTTGTTAATACGAGAATAGAGATCAGTCATTATGTATTCCTCCTAAAAATTAAGTAATCGAAGAAAAGTTAAATAGTCGAATACTATCATAAGTTTCTTCGTTTGTTACGATTCGTTTATAACTAAGCTGACCAATAATATTAGTTATAGCAGCATTCACAGAACATGAAGTGCTATACAAATTTATAGTATTTGAAAACTGATTCGTTAATCAATTCTAAATTATCTATAATTCGTATAGGTCGTAACTATAGTTGTTTTCACTATAAAATAGATTGATTTTACCTATACATTCTATAGATAGAACGATATTGATAGTCACCTATTTTTGTTATTAGAATTGAATAGGAGGAATTTTCAGCAAATACTTCGTGATGAAAAAGGTAGGAGATGGGGAATTGTCCATAAACAGAAAATGAATTCATCGGAACAGTAGAGTTCACAACATAAACATGCATAAATAGGCTATGAGATTCATCCGGATTATTGAAGAAAAGGATATATATTAGAATATTTTTGGAGGTAGAAGAATGGCGAAAATTACTGTAGGAACCGAAAATCAAGCACCAATTGAGATATATTATGAGGATCATGGCACAGGAAAACCAGTTGTACTAATTCATGGTTGGCCGTTAAGCGGTCGATCTTGGGAATACCAAGTTCCCGCTCTTGTTGAGGCTGGATACAGAGTTATAACATATGATCGTCGAGGTTTTGGAAAATCATCTCAGCCGTGGGAAGGGTATGAATATGATACCTTTACTTCTGATTTACATCAACTATTAGAACAGTTAGAGCTTCAAAATGTCACACTTGTTGGTTTTTCTATGGGTGGAGGCGAGGTAGCCCGGTATATTGGGAAATATGGAACTAATAGAGTAGAGAAGGCTGTATTTGCAGGAGCTGTACCACCATTCCTTTACAAGTCAGCAGACCATCCTGAGGGTGTATTAGATGATGTAGCAATTCAAAGTTTTGAAAATGGAGTAAAAAGTGATCGCCTAGCATTCCTTGATGAGTTTACGAAAGGATTTTTTGCTGCTGGAGATCGAACTGACTTAGTTAGTGAACCATTTCGAATTTACAATAGGGATATCGCTGCGGGTGCATCGCCTAAAGGAACACTAGATTGTATCGCTGCTTTCAGCAAAACAGACTTCAGAGGCGATTTAGCTAAGGTTAATATACCTACCCTTATTATTCATGGTGATTCAGATGCAACTGTACCATTTGAATATAGTGGGAAATTAACACACGAAGCAATTCCTAATTCTAAAGTAACGTTAATAAAGGGTGGTCCACATGGGCTAAATGCAACGCATGCCAAAGAATTTAATGAAGCACTCCTATCATTTTTAAAGGACTGATTACAACTATATAATTGTTAATTGATAAATTATAAACAAGTTAAAATAAAGTTTTATAAAAGATGCTCTTGGATAAATCCAGGAGCATCTTTTTAAATGCGGGAGTAGTGCACCACTGTAATCATCCATTACGAAATTTCTACTTATTTTTAAATTTTGATATTGAGACGTTAGCATGAAAAATACTCATTAATTTCGAATTGAATAATCTTCTTAACAGCTAAAATGTATTGATTAGAGTTTTTTAGGTCTCTTAAATGCATTGATATATTACTATCAAGATAATATTTTGAATAATCCTCAAAACAAAGAAACGTACATTTTATTGTTTTGGGTAGTGAAGCCTCTTAAGTTGAGTGGGGGCCCCTATATCTTAATCAAAAAGTGTAGGCTTAAGCCTACAAATATTCATCTCCCACTTAAAATTGTCGTTTTACACCTTCACATTTTTGAGGAAGGAGTATTTTATCAGAAAACAATAAAATCTTATTATTTTTTATAATTAGTAGAATTTTATAGAAATAATCCTCTTAATATATTAAAATAACATCGTATTATGTCAGATTTTAATTAGGGGAGAGAAATTTTATGTTGAAAAAAATCATTCCAGTTGCTTTAGCATTAAGTACAGTTACTTTTACTAGTGTATTTGCTGCGCCTTCAGCCCAAGCAAGTACAGAACAAAACCGCTACATAGATGTGCAAATGCTCGGTATTAACGATTTTCATGGGCAACTAGACACTGTAAAAAAAATTAACAATAAAGATGCAGGGGGAATCGAGTACTTAGGGGCTTATTTACGTGATCGTGAAAAACAAAATCCGAATACATTAAAGGTACATGCTGGCGATGTTGTTGGAGCAAGTACTCCTGTTTCAGCATTATTACAAGACGAACCTACGATTGAATTTCTAAATGATTTGAAATTCGATGTTGGAACTATAGGAAATCATGAATTTGATGAAGGTGTTGAGGAAATGAACCGCCTTATTTATGGTGGATACCATGAGAAAACAGGCAATTTTAAAGGAGCAAAATTCCCATATGTTGCCGCAAATTTTTATAATAAATCCACTGGTCGTTTATTTTTACCACCATTCACTATAAAAAAGGTGCAAGGAGTTCCTGTTGGATTTATCGGAGTCGTAACAACGGATGTTCCTAACCTTGTTATGCCTACTATGCTAAAGAATGTTGAAATTACAGATGAAGTTGAAGCTATTAACAAATCCGTAAAGCAATTAAAAAAACTTGGCGTTAAATCTATCGTTGTTCTTGCGCATAACGGAGGTACAACAGATGGAAACGGCGTAACAAATGGTGATATCGTTCGATTAGCAAATGAGACTGATCCAGAAGTCGATGTTATTTTTGGTGGGCATAGCCACACCTATGTAAATGGAACTGTCAATAATAAACTTGTCGTACAAGCAAATTCTTATGGTATGGCTTTTGCTGATGTTGATGTAAAGATTGATCGTAAGACACAAGATATTGTTGAGAAAAAAGCAGAAATTGTTACAACTTACCATGAAGGCATGGAGCCTGATAAAAAAATAAAGAAGAAGATGGAGAAATATCAAGCAAAAATCGCACCTCTTGTTAATGAAGTTGTAGGTAAGTCTATTGCTCCACTAGATCGCAAACTCAATAAGGCTGGTGAATCTACTCTTGGAAATTTGGTTGCTGATGCCCAGCGTGCAACAATGCAATCCCAAATTGCACTTATGAATCCTGGTGGTATTCGTAATGACTTAGATGCTGGTGATATTACATGGGGAGAGATATATGGTATTCAACCATTCGGAAATCAATTAATAAAAGTAAATTTAACAGGTCAAGACATTCGTGATATTTTAAATCAACAATGGCAAAAAGATATAACAAGAATGCTTCAAATTTCAGGGATCCAATACACTTGGGATGCGAATAAGCCTAATGGAGAAAAAGTAAAAAGTATTCGCTTAACAAATGGAGAAGAAATCATTCCTTCTAAAACTTACAGCGTCGTTGCGAACGCATTTCTAGCTTCAGGTGGAGATGGATTTGTATCCTTTAAAAACGGTAAAGATGCTGAAACAGGACCAACCGATTTTGAAGCACTAGTAGATTATATAAAAAAATCAAAAGAACCAATTCAGTCTATTATTGATGGAAGAATTCAAAAAATAAATTAGTTTTTTATTAATCTCAAAAACAACTAGATTACCTGTGCGCTATACTTTTTAGTGTACAGGTAATCTATTTTTTTGATTTGAATAGTCTAACTGTGGCCAATGGGTATACCGTCTAGATGCAGAGTGCCGAAAAAAATTGAAATAAACAAAAGTTGATATCCTGGACGTACAGGGAGTCTTTTTTGAAAAAACGGGACATAGCGAACATCAAACAGGCTTAACGATGGATGTTAAAAGTATAAATAATGAACTAGAGTTATCATTTGCTAAGACGAAGGAAGGGAAATGGCTGAAAGAAAATGTGCATCGTGCAGGATTTATTATTCGCTATCCAAAGGAAAAAGAGAATGTAATTGGTTATGCGTATGAACCTTGGCACATTCGCTATGTAGGGGATGATGCTGAAAAAATATACAAGGAAAAACTAACTTTAGGGGAATATATGAGATAAGAAGGCTAAAGTGAATTGGAAATCTGTATTTTTTGTTTGGAGAATAGTATTTTATAAAATAGTAGGGTGCTTTATTTTAATAGATTGAACAATTGCCTATCTAAAAATTTGATAGGCAGTTGTTTTCTTTTGAGTAAAAAGTGAAATGATTTTATTATGTTCGCACATATGAAAAGTGTAATGTGTAAATATATCCTAAACACCAATTATTGCCCCTCATTATTAGCGATAGGATAGCTACTTAAGGACAAAAAAGAATTGGCTAACTTTTGTGCAAAATGTAATGGAGGCTCTACAGATTGGATATGAATATACATAATTAAGGGATTCATGTAAAGCCAGTGATTATGTAAAGCACTTACAATAATTCCTTGTTGTACAATTGATTTCATAAATGCAGGAGTCTCTTCTTGTAGAATAGCGATTTCGCCTAAATTTAATGCATTACCATTTTGATCCAACGATTCAAAACTTACTCCGACGGGTACTACATAGGTACTCGGTTTTCCTTGAACAAGCACCCTAAAATCGCGGTGAAAAGACACCGAACAACCACCTTGACTTATTTTACTTTTCCCTTTAAGTATTGTAGCAAATTGTTCACAAATGAAATTAAAATTTTGCATAAATTCAATCCCTTTCTCGTACAAAATTATGTAATTAGAGATTTGATTGATGAAATACAGATAAACAATCTTTCTTCAACATTAAAAAAACAGGCTGTAATTTTAATTTATTCAATGTTTATTTTAAAAGAAATGCACGCTATATTATTTAAATATTTAGAATTTATTCGAAAATGATTAGTATATTCGAGTTATTAAATTTATGATTCATGATAGTCCGTTCGAGATATTGTTATAAAAAATCTATAAAGTATGTAATTATACGCTTTTAGTCTATGTAGGTAAGATAAATATGTGTCTAAATTTGAATGATAAAACTAGAAAAACAACGGTGAGAAAATAACCAATAATATTTTATTTTCTATAAAAAGTACTGCTAAATAGTATTTTTTTCGAAATAAGTCTTTCTTATATAAGTATATTGCTACTATGAACATATCTATTTAAAAACAAGACTTTTTTGAATACAAAAGAATGGGTTCTAAAATACCTTGCTTATACAAGAAGAATTCAGTTGTTTCTCCTTGTATCTATTTATATTTTTAAGTATAGAAAAAACCTCTTATGAATATAGAAGGGAATTCCTTATGTTTTTCTTAAACAAATTATTAAATTACGGTTATTTTAACCAAAATTTTCATAGAAATATCTTTTAAAAGAACATTAGTTCGTATATAATAAGAACAAATGTTCCTTATTAGGGGTGATAACCTTGTATGATTATTCTCTTTTACCGAATCGTATTATTCTTTGTGTAGACCTTCGTAGCTTCTATGCAAGTGTGTCATGTATTAAAAAAGGACTGGATCCACGTTATACAAAATTGGCTGTCGTAGGAGATGTAAATCGGAGTGGATCAATCGTATTAGCAGTAACACCGCCATTAAAAGCGTTAGGGATTAAGAAAATGGCAAGGTTGTACGAAATACCGAAGCGGCCAGATATTATTATTGCAAATCCGATTATGCATACGTATATGAAATGTTCAACTTTCATAACTAGTTTAGCTTTGCAATATGTTGCGCCGGAAGATTTTCATCAATATAGTATCGATGAGTTTTTCATGGATATGACTGCAAGTATTCATTTGTTTGCGAGTAATCCGCTCGAATTCGCATTAAAGCTCAAGCGAGAAATATATGAACGTACACGGATTGAAAGTACGATTGGTATAGGGCCTAATTTATTATTGAGTAAAGTAGCGATGGATATTGAAGCGAAAAAGAGTAAAGATGGAATAGCACACTGGACGTATGACGATATACCCGAGAAGTTATGGAGTATTAGACCAATCAGTAAATTTTGGGGTGTATCGTACAAAACTGAAATGAAATTGAATCGAAAAGGTATACATACAATTGGAGAATTAGCTCAGTATCCTTTGAAATATTTAAAGCAATCTTTCGGTGTAATAGGGGAAGAATTGCATTTACATAGTAACGGGATTGATTTTAGCAGAATAGCAGAGAAATACGTTCCAGCGACAACATCTATAGCGAAAAGCCAAATATTATTACGGGATTATTCGATAGGAGAGTTCGTAGTTATTTTATTAGAGCATATAGAAGAAGTTTGTTATAGGTTGAGAAGAGAAGAGAAATATGCACAAACAATTCATTTTTCAATTGGGTATAGCAAGGAATACGGTGGGGGAATAAAAAAGGCGCATACGTTAAATCGGGCAACAAATGTAACGATGGATATTTACAATATTTGTACATATTTTTTATATGAGCGCTATACAGGAGAACCGATTAGATCGTTAAGTGTCTCATTAACAAACCTTATTAATGAAGGTGAAGAGCAAATTTCGCTTTTCGATAACATTGTACAAAGGGAAAAAGAAATCCGATTAACGAAAGTTATGGATGAAATTCGAACACGGTTTGGTAAGAACAGTATTTTACGTGGGATTTCCTACACAAGCGTCGCAACATCAAGATATAGAAACACATTATTAGGAGGACATAAATCGTGAAGAATGCTAATATGCCAAAAGGAAGAGGGATGGTAAAGTGGCAACCGTTCGCTAGTATGCCAGAGCAATTCGCAGTTATTAAAGAAATGATACATGTGAAAACGAAAGTCACGCGTCCGATCTTAACAGAGGATGCAAAAGAAGTGCTTGAAAATAAGTTGTTATGTTCCTATTTAGGTGAGGAAGAGATTTTACTTACATATTATAAAGGTGGCTACTTATATAAAAATTACATAACAGTAGTTGATATTAATCCATTAAATGAGACGATTATTTGTACAGATGCTTTTGGGCATAAACGTACTTTTAAATTCGGTGATTTAATTGAAATGGAATAGAATAGCTTTTTTAGCATGGAGGGTCACACTTTAAACACTCTAACGGTTTGTTTAAAGTGTGGACTTCAAGAAATAAAAAGAAAAAATCCCATTGACAATGATAATGAAAATCATTATCATTTATTTGAGAGATAATTTATTTGTATAAAGGGAGATATTGCTTTGAAAAAAAATAATATGAGAGCGTTAGTAGTAGCTACAACATTAGCTATTCCTTTTGCTGTTTATTCTAGCCCAGTGCAAGCAGCGGAAAAAATAGCAGAAAATAAAGCAGGAGTTATGGTAACAGATCGTGTATATAATGTTGAAATCAAAATATATAAAGATCAAAAAGATGAGCCATCCATGGTGTCTCAATACATAAAAGATCCCAAAGTTAAGATTGAAAATGGGAAAAAAGTTGTTACTGCAACAGTACAAGATAGCGATTATTTCCAATATCTTAGAATAGAAGATAGAAATCAACCAGGTGTATTTCACGATGTGAAAGTATTGTCAGAAGATAAGAGGAAAAATGGGACGAAAGTAGTTCAGTTTGAAATAGGAGAATTTTCGAAGAGATATAATATGCAAATGCATATTCTCATTCCTGCTATTGGATATGATCATAAATATCAAGTTCAATTTGAAATTTCAGATCCGACAGCAAATAACAAAGAAACTGAGAAACCAGATGATAATTCTAATGCAGGTGATAAGGAAACGGATCATCAAATTGATAGTCAAAATATGATAACGGACAAAAAATTAAGGGAACTTGTTAATAAAAAAGTATTTAATAGAAAAGATTTAAATACACCAATTACGAAAGAAGAGTTATTACAAGTAAAAAACTTATTTTTAAATACGAATGAGATCCTCGACTATAGTGGATTGAAATATATGCCTAATTTAAAGTCTTTAACAGTTGCTAATGCAAAGATAACAGATCCGTCGTTCTTTGCGAACTTAAAACAATTGAACCATTTAGCTTTGCGCGGTAATGAAATTGTAGATGTAACACCGCTTATTAAAATGGATAATTTAGAATCTCTTGATTTAAGCAATAATAAAATTACGAACGTTGCACCACTAACTGAAATGAAGAATGTGAAAAGTTTATATGTAGCAGGCAATCAAATTGAAGATGTAACAGCATTAGCAAAAATGGGACAATTAGATTACTTGAATTTAGCAAATAATAAAATTACGAACGTTGCTCCATTAAGCTCGTTAAAAAATGTAACATACTTAACTTTAGCGGGTAATCAAGTTGAAGATATTACACCGTTATATGCATTACCTTTAAAAGATTTAGTATTAACGCGTAATAAGGTTAAAGATGTATCGGGCATTGACCAATTGAATCAATTAGATGAATTATGGATTGGGAAAAATCAAATTGAAGACGTGACACCACTTACTAAAATGACTCATCTTAAAGTATTAGATGTACCTAATAATGAGTTAAAGGATATTACTCCATTATCAAATTTAGTAAACTTGCAAAAACTTGATTTAGAGGCAAATTATATTTCTGATTTATCACCAATTAGTCAGTTGAAAAAACTAACGTTTTTAAGCCTTGTAGCGAATGAAATTCGTGACGTTAGACCTGTTATCGAATTAAGTAAGCAAGCATACATTAATATTCAAAATCAAAAAGTCTTTTTAGAGGACGTAGAAGTACATAAAGAAGTGAAAGTACCTATTTATGAAAAAGACGGTGAAATCTCTACAAAAATCCGTTTAAAAAGTGATGGCGGCACTTACAATAATGGTGTAATTACATGGAATACGTTAGGTGAGAAAGTATATGAGTTTGGAGTAAAAGATCCATTTGCTGATACAGGCATCTTTTACACTGGTACAGTAATACAAAATGTTGTGGATAAAGTATCGGGAGAAGTAACAGATCCAAAAGGAGAAGTAACAGATCCAAAAGGAGAAGTAACAGATCCAAAAGGAGAAGTAACAGATCCAAAAGGAGAAGTGACAGAACCAAAAGGAGAAGTGACAGAACCAAAAGGAGAAGTGACAGAACCAAAAGGAGAAGTGACAGAACCAAAAAGTGAAGTGACAGAACCAAAAGGAGAAGTGACAAAACCAAAAAGTGAAGTGACAGATCCAAAAGGTGAAGGAATAGATCGAGTGAATTCGCAAATTACTAAAAATAACGCATTGAATAAACAAATTGTTAAGAAGGAACAGATATTACCTGCTACAGGACATGATACGAATTGGTTATCCGTTTTTGGTGGGGGATTAATGTTGATAGGAGCTTATTTATATAGAAGGTTAAAGAGAGTTAACTAAAATAAAAACCTTTTTGCTAACTAATGAATTGAAAAATCGAAGTAATCTGTGCGATACAGTTATTTGAAGGGATTATCCTAAATATAGGATTCTTTCTTTGAGCAAAATTAGATGTGCTATCCTGAATTTTTAATAATGGTAACAAAAATAAGAACAGCCATTCAACGAAGAAGGCTGTTCTTATTTTTATTTCAATAGATATTTTTACATTATCAATCTGTCTGGATTGTCTTTTTTCTTTTAGTAACTTTATATTTTAATAAGAAGCTTCTTAAATAAATAATAGTAAGTCAGCTTAGGTGAATCCATTTTTATTTTCTATATCTCTTCCTAACTTAATTATATCATGTAATTAACGTTCGAAATAGACTGTTTATTCTTATTGACTACTGCTAAAATCAAGAACACATGACTAGTAAGGAGAGATGTTAAATGAGTTCTTTCGTTCTCGATTTTCAGGAAATAGAAAAAACACAGCTTTTTCTCGTTGGTGGAAAAGGATTGAATTTAGGGGAGTTATCAAACATTCAAGGTATACAAGTGCCAGAAGGATTTTGTGTTACAACAGTAGGGTATGAAAAAGCCATTGAACAAATTGAAGTGTTTCATACTTTGTTGAATCAACTAGCCATACTAAAAATTGAGGACCGAGATCAAATTAGTGAAATTAGTAAGAAAATTAGAGAAGCCATTATGACAGTGGAAATTCCAGTTGATGTAGTGGAATCAGTAGCTCATTATCTCTCGCGTTTTGGAAATGAACATGCATATGCAGTGCGTTCTAGTGCTACTGCTGAAGATTTACCGTATGCCTCGTTTGCTGGTCAGCAAGATACGTATTTAAATATCATCGGAAAAGAAGCGGTTTTGCAGCATGTAAGAAAGTGTTGGGCTTCTTTATTTACAGATCGAGCGGTTATATACCGAATGCAAAACGGCTTTGATCATAATCAAGTTTCTATAGGTGTTGTCGTTCAAAAAATGGTTTTCCCTGTGGCTTCAGGGATTTTATTTACTGCGGATCCGATTACTTCTAATAGGAAGGTGTTATCAATCGATGCCAGCTTTGGACTTGGCGAGGCGCTAGTATCTGGATTGGTTTCTGCCGATAATTATAAGGTAAAAGAAGACGAAATCGTCGAAAAGGTCATCGCAACGAAAAAATTAGCCATCTATGGACGAAAAGAAGGCGGAACAGAGACAAAGAAAATTGCTCCTAATCAGCAAAAAGTTCAAACACTTATTGAACAACAAATTTTACAATTAGCACGCATCGGAAGACAGATTGAAGCTTATTTTGGTTGTCCGCAAGATATTGAATGGTGTTTAGTTGATGATACATTTTATATTGTTCAAAGTAGGCCGATAACGACTTTGTATCCAATTCCAGAAGCGAATGATCAGGAAAATCATGTGTATGTATCGGTCGGTCACCAGCAAATGATGACGGATCCTTTGAAGCCATTAGGAATGTCTTTATTCCAGTTAACATCCTTTGGACCGAGGTTTCAAGCTGGGGGAAGGCTGTTTGTTGATGTTGCACAAAGATTGGCCTCACCTGCTAGTAGAGAATTTTTATTAAATACAATAGGAGAATCAGAGCCGCTTATTAAAGATGCATTAATGACTGTAATAGAGCGAGATAATTTTATTAAATTGTTACCGGATGAAGAAGAAAAAAGTCTTGGAAAAAGTATGCCACCTGCAAGCTCGCAACCACAAATCGAAAACGACCCAGCAATCGTTACGGATTTAATCAAGAACAGTCAAGCATCGATAGAAGAGTTAAAACAAAGTATTCAAACGAAATCAGGATCAGATGTACTTGATTTTATTTTAGAAGATATTCAGCAATTAAAGAAAATATTATTTCACCCGCAAAGTATGGCTGTCATTATGGCAGGTATGAATGCTTTATCATGGATCAATGAAAAGATGGAGCAATGGCTAGGAGAAAAAAATGCAGCAGACACACTTTCTCAATCTGTACAAAATAATATTACTTCAGAAATGGGTTTAGCATTATTGGATGTCGCAGATGTGATTCGTCCGTATCCAGAAGTCATTGCGTATTTACAGCATATAGAAGATGACAGCTTTTTAGATGAACTAGTTCAGTTTAAAGACGGGGAAAAAGTTCGAGATGCAATCGAGGCGTTTCTAAATAAATACGGAATGAGATGCAGCGGCGAAATCGATATTACGAAAACGCGCTGGAGTGAAAAACCAACTACAATTATCCCGATGATTTTAAATAATATAAGAGATTTTGAAGCTGGTGCTAGTAAGCGGAAGTTTGAAGAAGGGCTGCAGGAGGCTTTAAAAAGAGAAGAAGAGTTATTAGACAAATTGCAGTATTTAGCAGATGGCAAACAAAAAGTAGAAGAGACGAAGCGAATGATCAGTATAATTCGGAATTTCGCTGGCTATCGTGAATACCCAAAATACGGAATGATTAATCGCTATTTCATATATAAGCAGGCATTACTAAAAGAAGCCGAGCAACTCGTGCGAAATAACGTTATTACTGAAATAGAAGATATATACTATCTTACTTTTGAAGAACTTCACGAAGTCGTCCGCACTAATAAACTAGATTACAAAGTTATTCATAAACGAAAAAATGAGTACAAATTATATGAAAAACTAACACCTCCGCGTGTTATTACTTCTGATGGTGAAATTATTATAGGTAAATATAAACGAGAAAATCTCCCTACCGAAGCAATAGTAGGTTTGCCTGTTTCTTCTGGAGTGGTAGAAGGGAGAGCTCGTGTTATTTTAAACATGGAAGATGCAAGTTTAGAAGATGGAGATATATTAGTTACGGCATTTACTGATCCTGGCTGGACGCCATTGTTTGTGTCTATAAAAGGGTTAGTTACGGAAGTTGGCGGACTCATGACACACGGGGCAGTGATTGCGCGTGAATATGGATTACCAGCAGTCGTCGGGGTAGAGAATGCTACGAAACGAATAAAAGACGGGCAACGAATTCGGGTACATGGAACAGAAGGATATATTGAGATAGTGTAGTTATATTTTAAATAAAAAGATCGTCCACTAAATATAGCGGACGATCTTTTTATGATTGTAAGCTTGCTGCTATCATCCATCTGAAACTGAAAATTAAAATAAAAATGAGCATATGAATTGGATTTCTTTGAATGCCCCTGTCGTAGAAGGAGACATACATGCTACGATACTCATTCACATGCAAGAAGCAACCATGAAGATTGATGAATTAGAATGTACATCAATCTAAAACAAAGAATATTTTCAAAAATATTACAAATTCAGACAACATATTGTAAATTATCTGAATTTTCATTATTATATAAGCGTTATAACGTATTTAATATTGGGGAGGAATAGGGATGAAGAAAAAGCCTTTTAAAGTGCTGTCTACGCTTGCGGCGGCAGCAGTGCTTAGTTGCACATTTGGGGTAGGTAGTCAATCTGTTTATGCGGCAACGCCGTCTAATGTAGGATCTTTAAGTCCGATTGATGGAAATTTAATTCAAGAGGACCGTCTAGCAGATGCGCTCAAGAAACGCGGTGTAATTAATAATTCTGCGTCGAAAGAAGACACATTAAAAGCTGTTGAAAAATACGTAGAGAAGAAAAAAGGCGAAAATGCTGGGAAAGAACCAGCAACAGGGGATAGTGTCTCGAGAGAAGCGTTTGACTTTTTGAAAAAAGTGAAAGATGCAAAAGCAGATGCGAAAGAAAAAGCTGATCAACCTGCTAGTGGCCCGGTAGTTGGACAAGAGCCGGTTAAAGGGGGATTAAACGGCAAAGTACCAACTACTTCAGCGAAGCAAAAACAATATAATGGTGATGTCCGTAAAGATAAAGTGCTTGTATTGTTGGTGGAGTTTGCTGACTTTAAGCATAACAATATTGATCAAGTACCAGGTTATATGTATTCAAATGATTTTAATCCAGAACATTATCAAAAAATGTTATTTGGTAATGAGCCATTTACACTCTTTGATGGTTCAAAAGTACCAACATTTAAACAATATTATGAAGAGCAATCTGGTGGTAGTTATACAGTAGATGGCACAGTAACAAAGTGGTTGACAGTTCCTGGTAATGCGGCAGATTATGGCGCAGATGCAGGAGATGGCGGCCATGATAATAAAGGACCAAAAGGACCTCGTGATTTTGTAAAAGAAGCATTAAATGCGGCTGTAGAAAGTGGTATTGATTTATCTGAATTTGACGAATACGATCAATATGACAATAATGGTGATGGCAATAAAAATGAACCAGATGGTCTGATTGATCACTTAATGGTCATTCACGCTGGAGTTGGGCAAGATGGAGGCGGTGGTAGACTAGGTGATGATGCAATTTGGTCGCATCGTTGGCACCTTGGAACACCATATCCAATTGAAGGAACAAAAGCAAAAGTTGATAACTGGGGCGGTAAAATGGCAGCGTACGATTACACAATTGAGCCAGAAGACGGAGCAGTTGGTGTATTCGCACATGAATTTGGTCATGATTTAGGCCTTCCGGATGAGTATGATACGAAGTATTCAGGAGCAGGGGAGCCAATTAACTCTTGGTCTGTTATGAGTGGCGGCAGCTGGGCTGGTAAAATTGCAGGTACAACGCCACCGAGTTTCTCTCCGCAAAACAAAGAGTTCTTTCAAAAGAACATGGGTGGAAACTGGGCAAATATTGTAGAGGTAGACTATGATAAATTAAATCGTGGTATCGGTTTTGCAACGTACTTAGACCAAAGTGTAACGAAATCAGCTCGTCCTGGTCTAATTCGCGTTAACTTACCAGATAAAGAAGTGAAAGGTATTCAGCCTGCATTCGGTAAGAAATATTACTATAGTACAAAAGGCGATAATCTTCATACAACATTAGAAACACCAGTGTTTGATTTAACAAATGCAACACTGGCGAAGTTTGATTACAAGTCATTGTATGAAATTGAAACAGATTATGACTTCCTTGAAGTATATGCAGTGACAGAGGATAATAAGAAAACGTTAGTCGATCGAATTGGCGAAAAGAATGTGAAAAATGGTCTAGATACAACGGATGGTAAATGGGTAGATAAGTCATATGACTTAAGCAAATTTAAAGGTCAAAAAGTAAAACTAGTATTTGAATACATTACAGATGGTGGCTTAGCACCGAACGGTTTTACTTTTGATAACGCTACATTAACTGTAGATGGAAATGTTGTCTTCTCTGATGATGCAGAAGGCGAATCGAAATTAAAATTAAATGGTTTCGTTGTAGCAAACGGTTTTGATAAGAAGAAACATAACTACTATTTAGAGTGGAGAAACTACGCTGGTGCTGACCAAGCATTAAAATATAGCAGCGGTGTACCGTATAATACAGGTCTTGTTGTATGGTATGCAGACTCTAGCTTTACAGATAATTGGGTTGGTATTCATCCAGGAGAAGGTTTCTTAGGGGTTGTTGACTCTCACCCAGAGGCAATTGTTGGAACGCTAAACGGCAAACCAACTGTTCAAGGTAGTACACGATACCAAATCGCAGATGCTGCATTCTCCTTTAATCAGACGCCAGCATGGAAAGTTGTATCTCCAACACGCGGAACATATGATTACAAAGGATTACCAGGTGTAACGAAGTTTGATGATTCTAAATTGTATATAAATGATTTAATCCCAGATGCAGGACGTAAATTACCGAAGTTTGGATTGAAATTTGAAGTAGTTGGACAAGCAGATGATAATTCTGCAGGTGCAGTTCGTTTATATCGTTAATAATGGAGAAGCTGTTGAAGGGGATTCCTTTCAACAGCTTTTTTCATAGAAACATAAATTTCATTAAGCAATTAGTTGATGTCCAGATTGATTAAAATATATTTCTATGCAGGTTGGCTTACTTCTTTAAACCAGCCGCATAAAACGGGCCGTGAACTGCGATAGTTGATAAAATACGAGCAATTTCCTTAGGTGTTTCTTTTTGGCCATTATTTAACCATTGCTGAATGACACCTATATGAGCAGATGCCATATAAGAAGTTAGGTATTCGCTTGGAACAAGCAAACTCTCTTTATCAATAAGAGCCCCATTCGTATCTTCAAATAGTGTTTTCCACATAAAGTCTTTCAGTTTTGTTTGGAAAGATAAATCTCCTTTTGGACTTAACACAGCTTTCATAAAATCACTATTTTCATTTAGAAATTCAAGAATAGAAGCGATAAGTACAAATGGCGTCGTTGGGGAAGGGTTTGAGCCAAGATCGGCAATCACTTCAGGGAATTTTTGTTTGGCAATGCTAGAAAACTCATGCATAATTTCTTCTTGGCATTTCGTCATTAAATCAAATTTATCTTGATAGTGCGCATAAAATGTACCGCGATTTATGTTCGCTTTCGTTGTAATATCTTTTACTGTAATGGCGTCAAAACCTTTTTCTTCAATAAGCTCCACTAGTGCATTTCGTATGGCCGTTTTCGTACGAATAACACGTAAATCTAAATTACTATCACGCAAAGCATGTCCCTCCTTAATTTTACTCAACACATTTAGCAAAAGTGTCTTATAACCGACACATTCACGATTTTTGATTATTGAATAAGATTTAGTTCAAACATATAATTCAAAATATAAATAAACAACACGTTGTTCATTTATTGTAACGAAAATTAAAGGAGGAGAAAAGAAAATGTTTAAAAACAAACTTTTATTGTTAGCACCAGTTATTGCACTACTTGTTGTTTTTATTTTTTCATTAACATTATTCCCAACTGTTCAACCAAAGCCAAAAAACTTGCCAATAGCAATTGTAAATGAGGATCAAGGTGTAGAAGTTCCAAATCAACCGAAAATGAATATGGGGCAAACAATTGTTGATAATATCAAAAAAACAGCGAAATCAGATGAAGAACCTGCGATGAAGTGGGTAGAAGTGAAAAATAAGGAAGCAGTTCAAAAAGGTTTAAATAATCAAGAGTATTATGCCGCATTCGTCATTCCGAAAGAATTTAGTATGAAACAGGCTTCATTACGAACACCGCAGCCATCTTCACCAGAAGTAGAAATATTAATTAATCAAGGAATGAATATGGCTGCATCAACTATGGCAGGGCAAATGTTAAATGGTGTAGTGGATAATATGAGCAACAATGTTCGCACACAAATATTAGATGGATTGAAAGCAAGGGGAGCTACTTTAACAACAGATCAAGCTTCGAAATTAGTAACACCTATTGTAAAGCACGTGAAAAATGTGAATGAGGTCGGAAAAAACAGTGCGAACGGTAACTCACCAATGTCATTATTTCAGCCGTTATGGATTGCAAGTTTAGCTAACGCAGCAATTATTTTTATTGCGCTTAGTAAAATGCCGGTACGTACAAGAAAAGAAAACTTTGGATTAAAACTAAAACAAATAGTAGCTGGAGCAGTTGCGACACTTGTAATTGGTTTTGGCCTTACGTGGATTGCAGATGGGATGGTAGGATTAAATATTTCGAATTTCACGGAGACAGCGTTGTTCTTATCCATCACGTCTTTTAGCTTCTTCTTAATGATATCGGCGGTACTTTCATTAGTTGGGCTAAAAGGTATCGGTTTATTCGCACTCTTACTATTCTTCGGGGCACCGTTATTATCATTAGCACCTGAAATGTTGTCGCCATTTTATCAAAATTGGGTTTATTCTTGGTTACCAATGAAATTTATGATCGAAGGACTCAGGGAGATCTTCTTCTTCGGAAAAGGGTTAAGCTGGAATACACCTGTTACTGTGCTCGTTTGGATTGGTGTGGTAAGTATGGTTGTTATACTAGCAACTGCATTGAAGCGTAGTGCAGTAAAGGGACATAAAATGGAATTGAATGCTTAAAAGATAAAAAACGTTTCACTCGTAGTGAAGCGTTTTTTGATGAAATCATTAGGAATCGTTAAGGAAATTAAGCAGCGATAGATAGGGTTTTACAATATGTTATACGTGATTGAAGTATTCGTGTTTGCAGTAATTTTTTTGTATACATGCTCCTACTATTTCAAAGTGCATAAAATGTTATGCGAAATTATGGAGGGGATACGATGTATAATTCGAATTATCATGATTGGTATAGGCAAAATGATAAGTTGATAAGTGATATTGAAAAAGCTATAAACGGAGAATATAGCGCTATAAGCTGCTACGCAAAGTTAGCTAACATGGCTCCAAATCAAGTAGAACGAAATCAGATTCTTGAAATTCGTAATGATGAAATAAAGCATTTCCAAAACTTTGTCCAAATTTATACGAACTTAACTGGCAGGCAGCCTAAACCACAGATTACCGAAGAATGCCCGAATACGTACTTACAAGGATTAGAATTCGCTATACAGGATGAGCAAAGGACAGTAGATTTTTATTTGGAAATTTCAGATGAAACATCGGATGCATCTGTGAAAGATTTGTTACGGAGAATAGCTGCAGATGAACAAAATCATGCGGTTTGGTTTTTATATTATTTTGTGAAGTCGAAGTGAGTATAAAGAATGAGTGGCTGATGTGATGAATATATTAGAAATTGTTTTAAAGCGTAGTGCAACAATTGAATGAAAAACTTAAATATAAGCAGAAAGAAACCGTTTCATAAGTAGTGGGACGGTTTTTCGCGGTGAAATACAAGTTACATAGGTATCGACAAAATATAGTAGTTGAATTTGGTATATAATGTATGAAATGAAAGCGAAAATAAATAAGCTAGGAGCAAATAAATGAAAAGAGGAATTATTGTAGATATTCCAAATGAATATGATAATCTACTTTGGAAAGTGTTAAAGCCGATCGATATTACGTTATTTGATTGGCGAGTGGAAAATGAGGAATCTTATTTCAGATTACCTGATGGATTAGGATCAGAATTATTCTCAGAAGATAACAAGGTAATGAGTGGATTAGAATTGAAAAAATTAATAAAAGACAACATATATTATCTCATTTTTGCAGATTTAAAAGCGTATCCAAAAGGAGAAGTATTAGAAGAGATTGAAACATATGAAGAGTTCACAGAGAGCAAGTGTGAAGTAGTCGTATTAGTAGCGGACGGTGATTATATACACATTTACGCTAAAGACCCAAAAGCGATTGAATTGATGTATGAAAACGCACTGAATCAAGGTTTTTATGTTGAATACGTTACAGACGAAAATGACGGTAGAACGCGTTTGTCAGTATAGTAGTAATTTGAAAGGGGAACGGCAATATGGAGAGAAATACAGTTAAAGAATATACAATACGAACTGCTACTGAAGAGGAGAGCGATACTATTATTACTCTATTAAGAGAAGTAGCAGAGTGGTTACAACATAAAGAAGTAGATCAATGGCAGTATCTGTTAGGAGGAGAGGCTACAGCTGAAATATTAGAATGTATAAGAAATAAATATACGTATATTGTTATGAAAGAAGATGAAATTGTTGGTACGATTACAGCATCTCCTAAACAAAATGAATGGGATGAACATATTTTTGGTAAAGAGGAAGTTTCGGATTCAGTATATATTCATAGATTTGCGGTGAGACGGAAGTATAAGGGGAATGGAATAGGAGAATCGATTTTGCAGTGGGTAGAAGAAAATGTACAGTGTGATAAAGAGTACTTGAAGTTAGATTGTGTGGGACATAATCGTACGTTGAATGATTTTTATAAGAAAAATGATTTTGAGTATGTGGGCAGTACGGATGGGCTTAGTAAGTTTCAAAAGAAAAGGAGCAAATAAATGAATCCAATTAACGTAAGTTTAGTTAAGAAGTTAATACAGAAACAGTTTCCTGAATGGGCACATTTAGAAGTGAAACCTGTAAAGTTTAGTGGGCATGATAATAGAACGTTTCACTTAGGAGATCAGATGAGTGTTAGATTACCAAGTGATGCAGCATATGCACCGCAAGTAGAGAAAGAAAACAAGTGGCTTCCTATATTAAATAAGGAACTTTCTTTACCAATTTCTGCACCAATTGCAAAAGGGCATTCGTCTGAAGAGTATCCGTGGCCATGGTCTATTAATAAGTGGATAGAGGGAGAGACAGTTACGAAAGAAAATGTTCGTGACTTACATGAATTCGCAGCGGACTTAGGATCATTTCTACTAGAATTGCAATCCATTGATTCTAGTAACGGACCAATAGCTGGAGCGCATAACTTTTACCGAGGCGGGTTTATATCTGTATACGATGAAGAAGCGAGAGTAGCTATTGAAAACAATAAAGACGCTTTTGATGAGGCATTGTTAAAGCACCTTTGGGATTTAGCGCTCCGATCAAAATGGGAACGCACACCAGTTTGGATTCATGGAGATGTTGCGCCAGGGAATTTACTCGTTAAAGATGGAAAGCTTTGTGCCGTAATTGATTTTGGTATACTAGGAGTAGGTGATCCGTCGTGTGACGCGGCGATGGCATGGACATTTTTTGATGAAAATAGTAGAAATGTATTTAAAGAAGTGTTGAGGATGGATGAGGAAACGTGGGATAGAGCGAGAGGATGGGCGCTTTGGAAGGCGTTAATTACATATGATGCGAATAGAAATAGTAATGAAAAAGTAGCTGAGGAAGCATATCGTGTAATCCAAGTGATTGTGGATGATTATAAAATGAGATGAAAATAGTAATGTGTAGCACAAGTTTTGATTGAAGTTATTTGACGTTTACTATGCAATAAAAAGGAGGGAACATAATTGAAAGTCAGGCAAGGGAAATATGAAGAAATAAAATTGCGTGATAGAATTCCAGGTATGGTTGAATATATAGATAGCACAAGACTTCCGGCTGATTTTCACTACTATATCCCTCCACACTGGCATAGAAGTATTGAAATTAGTTTAGTAATATATGGAGACGTTTTTTTGTATGTAAATGGGCAAAAAAAGAAAGTATCAGCTGGCGAGTTTATTTTTGTAAACAGTGGAGATGTGCACGAATTTGAAAAAGTTGAGAATGCAAGTTGTGCAGTAATGATGTTAATAGTTTCGTATGAATTTCTTAAAGAGCTAAATGCTGATTTTGATAAATATAGATTTACTCTACAAGCATCATTTGTGCAGAAAGAAAAGCTCCAACAAATATTTTATGAATTAAAGGAGTTAGTCACAAATTTTGATGAGTTAAGTTATATAAAAATGAATAGTTTAATTTATGAGATTGTTTATATTCTATTGCGCCACTGTAAAGATAGAAAAAAAGAAGATAATGATTTTCAATTTGGAAATAAACAAAAAGAGATAATTACATATATGTATGAACATTATGATGAAAAGCTTAAAATGAAAGATGTAGCGAAACACTTTTTTGTAAGTGAGGAACATTTTTCTCGGATGTTCAAAAAATCTTTCGGATCAAATTTCATCTCTTTTTTAACGAGATACAGGCTTCATAAAGCGTATGAAGATATTATTAGCAGTACGAATTCTATACAAGATATAGCAGTGAAACATGGATTTCCCAATGTGAAGTCATTCATTTCGCAGTTTAAAGGGAAATATGGGGATACACCATTACAGTATAGAAAAAATATCATATCAAAAAATGACAATAATTGAATCAAATATGAACAACAATAAAAATACGTTCCATGTTACATTTTGTACATGGAACGTATTTTTATTTAGTAAATGGAAATGTATACGGTTATATAATTTTTCGGAAAATGAAAGCGTTAAAAAAGAGATGGGGGAATAGTGAATGTCTAGAAAATATAGCTTAGATTTATTAGAAAAGATTCAAGAAAAACAAGAAACCATCAATGTACAAGGCGCAGAAGTAATAGTGAAAAACATACCAGATTGCGATGAAAAGGGAGCAATGGATCCACGTCTTTATAAAGATATGAAGGTTCAAATGAATATAATGAGGTTTATGCCTAAAAATATGATGAAAATGGACGCTTCTGAAAAATCGGTAAAGAATATGAGAAAGCAGTTTAATGGTATTAAAAGCGTTCCAATCGTAACGAAAGATATAAATATTACGAATGAAACGGTTAAAGCGGAAGATGGATATGACATTCCGATAAGGATTTATAATAGTATTTCAAAACAAGAAAACGCGCCAATTTTATATTTTATTCATGGTGGCGGATTCATGGCAGGATCACCAGATGTGGTAGAAGAACTTGTGAAATTAATAGTAGAAAAAACAGATATACTAGCCTTTTCTGTAGATTATCGATTAGCTCCAGAACATCCTTTTCCAAATGGACATACAGATTGTTACACTACTTTAAAATGGATTTATGAGAATGCTGAAGCATTCGGCGGTGATAAGAATAATATTTTTGTTGCGGGTGATAGTGCTGGAGGGAACTTAGCACAGTATTGTACAACGAGAGATATGGAAGATGGTAGAAACTTCGTTAAAGGGCAATTACTTCTGTACCCTACACTTAACATGTGTGACTATGAAGACGAGTTTTATTCTTGGAGTATAGATAAATATGAGATTGCTCCGAAATATAAAAAAGGATTAGAAAAAATGCTTAATATGATGCATGCAATGGTCGGAGGGATGGCAGAAATACTTGGTACGGAAGACATTCATTCGAAGTATTTAAGTCCATACGTTGATGTATCTTCAGATTATCCAAGTACATTTATTACGGTAGGAGAACATGATTTTTTAATGATTGAATGTTTAGCGTATGCAGCTAAATTGAAGAAACAAGGAGTGGATACTGAAACGATTCTCTATCGTGGTTTAGGGCACGCGTATGGAGATAATGTAGGTGTCTATCCTCAAAGTGAAGATTTAGCGATTGAGATGGGGAGTTTTATATTGAAGCATAGTAAGAAAGACTCCTACTTTGAGCAATGATTTTAAACTCTACTTTGTGCTTTAAGTGAGAATATCTAAAAAGTATATAAAAAGCCTAATTTGATCTAAATGTTTCAAATTAGGCTTTTTTATATGATTAAATATTCAAGATCAAAAGAAGGAATAAAACTATATTATGCAGAATATTTAGATAATAGGAGGTGTCGAATTTTGAGTGAAATTGAATTAAAAAGTAATGTAATTAAGACAGGAAGAGAGAGGAGTATGATTCTTCGGTTTATACTCGCTAGTCTCGTTGGGGTGTTTATGTTTTTCGTACCTGTTACGATAAATGGAGCTTCTTCTATTATGATTGATCATATCGTATCGTGGATCCGTACTTCAGTTCCGGGCGTAGTACCTTATTATGCATTGTTTGTTATGGTGATTGGTGCGATTTATCCATTTTATACGAAGAAATGGAATGCATCTATCGTAGACATTTGTTTTTCTATTTTAAAAGTAGTTGGTGTTGTTTTTGGCGTATTATATTGTTTTAAAGTGGGACCAGCTTGGTTTTTTGCACCAGATGTTGGGCCGTTTTTGTATGAGAAACTAGTTATATCGGTAAGTTTACTCGTTCCGATTGGTTCGGCGTTTTTAGCGTTATTAGTCGGATATGGGTTGCTTGAATTTGTCGGTACATTTTGCCGTCCGATTATGAGACCTTTATGGAATACGCCGGGACGATCGGCAATTGATGCGGTTGCTTCCTTCGTTGGAAGTTATTCACTAGCCTTATTAATTACGAACCGCGTATATAAAGAAGGAAAGTATACGACAAAAGAAGCAGCCATTATCGCTACAGGATTTTCTACAGTATCCGCAACATTTATGATCATCATCGCAAAAACATTAGACATTATGCATTTATGGAATGTTTATTTTTGGACTACACTTGTAGTAACATTCATCGTGACTGCTATCACCGTAAGAATCCCACCTCTTAGTAGAAAGCCCGATACATATATTACGAAAGAAGGGTTCCCAGAGCCCGTTTATAAGGAAAAAATGTTAGAACGTGCTTGGGAAGATGCATTAGAAGTATCAAGATCTGCACCGAGCATTATGAAAAATATTGCAGTGAACTTAAAAGACGGTTTTATTATGACGATGGGAATTTTACCATCTATTATGTCAGTAGGGTTAATTGGTATCGTCTTAGCGAAGTTCACGCCAATATTTGATTGGATCAGTTATATTTTTTATCCATTTACATGGGTTTTACAATTACCAGAAGCAGACTTAGCTGCTAAAGCGGTATCAGTTGGTATTGCAGAAATGTTTTTACCATCATTATTAGTTGTAAGTGCGCCGCTCGTGACAAAGTTTGTCATTGCGGTTATTTCGGTATCATCTATTTTGTTTTTCTCCGCTTCAATCCCTTGTATATTATCGACAGATATTCCGTTAAAAGTATCTGAACTTATTATTTTGTACGTGCAGAGAACGATATTAACGTTGCTTATTATTACGCCGATTGCTTATTTGGTGCTTTAATAGGAAACCCTCGCTTTCTATGTGAGCGAGGATTTTTGTTGTTAAAATCATTATATATAAATTTTGAGATATTTATTCATATGTTATAGTAACAAAAGAAGGGGGCTTACAAATGGAAATCATTCACGAAAGAGCGAAGTTACGGTTAATGGATAGTGGTGATGTCGAAACTTTGTTTTCGATTGTAGAAGGAAATAGGCAAATTTGGGCGTATTTAATCTCTAAAATGGAAACTGTTCAAGATATGCAGCAATATGTTCAAAAAGCGATAAAGAGTTATGGAAAGGGTACACAAATCCCTTGCGCTGTAGTGGATCAACAGACGAACAAGATTGTAGGGAGTACACGTTTATATAATATTTCAGTAGAAGATAAAACAGTGGAGTTAGGGCAGACGTGGTACCATCCAATTGTGCAACGTACGAGTATAAATACAGAATGTAAGTATATGCTTCTCCAGTATGCTTTTGAAAAACTGCATATGCTACGAGTGCAAATTAAGACGGATGTAAGAAATGAAAAAGCACAACGAGCAATTGAAAGGTTAGGCGCGGTAAAAGAAGGTGTGCTAAGAAATGAAAGAAGATTGCCGAGCGGTCATGTGAGAGATGCAGTTGTGTACAGTATTATTGCGAGTGAATGGTCAGGCGTGAAAGGAGAATTGTTAGAAAAATTAGAGTTATACAAAGAAAAGCTATAATTCGTATTTTGTAAGGTATATGATCGTAATTTGCGAATAATATACCTTTTTTTCTTACAAAACACTAACTTATTTAATTTACTTTTGTTTCATCATTCCCTTCTGAGAAAAAATTCGTTACAATGTAGTTGTATGGTAATAAACTAATGAATTAAAATTGTAATGAAAACCGCAAATGAAAAATGAATTGATAATCCTCAATTTTAAATGAAAACCCTTTTATATATAATAAGTAAAATACCTTCTTTTAAACAAACTCAAACAAAACGATTTGATATAAATGTTTTTTTATAGAAGTATGGATGATGTACGGAGGCAATTACAAATGAAAGAAAATAAGAAGAGTAAAAAAAGACGAATCTTTCAAGTGTTTTTATTAATGATTTGTTCTGCTATTTTGTATGTGAGCTATGCAGCTTACGATATTTGGAGTTATCGCTTTAAAACGGATGATGATGTGAAGACAGATGCTGGTATCGTGCTAGGAGCAGCTTCATGGAACGGAAAACCATCTCCTGTATTTAAGGAAAGAATTAATCACGCGATTTCTCTATATAAAAACGGAAACATTAAGAAAATTATTTTTACAGGTGGTACAAAGTTTGAAGCAGAGCTTGAGGAAGCTCGCACTGCTAGAGTATATGCATTGAAACAAGGTGTAAAAGAGGAGGATATTTTAATAGAAACAAAATCCCTTTTCACTGAAGAAAATTTAAAGAATGCGAAGGAAGTTGGAATAGAGAACGGAATACACTCATACACGATTGTAAGTGATCCGCTTCATATGAAACGCGCAATGAGAATCGCAAAACATATTAACATTGAGGCATATGCTTCACCGACTCCAACATCAGCATATAAAACGTTAGATACAGAAATTCCATTCTTTTTTAAAGAATTATTCTCGTATATCGGATATGTAACCTCTTTGCCGCTAAAGGCATTGAAGGGGGATTAATATAAGAAAAGGACCTGTTTTTCTATAGGGATTTTTCTTATAATCCAAAAACATTGTATTTTTATCGGAATAGTGAAACAATAGAGAGGTAGCTTCATATAATCATAATGACAAAATGAACGGTTTATGAATCGAGCATTTACGGGCAGCCCGACTCCCACTGAACTTCTTTGCTCCACCTGAATTTTGAGGTGGGAGTTTTACTGCCCGCAAATAGCGGGATAAAGGAGATTATAGTATGGCACTCTCATTTGTTGAAACAGAAGAACAATCTTTCATTATTGAACAAATAAATAAATTGATTCCGAAGTTCATGGAAAGGGAGCATCAATTAAGTGAATTAGGATCATTTCCGTATGAAAATATTAATAATTTAAAAGATATCGGATATACGAAAATAACGTTACCGAAGGAATTTGGTGGTAGTGCGATTTCTTTATATGACTTCGTTTTATTTCAAGGGAAAATTGCAGAAGGCTGTGGAGCTACTGCATTATCGATTGGATGGCATATCGGTATTGTAAAAGAGCTAGCTGAAAATCGCTCTTGGAATGATGGAATGTTCAAATGGTTTTGCGAAGAAGTGCGTAATGGTGCACTCTTTAATCGGGCAGCAACAGAACCGAAAACAGGAAGTCCGACGCGTGGTGGTAAACCAGAAACAATCGCGGTGCAACAAGGCGAGAAGTGGATTATAAATGGAAGGAAAACTTTTACAACGATGGCACCAGTACTTGATTATTTTATTATTTCAGCAAGTATGGAAGGCCGAGAAGAAGTTGGTGAGTTTGTCATTCCAAGAAATACGCTCGGTGTATCAATTGAAGAAACATGGGATAGCGTTGCGATGCGAGGAACTGCTAGCCACGACCTTGTCTTACAAAATGTGGAGATAGAAAACCGCTTCTTTACGAATGTATTGGGCGGGAAAGTGAAACAAAAGGGTATTGGCTGGTTGCTACATATACCAGCATGTTATTTAGGAATCGCACAATCAGCAAGAAATTATGCAGTTCAGTTTGCGGAATCATACAAGCCAAATAGTTTAAACCATTCTATTAGTTTATTACCGAGTGTTAGAAGATTAGTTGGAGAAATAGAGCTTGAGCTTATGCAAGCTCGCGTCTTTTTATATCAAATTGCGAAAAAGTACGATGAGGCAGAAGATAAACTATCACTACAAGCAGAACTAGCGGCAGTGAAATACGCAGTAACAAATGCGGCGATATCTATAGTAGATAAAGCAATGCGTATCGTAGGGGCAAAAAGTTTATCAGAAAAAAATCCACTTCATCGTTATTACTTAAATGTCAGAGCGGGTTTACACAATCCGCCGATGGATGATGCAACATTGTCTATACTGGCGGATGTAGCATTTCGGTCGTGATGTTTTAGGAATAGAGCTTATGAATTTAAATGTTATTGTTTATGGACAATATAGTTGTTTTGAAAGCACGTGTTTGATTAGTAATCGAACACGTGCTTTTTATTTGTTTGCCATCCTAGTTTGAAATGTAGTGTTTTCATATAAATGATTATCATGATTTGATGAATGTTCCTAGATGAAAAATATTTATTGTAATGCCAGTTTGGATGTAAACGGTGATAAGGTGTTTTTTGTTGGGAAGGAATTTGTAACTTTTAATAGAATAATTTATGAAGATGATTAGATAATAAATGTTTACACATAAGGAGATAAAACTATGGAAAAGAACAAATTACTAAGAATGGACAATGTCAGTATCGTTGTAGAATCTCTTGATGACGCAATCTCTTTCTTCGAGGAGATTGGCTTGAAACTCGAAGGGCGAGCTACTGTCGAAGGTGAATGGGCTGGTCGCGTAACCGGACTGGGCTCCCAGTGCGTAGAGATTGCTATGATGGTTACGCCAGATGGCCACAGCCGAATTGAACTTTCGCGATTTCTCACCCCACCTACTATATCAGATCACCGGACTGCTCCTGTAAACGCCCTCGGTTATTTACGCGTCATGTTCACTGTTGAAGACATTGACGAAATGGTATACAGACTCACGACTAAGTGTGGTGCTCAGCTCGTTGGCGAAGTGGTTCAGTACGAGGACTCGTATCGACTCTGTTACATTCGTGGAACCGAAGGGCTTCTAATCGGTTTGGCGGAACAACTCGGTAACAAATAAGAAAGTGACGTTTTATAAAAAAACTTTACTGAAATATATTACTGAAGTGAAAATTGAAACAGAATAGTAGTGTGAAAGTAACTTTAAGAAGTAGGGTACGTCATATAACATAACATGCAAGCGAAAGGACTCTCCGAACCACTTGGTTGCCGGGGAAGAAGCAGGGAAGAGATTCAGGTAACATCTCTGTGAAAACGTTATATGCTAATTCCTCTCAATTTGAAGAAATTTATTATTCAATAAAAGGGCTCTTCTCCAGAGCGACAAAAAAGCCAATTTCCTTAATTTTAATATTGAGAAATTTGGCTTTTAATTTTGGAATTTCTTTAACGTTGTAAATTCGTATTTTCCTGAGCTACCCTATGCTCATCAAACTAAGAAGAGCAACTACTCCAAAGCGAGAAAATTGACATCTCCAGATGAGGATGTACAATTTTTTGTTTTGAGGATGCTCCAAAATATTAGCTTGATAGCAATGGGCAGCATCCCTTGAATAGCTTCGAAGAACTCAATTCTAAAAAATACATCTGAACGAGAGATAATGGAATGTTCTTTTGTAAGATGTATATCTTTTTCTCTTTTTAGTAGTATTGTTCATGAAAAATAGCACATTACAAATAAGTGTTATCAATTGAAAAAATCTTTCTTTTCATTCTTCTTTTTATAGTTTTATAGGAGAAAGCTAGGCTTCTTATTTTTACTAATGTATAATAAGAAAAAAGCACGAAAAGAGGTTATCTCATGCTAGAGGTTATTGCAACATGTTTAGAAGATGTGAAACGAATTGAAAGCGCGGGTGGGAAGCGGATTGAATTAATTTCATCTTATACAGAAGGTGGATTAACGCCGAGTTATGCATTTATTAAAAAAGCGGTAGAAGCAGTAAATATACCGATTCACGTTATGATTCGTCCGCATGCGAAGTCTTTTACATATACGGAAGAAGAAATTGAAATGATGAAAGAAGACATTAGCGTTGCGCAGAAGTTAGGTGCAGCAGGCGTTGTATTAGGCGTATTAAACGAACAAAAAGAAGTTGATAAAGAGAAGCTAGCAGATTTGTTATCTGTTGTAGATGGAATAAATGTAACGTATCACCGTGCGATAGATGATATAGAAAACCTAGTAGAAGCGATGAGAACTTTAAAGGAATTCCATAAAGTGACTCACGTGTTAACTTCAGGTGGACAAGGAAATATAGTAGATAATATTCCAGTGCTTAAAGATATGCAAAAGGTAAGCGATGGTCAAATTCAACTTGTAGCTGGAAGTGGTGTAACGAAAGAAAATATAAAGCAGTTATTAGATGAAACTGGAATTTCGCAAGCTCATGTCGGTACAGCGGTAAGAGAAGGTAAATCATGTTTTTCTGAAATTGATCGAAGTTTAGTGCGAGAATTAGTTGAAATAATAAAATAAGTGCATAAGAAAGAGGAGAAACGATGAAGGAAAATACGAAGAAAGAATTATTCTCTTGGGTTAAAACAATAGGGTTTACCCTTGTACTAATTGTAATTATTCGCGGTGTTTTATTTACACCTTCTTTAGTGCAAGGTGAATCGATGATGCCAACGTTAGAAAATAATGAGCGCGTTCTCGTGAATAAGATTGGTTATAGTATAAGTGGATTAGATCGCTTCGATGTTATCGTCTTCCACGGAAAAGAAGGGTACGACTTAGTAAAACGAGTAATTGGTTTACCAGGTGATACAGTTGAGTATAAAAACGATGTTTTATACGTAAACGGAAAAGCGATGGAAGAACCGTATTTAAAAGAGTTTAAAGAAAAAGCAGCTGGCCGTGTATTAACTCCAGACTTTACATTAGAACAAATCACAGGGAAAACGAAAGTGCCAGAAGGCCAAGTATTTGTTTTAGGAGATAATCGTGAAGTTTCTAAGGACGGTCGCATGTTTGGCTTTATTTCAGAAGATGAAATTGTTGGAAAAGGACAAGCTGTTTTCTGGCCATTGAAACAAGTAAGAGCGTTATAAAGCAAGTATGGGAGAAATGTTCTTCTTGTGGATTTAAATCACATTTTTTGTAAAACTGAATGTTCATTTAAGAAAGACAGAGGTCATTTTGATTATTATTTTTCAAAATGACCTCTGTTTATTTGAAAATAGTGTTGCAAGGAGGGAATTTAAATGATAACGAAAGAAGCAAAAGTTATCTTAAACAGGAAAGGAGCCAGGAAAGTAAACGAAATTCCTAAAGAGGTCTTACAATTACTACAGCAAGGGAAAGTAGAAAGTGTTAATCTAACAGAATGGCTAGCTATAAATCATATTGAACTACTCAAAAATGTCTTACCTTCAATAGGACTCAAGAATAGTTTGGAAAGCATAGTAGCTGAATTAGAAAAACAGAACGTGGAAACAGGAATGAAAGTCATACGAATAACAGGAACTTTATTGGATGAAATTATACTCAAAGAGAATGAAGGAAACAAGGAAGATGTATTGTTAAAATTATCTAATCATATTTCAGATAGTGTACGATGTTGGGCAGCGTTTATGAATAAAAAATCAAATAACACATTAAAAGATACATTAACGTACATTCGACCTTTTGCAGCGGATCATCATTTTGGTGTTCGAGAAATTGCTTGGATGTCTATTAGAGAAGATCTTTCACAGAATATAGAAAAAAGTGTGGAGTTGTTAGTAGAATGGGCAAAAAGTGAAGATGAGAATATTCGTAGGTTCTCTGTAGAATCTATTCGTCCTCGAGGTGTATGGAGTAAACATATTGAAATATTAAAACAAGAACCTGAAAAAGCACTTCCTATTCTTAATTTACTTAAATCAGATCCATCAAAATATGTCCAAGATTCGGTTGGAAACTGGTTAAATGATACAAGTAAAACGAAACCGGATTGGGTAATGAACCTGTGTGAAGAATGGGAAAAGGATACTGATATAAAATCAACTAGTAGAATTATTAAAAAAGCTAAAAGAACGATTTTGAAAAATAAGTAATATGTACCTAATAGACTTGTTAGTTGAACGAAGGAACAATCAATCAATCAAGTTAAAAAAGAATACTGTGAATAACAATGAGAAGAGCATGTTTTGATCAAAAATTGATTCAAACATGCTCTTTATATTTTCTTTTATAGCAGTGTTATTAATGAAAAGTGATCAAATTTTATTTCAAATCTAAACTTCCGTACTTTTTTATTGTAACTTTTATTCTAATAGTTCGTTCTTCAAGTGTTAAAGTTTTGTCAATCATTCAAGAGCCTTTTATTTTATATAAATCACTTATTATTTGTGTTTTTTTAATAGCGGACAAAATATATCGGATTATGTACGTGAAAAAAATATTGATAGAATTGAAAGAATATTTTATAATTTTAAATTATATCTTTGTTTCGAAAAATGGAATTAAAGTTCCGAAATTCGGAACAAAAAGGAGATAGGATGAGTATAAATAAAACGGCAGTGAAGACAATGGATATTTTAGAGTTATTTTATGAGCATGAAGAGTTAAGTTTAACAGAGATGGTTCAGCTTACAAATATGCCAAAAACATCTGTTTATCGTTTAATCGGTTCGCTAGAAGAAATGGAGCTTTTACAAAAAAATGAGAAGGGGAAATATTGTCTTGGAGTCGTTTTTTTAAGGTTTGGGCAACTTGTTTCACAAAGATTATCAGTAAGAAATATTGCGATTCCATATATGAAAGAGCTTAGAGATAGTTTAGGGCAGGCAGTTAATTTAATTATTCAAGATGGTAATGATGCAATTTACGTTGAAAAGATGGAAGGAGTTCAGCCGGTACGTGTTTATACAGCGGTTGGAAGAAGAGCACCTCTTTATGCGGGGGCATGTCCGAGAATTTTACTATCTTATTTTTCTGAGGAAGAGAAAAGGAAGTACATAGAGGAAACCGATTTAAAACAGTTTGCGGATGGAACAATTGTGAATAAGGAACATTTGCTAGAAGTATTACAACTAGCGAAAAAGGAAGGTTACACAATTAGTTATTCTGAATTAGAAAATCATACAGCAGCTATAGCAGCTCCGATTTTTGCGAATGATGGAACGGTTGTAGCAGGTATTAGTGTTTCAGGTTTAGCAATTGAGTATGGCGAAAGTAACATTTCATATTTTACTGCGAAAGTGAAAGAAACAGCATACCGCATTTCGAAAGAACTCGGCTTTTTGGCATAGAAAGAGGGAATGGGATGAAATTTTCTGCGTTAGGGGATCAAGCAATTATTGTTACGTTTGGTGAAGAAATTAGGATGGATATATACGGAAAAGTGCAGCGATTATTTCAAGCGTTGAAACAACATCCATTTACAGGAATGGTTGAATGTGTGCCATCGTTTACTTCATTAGCAATTTACTATAATTTGTACGAAGTATGGATGCAAAATGAGAGAGGTGAAAGGTCATATGATTACGTTTGCCAATATATACAGGAGCTGTGTGATTCATATAAAGAAGAAGTGAACCAGAAAGTGAAACATATTTCTATACCAGTTTGCTACGGAGGCGAATATGGGCCGGATTTAGAAGAGGTCGCACATTATCAAGGTTTGCAAGTAGAGGATGTTATTCGTATACATAGCGAAACAACATATTTTGTGTATATGTTAGGTTTCACACCAGGATTCCCATATTTAGGGGGACTATCAAAACAATTAGAAACACCTAGAAAAGAAACACCACGGTTACAAATTGCTCCTGGTTCGGTAGGGATTGGTGGAAAGCAAACAGGTATTTATCCGCTTGAAACACCGGGTGGATGGAATATTATCGGCCGAACACCGATTTCATTATTTAATCCAAGAGAAGAATCACCTACCTATATTCAAAGTGGTATGTATTTACGTTTTATCCCGGTAACAAAGGAAGAATACTTATCGCTAGAGGGGGCTAAAGAATGGATGTAGAGGTTTTACATGCGGGGATGCTTACAACAGTCCAAGATTTAGGACGATTTCATTATCAACAGTATGGTGTACCAGTTGGCGGTGCGATGGATAAAAATGCACTTAGGCTAATCAATATGTTAGTCGGTAATGAAGAAAATGAAGCAGGTTTAGAAATGACGATAATGGGACCTAAATTGTTACTAAAGAAAACGACTTTGCTCGCGATTGGCGGAGCGGATTTGGAACCGTTATTGAATGGAGAACGAATTCCGTTATGGCGTCCTATTTTAGCAGAAGAAGGCAGCATGCTTTGTTTTGGAAAAGCGAAACGTGGGTGCAGAGCATATGTAACATTTGCTGGTGGTATTCATATTGATCATACAATGGGAAGTAAAAGTACATATATGCGAGCTGCTATTGGCGGGATTGAAGGAAGGATGCTCAAAAAGGGTGACTATTTTCAAATTGGTACGCACGCAGAAATGGCGAGTCGTTTCATTCAGAACTTACAAAAGGAAGAGCGAATAAAAACAAAATGGGCAATTCGAAATAACGTCTTACCAAAATATAAGAAGCATCCTACGCTTCGCGTCATAACAGATTTTGAATATAATCAGTTTACAGAAAAAAGTAAAGAGTCATTTTTTATGAAAGAGTATAAAGTGTCCAATTATGCTGATCGCATGGGATATAGGTTTGATGGGGAAGTTTTAAATAGAGAAATAGAACAAGAAATTCTATCAAGTCCTGTTACATTTGGAACCATTCAAGTTCCAAATGGTGGGCAGCCTATTATATTAATGGCAGATAGGCAAACGACAGGTGGCTATCCGAGAATCGGAAATGTCATTTCAGTCGATTTACCTCTGCTTGCCCAGCTGAAACCAGGGGACTATGTAACTTTTGAAAAAGTTTCTATAGAAGAAGCGGAGCGATTGTACATAGAGCAGGAAGAAAATGTGAAACTATTAAAGAAGTTCATCGCTTTACGAAGCTGAGAGTAGGAGGGAAATATCGTGACGACAATCGATTTGAATTGTGATTTAGGAGAAAGTTTTGGAGCTTATAAAATGGGGAATGATGATGAGATTCTTCCGTTCGTTTCCTCTATAAATGTTGCTTGTGGTTTTCATGCGGGTGATCCGTTCGTTATGCGTCAAACAGTTGAAAAAGCTTTGAAACATAACGTAGCAATAGGGGCGCATCCTGGATTTCCTGATTTAATTGGATTTGGAAGAAGAAACATGAATGTTTCAGCAAGTGAAGTATATGATTACGTTTTATATCAAATTGGTGCATTAGACGGGTTTGTGAAAGCGGCAGGGGCGAAGATGCATCATGTGAAACCGCACGGTGCCCTATATAATATGGCGGCAACTGACCCAGTAATTGCAGATGCAATCGTAAAGGCAATTTCTCATATGAACCCGGATCTATTACTTTACGGATTAGCAAATAGCGAGGCGTTTATACAAGCTGCAGAAAAATATAAAGTAACATTCATGCAAGAAGTTTTTGCTGATCGTACGTATAAGCAAGATGGGACATTAACAAGTCGTACAGAAAAAAATGCACTTATAACAGATGAAGGCGAAGCGATAAAACAAGTGCTTCAAATGGTAAAAGAAGGATATGTAGAAACGGTGAATGGAGAGAAAGTAACAGTTCAGGCGCAAACAATTTGTTTGCATGGCGATGGAGAGAAAGCGGTACAATTTGCGGAGAGAATATACAGAACATTCGAACTTAATGGTGTTTCTATATGTGCACCGAAATAAAAAATGAGAGGAAGTGCTGGAAATGATTAAATTAATTGGGATACTACTTGTTGCAGTTGGCTTTCTATTTAGGTTAAATACACTATTAGTAGTAATGGTTGCAGGAATTGTTACTGGTATGGTTTCAGGATTAAGTTTTTATGACGTCATCAGCATGTTCGGTAAATTTTTTATAGAAAATAGATATATGTCTATGCCTATTATACTAACTTTACCTGTAATCGGAATTTTAGAGCGTTATGGTTTAAAAGAAAGAGCAGAAGCACTTATAACGAAATCAAAAGGGGCAACAACTGGAAGAGTATTAATGTCATATTTTACAATAAGAGAATCATCAGCGGCACTAGGGCTGAATATTGGTGGTCATGCGCAAACAGTAAGACCGCTCGTTGCACCAATGGCAGAAGGAGCGGCACAAGGTAAATACGGTAAACTTCCGGAAAAATTAAGAGAAAAGATTAAAGCAAACGCAGCTGCTGCAGAAAATACAGCTTGGTTTTTCGGAGAAGATATTTTTATCGCAACTGGTGCGATTTTATTAATGAAAGGATTCTTCGATTCAGTAGGTATGCATGTCGGAGTATGGGATATGGCGCTTTGGGGTATTCCAACAGCAATATCCGCACTAATCGTAAGTTGGATTAGATTCAGAAGGTTTGATAAATATATAGCGAAAACAATGAAGGCAGAAGGAAAACAAGAGAAGGAGGCTATATAAGATGAACATCATAACTATGGATACAATTTATTATGTATTAGGTATAATCGTTGCCTTTATCGCTGTGCGTATCGCATTCGATCGTGAACATCCAAACCGATTCGGTTCTAGCTTATTTTGGGCATTATTCGCAGTTACATTTTTATTCGGAAATGTAATACCTTCGTTTTACGTTGGGTGTATCGTGCTCGCTATGGTCGTGTTAGCTTCATTGAATAAAGTAACAAAATCCGAGGAGAAAGAAGTACCTGTACAAGAACGTGTGAAACATGCTGAGAAATTAAAAAATAAAATTTTCATGCCTGCACTTTTAATTCCTATTTTTACAATTATCGGTACGTTAACGTTAGGGAAAATCAAATGGGGAAATGTATCCCTTGTAGATCCAGATAAAGTAACGTTAGTTGCATTAGCGTTAGGAGCATTACTCGCATTCGTTGCGGCGATGCGTATTACAAAATCGAAAATAACGACGCCTGTTCAAGAAGGAAGTAGATTATTACAAGCTGTTGGTTGGGCAGTTATTTTACCACAAATGTTAGCAGCACTTGGCGGCATTTTTGCGAAGTCTGGTGTTGGACAAGTCGTTTCTGATTTAGTTGGAAAAGTGTTACCGACAGAATATCCATTCGTTGCTGTTATGGCGTACTGTTTAGGAATGATGCTTTTCACAGTTGTAATGGGGAATGCATTCGCAGCGTTTGCAGTAATCACTGGCGGAATCGGATTACCTTTAATTGTTCAAATGCACGGCGGGAATCCAGCGATTATGGCCGCACTCGGCATGTTTGCTGGATATTGCGGAACACTGCTTACGCCAATGGCAGCAAACTTTAATATCGTTCCAGCAATGCTTTTAGAGTTAAAAGATAAAAATGCTGTTATTAAAGCGCAAGTACCCATCGCGCTTTCAATCTTTATCATAAATATGTTTATTATGTACGGCTTAGTATATCGTTTCTAATTAGGAGGGAAAACGATGAAAACAGTATTATTAACAGGGTTCGATCCGTTCGGCGGAGAAAGTATCAATCCAGCTTGGGAAGTCGCAAAAAGCTTACATGAAAAAACAATCGGAGAGTACAAGATTATAAGTAAACAAGTTCCAACTGTATTTCATAAATCAATAAAAGTTTTAAAAGAATATATAGAAGAACTGTCGCCGGAAATGATTATATGTATCGGACAAGCTGGGGGTAGACCAGATATTACGATAGAGCGTGTCGCAATTAATATTGATGATGCAAGAATTGCTGACAATGAAGGGAATCAGCCGGTGGATGTACCGGTTGTTGAGGAAGGACCTGCTGCCTATTGGTCCACGCTCCCAATGAAAGCAATCGTAAAAAAACTTCGCGAAGAAGGCATACCGTCATCTGTTTCACAAACGGCAGGTACATTCGTTTGTAATCACTTATTCTATGGACTTATGTATGAACTAGAAAAACATGATATGAAAATAAAAGGCGGATTCATTCACATTCCGTTCTTACCAGAACAAGCGAGTAGCTACCCAGGGCAACCGAGTATGTCACTTTCTACTATTAGTAAAGGGGTAGAGTTGGCAATCGAAGTAACGACGGAAGTAGAGGTAGATATTGTAGAAATTGGGGGCGCGACGCATTAAGTAAAGTGAAATGTACAACACCTCCTGTAAACAACTGGTATAATAAGTATAGGAATATACATAGAGGTGATTTTTGTGCAATTTGAAGAAGTTCGTTCAATTTTAGAAAAAGCGAAGAAAATTACTGTGTTAACAGGCGCAGGAGCCAGTACAGAAAGTGGCATCCCAGATTTCCGTTCAGCAAATGGGTTGTATGCTGATGTGAATGTGGAGATGTACTTATCGAGAGGGTACTATAACAGAAGTCCGAAAGAGTTTTGGAAGCATTATAAAGAAATATTTCAAATTAATACGTTTCATCAATATAAAGCTAATCGTGGACATCGCTTTTTAGCTGAGCTAGAAGAACAAGGAAAAGATATAACAATTTTAACGCAAAATATCGACGGTTTACATCAATTAGGTGGTAGTAAACATGTCATTGATTTACACGGAACACTTCAAACAGCACATTGTCCGAAGTGTAAAACGGGTTATGATTTACAATATATGATTGATCATGAAGTACCGCGCTGCGAGAAGTGTAATTTCATTTTAAATCCAGATGTTGTTTTATACGGAGATACACTGCCGCAATATCAAAATGCGATTACACGTTTATATGAAACAGATGTGTTTCTCGTTATGGGAACGTCATTAAAAGTACAGCCTGTCGCATCTTTCCCGGAAATTGCAAAGAGGGAAATTGGAGCAACAACCATTTTAGTAAATGAAGAGTTAACAGGGCAGGAATATAACTTTGATTTTGTTTTTCGACAAAAGATTGGTGAATTTGTTGAAGGGTTATCTTCAAATAAATAAGTTATCGTAAAAAAACTGAGGTGCAATGTATCTACCTCAGTTTTTTGTATTCATGATATTGTATTGTAAGGGGAATGGTAATAAATAGGATGTAAAATCCGAAAACTGAAAATTAAATCTTTTCTTTCTTTTGTAACTAATATAAAATTCTATATATATCATATAAATAAATTTGATACATAATGAGTTATCCCGTTATTTGCGAGCAGTAAGACTCCCATCTGAAAAATTCGGCACAGGCGAAGAAGTTAGGTGGAAGGGAAGATTACCTGCTTGTAAAAGCCCGATTGCTGTGGGCTAATAAACAGAGAACCACTCTGTTTAAAGTTTCAATTTATGCGTAGAAGTTAATAGAATGAAGCGAGGGAGCGAAATGAGACAGAACAAGGAAAAAAAGAAACAGCCGAAAAAGAAAAAGACTCATATTCCATTTCGGTTAAATGTACTATTTTTTATCGTCTTTCTTTTATTTTCAGCTATTATTATTCAACTAGGTAAAGTGCAAATCATTGATGGAGAAACGTATCGAAATGAAGTGAATAAAAAGGAAGATGTGACGGTGAGCACGCCTGTTCCTAGAGGGAAAATGTTTGATCGAGAAGGCAAAGTGATTGTAAATAACAAACCGCTACGAACCGTTACATATACGAAAATGAAAGGAGTAGACTCGAAAGAAGTTTTAAAAGTAGCGAGAGAGTTAGCAGGGCTAATTGAAATGTCGCAAGAGGATATGGATAAGTTAACAGAGACAGATAAAAAAGATTTTTGGATGCAGTTAAATGAAAAAAGGGCTGCAGAAAAAGTAACGAAAGCAGATGAGAGTAAATTTAGGAAGCAGGAAATAGAAGGGAAAGAATTAGATAAAAAAGTAGAAGAGTTGCGTCGGGAGAGAATTACACAAGAAGAATTAAAGGAGCTTTCAAAAGATGATTTAGAAGTATTAGCAATTAAAAGTAAAATGAATACGGGATATAAAATGACGCCGCAAATCGTTAAAAAAGATGTAAGTCAAAATGAATATGCAATCGTTAGTGAAAGATTAGCAAGCTTGCCGGGGGTAGATACGACAGTAGATTGGGAACGTGAATATCCAAATGATAAAATCCTTCGTTCTATACTTGGTAGCGTTTCTAATGAAAATGAGGGATTGCCAAGAGAACAATTAGAGTATTATTTAGTTCGTGATTACAACCGAAATGATCGTATTGGTAAGAGTTACATCGAAAAGCAATACGAAGATGCATTACATGGAATGAAAGAACAATCTAGAAATATTACAGATAAAGCAGGGAATATTATTCGGACTGAAAAAGTGACTGAAGGAAAAAGTGGAAATAACTTAATGTTAACGGTTGATATGGATTTGCAAAAAAAGGTAGAGGAAAGTCTTGAAAAAAATTTACGAGCGTTTCATTCTTCAGAACCGATGATGGATCGTGCTTTCGTTGTAATGATGAATCCGAAAAACGGTCAAATTTTATCAATGGCAGGAAAGAAAATTGTAAATAAAGATGGCGTGATGCAAATAGAAGACTACGCATTAGGGACGATGACAAGTTCCTATGAGTTAGGATCAACTGTGAAAGGGGCTACTTTATTATCTGGATACCAAGCAGAAGCGATTAAACCGTTTACGCATTTCTTTGATGCGCCAATGTACTTTAAAGGAAGTACTAAGCCGAAAAAATCATGGAAAGATTTTGGTGATATTGATGATTTAAGAGCTTTACAAGTTTCGTCGAACGTTTATATGTTTAATACAGCATTAAAAATGGCGGGGATTAATTATGTGCCAAACAATCCGTTAGATATTAAACAAGAGACATTTAATAAAATGCGTTACTATTTTAGACAATTTGGTTTAGGTGTATCGACTGGTATTGACTTGCCAAATGAATCAATTGGTCAAATGGGTAGAACTGATAATATACCAGGCTTTTTACTTGATTATGCAATTGGACAATATGATACATATACACCGCTACAGCTTGCTCAATATATTTCAACAATTGCAAATGGCGGTTACCGAATGAAACCACAAATTGTGCAAGAAATTAGAGAGCAGCCAAACCGCCCAGAGGATGTCGGAAAAGTTATTCGATCAATTGAACCGGTTGTTTTAAATCGAGTGGATATGGACACGTCATACATTAATCATGTAAAAGAAGGGTTTAGAAGAGTTTTTCAAGAAGCTGACGGAACAGGTACAGGAACGTTTAAAGGCTTACCGTATAAACCAGCTGGAAAAACAGGAACAGCTGAGACGGTATATGGTGGAGAAAGTGATATTGGAAGAGATGAGAACTATAACCGAAAAAAATGTTATAATTTAACTCTTGCCGGCTATGCGCCATATGATGCTGATCCGGAAGTAGCTTTTTCAGTTGTTGTACCATGGGTGAATAATGATAAATCAGGGGTTAATTCCGCGATTGGTAAAGAAATTTTGGATGCGTATTTTGACTTGAAAGCGAAAAGATCAAATGCAAATTCAGTCCCGGTAGAACAGCCGAACAAGGCCCAGTAAAAATAATATCACTGCACAGGAATATATTGTGCAGTGATATATTTTTTGAGTTATTTTATAAGGTGGGAATGGATATGAAAGAGGAGATTAAGAGAGGTTGGGGGAAGTACATACTATTTATACTTGTTATGGTAATAGCCTATCATTCTTTTACGTTATGTAAGGTAGAAGGGAAATCCATGCAGCCGACTTTAAATGAAGAAGACTACGTATTTGTAAATAAAGCAGCAGTACATTTTTCTAACATACAGCACGGGGAAATTGTCATTATTAAAGAAGAGGACGAATCGAAATATTATGTGAAAAGGGTAATAGGGCTACCTGGTGACGTAATTAACATAACGAATGGAACTGTATATGTAAATGATAAAAAACAAGTAGAGCCGTATACAAATAAAGATTTATTCAACAATACACAAGTATTTTACAATTTCCAAAAGACAAAGATTCCACCAGATAAGCTATTTGTCATGGGAGATAACCGTGAACTTAGTAGGGATAGTCGCAATGGCTTAGGATATATTGAAGAAGATAACGTGATAGGAAAAGTAGAATTTGTGTATTATCCTTTTTCAAAAATGAAAATTATAGAATAAGTGGGGAATTCATAAAGCCCCACTTATTAAAGTTTCACTTTATTTTCTTTAAAAAACCTTTTGGATTAAAAGATATGAAAAATTTATGTTTAGATTCATCGATTATGAAATTGTTATTTTTAGCTAAAAACTCTTCCACGGCTTCCATCGGGCCAGGGCCCCAATCTGGAAGGAGAGGATTTCCGTTAATACATGTATCCTCTACAATAATGTAACTACCAGTGGTTACAATAGATTTATAAAGTAAGAGTTCTTTTGATACATGTTCTTTACTATGATCAGAATCTAAAATAACTAAAATCACATCATCAGGTTTGCGCATACTTACTATTGTTTGGACGGCCTGCACAGAAACAGAAGATGCTGTTAAATACGTAATCCGATTATGTGATGGCCGATTTGGCTGCGGAGTTATATCGATAGTAAGTACGTGACCTTTTCCGATTAAATCTAACATAGAAGCTAAATACAGTGCACTACCACCATGAAAAGTCCCGCATTCAATAATTAAATCGGGCTTTAATTCATAAATGATTTCTTGATACAAAAAGAGATCAGAGGGAAGTTTGCAGATGGGAACACCGAACCAGTAGGTATCTTTTAACCAAACGTGGCTGTCGTAATACTGTTTTAAAAATTCACTGCTTGTAGTATCGATTTTAAATGCTCCTTTCTAAAAAGGATTCTTTCGTTTGACGTAAAGTATTTACGTATGAAAGTTGTACTATATATTATGTGATAAGGAATTGTAAGGCGAGTGTTTTCACTTGAAAATAAGCAAAATAACTCATGTGGAAAATCAATTGCTTACAAAAGAAGGTGTAATTGAAAGGAAATGATAGTATGTATACATACACAATTTGCTTCATTAGAAAAGGAAATAAAATACTCTTACTAAATAGAAATAAAAAGCCGAATATGGGAATGTGGAATGGTGTTGGGGGAAAAATTGAAGATAATGAAACGCCATATGAAGGAATAATTAGAGAAACGCTTGAGGAAACGGGCATAGATCTCCAAAGTGTAACGTATAAGGGGAATGTTGGTTTTAAAGATAAAGACGAGCCTCTGGCTAGTGAAGGAATGTATGTATTCCTTGCTGATTTGCCAGAGGGAGTACAAATGGATACACCGTTAAGTACTGATGAAGGTATATTAGAGTGGAAGGAAATTGGATGGATATTAGATGAGAATAATAGAGGTGTAGTTAGTAATTTACCAAAATACTTACCGCTAATATTAACAGAAGAAAATATGTTAGAGCATATATTCACGTACGATAACCGGAATATTATTAATTACACAACTGCATTTTTGACAGAAGATGATGCGAACAAACGATATGAAAAACAACTCGTTTCTCAATAGAAGATAGGATGAAAAACTACACTTATACTTTAGTTGAAAAAATATATATGTTAGGTGATTACATGCTGAAAAAATATACTTTATTAGCCAAAGTTGTAACACAAACTTTCGTTACTTAAATTAAAACAAAAAAGAGATGGCATATCCATCTCTTTTTTGTTTTCGTATGCTCCATGATTAGTTGCGAATCGCTTTAATGATAAAGCGATGTTGCTTCACATCAAAATAGCCTTTTTGCAACATAATCTCATGTATGCGATATAATTCCTCATAATACCTTTCGACAGTAAAATCAGGAGTTTGCCACGGAATCGCTTTTAAATAATAGACGATAGCGCCAATATCATAAAAGCGTTGAAGAGGGAATTCTTCCTTTGCATCTAAAATAGTAAATCCATTTTCCTTTAGCTCATTACAGGCAGTTTCGAGTGACCAACTTGCAAATTCGCTATTTAGTGGTGTGCCAAACTGCTTATTAAGTTCTGCGCAATCAAGACCACCAGCTTGTTGTGTAAGAAATATTCCATTAGGAGAAAGGATTCGGTTTACCTCAGAAGCAGCATAGGATTCATGTTGGTTCACAATTAAATCAAATTGAGCATCTTGAAGCGGTAGGGCAGCATCATCCTTTACTTCTACAACAATAACCCCTAAAGGCTCTAATTTCTTTCGGGAAATTGGCACGTTTGGAGCGTAGCCCTCAGTAGCATAAATAGTTGGCGGGAACGGTTGTAACATAGATAAAAGCTCTCCACCGCCAGTGCCCATATCTAGCATTGATTTTGCGTGTTGTATAAGCTGGAAAGCAGTGCTACCGTACGACCACGATAAAGGCTCACTTTTCATTCGACCCGTTTCTGAAATGAAAGAAAAATCCCAGCCGCTAAAATTTGTATTTGCACTGTCTAATAAAGTTAAAAATAATGGATCACGTTTCATAATTGTACCCTCCTATTTTGTAAATGAATGATATGATGAGAAAAGTAAAAAGGAGGACCTCTTATAAAAGTGAAACGGATTTACGTTTCGTGTTCGAATAGATGCATATAAATTCGCTCCTTGCGAGAATGATTATTTATATATTCGGGATTTTTGAGTGGAATTCCTTTGAAATATAAAGAGAAGGTAGATATTTAATGGAAAATTGGATTGAGTTTACAGATAAAGAGTACGATCGAATTTGGGATAAAGTATATAGTGACTATGAATTTTCACCAAGTGTTTCAATATTTCCATCGTTTAAAGTACCAGGACCGTTTATCACATATGACATCTCTCATTATTTTGGAGAATCGGTAGATTTAAATGTATATGATGAACTTGAAGAAAAAGCATTAAAAGTTTTCAAAGAGAATACAGCATTGAATGAATATATGATGGCACTAGATTGGCAACATGAATGTTATTGGGTAAATCCACACTTAGAGTTTGAAAGAAATGAATTTTATGAGTGGCGTATACCAATATTTCCGAATGGTGATTACTATTTCTTTATTCAGAAAGACTTTAAGTGGGGGTATTTAGGCCATCCTTGGGAGAAGAGTATAACGATATTTGGAAAAGAAATAATAGAGAGTTTTAAACAAAATAAACCGGAAATGTTTCAAAATATTTTAAGGCAGGGATAATGTTTTAAAGAGAAAAAACGCTTATACTTCATTCTTGAAGCATAAGCGTTTTTGTTTTGGCCGTTTTCATTTAAAAATACTTAAAAATAAAAATCTTTTGGTAAAGTACCATTTTTTATCACCGTTCTTAACCCATGTTTTATAATCCAAGGGTTAACAGGATGCTGTTTATCACGTAATTGCTGCAACCATTGAAAAACGAGTTCTTTATCTTCCTTCGTAATATCGTTAATATGATTGGCTACAGATTTTTGAACATACTTAGAAGGGTCATTCATTAATGGTTCAAGAAGCTGTAAATTGTTCTTAAAGTTACCTTTTAGAGCTCCTGTTTTTTTTGCCCAAGGAAGTCTTGGTCTTGTACCTTCAGAAATTAGTCTCCTAATGTGGCTGTTTTCGTCATGAATCCACTGTTGTAAAATATTTAGTGTGTCTTCATGGTACGTTTCAAGAAAAGGCCGAATGGCATATTCAGCAGTATTCCTTTTTGTTATTTCATACATTGCATGGAATGAGGAGTCAAAATCGTTAAGCCCATATTTTTCAACGTATTTTGCGATAGGCATGTACATATAGCCGTTTGTAAATGTACCTACTTCTGTTGTATTTTCTGGTCCCAATGTTTTCAGTAATATATGTATTGCTTCATTAAAATCTTTTTGTAAAGCATTGTGTAATTCATCTGCTATTACTTCAATCCGTTGCTTTAACTCTAAACCTTCAACTTTACATGTTACGGAGGCTATAAAGTTTTTTTTAGAGAAAGTAGAATCGTGTTTACAAATAGAGTCAGCCATTTTTTCTGCTAATTCATCATTAAATAAAAATTTTAATGGAACGTATTTACCCATTTTTCCACCTCATTGGTCAGTTGAAAATAATTTTTATTTTTTAATCGACAATCCATAAACTAACGTCTCACTAGGAGTCGTAATACTAAAACCAGTCGTCTTATAATCAAGTTTCACTGTATCACCAGTGTAATCTTTCGTGAATGATTCCATTTGTACAATAAGCATTTCATCCTCATATACAATATCATCTGCATTGTATGTATCCCAAACTAAATCAACATCAACGAAAATGCTACAAGAGTTTGTCATTGTTCCTCTAATGCGAATGATCTTTTTATCTGCACGTTCTAATCTATGTATAGCTGCCTTTGCTTCATCAGTAATACGAATGTTCATTGTATCCCAACCTTTATTTTTATTTCTTTTATTATTGCAAAAACAAAAGAAATAGGGAAGTAAAGAGAATTGTAAAAAAAACGAGCAAACAATTTTGTTTGCTCGCTCTACTTTATTTTAGTTCACATTTATCAAGTGGAATCACTTTTGTTTTCTTTGTAAATTTATATCCTAACCATAGTACTAAGAAGAGCGGTAAACCGATGTAAGAAACGAGTACGCCGTTCCAATCGATTGATTCACCCATAAATGCGCCGTAGTTTTGTCCTAAAATTACGATGACGCAAAGTGTAAATGCGAAGATTGGACCGAATGGGAACCATTTTGCTCTATATGGTAAGTCTTTTAAATCTTTTCCTTGTGCGATATATGCTTTACGGAAGCGGTAATGACTAATTGCAATACCAACCCATGCGATAAAGCCAGACATACCAGAAGCGTTTAATAACCAAATATATACAACACCGTCACCGAATAAAGAAGCGATGAAAGCGACGCTACCAACTACTGATGTTGCGATTAGAGCGTTAACAGGTACACCACGGCTATCTAATTTGCCTAAAAACTTTGGTGCTTTTCCTTGACGAGCTAAATCCCAAAGCATACGAGTTGATGCGTACATGCCAGAGTTACCAGCAGATAAAACTGCCGTTAAAATAACAGCGTTCATAACAGAAGCAGCAAAGGCAACGCCCGCTTTTTCAAATACAAGTGTAAATGGACTTACTGTAACATCACTTGCTGCAAGACTTTCAGTTGTATAAGGAATTAATAAACCGATAACGAGAATTGCAAGGATATAGAATAAAAGAATGCGCCAAAAGATCGAACGAATTGCTTTTGGGATATTGCGTTCTGGATCAGACGTTTCACCAGCAGCTACACCTAATAATTCAGTTCCTTGGAAGGAGAAACCAGCAGCCATAAATACACCGATAATTGCCATGATACCGCCGTTAAATGGAGCATCTGCAACAGTGAAGTTTTTAAAGCCGACAGATTCGCCGCCCATAATTCCAAAAATCATCATGAAGCCGACAACTAAGAAGATAATAATAGTAACTACTTTAATAAGTGCGAACCAATATTCAGATTCACCAAAACCTTTAACAGATAAATAGTTTAAGAGAAAAATAATAGCTAAGCATAATCCACTCCAAATGAGGGAAGGGGTATCAGGGAACCAAAATTTCATAATTAATGTTACGGCCGCTAGTTCTGCCGCAATTGTAATCGCCCAGTTATACCAATAGTTCCATCCAAGTGCAAAGCCAAGTGATGGATCAACAAATTTTGTTGCATACGTGCTAAAAGATCCAGTAACAGGCATGTAAGCTGCAAGTTCAGCTAAGCTTGTCATTAAGAAATACACCATAATTCCAATTGCGGCGTATGCGATTAGTGCACCGCCAGGACCAGCTGAATGGATTACACCACCGCTGGCAAGAAATAGTCCGGTACCGATTGTACCACCGAGAGAAATCATCGTAAGGTGACGAGATTTTAATCCGCGTTTTAATTCACCTTGTCCTTGTGTAGTTTGCGTTTTAGAGGTAGATTGATTTGTTGCGCTATTCATGTTCAACACTCCTTTTCTTGTAGGTTAGGAAGGAGCGGGGGAGAAAAATACAAAAAACCGCCAAAGGAATTAGGCGGAACGTTTCACAAATAACCACCCCATCATACCCTTCCGTTAAGATAGCACCCCACGTTTACACGGTAATTTTGTAAACGTGACAGTTCTGTTCCTTTCGGAGACAGCCCCAGCTCATACTTCCAGAGAAGAAATACAAACTTCGGCAACTTTTCCTTTCAAACGGAGTCAGTGACATTCTCTGTGTCTCGTCCGTTTTACTTTTAAAAGTCGCAACCTCTACCTCATCGGATTGATGAGGATTTATATATTGCTAAGATATTTAATATATGGCAATTGTAATGAGTTTCTGAATATATTGCAAGGAATTTTGTTAGGAAAAGTCAAAAAATATCGGTTATTGTATAGGAAACGCTTGCATAACTCCACCCGAACCTACTATTATGTAGCAATAAACAAAGAAAAAATTGTTATACAAATGTTTCGCAAAAAATAATGAAAAACCCTTTAAAATTAAAAGAAAATTCAGAAAATATAATTCGACATAACGATTGAAGGGTATCACTTCTTTTATTTTGTTCTAAAGAAAAAACATATGTGCAAATTAAAAGATTGAATATTCTTTCTTTTTTGTAGTAAAATTGAAGTACTGTTTAATTAAAAAGGGGACATCGTTATGAAATTAGAAACAGAAAGATTACATATTATCCCGTGTACGGAAGAATGGGTTCAGATTGCGAAGAATCAAGGATACAATAGCGGCCCGCATATTGCAGGGCATGTAGAAAGTGTAAAACAAGACGCAGCTTTATTACCTTGGGGTGCGTGGTATGTCATTCGAAAAGAAGATGACATCGTACTAGGGGATATAGGATTTAAAGGGAAACCGAACGAGAAACGTACAGTAGAAATTGGTTACGGTTTTATTGAGAAATATTGGAATAAAGGGTATGCTACAGAATCTGTAGATGAATTAATAAAGTGGGCTTTCCAGACAGGAAAGGTAGATACAATTATTGCGGAGACACTCCTTGAAAATGCTAGTTCGATTCGTGTATTAGAGAAATTACATATGAAGAGAGTAGATACAACAGATACGATGATTAATTGGAAAATAGAAAAATAAAAAATACCGCTCGATATAGTTCGAGCGGCATTTTTTATCATTATGGTAGCATTTGTTTTTGATCTTTCGGATAGCCGCCTGTTGATGGGCTAGAACGATTGGAATGATTACGGACAGCAATGAAAATAGAAATAATAACGACAAGACCAACTGCCACGTAAGAAAGTGAAATAATAGTTGGATCCACTTTAAATGTTGTAAGTAGTGTACGAATATTCGTAAAGATAATAAGGCCACCAACTAATACCCCAAGTAAATGAGGTGGAACGATACGTACTAACCATGCGGCAATTGGAGCTGCGACAATACCGCCAAGCATTAAGGCGAATACCCAAACCCAGCTTACTTGTTCCCAGCCAAGTGAGATGAAGAAACCAATTGTTGCAGCGAGCGAAACAGGAAACTCACTCGTATCTACAGATCCAATAACTTTTCTAGCTTCATTTCCTCTTGCTAGCAGTACAGGTGTCGTAATTGGACCCCAGCCACCGCCACCAGTTGAATCGACGAATCCAGCGAATAAGCCGAGTGGCACAAGTTGTTTGGCAGACATACGCTTTTTGGAAGTAACAATTTGTTTTTGAATAATGAATCGTAATAAAATATAAACGCCTAAAGTGAATAAAAATATTGAAATGTACGGTTTAATCACATCGCCAGGTAAATTACTTAAAAAACATGCCCCAACAAATGCCCCAATTGCTCCGGGTAATGTTAATCTGGAAACTGTATATTTATCAACGTTTCCAAATTTGATGTGCGATGCACCAGAAGCTGCGGTTGTAACGACTTCAGCTAAGTGAACAGATGCGGATGCTACAGCTGGTGCAATACCAAACATTAATAATAGTGAGGTAGATGTTACCCCATACGCCATTCCAAGTGCCCCATCAATCAATTGAGCGAAAAATCCAATAATAGCAAAGACAATTAATTTCTGCATAAATAATCCCCCTGTAATAATAAATGAAAAAAGCACTTTTCCCGTATGAGAAAAGTGCCTTTGGTTTTTCCAATCAGCAATAATTAAATTTGTTTCATTATAATACATATTAATCATATAAATCAACTAGGTTTTGAAGTTTTTTGAATTGAATGAAAGAAAAATAAAATATACAATAAAAGGATGGAGAGAAAGGGGAGAAGGACTATGTTACGATTTGATCATCTCGTTCACGCAGTGCCTTGTACACCGAAGGAAGCAGCAAAACAAATGCAAGCGAGTGGATTTCATACTGTATTAGGCGGAGAGCATACTACTTGGGGAACTTGGAATAGTTTATGTTATTTTGATTTATCATACATAGAATTTTTAGCTGTGCAGCATGAAGAAAAAGCGAAAGAAGCAGAAAATCCATTAGTACAAGAAACGGTGGTGAAATTACAAAATGGAGAAGGAATGCTACAAATTGCAATTCGAACAGATGCCATTGAAGAATTAGCAGATAAATTTAGTAAATACGGTTTACAAACAATAGGACCATTTGAAGGGAAACGTATGAGAAAAGATGGTCGGCTTTTAGAATGGAAAATGTTATTTGTAAAGCAAGAAGAAAGCGGGCCGAGATTACCTTTTTTTATACAGTGGAATGAAACCGATGAAGAAAGAAGAAACGACTTACGCAACATAGGGACGATCACGGAACATAAAAACAAAGTGCAACACATTGAAGTGATCCATTATGCAGTGAAAAACGTTCGAGACACAGTGCGAAAGTGGAAAGAAGTAATGGGGCTAACTGCAAGTTCAGTCACAAAAAATGAAAAATGGAATGCTGAGTGCCAAAGTGTAGCGTTTGGTGACATTCATGTACAGTTTTGTGAACCGATTGGGGAAGGGCTAGTGAAAGAACACTTGATTAGGAATGGTGAATATCCTTTTGCAGTGGAGTTTAAAGGGGAGAATAAACGAGAGTATGAAGTGTTAGGTAGTTTGTACATATATGAATAGAGGGGATGTTTTGGAAGAAATAGTAAGAGAGATAGAAAGAAAACTAGAGTGGCCCTGTATTGTAAAATGTATAGCCATTACAAAAGGTTTTTCGCATGAGGAAAAATATAAAATTGAACTAGAGAATCGTGAAACGTATTTTGTAAAAGTGTGTGATTCTGCTAATTATGAACGAAAACTAGAAGAATATACGTATATGAAACAAATAGAGTTATTACATATTCCAACGCCCAAGTTAATTCATTTTATAAAACTTGAAGAATTAAATAAATGTGTTCAAGTATTTGAATGGATTGACGGAGTAAATGGTGAAGAGAGCTTACGGAAGTTATCGGTGGAAGAACAGTATGATGTAGGAAGAAAAGCAGGAGAAGTATTAAGGAGAATTCACTCAATTGAAAGAGAAAGTGCAAGTAATAAATGGGAAACATTTAGATGGAATAAATACGAAAGATACATAGAGGCACTAGCAGACTACGAGGTGAATTTTCTGGATTTGAAGCCAGTATTAACCTTTGTAGAAAACCATAAAGACTTATTAAAAAATCGTCCAATCACATTTTTACACGATGATTTCCATCCAGCAAATAGTATGATTCATAACAAGGAGTTTATCGTTATCGATTTTGGTGGATATGATTTTGGCGATCCAATACACGATTTTTATAATGTAGCGATTTTTACTACAAGAATAAGCAAACCATTTGCGGTTGGACAAGTTCACGGTTATTGCGGAGGCGAACCGTCACTTCACTTTTGGCAGCTGTACTCCTTATATGCAGCAATGACATTCCCGGCTGATATCGTTTGGACAAACCGAAGCACACCGCACCTAGTAGATGATATGAAGGAAAGACTAAATGGAATTTTAGAAGAACATAATCATTTTTCGTCCTATGTTCCAAGATGGTATCAATCCTATCATATGGATATAATGAAAAATAAATAACGGAGGGATTCATTTGGATAAAATAGCGGTAATTTCAGATATTCATGGTAATATTCCGGCATTAGAATCTGTGCTGAAAGATATTAAATTAAGAGGAATCGAGCGCATTATTTGTCTTGGAGATTTAGTAGGAAAAGGCCCTCATTCAAGCGAAGTAATTGAAATCATTCGTAAAGAATGCGAAGGCGTTGTAATGGGGAATTGGGATGATTTCATTACAAAACCGACTGAATTTGAAGCATTAAAATGGCATCAAAAACAATTATCAGAAGAACAAAATGACTATTTAAGAAGCTTACCATTTTCGATCGAATTTTTTATGAGCGGAAAACTCATTCGTATGTTTCACGCTTCACCGAGAAGTTTATATGAAAGAATTCAACCACACGCTTCAAGAGAAGAACGTATTAGTATGTTCGAAAATAGTGATCTGACGGAAAATATAGAAGGGGAAAGAAAACCAGATGTCGTTTGCTATGGTGACGTTCACCAAGCGTTCGTTCAAAATTTCAGAGGGAAAACGTTATGTAACGCTGGTAGTGTAGGAAATCCTCTTGAAATTACACAAGCATCCTATTTAATCTTTGAAGGAACGTACAATGAAAAAGAAGCCGCAAGCTTTTCTATTCAACTCGTACGTGTACCGTATGATATTGAATTAGCTATCAGACTAGCAGAAGAACTCGATATGCCAGAAATTGAAGAATACAAACAAGAATTACGGACTGCTTTATATCGAGGGTTTAAGGGGAAGTAAGCTAATAATATATCAACGATTTTTCAAATATATCTATCATAACTTAAAATATATCAACGATTCGACAAAGGATATCGATTTACCGACAAATAGTGACACGGATTATTACTTATAATTATATTATGTAAACTAATTATAAAGGGAGATATCATGAACCGAAAACAACGAATCAAAGAAATTGCAGATCATATTGTAAAGCTAAACTTAACCTATCCAACAAGAGTTGGAGTAAGTGGTATTACAGCATCAGGAAAAACAACATTTGCAAACGAACTAGCGGAAGAAATAAAAAAACGAGGTTTACCAGTAACACGCGCCAGCATTGATGATTTTCATAATCCAAGAGTGATTCGTTATACGCAAGGCAAAGAATCAGCAAGAGGGTATTATGAAGATGCACACGATTATACAGCTTTCAAAGAAAGGTTATTAAATCCTTTAGGACCTAACGGGAATTTACAATATGAAACGATTTCTCATAACTTAGTAACGGATATGCCTGTACAGAATGAACCGCTAGTAGCCCTGCAAAATATGGTATTAATAGTAGATGGAACGTTTCTATTGAAAAAAGACGTTGCGCATTTATTTGACTATAAAATTTTCGTAGATACAGATTTTGAGATTGCGAGAAAACGTGGTGCAGAGCGCGAGACTGAGGCTTTTGGAAGTTATGAAGAAGCAGAGAAGATGTTTTTGAATAGGTATCATGCGGCCTGTAAGATGTATATAGATGAGCATAATCCGAAAGAGTGTGCGGATGTTGTATTTCGGAATAGTGATTTAGAAAATCCAGAAGTTATATTTCATGAAAGAACGTAATACATAACAACAAATATATGTATAGCCTTATATTTGTTGTTATAATTCTTGTATAATGAAATTAATTTTATGAAGTGAACAATAGGGGATAAGGCAATTAAAAAACGTAAAAAGGGGACAGGAAATATAATGAATGAAATACTAGAATTAAAAGAAGAACTACAACAAATTAAACATAATAATTATGCTGTACCAGAGGATGTGGACGCATATCCATATGCACAGTGGATGCTAGATTATATCGGATCACCAGATGCTGAATTACGCGATGATTTGATTTATAGTACGCTTCACACATGGATTACAAATGATGTATTTAGACAAAAAGAGTTACGAGGATTAATGCTACAAGCAATTAGTCCTGATTATTTATTTTATAAAATTGGAGAAAAAGGAACAGACTCTGTGTTTAAACGCGCGTTCTCCGTTTTAATTCCACCACTTATTTTATCTGTTCATGAAAGAGAACCGCTGTTATCTGAAGAACAACTGTACAGTGTGGCAGAACAAGTACTGGAATATGTATATTTAGAAGAAGATGTAAGAGGCTACATAGAAGGAAAAGGCTGGGCACATTCTACAGCGCATGCGGCTGATGCGCTAGATGCTTTAGCACGTACAATACGAAATCGTGAGTTTTCATATGCAATACTAGCTGCCGTTCGTCAGAAGGTACGATTGAATGATTACGTATATGTACACTTTGAGGATGAGAGATTAGTAAAGCCAATTATGTCTTTACGTAGCCAAAATCTATTAACTGAAGAAGAGTGGAGCAATTGGCTACATAGTATAGCAACTGTTGAAGACATCCGACATCCACAGCATGCTATTTTAGTACAAAATATTAGAACTTTCCTAAGAAGTTTATATTTCATAGCTTTAGAGAAGGAGGGAAGCAATGCCTTTACAGATGATATATTGGAGACTTTGAAGGAAGCACGTAGGTATTAAAAAGGTCCATACTTAGAAAAAATAAGTAGATATTAATATTGAAAAATTTATTAGAAATTTATTTTTACATTGTACCCTTTCAGTATAGGCTGAAAGGGGTGTCAAATGAAAAAAATATTGAAGATAGGAAAGATAATATTTTTTGTTTGTATTAGTATGATTTTTCTTGGAACTGGCGCTGTATTCATATATCATAACTATCAATTAAAAATGGAATCGAAATTAATGAACAATAAAGGTAAACTTATTAATTTCAATAATAAAAAAGTGAATGTTTATAATGAGGGGAGCGGGGAGGAGACGTTTGTATTTATGGCCGGATCTGGAATTGCCGCTCCTGTGTATGAATTGAAAGGCTTATATAGTGAATTTTCAAAAGAAAACAAGATTTCTGTAATTGAGAGAGCTGGTTATGGATACAGTGATGTTTTTCAAGATGATAGAGATATTGATACGATATTAGAACAAACGAGAGAAGCGCTTATTCGAAGTGGAAATAAACCACCTTACATTTTAATACCACACTCTCTATCGGGTATAGAGGCTATTTATTGGGCACAAAAATATCCAAGTGAAGTAAAAGGGATTATTGCGTTAGATATTGGTTTACCTAAACAGTACGTAACTCATAAAATAGGTATGGTTGATTCATTAAAAATAAAAGGGATGAATATTTTAACGAAAATTGGTTTTCAGAGATTAGCTCCCTCTATTACTTATAATCCCGAAGTCATTCGTCAATCCTTTTTAAACGAACAGGAAAAAGATATTTATAAAGCGCTTACGTATAAGAGGGCTTTTAATGATGATATGAAGCAAGAACTTTTACAAAGCTACAATAACGGTAAAAAATCAAATTCTTTATCGATCCCAAAAGAAACACCTATGTTATTTATAGATGCGATTGCTAGGCAATATAAAGATTCGAAGTATACAAAGCAAAAAAACGAAGATTATAAGGAGTTTGCTAGCAAGTTATTAATAGCTGATGTAAAAATAATTGAAGGTACACATAGTATTTATTTATATGCTCCTGATGAAATATACAAAATTGCTATGGATTTTGTTAAGAATAAAGTAGTGAAGAACTAAACAATTGTAACTTTAGCGATGAAAGGCTTACATAATGAAAGTATATAACATATTAATTGTTGAAGACGATTTGATTATAGGAGATTTATTACAAAAAATTTTACAGCGTGAGAAGTATAATGTGTGTTGGGAGAAAGAGGGAAGGAAAGTTCTTGATATAATTCATGAAATAGATTTAGTCGTAATGGATGTTATGTTACCAGGCGAAGATGGTTATCAAATTACAAAGAAAATAAAAAATCTAGGATTAAATATTCCAATTATATTTCTATCAGCAAGGAATGATATGGATAGTAAACTAAAAGGTTTGACTATTGGAGAAGAATACATGATAAAACCTTTTGACCCTAGAGAGTTGTTGTTAAGGATTCAGAAAATGTTAGATAATCAATATGGTACGTTCACGCAAATTAACCATTTATTTATAGATGCAGAATATAAAAGAGTTTTTATTAATGATTTGCGTAATGAAGTTGCTTTTACAGCAATTGAACGAAAAATATTCTTCTATTTATATGAAAATAGAGATAGAACTTTATCTAAAGAACACTTCTATGATTACCTATGGCAACTCGAAGATAGAAATCAAAATATCATGAACGTACATATAAAGAAAATCAGAACCAAAATTGATGATAAAACAGGTGATATTATTCAAAATATTTATGGAGAAGGGTATAGACTAAATACCTATATGAAGAAATGAACTTAAAAAAAAAATATCAGTTACTACTATTCTCCGCTATTGTTAGCGTACCTCTGTTATTGTTGTCGATTAGTATTTTTGTATCAGTTATTTATAATGTTGCCTTTAAAACTAAAAATCAGAACATTCCTTTTCACGAATCCTTTGCATATCCTACTATGTTAATCATATTTTTATTATTACTATTAGTATTAGCTTTTGTATTTTCAAAATCGATAAACTCATTATTAAATAAAATTAATGTATTAAATCAAACGATTCGAGATTTAGCTAGTGATAAAAAAATCCCTAATATAATAGATGTCAAAAGTGATGATGAGATGGGAGAACTGATTAGGTCAGTAAACCTGCTTATAGAAAGAACAACTTATCGAGAATTAGAACTACAACAACAGGAACAAATAAAAAAAGAGCTATTAAATAAATTACGGCATGATATTAATACACCCTTAACTGCAGTTAGATTACAATTATATTATTTAGAAGGCGAATACAAAGCACAAGCGCCAGTACTTGAATCACTGTATGAGCAGATACAATATATAAGTGATTTAACTAACGAATTTAATATTCAATCTACAGAGACCTTAGAGAATACTTATATTGTGAATGATGAAGTGAATATACATAATTTAATAGAAAATATGATTAAAAAATGGAGCTATTTGTATAGCATTCATAAAATTGAATTAGTATATAATCCACAAGATAAAGAGTTGATATGGAATAGTAATGAGTTATGGATTCAAAGGTTATTTGATAATATTTTTCAAAATGTCCTTAAACATTCAAAAGCTAAAAAACTCAAAATTATTATAGATGAAGATATTGTTTCCTTTAGAGATAATGGGATTGGGTTTGATATAAATAGTAAAGGTACAGGACTTGGTTTGAAAAATATTGAAGATATATCAAAGATGTTCGATATAAAATACACTTTACAATCAAATAGTGAGGGTACTATGTTTTCATTTGAAAATACAAAAGTTTAGAGCAAATTACATAAAACCAACACCTCCCAACCATACTAAAAAATGTGTTGGAGGTGAATGTTATGGACAATAAAGACTTTGAAAAAGTTTATAATGATTACTTACATCAAGGAGAAGAGCAAGCTCAATTTGAAGTAGACAATGAAGTCAATTCAGGAGCAGAACAAATTGTTGCCGTTCGTAAAAATGATGATGGTGATTTAATAGCGTTTAAAACAAGTAGCGGGAGAGAGTTAGATTATATGACTGCTCTTAGTGAAGCAAAATCAGGGAAGTTAGCTCATGTGGACGTATTTCATAAGTATGGCAGAGATATTATACGTAGTGAACCTGATGGTATAAAGGAAAATAACTTAGATAATTTACCATCATTTTAAACGGGTAAACTCCAAGAAGAGAATGTTCATTTTGATATTCTCTTCTTTTTGTTACAAAGCTTTCCCTACAAATAGAAGGTTCATTTCTAAAGTGAAATTATACTTTTAAAGAGCTCTCTAAATTTCTCTTTATCTTCTGCTGTAAATGGTTTCGGTCCCTTTGTACGCTTACCACTTTTTCGAACCATTGCACTTAAATATCGTGTTTGTAACAATTGTTCAATGTTATCATTCGTATACTTATAGCCTTTATGGTGTAGAACGATACAGCCTTTTGCTAATGCAAGCGAAGCAAGACCATAATCTTGTGTTACGATTAAATCTTCTTTTTTTGCTAATTGCATAATTCGGTAATCTGCAGCATCTGCTCCGGAATCAACATATATTGTTTCCACACCTTTTGGTTGTTCCGCATTAGAATAATGAGAAAAGCTAGTAACGAGGGTTACAGGGATTTCTGCATTCGTAGCTTCAAAAATAATTACATCTTTTACAGGACAAGCATCTGCATCAACGTAAATTTTCATTTTTATCACTCCTATAACTAGGTTCGTGTTGATAATAATGGTAGATTTTTCTTTTGTCAAACGATAAAGCTTTATGTAAAGTCATTTTCCACAAACTAAAATAGCTTCTCGCAAACGAGAAATACCTTCCTCAATTTGATTAATATTCACTTTTCCATAAGATAAACGAATATAACCATCTTTCGCACCGAAAATACTACCGGGCATAAAGGCGATTTCTTGTTTTAAACTTTGCATAATAAGTTGTTTTTCGTTTATCGATTCTTTTAATTTTCCCCATATGTATATACCACCAGTAGGATTAGAAAAAGAGATTTTGTCGTGAAGTTGCTCATTTAAGGCGCGAACGATAACGTCTCTTTTTTCCAATAATTGTTTTCGTAACGGTACGATATGAGACTGAAATGGTACGGTTTCGAAAAATTGCTGCATAAGCCACTGCGGGAAAATGCTCATACCTAATTCCATTTGATGCCTTGCGTCGGATAACCTTTCTACTACAGACTGCGGGGCGACGAGCCAGCCGACTCGTAATCCTGGTGCAATCATCTTTGATAAGGAATGTACATAAATGACTGTTCCATTTTCATCAATCGATTTCAAAGTAGGGCAAGGTTGTTTCTTTTCTAACGTAAGCAAGCTGGATGGATCATCTTCAACGATTGCAATTCGTAAATCTGCGCAAAGTGATAATAGTTTTTTTCTACGGTTTGGATGAAGCATCGTTCCCGTAGGGTTTTGGAAATTTGGATTTAAAAAGATCATTTTAATACGGTGTTTTCTATATAACTCCTGTACATCATCTGGGTTAATCCCATGTTCATCGACAGGTAATGGGAAAATACGAATACCTGCTGATTGGAATAGAGGCAGGGAATAACAGTGTGAAGGACTTTCGAAAGCAACAGCATCACCTGGATTTAATAAACATTGTACGATAAGATGAAGTGCTTGTTGAGCGCCGGATGTAATCATAATGGATTGTTCAGTCGCTTCCACTTTTAAATATTCCTTCATATATTTTACTACCGCTTGTCTTAATGGGAGATAACCTTGCGGGTGATCATAACTTAATGAATGCGTTAACGGTTGTTCTCGTAAAATCGCTTGTAGTTGATCATGAGGATAGAGATTACAACCGAGTTCTCCGTTTGCAAAATCTATCATATTTTCATTTTGTTGTACTTCTGCCCGAATATGGCGAAGTAACGGTAAGTTTGGTAAAAACGTACCACCTTCTACGAAGTTTCTCCAGTTTGGTGTTAATGTTGGAGAAACACCCCACATATGTGTACTTACACGTGTACCTTTACCAGTTGTACTTTCTACAATTCCCATAGCACGTAGTTCATTATAAGCAGTCGTTACTGTACTTCGGTTTACATTTAACTGTGTAGCTAATTTCCGTTCGGAAGGGAGGAAGCTACCTGGAGGAAGTTCTCCATATGTAATACGTTTTTCAATAAAGTCAACAACTTGCTGATAAATAGGGATTTTACTGTCACTATCTAGCTTCCATTCCATAAAAATGCCTCCGTATCTTTTATATAAATCCAGTATAGCAAATTGGCTGGGTAAAAAAACAGCCAATTGGACGGTGTTATATCCAGCCAATTTTACTATGCTAAATATGGAAGGGGAGATTCGGATGAAAAGATGGCAAATGGAATGGCTCCTAGTATCAGTAGCATTAGTATGGGGAGCAAATTATACAATTGGAAAGTATGGCGTGGCATTTATGTCATCCATTCAATTTAATAGTTTACGATTTTTAGTAGCATCACCGGTATTATTACTTATTACATTTTTAATGGAACGCTCATTACGTATTGAAAGAAATGATTGGTTACGATTAGTAGCAGTCGGCATCGTTGGAACGACAATGTATCAAACGATGTTTATGTTATCTGTGAAATATACTTCAGCAACGAACGCCTCATTATTAATTGCGATGTCACCTATTTTTACAGGGATATTAGCGGTATTACACAAACAAGAACGTTTTTCGATGAAAGTACAAATTGGTTCAATAGTAGCGTTTATTGGTGCAGCATTCGTTTTATTAACAGGGCATACAGGAGGAGCTACTTACGAGTATGCGTGGCTTGGAAATATAATTGGATTAGTCGCAGCAATTGCGTGGGGATGGTATCCAATTTTAGCACAACCTCTTATTACAAAATACTCTGCAATGAGAGTTACATCATGGTCTACATTAATTGGAATTGTACCACTAGTTATATATTGTTTATTCAACGTAAACACATTAACGTGGCCAGTAGACATGCCAAGCTGGGGTTCACTAGCATATTCAATCATCTTTGCGACAATCTTCGGACTTGCGATGTGGTATGTCGGCATTAGTAAAATAGGCTCAACAAAAGTAATGGTTTATATGTATCTCGTACCATTATTCGCAGTGATCTTTGCAGCTGTAACAATTGGAGAGCAAATCAATATGATGCAACTTGTTGGCGGACTTATAATATTTGTGGGTTTATATGTTGTAAAAAAAGGCGGAATCAAAAAGCCAGCTCTCAATTTGAAAAAAGTAAGTTAACAGTAAAAATGATCTCTTTCATATAGAAGGAGATCATTTTTGTTTTCGTAATAAAAGAGCTTGTTCAATGGCCCATTTTTGATGATCATGAAGTAGAAATTCTACAGCATGCAATGGAGATATCCACCTTAGAACATGATCCTCCTCACAGTTTTCAGTTTGTTTCTGCACCATGTTTGTAATATAAAAGAACCCATCATTCAAATAATATGTATCTTCCTTTTCTGCATAAAAATATCGAGCTGCATTACCAATATATTGATTAATTTCAATTGTCCATCCTAATTCCTCTAGTAGTTCGCGGTGCAAACATTCTTCTTTTGTTTCATTACCTTCCATACCGCCACCAGGTAAAAAGTAACGGTCTCCTTTTTGGATAACAGCAATCATTAAAGAAGATGAATGGAAAATAACCGCATAGCAACTAGGCTGTAATACATAATGAACAGTGGGATTTTTAGAACCAAATGTAAGCTTTGAAATCATAAAACACGACCTTTCTCTATAAAATACATAAAAGGGATAATAAGGTAAATGACGAATTGTATTAAGGTAATCCTTGTTGATTGGAGTGATATCAAAATGATAAATCGAAAATGTTCAAGGTGTAAAGATATAACGGGTACAATACATGGGGGTAAAAAAATTAAGGAAGAATTTTTGTGTGAAGATTGTCTTCAAAAAGGAATTGCGAGCGGGGAAATCGAATTATCACAAGTGGAGAAAGGACAAAATTCTTATCTTTCTATAAAAATATTAAAAATAATGAGTGTTATTTATTTAATCGTATCTATTATAACAGCTTTTTCTGCCGGAGCACTTATACAGGATCCAGGACTTGGCGGAATAACATTTTCAATAACAGGTGCAGTTGGTGTTATGATAATTGGATCGATATTCCAGTCTGTTCTTGTATTTTGCGGGATATGGGTATTCATCCTATTAGTAGAAACAGTCATTAAAATTTATGAAAAAATGAAGTGAGTGAGAGGGAGAAACATATGCGAGTAAGAAACATCCAAGGGGAAGATTATGTAAAGATTCATTCTGTTTTAAATGAATGGTGGGGCGGGAGAGACATGGCTGCTATGTTGCCAAAATTATTTTTCGTTCATTTTCAAGAAACGAGTTTTATCATTGAAGAAGATGGCGAAACGTTAGGTTTCTTATGCGGATTCTTTTCACAAACACATAAAGAGGAAGCGTACGTTCATTTTATCGGTGTCAATCCGAAATATAGAAGAAAAGGAATTGCATCGACATTGTATTCTTATTTCTTTGATGTCACTCGTGCAAGCAACCGTAAAGTTGTAAAAGCAATCACGTCACCAGTAAATAAAAAATCGATACTATTTCATCAAGAAATCGGCTTTCGAATTGAGGCTGGGGATGATGAAATAGAAGGTGTATCCGTACATACAAATTATGATGGGAATGGCGGGAGTAGAGTTTTATTTTTAAAACATGTGTAAAGTAGGCTAGCGCGAAGTTAGCCTTTTTGTTGTGAGGAGGAAAGTATATGGAGAGTGTTCAAAGTAAAGATGAGTACTTACGTCGCATCTATAAAGTGCAAGATTATATAGAATTACATATAAATGATGCACTTTCAATTGAAGCGTTAGCCGATGTAGCAGGATTTTCAAAGTTTCATTTTCATAGAATTTTTAAAGGGATAGTAGATGAGCCGTTATCTCGGTATGTAAATCGCTTGAAACTAGAAAGGGCAACTCACCTTATTACATATCGTCCGGATATGACGATCACAGACATTGCGTATCACTTCGGTTTCACAGATTCAGCAGTTTTCTCCCGTACATTTAAAAATTATTACGGAGTAAGTCCATCTCAATATCGAAACTACAATAGCAAGAATTGCAAAGACGTAAGTGAACCTTCTCAATACAATGAATGTAAGAAGGTTCGAGGAAATGTTGAAATTGTAACAGCGGACGATAGAAACGTCGCATACATAAGACATATCGGTACATATGAAGAGTTAACTATAGTTTTTCCAAAAATGATAGAGAAATTATTTCGTTATGCAGCGGAGCAAAACTATCATATATTTGGGGATACGAAAGTATTAACAATTTACCATGACCATCATGAATTTACTGAGGACTATCATTTAAGAACAAGTTTATGTATAACAATTCCAGATGAATCCGCAGTAGGAACGAGTGATATTGGAATAATGGTAATACCTTCAGGGAAATATGCGGTAGGCCATTTTGAAATACGTCAAGATGAATATAAAGGTGCATGGGACTTTTTATACGGCGAATGGCTCCCAAATAGCGGATATAAACCGAGAGATGCGTATCCTTTTGAAGTATATAGAAATGATCCAAGAAAGCATCCAGAACATAAACATATAGTGGATATATATGTACCGATCGAACCTTTTTAATCATAGATTAAGGGGGAAAAATGATGAAAACTTTTGAAGAGTTGGATTACAAGATAAAAGAAGACTATAAAAATATAAACGGTATGTTAGTAGTGCATAAAGGTAATGTTGTTTTTGAAAACTATTATAATGGTTACGGTCCAGATGATGCATACCATGTAGCGTCTGTCACAAAAACGGTAATCTCTGCGCTCATTGGGATATGTATAGATAAAGGCTATATAAAAAGTGTTGATCAAAAAGTAATAGAGTTTTTTCCTGAATATAACGTTAAGTCATCAGAAGTAACAGTGCGACACCTACTTACAATGACAGCTCCATATCCTTTTGTAGACTGGCAGGAACCGTTAGAAGAACTATGCACACAACAGAATTGGGTACAGTATACACTTAATAGAATGGGGAACGGCGGAGAAATTGGATCTTTTAAATATTCTTCTGCAGGAGCACATGTACTATCAGCAATTATTTCGAGTGCAACAGGAAAAAGTGCGCGTGAATTTGCGAATGAACAGCTATTTCAGCCACTCGGTATGAGAGAAATTCCAAACTACAATATGAAAGCATTTGGATTTGATGACTTATTCGGAAAAGATGTAAAAGGATGGGTTCACGATCCAAACGATATTACAACTGGCGGATGGGGACTGACGTTAACGGTTAGGGATATGGCTAAGTTTGGACGTTTGTATTTGAATGAAGGTACTTATAATAGAAAGCAAATTCTTTCAAAGTCGTGGATACAAGAATCAACGGCGATGAATCCAAATCGATATGGTTACTTATGGTGGTTACGAGAAGAGGGTGGTATCTTTTCATACTGTGCCATGGGCGATGGTGGAAATGTGATTTGTTGTGTACCGGAGAAGGAATTGGTTGTGGTGATTGCTTCTGAAGTCATACCGAATGCAGAGGATAGATGGAAGTTAATTAAAGAGTCCATATTTCCTTATTTAAAAGATTAATATGGTTATTTTTATAAAAATAAGAATAAAAGGTTAAGTTATACTTGTTATATTCTCCATGATTGAAATAAGTGTTGTGAGAACAAAGTTGTTCAACTATAGTTAGAAAACTTCAACACCTATACGATTATTGAATAATTGCAAGGTGTTGAAGTACTTTATAATTTGTTTAGGTACTTTTAACTATTTTTTAACTTTTCTATGTATTAGATAAATCATGCAAAACACAATTGCCAGCAAGCTAAATTTAACTAATTCCATTAGGCTAATATCGCATTTTGTTTCTACTCCATCTGTTAAATAAAATACATTGAACATGCCATGTGAAATTGCAGGTGTTATCACAGAATGGCTATACTCTCTCGTATACGTCAAAATTATAGATAAAATAAATAATAACGAGAGATAGCTTAATATTCCTACAAACCATAATTCATAGTTTTTATAAAAGATTGATACTGGTAAATGCCATAAAGACCAAAGCGATGCAGTAATGATTGCTGTTTGTTTTAATGAATATTTTTTTCGTAAATGGTAATGAAAATTTCCGCGCCATATGATTTCTTCTAAAAATGCAGACAAAGCAGCAATTGTAAGACCAATGAGTAGGAAAAATCCCAATTCATTACAATGATTAAATAAGAATTTTATATTATAAATATAAAAATAGAAATGTAGACATAGCCCTAGAAGTAGTGGCAATAATATGGAGAAAATTAATGGTTTTATTTTTGGACGTGAAATTCCAAATGTATGAACCATTTTTTGTTTCTTATATAATTTCTGATATAAAATAGCAGCTAAAAGCGGAATAACCATCGTAAACCCTAAATAATTACGACCATTTTCTATGTTCAGTAAGATGATATATACAAACGATGTAAGAAAATAAATACATAGAGTTGAATGATAAACTATATTTCTATTTATATTTTTCACCTACTTACATGTATAAGTGATTAATCAAATATCCGATATTTTAATTATATATGAAATGGAAATTACATATGTTGAACTTGTGGAAAAAGTTAGACCAATCCCGTAACTTTTCACAACAAAAATTCGTTTAACAAAAGAAAGGATTTTCAATCACGAATGGGGGAGAACTATGAAGATTTTAATTCTAGGTGGTACGCGATTTTTAGGAAGAGCTTTTGTAGAAGAGGCTTTAAAAAGAGGGCATGAAGTTACATTATTTAATCGCGGAACAAATAAAGAAATTTTTCCTGAAGTAGAGCAGTTAATCGGTGACAGAAATAATGATGTCTCAAGTTTAGAAAATCGAAAATGGGACGTTGTCATAGATACGTGTGGGTTTTCTCCGCACCATATTCGGAATGTTGGCGAAGTATTAAAAGATAATGTAAAGCATTATATATTCATCTCAAGCCTTTCCGTATATAAAGATTGGATTCTGCATCATATAAAAGAAGACTATATATTACAACCTGAACCAACAAGTGATCGGATAAAGGCTGTAGAGAATGGTGAAATATCGCCTTATGAGCATTATGGTGCGCTAAAGGTATTATGTGAAAAAGAAGCAGAGAATTATTGGCCGGGGCGTGTTTTACATGTAAGAGCAGGACTTCTTTCGGGAATGTTTGATTATACAGATCGCCTTCCATACTGGGTTCAGCGTGTAGCAAAGGGCGGGAAAGTGTTAGTACCAGGAAGAAAAGATCGTCCAGTGCAATTAGTTGATATAAAAGACGTCGCAAGCTTTGGACTAAACATGGTAGAAAATAATAAAGCCGGTACATTCAATATAACAGGTCCAAATGATGAATTGACGATGGAAGAGCTATTAAATACGTGTAAAAAGGTTACGAATAGTGATGCTGAATTCGTTTGGGTCGATGAATCTTTTATGAAGGAACATAAAGTACAGCCTTGGACAGAGATGCCTTTATGGCTTCCGGAAACTTTTCCATTAGAAGGGGAAACGAAGCCGTGGAAAGGTGGATTTTCTATTAGTATTGAGAATGCTGTTAAAGCAGGGCTTACTTTTAGAAGATTAGAAGATACTGTTACAGATGTGTATGACTGGGTGAATGAAATGAAAGAGAGGGGATTAAAGGCAGGTATTTCAGTTGAAAGGGAGAAAGAATTATTAGAAAAGTGGAATGGATAGTTTTTATAGATAATAGGAATGGAGAGAAATATGATACGTCAATTAAAAAAGGTTAGAAAAAGGACGACAATTTCAACAGTTATAATGCTCTTGCTAACGGTCATTCTCGTAGGAAATAGTACGTGGTATATCTCTCATTCCTTTTCTTCTGAATTTTTTCAATTGCCGATGCCTTTGGATAGTAAGCTAATTAAAGATTATGAAGCAGATGAGAAGAATTGGATTGAATTAGCAAATGGCGGATATTGGGAAGTGGTAGCGAATCGTGTTATAGAAACGAAGCAATCGAAGGCAGAAGTAATCTCATTCTATCAAAAAAAAGGGAAGTTAAAGTATCCAAATTCTAACGAGGCTGGTGTAGAAATTCAGCTCTATTTTTTAGATGATAGTACAGTAGTAGAAACCGAAAAGGGGAATTATTACCGAGATAAGATAGGAGATACTCGTTATGTAAATGAATATGATATTAGAGATAAAAAGAAGGAAAAACAACCTAGTGATCCAGAGATAATAACATATATAATCCAAGTACATACCCAATTTGATTATTGGTATAAACTTGATTGAACATGAAGGACTATAGGAAGGATAAAAGGTTATGTGGAAAAATATCATTCGAAGTATTTCTTTAAACTTAAGTATGAAAAACCCAGCAACGAAGGATGAACTTGCTGATATACAAAAATGGTTACACGTGGAGTTACCTAATGAGTTATATCAATTATTACAGGAAACAAACGGTATAGAAGGTGAGTACGGGGACTTTATATGGTCAGCTTCAAAAATTAAAACTGAAAATATGAATATGAGAAATATAGTGGATTTTAAAGATTTATATATGCCTTTTGACTGTTTATTATTTTTTGCTGATGGCGGAAATGGTGATTTGTTTGGCTATTCTATTTTGAATGGAATGGTACAAAGAGATGATATATATGTGTGGAATCATGAAAATGATAGTAGAACGTGGATTGCTCCTTCTTTAAAGCCTTTTATGGAGTGGTGGGAGAGTGGGAAGATAACAATTTAAACATAGTATCAATAAAAAACGCCTTGTTACTAAAAAAACAAGGCGTTTTTCGTATGTAAATCTACCACTCAATCGGTTCTTCTCCGTACAGTTCCCACAGCTTAGGAAACATCTTTTTCAGACCTTCTTCGTCATCTTGATCCCAGTCGAATTCAATGTCGTCATTATGAGCTCTTTCATCAGTTAGTACATGGTAAAGTGTAAAGTAAGTGTCTTCTTCATCTCCAGTTTTTTCTGCATATACAGTGAAACCGAAATATAGAGAAAGTTCTTCAATGTTTGGTACGTCATACTCACTCAAATTTTCTAATACATGTATTAACCGTTCTGGATCTTCAATACACGCTTCGTAAGTTTCTTTTCCTTGATATAATAACCACCCGCGGAAATAATCAAAACAATCATCCGAACAACCGCCTAAAATAATATAGGCTGCTGCCCATAAGCGAGATGTATAGGAAGCTTTTAATATATGATGCATATGTGTATCAAAAGCAACAATTTCATGTACTGTACGCTTAGAGAGATGAGAAGTAAGCCATTCTATTTGTTCTTCCTGGTCTTCACCTTTCGTTTTAGCGCGAGCGAGTAGCCCCCAAAATTCTTCTTCTGTTATCGTTTTTTCTTTTATATAATCTTCCCCAGGGCACGGGTCTGTATATCCTTTTTTACGTTTGGAAGCAACTAGTTTGTTAGCTTCTTTTATGCACTCTTCTTCTGTTTCAAACTCTTTCGCTTTCACGCTACCAGCTGTGCCAATTTTCCCGTAAAACACAACGTAGTCGCTTTCTTTCACAACGATTTTCCAAAACTTATTTGATTTCTCAGTTTGCTGGATTAATAACGTTTCCATTCGTACCCCCATCATATTTTTCTAGTATGCAATGTGATTGTAACATATGTATATACACTTGTAATGATGAAAAATAAGCGTTTGGAAAATTCGAAAATGATTGAATGAAGTGGATAAATTTAGTAACCTTATCTTTACAGTAATTACATAATTGTTTTGCAATAATTCGATATTTAATAAATAGGGGGAATTCGGGATGGACCTTACGTTTAAAGTAGAGGAAACATGTTTTAATTACCGAGTCGGAGCAATTTGTAAACATGATAATAAAATACTCATTCTGCAAGGTGACGGTGAAGATTTTTGGTATGTACCAGGCGGAAGAGTGAAAATGCTAGAAAATAGTGAAGATGCGTTAAAACGAGAGCTTGCTGAAGAACTAGCTGTTCCAATTGAAGTAAAGAGATTAATATGGTCAGTAGAAAATTTCTTTACACTTTCTGAGCGAAAGTTCCATGAAATTAGTTTTTACTATGAAGTAGAGCTGAAAGAATTACCTGCAAATGGGGCAGATCAATATATTCTGAATGAAGAGGATAGAACATATATGTTTAAGTGGGTGCCGATAGAAGAGTTAGATGCATACAACTTACAGCCAGCGTTTATAAAAGAGAAAGTAAAGGATTTACCAGTTCAGACAGAACATATCGTTTTACAAAAGTAAACGTATCTGGAGGGAAAACGGTGAAGGGGACTAAAAAAGAGATACATATAGATGATAAAGTCATTCGTTACACACATATCGAAAAGGGTTCCAGTGCGGTATGCTTTATGTTCTCAGGTTCAGGCTATAATTATGACAAGCCTTTATTTTATTATGCAACAATGTTAATGCTTGAACATAAAATAGATGTAGTATATATTCATTATTCCTACGATGGACAATTAATGGAAAAACCAATGGAAGTAGTAACGAAAGTAATGATGGATGATATTAACCCTATCATTAATGAAGTGCTAAAAAGTGGACAATACAACGATTCGATGTTTTTAGGAAAATCACTTGGAACAATTCCAATTGCGAATGATTTAATGAAGAGAGAAGAATTTTCACAGTCAAAAATGATATTACTTACACCATTGTTAACTTTTAATTCGATTTTTGATTCTATCTTACATAGTCGACACGAAGGGCTGTTGGTAATTGGGGATAGAGATCATCAATACAATGCAGATCAAATTGAGCAATTAGATCATTCGAATCTAAAGATTGAAATTGTCAATAATGCAAACCATTCTTTACATGTTGGGGAATATGAAACAGAGAATTCAATTGAAGCTATAGCGAAAGTAATAGAAACACTTAAAGAAGTTGTTAGGACAAACTAATTTAAGTTTCAATACATGCAAAAAGAGGTGCAATTTGCACCTCTTTTTTATTTAATAAGCCTTCAACACATGAAGCAAATAATCCTTTCGATTCAGCGGATTAAAGTCAACGCGTTTTCGAGTAGGGAAGGGGGCCGTAAGCTTTGTGAAACCAGCTGGCTTCGTTGTAAAGATTCCTTCTCCTTCTGTAAATGAATGGAGCATTTGTTTAAAATTTTCTGTTTTCGCAATAGGTAACGATCCAGTTAAGTGATAAGAATCATTATGCAATATAAGTTCTGTGAAAGTTGCTGGAATGGCTGCGAGCTTATACATTGCGGTACTAATTGCGTGCTCTGGTACAGTTAATTCAAATTCGTTTAATGGCTCAAATACACATGTTTCAGCTAGCTGTAAAGCATCCATTAAAACGAGCGGTGTTAAGTTTCTAAAGTCACTCGCTGTTGTAACAGGGCTTGCATAACCAGTATGTGTTAACGTGACGATAATGTCCGTAACTTCCCATCCGTATAAACCTTGTTTTAACGTTTGAAATACCGTATCTTCAATCGCTTTATGAAATGCTAAAGGTAGTGATCCAAGTTCAACACCTAAGTTGTACGTTATGCCAGAGTTATGCTTCCCACGTTCAACTTTGAAACCGATTGTTGCGTAAAATGGATTCTCTTTTTCACCCATTACTTCAACACTATTTCCTATGCCAATTGGTTTTTCAATACACACAACTCGTGTATTTGAAAAAGTAACCTGTAAATTATATTTCTCATGAAGTGTCGTTTCAATCACTTCTTTTTGCACCTCACCGAAAAGGCGAATGTATAGTTCATTATGAACATCGTCTTTCCACACTTTAATGAGCGGATCTTCTTCGCATAGTTCCATAAGTGCAGCGTATAAATCATGAATTCGTTCTTTTGGTACTGCATCAATGGCAGTTTCCATTTGCGGTTCGGCAAAGTGAATATCTTTTATATAATCCGTCCGTTCACCAATAATATCACCAATTTTAATATCACTCAGTCCCCACACTTTACAAAATTCTCCGCTAGGAACGGTAGAAGCTTGAACTGCATTTCCGTTATGAAACATGCACATTTTTTTAATTTTTTCTTTATGTGATTGAGACTTACTTCGCTGAATATCAACATATTTTCTAACGTGTAGACTACCAGAAAAAACTCTTACATAAGCGATTTTTTCACCAGAAGATTCACGTTCGATTTTAAACACAACACCAGATAATGTTCCATCTTGTGCCGATATTTCAGCTGGAATTAGGGCTGAAATATTTTCAAGTAGTTCAGTTACTCCCATACCTGTCATTGCTGAGCCGAAAAAGATTGGATACACATTTGCTTGCTGTATTTGTTTTTCTAGTTCTTTTCTTAATCGCACGTCGGGTACTACTTCATTATTTACATATGATTCAAGCAACGTTTCATTATATGGTGCTACTCGTTCCATACAATCGTCATATGATTTGTATTCAATGATCCGGGCTTCTTTCGTTCCTTCGTTTAGAACAGAGTAGAAGGGGAATGCTTCATTTGAAAGAACCTCTTTTATTTGTTTCATAACTTTTTCAGTGTTTGCGCCACTACGATCAATTTTATTAACGAATAAAATTGTCGGTATGTTTAGTTTCTGTAATGTTCGCATTAAAATTTTTGTTTGTGCTTGCACACCTTCAACGGCAGAGATAACTAAAATCGCACCGTCTAGAACGCGGAATGATCGCTCCACTTCAGCGATAAAATCAGCGTGTCCAGGTGTATCAATGACATTTACTTTTACATCATCAATACAGAAAGAAACGACAGATGCTTTAATTGTAATTCCGCGCTGTCTTTCTAATTCCATTGAGTCAGTTTGCGTATTACCACTATCAACTCGGCCAATTTCTTTAATCACATTCGTTTCATAAAGAATACGCTCAGTCAAACTCGTCTTGCCAGCGTCTACGTGCGCGACAATCCCTATATTTATTGTTGTCATATATAAATATCCTCATTTCATTTTCCATTTTCATTTCCTCATTTCTATTTGTGTATTGCCGCATTACAATCACACTCCAGTCATTTAAATTATTACTATTATAATGTAATTTACATTTTTTGTAACGCTACAAAGCGCCTTATTTTGGAAAAAATAGAATGAAAACAAAATGCTTGCATTCTAAATCGATATAGATTATATTAATTGACATATCAACTATTGATACATCAAATGTTTTTGATTTGGATGTAAAGGAGGGGTAGTTTGACAAGTTCATGCTCAAAAGAAGCGATTATTTTATATAAATTACACTTTCTAAATAAAGAAGTAAGTTCGAAGTTTGAAGGGTGTACGGGTATGAGCCAGTCTCGATTAGAGCTTATACTTCAGTTATATGAAGTAGGTGAAATTAGTCAAAAAGCGCTTCAACAAGAAGTGAATATTGATAATGCTGCGATAACAAGGCATTTAAAGCAGCTTGAGGCCAATGAAATGATTGTAAGACGTAAAAATCCAGATGATAACAGAATTACGTTAGTTTCTCTTACTGAAGAGGGACGAAATAAAATTCAGGCGTTTCAAGAGGAAAAAGAACGTTTTGCAGCATCTGCATTTAAAGGATTAAGTGAGGAAGAACGCGATAATCTTTTAAATATTTTAAATCACATTCAAGAAAATATAAAAGAATTATAAAAAAGGGAGAATACAACTATGACTAACTCAGTAAAAACAAATGATTTTAACGAAATTTTAACAGGACGTCGTTCAATTCGTAAGTACGACCCTTCAGTGAAAATTAGCAAAGAAGAAATGACAGAAATTCTTACAGAAGCAACACTTGCACCATCTTCAGTAAACATGCAACCATGGAGATTCGTAGTGATTGAAAGTGACGAAGCGAAAGCAACACTTGCGCCACTTGCGAAATTCAATCAATCTCAAGTAGAAACATCTTCAGCAATGATCGCTTTATTTGGTGATTTAAACAACTTCGATAACGCAGAAGAAATTTACGGTACAGCAGTAGAGCGTGGACTTATGCCAGCAGAAGTAAAAGAAGATCAAATGAAAAAACTTTCAGCTTACTTCTCTATGGTTACACCAGAAGTAATGAAAGATACAGTATTAATTGATGGTGGTCTTGTAGCGATGCAATTTATGCTAGCAGCTCGTGCGCACGGTTATGACACTTGTCCAATTGGTGGATTTGAAAAAGACCAAATTGCAGAAGCTTTCGGATTAGATAAAGAACGCTACGTACCAGTAATGCTAATTTCAATCGGGAAAGCTGCTGACAGTGGTTACCAATCAGTGCGTCTTCCAATTGAAAAAGTTGCAGAGTGGAAATAATTTTATAAAAGAACTTCAATAAGTGAAAGATGAGAGGGGAAGCACCATGATTATTATTCACGCAATATTTCAAGTAGATCCAGCGAAACAACAAGCATTTTTAGAAGAAATTCAGCCACTCATTCACGGTTCAAGAGAAGAAAGTGGAAATGTATCTTATGACTTATATAAAGATTCAGAAAAAGAAAGTGTTTATACGATGGTAGAAGTATGGAAAGATGAAGCGGCAGTTGCGAGCCATAATACGAGTGAACACTTCACATCTTTCGTTAGTAAAGCAGCACAATTTTTAACTGCTCCGCTTGATATAAAAGCTTATAATGGAGAGTTAGTGAAATAATAAGTTAGAAAAAGATGACTTTAGCGAATGGCTGAGGTCATCTTTTTTTGTATAAGTGGAAGCGACTCTCGAAACAGTTATGTTGAAAGATAAGTGTTGCTTTTCTCCTTACTAACATCGATGAATTGAATGTCAAGTTCGAACATTCAGTTTATTAGAATATTTTTCCATGGTATAATTTTCTTGTGGATAAAAGGTAGAGGAGAGTAAGTGATGGGAGAATTTCAAAGTAATTTGCATAGAGCAACGCAACTTGCAACGAAAATGAGAACTGCTTCAAATAGAATGCAAAGTGCTACTAGTCGCTCTATAAATAAGGCAACGCGTACTACACTATCTGTGAACTTCAAAGCACAAGAAGCAAATCAACAAAATTTGCAGATCACGAAACAATTTTGTGCTGCTTTTCAACAAACAATTGATAATATCCATTCCGTAGCAAATGAATTTGAGAAAATGGATACAGGACTTCAAAAGACTTTTCAATAATGTAACAGCCTACGTAAAGGGGAAAAGGTAGGGAGAAAAGATGAGTCAAGAAATTGAAACGAGAATGAGTCAATGTAATCAAAAATTACGAATTATATTTGAAGAACAAAATGAAAACCGAATTGCGCTGCAAAATCAAGAACGAGCTGAGGCTAGTTTTCATGAATGGAAAAATAGAAGCAATCGTTTATTTAACCGAATACTAGAAACTTGGCACGGCGACAAAGAAGTGTTTCATCTTTTTACGAATATGCGGCAAGAAATCGGACAGTATGAAAGAAAACTTACATTCGAATTAGAAAATGAAAAAGAGACGTTGCTTAAAGAAAAACGGCATCTCAGTGAGAAAGAAAACGACCTTTCCTATGAACAGCAGCAACTACAAAGGGAGGCCAATACATGAGTTTAAACATGTATTTGGGAGAAGTACAAAGTCAAACTCAAAGTATGAACGCTATATGTAATGCTACGATTGAAAGTATGGAACAAGCCATTCAATCTATTGATGCATTTGCGGTAGATACAGTACTACAAGGACAAACATACAGTAGTGCAAAAGCCTACCTTGTCCAAACATTTCGGCCATTAGCACAAGGAATCATATGCTTATGTGAAGAATTAATTCGCCAAAACGAAGCATTTCCAAATGATTTTCAAGCAAAAGTTGCTTCGACAGATGTGATCGAACAAGAAATAAGAGAACAAATACGGGGAATTAATCAATCGATTACAAGTATAGAAGCAATAGAAGTACTTATACCAATGCCCGGAGTAAATGCGAGTGTAACGGTATTAGGTGCAATGAGAAAAAAACTGGAAGAAAAACTTGAGCATTTATATGAATTCAATCATTCATCCAGCAACAACTACAGTACCGCCCTCCAATTAGCAGCTAGCATCACAGCCGGACTCGCTGAAGTGCAAAGCGGGAAAGGATTTAGTCCAGTGAGTGGTACGTTTAGTACACAAGGGTTGAATATGGATTGGGTGAGTTCTATTCAGGGGATTATAGAAGAAACAGCCCGAAAAAATGATCAGTCAATTAAAGATATAGAAACAAATAACATAATTGAGGAGAAATCTCCGGTTAGAAATGCTTGGGACGATGCGGCAGACAGTATAGTTGGCACGTTTGAAACAGCGAAAAAGATGTGGGAAGCTATTCAAAGAGGAGCGGGGAAAGCTATTGGTGATGAAATCGAGTCCGCAATAGCTTTAAGTAATATGGACATAGGAACTTTTATTAATGTAACCTATGCACTTTTCCATTTGGATGAAACTGCAAAAAATATGTGGCATGCATTTTCAAATAAAATAAAACGAGATATGATAGAGGGAGATGCAGAGAGTCGTACAGAATTGACTACCTATGGATTAACACAAATAGCTACCACAATATTAGGCGATAGGGCACTAAATAAAGTAGGCCATATCACAAAAGGAGCAAAAGCATCAAGTGGAGTAAGTACATTTGCTAATGCAGTAAAACTGGCAAAAGAATTGAAGCCTACGTTTGAAATGTTACAATCATTTAAGAGAAATGCTTCCTATGCATTCTCTAGTGTTGGTGGAACTATTGTAACCAAAATACCTCAAGGCGAATTAATAGAAGCTTATTATAAGTTTGCGAAGTCTAAAGATGGTGGTAAGGGTACGGGTAAAACTGTAAGCAATTATCTTGATGATATAGTCGAGGCTGGTGGTACCAGAATAGAAATAAATTCTAAACTTCGAAATCCATTAGATAATCCTAAGATAGCAAAGGAGATTGAGGGAAATACTGAAGCTGTATATGGATATTCACCTAAGAAGGAATCTGCCTTAAATAAGTTTGGGGTAGACTGGACAAATGGTGATGAAGTAGGTTATGCAAGAAGCGAAAGAATAAAGTATCATGAAAAAATACAACAAAAAAGAATACAACTAGAACAAGATATTAAAAATCTTCAAAATGATGGGCTATCTATGGAGGAAATTGCTAGATTGAAAGTTGAAGAGCGAAATCAAGGAAGAATGGAAACGTATATAAAATCTAATAATTTAGATGGATTGAATGCAATGAAAGAAAGAAATATTCTTGAATATGGCAGGGCAGAAGGACCTACACCTGAACAACTTTATAAAAAGTATGGTTCATGGGAAGATGTGATATATGGCAGTTTAAAAACAAATCCAGCAATGGATGTCTTGACAGGATTATTTCATAGTATGGGAGGAAATTAATTATGAAAGAAGAAAAAATACAAGGTAATATAAAGTGGATTGCATACAATAATTTAAGATTTAGAATAGAGAAGGTTAATGATGATTCATCCGTAATTTGGGTTTCTGATAATTTTGTAAATTTATGTTTTACCTTAGTAATGAATGACTTTTTAAGTAAATGTGAGGATGAGTTGAATATAAATATCGAAATTGATTTGACTTGGAATAATCATAGAGGTTTGATTATAAAAAATCATGATATAAATCTAATTTTAGGAGAAATAATTAATTTTATTAGCGAATGGGAGTTAGAAGGAAATTCAAATGCTGATAATTTTTCTACGGAAGAGTGGTATTCAGCATAAGCTTGCAGGGTATGCTAGCTTTCCATCATTTTTAGGAATTTAAAAATATGGAGGGAAATTTAAATTTAATGTATGTTTAGGGGATATTGAATGTGAATTGAAACTAAAGAGTTAGATAAATATTTTAAGCAACTAGTGAGGAATGAATTCTGTATAGTAAAGAATTCATTCCTTTTAAGTTTGTTTTAATTTACTTGTAATTATAGTAGTTAATATTTGAAGAGGCAATCACCCTAAGTCATAAAGACACGAAAGCCTATACTCAAAGTAAGATTTCAAAGCTTTAGGAAGAAATTGGTTGAGTTAAAGGGGCTAAGGATGATACTTAGGATACGGCTAACGGTAAACCTAGCAGTAGTAAAAATACAACTGTAGATAATTTTGATGCAAAAACAGCTACAAATAAGCAAAAAGGTAATTATGGTGAAATAAAATCAAGTGACAATTTATTGAATAATCAAAGTTTAAAAGATGCTGGATTTGATTTAAAGCCAGTCGGAAAAAGTGCAACATCAGGCATAAATGATAAAATAGTAAAAGGAATTGATGGATTATACGAAAATACAAATGCAGAATCAAAGATCAAATATGTTATTGATGAAGCTAAATTTGGCAGTTCACAATTAGGGAAAACTAAAGATGGACGACAAATGTCGGATGATTGGTTGACAGGTGTGAAGACTGAAAAAAGTAGAATATTGAAAGCTGTTGATGGAGATAAAAGATTAGCAGATAAGATTACGAAAGCGTTGGAGAGAGATAAGGTAGAAAGAGTATTATCAAAAGTCGATAGTAGTGGAAAGGTTAAAACATTTAAGATAGATGCAAAGGGTAACATCGTTGGAGAGTGGCCATAATTTAGAAGCGAGGAGGAATTGAATGATATGAGAAATTATTTATGTATAGAAGAAAAATGTAGAGAAGGAATTGAATATAATAAAGAGTTTATAGAGGAAAATAGAGAAGATATTAAAAGTTTAGAAGAAGATACTAAAAATGGAATTCAAAGATATTCTAAAGATAATAAGAGTATTATAGAAGGGACCTATCTAGCCAATTTTAGATATGAGATGGAGGATATTAGGGCAAAGTATTCTTTAGGGGAAGAAATTAGTGTAATAGAAGAAGATTTTCATAATGCAATTTATGATTTAGAGAATACAGGGAGTAGGGAAATTGGATATTTAAGTCTAATTTGGATGATTTCCTTAGGAATTTTGTTAGAAACGGATAAAAAGAATATAGAAAGATTAAAAAAGATAGTTGATACAAAAAATATGAACGACGCAGTAATTGATTTCCTCTTATGCGCTAGTGATATCGGATACATAAAAATGACGAACAGATATTATAAAGAAAATTCATATGCAAAAACGAGAGAGATTATAGAACTTGCACAAACAGATAAAAAAGAAGCGTCTAAAAGATTACAAACGTATATGGAGAAAGAATGGTTTAAAGGCCATTATGATTATGAATGGAAAAATGCACATAAAGAACCTGGATATGTAGGGTACTGGAGCTTTGAGACAGCTGCACTAGTAAAGATACTCGAACTTGATGATACAAGTTTAAAAGATAATAACCATTATCCATATGATTTGGCACATTATAAAAATGAAATGAAATACAAGCATATAGACCTAAGTGAATATCACTATGAAGATGAGACAGAAGAAATCGAGGATATAGTAGAAGGAATTGAAAATAATTCTGCATTGGAAAACATTATTCCTCCAAAATGGCATTCATTGGTCAATGAATTGATCCATGACTATGAGAATATGGGTGATAGTAGTTTTTATGAAAAATACAAAAAAACGATAGGAATAGGTCAAGTGTGGTTCTTACCACAAGAGTATGAAGAAGAAAACGAGCAAAAAAATCTATTAGGAAGTTTAATTGTGTTTGCCCTGACATTAAGAGATTATATATTACAATTGGACTATAAAGAAGATTTAGAGGACTACATTGATAATCTTAAAAATTTCTGGAATGTTTCAGAAACAAAGTTAGTTCAATTTATGTTAGAAAATGATCAAAATTATTATGCATGGGTACCAAAAGAAGCAAACATCCCAAATATGTATGAAGTAAAGATAGAGAGTGTCGATGTAGAGGAAGTTCTATAACGATAAAATAGAAATGGTTTTCATTATATGTAATATTAGAATGCATTTTACTAGTTAATTGAAAACAATGCATGCGTGGGAGAAAAAAGGATGTATTGTTACTAAAAATTAGAGGGAAAGAAAGCTGTTGGATTGAGTTAAGCACCTCATTGTCAATATACGACAATAGGTGCTTTTTTGCGTGCAATGAAGAAAAAATAAAAGATTCATTTTCACTGTATTTCATCTTTGAAATGCATGTTATAATTTGGAAAAAATATATTCTTAATTTTTAGATAATTAAAAGGTGGTAGATTACTATATGAGTACATTAAAGAAAATTACTAACAATATTTCGAAAGTTATTATAGGAAAAGACGAATCGATAGAACTAGCAGCCATTGCTCTAATAGCAAGAGGACACATTTTATTAGAGGATGTACCTGGGACAGGAAAAACAACGTTAGCGAAAAGTTTGGCTAAAAGTGTGGACGCTAAATTTCAAAGAATACAATTTACAGCGGATACTTTGCCTGGAGATGTTATTGGTCTTGAATATTTTGATGTGAAGGAATCGGATTTTAAAACGAGGTTAGGCCCCATTTTTGCAAATATCGTATTAGTGGATGAAATTAATCGAGCTGTACCGAGAACACAATCTTCGTTACTTGAGGTTATGGAAGAGCGTACTGTTACAATTGCGAAACAGACACATTCATTACCAGAACCTTTTTTAGTTATAGCAACGCAAAATCCACTCGAATCAGCGGGCACATTTCCGTTACCAGATGCTCAGTTAGACCGGTTTTTACTCACAATACGCCAAGGTTATCCTACGAGAGAAGCTGAAAAGGAAATGATGAATCGGTTTCAAATGAATGATCCGTTAGAAACGTTACATTCTATTATTTCAAGTGAAGAAATTATTACGATGCAAAAGCGTGCAAGAGAAGTGTTAGTAGGGAATGATGTGCAAGATTATCTCCTTGAAATTATTGAAGTAACTCGTAACCATGAGTTAATTGAAATTGGTGTAAGCCCTCGGGGAACGTTGGCATTTATGAGAGCAATTCAAGCACGGGCAATATTAAATGAAAGAGATTACTGTACGCCAGATGATATTAAGACGCTCGCTGCATCAGTTTGTGCTCATCGTTTAACGTTAACGATTGAGGGAGAGATGAAAACGATGAAAGAACAAATTATGAAAGAAATTCTTCATACGATTAGTGTGCCAGTGGAGAATGTACGATGAATCAACAGCTTGTGTATACACCTTTAGCGGAGCCTTTCGTAATGGGGGTTATGTCAGTTGTAGCCGTTATTTTAAGTGTATTTTCAAGTAATCTACTGTTTTTATCTCTCGTATTTTTATATGTAATTTTAATAGGTGCTATGCATGTATATATACGTAAAGTATCTCGTGTTCAATGGGAATACAGTCAAGGGAATTCGAACGTTTTTATAGGTGAAACGAATATGTGCAAAATGAAAATTTCAAACAAGTCGATATTTCCTATTCTTAATATCGTATTTCGATTTAAATGTGAAAATAAGCTAACTTGGAATCATGATGAAATAAACAAAAATCATAGTACAGGTTCAAATTATTATATGAATTTTAATTTAAAAGGAAAGGAGTCAGTTTCATTTGATTTGCAAGCTGTAGCGTTAAAAAGAGGCATCGCGAAATGGGAAGAAGTTGAAATTGTGATTACCGATCTCTTTGGATTTATAACGAACAATATAACATATAAACAAGTTGATACGCCGTCTTATTTAGTTTTACCAGCTGTTCCGAAAATACAAGTTCCTGAATTACAAGAATGGTCACGAGGATTTCGAAAAGCGATGTCTTCACCCTTATATGATGAAACGAAAGTAATGGGAGTAAAGTCTTATGAAAATGAAGATTTTCGTTCCATCCACTGGAGTGCAACGGCGAAAACAGGGACGATAACTGCGAAAAAGTATGAGCGAACACAATGTGATAAATACGCGATTTATCTCAACTTGCAAAATAAAAGTGGTGTTTCTTTGCGAAATGATACAGAGGAACTAATTGAATTAACGGCGGGTATATGTAAACAATTGCTCATGCAAAACTGTTCATTTGAAGTATGGATCAATAGTGTAAAAGATAACGGTTTGCTACATATAAAAAATGGGGATAATCGGAAACATTTGCAAAATGTATTAAGGATACTTGCCTCGATATCAGACCAAGATACGCCTATATCTTCTTCTTACTTTTACACAGCTGGTTTTCGTCGAAAGGAACTGGATGCGGTTCCTTTAATTATTGGTACTTCACCAAAGAAATGCAGTAGAACGAATAAATGGATTGTAATGAAAGAATAAGAAGGGGCTTATGTCATGGTAAATAAAAAGCGGCATATGAAAGTGAAGTTATGGAGTGTAAGAACCTTAATCATACTTTTCTTTGCGATTAGTGCGATAACGTTATCACAAGGTGTTGTGTATGTACAAGATATAGTAAAAGAGCGTTTTTTTAGTGAAAAGAAACCTGAAAAAATTTATAAGGAAACTATAAACTACGGTGATACTGAAGGTTATGGAACACCTTTAGAAGAGAAAAAAGTAGGAGATAATGGTGAGAGAACGACAACGGGTAAAAAATTTAAAGGTTTTGAAAAGGAAAGTTCATGGAGAAACGTATTTTCGGTGCTTTCAAATTCATGGATTAGTATAGTTTTTTATGTAGTTATTGCAGTGGTAATTATATATTTTCTCTACAAATCTATTAGGAAAAAGTTAACGAAATCAGAAATAGAACAGGAGAAACAATCGGTAACAAAAGAAGATACGGTAAGAAACGTAAAGAATGAAAAAGTCATTCATCGGTCAGAGCATTCGTTACCTACAGATAAAATAAGGAAAAGCTTAGTTAAATGGGAAAGAACTTTACCATTTCATGAACAGAGAAGGTCCTATGAAACGATGCAACAATGGCTAGAGAGAATTTGTAGATCGAGAGATATTATTCCGTTATATGAGTCAGTTCGGTATGGGGAAAAGGCGTATACGGAGTTAGATATAGAGAAGACTATACAGTGGATAGAACGGGATGGAAAAGGGCGGTATGAATAGCAGAATGTACTATTTCAAAATAAAAAAGATGGCGTAATTAATCTAAATATAAAAATTATATAAGTGAATGAAATTAATTGTAAATTAATTTTATTTACTTATATTTAATTGCATGTTAATGTATACTTAATTTTTTATATCTCTACCAATGGAAGAATATATAAGCTATATGTAACTCTTTGTATAGTATTGCTTCTTAAATTATTTATGAGTGTATCTTTGTTTTATTAATATAAAATGAAAAAAAGATGCACTAAAACTAAACAATTAATGGGTAGCATGTTAATAAAAAAATTACATGAGTTTAGTAAAAACTTACAATTTATTTTTAAGGATGTGAAAATATAATGAAACTGGTATTAAAAAGCATACTTATTTCCTTTATTTTTTCTGCAGTAGGTATGTGTTGGTTGATGTTCTTGTTATTTAGAGGTGGCGGGGACTGGTTATTGTCTTGGGTAGGTGTATTAATGGCATATTTATCTTTATTCACTTTAATAGATTTATATTGTAAAAATACATATGAAAAAACATTAAATAAATTGCTTATAAAATCAACAGTTACTACCTTTAGTTTTGGGGTATTAGGAATCATATTTGGTATAATACACGAGCTATTAACACCATGGAGTCTCAGTTTAATGGTTTGGTATTGGTTGCTAATTCTATTTTTATTTTTAACGACCATAATATTATTATTTATTTTAGTATTGGTAAATCGTAAAAATAATAATTTTACCGTGGGATATAGAATACTTATACTTCTAAATATATTTCTTACGTTAGGGCCAGTACTGTGGCCATTATTTCTTACTATTATCGGAAATGGTATGAACGCCAGTGCAGGATGGTAAAAGTGAAAAAAGATTAGTTGTTTAAAGAATAGAATAAAAAGTTGATATAGAATTTTAAATGTTTATGAGAACATGTTTACATAAAAAATGAAAACATGTTCTCTTTTTATTTGCATGCATAACTCTTCCTCAGTTTACCGTATTTAAATTTAAACGTAAGTATTTCGTAAGGAATGGATAAGAAAAAAGAGAGATTTATCATATAGGATGAAAGTATAGCTTGAATCAATCCGATATTAATGGAGGAGAGAAAGCCTTATGAAAAAATGTAATTCAATTAAGTTAGCAAGTTTTGCAGTTTTATTAGCGGGTACTGCTCTATTCACACCTGATTTTACTGTGACTGCAGAGTCAACTCAAAATATTTCTAGTTCGTCACAAGTACATGATCAAAAGAATCGTAATGGCTGGAAACAAGTAATGCAGGAAACAGTACAGCTTGGCGCTCCAGGGATATTAGCTAAGGCGTATAATAACGGAAAAACGAGTAGTTATACTGCTGGCGTAGCAGATTTAAGTACAAAGAAACCGGTGAAATCAGATTATCGCTTTCGGATTGGTAGTGTGACGAAAACTTTTACTGCCACGACTGTTCTACAATTAGTTGGAGAAAATCGCGTTCAACTTGACGATTCAATTGAAAAGTGGCTACCGGGCCTCATTCAAGGAAATGGGTATGATGGTAATCAAATTACGATACGCCAACTTTTGAATCATACGAGCGGTATAGCTGAATATTTAAAGTCAAAAGATGCTGACATAATGAATTCGAAAAAAACGTATACAGCAGAAGAAATAGTGAAAATAGGCCTTTCTCTGCCTCCAGATTTTTCGCCAGGTAAAGGCTGGTCGTATTCAAACACAGGATACGTAATACTAGGAATGCTTATTGAAAAAATAACTGGTAATAGTTATGCGGAAGAAATCGAAAAGCGAATTATTGAACCTTTGGACTTGTCAAATACGTTTTTACCAGGTAATTCACCTGTCATCCCAGGAAAGAATCATGCTCGTGGGTATGTGAAAACCGAAGGAACGAGCGAGTTGAAAGACATTACGTATTATAATCCGAGTTTAGCTAATTCAGCTGGAGATATGATTTCTAATGCGGATGATTTAAATAAATTCTTTTCATCTTTACTCAGTGGTAAGTTATTGAAGGAACGAGAGCTAAAAGAAATGCTTACTACAGTTCCTGTAGAAGGAAAAGCGGTTGGTGATGGGTATGGTCTTGGAATCTATGAGACTAAACTTCCAAACGGTGTTTCAGTTTGGGGTCACGGAGGAGGAATTCCCGGATTTACAACTTTTGCTGGCGGAGTAATTGGTGGTAAACATACATTGGCTGTCAGTATTAACTCTTTAGATGAGGTCGATATTGTTTCGCAGTTTAATAAAATGATGCAAATTGAATTTAATAAATAGATGAAAAGAAAATGAATGGAATTTTGTTATAGTTGTATATAAAAGAGGTACTTTGTTAAATGCGCAACTATGGACAGTAGTAGCATTTATGATAGGGCATCAAGTGTATTTCAAAGTGAAAATCAATCGTATAGCTTACGATAAAAATAAAAAGGATGTCAGTTACATGACATTCTTTTTATTTTGGATAAAAGAGGTATGTATATGATTCTGAAAATTGTTATTTTTGAAATCGTTCCATATAATGAAGGGTATAGGGGCATCAATAGGGGAGTTATGCATAGAAAATACTTTAGTTAGTTAAATATTTCTCGTTTTAATCAAAATAATTATGAGTTGATTTGGAGTTGAATACAATGGAACAAAATCATTTTAAATGGACTAACAAGCAATTACGAGAACATGTTGAAGTATTAGATGGTAAAAGAAGTCCACACATTTTATTAAGGAATGCAACATACCTAAATTCGTATATGCGTGAGTGGATGAAAGCGAATATTTGGATCTATGATGACCGCATTGTATATGTAGGAGAAAAATTGCCAGAGCAACTAAGTGAATGTGAAGTGATTGATTGCGATGGAAAGCATGTAGTGCCTAGTTACATCGAACCGCATGCACATCCATATCAATTGTATAATCCAGAGACGTTAGCGAATCATGCGATGCAATTTGGGACGACAACTTTTATTAATGATAATTTAACTTTATTTTTCACATTACAACGTGAAGAAGCATTTCGTTTATTAGATGAATTTAAAAAGGTTCCGGCAAGTATGTATTGGTGGTGTCGTTTTGATGGACAGACTGAATTGCAAAAAGGGGAATCTTTATTTAATAGTGAAGAAATAATAGAGTGGCTAAAGCATGACGCAGTTCTTCAAGGCGGCGAGTTAACAGCATGGCCGAAACTATTACATGGCGATGATGGAATGTTAAATTGGGTGCAGGAAACGAAGCGGTTACAGAAAAAAGTAGAAGGACATTTTCCGGGGGCATCTGAAACGACTTTAGCGAAGTTAAAACTGTTAGGTACAGATTGTGATCATGAAGCGATGACAGGACAGGAAGCTTTCACGCGCCTTATGCAAGGCTACACTGTTTCTCTTAGAAATTCTTCGATTCGTCCAGATTTAAAAGTTTTATTGAAAGAATTACTAGAATTAGGTGTTAAGCAATTTGATAGATTCATTTTTACAACAGATGGTTCACATCCGTCATTTTATGAAAACGGAATGACGAATAGATTGATAGAAATAGCGATTGAGCAAGGAATTCCGGCAATAGATGCTTACCATATGGCAAGTTATAACATTGCTCGTTATTATAATATGGAGCATTTACATGGCTCCATTGCGACAGGGAGAATCGCCAATATTAATATTTTGGAAAGTAAAGAAAATCCGGTGCCAATTAGTGTAATTGCAAAGGGAAAATGGGTGAAGCGTGACGGAGTAAACAAAAATAAATCATTACATATAAACTGGAGTGAATTTAAAGTAACCCCATTATCATTAGACTGGTCTATAGAAAAAGAACATATGATTTTTTCTAATAAAACGGGTATACACTTGTTAAACAATGTTATAACAAAACCATATGTTAGCGAAATCGACTTAGACTGTGATGAACTTTCCATGGAACATGATGAATGTTTCCTAATGATGATTGCCCGCGATGGTACTTGGCGAGTGAATACAGTTGTGAAAGGTTTTGTAAATGAATTAGGAGGTCTTGCAAGTTCTTATTCTGGTACAGGTGACATTATTCTTATCGGAAAAAGGAAAGAAGATATGCTTACAGCTTTTCGTAGAGTAAAAGAGCTCGGTGGTGGAATGGTCATAGCAGAAAACAATGAAGTGTTACACGAAATTGCATTACAGTTGCTCGGGATTATGTCCGATTTAAAAATGAGTGAATTAATACAGGAAGAGAAAAAGATGGTGAAATTACTACAAGAGCGTGGCTACGCGTATGATGATCCAGCATTTACCATTTTATTCTTTTCTGCGACGCACTTGCCGTTTATACGAGTAACACCTATAGGATTATATGATGTGAAAAGTAGTAAGGTAGTTGCCCAGCCCGTGAATTTGATAAAGCAATATTAAAAGGAAAGATCCTATAAAAATTTTATTTTATAGGATCTTTCCTTTTATTAGCATAAGAATATTGTAAGCCTCAAATGATATAGTATCTAAATCATTTGAGGTGATATGTAAATATGAAAAAAATATTTTACATTTTAAGCATATTTATTCTGTGTGTATCGATACAACACGTTGTACATTCTCAATCAGATGCACCAAGGTTATCTTCGGATTGTCTCGAAGAAAGGAAAATTCGAGATGAAAAGTATGTGAAGAATATAATACAGGACATTAAATCCACATTTAATTTAAATATTGATGAACATAGTTTTTGGGAAGTAAGTAAAAGAGATTTGGAGGCTGCCCATTTGATGTATGGTGGAAAGGAAAATGATTCTTATTATAATTCGCTAACTAAAATTTATGATAGTGGTGGATTTAGCGAGCAGCCGAGCTTATTTGTAAGGGCGCAAGAGGCATTTTTACTTTATAAAGAAAACGATAATATCAATGTAATGAAACGCCTAAAACTAGACGTTGAAAAAGGGGAATGGCTCGTTATAAAAACGAAAAAGAAGAAAGGGAAAAAAGTGAAATTCAAACCGTTACAATGTGAAAAAGATTATATGAAAAAGAGAAATGAATAACAAAATACGTATTAATGCTGCTTTTATTCAACGATATCTTGCTGTTGATTTGAAATCGGAAAAGGTAAACAAACATATTAGCTTTATGGAATATGTTTGTTTACCTTTTTTGAGAGATTTAAAAATTTGCGATGTTGTTAGTTGAAAATTATGTACTTGCTAATGAACTTATAACATTCAATGAATTTGTTCTTCATAAAAATTAGATTTTGTGTCAAATGATTTATACATTGTCGAACCACCTATGTATATTTTATTCTACAGTATTTATAAAAGAATGTTGGCTATTCATAAGAAATATGATTGGCACAGTTTTTGCTTGTATTACATGTAAGGAAGGGAGATTGTATATAAGGAATCTGTACTCGTAATAGTATAAAACAAGCTACTATTGCATTATTGATCATAGTTGTATTTATAGCGGAACTGTAAATACATATAAATAAGTAGTTTTTTGATTTTAAAATTCAGAATTTTCTTTTAAATTATTAGGGGGCAATGGTATGGTTAAATATTCGAAAATTTCTAAGTGGATTCTTGGTGTTGGACTAGTGACAATAACATGTAATGGTTTGCAAATTCAAGCAGAGACAAAAGAGAAAAATGTGAAGAACGTATTACAAATGGAGCCGGTTGGCATACAGAAATCTGTTGATGAATTGGCGCACCCTTCAAAAGTACAAGAAAATGCATCTTTTACAAAACGGTTAAAGTTAGCGGATTTATCGCAGCGTCCACTAGCACCAACCGATAATATTAAACCGTTAGCTGAAGAAAAAAAGTATTCGATGGCTGAGTTAAATCAATTAAGTAACAAACAATTAACTGATCTTCTTGTGACTATTAAATGGTATCAAATTCCGGAATTATTTCAGTTTAATAGTGATAGTCTTAAATTCTATCAAGATGATAGCCGAATGCAAGCGATTATTAATAAACTAGCAGAACAAGGACAAGCTTATACGAAAGATGACTCAAAAGGGATTGAAACATTAGTAGAAGCGCTACGTGCAGCATTTTATTTAGGTTTTTACCATGATGAATTAAGCAAACTAAATGAGCGTAGCTACCATGATAAATGTTTACCAGCTTTAAAAACAATTGCAAAAAATCCAAATTTCAAACTTGGTACATCAGAACAAAATAAAGTAATTTCATCATATGGAAAATTAATTGGAAATGCATCAGCAGATGTTGAAACGGTTTTATATGCAGGTGAAATTTTTAAACAATATAACGATAATCTTGCAACTTTCATTGAAGACCGAACAAAAGGAGACGCTATATATGAGTTGATGAAGGGAATTGACTTTGATATTCAGACGGATATGTACACGACTGGAAAAGAGCCGAAAGATACGATATGGTATCGAAATATCGATAACTTTATTAATGAAGTAAGTCGTTTCGCACTACTTGGTACTGTATCAGATAAAAATGGATGGTTAATAAATAACGGAATTTACTATGCTGGCCGATTGGGCAAGCTTCATAGCACGCCGACAAAAGGACAACAAGTTGTTACAGATGCAATGCGAATTTATCCATTTTTAGGAGAGCAATACTTTGTTGCGGCAGAACAAATTACTACAAATTATGGAGGAATAGATGCGAACGGAAAAACTGTAAATTTAGATCAAATTCGAGAAGAGGGTAAAAAGAAATATTTACCGAAAACGTATACGTTTGATGATGGAGCAATTGTCTTTAAAGCTGGGGATAAGGTTAGTGAAGAGAAAATTAAGCGACTATACTGGGCAGCGAAAGAAGTACGTTCTCAATTTTATCGTACAGTTGGTAGCGATAAACCACTTGAAAATGGACATGCGGATGATGTGCTAACGATGGTTATTTATAATAGTCCAGATGAGTATCAATTTAATCGTCAACTGTACGGATATGAAACGAATAATGGTGGAATTTATATTGAAGGAACGGGAACTTTCTTTACATATGAACGTACACCAGAGCAAAGTATTTATAGTTTGGAAGAATTGTTCCGCCATGAATTTACACACTACTTACAAGGAAGGTACGAGGTTCAGGGATTATGGGGCCAAGGGGAAATGTATCAAAATGAACGTTTAACATGGTTTGAAGAAGGAAATGCAGAGTTCTTTGCAGGTTCAACGCGATTAAATAGTGTAGTACCGCGAAAAAGTATAATTGGTGGGTTATCTAATGATCCTGCAAAACGCTATACAGCATCACAAACATTAAATGCGAAATATGGAACGTGGGATTTTTATAACTATTCGTTTGCATTGCAATCATATATGTATAATAAACGTCCTGAAATGTTCGATAAAGTGCATGATTTAATTCGTGCAAATGATGTTTCAAGTTACGACGCATACCGTTCTGCATTAAGCAAAGATAATAACTTAAATGAAGAATATCAATCTTATATGCAAATGCTTATAGATAATCGCGATAAGTATACAATCCCACAAGTATCAGATGAGTACTTAGCGCAGCATGATCCAAAATCGCTTTCGGACATTACTTCAGATATTACGAATGAAGCAAAGTTAAAAGGTGTGAAAGTAACAAAGAATAAATCACAATTCTTTAATACATTTACACTACAGGGGACATATACTGGAAGTTCAGCAAAAGGAGAGATTGAGGATTGGAAAGTAATGAATGAAGCAACAAATGAAATGTTGAAACGTATTTCAGGAAAAGAGTGGACTGGATATAAAACATTGACTGCTTATTTTATAAATTACCGTGTTAATCATGCTGGACAATTTGAATATGATGTTGTGTTTAGCGGAGTAAATACGGAAGAAGGTACGGCTGTAGAAAAAGAACCAAATAATTCATTTGAAACAGCAAACCCACTATCTTTGAATATTTTGTTAAGAGGAACCTTGAGCGATCAAGATCAGGGAGATAAATTTGTTATTGATGTAAAGGATCAAAAAGATTTACAAATTTCTGTTACGAACGAACAAAATCTGGGACTGAACTGGGTATTATATTCTGAATCAGATCTAAACAATTATGTAGCTTATGCAACAAAACGTGATGGAAACAAATTGCTTGGAAATTATAATGCAAAGCCAGGGAAATATTACTTAAGTGTATATAAGTATGGTGGTGGAACAGGGAATTATACGGTACAAGTAAAGTAGTTTACTATAGTTTGTTTTGAAAGGCTACTTATTGCATTTTTTAGCGAAATAAAGTATTTAATGTTAAACATTAAACTACTTCAATATATCCCTGTTCTAATTATAGAACAGGGATATATTGGCTTTACATTTTTTAATTAAATAAACTCATTGGATTTTGACAAGAAAATAATTAATATAGATTTGAATTCTCATTCGGAAAGTATGTTTTAATCTTCTTAATGCTCTTTCATTTTTGTCTCAATTTTTGTTTTCAAATCAGTGGATACTCGATTGAAATACTCCAAAACGATCTTCCTAATATCATCAGATATACCTTTCAAATCATTAGCTAAATTTTCAGCAAGATATTCTTTTTCTATTGGTTTTAACTGCGTATAAAATTCACCAGCCTGCGTAAAGTCATTCTGTTTCGTTATAGGAGCTCTTTCAAGTTTACCTTCAACATACCTTCCATCACCGCTTGTTATTTGATTAGCAGGTGTCCAATTTTGCTGTTGGTTAATCGCTAATTTTCGAAATTCGGGTCCAATTCTTCTTCTTTGAGAATCGCTATAAATGTTAGCACGCCCTTGCAACATTTTATCATCAGATAGTTCTGCACCATCTAGTAAATTAGAAGGGGAGAAGGCGACTTTTTCTACTTGTTCCATATAATTTTCAGGGTTTTTATTTAATACCATTTTACCGACTGGTATAAGAGGGTACATCTTTTCATCCCATACTTTTGTATCATCTAGCGGATCATAAGAAAGATGTACTTCATCTTTTGGATCCATGAGCTGGACATATAAACCATACTCCACGGATTTACCAGCCTCAATTGCATCATATAAATCTTTCCCACTATAATCCGGATTTTCAGCAGCTAGTTTAGTAGCTTCCTTACTAGTAATGAATTGTACACCTTCAAAAGGATACCAATGATACTTTACGTACTTTCGATTGCCTTCAGCATTTCTCCAAACGTATGTATTTACACTATGTCCTGGGATGTGACGAAGACTTTTTACCGTACCGACATTAGAGTATAAACGGACAACAAAATGAATGGATTCGGGTGCTCTAGCGACAAAATGCCAAAATCTATCCGGATCTATTAAGTTATTTTTAGGTGAAGGCAACAACGCTTTAATCGTTTCAGGGAAACGCATCGGATCACGAACGGAAAAGACAGGAATGTGATTACATAAAAGATCGAAAACGCCTTCTTTTGTATAAAATTTTGTGGAAAATCCGCGTACATTTCTAGAAGTATCTGGTGTTCCTTTCGTACTAACAGCTAACGAAAACCGTACCATAACAGGAACTTTCTCATTAGAATGTTGTAAAAAACTTAGCTTTGTATGTGCAGACATCGGATAGATCGTTTGAAAATAACCGAATGCCCCAAAACCTTTTACATGAACAGGTCTTTCTACAATTTTTTCATGTATAAATTCTTGTAACGTTTCATGCAGTACACTATCTTGCTTGAGAACAGGTCCACGTGAACCGACTGTTTGAGAGTGAAGTGTAGCTTGTTCATTAAGTTCTCGATTTTGATTAAGGTCTTCTCCTAATAAGGGTTGCCTCTTTTTATTATATTTTTCATTCATCGATATAGCCTCCAAATTTTTTCTTCGATTGTTACTAAATATGATTCTATAGCCTTGATTATGTATTACATACAAAGTTCAAAGTAGTAACATACCGCTAGATGAAAAAAACGCATATAGAGTGGACCTGTTGAAATAGAAGAAATTATGGAAAAATGAATATCGGAAAGAGAAAACACACTATTAAAATTTTAATCTTAAAAATTAATTGATAAATAACTTTATAGATAATGGTCATTAAAAAAATAGTAAAAATAACTAGGAGGAAATGAACATGTCGGATTGGTTTCAATTAGATAAAGAATATATGATGCCTACGTATTGCCGTACGGAGGTTGCAATAGAAAGAGGAGAAGGTTGTCAACTGTATGATGTGAATGGAAAAGAGTATTTAGATATGTTTTCTGGCGTAGGAGTAAATGTATTAGGATACAATCATCCTAAAATTGTGCAAACGACAATGGAGCAAGTTACGAAATCGTTGCATCTTCCATTTCACTTTTTAAACCCAGTTGCGATTGAGTATGCAAAGAAATTAGTTGAGTACTCTTTAAAAAACGGCAAAGTATTTTTTACAAACTCTGGTACGGAAGCGACAGAAACAACGTTGAAATTAATTGATAAATATAGATCTATTACGAATGAAGAGCGAGAAGGTGTCGTTGTGCTCAAAGGTAGTTTCCACGGGCGAACGTTAGGGGCACTTCATTTTACGAGACAAGAAAATGTATATCAAAGTTTCCCTAAAACATCTATTCCTGTATACGAAGTAGAGCGTGAGAATATAGAGCAATTAGAAGAAACAATTTTAAATGAAAAGCCTATTGCAATTATGTTAGAGCCTGTATTAGGAAGTGGCGGGATATATCCTTTATCAAGTGAATATTTATATGGTGTTCAACATCTTTGTGACAAGTATAATGTGCTGCTTATCGTTGATGAAGTACAAAGTGGTATGGGTAGAACGGGGAAATTGTTCGCTTATCAAAATTCTAATATTACACCGGATATTATTCAAATTGGTAAAGGCGCAGGAGGAGGGATACCGCTAGGGGGAATTATTGTAGGTGAAAAGCTATGCGATGTATTTTCACCAGGAGATCATGGCACTACATTTGCTCATTCATCAATGGGAACAGCTTTAGGTTTAACGGTATTAAATACATTACTTGATGATGGGTTAATGCAAGAAGCTTATGAAACGTCACTATATTTGAATGATAAACTGCAAGACATTCAGAAAGAAAATTCTTATTATATTCAGGAAGTTCGTCATGTGGGGATGATGTTTGGGATAAGTGTGAATGACACGAATGAAAATGTGAAGAAATTACAGATTGAGCTAATGAATAAAGGAATGTTAGTCGATGTAACACAAGGGAATATTATTCGATTACTTCCGCCGTATATTATTACGAAAGAGGAAATTGACGCATTCACTTATGAGTTTATTTCCTGTGTTCATAGCATAGCAGCTACAGCAAGTATTTAAAAAAATATAAAAAAATATAAAAAGCTGAAGAAGGCGCTATTTTAGCGCCTTCTTCAGCTTTTTAAAATAGTAAATTACTTAACATAGAGAGCATCTCATTGGACAAATAATTAATTATGTGAAACAATAATAACAGATAAGGAGACATTAATTTTCCTTAAGTGCTTCGAATTAATTTTATTCAATAAGAGAAGGTGTGCTTAAAGAAGTTAAATTAAACAAGGAGCTGTTTTATTATATGCAACAAAATAATGATTTAAATTTTGAACCTCAAGACGTTAATATTGTCAATCCTAAACAAGCCAGGAAAGCAGTGGTTGCTACTGGTATAGGGAATGCAATGGAGTGGTTTGACTTCGGATTATACGCGTATTTAGCGGTAATTTTAAGTCAATTATTCTTCTCAGGTGTTAATAATAGCGGTTTGCAGCTTGTACTTACATTTGGTACATTTGCAGCGGCCTTTCTCGTTCGACCAATCGGAGGTGTATTCTTTGGTAGAATAGGAGATAAGTATGGCCGAAAAATCGTATTAAGTACTACTATTATTTTAATGGCACTTTCTACATTATTCATCGCATTACTACCAACCTATGAACAAATTGGTGTATGGGCACCAATACTACTTTTAGTTGCCCGAATGATTCAAGGCTTCTCTACAGGCGGCGAATATTCAGGAGCAATGGTTTATATCGCAGAATCTTCTCCAGATAAAAAGCGTGGTATACTCGGTAGTGGTCTTGAAATTGGAACACTCTCAGGTTACATTGCTGCTTCGGTAATTGTTACCATTTTAACGTTATTGTTAACAGATGAGCAAATGCTCAGCTGGGGCTGGCGTATTCCTTTCTTAATAGCTGCACCAATAGGCTTGGTCGGTTTATATTTACGCCGTCATTTAGATGAATCTCCCATCTTTGAAGAGATGGAAAAAGCACAAGAGGAATCTGAAGACAATGAACAATTTTCATTTATGGATATTATTAAATATCACAAAAAAGACTTCTTATTAAGCACAGTAATTGTCGCCTTCTTTAATATTACGAATTATATGATTCTTTCGTATATTCCTTCTTATTTAACTCAAGTACTTAAAGTCAAAGAAACAACTGGCTTATTAATTATTTCAATTACGATGGCACTTATGATTCCATTAGCACTTTATTTCGGTAAATTAAGTGATAAAATTGGTAATAAACGCGTCGTGCAAATTGGTTTACTTGGTTTAAGCGTATTTGCAATTCCAGCATTTTTACTAATAGGTAACGGACATATTGCAGCTATATTTGCAGGTATTTTCGTATTAGGTTTCTTCCTAAGTGTGTATGAAGGAACACTACCTTCGTTATTACCATCACTCTTTTTCACCGATGTACGTTATCGAGCACTCTCGATCTCCTTTAATATTTCTGTATCTATATTCGGTGGAACAACACCGCTCGTATGTTCATACTTAGTTCATGCAACCGGTAATCCGCTCGCACCAGCATTTTATTTAGCAGGTGTAAGTATAATTGGATTAGTCGTATTTAGTGTACTATTCGTTACAACATCAGGACGTGCGCTAAAAGGTTCATATCCTACAGTAGAATCGAAAAAAGAAGCACGCCAAATTGCTAAAGAGGATCCGGAAGAAACACTTTGGTGGCATGAAGAATCTTTAGAAATTGAAGCAGGAAAAAAAGCATAATTTGTGAAAAGCAACGTGGACTTTTACAAAAAGACTCCTAGTTTAATGAAGTGCACCCCAATTGTTAGACACATAATTAACAATTGGAGGTGCATTTTTTATGGCTAAATTTTCTTCAAAAGATAAAATACAAGCAGTAAAACGATATCTAGAAGGTACGGAAGGCGGAAAAACCATTGCTAATTCTATAGGGGTTTATCCTAGAGAACTTTATCAATGGATTAAACGGTTTGAATTTTCAGGGGAAAAGGCGTTTGAAAAACGCTATACAACTTACTCTCTCGAGTATAAACTAGATGTAATTCATTATATGAATGAAAATGGGACATCTCTGAGAGAAACAGCTGCTTTTTTTAATATTCCTTCTTGCGAAACACTCCGAAAATGGAAAGTAGCATATGAAACAGAAGGATTAGATGCCCTAAAATCAAAGAAAAAGGGGCGTCTAACCATGGCCAAAGAAAAAGCTAAGCTACAACATTTAAAACAAAACGAAGTATCTCTTGAAGGTTCTATAGAAGCGCTACAAGCAGAGAATGAACGTCTGCGTATGGAAAATGACTATTTAAAAAAGTTGAATGCCTTAGTTCAAAAGAAGAAAACATCACAGACCAAGACAAAGCGCAATTGATTTATGAATTAAGGCATAAATACAAGGTCGTTGACCTTGTGAAAGTCGCTAATATCGCTCGTAGTACGTACTATTACTGGATGAAACAAGCGAAACGTCCAGATAAATATAAGAAAGTTAAAGAATTAATTAAAGAGATCTTTAGTGAGAATTTTGGGAGGTATGGTTATCGTCGTATTACATTGGAATTACGTAATCGAGGCCATGCATTAAATCATAAAACCGTTCGACGTTTAATGAATATCCTGGGATTAAAATGTCTTGTTCGATTAAAAAAATATCGTTCATATAAAGGGACTGTCGGGAAATTCGCTCCTAATATTTTAAAACGTAATTTTCACGCATCAAAACCAAATGAAAAATGGGTAACAGATGTGACGGAGTTCCACTTACATGGTAAAAAACTATATCTATCACCCATTTTAGACTTATATAACGGAGAAATTATAGCTTACAATATAGAACATAGACCTGCCTATTCCCTTGTTTCTAAAATGTTGAATAAGGCGTTTCAACGTTTGAATGATAAGGAAACTCCTATTTTACACTCGGATCAAGGTTGGCATTATCAAATGCGACAATATCATCAGTCGCTTAAAAAACATAACGTTATCCAAAGTATGTCCCGTAAGGGAAATTGCTTAGATAATGCAGTCATGGAAAATTTCTTTGGCTTATTAAAGTCTGAATTACTTTATCTTAAAGAGTTTGAAAGTATGGAACAATTTAAGCAAGAACTAGAAACTTATATTCATTACTACAATCACAAAAGAATTAAAACAAAACTAAAAGGATTGTCCCCTGTGCAATACAGAGTTCAATCCTTAGTAGCTGCTTAATATATTTGTCTAATTTTTTGGGTTCAGTTCATTAATAGGAGTCTTTTTGTATACATCATTTTTTCTTTTTCTTCAAACTCTTCTCATACGCATAAAGCTTATGAACCTCTTCTTTAAATTCATTCAGAAGTACAACGTTTTCACCATTTGAATAACGTACTGCATTATACGCATCTATAATAATATGCCTCTGAATATGTATACCTTCATCATCATGAATTCTTTCTAACCATACTTCAACTGTTTCTCCTCGTTCCCGGTTTAAAGGAGGGGATAATTTACTTTCCAGCTTGAAAATTTCTTTTCGAATTTCATTATGTGGTGGTTTATTTCGCTTCATTCGTTTTTGGCTCATACCTTCTTTATCAGTAATGATTGTAGATTCGAAGAATGGTATATTTGGTAAACTTAAATGTTTTCGATGTTTTATTATTTTCCAAACGATATAAATGGTGATGGTGGTACAGACTATTATGGTTATGCTATTTATAAGAGTTGGATCAAAAGGAAGTGGCTCCAGATCATCTTTAATAGTAGGATCTTTTAGATTCCCTTTATTCGACCAAAAATCATCTGTTTCTTTTAATGCAGCTGCCGAAAACAACGGATTGATAGCGTATCCGAATCCTAACGCAACTACTTGAACGATATAAGAAAAAACAAGACGAATATAAGGGAATACCGGAATAAGTAAAGCACTAATTGTTCCAATGGCAATAATAGAAGTGAAACGTAATAGCTGTTGATTACGATTTGAACCTGTTTGCCAAAATGTAATCATAATGTGTAAAACTAATAATAACAATTTCCATAACGGTGGAAAAGGGGCATGAAATATAGCTGAAAATACAAACCATAAAATACCGCTTAACGACTTTTGCACCGGATACCCAGGTCCAATTGCATGTACGATAAAGAAGAAAAGCGGTAACATAATTGTGCCAAAAAGAGAAAAAGGTAGGATGAAAGAACAACCGACTATTTGAGCAACTAACAGTATTACAAATCCTGTTGTTTTTTTCTTCATTAATTTATTAATAAGAAGTACTCCTACATAACCGGTCGCTAAAAATATAGCAATACCAACTATTTCGTCTCTTTCCGTTAATAACGAAAGGAGAAGCAGCAGAATAAAGTCATTAACGTGATAGAGCCAAGTTTTCAACTGCTTCCACCATCCCTTCAATATTTATGAGAAATGTAGGTTGCGTTAGAAGAGGGAGCTCATTCTTCTGTATACCGATGTAAATCATCGTAGACGAGCGTTCTCTTTTTCTCGTTACATAGTGAAGAAATCCTTGTTTTGGAAGAAGTGTACTATCATCTGAAATACGTGCCAATTCCTCTAATGCCTTCCCATAATGCATTTGTCCTTCGTTTAATGGTAAGTGCAGAGGGCCACCTTCTGCTAATACACTAATAAACAATTCAAACGGAATTTGCTGCTTCGTTGCGTACTGGCAAATATATGTTGCATATGAAATAAGTTCTTCTACATTATCTCTCCAACCAAACCCGCGATTAGCAGCTAAAGATAGACAAATTGTCCAGCTATAATTTTTTACTGGTTCATATTGCTTTGCTTGTAATTCCTGCATTTTAGCAGATGCTTTCCAATGAATAGAGCGGAATGATTCACGTTCATATCGTTTCACACCGATAATAGATGTTTCATCATTGTAAAAAGAAAAATTTGTTCGATATGAACCATTTAATAGTTGCTGAAGTTCTTGCAAGCCTGCTACTTCTTTAGGAGAAGGATACACAATAATTTCGGTCTTTAATTTATCAAAAACAGGTAAATGTACATTCAATTGATGAAATGGATCTTTTAATACACATTCGAACTGTTCAATTTGAAACACACCACGCTTCGTCGCAGTTAATGTTAAATCCCATTTTTGCGCTGAATGTGCAGGTTGTGAAAATGGAAAGGAGAATAATGTCTTTGAAATTTGTTCAATTCCTTGATCTTTATGCGGTATAAGAGATGAATGTAAATGAAAATAACAAACCCCATTCACGAGTGGTATGCTTGCTCCATTTTTTAAATGAATAAAAAATTGTCCAGTTTCATCAGGAAATAGCCGAGTCGTCTGTTTCTCATTTATAACTTGAAACTTTTTCTCTATGAAAGCGACGTATTTATAAATGAAAATCGCAAATAAATAATAGAAGAAAAAGAGAAACATAAACATTCGTTGCGGGAAAAAGAATGTGAAAAGTAACGCGACTGGCACAGTTAATTGAATAATATGAAGCTGGAAAAATAAAGGTACAGTTACAACGCGTTGACCATTCATGCTTGTTCAATCTCCACAGGTACATCAACTTTTTTTAAAATCCTTTGCATAATTTCATTCTTTGTCGTGCGTAATGCACCTTCCATTGATAAGACGATACGGTGATTCCAAACAGAAGGAACTAAAAATTGAATATCTTCAGGCGTACAATATTCTCTGCCACGTAAAAAGGCTAATGCTTGAACTGCGCGCACTAAAGCTAAAGTGGCACGTGGGCTTACACCGTTAGCAATGTAATCGTGATTTCGAGTAGCTTGCGCAAGTTTAATTATGTAATGTTCTAACGGTTCTGATACGAAAATTTCTTTTACTTGTTTCTGCGCTTCTAAAATGTCTTCTAAAGAGATAACAGATGTAACACTTTCTAATGGTGTATCGTTACGAAAACGTCGCATCATTTGTAACTCATCTTCTGGGGCCGGATAACCAATTGCAATTGTCATTAAAAAGCGATCGAGCTGTGCATCAGGAAGAGGGAAAGTTCCTTGTGATTCAATTGGATTTTGCGTCGCAATAACAAAGAACGGTTTCGGAAGAGGAGTAGACTGTTTTTCAAGCGTTACTTGTCGTTCTTCCATTGATTCTAACAAACTAGACTGTGTTCTCGGCATTGCACGGTTAATTTCATCTGCTAGTAAAATGTTCGTCATAACTGGTCCAAGTCTTAATTCGAATTCACTCGTTTTCGGATTGAAATATTCAATACCTGTTACATCACTCGGAAGTACATCAGGGGTAAATTGAACACGAGAGAAATTACCACCAATACTTTTTGAAATTGTTTTCGCCAGCAACGTTTTCCCGGTACCAGGCACGTCTTCAAGCAGTACATGTCCATCAGCAAGTAGAGAAACGAGTAGTAGATCAATAACATTTTCTTTACCAACAAACACACACCCTATATTTTCTTTTAATGTATGAATCATATGTATCATTCCTTTCATTATAAAAGAGTTAATGTTTCTATATTTTAACAAATTATTCTGAAAATAGGTATGATTTTTCAATTTAAAGAAATGGATATTTAATTATTAAATTATACTTGTATATTTTGGAATATGATTATGCAATATCGTTATACGATGTATCGTTAATCGATATATCATAAGACGATGTATCGGAGGTAGGTATAATGAATGCAAAAGCACAAAAATATATTCCGTTAACAGAGGCGACGTATTACATACTTTTGTCATTAGTGAAACCAATGCACGGATATGGAATTATGCAAATGGTGGAAGAGATGACAAAAGGGGAAGTAAGGCTCGGTCCTGGTACTTTATATGGGAATACGACGAAGTTACTAAAAGAGAAGTTAATTGTTGAAGTGGCCTCTACAGATAGAAAGAAGTGCTATGAGTTAACGCCGTTTGGAAGAGAAGTTTTAGAGCTAGAGTATAACAGGTTACAGAGATCTGTAAGAAATGGAAACAGTATATTAGGGGAGTGAATGGAAGATGGGGACAAAGAAGATATTCAAACCTTTCGCGGTATGGAGTTTAGAAAAAGAAGAAGACTTTTTAAGAAAAATGCATCAAAAAGGTTGGGCTTTACAAAAGTATAATGTAATGTATACGTTTAAGAAAACTGAGCCGAAAGATGTAGTATATAAAGCGGATTTTAGATTGGATTATAAAGATTCAAAAGAAAAGCAACAAGAAAATATTGATATATATGAAATGTGTGGATGGAAACATGTAACGAGTTTTGCAAAATGGAATTATTTTTGTAAAGAAGTAGAAGAAGAAAATGAGTTGCCTGATATATATTCAGAAAAGGATACGAGGATACAAAAACTAAATGAGTTATTACTATTCTTTGTAATTGTGTTTGTAACGATAATGCCAACGTTTTACTTATGTTTTCTTGGACCATCAGAATCTAGAATTCCTTATATATTTAAAGGTATGGTAGGGTTTATAGGATGTATGTATTTATATATATTTATTAATATAACTTGGAAGATTAAACAGTTGAAAAAGGAAATATTGTAACAAAGAGTGGAATTATTAAAGAAGGGGGATATGGGAATTATCTTCTTTAATTCTTATATATTTTTTATTTTTGTTCGCTATTTTTTACACAATAAAAATATGTGTATTCAAGGTATAGAACGAACAATTGTAGATGGAGATATCCCGTAACAATACCTAAAAAATCATAAATAAGGAACTACTGATTAACAATATTTTATCCCGCATTAACGGGCAGTAAGACCCCCACCTCAAAATTCAGCGAAAGCAAAAAAGTTAGGTGGGGGATCAACTACCCGTAAAATCCCGATTGGTGAAGGCTAATAATCAGTGGGGGATGAACAAAACCTCCACTGATTAAAGTTTCACTTTATGAGAAAGACTGATTTTGAGCAGGTTTAATAAATTGTTCAGGGTTTTCAACAAGTCCGCATACAGCGCATTGGACTCGGTATGTAGGTCCTTGATAAGCCATATGAAAAGCATTCATCGTTTCATTAGTATACTCTTCTTCTACTTGACCAGTTTGAGGATTTAACTTTACTGGTTTTACTTGTTGCTCAAGAATGTTAAAGCGAGTACGATTTGTTTTACAGCTTGGACAAAGCATTGGTTCCATATGTATACACCTCCATTTGTAGCATTTCTTAAACAGTATAATTTTATGCAAGTAAAAAAACTTTCTCAATATAAATAGGTGTTTAAAGTATTTAAAATTCAGAAAAAATAAAATATAATAAAAGTACGAACTGGTTATGTCCAAACCAAATCTCCTGTTTTATGCCAATAAGCTGGGAGGCCGAGAAATCGGCCTCATTTTTTTATGTTCATTTGTAGGAAGAACAAGGTTTTTTTGTAGTTTTTGTCGAATTTTTAGGGATGAATACAAAAGGGGGATGTAACATGAATTTAAAAATGAAATACATCATTTTATATGTAGAAAAGTTTGAAGAATGTTTAAGATTCTATAAAGATACTTTACAGTTACCTATAAAAGCTGAGCATGGTACATATATTGAATTTAATACTGGATCTACAATATTAGCGATGAATACACGAGAAGACGTGAAAGAATTAACAGGACTACCGCTTACAGAAGGTGAATTACAATCTTCTCACTTCGAATTAGGATTCGTAGTTGAGAATGTACAAGAAACAATTGAGCAATTCAGAGAGCAAGGTATTAAAGTTTTAGTAGAACCAATTGTGAAACCATGGGGACAAACAATTGCCTACATTGCTGATCCAGATGGAAATTATATTGAAATTTGCAGTTCATTAGAATAGAGGGAGAAAAAGAGATGGAATTTCCGAAACTAGAAACAGAACGTTTACTTTTAAGAGAACTTACACTATTAGATGCAGAAATGATGTTCCAATATTTTTCGAAAGAATCTGTTATACGATATTTCGGAATGGATTCTTTCGAAAATATTGAGCAAGCGAAAACAACGATTCAAACGTTTAAAAATCGTTATGAAGAAGGCAATGTGTTTCGCTGGGGAATAGAGAAAAAAGGGACGGACCAATTAATCGGAACGTGCGGATTTCATTTAATTAACAATCATCATAAACGAGCTGAAATTGGTTATGAATTAGATGATATATATTGGGGAAAGGGATATGCATCCGAAGCATTACAAGCCATCTTAACTTACGGATTTGAAAAGCTGCAACTTATAAGAATCGCAGCTGTCGTATATGTAGAAAATAAGGCATCTCAAAAATTGCTAAAAAAAGCAGGGTTTCAAGAAGAGGGATTACTTCGAAAACATATGATTCAAAATGGAGTTGCTCATGATACCATTTTATTTTCTTTATTAAAAGAAGAGTGGAAGAAGCAATGAGTACGAGTGAAATTATAAGTATAATGAAGAAACATAAAGAAAACCGATTCATTATCGGAATAGATGGTTTAAGTCGTTCAGGAAAAACAACATTCGCAACAAAATTAAAAGAAAATATGAAACAAGAAGGCATTCCGTTTCATATTTTCCATATTGATGATCATATAGTGGAGCGTAATAAACGATATCAAACAGGATATGAAGAATGGTATGAGTACTATCATTTACAGTGGGATATTGCATACTTGCGGCAGAAATTTTTTCAAAAGTTACAACATGAAACGAAATTGAAATTGCCTTTCTATTATGATGATACAGATTCATGTGAAATGAAAAAAGTCCAGATCCCTATTGTAGGTGTAATTGTAATTGAAGGAGTTTTTCTACAGCGAAAAGAATGGAGAGATTTCTTTCATTATATGGTGTATTTGGACTGTCCAAGGGAAACAAGGTTTCAGCGTGAAAGCGAAGAGACACAAAAGAAACTTTCAAAGTTTCAAAACAGGTATTGGAAAGCAGAGGAGTATTATTTAGAAATGGAATTGCCGAAGGATAGGGCGGATTTAGTCATACAATGATTCGGAAATAGAAGGGTGAATACAATGAATATTTTGTGGGATTTTGATGGGACGTTATTTGATACGTATCCTGCATATACGAAGATGCTTTCTGAAATATTAGGTGATACAGTAGATGAACAAGAAATATACAAAAACTTGAAAATATCATATTCTCACGCAATTCATTATTATAATATTTCATGTGAGCAGGAAGAAAAGATTAAAATTTTGAAGAAGAAATTTACTCCAAAAGATATGAAGCCTTTTGCTGGTGTCGAAAAGGTTTTGAAATTTGCAGATAAAAATGTAATCATGACCCATAAACATAAAGCAGGGGTTATGGAAATTTTAAAATATTACGGATGGGATAAATACTTCGTCGATATGGTTACAATTGACGATGGTTTCCCTCGAAAACCGAATTCTTTAGCGTATGATCATTTACATAGGAAGTACAATATTGATTTAGCTATTGGAGATAGAGAGTTAGATTTATTACCTGCAAAGGAATTAGGTATTTCAACATGCATGTTTCAAGGGATTTGTGATGTAGCGGACTATTCTTTGGCACATTACTCGGAATTTTTTAAGGTAGTGGTTGATAGAGAGGTTTCTTTATAAATGGTTTGAAAATAACCTTTACTTTTCATACAAAAAGTAGAGGTTATTTTATATGTAGTAGGTTAATTATTTTAGGAAGCTTTTTCAAGAGCTTTATTAGTTTCTTTAAAAGGATTGGCTTTACAGGTTATACATGGTACACCTGCATATATATTAGTAGAAGAAAATTTACTTTCGTTAGTTTCAAATTAAAATAAGATTTTTAATAATGGAGAGGGGTTAAGATATGGACTTTTAAAAAATGTTTAAAAAATATCGAGACGACCATCAACATCCAATGAATAAATTTTTTCACTTTATTGGTATTCCTACAATTATCATTTCTATATTCATTTTATTCGTGAATTGGAAATTAGGGCTATCATTATTTATATTAGGATGGATTTTTCAATTTGTAGGTCATGCAATTGAAGGTAAGAAGCCGACTTTCTTATCAAACCCAGCATATTTGGTAGTAGGTCCAATATATTTTTTAAAAAAAGTATTAAAAAGAAATTAACTCAATAAAAGTGCTATAGGCGGTAAAATAAAACCAAATTATAGTTATTCGTGCTAGTATGAAATCATAGCTATACAGAAGGGGTGGGTTATGATGAAAACCGAAATAGTCCTCAAAAAGAAGTACAGTATAATAAGCTATATATCTTTACTTATTGGAATTTTGTGTTTTTTATTCGTTTTTATAACTCCAACGAGGATAGCGAATGCGGGTAATATAGTGGGAGATTATATTACTATTGCTCTTACAGGCGTAGGTATCATACTTTCAATAATTATAATGACGAAAAAAACAGAGAAGAAGGGGATAGGTATTCTTTCATTCATACTGTCCTCATCATTTTTTATATTTTGGATTATCACGATTATCTTATTGTTTACTGGTCAAATTAATTTCGCACCGTAATGTGCAATAAAAAGAGTCCTTCATGTGAGAAGGACTCTTTTTATTCGGTATCTTCAGGTTGATATTCTAAAATATCTCCTGGTTGACATTCTAATGCTTTACAAATTGCTTCTAAAGTTGAAAATCGAATCGCTTTTGCTTTTCCGTTTTTCAAAATAGAAAGGTTAGCCATTGTAATTCCAACCTTCTCCGAAAGCTCTGTTACACTCATTTTTCTTTTCGCTAACATTACATCAATATTAATTATTATTGCCATATTATTCACCTCAGACCGTTAAATCATTTTCTGATTTTATATTAATAGCATCTTTTAATAGTCTTTGGAGAACGGCAGCAAAGACAGCGATAACCAATGAAGCAAAAATCATAATCATTCCAATAATAATAATGCCCGGGGCGTCATCTCTCTCTGCCACGAGATAGAAAAGCGGCATGCCTAATACATATAATACACTAATTGTTAATGCACTGTTCTTAATATTTTTCAACGCTTTTACAGACAATTTTGAGAATGCGTTGTTTTTGTCAATATAGTTTAACAGCTTAAACGTTTGGTACAGTGCGAAATAGTAAGGTATTGCTGTTGCGTATAAGTTGATAAATACAAGATATTTAATATATGCAATATCAGGATATAATTCTGTAGCGAAATTCCCTATTTTAGGAACTAAAAAAATGCACATAGCAAGAACAGGAATTCCCATAAGAATAACAGCCGTCTTTAAAAAGAGTGTTGATCCTTGTTTCATAAAAAGCACCTCATTTAATTATTATCTATATAATTTAACATGTAATTTATTGTTTAACAATAAACTTTTATTTAATTTAATCGTGTTTTTATTGATAAACAAATTTTTATATGATGAAGAGAATAATGACACTTTAATAGTAGAGAATATAGGGCTGTGACATATAACATTATTTAATTAATGAACGAAAGTGACGGTAATTGTTGTTAGCTTTATGACAATAGGGAACTAATAAAAAAGAACATATATAAGTTTGTATAAACGTAATGGAAAATTGGATCTTGTATATAAAAGAATGTGAAGTTTATGGAGGAACAAAAATGATGAAATTGAGTAAAAAAGTGAAGGGGATATTATTAGTATCAACTGTAACATTAAGTGTATTAAGTACTGAAAGCATGATGAATTATCAGGCGGCCGAAGCTAAGGTGAAACAAGTAGAACATCAACCAAAAAATATAATTATGATGGTTATGGATGGAACGAGCTCTTCAGCAACAACGTTAGCTCGCTTGTATAAAGGGGCACCGCTTGCATTAGATGAAATCATAACGGGAGGTGTTCGCACATATTCAGCAGAATCCGCTATTACAGACTCAGCCCCAGCAGCTACAGCTTTAGCAACAGGGAATAAATCAAATTCAGGATATGTAGGTGTATTGCCATCTATTGTGAATTCACCTAGCTTAAAACCAATTAAAGAAGAGGAGAAGCTGCGGCCAGTTGCGAACGTTCTAGAAGGTGCAAAGCGCTCTGGTCGCGCAACTGGAATTGTTGCTACATCTGAAATTCAACATGCTACTCCTGCTGGGTTCTCTGCCCATCATGCTAACCGCAAGCATTTTGACATAATTGCGAAGCAGCAAGTGTATCAAAATATAGATGTCGTATTAGGCGGGGGAAAAGCAGCACTACAGCCTGTGAAAAGAAATGGAATCCGTAAAGATGGTGAAGATTTAGTTAAAGTGATTCAAGATAAAGGATACGACTTAGTTGAAACAAAAGATGCATTATTGAACTCTAAATCTGATAAAATTTGGGGCTCTTTCTCACATAATGCCCTTGCGTTCGATATGGATCGTGAAGTAACAAATCCAGAGCAACCAACACTTTCTCAAATGACGGAAAAAGCAATTCAAACATTATCAAAAGATAAAGATGGCTTCTTTTTATTTGTAGAAGGAAGTAAGCCAGATTGGGCAGCCCATGCGAATGATCCAATTGGGATTATTAGTGATGTATTGGCATTTGATAATGCGGTTGCAGAAGCATTAAAATTTGCGAAGAAAGACGGTAATACGATGCTCATTGCTGTAGCTGACCATGGCAACAGTGGTATCTCTATTGGCAATATGAATACGACAAAGGGATATAATACTACACCTGTATCTGCATACATTGCCCCATTGAAAAAGGCGAAAATGACACTTGAAGGGACTACAAATAAACTGAAATCTGATTTATCAAATGTAGAAGGTGTAGCTAAACTATACGGTTTGGACAATCTAACTCATGATGAAAAAGAAAAGTTAAAAGCGGCAAAAAAGAAAATGGATGTAGGTCGAATCCTTACTACGTTATTGGCTAATCGTGCAAATATTGGCTTTACGACAGGAGGACATACAGGTGAGGATGTATTCTTATACTCTTATGGACCACAAAAACCAGAAGGCTTAATCCAAAATATAGACATTGCGAAGACGATGGCGAAAGCAATGGGCTTTAACTTAGAAGAAGTAACAAATAAAATATTTTTAGAGAGTGAACAAGCCTTTAAGAGAATTGGTGCCACTGTATCAATCGACAAAACCGATGTAGCAAACCCAGTGCTCGTAGTAAATCATAATAAAGTGGAAGCTCAATTAAGTGTTAATAAAAATATAATTCGTATTAATGATAAAGAGTATGAATTAGAAAGTATTATTGTAGAGAGTAATGGGAAGTTCTATGTACCGGAAGAAGCAATTCAATTATTTGTAAAGCATTCTCGTTAAAAAATTGCCAACTAGTTAACCTTGCTAAGCTAACTGGTTGGCAATTTTTTGTGTTTTGTCCTGTAAATAGTGATGTTTGGATTCTGCCGCAAAGTTTTCCAGAAGAGACTTATAAAAACAAGAAAGGAAAAAAATGCTTCTCTTAAAATAAAGAAGTTCGTTTGTAGAATAGAGAATTGATACATATAGTAAAGTTTTAATAAGTAATGTATGATCACTCAATATTTACAGAAAATATATTAATACTTTAGAATTCCTTTAATTTTCATTATTATTTGTTTAAAATTATCCGTTATATTTATAATGTGTTTATTTCAATTTATCGTATTGCGACGCAGTTTCACACAATTATAAAGAAATCCAAAAAATAAAATCTTCACTAGAGTACATTTACTCTTTATTTATTGAAAAAAAATGATTATGCAACTAAGAAAAGTGCAATTTATTGAAATAGAGGTATATTAGAATTTATTTGAAGAAAAAGAGAATGCACCAATTAGTATTTCAATGCTGTGCAGGTGAATATGGAAACCAATTGTCGGGGTAATAACGGAAATGGCAGCATATGAAAGAGAGAGGGAATAAAATGAATATAGTGAAATTACGTCCTAAGCAGCGGTCTAAGTATCGCATTATAGTAGGGACATGGTATTACTCTACAAAGAGGTACATTCAGTGGTTAGTAGACGGAAAAACATATGCAAAAAGGTTCCAACAAGAAAAGCTGCCATGTACAGCAATTCAGCACCGAACAATACTACTTCGGAAGCTCAAGGATGTAGATATGTGGTATCAAAACAATAAGGTTGTTAATTTAAAAATTGCTATTAAAAAACTTAATGGTATCGTCATTAGACCGGGAGAAACATTTTCTTACTGGCGTTTAATAGGTAAGCCTACGAGGAAAAAAGGGTATGTAGAAGGTATGGTTTTACACTACGGATCTTTTCAAACAGGTATTGGAGGAGGCCTTTGTCAGCTTTCAAATTTAATATATTGGATGACTTTACATACACCGCTGACAGTAACGGAGCGATATCGTCATAGCTTTGATGTCTTTCCTGATTCCAGGCGAACGCAGCCGTTTGGAAGTGGAGCGACGTGCTTTTATAATTATTTGGATTTGCAAATTAAAAATGACACGGATCAACCATATCAACTTCACCTTTATATGACAGAGAAATATTTAGTTGGTGAATGGAGAACAATGTATCCGCAACTTTATCAATATGAAGTTTATGAAAAAGAACACGCCATTCAGCCTGCATACTGGGGTGGTTATATACGACATAATGTGATTCAACGCAGAGTATATAATCAACAGAAGCAGTTTATAGAAGATCAATATGTAACGGAGAATCACGCTATAATGATGTACGAACCATTTTTAGTTTGTAAAAATGAAAATAGTGAGTAATATGGTAAACGCATAGATTATATAGTATAGCATGTATGTAATTCTTATTTTTATCAAAAAAGTATAAATCCTAAATTTACTTGGTTTTCATTGGAATGAAAATAAGAAACACAGATGTGAAAAAGCACTGTGTTTTTTTTATGTATTTATTGGAAAAAAACTCGAATTCTCGGCACAAATGCTCCTTCTTTCTTATTATAGAAGCTATTTTGGACGTAAGAAATTTGTAAGAAATGAGTAAGAAAAAAGAGATTTTCATTGTATAAAATATTTATTATATCTACACATAACACCTGATACTAATAGTATGCTATAATATGAATTAGCAACATACAGGAAAGGAATTAGAAAAATGACCTTACAAAATACTAAAAATTTAAAAAAACAAGTTGCTCCTTTTGAAAAATCAACGATTAAAAAAAGTGTTTGGCAACTTATCAACACAATAGTTCCATTTATTATTTTATGGTACCTTGCTTATAAAAGTTTGTCAGTTTCTTATTGGTTAACATTAGTTCCATCTCTGTTAGCCGCTGGATTTATGACACGAATTTTCATTATTTTTCATGATTGCACCCATTATTCCTTTTTTAAAAGTCGACGTGCAAATAGAATAGTTGGAACATGTATGGGTGTTTTAACTTTATTCCCATTTGATCAATGGGGGCATGAGCATTCTATTCACCACGCTACGAGTGGTAATTTGGATAAGAGGGGTACAGGGGATATTTGGACGCTTACAGTTGATGAATATGTAGCTGCACCATTTAGACTTCGTTTAGCATATCGTTTATATCGCAATCCATTCGTTATGTTTGGATTAGGTCCGATTTATGTTTTCTTGCTTAAAAATAGATTTAACCGAAAAGGTGCAAGACAGAAAGAACGTATGAATACTTATTTGACGAATATATTAATCGTTGCTTTAATAGGGGTACTTTGCTGGGCAATCGGATGGCAATCGTTCCTTTTCGTACATGGTACTATATTCTTAATAGCAGGCTCAATAGGTATTTGGCTGTTTTACGTACAGCACACATTTGAGGATTCTTATTTTGAAGAGGATAAAGATTGGGAATATGTGAAAGCGGCAGTGGAAGGAAGTTCTTTTTATAAGCTTCCAAAAATTTTGCAATTCTTAACTGGTAATATTGGATTCCATCATGTTCACCATTTAAGCCCAAGAGTACCTAACTATAAACTAGAAGAGGCACATAATAATACGCTTCCGTTAAAAAATGTACCAACGATTACGCTTGCTACAAGCTTACAATCACTACGTTTCCGTCTTTGGGATGAGAAAAGTAACAATTTTGTTAGCTTTAAAGATGTCAAAAATATAATTAAAAATAATGTTTCTGTTCGAGTGAAATCTGAACTATAACTTCATCGCATATGAAAAACTCCCCTTAATCATTTTTGATTTAAGGGGAGTTTTTGTTTAAATAGTAGATGATTGATGAGGAGGGGATTTCAAATTGTAATTACGAAGGATTAGGAAATGTCGTTAAGGATAATTGATTCTCGTTTAAATGAAAATGATGAAGTGAAAATAGAGCCTGCTACAAATTTGCAACAGGAATCTATTATGGATAGCCGAAGACATCGGCTGAACGAAATTATCCGTTATCTTAATAGCGAATGATTACAATCGACTATTTCTCCCAAAGCTCGATGAGTCGTCCTTCAGGATCTTTAATCCAAATAAACTTTCCAAATTCACTAACCTCTTCTTTCTTTTCAAGAGGTATACCAATTTGTTCAAGATGGTGAATAGTCTCATGTAGATTATGTACTTGGAAATTTAACATCACTTGTTGTTCTGTTGGAAAATAATTGTCATCTTCATTGAAGAAAGAAAAGATAGTCTCAGTTCCTGATTCGGGTTTAATCACAGTCCCATTCCAATTTTCTATTTCAATCTTCAATACTTCGCTGTACCATTTTTTTATAACATCAATATTTTTAGTTCTCCAAAATATTCCTCCGAATCCTTTGATCATCTTATATAACTCCTGTCTATTTTAAAATTTTTAATGTGACGTAGTATAAATTTAATATATCAAAACAAAGTGGTAATAGTAAGGAAAAGCATCAACTTATGAACAATAAAAAAATAATAATTGCTAACAGCATTTCCTACATTAATTATACCGACATCATCTTTGAAACCAAAGTAAAGGAAAGGAGTGTAGCAATACTGACCCGTTTGAGGATAACACTTGAACGCAAAAACCTCCTGAACAATTCAAAACACGAAGTGCTATAAATAATCATTTCAATAGTATAGAAGAAATAGGGGAATTGTTCCTGAGAAAATGAATGAAGGAATGATAAAAGACCGCACATGAGGTGAAATCCATGCGCGGTCTTCTCTGTATCGTACAGTACTACAAAGGTTCGCTAATTTTACCTTCTTTATGAGTGCTACTGGTGATTTTTTTCTTAATCTTAAAGTGATAGTAAGTGTAGCAAAAGATGATAAATGGTACAGTACAGTAGATTCCTAGTCTTTGATCGGGGATAAAGATAAGACTTACTAATATAATGCCATACAATCCAAAACCAAGAATGGGTACAAGTGGATAAAGTGGAGTTTTGAATTTTAAGTCTTCTAATTTTCCACCTTCAGCTAAATAGCGTTTACGGAAAAAGAATTGAGAAACACAAATTGACATCCAAACAATGATTGTAATGACTCCAGAAATTGAAATAAGCCATAAATAAACCGTTTCAGCAGCTACCACGCTTGTCAAAAGAGAAAAAGCAGAAATAGCTATCGTCAAGATTAAAGCGTTTAGTGGTATTCCTCGTGATGATAATTTCTTTAAAAAGGCTGGCGCCATTTCATTTTTTGATAATGACCAAAGCATGCGAGTTGCGGCGTACAGTCCTGAGTTTGCGACAGAAAGAACAGCGGTAAGAATAACAAAGTTCATAATATCAGCTGCATACGGAATACCGATATTATCAAAAACAGCAACGAATGGGCTCTTTGTTAATCCTGCTCCTTCCCAAGGAATTAAAGCTACGAGAACAAAAATTGCTAAAACGAAGAAAAACATCGTGCGCCATATAATATTTCTAATAGAACGAGGCAAAGTCTTTGCTGGATCTTCACTTTCACCAGCTGCGATTCCGACAAGTTCTGTACCTTGGAAGGAATAATTGACTGTAACCATTGTTAATAGGATAGCGGCAAGTCCATTTGGGAATAAACCACCGTGATTTATGAAATTTGAAAATAGCGGGGCTGGTTCGTTTCCTTTTAAATCAATAAAACCGAACATAGCGGCGCCGCCAAGAATAATGAAAGCGATAATGGCAGATACTTTAATGCTTGAAAACCAAAACTCTGTTTCTGCATAACTACGAGCAGATAATGCGTTTATAGTGAATATGGTAACACCAAATATTAAACACCAAACCCAGACAGGAATATCAGGAAACCAGCGCTGCATCGTAATTCCGGCAGTTGTAAATTCAAGACCGGTCGTATTCGCCCAGCTTAACCAATACAACCATCCGATTGTAAACCCAGTTGCAGGATTAATGAACTTGGTGGCATATTCCTGGAAAGAACCTGAAACAGGCATGGCTACAGCAAGCTCACCAAGACATAGCATAACGAGATACATTAATAATCCACCGGCCATAAAGGCAAGTACGGATCCGCCAGGTCCAGCTTTACTTATAATAAAACCAGATCCGTTAAATAACCCCGTTCCAATCACACCACCGAGTGCAATCATGAATAAATGTCTACTTTTCATTGTGCGCTTTAATTCATTGTTTGTATTGTTTACTTGCGTCATTGTTTTCCTCACTTTCAAAATTGGTAGTATGAAAATTGATGTTTTTCCGTATTATGGAATGTATTCCGTGATGTGAAATATTGTTCTAATTTTCAGATAATTAAAAAGAAAAGTCAATATTTTTTTGTTTGCGTTTTCAAAATGTTGATAGCGTATCTTTTGTTTATTTTGAAAATTAAATAAATTGATTGATTTCAGTTTGAATTTTTGATAAATTGATAGTTAATTAGGCTAAACATACTACAAGTAAAGTTGAGGCGAATTATGGTACAGTCCATTGATCGAGCGATAAGTATTATTAAGCTATTAAATTCTACAAATGAAAAAGAGTATTGGGCTATTTCTGATATAGCTGATGGAACACATCTTCCGGTTAGTACAGTACATAGATTACTTAATTCTCTAATGGAGCATGGGTTAGTTACACAAATTTCAGAAACAAAGCAGTACAAGATTGGGCCAATGTGGATGGAAATAGGATTACGTCAATTGGAGAAGGTAGACTATAGATCTGTTGCAAGGGAAGTGATGAAGCGATTGGCCGCTGAAGTGGAAGAAAGTGTCTATTTGAACATTCCAAATGGAACTCATTCTATTATTATTGAAAGAATTGATAGCCCTTTAAAAATTCGGGTTATCGATAACTTAGGGGAACAGATTCCACTTTCGATTGGCGCCGCAAATAAAACGATGCTTGCCAATATGAAAACGAATGAAATGGAATACATTGTAGAACAATTACTTTCTTCTTTACCAGAACAAAAGCAAATTCTTCTTAATCAAATAAAACAAATAGAAAATGAAGGATATGCTGTAAGTTATGGTGAAAAAACAGAAGGGACAGCTTCAGTAGCTGCACCTATTATCGGATTCAATCATAAAGTAGTAGGAGCATTAAGTGTTGGGTTAATTAGTCATCGTATTAATGATGATCGACTATCTTTTCTTATTAGTAAGGTAAAAGAAGCAGCTCATGAAATTTCAATAAAAATCGGCAGTACATCAGAATTATAATTTTGATAACTGTCGTTATTTTTTATTCATATATTGGAATTGATTTTCATAATGCGGAAAAATAGGGAGGTTACTATGTCAAAGTGGCAATCAAAAGAACAATTGATTCAGTTATTAAGCAATCTTGTTGAAATTCCTAGTATTACAGGTTCAGAAGCTGAAGTTATATTACCAGACTTTGTTGTAGAACAATTATCTGACTTACAGTATTTCAAACAAAATCCGCATCATTTGCAAAAAAATCCGACGGGGGATGGACGATATTTTGTTACCGCCCTAGTAAAGAAAAGTGATAGTACGAAAAATACTGTAATTCTTGTTAGTCATTTTGATGTTGTAGATGTACAAGATTATGGAGTGTGGAAAGAAGATGCATTTCATCCTAAAAAGTTAACATCTATGTTTTACTCTCATAAAGATGAACTACCAGATCATGTACGTGAAGATATAGAACAGGGAGATTGGCTATTTGGTAGAGGGACAATGGATATGAAATGTGGTCTAGCTTTACAAATGGCAATGGTTGAGCAAGCTTGTGAAGGAAGATTTGATGGGAATGTTCTTTTATTAGCTGTTCCAGATGAAGAAGTGAACTCCGTAGGGATGAGAGCAGCTGTTCCGAGATTATTAGATTTAGCAAGAGAACATGATTTAGAATTTAAAACGGTTCTAAATTCAGAGCCTATGTTTTCAAGGCATCCTGGGGACCAAAATAAGTATATTTATACTGGTTCTATTGGGAAGGTGTTACCTGGTTTCCTTTGCTATGGAAAAGAGACACATGTAGGTGAACCTTTTGCAGGCTTAAATGGGAGTTATATGGCTGCATTATTAACAGCAGAATTAGAGTTGAATACGGACCTTTGTGATATTGTAGATGGTGAAGCGAGTCCTCCACCAACTAACTTGCTTCAAAGAGACTTAAAAGAGGACTATTCTGTACAAATTCCGCATCGTGCAGTCACACTATTTAATTTGTTTTTACTAGAAAAATCGATGACAGATGTCGTTTCGTTGCTGCGTCAAAAAGTAACGAAAGTAGCAGAGAAAATCGAAGAGTCTTACGAGAAGCAAGCATATCGTTTTTCTAAATATAATCCGTTCATACCTCCTAATCTTAAAGTAAATGTATTAACGTATGAAGAGCTTATCGCGTATGCAATTGAACAACATGGAAAAGAGACAATAAATGATATTCAATCTAATATTATAAAAAATAGAGAAGATAAAGATGATCGTGCAGTAACAATCGATTTAGTTGATAAATTAGCTATATTATGTAAAGAAAAAGCGCCGATGATTGTACTTTTCTTCGCTCCGCCGTACTATCCAGCTGTGAGTTCACGCGACAATCCTTTCATTAAAGAGGTAGTTGTAGAAATGGAAAAGTATGCCCAATACAATCATAGCATTACATTTGAAAATCAAAATTATTTTGGAGGAATTTCAGATTTAAGCTATGTGGGCTTACAGAACCCATTGGATTCAATGAGTTCTCTTGTAGACAATATGCCATTATGGGATAAAGGCTATTCAATTCCACTTCAGGAATTAGAAGAGTTTGACGTTCCAGTATTAAATATGGGGCCGGTAGGAAAAGATGCACATCAATGGACAGAGCGTCTAGACGTAAATTACGCATTTGAAACGCTATTCGATATGTTACCGATATGTATTGAAAAATTACTTGTATCTAATAAAATTACTCAGTCATAGTTAGGTGTGTATAAAAGTGAATGAATGGAAAACATAACATTCAGAAGGTATAGAAATAGAAGCCAAAAAGAGGATTTGAATATAATTATTTTAATATAATAAAAACAAAACGGGCAAACTCAATCATTTATGAATTTGTCCGTTTATCTTTTGGCGAAAATAGGGGTATGTAAACTACATGTGTATATAGTCAAAAACAGTTTGTAATTAGTGTTTACTTTTTAGTTTGATTAGATAATTCAATAGACTTTTGCGTGCAACGTTGCATAGCTGAAATGATGGCTGTTCGCAAGCCTTTTTCTTCTAATGTTGCTACAGCCTCTATTGTCGTTCCGCCTGGGGAACAAACCATATCTTTCAATGCACCTGGATGTATTCCTGTTTCCAATACCATTTTTGCAGAACCTAACACAGCTTGAGCTGCGAATTTATATGCTTGATTTCTTGGCATACCATCTAGTACAGCAGCATCTGCCATCGCTTCTATAATCATATATACGTATGCTGGCGAAGAACCACTTACAGATGTTACAACATCCATTAATTTTTCGCTTACGATCTCTGTTTGACCAAAACTATTGAAAATGTTTAGTACATCTTCTAAATCTTTTTCTGTAACCATTTCGTTAGGGCATAAAGCAGACATTCCTTCTCCAACAAGAGCAGGAGTATTAGGCATTACTCTCACAACCTTTAATTTTTTATCAAAGGCATCTTCAGTACTATTAATGCTTTTCCCCGCAGCGATTGTTACGACGATAACGTCGTTTTTAATCACTTCTTTTATTTCATTAATTACGGAGGAGTATAAGTCTGGTTTTATTGATAAAATTAAAATATCAGCCTTTTTAGCTACTTCATTGTTGTCAGTAGTTGTAGTTATCCCGTATTTTTCACTAGCATTTTTTAAATTCATAGTGTTCAAATCTGAACACATGATTTTATTTGAAGATACTATATTATTGTTTATCATACCGCCAATTATAGCCATCCCCATATTTCCGCATCCGATGAATCCAATTTGTTTGTTCATAATAACTCGATCTTGCTCCTTTTATAATAAATTATATCGGTTTGATATTATTATCTTAGAATAAGAATAACATCCCTGTGCAATATAAAGAAACATTCTAAGAGAATATATTCCTTTTTGCAACACTAAAAGATAAAAATTAACTATATTCGACATTATGTAAATATATACACTATAATTTAAGGTTTTATGCTTATGAATATGAGTTAAACTTATATCAATTTTTATTTTCATTCAGTAGGGCGATAATTTCATAACAGTAACTTGCGGCTCTATTTATTTTTAAAAATACCTCTTGACACCGAATCGAACTATATCGCATAATATAAAAAAATTAGATCGAAAATCGTTGAAGGGAATTAGTACATATGTCTTCTTACGAAAGAGAGTGGAATTCACCGGCTGAAAGATTCCTCGTATAGAATGTATCGAACCTATCCCTGAGTCTTAAATGAAAGTTTAGGCGTTCGCCTGCGTTATAGGCGTCAAGTGGATATCTATGTATATCAATCAAGGTGGTACCGCGGAACAATGACCGTTTCGTCCTTATTATTTTATTAAGGGCGAAGCGGTCATTTTTATTTTGCTCTTTCATACTACAGGGCAGCATGGATGAGAATAAATATAGCTGCAAACTGAATGAATAGAAGTGTAATGTATAAAAACTTTGATTTTAGACTTGGGGGTTACAAAAGTGAAAAAACAACGAATTGTTGTAAAGATAGGGAGTAGTTCCTTGGCAGATAGTCATGGAGGCATTTCTAAAGAACAACTTTCAGATCACGTTGCCGCATTGGCACGACTGAAACAGGAAGGGCATGAAGTTTTGTTAATTACATCTGGAGCCGTCGCAGCAGGTTTTTCTGCTCTTGGGTATCCTAGCAGACCAGTGACAACTAAAGGGAAACAGGCTGCAGCAGCTGTCGGACAAAGTTTATTAATGCAGGCGTACACAGAGGAGTTCCGTAAATATGATATTGTTACTGCACAACTTTTATTAACGAGAAGTGATTTTTCTAGAAAAGAACAATACAGTAACGCGTACGCTACTTTAGGAGAGCTACTAAACCGTTCCGCTCTTCCTATCATCAATGAAAATGATTCCATTTCTTTAGAGGAGCTGACGTTCGGTGATAATGATATGCTGTCAGCTTTAGTAAGCGGACTTGTGTCGGCAGATATGCTTATGATTTTTACGGATGTGAACGGTTTATATGACAAAAATCCTCAAAAAAATACGGATGCGAAAAAATATTATTTTCTTCCTGAAGTTACGGAAGAAATCGCTTCTCTTGCTGGAGATGCTGGTTCAAAACTTGGAACTGGCGGTATGAAATCAAAAATCGATGCTGCAAAGACGGCACTATCTCTTGGAGTGAGTGTATTTATCGGAACAGGACGTGGACAGGAAAAGTTTTTAGATGTTTTGAAGGGCAAAGGTGATGGAACGTATATCGGTAATGCTCCTCAAAAAGTAATTAAAATGAACAAGCAATGGATCGCCTTGCATTCGCTTGTTAGCGGTCAAATTGAAGTAGATGCCGGGGCAGCTACTGCTATCATTCAACATGGAAAGAGCCTTCTTCCTGCTGGTGTTACAAATGTGTCAGGATTTTTCCAAGTGGGTGAAGTCGTGGAAGTAATTACGCAACAAGGGCGCGTAATAGGAAAAGGACAATGCACATATAGCGCGGAGGAACTAAGGAATTTAAAAGGTATGAAAAGCCAAGATATTCAAGCAAGAGGCGAAAGGCATAATTATGAAGTCATCCATAGAGATCATTGGGTTTCATTTTAAGAAAAGAGAGCACGCAAATTTGAATGGGCAGGTAAGTTTTAGATACTCGTGTTAAATGGTTCTCAAATAATATACTGATTAACCTTTAAAAAGGAGGAAATAAAAATGAATGAAGTGTTGGCAAAGGGGAAAAAAGCGAAAGAGGTTGCTAGAGAACTTGTGCTTACATCTACAAATCAAAAAAATGAAGCACTTACCGCAATTGCTGATCAGTTGATAGTAGAAACAGCTTATATTGTAGAGGAAAACAAACGGGATATTGAAGAAGGTAAGGCAAAAGGATTTTCTGAGTCACTCCTTGATCGTCTTATGCTGAATGAACAACGTATCATTGATATGACTGAGGGAATTAAGCAGCTAATTGATTTACGTGATCCTGTTGGGGAATGTGTAAGTGCATGGGAAAGACCAAATGGACTATCTATTCAGGAGATGCGAGTACCACTTGGTGTTGTCGGGATGATTTACGAGGCAAGGCCGAATGTGACAGTAGATGCTGCTACAATTTGTTTGAAAACAGGAAATGCAGTCATATTGCGTGGTAGTTCTTCCGCTATCCATTCTAATAAAGCGATCGTTGCTGTAATTCACCGAGCGCTCAAACAAACGAGCTTGCCTCAAGAAAGTGTACAGCTCATAGAAGATACGACGCGAGATAGCGCGAAGCAGTTATTTACATTAAATGACTACTTGGATGTTCTTATCCCAAGAGGTGGCAAGCAATTAATCGATACTGTAGTAAGAGAAGCGTCTGTTCCAGTACTTGAAACAGGTGCGGGAAATTGTCATATTTTCATTGATGAAACAGCGGATAAACAAATGGCATTTAATATTATTATAAATGCAAAAACGCAGCGTCCATCTGTATGTAATGCAATTGAAACGATTATACTTCATGAAAAGTGGGCGCAGCAATTTGGTAGCGAACTGTTTTCTTTATTGAAGGAAAGAGGCGTGGAGCTACGTGGTGATAAGAAAGCATTGGCAATTGATTCTTCTATTGCATTAGCTTCAGAAGAGGATTGGGAAACTGAGTTTTTATCTCTCACGCTAGCAGTTAAAGTCCTTTCTACAGTAGAAGAAGCGATTCATCACATAAATACGTATGGATCTATGCATTCCGAAGCGATTATTACAGAGAACGAGGAAAACGTCAGCAAGTTTTTCACATCCGTTGATGCCGCAGCACTTTATCATAATGCATCGACTCGTTTTACGGATGGATCTGAATTCGGATTTGGCGCAGAAATTGGCATCAGTACGCAAAAGCTACACGTAAGGGGACCAATGGGACTTCCTGCATTAACTTCTACAAAATATGTGATTCGTGGGAATGGACAGATTCGGGGATAAAAATTATAAAGGAAAAAGTGAAATAATAACGAAAGACACCCAATTTCATTTAGGTGTCTTTCGTTATTATAAGTATTGATTTACCACACAAAAAGCCCCACGAGCATAGCGCTTAACAAGGAAACAGCCATTCCGCTAACAAGAAGCTTCCAAACATTTTTACCGATTATTGATGATTTTTCTCCGCCAAATAATGAATTGTAAGTTCCGTATATCATACCTACTGTACTAAAGTTAGCAAAAGAGGCTAGAAATGTAGTTGCAACAGCAATCGTATGCGGTTGTAAAGACTTTAAGTTTGATTTTAAATCCATCATGGCAACAAATTCATTCGTTGTGATTTTGATTCCCATTAATTCAGCTACATACATAGCATCTTTACCTGTTAAACCGAGTAAAAAAGCAAAGGGGCTAAAGATAATGGAGAAGATTTTTTGAATTGTTAAACCTGCTACAAAAAAGCTTAAAATACCATTTAAACATGCTGTTAAAGCTACATATCCAATTACCATAGCTAAAATAACGATTACCATATTCATTCCGACTAACATACTGTTTGAAATAGTAGAAAAGAAATCTTTTTTTTCATTTTTTGAAGGTTTATAAACAACATCTTCTTCTTTCGTAACTTCAATAGGATTTAAAACATTAGCTAAAATTAATGCGTTAATACAGTTTAAAGGAATAGCGCTGAAAATATATGTTGCTGGAACCATTGATAGATAAGCACCAAGAATGGATCCGCTGACACTACTCATACTCATAATTCCAAAAGTCAACAAACGATTTTCTTTTAAAACAGATAATTGATCACGAACAACCGCAAGTGCTTCCGTATTTCCTAAAAACATCATTTGAATGGAAAAGAAACTTTCTAACTTTGGTAAACGAGAAATCTTAGAAATAAGTGCACCAACTTTATCAATGATCCAAGTTAAGACTCCAAAGTAGGAAAGGATATCAAAAAAAGTGATAACAAAAATGATAGGAAGTAAGGCACTAAAGAAGAAATCAACTGTTTGATTTTCCATAGCTGAAGGAAATGCAAAACGAATACCTTCATTCGCGCACGATAGTAGCCAACTGAAAAATGACGCAATTTTATTAATAATAATACTGCCCAATTTGGTGCCTAACATAAACCACGTAATAAAAAGCTCCAATATGATTAGAATAACGATTGGTCTCCATTTTATTTTTCTTTTATTAGGCGAACAAAGGAAGACGATTAATATTACAACAAAAATCCCTAACATATTTAATATGAAATGCATGTCAACAACTCCTTGAGGCTTATTATTTGTATATAAAAAAGCCTCTATTCTTCCAAATTTGGATTATAATCAGGAGTTATGAAGAATGTGAATTATGTTTAGCATTCATCTATTTCAATTAATGTACTAACAATTAATGTTTTCGCTTTATAAAGTATATGTATTAGGAATGTAAAGCAACAAATTAAATCTATTGACGGAACGGAGGATAACTAATAACTGCATCCATTTTTAAATTGTTTAGGCGAAATACCAGTATGTTTTTTAAATACCTTTGTAAAATGACTTTGGTCGTGAAAATTTAGTACTGTAGAAATTTCGGATATAGAATGTCTCGTATATGTCATTAACTTTTTTGACTCATCGACTTTCGCACGCTGAATATATTCATTTAAAGAAATTCCAACTTCTTTTTTGAAAAGGGAAGATAAATAACTAGGGTTTAATGTGACTATTTCTGCAAGGATATTTAGTGTAATATCACCATAAAGATGAGTGAATATATAATTCTGACATACGTTTATATGTTTTGAATGTTGCTGCACTGTACTATTTTTGACACGTTCTGCAAACTCAAGTAACGCATTCTCTAAAAAAGGGGGAATTGCTTCATTTTTATGTATTTCTTCGAGTTTTTGTATAAATAAATCACTAATAGTATATGCGATTTCAGGGAAAACTCCACCTTCAATAGCAGATCTAGTTGCAAGTGTAATAGCTGCAATGGCAGAATTCTTTTGGCTTCGCAGGTGACTTGTCTTTGATAACACCCCAAGTTCTCCTGATTCAGGTAATCTCCTTAGATTTTTAATTAACTCCTCCTTTTTCCCTTGCTTAATACATTCAAATATTTTCCTCTCGGCTAGTGGATCGATATGAGTTAATGTACTTTGTCGTTGCTCTGATATATGTACATCAGGCTGTTCAATTTCGAATTCCGCCTTTTTTATTAGCATGTTTTTCTGCAGTATATCAGCTATGTCCAACTGTTTCTGATATAGCATGTAATAAAGCACTAAACTTACATTTAAAAAACTCATATTATTTAATACGGGTAGAGAACGATAATATCGAATCATTTCTTCTTTGTTTATTTTTAGTTGAAGATCATTAACAATGCCATTAATTGATGTTTCTGATAGCCTGGAATAAAGGACTGGTCCAACAATTATATTCCCACTAATTTGGTCGTTCAAACGCAGATGAATTGCGAAAAAGTTTTCGAGAAAGGCGGTCTCTACTAGTGACGGAAAAGTATAGGAAGGCTGTTCCTTATATAGTTCATTCAGTATTGCCTCTTTGGAAGAATACATAGGGTTATGCAGAATATTGGACGAGATTTCAAATACTAAATCTCCTTTGTTAGTAAGAAAATAGATAGGTGTTTTATGTAGATCAAAGACTAGCTTACAAATATAATATAGATCTTCTCGTTTGGAGCAATTCATTATTTTAACCTCTATTCTTTAAAAAACAGCTAAAATTTTTACAAGTAGTCTAAAAAATATACCATAATATCTGAAAGATAATAACTATAATATCATTAAGAAAGCGTTTACTTATATGTTTTTTAGGAGGGCTATCATGAAAAGAGATATTAAGAAAATCATTTCTGAAATGACGCTAGAAGAAAAGGCAAGTCTATGTTCTGGATTAGACTTTTGGAATACAAAAGGGATTGAACGATTAGGGATTCCATCAATTATGGTAACTGATGGACCACATGGTCTAAGAAAACAGGCAGAGGGAGCAGATCACTTAGGGATTTATAACAGTATTCCATCGACTTGTTTCCCTTCAGCAGTAGGGTTAGCAAGTACATGGAATAAAGACTTAATACATGAAGTAGGAGTTGCATTAGGAGAAGAATGTCAGGCTGAACATGTAGGTGTTCTCCTTGGACCAGGTGCAAATATTAAACGTTCACCGCTATGCGGAAGAAATTTTGAATATTTTTCAGAGGACCCGTATTTATCATCGCAAATGGCTATAAATCATGTTAAAGGCGTCCAAAGTCAAGGCATTGGAACGTCATTAAAGCATTTCGCAGCTAATAATCAAGAGCATCGCAGAATGTCTGTAGATGCAATTGTTGATGAAAGAACTTTACGTGAAATTTACCTTGCAAGCTTTGAAGATGTTATTAAGGAAGCACAGCCTTGGACAGTAATGAGTGCTTACAATAAAGTAAATGGTGAATACGCTTCGGAAAATAACTATTTGTTACATGATATTTTAAAAGATGAATGGGGATTTGAAGGCTTTGTCGTATCTGATTGGGGCGCAGTAAATGAACGTGTTGCAAGTTTAGCGAACGGTTTAGAGTTAGAAATGCCTTCAAGCTTTGGAATTGGTGAGAAGAAAATTATTGATGCAATTCATTGTGGTGAGCTAAGTGTAGAAAAGCTTGATCAAGCAGTTGAGCGTCTTCTTTACATTATTTTTAAAGCTTATGATAATCAATTAGAAAACGCTACGTATAGTAAGGACATGCATCATCAGCTTGCAAGGGAAGTTGCAAGTGAAAGTATGGTTATGTTACAAAATGAAGATTCCATTCTTCCGCTAAAAAAAGAGGGGACGGTAGCGGTAATTGGAGAATTTGCAAAGCAACCACGTTATCAAGGCGGCGGAAGCTCTCATATTAATCCAACAAAGCTTGCAAGTATTTTTGAAGAACTTGAAATGGTATCAGGTGAAAAAACGAACATTTTATTTGCACAAGGTTATGATCTTGCAAGCGATGACGTAGATGAAAACTTGATTAATGAAGCAAAAAAAATAGCTGAGAGCGCAGATACAGCTGTCCTTTTCGTTGGGCTTCCAGATCGTTATGAATCAGAAGGCTTTGATCGAAAACATTTACAAATGCCAGAAAATCACGTGCAATTAATTGAGGCTATTGCTGAAGTTCAAAGTAATATCGTTGTAGTTTTAAGTAATGGTGCGCCAATTGAAATGCCATGGATAGGTAAAGTAAAAGGAATACTTGAAGGCTATTTAGGTGGCCAAGCATTAGGCGGAGCAATTGCTGATTTATTATTTGGTGATGCGAATCCAAGTGGGAAGCTAGCAGAAACATTCCCGGAAGTTTTAAGCGATAATCCTTCTTACTTAAACTTCCCGGGTGAAGGTGATAAAGTAGAATATAAAGAAGGCGTGTTCGTTGGATACCGTTATTATGATGCAAAAAATATTGAACCATTGTTCCCATTTGGCTTTGGGTTAAGTTATACAAACTTTGAGTATAGTAAACTTTCAATAAGTAAAAACGAGATAAAAGATACGGATACTGTTTCTGTTCTTGTAAACGTGAAAAATGCTGGTAGTATAGCTGGGAGAGAAATTGTTCAGCTGTATATAAAAGATGTTGAAAGTAGTATGATTCGTCCTGAAAAAGAATTAAAAGGATTTGAAAAAATAGAGTTGCAACCGGGAGAAGAAAAAACGGTTAGTTTTACTTTAAATAACAGGTCATTTGCTTATTATAATGTTGAAATGAAGGACTGGCATGTTGAAACAGGTGAATTCGAAATTTTAGTAGGAAAGTCTTCAAGAGAGATTGTTTTACAAGATAACATATTCGTTCAATCAACGACTATAATTAAAAAAACAGTGCATCGGAATACGTTACTAGGGGACATATTTGCGGACCGAATGTTAGCACCAATTGCAAAAGAGCTTATGGAAAAAGCATTAAAAGACAGCCCGTTTGCAAGTATGGCTGAAGGGGATAGTGATGCCTCTGAAATGATGGATGCTATGCTAAATTACATGCCGTTACGAGCGTTAGTAAACTTTAGTGCAGGCGCATTTACAGAAGAAATGTTAAGTGAAATAATTGAGCTATTGAAGGATGCGCAAATGAATCAATAAGCGGCGCATGTGAAGAAGTTAGATGGGGGATTACGGTCTGGAAATACCCGATTGGTTTGGGCTAATATTTTATATTATTAATAAACATAGATTTACAAAAAAGCAAATGAGAGCTAGCATCTCATTTGCTTTTTTTGAATTTATTCAGATAATGTAAAATCAAATAATTGTCCATTATCTACAGCAGGCCCATTTAGTTCTTTGTAATGTGGGACATTGATATAAAAAGGTCCTTCGGTAGATTCCCACTTATTATCTGTAGCAATAAAAGTAATTTTATAAAACCTAACGTTTTCACTTCTTTCGGTTCGTATCTAGACTACCTCTGTTACGATGCTATTTTTCTTATTACTTTATCTTGGGTAATAGTAGTAATTACGGGAGAGAAATTGATGTAACAGTTAACTGCGTTCAATTGTTTGGTGGCATGTTAAACTTAAGCAATTTTAATCATTATATATAAATAAGAACGATGAGTTGGCCATGAACCTTGGAGTTTCCGAAGTTGTATAATTTGTCCTGTATGATAAGCATCGTGCAAAAGGATATTCATATATTGTTGCCAAACAGGTAGAGAAGGAATCGGTTGATCCAGTTCTGCTTCTTGAAGAGATGTTAATGAAGATTGTAAGGCATCATGTACTTGAAGCGTTCGCTTTACTGTTTGTTGCCAAGTATACTTTTTTAATTCTTTTTTAATAAACATCTTTTGTACTCTTAACTTTAGTAATTGCAAAAATAAACATACGCTTCCTACATTATTTTTCTCCATGTAATACATTCTCCTTTCTCTTCAATATGCCTGCCCTATAGTAGAACAAGAATATGAACTGCAACGTATAAAAGAGCTAAAAAAGAACCTCCATTATTAATAAGGTATTTAACAATCGGCGTTTTAATGGAGTAAGGATTAAAAAGATTATCATAGTCTTTAGTTTTCGGTAATTGTAATATAATTCTAAAAATATAGAAGGTATTATTCGATAATTGTAGAATCAAATATATAGCAAATAAGGAGGGGATCAAATGGAAGTCTTTCATGTAACGAGTAGAAAGAGGGAAACGTACCATATTCAAATGAAGTATTCGATACTTTTCGAATGTGCACTTGGCATTGCGGCAATTACTCATAAAAGGTTAATAGACACACTTGAAAAATCCCAAAGCGAATGGGAAGAAATTAGACAATCATTAACAGAAGAAATGAGGGAGCACTTACAGTTTGTAGAAGAGCATAATACGTGGAAAGCGCTGCTTCAGTTGTTGTATGAAGGTGATTTTCAAAATCTATCACAGTTTATTGCGAATATCGATTCGCTTTCAGAAGAAGATTTAAAGTATATATGTTTACCCTTTATAGGAGAGAAGTATGAAGAAAAAAGACGTTTAGCAGGAAATGGAGACGTAACTGCAATACAAAAATTAAAGGAACTGACACAGGATCATCAGTTTTTCTCTACGTATATTAGCTTTATATGTAATAGTGATATACAAGAACTAAAGGACCATTTTATCGCTGTTATGACAGGATGGTATGAGAGTGTTATTAAAAAAGAGGAAGAGCAATTACTTTCTATATTAGAGCGAGACTATGAAGCAAAGAATGAAATGAATAAAAAGATGAAACCGGAAGAGTTTGTCGAGTGGGCGACTGGTGGCGTTAACTATATGCCAGAGCCAAGTGTTCATTACGTACTTCTTATCCCGCAACTGACGTACAGGCCGTGGAATATAGAAGCTGATATTGAAGATACGAAAGTGTTTCATTATCCTGTCGCAAATGAAAGTATACATCCAGAAGATCCGTATGAGCCGAATTATTTTTTAGTTCAAAAACATAAAGCACTTGGGGATGAAGCGAGATTACGAATTGTAAAAATGTTGTTTGAAAAAGAACGTACATTGCAGGAAATTACGGAAAGACTGCAACTTGGTAAATCGACAGTGCATCATCATTTAAAATTATTACGTTCGGCTAAGTTAGTTGATATACATGACGGAAAATATGTATTGAGAAAAAAAGCAGTGCAGTCGTTAGCGAAAGAATTAGATGTATTTTTAAATAGATAATATACAACGAGAATGTACATAAAGGGAGGAATTAAATAGAAAAGTTGGTGAGCTATAGTGAAGAGTGTATTGAAAAATCGTTCATTCTTTTTTATGTGGATTGGTAGCGCAATTTCGGAATTAGGCGGAGCTTTCGGGACGTTGTGTAATTCAATTCTTGTTTATGAGTTAACGGGATCAAAAACAGCATTAAGTAGTATGTGGTTATTATATTTTATCCCATCTCTCATACTGCAACTAATAAGCGGACCATTTATTGATAAATGGAGCCGAAAGTGGATTATGATTTTTTCGCAATGGATGCGGGCATCTGTTTTCTTACTACCTTTAGTCATGGTAGTTACTAGTAATATAGAAGCTTGGCACGTGTATGTCGTTCAAATTATAATTGGGCTCATTACACCGCTTTATACACCTGCAAGTCAAGCAATTACACCGAGCATTGTAAGTAAAGAACAACTTCAAGATGCAAATGCGTATATTGATGGAATGACTCGTCTTATGATGTTTCTTGCGCCACTATTAGGTGGTATCGTTATTACATTCATTGGAATCAAATTAACAATGTTGTTCGTTTGTGTTTGTCTATTCATTAGTGGGGGATTGTTACTTTTCATAAAAGAAAAAAGAGTAAAACAAGAATTGAGAAAAACGTGGCTAGAACAGTTTCTTCACGGTTTTACATACTTTTTCACAAAACCAATCATCGTTTGGCTCGGTGTATTTCTTACTTTCGTACAGTTTGGAGTAGGGGTAACGATGGTTACAAATCTTCCTTATATAAAAGACGAGTTGTCCGCAGGATATGCGGAGTTTGGTTATTTTATGGCTGGTTTCCCGCTTGGCTATGTAGTTGGATCTATACTAGTCGGAAAAGTAACATATAAAAGCCGGCGTATACTTATGCTTGGTGGATTGTTTATAGGAGGGCTCACATACAGTTCTCTAGGGTTCAATCATAGTATAATAATTGCGGTAATAACTGAAGTGATTGCAGGTGTTTGCATCGCATTTTTCAATGTTCATAACACAACAATATGCCAACAAACTGTCCCGAACAATATGATAGGAAAAGTATTTTCAGTTCGACTATTTTTCATACGATCCGCTATGCCGTTAGGTGTGTTAGTAGGAGGCATACTAAGTGAAATGTGGGGAGTTAGAGCGCTATACCTTATCATCGGTGCGATTATATGTGTCACTTCTTTAATAGGAATATTACTCCCATATTTTAAATTTTTAGATGAGGCAGTTGAAGAGAAAACAGCATAATTCAAAAGATTTAAAACTTTATAATTGAAAATAATTATCATAATCAACTATAATAGAAGAATACTAGTATTCGAATTACAAAGAGGGAGTGGGATATATGTTTATCGAAACGAAAACATTTACTGTAAAAGAAGGTACATCAAATATAGTTGTAGAACGTTTCACTGGAGAAGGTATAATTGAAAAATTTGAAGGCTTCATTGACTTAAGTGTTCTTGTGAAAAAAGTAAGACGCGGCGATGAAGAAGTTGTCGTTATGATTCGCTGGGAATCTGAAGAGGCATGGAAAAACTGGGAAACGAGTGAAGAACATTTAGCTGGACATAGAGCGGGCCGTGGTAAACCAAAACCAGATCATATCATTAACGTTGAACACGGTGTTTATTATGTGAAATCATCGAAAGCGGCTTATCAGCAGTCGTAAAATATAAGCAGAGGATACATGTTGTAGAAATTAACATGTATCCTCTTTTTTAGTACTGGAGGGATGTAAGTGATAGAAAACCTTTCATTTATTACATATGAAAAACATAAAGAAATAGTGGAAATAATTTTAAACGAATGTTTATCTATAGAAAAAGTAACCGGATTTATGCTCATCGGTTCTGTCGCAAGAGGTGATGCATATCCTGATTCGGATTTAGACTTATATATTCTTTTAGAAGACGGACAAAAGAAGCGATTTTATTCTGAAATGAGAGAAGATATTTTAGTTGAATATAAGTATGCTGATTTTAATCAAATACAAGTAAACTTTAAAAATAATCAGATGGAACTATATTCATTTTTAGAAGGGAAAATTTTGTTTGATAAAAGCGGTGAATTGAAAGAATTAAAGGCAATAGCAAAACAAAAATTTGAAAACTATCGAGTTGCTAGTGATAAAGTAAAGGGCATTTCTCATTGGTTACATAGTTCGCTAATTAAAATTAAGACTGCTCTGAAAGCAAAAGATGAGTTAAAAGCATCATATATAGTTCAAACATCAACTTGGACATTGTTAGAGGGAATATGGGCTATTAATAACAAGCCAGTACCTTCAGCTGGATCTGTTTTGAAGTATATTGAAACATTATCCAAAGTACCAACTCACTTTGAAGATTTTATAAATAAACTGTTTTTAGGTGACACGACAGAGCGAATCTCTTCAGCAGTTTTCTTGATTGAGTGGATTTTAATTCATTTGGAGAATAAACAATAGAATACGATTGTTAAATTTTATTGGTAAATAGATATTCCGTTTCGAATCGTTCGTATAATTTCATTCACTGTATCTTAAAAGTTGCATTGAAAAAACGTTCTAGACGATAGAAAAAAGTATTAAACTATTAAAAAATGAACACTTGAATACAACCTTAAACATTCGGGTGTTATTAATATGGGTCAATATACTTCTGTATAGCCCCTGTTTAAAAGGAGATGTGTGAATGAAGTTGAATCATTTGAATTTATGTGTTGATGATTTATTAGAAGCGAGACATTTCTTTGAAACTTTTTTTGATTTTCAATTTTTGGAGCAAAAAGGAAAGGCACTTGTAGTGATGAGCGATGAGAGTGGATTTATACTTGTATTAAGTGATCCAAAAGCATTCAAGGGGAATAAGGACGTTACGTATCCAGAAGCTTTTCATATTGGTTTTTTAGTGGAAACTACAAATGAAGTTGATAAATCATATAATCGTTTAGTAGCTGGGGGCATTGAAATAGACAAGGCACCTTATGTGATGAGAGGTAGTAGTTATGGTTTTTATTTTACAATGTTTAATGGATTGTTAATTGAAGTATCGTGCCTTGACTATAAAGATGGTAAGAAAGTTCGATAGCAATAAGAGAAATTGTTTTGAAGATGTGAATATAGCCCCTTATCCAGTTTGGAAAGGGGCTTGAGCATTTTATTTGTATGATAAGTGAACATCAAAATGTTTATAAACTAGAGGGTATTCCTCTTAAACTAAATATTATAGATTTGAAATAAAGTTTCATAACAAAGTCTATTTTGCAAAGGAATTGCTTATGCATAAAATAGCAATAATGTTTCTTAATGCAAAAAATCTAGAGAATCAAGCAGGTTTCCCATATGGTACAGTACAAAACTATTATAAGTAGTACAGTGATATAAATAGGAGGTTACTACTATGACATCTGTATTTAAAGATATGGCGTTCCATCTAAGAACGGAACGACTCGACCTGAATATGTGGGAGGAATCGGATGCAGTCTGGCTTAGAGAACTAATTGGTGAACGTGGAGTGGAAATGCCAACCGTTGAATCTGTTCGTAACGATCTTATTGAGAAGCGCAAGAAAGCAACCGAAAATGGCATATCCCTTCTCACGATTCGTAGACGAGACGAAGGCGATTTCATCGGATACTGTGGCTTAATTATCGGTCGTTCCACGCTTGAAGAGCCGGAGATTGCATATGAGTTGTTCCGCAGTGCTCATCGCATGGGTTATGCGACAGAGGCGGCATCAGCAGTACTGGAGGCTGCGATTGCTACTGGTCGCAAAAGACTTTGGTCAACTGTAGGTGCTTGGAATACGGCGTCCTTCCGGGTATTAGAAAAGATAGGATTTAAGCGGCATCACAGTACGTTTGGTGAACGAGGTGAGATTGTTTGGAACGTACGCGATCTGTAGAAATCGGATTAGATTCGGAACAATTAAAAATGTAAAAGAAAGCCCATATGTTAGATATGGGCTTTTCCTTATAGTAAATATTGATTTTGTATATATTTAAGTGTAATAGTCTATCTATTATCTTAGTTTTTTACATCATCATATAATTCCAGCGCCTCTTTCACATTCAATCCGTTCTTCACAATACCATGTATTGCTTGAATCATTGCAGCTGGATGTTCAGATTGCCATATGTTTCGGCCCATATCTACGCCAATTGCACCTTCTTGCAGTGCATTGTACGTAATGTTTAATGCGTCTTCGATTGAATCTAGTTTCGGTCCACCGGCGATGACGACTGGGGCAGGGCATGTGCTCGTTATTTTTTCGAATCCTTCGCAGTAGTACGTTTTAATAATGTCAGCACCCATTTCAACACATACGCGGGAAGCGAGTGCGAGGAAGCGTGCCTCTCGTTTTTGTAGTTCTTTTGCGACCGCGGTAATGCCGAGAACTGGTAATCCGTAATCATGAGCTTCTGAAACTACGTTTGCGAGATTTGAAACCGTTTGTGTTTCATAGTCTGATCCAACAAAGACAGAAACGCCGACGCCAATTGCGTTTTGTTTTACTGCTTCTTTCACAGGTGTAACAATAGTTTCGTTCGCTAAATCTTTACCGACGACAGTAGCTCCGCCAGATACACGCATAACCATCGGTGTGCTGCAGTTTTCAGGAATACAAGAGCTAAGTACACCTCGCGTTAAAAAAAGGGAATCTGTATAAGGAAGTAAGTTTTTAACTGTTTCTAATGGTTGTTCTAGTCCGTGAATCGGTCCTAAAAAATAGCCATGGTCGATCGCTAACATAACCGCTCTTCCATCAGGTAAAATTGTATTTAATCGATTTTTAAATCCCCAAGTCATTCGAAATCACTCCTTCGTTAAAGTTGGATTTTCTGTTTGTACAGTATCTTTATTTGGTAAATGTGGTGACTTTATAAAAACAGCTTTAAAAGGTTTGTCAGAATGGTTAATAAGATAATGAGATTCATGAGGACGAACTTGTAAGACATCACCTTGTTTAATTGGAACTCTTTCATTATTTACATAGAAGTCTATTTCTCCTTCTAATGCATAAAAGACTTCCTCGCATGTTGTATGGTAATGATTTTGAAACTCTTGCCCAGGCTGAATGACAACAAGGCCAAGATCAATATTTGGACCTTGTATTAAATATTTCGGCCCGTTATCACCGAAGCGATAGGAGAAATCATTTTCATTCGCTTTTCGCATACATTTCACTCCTTTATGTAATGTGTTACAGTGCACCTGGTGCGATCCACATATGTGATGTAAGTCCTATATCAGCTAAAGTGAGCTGACTGTCATACACAGTTTTCCAAGTTTCATAGAACGCCTTATATAGTTCGTGATTTTCAGTAACTGGTTCGAATGTGTTTTCCCACTGTACAAACTGTTCGGCAGTCTCTCCTATAGATGAATATATGCCAACACCAACACCAGCAGCAATCGCAGTTCCTAAAGCAGCTGCTTCTTTCACAACAGGTACTTTAACAGGAATTCCGAGTACGTCTGAAAGAATTTGTGGCCAAAGTTTTCCTTTAGCGGCGCCGCCAGCAAAAATAACTTCAGAAGGGAACGTACCAGTTAGATTTTCTATTAACTTTAAGTTACCAAGTGTAACGAAGGCGGCATTTTCTTCGATAGCGCGGAACATTTCTTTTTTTCCACATTTGTCAGCATCTAAGCTTAAATTTAAAAAAGAAGGTGCGGCATGACGCCAAGAAATGTAGTTCATGACGTTTGAAAAAGTAGGGATAATGCCATGTGAACCGACCGGTACGTCTTTCGCTTGTTCTTCTAACAATTCATAAGCATCTACACCGAGTTTTTCTGCAAGTTTCTTTTCTTCTTGGCAAAAGGCATCTCGAAACCAGCGCATAACGAGACCTGGGAAAAAGGCAATCGTTTCATATTGCCATAGGTTTGGAACGACGTGGCAATTTACGCGAATCGCAGCATGCGGATCTGTTATTGGTTTAGTAATATTCACTTCTTGTTGCCAAAAGCTGCCCCCGCATATTAATGTTTGATTAGGCTTCACGACTCCAGTTCCGAGTGATGCCATTTGAGCATCTCCGCCCCCGGCGATTACAGGAATTCCTTCGCGTAAACCAGTTAATGCTGCACACTCTTTTGTAACATTACCAATCACGGTGCCAGCTTCATTTACTTTTGGTGAAAACGGTAAAGTTATCCCGCACTCTTTAGCGACATCGTTATCCCAAGTTCTATTGTGTAAATCAAAAATTCCGGACGTACAACCGTTTGAAGGGTCGATTTGCAGTACGCCGCTTAATTTATATAAAATCCAATCATTTAACATCGTAAAAGAATGAATATTGCTATAGACTTCGGATTCATGTTTTTTAATCCAAAGTAGGCGAGGTAAAGCACCTAATGAAAAAGTTTGACCAGACTTTGTATATAAATCTTTTTCAAGATGTGACCGAATTTCTTTTAGTTCACTAACTTCAGCGGATGCGCGCCCATCAACATTTGCACAAGCCCATATTTCTTGCCCATCTTTATCATATAAAACAAAACCTTCTCGCATACTAGTAGCGCTAATAGCTTGAATAGAAGAAGGAGAGGTATTACTTTTTTGTAGAACTTCTTTCGTGCACTGTTGTACTAGCTCCCAGTTTTCAATTACATCAAAATTCATAGAGCCTGGGTAAAGAGGATCGGTTTTATGAACCCATTCTTTTTGACAGACCGCAATTTGATTACCGAGTAAATCAAAAAGTACAGCTCGAATACTTCCCGTACCAGCATCAAAAGCTAATAAAGTAGACATTTACAATCACCATCCTTTCGTAATAAGGAGAGGGCTGTTTCCTCATCTGTAATTAATGTATGAATGAACTTTCCTTTTAAGGCACCATAAATTGCATCTATCTTTTCTGTACCTCCAGCCACACCAATGACATGTTTCATATTGCGAAGAATAGAGAGCGGCGTACCAATAAGACGATTGTGATGTGGAAGCTCCAATAAATCGCCATTCGTATTATAAAACTGTCCTAAAATATCGCCAGTACCGTTTTGGCTACGAATATATGTCATTTCACGTAGTGTTAATTTTTCTTCTCTCACAATGGTAGCATCTTGAGATAACCCTCCAATACCGACAACTGCCGTTTGTGCAAGTGAAGCGACATGAAGCATATCTTTCACACTCGGTTCTGATAAAATACTTTTTGCCATTTCAGTAGTAGATGCAAGAAAAGGAGTGGGGATAATATGAAGATCACCTTGCATGTAATGTAAATAATTTTGTTTTCTTGGGAGGTAGTGGTTGACTCCGCCTGTTAGCGTTACGATTGAAAGATTAATAGAACTTTCAAAATGAATGTTTTCTAGCATTTTGCTAATCGTTTCTCCCCAGCCAATACCGAGTAAATCGCCTTGCTGGAGCTGAGTCTCTAAATATTGTGCAGCAGCTTTTCCGAGAGAAGTGGCATAATTGTCTATTGGAGTAGGGATAATGAAAGCATCTTTTAGGTTGAATTTTTTCATTAGGTCACGCTCAATGCTCAAACAGTGTAAACCAGTCCCTTTTACGTGAAAAGTAACGATTCCTTCACTGCGCGCCTTATCTAATAACCGAACCACTTTATTTCTTGAAATGTGAAGAAGTGAAGCGATTTCTTGTTGTGTTAATTGATCTTTATAATAGTACCAAGCGACTTTTGTTAACAAATTTTCTTCAAAGTTCAGCTGTGGCATACTCTTCATCCCTTTCAACAATTGACCAATGCTTAAACATATGTGCCACATATTTTGTTTATTCCAGTTGAAACGATGAAACGTCTGGTGAAAAAAGTGTTCTAGATATGAAAAAAGGAATATACAATGCTACAAAACAAGTAGAACAAATAATCATTTTCTCAAAAAATGTTCTGCATAAAGTGAAACTGTAATTAGTGGGGGGGGTTATTCATTCCACTGATTTTCAGCCCGCACCAATCGGGCATGAACGGGTAGTAAATAGCGGGATAAAGGCAGGTGACATCATGTGGAGAACATACCCTTATTACAAGTAAAGAAAATGAGTAAGGCGTTTTCAAATCAACTTGTGCTAAAAGAAGTGAACTTACAAGTAGAGCGTGGAGATATATACGCTTTAGTTGGGGGAAATGGTGCTGGAAAATCAACATTAATGAAAATATTGACGGGGTTATATTCGTATGATAGTGGAGAAATGTATGTAAAAGGAAAGAGGCAACAATTTTCAAATCCGTCAGAAGCACATCGAGAACGTATGTATTTAATACCACAAGAACCACTCATTTTTCCGCATATGACTATTGAAGAAAATATATGTATTGGGCTAAACAGAAAGAAAAAGGAACTGAAAGTAAAGATTCAGCAATTAATGGACAGTTTAGGTTGGGATATTGCCCTTTATGAGCTAGGAGCATCGTTATCCATTGCGCAGCAACAATTAGTAGAAATCGTTAGGGGATTAATACGAGAAGCCGAGATTCTTATTTTAGATGAGCCAACATCGACATTAACAACTCACGAAATGAAGAGTCTTTTTGTGTTGATGAAAAGTTTACAAGAAAAAGGAATTGGGATGATATACATTACGCATCGTTTTCCAGAAATCTTTGAAATTGCTAATAAAGTAGCGATATTACGTGATGGAATGATTATAAGCCAAGGGGATGTATGTGACTATACTTATGACATGCTGATGGAGGGACTATTGCCAAAAGGATATAAACAGGAAGAAAAAAGAGAAGTAGTTCAAGAGATAGAAAGGACGAAAAAAATATTAGAAGTAACGAATGTAACTGGCCACGCATTTTCAAATATATCATTCGCTGTACACGCTGGAGAAATTGTAGGTATTGCTGGCATCGTTGGATCAGGTAGAACTGAATTAGCAGAAGCGATATTTGGATTGAAATCTATAAAAACAGGGTCTATTTTATTAGAAGGAAAATCTATTGATACATTTTCTTTGCATAAAAGGCTAGGCGAAGGACTCGTTTATGTGCCAGAGGATAGAGCGAGGAATGGGATTTTCTCAATCGCATCTGTTACAGAAAATATTACAGCAGCATGTTTACAGCAAAATAATCGTTTTTTTATTAGCCGAGAAAAAGAAAGCGCTTTAGCGAAGTCGTATATAGACCAGTTTCGAATTGTTGTGCCAAACATGAATGAAGAACTGGCATCTTTATCAGGAGGTAATCAGCAAAAAGTCGTGCTTGCGAAATATTTAGCATGTAACCCAAAAATTATTATTCTCGATGAACCGACGCGCGGAATTGATGCAAAAGCAAGACTTGAAGTGTATGAGGCGATAGAAAAAATGAAAGGGGAAGGACTCGCCATATTAATGATCTCTTCAGATATTGAGGAAATTGTCCAATTTTCTAACCGTGTATATGTAATGCGAAATGGTCAATTTGTTTCTCATTTAGAGAAAGAACAAATGAGTGTAGGTGAAGTTACACGTCTTGCATATGGGGGTGTAACGGAATGAAACGCATGTATAAAATGCACGAAACGTCTATCATACTGTTACTACTTATGTATATAGCCATTGTCGGAATGATAAATCCTAGTTTTGTTCAGTTTAACTCGTTATCTTTAATGATGAAATCAAGCGTTATTTTAGTCGTTCTAGCAATTGGCCAATCTTTCGTCTTATTTACGAAAAATATAGACGTATCAGTTGGCTCGATTATGGGATTAAGCGCAGCGGTTTGCGGAATGTTGTTAACGAACGGGTATAGTGCATTCTTTTCAATTGTTGCTACTATGATACTTGGCACTATTATCGGTTTCTTAAACGGGATTGGCGTTGCGAAGTTTCGGGTACCAGCCATTATTATGACATTAGGCATGCTAGGAATTATTAGAGGTGCAATGTTAATCTTCACAGGCGGGAAGTGGATTGAAGATATTCCAAACGTTTTTAAGCAGCTGTCATCTATCGTCATACTTGGTCTACCGATAACTGTATGGATTGTTCTTATTATTTTACTACTACTCTATTTCTTTTTAATGAAAGTGCCGTACGGAAGATACTTTTATGCGGTAGGTGATAATGAAAATGGTGCAAGACTCATTGGGATACCTGTTAATAAAGTGAAGATAAATGCGTTTATTATATCGAGCTTAAGTGCGGCACTTGCTGGTTGCATTTTTGTTATGAATATCGGGTTCGTTCCAAATCAAACAGGTACAGGAATAGAACTACAGGTTATCGCAGCTGCTGTGCTAGGAGGAATTCATTTAAAAGGGGGAACAGGTTCTATATTTGGGGCCGCATTAGGTGCATTATTTTTAGAAGCAATAAGCAGTTCACTCGTCTTTTTAAAAATACCAGCATTTTGGAATAATGCTATTTCAGGATTTTTACTATTACTTATTATTATATTAGATAGTGTAATGAAAAAGTGGAGAGCAGAAAGGAGGATGAATATATGAAGCATGTTTACAGATGGGAAGGTGTTCTAATCGTATTCCTTCTTATAGAATTCATTCTCTTTAGTTTTCTAAATAGTGATTTCTTCAACGTTAGTAATCTCCTTTTTAGTACAAATGATTTCCTATTTATCGCAATCGCGGCGATACCAATGACTTTCGTTATTGTAACAGGAGGAATTGATGTATCGGTCGGCTCAATAATGGGGCTCACTTCGATTTTGATTGGTGTACTTTGGATGAGCGGAATACCTATTTTGTTTGCTGTCATAATCGCCCTAATAATAAGTTGCTTAGCAGGCGCTTTAAACGGAATCATTATAAAAATGACAGGTGTAGAACCACTTGTCGTTACACTCGGAACGATGTTTTTATACGGAGGAATTGCACTCGTCATTTCAGGAGGTGCGGGCGCTTCTGGATACGAAGGAATAAGTGGTTTACCTGATGCGTATGTGCAACTGGCAAATGGTAGTTTAGTAGGAATACCTAATCTATTATGGATCCTAATCGTATTAACTGTTTTATGCACTGTATTGTTTCATCGTACCATATATGGGCGCCACGTAAAATTAACAGGCGCAAACGAAAATGCAGCGAAATACACCGGAATCAAAACGGAGAAAGTAGTCATCATCGCTTATATAATTTCTGGGTTAGGAGGTGGATTAGGGGGAGCTTTCTTAACTGCATATTTTGGTTCCGCACGTGCTGATATGGGAAGTGAAACAATTTTACCGATCATTACAGCAGTCGTATTAGGCGGGACACTTATTACAGGGGGAAAAGGAAGTATTATCGGTACTGTACTAGCGAGTGTATTTATAGGACTAATGCAGTATGGCTTGCAAATGACAGGCTTAACTAATGAACAATCCAATGTAGTGATTGGTATTATCCTTATTCTTTCAGTTATTATGAGACATTTCAAAGTACATCCATTCTTAGCGGGAAAAAGAAGAAATTTGCATAAGGGGGAAATTTCATGAAGAGAAAACTGGGGATTGTTATTATTGTATGTATTTGTTTAATCGGTTTAATTGCTTGCTCTAGTCAAACAGCAGATAAGAAAAAGGCTGATGATGTAAAATTTGCATTCATCCCGAAATTAACTGGAGTTGGTTTCTTCACATCAGGTGGTGAAGGCGCGAAAGAGATGGGGGATAAGCTAGGTGTACAAGTAAAATATGATGGACCGTCTGAAGCGAGTGTATCAGGACAAGTAAAATATATAAACAATTTTATTAACCAAAACTATGATGCACTAATGGTTTCTTCTACGTCGGTGGACGGCCTATCACAATCACTGCAACGTGCTAAGAAAAAAGGGATGACAGTGTTAACGTGGGATTCTGATGTGAATCCGAAAGATCGTTCTTTTTATATAAGTCAAGGAACACCAGATCAACTTGCTAATGTATTGATTGAAATGACTTCAAAGCAAATTGGAGATAAAGGAAAAGTAGCATTCTTTTATTCAAGTCCAACTGTAACGGATCAAAACCAATGGGTAACGAAGGCGAAAGAAATAATTAAAAAGAAATATCCGAACTGGGAAATTGTAACGACTCAGTATGGTGAAAATAATGCGCAAAAGTCTTTGTCAGTAGGGGAGAACATATTAAAAACGTATCCTGATATAAACGCAGTCATTTGTCCAGATGCAACAGCACTTCCAGCAATGGCACAAGCAGCAGAAAATTTAAAAATGGATAAAAAAGTAGTTGTAACTGGATTTTCTACGCCGAACGTTATGCGTGATTATGTAAAACGAGGAACAGTACAACAATTTGGATTATGGGATGTAAAACAGCAAGGGGCTCTCGCAACATATGTAGCAAATGAAATTGTTGTGAAAGGGAAGAAGTTAAAAGTAGGGGATAGCTTCGAAGTAAAAGGTATCGGAAAAGTGAAAGTAGAGCCTAACTCCATACAAGGATATGACTATGAGGCAGAAGGAAACGGAATTATCGTATTACCAGAGCGAGTTGTCTTTACGAAAGATAATATTGATAAGTATAATTTTTAATGAAGAAAAAACGTCCGAATATATCGGACGTTTTTATTATGTCATTTTGTGAATGTATTCATTAATTATGAACAGTTTCTTTTTCGTTTAATCCAAGTGTACGTCCAGTTGAAGTGTGTAAATCTTGGAATAGTCTTGGATTTTCAGTAAGAGAAATGCCATAAGAAGGAATCATTTCTTTTATTTTTTCTTCCCATCCTAATATACGATCAGGGAAACATTTTTCTAATACTTCAAGCATGACGTGAACGGCAGTAGAAGCACCTGGTGAAGCACCTAGTAATGCAGCGATTGATCCGTCAGCTGCACTTACAACTTCTGTACCGAATTGAAGTGTGCCTTTACCGCCAGCATCAGTATCTTTAATTACTTGTACACGTTGCCCAGCAACTACAATATCCCAATCTTCACTTTTTGCGTTCGGAATGAATTCGCGTAATTCTTCCATACGTTTTTCATGTGATAACATAACTTGTTGAATTAAGTATTTTGTTAGTCCCATTTCTTTTACACCAGCAGCTAACATCGTTAAGACGTTATTCGGTTTTACAGAACCGATTAAGTCAAGATTTGAACCAGTTTTTAAGAATTTAGGTGAGAACCCTGCGAACGGTCCGAACAATAAAGCTTTTTTATTATCTATATATCTCGTATCCAGATGAGGTACAGACATTGGCGGAGCACCAACTTTAGCTTTACCGTATACTTTTGCATGATGTTGCTCAATGACTTTTTGATTTTTACATACCATAAATAGTCCACTTACTGGGAATCCACCGATATGTTTTGATTCAGGAATACCTGTCTTTTGTAGTAGAGGTAGGCTACCGCCACCGCCACCGATAAAGACAAATTTTGCAGTATGATGCTCAATTTTACCACTATTCATATCGTGTACTTTTACTTCCCACAAACCATTTTTCGTGCGTTTAATATTTTCGACACTATGTTTGTAGTTTAGCTCGACATTTTTCGTTTGTAAGTAATCAAACAACATACGTGTTAATGCACCGAAGTTAACATCTGTTCCAGAGTCAATCTTCGTTGCAGCCATCGGTTCATTAGATGTACGACCTTCCATAATGAGAGGAAGCCATTTTTTTAATGTTTCAGGAGCATCAGAAAACTCCATTCCTTGAAACAGTGGATTTTTTGAAAGCGCTTCAAAACGATTTTTTAGAAACTCTACATTTTTTTCCCCTTCTACTAAACTCATATGAGGAAGTGGCATAATAAAATCTTGTGGATTACGAATTAATTTGCTTTTTACAAGATATGCCCAAAATTGTCTTGAAAGCTGGAATTGCTCATTCACTTTTACAGCCTTACTAATATCTATAGATCCGTCAGATTTTTCGGAAGTATAGTTCAGTTCGCATAGCGCAGAATGCCCTGTACCTGCATTATTCCATTCGTTAGAGCTTTCTTCCCCGGCACTTGCGAGTTTTTCAAAAACTTTAATTTCCCATTCAGGTGCTAATTCTTTTAGTAATGAGCCTAACGTTGCACTCATAATTCCTGCACCAATTAAGATAACGTCTGTTTTTTGCTGCATGTTGCTCATGATAATCTCTCCATCCCCTATATTGGCAAAAAAGAGTAGGTGTTTTCTATGTCTAAGCCGTAAAAGAGAAACACCGCCTAGGCCCCACCTAGGTGTATACCTTTTTTGTCTCAATTATATAACCATCTCATACTCTATTATAATAATTAATAGACTAAAATATCTAGTGTTATCTGATAATTTTAAACTATTTAACGTTTTATTTGCCAAAATTCTTATTTAACAAGCACTTTTCAGTTAATGAATAGAAAAAAATTACAGTTTGAAATTATCTCGAAAAAGCTTACGTATCCTTAAGTGACTAAATCGAGTACCTTTTTATGGGGTTTTTCTCTCGGTAATGGTAAGATTATTCTGAAAAAAAAGGAGGGACTTTAATGCGTACAAAAGAGCAAATTTCAAACTTATTTCGAAACTTTTCAATAAAGGAATGTAAAGGGTCAAGTGATTTATATGAATATTTATCAATGAAAATTGCTGAAGATGAGGAAGTACTTACACTATCGTCCTATGCTCAGGTAGGTCAACCAGTCCCAAACTTATTATTAGGTGCAGTACATTATTTATTGCTTGCAGGGAAAGAACATCATTTAAAAACGTATTATAGTAGTTTAGTTGAAAATGCCGAAACAAATTTAGATAAAGCTTTTGATTATTTTAAAGGTTTCTGTAAAGAATACCGAGAAGAAATCATTACTTTGTTACAAACAAAACTCGTTCAAACAAATGAAGTAAGGAGGTGTGCATACTTATACCCAAGTTTCTGTTACATATTTAACAAAGTGAATAAACCAGTAGCATTAATTGAAATTGGGACAAGCTCTGGATTACAATTGTTCTGGGACCAATACCGTTATTCGTACGGAACGGATGAAATGTACGGAAATGTAAATTCAAATGTGCATGTAACTTCTGAAATAAGAGGGGAGAATGTGCCGCGTTTTCTAAAACAAAGTCCGCCTGTCGTAGAAAGAATCGGGCTTGATTTACATGTGAATGATTTACATAATGAGGAAAATTATTTATGGCTACGTGCACTCATTTGGCCAGAACATAAAGAAAGGCTTGAAATGTTTGACCAAGCAGCGACGCTTGTAAAAGAAAAATCAGTGCAATTAATTGAAGGGGACGGTGTAGCGCTTCTTCCGGCCATTGTAAATCAAATAAGGGAAGATGCTGTTATTTGTATTTTCCATACACATGTGGCAAACCAAATACCTGAGAATGTAAAACATACGCTAGAAAAACAAATGAAAGAAATTGGTGCAAAACGTGATGTATTCCACCTATATAACAACATGTGGGATCGTGATCTTCATATTGATTATTATATTAACGGAAACGAATATCGTGAAACTGTTGGGGAAACGGAAGGGCATGGGAGATGGTTTAGTTGGAAGCTTGGGGATGAGTCGCTTTGTTAATGTAATTCTATAGGAAGGGGACCTTTTGTTTTAGAATTTAAATTATCTGATTAATATGATAATACTTTATGATAAGTTGTATATAAAGATAAGATAAAAAGGATGATAAGCATGCAAAAGAGACCAGACGCAAATGAATATAATCCGTATTATTCAACGTACATAAATTTAATACCAAATGGAGATATCATACGTATTCTAGAGCAACAAATGAAGGAAACAAATCTTTTATTGAAAGATATTTCTGATAGTGAGGGACATTTTCGATATGCTCCTAATAAATGGAGTATAAAAGAAGTAATCGGTCATATTGTGGATACTGAACGTATTATGGCATATCGATTGCTTTCCATAGCAAGAGGCGAGACAGCAGAACTTCCTGGATATAACGATGATATGTATGTTCTTAGAGCAGCTTTTGATAAGCAATCTATGCAAGATCTTCTTGAGAATTTAATAGTTGTTCGCCAATCTACTGTGCATTTGCTTAAAAGTTTAGATAAAGAAGCCTGGTTACAAAGGGGAATCGCGAACAATTCTGAAGTCACGGTTCTTGCATTAGCAAACATTATCGCTGGTCATGAGCTTCATCATCGTCAAATTATAAAAGAACGTTATTTGGGTTCTAATGCATATCCAGCATGTTAAAATAAAAAAATAGTAGTACCTGCAAAAGAAGGAAGAAATGCATACCAAGTGTATATAAACGATAGTATGTTGTCTAAAAAAGAGCTTGAGAAAGTTTTACTTTCGGTGGTGGAATAGTGCGTGGTATGTAGAGACTAAATGAAAAACGGTGAAAGTAATAACTGATTCGTTTTTTATACTCATAATATTATTATGTAAACAAATTTAACGGATGTACATTTGTTAAATGATTCAATATTTTTGATTTTTCTATGGCTGTATCAGTATGATGTTCTTAGGGGGATCATATGTGTAAATACAAAAGGGTCATAGCGATTTCAGGAAGTATTAGGGAAGGGTCATCCAACACAAACGTATTAAAAACTTTAGCAGCATTTATTCCAGAAGGTATAGATTACACTATTTATAATGGGATAGGGGAACTACCTCATTTTAATCCGGATGTAGATCGAGTTGGAGCACCGATTGTTGTTGAAAAATTTCGAAAGACATTAAGTGAGGCACATGCACTTATTATTTGTACACCAGAGTACGCAAAAAGTATTCCAGGAGTTTTGAAGAATGCATTAGAATGGCTTGTTTCATCAGCGGAACTTTATAAAAAGCCAGTTGCTATTATAACAGCTTCACCGTCGATTGCTGGAGGGGATAAAGCTCATGAATCATTATTACTTACGCTAGGTATGCTAGATACAATTGTCGTTCAAAATGGTTCGCTATTAATCTCATCAGCGCGCACTAAATTTAGTAATGATGCAAAGGTAACAGATGAGGATACAAAGGAAGCTCTTATCTCTTTAGTTCAAAGTGTAGTAGACGAGATAAAGAAATAATGATTTAGTTCGTATTAAAGTGAAAATGGACTTTTATAATAATAAAAGATAAAAGCAATGCTACGGTTAGTTCAAATGTAGCACTGCTTTTTTATATAGTTAAATATATGTACTCAAAATCTCCCCAGGCAATCCATCAATCTCGCAAACTTTTTCAGATGTAAAACCGAAGTTTAATAATATTTTACGAGAGGGGATATTATTCGGATCAATAATTGCTTTTAATACGTTTACTTCTGTTTGCTTCGCTATATGCATTAATTCCTTTGCAATCGCACTACCATATCTCTTTCCCCAGTATCCTGGCAAAATCATATAACCAATTTCAGCCTCTTTTTCATTTTCCTCACTGAGTGTAACGTGTCCAAGGCCGATATATTCATTTGTAATAGAGTCATACACTTTATAGGAGCCAAATAGCCGATGCTTTTCGTTGCGCTTTAACAATTTTTCAAAGTCATTTTGTGCCTCATCTAACGGAATGGCACGCTCGGTAATTTGCGCCATCACTTCTTCATTTGATACGAGTTGGAAATATTGATTGAAATCTGTTGCTCCATATTTAGTAAAATATAGCTTTTGCATAATATTCCTCCAAACCAATTTTTATTTGTTCTTCAGAAAAGAAAAAGTAAGCTAAATCGTAATTTCAATTTGATTACCTTCCGGATCGCCTATCACACTTTCGTAATATCCATCTCCAGTGAAACGAGGTCCACTTAATAAAGGGTAACCATCATCTTGTAATGTTGTAGTAAATGTATTTACACGTTCTTCACTACCGACAGAAAAAGCCATATGTGCATAGCCAGTTATATGAAGGTTAGGCTGGTTTTCTATACCTTTTTTACGCATTAGTTCGATCCTTGCTCCAGATTCGAACGTAATAAAATAAGATTCAAATTGTTTCGCTTCATTATGATATAAAGAGTTTGATTTACCGTTAAAGTATTTTATATAAAAATCACGCATTAATTCTAAATCATTTACCCAAATTGCGATATGTTCAATTTTCATAGGTTCCACCAATCCTATCTGTACTAATTAGGCTTTCACTGTATAAAAACTGTATTTATATTACAAGGGATTTGATTTGGCAAAAAAGATAATTTTTAATTTTTAGTTGTGTCCGTACATACAATGTGTAATTAAGTGAATGACTTACATAGGAATTACAGAAAAGGGTGAATGAGGCTTATGAGTCAATTTGAGCAAATGATGTACGTTGGTGTCATTATGTCTATTGTACTTTCCGTAATGATATTGGGGTCTGTATATTATAATCCTCGTCTATCATTAAATGATTATCCGAAAGATATTCAAAAGGTAGTTCTTCCGAAATCAATTCATGAAAAAAAGCAAACGATTTACTTTAATATTGCATACAATATAATTCTTTTCGGTACTCCTTTCGTTTCTACATATATACTACATCAACAAGAAAAATTATTGTATATTGAAGCTTATTTACATACTTTAGGCATTTTAATGATCTTCAATTTAGTAGATTTAATTATAATTGATTGGCTTATTTTTTGCTGGATTACTCCGAGGTTTGTTGTTATTCCTTGTACGGATGGGATGAAGGGATATAAAGATTACATGTTCCATTTAAGAGGGGCTATAGTCGGTACTTCATTTTTAGCAATTGTAAGTTTATTTCTGGCAGGAATTGCAACGACTATTTAGTAAAAAGAAAAAGGATTAGAAACGTTTATATAAGATAAAGAGATTGATAATTTATAGAATTAAAAATGAGAATTTGATACTATTGGAGTAAAGGGTTTTAATAACGGTATATTAGGCAGTATAAATATATCATTGCAAATGTTTTGATATTCCGTGAAATTACCTAATTTTATGGGAGCATTTCATAAAACCCAAAAAAAGCAATGGAGGCTAATATGAAAAAAATAATTGGCGCAGCAACAGCAACAGTTTTTGGATTGGGGGCTTTTACTACATCTGCTATCGCAGAAACGATCGTAACAGCGGATGTACTCAACGTACGTGAAAAGCCAACTACGGAATCAAAAGTTATCGAAAAAGTAAAAGAAGGACAAAAGTTAAAAGTAATAAATACCGAAGAAGGATGGTCAAAAATTGATTTAAATGGTAAAGAATTGTTTGTAAGTTCGGAGTTTACAAAAGATATTTATCATGTAACAGCAAACTTGTTAAATGTACGCTCTGAAGCAAACACAGAATCAGAAATTCTTGGTAGACTGAAAAAAGATGATGTAATTGAATCAACGCATCAAGCAAAAGACGGATGGCTACAATTTGAGTATAAAGGAAAAACAGCTTATGCAAATGTTTCTTTCCTATCAAGTACAGCACCAAGTGAAAAGAAAGCTGGAGAGAAAACGAAGCAAGTAGCGAAAGTACAAAAAGCGGTAAAAGCTAAGGAAGAAGCCAAAACGCAGAAAGTAGCAAAAATACAGGAAATAGCAAAAACAAAAGAAACAACAAAAATGCTGGAAGAAGTAAAAGTACAAGAAGTAGCAAAAGGTAAGGAAGAAAAGAAAGTGCAAGAAATAGCGAAGCCTAAAGAAGAAACAAAAGTACAAGAAATAGCGAAGCCTAAGGAAGAAGCAAAAGTAAAAGAGGTAGAAAAAGTTAAAGAAGAAGCGAAAGCCCAAGAAATAGCAAAGGCTAAGGAAGAAGCGAAAGTACAAGAAATAGCAAAGGCTAAGGAAGAAGCAAAAGTAAAAGAGGTAGAAAAAGTTAAGGAAGAAGCGAAAGCCCAAGAAATAGCAAAGGCTAAAGAAGAAGCGAAAGCCCAAGAAATAGCAAAGGCTAAAGAAGAAGCGAAAGCCCAAGAAATAGCAAAGGCTAAAGAAGAAGCAAAAGCCCAAGAAATAGCAAGGGCTAAGGAAGAAGCAAAAGCCCAAGAAATAGCAAAGGCTAAGGAAGAAGCAAAAGCCCAAGAAATAGCAAGGGCTAAGGAAGAAGCGAAAGCCAAAGAAATAGCAAGGGCTAAGGAAGAAGCGAAAGCTCGAGAAATAGAAAAGGCTAAAGAAGAAGCGAAAGCAAAAGAAGAATCTAAAAATAACACACAGTCTGCTAAACGTGAATTAACGGTAGTAGCGACAGCATATACTGCTGATCCAAGTGAAAATGGTACATATGGTGGACGCGTTTTAACTGCGATGGGGCATGATTTAACGGCTAATCCGAATATGAGAATTATTGCAGTTGATCCGAAAGTAATTCCTTTAGGATCTAAAGTATGGGTAGAAGGTTATGGAGAAGCTATCGCTGGAGATACCGGAAGTGCAATTAAAGGTAATCGCATTGATGTTTTAATGGGGTCAAAAAGTAAAGCTATGAATTGGGGAAGACAAACCGTTAAAGTGAAAATTCTATAATATATATAGTTATCTAGATAGAAGTCAGTTCTCTTTATTGAGGCTGGCTTTTATTTTTTGAGTTAGTGTGATTCATTGAGAAATTGACAAGAACAGTATGATGGCAACGAAGGGTTAATATATAATGAAATATATAAATTAAATTATTTGCTAAGCACTTTCACTCATATTCGTGTAATTAAGTTCAAAGGATAGGTGTATTGTATGAAAGAAGTAAGAGAAATTATTGAAACAAAGAAACAAGGTGTATTTGAATTGTATATAAAAGAAACCGAAGAAAAGTTAGGTGTTGTTTTCCCGGCACAATATAGAGATCTTTTTAAATTAGTAAATAACGCTGAAATAGGGGAATGGATATTATATCCTATTAAAGATAATAAAAATGTAGCAAAAACTTGGGATGATGTAGTTAGACAAAATATTGAGTTGAGAGATGAATATATATCTGAAGACCTTATGATAATTGGTGACGATGGTTCAGGGGATAAATTGTGCTTTAAAATACATAACGGAATAGTTTGTGATGAAATATATATTTGGTATCACGAAGATGCGGAAAGGGAAGAAATAGCCCGAAATTTAAAAGGATTTATTATAGAAACTATGCAGGAAGACGATGCTTTTTAGTGTTAATTAATATAATATGGTGGATCACATTTATATAAAGCGAGGATGGAATATGACAACGGAATTATATGGCGCATATTGCAATGAAAAGAAAGGGTATAGAGTAATCGAAGGGAAAGATTTGTATAATCATTATTTCGGCGATCAAGATTGTCATTTACCAGTATGTAAGTTATGTGGTGAGAAGATGCACCAAATCATTTGTTTTGATTTGAATGATGAGCGGCTTGCTGAACTTAAAAGTGGAGAACTAAATATTTTACCATTAGTTTCATGCTTGAATTGTGCAATGGTGTGGGAGCCACAATATTTCCAATTAAGTAATGGAGGTAAAACAGTTCAAATTATACGGCAAGAAAATACAGAAGAATGGGTAATGGAAGAGGAAGATAAGCTTCCAGTTTCATTACCAAAAACAACTGTAAAGCTTATAAATATGAAAAATGAAGATATACCTACTGATGAGAATAGTTACTGGGAAGCTTTTGACTTGTTCGGTTCAGAATATGTTTGTAGATTATTAGGGGCACCATTATATGAAGATCTTCCAGAGGATTTTGCATGTCCAACTTGCTCTAAAGAAATGAAGTATGTTGCTACAATTACACAAGATATTAAGGAACGGAAACTTATTTCAGTAGTTGATTTCCAGTTCGGGGAAATGAATATATATTTTTATTTATGTAAAGATTGTTCAATTATAAAAACCAAAATATAAAGTACATAACGAAAATAAGACTGACATATTCTGTCGGTCTTATTTTTGTATCGTTACATCATTAAGAATCGCATGAAATATATCTTTTTGCGTAAAAGCATCTGTAAAAACAGTCTCCCTATTCACTACAATTGTATCGTGAGGATTGTACCATTTTCGTAATGAATCCTCTCCAAACTCAATTCGTTTTTCTCTTGTATTATGGCGTCTGATCGTTTCCTCTAATGATAAATCGAAGTAGTATGTATACGCGTTTCCATCAAAGTGGTGTATTAATTCTTTCAGCATATTACCGTATCTACGACTGTTTAAAATACCTTCTAAAATAACAAATTCACATTTTCCTTTTCCATACTTTGTAATTTCAAATAGTAAATCATGAGATAAGTTACCCATTGTGTCGTGTACTTTTAGCATATCTCTACGCACGACATCTTGTGAGACTAATAGTGTACCTTGCCCGAAATGTTCTTGCAGTTCCTTTGCGATTGTTGTTTTGCCACTTGCGGAGTTTCCCCGAAGGATAATTAAAGTTGATTTTTGTATAGGATTAGACATCATATATTTCCCCCAACATCTTTGATTGTATAGAAAATTTTAACAAATAAAGTGAGGAAAGTGTATAATCAATATGATAGAAATAAAAAAGGTGAGAGCTAGATGGAAGATACATTAAATAAAGTGCAGCCGATTTGGAATTGAATTTGGTTTCGGTATTTAGGGGCATTTTTAATTGTACAATTCATTTTTATTATTTGTGATGTTACTGAATGGAAACCAAACTTTAGACTGGGCGGAGAGTTTTTTAATAGAGTTTTACATTCTCAATTTTTCACGGAATGGTTCACACCATATAAAATCTCGCAATTGAATGTATTTACAATATTTTTTGCGATAACATTACTACCATATGCACTAGTAGGTGCAAGTAAAGATGTAATAGTAAAGAAAAATATACAGGAACAATAGAGGTGTCACATGCTTTTTCAAAAAGGAGATTTATTGGTTAGGTACGTAATAGAAGATGACGCACCTATCATGTCTAAATGGTTAACAGACCCAGAAGTTTTGCAGTATTACGAAGGACGCGATAATCCGCAATCTGTAGAAATGGTGCTTACTCATTTTATACATAATCCAAACAGCCATGAAAAAAGATGTTTAATAGAATTTGATGAAGTGCCGATCGGATACATTCAAATGTACCAAGTTGATTCTGAATGGAAAGCGTTATATGGATATGAAGAATCGCAAAATATATGGGGGATGGATCAATTTATCGGAGAACCGACCTTTTGGGGAAAGGGAATCGGAACAAAACTCGTTCAAGCAGCGATTACATATATTGTAGAGAACGTGGGGGCGGAAGCAATCGCAATGGATCCAAAAGTAAATAATGAACGTGCGATAAAGTGTTATGAAAAATGCGGATTTAAAAAAGTGAAGATTTTAAAGGAACATGAACTGCATGAGGGGAAATTAGAAGATTGTTGGATGATAGAATATAAACAACTATAGTGAATATCCAATGGCTTATACAAACAAAGGGGATGAGCGAAATGAAAAAAGCATTAATAGTAATTGATGTACAAGCAGGTATGTATACAGCAGGAATATCAGTACATAATGGGGAAAAGTTTTTAGAAACATTACAAGAACTCATTGGGGAATGTCGCTCAAATGATATTCCGGTTATGTATGTCCAACATAACGGGCCAAAAGATCACCCGTTAGAAAAAGGGACAGATGGCTGGGAGGTGCATGCGGCAATTGCACCAAAAGAGGGTGATAGTATCGTTGAAAAGACGACGCCAGATTCATTCCATAAAACAAACTTAAACGAAGTGTTACAAGAAAAAGGAATTGAACATGTTATTATTTCAGGCATGCAAACAGAGTACTGTGTGGATACGACAACGCGCAGAGCATGTAGTGAAGGGTATAAAGTAACGTTAGTAAGTGATGCACATAGTACATTTGATACAGATGTGTTACGTGCTGAAGATATTGTGAAGCATCATAACGTAGTGTTTGGAGCGTTTGCTGATGTTGTGACGTTAAAAGATTTGAAAGTGGCTGCCTCTAAATAAGAGGCAGTTTTTTATTTGAAGATAACATATCAAATATTGTTGGTAAGTCTATATAATTTCATGTACCGAAATGATAGTACAGAAAAAGGAGCCCACATGATTAAAAAGGGAGCTCCTTCATCAAGATGTTACTTCTTCTTATCTTTATCCAATACATTCTGTTCTTCAGCAAACTCCGTACCATATGCAAATCGGCGATTAATATGAATATTATCGTTGTGATGTCTTGTGTGTGAGTTAGAGAAGCGATGTACAATTACTTCTGATAATGTGAAGACAATCGCTGAAAGGATACTTCCCCATGCAATTTGCATGTAGTTGTCTAATAAAATATTACCGAAAATCCAAACGCTTAAATACGCTAATAAGAAATCTGTCATAATGGCACCAGTATTGCCAATGCGATTTAAAATAATTTTATCAACGAACATATAAGATACGATTGTCACAAAAAGACTGAATGAAATAATTTGGACGAACGTTGCAGGGAAAAATAAAGCTAGTCCGATACTAAATGCGATAATGCATGATATGAATTTGATAAGTACTACAGTAAAACCATTCAATAGTTACACCTCCGATTTATACATAGTTTTGCAATAAACTCAGGAGTTCATACATTGTAACTAATATATTTAAATAAAACTTTTTCATGTTCGAATTTATGTCTAAATATTAAAAAAATAACAAAAAAATGTTATAGTAAAATGAGAGTATATGACATTTTTAGGTAAGGGGTGAATCCAAATGTGGATTACTTCAGAAGTAGAAATTCCAGATGAGCTAATCGATCATCTTGAACAAGGAAAGTTAGTATTGTTTGTTGGAGCGGGAGTTTCTATGAAAGGGAAATCAAACTTACCGAATTTTGATGATTTAGTTGATGAAATTGCAAAAACTTTATATGTCGAAAAGCGTGAAATAACAGAACCTCATGATTATTATCTTGGTAAAATTGCGAAAACAAAAGATGTACATCAAGTTGCAAAAGACCTAGTTCATATAGAAACGTCAAAACCAAATCCGCTTCATTTTGCAATTCCGAGGTTGTTTCCTTTAGATACAGAAGTTCGCATTGTAACGACGAATTTTGATCGACATTTTACAACTGCGATGAACGAAATGAATAGAGAATTAAATGTTTATTATGCACCTGCTTTACCTACAGGTAGAGCGTTTAAAGGGCTTGCTTACATACATGGAAATATAGAACAAGAAAAGGAAGCTTTAATTTTAACAGATGGTGATTTTGGAAGGGCTTACTTAACGGAAGGATGGGCGAGAAGATTTTTAGTTGATTTATTCTCCAATTACACCGTTTTATTCGTTGGGTATAGCCATAATGACCCAGTAATGAAATATTTAGCAACTGGTTTACCACCAAGTACAAGGCGCTATGCATTTGTCGCACAAGGAGAAAATACGTATCACTGGGAACATTTAGGGATAAGGCCGATTGTGTATCCGAATAAATCAAATAATCACCAGTCCCTCGTCAAAGCGGTAAAACGCTGGGCGGAATTAATGGGGGATAATTATATTACAAAAAGAATGCGTATTCGTGACATTGTAACAGTGCCACCATCAGTAGAGCAGGAACAATTATCCTACATAAAACAGTCCATTAAAAAAATTGAAACTGTTCGATATTTTGTTGAATTTGCCCGAGATTATGAATGGGTGGAATGGCTTGAAGCAGAGGGGAAATTACGAAATTTATTTTTGCTTACGTCAACCTATGATGAAGTAGATGAATTGCTTGCAGAATGGTTGGTGGAACAATTTCTTTTTAGTCATCAGAAAGAATTATTTCAATTGATTTTTAAAAATCATTCTAAAATATCCCCGTTATTATGGAGAACAATTTGCAGCTATTTAAACGAGACGAAGATCAAAATGGACCCATTGTTGTTTGCAAGATGGACACTCCTTTTATTAGAAACAGCTGAAAAAGATAGTAAATCTATAGAAAAAATCTCTTACTTATTGCAAAAGTGTTTTTTTCCTGAGCATAAAGAAATTGCTTTATTGTTACTAACGTTTATTTTGGACGGAAAACTTAAGTTGAAGCGTGAAAGAAAGTTAGGAAATGATACGCAAGAATCCATTGAACTTGAGGAATCGAGTCGGTTACCGGTGTCTACATTTTCTCATGTGGAGCAAATTTGGAATGAGAAGATGAGACCGCATATTTCTTATTACGCAGTTCCCATTTTGATGATGGGATTAGAGAAGATGCGAATGTTGTCATTAAGACAAACGGCACTGAAAAAAAGAAATAAGGAAAATGTAGAAAAAGAGTTTCATCAAAATGACCTTGCATTTTTAATTCAAATTGTAAAAGAGTGTCTAATCTATTTATGTGAAAACAATGAGAAAAAAGCGAATTATTATATTACAGAAATGATAGAAGCAAATAGTTTGCTTCAAAAGCGAATTGCAATTGATGCGATGAATAAAAATTTATTTGTTAGCGTAGATGATAAAATGAAATGGTTGTTACAGGAAGGGCTTCTTTTAGATGTCACATATAAACATGAGGTGTTTCAACTTTTAAAAAATCATTACGCACATTCTTTAGAAAAAACAAAGGAAGAAGTCATTCAAACTGCAACGAAGCACCTTGCAGAGGAGAGGGCATTTGATGTTTGTTTAGTCTTAGATTTATTATTCACTTGTGATTCAAATAGTCCATCAACAGCACAAGGATACGAGCTAATGAAACAGAAACATCCGCATTTTCATTCTGTTCTATACAGTGTACCTAAAAAAAAGGCTATCGAACAAAGTATTACTTGTAATGTAACTGCCGATGGATTACTGCAGCTGAAAGACGATGAAATCATGAACCAAATTCGGCAATTTTCGAATGACGGTGTTTTTGAACAACGTCATTTTTTAGAGATGTTATCAAAGGCATGTAAATTGAATACAGAGTGGAGTATTTCATTTGCGTACCAATTAGTAGGCATGCATGAAATAAGTAACGAAGTGTGGTTTGTTTGTATTAGAGAGTGGCGAAATAACCGGAGACTGACAAATGGGCAAATCCAAAAAATTATTCCGCTGTTACAGAAATTTGTTAGAAACACTGCGTTTCATTGGTTAATTAGTAGTTTTCTATATGAGATTAGTAATCGATTAGAAGAGTTAGAGGAGAATAGTATACGGTTTGTAAAACGTTTTGCTTTTTCGGTATTTCCTCAAGTTATGAAAAGCGATACAGATTTTAAGATTGGAAAACAAGACTTTTATAATGAGTCGATTCAGCATCCTGTTGGAAAAATGACAGCTGTATTATTAAAACTGTTATCATATGATCATTTATACGATCGCAATGTGTATGAATATTTATTTTTATTTGAAGAACAAGTAAGAGTAAGTTCTGAACGGACAAACTTTATGTTTGCGCGTTTAATAGCAGATATTACATTTTTATATCATATTGAGAAACAATGGTGCCGAAAATATTTGTTACCTTACTTAGAATTAAAGAAAGAAAATGAGATTACGAAATATGCTTGGGCAGGTCTATGTTATACGCAAATAAATTTACCTTTATTTACTGAAATGAAGAGGTTTATTAAGTATGCAGTAGAGCATTTAGAAGTTTTACACCCGCATACGAGGGAAGCTTTCTTGAAGTGGCTTAGTTTTGTATTTATAAAATGTGTGCTGTATTGGGAACAAAAAACAGATTGGCTATATCCGTTGCTTATACGAGAAAATGAAGAGAATAAAATTAAATTTATGCAACATTTATGCTATTACGTTAAAACATTAAGTGTAAAAGAACAACAAAAATTTTGGACAGCTTGGCTCAGTATATTTTTACGAGAACGACCAAAAATGGGTGAGATAACAACGAGAGAATATGTAATGATTTTACGTATTATTTTATACATGGATGAGATTTTAGAAAAAGGATTACGTATTTTGTCGCGTACATTTATAGATGTAAATGGAGAATGTGCAGGAGAGGAAATGAAACAGTTATTTATTGAAATGCTTGAAAAGAAAGAGAGTATGAAAGCGTATAAAGAAATGTATGCAAATGTGTTTTTCACTTTACTGCAAACACGTCAGGAAGCTGATTTTCTTGAAAATGAAATCATACAAATAAAAAAACGATTAGCCCAGTTTGGAATAGAAAAACACGTATTAAACTTAATAGAAAATGAGATGATTCGCATCGGAATTGTAATGGGGAATTTACAAGAAGAAATATAGGACGAAAGTGGAATTTTAAAAAATATATAAAAAACATATTGACAGTGTTTTGAAAAGCGTTCTATAATACGAATCATACTTATTCAATTTCAAAAACATTTGAATAAACAAAGTGCAATGAAGAGATCACAGTAGTGGTTAGTCTTACTGTAACAGAGAGCTGGTGGTTGGTGTGAACCAGTACAGGGATAATCATGAATTACAGTCTTGGAGCATCTTTTTCGTAGTAAAGATAGGATTGTCTTTATGAAGAAAGAGCGGTCAATTGATCGTTAACAGTGAAGAGAGGTAGACGGAAAGTTAGTCTACAACTAGGGTGGTACCGCGATAAATATCGTCCCTACTGATTTATTCAGTAGGGACTTTTTGTATTTTAGTGGTCCAACTTGAAAATAAAATAGTCATGCATTGAAAGGAAAAGCAGTAGTTGTTGTTTCCCTGTAACAGAGAGCTGGTGGTTGGTGCGAACCAGTACAAAAACAAGAGCGAATTACAGTCCTGGAGCATCTTTTTCGTAGTAAAGATAGTATTGTCTTTATGAAGGGAAAGACGGTCACATTGATCGTTAACAAGGAAGAGAGGTAGACGAAAGAAGTCTACAACTAGGGTGGTACCGCGATAAATATCGTCCCTACTGATTGGATCAGTAGGGCTTTTTTGTACAAAAAAAGTGATTTTCAGCTAGTAGCTAGTGTCTTTGTGGTAATTATTAGTTTAAGATAAGAAGAGGTATCGATTCCACTTTAAATTTGTATAATTAACCAGTTCAGAAAATAGAGAATTTTTCATTCTCTTACTATACTTTTAAAACATTAGAGGAGGATTTCCAAATGGCAAATCATGAATTAGATCAATTACGTAAACAGGTAGATGAAATTAACTTACAACTATTACACCTTTTAAACAAACGTGGTGAAATCGTTCAAAAAATCGGGGAGCAAAAGCAAGTACAAGGTACGAAACGCTTTGATCCAGTACGTGAGCGTGAAGTACTTGATATGATCGCAGAGCACAACGAAGGACCATTCGAAACGTCAACAGTTCAACATATTTTCAAAACAATCTTCAAAGCTAGCTTAGAATTACAAGAAGATGATAACCGTAAGGCGTTATTAGTATCACGTAAAAAGAAACAAGAAAATACAATCGTTAATGTAAAAGGTGAATTGATTGGGGACGGAACACAAACGTTCATCATGGGGCCTTGTGCAGTAGAAAGCTTAGAGCAAGTTCGCCAAGTAGGGCAAGCTATGAAAGACCAAGGCTTAAAATTAATGCGCGGTGGTGCTTTCAAACCGAGAACATCTCCATATGATTTCCAAGGTTTAGGAGTAGAAGGGTTACAAATTTTACGCCAAGTAGCAGATGAGTTCGACTTAGCGATTATTAGTGAAATTTTAAATCCGAACGATGTTGAAATGGCATTAGAATACGTTGATGTAATTCAAGTTGGCGCACGTAACATGCAAAACTTCGATTTACTACGAGCTGTAGGTAAAGTTAATAAACCAGTATTACTAAAACGTGGATTAGCAGCAACAATTGATGAGTTCATTAATGCAGCAGAATACATTATTGCGCAAGGTAATGACCAAATTATTCTTTGTGAGCGCGGTATCCGCACATACGAAAGAGCAACACGTAACACATTAGACATTTCTGCAGTACCGATTTTAAAGAAAGAAACACATTTACCAGTTATCGTTGACGTAACACATTCAACTGGACGTAGAGATTTATTATTACCAACAGCGAAAGCGGCACTTGCTATTGGAGCTGATGCAGTAATGGCTGAAGTTCATCCAGATCCAGCAGTTGCATTATCAGATTCTGCACAACAAATGGACATTCCAGAATTCCATAGATTCATGGATGAGTTAAAAGGTTTCAAAAATAAATTATCTTAATTCCATATCATATATGCGCTGAAGAGGAAACAGTAGTGCTTATCTCACTGTTAAAGAGAGCTGATGGTCGGTGTGAATCAGTACAAAGATAAGCATGAATTACAGCCTTGGAGCATCTTTCCCGACAACTTTTGGAGGGGAAGACGGTCAAACGATCGTTAAAGAAGAAGAGAGGTAGACGATAGTTGTCTACAACTAGGGTGGTACCGCGATAAACATCGTCCCTACTGAGCGCTCAGTAGGGACTTTTTTGTACAAAAAAATAGTAAAGGGGCAAAAGAAATGAGATACATTACAGCTGGAGAATCACATGGTCCGCAGTTAACAGTTATTTTAGAAGGTGTACCGGCAGGTTTAACATTAACAGCGGAACATATTAATAAGGAATTATTAAGAAGACAAAAAGGACATGGGCGCGGAAGACGCATGCAAATTGAAACAGATACAGTTGAAATTGTAAGTGGTGTTCGTCACGGGATGACACTTGGCTCACCGATTACGTTAATCGTAAAAAATGATGATTTCAAACATTGGACGAAAGTAATGGGTGCAGACCCGATTTCAGAGCAAGAAAGTAAAGAAATGAAACGCACAATTACAAAACCACGTCCAGGACATGCAGATTTAAACGGAGCTATTAAATACGGTCATCGTGATATAAGAAACGTATTAGAGCGCTCATCTGCAAGAGAAACGACAGTTCGTGTAGCTGCTGGAGCAGTTGCGAAACAAATTTTGAAAGAGTTAGGTGTGGAAATTGCAGGGCATGTGCTTGAAATTGGTGGGGTGCAAGCGAAGCATATTTCCAACTTATCAATTGAAGAGATTCAAACGATAACTGAAAATTCACCTGTTCGATGTTTAGATAAAGAAGTAGAACAAGAGATGATGGATGCGATCGATAATGCAAAAAGTAGTGGAGATTCAATCGGTGGTATTGTCGAAGTCATTGCAGAAGGTATGCCAATTGGTGTTGGTAGTTACGTTCATTACGATCGTAAATTAGATGCAAAACTCGCTGGTGCTATTATGAGTATTAATGCATTTAAAGGTGCTGAAATTGGTGTTGGTTTTGAAGCGGCAAGACAGCCAGGAAGTAAAGTGCACGATGAAATCCTTTGGGATGAAGAAAAAGGATACACGAGAAAAACGAATAATGCCGGCGGTTTAGAAGGTGGTATGACAACGGGAATGCCGATTGTTGTAAGAGGTGTTATGAAGCCGATTCCTACATTATACAAACCGTTAGCAAGCGTTGATATTGATACGAAAGAAGCATTCCAAGCGAGTATTGAAAGGTCTGATAGTTGCGCAGTACCAGCAGCAGGTGTAGTAGCTGAATCTGTTGTGGCATGGGAACTTGCAGATGCACTAGTCGAACAATTCGGAAAAGATCGTATGGAATTATTAAAGCAAAACATTACAGAACATAACAAATACGCAAAAGAATTTTAAAAAAGGTGGGTTTAACATGCAAGTAAAAGATCAACTATCATCCTTACAACCATATAAACCAGGTAAATCACCAGAACAAATGAAAGAAGTGTACGGAGATCATTCGTTTGTGAAATTAGCATCAAATGAAAATCCATTCGGTTGTTCGCCACGAGTGTTAGAAGAGTTGCAAAAATCGTGGTTAGAACATGCTTTATATCCTGACGGAGGTGCTACAACGCTCCGTCAAACAATTGCAGAGAAATTACAAGTCCAAATGGAACAAATACTTTGCGGTAGTGGTTTAGATGAGGTCATTCAAATAATAAGTCGCGCCGTACTTCGAGCTGGAGATAACATCGTAACGGCAGGTGCAACATTCCCACAGTACCGTCATCATGCAATTATTGAAGGTTGTGAAGTGAAAGAAGTTGCTTTAAATAACGGTGTATACGACTTAGATGAAATTTCGTCAGCAGTTGATAACAATACGAAAATCATTTGGCTTTGTAATCCGAACAACCCTACAGGCACATATGTGAATGAGCAAAAATTGACTCAGTTCATTGAAAGCATTAGTGAAAATACGTTAATTGTCATTGATGAAGCGTACTATGAATACGTAACAGCAAAAGATTTCCCTGAGACATTACCGCTTCTAGAAAAACATAACAACATTCTTGTACTTAGAACGTTTTCTAAAGCGTACGGATTAGCATCTTTCCGCGTTGGTTACGCGATTGGACAGGAAGAGTTAATCGAGAAATTAAATGTCGTACGTTTGCCATTTAACGTATCTTCATTAGCGCAAAAAGCAGCAACGATTGCTTTTAACGATGAAGCGTTTATTGAAGAAATTGTACGTGTTAATACAGAGGGAATACAACAATACGAAAGTTTTTGTAAGGAAAACGAATTTCCATTTTATCCGTCACAAACAAACTTCATCTTCTTACCGGTAGAGAATGGTGGAGAGATTTATGAAGCTTGTGCACACGCAGGGTTTATTATTCGTCCGTTCCCGAATGGTGTCCGTATTACAGTCGGCACAAGGGAGCAAAATGAAGGAGTGATTTCAGTGTTAAAACAACACTTTGAAAATAAGAAAAATAAGTCTCGAGATGAGGCAAATGTGTAAAAAGGTAGTATTAATTGGAACAGGCTTAATAGGAGGTTCTCTCGCATTAGCAATTAAGAAAGAGCACGATGTAACGATAACAGGTTATGACATATTTCAAGAGCAAGTAGAGCGTGCGAAAGAATTACACGTAGTAGATGAAGTAGCAGTAGATTTACAGCGTGCATGTGAAGAGGCACATTTAATTGTTTTTGCTTCTCCAGTTGAAGAAACGAAGAAGTTATTACACAAATTAGCGTCATTTCGTTTACGAGAAGATGTGATAGTGACCGATGTTGGTAGTACAAAAGGAACAATTATGAACGAAGCGGAAGCTTTATTTTCAAAGGAAATTTCTTTCATTGGTGGACATCCGATGGCAGGTTCTCATAAAACTGGGGTTGAAAGTGCAAAAGCACATTTATTTGAAAATGCATTTTACATTTTAACACCGATGAACCATGTGCCAAATGAACAAGTGGAAGAACTAAAAGGTTGGTTAAAGGGAACGGGGTCTCATTTTCTCGTTTTAAATACAGAAGAGCATGATTATGTAACAGGAATCGTTAGTCATTTTCCGCATCTTATCGCAGCAGGGTTAGTCAAGCAAGTGGAGAAACATGCAGGAGATAATCCGCTCATTCATCAGCTAGCTGCTGGCGGATTTAAAGACATTACACGCATTGCATCTAGTAGCCCGAAAATGTGGAGTGATATTGTAAAGCAAAATCGTGAGCATTTAATGGTATTATTAAAAGAGTGGATCTCTGAAATGGAAGAATTATATGATACTGTTTCTACTGGAGATGCAGGCGAGATTCAAAACTATTTTGCAGATGCGAAAGAATACCGTGATTCTTTACCAGTACGAAAAAGAGGGGCAATTCCTGCCTATCACGACTTATACGTCGATGTTTTAGATAAAGTAGGGGCATTGGCTCATATTACGAGTATTTTGGCGCGTGAAGAAATTAGTATTACGAACTTGCAAATATTAGAAGCGCGAGAAGGATTGCTTGGCGTATTACGCATTAGCTTCCAAAGAGAAGAAGATCGTATGAAAGCGAAACTAGCGCTTGGAGAAGAAGAATACCAAACTTATGAAACAATTTAAATGAGAAGGTGAAAACGTGAAAGAAAGAACGATACAACCTATAAATAGCGGATTGAACGGCAACATTACAATTCCAGGTGATAAGTCCATTTCACATCGTGCTGTTATGTTCGGCGCAATTGCAGAAGGAAAAACGACAATTAAAGGTTTCTTGCCCGGTGCAGACTGTTTAAGTACGATTTCGTGCTTTAAGGAAATGGGAGTAGAAATCACGCAAAATGGTGATGAAGTAACTGTAGTTGGAAAAGGAATTGAAGGCTTACAAGAACCGAAAGCTGTATTAGATGTTGGTAATTCTGGTACAACGATACGATTAATGTCAGGAATATTAGCAAATACACCATTTTTCTCTTGCGTACAAGGTGATGCGTCTATCGCAAAAAGACCGATGAAACGTGTTACAAATCCATTAAAACAAATGGGCGCAAAAATTGATGGCCGAGAAGAAGGAACGTTTACGCCGCTCACAATACGTGGCGGAGATTTAAAAGCAATTGAGTATATTTCTCCTGTTGCAAGTGCACAAGTAAAGTCAGCTATTTTACTTGCAGGTCTTCGGGCAGAAGGTGTAACAGCTGTTACAGAACCACATATTTCGCGTGATCACACGGAAAGAATGCTTGAAGCATTCGGTGTTAACGTAACTCGTGAGGGAAAAACAGTGAAACTTGCAGGTGGACAGAAGTTAACAGCGACAGACGTTCAAGTACCAGGTGACGTATCATCAGCAGCATTTTTCTTAGTAGCGGGAGCAATTATTCCAAATAGTAAACTAGTATTACAAAATGTAGGAATGAATCCAACTCGTACAGGTATTATTGATGTTTTAGAGACAATGGGTGCTACATTTACTGTAGAGCCGATTAACGAAGGGGCATCAGAACCAGCTGCAAACATTACGATTGAAACATCTTCATTAAAAGGAATTGAAATTGGTGGGGATATTATTCCAAGACTAATCGATGAAATTCCAGTTATCGCTTTAGCGGCAACACAAGCAGAAGGTATTACAGTTATTAAAGATGCACACGAGTTAAAAGTAAAAGAAACGAACCGTATTGATACAGTCGTTGCGGAGTTAACGAAACTAGGAGCTCGCATAGAAGCAACTGATGATGGCATGATTATATACGGAAAATCAGCTCTAAAAGGCAGTACAGTAAATAGTTACGGTGATCACCGCATCGGAATGATGCTTGCGATTGCTGGCTGTCTAGCAGAGGGAAAAACAACAATTGAAGATGCAGAAGCAGTAGGTGTATCATACCCTACATTCTTTGAAGAACTTCAAAAGTTAGCAAAATAAGGTGATGAGAAGCAGATACATTATGTATCTGCTTTTTTATGTTAGTTGTTGTAAAATCGCTATTTTTTGTTGAAACGTCTGTGTAATTTCACTTACAGAACTACAATAGTAAGAATTATGATACAATTCAATCAGGGAATGGAGGAGAATTATATGAATGTCATACAATTACAAGAAGATAAATTTAGAGAAGCATTACGTTTATCAGAATACGCTTTTCAATATAAAGTAAATGAGGAACAATTGCAGCAGCAAATCACTCGAATGAAAGAAAGTCATGAAATATACGGCATTATGGAAGGGGAAGACTTAGCAGCAAAACTACATCTTATTCCATTTCATATATACATAGGAAAAGAAACATTTAAAATGGGCGGCGTTGCAGGGGTAGCGACGTATCCTGAGTATAGAAGAAGTGGGTATGTAAAAGAGCTACTTCAGCATTCTCTTCAAACGATGAAAAAAGATGGATATACAGTATCGATGTTACATCCATTTTCTGTTTCATTTTACCGTAAATACGGCTGGGAACTTTGTGCGGATCTTCTCGTATGTCATATGACTAAGAGCGATTTAGTTATGAAAAAACAAGTAAATGGCACCGTGAAACGTTTCAATAAAGAAAATCATCCAGAAGAAGTCGAGAAGCTATATGAAACCTTTGCAGAACGTGTTTCAGGTATGTTAGTTCGAGAGAAGAACTGGTGGTTACAAGTAGTTTATGATGATTTAGCATTAGCGATTTACTATGATGAAAATAAAACGGCAGCTGGTTACATGTTATATAAAATAGAAAACTATAAAATGACAGTAGAAGAATTTGTACCACTGCATAATGAAGCACGAAATGGTCTGTGGAACTTTATTTGCCAGCATGATTCTATGATTAAAGAACTTGAAATGACAGTAAGTGAAAACGAACCGTTGTTATATACATTGCAAGAGCCACGCGTGAAGACAGAAGTGAAACCATATTTTATGGGCAGAATTGTAGATGTAGAGCAGTTCTTAAAACAATATGAATTTAACTGGAACGATGTACAGCAAGAAGTGATCTTACATATTACAGATTCATTTGCTCCGTGGAATAACGTAGTAGTGAGACTTGCAAATCATGAATTAACAATTGTAGAAGAAGCAACGGAAAAAGGAATCAAACTGGATATAAATGCACTATCGACAATAATGTTTGGATACAAACGTCCATTAGAACTAAACGAACTTGAATTAATTAGCGGAAGCGAAGAGGCAATGCGGTCATTTGAGAATTTAGTACCAGTGCGTAAGCCGTTTATTTATGATTTCTTTTAATTAATACACTGTGCAATGTGTCATTAAAAAAGTACTATAATGAAAAACAGTTATTATAGTACTTTTCTATTAATAGAATGAAAGCATTATTTTAGGAGGGGAAATAGAATGATTAGGCAAGCTGTAGGCGCAATCATATTCCAAAATAGTGAATTTTTATTGGTACATAAGGTAAAAATAAGCGATATAGAAGAAGAATACAATTTGTCAAAGGGGGAGTGGGATTTTCCTAAAGGCGGATTAAAACATACAGATAATGACTTAGAAAGTGCTATATTGAGAGAGTTTGAAGAAGAAACCGGTTCAAAAAAGTTTATAGTTATGAAACAAATGGAAGATAAAATTTGCTTTGAGTTTCCTGAAGAATTAAAAGTGAAAACTGGATTTGAAAAACAAGAAACAACTATGTTTTATGTAGAATATATAGGTGATAGAACAGATTTGAATCCAAAAGATAATGAAATAAGTCAAGTTCAATTTTTTAAAACACAAGATATATTGAGCATTTTAAGTCACGATGATACAAAGAATTTTTTTGAAGTGTTAATTCAAAAAATGCATTGAAATCTAAGTGAGTGTGTTATTTGAAAATGCTACATTTGCGTAGTCACACACTTGACTTTTAATCCATCTAATTTATAATTAAAAACGGAATGAATTTTCATTCCTGAAAATTGAGGTGAGAAAAATGGCTAAAAATAAACAAGAAGACATTTTTGAAGCAGCTATACAACTATTCGCAGAGCGTGGTTACGATGGTACGACAATTCCGATGATCGCTGAAAAAGCCAATGTCGGCGCTGGTACGATTTATCGCTATTTTGAAAATAAAGAGGCACTCGTTAACTCATTATTTTCAAAAAGTATGTTGCAACTATCTGAAATGATAAAAACAGATTTTCCTGTTGAAGCAAATATTCGTGAACAGTTTAGTCATACGTACAACCGTTTATTTGAATTTGCGAGAAACAATGTGGATGCTTTTCTTTTTACAAATTCTCACTGTGATAGTTATTTTCTTGATGAACAGAGTAAGAAAATATTTGACGATTTTATAGGCTTCTTTATGAATATTATAGAAGATGGAATCGCAAAAGGGTTTCTCCGTCCATTGCCTCCAGTTGCATTAATTATCATTGTATACCAACCGCTAGAAAAATTAACTAAAGTAATGGCAACGGGGCAATTAGAATACTCAAAAGAATTAGTAAAAGAATTGGAAGAAAGCTCTTGGAATGCTATTAGAATCATTTGATTCTATAGCTTTATAAGGACAGGAATGAACATTCATTCCGTTAAAGGTAATTTAATAGAGTTTTAAAAATAATTTAATAGAGTGATAGGAATGAATGTTCATTCCGAAATGATAGTTTTAAAAGGGTAGGAATGAATGTTCATTCCGAACTTAACATGAAACGCTAAAAACGGGAGATGATTCAAATGGGCAAGTTAAAAAGTTGGAGAAGTTTATCTTTTCTATTATGGATAGTTATTACTATTACAATGGTCGTAACGATGCCTAATATGGATAAACTAGTGAAGGAAAAAGGGAAAATTACAATCCCTAATACAGAACAAAGCAGTATTGCTGACAAGATGATCAAAGAAATGGATAAAGAAGGAGTTGAAAAATACGAAGTTATCGCCGTATTTAATAGTGACAATAAAACAGCTTTAACTACTGAGCAAAAAGAGGAAATAACAAAAACAATCAACGCTTTGCAAAATGAAAAAGAGCAATTAGGAATTAAGGAAGTTGTTTCACATTTAGATAATAAAGAATTGGAGAAACAATTAGTTTCTAAAGATAATACGACTATTTTAACGCAAATATCAATAGATAAAAAGCATGGTGAAATATCAAAAGTTGCAAATAATCTTCATAAAAAAGTGCAAACGAAAGGAGTAAAAACGTACTTAACAGGAAGTGACTTAATAGCGGGTGATTTTCTTACATCCTCTCAAGAGGGAGTGAAAAAGACTGAAGTTATTTCAATTATTTTCATTCTTATAGTATTAATCATTGTATTCCGTTCACCAATTGTTCCAATTGTTTCTCTTCTTACAGTTGGTATATCGTATTTAGTTTCAATGGGTATTATTGCTCATCTTGTAGATCAATTTAATTTTCCGTTTTCTAACTTTACGCAAGTGTTTGTAGTTGTCGTACTGTTTGGAGTAGGAACAGATTACAACATTTTATTATATACGAGGTTTAAAGAAGAATTAAGTAAACAAGAAAATGCATTTTTGGCCACGAAAGAAACATTTAAATCGGCAGGTAAAACCGTTTTATATAGCGGGATAGCGGTGCTAATTGGTTTTGCATCACTTGCTTTAGCGAGTTTTAAATTATATCAATCTACTTCAGCGGTAGCAATTGGTGTTTTAGTATTACTACTCGTAATAACCACTTTAAATCCATTTTTTATGGTGCTTTTAGGAAAAGGAATGTTTTATCCAGTTAAAACATTTAAAGGTCATGAGGATAGCCGTTTATGGGGATTCTTTGCTAAAAATTCAGTAGCAAGACCATTTGTTGCTTTAATCATCGTATTCGTGATATCGATTCCTTTCGTATTAAAATACTCTAATACACTGAATTACAATGATTTGTTTGAAGTGGATAATAAGTATGAATCAAAAATGGGTATTAATGTGATAGAAAAACATTTTCCACCAGGATTTTCTTCACCAAGTACGTTAGTGATTCAATCTAACAAAAAATTAGATGAAGGAACGTCTCTACAAACTTTAGATGAATTAACTGATAAAATTTCGAAAGTTAAAGGTGTTTCAGAAGTATATGCACCGACGCGTCCAACTGGTGATAAGATAAAAGAATTATATTTAAATAAACAAGCGGGAGAACTAAATACTGGTTTAGGCGATGCCAATGGTGGCATAAAGGAAATTAATGATGGCTTAACGGATGCGAAAGATAAAATGGGTAGTAATGACTCAAATAGTCTTGCAAATGTTCAAAAGTTAATTGATGGAACGAACGAAGCGAAAAATGGAGTATCAGCATTAGGAACAGCTTTAAATCAATTATCCATTGGCATAAACGAAGGTGCACAAGGAGCGCAGCAAATTGAGAGTGGGTTAACTTCAGTAAATGAAAATATAAATGTCCTATCGGGTGCAACGTCACAGCTTCATGCTGGTTATGCACAGTTAGAAAAGGGTTTAAGTTCTTACGATCAATACTTCGGAAGTATTTCTCAAGCGATTGACGGTGCGAAAAAAGGATATGAACAAATTGAAGTGTTAATGACTAATTTCATTCAAACGAAACCAGAAGTAGCAAATGATCCTAATGTACAGCAAACGATAGGAATTGCGAAGGAAGCTCAAAAGCAATTAAGTGGACTTTCAAAAGAATTAAATCAATTAGCAGTGCAACATAAAGCTGCGGTGAATTCATTTAAAGAAGCGAATCAATCATTACTGAAAGTAGATAACGGCATAAAGGAAATGAATAATGGCGTTACCAAGTTACAAAAAGGAGCTGCCGGACTAAAAACTGGATTAAACGAAGGAGCTACAGGTTCAAAACAAATTGCAAACAAATCATCTGAGCTACAATCCGGCTTAACAAAAATAAATGATGGGCAAGGGCAGCTTTTAACTGGATTGAAAGACCTGCAAGAAAAGATGGGGCAATTACAATCCGGCTTATCTAAAAGTACAGAAGGGCTTGGAAAAGTAAGTAACGGCCTAGGGGATGCTCAGAAATATTTAGGCGAGCTTAATGAGTCAAAAAGCTCTGAGAAATTTTATATTCCTAAAGAAGTGTTAGCGGGAGAAGATTTCCAAAAAGCATTGAATACGTACATGTCACATGATAGAAAGACTGCTAAAATGACAATCATTTTAGACGTAAATCCGTATTCAAAAGAAGCGATGCCAATCATTCAAGAAATTAATAAAACGATAGATGGTACGCTAAATGGTACTGAATTAAAAACGGCGAAAAAAGCGATCGGCGGGACAACAGCTAGAAATGTTGATTTAAAAGAAGTAACCGGGCAAGATTTCTTGCGTACAGCTACGATTATGTTGATTGGAATTGCGATTGTATTAATCGTAATTACACGCTCATTACTAAACACAATATTTATTATTGGCTCATTACTATTAGCGTACTTTGCATCACTTGGTATAAGCGAACAAATTAGTGCACATGTATTACATGTAGATTTATTAAGCTGGAATGTTCCATTCTTTAGCTTCATTATGATTGTCGCTTTAGGAGTGGATTATAGTATTTTCGTAATGATGCGCTATAACGAGATAGAAGGGGATTCGGTAACGAAAATTGTAACTGCATCTCGTCATATAGGAGGAGTTGTATTATCAGCGGCGCTAATTTTAGGCGGGACATTTGCCGCATTAATTCCATCAGGTGTATTGACACTTATACAAGTAGCATCAGTTGTTGGCGTTGCACTATTACTATTAGCTTTAATCGTGATACCGATATTGTTACCTGCTTTAATAGGATTAACGAGTAAATTGAAGAGTTATAAAGAGAAAATAATAAATACGAAATAAGAAAAAACTGTAGGGAATGTTTTCCCTACAGTTTTTTCTGTATATAAAAATTAAAAATAGGAAATTAATCCAATGTATTACAGAGTGAGAATCGATAAAAACTATCCGATTTCATTGTAGAAAGGTAATCAACCGTTGCTATTCATCCAGCTTCTACTATATAATAGCTATAGTCTACAATAATTGAGTCGTAATATGCGATTTTTTAAGACAATCGGTGAGAAAACGCTGAAATAAGCGGTATTAGTAGGAGGACACAAATGATTACAGTAAGTAACGTTAGTTTGCGTTTCGCGGATCGCAAATTGTTTGAAGATGTTAACATAAAATTCACGCCAGGTAATTGCTACGGTTTAATTGGAGCAAACGGTGCTGGTAAATCAACATTTCTAAAGATTTTATCTGGAGAAATCGAACCATCAACAGGTGACATACATATTACGCCAGGTGAGCGTCTAGCAGTATTAAAACAGAACCACTTCGAATATGAAGAGTTCCCAGTATTAGAAACAGTAATTATGGGTCACACGCAACTTTATAAAGTAATGCAAGAGAAAAATGCTATTTACATGAAAGAAGACTTTAGTGATGAAGATGGTATGCGTGCTGCTGAACTTGAAGGTGAGTTCGCTGAGCTTAACGGTTGGGAAGCTGAGTCAGAAGCTGCAATCTTACTAAAAGGACTTGGTATTGGTGAAGATCTTCATGATAAGAAATTGTCAGAATTAACTGGGGCAGAGAAAGTAAAAGTATTACTTGCTCAAGCTTTATTCGGTAAACCTGACATTCTATTACTAGATGAGCCTACCAACCACTTGGACTTAAAAGCGATTCAATGGTTAGAGAACTTCTTAATGAACTTTGAAAATACAGTAATCGTTGTATCCCATGACCGTCACTTCTTAAATAAAGTTTGTACGCACATGGCTGATCTTGATTTCGGTAAAATTCAACTTTATGTTGGTAACTATGACTTCTGGTATGAGTCAAGCCAATTAGCTTTAAAATTAACACAAGATGCTAATAAGAAAAAAGAAGAGAAAGTAAAAGAGTTACAAAACTTCATTGCACGCTTTAGCTCAAACGCATCTAAAGCGAAACAAGCCACTTCTCGTAAAAAATTATTAGATAAAATTACATTGGATGATATTAGACCATCATCACGTCGTTATCCATTCGTTGGTTTCACACCTGAGCGTGAAATAGGAAATGACTTATTAACTGTTGAAGGACTTTCTAAAACAATTGATGGCGAAAAAGTGTTAGATAATGTGTACTTCACTTTAAATAAAGGTGATAAAGTTGCATTTATCGGTCGTAACGATATTGCGATGACAACATTATTTAAAATCCTTATGGGTGAAATGGAGCCAGATAGCGGTTCATTCAAATGGGGTGTTACAACATCTCAATCGTATTTCCCAAGAGATAACTCTAAATACTTTGAGAACAGTGACTTCAACTTAGTTGATTGGTTACGCCAATTCTCTCCACAAGATGAGTCAGAGAGCTTCTTACGTGGTTTCTTAGGCCGTATGTTATTCTCAGGTGAAGAAGTTAAGAAGAACGTTTCTGTATTATCTGGAGGCGAAAAAGTTCGTTGTATGTTATCTAAAATGATGTTAAGTGGTGCGAACGTAATCACACTTGACGATCCGACGAACCATTTAGATCTTGAGTCTATCACTGCATTAAACAACGGTTTAATTGCATTCAAAGGTACAATGTTATTCACATCTCATGACCATCAGTTCGTACAAACAATTGCAAACCGCATTATCGAAGTAACACCAAACGGTGTAATCGATAAAGAGGCAACTTACGATGAGTACTTAGAAAATGAAGAACTTCAAAAACAAGTAGATGCAATGTATAAAGGTCAATAATATATGATGAAAACCCCTGCTCTTTGTTAGAGCGGGGGTTTTGTTGAAAAGAGATGAAGACTAAGGTATTAAATGAATAATTATTCAAATATAATATTAACGGTGGTAAGAAATTGTAATGTTATGATTGCATAGTTTTTTGGCACATAGATGAGATTTAATGTGTATAGGATTGAAGGAGTTAATTGTAACAGGAGAAGTGTAGTTTGAGTAATAAGGTCAAACTACACTTTTTTGTTATGTGAAAAATGTACCAAAAATGGAGATAGATTAGTTTGCGAAGTAGTGAATAAAGGTTTATAGTATGTGGAGTCATAAGTAGTGGATGGAACTTGGGAGAAAACAGGAAATGTTACAAATTAATTTTGTTAAATAGAAACCAAGGTCACAATGTTTAAAAAGAAATAGTTGAATAAATAAAAGCTTCAATTTATAATTACTAATATTCTTCATGTAGTTAAACAAATAAAATCTATTTGAAGAAGAAAATTAAATACAGAGACGGACTTATAAAAAATAAGCCTTGGATGATTAAAAGAGGTGGAGAGATGAAACAGTTTTTATTAAAGAGCAAAAGTGTGTTAAGTAATCATTTTGGATTCTTTCTGTTTGCCGTTATTTTATTATGGCTCAAAACATATACAGCCTATGTAATGGAATTTAATTTAGGAATTTCAAACACAATCCAAAAATTCTTGCTGTTTTTTAACCCGCTTAGTTCAGCAGTTCTATTTTTAGGACTTGCATTATTTGCAAAAGGGAAACGATCTTATATTTGGGTAATTATTATTAATTTGTTATTGTCGATACTTTTATACGCAAACGTAGTATATTATCGCTTTTTCAGTGATTTTATTACGTTCCCGACATTAACACAAACGAATAACTTTGGTGATTTAGGTGGTAGTATTTTCGCGTTACTACACTTATATGATCCACTATATTTCTTAGATACAATCATTTTAATTGTTTTAGTCGCAACAAAATTTGCAAACCCAAAACCTATTCGTGTTGCGAAACATAAACTATCACTAGTATTTGTAGCAGGTATTTTATTATTCAGTGTGAACCTAGGGCTTGCAGAATCTGATCGTCCTGAATTATTGACAAGAACATTTGACCGTAATTATATTGTGAAATATTTAGGGGCATACAACTATACGATTTATGATGGTATTCAAAGTGCGAAAGCATCAACAGAACGAGCGTTAGCTGATGGAGATAATATGACAGAAGTTAGAAATTATCTTGCATCAACATATGCAAGTCCAAATCCTGAATACTTCGGTAAAGGAAAAGGAATGAACGTAATTTATATTCATTTAGAGTCATTCCAAAACTTTTTAATCGATTATAAATTAAATGGGCAAGAAGTTACACCATTTCTAAATTCATTTACAAAAGATGCGAATACGTTATACTTTGATAACTTCTTCCATCAAACAGGACAAGGTAAAACATCTGATGCGGAGTTCATGTTAGAAAACTCAATGTACGGATTACCACAAGGATCTGTTTTTACAAATAAGGCTCATAACACGTATCAATCAGCACCAGCTATTTTAGGACAACAAGGATACACATCAGCGGTATTCCACGGTAACTATAAAACATTCTGGAACCGCGACGATATTTATAAATCATTTGGTTTTAACAAATTCTTTGATGCGTCATACTATGATATGAACGAAAAAGACGTAGTAAACTATGGCTTAAAAGATAAACCGTTCTTTAATGAATCAATTCCATTATTACAAACGTTAAAACAACCGTTCTATACGAAGTTCATTACGTTATCAAACCATTTCCCTTATCCTATTGATAAAGCGGAAGCAACAATTGAACCAGCGACTACAGGTGATTCATCAGTAGATACGTATTTCCAAACAGCACGATATTTAGATGAGTCTGTAAAAGGGTTCATTGATTACTTGAAACAATCTGGCTTATACGATAACTCGATTATCGTTATGTATGGTGACCATTACGGTATTTCAGATAACCATAATGCAGCAATGTCACAAGTAATGGGTAAAGAAATGAACTCATTTGAAAATGCACAGTTACAACGTGTACCATTAATAGTTCGTGTACCAGGAGTGAAAGGTGGCGTACAACATCAATATGGCGGTGAAATTGACGTTCTTCCTACGTTATTACATTTACTAGGTACAGATACGAAAAATTATGTTCAATTCGGTTCAGATTTATTATCACCAGATCATAAACAAGTTGTTCCATTCCGTAACGGTAATTATGTAAGCCCAACAGTTACGGCATTGAACGGAAAATATTATGATACAACAACTGGAAAACCTGTAGAATTAACAGATGAAATAAAACAAAATGAACAAATGGTTCAAAAATCACTAAAATACTCTGACCAAGTCGTAAATGGTGACTTATTACGATTCTACACACCAGAAGGCTTCACTCCAGTAGATCGTTCGAAGTATAACTATAACCATCGTGATAAAAATAAAACGAAGGTAAAAACGACTGAAGACGGGGAAGCTAAATAAATATGAAAAAGCGCTACTCATATGAGTAGCGCTTTTGTTTGTAACTATAATTACATTAACATTACATAGTACCATCTTTAGTTTTTTGTTTCATCTTTCCGAAGAATACCACACCGATGATGATAATAATGATGAATGCCCATTTTATGAAAGGATTACTTTCGAAAAATCCAGCGAACCATTTCTCATCTACAATCATTTTTGCAGCAGTATAAGCTAAAACAGCTGCTCCAATCGTAATGATGACAGGGAAACGGTCAACCCATTTTAAAATTAATGTACTGCCCCATACGACTACTGGAATAGACACTAATAATCCGATGATTACTAAAGAAAAATTACCATGCGCAGCTCCCGCAACAGCGAGTACATTATCAATTCCCATTAATGCATCCGCTATAATAATGGTTTTAATAGCAGACCAAAATCCTTCTTCAGCTTTAATATCATGATTTTTACCCTCAGCAATTAATTTGTAAGCAATCCATATGAGGAGTACACCACCAATTAGAAGTAATCCTGGTATTTTTAATAACCAAACGACAATTAAGGTAGCGAGGGCTCTAATAGCGATAGCCCCGACAGTTCCCCATATAATAACTTTCTTTTGTTGATCTTTCGGTAATCGCCTTGCTGCTAATCCAATTACGATGGCATTATCTCCAGCTAACACTAGATCAATTACAATAATGGCAAGCAAGGCTGACAAATATTCAGATGAAAGAAAATCCATATACATATCACTCCTTATGATTAATATGTACTTATAAGCTATTCAGTATTAAGAATTCTAACGATTATTTAAAAGCATAACTGTAAAATATAATCTCTTCAAATAGTAATCGAGGATTATAATTATAGTCGTAAGCACTCAAAAAGATGGCTTCGGTATAATTCCGGAGCCATCTTTTAAGTGCTTAATTTTTAACAATCATTTTATGTTTGAAGATTTACTTTCGTATCTTTTGATTACTACTTTTTTGGGCATGAAACTTACGATAATCAAAGCTATAAAAGATAAGACTAACATAAACACGTATGCATCACTTGAGCTGAAGATAGAAGATAATTTTGTTACTTGTGTAGCTGTTATATTTCCATTCCCACTAGATAACTGTGATATGTGTGAAGTAGATTGAATTGTATATACCGTGATGATAACTGCTGTCCCAATCGCACCTGCTAATTGGCGAATTGTATTATTTACTGCTGAACCATGTGAACCCAGTTCTATTGGCAAAGCGTTTAAGCCGGCTGTATTTAAAGGCATTGAAATGAAACTTAACCCAATTCGTAAAATAATGGTACGAACCATTAAATACATATAAGTTGTGGAGTCGGTCAAATCAATTACACCCCACATCGAAATAATGACACAGATTAAACCGGTAATAAAGAGTGGTTTCGCTCCATATTTATCAAACATTTTGCCTGTGATAGGTGATAAGAAGGCGTTAATGACAGCTCCAGGTAATAGAAGTAAACCTGATTCAAATGCAGTAAAACCTCGTCCGTTTTGTAAGTAAATGGGTAATAGAATTAAATCTGCATACATAATCATCGTAATGAGTACGTTAATGACTGAAGTAAGAGTGAAAACTTTATATTTAAATACTGATAAATTCAATAATGGATCATTAGACTTTATTTGACGTAAACAGAATAAAGCTGTAACGATGATACCGATAGTAATTGTTATAATAACAACGGGATGATTCCATCCTTTACTTCCTGCACTACTGAATCCGGATATAACACAACCAAAGCCAATTGTTGATAAAATGACACTTACGATATCTAATTTTGCTTTTGTTGTATTTGCAACATTCATTAAATATTTAATCGCGAGAATAATTACGATGAATATAAATGGAGCTAATCCAATAAATAGCCATCTCCATGATACATATTCAATAATAAAGCCAGATAAAGTTGGAGCGATAGCTGGCGCAAAAATTATAGCGAATCCGATGGTCCCCATAATACTTCCGCGTTTTTCACTAGGGTACAAATATAAAATAATAGTCATCATGAGTGGCATAATAATTCCTGCTCCAACTGCTTGAATCATTCTTCCTGTTAACAAAATGCTAAAATTCATGGCGCATGCACAGAGAACGGTCCCAATAAACAAAGAGAGCATTGAGCTAATAAATAGCTGCCTTGTTGTAAATCGTTTCATTAAAAATGCAGTAATTGGAACTAGAACACCATTTATGAGCATAAAGCCTGTTGATAGCCATTGCACTGTTGCAGCTGTTACATCAAATACCTTCATTAAATTACTCATTGCCACATTTAATAGCGTCTGATTTAAGGTTGATAAAAAACAGCCGGTAATGAGGACAACTAGTATAATTTTTTTATTTCTTTCTGATATTTCCTTTTGCATTGGTAATCTCCTTCATTGTTACCTTGATTTATCGACATTGTGTCGATAAAATTAATGGTAACAAAATACGTTTTCTCTGACCATGAACAGTTTTGTTGAAAATGTTCACTACTCGACAGAGAAGATATGTACTGTCGAGAAAGTAAAGAGAAAATCTATAAAGGAGTTTCAAAATGTCTACACTTAAAAAAGAGGACCCTCGTACAGTTCGTTCAAGAGAAATGTTTAAAAATGCTGTTTTTTCTCTTTTATGTGAGAATCCTACTATTTCAAGCTTAACGGTTCAGAAAATCGCAACAAAAGCAGGATTAAATCGAACAACATTTTACTTACATTATCAAGATATTCAAGATTTACTAGACCAAATCAATAGCGAGATTTTAAATGAGCTTTCTAATAAAATTGTTGATTTAATACATGCAAAAGATTTATCAGAAAAACAAAAGCTAACACAATTGCTAGATTATTTATATATCCACCGGAATTTTTTATTTATATTATTTAAAATGAATCAATTTGAAGAGCAATTATTTTTATTTTTAAAGCAATTAATAGAAACGAGAAGAGAGAATACGAAAAATAAATTACCTGATGATTATGTTGCAGTTGATATTAAAACAGCCTCTTTGGTAGGTATTATCATGTGGTGGATAAGGAATGGACTTCACTTTAGTTCAGATTATATAGCAAATCAAATATATTTAATGTATAAAGAATGATATGTTAGAATCAGTCATGTGTATTAATAAACGAAAATCATTATATTTAAGAATTGAAATTAACAGGAGATAGAAAAATAATTGTCTTGCAAGTAAAGGCTTATATATTTCAAATTTATAAAGTAAAAGTTTTATAGCAAGAAGGGGAGCAATTTATGGATTTTCAAAATGAAAAAGTAGCATTACATTTAGAGGTGGTGAGATACCAATTTAAAGATGCAAAAGAGGAGTGTGATAGAAATTGGCTTATAGTAAAAGCGAAACTGTCAGAAGGAAATAAAGTTTTTGAAACGATGGATCCTTTTCTACAAACTTTCGACTTACAGCATATGAAAAAATGGTTTCAATCATTACCGAATCCTACATATACCGAATTAGATTTCATAGAGCCTAATATAGCGTTTGAATTAATGGGGAAAAATGAAGGTGAGTTTCAAATTGTAGTCCGATTATCTCAGGAACTTACCCCTTCATGGTGTAAGGAAGAGGAGTACGAATTTTCTATAAGTATTACGCATGAGGACAGAGAAAAGATTATTCGTTTTATTGAAGAGCAACAAAGAAACTTTCCAAAACGTTAAAAAAAGACTTGATATCCTACTAGAGGGAATCAAGTCTTTTCATTACATACGATTATCATGCCAGAAGTTTAATGGGAAGTGTTCGTTCTCATTATAGGCTTCTAATTCATATCCTTTTTCTTTCAGTCCTTTTATAATTCCAGGTACTGCTTTAACTGATTGTGGGTGAATATCGTGCATAAGGATAACTTCTGTTGGATTTGTAGCACCATGTAGAACGTTTTCTACAATTTTAGCTGATGCAGCATCAACTTGCATTTTGTTGTATCTCCAGTCTAAAGAATCAATTGTCCAATCCCAAACTTTCAACCCGTTTTCCACCACTTTGTTGCGAAGTGCTTCGTTTAATCCTGGCATTGAGCCGTATGATGGACGAGTTAATACGGGTGATTTGCCTAGAACGCCAGCGATTAAGCCTTGATCTTCTTTCATTTCATCTACGTAATGTCCTTCTGTGTATAGTTTCTTATAGTTATGAGTCATACTGTGCATCCCAACATAGTGGCCTTCAGCATCTTCACGTTTCACAAGATCAGGGAAAGCTTTCACGTTTGAACCAATTAGGAAGAATGTTGCTTTTGCATTTTCTTTCTTTAACATATCTAAAAGCTCAGCTGTGTATTTTCCAGGACCGTCATCAAATGTTAAGTAAGCGACTTTTCTAACTTGCCCATTATAGTGTTTTGGAGCTTCTTTCGGTGCAAGAGATGTTTGAATTTCACTTACAAATTGAACAGACTTTGCTTCATCTTCTGTACTTGCTAGAGCAGTATGTACCGATCCTAAAGCGGCCTCATATGTAAATAATACCCCAGCGCAAATCAACATAGCCCTTTTTACTAAAGTTGTCATTCGAATTCCATTGTGCATAATTTTCCTTCTCTCTATAAAAGTTCTACTCTACTATATTAGCAATTATAGGTAGGGAAATGCAAAAAAACTTTTTTACAACTGTAAAAAAGTTTGGTCAAAAATATGCAAGATTTTGTATCAACTGCATTCTTGAAAAATTGGAAGGTTTTAAACTTTATTATGAAAATCTTCAAGCATCAAATTTAATTCTTCTAATAATGATGCGGATGCTTTTTTTGGTGAACCTGTATCAAAAGGAGGCTGTGGGTCGTATTCTAACATGAGCTGAACTGCTTTACTCTTTTCATCTCCGAATTCCCAAGCCATCAACTGGAGAGCCATATCAATACCTGCAGATACACCAGCTGCTGTTATGATTTTTTCATGGCGAACGACTCTCTCTTCAGTTGGAATAGCCCCGAGAGAACGAAGCAAGTCAAAAGAGCTCCAATGACTAGTGGCTTTAACACCATTTAGTAGGCCAGTAGCACCTAAGATTAAAGAACCTGTACATACAGTTGTAGTCCATTTAGTAGTTTCATGTATTTGGAGAATCCAATTGAGAGTTTCTTCGTCCTCCATAAGTTGTTTAAAGTTAGGCGGGCGACATCCAGGAATAATAAGGATATCAGCTGAATTAACTTCAGTAAAATTATAATCGGCATGTAAATAGCCCATTTTTGAATCTAATTTAATTAAGCCCGTAGTTTTAGCAACAAACTTTATGTTGTTATTGCTTTCTGCTGCAAATACTTCGTACGGACCAATAGCATCTAATGCAGTAATCCCTTCATAGAGCATAATAACGATTTCCATTATAATCTCCCCTTAAGTTATTACAAATGTAATCTAGTAACGATTAAAAAAGAATTTATTCAATATTCTTTTTTATCGTTACTTTAAATATACTATACCCCAGATGTGTATTAGTTTATACTACTGTGTCAAACTTGTGACAAAAACTATGAATAGGTTCATTTATTTCGTATAGAGTTACTCTTTCATGTAATGATTGAAAAATTTAACTTCCCAGAAAGAAGAAATATAAAATATAGTACTTAGACTAAATTCTTAAATAGAAGGGGAATAATCGTACTTTCGTATGACTTCATTTTAGTCACAATTATTGATTTAATTATTTTCGTTTTTTATTAAAATATTGGTAAAGAATCAATTACATTTAAAAAGGGAGTGGGAATATGGTTCATTATATTTGCACGACATGTGGAGTTCAGTATCCCGAAAATAAAGAGGCACCTTCGCGTTGTAAAATTTGTAATGAGGAAAGGCAATATATGAATCCAATGGGGCAGTCATGGACAACATTAGAAACAATGCAACATAGCAATTTATACAAAAATGAAATAATAAAAGAAGAAACTGGTTTGTATAGCATTACTACTAAACCTAAGTTTGCAATTGGACAAACAGCATTTTTAATACAAAGTAAAACTCTAAATGTTTTGTGGGATTGTATTAGTTATTTAGATGATAAAACGATACAACGTATATATGATTTAGGTGGTATTCAAGCAATAGCACTTTCTCATCCACATTATTACTCTACACAAGTAAAATGGGCGGAAACATTTCATATACCTATCTATATTCATGAAGATGATAAAGAATGGGTGGTCCGCCCGAGTAAGCAAATTAAATTTTGGTCTGGGGAACATTTGATATTATCGGAAGAACTTACATTGCATCGGTTAGGTGGCCATTTTAAAGGTGGAACTGTTATGCACTGGAAAGACGGTAATGAGGGGAAAGGTATTTTGTTATCAGGTGATATTATACAAGTAGTTTCGGATCGAAAATGGGTAAGTTTTATGTATAGTTATCCCAATCTTATCCCATTACCAGCGAATAAAGTTAGAAAAATGGCAGAGAAAGTAAAAGGAATCCAATTTAGTCGACTGTATAATGCGTTTCATGGTGTTGTGATGGAAGATGCGAATAGGGCTGTACAAAGATCTGCTGATCGATATATAAAGGCCCTACAAGGAGAATTATTTCATACGTAATAATATATATGGAAGAAATCGTTATTTTATCTCCATATTTGTATAACTAAGTTTATATGAATTTTATACTAAAGTCCTACTATGTATGAACGAATAGGTCTTTCAACTTAAGCAGTTCTCACACTAATGAGGGATATTAAACTAAATATATGTAACTTATAATGGCTACTATAAAGCTTTGGAAAATGAAAAGGAGGAGATTTGCATGAAGAATTGGGTTCAATTTAGAATTGCAAGACCAACAGATAAATTTGAAGAAGTTATAAGTTTTTACGAAACAGGATTAGGGTTAAAACGTATAGGGGAATTTCACAATCATGAAGGATATGACGGGGTTATGTTTGGATTACCGGGTGAAGAGTACCATTTGGAGTTTACTACGCATGTAAATGGAAGCCCATGCCCAGCACCGACAAAAGATAATTTACTAGTTTTTTATATGCCGAATAAAGATGAAATTGAAATAATCGCGAATCGGTTAAGTGAAATGGGCTACCATGAGGTGGAACCGGAAAATCCGTATTGGATAGAGAAAGGTACTACAATAGAGGATCCAGATGGCTGGAGAATTGTGCTTATGAATGCATTTGAATAAAGAAGTTCTTTTCGTATGTAATAGAGTGCAACAAAATGATTTAGACAAAAATCCCTACAACGTTTGTAGGGATTTTTTATAGGAAAATATAGTTAATAGCGTAATTGAAATATAGAAAGTATTTTGACTAAGAACAAATGTTATAAATATGATGTATGACGGAGGTATAAAAGTATGATAGTAAACCATTTTGAAGAGTTTTCTAAAAATGTTGGAAATACCCCTCTCATTAAATTAGAATGCGAAGAAACGAAGAATCTTTCAATCTATGCTAAATGTGAATGGCACAACCCTACAGGATCGATTAAGGATAGAGCAGCACTTGGAATGATCAATAAATATTTACAAGAAGCGAACAAAAAACAACATATTTTAGAGTATAGTGGTGGAAGCTTAGCGAGGTCAATTGGCTATCTTTGTTATTATTTAGGGATTGAATGCACGTTAGTGTTAAGTTCTGCAACTGGTCAATCTCTATTAAATGAACTCGAATATTATGGTGCTAACGTAATCTTAGTTGATAAATGTAAGGGATTTTACGCTGTAATTGAGAAGACAATAGAGATTAGCAAACAAAAACAAGAGTTATACTTTTTGTTCCAACATTATAATAATGCAAATTTATTAAGTCATATAGAAGGAACAGGCCGAGAAATTATTGCACAAATGAACGGAAAACCAATACACGCATGGGTAGCATCCGCTGGTACTGGTGGAACTCTAATTGGGGTCTATAAAGCAGTAAAGAAGTATACAAAAAATGTTGAGCTACATTTAGTAATGCCTGCCGAATTACCATATGGATCTGAACAACCGCCAAATGCTTTAAAGAAATATGCAGGATCAGGTGGATTCGGTCTAGGACGGAAACAACATTTCATAGAAAAGGAAGACAATTTGATAGAAAAGCAATGGACTTATTCATATGAAGAAACCTTGTATGAAATGGCCCGTTTTTATAAGGCTACTGGTATGAAAATAGGAACGTCTGCGGCAGCAAACTTATTAGCTGCAAAACAATTAGGAAAAGAAAAAGGTGCGAATTTTAATGTAGTTACCGTTTTTCCGGATGCAGGTTCTATAGAAGAGTGGTCAGATGTAAAGAGTTTAGCCAAAATATAGCGGAGATAAATTATTGAGAGAACGAACCAAAGGTGGTTCCTTCGTTTATTTCTTATTTTATGGAAATTTGATACCATGAAAAACCTGCATGTTTACAATGTGTAGGTTTTTCATGGTGTGATTGCGTAGTATATTTAAAATTTCACATACCGTATTTTAAAAATAAATATAGGAAAATCAAAAAATAATGTAGAATATATCGTACATACCTATATGAAGTCAACAGAAAACATAAAAGAGGTGGACAAATGCTACTTGAAGAGGTCATGCAGCAACTAGAGAAATATGGAACGGAACAAAATCGAAAAACGTATAAAAATCATGGGGCGAAAGAGCCGCTATTCGGAGTCAGTTTTGCAAATTTAAAATTATTAAAAAAGAAGATAAAAAAAGATCATGATTTAGCAATTTCATTATGGGAAACAAAAAATATGGATGCAATGACTTTAGCAACGTATATTTTAGAACCGAAGAATGTAACATCAGAACAGCTGAATAGTTGGATTAGGGATGTTGATTATTATTGTTTAATGGACGTTCTTATGACAGCTATATGTACGTCGCCAATCGCAATAGAAAGAATGGACGAATGGACGAAATCTGATGATGAATGGATCGGGAGAGCAGGTTGGTCATTATTAGCGAATATCGCAATAAAAAATAAAAAGTTAGACGATAACTTCTTCATGCCGTATTTAGAAGAGATTAAAGTTCATATACATAATGAAAAAAATAGAAAAAGAGAAGCAATGAATAGCGCTTTAATTGCGATAGGGATTCGAAATGAAGCTTTAGAGCAACAAGCAATTGAAATTGCTCGTGAAATTGGAAAAGTAAAAATTGATCACGGTGCAACGTCATGTAAAACACCAGATGCAGAACCGTATATAAAAAAGGCTCGAGAAAGAGCAGAAAAAAGAAAGTAAAATAAGCGAAGGAGAAAAGAAAATGAAACCAATTGAAGCGGCACAAAGCATAATTACATCACAATTTCCGAATTGTGATGTAGCGTTACTGGGAGGAAGCGTTGTACGAGGAGAAGCGACAAAAACATCTGACCTTGATATTGTTATAGTCGATCAAAGTTTGTCATCTTGTTATAGAGAATCCTTCTATAGTAATGGATGGCCCGTTGAAGTATTTGTACATAATTTTGTAACGTATAAAACCTTTTTTTAAATGGATTGTGATCGCGGGCGACCTTCTCTACCTCAATTAGTTTCAGAAGGAATTGTATTAAAAGGGGAAAGTGAAATTGTTGAGAAATTAAAAAAAGAAGCGAACGATTTACTAATTAAAGGACCAGATAAATGGACCGAAGAAACGATGAAACAGAAGCGCTATTTTATTTCGGATACTTTGGATGACTTCATTGGTGCATCAAAAAGAGAAGAAGAACTATTCATTGCTAATTTATTAGCGGAATTAATACATGAATATGTATTAAGAGTAAATGGCCAATGGCTTGGAAATTCAAAATGGTTTATTAGAGTTTTAAGAAGATATGATGACCATTATGCAGAACAATTTGTAGCGGCTTTTGATCATTTTTATAAAAACGGTGATAAAAATGTATTAATTAATTTTACAGAAAAGACGTTAGAACTATACGGAGGAAGAGTGTTCGAAGGATTTTCTATTGGCAAATAAAAAGGGGATAGTAAAATGAAAATACCATTCGTTCAATTAAGGGAATTGACACTAGAGGATGTAGAAGATCGATATCAATGGTCATTAGATACAGAAGTGACAAAACACTTAGTCGTACCAGATCAATATCCTCCGTTCACTCGTGAAGATACGAGAAAATGGATTGAAGCATGCATAAGTCGAAAGAATGGTTATGAACAAAGGGCTATCGTTACAGAAAACAATATACACATTGGCTGGGTAGACCTTAAAAATTTTGACAAAACAAATAAAAATGCGGAACTAGGAATTACGATTGGGGATAAAGAGTATTGGGGAACAGGGTATGGAATAGCATCTCTATATAGTATATTACAACTGGGATTCTTTGATTTCGAATTGGAGAAAGTTTGGCTACGTGTAGATGAGGATAATTTACAAGCTAGAAAGAGTTATGAAAAGGCTGGCTTTGTTTGTGAAGGACTAATGAGAAATGATCGGTTACGTCAAAAGAAGTTCATTCATCGCTATCGTTATAGTATGTTAAAAGAAGAATATCAATCTATAATTAGTGGTTTATAAAAATATTATGTAAATTAAAAAGGGGTAGAGATACATGATTCGATTACTTACGAAAGAAGATGCAAAAAAATATTGGGATTTACGTTTACAAGCATTACAAGTAAACCCAGAGGCGTTTATAACAACTTATGAAGAGGCGATTCGTCAGGAAAATCCTATTGAGCGAGTTGAAGGGAATTTAACATCTACTATTAGTTGTACACTTGGCGCGTTTAATGAAGAAAAATTAATTGGTGTAGTCACTTTACTAACGGAAGAGAAAGTAGCATATAAGCATAAAGGCCATATCGTTGCGATGTATGTAGACGCACAAAACAGACGAAACGGGTTGGCACGTGAGCTAATTGCAAATGCAATTCAAAGAGCGCGGGATATACAACTAGAGCAATTGACATTAGGTGTTGTATCTACAAACGAACCAGCAAAAAATTTGTACGAATCAATGGGCTTTAAAACATATGGAATTGAAAAAAGGGCTATAAAGATTAATGGTGCGTACAGTGATGATGAACATATGGTGCTGTTCCTTTAAAGGACGGAGTTTATCATGAAAGATCTTTATTTAGAAAAAAACATGAATCCGCAAGTAGCAATTTTGTATGCAACGGTTCGAGATACATATATACGATTGCGAAATTTAGTAGAAAGTACTGAAGAGAAGGAATTATCTTTTAAAGGGTCTGAAAATAATGAAAATAGCATCGGACAGCTACTTCAGCATTTAGCAGTTGTCGATTTACATTGGGTGTATCGCTTAAAGGGAGAAGAAGTTCCACTGCACTAAAAAATAAATATGGGCCTATGTTGAATGAAGTGGGAGAACTGCCAGTTTTAAGAAAACACACGTTACAAGAGTTAATGCAAGATTATGAAGCAGTGCAACAATTGTTTTATCCCGCATTAACGGGCAGCCCGATTGGTTAAACTAATAATCAGTGGGGGATGAACAAAACCCCCACTGATTAAAGTTTCACTTTATGAAGAATGTATGAAACTAACAGAAAATGATTTAACACGGGAAGTTTTTTATGAAAAGGGCGAAAATGCGACAATAAGATGGGGCATATGGCATATAGCTGATCATAATCGGTATCATCAAGCGCATATTGGTCAGTTAAGAAAATTATATAGAGCTAGATTACATGTAAGTTAAAGTGCGTGAATTTTAATTATATTCATTTTGTTGTATAGTATTAAGAAGAAACTAAACAAGGGGTTTTATAATGAAAGCAATTGCAATAGGGATATTGGCATCATTTTTCTTTGCCTTTACCTTTGTTTTAAACCGGGCGATGGACTTAGAAGGTGGAAGTTGGATTTGGAGTGCATCATTACGGTATTACTTTATGGTACCAATGCTACTACTTATTGTCATGTATAGAGGCAACTTAAAGCAACTCTTTCAATATATGAAAAACAATCCGAAAGAATGGTTGGTATGGAGTATTGTAGGTTTTGGTCTTTTTTATGCACCACTTAGTTTTGCTGGCGCATTTGGACCAGGGTGGCTTGTTGCATCAACATGGCAAATTACGATAGTCGCAGGGATTTTGTTAACACCATTTTTTGCGGTAGACCCATTACATAAAAAACTTCCGATGAAAGAATTAGTAATGTCGGGTATTATTTTATTCGGTGTTGTACTCATGCAAGTAGAACATGCTTCTTCTTTAGGAATTCGTGAAACCATTTTATGTGTAGTTCCTGTTCTCATTGCGGCGTTTGCGTACCCACTTGGAAATCGAAAAATGATGCAAGTATGTAAAGGGGAATTAGATGTATTCCAGCGAGTTCTCGGGATGACATTAGCAAGTTTACCATTTTGGTTTTTACTATCTGGTTACGAAGTATCAACAGGTGGATTACCGTCAAGTAGCCAAGTTTTTCAATGTTTTATTGTAGCAGTTAGTTCAGGTTTAATCGCGACAGTATTATTTTTCTTTGCGACAGATCTTGTGAAAGATGATCCGCAAAAGCTAGCAACGGTTGAAGCGACACAATCCGGTGAAGTTTTATTTGCTTTAGTAGGAGAGCTTATTTGGCTTTCTGCTCCAATTCCATCATCTTTATCTTGGGTTGGAATGAGTCTCGTTATTGTCGGAATGATACTGCATAGTTATGTGGCGGTCGTTGTGAAAAAAGAAGAAAAGATAACAGCGTAATGAGATTAGCTCTTTTTTATAAAGAGCTAATCTTTTTTCATAGAAAGGGATGAAGATATGAATTTGCAACGTGTTGAACAAATTGGAAGGGATTCAATTTTAAATGTGCTACAGTATGCAGTCGGTCCAAGTGAAACAAGCTTAAAGAAAGCGGTAGTATTTTATCAAAGCAATAAAGGTAGATTATATAAATATGAAAAAAAGGCTTGTATAGGTATTGAAATAATCGGAGCAAATGAAGCGAGAATATGCCACATAGCAGTCGTTCCAGAATATCGTCATACAGGAATTGCGTTTCAAATGATAAGGGAAGTAGTAAGAATGCATCAATTGACTTATGTCGAAGCTGAGACAGACAATGAGGCAGTAGAATTTTATAAGAAAATTGGTTTTAAGGTTAAAAGTTTAGGAGAAAAATATCCAGGGATAGAAAGATTTCATTTGTATTTTAAAAATAAAACATATTGAAATAATCTGAGAATATAATATCCGGAATAGGAATTGAAGAGATAGTTCGTTTTTTATTTATCTGTTCTATTTTTAATAGAAGATCTTTCTTAGTTTTTGACGAAAACTTAAGAAAGATTGGAATGTTCATTTGATGTTAAGAAAGGAAGTAAAATATGGATAGATCAATAAATGATAGAACAATTGAAAAAAAGCGTGCAGTCTCATTGGATTTAGCAAGAGGCACTATGCTACTGTTAATCGTACTTGCTCATGCACCGCTTTACTTGTATGCAGCAGATCCTGGAATTATGCATAGAGTGGAAAGCAGTAGTTTCTTTGATCAAATTGTAAATCTTTTTGGTATATTCATAATTGATAACCGTGCAAGAGCAATGTTTGCCGTATTATTAGGCTACGGTTTAGTTTTAGCATTTGAAGGGCAAATATCAAAAGGGAAAAATGAAATTCAGGCTGTAAAAATAGTAAGAAAACGCTCCTTGTATTTAATACTGTTTGGGATTGTGTTAGCGGTCTTAATTGGAGGGCAAGATATTCTTATGGCCTATGGTTTAGCGGGTATTTTTGTTAGTCCACTATTAAAGTGTAAAATGAAAACATTAATTCGAACGTTTATAATTATCGCTATATTGTATACCATTTTTATTCCAATAATATGGGGACTTAATATGCAATCAATAGGTGATTATGGTTTTTCACCAGATGTTTCGGCAAAAGACACGTATCTTAGTACTACAATGATACGATTACTTTTCTTTCCTATTATACCTGTACTCATCCATTTTATGTTCCCAATTCTTCCTTCTATAATTCTTGGTTTGTGGATTGCTAGATATAAGTTATTAATAAAACCAGAGCAACAGTTAAAAAAATTATATTTTATAACAACTATAGGATTAGCAATTTCTTTAATAGGTGCTTTGCCTTTATCTTTTATAGGGACTATATGGTATCCAACTGTATTTACAGCTGGAATGATAAATGGAATCCATATTTTAACTGGAATTGCTGGAGGATTAGCATATGCAACAGGTTTCGGGATAATAGGGAGTAGATTGAAAAATCCAGGGTACTTTAGCCTTGCATTAATCGCTCTAGGAAAACGTTCATTAACATTTTTTGTTTTAAATGAAGCACTGCTTGTTATATTTTTATCACCAGTAGCATTTGATTTAGGAGGGCATGTAAGTAACGCTTTTGCTGCATTGATAGCAATATGTATTTGGATATTGTCTGTCATAGTAGCTTTAATAATGGAAAAAAATAATCTTAATGGACCATTAGAAATTTTATTGAGACGTTTAGTATATAAAAAATAAATAAAGTGAAAGACGACATAATACAAAATCGTCTTTCACTTTATTTAGGTGTACAGATAGACAATTCGGCTATTATAATATTTCATTTTCATTTAGGGAATAAATAGCATGAAAATATGTAAATATGCATATTGAGTATAGTTTGTAAAAAGTGATATTTGCATTATATAATATAGTTAAATGGAAAAATATAGATAAAAGAAATTAGGTGTATAGCACATGAGAATGGAAAAAAATAAATTTTTGAAAGTCGCTGCTTCAATTGGCGTGTCATCTTTTTTATTAACAGGTTGTGGTGACTATGAAGAAGAAAATGTACAACAAGAAAATACCGCTGTTAAAACGGATGGTGGGAAGCAAGGGAGCGAACAAGAACCATTAAATTGTGATGATAGAGCCCCAACTACTGAAAATGTAGAAAAAGATGAGTTATGCAAGGAAAATAATCCATCATTTTCATCGTATCAAGAAAACTCTCACTTACCGATATTACCGTTCGTAGCAGGATATTTATTAGCAAGTAAAACCTCAAATATGAACTATACAGTCAAACCAAATGTAATGAAGAAACCATATACAAACAATGTTCTTTCTTATCGTGAAAAAGATGAACGGAGAACTGGTGGCAGCGGTGGCGGAGGTTATTACGGCGGAACTACTAGCAACAACGATTCTTCAAAGAAAGTGGATTTAAATAAACAACAGCACAATCCATCAAATAAAGTGACGCCAGATACAAATACATCTAAATCATCTACGACACAAACGCCGAAAGTAAATTCTGGTTCAAGTGGAATTGGGAACGCAAAAGCGCCGGCCGGATCATAAAGAGAAAGGATAATAGAGTCATGTATACAGAACAAGAACAGAAAGAGTATATGAAAATATGGTTTTCACTTGCGGAAGAGGCTGGTAGGAATGGTTTTACGTGGCCGAGTCTATTAGAGAATGAAGAGTGGAATCAGTATATGGCAACAGGGATGTTTCGTATGTCGGTAAACACATATACCGCTATTTCGAAAGCGACAGAAGAAATAATGTATGTGTTATATAGAACGTATCAATATATTGTACATACGACAGAAGATTTTCAAAAACTCGGATTCCCGCCTGAAACGTGGGAGATTGCGAGAATGAAACATACTGGTTTGTTTTCTTATTTTACAAGGCTCGACTTTATCGTAAATGGTGATGTTATTAAATTAATAGAAGTGAATTGTGATACACCAACAGGATATTTAGAACCTTCTGTTGCAAATGAAGTGTTGTGCCGTTATCACGATGTGAATCACCCGAATCATATTGAGGAGCATATTGTACAGGCATGGGAACAAATTAAACATGACTATAATATTGATCCTGAAGAAACGATATATTTTAGTAGCTATGATTGGCACGATGAAGACCATCAAACAGTCCAGTTTTTAAGAAGTTATTGCCTAAATCAGCCCACGGAATATGTAGGAATTCAAGATATTGTAGTTACAGATGATGGAATATATACGCCAAATGGCAAGCGAATTCATTATTTATATCGACTGTATCCAATTGAATATTTAGTTACAGATGTTGATAAAAATGGAAAAAGAATTGGTCTGCAGTTTTTAAATCATATAGCGCAAGGAAGAGTGAAAATTATTAATCCACCAGCCGCATTCGTAATGCAAAATAAAAATATGCTTGCATTAATTTGGAAGCTTTATGAAAAAGCGGTTTTCTTTGAAGAAGAAGAGCGTGTTATTATTAATAAATACTTCTTACCAACATATTTTACAAATAAGCCATTTAAAGAAAGAAATGAATCATTTGTTTCTAAACCTTTATATGGACGTGAAGGTGGGGGCGTATCTATATACGAAAATGATGAACTATTAGCTGAAGATAAAACGGAATATTACTTTGAACAACGGAAAATATATCAGCAATACATAGAAATGCCTGACTATACCATTGATACATGGGATGGTCCGTATACTGGTAAATTATTAATTGGCTCACATTGTATTAGTGGGAGAGCGGCAGGGTTATTTTTACGAGTTGGTGAGAAAATAACGGGAAACTTATCGATGTTTACTGGGGTTACGATTGAAGGATAAAATGAAAAGAAAAGCCCATCATTTTGAAGTGCACCCCAATTGTTAGACACATAATTAACAATTGGAGGTGCACTTTTTATGGCTAAATTTTCTTCAAAAGATAAAATACAAGCAGTAAAACGATATCTAGAAGGTACAGAAGGCGGAAAAACCATTGCTAATTCTATAGGGGTTCATCCTAGAGAACTTTATCAATGGATTAAACGGTTTGAATTTTCAGGGGAAAAGGCGTTTGAAAAACGCTATACAACTTACTCTCTCGAGTATAAACTAGATGTAATTCATTATATGAATGAAAATGGGACATCTCTGAGAGAAACAGCTGCTTTTTTTAATATTCCTTCTTGCGAAACACTCCGAAAATGGAAAGTAGCTTATGAAACAGAAGGATTAGATGCCCTAAAATCAAAGAAAAAGGGGCGTCTAACCATGGCCAAAGAAAAAGCTAAGCTACAACATTTAAAACAAAACGAAGTATCTCTTGAAGGTTCTATAGAAGCGCTACAAGCAGAGAATGAACGTCTGCGTATGGAAAATGACTATTTAAAAAAGTTAAATGCCTTAGTTCAAAAGAAGAAAACATCACAGACCAAGACAAAGCGCAATTGATTTATGAATTAAGGCATAAATACAAGGTCGTTGACCTTGTGAAAGTCGCTAATATCGCTCGTAGTACGTATTATTACTGGATGAAACAAGCGAAACGTCCAGATAAATATAAGAAAGTTAAAGAATTAATTAAAGAGATCTTTAGTGAGAATTTTGGGAGGTATGGTTATCGTCGTATTACATTGGAATTACGTAATCGAGGCCATGCATTAAATCATAAAACCGTTCGACGTTTAATGAATATCCTGGGATTAAAATGTCTTGTTCGATTAAAAAAATATCGTTCATATAAAGGGACTGTCGGGAAATTCGCTCCTAATATTTTAAAACGTAATTTTCACGCATCAAAACCAAATGAAAAATGGGTAACAGATGTGACGGAGTTTCACTTACATGGTAAAAAACTATATCTATCACCCATTTTAGACTTATATAACGGAGAAATTATAGCTTACAATATAGAACATAGACCTGCCTATTCCCTTGTTTCTAAAATGTTAAATAAGGCGTTTCAACGTTTGAATGATAAGGAAACTCCTATTTTACACTCGGATCAAGGTTGGCATTATCAAATGCGACAATATCATCAGTCGCTTAAAAAACATAGCGTTATCCAAAGTATGTCCCGTAAGGGAAATTGCTTAGATAATGCAGTCATGGAAAATTTCTTTGGCTTATTAAAGTCTGAATTACTTTATTTTAAAGAGTTTGAAAGTATGGAACAATTTAAGCAAGAACTAGAAACTTATATTCATTGCTACAATCACAAAAGAATTAAAACAAAACTAAAAGGATTGTCCCCTGTGCAATACAGAGTTCAATCCTTAGTAGCTGCTTAATATATTTGTCTAATTTTTTGGATTCAGTTCATTTTTGATGGGCTTTTTCGTCTATCTATAAAGTGTAAATTGAAATGGTAACTTTTTATTGCTGTGATGTAACACTTTCATCTTTCTTCATTTCAAAGATTTTCTTTCCATCTTCATCTACAATTTTAATAGTATTTCTAAGTTTTGGTGCACCAATATATAAAACGGGATTTTCATCTTGCCCTTTATCTTTTTCAATATGTAATACGATAACAGATGTGTCTTTTTCGTCTTGTACTTCTTTTACTGTAATTTTATCGTTTTTATACTTTTTTCCAAATGCTACATACACCATTCTTTTTCCTTCACTAATACTACCATTTGAGTAATGAATCATAGTTGGATCTTTTTGTGCTTTTTCATATAAATTTAATGGCCCATATCCGCCTTCATTATATCTGGATTTTTCTAATACCCAATACCCCTCATAGTCATTGTTAATAGAAACACATGCATGTAAAGAAATGAGCCCAAATAGTAGAAAAGGAAATAGAATTTTTTTCATTTGTTCACCTTCTTTTAGTAATTCAAATGAATATACCATAATTTAACTATTTTTTACGTAATAATACTACCATTTTTTTGTAGTATTGAATACGATCAAGTTAAAAATTAAGAAAAATATGATAATATATTTATATAAAAGTTTAAATTTTAATATACGTGGTTAGTGGGGGAACCGTTATGAAAATGAATGAAATAGTTGAGAGTACACAATTTCCGAATACAATTCAAACAATTACAAACGATTTAAAAGCACTAGGAGTCGAAAAAGGAATGACAATTATTGTTCATTCATCATTAAGTTCTATCGGCTGGATATCTGGCGGAGTGGTTGCAGTAGTAGAAGCTTTAATGAAAGTCGTTACAGAAGAAGGAACAATTATAATGCCAACACAATCTTCGGATTTATCTGATCCGAAACATTGGTCAAGGCCGCCTGTACCTGAAGATTGGTGGCAAATTATACGTGATAGCGTCCCAGCATTTGATCCACGTATAACACCAACAAGAGGAATGGGGAAAATAGTTGAATGTTTTCGTACATACCCGAATGTAGTACGAAGTAATCATCCATTAGGAAGTTTTGCTGCATGGGGGAAACATGCAGAGGAAATAACAATGAATCATTCGCTATCGATGAGTTTGGGAGAGGAATCACCATTAAAAAAAATATACGATTTTGATGGGTACATATTATTAATTGGTGTTGGCTATGACTCGAATACGTCTGTTCATTTATCTGAAGTACGTTCTGGTGCATGTGAATTAATAAAAGTAGGAGCACCAATTATAGAAAACGGTGAAAGAGTATGGAAAGAATTTGTTGAAATGGATTACGAATCAGATACGTTTGTGGAAATTGGTGTAGAGTTTGAGCGAAAAGGAACTGTAACGATGGGGAAAATAGGTAATGCAACGAGCCGTCTTATGAAGCAACGTGATATAGTTGACTTTGGAACAGAATGGTTTCTTAAGAAAAATCAGTAAGGGATGGTTACAATGAAGGGGAAAAAGGTATTAATTACAAGCGGTGGTTGTTTAGAAAAATGGGATCAAGTACGCGGACATACGAATATGGCTAAAGGTACGATTGGAAGAATAATCGCAGAAGAACTTATAGCTAAAGGGGCACACGTTATATATTTACACGGTTATTTCGCTGAGAAACCGAACGATGTAAATAGAGGATTAGAATTACATCCATTTGAGGGAATTGTTGATTTGCAAGATAAAATGAAAAGTATCATTACGCATGAAAAAGTCGATGCGGTTATTATGGCAGCGGCTGGATCAGATTGGGTTGTGGAAAAGATTTGTGATCAAGATGGCAATGTTCTTAATATGAATGGGAAAATTTCAAGTGATATAGCACCAATTATACATTTTCAAAAAGCTCCAAAAGTTTTGAAGCAAATAAAACAATGGGATCCGGAAACAGTACTCGTTGGTTTTAAGCTTGAAAGTGATTTAAGTGAAGAAGAACTGTTTGAGAGAGCGAAAAATAGAATGAAAGAAGCAAAGGCGAATGTAATGATAGCAAATTCACCACATTCTTTATATTCGCGCGGGGCTGTACACTATGTAATTGGACAAGATGGTAAAGGAAAGTTATGTAAAGGGAAAGATGAAACAGCGAAAGAAATTGTCAAAAGCTTAGAGATATTATGTAATCGTATTACTGCTTTGTAAAATTAAGTTTTTAGATAAGAATGAATCCGCATAGTATATGGGTAAGCGAAACTTTAATTAGTGGGAATTTTACTTTTACACGAATGTGAAGCATAAACCAATCAAGAGCTATACGCAGAATAATTGGTGAGGAGTGGATTCTATGGAACATTTATTAAAGCAAGCTATTAAACTTAGAAATGAAAAGAAATATGCGCAGTCTAGAGAAATACTTATAGGATTAACAAACTTTACAAAAGATGCAGAAGTACTGTACCAATGTGCATGGATACACGATGTCATGGGATTAGAAACAGAAGCAGTTCCGTATTATGAGCAGGCGATCGCAAATGGACTTGATGGTGAATCCCTTTGCGGTGCCTATATCGGTTTAGGGAGTACATATCGTTGCATTGGAGAGTATGAAAAGGCAATTGTGGTACTAGAAGCTGGAGTAAAGAAATTCCCTGAGAACGATCCGATGAGAGTATTTTTATCATTAGCAAAGTATAATGTAAACGAACATGAATCCGCAATGAAATTATTACTTGAAACAGTCGTGAAAGTAGATGAAGTAAAAGAATTTGAACGTGCTATTTCATTTTATAAAGACCACTTAAACGAGGTGTTTAAATAAAGGAGTGAACGTATGAGTGTCACACTATCGCGAAGGCGAAAAGGCATTTGGATTGGACTCGTATCTTGCATTATGTTATCCAACTATTTATTGTATGCCCTTCCCATTGTACCAGCTGCTCCAAAAGAAGTAGTGCTTGGGTCATTATTAGATTGTATGTTTGTAATTCCAGTCATTACGTATTTCTTTATTATTCGAAAAAGATACTCGTTAACGTATATCTTTCCTGTCGTAATAGCTGGATATATATTTGCGAGATTTATAATTCCAAGCGACTATTTACAAGCTTTTTCATTCGTTTCTTATATAGTAGTGACGGGGGAAATTGCATTTGTAGCTTTACAATTGTTCCTTCTATATAAAATCGTGACAATGCTTCCTAAAATAATTAATAAATATAAAGCACATAAAAAAGAGTATTCTTCATTCTCTTATTCAATTGATGCAGCATTTGATGACACTATGAAAAGAAGTAAGGTTATAAATATCATGCTTACTGAGTGTAAGCTAATCTATTATGCGTTATTATCTTGGCGTGCAAAAGTACCAGATGACGAATTTACCTATTCTTACCATAAAAACACCGGTGCTATAGGTGTTTATATCATGATAATTCACGCAACAGCAATTGAAAGTATCGGTTTTCATTATTTACTTCATCAATGGAATCCAGTAATAGCTTGGATTTTACTTATTTTAAACGTATATGCGATGATTTATTTTATAGCTGAAATACAAGCGATACGTAAAAATCCAATTATCATAACAGAAAAACAAGTAATGATTCAAATCGGATTAGGAAAGAAAATCGTTTTGCCATTTACACAAATTGATAATATTACGTTCTACAAGGGGGAATCACTAACAGCAAAAGAAGAGAAAGAGGTATTGGATGCAACTGTTATGGAGTTCATAAAAGAACCTGCTACTTTTGAAATAACGTTAAAAGAGCCAGTAAAAGCGCAGGTGTTATATGGTTTTTCTAAAACAGTAAATCGTGTGCACTTAAATGTTGATGAGGAACGGAAATTTTATAATGCGATTTCTGAAAGGTTAAAACTTATAAGTCATGAATAGTGAAAAACTCCTTCTAAAATAAGAGGGAGTTTTATTGTGTAATTGTAGACAACAATATAAACAACTATATACTTCTTAATTGCTATATAAATGGATATAATTAAGGATAGAAATAGCATAAGGGGAACAAAATAATGAATCAATTACGTACATCAAAAATTGAAATTACAGAAAGAAAAATTCGGTATGATTCGACAATAGTGGATTACGATTACTTATTGCTGAAAAAACAATCGGAAAGTATCGTGTTATTTCACGAGGTCCAGTATTCATTTACAATGACGGCACACGATACAAAGTTAACTATTCAAAAAGGAAGTTACACAATTGCATACTACTGGGAAGATCGTCCTTACAATTTATACGTATGGAGAGATAAGGAAGGGAATTATGTAGGTGCCTATTTTAATATCGTAAAAAATACACAAATAACAGAAGAAGTAGTTTCCTTCGAAGATTTAATTATCGATATTATGGTACTTCCAAATGGAGAATATTTCATATTAGATGAGGATGAATTACCGGAGCCGATAGAAAACTTTGAAGATGGATTTGTAAAAGAAGCTCTTCATACATTGACGGATACCATTCAAGAGTTGCTTCCTAAAATTATAATAGAAACTGCTACTATCTTTAAAAATAAATAATGTTCATTAAAACCTAGTTGACTTATCGGAAATATTTGTATAATATGTAGTTAATTCTATAACAAGTGGCTGATTGGAGAAACCAAAGGCATTTTATCTATTGATAAAATGCCTTTGGTTTTTTTATTAGTTACATAACAGCATAATCAATTAATCCAAATGATTCATAGTAGGGAGGGTGAACGTGTGACAGTTTCAATTAAAGGGGTATCTAAGAAATTTGCGAAAGCGGTAGGTAGTGTTCAAGTATTAGAGAATATTAATTTTCAATTAGAGAAAGGGGATTTTGTTACAATAATTGGTCCGAGTGGGTGCGGAAAAAGTACATTATTAAAAATTGTTGCAGGTTTAGATAATGATTTTGAAGGGGAAGTTGCTATTGATGGCGAGCGCATCGTAAAACCAAGTAAGAAACAAGGTTTTATTTTTCAAGAACATAGGCTTTTTCCATGGTTAACAGTTGAAGAAAATATAGCGGCAGATTTGTCGTTAAAAGATAAGTATGTGAAAGATAAAGTGAGAGAATGGGTTGAAATCGTTCGGTTAGATGGCTTTGAAAAATCGTATCCGAAAGAAATTTCAGGTGGGATGTCACAACGTGTTGCGATAGCAAGAGCTTTGTTAAGAGATCCGAATGTATTATTACTTGATGAACCTTTTGGAGCGCTGGATGCGTTTACTCGAAGTCATTTACAAGAAGTATTGCTAAATATTTGGGAGCAGAAGAAAACAACAATGATATTCGTTACACATGATATAGATGAAGCGATATATCTTTCAAACCGAATCATCATTATGAGTGCAAAACCAGGGGAAATACATAAAGTGATTGAAAATAAGTTGCCTTATCCGCGAAATAAAACTTCACAATCGTTCCAACAACTTCGAACGAAAGTATTACAGCAGTTTGAATATGGGGGATTGATTCAAACAAGTATATAGGAAAAGGGTGATTTTATATGTATAAAAAATTTATAGTTCTTTCTTTTGCTTTAGCTATATCAGTATTTTTATTAGGATGCGAAAAAAGTACAGCAAGTAGTAAGAAAGAAGATGTAACAATACAAATTGGTATACAGCAAGGATTAAGTCCACTATTACTAGCAAAGAAAAAGGGGTGGTTTGAAGAGGAGTTTAAAAAAGAAGGAGTTAAAGTGAAATGGACAGAGTTCCAAAGTGGACCTCCTTATTTTGAAGCAATCGCATCAAACCGATTAGATTTTGGTGAAGTAGGGAATTCTCCAGTCATTTCAGCGCAAGCAGCAGGTATTGGATTTACCGAAATCGCCAATACAAGTTATGCGAGAAAAGGAACTGGAATTCTCGTTCAAAAAGATAGCAAGATTGCGAGTATAAAAGATTTAAAAGGTAAAAAAATTGCAGTAGCAAAAGGAAGTAGTGCCTTTAATTTATTATATCGAGCACTTGATAAAGAAGGTATTGATGCAAAAGATGTAAATGTCATTCAATTACAACCAGATGAAGCGCAGCCTGCATTCGAATCAGGATCAGTAGATGCATGGGCGATTTGGGATCCATTTATTTCGTTACATACGGTAAATAAGGGCGCGAAAGTGATTGCAGATGGTGAAACATTAGATGTCTCTTCACCAGAATTTTTAATTACGAGAACAAAATTTGCGAAAGAACATCCAGAATTAGTTGAGAAATTTCTCAAAGTTTATGAGAAAGCACGTGTATGGCAAGATGCTAACTTAGATGAAGCAATAAAAGTATACACTTCTGTAAAAAAGATAGATGCGGAAATCGTAAAAGAAGTTTTTAATCACGACAAACCAATTTTAGTTCCGGTAACGAAGGAAATAATAGCAGAGCAACAAAAGACAGCGAAATTTCAATATAAGCTCGGTTCTATAAAGAAAGAAATTAAGACGGAAAAAGTTGTAGATAATTCTTTCGTAGAAAAAGCGTTGAAAGCGAAGTGAAAAGAGGTTTTGTAAAGTGGAAAATACGAAAGCTGTTATGAAATCAGCGAGTATAATGATTGAGAAAAACAGCGTAAAGAAGGTGCGGAAGTTAAATATAAAAGTTTTAGTAAGGGCGATTACTATACCGGTTATTATATTAATAATTTGGCAGTTGGCTGGCGTATTCGGTCTTGTCACTAAAACAGTTTTACCAACACCATTAGATATTTTTCTAGCTTTCCAAGAGCTTATTAAAACAGGAGAGTTATTCGGCCATTTAAGTATTAGTGTATTCAGGGCCGCAGCTGGTTTCTTTATTGGCGGGGGCTTAGGGGTTATTTTAGGAACGATTGTTGGATTTTCAACGAGAAGTGAGCAATATTTAGATCCATCTGTGCAAATGTTAAGAACTGTACCTCATTTAGCTGTTGCGCCGCTTTTCGTATTATGGTTTGGTTTTGGCGAAACATCGAAAGTATTATTAATTGCGGACGGTGCATTTTTTCCTTTATACGTAAATGCGTTTTTAGGGATACGAGGTGTAGACTCAAAGTTATTTGATGTTGCGAGAGTATTAGAGTTTAATAAACGAAAATTAATTACGAAACTAATTTTACCAGCTGCATTGCCTAACCTTTTACTAGGAGCAAGGTTATCGTTAGGTGTTGCATGGGTGAGTTTAGTAGTAGCAGAACTTATGGGATCTACAGAAGGTATCGGTTATATGATTATGGATGCAAGGCAATTTTCAAATACAGATATCGTATTTGTCGGTATTATAATCTTTGCATTCGTCGGGAAGTTTTCTGATTCACTCGTCCGTTTACTAGAAGTGAAGTTTTTAAGGTGGCGAGATAGTTTTAAAGGTGAGACAGGGAATTAATATGTAAATTATTAGGGGTAATTTATATACAGATTTTTAGTTTGCGTTTCAAAATAAATAAGGGGTGTGCAAGAGTATGGAAATATTATGGTTTATTCCGGCTTATGGAGATGGTCGATATTTAGGAACGACAAAACGAGGAAGAGCAGCTGAGTATGGTTATTATAAACAAGTTGCTGAGGCGGCTGATTATTTAGGATATACGGGTGTTTTACTTCCAACTGGTCAAGGATGTGAAGACCCTTGGGTGTTAGCTTCAGCTCTTGCTGCTGAAACAGAAAAACTAAAATTTTTAGTAGCAGTGAGACCAGGATTAATGTCACCTACAGTTGCAGCGAGGATGGCATCTACATTTGATAGAATTTCAGATGGTCGATTACTTATTAATGTAGTAGCTGGAGGAGATCCCGTTGAACTACAAGGAGATGGATTGTATCTTGAACATGACGAAAGGTATGAAGCAGCGGATGAATTTTTAAAAGTTTGGAAATCGACCTTGCAAGGTGAAACGATCTCATTAGAAGGAAAACATATTAAAGTTACAGAAAGTAAAGTCGTGTTCCCGCCAGTCCAAACACCGTATCCTCCTATATATTTCGGAGGGTCATCAGCTGCTGGAAAAGAAGTTGCAGCTGAACATAGTGATGTATATTTAACGTGGGGAGAGCCACCTCAGCAAGTAAAAGAGAAAATAGAGGAAGTAAGAAAACTTGCAGAAGAGAAGGGGCGTACGGTACGATTCGGTATCAGGTTGCACGTAATTGTAAGAGAAACAGAAGAAGAAGCATGGGAAGAGGCAGAACGTTTAATTCAATATGTAGATAATCAAACGATTGAGCTTGCTCAAAAGACATTTGCAAGATATGATTCAGTTGGCCAAAAACGGATGACATATTTAAATAAAGGAACAAGGGAGTCGTTAGAGATAAGCCCAAACTTATGGGCTGGAATCGGACTTGTAAGAGGTGGTGCAGGCACTGCACTTGTAGGAGATCCGCAAACGGTAGCGGAAAGAATAAAAGAATATGAAGCGTTAGGAATTGATACATTTGTTTTATCGGGATATCCTCATTTAGAAGAGGCATATGAAGTGGCAGAACTGTTATTCCCTTTATTGAAAGATGAGAAGAAACAAGAAAATAAAATTGTTGGTGAAATGATAGCTGATGCATTTGCATTAAAAAAATAATGAGAAAAAACCCGCAAGCGATTCGCATGCGGGTTTTCATCGTAAACTATCAGAAAATATGGTAAAATTAAATAGTAACTTAAGGTACGGTTGGTTGTTCAATTATCACTTCTCCGAATAGGAGGGGGGTGATAATACATGAGTGAAATAGCGTTGCTACTGCAGGGTGGACTGTTTCTCGTTGCATTGTTAACGTTCGTCGTTGTTTTAATAGACAAGCTCAAAAAATAACAACCCACCTAAGCCAATAGAATGTGGGTTGTTTTGTTTGTAAGAAACAAATAGGATAAGTGAACAATCCAATCTGCTAAGTTACGTGGACTAGTGTGTAGCCGCACACTAGTCTTTTTTATTTATATACAATTTATAATTAGTTTATGTGATTGTATTGTTCTTTTCATACTCATTATAACACAGTGTCTTTTCATGAAGAAAGGAGACCGTATGTTCTGATTTTGATTAAATAGTAGATGATGTTTCTTTAAATAACCCATCCATATACTGTTTTAAAGTTTGGACATAAAATTCTTGCTTATTCACATTATTTACGCCGACAATTGGCGATGCAAGTTCATATCGCTTTTCTGATAAATGAACGACAACATCAAAGATGTCAAACAAACGAATGAAGCAGAATAGGCCGTCTTTATCGCTAAGTAAAATAAAGTAATGGTTTTCACTATTTGTATTTAATGTATTCCATAATGAACTTTTGCTTAAGTCACGAACAATACTCTTTTCTTTTAATTCCATGAAATCGGCATTTGATAGAATATTAGAAATATCAATTGCATCTGGATCTTCAAAGTAGCCATCAATTGTTTGTACAGCGAAAGCGTAAGCCATTTTTAATACGCTCATTTTGTATTTACGGTTATCTAAAAGTAATTCACGTTGAATAGAGCTAGCTACTTTCGTTACACGTTCTTCTTTCCAAATTTCATTATGTAGAGAAATATCGTGCTTTTTACATAGTTTCATAATTAATGCATTGGAATAAAGTATTTCATCACTTACTTCAACAACATCTGTTTCAGCCGCCGCAAGTTCCTCACCATGCTCATTTGTATAGAGAGGGGAGTCGATTTGTTTTTTCATTTGCTCAATCTTAAATTGACTTAATTTATGCCTAATTAAAGGGCGATCAATATTTGTTGTCATTTGTTCATGACAAGTATCACAAATTGAGTTTGTGAAATAATAGCCACATAATATTTCTGGGATGACATATTGTTCACTCAGTTCTTTCGTATCTTTTCTGCAAATGATGCATTGTGTCATTTTTATCACCTTTACCTGCAAATTTGTATGTATTCTCATTGTAGTGTATTTATTGGTATTTTGGAATATTGTAAAGGAAAATATTATGTGAAATTAAAGTTTAATTTGGTACAATAAAGAGAAGTGCTAGTTTAAAGGAGGACGTTTGTTTGAAATCGAAAGTGCACTTTTGGACATTAGAAGTGCTAATGGTTGTAGGAATCATATTTATTTGCACAAAAATATCGTTTCTATTTCAACCGATTGGTATCTTCATATCAACATTGTTTTTCCCAATCTTAATCGCGCTTTTTTTATACTTCATATTTAATCCTGTATTAGTCTTTTTGGAGAATAAAAAAGTACCTAGAAATTTAGCGATTCTACTGTTATATCTTTTTATCATCACATTAACTGCGGTTGGCGTTGGAGTAGTTGTTCCGACGATTTCACAACAGTTAATGGATTTAGTGAAAAATATGCCAGGGTATATAAAAGAGGGAAAAGTATACATACAAGATTTATCACATCACAGATTGTTTGAATGGTTATCTACACAAAATTACGTTTCCATTGAAACAATTGAAAAAAATGCAATTGAATACTTAAAGGATATACCAAATACAATTACGTCGAGTGCAACGGCTTTATTTGGTATCATCACGAACGTTGCGTTAGTTATCTTTACAGTACCGTTCATTTTATTTTACATGTTTAAAGATGGGCATGCCTTTCCAGGAAAAGCGGTTAGCTTATTACCAGAGTCTTACCGTGAAGAAGGACTTCGTATCATAAAGGAAACGAATGAAACGTTATCTGCATATATTCAAGGGCAAGCGCTCGTTTGTATATTTGTTGGTGCTTTTACTTTCATCGGTTATTTAATTATCGATTTACCGTACGCTTTTGTTTTAGGAATTATTGCAGCATTTACAAATATCATTCCTAACTTAGGTCCATTTATCGGTGCGGCACCAGCTGTTATTGTAGGTTTGTTCGTATCTCCGATGCAAGCATTGTACGTAATTATTATTGTTACAATAGTACAACAGTTTGAAAGTAATATTATTTCACCACGTATTATGAGTTCGAAATTAAATATTCACCCGTTAACAATTATTATCTTAATTTTAGGGGTAGGTAATTTCGCGGGAATTATCGGAATGATTTTAGCAGTACCAGTTTATGCAGTAACAAAAACAGTTGTTTCAAACTTAGTAAGATTGTTTAAAACGAAACGAAATAATCGAAAATAGTATATGTTGAGGAAGATACACCGCTTTTTAAGTGGTGTATCTTTCGTTTGTTAATCAATATAAAAAAGTGTATTAATGCGATTTTATTATATGTTTTTTATATATCAAATTTAACGGTAAACTTGTGGGATTTAAGGTCTATAAAACTATGTGGAATCCCTCTGAACTATCCAAATCATTTCTTTACACCGTACTATCAACATCATAATCGACTCCTTTCAAGTTAATTCATATAAACTATAGGTGAGTGTAATATTTACTTTTACAATCACGAATTTCATCAATAATTTGTTTATACTGTTGCTCTTGTTTTAATTCATTTTGAGAAATCGTTTCTTTTTGAATCGTAATAGTTAAAAAGAAAAGGTGAAACTTCATATGTGAATTCCTCCTTTCAAATGGGAATTACAAATGACTACAGTAATGACTCTGTCTTTCTTTTACATAATCCATAGCTTGATTAATTTGACGTTCGTGAAGCATTTCAGTTTCAGAAAAATTATGTTTTTGAATGGTAATGGTTAAATAGAATACTTTAAATTTCATTAGATTTTTACCCCTTTATAAGTTATTTAGAACAGACGATTGTAAAAAGAAGATTGAAGCTCTTTTACTTCGTCCATAGTAGTTTGAACGTGTTGATCGTGTAAAACCTCATTTTGTGAAAGTTTACGCTTTTGAATGGTAATGGTTAAAAACAATGCTTTAAATTTCATTGAATTATTACCCCTTTTGGATTTATTTAGAACAGACGATTGTAAAAAGAAGATTGAAGCTCTTTTACTTCGTCCATAGTAGTTTGAACGTGTTGATCGTGTAAAACCTCATTTTGTGAAAGCTTACGTTTTTGAAGGGTAATGGTTAAAAAGAATGCTTTAAATTTCATGAAGATATTGCTCCTTTAAAATATATTTTTAATACATTTGTGTATAGTATGAAATTTTAATGTCAGTTATTTTATCAGTTGTTTGTTTTACTTGTTGTTTACGAATGATTTCATCTTCAGATAAAGTGTTTTTCTGAAGTGCAGTCGTAAAAAAGAAAACATGAAAAGTCATAAATGAATTCCTCCTTTCGAAAAGGAATTACAGGTGATCACAATAAAGCACTTGGCGCTCCTTAACATCATCCATAGCTTTTTGAATTCGCGCATTATGAAGCAGTTCCGTATTGGAACGTCTATTTCTTTGAATCGTAATACTTAAAAACAATACGCTAATAGTCATTGAATGTTGCTCCTTTCTTTAAAAAATAATGTAAGAGACTAAAAAACCGCACAAAAAAACCACAGGAAGATACAGTTCTCCTACGGCTGGGCGTGAAAAAGCCACAGGAAAGTATACGACCTCCTGTGGCGAATTTATGAATTAAAAGAAATAATATACGATCTTCAATTCTCCATTAGGGTGGTCGAATTCATATTCAATTGTCCGAAAAACAAAGGTGCAGCTAACGCAAAAGTTAATGCATGTAATTGTAATTTCATCATTTTCTTCGACCTCCTTTTAGAATTTTTTTCTTACGTTAGTAATTATATACAATTAATGGATAATTGTAAACCTAAAAATTGAAAATTTTTAATTTTGATTAAAATGCTTATATTTAAAAGGGATTTGAAAAGCAGTATAGTAAGTAACGAAATATCGATAAAAATGGGGGATGCTAAATGAAATATATGCATCGTAATGTGCTCGTTATGCTAACAATTTTTTTATTTATGACGGCTTGTTCTAACGGAGAAAGAATAAAAGATATATCTGATGTTAGGTCAGATGATTTTAAGAAATATACTGGAACGTACGTTGGTAATAATTCAGATGTGGTTGCAATTGTTAAAAATTTACCCGGTGGTGGAACAGTTCAAAGTATAAGTTTAGAAAATGAAAGTATAAAAGTGAACTATGGCGTAAAAGAGAGTGGGACTCTTACAGAAGAAATGATTGAGACGTATTGGTTTGATGGGAAGGATACGATGAAGAAGAATTTTCTCTTTAATGCTATATATCTAGTGATTTTAGTACCAAATGCAAAAGCGTATGAGTTTCAAATAGAAAATAAAAACTTTAAGATAACGAGGGAAGAAATGTTATCAATTTTGCATAGGAAATTCGATGATTTTCCAAAAGAAAAAGATATATGGGATAAAAATAAAGTTATAAAGTTTTTTAAGGGCAATGAAGAAAAAATTAAAATGCTTGTGAATGATAAAGATTTTAGGCAATCTTTATTTGCTAAATATCCAGTGAAGCAGTTGGAATAATTGTTGAAACTACGAGTTTTTTTAGGGAATCATTCTTAAATGAATGATTCCTTTTTATGTATAAGAAATTTATGGAAAAAACATTTGTAATGTGATATGGTTAATTACATAAGTAATGAACCTATGAACCTAAGGTGGTGAAATTGTGAAACCTACTCTAGAACAAAATAAGTTAATATACTTACAAATTGCGGAAACTATTGAATCTGATATTTTAAAAGATATATTGCTTGAAGAAGAACAAGTTCCATCGACAAATCAATTTGCAAAGATGTTACAAATAAATCCAGCTACTGCAGCTAAAGGGGTAAATGTATTAGTAGATGAGGGGATTCTATATAAAAAGAGAGGGATCGGGATGTTTGTTGCAAAGGGAGCAAAAGAAGTCGTACTAAAAAAAAGACAAAATACTTTTATGACAGAGTATTTACCTAAAGTGTGGGAAGAAGCAAAAGTACTAGAAATATCAAAAGGCGAATTGATGGATATGATACAAAAAATTACGAAGGAGGGGAAAGCGTAATGTTTGCACTTGAAACGAAAGATTTAACGAAAAAATATAAAAAGAAAATAGCTGTAAATGAAGTAACTATTTCATTGGAAGAGCATAAAATATATGGTTTGCTTGGAAGGAACGGAGCAGGGAAAACGACACTATTAAATTTACTCGCAGGACAAATTATTTCAAGTAGTGGAAATGTATCAATATTAGGTGAAAATGTATTTGAAAATAGTAAAGCGATGCAAAATATTTGTTTTGTTAGAGTGAAAGAAGAAGCTCATTTAAGTTATAAAGTAAGAGAAATTTTTAAGATGTGTAGCATGTTTTATAAAAATTGGGATGGAGAGTACGCTGAAAAACTTGCTGATAAGTTTCAGCTTAATATGACAGAGAAATACCATAAACTATCACATGGTATGCAAACAGTCGTTGGAATAATACAAGGACTAGCAAGTAGAGCACCAATTACTATTTTTGATGAACCAACTACAGGTTTAGACGCAGCGCATCGTGAGTTGTTTTATAGTTTACTATTAGAAGATTATGGTGAGCATCCTCGAACAATTATATTATCAACACATTTAGTAGAAGAAGTAACTCATGTAATTGAAGAGATAATCATCATAAAAGAAGGAAGATTAGTTGTTCAATCATCAGTGGAAGATTTATTACAACAAGGACATATTATTTCGGGGAAAAAAGATAAAGTGGATGAGTTCTCAATTAATAAAAAAGTTTTAAATCGAGAAGTTTATGGGAACAAAGGCATTACTGTTATATGGGAAGAGCTTTCTAATGAAGATTATTATTCTGTTGAAAAAGAGGGATTAGTAGTTGATAGAATTACATTACAAAAACTATTTATTCATATAACTGGTGGTGAAGTGAAATGACGATGATAATGAAGCAGTTAAAGTTACATATAAAATTTCATTATAAAGCAATTTTAATATTTTGGATTACAGCTTTACTTATAAAAGGAATCACAAGTGTAATGGAGTTAAAAGAAATAAGAGAAGGATTTTTACAACATATATTAAATAATCCTTCGATTGTAATTACATTGTTTATAGTAGTAAGTACTTTTATTATACAGGATGATGTGTTTCGTTTAGCAGTTTCATTTGGAGTAACGAGATTACAGTTTTTCATTGGATCAGTTTGCTATATCATATTACAAGCTGCGGTTTTCTCATTCCTTCAAGTGATTGTTTTACAAAATACATTGTATAGAGCAGTAAATATTAGTTTAGGAGAACACTCAGTTAAACAGTTTATTGTACAACTATTATTGTATGTTACAATTGCAACTTTTTTTCAAGTAGCAGTAGTGATTAAGAAACGTTTTAAGTGGATTGGTCTTATGATAGGCGGAACATTTTTTATATCATTGAATAGTGTACTTTATGCAGAAGTAGGAATACAGGATTTAAATTCTACATCTAATCTATCTTTAATAGATATCCCATACTTTATTGTCATTTCAATTGTTTTAACTATCGTCTATATCGTGACTAGCGGTATATTTATTCGAAAAGTATCATTTGAGCAAACCATTTAAAGTGTAATTAAATATATATTTTGGGAGAGTAGGAAAAACAAATGGGAGACACTTCTTCACTAATAACCGTCTTTGTATGCATTGCACTACTAATATTTTGGCGTCGTTACCGTTCTATGTACAAACCGATAAAAGGAACAGGAAAACGAATTTTGTGGCCATTACTATTTTTAACGCCAGGGATAATATGGTTTTTTGGTCCCGTACATCCAGCTATTTTACAAGTAGTTTTAGCAGCATGCATTGGGATTCTTTTCGCCGTACCACTTATAATTTTAACAAATTACGAACGAAGAGATGATGGGAATATTTATACGAAAAAAAGCACAGCTTTTCTAATTACTTTTATTGCACTTGTTGTTTTAAGATACGGTTCAAGGCAATATATTGTTGATTTGGATCCACAAACGATTGGTTTATTATTTTATGTCGTTGCCGTTTCGTATATTATTCCATGGAGAATTGCTTGTTATATAAAATTTAGGAAAGTTTGGCGGGAAAATAATAATCCTGCTATATGAAAACTTCTCATTTGAGAAGTTTTTTATTTTTAGATGTAAGCAAAACAATTTGTTGAAGTACAGGCTGCCATACAATATGATAAATATAAAAAATTAAGGGGAAGTAGGGGATATAAAAATGCGTACCATTTTACTTTTTCTAAAGAACATGTCCATCCATGAAATAGAGGACATTAGACTAGAGCATGATCCTTTATTCGGATTAATCCCACCGCATGTTACAATTGTATTTCCGTTTCAAAGTCCTATTTCAAATGAGGAGTTGAAATTACATATTTTGAATGTATCAAAAAAGATATATAATATAGAAATTGAATTTGCGAATCAAATAACGAGTGAAGGAGCATATTTGTTTTTCGAGTTGAAAAAGGGAAAGAACAAATAGAAGATCTACGTAATATCCTGTATACAGGACCTTTATTACAGTTTTTGAAAGAAGACATTCCGTACATCCCGCATGTAACAGTCGGGAGAAAAGAAAGTGCTGAGCTAGCTGCTGAAGTAGTTAAAAGTATTCCTAGTTTTCATGAGAAATTAAATTGTGTGATTAATAGAATTAGTGTGGAGCGAATTGGAGAGAACGAAGAGTCAATTATTGAATTTGAAGTACCATTGCAAAAAAGCTGACAAAAGTCAGCCTCTTTATTTTGTAGCATGAAGTAAAGCGCCAATCGCACCACTATAACCATTATCTTGTAAAAAGATTGGTGTTTTATTTTGATATTTTGTGTAACTACTAATAATATTTTGAAGGTGTACATTATTACATAGAGTCGAACCGATATAAATAATATGGTCAATGTTTTTTGCTTCGGCGAATGGAAGGCTTAATGCAGTAACGACTTCACCGACAAGTCCTTGTACAGTAGCAATTATATCTGAGCTACTATAATTTGAGTCTGTAATAGCGGCTTTACCAAAATTGCTTGCAGTTAAACTATTATCAATAGGAGAGAGAATACCACCATAAATATCTCCCACCGTAATATCTAGTTCTTTTCTAGAACCTATTTTTGTAAGAGGGATTACATCTTCAAAATGATCAATATTTGTTAATAATTTTGAAAGTCCCATAATAGTACCTCCGCCAACTCCAGTTCCTCCAGCTCGAATATAATGGTCATTATAAACGTAATGGATAGAAGTACCTGTACCGATATTTGTTAAAATAAAGTTGTTTATAGAATGTTTTTCTTCTTTTAATATGTATCGTACACCTGCAAGAGTAGCTTCAAATTCATTTAGCTCTACTATTGTATATGCATCCGAAAGTAGTTGTTGTAATAGTTTCGCTTTACCACCTGTAATACATATTTGTTTCATTCTATTATTGCTCTGAAGCCAATCCATAATTTTATCTTGTTCATGTGAATAAAACTTTTCAAAAGCTAATTCCTTTTTTTCATTAATATAAGCAATTTTCGTTAATGTTCCTCCAGCATCGATACCGATAGTTCTTTCCATTTTCCTACTCCTAACTACGTAATATATTTATCTTATAAGCCCAATTGGCGTGGGATAGATATCCCGGGCGGATCAAATAGTGATTAATCTGCTTGATATATTAATAGTTTTTTTATAGTTACAATAGGGTGGCTGTTAACTGTTGCCGTACCTGTACCGAGAACAAACCCTCGACGGTTACGTGTTAGCTCATAATGTAAATCAAGTTTATCACCAGGGTATGCTTTCTCATGGAACTCAACTCCATCTAATGAGGAGAGAAAGCCTAATCCTTCAGAGTCACTTGTATTTACAAATGCACTAAGCTGCGCAAGTGCTTCTACAATTAACATATGAGGCATATGTTTTTGCGTATCATTTATAAACCATTCGTTATTTGTAATGAGTTTGTATCCTGTCACGGATTCACCTTGTTTTATACTTGTTACTTTATCAATCATTAAAAATGGATAACGATGGGGTAGTGTATCTTTAACGTGCATATGAAAGTACCTCCAATAAATAATACCCCTGCTAAAGTTAAGCAGGGGAGTAGTAACTAATTTTTAACTAATTCCTCTATTATTTCAAGAGAAAAAATGCCGCTATTTCTAATGTTTTCAACGACTTGTTGTAATACCGCTTTATCTTGAACAAGAGCAATACGTACAAAGCCTTCTCCGTGAGGTCCGAATGCATGACCTGGTGTTACAACGACATTTGCACGATCCATTAATGCATAAGCGAATTCTAGAGAAGTCCATCCTTTCGGTATTTCAGCCCATACGAACATACTGCCAGTTGGCTTATCGACATTCCAGCCAAACGTTCGGAACCCATTGACTAAAGTATCTCTACGTTCTTGATAAATGGTGCGGTTTTTCTCACAAAATTCCGCACCATTTCTTAGTGCTGTAGATGCTGCTTTTTGAATAGGCAAAAATACACCGTAATCTGTATTAGACTTAAATTGCGTAAGCGCTCCGACAATTTCCTCATTTCCAATCATATAACCAATGCGGCTACCTGCTAAACTATAACTTTTTGATAAAGAGTTTATTTCTACACCAACTTCTTTTGCACCAGGTACAGAGAGGAAGCTAATTGGTTTGTTGCCATCGAAATAAAATTCAGCATAAGCAAAATCATGGACAACAATAATATTATGTTTTTTCGCGAATGCGATTACTTCTTTAAAGAAATCTTCATGTGCCATTGCTGGAACTGGATTCCCTGGGAAGTTCAAAATCATCATCTTTGCTTTATCGGCGATCTCTTCAGGGATAACTTGTAAGTTAGGTAAGAAATCATTCTCTTTCTTTAATGGCATGTAGTACGATGTTGCACCAGCCATTTGAATACCTGTTTCATAAGCTGTATATCCTGGATCAGGAACTAATATAATATCTCCTGGATTTGCATAAACCATCGGTAAATGAACGAGTCCATCCTGTGAACCCATTAATAATAAAATCTCTTTTTCAGCATTTAATATAACGTTATGAGTGTTATTGTAATATTCAGTTACAGCTTCGTGAAATTCTTGAATACCTGTTAATGTGTATCCATAGCTTTCTTTTTCACTTGCTGTATGTACCATTGCTTCTCTTACGAAATCAGCAGGAGGCATATCAGGATTTCCGATACTTAAATCAATCATTTTATGACCTGCTGCAATTTTCTCTTTTTTATAGGCCCCTAATTCACTAAATATAGAAGATTGGAATGCTTTCATTCTAGTTGCTAACGTGTAAGTCATCAAAACCCCTCCTAAAAACAGTGCTTTCTTTCTACGTATTTAATTATTCTGAAAACACATGTTTACATTTTATCACTTTTTTATGAAAATTAAAACGATTGACAAATTTAGAGGAAGGGTTAGTCTATTTTGAAAGAGGAAGCTGTATATAGGCTAGAATGGTTAATTGAAATGTCTATTATATCTTTCTACGCGGATTAGGATGACGGGACAAATTGTTGATATAAGTAAGGAACTTAAACTTCTCATAATAAGCACCTCACAGTGAAATTATTTAGATTATTAAGCAATTATACATTCAAATTAAAAGATTAAAAAGAGGGAAATGTTTTTGAGAAAGATTTCTAAAGTGAAATAACGCAGAAAATATTTCCTGCGTCTCATCTGAAATGTAATCATTTCTTTTTATATGTACATAATTTTTCAGCTGTCAAAAAATATACATTTAATAATGTATCATCGACAACCTTTAAAGTTTGATCTGATGTAAATGAGTTGCCATAATCAATGTGATATACATTAGAATTTTTGACAAATGAACCTTTATATAAATCCTCTTTTTTATTTGTAGTTTGCATTTCTACTAAATTTTGAACAATTTCCTCTTTATTTTCTTTTTTGACAACTGTTTCAAATTTATAATATACAGGACATTCACCGTTTTTATTGTCAACGACTTCCCAAGAACCGTATATATCATTCTTGTTGCAGCCACTAAGTAAAACGATCAGTATAGGAAATATAAGTAGATATTTTTTCATTTTGTGCTCCTTTCTTATTATGGCTAATAAACGTGCGAATACGATAGAAATATTGTAATAAATAAAGTTTAAATTTTTTTAAAGAATTACTTAATTTCACATAAAAATTGGGAAAAGCATAGCAAAAATAAAAGACATGAATTTACCGTAATACTAGTTTTTCATGCCTATCAGTATAATTTTTGCTATGCCTTTTTGAGGATAAATGAGGAGGAAAGTAGGATGACTATTCCATTTAAAATATATACACTTGCAATAATAAAGGCTAACGTACCTACGCTAAATCCACTTTTATCGAATATAGAAGCGAATGCTGTAGTAGTCAAAAAGACAATGGGAGTTAACAATAAGAAAACGAAACCTGCCACAATTCGCCTTTTAAAGCTATGTTGAGAAAGGGAAATGGTTAAAAAGTTTAGGATGCTAAATATAACTATTACAAAAATAAAGATAATAAATAACTGCATGCCATCATACATTTTCCCAACTCCTTTATTTATTATTTATATACTATATTCGAAAGCGAAAGGGGGACTCCTTTAAATCGTTTCACTTAACATATTAAATGGTTTTTTATAAAACAAAAAGGCATGGCCCAGTATAAAACTGAATCCATGCCCAATAATGTTTACGTTATAAATTCGCAGATTGCGAAGGTTGTTTTTCATAATGTTTCTGTTTAGAAAGGGAAATAGAAATAATCAACAACGAAACGACTCCGAAGATGAGAACCATATATTGCAACCCAATCGTATCTAAGAAGAAGCCAGTTCCAAGTAAGACAATTTGGAACATAACTCTCTCAAACATATTACGGAATGAGAAGAGGCGGCCGTGATAGCTTTTTTCTACTTTCGTTTGGAAAATTGTCGACATAATAGGGAAGAAACAGCCGACACTAAAGCCAAACAAACCAAATGATGTAAGAGCCATCCATTTTATATCGCTAAAGAACAATGAAAGGTGTGCAAAAGCGGTACAAACTGCGAAGAAATATAGTAATTTTTCAGGTTTAAAATAATCAGATAAACGTTTAATAACGAAGGCACCTAACATAAATGCAACACCTTCAATTGTATATATGAATCCTTTAATCGTTGGATCATGTTGCATTTCACTAATGTTAATAACCATTAAATTAAAACCAGCAATAAATAATAGTGGGATGATACTTAATATAAGTGCTGTGAAAGCAATAGGAATTCCTTTTAAAATACGAAATACTTCCATAAAACTATTATCTTTTGCAGCCTGTTTACTTGGCACTGTTGATTTTTTATCTTCAAATTGTAGAAAGAAAGTTGAAAGGAACAATAGAGCATATGCAGCCATTGAGAAGGCATACATATATTGTAAACTCATTACAACTAAAAGAATTCCACCTAGTGAAGTACCTGCAATACGAGCAATTGTACCAACATTCATATGTACACCGTTCATTTGTAATAACTCATGTTCACGTACGATGAGTGGAATTACAGATTGTAATGCAGGGAAATAAAATGCGGCTGAAATTTGAAGTGCAACCATAAAGGCGATCATAAAGGCTATACTTTCAAATTGAATAGCGAAAAACATAAAAATAACACTTAAAACCCGACCAAACCCAGCATAAAGAAGAACTTTTTTCTTATCATACTGATCGATGACCCGACCAGCCATTGGACCAACGATAACACCTGCTAATAGTCCGATAAATAATATAACTGATTTCATAAAATCAGAAGGGACATATTTTTGCATAAATTCTAAGTTGCCAAGAATACCAAGCCATAAACCTAGACCAGCAATAAACTCCCCAATTAAAACGATCCAAACATTTTTATTACGCCACATAATGTAAAACCTCTCCGTCTTTTAAAGTGAAAAACTCGTATATAAAACCTCCTTATTTATGTAGTATTTTTTTACGAACTTTTTTAGAGTCAGAGTCTATATTACGTGTTTCATTAGTGGATTTCAATCTTTTTGATTTGGCGAAAATTGGATTTATGAGTTGATGAAATAAGCATTAAAAATAAAATGAACTTTGAATTAATTACATATAAAAAATAAAAAAAGCAAGAGCGTAATAGTACGTCTCACTTTTCTAAAATACACTTTGTAAATAGAGTTGCTTAATAACTATTATGACCTTGTCCAATTGCTAATGCACTAAAGGTGAGGGGGCCAATAACATCTGCACTTGCAGCACTTGTTAAATTTTCCACAGTTAAAGTGTATTCGTGAATCCCACAGCTTATATTTTTATTAATTGTTTGAAATGTTTCAACGTAATATTGTTCAGAATCTGTAGATCTAATACTTACTTGTGTGTTGAAAATTTCAATGTTGTTACGGAAAACCCTAAACAATATTTGTGATATATCAGTTATACCTTTAACTCCAACTGTAGCAATTAATTCTACTCGATTATCACGTGAATCTTTTATTGGAATTTTTAATTCAATATTTGCTAGAATTGCTTTGTTTGGGGAATCGGGAATTGTAAAAGTAGTTGCGTCAGTTTTATTTATTGGCTGAATAGCTTGGTAATCAATGATATGAGTTATGGTTGTCACCTCCTCATATATTAAAATATGAAGGTAATGACGGATTAGATTGGACGTATATTAGAAGATAGTAATAGAATAGGGTTGAATATAGGGGAATAATATAAAAGCATCAAGAAGAGAACCACGAGTATGTGGTTTATTTCTTGATGCCCTTCCTACATTAAGCAGAATATTCTTCTTTACGAACTTCGAAAAATTCATTACGTAGTAAGTAATTATAAATTTTTTCTGAAACCTCTTCTTCTTCAGACACTAAGTAACGATGATCAAACGCATAGAATGATTTTCCTTTAATTAATTTTACGTAATAGATTTTGCACGCCTCCTCTATCGAATGTATTACTTGCTTTATATTATGGTGGCCTATATACCTGTTAATCATACTTTGGGTTTCAAAAGGTAGAAGTAAAAATGTTAACATGTTGAAATAGCTTACAAATCTGTAATGTTTTTGTCACCTTTTCCGATAGTTAAAAATAACCAATCTCTTCTATACTACAAATAAGTTACATAAAATAAGGAGGGAAAAAGATGGATGAAGTAATTGGAGAAGTTGTAGCAGGTATTTGTGAATTTGTGGTAGAAGTAACGGCAGATGCTATAGGAAATTTAGTTTCTGGAAATGATGAGGAAAAGGAAACATTGTAATAGGTTGTAAAAGTATAAAGGTAACTAAAATATAAAGGCTGATTCCTAAAGGGAAGTCAGCTTTTTTATTTTTTACATTTTATTAACTTTATTTAAATATTCATTTGTTATGATATTAGTGAAGCTAATTAAGGGGGTGAAAAAATGAATATGCCGAATTTTGGGACTGATGTATCTGATTTTCGTTTGATTGTGGCGAATGTAGATGAAAGGGAATATCATTTTATTGTTCGGGAACATCCGATTTTAGGGAAAATTATATCGCTATTTGAAAATGGAAAAGAATATGGCTTAATAGACAAACAAATCGCTATTAAAGATACATTTATTAAATCGGAGCTTACTAAGTTAGATGGTTTTAATATCGATATACTTCATCATACACCTGGATGGATATGGATTGGCATGAATCAATTTGGTTTACATGCTCGAGAGGCTACTTATAATGAAGTAGAAGTTATTATGAAGTTGAAAGAGGATTTATATTACATAGATATATATGAGGAAATAAAAATGTAATAGATATTTAGTTGGGTTAGGGGATTAGTTCCCATAACCTTTTTTGTTTTAAAGTAATATTCATATCATTTTGACGATGGTCTGTCTGTATTACAAGAGGTGAGCTGAAAAGAGGATTTGAAAATACATAAAGAGAACTTTAATTATTATATGAATCATATATGTTAATAACAATAGAAGGAAGATGATAAAATGAGTAAGGAAGAGCTTATGAAACAACAGTTTGGTAATAATGCAGAAAAGTATGTAAAAAGTAAAATTCATGCTAAAGGACTGGATTTACAATATGTAGTTCAACAAGTTGAACCTCGTCATAATAATCGTCTTCTTGATATTGCTACTGGTGGTGGACATGTTGCAAATTTATTAGCACCATTGTTTAAAGAAGTAGTTGCATTAGATTTAACTGAAAAAATGTTAGAGAATGCGAAAAAATTCATTTTAGGTAATGGGCATGACAATGTATCTTTTATCGTTGGACATGCTGAAAAATTGCCATTTGCTGATAAAGCATTTGATACAATTACATGCAGGATTGCAGCACATCATTTTACAAATCCGACGCGATTTATTTATGAAGTAAATCGAACGTTAGAAGATGATGGATTATTTATTTTAATAGATAATGTTTCGCCAGAAAATAATGAATATGATACATTTTATAATTTTATAGAAAAAAAGCGTGATCCGAGTCATGAAAGAGCTTTGAAAAAGACAGAATGGATTACTTTATTAGAAAAAAATGGTCTGCAAATGCAGTCATGCTTCACTTTTGATAAAAAGTTTGATTTCGACTGGTGGTGTGACATGCTGGAAGTACCTATGCAAAAGCGTGAAAAATTAACAGAGTGTATGATGAAAACACCAAACGAAATGAAGGAATACTTTCATATTCTATTTGAAAATAATAAAGTAAAGTCGTTCTATACTGAAATGGCTATGTTTATTTGTAAAAAAAGTACAACATTAAAAAGATAAATTTCTTGAAGTCTTTTCAAAGTGCGTTATACTTAGTACTGAGAAAATGAGAATTGAGGAATTGCAATAATGATTCGCGTACGTATTGAAGGAACTGAAGAAGAAATGCTTGAATTTATGGAGAAAATGCCGGACATTCCTGGATTTGAAAAAACGCATATGAGAGAACCGAGAAAAGGAAACAATCCAAAATACGATTCAAGTAAGAATGTATTAGCATATTTGTCTTATAAAAAGATTGAAGTCGCCAATAAATAGGCGGCTTTTTTAGTTTGCATCGTTTCACCGCCTTGTCTTTTTCACATAATAATAATAGTAGATTATGCTGAAGAGAGGTGAGGATTGTTAATAAGAAAATTATCTTTTTTGGAGACTTTGGTATTGACGATGCAGTTGCGTTAATTTATGCAAATAAAACTTGTAAATTAGATATTATAGGAATTGTCGCAGAGTATGGGAATGTATCGCGAGAAATCGTTACAGAGAATGTATATTTTTTAGAAAAATACTATGCTACAGAAGTGAAAATCATCGAAGGTGCAGCTAGACCAATGACAGCTGAAGAGCCTTTATTCTTCCCGGAAATTCATGGGGATCACGGTTTAGGGCCAATTATTCCACCTGAAATGAGAATTTGTAAACGGGAAAATTTTTGTGAATTAATTAAATTAATTGAGCCTTGTCCAGAAGATATAGTTATTGTGGCGACAGGAAGATTAACAACACTTGCAACGTTATTTTTATTATATCCAAATGTAATGAATCGTATTTGTTCTTATTATATTATGGGAGGCGCTTTCTTATTTCCAGGTAATGTTACACCCGTGTCTGAAGCGAATTTTTATGGCGATCCAATTGCGGCGAATATTGTTATGAAGTATGCGCAGAACGCTACTATATATCCGTTAAATGTAACACAGGCTGCGCTTATTACTCCTGAAATGCTTGATATTATTAATAAAGAAGGAACGGGGCAGGCGAAACTCATTAAACCAATGATCGATTTTTATTATGAGAACTTTTATAAAAAGGAATACCCGGGTATTACTGGGAGTCCTATTCATGATTTACTGCCGTTTATTTCGTTTATAAATGATGATATTTTTGAATATAAAAAATCAGCAGTTTGGATTAGTACGACGAATGATGTAACGAGAGGACAAAGTGTTGCGGATTTTAGAAAAATAGCTGAGCCAATCACGTTTGATAATAGGCCTGTACAAAAAATTGCGGTTGGTTTTAATTATCCAGTTTTTAAAGAAGAATTTATGAGGACGATATTAAAGCCTGATTGTCCCTAATATGTAAAATGTGAAGTTGTAAAATCATTTGTCCAGTGAGCTTCGTTCTCAAATAATCTAATAGTTGAGCTGTATGAATAACTTATGAAAAATGAAACATAACTAATGGTAAGCAATTGTTTCTGATTATAGTTTGATTGGTGAATTATAAAGGAGGTTATCATATGATTTGGTCTTTAATTGTCGGTGGTATATTAGGTTGGTTTGCAAGCTTAATTACTGGAAGGGATGTACCTGGCGGTGTAATTGGTAATATTATTGCTGGTATTGTCGGTTCTTGGCTTGGTACAGCGTTACTTGGTAAATTTGGACCTATTATAGGTGGATATGCGATTGTTCCAGCCTTAATAGGTGCGATTATTTTGATTTTCATCGTAAGCTTTATATTCCGGGCGATGCGAAAATGAATACAGGGGGCTGTTTACATTTGTAAGCAGTCCCTTTGAATTATATGGCCTAATCTGTTATGCTACTGTTATACAATCAGGAGGTGTCAGCATTGAAATCATATACAGTAAATTTCCATCAAGAAGATAATGCAAAAGCGACAACAGTACATAAATTAAGTGAAGAGGACTTCAATAAAGCAACAGAAAAAGGTACTCGTCATCTATTTGATTTAGATACAAACGTTGGTTTCTTCGTATTCTTTGACGCAGAAGATGCAGAAGGAAATGATCAATACTTAATGTTACAATATGAAGGAGATCACGAAGAGCCAAGTGCTTGCTACGGATTTGATTTGCAATTATACTATCAATTTTTAGCATTATACTTAAATGATCTTGAATTCCAAGGTGAAACAAATGAAGAAGAGGAAGAATATGGTCCAATTCATCATTTAGCGCACTTACTTTATCATATTGTAGAAGATGGTAAGTCAATCGAAGTGTAATATACATATTTGAAGCTGTCCAATATTGGACAGCTTTTTAATTATATAATAAAGGTACATGTATGTTGTATGCTAAAAAGTTGAGGGGAAATGGAATTTTCCGAAGGGTTGTTTATTTCTTCCATGTTTCAATCGGAATACATCTGTTATAATAAGCATAATTAAATTCATGGGGGCTAATTCAATGCTTGTAGATGTAAAACATTTTATTAAAGCGGCAAGTTTAACATGTATAACGGCACTGAGTGGAGATAATACATTTGCTCATAATTTTGAAACTGTAAAAAGTACGATTTCTACATACGTAAAGAAAGTAAGGCTTACCTCTTAGTTTTGCTTTTAAAGCTTATCTACATATGTTATTTTGGAAAGAATCTGTATTATTTCAGGTTCTTTTTAATTTATACTAAAGTATAGATAAGTTCATCTGCTATTTGAAAATCTTTTTATATAAATGTATTATTATAAAGGTCATAAATTTTAGAAAAGAGGTGAATTTCGTGAAAAGTTTTGGCATGCTAGCAAGCTCTGCTTTGTTTTCTCTGTTTCTGTTATTATTTAATGTTCAATCGTTTTATAATAAATACACAGAAGAAAATACATATTATTGGATAAATGGTGTATTAGCAGTGATATTCCTTATATCGTTTATCATACATATAAAAGATATTATAAAGAAAAATTATACAACTTCATTAAAACAAGAGTAGAGAGAATCATATGTTTACTAATAAGAAATGATGTAATTAAATTTCAAACCTTAAAAATATGAGACCAGCAGGGAAATGTTACGTAGTTTCTGTTGGTTTTTTGCGTTTTTGTGACGTACTTTATTCAAGGTGATAGAAGAAGGATAAAGCATGTAAGAAGAGAAGGTGTATAGTAAGGAAAAACAACACATCTCAACCTGTTTGAAATCAATGTGAGATAAAAATCATGTTATAGAGTGTTTACGAATGGGAGGTAGTAAAATATGAAAGCGCATTTGAGAATATTGTTCACTTTAACATGTGTATTAACATTGATGGCTTGTACGAATAATGAGGAAAAGAAACAGACGAACCCAACATCTGAAAAAAATACGGAACAAAAGAATGAAGGAACTGCACCTCAAAAAGAGAACGAGTCAGCGAATAACCCCAAAAATCAAGATTCAACAAAACCTTCAACAGGGCCAGATTCAAAAAGTCCAACTCTTAACCAAAAATCAATTAACTATGTTAAAGAATTATTTGAACTAGCGAAAGATGGGAAAGTACCTAATGTTCCATTTGCTGCTCATACAGGAGATATCGAAGAAATAGAAAAAGCATGGGGGAAAGCAGATAAAACAGAACAAGCAGGGAGCGGAATGTACGCAACCTTTACAAATAAAAATGTTGTCTTCGGTTTTAATAAAGGATCACAAGTTTTTGATGTACGTTCATATCAAACAGAACTAAAGTCAATTACATTAAAAGAAATTGAAAAGGCGTTAGGAAAACCAACTTCAGTTAAAGTAAATGGTGAAGATCAAATATATGTATATAAAGTAAACAATCAGTTCGAGTTAAAATTCATCATTCCAAAATTGATCGGTAAGGTATATCATATTTCGGTATTTTCGCCAGAGGATAGTATTAATAAAATGGCAGGATAAAAAATCAAATAATCTCCAGAACACCTCAATTATTTTAAAAGTGAGGTGTATTCAATTGTAAACAAGGTATGTTTCCGACCTTATGATACATACTTTCATATGGCGAAATAATTCAATTATATTTTTGAAAAAAATACAAAGTAAGTAAAAAAACGCTATCTACCTATAGATTTATAGGGAAGGATAACGTTTTTTATAATTCATCCAATAAGAGATATCGATCTATTAAAAAAGTAGCATCCTATAAAACTTGAGGGGTATGTTGCGAATTATCTTTTTGGACATTTCCCTTTATTTTTTTACGTTCTAAATTTTGAACAAAAAGTGCCTGAACAATACCTCCAACTATTAAGAAACATGCACAAATATAAAATAGCATATTACCGTTTAGTTTACTTAATAATACTGCACCAATAACAGGACCGCACGTTCGAGATATATCCCAGTGTATGCCATAAATCGAAAAATACAATCCACGTTTATCTGTAGGAGCGATCTCTGAAACGAATCGCAATAAATGGTTTAAAGCAATACTTTCTCCAATGACTAAAAAGAGTAATGTGAAAAATAGTGACGAGATTGTTGCTGAAAGCCCGTAGCCAATTGCGGCTATCGTATAGCAGGCGTAAGAAATAAGGATGATTTTCGTCATGGAAAATCGTTCAGACCATTTTACGAGGAAAATTTGTAGAATGATTTCCAAAATGGCTTTACAAGTTGAAATAAATGCGAGTATGAATACGAAATTCGGAAATACATGTTCTGCGAAAATACGATAATTTGTTTCCGTTTGTGCATAGAAAAAGCTAATAGGAAGTGTAGAAGCCATAAGTCCAAATACAGCGTAATGTTTGCGTACAAATTGTTTTGGAGATGATGCTACTTCAAGTTTTTGTTTTGGCGTTGTAATTGCTGGAGCAGTTTCTGGGAGCTGCGTCCAAACAACTATTGCATATATCATAAGTGTAATACTTTGCATCATAAATAAATATTCAGGGTGAGTAGTATAAAAGATAGCACCAATTAAAGGACCGATTACGGATCCAATTGCTCCCATCGTTTGCAGGAGAGCAAAAATTTCTGCTTGCTGCTTTTGTTTTGTTAAATCGGCAATTTGCGCACGTTGAGCTGGAATGTATAAAGAACGACCAATACCATTAATGACGTATAACAGTGCAAATATAAAAATGGATTGAGCAAAAATAAAACTACCGATTGCAACACCTTGCAGCAATAGGCCGAGTAACATAATTTTTTTTCTCCCATATTTATCAGTAACGCCTCCAGCAATAAGTGTAAAGACAATGTCTGAAAGTGGTTGTAGTCCGAAAATAAGCATAGTCATCATTATATTGCCGTTTAACATCTTATTAACGTATATAATCATAATGAGGGTTAACATTGATTCCGTTGTTCGGGTTAATAATTCACCACACAGTCTAATGATAATAGGTTTATTGTAACGTAGTAAGAGATGGTTCAATTTGATTTCCTCCTTTCTATATTGAAATGATAAGATGAAAGGAGAAATGGAAAAAGGGTAGAAATAAAAGGGAGTATTTTTCACCTTTTAGGGGGATTATGATGTTTATTTTAGATCAATACATTGAATTATGGTTTGCCTATGGGAAAGGGAAACGAGAAGGAGAACAATTAGAGATAACAGTGCAAAATATATCTGAAACTTTATTTTGTACAGAGCGTAATAGTAAATTAATTATAAAAAAATTAGAAGAGTTACATTGGATCGCTTGGTTTCCAGGTCGCGGGAGAGGAAATCGTTCTAAATTAATATTTAAAAAGAATCCGGCACCATTGATTTTAGATAGAGGAAAAGAAATAACGAAAAAAGGGAATGTGAAAAGCGGGATCTCATTTGTGGAACGCTATAGCGCACATTTTCCATCAGTAAAGGGAGAATACCAGTCTTGGGTTGATTCTATGTTTGGTCATAAAATTGAAATGACTTCTGAAGGGAGAAAAGATGTACTCCGTTTACAAGTACAAATGAATCTGGACATCGCTTTAGATCCAGTTTACGCTACAATGCGCTCGGAATGTCATATGGTTAAACATATTTTTGATACACTCGTATATATCAATGAAGAAAGAACTGCTATTGAACCGAGACTTGCTTTTCACTGGGAATATAATGATGAAGAAAAAATATGGACATTTTATTTACGAAAAGGAGTTCACTTTCATAATGGAAAACGCCTTACTGCACATGATGTTATATATTCATTGAATCGATTTATGACAGCTGTAGACAACCCGCACGCATGGATGTTACAGCATGTGGAAAGTTTTCATGCAGTAGGTGAATATGTTTTAGAAATTAAATTACATACGGAAAATATGATGTTTTTACATATGCTAAGTTTAGAACAGTGTTCTATCGTAAGTGAAGATGAAGCAGGAAAATTAATGGGGACAGGACCTTTTCAGTTATACAAAAGTAATGAAGATCTGTTTATACTGGAAGCGCATCATTTATATTTTCGTGAGAGACCTTTTCTAGATCGCGTTGAGTTGTGGAATGTAGAACAAAGTGTAGATACATATGATGTTTTAGTAAAGGCACAGTATAAAGATAAAGAGAAACATAATAAAGAACTGTCTCGACTTGAGTCGAACGTGACTTATGTAACATGCAATCTTACGAAAGAAGGACCAATGCAAGATAAGTTATTTCGGAAAGCGTTATATAAAATCATTCATGGCGATATAATCGTTCAAGAACTCGGTGGAGAACGTGGAGAAGTGGCAAAGGAACTAATATCAGCAAAGGCCAGCATAGTAGAGATAGAGGAAGATATAGAAAGTTTAATGAAAAGAAGTATTTATCATAATGAAGTGCTACAACTGTATACATTTAAAGGACGAGATCACGTTGAAGATGCACAATGGATACAAAAAGAGTGCGCGAAGTATGGAATTTGTGTAGAGATTAATTTTCTTGAAATAGAAGAACTATTGCAAATAAGTACGATACAAAAAGCTGATATCATGCATGATAGCGCAACAATTAGTGAACGAATAGAAGATAGTTTGCTATATATGTTTCTGACAAAAAACAGTTTTATTCATGGGCATAGCAGCATGAACTTTCACGAAATCTTGTCCCCTTATTTTAAACAAGAACAAGTAGAGAAAAGAGTTACACTGTTACGCGATCTTGAGGACACATTGTTACGTCAAATTCATATTATTCCTTTATATCGTAACAAACAAGAGGTAAGTACTCATGAAAAAGTACAAAATATAATGATTAATTCGCAAGGTTGGATTGATTTTTATGAAATATGGTTTAAGTCTTGATATATATAGGTTCTTACGCATTTTTCAGAAGATGTGTCAGAGCCTTTTTTCTATGTGAAAGAAGTTTGTTTTACACATTGTTACGCTACTTGTAGTATAATTCCATTTACAGCGTAACAGTGTTATGTTACATTGTTATTAGGGAGGAGTGTTACACAGTTGAGTACAAATTTAATTTCAAAAAAAGAATTATTAGAGCTTACAGGTATTTCATACGGACAGTTATATAGGTGGAAGAGAAAAAATTTAATTCCGGAAGATTGGTTTGTACGAAAGTCAACATTTACTGGTCAAGAGACATTTTTTCCGAAAGAAAAGATTTTAGAGCGTATTGATAAAATCCAAACGATGAAAGAAGATTTATCACTAGATGAATTAGCAAATATGTTTTCACCGAGTGTGACAGAAATCCTTTTAACGAAAGAAGATCTCATCCGTAAAGGGATTACATCAGAACCTGTTTTACAATTTTTTATTGAGCAAACGAACAAAACGGCAGACTTTCGATTTGTAGATATTCTTTATGTGTATATGTTAGAAGAGTTACTACAATCAGGAGAAGTTAGTTTAGAAGAAGGTAAAATGGTTCTGCAAGTTTTACGAGAAAATTATGAAGCAATCAAACATAAAAATTGTGATTTAGTTATGATTCGAAAAATAGGGATTTCTACATGTTTCTTAGTATCGAATATTGAGGATTTAATTTTTGAAAAGGGAACGAAGATTATTTTACGAGAAGCGATTATGAAGTATACCGAAGCATTAAAAACTAAACTGTTGTAGTGGAGGAGAAATAATGCGTACAGAAAATTTAATTATAAATGGTTACGGTTCATCCAATGGCGGTGAATTTCATAAAGTACAACTAAATGGAAAAGGCACTGTGAACGGAAATGTTGAATGTGATGAATTTCAATGTAATGGTTATGGTGCAGTAACTGGTGATTTGAACAGTAGCAACGCAAGAATTAGTGGATCAGGTAAAGTCGATGGTACAGTTAATACAGAAACGATGCGAATTGATGGGAAAGCAACAATTACACAAGATGTAAAGGCGAATAGTTTAAAAATTGCAGGAAAAGGTACGATAGGTGGAAACGTTAAGGGTGAAGAATTTAAAATCAACGGTCAAGCGACGATTGATGGGAATTGTGAAGTTGATATTTTTTCTTCAGAAGGACAATTTACAATCGGTGGTTTATTAAGCGCAGATGAGATTAATATAAATATTCACGGTACATGTAGAGCGAAAGAAATTGGTGGCCAAACGATTAAAGTAAGACATAGATTGAGTACATTTAGTAGACTATTTAAATCAGTATTTGGCTTGCAGTTAGAAGCTGAATTGTTAGAAGGTGACAATATCGATATTGATTATGCTCACATAAAAACAGTAAGAGGAAACAATGTAACAGTAGGACCGAACTGTGAGATTGAACTGATTGAATATAGCGGTGTTATTACTGTTGATAAAAGCGCAAATGTAAAAGAAATTAAGCAAGTTTAACGGAGGGGGGTAATCAGTATGGAACATCAACATAGTCTCACAGTAAATGGTTCTGGTAATTCAGCGGGCGGAGATTATAACAAAGTGAAGATTCGCGGTGAAGGGACAATTGCGAATGATATGAGTTGTAATGAGTTTAAAACATATGGCACAAGTGATGTGCGTGGCAATATGAAAGTTAAAAACTATGTCGTGTATGGAGATAGTGAAGTACAAGGAAATGTAGATGCAGCATATGTAAAAGTATATGGTAATACACAAATGCATGGTGATGCTCATATTGAAAAAACAAAAATTAGAGGTATGATTGATGTTACAGGGAAGTTTTCAGGTGATTTCGTAGATGTGAAAGGTGCTTTAAATGTGAAGGGAGATATTGAAGTAGAAGAATTATCACTAACTGGTGGTCTTGAAAGTGATGGTTTGCTTAATGCTGAACATATTGAAATCTCACTTCGTTATGAAGGAAGTAAAGTAAGAGAAATCGGTGGCAAAAAGATTACAGTGCGTAAGAAATCAAGATTTATTCCTTTTACTAGTCATGCTGGAAACCTCCAAACTTCAATTGTTGAAGGGGATGATATTTATTTAGAACATACAATTGCTGAAGTAGTAAGAGGAAACAACGTTACCATTGGTCCTGGCTGTGAAATTAGTGTTGTGGAATATCATACTAGTTTTAACCAAAAAGGTAATGCAGTCGTAAAAGAACATAAACAAATATAAGTAATGCGAGGGAGAGCAAGAGATATGGTTGAGAAGAATAATAAGCTTGGCTTTATTGTGGCGGGCTTATTGCTAGGTATTTTAATGGCATCAATGGATAATACCATTGTCGTAACAGCGATGGGAACGATCGTTGGTGACTTAGGAGGTCTTGAAAACTTTGTATGGGTCGTTTCTGCCTATATGGTCGCAGAAATGGCAGGTATGCCGATTTTCGGTAAACTATCAGATATGTATGGAAGAAAGAGATTCTTTATTTTCGGTTTAATCGTCTTTATGATTGGTTCGGCACTTTGTGGGACTGCTGAAAATATTACACAATTAGGCATTTATCGTGCCATTCAAGGTATTGGCGGCGGGGCATTAGTGCCGATCGCGTTTACTATCGTGTTTGATATTTTTCCACCTGAAAAGCGTGGGAAAATGGGTGGATTATTCGGAGCAGTATTTGGATTATCAAGTATTTTCGGGCCATTACTTGGCGCATATATTACAGATTATATTAGTTGGCACTGGGTATTTTATATTAACTTACCGCTTGGCATTTTAGCACTTATTTTTATTACATTCTTTTATAAAGAATCACGAGTTCATAAAAAACAAAAAATTGATTGGTTCGGCGCAATTACTTTAGTTGGTGCAGTAGTTTCTTTAATGTTTGCACTTGAACTTGGCGGACAAAAATATGATTGGGATTCTAGCTTTATTTTAAGTTTATTTGCTGGATTCGCTATTTTAATAATCGCATTTATTTATATCGAACGAAAAGTAGAAGAGCCAATCATTTCATTTGAGATGTTTAAACAACGTCTGTTTGGAATGAGTACAATTATTGCATTATGTTACGGAGCTGCATTTATGTCAGCAACTGTGTACATTCCGTTATTTATTCAAGGTGTATATGGTGGGACTGCAACAAACTCAGGATTGTTACTTTTACCGATGATGTTAGGGTCAGTCGTAACAGCACAGTTAGGCGGATTTTTAACGACAAAGCTTAGCTACCGAAACATTATGATTATTTCTGCTGTTATTATGCTAATCGGATTATTCTTATTAAGCACGTTAACGCCAGAAACAAGTCGGGCATTATTAACGGTTTACATGATTATTATCGGATTCGGAGTTGGTTTCTCATTCTCTGTACTAAGCATGGCTTCAATTCACAACTTCGGTATGGAACAGCGCGGATCTGCGACCTCAACGAGTAACTTTATTCGTTCATTAGGTATGACACTTGGTATTACCATCTTCGGAATGATCCAAAGAACAGGTTTCCAAGATCAATTAGAAGAAGCATTTAAAGGTATGAGCGGGGGAATGAATTCAAATGCTGTAGGAGATTCAAGAGCCATTTTATCAGAATCGGCTAGATCTCAAATTCCGCCACAAATATTAGATAAAATTATTGACGCTCTTTCTAGTTCAATTGTTCAAACATTCATGTGGGCATTGGTACCAGCTGTTTTAGCATTCGTATTCATTTTCTTTATGGGAAATGAACGCATGGTATTTCAGAAAGAACAAAAGAATATAAAGAGTGAAGCATCAAAATCTTAATGAAAAAGCTCCTTTCAAATTTGAAAGGAGCTTTTGTCGTATGTACGGTGTTAGATTAGCCTTCGATGATTTCGTATTCTTCGTCTGCTAATAATAAAATTTGTGTTTTTTTACCTTTGTTTTGAACTTCGATTACATCATATGTACCTAAGTCTCTTAGTTTGCTTTGAGAAGCATTAACCATAACTTCCATAGAATCAATTAAGATATCTTCTTCAATGTATGATTCAGGCAATGCCATATCTTCAGTTTCTAATACACATGCGTATAGATTTTGTAAGTTTTCAGCAGTTGGGTTTTGTTCCTCAACATCAATGATGTTTTTTACTGCGTCCATATTTTCTTCTTTTGCTTGATATACTTTAATTTTAGCCATTGTTTTAATCTCCTTTATAACGTAATCGTAGAGGCTACACCTTATTATAACGTTTTTTTCATGAAAGATGAAATTGTTATATGTATTTATAGTAAAAAATATGTGTTATTACTTATTATTGGTGTAAATCCCTTATTAACCTAATGAGTAGCTAACTATCTCCTTACGTTAATATTATATTGTCCAACCTTTTCTTATCTTCCGCTCATATTATATGTATTAGATAAAAACATATAGGGAAAGGATTGAATGTAAGTGGATTGCGAGCCGAAACGAAATTGTGGGTGTTGCCAAAATAGTATATGTGAATTTTTACAAAGTCTAGAACCTTTTACTCAAGTTGAAAGTATCGTAATAGCTGGAAACGAAATCGATGTATCTTATTTTCTTTCATTTAACAAGAGGAAGGGCATTGTATCATTTGTACAAGAAGACAATGAGGTAATATTTGTAGACTGTTCAAAAATTGATGCGATTCGAATAGGAAAAGTGTGTAGTTGTAAAACGAAAGTTAAATTTATTGAAGAGGACTTTAGCTTGCTAGGAAATGTTTGCCCGCAATGTTTAACGGAGGGTAGTACAATCTTTTTTGATTTTAACAATCCTGAATTAAATGTGTCTTTCCAAGCAACCACAATTAATCCACCTAGATGTACTGAATTTACAGATGAACTCGGGAATGTAGTAAAGCAAATTACTATAGTAGGTGAGGCAATTGTTTCTAAAGATTTCGTTCAAGTGCCTGAACTGGTAGGTTTTCGACTGCTTTTATCACATCCAGCTGGAGATCCTTTAAACTACGGGTTGTTATTTATTAATTTTCCTGATACGATTTTTATTTTTATATTGGCATCAAGCGGATACCTTTCCATTTCGAACTGCTTAAAAATAGAGAGTGGAACTGGTAATGCTGAAATAGAAGAGCTAAAAAAAATGATAAACGATGATGATAACACGTACAAATCAGTTGTTAAATTGACTAAAGTATATAAAAATGGTGAGACGGAATCCTTTATTTCTAAGAAGGAGTTATAACGTATCTATTGATTAACCCTCTTAAAATACAGGAGGGTTTTTACATATAATAGGAGCGTTATAGCGGCGGGAAAATCACTTTTGTCGTATGTACGGTGTTAGAAGTAAATAGAGTGGTTAGTTGTACTATGATTTGTTATGGATAATCTCCTATAATGCGGTCTTTTGCAGCAAAATATGAAAGAAGCTATTACAGAAAAGCTAGGGGAATAGTATGTAATTGATTTAAATAAAGTGACGGAAGAGCATACAATATTGATAAAGCAATTAAGAAAAGGGCTATTGAAGCAGCCCTTTTCTTAATTATGTACATAGCTGTTGCTATTTTTATTGTGTTTACATAGTTATCCAAACTTGATAGCATGTTTAATCAAAAGTTGAGTAATTTATTTACTAAATTCCTTTTGAGCTCCCATATAGCTTCCTATGATATTTTGATAACTTGGAAGGTGTTTAGCAAGTAAAGCTCCAAAGCCTTCAACATCATTTCGCCAGTCACACTGTAATTCTGCTGCAATGCTAAACCAGTTCATTAGTTGAACCCCGCCATGAGCCATACGCATAAGAGCGACATCACTTTTTGAAAGACGAGAATAGAAATCAGTCGTTTTATAATCCCCCTTAAAAAGCTTATTTATAAATCAATCTTACAGTGATTCGACTGGATTGGGTATATGTTAAAATTTTATCAAAAAATATGTTTTATTTGGATAATAAGATATATATTTTAAAATTGAAAAAGTGAATTTTTATTTTTTGATTTGATGTTATAATGATTTTGTATTTGTGAATAATTTATAATTATATGAAAGTTAAGTCTAAGGGGTGTTTGCTTATATGCCGAATAAATGGATGTGTAAAAAGGGTATAAGTTACCTCATGAAAATGTAGAGTTATATTGATTTGTAGAAAGCAGGAATGTAAATGATATATGAAGCGAATATATATACTAGAAGAAAATTAGTTTCCATGTTCGAAGATTTTAATAATGTTATATTACTTTCTTATTTACAAGGACATATGGGAAGAGCCTGGGTAAACGATCTTGAAAATCCAACAGTAGCACAAGTTACAGTAGGGATTTTCACATTTTATACTGGAGATCCAAATGTGAAAGAAACAGAAGAGTTATTACGTAATATTCCTGAAAAAATGTTAGTAATCATAAATAGTGAAGAATGGAAAAAGCGTTTAGAAACATTTTATGAAAGAAAAATAGATAAGTTTTTACGCTATAAATTCAAACGTAATTCGGAAGTTTTTGACCGTTCAAAATTACAATCTTTTATATCAACACTTCCAAAAGGATACGAGTTAAGAAGAATAGATGAGCATATTGCAAATAATTCTACACTACATAAGCTTTCTGAAGACTTTACAAGTCAATTTCAATCGGTAGAAGATTATTTAAATCGAGGTATAGGTTATAGCATTTTGTATAATGGAGAAGTTATATGCGGTGCATCCTCGTATAGTATTTACGATAAGGGGATAGAAATTGAAGTTGCGACGGATCTGAACCATAGAAGAAAAGGTTTGGCGACCGTAGTGAGTGCAGCGTTAATATTGGATTGTTTAGAAAAGGGAAAATACCCAAACTGGGATGCAGCGAATACGACATCTGCCAAACTAGCAGAAAAGCTAGGATATGTTTTTGATAAGGCGTATGATACTTATTTTGTGGATAATAGATGAATGAGCAGAGATTGTAAGAGTTGTACAAAATAAAGAATTTAAAAAGGGAAAGACAAATGACTGGAATGTTTCGATAGCATTGTTAAAAACTCCTATGGAAATATTAGGGGATAAAATGATTATTTCAATAATAAGGAGATTTTATAATCTATTGAGTACAAAAACCGGCTTTTTTAGCCGGTTTTTATTTTTTATAAAGAGGACAATAGTCGTGATGTTCTGTTTTGTGGATAGTATTAAGTTGGCAGATGGTTCTTATTAAATGTATTCTTTGTTAGATAGAATAAAAGACTCTTGAAAAATTAATTTTGGAACACCTATTAGCTTTATCATAAAAAAGTCGAGAAATTCTATTTTATATAGGTAGATATCAGTATAGGCTCCATATATTAATTTATGTATTTTTAACTATCAAGAGGAATTGAAGCTTTTACTATGCAATTGATAAAAGTGACTATGATACAAACCCACGCATTAATAGAAAAAGTACATATACAGTAAAGAGAGTTAAAAAACTCTAAATTTTATTATAAAGGAGATTATAAAATATGAGTGAACAATGTCCAATTAATGTACCATGTCAGGTAGTAGGACAAACCCAAACACCATTAAGTGATGCACCTGTAACGCCAATTACTACTCCGGGAGCGCCAATTGTAAAAATACCGGTTGTATTAGCAGAAAGAACAATTCAAATTGTTGTAGAATCTGATATTTCATTAGATCCTCCAGCGGTTGAAATTAAACGTATCTTAAAAAATGCATTTTTAACACAATGTAAGTTAGTTCCTGTAGCATTTACTCCAGTACCAGGTACACCTTACCGCCGAGTTACAAGAGCAAAATTATTTGTACAAGGATATATTCGTAAAAACATTGAATATGCAAATGACGAGTGTAATGGTGTGCTATATGACCGCATTGCTAATGTTCCATTTTCTGGTTTTGCTGATTTAACAGCTGGTGATTTTCTATCACAAGCTATAGTGGCTGCTTCCTCAGATACTACTTCTCACTTTATTAATCCTAAAAATGGTGATCTACCACGTTTAGACAAATACTTCTTCGAAAATACAGTTTTTTATAATGAACAACCGTATTGCGAATTAGTCAGCGCTCAATTTTTTGAATTAGACTTTTCACCTTGTCCAACAGACCTAAACGAACCATTTGATACTCTTCGTGAAAAAATTGTACTAGATCTTACTTTAAAAGTTTTACAAGTACAACAAGTACAAGTATAAAACTAAAAAAGCATTGTCTTTGATAAAAAGACAATGTCTTTTTTATTATTATAAAACATATATAATGATGAAATGGTCGCGTACAAAAAACATATTTTTATGAATTTCATTAGACGGGGGGATGGTGATGAAAAATCCATGGGTTGGTCAGGAAATATGGAACAAAGTTTATAAAGGGAAAAAGCTGAATGTTCAAGATGATGCACGCGAAATAAGAAAAAAGGAAAAAATTGAAGAAACAGAATCAGAGAAAGAAGATAAAGCAATTGAATTAAAGAAAGAAAGTAAAAAAACAGAATCAAAAAAGGGAGATAAAGCGATTGAATTAGAGAAAAAAAGTAAAAAAACAGAATCAAAAAAGGGAGATAAAGCGATTGAATTAGAGAAAAAAAGTAAAGAAACTGAGTCGAAAAAAGAAGAAGAAACAATTGAATTAGAGAAAGAAAGTAAAGAAACTGAGTCGGAAAAAGAAGAAGAAACAATTGAATCAGAGAAAGAAAGTAAAGAAACTGAGTCGAAAAAAGAAGAAGAAACAATTGAATCAGAGAAAGAAAGTAAAAAAACAAAGTCAAAAAAAGAAGAAGCAGTTAAATCCGAGAAAAAGAGTAAAGAAACAGAGTCACAGAAAAAACGTCAAGATTCAGAATCAAAAATAGAGACCTTAGTACGTTCAAAAGTAGTAAAAACCCCATTTTCTATTATTTCAGATGTGACTAGTTTTATAAAATTCCCTAATATGAATGTGAAAAATCAAGAAGTATTTGTATTTCGGAATCAAAAAGATGAAAGGGGTTGTGAATTGGATACTAAGTTATTAACTACAGTGCAACATTATCAAGGAGAAGTTAATTGTAATTTAGTTTCTTCAAACCTTTATGAAAAGAGAGTGCTTTTAGAACTTTCTAATCAAAAAATAAAAAGTAATATGGAAGAGAATTGGGTAGGAACATCTTCGTGGATTCCTATACACGGAATAATTTTAGATAAGGAAGATGAAGGAGGAGTAAATAATTATATACCTGCGAAATTACCAATAGAAATAGGGAAGTATAAAGGTGAAATTAATTTACGAGAAAAAGTGGTATTTAAAGAAAAAGTTATAGAAATAAAAGAGGTGTCACAGGAAATTATTTTAACAAAAAATGAGTTTTTATTACCAAAAATAATAAGGAAAGGAAATAATCCATCTAAAATTGAAAAAGGGAGCTTACTCGTAGAAGGTTATATTTTTCAATGTATTGAATTTATATCGGAACGAAGTACACCGCATGATAACGCGTATCAGTTAATACAAAACCTTGTATTGGAATTAACTGTGCAATTGTTACAAGAACAGGAAGTTTGGGTGCGGATTAGATAATTAATCATCTCTACATCAATTAGTTAAAAATTTCTTCAGGAAAATGTATTAGAGAAACTTAAAAATAATGCTAGCAAGTTTGTAAATGAGCTTGCTAATAAGCGTTTGGGAAAGATATGAAATACAATTGATGGATCGCTTTAAAAAACTAATTCTTTTAATAGATGAAATGGATAAATCTTTGTTAAAACATGAGGTGTAACACAAAGTGTATCCACCCCCATTATAGAAAACTTACAATTTAAACAGTAATACATGTTTATCATAATGTTTTAAACACCAATTATATTTTTTTAGAATAATTGGATGGACAACTTCTTTCGTAGTATCGACCTCAGTATAGCCATATTTCTTATAAAAGTTTTCTAGTTCCTCAAAAGGAAGACAATACACATTTTGTACTTGTAATTTTTTCGCAGTTTCTACTAAAAATGAAACAAGTTCCCCAGCTAATTGTAGACCTCTAAATTTTGGGAGAATAAAAATCCCACCCATTTCTATAGTATTATCATCTATTTTGACTAGTCGTCCAACACCTGCGTACTCATTGTTGTATGTAATGATTGCAACTTTATCTCGCTTTAAATCGCTCCGTACAAATCCTATTGATTCGTATTGATTATTAATCCATTCTAGATCATTATATGTAGCCAGTTGAATACTCATATGCATCCTCCTTCAGAAAACTTTTACTATTTCCATTATACATAATATATTTTCAGGAAAAAGTGGTTAAAATGGCATGATTTTTATTAACAGTTCAAGTTTTGGAGAATAGTGCATACAATATAAAGTGTTTTCCTTTCTTCATTTAAGTTTTACGTATATAATTTAAAAGTACTATTTTTATTTTATTATTTTATATTTATAACAGAATAGAGGTTTAAAAATGGGTGTTAAAATCATTACGGATAGTGCGGCGGATTTACCGGTAGAATTGCTGCAAGCATATGATATTGATTTAATTCCACTCCGTGTATATGATGAAGCAGAAACAGAGTATTTAGATGGAGTTACATTAGAGTCAGTTACATTATTGCAAAAAATGAGAGAAGGCGCTGTTTATAGAACATCATTGCCTTCACTTGAAACTTTCCAAGAAAAATTTGTTTCTTATGCAAAAGAAGGTAACCCTTGTATATATTTAGCTTTTTCATCTGAACTGTCTGGTACATATCAATCTTCAATTGTCATTAAAGAGGAAGTAAAAGAAACATATGCAGATTTAGATTTGGAGATTATTGATACGAAATGTGCTTCGCTTGGTCAAGGGCTTGTCGTTTTAGAAGCTGCTAAAATGGCGAAAGACGGCGCATCAAAAGAAGATATTTTAAAACGTGTCGTTTTTTTAATGAACCATATGGAACATATCTTCACTGTGGCTGACTTACAGTACCTTGTTAGAGGTGGACGTTTAAGTAAAGTAGCAGGTTTTATCGGCGGTTTATTAAACATTAAGCCGATCTTAAATGTGGAAGAAGGAAAACTTGTACCACTTGAAAAGGTAAGAGGGAAAAAGAAAGTACTTGGCCGAATTGTAGATATTATGGAAGAGCGTGGGAAAGAACTTAAAGGTCAAACAATCGCAATGACTCATGGCGACGACTTAGAAACAGCTGAAGCGTTAAAAGCATTAATTACGGAAAGATTCGGCTGTGAAGTATTTATCGTAAATACAATTGGAGCAGCAATCGGTGCACATACAGGACCTGGCGTTATAACATTATTTTTCTTAAATGAAGTAGAGTAAAGGATTGATCTTTTGATCAATCCTTTTTTATTTTTAATCTGTGATAATTGGTCGATATGGTATTGGTGAAGTGATACTTATATCAGTAATCGTGTACAGAGATAATAAAGTTGTTTAAAAACGCCAGTCATGTTATTCAACAATCGAACTATATAACGAAACGATTTCTTGTCAAAATTAAAAATATTTGAAATAATTGTTATTAAGTTAAAGGAGGGCGATTACAGAAAAGGTGATACGACTTTCTCTTACTTAAGAATTGTGGAATAGTTAAAGAATCCGATTAATTATATTCCGAAAGGGTGTGTATAATATATTATCAACTAATGTTTTTACTTATAAATTTAAGGATGGACAAACAGTAATAATTAGAGAAGCTAAAGAACAGGACGCAGAAAGAATGCTAAATGCTGCTTCAAAAGCTTTAATAAATGCTCCATACATGCTAAGTACGGTTGAAGGTGTAAAAAAGATGAGTGTTGATGCTATTCAAAAAACGTTAAAAGCTTATCATGAAAATCCAAATTATGTACAGTTTATTGCTGAAGTTGATGGTAAGTTAGTCGGTGCAATCGATTTTAAGAACGGAAACAAAGAAAAAATTAGTCATCAAGGGGCTTTTGCGATGACCATACTACCTGAATATCGAAATTATGGTATTGGAAGAGCTCTTCTAGAAACGTTAATCAATTGGGCTAAAAATAACAGTAAGATTGAAAAAGTTTGTCTTGAGGTAATGGAAGATAATCTAGGTGCAATCCAGTTATATAAGAATCTAGGATTTTTTGAAGAGGGTAGAAAAGCAAAGGGTGTAAAATTGGATGACGGCTATCAAAATTTAATATTAATGGCTTTATTCGTTTAAAATTGAACATTATTCAACAATAGGCGCTATTGTTGAATAAAAATTAGATTTTCAAACGACTTTATTGTTATATTTTTAAGTACAGTGAAGTATCTTATATCGAAAATTATACATCTATATTTTAACCCCGTCCTAAATTTAGAACGGGGTTATGCTTGTTTTAGGTTTAAAAGTAAATAACTTTATTGTCTTTTTTACACATCGTATCATTCATGTGTTTATGCTATTTGTGATTGAGTGGTGAAAGAAACGAATATAAATCTAGTCCTGCTCATCAAAAAACGAAATATTTAAAGATATTAAAAAATTGTAGTTTCATATATAATTGGGTAGGGAGAAATATCTGTAACTATTTGTAAAAATAGGAGGCGGCTATAAAAATGCATGAAATTGCTAGGTGGGATTTAGATCGATTATATTCGTGTGAAGATATTATATTTCCGATATTAGAGTTGAAAGAACAATATATAGTGACAAAGGATGTGGAAATCCTTTCAAAACTTATACAGGCTATTGAAAAGGCAGAATACTATTTGTATTGCCGATCGGCTGAAGAAAGTGTTTCATCTGACAATACTATATTGACTGTGAAAGTAAAGGAACTAAAAAGTGAAGTACAGCAAGTAATACAACAAAGTGAGGTGGCAATTTCTGATAATATTAATACTAGGTTCATAAAAGATGAACTAAATGCGTGGGAAAATATGTACATACAATTAAGAAATAAGATAGAAATAGAGCACAATAATAAACAATTATCATTTGGTCAAGCAAATCATATTGCAATGAATAGTGATAATGAAAAGGAAAGGTTAGAAGTATTCGAGTTACTTACAAGTGCTTTGCATAAGGAAAAAGAAATCTTTGCTACTGTATTAAATCAAATAGGGCGATTACGTAATACAAAAAGTAACGAAATAGGGGATAGAGAGATTTTAACACAATCTCTCCAAGCGAATGAAATCTCTGAAACTGTATTATTACAAATGTGGGATGCGACAGAAGAAAATCTAGATAAATTAGCCAGCGTTTTAAAAGTGTATAAGAACGGAAAAGCTTTCATTACATGGCATGAACTTATGACAGTAAAGAAAAATAATGAGGCTATTATTCCTTTTTCAGAAGCAGTACAAAACATATATGATGCATTAAAAGATATTAATGAAGAATTGGCAGAATTTGCACGTAATGCGATAGAAAGTGGATGGGTAGATGCTGAACCGAGAGAGAATAAACCACCAGGTGGTTTTTGTGCTCCATTTTTCATTGAGAAAGAATCACGAATCTCCATGCGTTATGATGGGAGTATAGATAGTGTAAGAGTACTTGCTCATGAGCTAGGACATGCTTGGCATTTTTATAATATGAGTTTTGAACACTCTACTTCTTTTTTAGATGATTATTTGCCAATGAGTACAGCTGAATCAGCGTCTATTTTCTTTGAAACAGTACTCATAAACTATTTAATCGAAACAACAAAGTGTATAGATATGAAAAAGTCATTACTTAGCTGGAAAATAAGAAATACTTTTAATTATGTTATGGCCATTCGAGCATCATTTCAATTTGAGAAGAATTTTTATGAAAAATGTAAAGAAGGTCCCATAAGTGCTGACGAAATTGAGAAGTTATCTATATTGGCACAAGAAGAAGCATATGGACATGCTTTAAGTGAATATCAGCCGTTCGTGTGGATTAAATATATTCAATTTTATATTGCGGATGTTCCTTTTTACAATTATCCGTACACATTTGGATATTTAGCAAGTTTTAGTTTATTAGAAATAGCGAAGCAAAACTCAAGTACATTCCATTTAAAGTATAAAGAATTTCTACGAGAAACAGGAAAAGCTCCAGTAGAAGAGCTCATGAAAAAACATTTTCAAATAGATATAACAAGCTATGAATTTTGGGATAAAGCTTTTATACAAATTTCTAAAGATATTGATGAATATTTGCAGCTTATGTAAGGAGAGGATGACATGTTTCAAGCACTAATTTTCGATATGGACGGAACGTTATTTCAAACAGATAAAATTTTAGAAGTATCGGTAGATGATACTTTTAATCATTTGCGGTCACTACAATTATGGGATGCAGTAACGCCAATTGATAAGTATCGTGAAATTATGGGTGTGCCGTTACCGAAAGTTTGGGAGACGTTATTACCAGACCATTCTATTGAAGTGAGAGAACAAACAGACGCATATTTTTTGGAAAGATTAATTGAAAACATAAAGAGCGGAAAAGGTGCTTTATATCCGAATGTAAAAGAAGTATTTACGCACATAAAAGAAAATAATTGTTCAATATACATTGCTAGTAATGGCTTAAAAGAATACTTACAAGCAATCGTATCTTATTATGCTTTGGATCAGTGGGTTACTGAAACATGTAGTATTGAACAAATACAATCGCTAAATAAAAGTGACTTAGTCAAAACCATTTTGAGCAAATATGATATAAAAGAGGCAGCCGTAGTTGGAGACCGACTATCTGATATAAATGCAGCGAAAGATAACGGTTTAATTGCGATTGGATGCAATTTTGATTTTGCACAAGAAGATGAACTGGCTCGTGCCGATATAGTAATAGATGATTTAATGGAGTTGAAGGGAATATTGTCTGAAGTGCAGAATACGCATGCTACGAATTGAATAAGGTAACAACCATAAAAATGCTCAGAATAAATGATTCTTGAGCATTTTTATATATTTTTATATTAAGGGAGGGAATTTACTTGAAAGATATACATATTCAACAAATAGAAAATTTAATGAAATATGAAATTAGTCATCTCGTTCAGGACAGTAAGGAAGGAGGTTTTAACTTCCTAATAAAATTAATAAATGAATATGAAAACAAAATAAATGTATTTAATAAAACTGGAGAATGTTTATATGGTATTTTTCAAAGGGAAAAGTTAATTGGAATAGGAGGGCTAAATGAGGATCCATATACAGAAAATAATAAGATTGGTAGGGTAAGAAGATTTTATATTGCAAAAGAATACCGAAGGAAAGGATTAGGGAGGTTACTGTTAGTGCGAATTTTAAGTGATGCTAAAAAATATTTTAATATCGTTGTCTTAAATACAGATACGGAACAGGGTGACAAATTTTATACTTCGGGTGGATTTGTGAAAGGGAAAAAATATGTAGGAGCGAGCCATTATTTGAACTTATATAAAAGGATGTAGTGAATTATTATTTATCCACTTTGACAGAACTTTTGTTCTATTTTTATGTGGATTGATGATATAATTCATTTGAATCTATTATTAGAATGGGGAATTGGATGATGGAAGAAAATAAAATTATTCATGATTTCAATGAATATTCAATTTGGTTAAATACATTGAAAGGTATGAAAGAAGAATTGTGGGTGGCATCAATATCAGAGGGGAAATGGACTATTGGTGAGATTGTATCTCATATTATGAATTGGGATGAATGTCTTTTAAGTAAGGTCTTACCATCAGTGAGAGAAGGACAGGGAGTGGAGTTCCCTGACTTTAATACATATAATAAAATAGCCTCTAGTTATGCCAAATCGGGTATATCTAAGATGAAACTTCTTGAAGAAGCAAAAACAAAAAGAGAGTTACTCGTAAAAGAACTTAGTTTATTGCCTGCTGGAAATCTAAAGAAACCTGTAACTGCCAATGGAGTATCACATTGTCCTCATACTGGAACGCCGTATTCTCTTATATATATTATTAAAGAATTTGTAGATCATGATAAACATCATAAAAGACAGGTTATGCATTTTTTTAATGAAAATCAAGTTGTTAACCGATAAAGAAAGATCCTGCAAATGATATTTGTGGGATCTTTCTTAAATTATAATGTAACATTCATTTGTTTCAATAATCTATTTGGATTACCTTTTACATAATAAAAATGCGGATTATTCTCATCATCATATAGCATAATATAAGGTTTTTCATTTTGTGGGAGCAGTATAAGTACTTCGTCTATTGTAGTATGTAACCATTGATTCGTAATAGAAATAGGTTTAGATAAAGGGATTTTTATCATATGTCCATCTTTCGGAACGACGTTTAAGTTTTTAAATGGTCCAGTTATTGCTTTAGCGTATTGAACTGCTTCTTTTTGGATTGCTGGATCTAAAGATTGTTTTTGAATGACCATTTCTTTTTTGCAATCAAACACTTCAATTTGTTGATTTGTATTTGCGAGCACATTTGTTGATAATAGGAAGAAAAGAAGAGAAATGAACCCGATTTTTTTTTTCATAATACAACACCTCATCTTTACTATACCCTCAAAAGGTTTAAATATTTTTCTGTCACATACATGTAACAAAGAAGTTGTATGATACAATTGGTTTTTGTTTAAAAGTAATGGAGGATAAATTATGAAAGTATTGATTGCAGATGATGAACAAGATATGTTGAAAATTTTAAAAGCTTATTTTGAAAAAGAAGGCTTCGAAGTTTTATTAGCAAAAGATGGAGAGGAAGCACTTCAAATTTTTTATGATGAGAAAATAGATTTAGCTATTTTAGATTGGATGATGCCGAAACATAGTGGTATTACAGTCTGTCAGGAAATAAAAAAGAATTCAAGTGTAAGAGTGTTAATGCTTACGGCAAAAAGTGAAAGTGAAGATGAATTAGCAGCGCTTCAAAGCGGGGCAGATGAATATGTGAAAAAACCATTTCATCCAGGAGTACTAATTACCCGAGCGAAAAAGCTTGTACAACAGGATGATGTAATTCAAGTGCAAGATGTAAAGATAAATTTCGCCAAAAATAAAGTATATAAAAATGATATAGAATTAGATATTACAAAAACAGAACTAGAATTAATAAAGTGCTTTTTAAATCATAAAGGAATGATTTTAACGCGTAAAAAATTGTTAGATATCGTATGGGGATTTGACTATTTTGGAGAAGAGAGAACGGTTGATACACATGTGAGGAGATTGCGTAAAAAAATCGGAGAGAATATTATAAAGACGCATCGTGGTTTAGGTTATAGTCTGGAGGAACAAAGTGAATAAACTTGGAAAAAAGCTATTTTTCAGCATTTCTTTAACGGTTATTCTTATTTTTATGATCTCTTTATTATTAATTAATTATCTTTTACCGAAATATAATATTTATAAAACACGTGAAAACTTAAATAAATTTACAATGCAAATACAAAATACATCAGTAAAAGATTTAGAAGATGTTATCCATACAATTGAAAATGAAAGTAATGTTTCAATTGTGTATACGCCAATCAACCAGTCAATAGTTGATATGAACGAAGCACTACACACAAAACTTATGAGAAAGAAGGTAACATTAAATAAACTGTGGATTACGAAAGACGAAGTCATAAAAGTGAAAACGGAAGGGCAATCGAATAAACTATATGATCAAGGAAAGGTAAAAGCAAGCTTTTTTGCTAAATATATTGCGAAAGATGATACGATAATTTTAATTGGGACTTCTATTGCAAATTCAAATGAAATTATTAATACGTTAAATACATTCTACTTATACATTTTGTGTTTCTCAATCCTTCTCATTATTTTACTTGTGTGGATACTTTCAAAAACAATCACGACACCATTGAAAGAATTAAGTGATGTCGCAGAAGAAATTTCACGTTTGAAGTTTAAAAGAACGAAAGTGAAAACGAACGATGAAATAGGAGACTTAGCCAATAGTATCAATATTATGAGTGATAAATTGCATGAAGCACATCAAGATTTAACAGATCGTAATGAACATTTAAAACAATTTATGGGTGATATGACTCATGAATTAAAAACACCTATCGCATTAGTAAAAGCATATTCTATGGGAATAAAAGATGGTTTAGATGATGGTACGTACGTAGATACAATTATTAAACAAACTGATCAAATTTCAAATCTAATTGAAGAGTTATTACGATTTTCTAAACTAGAAAGAGATATATTACAAAAAGAAGAATTCCCTATTGAGCCACTAGTCCAAAGTATAATAGATAAACATAAGATTGAACTGGAATCGAAAGAAATCAATTTGCAAGTGAACAATACTGTTGGTGATACAATCATTTATGCAGATTTAAATAAAATGGGAATGGTGTTTCAAAATTTAATTTCTAATGCGATTAAATATACAACGAATCAAAATGTGGAAATTTATTTACAAAATAGAAACGATGGTATATATTTTCAAATTCAAAATGGTATTCATGCTGAACAAATTAAAGATATCGATAAAATTTGGGAACCATTTTATGTATTAGAATCTTCTCGTAGTAAAGAAAAATCAGGTACAGGATTAGGATTAGCGATAGTGAAAAGTATTTTAGAAAGACATGGTTTTGAATATGGAGTCTCTACTATAGATGGAGAGATACAGTTTGATATTTATATGAAGAAGGGCTAATTAAAAACTAAAAAACATCGTCTATTTTCAATAGGAGACGATGCTTTTTTATGATTATAAGACAGTATTAAGTGGAACTATATAATTTTGAAAGCTCGTAGGGAGAATGTTCTACAAATTTCTCAAGTTATTGTATAAAATATAAACTGAATTTTCAGTAATTTTGTTGTATAGTAAGAAGAGAAGTATTGGGGAGGGAAGGGCATGGAGAAAAAGAAAATTGCAATTACACTATCAGCTATTTTATCTTTATCAATTACATCAGGAGTTTCTACTATCACTGCGTATGCAGAAAATAAGGAAACAAACACTAGAAATGAAAATGGCGTTAAGTTAAATGGAAAAGTTTCAGAAGCATTACATTCGAACACAAAAATTGAATTAGAAAATGGGATGACAAAACCTATTTACTCACTTGATGAAGCGATTATTGAAAATTTGTTTGTAGAAACAGAAGTTGATAGTGATCGCGATGGTAAAAAGGATCGTGTATCAGTAAAGGTTATGCGTCCAAAAACTGATCCGAATGTGAAAGTTCCTGTTATTTATGAAATGAGTCCATATCGAGCTGGATTAAAAGATGTTCCTGTATATAATGTAGATGAAGAATTGTATGCGTATGAAGGAAAACCGTATGGAGCGGTTAATCTTGGTTCGTACGGAAACTATTACGTGCCAAGAGGTTATGCAGTTATTTTAGGAGAAAGTATCGGTACTGGAAAATCAGATGGCTGTCCTACGACTGGAGACGAACAGGAAATATTGGGGACGAAGTCTGTCATTGATTGGGTAAATGGGCGTGCGAAAGCATATACAGAAGATGGAAAAGAAGTAAATGCAAATTGGTCTACTGGAAATGTAGGTATGACAGGGGTTTCTTATAATGGTACGTTACCAAATGCTGTTGCGACGACTGGAGTTGAAGGGTTAAAAACAATTATTCCAATCGCAGCGATTAGTAGTTGGTATGATTATTATCGTGCAAATGGCGCAGTCATTGCGCCAGGTGGGTATCAAGGGGAAGATACAGATAATATGGCAGAAGCAGTACTAACAAGGGAAAACCCTGAAGTTTGCGGACAAGTTATAAAAGAGCTCACTGATGGACAAGACCGGAAAACTGGTAATTATAATGATTTTTGGGATAAACGTAACTATGTGAAAGATGCTAAAAATGTAAAAGCGAGCGTATTTGTCGTTCACGGTTTAAACGATTGGAACGTAAAAACGAAGCAGTTCGCGCAATGGTGGGATGCACTTGGAGAAAATGATGTACCTCGTAAAATGTGGTTACATCAAGGTGGACACGGCGGAACATCAAGTAATAACTGGCAGCAAACACAAAATAAATGGTTAGATTATTGGTTGTACGGAATTGAAAATGGAATTATGGATGAACCAATGGTTGATGTACAACGAGAAAATAAAACATGGGAAAAGTTAAAAAATTGGCCAGATCCAGCGGCTGTGCCGTCAAAAATCCGAATGTATTTAAGTAATAAAGCAGTCAATTTGCCATTAAGTATGGGATCTGCTAATAAGACTTTCTCATTCGTAGATGATGCAAAAATGAAATCAAACCAATTAGTAGCAAACCCGGAATTAGAAGTAGCAAATCGATTAGTGTATACAATGCCAGTATTGCAAAAAGATACACGAATAAGCGGTACAGCACAAGTTTCATTCAAAGGAAATATTGACCGTTCTGTAGCGAATTTAACAGCTTTACTTGTTGATTACGGTGGAGCAAAGCCTGAAATCGTCACGAGAGGCTGGATGGACCCGCAAAACTTAAATAGTATAAAAAATTCAACAGCACTTCAACCTGGAAAAGATTATACATTTACATGGGACATGCAGCCAGATGAATATGTATTTAAAGCAGGACATCAAATTGGGATCGTTTTAATTGCTAGTGACTATGATTATACAATTAGACCGAAAGCGGGTACGAAGCTTACAGTAAAATTAAGCGAAGTAATATTACCGATTGTGAAATAAATGATTTTTAATGAAGAGCTTACTATATAGTAAGCTCTTTAAATTTTGGGGTGTAATTGTTTATCAATACGAGGAGGCGATTATGAATTTCTATTAAAAATACTTACAACAAATAAAACAATTGCATTTAGGATTAAAATTCCACTAAAGGTAAGCCCAGCAGCACCTCCAGCGAAACCATCTCCAACTTTTTCACCAATTACATGCATAGTCGCGAAGAAAATGATGGGGGAAGAAAGGATGAAAATGCCACTGGCAATTTTCCATATTCGCCTATACTTCTTTGCAATAAAGAAAATTAGAGCATTAAAAGTGATAAGAAGAAAAAGAAATCCAATTAATGAATTCATCATATCATCCTTTCGAAATAAGTCTGAATTTTCGATTTCTATATATTCATTTTGAAGGAAATATTATACAATGTGATTATATTCTATGGAAAGCGAGTGATATAGTATGACAGTCAGCTCTTTCGAATTTTCATTAAAATTAAAGGTACAGGAAGATTAATTGAATTGAAATCTTCCGTACGTATAAAACGGAGGAGAAAATAAATGTTTAGTTTTTATAGTACACTTTGTACGGAACTTTATGATTACACAAAGCCTGTCGGTTATTCTTTAAATGGTGATATTGAGTATTATGAAGAACGTTTAAAAAATTGTAGAGGAAGAATTCTTGAAGCAGCTGTAGGATCAGGACGTGTCATTATTCCATTTCTTGAAGCTGGTTTTAACGTTGATGGGATAGATTATTCGCCTGAAATGCTAGATTCTTGCCGTAAGCGGTGTAAAGAGAGAGACTTACATCCTAATTTATATGAAGGAAGCTTACATCGATTTTCACTACCACATAAGTATGAGGCGATTATCATTCCTACTGGATCCTTTTGTTTAATTGAAAATCGTGAGGATTCTATAAATGCTTTGAAATGTTTGTATGAACATCTTAATCCAGGTGGGCGCTTAATTGTAGATCTTATACTTCCGTATGACTGGAAGACAGGTGAAATTCACACATCGACTTTTTCTCTGCCAAGCGGAGACGGAATTACGTTAGAAAAGAAATCAATTGAAATGGATTGGCTGAACCAAATTACTGTATCATATTTAAAATATGAAAAGTGGAGTAAAGGACAGTTAACGCAAACAGAACTACAACGTTTTGCAATGCGGTGGTATGGTATAGAAGAGTTTAAACTCCTTTTAGAAAGTATTGGTTTCTCTAACATTACTTGCTCTGCTGACTATGTATATGAAAAAGAGCCGTCAAATGCAAATCAAATGGTTACGTTTGAAGCTGTGCGAAAAAAATAGTACAGAAACTATTAATAAAAATAAGGCAATCGATACGAAATCGACTGCCTTATTTTCTATTTTATGTAATTGTTTATAGAGAGCGATAGGAGGGAAATAAATGAAATTCATATTAATATTTGGCCCACAAGCAGTTGGGAAAATGACAGTGGGGCAAGAATTAGCAACATTAACCGGTTTAAAACTTTTTCATAACCATATGACAATTGATTTAGTAAGTCCAATTTTTGATTACAGTACGAAAGAAGCAAAAAGACTAGTAAGTTTATTTCGTAATGAAATATTTGAAGAAGTATCTAAAAGTGATTTATCTGGAATGATTTTTACTTATGTATGGGCATTTGACCTCCAATCCGATTGGGATTATATACATCATGTAGTAAGTATTTTTGAATCAAAAGGTGGGACGGTATATTTTGTAGAGCTGGAAGCGGAATTAGATGAAAGATTAGAACGGAATAAAAGCCCGCATAGATTAGAACATAAACCGAAAAAAGAGATATTGAATGGTCTGAAAATAATTTAAAAGAAACGATGAAAAAGCATAGATTAAACTCTCTTCATGGTGAAATTGAAAAAGAAGAGTATATAAAAATTAATAATACTTACTTGAGTCCAAAAGAAGTAGCGGAAATGATTAAAGAGAAGTTTCGATTGTAAAATTTTTAAATGCTGATACGTTTTCATTGTCCAAGCATTCTTCTACTACCTACATATACTATTTATGTTAAAATCGGTCACTATTTTAAACAGGACTGCTATTTTAATATATATATAACTATTCAAGGAAAAGGGGAGAATAAATTTGGAAAACGAAGAACAAGGAAGAATTGAAAATCAAGTGTATTCTAATCGGGTAGTTAGATCAGAATTTGATGAGAATTGGGAAACGTGTATTTCAAAAAGCGGTTATGTAATCTATGTAGCTACAAGTGATCATGCGGAAGTAATAGTACTTCTTGCAGATGGTTCAAGTAAATTATTAATCTTTGGAAAAGGCGGTAAAGTAGTAGTAGGTGGCGGCGGAACGAGTCATTACAGCAAACCACATATTGCAAGAAATATATAAGGTAGAACGTGTTTATTAAAAAGACACTCGAAAACGGTTAGCCACTCATGTTTAGAACATGGGTGGCTAACCGTTTTTATTTGTTTAAGTGATTTTAGAAAAACTTAATTTATTATTAACTTATGCATCATTCATATCATTTCGTCAAATGAATGTCACATAAAGGCTTTATAGTGTGAGTAGGAAGTGAAGTATACACAAAGCAGGAGATGAAATGATGAAAAAAGCGTTGCAATATATATTCATATTACTTACGTTAGTAACAGTAACGAATGCTCTTTATTCAAAATATGAGAAGTATAAAGAGATTGAAAATAATAAGAAAATAATTGGTGAAGTTGCTAAGAGGTATGATATTCCAGATTGGATTCCACTATCTATCGCAGACCATGAAACAAAATTGAATCGAAAAGCGATAGGGGATAAGGGCACATCATTTGGATTATTCCAATTGCATCGGGGCGGATTAGCACCAGCCTCTTTATCTGAAGAAAGTTTAATGGATTCACAAATCAATGCAAAAATAGCAATCACTAATATGGTCAAATCATATGAGCGCGGTGTGAAAAAAGGATTAAAAGATTGGGAGTTATTAAAATATGTCGCTAATACATCAGGATGGCCAGGTAATTTAGGAGAAGACTGGACGGATAAAAACACGAAATATAATATAGGTTTGGAACAATCATATAAGCAATATAAGAAAGTGAATTAAGAAAAGCATTTCCTATTTTGGGAAATGCTTTTTCTATGTTATAGTATAATAGTGTTTTAAAATGATGTTATTTTAGTATACTTCAAATTTTGTTATGTATTATTTTTATATTAAATAATCATTTAAAGTATTTTTTTATATAAGGAGCAATAATTAGAGAAATGAAAAATATAGACTTTATACTAGAAAGTGATGAGACATTAAAACCGTCAGAACGATTAGTACTATTATTATTAGAGAAGCATAGAATGTTATATACAAACGATCTATTGGCATTGTCTAATTTATCATATAAAACATTAACGGATTCATTAACTGCCCTTGTTTTAAAATCATATGTGTTAAAGGAAACAGGTAAGGGGAGAAGGCAAAATTGTTATAGATTAGTATGATAAGTCTGCTCATTTTAGAGGGTTTATACGTATTTTTTTCAAATGAAAGGTTAAAATACATTTTAACTTTCAAATGATAAATGTTTATTAGGCAGCTATTTTTTGATATGCATAATGTGCTCGGTTTTTTAATATATATTTTTATTTCATTATTATAAATCAAATTCAGTTAAGGTAAAAACGATTAAATTATTTAAAGAATTATAAAAATGAAACATAAAAACAATCCATTTGTTAGATGGATTGTTTTTTTATTGGGATAATAAATTATAAAAATAATAGTATTATGTAAACAATTTTAAATGGAGAAGTAATGCGCCGTTAGTAATAGAGTTTATCACGCTATTTGCCGGGAAGTAAAACTCCCACCTCAAAACTCGGCTGGGGCAAAGAAGTTAGGTGGGAGTGGGGCTGGACCGATTGGTGAGGGCTGATAATCAGTGGGGGTGAACATAACCTACATTGATTAAAGTTTTACTTTATAAAAATAAAAATGTTATATCTTAATAAAAAGATGTAATTGTAGAATGATTCATATTAATATTAGTTATAGGTTGGCATAAAATTCAACTTGTAGTCTGTAGTAAAATGGAACGATTGAATTAAATAATAATTTATTTTTAATAAAGGTGTGAGATTAATGGATGAAACGCAAGTAATAGTTTATTTCAATCTGTCCGGAGATGAATTTCCAGTAGAGGTTGTTTCTGAAAGATTGCAAGTAAGCCCAACTATAAGTTATAAAAAAGGGGACATAATTAGAAAAACAAACGAAACTGAAAACATAACAAGAAACTATACATCTTGGCAAATAAGTACAGGATATCAGGAATCATTAGATGTAGGAGATGTAATGGAGCAAGTAATTCTAAAACTAAAAGATAAGTCAGCCATTATTAATGAACTAAAAAGAGAATTTGGATTAGAATGTAGATTCACTATTGTAATTAAAATAAATGATGGCCATACACCAGCTGTTCATTTAGATAATCCAGTAATTGATTTTGCTAACAGTATTAAAGCTGATTTTGATATTGATTTATATGCGAATCCTTATGTTGAGGAGATAAAATAAAGTGCTAAGTAAAAAAACTCTTCTACAATAGTAGAAAAAGAATAACATAAACTACTATTTTATTGCAGCATACATAAAAAATCTCGATGTAAATATGGAAATGTCGTCGAATGCTATCTTTAATTGGTTAATTTGTGAGATATTTTTGTGAAGGAACTTATTTTATAAGAATAGAATTTAGTTTAGTAAGAAAACGTGCCTATGGTAGTGAAAAATATGGGTTGGGGGGACTTGAAATGAGGAAACTCAAAAGAGTAAATGTTCCTAATATACCAGAGCAACTATCACAACCTAGTGACAATCGTACTATAAACAAAAAGAAGTTAAGACGACTTATTTTAATGGTTCTTTTTATTGCAGCGACTACTTTGTATGTTCAATATATTTTAACGAAACAGCAAGAGATAATAATGAATAAAAAAGATACGATTACAAATCAAAAGAAACAATTAGTTACATTAAAGAAGGATCAATCGTTTCTAAAGACTAACATTGAGAATTTAACGGATAATGAAGAGGAAATTTTGAAGTTTGCGAGAAAAGAGTACCAATTTTCTAAGTCAAATGAAACGATTTTCGTATTACCAAAGTAATGAAACAGTTAGCGTTGGCTAACTGTTTTTTATTTGTAAATGAAGTACGAAAACAAAAAAGCTAAATTTTTGCATGGTACAAGGAGTTCTAACATAATGTAAGATGTACAGTTGAAGCCATTACATCAATGGAATTCAATTATCCATAATTATGAAATATGTGTAAAGATAAATGTTGTTAAAATTCTGATAATTTTATATAATATTCGTAAGCGGATACATTTTTTAATGAATGTTGAGTTTATCGCTCGTACGACTATTAAGAAACCCGTTATCCTTGTATAAGAAAGGAAGATAGCTGTGTATGCTTCAAATACAATTTATGTCGTAGGGGATGCGAAAGCGCCTCAAAATAATCCCATTACGGAAAAGTTTAAAAGCTATTTTGTAGCTTTTGTACTTGTGAAGGAGACAGGGGAAATTGTAGATGCAGATTGCTCAGCGACAATTGCATTAACATCTCAATTCGTTAAATATTTATTTCTACATAAAAATATTAATGATCCAGCGCTAGTAACAGAAATAAAAGATCGTTATTTCGGTTCATCTCAAAAGGCATTATTAGTAGCGCTAAAAGATGCGAAAAAAAAATATAATCAGATTGCTGCTTTGTCTACTCAATCATAGACAAAATCCAGCCGTAAGGAAGTTCTTGCGGCTGGATTTTTTTATTGGACAACGAAAGGATGAGCGAAATGAAAATTACGGATATAAAGGTGAAGCGTCGTTGTGTAAAGCTTCATACTCCATTTAAAACCGCACTTCGTACCGTAACTGAAATTGAAAGTATTGATGTGTTTATTCATACAGATGAAGGAATTGTTGGAAAAGGAGCTGCGGCCGCAACACCGGTTATTACGGGAGATTTCGCTAGTGGGATTGAGGAAGCTATATTAGGGCCGCTGCGTTCATGCTTAATTGGTCAAGATATAATTCAATTTCAGCAGTTATTACAGCATATCCAAATGAGTTGTATAGGAAATACAAGTGCGAAAGCGGCGGTTGATATCGCTTTATATGATGTGTATTGCCAATATCAAAACGTCCCACTTTACGCATTATTAGGCGGTAAGAAAGAAATCTATACAGATATTACAGTAAGTGTAGATGATCCTATTATTATGGCAAAAGAGGCAAAGCAACATATAGAAAAAGGATTTCAAACTTTAAAAATTAAAGTTGGTAAATCTGTGCATTTAGATTTAGAGCGTATTGAGGCGATTCGAAATAGCGTACCAAAAAATACAACGTTACGATTAGATGCAAACCAAGGATGGAATCCAAAAGAAGCGGTTTCTATTGTTAAAGAGATGGAAAATCGTAATTTAAATATAGAATTCATTGAACAACCAGTTCACGCGAAAGATTTGGATGGATTAAAGTACGTAAAAGAAAATGTACAAACGCCTATTATGGCTGATGAAAGTATATTTTCAGCAAGTGACGCATTAAAACTCGTGCAAGGAAGCTATGCGGACTTAATCAATATTAAATTAATGAAATGCGGTGGTATACGTGAAGCGTGGCGTATTGCAGATATTGCAGAAGCGGCAGGTGTGAAATGTATGGTTGGCAGCATGATGGAATCTTCACTTTCCGTTAGTGCTGTAGCACACTTAGCTGCTGCACATCCAAATATTTATTATTTCGATCTTGATGCACCGCTATGGTTAATGGAAGAACCGGAAGGAATGACTTACTCCGGCTCAAAGGTAAACCTTCATTCTAAAGTGAATATGTAATCTTAGAAGAAATGACTAGTAACTTACCTTTTAAGGAGGATATATATGAAAAAAGTAGGAACTGCATTATTAACAACTCTATTTATATTTTCATCATTTACATCGGCAAATGCTGAAGAGAAGAAAGATAGCAAAGCGTTTATAGATGTATCTGCCGCAACGTTATGGACTGCACCTGATTCGTTACGGCCAATTGATGCACCGAGTGCAACAAATCCAGTTGATTTATGGAAATGGACGAAATCAATGACGCTCGATGAAAAACTATGGTTAACAAATGCAAATAAATTAGAAACGCAAGCACTACTCGGTCAAGAAGTAACGGTTGTTGATAAGAAAGGTGACTGGGTAAAAGTGTTAGTACACGGACAACCGACACCGCGAAATGAAGAAGGTTATCCGGGATGGATGCCGGAAAAACAATTAACGTATAATCAAGAGTTTGCAGATAAAACAAACGAACCGTTCGTATTAGTAACGAAACCGACCGCAATTTTATATATAAATCCTTCTGAAAAACAAAAAGCACTTGAAGTTAGCTATAATACGCGACTGCCGCTACTAAGTGAAGATAGCATTTCATACCGCGTATTGTTGCCAAATGGACAGAAAGCATGGCTACGAAAAAATGATGGAGCGGTTTACCGTTCTCAAGAGGATATTCCAACACCGACAGCCGATGATTTAATCAACACAGGGAAAATGTTTTTAGGTTTACCATATATATGGGCTGGTACAAGTGGGTTTGGATTTGATTGCTCTGGATTCACACATACGATTTATAAATCGCACGGTATTACAATACCGCGCGATTCTGGACCGCAATCAAGAGCGGGGGTTGCCGTTGATAAAGAAAACTTACAAAAAGGGGACTTAATCTTCTTTGCGCATGATCAAGGGAAAGGTAGTGTCCATCACGTTGGGATGTATATTGGTGATGGTAATATGATTCACTCACCAAGAGCTGAAAGATCAGTTGAAATAATCCCGTTAAATACACCAGGATATATAGAAGAATACGCTGGTGCTCGCCGTTACTTACCGTAAAAAATAGAGGGGGTTTGGAAATGAAAAAGGTAGTTCGCTACTCGTTAGTTAGTACTCTATTAGTTTCTTCATTTTTAGTTGGTTGCGCAAAAGAAAAAACAGTTACAAAGCCGAAAGATGAGAAAAAAGTATTGCAGCTACTAGAAACGGGTGAAATTCCATCATTAAATTCAGGGAAAGTAACAGATGCGATATCATTTAACGTTTTGAATAACGTAATGGAAGGGCTATTCCGATTATCGAAAAATGATGAAGTAATTGAAGCCGGAGCGCAAAAATATGAGGTTAGTAAGGATGGAAAGACTTATACATTTCATTTACGTGATGCGAAATGGTCTAACGGAGATCCAGTAACGGCTCACGATTACGTATATGCTTGGAAGCAGCTTATTAATCCAGATACAGCTTCTCAATATGCATATATTGCGTATGATGTGAAAAATGCGGAGAAAATAAATAAGAAACAACTAGGATTAGATGAATTAGGAGTAAAAGCAAAGGATGATAAAACATTTGTCGTAGAGCTGGAACATCCTGTACCGTATTTTACGAAACTACTCATTTTGCCATCTTTCTATCCGATTAATGAAAAATATGCGAAAGAGCAAGGTGATAAATACGGATTAGAAGCAAATAAAACGGTATATAATGGACCGTTTACATTATCAGAATGGAAACATGAAGCTAGCTTTACAATAAAGAAAAATGATAAGTATTGGGATAAACAAGAAGTGAAGTTAGATGAAGTAAACTATCAAATTGTTAAAGAAATTTCAACTGCGGTAAATTTATATGAAACAGATAAGGTTGATAGAGCGGTCATTTCTACAGAATTTGTAGATAAATATAAAACGAATAAGGAACTGAAACAATATACAGATCCAGTCATGTATTTCTTCCGTTTCAATGAAAATGTACCGATTCTTAAAAATAAAAATGCGCGTCTGGCACTAAGTACAGTGTTTGATAAGAAGGGCCTTGCGACTTCATTTTTAAATGATGGTTCTGTTGCTGCAAACTACTATGTACCAAAAGGGTTTTTAAAAGGGCCAGATAAGAAAGACTTTAGAAGTACAGCGGGCGAATTTAATAAGACAGACGTAAAACTGGCAAAAGAATATTGGGAAAAGGCAAAGCAAGAAACAGGAACGAATGCAGTAACGCTTGAGTTATTAAACTATGACTTAGAAAACTTTAAAAAAGTAGGCGAATATATTAAAGAACAGCTTGAGAAAAACTTATCTGGCTTAAAAGTAAATGTGAAATTACAACCACATACGCAAAAACTAGCGTTAGAGAAGAAAAAAGAATATGAAATGTCGTTGTCGCGCTGGTTACCTGATTATCCAGATCCGATGACTTACTTAGAAGTATTCCTTTCAGGAAGTACTGTAAATAATACAGGGTATGCAAATCCAGAATATGATGCGTTAATTAAGAAGATAAAAACTGAATTAGGTAACGATGAAAAAGCACGTTGGAAAGCACTGCAAGATACTGAAAAAATGCTTCTGGATGATGCAGTAATTGCACCGGTATTCCAGCGCGGTCTATCTTACTTACAAAAACCATATGTGAAAGACTTATATGTGCATCAATTCGGTCCAGCTACAAGCTTAAAATGGGCAGAGGTACAAAAATAAAGTGATGAAGAAACAGACTTCACGTATGTGGTGGTCTGTTTTTTTCTTATGTAATACATAATCGGATGAATTATAGACATTTCATTTGTTTTTTCGACGTTTAAAAATAAAATTATTACTAAAATTCCAGTGTGAAATTTATGTAGAATCTTGTATAATTAACGTGTTTCTATGGAAACATTTGCTTGCGCTATTTGTATAGGACTTAATAGAACAAGGAAGGAAATACATACATGTATATAATAGATAAATAGAATGGAACATGTATAGAGAAAAAGGAGAGAAAAGATGACGTGTCAAAAACAAGGGTTACAATTTAATAGTAATGGAATGAGGAATATTTAATGAAGATGAAGCATGCTTTCGGACCAATTATTTTAGCCTGTGTACTTTTTTTCATTGTATTGCTTATTCCGTCTAAAAGTTTAGTATCGCTAATTAGTGATAAAAAGATAGAAGATGCGGCAACGTCCTTACAAAAAGAAAAACTACAAAGTGTTTTCTTACAACAGAAAATGTTAGAGAATTCGCAGTATTTACCGATGTACGGTTCATCTGAATTTTTACGAATGGATGCATACCATCCATCTAACTATTTCAAAGTAAATCCAGCAGGTTTTACACCATTTTTAATTGGAACTGGCGGTACGCAAAGTTTAGCTCATATTTTAAATATGACGTCTACAATGGATGATTTGGAAGGTAAAAAAGTCGTCTTTGTTCTTTCGCCACAATGGTTTACAAAAACGGGTGTATCACAAGGAGATTTTACTAATAATTTCTCCAAACAACAAGCATATCATTTTATTTTTAATGATGACATTAAACCTGAAATGAAGAAGCAGATCGCGAAACGACTATTAGATTATAAAGTTGTGCAAAAAGATGATATATTAAAAAATTCATTAGAAGGTATTGTTTATAATGATACGAAACATAACATAAAAGCAGGTCTAGCCAAACCACTTGCTTATATGTACCGAAACATTTTAGATCATAGAGATTTATTTAATTCTTTATTTAAGATTGAACCGATGAAAGAGAAAACAAATATGGGACTACGTTCAATTTCTTGGGAGAATGCACGTAAACATGCGGAACAAGAAGGGCAAGCGGAGTCTACTACAAATACATTTGGAATTGAAAACCCGTATTACTATAAACATAATTTAAAGAAAAAATTAAAAGGCCTAAAAAATTTTAGAGCAAATGAATCGTATGATGAATCACCAGAATATGATGACTTACAAATTGTTTTAGATCTTTTCAAAGAAAAAAATGTTAAGCCACTCTTTATCTCTGTACCTGTAAATGGACCTTGGTATGATTACGCTGGTTTCCCGAAAGAACGCCGTGAAGTGTATTATACAAAGGTTAGAGAGCAAGTTGAGAAAGCAGGGTATCCAGTAGTCGATTTCTCTAGCCATGAATATGATAAGTATTTCTTAAAAGATACGATTCATCTAGGCTGGAAAGGCTGGATCTATTTTGATGAAGCTGTGCAGAAGTTTTATTCTGAGAAATAACAACTAAGAAACAGGAACGGCTATGAGCTGTTCCTGTTTCTTAATAAAGAGGATTTTGATGTGGGCAATTCGGAAATGCGTGTATATCTTGAATTTGTCTGAAATCATAATGTTTCATCGCGAACTGAGATTGGTAAAGGTATTCATACACATATAATTGGCCATCATGTGCTGAACATAATACCCCAGTAGTTCCTTGCCCATTCATGAAGGAAATGCCGATAGGGCGTCCAATTAAGTATGGTATTTTTTGTTGCCAGTGCATTGGGGGAGTCACTCCTTTTTGGGATAATATACGAAAGGAATGCCTAAATTGTTGCTTATCCATGTAAATATGGGGGCTTTTCATACAATTTCTAGAAGGTGTTATTAGGAGTGGGTTATAAATGGCGGAAAGGAATGAAAAATGAAGAAAGAAAATATTATGGATGAAAAGTTAAGTTTAATAGAATGATGTTAAGCATTGAAAGAGGGATGTGATTTCACATTTTATCGTTCGAGACGAGTTTGTAATGAAATATCGAATTTCTTATTTTCTAAGTACTCAATCTGTACCTAATGTTTCGATAGATGTAGAGCAAATGAATAAGGGTGCAAAAAGATATGCGAGATCATGTATTTCAAAAGAAGAACAATTAGATCAATTTAGTGTTACTCATAAACAATTAGTGGAGCAAATTGAGCGGATTCCCACCCGATATTTTTATAATGACTACTAATTTGATACAAAAAAAGTGAGATTAATTAATTACTTTTCATTACTCATTCAGCATGACTTGAAGCATAAAGAGGAAATAATACAATTTTTAATACATAGTCGAGCCTATAATAAAAACCGCTATAATTCTGAATGAATTTTTAGCGGTTTTTTTATTATCTTAAGCAAGTTTTTTACGTTTTTTTGTCCACTTTTTTATTACGAAATATAAAAGAATAAGTACGAAGCCACCGATAGCGAATGATTTCACATACGGTCCAGCAATATCATTAATATTCTCCCAGTTTTCACCTAGTTTTTCACCTAAATAAATAAAAATAATAGACCAAGGGATGATTGCAAGTGCCGTTAACGTAGTGAAACGTAGTAATGGCATTTTTGTAATACCAGCAGGGATTGAAATCGCATGACGCACTACCGGAATGAAGCGAGCTGTGAAAATTACGCCAGTTCCGTAACGATTAAACCAATCTTCGGCAGCATCGATTTGTTTTTTATGAATGAAAATATATTTTCCGTAACGTTCTAATATAGGGCGTCCACCGTATCGTCCAATCCAATAAATAAAGATTTGAGCAATAACGCCGCCAATAGTACCAAATACAACTGCGCCTATAAATGAGATGCTACCATTGAATACTAAGTATCCTGCATAAGCGAGAACAATTTCGCTTGGAATAATCTCGATCATAAGTCCAAGCATAATGCCCCAATAACCTAATCCTTCAAAAAACGTTAATACTGAGTGAATAAAACTACTTAACATTGTTGCACCTTCTAATGTATGGATTTTTGAATATACGCCCTTTTACTTAATGATATAAAAGGTTCACTATGTGTAGATTATACCTTATTTATATAGGGGATTGCTATTTCAATTCTTTTATGTCTCGTATAAGTATTATAGTAAAGGATATAAGCCAAATTTTCATGCGGAAATAATGAAAAGTTCATTAAAAATTTCTCATATATTAATGAAAATAGACTGAAAATTAAGTATAATAATATAGGTTTTAATTTACAAAATAGGAGGAGAATGTATGCATGTTGCAGATCCAATTTATGGCCCAATCTCTATTCATGATATAGATATCCTTCAATTGATAGATACAAAAGCATTTCAAAGGTTGGCCTATATTAAACAACAAGGACATACTTATTTTTTACATGAGAACGCAATACATACGAGGGAAGAACATTCGATAGGTGTATATGTACTAGTAAATCTGGTTATTGCAGAACAAGGAATCCCGTACATTGAACAACTAATGAAAATGAAAAAAGGGCTTTACAATAATGGCTTTGGCCATCCGTTTGTAGTAGGGAAAGACTTATTGTTGCAATCCATTTTTCAAAAGATAAAGGAGAAAAATCTTTCGTTCCATACTCCTGAGATACAAAATTTCTTTTATAAAAGAAAGCAGATAGAGATAGAGGACTTTCTTCCGTTACAAGATGAAATGATTATAAATGAAATAAAGTGCTTTGCAAAATCAGATGACATAGAAATAGCAGAATTAATCCATCTTTACTTCTCAGCAACTAAAAGTTTGTCATTTGAAAAAGGAATAGAGGGCGATTATAAAAAGAAAAATAGCACCGCAGTGGTAATAACTGAGAAAAAGGCTTACAGTTCATACGTAGGTGGTATTTATGTTTATAATGAGGGGCAGCTAGATGACATTTTAGAAAAATCGAATTTCATTCAAGAGATAGTAAAATTGCCTAAAAAAGAATATGCGTATTTTTTTTAATTAGGTGTAGTAATTTGAAATGTAGATGAGGTGAAAATATGGATTGGCATGAACGTTTATTACAAATAGATGATTTATCAATTATATTAGAATGGTATAACAATGAGGAATTACAAAATATAGCAGATGTGAAATCATTTAAGCGATATACAATTGAAGAGCTTCGGCAGTATTGGACTGAAAAATTGTCGCGGTCTTATGCGAGCTATCATGTAATAGTAGTAGAAGATGAAGTAATAGGGAGAGTCGGATTAAAAAAGAAGAAATATGAAGATGCGTACATGATGGAATACTCTATCCTCATTGGTGTTTCGAATTTATATTCAAAAGGGCTTGGAACAGAGATTACAAAGTATTTTATTAGTAAATCATTTTTAGATCCTGATATAGAAGCTGTTGTATTACAAGTTAGGGAAGATAATAAGAGGGCCATTCGTTGTTATGAGAAAGCTGGATTTAAAAAAGAAAAATCGTATATAGAGAATCAAGTGAAAGTGTATGATATGCACAGAGTTAAGAAAGGAGAAACAATATAGAAAAATACACGCAGTTAATTCGGAATATAATGTTAATTTAGGGGGATGAAATACATGAAACATAAAATTGCTGTACTGGCAGATGTACATGGAAATGCAACTGCTTTAAAAGCAGTTATCGAAGATTCTTTGAAAGAAGGTGTGACTGATTATTGGTTTTTAGGAGATTTAATTATGCCTGGTCCTGGATCGAATGATTTATTTGAAATGTTAGATAGTGTTAACGTTGATACTTATGTACAAGGAAACTGGGAAGATAGCTTTCTTGACGTTCTTAATAAAAACATTGATATTGATAACGCAACCGATATTTATGTTTCTAGATTAGTTCAGTATCAATGTGAAAACTTGGATAAAAACTATATTAATCATATTAAAAATTTACCATTACATATAACAAAACAGGTTAATGATTTATCAATAAGTATTAGTCATAATCTACAAAATAAAAATTACGGAGGGGATTTATGGCCCACTAATAATCAAGAACAGTTTGATCGGTTATTTGATTGTGATTATGATATTGCGATTTACGCTCATACCCACCATCAATTGTTGCGCTATAGTAGCAATGATCAATTAATTATTAACCCAGGAACAGTTGGACAACCTTTTTACAAGTGGAATAAGCTAAACTCTGACTTACGTGCTCAGTATGCAATTCTTGAAATTGATGAGGCAGGGATTACTGACGTGAGGTTTAAAAAGGTTTTTTACGATGTAGAAAAGGAATATAAAAATGCCACTAATAAAAATCTTCCTTATATTGATTTATACCGTGAGCTGCTAGAGACAGGAAAAACTCATACGCATGATATTGAATTATTACAAGAAATTAATGATAAATATAATTATAAAAATGAAGTAATTAAGTTTATCGAGAAAATCTGATAGGAATTTAATAGAAAGAAATGAACATTGTTGAATGTTAGGTTAGTAATGATTTTTACATAATCAAGAGCTATTGTAGAACGAAACTTAAATGTAAAATGATTTGTGTAGTTTATATTGATTGAAAACAAGCATCCCCCTGTCATATACGTAGGACAGGGGGATGCTTGTTTTTTACTGTTTCACATCTAAGTTTTGTAAAAATAACGTTGCTGTTACGTAACGTTTCGCTAACATTTGTACATATGCGGTATGTACAGAAAGGGTCGCAATAATAATAGCGTTACGAATTGCTTCGCGTTGTTCGTTATTAATTTGATCGAACTTGCTTGCGATTTTATCAGCTTTTTCTTTTACGATATTTTCAATTGTATGAACGGTATCTGTTGCATTTAATTGTAAGCAATTCCCTTGATTGAGTTCTTCAAATAGAGAAGAGTATGCTACATATAAATGAACAGGATTGATTAAATCATCACTTCGATCGGCTGGGTCATTTACAATAAGGCGTAATAGCTTACGAATGGATTCAAAATCAAGTGCTGTTTTTAAATCTTCGACAATAAATAGTAAGGCTGCTTGTTCAATTGAATATTTTTTCCCTTTTTGAGGAGAGCCAATCATTTCTTTTATATCTCGTTTCACCCAGTTTTGCATAGCAGTTACAGAGAAACTTGTGTTTTCAATCTGATTGCCAAGCGCAACTATTTCATTTAAAGAAAAACCGACATCAGTATCGTCAATTTTAATCAGCTTTTCAAAAATAGGTGAAAGTGCGGTAGTAATAAAAGCTGTAACGCTTTGTCCGCTTTCAATATCTTTTTTATGTGACTTTGCCCAAGCTTCTTGTAAAATACCGAGAGGCTTTTTCGTATTCCATCCTCTTAGTGATAGAAGAAGGGTAGCCATTTCGTTTCGTGTGAGATGAAATGTTTCCATCTTTTCACCTCCAAAATAATAAAAAGTTCTTATGAACTTATAATATGTTTTGTTTCATTTAAAGTCAATTCTGTTTTGCTTAATTTTTCCTTTGTGACCAAACTGTTGAAAGTAAATAATACTTGCATATTTCGACAAAAGTTCATATAATAAGTTCATAAGAACCTTTAAAATGTTCTTAAAAACAAATCTATCATTCTAAATTTACAAGAAAGATAGATTTCACATATATCTATATAAAAGGAGAATGGATATAATATGTTGAAAAAACTTGTAGCAGTAATGACAGCATTCATGGTTATCTTTGGAGCTAGTAGCTTCATGTTTGTAGATCACGCAGCAGCGAAGAGTTACAAATCTGGTAAAAAATCATTTACACCAAGTTCAGGTCAAAAGTCAAAAGTTGATTTAAACAAAAAAGACTCAAACGTGAATTCTCAAAAAACGAATCCAGATTCAAAAACAAAAGCAGCAAACACAGCGCCAAAAAGTAATAAAGGAAGCTTTATGAAAGGTTTATTACTAGGTGGTCTTGGTGGTTTACTAATGGGTAGCTTATTTGCAAATATGGGAGCTCTTGGTTCTGTATTAGCGTTTATGGTAAATATGTTAGTAATGGCTGGTATCGTAATGTTAGCAGTTCGTGCATTTAAATACTTCAAAGATCAACGTAAGAAAAAGGCAGATGAAGTAGCATGGAAACAATAAAAATTTCTGAGCAAGAGCTTATAAATGCGCTTTGCGTATATATCGCTGAAAAAAGACAAGTGGGTCCAGAAGAAGTATTAGTTGAACTAATGTATGATGATGAGTATGGTTTCTCTGCTGAAGTAGAGGTAAATGGTCGTCAACAAATTTTAATTCAAGCGAACTTAATCGAGGCACTACGCTTATTACTTGACAGAGAATACAATGTCAATTCATTCGCAGCAAGATTACAACTTGAATTAGATGATGAAGAAGGCATTTATGCATTAGCGAAATTTAATAACTCGGATGAGTAGTGAAAAGAGCTGTTGAGAGTAATCTCAGCAGCTCTTTTTAGTATGTGCATATGTGGTGGAATAATCACGCCAAATTTCATTCATCTTTCGTCTACCAGCATCAATCATTGGATTAAACTGAATCGCAGCATGATGGCGTACGGTGTGAACATGTTGGATTGCTTGTTGTAAGTGTTGTTCAACTGAATTTGATTTTATATTAGCTTGTTTTACGATTGAATATCCAGCGACACTCCCTTGCGCCATCGCGATTTTCCCACTTTCAATCCCAGTAATATTTCCGGCTACAAATAAACCTGGAAGAGAGGTTTCCATTGTTTCGGAATGAAGAGGGACGTGTCCACCTAATTCTGGGATGTAATGGAAAGGGCATCCAGCTACAGCAGCAAGCTCAGCAAGCGGATATAAACCTCCAGCGATACAAACGAAATCTGCCTCATATATCTTCTCTGATCCATTCATAATGTTTCCTTTAGAATCAATAGTAGCAACACGAACACCTTCAACTTGATCTGTTCCAATAATTTCAAGTGCAGCTTTCCGAAGATGAAGTGGTGTCCCGTTTATTTTCATTCCGTTATTTGGATAGAAGGTTAATCCGGCTTTTCGAATCCAATCATATTTCATAAAACGGCTACCTATACGCAAAAAAGCAGAAGGAGCGAGATGAGCTGCATTTAAAAGGGAGTTCAAAACTTCTTCTGGTTCACCCGCTTTTTGGCTTAACTCACTTTTTTCAGGTAGTACGATATGATCCACTTTAATTCCAGCTAATTGCAATTCATTTAAAATGGCGAATGATAAAATGTTAGCACCAATAATGATTCCTTTTTTTCCGACTTGCACGCGATGAACATTTGTCATAACTTGAGCCGCTCCAATTGACATAACTCCTGGAAGTGTCCAGCCAGGAAGGGGGATAGAATACTCCGCAGCGCCAGTAGCAATTAATACGAACGGAGCTTCTAACATACCGATATTTGTATGTACGAACCAAGAACTATCATCTTTATCTAAATTATAGACGGAAACACCGCACCGAATATCGACTGACAGTGATTCGGCTTCTTCGTAAAGACGTTTTGCTTCTTCAATTCCGTTCCACCATTCTCCAGTAGGCTCTTGATGTAACTGTCCTAACAATCTCCCGCCAGGTTTCATAAATTCATCAATAACAAGTACGTTAAGTCCAAAACGTGCACAAGAGATGGAAGCTGATAATCCTGCCGGCCCTGCACCAATAATAATTACATCGATCATCGCTTTTTCACCATCTCTCTCACGATATTTGGATGCTGTTTTCCGCTTTCAACAATCATATCGTTTTCTACAACTGTTAAGCATGCGCGTACATTCGTTTGATTATTTACTGTCACACGGCATTCTGAACAATGACCGATATTACAATAAATACCTCGCGGGTTCCCGCTATCTTCATGTACGCGTAGCGTTCGTATTCCATTTGCTAGCAGGGCAGCAGCAATTGTTTCATGCCCATATGCTTCATATTGTTGCCCGTTAAATTGAAAAGTGATGCGCTGACTATTATGTAAACTACCTAAAATAGGGTGATGTGTAATTCTACTCATTTATTATCACCTACCGCTCCAAAGGTAACAGCACGTATTGGTGGTTGATATTTTAACGGTATTTCATTAGGAGTTACGTCAGGATTTGCACTTTCAATCATTCGATCTAACATCATTCTACATGTGCGGCCACCGCAAAATCCCATACCGGCACGTGTTCTTAGTTTTAATTCTCTTGCCGAGCATTTATATTCAGCAATTGTCGATTGAAGTTGTCCGTATGTAATCTCTTCACAACGACAAACAATTAAGTTCTCTTTATTCGTCATATGTATTCCTCCTCTAGTTCGGTTTGCACAAATTATAATGCAAAAACTATGCCAATATAGAGGAGTTAAGAATTATCCCGCATTAACGGGCAGTAAGACCCCACCGCAAAATCCAGCGAAAGTAAAGAAGTTAGGAGGGGGATCAACTGCCCGTAAAAGCCTGATTGGTGAGGGCTGATAATCAAGTGGGGATGAACAAAACCCCCACTGATTAAAGTTTCACTTTATTGTAACCCAAGTTTTTTTAAACGATTATATAAAGTGGCTCGCGTTACCCCAAGTTTTTTCGCACATTCTAATTTATTCCCCTTTAAAATGTGTAAAGCTCTTTCAATTACTTTTTTCTCATGCTCAACCATCTCTTCTTGTAAAGAAAGAATCGTATGATTATTGCTGAGTAATAGGGAATGAGACGTATGATTGTCTATAGTATCATTTGTATGAAATGGTAAATATTCTTGTTTTATAATACCGTCTGTCGCAAATACGACGAGTCTCTCAACTACATTTCGAAGTTCACGAATATTACCAGGCCAATCGTAATGAAGTAGTTCATGCATAATGCTTGAAGGTAAGTCACGAATAGGTCTGTTATAGTTAATCGAAAAATCGTTTAAGAAAGAGTATGTTAATTCAATAATATCTTCTCGTCTTTCTCGCAGCGGTGGAATCTGTAAGCTAACTACATTTAAACGATAGTATAAATCTTCTCGGAAAGTTCCTTTTCGCATTTCTTCTTGTAAATCACGATTTGTAGCAGCGATAATACGGAAATCAATATTTATTTCTTTCTCTCCACCAACTCGATAATACTTTCTTTCTTGCAATACACGTAAAAGTTTCACTTGCATATCGAGAGGCATTTCACCTATTTCATCAAGGAACAAAGTACCACCTTGAGCGAGCTCTATTTTACCTTTTTTTCCTTTACTATTCGCTCCAGAAAACGCCCCACGTTCATATCCGAATAATTCACTTTCAAATAAAGCTTCTGGAATTGCGCCGCAGTTAATTGAAATGAAAGGCGCCTTTGCTGCCTCACTTGCTTCATGTATTGCTTTCGCAAATACTTCTTTTCCGACACCGCTTTCGCCGAGTATTAAAACGGTTGATTTCACTGAACAGACCTTTCTAGCTAATTGAATAGTCCTTTGTATAACAGGGCTTTTTCCATTCATCGCGAGGAAAGGATCGGATGTATCTTTATATTTTGCTACTTCTTGCTCTAATCGGTGCATTTCATGTGACATATTAAATAGTTTTTCATTCAATACAACTTGATTTGTCACATCTGTTTCTGAAACGACTGCTCCTATAATTTCATCGTTACAGTAAACGGGGTTTGAATTTATTAATACGAACAAATCAGGACGAGGCTGATGGAATTGAGCGATTATACTTTTTCCGTCATGCAATGATTGCAAGATTTCCAAGTCTTTATAATCAAAAAAACGAGTAATTGGTTGTCCAATAATTTCATTATGATTAACCGAAAAGATTTTTTCAGCACCATCTGTCCACGTACGGACACATTCTTTTTCATCAATGACTGTAACAGAAGAATCAGTCGTTTGAATTACAGTGTTATAAAAAGATTGTAGCTCAGTGTAAGACTTATAAAGAAACGGAATCATTTGCTGAGCCGTTATACAACATATTGGCTCTTCGTTTTTGTTAATGATGACAACGGCTAATGCATGTGAAAGTGCATCAATTAAAGTAGTGAACGAGTCGTCCTCATATATATAGCCGCAACTATATTCTTCTGTAGTAGAAGGGAGGTAATAAAATGTCCCATCTACTGTGTTAATGTGTTTCATGCTACTTGTACAATCGATAGACAAAATTTTCATAAACTCTTTGATTGTTGGAAATGAAAATGTCATAGCGTCCTCCTGATATGTATAAAAATTTAGACAGTGATAAAAAAATAATACACCTATTTACGATAAATTTAAAATATTTTTACAAATAAAAATATTATTTATAAAAAGTGTATATATGTAGAGTTGGCACGTCAATTGCATAAAAGAAAATGAGAGATGTAAGTGAAAGGAGGGGTGTTTTGTGAGGCACTGTGACGTTTTAATAATAGGTGGTGGAATTATAGGATGTTCTATTGCATATTACACTTCAAAATACGGAAGAGACGTAACAATCATTGAAAAAGGTGAGTTTGTCAGTGGGACGTCTTCACGATGTGACGGAAACATTTTGGCGATTGATAAAGACCCAGGGTTTGATAGTCAAATGTCATTAGTAAGTCAAAAATTAGTAACAGATTTAAGTGAGGAGTTGGAGCACTCATTTGAATATAGGGCGCCAGGAAGTATTCTAGTCTGTGAATCAGACGAAGAGATGGAGGCAGCGCAGCAATGGGTGAATCGTCAAAAAGATGCTGGGTTACCGTTTCGAATGCTTGATAGGCAAGACATAAGAGAGGAATCACCATTTTTTGCGGATGATTTATTGGGTGGTTTAGAATGCGCAACTGATTCTACTGTAAATCCATATCTCCTTGCATTTTCACTTCTAGCAGAGTCGAAAAAAATGGGTGCGAAAGCGATTAATCATACAGAAGTAAAAGAAATGAAAAGAGATATAGACGGCTCCTTTATTGTAGAAACGACAAATGGGACGTTTACTGCGAAGCAAATTGTGAACGCAGCCGGTGTGTGGGCTCCTAAAATCGGGCAGATGTTAGATGTAAATATTCCAATCGAACCGAGAAAAGGGCATATTATTGTAGCCTCAAGGCAACAACATGTAGGTTGCCGTAAAGTAATGGAATTTGGTTATTTAATTTCTAAATTTGGCGGAAAACGAAAAGTGGATGCTTTAACTGAAAAATACGGGGTAGCTCTTGTATTTGAACCGACAGAAAGCCAAAATTTTTTAATTGGTAGTAGTCGAGAGTTTGTAGGATTTCATACGAGAATTAACAACGAGGTTATTAAATGCATTGCGAACAGAGCAATTCGTTTTTATCCGAAAATGGCAGATATGATGGTGATTCGTTCATATGCCGGCTTACGTCCGTGGACAGAAGATCATTTGCCAATTATTTCACGAGTGGATCATATTCCAAATTATTATATTGCAGCTGGACATGAAGGTGATGGAATTAGTCTTGCGGCAGTTACTGGGAAAGTGATTGAAGAGTTATTAAATGAAAAAGAAACAATTATTCCTATTGAACCACTTCGTTTGAGTCGTTTTACAGAAAGGGTGTTAAACGGATGAGGTCACAAAAAGTCTTTACGACGATTGATACACATACGGGCGGGAATCCAACGAGGACATTAATTAGCGGCCTTCCTAAGCTAATTGGAGAGACGATGGCAGAGAAGATGTTACATATGAAAAAGGAATATGACTGGATTCGCAAATTGTTAATGAATGAGCCGCGTGGTCATGATGTAATGTCTGGAGCATTGTTAACAGATCCATGTCATCCTGAAGCTGATATAGGCGTTATATACATAGAGACAGGTGGATATTTACCGATGTGTGGTCACGATACAATTGGTGTGTGTACAGCTTTAATTGAATCAGGTTTAATTCCAATAGTTGAACCGATTACTTCTTTAAAGCTTGATACACCAGCCGGCTTAGTTGAAGTGGATATTACTGTTCAAAATGGAAAGGCGAAAGAAGTTTCATTCTGTAACATACCAGCTTTTTTACTGAAAAATATTACTGTACAAGTCGAAGGAATTGGAACTGTAGAGGCTGATATTGCGTATGGAGGAAATTTTTATGCCATTATCGATGCGAAGTCAGTTGGTTTAGAGTTAGTACCAGAAAATGCATCCATAATTATTGATAAGGCGATTCATATTCGAAACTCAATAAATGAGAAGTTTGAAATTATTCATCCAGAGTATTCGTTTATAAAAGGATTAACACATGTTGAATTTTATACAGATCCTACTCATAAAAGTGCGCATGTGAAAAATACAGTTGTTGTTCCGCCAGGAGGAATTGATCGATCTCCATGTGGTACAGGAACATCAGCGAAGTTAGCTGTATTATACGCTCATAAAAAAATCGACATCGATGAAGAATTTGTTCATGAGAGTATTGTAGGTTCACTATTTAAAGGGTGTGTCATGAATACAACATATGTAGAAAATATTGAAGCGGTAGTAACAAAGATTACCGGCTCAGCTTGGCTTATGGGGATGCATAGATTTTTCTACAATGAAAAGGATTCACTGAAAGAAGGCTTTTTGCTAATTCCGCCGATGGAACATGAAACGGAGGATGTAAAATGAACATTCAAAAAATGTATACAGCAGTAGATGTGCACGTAGCTGGCGAAGCGTTTCGTGTAATAAAGGACGTACCATGCAAATACTACTACAGTTTAGAACATTTAAATGAACAATTTTCAGGCGAATTAGCAGAAGAAATGCAGCTTTTATTAAATGAACCACGTGGTTTTATTGGGTTAAATGGATGTATTGTCGTTCCTTCTATTCATAAGGAAGTTGATGCAGCTGTGTTATTTTTTAATCATGAAGGAACCATTCCTCTTCATTATGGAGGTATTGTCGCAGTAATAACGATGTTACTAGAAAGTGGATATTTAAAAAAGAAAGAGTCTAATCAATACAAAATTGAAACGCTATCTGGAATATTTTCAGTTCATGCCTATGTAGTGGATGATGAAGTGATATCGGTGTCGTTTGAAAGTAAACTATGTTATATGGTTGAGAAAGATTTGAAGATTGGTAATATACGTTACTCTCTTATACAGGCTGATAAAGTATATGCAATTGTAGAAAAGGATACGTATCCACCAAAAATTTGTATTGAAAATATCTCTGAATTAAAGAAATGGGGAGAAGCTACACTTCAAGCGATACAAAAACAGTCGCTTATAAAAAGACTTATTTTAGTAGATTCTTCGCAAACAGAAGAGAAACATATAAAGTCGATTACATTTCATGAAGATAACTTTATTGTCCGTTCTCCGGGCTTTGTTTCTACTATTGTGTCCTATGTACATGCGTTATTTAATAATGAGTATATAACGGATAAACCTTTTAAAAATGAAAGCATATTTAATAGCTTTATAACAGTAGAAAAAGTGAAGAAAGAAGAACTAGGATATATTTTCCGTTTTGAGAGTAGAGGTTTTATTACAGGGATGCAGACGTTTCTATTAGACCCTACTGATCCATTTCCAACAGGTTTTTTATTAAAATAAAATGTTAAAGGGAGAGATAAATATGCAAAAAATTAAAGGAGCATTTCCAGTATTAATAACACCAATGGATGAATTTCAAGAGATTGATTGGAAAGGTGTAAAACAAAACGTAAACTACTTTATTGAGCAAAAGGTAGCTGGAATTATTATTAATGGAAGTACAGGGGAGTTTGTTAGTTTATCAAAAGAAGAACGATTTAACATGGTAGAAACAGTATTAAAAGAAGTCGATGGCCGTATTCCAGTCATTGTTGGAACTGCAGCAGAAACGACGAAAGAAACGATTGAATATACGAAACATGCAGAAGCACACGGAGCGGATTGCGCATTAATTATAAACTCTTACTATTGTAAACCAAAGGAAGAGGAAATTTATTTTCATTTTAAAGAAATCTCACACGCTGTAAATATACCAATTATGTTATACAATAATCCATTTACTTCTGGTGTTGATATGAGTACAGAGCTAATGCTTCGAATTGGAAAAGAGTGTGAAAATGTTACACATATTAAAGAGTCTAGTGGAGATATTCGTAAAGCAAGAGATTTAGTAAGACAAGGCGAAGGTGCTTTTCAAGTTTTCTGCGGATCTGAAGATTTAGTTATGGAGTCTTATTTAGTTGGTGCCTCGGGATGGGTTTCAGTTGCAGGAAATATCGTACCAGGACTCGTTACGAAAATGTATGAGCATTTTCAAAATGGTGAATTAGAAAAAGCATGGGAGATAAACGATGCGATTTTACCGCTTTGTGAATTTCTTGAAGGATCAGGGAAATATGTACAAATTGTTAAACGGTCAATGGAATTACACGGGCAAGTTGGAGGACCTTCTCGTTATCCGAGATTAGGATTAACTGAAGTAGAAGATCAAAAGCTTCAAACGATATTATCCGAAATCGCAGCTCATGCAGCTGTTTAAATAGGGAGGCGTGTATATATGTTAACGACAAACATTGTGCTAAAACCAAAAGTGAAAGCGTTTTTAAATGAAGAGATTAAAATGTTTATTAATGGTGAATTTGTTCCTTCTATTAGCGGGAAGACGTTTGAAACATATAATCCAGCAACAGAGGATGTTCTAGCTGTCGTATGTGAAGCACAAGAAGAAGATATTGATGTCGCAGTAAAAGCTGCGAGATTGGCCTTTGAATCAGGCCCTTGGACAGAAATGACTACTGCTGAAAGAGCACATCTTATATATAAACTAGCGGATTTAATTGAAGAACATAAAGAAGAATTAGCACAGCTAGAAGCATTAGATAATGGAAAACCATATCAAGTAGCACTTGAAGATGATATTGCAGCGACGGTTGAAAACTACCGTTATTATGCAGGTTGGGCTACAAAAATTATCGGACAAACAATTCCGATTTCAAAAGATTACTTAAATTACACACGCCATGAACCAGTTGGTGTTGTAGGTCAAATTATTCCGTGGAATTTTCCGCTCGTTATGTCTTCTTGGAAAATGGGAGCTGCACTTGCAACTGGTTGTACGATTGTATTAAAACCTGCAGAACAAACACCTTTATCGTTGCTATATACAGCAAAACTTTTTAAAGAAGCTGGTTTTCCAAACGGTGTTGTAAACTTTGTACCAGGTTTCGGCCCTGAAGCAGGAGCTGCGATAGTAAATCATCATGATATTAATAAAGTTGCTTTTACAGGATCTACTGTTACGGGAAAATATATTATGCGTCAATCTGCAGAAACAATTAAACATGTAACGTTAGAGCTTGGTGGTAAGTCACCAAATATCGTTTTAGAAGATGCTGATTTAGAAGAAGCGATTAATGGTGCATTCCAAGGAATTATGTATAATCATGGCCAAAATTGTAGTGCGGGATCCCGCGTATTCGTTCATCGGAAGCATTATGAAACGGTAGTAGAAGAGTTAGTAAAAAGGGCAAATAATATTAAACTTGGAGCTGGGATGGAAACAGATACAGAAATGGGGCCACTCGTATCTAAAAAACAACAAGAGCGTGTGCTGCATTATATTGAACAAGGAAAGAAGGAAGGTGCTACTGTTGCAGCTGGTGGTGAACGTGCATTTGAAAAAGGCTATTTTGTTCAGCCAACCGTATTCACAAATGCTACTGATGATATGACAATTGTTAAGGAAGAAATCTTTGGACCAGTTGTCGTTGTACTTCCATTCGATTCAACAGAAGAGGTAATCGAAAGGGCAAATCACTCTTCATATGGACTTGCAGCAGGCGTATGGACACAAAATATTAAAACAGGACATCAAGTTGCCAATAAATTAAAGGCAGGAACAGTATGGATTAATGATTATAACTTAGAAAATGCAGCTGCACCATTTGGTGGATATAAGCAATCTGGTATTGGGCGCGAACTAGGTTCCTATGCGCTTGATAATTATACAGAAGTGAAGAGTGTTTGGGTTAATATTAAGTGAAAAACTAGTTTGTGAGAGTCTTGCAGACGATTAATAGTGAGATAAAAGAATGATGAAATAGTATGAGAAGCGGACAACTGGAATGTGGGATAAAGGTTGTCCGTTTTCTTATATAAAAAATTACTTTTTCAAAAGAATGATAAGGGGGATTTGGATGGAAAAGTTAGTAGAGTGGTTAGTGGGGCAAGTATGGAGTATAGGTTTAGTTGTTTTCGCATTAGGAGCAGGAGTGTATTTTACCATTGCGACTCGTTTTTTACAGATTCGTTATTTTAAAGAGATGATTAAGCTACTTTTTGAAGGGAAAAGTTCAGAGACTGGAATATCATCCTTCCAAGCATTTTGTTTGGCTCTATCAGGAAGGGTTGGAATAGGTAATATCGCAGGGGTAGCAACAGCAATAGCTTTTGGGGGACCGGGCGCTGTATTTTGGATGTGGGTGATGGCACTTTTAGGAGCCGCTAGCGCATTTGTTGAATCAACATTATCTCAAGTATATAAAAGTAAAGTAGGAAATGAATATCGTGGCGGTACACCATATTTCATTGAGAAAGGTTTAAAAATGAAATGGTTTGCAGTCATTGTAGCGGTAGTTGTAACACTTTCATACGGCGTTTTATTACCAGGTATTCAATCGAGTAGTATCGCTGTTGGATTTGAAAACTCTAACGGTATTAGTAAATATGTAACAGGTATATTTTTAGTTGTGTTACTAGCAGCGATTATTTTTGGGGGAGTAAAAAGAATTGCTGGTGTGTCACAAATGTTAGTACCTTTTATGGCAATTGGCTATGTAATTGTTACATGCATCATTTTAATTGCAAATGTAACAGAAATTCCAAGTATGTTTGCTTTAATTTTCTCAAGTGCATTTGGTGTAAATGAAATGTTTGGCGGGATCGTTGGTGCAGCAATTGCATGGGGTGTAAAGCGAGCGGTGTTTTCAAACGTTGCAGGTGTTGGAGAGGCAACATATAGTTCGGCTGCTGCAGAAGTATCGCATCCTGCAAAACAAGGGTTAGTTCAAGCGTTTTCTGTATATATCGATACGATTGTAGTTTGTACAGCGACAGCGCTTATGATATTAATAACAGGTATGTACAATGTTATACCTGAAGGGAAAAGTGCAATTGTACAAAATATAGGCAATGTAGAAGCAGGTCCTATTTATACACAACAAGCAGTTGAAACTGTTATGACTGGATTTGGTCCAATATTTATTTCAATCGCAATCTTCTTCTTCGCATTTACAACTTTGCTTGCTTATTACTATATCGCAGAAACGACTCTCACTTATTTAGATCGTGGATTGAAATATGGATGGTTAAAACCAGTTTTAAAAATTGGATTTTTAATTATGGTATACATCGGTAGCGTAGAATCAGCTTCACTTTTATGGAATCTTGGAGATTTAGGAATCGGTAGTATGGCATGGTTAAACCTTATTGCAATCCTATTATTAAGCAAAACCGCATTAAAAGTGTTAAAAGATTATGAGGCGCAGAAAAAAGAAGGGAAAGATCCAGTATTTGATCCTAAAAAAGTAGGAATGGAAGGTTTAACGATTTGGGAAGAGCGAAGTAAAGAGGGAGAAAGGAAAAGTTCTAAAGAAAAAATGTCGGTGGATGATGGGCTGAAACTGTAAACGTGTAAATTTAAAAGTTTAATAAACTGAAAATTCTTTCTATTTTTAAAGTGAGTATTTGTATATATCATTCATTTTATCTCATACTAAAGTAAGTGTAAATAAAATGAATGGAGGATATACGATGGAAAATCAACAATTTGGCTCTATAAATGATGTATTACTTCATTACAAAGAAGGTATTGGGAATTTCACACAACAAATTCCTGAAATTGCAGAAACCTATAACGCTTTTACACAAGCGTGTTTTCAGGAGGGTGCATTAACTAAAAGAGAAAAACAGCTTATTGCATTAGGGATTAGTTTAGCAACACAAGACGAATATTGTACGATTTATCATACAAAGGGATGTATTGACCAAGGATGTTCTGATAAAGAAATTTTAGAAGCTTGTGGTGTTTCGACCGCGTTTGCTGGCGGAGCTGCAATGAGTCAAGCAGTAACTTTAGTACAAGAGTGTATGGTGGAATTAAAAAATCAAAGTCATTAAACTAGAAAACCCTCCTTAAAATATTATTTTAAGGAGGGTTTTCTAGTTTATCCTAATTTTTTTGAAAAAGTTTCAATTGCTTCATATAGTCGATAGCTTTTGTTTTATTTCTTTGCTTAGAAACATATTGTGCCTCGTTTAAATGTCTATAATAATTTTTAAATATTTCTTCAGAAAGAATTCCATCAGACATGGCTTTTTTAACCGCGCATTGTGGTTCATTTGTATGTGAACAGTTAGAAAATTTACATTTCCTAGAGATATCAACTATATCTTCATATCCAATATTTAAGTTACCTTCATGATTTATTAAGTCAAATCCTATTTTACTAATAAGTAATCCCTCCACTTTTAAATGAGTTTTTTAGAAGCATACTTACAAATTGTATCGTTTTTAAGTTATGATTGTTTTAATATTCTGTATTCTTATAAATTGATTTCTCTACATCAGGGAGAAGGGTGTATATGCTCTTCCCAATTAAAGATTCTAATTCATTCTTAATTGTATAGAATCCTTTCCAATGTAAAGAAGTATGAGAGGTTGTGCCATGACGTAAACCAACAGAAACCAATCTTCTTTCAAGCGTAGTAAAACCATCTGCATCAGCGAGAGCGTCGCAAAGAGTAATTACTTTATTGTATAAGTCATAGTCACTATGTTCATTCAATATTTCAATTAACCGGCTTTTCATATAATCAGGAACAAGGCTCCACTCTGCTGCGATATCTATATGCTCATTTTTGCAAGGAAATGAATGCGTCACACATATAACGGCGTTTCCTGTATACCCTAAATCATTCATATACATGTAACCATCATAGGAATGAATAACAGATTTAGTAAAACCTTTATATCTTCCTATATCATGCAGGAGAGCGGCATTATATGCTATATCAACATCTAAGTCATACCCATTTTTTATAAGTTCTACAATTATTTTTTCAGTTGCATTGGCAACATGAATTGAATGTTCGAACCAAGGACCTGGGTTTTGTTCATATGCCCAATCCAGTAATTTTCTTGCGTATTTCCTGTCTAATATATATTTCATATAGTGATCCTTTCTCTAAAAAATCGTATCTTAATTAATTTCATCTTAATATTTAATTATTCCTGCTATAAAAATTGTTAAAATGAAAACAAAAGGGGGAAAAGTAATGCGAAATTTAGTAATTGAAGAAATGAAGCAACTAGAAAATGAGATTGAAGATCTTTCTAAACTTTTGACAACGGTTGTAGATGATGGGGCATCAATTGGTTTTTTACCTCCACTGGAACAAAAAGAAGCAACAAATTATTGGCAAGCGGTATTAGCACCAGAAGTAATATTGTATGTTGCTAAAATAAACAATGAAGTGGCAGGAAGTGTTCAATTACATTTAGTTACAAAGCCTAACGGGACCCATAGAGCTGAGATTTGCAAGTTAATGACTCATCCGAATTTTAGACGTAACGGTATTGGACGTTCACTTATGCAAAAAGCAGAGGAAAGAGCGAAACTAGAAAACAGATCTCTTTTAGTATTAGATACTAGAGAAGGAGACCCTTCCAATAGATTGTACAAGTCATTAGGCTTTCAAGAATCCGGTAAAATACCAGGGTATGCAATTTCTCCGGATGGTGAGTTAGATGCAACGGTTATTTATTATAAAATGATTTAGTTTTTTCTTTTCATTCTTTAACTTCAAATTGAACGTTCAATTTGAAGTCCAGTTTATATAAGAGTTTAACAGGTTTTTAAGAGGTAGTATTAAAATAGGGATTTTGAAGCCATTTGGTGAATAGTAAATGTTAATCTAAAAGATGGAGGTTGCTGTGATGTTGAAACTGTTTCAATATAACTGGCAAGTTCGTGATGATTGGTTTACATGGTGCGAAGACATATCGGCTGAAGAACTAGTAAAGAAACGGGTCGGTGGGTTCGGCAGTATACTACATACCCTATTTCATATTGTAGATGTGGAATATATGTGGATCTTAGGGTTGCGCGGTGAATCAGTCCCTGAGGAACCAGTGTTTGAAGAGTATGCCAGCTTACAAAAAGTGAAAAATCTTTCAGCTCAATACCACGAGAAAGTGAAGCCGTTTGTGACTTCTTGGACAAATGAAATGGATTCTCGGAAACTTTCAAAAGCTGACTTCAAGGAAGAGCCGATTAGCTCAAGAGACGCACCAATTAGGCGCCGAGTCATTGAATGTACAAACGGAGAGTTAATACGTCATGTCATTGTCCACGAAATCCATCATATCGGCCAGTTATCTATATGGGCACGTGAGATAGGAAAGGAGCCAGTTTCCGCAAATCTGAGAGGGAGAGGGCTATTTGATAACTAGACTACCTTTGCCAAATTCGTAATTGCACGCTTTAATGGCACAAGGATCAAGTAATAATCAATCTTTTTCAAAACCCACTTTTTCTATTTATTATTTTATCCAGGTTTATAGAGTTAATGTAATCAAACTTTTTTAAGCGCTACACTGTGATATATAATTGTAAGTAGTTAACAATAAAACGACAAAATAAATAATAGATGTGATAACTGGTAATTAATATACGTGAAGAATTGATATTGTTGTAGTTAAACGAATTTGAGAAAGTTTTTAGAGGGTTCTTTTAGTAATGCTCTTCCACTTATAATGGATGTAGAGAAGATGACTAGGCAACTATAGTTATTTTCGTTTCATTTTTGGGAAGGGGATGAAAGAATGAAAAAGACAAGTTTACAAAAGATGAAAAAGGTTATGTTAAGTGGTGGGATATTACTTACGGGATTATTAACATTTGGATTTTCAGAAAAGGCTTCAGCTCATGGGTATGTAGAATCACCAGCGAGCCGATCTTATTTATGTAAGCAAGGGGTAAATGTAAATTGCGGTCCAGTTCAATATGAACCACAAAGTGTAGAAGGAATAGGCGGCTTTCCGCAATTAGGACCTTCTGATGGACAAATTGCAGGTGCTGGTCATTTTCCTGCTTTAGACGCTCAATCAGTGGATAGGTGGAAGAAAGTTACGTTAAACGGCGGGACGAATACATTCAAGTGGAAACTAACGGCTCCTCATAGTACGAAAGAATGGAAATACTACATTACAAAGAAGGATTGGAATCCAAATATGCCTTTAACAAGATCTAGTTTAGATATAGTGCCGTTCTATGTGAAAAATGATGGCGGAGTTAGACCGGGGACAACAGTAACGCATGAAGCAAATGTACCAACTGATCGTAGTGGCTACCATCTTATTTTAGCTGTTTGGGAGATTGCGGACACTGGAAATGCATTTTATCAAGTTATTGATGTGAACCTTGTGAATAATGGTTTAAATTCCAATTTTGCATTTAACAATGCAGTGCAAGTTCCTACACTATTTTAAATTAAATATACATTTTGATCATCTAATTCATTTTAGATGATCTTTTTTATGAAAAATATAGAGGAAAGTACAATTATTTATAAAAAATTCGGGTTTAAATATTGTCATATTTGCTTCTTTAAGATATCCTTTTCATGAAGAGGTGGAAAACATGGAAAAAGTACTAGTTTTCGGGCATAAAAACCCAGATACAGATGCAATTTGTTCTGCAATTGCTTATGCAGAATTGAAAAAAGAATTAGGAATGAATGCTGAGCCTGTACGTTTAGGCGAAATCAGCGGTGAAACTCAATTTGCGTTAGACTATTTTAAAGTAGAAGGACCGCGTTTTGTTGAGACAGTTGCAAGCGAAGTGGACAACGTTATTTTAGTTGACCATAACGAGCGTCAACAAAGTGCTAACGATATCGAATCTGTTCGTGTGTTAGAAGTAATCGATCATCACCGTATTGCTAACTTTGAAACAAGCGATCCTATTTACTACCGTTGTGAGCCAGTTGGATGTACAGCTACAATCTTAAACAAAATGTACAAAGAAAATGGCGTTACAATTCGTAAAGAAGTTGCAGGTTTAATGTTATCTGCAATCATTTCAGATTCTTTATTATTCAAATCTCCAACTTGCACAGAACAAGACGTAGCAGCAGCTCGTGAATTAGCGGAAATCGCTGGTGTAGATGCAGATAGCTATGGCTTAGAAATGTTAAAAGCTGGTGCTGACTTAAGCGGAAAAACAATGGAGCAATTAATCTCTCTTGATGCTAAAGAATTCCAAATGGCTAACGCGAAAGTTGAAATTGCACAAGTAAACGCTGTCGATACTAACGACGTTCTTGTACACCAAGCGGAACTTGAAAAAGTTATCTCTGCAGTAGTAGAAGAAAAAGGGTTAGACCTATTCTTATTCGTTGTAACTGATATCTTAACTAACGATTCTGTCGGTCTTGCGATCGGTAAAGCAGCAAACGTTGTTGAGAAAGCATACAACGTAACATTACAAAACAACACAGCTACATTAAAAGGTGTTGTATCTCGTAAAAAACAAATCGTACCAGTATTAACTGAAGCATTCCAAGCTTAATACTATTCAGTACTGATTAACAAAAAGGACAAGTAGTCGGATGGCTACTTGTCTTTTTTATTTGTTACATAGGATACTGGTATGAAAATAAGGACAGCATTAGCTATCCTTATAACTGTTTATTCCGCATTAACGGACAGTAAGAGCATTACCTCAAAGTTCAGCGAAAGTAAAGAAGTTAGGTGAGGGATCAACTGTCCGTAAGAGCCCGATTGGTGAAGGCCAATAATCCGTGGGGGATGAAGAAAACCCTCACGGATTAAAGTTTCACTTTATTCGTAAGACTTTTTCCTGTTTATATAAAATGTAAAAACAGCAGTAATGAGGAAAATGGGTATTGCGTACGCTTGCCCAACAAACAACTTCCAACTAATAGAATTATAGCCTTCAGATGCTGGAACAATCATAACAATAACACAAACGATAAAATAGACGAATAGTGCAGGGATAATATTTTTCATTATTGTTCACCTCCTTTAAAAAACAATAAAATAAACATATTCATATATTAAAATTTTTATGATTCATTTTAAAGATTAAGCTCACAAAATGTTTATGAAGTAGTATTATATTTGTAAAGAGTGCAGTGTACTACGTAGATGTAGAACGAAAAAAATTGGACTATGCTTCTGAAAAGAAGTGAAATATGAGTGGAAATCGATATAAATATGGTAAAATATTCAATTGTGACGTTTGGAATTATTATATAGTATTTTGCGAGGGAAATGTATGAAATAATTGATTTAACATAAGGAAGAAAAGAGGTAAAAAATATAGATGAAAAGATTATGTATAATCCCATGTGGAAAGAAGAAAATCTGGGATAAGTATGTAGATTATGGACCTACTGAGGCGAAGAATGTATATATTAGTCCTTTCGGGAAAGCATGTCAGGCGTACGCAACTGAGTTTTTTGATGATTGGGTTATTTTATCAGCAAAGCATGGATTTTTAAAGCCGAATGATATTGTACAAGAAAACTATGATCTTGCATTTGATTCGAAGAGTGATGAAGTTATTAGTATAGAGCAACTACAAAAACAGATGATTGATAAAGGTTTAATACAGTTTGACGAAATTGTTTTGCTTGCGGGAAAGAAGCATAAAAAAGTAGTCACAAAGTTATATCCAGAAGAAATCATTACATATCCGTTAGAAGGATGTAAAGGGATCGGGTATATGCTGCAGAGGTTGAAAGGAGCTGTGGCGGAGGTAAAGGAACTATAGTAGTGGTGTTTCATATTTAGTTAACGTAGTAGTTACCTATTATTATGAACGAGAAGTAAGAAAATATACATGAATGTAAAGCCCAAGCATTGGGCTTTTTTATTTGCAATATTTCCTACGAATATTTAATAGAAAATTTTTAAGAAAGTGTAATACTTAAAAAACTATTGTTTAAAAGTAGAAAATAGACTAGTAAACAAGCCTTTTTCTACTTTTAAACATAGAATATGATGAATTCTATTGAGGAGGAAGCATATTCATGGGGAATCATTGTCATTGTGGACGTTCATTTTGGGATGATTTAATGTTTGGAAGATGTAGATGTAAACGCAGGGACTGTGACGAATGTTGCTGCAAAGAGAAACCGAAATGTGATTGTGACGAGTGTCGTTGCAAGGAAAAGCCGAAGTGTGATTGCGAAAAATGTCATTGTAAAGAGAAACCGAAATGCCATTGTAAACAGGAAGGGTATTAATAATAAAAGAGTACTTTACGTACTCTTTTATTTTATGAGTTTATATTCCATCTTGAACTAATTTTTTTTCAATTTCCCATGTATCTCGCTTTTTAATTTTTATAGCTACATTAGTTCCGCCAGATTCTTTATAAAAAATATAGCCATTGTTTGCGTTTACGTATGTTATTGGTTCACTTATGCAATCTCGTGAACAAGATGTATTAACGAGCTCAAGTAAGGATAGTTCGCTCGGGTCGGTTTTACTTTCAGCTATAACGGCATCAATGTTTGTTTTACGATAACCTTGTAAATTCACATGGAAAATCTGTTCAATTTCTCCTGTAATGCTAGTATTCATTACTTCTACTGAATTCTTTTTTTCTTGAAGAAATCCATTTTCATAAAGTAATTTTGTATATCCAAGCCAGGCGATTAAAACTAGCATGATAAACATACTAGACATTTTTAGTGTTCGAAGTCTTTTACTAACAATTGTTTCTGAGTATTTCATTCAGTCTAATCCTCCAATGTTTTTAATTTAAAGTATGCCTGGATACATACATTTAGAAGAGGATAGAAGGCAACAAGTTGTTGATTCAAAAAAGAAAACATCAGAAGTTAGATGTTTTCTTTTTTGAATGATTATTGTTATCTGTTCGTTACTTGTTTCATAAGCGGTCTTATTTCTTTAACAGGTGGTTTTTTATCATAGGCATCAACGTAAGAAAAGTAATAATTTAAATTTCTAAGAAGTCCTTTTCCTATTTTAGCGCTTAAAAAGGGGAATACTTGTCCAGTATAATCATCGAGAGATTTACAGTAGTATTTTTCATCTAAATATATACTGTATTTACAAGTGAGTTCTACTAATGAGTTACCTTCATCATCAATTACCTCTTTAGAATCAATAATGTCTATTAATGCAAATTTTTCATTCAAATACACTTTCTTCTTTTTCTCGTGTTTATTTGTGAGTATAAATACGAGACCAATGGCGTTAATCAAACTATTTCCTCCTATAAAAAACGGATATAAATAAAATATATCGATATACGTTAAATGTAAAGAGGAGAGGCGAAATAACATTGAGAGAAAGCTAAATAAGCCGATTTTTTTTTGAAATCGGCTTATGCTTATTTTTATCCCGCATTGACGAGAAGTAAGAATCACACCTTGAAATTCAGCTTAAGTAGAGAAGTTAGGCGGGAGATAAAATGCTCGTGAAACCCTGATTGGTGTGGGTTAGTAATCGGTGGGGATGTACAAACCCATCACTGGTTAACGTCTCAGTTTATTGAAATACTTGCGGGAATTGTTTTACGATTGCGTTTGTTATCATGTCGGCCATTTCTAATGCTTCTTTTTCAATTTTATCGTAAAGTTTTATTCCTGCTTCATAATCTTTATTTAGGAAGGCAAGCGCTTCTGCTTTCGTTAGTGCTAAATGTTCATAAAACATTTTTCTAAATTCCTCTTTATCTATATATGGATTGATACTGTGAAGAAATTCAGTAATTTCATCACCATTAGCGTACCATTTCTTCTCTATAGCGGCAGCTGCATTTTGATCACCAGCTTTTGCGGCTTTCACAAGATCGGCTGCAATTACTAAATGATCTTTAATTAATGCACTATATTTCTTTACTGCATCCTCGCCATAGAAGGGCTCAAGTGATAGTCCCATATGTGTTGCGTTTTGTAGAAGCCGTCCAACAGTAACGTTAACATCGGGTAAATTAAAGACAATACTTATAATAGCCAATCTCGTCCAAGCGACGTGTTGTTCCCATAAAGAACGCATATATCCTTTTAAAAAATTCTCGTTTTTACTTATTCGGTAGTTACGTACGGATAAATCATAGTTTACATAAGGGTTATGATAGGGGGAGTAATACGATTGCCAATAAGAATACATAAAAAGTAACACTCCTTTGAACATGTATAACTCAAAGTATGATAAAGATTTATTTTTAGTTACGTGTCCTAGATAATTTTCAGGTAATTTGAAATGGAGAAATTCGATAAATGATGTTGTGATATATATAAATAAATTGAATATAAAGTAAAAGAGGCTCTGCAAGGGAAGTTGCAGAGCCTCTAAAGGGTATTGCCGAGATGTCGGACTCGACTACGTAATATTATCATAAAATTCTTTTAAAAAAACCTGGTAAATGTGTCCAAATAAAAATGGAACTTTAATAAAGTCAAAAGGACCTGCTTCCCGCGGCAGGCCCCATTAACTAGATAATGTAGATGAGCAAAAACTCATCTGGATTACTTTTATAGTAACAAGTAAAATGCGTTTTGTGTATTGAGAAAAAAGAATTGCATAATTACATGTGAACAATTTATATTTTACTTTTTATGATTATCATGAATTGTTGGGATTTAAATCTGGTTATAAAATGGAGAAAAGACTTGGAAGTGAAATTGAAGTGCACAGAAATATGTAATCATGAAAAAGACCTGCTATTATGAGCAGGTCAACTTAAGGGGTTTATCCAACAGATTATTATATATGGTAGCAACTGAATTGTAGTAAGTCTATACGTTTCATATTGAGAAAACTTCTGTGGATGATCTATTTTTTGCGCATATATTAACGTCTAAAAAGTTGAGAAAGAAAATCAAAAAAATTTCTATAAGAAAATAATGGCTGGTACTTATAATATGATTCATATTTCCACGCATCATTATTAGAGAATTGGAGTTGTTTTGTTTTTGCTTTGATGGAACTCATATTACGATGCTTCATATAATAACCTCCTGCATTTATATGTATACGATTAGTAGTATTCAAGAAAGGGCAATAAAATGAATATTTAAATTGAAATGCTTTCTTCATGTGTAATGGATGTATGTTTTAAATGTTGTGAAACATACAAAACACCGATGCTAATTAATATTAAATACGAGGTGAAATATAGAATAATGAAAAAATAATAAGCATTTATTCATCGCTTTCAAGTCGCATAAGTGATGATATAATAGAAGTAGATGAAAGATAAAGAAAAGCAGGTGAATCTTTTTTGTTTACAAAAGCACAAGAACTTTTAGCGTCTTATTTCGGTTATTCGTCATTCCGAAGAGGGCAAGATGAAACAATTAAAAATGTATTAGAGGGGAAAGATACAGTTTGCATTATGCCTACGGGCGGAGGTAAGTCAATTTGTTATCAAATTCCCGCATTAGTATTCGAAGGAACGACGTTAGTAATATCACCTTTGATTTCACTTATGAAAGACCAAGTAGATACACTAATACAAAACGGTATATCCGCTACGTATATTAATAGTTCTATTTCAATGACAGAAGCTAATCATAGAATTCAATTAGCGAAACAAGGGCATTATAAGTTACTTTATGTCGCTCCTGAGCGTCTTGATTCAATGGAGTTTGTTGATCAACTTATCGATATGAAAATCCCGATGATTGCGATTGATGAGGCGCACTGTATTTCGCAGTGGGGACATGATTTCCGTCCAAGTTATTTACATATACATCGTATACTAGATTATCTCCCAGAAAAACCGCTCGTATTAGCGTTAACAGCGACAGCAACTCCGCAAGTACGTGATGATATTTGCAAAACGCTTGAAATTAATCAAGAAAATACAATTATGACAACTTTTGAGCGTGAGAACTTATCATTTTCTGTCATTAAAGGACAGGATCGTAATGCTTATTTAGCGGATTATATTCGTCAAAATCAAAAGGAATCAGGGATTATATATGCAGCTACTAGAAAAGTAGTTGATCAGTTGTATGAAGATTTAATGAAAGCGGAAGTTTCGGTATCAAAATATCACGCTGGTATGAGTGATCATGATCGAAATGAGCAACAAGAACTCTTTTTACGAGATGAAGTAAGTGTAATGATAGCGACATCTGCATTCGGAATGGGTATTGATAAATCGAATATTCGTTACGTTATTCATTATCAGCTGCCAAAAAATATGGAAAGTTACTATCAAGAAGCAGGACGTGCTGGTCGTGACGGATTAGATAGTGAATGTATTTTGTTATATTCTTCTCAAGATGTGCAAGTACAACGCTTTTTAATTGATCAATCAACAGGAGAATCACGTTTTTCGAATGAACTTGAAAAATTGCAAAATATGACTGATTACTGTCATACAGAACAATGTTTACAATCATTCATTTTGCAATACTTTGGAGAAGAACCGAAAGAAGATTGTGGACGCTGCGGTAATTGTACGGATGACCGTGAGAGCATCGATGTGACGAGAGAATCACAAATGGTTTTATCCTGTATGATTAGAACGAACCAACGATTTGGAAAACAAATGATTGCACAAGTATTAACTGGATCGAAAAATAAGAAAGTTATTGAATTTAATTTTCATACTTTACCAACGTATGGCCTTTTATCAAACCGTAGTGTAAAAGAAGTGAGTGACTTTATAGAGTTTTTAATTTCAGATGAGTTAATTGCAGTTGAACATGGTACGTATCCGACATTAAAAGTAACGGGAAAAGGGAAAGAAGTATTACTTGGTAATGAGAATGTTCTACGAAAAGAACGAGTAGAGACGAGACAAATCGTCCAAGATCATCCTTTATTTGAAGTGTTGCGTGAAGTACGTAAAGAAATCGCACAAGGAGAAGGTGTACCTCCGTTCGTTATTTTCTCTGACCAAACATTAAAAGATATGTGTGCCAAAATGCCGCGAAATGATTCCGAACTGTTAACAGTAAAAGGTATTGGAGAACACAAACTTGTGAAGTATGGCTCGCACTTCTTACAAGCAGTTCAGCATTTTATTGATGAAAATCCAAACTATGTAGAAACAATTAAGACAGAAGTTGTTTCTGAGCGTAAAAAATCAGGAAAAGCTTCAGCGAATTCTCATTTGGAAACGTATGAAATGTATAAACAAGGAATTGACCTAAATGAGATTGCAAAAGAACGTGATCTATCAAGACAAACAATTGAAAACCATTTAATTCGCTCTTTTGAGGATGGGATGGAAGTAGATTGGCAAAGTTTTGTACCAAAAGAGTATGAATCTCTTATAGAAACTGCTGTACAAAATGCAGAAGGTGGTTTGAAATCTATTAAAGAACAGCTTCCAAATGAAGTGAGTTACTTTATGATCCGTGCTTATTTACAAATAAGAAAGTAGAGACATATAAAGGGGATAGGGATTTATGTATCATGTTTTCGTTTATGGCACGTTAAGAAGAGGGCAAACGAATGCTCATTATATGCAAGGTGCAACATGCATCGCAGACGGAGCATGGACGTATGGGGAATTATTTGATACAAACGAAGGATATCCGGCCATGATTTGTTCTAATGAAGTAAAGGTATATGGGGAAGTTTATGAAGTAAATGATGATGTTTTGCATAAGTTAGATGAACTAGAAGAATATACAGGTAATGCAGAGACTGATTTATATGACCGAATAACGCAAACAGTGTATGTTGCTGATACGGAAATACATGCGTATGTGTATATTGCTCAGGATAAAAAGATGTTAAAGAAAGTGATTGATTCTGGGGATTGGCTTTTATATCAAAAAGTATAATATAAGTAACTATATAAAATTGGAAAGCAGATAATGAAATATTTCATTATCTGCTTTTTATTGTTTCTTTTAATTGAACTTCTCAAATTAATAAAGAATGTTTTAAATATGTTATATCGAATTAAAGCAAAGCAGAGTAGGGATTAATGGTTACTCTTTTATATTTTAGAAAATTCTCACTAGAACTATTGACTTTGCGAATGGATTTTTAATACAATTGTATTTCGACTGAAAAATTAGAACGGACAGGAGGGAATCGTCGAAATGAGCAACATATTTGAAGATGAGTTACAAAAAATGAGGGATACTTTACATACGATGGATGATCAATTAGAACAGCTTGAAAAAATCCCGGTTTATTATGGAGAAGATTTTAAAGAGCAAATTCTTGAAAGCATGAGGGAGTCAAATAGACAGAACTTACGTATCGGTGTGGAAGAGCCGTATTTTGGAAGACTAGACTTTCAAGAGGATGGAAAAGAACAAGTTATGCCGATTTATATCGGTAAAGTAGGTGTTTCAGATAAGGACACGATGAAACCAATTGTTATCGATTGGCGAGCGCCTGTCGCAAGTATGTTTTATTCATTTACCGGTGGAGAAGAACTAGCGTTTTATCAATCACCAGATGGGTTAGTTGAAGGTGATGTGTATTTAAAACGAAACATTTCCATTCGTAAAAGAGAACTTGAACGTGTTGTTGATACATATGTGAAAGGAAATGAAGATGTATCGCATGCCGATGATTTTCTTCTATATCGATTAGGTGAGAATAAAGATAATAAACTAAAGGATATTGTTTCAACGATTCAATCGGAACAAAATGATATTATTCGAGCGGAAAGAAATTTACCATTACTTATTCAAGGGGTTGCAGGGAGCGGAAAGACAACAATCGCTTTACATCGCCTTGCTTTTTTAATTTATGAATACCGTGAACAGTTAGAGGCAGAAAGAATGATTGTATTTGCTCCGAACAGCTTGTTTTTAGATTATATTTCGAGTGTACTGCCTGAATTAGGGGTAGGGAATATTAGTCAAACAACGTTTCCAGATTGGGCATTGCGTACGTTAGATGATTCAGTGAAACTAAAGCAAACAGAAGAGAAATTGAAAGAAGCATTTTCAATTAATCGTGATGAAAGTAAGGTAATGCTCGGTAAATTAAAGGGTACACTGGAATTTAAGGCGTTTATTGAAGAGAGAATGATTCAATTTGAAAATGACTTAGTTCCGACAAAGGATTTTGAGGCGTGGGATAAAGCGATTATTCCAGTAGAAGACATTAAAAAATGGATGCAAGTTGAATATAAACATTATCCACTAAAGAAAAGAAGAGAACGTTTAGTAGGCCGCATGAAGCGCTGGATTGAAATTGAACTTAAAAAGTTTGGGGAAACGAACGAGAAAAAATTGCTCAAAAAAGAAGCGACTAAGAGATTGAACACATATATGAAGTTTTGGCCAAAAATGAGTGCTCTTTCACTGTATAGTTCAATATTGAAAAGTAAAGAAATACTCGAAGTTTTACCTGAAGAACTTGTTAAAGAAACAGAAAAGAGTTGTCGTAAAAAAGAAGTGTATGTAGAAGATTTACCTGCCTTAATTTACATCCATCATCGCATAACAGGTATTGAAATCGGTCAGAAGTTTCATCATGTCGTTATTGATGAAGCGCAAGATTTTTCGCCATTTCAAGTGTATGTATTAAAAGAAATTACACTAGGTAATTCTTTCACTATATTAGGTGATTTATCGCAAGCGATTTATGATTACCAAGGAATTGAAGATTGGAACGCATTTAAGGAAGTATTCCAAGAAACAGGTTATTTTGAATTGACTAGAAGTTATCGTTCTACAAAAGAAATTATTGAATTCGCAAATGAAATAATTAAAAATGCAGAAATACCAGTGGGGCTCGCAACACCAGTTTTCCGTAGCGGTGAAGACGTAAAAGTAATCCATGCAGAAGATCAATTCACTGAAGTTTTGAAGACAATAAAGCATTTGCAAAATGAAGATGTAAAAACAATTGCAGTAATAGGTAGAACAGATGATGAATGCCACGATATGTATGAGAAATTAACGAATGCAGGATTGACGGTAAATGTCATTGAAGCAAATCAAAGTAAATATGAAGGTGGTATTTCAGTAGTACCTGTATATTTAGCGAAAGGTTTAGAATTTGACGCTGTAATTCTAATGGATGTTGATGAAGACCATTATAAAAATACAAAGCATGATGCGAAATTACTGTATGTCGCATGTACGAGATCACTGCATGATTTATGGATTTTCCATAGCGGTGAAGCGTCGCCTTTAATTAAAGGATTAAAATAAATGTAAAAAGAGGATTTTCTAGTAGGGTATGAAAATCCTCTTTTTTATATTTAAAAGCTAGATGAATTAACGACCTGAGCGGTTATTTAAATAATATAATAAAGTAAAAAAAGTGCAATGGAGTTATATGCATTAATATGTGCGTTTAAGTATAAATCTTGGTGGTGGAAGTATTTCTTGTTCTGCTTCAAAATACGCAACTTGATTTGTAATTGAGTATAGAATAGAAGGCATTCCCATTCCAACAGCAGCCTCTAATGCGTCCAGCAAAGGGAGTGTTTTTCCATCGATTTTTGTGTCCCATGATATGGCGTAACAAGAATCAACAGCCCCATGTTTTTTTAACAGATCTCCTATATCAATTGGACAATAATTAGGCTTAGGAATTTCAATCATATATTCTTCACGTAACGTAGTTCTGTAATTATGGCAAAGTCGACCGATCGCATCTTTACGTTTTTTTGAAGAAGAAAGCTCAAATAGTACTCTATTTTGAAGGCGCTTAGTAAAAAATGATTTTACAATGATCTCTTCTAATTTTTTATCCATTAAGATTCTTCAATCAACTAATCATTTGTTGGAAATTTTAGTGTTATTATATCATTACATATATTAAAAAAGGGGAAAAGCTATGATTACAAAAGTAATAACAAAAAGAAAATGGGAAATCGCAAAAACAACTGGAGAAATTCATGAAGAGTCACTTATAAAAGAGGGGTTTATTCATTGTTCATTATTTGAACAAGCTTTAAAGGTTGCAGAAAAACATTTCTTTCATGAAGAAGAGGTTTTATTACTTACAATAAATCCATCCTTGGTAAAAGCAGAAATAAAATATGAACTTGCTTCAAATGGTCAAGAATACCCGCATGTATATGGAGTAATCAATGTTGAGTCGATTGTAGGGGTTATCCCATTTCCTAAAGAAAAAGGAGAGTTTATATTACCAGAGGTACAAAGTTAAGCGTGTTATAAATATATAAGTTAGCTAGAAAAGCACAAATCGTATAGTTTGTGCTTTTTTTATCCGTTTTTTGGTAAATGATAATTGTTTTTGTCACACGAATACTGTACGATACATAGTATAAAACACATACTGTATGACATATAGTAATAAAAATGAGGTGGGTGAATGGATACTTTATTAAATTCATTAATTACTGAGTTAAGAAGAGGGACATTGACATTAGCGGTTTTAAGTCAATTAAGAACGCCGCAGTATGGATATTCACTTGTCCAATTATTGGAGCAATCAGGGATTACAATTGATCAAAGTACTTTATATCCACTACTTCGTCGATTAGAAAAGCAGAAACTAGTTACGAGTAGTTGGGATAAAACGGAGAGTAGACCTCGTAAGTATTATGTTTTAAGTGAATATGGACTAGAGATATTTTTACAATTGAAAAAGGAGTGGATAAAGGATTCGAAAGAACTTTATAACCTATTAAAGGAGGAGGACGAGAATGAGTTTGATTGATATGTACGTCCAAGAAGTGGCGAAGAGATTACCTGAAAAAAATCGTGAAGATATTACGCTTGAGCTACGGTCGACAATAGAGGATATGTTACCAGACGATTATAATGAAGATGATGTGAAGAGCGTTCTCGAAAAATTGGGAAGTCCGGTTTCATTGGCTAATGGGTATTTGGATAGACCGATGCATTTAATTGGACCACGTTATTTTGATGTATATACGACGTTATTAAAAATGATTATACCAATTGCAGCTGTTATCGCACTCATTGCAATGGTTGCAGAAAGTTTTATAGGCTATACTGGTAATCAAGTAGTATTAGATGTTATTTTAAAATTGATAGGTAAAGGCATTGGGGAAATTGTTGAAGTAGGCCTCCATGTGTTTTTCTGGTTGACACTTGTATTTGCTGTTTTAGAAAGAACTGATAAAGAAAAGGATCCACACCCATTAACAACAAGTTTAAAAAAATGGACGCCAGATGATTTGAAAAATATCTCGTATATCCCGAAGAAAAAGGCAATCTCAAAGTTTGAAGTTTTTGGAGGTTTAATGTGGACAGCAATATGGGCTACCCTTTACTTTTATGCGAACCATCTTGTAGGCGTATATAATGGTACGGAAAACGGACTGAAGTTTATCGCGCCAACGTTTAATCAAGATGTTTTACTTCAATATTGGCCAATTATTTTGGTTATGATCGTTTTTGAAGTAGCTATATCTCTTTATAAGTTAGTACAAGGACAATGGACGAAAAGATTGGCAATCGGAAATGGTATTCTTCAAGTAGTCGGAACGATAGTATTCATTGTAATTGTAGTAAATCCACATATATTTAACGAAGGATTTATTACGTATTTGGCAAATGTGTTTACTATTTCCCCAGAAGGATTTAAAACGTGGTTAGTTGGCGGTGGAATTATCATTTATACGTTGTCCGCTGCGATTAATATATTTGATGGTTTCCGAAAAGCAAGTATTCGTATGTGGAAATAAAACAGAAATTTCGGTAAAATAAAATTATTAAAAAGATAGCGAAAGAAGATTAACATTAGGAAAGGAAGAAAACGATGATCAGGGAAGCAACGAAAAGAGATGTAGCATATATTTTAGACATTTATAACGATGCGATACTTTATACAACAGCTGTATATGCATATAAACCTGTAACCCTTGAAAATAGAATAGATTGGTATGAACAAAAAAAGGCTGATGGCTATCCAATTTTCGTATACGAACTAGATAATAAAGTAGTAGGATTTGCGACATTCGGCTCATTTAGAGCGTGGCCTGCTTACAAATATTCAATTGAACATTCTGTGTATGTTGATAAGGAATATAGAAAAAATGGAATTGGCTCCTCTTTGATGGAAAAATTAATCGCAACCGCAAAAGAAAGAGAATATATGACCTTAATTGCTGGAATCGATGCGGAAAACGAGAAAAGTATAGCCTTGCATCAAAATTATGGATTTGTTCATGCCGGAACAATACAAAAAGCTGGTTATAAGTTTAATAGATGGCTAGATTTAGCCTTTTATCAATTGGAGCTTAACGGGCCTGAAAATCCTATAGAAGATTAGAAGTTTTTCGTGAAAATGAATGTTTTAGGTAGCAAGGAGTAATTCATGCTACCTTTTTCTAATTGTCATTACAAATATAACCTGTCAAAAAAGGTTTTTTATATTCCATATTGAATTATTAGAAGGTGATATAACGATGTGAAAAGAGGAATGGAAATGGAAACTGTCATTCAAAAAATGAAAGAGATACAAGTTGGTCATGTAGGAGTAGCTATTTATTCTACAAAAAACGAATGTATAATTATTTCATATAATAGTGAATTATATATTCCATTAGCATCGGCAGCAAAAGTAGTAATTGGATTTGTAGCAGCACAAATGGTGAAGGAAAATAAACGTAATTGGAATGATATACTTCATCACATTAAATTTCATCCACATGAAGATAGTGCACAGTTATATCCGCATCTACAAGGAAGAAGTACTTTAACACTTAGTAAAGCAGTAGAAGTGATGATAGCTTGTCACGACAGTTATATTGCTCACTCGGTTGTAAAGCACTGCGGTGGATGGGATGCTGTGAAAATAAATGCTCAAACGTATTTTTCAAAAATTTATATACAAGAGAATGCTAGAGATGAGAAAAATGTTGGAGAATTAAATCAAGTTCTTTCGCTTTTAGTACATATTTTTCAAGGCTATAAAGTAGAACCAGCAGTATGGGAACCAATTATCAATGGAATGGTAAGACAACAAGGGGATTATGAAAGTATACCGTATTTTCATTTAGCTCATATGACAGGTGGATTGCCCACAGCTACAATAAATATTGGTATAATGGGAATGTTTAACGAATTCCCGTTTCTTTATGTAATTGGGGGAAAAGATTTACCCGAGCGAGTTTATAATATAGAGGTTGATGAAACTATTGCAACAGCTTTGAAATACATTTACAAAGCATATAGTGAAAGCATGCTAGGAGTGAGCGATTGAAACGAAACTTAAAGACTTCAACAATTATTATTTTAATTGTAACGATTATTGCTCTTGAAGTTGGAATCGCACTATATGATCACAATTTGTCATTAGATACCATTTACTTTGCAGCGATTCTTATTTGTATTGTATTGCTTTTTGGTACACGTGTTTCTGAAGAGAAAGAACGTACATCGAAACAGAGACGAAGAAAAACGGCTCTAATATTTTGGCCATCTATAATAATGTTAATTATTAGTTTTGCAGTTATAAGTTATGTACGAACAGGCTATGTCTCTGTACCTGGGATAATTGGTTTTTCGTGTTTTGTTACATATGGTGGATTTGTATTCATTAGTATTTTAAAAAGGCGAAATAAAAATTAGATGTAATTTACTAAGTTGAAAGGAAGAAATATATATGAAACACATAGAGAATGGTACTCGTAATGAAGGAGAATACATTAGAAATAAAGTCATTCAATATAATATGTCCATCTTAACAGATGAAGTAAAGCAGCCGATGGAACAAGTAAGCCTTGTAGTGAAAGATGAGGAAGGAAAAATCTTTGGCGGCGTAACAGGAACGATGTATTTTTATCATCTTCATATCGATTTTTTATGGGTTGATGAATCCGTTCGTCATGATGGTTATGGAAGTCAACTGATACATAAAATCGAAGACATTGCGAAGGAAAAAGGATGTAGACTCATATTACTAGATTCATTTAGTTTCCAAGCACCGGAATTTTATAAAAAGCACGGCTACCGAGAATATGGTGTCGTTGAAGATCATCCGAAAGGGTATAGTCAACACTTTTTAGAAAAGAGATTATAATAATATTATGTATACTAGTTGATGGGAGAAAGAATATGTACACGTATAAATTACAACATGAACGACCAATTTGTGCAGAGAAAATAAAGAAGCTTACGACTCTGTCGGTTGGTGGCCAGAAAGAAAAGAAATCGATATTGAAAAAATGTTAAAGAATAGCATAGCAATTGGGGTATGGAAAGAAAATGAGTTAATTGGGTTTGCTAGAGTCGTTTCAGATGGTGTTTTTCGAGCGTACATAGAAGATGTTGTCGTACATGCAAGTGTAAGAAATAAAGGCATTGGAGAGAATATGCTTACAATGTTACTGGAAGAGATATCTCATATTGATATTGTTAGTCTATTTTGCGGAGAGAAACTCATAAAGTTTTATGGGGAACAGCAATTTAAAGCGACGAAGCAAATTGTGATGCATCGTAATCAAATAGTGAAAGAATAAGAGGTGCCATTTAAAATGAATGCAACGAGAGCATATTGTCTATCAAAAAGAAAAGCGACAGAGGATTCTCCAAATGGCTGGAGTGCAACATGTATGAGACTCAATAATAAAATATTTGCGATAGTGAACCATGAAGAAGGTGAAAAAGCTGCGATTACATTAAAATGTGATCCTGAGTTCGCTTTACGAATAAGAGAAGATTATCCAGACACAATAATTCCAGGGTATCATATGAATAAGAAACATTGGAATACAGTGTATATACATAAGGGAGTAGAACAGGAGCAAATTAATAAAATGATCGATTGGTCGTATGAGTTAGTACTACAATCATTTTCAAAGAAAAAGCAGCAAGAGTTAATGGATTAATATGTATTAGGGGTGGATATAATGAAAGACGCAGTCAAAGATACGTATGATAAATTAGCGAGTACATATAAAGAAAATATAGATTTGGCAAATCCATATAATAGTTATTATGAAAGACCTGCGATGATGGAGATTATTCCAAGGGAACTAGAAGGGAAGAGAATACTAGATGCTGGATGTGCCGCTGGATGGTATACTTCTCAATTCGTAGGAAGAGGGGCTAACGTTACAGCAATTGACATAAGTCCTGAAATGGTAAAAGCCGTAAAAGAAAGTATGGGAGAAAAAGCAACGTTCCTTTGTCACGATTTGCAAGAAACATTGCCATTTGAAAATAATACGTATGATATCATTGTAAGTTCGTTAACTCTTCATTACTTAGAAAATTGGACGCAAGTATTTCAAGAGTTTCAGCGCGTATTGAAGCCGGGTGGAGAACTTATATATTCCGTTCATCATCCTTTTATGGATTTCACAAAGTTTACATGTGAAGATTATTTTGAAAAACAATTATTAGTAGATACTTGGGTTAAACCAAATATTACAATAGAAGTTAGTTTTTTTAGGAGGTCGCTCCAAGACATAATCAATGAAACAACAAACTATTTTGTATTAGAAAAAATAGTGGAACCGAAGCCGATTGAAAAGATGAGAGAAGTAGACAGAAAATCATATCATTATTTAAGTACAAATCCACATTTTCTTATTATGAAAGCAAGTAATAAATAGCTAGTAAAATGATTGTATTTTACTAGCTATTTGCAGTTTTACATGATGAATTAGGAGCTTTTGAAATGAATATAAAACGAAATCAATTACTATATGTAATGTTTACTATAGTCGTTATTATGTTAGGTCTTAGTTCTAGAAAATTTGCTTTTGCGTTACCTCATTTATTAAATGATTACTTAGGTGATGCTTTATGGGCATTAATGATTTTCGTTGGATTCGGATTTTTGTTTCCTAAAATAGAAACGAAGAAATTAGCTTTTATGAGTTTAATATTTTGCTACGGGATTGAAATTAGCCAATTGTACCATGCACCTTGGATTGATAATATTCGTGCAACGACTATAGGGGGACTCGTTTTAGGTTACGGATTTTTGTGGAGTGATGTAGTTGCTTATACAATTGGTGTTGGGATAGGAATGCTTTGTGAATTTATGTTACGGAAGAAATAAGTGAATTTTAAAAGGGGTATTTGTATATGGAGGATATATTAGAAATTGCAAAGTTTTGGTTTGAAGATGAAGATATCACAACTATTGAAGTTCAACCAAACGTAACGAAGATTTACTGTAATAATAAAGCGTATATTTTAAAGGAAAAGGGATCGATAAAACATTTTCTAGTTGAACTAAATGTATTAGAACAGCTTGATGAAAAAGGAGTTAAAGTACAAAAACTAGTAAAAATGAGAAATGATGAAAGGTACGTATTTTATAAAGAGAAGTATTATTGTTTGTACGAATATATTGGTGGAAGTGTACTAGAAATAAAAGATACAGAAAAGCTAAAAGAGCTAGGAAGTACAATTGGAGAGAAGATAGCTAATTTACATCAAGCACTATATTCAATGAATAGTGCTAACGAGTTAATAAAAAGAGAATTGTATAAAGTGGTATACAAATGGGCCTTACCAATTTTAGAAAAGAATGCATCTGTCCATCGGAATGTCGTTCGAAAAATGGATCAAATACGTACAGTTTTGAAGGAAACGGTTCACCCACTACCAAAACAAATTATTCATCGTGATATGCACTTATCGAATGTGATTTTTCATGACAATGAATTTCAAGGATTTATAGATTTTGAACTTTTAGAAAGCAATGTAAGAGTATTCGATTTATGCTACTGCTGTACAAGTATATTAAGTGAGCTATTTAGTGATGAAACAGGAAGAGGGAAATGGTTACATATTGTCAGCAAAATCTTTGAAGGATATTATAAACAAAGCATTTTAACGAGAGAAGAACTACAATCTATTTGGTATGTCATGCTTTCTATTCAAGTTATCTTTATTACTTATTTTGTTCAGTTACCAAATTTATTAAAGTTGAATGAAGAGATGTTCTTCTGGATTTTTGCAAATAAGGAAGATATTGAAGAATCTATAGTAAGGACCGTATGAATATGAAAAAAATCATATTAATTGGTTCTGGTGGTTCAGGAAAATCTACATTAGCAAAGCAGTTAGGAAATAAACTAAATATTAAGGTGCATCATCTTGATGCATTGTTTTGGAAAGCGAACTGGGAAGGTGTTCCTCGAGAAGAACAAAGAAAAGTTCAAAAAAACTTAATTAAAGAAGAAGAGTGGATTATTGATGGGAATTATGGCGGGACGATGGATTTAAGACTGAATGCAGCGGATACAATTATCTTTCTTGATATTCATAGAACGATTTGTGTTTATCGTGCTTTTAAAAGAATTGTACAATATCGAAATAAAACAAGACCGGATATGGGTGCCGGATGTGAAGAAAGACTAGATTTACAATTCTTTAAATGGATATGGGAGTATCCGAATAAGAAAAAACCTGCCATTTTAAAAAAACTAGATCAATTAAGTAAAGGAAAAGAAGTGATTATTTTAAAATCTCCAAATGAAGTGAAACGGTTTTTGAAGAAGTACGATAAGTAGTTAGATTTTAAAAAGAAGTAATATGGGGGGATACTATTGAATACATTCATTCGCTCGATTGATTCTAATATGATGGAAATTCCAGCAGGAGAGGTAGTATTAAGAGATGATCGAATAAAAAAAGAATGGCAAGTTCAAATAAAACCATTCCTTCTTGCAAAGTATGCTGTAACAATGGAAATATATAATGCCATTACAAATCCTACATTAAATAATGATAAAGATAGTAATAAACCAATTGTAAATATTTCATGGAATGATACAATTGCTTTTTGTAATTTACTTTCTAAACAAGCGGGATTAACAGCGTATTATTCTATTAGTGATGATGGAAAAAAGGTTAGTTGTAATATAGAATCTGACGGCTACCGATTGCCATATGAGGCAGAGTGGCAATACGCATGTAAAGCAGGTACGACGGGATATACATATGGGGAACTTCAGAAAATAGCGTGGTATAATGAAAATTCAATTGGACAAATTCATGACGTCGGTAAAAAAGAGCCGAATGCATGGGGACTTTATGATATGTTAGGAAACGTTTGGGAATGGTGCTATGATTTGTATGATGAAAAAGTGTACGGATCGTACCGAATTTTTCGTGGTGGTAGTTGGGCTGAAGCAGCTAGAGGTTGCGGTGCGACTTGTCGCCGTCGTAGCCATCCTACATTTCATATAGACGATCTCGGTTTTAGGCTTGCTAGGTCAATTGAGCAGGAAAATGATACATAAAATACCGTGAAGAGTATGGAAAATATCCATACTCTTTACAACATAGAAATTTTAAAATGTAAGGAGTATTTTGAATGGCACGTATTTTATTCATTAACGCTGGATCAGAAGGACATATAAATCCAACATTACAAGTTGTAGAAGAACTGATTTCTCGCGGTGAAGAGGTCGTTTATTTTTCAATAGAGGCTTTCAGGGAGCGTATTGAGAAGACAGGTGCTACTGTACGAACAATAGATGATCAAAAATTTATACAAGCATTTCTTTCCGGTGGTCGAAATTATTTACAGGAAAGAATAAACGGCCTTCTACATACAGCAGATATTGTAATACCTAGTGTTTTAGAGCAAATTGAAGGAGAATATTTTGATTACATGATCCACGATTCTATGTTTGGCTGTGGTCATTTAATTGCCCAAATTCTTAATCTTCCGGCCATAAATTCCTGTACATCTTTTGCGCAGGATGAAAAATCATTTAAACAAATGTTAGACCATCTTTCTAAAAATATCCCAGTGGAAGTGCAGAATAGAATATATAATGATTTTCAAAACTTAACTAGAGAAATTGCAGGGAAATATGGTGTTGAAATAAATTCACCGTATGAAGTTTTCTGTAATCCAGCACCGCTTACTATTGTGTATACGATTAAGGAGTTCCAACCTTTTGGTAATACGTTTAATGAAACATTTAAATTTGTAGGTCCATCTATTTCTGCACAAGGGGAAAATGAAGATTTTGATTATACTTCAATTGAAGAACAAAGCCTGATTTACATTTCACTAGGTACTGTTTTTAATGAAGCAATTAATTTTTATAAACTTTGTATGAAGGCATTCGAAAATAGTAAACATACAATTGTTATGTCTATTGGTAGTAAAACGAAAATAAGTGATTTAGGTGATATTCCTAAAAACTTCATTGTGAAAAACTATGTACCGCAAACTGAACTACTTACATATACAAAATTATTTATTACACATGGCGGGATGAACAGTACGCATGAAGGACTATATAACGGAGTTCCACTCGTTGTAATTCCGCAAAATGCAGATCAGCCAGTAATCGCAAAGCGAGTAGAGAGTCTCGGAGCAGGAGTTAAATTGCAAATGCAAGGATTAACTGCGGATAAACTTAGTAAAAGTGTAGAAATAGTATTAAGTAATCCATCATATAAAGAAGCTGCTTTGAATTTGAAGGAGTCTCTCCGAAAATCAGGTGGGTATACGCAAGCAGTTGATGAAGTTTTTAAATTTACTGGCCGGTATTAAAACTATATATGTGAAAGGGTGTCTATATTAAATGATGTAGACACTTTTATGTTATATGAAGCGAGGAATTAATTATATGGAAAGAATGAAAGTATTAAATGTGAATTTTGAAGATATGACAGCTACACCATTTTTTCAAGTGGAGGCAAAAAATAGAATTAGATTCGATATAGAATTATTTGAGGGGAATTTGAGAAAATTAAGAGGACTACTGACTGAACTTTTTAAAAGCCCCGATACAATTGACGTTTCATTTACTTCCGGTTATATAACATATGGTAAAAGTAAGAGAGTAAATGAGAAAACAAAAATTGGAAGGTTCATGAAGATTAAAAATTGGACCGAAACGCAAGTAGACGTTGATGATCTTGAAAGTACAATCATATTTACTACGATTAAAGGTGTCAATGAAGATGAAGTATATAAATATTGCAAGTATGTCGTTAGTGGTGGTCAGCAAGCGTATATTTCTTTTTATAACGATACTTATTTGCTGTATATAAGTACAGACGTAATTGACATTATTTCACCAGATACAAGTTTAATAGAAAAATTAAAAATCCAATACTATGAAGAGTATGACAAGTTTTATGAGACTATTTTGAAACATTAAGGATTATTCGCAATACATAAGTAATTTCACGTACCCAATAGATATATATATTGAATATGGAAATGGAAGGGTGTTTCAAAAAATTTAATCTCACATTACTATGCATATCAAGTTGATTAAGAAATATTTCGAGAAGACTTGGTGCAATCCATCCGCTTATACAAAATGCTTTTATATGGCCTTTTTTTACAAGATTTATAATTGCTATTGCGAACTTTTACTTTATAATTTTAAGATGTAGTTTTATGTGTTAGTAATAATTTCACTGTTTCTGCACAACTTCTGCACGTGTTTAGGTAATTTCTATGTCATGATATATTCAGTAAGTGAAATATATCACATGGAATGAAATATTTCTTTACTACGGTGTATGCATAACTTATGCATACATCACTACAATATTGTCTCGTGTTATTCTTTTACATCAAAGCCCACATTACACTACGAAGTATAACAAGAAGGGGACATGAACATGAATAATCGAATTTTAAAACATCTACAGAACATGAAAATGAACAAAAAAAGTCTAGGAGCTGTTGCATTAACAGCGGGAATTATCGGCACGACACTTATTCCTCAAAATGCTTACGCGCATGGTTTTGTTGAAAAGCCTGGCAGCCGTTCCGCTTTATGTAGTCCAACTTATGGTGCACTAAATGTAAACTGCGGAAGTGTTATGTATGAACCACAAAGCTTAGAAGCACCAAAAGGATTCCCGCAAGCTGGTCCAGTTGATGGACAAATCGCTTCTGCAGGCGGAAAATTTGGTGGTATTTTGGATCAACAAACAGCGGATCGTTGGTTTAAAAATACAATCACTGGCGGAGAAAATACGTTTACTTGGAAGTTTACAGCGCCACATTTAACAAGCAAATGGCACTACTACATTACTAAAATAGGCTGGAATCCAAATAAAGCACTAACAAGAGCAGACTTTGAGCCAATTGGAACTGTACAACATGATGGTTCCGCAGCTTCAAATAATGTAGCACACAAAATCAATGTACCTACGGATCGTAGTGGCTACCATGTGATTTTAGCTGTATGGGATGTAGCTGATACAGCAAATGCGTTCTATAATGTAATTGATGTAAATCTCATCAATAATGTGAAACCAGACACAGAAGCGCCAAGTATTCCAAATGGAATTCAGACACAAAAAGTAACAGCGAATAGTATAGAACTAACATGGAACACTTCTACGGATAATGTAGGAGTAAAAGGGTATCAAATCTTCCGTAACGGAGAGATGATTGACACCGTACCAGGCACTCATTTTATTGATAAGAAATTACAACCAAGTACAGAATACTCTTATACTGTAAAAGCAATTGACGCAGCTGGCAATGTATCGAAAGAAAGTACAGCGCTTACAGCAAAAACAACAGTTGAGGCTCCTGATACAGAAGCACCAACACAACCAAAAGGATTACATAGTATGGGAACGACAGCGTCAAGTGTGGACCTAATGTGGAGTCCATCTGACGATAATGTTGGTGTAGACCACTACGATATTTATAGAGAAATAGAAGGAACAATGAAAAAAATCGCAACATCTAATACGACTTCTTATATGGATAATAATTTACTCGCTAATAAGACTTATAAATATGTAGTGAAAGCTGTTGATGTAGCTGGAAATGAATCCGTACAAAGTGATATATTCACAATTACTACAAAAACTGAAAGCGTTTCATATGGAGAGTGGGATGCAAAGAAAGCGTATAAAAAGGGTGATAGAGTCCTATACGAAGGAAAAGTGTATGAAGCCGTACAAAATCATCAAGGAAATGGGGATCCAAACTGGATTTATGCTTTATCCTTATGGAGAGCAGTGTAAGTTTTACCTCAAAATGAAATAAAAGATAATGGGCTTTGATGCAAAAAAAGGAAGCTTGAGAATTCACTTTTCTGCTTATAAAAAAGACGACGTATTCAGCGTCGTCTTTTTTATAAATTTTACTTTCCTCCATTAAATGATGATAAGTCCCGTAATTAAACAAAAGCGTTAATATAATAAAAAAGGAGAAATGAGAAATGTATAGAAAAATCGTTGAGTATGATTCTAAAATGTTTTTAAAAATGTGGTGAGTGAAAAAAAGAACCCTTTATAAAAGGGGTTCTTCTGGTGAGTGAATCTATTAATTGCAATCTTGATAATATTCATCACATGAATCGTTATTCTCGTTACAGCAAATACAAAATGTTTTTTTGACAAATAAACTAACTATACTAGTAGAACCTTCCTGTTTTGTAAGAGTAAGACTTTGAAAATCTTCAACTTGAAATATTTTTGTTTGAACAGGTTGTAATGTTGTAGTAATTGGGCGGCTAGATTTTCTTGTGAGAATAGTTACTTGAACGGGTGCACTCATGCCGACGACGAATAACTGAATTAATGTTTTATTATGATTGTTTGTAAAATCCTCGAATACAGTTTGTGGAGCAGTGGTTTCAAGGAAAACAGATACAGGTATATTTCCATTTGCATTTTCTGCAGAACCAGCAATTGTATGGGTTTCAATAAAACAGTTATTTTTTTGATCGTCCGAATGTGATTGTTTTTTATAATATTTTTTACCATCTTTATAAAAATAATTTGCCATACTTATGTTACTCTCCTTTCTTTGAGATATCAATATATATTATTAAACAAAAGGAAAAAGTGCTTGTACAAAAGGTTAACATCCGCTATCGTAAATAATTGAAAACGCTATTTGATATGTATATAATTTGAGAATGTTTTAGTTTTTAAGTAAAAATAAAGCACACATTAAAGTGTGCTCCTATGAAAGCTTTAAATTTGTATGACTAAATAGTCACCATACAATAAAATATGCTTATTTAATATAAATGTGTGTCGAATCTATAATAATATATTTCGGCTCACATTGCGTTTTTATTACCGAATTTGTGCAACCGTTAACGCTGCCGAACGAATGTCTACAGTACCAATTACTTCAACGGGTACAATTTGAATTAAATCACCAGGGTTTAAGTTAATGAGAATGACACCACTGGATACATCAACTTCACCAGTGCCAAAAATATTAGAACGGACTGCGGTTCCAGATCCTGCAATAATATTAGTTGATGAGTTTAGTGTCAAGAAAAATCGTGCTGCTTCCGGTGCTACGGGAACATTATCAAGGCTAATTGTTAGTGTATAACTAATTTGATATATACCAGCTATTTGAATTCTAATACCAGTTCCAATACTAATTGTATCATTTATTACGGGAACGGTAATATTAGGATTTGGCCCTGTACTAGGTAATAGTAGTGGGGTGAATAATGTTGCAAATTGAGGTGAAGTAGCATTGAAAGCAAAACCAAGGGCAGGTAGTGTACTAGGGGCTTGTGCACCACAATTAAAGTGCGTGAATTTACGACTAGATGAGAGCATATTTTCACTCCTTTCTTTCATTTAGATAACGTAAGTAATAATCTCACGTTTTGGACAAGCATAATACAATATATGAAAATTTATAGTACAAAGTGCAGAAGTGTTACTATTACGGATAATTTTTAATTTTATATAGAAAAAAGCAGCTAGCCGAATTAGCAAACTACTTGGTAGGTTTTTAAAGAGAAAACAGGAGAATATTGACGGGATATAGATCTTTATTCAGAGGGTTCAAATACCATTAAAGAAAAAATATAGCATACCGCATTCCAAATCATGCAATCTAAATAATTGTAAAGGTTATATATTATAAAATCTATATAAATAGTCCTCTTGAAAAATGTTGAAATTGGCTAGCAATACAGGGGTAGGTGTAATAGTATCAATTTTAAATTTTATATAGAAGTCACTATTAGGTACATGAATGTATGACTCTCAATACATGGGGATTAAATTTTTTGTACAAGAATTTCATCTTGCGGGTCGTTGTTTTTAATAACTCGAAAGCGGTAGGAACATTATACTGCCAGCAAATTGAAAGTTTATAGATATGATATTAGAATATCCACCAAAAATAATTCAAAACGAATAAGATACAAAAAAGGTTACTATAAGAATACTTCATGTAAATTCATATAGTAACCTTTCTATTATGATAATACTTTCGTCATAAGTATATGTGGAATGCTATCTTCCATAAATACATTGGAAGAAGTTTGATAGTCTAATTTTTTATAAAATCCTTCAGCTTGTGTTTGCCCGTGTAGTTTCACTTTTGTAGCTTTTTTACTACGGGCAATTTCTTCTAACGTTTGAATAATTACTTTACCTAATCCGTATGTACGATAATCTTTTAAAATACAAATGCGTTCTAATTTTCCGGCACCATCAACAAATCGTATACGACCTGTACCTACAGGAAGCTCATTATAATAAACTAAAATATGTTTACATTCTTCACCGATTTCATCAAATGTATCGAATTCATCTTCAAGAGGAACACCTTGTTCTTTTACAAATACTTCTTTTCGAATGTGAAAGGCAGTTTCTAAATCTGTAAGTTTTGTTATGAGTTTGGATTGCAAATTGTTCAGTCCTTTCTAGTGTAATCAGTTTTTGTTTTCATAGTATATCATAATAAATAGCTATAAAGAGAAGAAGAAAATAATAAAAAGCCGACTTTAAAAAGTCAGCTTTCATTATAGTTCCTTTATCCCGTTTTTAGTACCGATAATCGCTTTCCTTGTCATATTTATAAACAATCCTGAATCAACTACACCAGTAATCATTTTTAATTGTTCGTGTAAATTAGCAGGGTTAGATATATGATTAGGAAATATACAATCGATAATCATGTTATTATTATCGGTAATAAAGGTTTCATTATTTTTTATACGTAACGTTGTTTGACACCCTAAAGATTGAACTTTACTTTCGGTTTGTTTCCATGAAAAAGGGATAATTTCAACAGGCAATGGGAAATTACCTAAACGAGCCACAAGTTTTGATTCATCAGCAATAATAATGAGTTCTTTAGAGGAGGAGGCAACAATTTTCTCACGAAGTAATGCGCCACCGCCGCCTTTTATGAGCTGTAAATCGGAATCAATTTCATCCGCTCCATCAATTGTAAGATCAAGACTTTGTACGTCGTTTAAAGAAATCAGGGGGATGTTTAGTTGCTTTGCTAAAGCTTCAGTTTCCTTTGATGTTGGAACAGCTTGAAAGTATAGTCCTTCTTGTACAAGTTGACCTAATTTTTGTATCGTCCAATATACGGTAGATCCTGTACCTAGTCCAATGTTCATTCCATCTTTTACAAAGTTAGCAGCATATTCGCCAACAAGTTGTTTTAAATTCATCATTTTACTCCGCTGGGCGTGGACCGGCAGCTAATCCTGAATTTTCAACTGTAAGTACCGGACGAACGACTATATCTTTATGTACACGCATTTGACAAGATAATCGTAAATGATCTTCAATCCCTTTTTCTGTCATCGCATTTTTTTCATTCGCACTCGCTTCACAGAAATCACCCGCTATAATTTCTACTCTACAAGTTGTGCAACGTGCATTTCCACCACAACGATGAAGAATGTTTACACCGTTATCTTCAATTGCTAATACTAACTTTGTTCCTTCTTTCACATCAAAAGTGCCAGCACCTTCAATTGTTAATTTTGGCAAATTTGTTCCTCCTCACGTAAAATTGTACATAACATATTTATGACCGCGAATTATTGAACATAAACATTATTTTTTTATAAGTCCCGTAACTTTTTCGTTTCATCAATCGTTTATTAAGTAAGCGCTGAAAAGGAGTGGTTATTTTGTGCACAAAAGTAACGCAATTGTTTAAGAAACATATCGATATGAATCATTCAAATATAAATTTTTTGATTGAAAATTATGCAGAGTTAAAAAGGTATTGTACGTTTTTAACGAAAAACAGATGGGATGGGGAAGATCTCGCCCAAGAAACAGTTTGTAAAGTTCTTCAAAAATATAGTAATAAAGATATTTGCATGACACTTGTATATAAAATAGCTAGAAATCGTTGGTTAGACCAGATAAAGTCAAAATCAGTTCATGAAAAAATAAGGGAACAAGTTACTTTCGAAGAACCACATGAAAAAATTGCAGATTTGCATGAAATGGTAGGGAAAGTATTATCTTCATTAAATGTACAACAATCCACAATTTTATTATTAAAGGATGTTTTTCAATATAGTATCGCTGATATCGCTAAAGTATGTTCTGTATCGGAAGGAGCAGTGAAAGCTTCTTTATTTCGGAGTAGAAATAGGCTGAAAACTGTAAGTGAAGAAGGGCTTGAAATCGTTGAATTCACAGAAGATATTGATATTGTTGTAACGTCTATTCGTGAAGAAAGGCCGGAATTGTTAACTAAGCTTCTTCCAACAATAGATTTTACGAAGTTACCAACTAAACAACCTGTCTTATTATTCAGTGCGAAAAACTCTTCTTCCTACAGTTGTATGCTTTGTGCGGCATAACAATTATTGGAGGGATTTAAAATGAATGCAATTCCATATGTAGTAGAGCAAACGAAATTAGGAGAACGTTCCTATGATATATATTCAAGGTTATTAAAAGACCGAATTATTATTATCGGTTCAGAAATTAACGATCAAGTAGCGAGTAGTGTTGTAGCTCAATTATTATTTCTAGAAGCGGAAGATGCAGAGAAAGATATATATTTATACATTAATAGCCCAGGCGGATCAACGACAGCAGGTTTTGCAATATTAGATACAATGAACTTAATTAAACCAGACGTGCAAACACTTTGTATGGGATTTGCAGCATCATTTGGTGCGTTGTTACTCTTATCAGGTGCAAAAGGAAAACGATTTGCATTGCCTAACAGTGAAATTATGATTCATCAACCGCTTGGTGGTGCGCAAGGGCAGGCAACTGAAATCGAAATAACAGCAAAAAGAATTTTAAAGCTAAAGCATGATATTAATAAAATGATTGCAGAAAAAACAGGGCAACCGATTGAAAGGGTAGCACATGATACAGAAAGAGATTATTTTATGACTGCAGAAGAAGCGAAGGAATATGGGATTGTAGATGATGTTGTTACGAAAAAATAAGATAAAACAGGCTAGAGAATATGCGAATTCTCTAGCCTGTTTTATTAATCTTTTATCCATTCATCAACTAACGATTGATTCTTTTCAATCCATTTTCGTGCTGCTTCTTCTGGATCTTTCGTTTTATTTAGCATGACCATTAATGTACCAAGCTGCTCATCGTTCATTTTCCATTTATCAAAGTATTTCACAATATCCGGATGATCTTTTTCGAAACCTTTACGAACGGAGTAATAAATGTCATCTTTTTCACCATATACTTTCTTAGGGTCTTTTAAATATTTTAAATCAAATTCTGAAAAACCCCAATGAGGATTCCAAAGCGTAACAGCGATTGGTTTCTTTTTCGTATATGCCTTTTTTAATTCACTCATCATCGCAGCTTCTGAAGATTGGACAAGTTTTAGTTTAATATCATATTCCTTCATCGCCTTATTTGTTAAATTCATTAGGCTGCTGCCAGGTTCGATTCCGACAATTTTGTTATCTAGTTCATCTTTATGTGCATTTAAATCCTCGATACTGTTTATGTTTTTCAAATAAGAAGGAACGACAAGGCCAAGCCCTGTACCTTCATACCATTTTGATTTTAAGACAATGTCATTTTTATATCGATCATTTAATGGTTTATCCGTAACAGGCAGCCATACTTCTAAATTTGCATCAACATCACCACGAGCGACACCAGTCCAAATTGCCGCTTTTTCTAAATACATGAGTTCAACTTTGTAGCCTTTTTGTTCTAATAACACTTTCCACATGTTTGCAGTTGCAATATTTTCTTTCCAACTTGTTACACCAAGTTTAATTTTCCCTTTCGAATTTGCATTTGTTGCATTACATGAGGTGAAAATCATAGTAATAAATAATGCAAGGCATATAAGCCATATTTTCTTTCTCATTGAAAACCTCCTAAGAAACGTTTGCCTTTTTAAATAAATGTATAAGTAAGCATTCTTATTATGAACGGAAACGAGAATTTTAAAGAAATCTTATGAATGTCATTTTTATGTAATATTTCTTTGTAAAATCGCAACACTATGTAAATAGATGGGTAGAAAAGGAGTAGTGACATGGATAATACAAAGGTGCGTGTTGAAAACGTAACAAAAGTATTTGGGAAACACCCGCAAAGAGCCCTTTCTTTATTAAAAGAAGGAAAAAGCAAATCCGAAATTTTAAAAGAGACCGGAATGAATGTTGGTGTGAAAAAGGCAACGTTTGAAGTATACACCGGAGAAATTTTCGTTATTATGGGTTTATCCGGTAGCGGGAAATCAACGCTAGTTCGAATGCTAAATCAATTAATCAAACCGACAGCGGGGCATATATACATAGATGGTGAAGACATCGCAACGATGGGAAAAGAAGAATTACGAAGAGTAAGAAGAACGAAAATGAGTATGGTGTTTCAGAAGTTTGCTCTATTTCCGCATCGTACTGTTTTACAAAATGTTGCATACGGATTAGAAATACAAGGAGTTCCAGTAGAGGAACGAGAGAAAAAAGCGTTAGAGTCACTTAAGTTAGTGGGACTCGATCATCATAAAGACAATTATCCAAGTCAACTTAGTGGTGGGATGCAACAGCGAGTTGGTATTGCGAGAGCGCTTACGAATGATCCGGATGTTTTACTTATGGATGAATCATTTAGTGCATTAGATCCGCTTATTCGAAAAGAAATGCAAGATGAATTGTTAGAGCTACAAGATAAAATGGAGAAAACAATAATATTTATTACTCATGATTTAGATGAAGCACTTCGAATTGGAGATCGTATTGCATTAATGAAAGATGGAGAAATTGTTCAAATTGGAACGCCTGAAGAAATTATGATGAGCCCTGCTAATGAATTTGTAGAGAAATTTGTTGCGGATGTGAATTTAGGAAAAGTAATTACGGCGGAGTCTATATTAAAACGACCGGAGACTTTATTAATTGACCGTGGACCTCGTGTGGCACTGCAAATTATGAGAAATGCGGGCGTTTCTACAGTATATGTTGTAAACAAAAAGTATGAGTTTTTAGGTATATTAACCGCAGATGATGCAAGTAAAGCAGTACAAAAACAGTGGCCGATTGCTGATTTATTACTTAACGATATTCCGCACGTTTATTTAGATACTTTACTTGAAGAGACGTATGCAAAAATGGCAGAGATGAAATATCCGTTACCCGTTATTGATGAGAAGAAAAGGTTAAGAGGAATTATTAAACGTGAAAGTGTCATTCAAGCTCTTGCAGGTAACATTGAGGAAGAGGTGAAAGACGATGAATAGTATACCGCGTATTCCATTAGGGGAATGGGTCGACTCGTTTGTTGCAAGTTTATATGAGAACTTTGAAGGCTTGTTCCGAGGATTCTCTTATATTATCGGTGGATTCGTTGATTTACTCACTAATTTTTTAACAATAATACCAGCTATATTGATGATTATTATACTATGTTTCCTCATTTGGTACACAACGAGAAAATTATCTTTAGTTATTTTTACACTCATCGGATTGTTATTTATTTTAAATATTAACTATTGGGCACAAACGATGCAAACATTAGCGCTCGTACTTACGTCTGTTATTATTTCGATTATTGTCGGAATTCCAATCGGTATTTTAGCATCTCAAAATGAGCGTTTCTCAAAGTTTTTAAAACCAACATTAGATTTTATGCAAACAATGCCCGCATTCGTATATCTCATACCAGCGATTACATTTTTCGGAGTAGGTGTAGTACCTGGCATAATTGCATCAGTAATCTTTGCGATGCCACCAACAATCAGATTTACAGACTTAGGAATTAGACAAGTTCCGGAAGATTTAATTGAAGCAGCGAATGCATTTGGATCCACAGCATCACAAAAACTATTTAAAGTACAATTACCACTCGCAACTGGGACGATCATGGCCGGAGTGAATCAAAGTATTATGCTTTCGTTATCGATGGTTGTAACAGCGTCACTTGTAGGAGCACCAGGACTAGGAGTAGATGTGTACCGTTCTGTAACACAAGTTAATATCGGAATGGGATTTGAAGCGGGACTAGCCATTGTTGTCATCGCGATTATATTAGACCGCATTACACAAGGATTTCACCAAAAAAGAAAATAACAAAAAAAAACACACTTTATTATACAAAGTGTGTTTTTTGTTCGAAAAGATTACATACGAACAATAACAGAACCGCCAGCTGGTGCACAAACTTGATTTTTTTCTTGTTCCATTGATTTTATTAATTGATTATTTTCTTCGATTAATGAGATTAATTTCGCTAATTGGCTTTCAAGACTTGCGATGCGCTGCATCATATATTGTGAATCGTGATGCAGTGTATTTCTTACGGGATGGGGGGAGTAAGCATATTGTTGATTTATATTTGGATTCCAATGAGGATACATTTGAATCGTTCCTCCTTCAATGAATAACTGATCTTTCTTATAGTAAATGCCTATGTAGATGTAATGGTGACTTGAAAATTCTTTCATATAAAGAGGATTAAATAGGGGGAATGGAAAAGTAATAAAGTACATTTTTTGGAAATTTTCAAGTGGGATAGAAAATATATTAGGAAATAGCAACATTCATGTAAATATTATATTGGGAGAAATGATGAGAGGAGATGCTATTTTGGCTAATAATAAAAAAAGAAATAATGCAATGACAATTGGTGTCGCTATAGGCGTTGTAATCGGCGTAGTACCTGGCTTATTTACTGATAATGTAGTAATTGGAATTGCGATTGGGATTGTAATTGGAATGGGGATTGCGGTTTTGAAGAAGGAATGAGGTGCAAATTATTAAAATGAAATAATGTAAAAATTCCTAATTAAAAAGATTGAATTTTCGGAATAAAAAACCTGTTTTTTCCTTTTTTTATGATATTATATATAAAAAGGATGGTGATGGATATGTCAATATACAATCCAGCAGAACAAAACTGCTTCATTTGTGAAAAACATAAAGGAAACATTATAGTTCCAGGTGACGCTATTTATGAAGACGATCTTATATACGTTGGACATGTCCATTGGGATACAGAAGAAACATATCTCGGTTACGTAATGATTGATATAAAAAGACATGTACCTGGTCTTGCTGAATTAAATGAAGATGAGGCGAAAGCATTTGGACTTATAACAAGTAGAATAAGTAAAGCGCTAACAGAAAACGAAGGTGCAGAACATATTTACACGTTTGTTTCGGGTAATGGTGTACCGCATTTACATATGCATATTATTCCCCGTTATCCGGATACACCAAGAGAATTTTGGTCGCCTACTGAAGTAGCAAATTGGACTGGTGCACCATATGGAGGTTCTGAAGAAATTAAAAAACTATGTGAAAGAATACGAAAGTATATGGTAAATGAGTATGCATACAACAAATAATAACCAATATTCATGGGTTGGAAATACGGAAATGTGTTTAGGGGAAATCTCAGTTAAGCAATATGATGACATTGTACTTGGTAAATACGGTGGGAATATAAGTGCCGGAGCAAAAAAGAATGAAGACGGTGCGTTAGTTTGGTCAAATGATGATTGGGAATTTGCAGCTATTTTAGACGGGCATAATAGCGCAGAAAGTGTTGATTTAGTTATACATACAATCGAAAAAGAATATGAAAATATAAAAATAATGATGAATGAACGAATTGAAACAGTTTTTCAATCAGTTGCAAATCATATACTTACAATTTTTCAATCCTCCTCATTTAAAGAAAAGTGCAAAAGAGTTAAAGGTGAAACAGCTTTTTTACTATGTGTAAGAAAAGAAAACTATATATGGTGGCTATCTATTGGAGACTGTCTCGTTTATGTATTTCATGATGAATTACATAAATTAGGGCAATACGCACTAAATCAACGTCATTTTTACGAATGGATTGGCAATGTAAATACATTTGAATTACCTGTACCTTGCTATTCATCAGGAATTCGTGAATTACGTACTGGCAACAATCGAATTGTAATGGTGACAGATGGGGTATTAGAATGTGGGGAACGTCGTTATGAAACGCCATTAAATCTGTATAACGATATGAATGAAAATAAGATAGAGCTTAAAGAAAATGTTCACAATGTTTTAGAACACGTGCATCATCAATTGGGGAGAGATAGTGCAACAATTATTAGTTGGGATGTTGAAAATAAAAAGAATGCTACGTATCCGAGTGATCAGCCGGAGAAAATGAAAGTAAGAAAATAAAAGGAGGGGGGTCCGTCAATTATAAAAATGGCTCTATTAATTTTATAGGTACTATCCATATTCGCTTATGAAAGAATAGCAAGAAAAAAGTTAAACATCCTGAAACAAAAAGGATGAGAAATAGATTGTTGTTGTACAATACATAAAACATGTCTTGATAAAACTACTACTTAAGCATAAAGAAAATGAAAACATTATCGAAACATGGAAAAATTATATAGTCTACTTTATTAAAAATATAATTAATTTAATAGGAGGGAATGCAATGGGCAACTCTACTATTTGGATTATAGTTATTAGTATGATAATTGGAGGATATTTTTTAGAAAAGTTTTTAAGAAGAAAATTAAATATGCCAAAGGGCAATGTTTGGATATATAAGCATGTAAATAGTTTACATGTAAAATTAGAAATAGGTCTTTTTATCGTATATCTTATATTAAGTTTTATTTATCTGTTCAAAGCAGAAAATGCTAATATAGGAATTGTTGTACTTATTTATTTTGGAGCAATTTCCTTATTACGCGTATGGATGGAATGGAAGTATAACAGAGAGACAAAGGAATATATTCTTTCTATAATTGGATTCTTTGCATTTGTTTTTATGGTTTCAATGTTGTTTTATTTTGATCCTCTTTCTACATATTGATATCGTTTGGGTTTTTAATGATGAATATTTAATAAGAGTAGCTACCATTATTTATCTTGATAGTTACTCTTTTTATTTACATCTTCCTAAAACTCCTCAAAACAAGAAATTCCCACAATCTCCAAGGAAGAATCTTCTTCGCAAAAATCATAAATTTTACACCTTTTCCAATTGGATATCGTAATTTAGTACGCTTTGCTTCAGCAATTTCAACGATTTTATTAGCAACATCTATCGGATTACCAAATGTATCACTACCGCTATTAATATGTTTTTGTATTTTATCCATATATTCTTTGTAAGGAGATGTTGTACCAGATTGGTTTTCAGCTAGTTGTTTACCAACCTCCCATATGTTTGTGTTATAAGAACCTGGTTCAAGTAAAGCAACATCAATTCCGAAAGGTTTTACTTCTAAGCGAAGGGATTCACTCCAGCCTTCTAATGCATATTTTGAAGATACATAAGGAGATAAACCAGGGAATCCAACTTGGCCGCTAATGCTGCTTATATTAATGATTTTTCCACTTTTTTGTTCTCTCATATATGGTAAAACAAGCTGAGTGATTGATATAGCGCCAAAAAGATTCGTTTCAAATTGTTTACGATATTCCTCTACTAGAATTTCTTCTACAAATCCTCCATTTGCATATCCTGCATTGTTTATAAGGAGGTCTACTCTATTAATTTCTTTTAAAAACACTTGGAAGTTATGTATAGAGTTTTGATTTGTTACATCTAATTGTTGAATTTTTATGTTTTGTTGTAAGTTTAGTTTAGTAGCTTGAGATAGTAAGTTTACTTGTTTTTCAAGGTTTCGCATTGTAGCAATGACAATATAGTCTTTTTTTGCTAGTTCAAGTGTCGTTAATAGTCCGAATCCACTTGATGCTCCTGTAATAACCGCGATTTTTTTATTCATTGGTCGCTCGCTTTCTTTTTCTTTTATCATAACGAGTTATAGGAATAAAATCTATTAATGATACATGTTGTTTTAATAAGATTATATGATAAAGTGCTTTAGTTTCTTCATTTATATATGTATTGGAATGATTTAAAAAGGGAATTGTGTAGACTCAGCGTATATAGAGAAGTAAGTATTATATAAGCCAATGAAATGAGGGGAAAAAAATGGTCCATGTGAAAGACGTATTAGCAGATCAGTTGTTAGCAAATGCGAATGATCCTAGTTGGTATATGCCATTTTCAGATGCAGTGAAGGATTTATCAGAGAGAGAAGCTTTCTGGAAACCGAATGAAGAGAGTAATAGTATAGCAGAAATTGTACAACATTTACTGTATTGGAACTCAACGTGGCAAACTAGGTATAAAGAATCAAATGTTAATGCGGTACCCGCTATTGGTGACAATAACAAAAGCTTTATGCTATCAGATAATCAAACATTCGAAGAGTTAAGGGGAAAATTATTAGAGAAATTGTTACAATGGCAAAATCTCATTAATGAAGACAAGGTTGAAAGTGATGTAGTTGGATTTCCTGTATCCGCGAAGTGGTGGGAAGTGCTAGGTAATGTAACTACTCATAATGCGTATCATATTGGTCAAATTATTTACATCCGGAAACTACAAAAAAGTTTTGATAGTGAATAAGCGAATGATTCTCTAGTAAGGTGAACAAGAGTGGACAAAACGAGACAGCTGTCTCGCTTTGTCCACTTTTTTATTTTTAAAAAGAAGAGAAAGTCTATTAAATCAAGGTTAGAATTTGGCACGCTTCTTGCAATATAATAGATGAACAAGAAAATAGGAGGGCTGGACATGTTAAAAACAACTGAAAGTAAAGGGAATGAAATTACGAAAGAACAAGCTCGCTGGATGTATGAAAAAATGTTAGAGATTCGTAAATTTGAAGATAAGGTACATGAATTGTTCGCGCAAGGTGTTTTACCAGGTTTCGTTCATTTATATGCTGGAGAAGAAGCGGTAGCAGTTGGTGTATGTGCCCACTTAACGGATAGTGACAGTATTACAAGTACACATAGAGGTCACGGACATTGTATTGCAAAAGGTTGTGATTTAAATGGTATGATGGCTGAACTTTTCGGGAAAGCGACAGGATTATGTAAAGGTAAAGGCGGTTCCATGCATATTGCCGATTTAGATAAAGGAATGCTTGGTGCGAATGGCATTGTAGGCGGGGGTTTCCCACTTGCTTGCGGTTCAGCATTAACAGCTAAATATAAAGGAACGAAAGATGTAAGTGTTTGCTTCTTCGGTGACGGAGCAAATAATGAAGGAACATTCCATGAAGGGGTTAATTTAGCGGCGATTTGGAAGTTACCAGTTATTTTTATCGCTGAAAATAATGGTTACGGTGAAGCAACTACATTTGAATATGCTTCAAGTTGTGATTCTATTGCTGATCGTGCAAAAGCATATAACATTCCGGGAGTTCAAGTAGATGGAAAAGATTTACTAGCGGTATATAAAGCAGCGGAAGAGGCTGTTGAACGTGCACGTAATGGCGGTGGCCCAACTTTAATTGAATGTATGACATATCGTAATTACGGCCATTTCGAAGGGGAAGCACAAACGTATAAAACCTCAGAAGAAAAAGAAGAACATTTAAATGAAAAAGATGCGATTGTGAATTTCCGTAAGCATTTAATTCATGAAGGTTTATTAACGGAATCTGAACTTGTTGATATGGAAAAAGCAGTAGACGAAGCAGTGCAACGATCAATTGATTTTAGTGAAAATAGTCCATATCCAGAGGATGAAGAATTATTAAAAGATGTATACGTTTCTTACAAATAAGAGGAGGGGGAAAAATAATGACTAGAACAGTAAGTATGTCAACTGCTATCAATGAAGCGATGAAAATATCAATGCACCGTGATGAAAATGTAATTTTAATAGGTGAAGACGTTGCGGGTGGTGCACAAGTTGATCATTTGCAAGATGATGAAGCGTGGGGCGGTGTTCTTGGCGTTACGAAAGGGCTTGTACAAGAATTTGGCCGAAATCGTATTTTAGATACACCAATTTCTGAAGCTGGTTATATGGGAGCTGCGATGGCAGCGGCGGCAACGGGATTACGTCCGATCGCTGAATTAATGTTTAATGATTTTATCGGTAGTTGTCTTGATCAAGTTTTAAACCAAGGTGCAAAATTCCGTTACATGTTTGGTGGAAAAGCAAAAGTACCAGTTACAATTCGAACGATGCATGGTGCTGGATTTAGCGCAGCAGCTCAGCATTCTCAAAGTTTATACGCGTTATTTACGAGCATTCCAGGTATTAAAGTTATCGTTCCGTCCACCCCGTATGATGCAAAAGGCTTATTATTAGCGGCAATTGAAGATGATGATCCAGTAATCTTCTTTGAAGATAAAACACTTTACAATATGAAAGGTGAAGTGCCAGAAGGATATTATACAATTCCTTTAGGAAAAGCAGATATTAAACGGGAAGGCTCTCATATAACGATTGTCGCAATTGGGAAGCAAGTTCATACTGCGCTTGCGGCTGCGGAGCAATTATCGAAAAAAGGACTTGAGGTAGAAGTTATTGATCCACGCTCTTTATCACCGCTTGACGAAGATACAATTTTAGCATCTGTTGAAAAAACAAATCGTCTTATCGTTATTGATGAAGCAAACCCAAGATGTAGTATCGCAACAGACATTGCAGCAATTGTAGCGGATAAAGGGTTCGATTTATTAGATGCACCTATTAAACGAATTACAGCACCACATACACCAGTTCCGTTCTCACCACCACTTGAAAAACTATATTTACCAACGCCAGAGAAAGTAATTGAAACTGTATCAGAAATGATTGGGGACCGTTCTTTATTGAATGTGTAATGAAACGATGAGAAGGGAGAGAGAAATATGGCTGTAGAAGTTGTAATGCCGAAATTAGGAATGGCGATGAAAGAAGGTATTATTACGAGTTGGAATATTAAAGCTGGTGATAATGTAGCAAAAGGTGAATTAATTGCTAGTATTAATTCTGAAAAAATCGAAACAGAAATAGAAGCACCCGCTGATGGAACGGTACTGGATATAACTGTAAGTGAAGATGAAGGAGTTCCACCTGGTACTGTAATATGTTACATCGGAAAACCAAATGAACAGGTATCGGTAAATGAAACCGTAAATGCTACAGAAGAATCAATACCGAAAGTAGAACCTCAAAATGTACAACATCCTGAACCGTACGCGGAAGAAAGATCAAAGAAACAAAGAATAAAAATATCTCCTGTAGCAAAGAAAATGGCAACAGTTGAAAATATTGGAATTTCCACATTAATAGGAACAGGTCCTGGTGGGAGAATTACAAAGGTAGATGTATTAAAAGTACTTGAAGAAAAAGTTGCTACCCCAGAAACGTTTGTAAAAGAAGAAAGTAAAGTAATTCCTGTTACCGGTATGCGGAAAGAGATCGCAAATCGGATGCAAGCAAGCCTCCAAAATACCGCACAATTGACATTAACGATGAAAGTAGATGTTACGGATTTAGTTGCTTTACATAAAGAAATAGCGGAAGTTGTACAAAAACGGTACGATAACAAACTAACCATTACTGATTTGGTTTCTCGTGCTGTTGTATTAGCGCTTCAGGAGCATAAGGAAATGAACAGTGCTTATATAGATGATGCAATCCATCAATTTGAACATGTTCATTTAGGTATGGCAGTAGCGTTAGAAAACGGCTTAGTCGTTCCGGCTATTCGCTTTGCAAATAATCTATCTTTAGTAGAGTTATCTAAAGAGATTAAAAATGTGGCACAAAAGGCACGAGCAGGTAGTTTAAATAGTGATAATATGCAAGGAACGACATTTACAATTAGTAATTTAGGAAGCTTTGGTATCGAATATTTTACGCCAGTATTAAATACACCTGAAACTGGTATTTTAGGTGTAGGTGCAATTGAACATGTTCCAGTATATAAAGGAAAGAAAATAAAAAAAGGTAGTATGTTACCTTTAAGTTTAACATTTGATCATCGTGTACTAGACGGTGTACCAGCAGCTGCATTTTTACGCACAATTAAACAATACTTAGAAGAACCGGTAACAATTCTTTTATAAAGAGAAGGTGGGAGAATGAATAAATTAGTAGTTATTGGAGGCGGACCCGCTGGATATGTGGCGGCAATTACCGCAGCTCAAACTGGGAAAGATGTTACTCTTATTGATGAAGCTGATCTTGGTGGAACTTGTTTAAATGTCGGGTGCATGCCTACGAAATCTTTGTTAGAAAGTGCTGAAGTATACAATATTGTTAATCATGCGCAACGTTTTGGTGTATTAGTAGATAAGCAAAGTATATCAATTGATTGGAATCAAATACAGACCAAAAAATCACAAATTGTTGTGCAGCTCGTACAAGGAATACAATATTTAATGAAGAAAAATAAAATTAAAGTTATAAAGGGGAAAGGGAAATTTGAAACGGATCATCGTCTGCGAGTTATGCAGGGGAATAAGGAAGCGATAGTGGTTGGAGAACAATTCATTATTGCGGCAGGTTCAGAACCTACTGAATTACCTTTTGCTCCATTCGACAGGAAATGGATTTTAAATAGTAGTCATGCGATGTCTCTTGAAAACATACCAGCTTCATTACTTATTGTTGGCGGTGGCGTAATAGGTTGCGAATTTGCCAGTATATATAGTCGTCTTGGAACGAAAGTAATGATTGTTGAAATGGCACCGCAATTACTACCTGGTGAGGATGAAGATATCGCAAGCATTTTAAGAGAGAAACTAGAAAAAGATGGTGTAGAAATTTTCACAGGAGCAGCTTTAAAAGGATTAAACAATTATAAGAAACAGGCTTCGTTTGAATACGAAGGAAGTATGCACGAAGTAACTCCAGAATTTGTTCTCGTTTCTGTTGGTAGAAAACCTCGTGTGCAAGATTTAGGATTAGAAAAAGCAGGAGTTCAATTTTCAAATAAAGGGATTACTGTAAATGAGCATATGCAAACGAACGTATCACATATTTACGCAGCCGGTGATATTATTGGAGGAATACAGCTTGCTCACGTAGCCTTTCATGAAGGAACGACAGCGGCATTACATGCGAGCGGAGAAGATGTGAAAGTAAACTATCGTGCTGTGCCTCGTTGTATATACACAGCTCCAGAAATAGCTAGCGTCGGTTTAAGTGAAAAAGGTGCAAGAGAACAATATGGTGATATTATTATCGGAGAATTTCCTTTTACAGCGAATGGAAAAGCTCTTATTTTAGGAGAACAAATGGGGAAAGTAAAAGTCATTGTGGAACCTAAATATCAAGAAATTGTAGGGATTTCTATTATCGGTCCTCGTGCAACTGAACTAATTGGTCAAGGCACCGTAATGATTCATACAGAAGTTACCGCTGATATTATGAGAGGTTATATTGCAGCACATCCAACTTTATCTGAGGCAATTCATGAAGCTTTATTGCAGGCGATAGGACATGCTGTACATGCTTAAATGAAAATATAATAAACCACTATTCTCTAAATGAATGAGAGAATAGTGGTTTGAATTTTTACTATTTAATTTCAATAGCTGAAGTTATATCGTTCCAATCAGGAGCTAAATTAGCAGTTTTACCATACCAATCAGCGTGTTTAAATAAAACACCTTTTCCATATCCTTGTGTAGAAGTATGCTCCCAAAGTGTCGTTGAATAACTTGCAGAAGGTGACGCTGTACTTACAGAAGAAATTCTGTCGTTCCAGCTAGATGGTAAGTTTTTAAAGCCGCTACTCCAGTAAATATATTGGCCACCTTTATCTTTATGTTCATAAAAATCAGTACTACCAGCACCACTACCTAAAGGATTAATTTTATTTTTAAGTACTTTTTTATCCTTTTCAATATAAGCATCCAATGTTTCTCTACTAGTAAAACCATAAGCTAGCCAATCTCCATTTTCATTTTGCTCTGGTAATACCATAGTAATTTGGATGTCTTTCTTATCCTGATCACTTAATTTTGCAAATGAAGTAACATTCTGTTCATCCACTTTTAAATAATCAAATGACTTAATTGTGTTACCTTTTTCTTCAGCACTTGCTACGCCTAGTCCGCCAGTTAATGCAAAACCCGCTACTAATGTTCCTGCTACTAATTTCTTCAACCTATAACCATCCCTTTTTGTTTAGATTTTTGTACAGGTGAATCTTGTACAACTAAAATGTATTCTAATTTATTATTTTTGTAAATATTCTGAAGTTTTAGAAAAAATAGGCGGAATATTTACATTTTTACATTTTTTTTTTAGAAAAAATGATTATTGGAATGATATAATAAGCGGATACATTGCTTTTCTTGGATGATAAAATGTTTTAGGAGAGATGTAATTGAAATATTTCACAAAAGATTGGTATAAAGAAATGCAAATTTCAGGATTTGTGCATTTCATAGAGTCAATAGAAGAATGGAAAGACATAGATCCCGATTATATACAAAGTTTGAAAGACGAAGTAGAAGAAAGGAAAGAAGATTTATTACACTATCTTCCTGAAACACTACATCCATACATTCATAACAACATGTTTGATTCAGTATATCTACCTAATGAATTAAAGAAACTTTTGTTAGAGTGGACAGCAGATTATGAGGCAAGAATGGCACAATTAGATCAATCATACTTAAAACATTTTAATTCCATTAAGAAAAAACTTCCGTCTCATGTTGCTCAGCTACATGAGATGTCACTACATGATAGTGTGATTAAAGTAGTAAAGAGAAAATCAGAAGATACTTTGTCTATCGTATTAGATTGCAGTGGTACTTTTAGTGAATTTGATAAACTTGAAGTAACTTTTATAGGAGTAACCAAGTGTTCTATGCCAGAAAACTTTGAAAGTGCTTGGTGGCTATATCATGAAATAGCTCTTACTGAAGATGGTTTTGAACTAGGTGTTTTATTTGACTGTCCATTTAGAGAAGTGACGATTTGGGCAGCAGATGTATTCCTTGAGAAAAAATGATTAAGTTACATGTATATTAACTAATAATAAAGAGAGTTCCTTTAGATGGTATTTACAAGTTCAACAATAAAAAAACAGTCAATAAAGACTGTTTTTTTATTTTGATGCTAGATTCCCAAGCTTCCAATATGTATTTGTTAATGGAGCAACTTTACTATCAATATACAAATACATGTTATTTAAGTCTTTAGGAGAAGTTTTCATTTCAAATACAACGTCAGTAGTTAAAGAAAATTTGTGTGGAACATTTTTATAGTGCTCGTCATCTATCGGATGAGCTTCACCTTCATATTTCTGACCAGTTTTTTCATCTTGTATGAAATATTTTATTTTCGAAAGATCAATAGTTTGTCCATCGTCTCGAACATTATTAATCATAACACGAGTAGTAAGGCGCCACTCTTTGTCTATTTTTTCAAATTTTGCATTTTCAACTGTTGCTCTATAGTATTCGTTTTTAACTATTTCTCCATAGTGCATTGCATTCTTTTCGAGAGCGCTCTTTTCTTGTTTTGGTGTAGTATTGCTATTACATCCTGTTAATATTCCTGTAAATAATAATGCTGTACATGTCGTTTTGATTAATGATTTCATAGTAATTCCTTTCTGTATTAAAAAGTAAAACATAGGAATAATTTTACATGAATAAGGAAATAAATAGAAGTCTTTTAGTAGAATATACAAATGTGCATTTATTTTATGTAAAGTTAACAAAATAGAAAAAGAGAGAAAACCTGCATAAAGACGGAAGAAAAAGGATTGAAAATATTGTGAAACGGAAGAAACGTGCATATAATTAACATAAAGTTCAAATTTCTGAATCTTCAATAACGGTGGTGATAACATGTTTACTGAAGAACGTCGGGAGAAAATTTTAGAACTACTTAGTACAGATGGAAGAGTAATCGTAAAAGATCTTGCGGAAAGATTTGATATGTCTATTGATTCTATAAGAAGAGATTTGTCTATTATGGAAAAGGATGGTTTATTAAAAAGAACGCACGGAGGTGCAATTGAACTTACGCGAGTGAGAAACTTAGCTGCGGAACCAGCTAAACGTTATAGTGATAGCTCAATATATGAGGACACAATTGCAAGAGTTGCGGTATCTTATATAAAAGAAGGTGATTCAATTTTTATTGGTGGGGCTTCCGTTCATAATGCGATGCTGAAATATTTACCGGAAGTATCATTTACGGTTATTACGAATTCTATAGAAATAGCTGGTTATCTACGAGAATATAAGAATATTGATACGTATTTAATTGGCGGAAAAGTAAAACCTTCAGGGAATATTACTGATACACTTGCCTCTGAATTGATAAGTAGATTTTCTATTGATCTTTATTTCTCTACAGGTGGAGGCATTTCATTACAAGGTATTAGTACTGCAACACCTGAAGTTGCTTATTTTAGTAAAAGAGTAAGTGAAATTGCTAGAAGAAATATTTGTTTAGTTCCGCATAATAAACTTGGAATAGATTGTTTTATAAGAGGAGAGTCTCTAAAAGAAATTGACATTATTATAACTGACGAAGAGGCTAGTAAAGAAACTGTTCAGGACTTTGAGAAACAAGGTAAACAAGTTGTAATAGCGCCATTATATTCATTTGAAAGGAGTTTGACATGATTGTAAAAGAGCAAAAGTTTCATATAAATGGATTAACTTATACAATTCGTTCTGCAGCTGAGAAAGATGCTGAGCAGTTATCGGAAATTAGAGTTCAGATTGATGGAGAAACTGAAAATATGGATAGAGATGCTGGAGAGGGATTTATAGATAATCTAGGGTTTCAAAAAATAATAAAAACAGATATTGAAGAGACGAAGAATCTCTTTTTAGTTGTAGAAGTGCACAATCGAATTGTTGGATTTTCAAGATGTGAAGGATCAAATTTTAAGAGATTATCTCATAAAGTGGAGTTTGGCGTTTGTATTTTAAAAGAGTTTTGGGGATATAGAATGGGTAAGAGCCTATTACAACAATCTATTAAATGGGCTGACGAAAATGCAGTAAATAAAATATCTTTACAAGTATTAGAGACAAACGAGAAAGCTATTCATCTTTATAAAAAATTAGGTTTTGAAGTAGAAGGCATTTTGAAAAATGACAAAAGACTATCGGATGGAAAGTATTATAATACGGTAGTGATGGGAAGGTTTACTGATACTTTTCATAAAAGAGGTGAAGAAGTATGTTTTACAGAAGGAAGTACTATGTAGTGAAAAATGAATTCATAGAAGTATTTAATGATCATTTCAATAACACAAACTTACCTAATCAATTAAAGCATGGTTCTAGGCTAATAGGACGCTGGATGAAAGATAATAAGAATGGTACGTCTGAAGTATTTGCCATATGGGAATATGATAGTTATGAACAGTATAAAGAAATAGAATCGAAAATTAGAAGTGACGAGAGGCATGTTAGAAGAATACATGAATGGTATGAAAACCATGGCGGGAAAGAATATGTTTTACAGGAGTACATAGTAGAGATGAAAAATGAAGAGTTAGTATGTACTGTAAAGTAACAGAGGGGTGAGGGATAATTGAAATTAAAACAAAATTATATTTTAGTTTAGCATCCACTATTTTATTTGCAGCCGTGATTGTTTTCTTTATAAATGGTAATCCACAAAAATGGTTTTGGTTATGTATTTTCTTTGCGTCCATTATACAAAATATAGTGCTACTAAAAAAGAATAAAGAAATGCATTAAGATATTCAAATTATTAACATATTTGTGTCGTCTTTCTAGTTGTATTGAAAACGCTTTTATTCAGTTTTATAATAAAAGTATGTTTTATAAAGTGAAACTTTAATCAGTGGAGGTGTTATTCATCCCTCACTAATTATTAGTTAAACCAATCAGGCTTTTACGGGTAGCCTGACCCCCACCTAACTTCTTTGCTCTAGCTGAATTTTGAGGTGGGGGTCTTACTGCCCGTTAATGCGGAATAAATCTCCAAAACAATTAAAAGGGAGATGATACAATGTTAGCTTCACCGTTTTACTTACACACATGGAAAAAGTTTATTGATAAAGGAGTCCTTGATTCGAACCGTATAAACGAAAGAATTTCAGAGTCATGGCATCGATGTAAACAAGCAAATGTGAATCCTCATATGAATAAAGGTCAGAAAATTTTGTCTTCTAATATTTTTCAAGAACAAAAGAAAAAGAGTGAAATTTTCCTTGATATAGCATTACCTCAAATACAAAATATGAGAAAAACCATTGATGAACTACAAATGATGGCATTATTAATCGATCCAGATGGTTATGTTCTATCCTTAAGTGGAAATAAACAAACGTTAAAGCGAGCGAAACATATTAATTTTATTGAAGGTGTAAAATGGACGGAAGCAGCTGTGGGGACAAACGCAATAGGAACAGCATTAGAAATTGAAGAAGCTATTATGATAAGTGGTACTGAACATTACTCCGTGGCATCTCATAGCTGGAGTTGTGCGGCTGCTCCCATTCATAACGATGACGGGAAATTAATTGGTGTTCTAGATTTCTCCTGTCCAATTGAATTTTCGCATCCATATATGCTCGGTATGGTAACTTCAATTGCACATGCGATAGAACGTGAATGTAGCATAAGAGTTCATCAAAATGAATTACACTTAATTCATCGTTTTTTAGATGTCATTGATAGTGATGAACAAGTAGTTATTTGTAATCATCGTGATGTTATCGTTTCTGCGAGTAAGAGCGTTCGGGAACGAGTAACTAATTGGTCAAGAATGAAACTTGAAGATTTAATGCGCTATGGATTGGAAACTAAATTAGAGATACCAGTATATAGTAATGAAAGAATGATCGGGAAATGTATGTATTTAAAGGAAAACAAACAAATGAATACATATTCTGCTTTCACATTTATAAAAGGAATTACTTTTTCAGGAGTTACCGGGACAAGCAAAGCATTTCAACACACACTAGAAGAAATTAAGCTTGTTTCACCGACTGATGCTAGTGTGTATGTATGTGGTGAGACAGGAGTAGGAAAGGAATATGTTGCGAGAGCGATTCATGAAAATAGTCCAAGAAAAGACGGGCCCTTTATAGCTGTTAACTGCGGTTCTTTGCCTAAAGAATTAATGGAAAGTGAATTGTTCGGTTATGCTGAAGGTGCGTTTACAGGTGCGCGACGTCAAGGATATAAAGGGAAATTTGAACAAGCGAATGGAGGAACATTGTTTTTAGATGAAATTGGTGAAGTACCATCAGAGATGCAAGTAGCCTTATTGCGTGTTTTACAAGAACGCACAATAACTCCAATAGGAAGTTCAAAAGAGGTACCAGTAAATATTCGTATTATTACTGCCACACATAAAGATTTACTACGGTTAGTAGAAGAAGGGAAATTCCGTCAAGATTTATATTATCGTTTGCACGTTTATCCGTTATATGTTCCATCGTTACTAGAAAGAAAAGAGGATATTCCATATTTTATACAACACTTTTGCGAACGGAAGAATTGGAATGTTGTATTTCCGAAGAGTATTTGCAATCAATTTTTACAACATACATGGCCCGGAAATATTCGAGAACTAGTAAATGTATTAGAACGCATTTACATTTTGTCGCAAGGACGGGAAATATGCGAAAAACAAGTCGCTTTTTTGATACAAACAATGATGGGAAGTGAAAGACAATCCCAGTTGCAAACAGAAAATAATGAAGAACATACATTAAGTTTCCGTGAAAGAATACAGCATGATAGTATGATTGAAGCGCTTCAAAAGACGAACGGAAATGTTTCGTTAGCCGCAAAACTATTGGATGTACCCCGTAGTACATTTTATAAACGAATGCAAAAATTTAATCTATAAAAGTAGATTTTTGTAATCTGCTTTTTCTTTTTGAGCTCATGTTCTGTCGGAATGTGCGCTTCCCAGGGAAATAATAAAATAGTTAGACGGGAAATTCCCTAAAGGAGGTTAGTATGTGAAGTATATTGAAATTGGTATCGGGAATAGATGGTTCGTTCGAACAGAGACCGAAAATACAGACGGTACTGAATTTGAGGAAAAAGGAATTGTGAGACCTATTTATTTTGAATCATTTTATGTCCGTGTTTGGTTTCGGAAAATGTGTTTTATTTTTGATACGAAAGAGGGCTTTAAGAAAGTAAGGAAAAGTAGAGCTGAGTATAAGTTTATTATTGGAATTGTGAGTAGGTTAAAACAATAAAATAAAACAGGTTGTATTTTTATGATTATAATAATCACATACATACTCGCAATTATTATAATAGGCTATTCCATTTATAGTTAGAATGATGATTTTAAGAAAAAATAGCACACTTTAAATATGTGAAGTGCGCTATTTATATAATCCCGTTGTATACATCTCCGTTAATGTATACACTATTTCTTCTAGTTTTACTTCTTTGTTATTTTGTACAATAGTCCAAAGAAACATTTCATTCATTGCGAACCAACCGCGTGCCACGAGCTCTTTATTTAATTCAGGATGCGCTAATCCACTTTCTTGAGAGTAAGTAATATCCTGCGAAATACTTTTTATAAAGCGTTCGCGAATCTCACCCCATTTTTGACGTATCTCTTTTGATAATCCGATTGCTTCTTCGACAACTTGCAAAATAGCTCGTTCTTCTTCTGCTAATTGTAGGAATGCTCTAACGTGATTTTGAATCAAGTCACGTGCTGCTGCTTTCGTTTGAGGGAAGAAAGAGCGCCCAGCAATATTATAAAAACGATTCATAACATCTTCCATTAACACGATAAGGAGATCATCTTTGTTTTTAAAGTATACATATGCTGTTCCATAACCAGTTTCTGCATGTTTAATAATTTGCGTGATTGTCGTTTTCTGAAATCCATTAGTAATAAAAATAGTGTAACCCGAATGTAATAGTTTCTTTTTTGTTTCTAAGGAGCGGTGTTTTCTAGTTGAAAGAGTAGTGTTTTTCAAAGAATCACCTCTTTATACTGAAATATCTGAAAATATAATTGTATTGTAAAAGAAGATAGTATGTAAAGTCAACTGACATAATATCATTGACGTTATATCAACTAAGGTGATATATTTCAATTAGTTAGAATAAAAAGAAAATTAAGAGAAGGTGACACCATGTATAAAGAACCATTTCAACCAACTTATGAGTATGCGCTTGAGTGTGATAAACATGATGAACTGAAAGATTTTCAAACTGAATTCTATAAAAAAGAAGGAACTATATATTTAGATGGAAACTCATTAGGACTACTTTCGAAAAGAGCAGAAAAATCGTTACTTACTTTACTAGATTCATGGAAAGAGTATGGCATTGATGGCTGGACAGAAGGCGAACATCCATGGTTTTTCCTTTCGGAGAAATTAGGTGAACTGACGGCACCTCTTATTGGAGCTTTACCAGAAGAAACTATTGTAACCGGTTCCACGACTGCGAATATACACCAAGTTATTGCGACGTTTTATGAGCCGAAAGGAATACGTACAAAAATTCTTGCGGATGAATTAACTTTCCCGTCAGATATTTATGCACTTCAAAGTCAAATTCGTTTAAAAGGCTTAGAGCCAGATGAGCATTTAGTAAGAGTGAAAAGCCAAGATGGTCGAACACTTTCTGAAGAAGATATTATTCAGGCAATGGAAGATGATATCGCTTTAATTTTATTACCTTCAGTCTTATATAGAAGTGGTCAAATTCTTGATATGAAACGTTTAACAGTGGAAGCTCATAAACGTGGCATTCATATCGGATTTGATTTATGTCATTCAATTGGTTCTATTCCACATCATTTTAAAGAGTGGGATGTTGATTTCGCTGTATGGTGCAATTATAAATATTTAAATGCAGGGCCGGGTGGTGTTGCAGGTCTTTATGTAAATAGTAAACATTTTAATAGACTGCCAGGATTGTCTGGATGGTTTAGTTCTAGAAAAGATAAACAGTTTGATATGGAGCATACATTAACTGCAGCTGATCATGCAGGTGCTTATCAAATTGGTACACCTCACGTATTAAGTACAGCACCGTTAATCGGTTCTCTTGAAATTTTTAAAGATGCTGGTATGGAACGTTTACGTAAAAAGTCTTTACATATTACGAGATACATGCTGGATTTAATTGATCATGAATTAAAAGATTTCGGATTTACAATTGGAAACCCGTTAGAGGATGAAAAACGAGGTGGACATATTTATTTAGAGCATGCGGAAGCAGCGCGTATCTGTAAAGCACTAAAGGCAAATGGAGTAATTCCAGATTTCAGAGCACCAAATGGGATAAGACTTGCGCCAGTAGCTTTATACAATACGTATGAAGAAGTATGGAAGTCTGTTCAAATTTTAAAGAAAGTTATGAAGGAGGAAGAGTATAAACAATTTGAAAATAAACGAGAGGTTGTGGCATAAGAATGAAAACATCAAAGTGGATTGATATTTCACAGCCATTAAATAATGATATTGCAACTTGGCCAGGAGATACACCGTTCTCGTATGAAGTTTCATGGTCAAAAGAAGAGAGCGGTTCAGTAAACGTCGGAAAGTTAACGATGAGTATTCATACAGGTACTCATATTGATGCGCCTTTTCATTTTGATAATGACGGAAAGAAAGTAATAGATTTAGATGTTCAAGTTTATGTCGGACCTACGCGAATCATTGACGTTTCTAACCTTGAAAGCATCGGAAAAAAAGAATTAGAAAGTTTTCATTTAGAAGGTGTAGAACGACTATTATTACGTACATCTTCACATGGTAAAGCAGAAGAATTTCCAGATGTGATCCCGCATTTACGTGCTGATATTGCACCGTTTCTTTCTGATAAGGGAATTCGTTTAATCGGAGTGGATGTACCATCAGTTGATCCGTTAGATGATAAAGAACTAGCAGCACATCATCAATTGTTTAAATATGGAATTCATATTTTAGAAAATGTCGTACTAGATCATGTAGCAGACGGCGATTACGAATTAATTGCATTACCACTTGCGTTAACAGATGCAGATGGAAGTCCAGTTCGAGCTGTCATTAGACCAATATAAGTAGAAACATATAAAAGGGGTGTTTGACTAATATGAAAGAAAATGAAAAGGTAATTATGGAAAAAGGGATTCACACGGATTTTAAGGAAAATATGACGTATGGTGAGTATTTACAATTAGATAGTTTACTATCTTCTCAAAAGAGATTATCAGACCATCATGATGAAATGTTATTTATCGTTATTCACCAAGCTAGTGAGCTTTGGATGAAGCTTATTTTACATGAACTAAATGCAGCAATTGAATCGATTAAAAACGATAAATTAGCACCGGCATTTAAAATGTTAGCACGTGTATCAAAAATTCAATCGCAAATTATTCAATCTTGGGATATTCTTGCGACATTAACGCCATCTGAGTATATTGAATTCCGTGATTCACTCGGTCAAGCTTCAGGCTTTCAATCGTATCAATATCGAATGATTGAGTACGCACTTGGTTATAAAACACCACATGCATTAAAGATTTATGAAAAAGATCCAGAATTACACGCTCGACTTCATAAAGCGCTACACGCACCAAGTTTGTATGATGTTGCGATACAGGCGCTTGTTAAAGAAGGCTTCCAAATTCATAAAGATGTGTTAAATCGTGATATTACGCAGCCTTACGAAGAAGATGCAACTGTAGAAGCGGCTTGGATAGAAGTGTATGCGGACGTGAAGAAATATTGGGATTTATATCAGCTTGCTGAAAAATTAATTGATATCGAAGATTGGCTACAACAATGGCGTTTCCGTCATATGAAAACGGTAGAACGCATTATCGGAAATAAAATGGGAACTGGCGGATCTTCAGGTGTATCTTATTTAAAACGAGTACTTGATCAACAGTTCTTCCCTGAACTTTGGAATGTTCGTACGAAATTATAGGAATAAGCTTGTCAGCTAATTATGGCTGATAAGCTTATTTTTTTATTTGAGCACAATTATGTTTTAATAAAAGGAACAAGATATAATAAATGAAGTAACTATTTTAATGGAGGTAAGATTTTTGGATTTTAAGCAACTACAAAATAAATTTGAAAAGAAAAAAGTGAATACATTTCTTATTTATCAAAAAGGGGAATTAACAACTGAGTATTATAAAACACCCGAATGTGCAAATAACTTATATAAAATAAATTCGATTACAAAAAGTATCATATCTTTATTAATTGGTATTGCAATTGATAAGGGCTATATAAATGATATACATACACCGATTACAGAGTGGATTGAAAATGTACCTGGGGAAAAACATGATTTAACGCTGTATCACTTATTAACAATGACTACTGGTGAGGATTGGAAAGAGTTTGGGAATGGAGTAGTATTCCCAAATGACTTTGTAGAATCAGAGAACTGGGTACAGTACATATTAGAAAAGCCAATAATTGAAGAACCTGCTACAAAAATGAATTATAATTCAGGTTCTTCACATTTACTTAGCTATATTATTCAAGAAGCTACTGGGATGTCGACAGAGCAGTTTGTGAAAAGATATTTATTTGAGCCATTAGAAATTAGCGAATATGAGTGGCAACAAGATCCGCAAGGTATATATGTCGGCGGCTTCGGTATGAAAATGAAATCTACCGATTTATTAAAATTAGGAAAACTATGTTTGCAAAATGGATATTGGAATGAGAAAGAAATTGTATCAGCGAAATGGTTAGAAGAGTCAAGTAGGGCGCAATTTGAAACATATGAACATGTTGGCGCATATGGATATCACTGGTGGGTATTACATAACGAAAGATTTCACATACCGTATTGTATATATTTCGCTATGGGGTACGGCGGACAATACATCGTTATCATTCCTCAGTTAGAAGTAGTAGCTATTATAAGTAGTCATATGCCAAAACGTGGGCTCGTTCCATTAAAATTATTTATTGAGCATGTACAGGGAAATTCCAATTATATATAAGAAAAGGAGGGAATGTATGAGGGATGAAAAAACTTTATCTTTATTTAGACTATGTTTAAGTCTTCTAGCATGTAGTGCCATTATTACGCAATTCATAATCAGGGCACAATTGAAACCGTTCAATCCAGTTAATTTTTTTAGTTTCTTTACGATTGAAAGTAACATTTTAGTTGTATGTATTCTCCTTTTAAGTAGTATCGGAACAGCTACATTTGGTCGCTCAGAACAATTTAGTATACTTCGAGGTGCGGCAACGGTATACATACTTACGACAGGACTCATTTATTTTTTGCTATTAAGAGGATTAGAAGAGTCACTTCAAACGGCAATACCATGGGTAAATACAGTGCTACATTATATCATGCCGATTGCAATGCTTTTAGATTGGATTTTAAATCCACCTATTAAGAAAATCACTTGGAAACAATCTGCAAGTTGGCTCTTATTCCCGTTTTTTTACGTTGTATATAGCTTAATACGTGGCCCAATCGTGAATTGGTATCCATATCCGTTTTTAGATCCAAGAATAGGTGGGTATGGTAAAGTACTTTTATACAGTATAGGGATAGCGGTTGTAATTGGCGCTATTTGTATATTGGTAAGATTTTTAGGGAATCGAAACTTTAGGAAAGAATTTTAGAAATGCAAGGAGCCCCACTGTTTCCGTTTTTAACAGTGGGGTTTCATTTTATCCCGCATTAACGGGGCAGTAAGACCCCCACCTCAAAATTCAGCGAAAGCAAAGAAGTTAGATGGGGGATCAACTGCCCGTAAAAGCCCGATTGGTTCAACTAATAATCAGTGGGAGATGAACAAACCCCCCACTGATTAAAGTTTTACTTTATCTACTCGTCTTCTGAAACGACAACTTTATAAATTTCTCTGTCTTCGTTTCAAATTCTACATCAACAAAAACACCATATTCTTTTCCATCTTCACGTAGCCACAATTTAAACTTTTCAACAGTTATTTGAACCGTTTTTGGTTTTCTACCTATATGAAGATAATCAACAATCTCTGCTTTCGGATATTGTTCTTTCGTCTTTTCTACAGCAAGTTTACCCCATTTTGCATAAGGCGGTTGTGCATGAACAATCGATGACCCGGTATATATATTTAAACATGTTGTTAATAAAAGAATGACGAATGCGATACGCTTTAACAATTGCTTCATAATGAACTCCTTTTCTCCTTTTTGTATATTGTTTACATATTCTTTCAACGATATAAGTTTGGATTTTTTTGTCTTCTTTACATAAAAGCGAGGCTTTTACAAAACATAACCAAGAAATCATTTCTGTAATTAAGGAGGGAAAATTATGCGCCAAAAAGCTATTTTTAAAATAGCAGTTTTACTTGCGTTCATAGGACTGTCTTTAATGGTCAGTAGTATACAACTAAAGAATGTAGAAGCTTTTTCTAATCAAGTCATTCAAAGAGGAGCATCCGGTGAAGATGTCATTGAACTACAATCTCGTTTGAAATATAACGGATTTTATACAGGAAAAGTAGATGGTGTTTTCGGATGGGGTACATATTGGGCACTTCGGAATTTTCAAGAGAAATTTGGACTACCTGTTGATGGTTTAGCGGGTGCTAAAACGAAGCAGATGCTCGTAAAGGCAACAAAGTATGATAAGTCGACTGCGAATAAAGGGACGACAACGAATAAAGGAAATAGTGGTGGCACTGCACAAGAAAATAAACCACCACAAAATAAAGGGACAAATGTTCCGAACGGTTATTCCCAAAATGACATTCAGCTCATGGCAAATGCAGTATATGGAGAATCACGTGGTGAGCCGTATTTAGGACAAGTTGCAGTAGCTGCAGTTATTTTGAACCGTGTTACAAGCGCATCATTCCCAAATACCGTTTCAGGTGTAATCTTTGAGCCGAGAGCGTTTACAGCGGTGGCTGATGGACAAATATATTTAACGCCAAATGAAACAGCGAAAAAAGCGGTTTTAGATGCGATAAACGGCTGGGATCCAACAGGAAATGCTTTATATTATTTCAACCCAGATACTGCGACAAGTAAATGGATTTGGACTCGTCCACAAATTAAAAAAATTGGTAAACATATTTTCTGTAAATAGAGCGGAGGTGGGACAATGTTAAGAGGTATTATCATTGTATTATTAACAGTTGGTGTAGTTGGAACAGGATATTGGGGCTATAAAGAGCACCAAGAGAAAAATGCGGTTTTAATTCGAGCGGAAAATAGTTATCAACGAGCATTCCATGATTTAGCATACGAAGTTGATTTATTACACGATAAAATTGGTACAACACTTGCGATGAATTCACGCTCATCTTTATCACCTGCATTAGCAGATGTATGGCGTTTAACATCTGAAGCTCGTTCAGATGTAGGACAACTCCCGTTAACATTAATGCCGTTTAATAAAACGGAAGAGTTTTTAGCAAATATCGGTGATTTTAGTTACCGTGCAGCCATTCGTGATTTAGAAAAAGAGCCGTTAAATGAACAAGAATATAAAACGTTGCAAACTTTATATTCAAATGCGGGAAATATACAAGATGAACTAAGGAAAGTACAACATCTTGTTTTGAAAAATAATTTACGCTGGATGGATGTTGAAATGGCACTTGCATCAAATCGCGATCCAGCAGATAACACAATTATTGATGGATTAAAAACTGTAGAGAAAAACGTAACATCATACTCTTCTACAAACTTCGGACCGACCTTTACAAGTGCACAAAAAAATAAAAAAGGTGGATTTGAAGCAGAAGGAAAGGCAATTTCTAAAGATGAAGCAGCAAAAATCGCAAAATCATTTTTAAATTTAAAAGGAAATGAAAAAGTCGATGTAGAGAAAAGTGGAAAAGGTGCGAAAGAATCATTCTATAGTGTGAAGATTAAAGACTCTGCAACGAATAATGAGTTTTACATGGATATTACCGGAAAAGGCGGATATCCAATTTGGGTAATGAATAATCGAGAAATTAAAGAACAGAAAATTAGTTTAAATGATGCAGGAAGTAAAGGATTGACGTTTTTAAAGGATCATAAGTTTAATAATATGGAGCTCTATGATAGTTCTCAATATGATACTATCGGCGTGTTTACTTATGTAGTAAATGAGAATGGCGTACGGATTTATCCGGAAGCAATCCAAATGAAAATTGCTTTAGACGACGGATCTATCGTTGGATTTTCTGCAAAAGAATATTTAGCATCACATCAAAAACGAACAATTCCGTCTGCCAAGCTAACTGCAGCAGAAGCAAGGAAGAAAATTAACCCTGATGTGAAAGTGATGGAAGAGCGAAAAGCAGTTGTAGTAAATGATTTGCATAATGAAGTACTTTGCTATGAATTTGTTGGAACGTTAGGGAAAGATACGTATCAAATTTTCATCAATGCGAATAGCGGAGCAGAAGAAAAAGTGAAAAAAATGCAAGCTGTTGAAAAAATTTATGATTAAACCTTAATAGTAAAGTGGTGAAAAGAATGAAAATCCTAATATATGTGTTGATGCTTTGCTTTTTTATAACTGGATGCAGTATTGGAAAAAAAGACAATCCAAATGAAAAGCCAGAACAAAAAAATGTCTCAATGAAAAATGTTAATTATACAAACAAATCAAATAAGCCAAATGAAAAAGCAGCGGATCATTTAGCATCTTTAGCGGCAAGTGTGCCAGGTGTGAATGATGCAACAGCAGTAGTTGTTGGAAAATATGCTATTGTAGGTATTGATGTAAAAGCGAAACTAGACCGAACTCGTGTTGAGTCAATTAAGTACTCTGTTGCAGAAAGTTTAAAAAACGATCCGGATGGTGCGAATGCAGTCGTTGTAGCTGATGTTGATACGTATGAACGGCTGAAACAAATTGGAAAGCAAATTAAAAAAGGGAAAACTGGCGAAGGTATACTGGATGAATTAGCAGCAATTGTTGGCCGCGTGATGCCACAAGTTCCGAATGATATGATTGAAAATAGAGAAACGAATCCAATTAAAGATAATGACAAGCAATTACCAAAAGATGAAGAACAAGAACTAAGAAAAGAACAGAATGACCAATCTAATAATCATTTGAATAAGTAAAATGAGCCTCGTACTAAATTGTACGAGGCTTTTTAAATATAATATTAAATATTCAGTTTATTTTTAAGGGAATATATGGTTTAATTATTGTGGGAGGGACAACTGTTATGATGAAAAAAAGTGCATTTATTTTATGTGGTTTCTGCCTAAGTTTCAGTATGACAGCCTGTGAACAAAAGAAAGAAGTGAAAAAGCAAACAGCGACTTCTTCTACTGTGATGGAAAGTCAGAAGAAAGAATTTATCAATATAAATCATTTCTCAAAAATAGATGAAGGAATGACTTATACAGAAGTGAAAGATTTAATCGGTTTTGAAGGAAATTTACTTATAGAAGAAGGGGTAGAACATTCTACACAAATTAAACAAATTTTTGCTTGGAAGGGGAATAATCCAAATTCATTTGTTGAAATTACATTTTTGGATGGAAAAGTGCATTCTAAATCACAGCAAGGTTTAAGTTAATTTGATAAAAATTGGAGAGTATAGCATGAACATACATACTGGGGAAATACAATTAGTTCCGTATAAGGAGACGTATAAAGAAATTATACAATCATTTACTTTACCAAGTGAACAAGTTCAATTCACATCAGATCCAGGCGAATTATTGAAAAAAGCAAAAAGCGATCGCACAAAAAATGTAATTGTTATTTTAGATTACAACGGGGTACCTGTTGGTCTTTTCGCATTACAAACAGGCGAAAGAGTACAAGAGTTCACAGAGAATGAAGATGCTTTACTTTTAACATCATTTTCTATAAATTATAATAAACAAAGAAGAGGATACGCTAAAAAATCATTGGCATTATTAAAAGATTTTGTAAAACGTTATTTTCCAATAGAAAATGAAGTTGTACTTGCTGTAAATGAAAAAAATATGCCAGCACAAAAGTTATATGAAAAAGTTGGCTTCGAAGATAGAGGCTTTAGAAGAATGGGACCGATTGGTCAACAAATAATAATGCATTTACCTATAATAAAATAACGGGATAGAAAACTTACTCTTGAACATTCATGTAGTAAGTTTTTTTTATTTTGTGTTATGTTAGTAAAAACGAAAGTAGGTATCCAAAAAAGATAAAGGTTTCAACATATATAATTGAAAGGTCAATGAATATGCGAGGAGTAATGATATGACAATTTATATTGCGTTACTAAGGGGAATCAATGTAGGTGGACATAAAATAATCAAAATGGCAGATTTAAAACGATTGTTTGAATCAATAGGATTAAAACAAGTGAAAACATATATTCAAAGCGGTAATATCGTGTTTGAATCTGAGGAAGATATAAACGCTCTAAAAGTAAAAATTGAATCTGAAATTAAAAAGGAATTTAATTTTGATGTTCAAGTCATCCTAAAAACAAATGAAGAATTAATAAATACTATAAAATATTCCCCTTATAAGGCGGATGCTTTGTTAGAAGGAGAAAGTATACACGTTGCCTTTTTAGCTCATCCATTTTCTGAAGATGAGAGGAAGCAGTTACTTATGTACAAAAGTGAACTTGAAGATTGCTATATAGATGAGAAGGTTGTATATTTGTATTTCAAAAATAGCATTCGGAATTCTAAATTAATGAACCAATTTCAGAAGTTACATACACCAGCTACAGTAAGGAATTGGCGAACTGTTAATAAATTAAAAGCAATTGTAGAGGGTATGTAAATATAAAAAGATGAGGTTTCTATATATAGAAAACCTCATCTTTTATTTATATTGTTTTGCAACTATGAGTTCGACAATAGGATAAATAAAGAATGAAGAACAAAGTGCGATAAACAGTGGTAGGTTTTTAACTCCATCTAAATTGGAACCCATAGAAAAACCTTCCGAGAAGAGTAATAGAAGGAACAATACAACTACAAGTACAAAATACGCGATTTTAAAGCTTTTATATGTAATTTGCTGTCCCATTTCATCCTGACTTTCTTCTGATACACCGTGGGGATCTCCCCATGTAATATGATTGATGAGGTAGCTAAGTATTAAAGCGCTTGTAAAAATTGTTCCACCTAAAATTACACCTCCATTGATGTATTTATAAGCTCCGTGTATAAGTACTCCGACTAATGATAAAACAATTGTTATTAAAATGAATTTTTTACGATTCATATTAGAACAACACCCCCACGATTGTAAAAAACTCTTTCCATTTATAGTATAAAATTGGAAAAGGTTCATGTCAAATACTTTTTACAAGCAAGGCGAAGGTATATAGTATTTTGTTTTAATGATAAATAAAAAATTACATTACATTTGAATGTAAAAGAATAGGCTCGCATATATTTGGAAGGGATGTCAGATTAATTTAGGGGGTAGTTATGTCTATACTTTTAAAAGCTGGTGCAGATGCAGGAAATAACGGTTTGAAGTTAATGGTGAAAGGGCAAGACCCTATTTTTATTCCGAGTATTTATTCTTTATATATAGGTGAGCCTACAGGATTGTTAGATGAGGGGGATGTGTCATTATCTGAATTAGAAAATCATATCGATGTGACCATTAGTTCTCCATCGCTAATGTTAAATAATGTACGGTACATCGTTGGAGAAAAAGTCATTCAAGATCAATTAAAAGGTACTGAAGTGGAGAAGAAATCGAATAAGTCGACGGATGAGCTAATGGTTATTACAATACTATCGGGTTTAGCAGTAAGTGCTATGCGTCAAAGTCCAACTTCTAGTCATATTAACATTCGATATGATTTATCTGTCGCTCTTCCTATGCAGCTTATTACACAAGAAATAGCTGCCGAAAATGCAAAACGTTATATGGGAAATCACAAGGTTGTTTTCCATTATCCGAACGGTCGTGATGTTACTATTAATGTTTCTATTGAGTTTTGTAAATGCCTGCCTGAGGGCGCTTCTGGGACGTGGGGCATTGTATATGATGAAGAAGGAAATGTTGTGAAACATAAAATAGAATGTGAACAAAATCAAGTTTCAGAAATTGATTTTGTTGATAAAACTTTATTGTCTTTTGATATTGGTGCGGGGACAACAGAAGAAGTTGTTTCGTTAGGGGTAAATTTCCGTCCGCAATTAAGTAAAGGATTATCGTACGGTGTAAAAGAAACGTTACTACAAATTATTACGAGATGGAACCGGAAGTATCCAACAAAGACGATTGATAGTATTACAGAATTCAATCAAATTTATTTAAATGATAAACATCCTAGGAATGCATTATTAGTTGAGGAATCACAACCAGCACTATTAGGTTTAGCTGCGCGCGTCGCAACTGATATTATTAATAAAATTGATGATATGAAAGACGATCCATACGTGTTTATTTATGGTGGGGGCGCAGTTATCATTAAAAATAGCTTGAAAATGATTTTAAAACAAAAAGGGCGTTTAACAAATGTTATCTTTGTAGATAATCCACTATTTACAAATGCAAGAGGATTATTAGTCTACACTTGTTCGCCAAAGTATAGAGAACATAAACAAAAAGAGTTAGGGTTTACAAACTTAACGATAAGTTAGTTGGTGGAAACATGCGATCTAGGCGATATAAACGTGGTGATCGAGTGAAAATCAATATTCATAAATCAGTATCACCTGAAATGCTTGCATGGCTTAATAAACAATCAAACCCAACTAATTTCTTTTTCTTTGCAGCACAGCAATTATTTAAACAAGTAGGAGATATTGATGTGTCAAAAACTTTACCAAATAGCCATGTTTTCTCATTATATATGGAGCCCTCATCCTTATTAAAAGTCGAAGTAAATCCTTTTAAAAACGTACCACTAGAAGCGAATAAATCCACCGAAAGTGTAAAAAAAAAATCATGGGAATCTGTTGATCAATTAGATTGTCCATTTTTTTAAACATAGAAACATTTATGTAAGCCCATCACTATACATATGGATACAGTGATGGGTTTTTGTTAGTGTATCGCTATTCCAATAAATAGAAGGGGCACAAATTTGTGCCCCTTCTATTTATTATTTATCTATATTTTAGATGTATGTTCTGTTACAGTTTGAATAATGTTTTCCCAGTCATCAGGATGGTTTTCATGTCCTGCTCCTTCAAGAATTAAAAGTGCTGAGTTTGGAATTTCATCAATAAGTGCGAGACCATGTTCAAATGGTAGTGCTGTATCGTCAGTTCCGTGAATTACTAATGTGGGTGCTTGTATGGAGCTAAGTACACCTTCATAAGCATCATCACCTTGAAGTAAAGCGTGATTAAACATACTTAATAGATTGTTAGCCCTTTCTATTTCGAGTTTTACTTGTGTATAAACTCTGTTTTCATCAAATGAACGTTTTGAGCCGCACAATAGACGAGAGCCTGTAACTAAATACTCTGTCACAGCGTTTTGATTTGACCAATCTAAATTTGCACCATTTGCATGATGTATTAAAATTCTTTCATCCATCGGAGGTAAATCGCGAGTGTTGTTATCTGAGCCTATAACACTTGTTGCTAGTAAAGTTAACGTTAAAATTCTTTCAGGATGTTTTACAGCGGCAATTTGAGCAATCATGCCACCTAATGACATACCAAATAAGTGCGCTTTATCAATATGATAGGCATCCAGCACCCCAATTGCATCTTCAGCCATAGTTGTTACCGTATAATTGGAAGTTCCAGGTTCATATGTAACAGAGCGTCCTACATCACGGTTATCAAAGCGAATGACAAATTTCCCTGTGCTAGCTAACTGTTCACAAAATTCTTCATCCCAATAAACCATTGAACACGTAGCTCCCATAATTAATAAAATTGCTGGATTATTAGGATTTCCAAAGCTTTCTGTACAAATATCAGTCCCGTTTGTTTTAATCATCTTTTCGGTCATAGTGTTATCTCCATTTCTTTTGGATTTTATTACAAACATAGAAAATAAAATTCTGTATGATTCTAAGATGTACACAAAATTGAATTTGGAACTCACATTAATTAATAGCGTAGCATAAATACCACCTCTAAACATGTTTATTGTCATTCAAAGCAAAAAATTTTGAAAAATAATTGTAAGTTATTAAAATAAACAGCAAGGAGGAGAGGAAATGAAAGCAATTGTTATTGATGAATATGGTAGTGTTGAAGAACTAAAAGAAAGACAAATTTTAAAACCAGTTGTTACATATAACGAGGTATTAATACGCATTCTCGCAACATCTGTTAATCCAGTTGATTGGAAAACTAGAAAAGGAGACTTACAACAACAATTGCAATTTTCATTTCCAATTACTTTAGGGTTAGATGTAGCTGGAGTTATCGAAGAGGTTGGAGAAGAGGTAGAAGGTTTCAAAATAGGAGATAAAGTGTTTACGAAACCTGAAAATATAGGGAAGGGATCTTATGCTGAATTCATTGCGGTAAAATCAGATTTAGTAACTTATATGCCTACTAACCTAAGTTTTGAAGAGGCAGCTTCTATTCCACTCGCAGGACTTACTGCTTGGCAAAGTCTTGTAGATTACGCAAAAATAAAAGAAAATGACCGAGTATTTATTCACGCTGGAGCTGGTGGTGTCGGAAGTTTAGCAATCCAAATTGCAAAATCATTTGGAGCTTTTGTTGCAACTACTGCAAGTGGTAAAAATGAAGAATTTTTAAAGGATTTAGGAGCGGATCTCGTTATTGATTATAAAAAAGATAAATTTGAAGAGCTACTATCAGATTTTGATATTGTATTAGATACAATCGGTGGCGAAGTACAAGAAAAAAGTTTTCAAATTATTAAACCTGGCGGTGTTCTAGTTTCGATTGTTCATGAACCAAATTATAAAGTGAAAGGGATAAAATCAGGATTTTTATGGCTAAAACCAAGTGGAAAACAATTAGAAGAGTTATCAAATTTAATTGTACATGGAAAAATCAAACCGATCATAAGTAAAGTTGTGTCACTTAATGAAGAAGGGGTTAGAGAAGCTCATATTTTGAGTGAAGGGCAACATGTTAGAGGTAAGATTGTAATTAAAGTGGAATGATGATAGCCGCTGTATATTGACTTGTAGTGAATAAAGATAAATTGGAGTACTCCATAATTTTATAATACCCCAAAGTACTTTTATTTTGGGGTATTAGCTTTTCTTAGTTTGATGGGCTAGTGAACATACTTTTAAAAATTAAAGTTTCGTATTGTATCATGTAATTTCTCTAATCCAATCGCCATATCTTTTTCATTTAACATGGAATAGCTAATTCTTAATTGGTTATTATTTGTATCGTTATTTAATAGACAAGCTGTTCCAGGTAAAAAAGAGACATCTGCTTCATTTGCTTTTTGTAATAAGTTAAAAGGATCAATTGTATTAGGAAGTGTAATCCATAAATTAAAGCCGCCATTTGGTATTTTAAAGTGTATTTCTTTTAGTGGCGATAATATAGCGATTGTTAAATCGCGTCTAATTTGTAAAGCGGTGCGTAATTTTTCTAAATGATTTTTCATACGTTCTGCACGTAAGAAAGGAAGTAGTGCTTTTTGCGTTAATAACGGGCTACCGATATCCATCGAACCCTTCACAGCATATAACCATTCAAAAATAGGCCCATCGGCTATAAGTGCAGCGATACGTAGTCCAGGTGCTAACGTTTTACTAAAACCTTTTAAATATATTACATGACCATTCGTATCAAAACTTTTGATTGGAGGAGGAACTATAGCATCCTCAAAATATATTTCTCCGAAAGAATCATCTTCAATTATAAAAAACTCATATAACTCCGCTAGTTCTATAAGTTCCAATCTCCGTTCTTTACTCATTACTGTACCTGTTGGGTTTTGAAAAGTAGGATTCACATATAACAAAACAGGATTCTTTCTTTGACAAAGGTCATCTATTAAGTCTGAGCGAATGCCGTTTTTATCAAGACTAATAGGTATAATCTGCACTCCTTTGTTGAGAAAAACATCAAGTGCTGCGCCATAACAAGGGCTTTCTACTAATACTATATCTCCAGGTTTTAATAATGTTTGAGCGATCAAATCAATTCCTTGCTGGGCACCACTTGTAATTAATAATTGAGAGGGGTCTGTCACTAATTTCTGATGTTCTTTTAGATAATTAACTATTTCAACTCGAAGTTCATAATCGCCTTGAATAGGTCCATAAGTTGCTAGTAACATCGGATTTTTATCCAGCAATTTGTGCATTTCGTCTGCTAGAAATGGATTTGGTAATAGACGTGGATATAAAATCGCTTGTGAAAAATCATAATATTTTCGGTGTTGATTCATTGCATATTGAGAACGCATAACATTAATAGTTTTCGTTTGTTGCCATTTATAAGGAATTGTTTTGAACTCTTTCTTTACACGTTTATATATATAAGCGCCTTTTCCTTGCTCGATGCGTATATATCCTTTCGTTTCTAGCTGCTTATACGCCTTACGAACAGTCAATAAGCTAATTTGTAAATCTTCGGCCATACAACGTAATGAGGGAAGGGAGTCACCATATGAAAGCATGCCACTTTGTACTCTTTCAACGATTTGCATATATATTTGTTGATAATACGGTATGTTGGATTCTTTCCGTATTACAATCTTCATGGCTTCACCTTGTTTCCTTTTTATTTAATTAAAGCGAAAAATATAAAGAGAATCAACTACAATTTGATGTAACTGTTATAAGCATAGATACACTGTTATACACGAAACCCTCTATACTCATGTTAAGAGTAAAAAGGAGGAAGAAAAATGGTCATTTTCAATTATATTTTAGTATGTATTATTTTCGGCACAACATTTTTAACGATAAAAATCGGAATTGAAGCAGGAGCGCCTCCATTATTTTCAGCAGGAATTCGTTTCTTTTTAGCAGGAGTAATCTTAATGTTTATATTTAAGTTAAAGCGAAAAGAAATTATGCCGCATGTATTTTCAAAACGTATTATGTATGCTGGTTTTTGTTTAACGTTCATGACATTCGCATCTTTGTACTGGGCTGAACAATATATTTCTTCTGGGTTAGCTGCTGTACTTTCTGCAACAGGTCCTATGATGATTTTATTATTACAAGCAAGAAGAAATAAGAAAACATTGCAAAAGGAGCAATTTTTCGCTTTAATTATTGCGCTAATAGGTGTTATTTTTGTTTCTTTACCAGGAATGCATCAAGAAGTAAGTTTCATATGGAGTATTGCTTGTATTGTTTTAGTAGTAGGGGAGTTATTTTACGGAATAGGTTCTATTCGCTCAAAAGAAATACTTTCGGATTTACGAAGTGTATCACCATTTCTTATTAACGGTATTCAAATGTTTTATGGAGGGATTTTACTACTAATCGTATCATTCATAATAGAGCAGCCGAATGTAACTGTATTAACCTCATGGAGCGTACAGTGGCCTATTTTATATCTCATATTTATCGGATCAATTGGTGGGCACGGATTATATTACTGGCTTTTAGCAAAAACAAATCCTGTATTCCCATCGACGTGGTTATATGTATCACCGTTAATAGCAATTATTGTAGGATATATTGTTTTAGGAGAACCATTAAATCCGATGATGGGTATTGGAGCGTGTCTCATTTTGATTGGAGTATTTTTAGCAAATCGTTCTACAATCCGGACGTATTTCAAACAAGGGCGGTTATTAGAGAAGGAACTGTAGTTGGATAATGTAACAGCCCTGTATATTACCGGGGTAGTAAACGCAAAAACACAGTCGGGAAAATAACCAACTGTGTTTTTATAATTAATTAACTTTTTTAATAAACCCTTTATAATGACGTTTCACTAGTTGACTTTCTAACGTCTTCATCGTTTCTAGTGCTACACCGACGATGATTAGTAAGCTTGTACCACCAATTTGAGCAGAAGGTGGTAACGTAGCAATTTTCGTAAATACGAGTGGTAATATTGAAATTGCACCTAAGAAAATTGCACCGATAAATGTTAAACGGTATAAAATTTTGGTTACATATTGTTCTGTCGCTTTACCAGGACGAATACCAGGAACATAACCGTTTTGCTTTTTCAAATTCTCAGCCATTTGTTCAGGATTTACTTGAATAAATGCGTAGAAGTATGTGAAAGCAACGATAAGACCGACATAAAGCGTCATTCCAATTGGATGTGCAAAATCAAGATTTGCGACTAACCATTTGGATACGCCTGAATCAGGGAAGAGCTGCGCAATTGTACGCGGCGTCATTAAAAAGGCTGAAGCAAAGATTACTGGAATTACACCAGCGCTATTTACTTTAAGCGGTAAATGAGTGTTTTTTGCTCCTTGATATTGATTGTTTCCTGATACAGCTTTTGCGTATTGAATCGGTATTTTACGAACAGCTTGTTGAATGTAAATGACACCAACAACAATCGCTAAAATTACGAGTCCAATTAAAACCATTTTTATTATGTGCATGAATAATTGATCGCCTGCATTTTGAAATTGTTGCAAGTAAATTTGATTAGCAACATTCGGAATTGCCGCAACAAGTCCTGCGAAGATAATCATTGAAATCCCATTACCAACACCATTAGCGGTAATTTGTTCACCTAACCAAAGTAAAAATGCAGTACCTGCAGTTAAAACTGTCGCAATAAATAAGTATGTAGTCCAGCTTTGATCTGTTATTAATTGTCCACCTGCTATATTATTAAAACCATAAGACATCCCAATGGATTGTATGAATGCAAGAATGATTGTAAAGTATCGAGTAAATTGAGCTGACTTCTTACGGCCCATTTCACCTTGCTTTGCCCATTCCGAAAATTTAGGTATAACGTCCATTTGTAGTAATTGTACTATGATGGAAGCTGTAATATATGGTGTAATACCTACAGCGAAGATCGAGAAGTGTTGCAATGCTCCTCCACCAAATACGTTTAGCATACCTAAAACGTTGGCTTGATCTTGTACCTTTAATACCTCTGCGTTAGTATGAGGAACTGGAATAAATGTGCCAATTCGAAAAACAATTAGCATCGCTAGTGTAAAAAGAATTTTGTTTCTTATCTCAGCTACTCTCATGAAATTTGAAATCGTACGAAACATTATGTCGCCTCCTATATTTTTATCAGTTCAAAACTGATTATTATATCCCGATGAAGTAACCACAAACCTCCTTCCGCATTAAATTCATTTGACAAATGGAATTTCATACATTTTGCAGTTTTCACGGATATAAAAATATAAGGTGTTATACGAGCGACCTATTATCTTTTCGTAATCATTCAATACCCATAATATATCGAATAAATTAACAAATGTACATACATACGCATGAAAAATGAATAAATAGGGTGATTTTTTACATTTACTTAATGCTAGATTGATAATTAGGAACGTTTTACGTAGTTGTATCGAAAGGATTCAGTGGAAAGTATTATGGTGTAACTGTAGCACATGAAAACCTCAAGGATTTTGAGAAAACGCATATATTTCGTCGTGAATTAGAGAAACTATTAAAGCAAGAAAAGATTTGATTGAAATAGTAGTGAAGGAAAATCTTTTTTCTATAGAGAATATTTCTAACGTAGGAATCTAAGTATGTAGGTTCTAATGAAAGGAGAATTCACATGAATACATTTGTAAATGACAAGTTTGATGAAACGAGAAAGCAATTATTTGAGGAAATTACTTTGTTAAGTGATGCTCAATTTAATAGAAAACCAGATCAGGATAAATGGAGTATAGCACAAGTTTGTCATCACTTAGTTTTATTAGACGAGAGAGTTATAACAGTTATTTCGTCAGGATTAAAAAAGATGGATAGTATCCAAAATGAGCGTAAAGAAATTCACGCTATTGTATTAGATAGATCGATAAAATTTATAGCTCCAGAAATGATTGAACCAAGTATAGAAACATTTGAAGTACAGCAAATGATTGATTTGTTAAACAACGCTAGAAAAGAATTGATGCGTTTCCTGCGTACAATAGAAGATGAATCTATATTAGCGAAAAAATCAGTGATGCATCCAGCTCTTGGAGAATTACTTCTAGATCAGTGGATAGAACTGATCTATTTGCATGAACAGCGTCATATAGAACAAATTAAAGAGATAAAATTGCTTTGTGAAGTTGAAAAGTAAAAATCATTATCTTTTTATTGGGCGATTTGGGATAGTATCAAGGGTTCGAGTGATAAAATTCAAATCCTGATTAAAATTATGATGAATGTAGTTGAACGCAACTAATAAGCAGAAGAAAATACGAAACTAGCAGATCTTACTCCTGAAGAGGAAACGAACATTCGAAAAAAAACTGAATCCGATTTGCTGTATAAGTGGAACCCCGTCTTAAATGAAGAGCGGGGTTATTATTTTTGGAAGTGATCTCAGTATTTTCATATAGAAGGAAGTAAATTGGTAATGAAATCCGAAAATGAGTTATATGTCCAAAATTTTGAAAGCACATATACATCTACCGTTGGTTTAGCGCTCTTCACACGTTGGAGGAAGAAGTATTTTGTTAGAAAACGATAACATACTATTCTGTTAGGGGAAATATGCATTTGATTCTCTATATTTTCACAGTAAAACCACCTCCAAAATTATCTTTTGTAGTTGAATTTTTCCGAATAATAAGTTACATTTTTAAAGTTCAAGCAACTTTATGCCAGTACAAAAAGGGGAGAAATATTGTTATTATGCAAAAAATGAAATGGAAGAACTATGTATGCTATTTTATTATTCTTATGCTTCTTGTAACAGCAGTAACAGTCAAACCAGCTATTTCTAAGGCTGAGGAATCTGATGTTAACATTACATTGTTAGGTACTGCAGATATTCATGGTAGATTTATGCCTTGGGATTATGCGCTTGATGGAGCAAATATGAGTGGAAGTTTGACGCAGCTTTATACGGTTATAAAGAAGGTACGTCAAGAAAATCCAAATACCATATTAGTAGATGCCGGGGATACAATTCAAGGAAACTCAGTAGAATTATTCAACGATAAGCCACAATCGCCAATGATGGTAGCGATGAATACAATGGGATATGACGCCTGGGCATTTGGAAATCATGAATTCAACTTTGGATTAGATACATTGAAAAAAGTTAGTGAGCAATATAAAGGAAAGACGTTAGCAGGAAATATTTATAAGGAAAATGGAGAGCGTTTTCTTCCTGCATATACGATTGTTGAAAAAGGTGGAATTAAAGTCGGGATTATTGGTATGAATACACCAATGATTAGTGATTTTGAAAAAGGGACAGATCATTTGGATGGTTTAGTAGTGAAAAATCCAGTAGAAGAGACAAAAAAGGCAATTAAAGAATTAGAAGGTAAAGTAGATGTAATGGTAGGGGTTATGCATATGGGACTAGAAAATGAGAATGGAATCCCAGGTACTGGTGTTCAAGATATTGCGAATGCTTGTCCGGAACTAAGCGCTATTTTTGCGGCTCATATGCATAAACTTGTAAAAAAAGAAGTTGTAAATGGCGTAATTATTACAGAACCAGATAAATATGGAACGCATATTTCACGTATTGACCTTACTTTTACAAAGCAAGATGGAAAGCTTGTTTTAAAAGATAAAACAGCTACCGCTATACCTGTAAAAAATGCTGATGGAACAACAGTATTATCTGATTCTGCACTTGAAGAAACATTAACACCTTTTCATGAGTATGCAAGAGGAGATGCAAATGTTGTAGTTGCTCAATTAAAAGGGAGAAACCTTGTTCCTGAAAATGAAATAAAGGGTATTCCAAGTGTGCAGATTCAAGAGACACCTTTATCAGATTTCTTTCATGAAGTTATGCTCCATTACAGTAAAGCGGATGTAGTAGCCCATCAAATTGATAATGATTCTGCCCGTTTGGATATAGGGCCTATAAAGAAGAAAGATATTGCGTATAATTATCAATATGCTTTGGGAGAAATTACAGTTTACAAGATAACTGGAAAAGATTTAAAAGACTATATGGAATGGGCAGCAGGATATTTTAACTCATCTCGTGCCGGAGATGTAACAGTTAGTTTTGATAAAAACCGTCGCGCGTCTAAATACAGTACGAATGATTTCTTTGGAGGCGTAAAATACGAAATTGATTTAACAAAGCCATATGGTAGTAGAATTACAAATTTACGCTCTATTCGTACAAATAAACCGATTAAAATGAGCGATGTTATGACGCTAGGAATGAATGCGTATAGAATGGAGGCTCTACAGGCAAAAGGGGGAGCTTTAGAGGGACGTAAATTTGAACAAACTTGGTCATCTAAACAAGAGAATGCATTCGGAGAAACAGGTGGAACCATTCGTAACCTTGCTATTACGTATTTAAAAGAGGTAAAGAACGGTGTATATACGCCAAAAGTTATGCGTAATTGGAAAATTACTGGTGTAGATACACATTCTTCAGAGCATAAAGCTGTAGTTGATCTTGTAAATAAAGGGATTTTAGAAATTCCAAAAACAGAAGATGGAAAATATACAAATATAGCATCTATAAATACTAAAGATTCAATTACAAAAGAAGAGATTGTAGCACTCTCACAAAAAGCTAATATTAATCCAAATCAGTTTAATCATACAAAGACAAAAGGTGAATTTTATAAAAAACTTAGTAGGATTACTAAAAAAATATAAATTATAAGGTTTCTTATAGTAATTGTTATTTTAATAGCATTAAACCCACTCTTACAATAGTAAAGAGTGGGTTTTTATGTTGTTATTTAGATGTAAGTGTACTTTTATTAGAATAAATATAGGTAATTAATAACTAACCAATTGGATGAGCGCTGCCAAAAAGGATTCTTTTTTTATTCAAATTAATGTACTTATGTGTTCCGTTAATTATTTACAATATTGACCACAATTTATGTAATTTTGCATAATATTACATAAATTTTGTATTTTCTCTTTTTTTCGACATAAATAGACAGTATACTTTGTACAAGCTTTCTATTTCAAAAATTATACGAGGTGAAAAAATGAAAAACACAAAGACATTAACTAAGGTAGCATTAACAACAGGATTAGCTTTAACAGCTGTGGCACCATACGGAATAGGTCATGCAGAGGAAACAGATCAACTACAAGTTCAAATTCAGGAGGAATCGTTCCGTTCGGGTGAACTTACACAACCGTCACAAAAGGCACCAGAAAATGTAGTAAAGGATGCACTTAAGGAGAAAACAGAACAAGCTCTGTCCCAAAAACAAGTCAATGGAGAAACAGGAGTAGATTATAAAGTTCTTCAAAAACGTGATTCGTATGATGGGACTACACTCGTACGTATCCAGCAAACATATGAAGGAAAAGAAGTATATGGCCATCAATTAACCGCACACGTAGATAATAAGGGGGTTATTAAAAGTGTTTCAGGTGATAGCGCGCAAAATTTAAAACAAGAAGAATTGAAAAAAACTATTAATCTATCAAAAGATGAAGCAAAACAATATATTTTTACGAAGTACGGGAACGATATCAAGTTTATTTCTGAGCCAGAAATTAAGGAAGTTATTTTTGTTGATGAAAATAATGGACAAGCTAGCAATGCATACCAAGTTACATTTGAAGCTGCAACACCAAACTATGTTTCTGGAACTTATTTAGTAAATGCGCAAAATGGCAATATGTTAAAAAATATGGTACAAGAATCTAACTTAAAAGCAAGTGAAAAACTAGTTGGGGCCTTAAAGGAAAGTAAAAAAAGCAGTCTTACATCATTAACTGGAACAGGAAAAGATGATTTAGGTATTTCTCGTTCATTTGGTATTTCTAAACAAAGTAATGGCAAATATGCGCTTGCTGATTATACAAGAGGGCAAGGAATTGAAACTTATGATGTGAATTACAAAGATATTACTAAAGAAGAAAGCTATTATCCTGGTACATTAGCAACTAGTACTTCAACAACATTTAACGATCCAAAAGCAGTAAGTGCTCATTACTTAGCAACAAAGGTATTTGATTTTTACAAAGATAAATACAAGCGTAATAGTTTTGATAATAAGGGACAAAAGGTAGTTTCAGTTGTACATGCTTGGGATTCTGAAGATACGAACGATCCGAAAAATTGGCAGAATGCATTAAGTGCTAATAATGGAAGTATGCTTGTATATGGCGATCCTATCGTTAAAGCATATGACGTAGCTGGACATGAATTTACACATGCTGTTACTTCTAGCGAATCTAATCTTGAATATTACGGTGAATCTGGTGCAATCAATGAGGCACTATCTGATATTATGGGAACATCTATTGAGAAATACGTAAATAACGGAACATTTAACTGGACAATGGGTGAACAAACCGGATCTGTTTTCCGTGATATGGAAAACCCAGCTTCTGTGCCATCTTCACTTGGAGTACCTTATCCAGATGATTACAGTGAATTTAACGATTTTAATGGCTGGGATCAAGGCGGCGTTCATTTTAATTCAAGCATTATTAATAAAGTTGCGTATCTCATTGCAAAAGGCGGAACTCATAACGGAGTAACTGTTAAAGGAATTGGTGAAGATAAAATGTTTGATATTTTCTATTATGCAAATACAGATGAGTTAAACATGACTTCTAATTTCAAAGAATTGAAGTCTGCATGTATTCGAGTGGCAACTAATAAATATGGAGCGAATACAGCTGAAGTTCAAGCAGTTCAAAAGGCATTTGATGCAGCAAAAATTAAGTAAGTTAGAAGTATCATTTTCATTCTTATATTAATACATTATGAAAAACAGCTAATGTCACTTTAAGGATATTAGCTGTTTTTTTACACAGCAATGCATTATTGATAATAAACTTACTAAGCGATAATTAGGCTGTCTATCTTCAATACGTTGCGAATAATATATAAGGTTAAATGTATATAAAAACAGAAAATTAATAATATATTGACCTCTTGATAGAAAGTGCTATAGAATGAAAGCGATAACAAACGATTGCTTTAAAATGATTTCCCTGATCTTTTAGTATTTATAAGTATATAAAGGCATAAAAAATCTATTTTTTTAAGTTTTAATGCAAACGCTTTCGTATTAAAAGGTCATTGAAATACATATGTGAAAATAGCCAATATGGAGGTGAAGTAAAAGAGATTTCTAGTTTAATTTAAGCAGTGTAATTTATACGAGCATAATAAATCGCTCGTACTATTTAAAGAAAGGGTGTATGTGGTGCGAATAACAAAAAGATTAATTAACAAATCAGTTTTATTACTTACTATAATCGTTATGTTATCATCTGTTTTCTCTTTTCAGAATGTGAAGGCAGTTTCAAATTTAAAAACAACTGAAATTATCGTTCATTACAAAGAGCAGTCTGGAAACACAAAAGACTGGAATCTTTGGATGTGGGGAGAAAATGCAAATGGTAAATCATATGAATTTACTGGTGAAGATGAATTTGGAAAGTACGCAAAGATTAAAATAGATGGTGACTATAATCGTGTAGGATTTATTATTCGTACGAATGAGTGGGAAAAAGATGGTGGCGATCGTTGGATTGAAAATATAAAGGACGGTCGTGCTGAAGTATGGATTCTTTCGGGTGATGAAAAAGTATATAACTCTAAGCCTTCTTCAGATCTCACAATTCAAAAAGCTACTATTGATAGTTTTAATGAAATCACTGTAACGACTAATGTTCCTTTTAATATTAAGGAACAGAAAATTGAAATTGAGGGCATTAAAATTAAGGAAATTAATCCTTTTGATAAAAATGGTGGAGATATTACTAATAAGGTGAAAATAATTACAGAACAGAAAATTGATTTAAAACAGACATACAAAGTTAAAATAGAAAACTTAGCTTATACGAATACTGAAATCGGTAAAGTCATTCGTAGCGAAGAGTTTGATAAATTATTTTATTATAGTGGTAACGATCTAGGGAATATATATTCCCCGCAACATACAAAATTCCGTGTATGGGCTCCTACTGCGAGTGAAGCAAAGTTAGTTACATATAAAAAATGGAACGATAAAATAGGTACTGAAATAAACATGCAACAAGGTGAAAAGGGAACTTGGAAAGCAGAAATTAAAGGGAACCAAAAAGGTCTCTTTTATACGTATAAGGTGAAAATTGGGGATAAATGGACTGAAGCAGTTGATCCATATGTGCGTGCTGCTTCTGTAAATGGAGATAAAGGTGTAGTCATTGATTTAAACGAAACAAATCCGAAAAAATGGAAAGCAAATAAAAAACCGGAATTTAAAAAACCGGAAGATGCTATTATTTATGAATTGCATGTACGCGATCTTTCCATCCAACCTGAAAGTGGCATTAAACAGAAAGGAAAATATTTAGGGGTAACAGAAAAAGGAACAAAAGGGCCTGAAGGTGTAAAAACAGGACTTGATCATATGAAAGATCTTGGTGTTACGCACGTTCAGTTTTTACCGATATTTGATTATGCATCAGTCAATGAAGAAACTTTAAATGAACCACAATACAACTGGGGATATGACCCGAAAAACTTCAACGTCCCAGAGGGCTCCTATTCTACAAATCCATATGAGCCGACTGTTCGAATAACTGAATTAAAGCAAATGATTCAAGTGCTACATGATAATAATCTTCGTGTTGTAATGGATGTAGTATATAACCATATGTATAATGCGGCTGAATCTAATTTTCATAAGTTAGTTCCAGGTTATTATTACCGATACAATGAAGATGGAACATTTGCAAATGGAACTGGAGTAGGAAATGATACTGCTTCAGAACGAAAAATGATGAGGAAGTTTATGGTTGATTCTGTCACATATTGGGCAAAAGAATACAATTTAGATGGATTCCGTTTTGATTTAATGGGCATTCATGATTATGAAACAATGAATGAGATACGTAAAGCTGTTGATCAAATTGACCCTTCCATTATACTGCATGGAGAAGGCTGGGATTTAAATACACCTCTTGCAGCTGAGTTGAAAGCAAATCAAAAAAACGCGGAGAAAATGAAAGGGATTGCTCATTTTAACGATAATATACGTGATGGATTGAAAGGTAGTGTATTTGAAGAGAAAGAAAATGGTTTTGTAAATGGAAAGCAAAACATGGAAGACCGTATTAAAAAAGGCATTACAGCAGGCATTGACTATGATACAAATTCGTCTACCTATCAAGATCCGGAACAGGTATTAACTTATGTGGAAGCTCATGACAATCATACATTATGGGATAAACTTGAGTTAACTAATCCAGGTGACAGTGCAGAAGTGCGAAAACAAATGCACAAATTGTCTTCTTCAATTTTATTAACATCACAAGGAATTCCATTTTTACATGCAGGGCAAGAGTTTATGCGCACGAAATATGGTGATCATAACAGTTACAAATCTCCTGATTCAATTAACCAGATGGATTGGTTACGCCGTGCAGCATATAATAATGAAGTAGATTATATGAAGGGCTTAATAGATTTACGCAAAAAGTACCCAGCTTTTCGAATGACATCTACTGAGCAAATTAAAAAGCATATATCATTTATAGATGCTCCCAAAAATGTTATAGCTTATTCAATAGATGGAAAGGGCAATGGGAATAAAAATGAAAACTTTATGGTGGCTCACAATGCAAATAGAGAATCCGTTGACATAACTTTGCCATCGAAAGGTCCTTGGAAAGTACTAGTAGATGGTAAGCAGGCAGGTAGTAAAACACTTTATGTTGTCCATAATAATAAAATTAAAGTTCCTGCATTAAGTTCATTCGTTTTAAAAACAGCGAAACCGATTAAATAAAAGCAAGTCATGTGGAAGTATATACTGAATTGAGTACATGTAATAAGGATTGTACATGCAAAAAGCGAAGTGACGGTTATTTTCACTTCGCTTTTAAAATTAAATTAATATAATTTCACATACTGTAATTATATTACAATTTAATAAAGGAAATAGACAAGAAATTATTTCTATTGTAACAGTAGGAGGAGAAGATATCTTTGTATTAATTCCTACAAATCGTTTAAAAAATAGCAAACATGAAAAAGTATATGGAATTAAAATAGAGAAAAGACACCATTTAAGGTGTCTTTTCTCTATTTTAAATACGATATGTTAGTAAATAACTTGTATGTAAAAGTAAGTTGCATTTTCACACTAACTTCAAAAGAAAAATATTAAATTCTTTTCTTAAGCTATATGTAATAAATCTCATTAGAAAATTTTATTGCTATAACAAATAAAACTTTCTCAATATTATTGTGTTTAATAACTATATCCATCTGCTTTCCAATCCATTACAATAATTTCACATTGGAAATACACGAATATTCCCAATGTTCTAAATGGTTTATACCTTATAGGATTACTATGGGAAAGGATGTGAAATGTCTAATAAAAAAATATTTTTTATGATGAAATAAAAAATTTTAATGAAGAAAAAGTTATTTTATTATTCTCAAGCTTTATTGAAGTACATGTATTTATAATCACTTCGAGACAAGAGGAAGAATCTAAAAATTATTTTTGTAGATTAGAAAAGTGTATTTGAAAATTAAGTTAAAAGTTTATGGAGGGTTATATGAGCGAGAAAATTTATTATTGGTCTCCTATTAAACATTGGGAGAAGTTGCATAATGAAGTTTTGATAGGGGAAATGAGATTTACAGGTATTCTGTCTGAGTGGTTTCCTGAGTTTTATTTTTTGACTCAAAAAGGTGTGAAAATTAGTGAACTAGTAGAACGCTTTTCTTTAGGAAATGTAGAAGAGACACAAAAAACAATAGAGCTTATGATAAAAAATCGTGTGTTAGTAAGTAACATATTACACCCAAGAGAAGTATTTTCCACACAAGAAAAGATTTTTCCAAATCCATATAGCGACCAGATTCGCTTTTCTAAAGAATATTTAGATATGTATATGAGTGAACAATTGAATCGAACGCACGTTTCTGCGCGACCAGCCGAAATTCAACTTGAAACAACAAATGAGCTACCAACTATAATCAAGGAGCGTAGGTCTTGTCGCCAATTCGATATGAAAAAACATATTAGTTTTTTAGAATTTTCCCAATTCATATCAACTCTAAAACAGGTTAGGAAAGAAAATATATACTATCATTACGCAAGTGCAGGCGGGCTCTACCCTATTGATATCTTTATTTATATAAAACCAAAACGTATAGAAGGTATGAAAGCTGGATTTTATTATTATAACCCATCAAAAAACTGTCTTGTGATTGTAAATAATATTGATCAAGTAATCAAAAGTGATCATGAGTTAATTAACCAAGATTTATTTACTCAGTCTGCCTTTTCAGTTTATTTGGTTTATAATGCGAACGCTTCCATCCCAAAATACGGTTCAGATGGATATTTATTTGCTTGTATTGAGTCTGGTATTATCACTGCTACCTTAAATATGGTGGCTGAGACTTTGAATTTAGGCGTTTGTTCAGTTGGTCATATGAAATTTGAAGAGATTGAGCAATTTTTATGTTTGGATAGCCATCAAGTATTTCTCCATGGGCTTGAAGTTGGCTTGAAAATTAACGAATAGATGAAATGAATATTAGGGGGATAAAGATAAAAATGCACATTAAAGATCGAAGTTCGATTCATGAAAATAAAGGGGTAGAGGCGTTTTGGAAGGAGCAGTTATCTTCCGAGGTTCTCGATTTTTCTGTATTTAATAGCGGTTACCAACTAAATAAAGAAAATCCTTGCGAGCACGTTCAAGTCATAATGAATGTAGAGTTTAGTAAAAGTATACAAAAAGTAAGTAAGTCTCAAGATTTATTATTATTTAGTTGGTTACAGGCCACGTTAAGGATTTGTTTGGCACACTATACAGATCAAGAAAAAATTACTATTGGTATTCCTGTAATTGAAAAAAATCTTGAACAAAGCGAGAATCTTAATAAATTGATTCCTTTAGGAAGTGAAATCCATCCTCATCACAGCTTTAAAGAAGTAGTAAATCAGATTGAACAAGCGACTTTATTCGGGTATGACAATCAGAGTTATCCACTTTCTGAATTATTAGCGAAACACCATTTAACTCCTTTTCAAATTGTTATTGGGATGGAAGGATTACATAATAAAAATTCGATAGAAGAATACGCAGAGAATAATTTAGCCATATGGATACGAAGAAAATGGAATGAAATACATAATGAATTTGAATTTCAAATTTCTTTCAAGTCTCATTCATTCTCTTCTTTGCAACAGTTTGCAAATTCATATCTTTATGTTTTAAAGCAAGTGTCAACAAATTCGAATTTGGCTGTGAAAGATATTTGTATCATTTCAGAAGAAGAGAAAGAGTTGCTAAAAGAATTGAATCAAGGTCAGGCGGACATAGAATTGTCTCAATCATTTCAAGATTTGTTTGAGAAGCAAGTATCAAAAACCCCAGATCAAATTGCTGTTGTTTGTAATGATCAATCTTTGACATATAGAGAATTGAATAAGAAAGCAAATCAATTGGCTTCTATTCTTCAAAGTAAAGATGTTTCGACAGAAAGTATTATTGGGGTTATGGTGGATCGGTCATTAGAAATGATCATTGGTATGGTGGGGATATTGAAAGCCGGAGCAGCATATTTACCAATCGATCCTAATTATCCAAATGAACGAATTGAATATATGTTACAAGATAGTCAAGCAAAATGTTTACTGAGCAAGCGAACAGAAGTAGAATTGCCACAATTTGCGGGTGAAGTGCTGTATCTTGATGAGGGGCATTTCTTCCAAGGTGAAGAAAGTAATTTAGTTCGAGAAAGTCATCCTAATGATTTGGCTTATGTTATTTACACATCAGGATCGACAGGAAATCCAAAAGGAGTAATGGTGGAACAGAAATCGCTTGTCCATTTTTTAAGTGTAATGAGAGAAAAAGTAAAAGATAATCATTCATTCTTGTTTCTTGCTAGTGTATCTTTTGATATTTCCCTGTTAGAAATATGTCTTCCTTTAACTCAAGGTTCGAAAGTAGTTATTGCTACAGAGGACCAGTTTGCAACAAAAGAATTGGCTCATTTGGTCAAAGAGCATAATGTGGATCTATGGGAGTCAACGCCATCGCGAATGGAAGTTATTTTGAGTGATCCAGAAGGGGCAAATTTTCTAAAAGATTTAAAATCTATTTTGTTAGCAGGAGAAGCATTTTCCATTGATTTGGTTGAAAAGATTCGATGTATTAGTGAAGCAACGATTTTAAATATTTATGGTCCTACAGAAACAACTATTTGTGCAACAGTAAAGGATTTAAGCACTGCCAAAGAAGTTACGATTGGAAATCCCAATCCGAATTATCATTCCTATATATTGAATAAGTATGGTCAATTAAAACCATTTGGAATTCCGGGTGAACTCTGCATTGCTGGCGTGGCGGTAGCACGAGGGTATCTTGGTAAACCTAAACTGACAGATGAAAAGTTTGTACAGAGTCCATTTATGGTAGGAGAAATGATGTATCATACGGGTGATCTTGTTCGTTGGTTGCCTAATGGGGAGCTTGAATATCTAGGTCGAATGGATCATCAAGTGAAAATTCGGGGGTATCGGATTGAATTAAGAGAAATCGAAAGTCAGTTAAGGGAGTATCCAGAAATAAACCAAACTATTGTTGTTGATCAAGTATATGGAAATAGGAAATTATTAGCTGCTTACTATGTATCGGATAATAAGGTCCCTTTTGGTGAAATCAGAAAATATTTAAGTGATAAATTACCTGAGTTCATGATTCCTGAAAAAATGATTCAGGTGGAAGAGATTCCGTTGAATCCAAATGGGAAAGTAGATAGGAAAAGGTTATTGGATATAACACAAACTGATTATGTATCAATTCCATACGTTGCCCCGCGCAATGAAATTGAACAAAAATTGGTGCATGCATGGGAAAAAGTTATGGAGATTGAGGGAATTGGTATTCATGATAATTTTTTCGCACTAAAAGGAGAATCGATTAAAGCATTACAGGTAATAAATTTATTAAGAAAAGACTGTTTGAAAATAAGTACAACAGATTTTTTTAAGCACCCTACGATTGCTCAACTTAGTTCTTGTATAGAGGTAGAGCATAAAGAGGAAAGGTTTGAAAATAGACCAACTCATGTTAAAAATTTGTCTAAGCCATTTCCCTTAACAGAAGTTCAGACAGCGTATATGTTAGGAAGGAATTCACAGTTTGAATTAAGTGGTATTTCACCTCAAACATATTTTGAATATGAAACAGAATTGGATATCAATCGTCTTTCAAAAAGTCTTCAAAAGGTAATTCATCGTCATCCAATGTTGCGAGCTGTAATTTTACCAGAGGGAAAACAGCAAATATTAGAAAGTGTTCCTGATTACGAGATTGAAATAGTGAGCCTCATAGATTTAGATGATGGGAAACAAAATGCTCGCTTGCGAGAAGAACGTTCTCGAATGACTAACCATGTATTCCCTTTGGGGCAATGGCCTTTGTTTGAATTAAAAGCCTTTCTTGTAAAAGAAGACACGTATTTATTATGTTTTCGATACGATGCTTTATTAATGGATGGAGCTAGTATGAACATTGTTGGACAGGATTTGTTTCATTATTATTATAAACCAGAGCAAAGATTAGGACCTCTATCTTTTGATTTTCAAGATTACATGTTTATTTATAATGAAATGGAACAAAGCACAGAATATAAAACAGCAAAAGATTATTGGACAAGTAAGCTTCCTGATTTTCCATTTGCGCCTTCCTTGCTGTTAAAAAAGGACCCGATAGAGATTGCTATTCCTAAATTCCAATCACTTACTAAAATCCTAGACAATGAAAAATGGACAAAGCTACGAAAGTTAGCACAAGAGAAAGAAGTAACTCCTTCTGCTCTGCTTTGTACAATATATGGTGATGTGTTGGCATATTGGAGTAATCAACATCGATTGGCAATTAATTTGACTGTATTTAACCGTTATCCTGTTCATGAAGAAGTAGAGAAAATTGTGGGAGATTTCACTTCACTCATCTTGTTGGATATTGATGTAAAACCAGAGCAATCTTTCTTTACTAGAGTAAAAGAAACGCAATCTACTTTATTAGATGGCCTTGAACATCGCCATTACGATGGAGTTAATTTCATTCGAGATTTTACTCGATATCATCAAATGACGCCAAAAGCAGTTATGCCAATTGTTTTCACCTCGATGCTAGCAGGTGCGGGTGCTTTTGCTTGGGAACAGCTTGGTTCACTTCGCCATATTCATGCTCGGACTCCACAAGTGTATTTGGATAATGTGGTAATTGAAAAAAATGGAGAGTTATTAATTAGCTGGAACTATGTTGAAGAATTGTTTGATGTTGATGTGATAGAAGCAATGTTCGCCCAATTTGTTGACTTATTGGAACAATTGGTGAAACAAAGCGACGTAACATCTTTGCAGATGAAAGAATCGGATCAAACTTTAACTGAGCAATACAATGAGACAACAGAAAAAATACCTTCAACTACTCTGTATCAATTATTTACAGACCAAGTAAAACGCACACCGGATGAAGTAGCAGTGGTTTTTGAACAAGATTGGTTAACATACTCGGAGCTCCATAAGCGTTCCAATCAAGTTGCGCACTTTTTAAAAGAACAAGGAATTGGTCTAGGTGACAAAGTTGGTCTTTTAGCACAAAGACGAGTTGAGACAATTGTTAATATGATAGGTATTCTAAAAGCGGGTGCCGCGTATGTACCGATTGATCCTGACCATCCTTTAGATCGTCAAACATATATTTTAGAAAATAGCACATGCAAACTTTTATTAGAAGCTAGTCTTTATGAAGAAAGGCATTTGTCATTATATACAACAGAAGATATGCCTGCCATTGCTGGTCCGGAAGATCTTGCCTATATTATCTACACTTCAGGAAGTACTGGAAAACCGAAAGGAGTAATTATTACTCATCAAGCGGTTTCAAATACAATTCAAGATATTAATCAAAAATATCAGGTAAATGAAGATGATCGTACTATTGGTATTTCTTCCATGTGTTTTGATCTATCTGTATACGATATTTTCGGAACTTTGAGCACAGGTGCAATGTTGGTAATGATTCGTGATCCAAGAGACATGCAAGAATTAATCCGTACTGTCGAACGTAGAGGAATTACAATTTGGAATACAGTGCCTGCAATCATGGATTTGGCATTGGAGCAAGTAGGTTCTCATTTTGAACATTCTTCCTTGCGTTTAGTTTTACATAGTGGAGATTGGATTCCACTTTCTTTACCAGAAAAAATAAAACGACATTTTCCAATTGCAGAAGTAATTTCACTAGGAGGAGCAACAGAAGCATCGATTTGGTCAATTTATTATCCGGTCAATCAGGTAGCATCACATTGGAATAGTATTCCATACGGGATGCCTTTGGCAAACCAAACGTATTATGTGTTGAACTATGAAAAGAAAATGTGCCCTGTTGGTGTAATTGGGGATTTATATATCGGGGGAGTGGGCCTTGCTAAAGGATATTTAAATGATGAACAGAAAACAAATGAAGCATTTGTATCACATCCTGATTTTGGTCTTATATACAAGACAGGAGACTGTGGAAAAATGCATCCTGAGGGATATATTGAATTTTTAGGCCGACAAGATTATCAAGTCAAAATTCAAGGATATCGAGTAGAGTTAGAAGAAATCGCCCATTGTCTTCTCACTTACAGACAAGTCGAACATGCAGTAGTGATTGATCAGACAGATGAGTATGGAATAAAATTTTTAGTCGCATATGTGGTAACTGAGCAAAATATTAGCACAACAGAACTACGAAAGCATTTGCGAGATCACTTGCCAGATTACATGATTCCTTCTTATTTTGTTTATTTGGAACAATTGCCCTTGACTCCAAACGGGAAATTAGATAGAAAAGCACTCCCTACTCCGGCGAAACAAAAAAGTGAAGTATTTATTGCTCCAAAAACTGAAATGGAAAAAATATTAACTAGTGTTTGGCAAGAAGTACTCAAAGTAGATCGGATTGGAGTAAATGATCATTTCTTTGCCTTAGGTGGAGATTCGATAAAAGCTATTCAAGTTTCCGTCAGACTGTATAGACAAGGATTTGAGCTAGAACCAAAAAATTTATTTTCATTTCCTATATTAGGAGACATGGTTCAATTTGTTAAAAAGCTAGAATATCTTCCAAATTCGCAAACAAGTGATGTAAACAAAATGAACGATAATAAAGTTACATCACTAAATGTTAAAGATAAACAGCTTAATCAACATACACTCATCAAAATACAAGAAAAAATGCCCGAAATAAAAATAGAACGTATTTACCCATTGGCACCTTTCCAGGAAGTTATTTATGAGCATGCTGCGACTGAACCTGATACAAATGCATATTTCGAACAAACAATTTGGGCACTTGAGGGGGAGCTGGATATTAATCTCTTTATTCAGTGTTTCCAACAATTAGTTGCTCGTCATGATTCTCTAAGAACCATAATTGTGCAAGATGAACAAGCACAACCTTGGCAAGCTGTTCTACAAGATGTTCAAATGATTTCAGAGATAAAAAACTTGATTGAGATGACGAAACAAGAACAGCAAGAATTCCTAGACCAGTGGATGAATGAAAATTTAAGTCAAGGATTCAAAAATGATGAACTCATGACCCGTCTCTGTATATTCCAACTAGGTAATAACGAGCATAAGGTGGTTTGGAGTTCCCATCATCTATTATGTGATGGTTGGAGCGTCAGCATTTTGATAGACGAATTATTCCAGCTCTATGAAACAATAAATGCGGGAACTACGGCAGAGTTACCTATGGTGAAACCTTTTGAGACATTCATAGATTGGACTGTAACACGTGATCATGAAAAAGCACGTCATTTTTGGCGGGATTATTTATCAGGATACAATCGGAAAATTAGCATTCCTAAAAAGAAAGTACCAACTCAAAGTGAAGGGTTAAATTTCATATTTAAGGATTTAACATTAGATAAGGATTTGACTAATCAGTTACAGACATTTGTAACTAAAAACAATATAACTATGAATTCAGCATTACTGGCTGTATGGGGAATATTGCTTGGCAAATACAACGGAGTGAGAGAAGTAGTATTACCTAATCTAGTATCAGTCAGACCTCCCGAAGTAGAAGGGATTGAAAATATGTTCGGTCTGTTCACAAATGTTTTGCCTATCCGACTAGCATGGACAGAAACGCAATCTTTTGTGGACTTCCTGCAAAAAGTACAACTAGAAACATTGAAATGTAATGAGTATGCATACTATTCATTTGTTGACATACAAAAACAAAGTGAATTAAAAAATCAGTTGACTGACCATCTTTGGGTTTTTGAAAACTATCCGACTAACCCAGCTATCTTTTCTTCAAATGAAAACAGAAATTTTGCCATCACAGATTATGAAGTTGTTGATGAGCCGCATGTAAAGTTTGGAATTATGTGCTTCCCTGAAGAGAAACTTACAATAAAGTTTGGATATGATCAAACCGTATATGAAGCGGAAAAAATACAGGAAATATTGAATCACATCCATCAGTTAATCAACACAATTCTTCAAAATCCAATACAGGCAATCGGTGATTACAAATTATAAAAAATAAAAAGGCGAGCAAGAACTCGCCTTTTTAAATAGAATAGGAGTAAACCAAATGACAAAAAACTTGCAGTTATCAGCCGAAGAGATGCGTCAGTTAGGATATCAAGCTGTGGACTTGATTGTTGATCATATGAATCATTTAAAAAGTAAACCAGTTTCGGAAACAATTGATAGTAATATTTTTAGAGACAATCTAATTGAAACAATTCCAGAAAACGGATCCAACCCAAAAGAGTTACTTCATTTTCTTAATAACAATGTGTTTAATCAAATTACTCATGTGGACCATCCTCATTTTATGGCTTTTGTGCCAGGTCCGAATAATTATGTTGGTGTAGTAGCAGATTTTTTAGCAAGTGGGTTTAATGTATTCCCTACAGCTTGGATAGTAGGTGCAGGTGCGGAACAAATTGAATTAACGACAATCAACTGGTTAAAATCAATGCTAGGATTCCCTGATTCAGCTGAAGGGCTATTTGTCAGTGGCGGTTCCATGGCTAATTTGACTGCACTTACTGTAGCGAGACAGGTCAAGTTGAATAATGACATAGAAAATGCGGTTGTGTATTTTTCTAACCAAACTCATTTTTCTGTAGATCGAGCACTTAAAGTATTAGGTTTTAAAAATTCTCAAATTTGCCGAATTGAAACAGATGAAGATTTAAAAATTTCAGTTAGTACTTTAAGAAAGCAAATAAAAGAAGATCGATTAAAAGGAAAAAAACCATTTTGTGTTATTGCTAATGCAGGGACAACGAATTGCGGAGCAGTTGATGCTCTTAATGAATTGGCTGATCTCTGTAGTGATGAAGATGTATGGCTGCATGCGGATGGGGCTTATGGGGCTGCAGCAATTCTTAGCGAAAAAGGAAGGGAGTTGTTAAGTGGAATTCATCGTGCCGATTCTTTGACGTTAGACCCGCACAAATGGCTTTTTCAGCCTTATGATGTTGGTTGTGTACTCATTCGAAATAGCCAATATTTAAGTGAAACATTCCGTATGATCCCAGAGTATATTAAGGATACAGAAACTAATATAGAAGAAAAAGTGAATTTTGGGGAGCGTGGAATTGAACTTTCTCGTAGATTTAGGGCATTAAAGGTATGGCTTTCTTTTAAAGTATTTGGAGTCTCAGCTTTTCGCGAGGCAATTGCTCATGGCATTATGTTGGCTGAACAAGTTGAAGAGTTTTTAAGGAAAGAAAAAGATTGGGAAGTGGTAACACCTGCACAGTTAGGAATTGTTACTTTTCGTTATATTCCATGTGAGCTAACATCTACAGATACAATTCATGAAATAAACAAAAAACTGGTGGAAGAAATTAATCAAAGAGGATTTGCTATGCTAAGTACGACTAAATTAAAAGGAAAAGTAGTAATTCGACTTTGCTCTATCAACCCAAGGACAACAAAAGAAGAAATAATTCAAATCATGATGAACATAAAAGCATTGGCAGAGGAAATAAACACATCGCCTAAACATCTTATATCCGTTTCTCAACCTTGATATATTAGGTGAATTTTACACATTAATAGCCGATTCTAAATGAGAATCGGCTATTATACTATTTACGAGTGTTTTTCTTGTATAGGGATTAAGCCTCAACCTTAGAGACTCTTTTGAAACCGGTCTTTACTGCTTGTACCATTTCGTTTACAGCGTAAATAGATACATCGGCATTTTGATTTAACCCTTCAAACCAGTGATAGGCATTTGGATATAAATGAAACTCGACATCAACACCAGCTTGCGCTAGTTTGCTTACATAGGTTAATGTTTCACTGCGGAATGGATCTAATTGGCCAACAAATGTGTAAGTATATGGTAAGTCACTATAATCCTCCGCTCGGGAAGGCGCTGCATAGGCAGGGATTTTATCCGTTCCATACATTTCTCCTAAATACATTTTCCACCCAGCTTCATTTGCTTTTTGGTTCCAAACAAATCCCTCTTTAATTTCATTCGCTGAAGGTGTATTATTTCGGTCATCAATCATTGGATATAGTGGCATTTGTAAACAAATTGAAGGATATTTTCGATCTCGCGCTAATAATGATAATGCTGCTGTTAGTCCACCGCCAGCACTTACTCCTGCAACCCCAATTCGATTCGAATCAATGTTTAATGACTTTGCATTATCAGCGATCCATTTTAAAGCTGAATAACAATCCTCAATTGGTGCTGGGTAAGGGTGTTCAGGTGCTAAGCGGTAGTCTACAGATACGACCACACAGCCAGCTTCTTTTGCAAATCTCATACAAGTATCATCGTTATCATCTATAGAACCTAAGATATAACCACCACCATGTATCCATAATAAGACAGGTAAAAATTCATTATTTGATTTTGGACGATAAATTCTTAATGGTAACGGATTATCATCAGGTCCAATAATGATTTCATCAGTTAACGAAAGGGATTCATCAACAACGGTAGGTGGTCTCATTTGAGCTATTCCTTCTCTGATTGATTGCAAGTTTTCCGGGCGTAAATCGAGATCTGGAAACATCTCTAACCCTTGTAATAACTCTGGATTTACTCTTGTTTTCATTTTAGCACCTCTATTTGTAATTGTTTTCGAATAAATGAAGTGTATTCTAAGTAGTTTAATTGTGAAAAAACATCACAATTAAATTGTAAATTGAATATGTCTTAGCAGTCAACAGAATATTCGGAAATCAGAACCTTTCTCAAGAAGGAGTTTCATGCAACCAGTAATACAAGTGATTAATTTAGGAGTAAAGTGTTTTCATGTCGTTGTAGTTATTTACAAGTAGTTTTCTAATTGAACCAAGAGGTGATCCGTTTTATTTTAATGGCATATTGCAACGGATACATGTTCGAATTCATATTCGGAAAGGATTAATACATTTGTATTCCTTAATATATAATTTAGGAAAATACTCATGGGCCGGCATTAATATAGGAGAACAGTACAAATTAAAATAACTGTTTAAAAAAATTCCTTTTATTTGGTTAGAAAAGGAGTAAATTCTTTTTTCCTTATATAGAATCATGAAGAAGTATGAAAATCAGAATTTATAATTCAAAAGCCAGCTTGAAGTAATTGCAATAATTACTTTGGATAGTAATCTTAAAAAAATAAAAAAAGAGAAGAACTCACCAATGTTCTTCTCTTTTTTTATGTGTAATTAGGGTTTCCATAATTGTAGATATGGATGGTGTAAATGAATGGATGAATAACTTACTCTTAAAATTATAACAGAACAAATAAAGCATTTTATATGTAATATTGCATAAACAAGCTAAACAACAATAATATCTGGTGAATAAGTAGCGCTTTTCCATATGGCGAGTTTATTTCATAGTTTCTTCCTAAATTCTATATCATTTTCCAATCATGCAAGGTTAAGGGAGGTGACAATAGAAAGATTTAAAAATGAGCTCAGTATAAAATAAAACATTATAAGTATAAAATCCTGTACTTAGTAATCTCTTGTTTTAAAGCATGACATTGGGAAAGTGTGGGGAGTTCAATCGATTCTGAATAAAATTGATAGTATCAGTTGCAATTTTTTTACGTTTAAGAACAATCCCAGCATGCCCACATGTATAAATATATCGAGTAGGTTTTTCCCAAGATGCCCACAAGTAGTCCGTATCCTCACGGTGCACATATAGATCGTGCTTGCCTGAAATTAATAAAATATTTTCTTTTTTCACTTTTGGTAATGCTTGACTCGGTTCAGTGATTTTCCAATAATCTATTAAATCATTATACGTTACACCATGATGTTCCAAATCTTTTCTAATGAATTTACCTGGATTTGTCTTCCAAATTGAATATGAAAGTCGATTCGCGTAGAAAATGGATGCCAATACATCAATGTCTGATTCAACAAGAGCTGTTAGGTTTGTAATAACCCCACCTAAACTGATTCCTATTAAAATCAAGGGACCATTTTTATTTGCTTTAATCCATTTAATCAAAGTTCGTAAATCAGCTACCGCTTGTCTAGTGGCTTGTACAGTTCGTTCAATATTAGCACTTACCATGTACTCTCCACTGAATAGGGATTGGTTGGGTTTTCTTTCAAAATGATAGGGTAGAGTAAAATAATACATATTCCACTTCAAGTTAGTCATATGGTCGTGAAATATTTTTTTTACACGTTCGTTAGAATCCATTCTCCAACCGTGAACGAAGATGACATGAGGTGCATCTTCGTTTTCATGTAAAAATAATTCCCCAGTTACAGAATCGTTGCGTGAATCACCAGATTGAACCGAGCTTTTATATTTGAACTGTCCAACCATGTATTCCTTTTCTTGCTTTGCATGCTTAATGTTAAAATGAATATTAGATGGTTGTACTTTATAAAAAAATTCTATATCCTTTATATCTAGTGCGGTGTTAGAAAGAGAAGTATATTGAAACTCTCCACTTCTTTTTTTGTGCAAATCATACAAGGCGTATCGATCAATGAGTTTTGAAAAAATCAAATTAACTTCCTCCAAAATACATATTGTTTAAAACATGGACAAAATTTATGTTTTATTTATACTGTAAATTAAATTTAAAATATTTTTTTCGTCTAATAGTACGTGCTTGAATTATAAAGCCAGGTGATAAATTTGTATATTATAAAACTAACAATAAAATAAAACCATAAATAATTTATACTACAATTTAAAAGACAAGTTAATATTCTCATTTATATGAGAGAACATTAACTTGCTTATTTTCGTATCAAAAGATACACCGTTTGAAGTAATGTAATTTAAATGATGAACAATGTATCAATTAATATATTTTATTCAGTGATAGTTACTATAGTTTTCGAAGCCGGTAGTCAATGAACCTTACAATATGCATCTTTTGGGTATATAAATAACAATATTCATTAAAGAAAAAGTTTTAATCCTTCATGAGAATCTTTAAATCCTAATTTCTTATAAAATTGCAACGCTTCCTGTCGTTCTTTATCTGTTGTTAACTGTACTAAATGACATCCCCGCAATGTAGCACGTTGAATAGCCCATTTAATAAGTTTAGTTCCTATACCTTTACCACGTTTTGATGAGACTGTCCGTACCCCCTCAATAGTAGCTCTCCAACCCCCTTGACGTGCAATGTAAGGCGTAAATGTAATTTGTTGAAGACCAACAATCTCCGTCCCATCACACGCTACAATCAACTCATTATTTGGATCACAATCAATAGCATGAAATGCTCTTATATAACTATCAGGGAGTGGTGTTTCATAGCGCTCTCTTTTATTGCCTAAAACATCATCAGCAAGCATTTTTACAATATCATCTAAATTATCTGCCGTAGCAATCCTAAATGTTATAGTTTCTGTCACTATTAAAAAACCTCCTTAATGTATGCACTTGTTACTTTTATTTTACTTGTTTAAATACAATAGGTTAAATTATAAAATATTATGAGTCTCTATAACTTTTTCTTATAGATAACATAAAAGCCTAACTTATAAAATGATATATTAGGCTTTTTAACACAATATTATTATTAAAAAATCCGACCAACTTCAATAAAACGCCATATTCATTAATGGATTTTTATATTTAACAAACCACATATAACCATTCAAATAGGGTGCTTTTAATTAGTTCTATAGAAATTACATAATAAGCATAGATTTGTAAGCTCTCATTCAATGAATCTTAATATATATGGACTAGCTCCTTACCAATATTCTTCACCAAAGTCATTGAATAACTACACATAAACTCCTTATATCTCTAGATAAACTACCGATTCGCTCCATATAGACTCTAGATAACCTATATAGAATATAAGTTATCAAGGAGGTAAGGAAAAAATGAACTTTATGAAAAGAGCAATTCTCAGTATGAAAAAAAGAGTAGGAACATCATTAATTTTGATGGCAGTCTTCCTAATTGTTACAAATTTAGTGTTGGCAGGATTTACAATCCAAAATGCATCAAAAAAAGCTGCGGATGCAGCAAGAAAAAAACTAGGTGCAGATGTTACTTTAAGTCTTGATTTTGACAAATTAGGTCAACAGGCTCAGGAAACTGGAGAGATGCCTAATCCACCGAAGCTCAACACGAAAGAAGCAGATCAGTTAGCGAAGTCAAAGTATGTAAAAGACTATAATTACATAAGCAATACATTCGGAATCTCGGATGGACTTAAACTAGTAGGAGCTTCAGAAGGAGAAGGAGAAGAAGAAGGAAAGGGTAAAGCGGGAATGGCGGCTGTACGAGGCGGTTCAAGCTCCGGTACAGAAATAGATATGAATGCTTCCTTTATGATTGAGGGAGTTCGCAAGACTGCATTACAAGAAAGCTTTAAGAACGGAAAAAGTAAAATCATTGATGGGAAACCAATTACAGAACAGATGAAAGATCAGAATGTAGCTTTAATGGAAAAACGATTAGCGGAATTAAACAATTTGAAAGTAGGAGACAAAGTTAAAGTGCAATCAGGGGATAAGAAGGAAACCCTCGAGGTTGAAATTATCGGTATTTACGAAACGAATGAGCAAGCAATGGGTCAACAGGCCCCTCCTATAATGGATCCAGCTAATAAACTATATATGCCGCATTCAACTATGAAAAAATTTGAAGTAGATCAAGGTATAAGTAGCATTCAAGTCGTGTATTTCTTGAAAGACCCACAAAGCATTGAAGCATTTAAAAAAGAAGCAAAAAAATCTAAGATTAATTTTAATTACTATAAATTAGATGCACATGATTCATTGTACAAACAAATGATTGGGCCTATCGAAAATATCTCATCTACTTCTCAAATGATTATTTATATTGTATCAATTGCAGGTGCGATTATATTAGGATTAATCATTATGTTATCGATTAAAGGACGTCGTAAAGAAATGGGGATTCTATTGTCCATTGGAGAAAAAAAGTGGAAGCTGATGGCGCAGTTCGTAGTAGAAGTAGTATGTATCGCTATTTTAGCTTTTGGATTATCCATAACAACAGGAGCTAAAGTTTCTCAATATATAGGGGATAATTTACTTTCAAGTGAAGTTGCTACAGCAAGCGAAGAAACAAACAACCCGCAAAATGGGACTGTAATGATGTCTGGACCTGGTGGAACTGTACAAAATCAAAAAGAGGATCCGATTGATAAAATTGATGTAAGTGTAACAGGAGAAGATGTAGGCAAAATGGGAGGGATAGGACTAGCTATTGCTATATTAGCAACGCTTCTTCCAGCATTATCAATTCTACGTTTAAATCCAAAACAAATTCTTTTAAAAGATGAATAAGGAGGATCGATATGGAAACGATTTTACAATTTAAAAATTTGGATTATTATTATGAAAGTAATGGGAAAAATGTAGCGATACTAGATAATGTTAATTTTTCTTTTCAAAAAGGGCATTTCTACACAATTTTAGGACCATCTGGATCTGGTAAAACCACAACTCTGAGCTTAGGTTGCGGACTGGATGTCCCTAAAAATGGTTATGTCCTGTATAATGGAAAAGATATTCGAAAAATTGGTTTGGATCGATACCGCAATCAACATGTATCTGTAATTTTCCAATCTTATAATTTGATTACCTATATGACTGCTCTTCAAAATGTCCTAACAGCAATGGAAATTACAGGTGTTAAAGTGCAAAATAAAACTGCAAGGGCATTAGAATTATTAGAAAAGGTAGGACTCACAGAAGTAGAAGCGAAACGTAACGTTCTGCAACTAAGTGGCGGGCAACAACAGCGTGTAGCAATTGCTCGAGCATTATCTTGTAATGTTGATTTACTGATTGCGGATGAGCCAACAGGAAACCTCGACGAAGAAACGGCAATGGATATAATAGAACTGTTTCAAGAACTTGCACATAAAGAAAATAAATGTATTATTGTTGTGACGCACTCACAGGAAGTTGCTAAAAAATCTGATCGTGCAGTTTATTTAAGTAAGAAGAAGTTAGTAGTAAATGAAATTTAAAATAAACACTCTAGGTTTTTAATTCACATAATATTGAAAAAATATTTCTTCAAATATTAATAATTGATATACAATAAAACCAAGCCATAATCAAAATGGTCTCCCTGTATTGAATGTTAAGATAGTTTGTTGTTCCTTTTTTAACAATATTAAAAAAAGAACTTGTAGAATATTCTACAGGTTCTTTTTGTTATGACCGGTTAACTATATCAATGAGGAATTATATATGAAAAACAAGACATTACCTAGATATATGATCTAAATACCGTCCTGTTTAATTGTTTATCTGTATAGTTATTGAAGAATTAAACCTACAATCATAATGAAACTAAATACTATCATCCAACCAAACGCACAATAGCCGAAAATTCTAATCCATTTAGGTAATTGATTCATGTTAACTTTATTTGTGGGAATTCCTTGCATAGAAAACATCATTTTTTGATCTCTATCCCTATTATTTTGTTGTTCATACATAATATCATCACCCTTCAAGAACAATTGTGTTTATAGTATATCAGTCTGGAGATAATTAAGCACAGAATATTCGACAACTATAGTGAATAAACGTGTATTCCAGTGCTGCATACTAAATTTCAAAAAACTAAAATTGGATTACTCAAAAGCTATATATAAAGTATTTGCTCATTTAAAACATAATCACCCTTTTAACAAGAGATGCTTATTATTTGGTATTGAATAATTTAAATACATTCAATGATACTTCTTAGCGTTTATATACGTAAATGTCTTTCAAACGATATGTACCGTAAAGTAGGAGCAGCTTACATTCATGACTATTATTATTTATTCGTTACTTTTAAAACATCTAACACTATTTTCGTTGCATCTGCAATAAGCTTATCATCGTACTTCGCATCCTCTTTCGCATGATTAGAAAGTATCGCAAGAATAATTGGCTTCTTATTTGGTGGCCAAATGATTGCGATATCATTCCTTGTTCCATAAGATCCAGAGCCAGTCTTATCGGCTACTTCCCATTCTCCTGGAACTCCAGCACGAATTAAGTTGTCCCCCGTAGTATTTCTTTTCATCAAATCTATTAAAAAGTTTCGTTTCTCAATTGAAAGTATATCGCCTAGCGCGTAGTCTTGAAGACTAGTAGCTAATGCCTTTGGGGTACTAGTGTCACGAGTGTCTCCTGGCTGCACTTCGTTTAATTCTGGTTCAAAACGTTCAGGATTTGTGACAGTATCTCCTATTTCTCTCAGTGATTTTTTGAATTCACTTGGCCCACCTAATTGCTTAAGAATAAGATTTTGTGCAGTATTATCGCTATATCGAATGGAAGCATCCGCAAGTTCTTTCAAAGTCATACCTGTATCTACATATTTTTCAGTAATTGGATTGTAATTCACAAGATCTTTGCTAGTATACTTAATTCTTTGTTCTAAATCTTCTATTGATTTCTTTTGTAACAGTGCTCCAACAGCAAGTGCTTTGTGGGTAGATGCGTATGCAAAACGTTCATCTGAACGATAAGTAACAGTTTGATTCGTACTTGTGTCCAATGCATAAATACCAAGTTTAGCATCATATTCTTTTTCAAGTTTAACAAAAGAATGATTACTTGTATTTTCTTGTTTTGTTTGTTTCGGAGGTTCGGATTGAATATTACTATTGGAACAGCCTATAAGCGTTACACATGAAAGTAATACTACAGGTAGCATCTTTTTATAATGCGAAATGTGAAAAAACTTCTTTGGAACGATCATACATTTTCAACCTCTTTCAAGAATTTATGGATTTTGTATTGGTATTTTACATACCAATACAATTAACAAATGTACAGGATAGGACTCATCTTGTATTTCTTGCATTACAAAAGGAGAGAACTACCAAGAACACCTTTTTATACGTAATAGACAATCTAAGTAACACATTTGTTCCATTTATGAGTACGGTTTTTAATATATCCATTAATTTTATTTATAAAAATCACAAAAACAACAAGCTCCATCACAATATCATCGGAAATATTATCTAAAGACGATGATTTTTCAAATGGCTTTTATCCTAGACGAATTAATGTCATGTTGTGGCTACGCAGATACATTGCTGACCATCTGCACGTTTGGAAGCCTGAAGACCACTTTATCTTTAGTAAACAATAAGATTTACAAAGTGAGAAACAATGAGAGGATTCCTTTTTTTCAACTAAAGGAGAGCTTTAGTTTATGGGACCTTCCTTAGTCTTTCTTTTTAGGGAATACCACATCACCATCAAGCTAAGGAAAGCTGTCTTTAAACCAGAAACTTATTCTATCCAAGGAAATATATTGCATTATATAATAAATACTATACCATTCTTACAAATAACGGGAGAGACTCTATGAGAAACGTAATAATTTATTTCGGAATCTTTTTTATGATTGTATTAAGCGGTTGTATCCGATTTGGAAAAGACACCACAAATACGATTTATCTCATTCCTGAAGCGTACGAAGGAGATTTAGTGGTACTATACAATGTACCTGGAGCGGAATTGTTGCCAGAAGAAGATGGTTTTCGTGTAGTTACATTCACCTCAGACGGAACCGCAGTAACATCTACAGCCGATATGAAATATGGTACGGTCAACGATACCTATTACACGGTAAACAAGGAAGGGAAGCGCACAAAACTTGACGAGAACTGCATACGCGCTGGTTCAAATGGAAGCACTACTGAAAACGTTGGTGAAGAAAATGAGCACACTTTCCCATATGCAAAATTTGAAGTTACACAAAGTTCATGCTCACAAAGCTTTTCATCAAATGGAAGAGAAGTACCAGAAAATCAAGAACATCCTGTAGAAAATAAGCTGCGGGACTTACTGGCACGTGTAAAAGAGCAGTATATGAAAGTGAAAAGCTAGATTTTTAAATTTTAAAAAGGGTGAATTGATGAATGATGTTAGGGATAGGATTGATTGTGTTAGGCATTTTAATTGTTAGCATTGTATCTTACCGAGAAATAAAAAAAGCAGGGGGCGTAACCTGGATCGAAATTGTATTCTATCCCTTTGGATTATTAATAGGTGCGCTACTAGACCACTTTGATCTACCAGAGTTTTTAATCCTGTTAGGTTTACTATGTATTGTATTTGGTAGCTGTATGGTCATGGGCGTCAATATTTTATAAAATTGAGAGTTAAGCATCTGAATCAGATGCTTTTTTATTTTATTCTGTAATTCTTATTTTTAATGTCTTGTATGGTGAAAACTAAGGCACATAGGGATAGCAATGCAAGTATAAAGCTTAACCAGTTAAATGTACTGTCCATAATAAGTATTGAGATGAAGATGCCATAAAAATAAATTAACATCGCAATAAAAAGATATGCATCACGTTTTAAAGACTTTAAAGTTCCTATTCGTTTCACCTCTACTTTCTGATGTTATGTTACAAAAAAGAACCCGCACATCTGCAGATTTTCCAGATTATGATTTTTAAATATGTAACTCAGTTCTAACGATATAATATGTTGAGTTACTAAAAAATCAAATATAAAATTGTAAAAAACTTTTATAAATCTTGATGCGTTAGAAATATAGGGCGAATCTTTACGAACTGTTTCCTATGAATACGATAGCAGATGGAACGATCAATGCGTATGAATATGATGGATTTGGAAACCGTACGAGTGATATCATTTTAATTCTTCTGCAAATGGTAGTAGTTCATCTTGAATCGAGGGATTCATTAGAAAGGATGACGCTTTTGAGTATTTGAGGGTATTAAAACCTCTTGAGTTGATGGACATGTATGGTGACCCCCGTTTATGAAAAATAAAATTCTTTAAAAATGGAGAGCCGCGACCATAAACCTGCATTATTAATGTAGAATTGTGATGCCGGCTCTTTATTCACTAAAACGGCAAGTTAGTGAATAAATTGTTCATATGTATTTAAAGCTTATTTTCGGGAGGAGCTTAAACAATGAGAGCACCATATCAAGTATTGATTTTTCCTTATATAAAAACGGATGATTCCATTCAATATGCCATTTTTAACCGAAGTGATTATGGTTATTGGCAAGGAATAGCTGGTGGTGGAGAAGATGGTGAGACTCCTATTGAATCAGCAAAACGGGAAGAGTTTGAAGAGGCTGGTATTATAAGAGAATGCCCATATATAACATTAGATTCTGTGTCGTCATTACCAGTAGAGGATGTAGTTGACGGATTCCTTTGGGGAGAAGAAGTTTATGTAATAAAAGAATTTTCTTTTGGAGTTAAAGTTCCTACAAAAAATATTTCATTATCTAAGGAACACTTCAATTATAAATGGTTATGCTTTGAGGAAGCAGTAACCCTTTTGAAATGGGATAGCAACAAAACAGCATTGTGGGAATTAAACAAAAGGCTATTAAAACAATTAAAGTGTTAGCTAACAAAGACGTTAGTGGAACAACAATTGAGCAATTTAAAAAAGCTTTGCCACACTTCAAATGCAGCAAGGCTTTTATTTTTCTTAGTGTGGTTTTTTTGATTTGCGGTCTGTACCTCAACATCAACGGTAATAACTATAGGTTTTCTAAAACCAACTAGTGATCAAATCCATTTAAAAATTTTATATATACAATTGTTATGCTAACTCCAAAATCAAATTATAAAATGAACTATCCTAAACTTGAATCAATTTCATAATCTATTTCCACTATAATGATTTCATCATAAGTTTATACTTACTACAAAAACAAATAAACTCGTCCTACTAAGAGGGGAGTTTGTTTGTTTTTTGTTTAGATAATGGAATGTTCATGCAAAATTGCACACTATGTTCCATATTTTTTATAGAATACTTTATATCTAGCGTTTCAAGAATTTGTTTCACAATATATAGTCCTAAACCGCTTCCTCCAGTATTTCGATTCCTTGATTTTTCAATTCGATAAAACGGTTTGAAAATTTGTTGTATATCTTCTTCTTTAATATTGACACCTGTATTCATAATTTGCATTTTAATTTGACCTTGTTTAGGATCCTTACTTAACTGTATATAAACTTTTTCATTATGTGGTGAATACATAACCGCATTATGGATAATATTTTTACATGCTTTTTCTAAAAGAACATAATCTGTATAAACGGAAAGGTCAGAATCAATTTCTTTTATTATTTGGATGTTTTTTTGTGAAGCGAAAAATTCGAGATCTTTTGTAATTGTATTTATTAACTTTGAAAGATTAACTTTTTCTACTTTTAGTTTAAAGGTGTGTTGTTCTAATTTCGATACGCTTAAAATTTCACGAACTAATTGTTCCATACTTTCAATAATTTGATGATTCTTCTTTAAATATTGATCGCGATTTTGATAAGGGCCAATATTGTATATCATTCCTTCTAAGTATCCTTTCATTACAGTAAGAGGGGACTTTAATTCATGTGCTACAATCGCAAAAAACTCTCTGCGTTTTGTTTCTATTTCTCTTTCTTTTTCAATATCATTTTTTAATTGTTCATTTGCTTTTTTTAAATCAAACATAGCTTGTTGCAAGTTAATAGACATGTCATTCAAACTATTAGATAATTCTCCTAACTCATCTGTAGAGCGAACCTCAATTTTTTCGGAGAAATCTAAATTTGCCATCTTTTGTGCACCTTCATTAATATAAATAAGTGGCTTTGTAATAAACCTGGAATAAAAATAAGCACTCCCTATACCAATAACGAGCACAATGATACTAATATAGGGGAGAAAGCGTACTAAAACCTGTGAAGCTTCATCAATCGGTTGAAATGTAGCAAACACTACAAGCGTTAAACTACCATCTTGAAATTGAATTGGTTTCGTAACGTTATATGAATTGCTAAGGGTACTTGCATTCTCGAATCGTGTTGCTTTAGTAACTACTGTTTTTTGCGTACCACTTTGAATAAAAGAAAATGAAGGAGAGTAAATAATTATTCCTTCTTTATTTTGAAGATAAAGCATCGCATTATTTTTTTTTGCGTATTCATCAAAAAGTGGTATCGCATCTTGAAACGTAAGATTTTTAGATTTATCAATGATTTCGTTTATCCCTGTTTGAAGTTGATCTGTTTTATATTGCTCATAAAACGTCGGAAGAAAGAAGTATAAAGTTAAATAAATCAATATTGCAAAGGATAATAAAATGAGAGATGTAGTCATAAAGAGTTTATAAGTAATTTGCTTCATTTTCATGAGTTTCACAATACTATTCATCAATTTTATATCCAATACCCTTTATTGTTTTAATATAAGGGATAGCTAATTTTTTGCGTAGGTTTTTAATATGTGTATCGATTATTCGTGTTTCTCCAAAATAATCGTAACCCCAAACTTTTTCTACGATATTTTCTCTTGTAAGTACTTTTCTCTCATTTTGAAATAGTAGTTGTAGAATTTCAAACTCTTTTGTCGTTAATATAATTTCAACGTCATTTACATATACTCTATATGCATCCACATCAATACGCACTTCTTTAAATATTAAATGATTATTTACATTTTTATCATAACTTCTTCTAAGTACAGCTTCGACTCGTCTAATCAAAACATGAAATGAAAAGGGCTTTGTTATATAATCATCGATCCCAAGGTCGAATCCTTTCATTTGATCTTCCTCTTCTTCCAACGCAGTTAGCATAATAATTGGTACGTTTGACTGACTTCGAATCATTTTAGAAACTTCAAACCCATTAAGATTGGGCATCATGACATCTAGAAGAATTAAATCAAATGATTGATTATTAAATTGTGTCATACCCTCTAGTCCATCTGAAGCGACTACCACTGTATAATGCTGTGTCATTAAAAATTGTTTAATTAATTCCTGAATTTCTTGATCGTCCTCTACCACGAGAATATGATAGTTTTTCATAATATCACCTCTGGTAGTCATTATAGCCGTACTATCTGGAGTTTATGTGGAGATACAATAGGAACTTCATAGGACGTTTAACGTATTAGCTTCATTTTCAAGAATGTGTATTCTCCAAAAAAATATTATTAGCCATATTCCGTTTTATGAAAAAATAATTGTATGCTTGAAAAAACTTATCGTATGAAAAGCTGAACGATTTATATTTCTAAAAAACTAATGTATAATATTGGGAACTACATGTGATTTCTTAAACTGTGTGAACATATACTTTCGCTACTTACTAGAAGGGGAAACGGAAATGAATTTCAATAAAAAAAAGCTAGCGAAATTATAGAGTGTACGTCACAAACTTTAGAGTTTTTTTGCTAATTTAGTAAACGCTTAAGGTGTGAACTAAGGATTATTTAAATCATCCGAGAAAGGTTGTGAAATTATTTGATGGGTTATAAAGCGATGCTGTTTGATTTAGATGATACATTACTTGATAGGGATAAAGCAGTAGAGGCATTATTTTTAATTGTGTTAGAAAAGTGTTATGAAAATGTAGATGGTGCGGCTAAAAGCAACATGTTACAGAAATTCAAAGAATACGATAAAAGAGAATATGGCATAAGTAATAAAACGACAGTTTTAGAATCATTGTTTGATGAATTCACACCAAGGTATAGATTGCCACGCAATTACATCCAAGATTTTTGGAATAATAATTTCCCTAGATGTTTTTCAATAGACCAAAATACTATTCATTTCTTAAATCAAATAAAGAAGCACTTTAAAGTTGGAATTATAACAAATGGATCAACTCAGAGGCAAAAAGCTAAAATATTTAACACGAATTTAAATAGGTATTTTGAAACAATTATTATTTCTGAAGAAGTGGGATTTAGTAAACCTGATAAACGTATATTCGAACTAGCATTAAATGAGCTAAATTTACAACCGGAAAATACTTTATTTGTTGGGGATGACTTAGAAAAGGATATTGCTGGTCCTCAAAATGCAAATATAAAAGGTGTGTGGTTTAACCCTCAGAAAATCAAGAATACTACCAAAATACAACCATATGCCGAGATTAACACTTTGGATAGTTTGTTAAGTTATGTTACTCCACAATATTTTTATAACAAGTAAAAGAAATTATATATATATTCAAAAATACAAAAAAGAAACTATCATTAATTTCATTGACCGTATTAGTAATAAAAAATAGATATTTACAATAAAAAATAGAGGCGATTTTAATAGCTGCGGCTAATTTAATCTATGATTAATACGAAGTTTTGTAAAACAATTTTACTCATACTGTGTAAATTATAAAGGGGTGGGACTATGGAAATAAAGAAAGTAGTAATCGATGGAATCAATATTGCGGTCATTAGAAACGATAAGGTATTAATATCGGATGTTCAGTCTGCATTAGATACTATGGCAACAGTTCAATATGATGTAGATGCGAAACATATTATTATCCATAAATCTTTAATAAGTGAAGATTTCTTTGATCTAAAAACACGGCTTGCGGGCGATATCCTTCAAAAGTTTATAAACTACAAGGTAAAGATTGCTATCGTTGGGGATTTTTCTATGTACACTAGTAAAAGCTTAAAAGACTTCATTTATGAATGTAATAAAGGTAATAATATTTTTTATTTAGCAACTGAACAACAAGCAATTGAAAAATTGGGTACATTGAAATAATCTAGTCAACCTGCATAATCATATTCCACTAAAATAACCCTCTTTTTCACGTCGTTATTACTATATATTATCTACACGATATATAAGAACTAATGTTTGTGATAAACTAAAAGGTGGATAAAGGGGGAGTTTACTTGAACAACTTTAATGATATCATTCAAAATTTAAATGACATAGTATATAAACCTAATAACTTAATAATCACTAATCTAAAAGAAGAAAGACAAAACTCAGAGTATGCTGGGGCGTTATTTCACTTAAATAACAAAACGATACGTTTTAGAGTATCAAAAATTACTCCTAACAAAATTGGTCAATTTGTTTCTTTTTGGGAGAAAAATGAAAACATGCAAAATCAAGCGTTTTCTTATGACGCTGCTCCTGACTTATTAGTTATCACATGTATTAATGATCATAAACTAGGACAATTTATTTTCCCGAAAGAGATTCTTCTTGAAGAAAAAATATTAAAAACTCAAAGTCAAAAAGGAAAGATGGCTATGAGAGTTTATCCTATATGGGATAACCCTGTTAGTAATCAAGCTAAAAAGAGCCAAATGTGGCAACTTCAATATTTTATTGATTTAAGTAATATTAATAGTGTATCCATAGACAAACTATTACATTTATATTCGTAGCATCCCAGAGTAAATAAGAGGCATTTTAATGATGCCTCTTATTTTAATTTCTTATATTAGGTTATCTTGTGAATTAGAATTTTTGTACCGGTACAGTTAATCGGAATGTACATTGTTACAGTACCTCATCACATATACAATCAGCATATATTATTTTAACTTATAACTTATTAAGGAGTGCTGAATATGACAAATTTACAAGACCAACTCTTTACAAGATTAAACCTTGAAAAACGTACTGAAATAAAGTTTGAAGAATTAAGTACAATACTCTTTGCATTTGCTCACACAATACCGTTTGAGAATTTAGATGTTATAGCAGGTAATATAAATGCAATTTCTATGAAAAACTTACAAGAGAAAATTTTAACTAGTTCCCGCGGTGGGCTTTGTTATGAATTAAATACTCTTTTTTATTATTTTTTAAAAGATAGTGGTTATGATGTACAACTCGCACTAGGTACTGTATATAAAAATGATATAAATGCTTGGGCACTTGAGGACGGACATATAACAATTATTTTAAATAAAGATAACGTACAGTATTTAATTGATGTAGGTATAGCTTCGTTAGTACCTCTCGTTCTTGTACCTTTTACTGGTGAGTCTGTTTCTTCAAAAAACGGTTCGTACCGGGTGAGACGAAAAGATACGAGTAAAGGCAATTATGTTCTAGAAAGAATAGATGTTGATGGAGAATGGAAAATTTGTCATGCTTTTTATACTCATATTATTGACGAGACAGTAGTAAACGATGTTCAAAGAAGAGTGGTAGAAGATGAAAAGTCTATTTTCAATAAAGGACCAATTGCAGTAAAGTTGACGAACGCTGGCCATATCTCTTTAACGAATTCTAGTTTAACTGAAATGATGTATGGAGCAAAAACTAAGCGTGAAATTACAGAAGATCAATATAGAGAGCTTTTATATACTTTATTTGCTATTGAGTTGTGATTATACAAATAGCCTGTTCTTATTCGGAATCGGCTATTTGTATAATTTTTGGTTTAAAAGGTTTTCTTCTAATGTTTTTAATGTTTCTGCAGCCTCTTCATATGAATTAAAAACTGGTTCTTTTCCATCATCCTCTTGTAAAACCAGCTCTTCAAATAAAGATTTTTGTTCTTTTGAAACAGAATAATACTATTTAAAGTTTGATTTTCTAACTAGATATAATACACTAGAACAGTATAAAAAAGTATGTACAATGAATTTCGAATGTAAAGGAAGATTATTATGTCAGTTATCGATAAATTGAAACTTGATAAGTATACGAATATGGTTGTTATTAACGAACCAAGTGATTATGACATTTTCACAGGTAAAGAAACTGCATTTTCAAAAGAACACGATGCTATTTTTATTTTTGTTGAAACGCTTGATGAAATGGTGAAACAAACGAATTTTATTATTAGTAATGAAGCATTATTACTTGAAAAAGGTTATGTGTTTTTCGCATATCCGAAAAAAGGTAATGCTCGTTACAGTACGTTTATTCACCGTGATGAGATGTTTCCAGCATTAAGCGTTGGTGAAGATGGATATGTAGGAGAAAGCGAAATTAAATTTGCTCGAATGGTAAGTATGGATGACGTCTTTACTGTTGTAGGCTTAAAGCGTGAAAAGAAAAAAGCGACGAAAACGCCTGCTATGAGTCAATGTGTTGCCGATTATGCAGATCGAATTAAAGATGTTGAAGCTTTATTAGCTAATCATCCCAATGAACTTAAATTTTATCAAAGTTTAACTCCTGGATATCAAAAAGATTGGGCACGTAATTTATTTTCTGTGAAACAAGAAAAAACACGTGAAAAACGTTTTGAGAAAATGATTGAAATCCTTTCACAAGGCTATAAAACAATTGAATTATTCCATAAGAAGAAAAAATAACGATTAGGAAAGTCACAATGATGAAACAATTAATTGCGATGAGTACATTGAAAAAAGGATTCCTTCTATTATACTTAAGAATGTTCTTATATTTATATAATTAGTAAAGAGAAAAGGTGTTTGAAATGAAATCGTATATTGTAGTTGGATCTGGAATTTTAGGAGCGTCTACTGCTTATCATCTGGCTAAGGCTGGTGCGAATGTTACTATCATGGATCGCCAACAATTAGGGCAAGCAACTGATGCAGCAGCAGGTATAGTATGTCCATGGCTTTCACAACGTCGTAATAAAGCGTGGTATAAAATCGTTAAAAGCGGTGCACGTTACTATTCTTCGTTAATTCAACAATTAGAAGAAGACGGTGAAACGGATACAGGTTACAACCGTGTAGGTGCAATTAGTTTACATACTGACGAGAAAAAACTAGATCAAATGGAAGAGCGAGCTTATAAACGACGTGAAGATGCACCAGAGATTGGTGAAATTACGCGTTTATCAGCTGAAGAAACGAAAAAATTATTCCCGGCATTATCAGAAGAATATAGTTCTGTTCATATTAGTGGTGCTGCAAGAGTAAACGGAAGATTATTACGCAACGCATTAATAAGCGCTGCGAAAAAACATGGTGCAACTTTCATAAAAGGAGATGCAGTATTAGTCCGTGAAGGGAATCATATTACTGGAGTTAAAGTAAATGACGAGACAATTTTAGCAGAAAAGGTTATTGTAACTGCTGGCGCATGGGCGAACGAAATATTAAACCCATTAGGAATTAATTTCTTAGTTACGTTCCAAAAAGGACAAATTGTTCACCTGCAAATGGAAAATACAGCAACAGAAAATATGCCTGTTGTTATGCCGCCAAACGATCAATATATATTAACGTTTGATAATGGTCATGTTGTAATTGGTGCAACACATGAGAATGATACTGGTTTCGATCACCGTGTAACTGCAGGTGGTTTACATGAAGTATTCCATAAAGCGTTAGCAGTTGCACCTGGCTTAGAAGATGCTACAATGCTTGAAACGAGAGTAGGATTCAGACCATTCACACCAGGATTCTTACCTGTTATCGGACCAATACCTAACTTTGAAGGAATTCTCGTTGCGAATGGATTAGGAGCTTCAGGTTTAACAGCTGGTCCATACTTAGGAGCAGAACTTGCTAAACTAGCGCTCGGACAGCCTATTGAATTGGATTTAAATGATTATGATGTTGCTGGTGCAATTGAATGATAAAAAAGATTAGGAGCGAATCCTAATCTTTTTTATTTATAAATATTTTCTTGTAATTATATCACTACCAATTTCAAAACGGGATATTTTGAATAAATGAAACCGTCAAAATAATTGTCGATGCGGAACCAGCAGATAATAAAGTTACGATTTTTCGTCCATTCTGTTCTTTTGAAGGTTTTATAAGTTCTGTAATCAACACAATCCATATTATAATAGAAACTATAGAAATAATATTTATAGACATATGTAACACACTCCTTCTTGTTTTTACATGGACATTTCTTCTTTTATAAAATAAAAGCAATCTGACAAGAAAATATGTATAGCGTTACAAATTAGTATTTTCCTGTCAGACCACCTTTTTTAAATAGAAATACGACTGATAAAATGATAACAACAGCTTTCAAACTGCCCCAATATGGATAAACAGCATGATCTGTTAAACTAGCATATTGAAAAATATTCTCTAAACCGAAAATCCCAATTATGACCGCTAAAAGAAAAGCAGCTTTTCCAATAGTATTATTACGATAGATGGTAAATAAATATAGTGCAAATATAAGTGGTACTATGATTTGTAGTAAAAGTGTCATAAGTAGTCCCCCTAGTTTATTTATAATTATATTATATGTAAAATTGTAATAAAAAGGAATATGAGTTAATTGATACTAATAAGACTACTCTAATCATACTCTTCTATTAAATAAAAGAAAAAGGGGTGGACAGTTAATTGACTAAAGTTAAGATTCGTTTACGGCCCATTGTTCATAATATAAATTTACCAACTGTAATAAAAACAGCCATAATTCCAGGTGAATCGACCGAAAGATTATTCATCGCAACTCAATTAGGAGAGGTTTTTTACATAGGAAACGGTGTTATAAAAACATTTTTAAATATTCGTCCACGAATTATTAAATTAGGTACATTTGAAGAAGGTGTTGCTAGTAGTGGATATGATGAGCGAGGATTGCTAGGACTTGCGTTTCATCCTCAATTTCATCATAACGGTTTATTTTATCTTCATTATTCAGTAGCTGGAACTCAAGGACCTGGTGCACTTTCTGAACAATTTAAACCGAATCCGTGTGACCCTAAAACGTTAAACTTAAAGTGGGTTAATAGAAATACGCAATATGATCATATTGATACAATTGAAGAATGGGTTTTACAATCAAATGGTCAACCTCAAAAACGCAGAACATTACTTAATATAAAACGCCCATTTTTTAATCATAACGGAGTAAACACTTTAAACTTTTCTCCTGAAACGGGAAAACTTGTTTTTACAAATGGAGATGGTGGATCGGGATATGATCCATTTAATTTAAGCCAAGATGATTTAGAAATAGCAGGTAAAATAATTGAAGTCGATGTAAGTAAAAATACAGTCATAAATAATCCTCCAGTAGTTTCGCGCTTTAATGAACTTCCTTTATCTATACAAGAAACACTTACAGTAATTGCGAAAGGTATTCGTAATATAACCGGTATTTCATTCCAAAGGTTTTATAATCAATATATTAAATATGCAGGTAATGTCGGACAGGATATTGTAGAGTCTATTTTTTCATTTGTTCAATATAAACCGATACCGGTTACCAAACTTGTTCAAACGCATGCAATGAGATTCACTCCCAATCAAGATGGGTTTATTAATTTTGGTTGGAGAGGATGGGAAGGAGAATTACCTACTTCTTTTATAAGGCACTGTTCTGAGAATCCTACTTTGGATGAGAGAACAATGGCTTATTATAATGAAACAATAGAATTATCCGCCAAGCGTATTCAGCCACTAATTAGTTATTTTCATAAAGACCCCAGACCAGATAAGTTTGGCGGAACTTCACTAACAGGCGTTCAGCCATATATGGGAACTGCAATCCCGAATTTAAATGGTAGTGTTGTATTTAGTGACCTTGCTAGGAAAGAAGAGTCTCGTCCTCCAGTTAAAGGTGTTTTAGCATATACTAGAGCCGGTACAGACGGTAAACATAATGACTTTCATGTTATTGAAACTAATTATGATTTTGGTACGCAAGCAGCTTATTATATGAGTTTAGGAACAAATTTGGATCAAACTAGGTTATATTTAGGAGTTTACGGTTCTATGAAAGTAACTGATTTTAACAAAGGTACTATTTTTGAAATTGTTCCTTGATACGATATAAATTCTCAGATTCATTCTTTTTAGAATTGGCTATTGTATAGTGATTGTTTTCTAGAAGAAGGTAACAAATAAACAATAAGTGTATAAATTAGATATCTTTAGGGGGTATTTCGATGAATCGGTTTGTACGTTATTTGTGTCAACTTATGATAGAGAATGATGCGAACTATGTTCATAAAAGAAAATTGTCCTTTGCAAATAAGATAGTCATTACAGCTTTAATGAGCGCTTTGGCCACCATGTTTCAAGCAGCGGGTAATTTAATTCCAGGTATAGGATTATTCATTAGTCCTTTTGCGACGTTACCAATTTTTTTTGCTATTTTCTACTCCATTCGTGAGGGAGTACTTTCTTATCTTCTTACTATTCTCCTATTATTTATTATTGAGCCGAGTGAACTAATTGTATTTCCCTTTACTACAGGCTTATTAGGTATAGCCTTAGGGCTTTCCTTTAAACAATTCAAGAGAAGAATTTGGGTGGTTTCCTTTTCTGCGATTTGTCTACTTATAGGAATTATGATTGTTCTAGATATTTTCCGTTTTCCCGTACTTGGTCCTATTATTCATACAACTATGGATATAAACATTATTTTATCAATATTTATACTGAGCTTTCTATACTGCTGGATCTATGCAGGGCTTTGTAGAATATTGTTGAATAGAGTATATAAAGTCTGGTTTTAACAATCGTATAGAATGGAGATTTAAAACATGTATAACGTTGAAATTAGGAGACCGAATTCGGATGATTTAGAGGAACTTCACTTGTTTTTCCGTATAGTTATTACGGATACATATAAAAATGAAGGATTATCACAATTATTGGGTGACATAGAAAATGAAATTAACTTGAAAAAGCAATATTTAAAAGATGATTTTGATAGTAATGGAGAAAATCGTTACTTTTTATTAGCGATAGATACAAATAACGATAAAATGATTGGAACAATTGAAATTGGTCCAGCAAGTACATTGATTACTAGTTGTACAGGCGGTGTACTTAAGGATTTGTATGAAATAGGAACTGTATTTATACTTCCTGAGTATCAAAGAAAAGGTATAGGGAGTTTACTATTACATGCAATGTATCTTACATTACTTAGCAGAGGAATAACAGAATACTGTTTAGATAGTGGATACAAAAAAGCACAAAGTATATGGACAAAGAAGTTTGGAGAACCTAGTTATGTACTGAAGGATTATTGGGGAAAATCAAGTGATCATATGATTTGGAAGAAGAGTTTACATGATACACCTATAATATTTGAATTATAAAATGAAATATGCCTCTGGACATAGCTTTTCTTACGTATGTATGCTATTATTTATCTTTATAATAAAAGAGGACGTGAATGAACTTGATTAAAATTAATATTCCTGAAGCTGATGTTTCAATTACTGAACGTAAACAAGTTATTAAAGGAGACGAGGCAATCATTACTCCAATTAATGGTTTTATCGATTTCCACTTGTTCCCTAGAGATAAAGGCGGCATTTTTATGTTTTACAATATTAATGACGAACTGCTTTTCGTAGGTAAAGCTCGTAAAATTAGACAACGTATTAAAAAACACTTTGAAGACAATGTTTCACCAATTAAAAATCATCGTGACGAAGTATACCGTATTGATGCATGTATCGTAGAAGATCCAACAGAAAGAGAAATTTACGAAACATATATCATTAATGAATACAAAGCAAAATATAACGTTGATAAAGTATTCTATAAATAAGCAACATAAACGAAAAACAATCCTAGCATTTATACTGGGATTGTTTTTTTATTTAGCTTTATTCTTCATTTCTTTCTCCTTTTTTAAAATAATTAGCAGCAATTAAACAGAAAACCCCTATAAATAAAATTATTATTCCGAGCGTTTTATGTTTTCCTTCAAAGAAAGGAATGTCTGAAATAACATTAGTCATACATAATCCTAAAAACACAAGGATAGGTCCCACCCAAAGTAATACATTACCGAATTTTGTGTGCCTCCACATATTAACCCACCTCGACTCTCTTTACATATATATCCATAATTTAAAAGTAAATTCATAGAGAAATATAGTTTTTTTCATATCGAAAATTTAACCTTCATATATTGGTACAAGCAAACGAGAAAGGAGACCATCATGAATTGGTTAGAAGCATTTATTTTAGGTATAATTCAAGGGTTAACAGAGTTTTTACCGATTAGTAGTACAGGGCACCTTTATTTAGGACGGCATTTGTTTCAATTAGATGAAGCGGGATTGTTTTTAGATACGACGCTGCATATTGGGACTTTGCTTGCCGTGTTTATTTATTACAAAAAAGAATTTATATATTTAATGAAAAATCCATTTTCAAAGCTTATGTTATTACTTATCGTTGGGACGATACCTGCGGTTGTAATCGGTTTATTATTTAAAGACTTCTTTGAAGATATTTCAAAAACAGGCATTACCATCGGTTGGGAGTTTTTAGTGACAGGTTTCTTTCTATATATGGCCGATAAACAAAAGGATGGTCGTAAAAAAATGGACGACATTACATATAAAGATGCATTTATCATTGGTTCATTTCAAGCGGCTGCTATTTTCCCGGCAATTTCTCGCTCTGGAATGACGATTGTCGCTGCTTTATGGAGAAAACTAGACCGTGAAACAGCAGCATACTTTTCTTTTTTATTATCTACGCCAGCAATAGTCGGAGCAATCATCTTGCAATTTATAGATGTTTTTCAAGGGAAAGCAGAATCTATTTCTAGTACATCATTAATTGTCGGAACGTTATCAGCAGCTTTCTTTGGTTACATAGCAGTTTCATGGATGATTCAATATTTAAAACGTCATTCCTTAAAAGTATTCGCGTATTACGTATGGGGATTAGGTATTTTAATTTTAACGTTGCAATTTACTCATGTATTTTAATTATAATGATAAAGAAGCAATGTAATTAAGGTCCTGTTTCATTTATACACGACAGGATCTCTTTTTATTAAGGGGGAGAATATGTTTAATAAGGCTATTGTTATTGGTGGAAGTATGGCGGGAAAGTTTGCAGCAAAGGCATTATCAACTTCTTTTAAAGAAGTAATCATTTTAGAAGTCGGTGACAAATGGGATGGAAAAGCTTCAAGAAAAAGAGTTCCACAAAGCGATCATCCTCACGTGTTATTAAAAGGTGGAGAAAAAGCAATTGAAGAATTGTTTCCTACTATTACGAATGAATTAATAAAAGCGGGCAGTATTATAAATAACTTTACGCGTGATTTGAAATGGCATCAATTTGGTCTATGGAAACAACCATTCATAGGGGAAGTTCATATGATTCAACAAAGTCGTCCTTTATTAGAATGGCATATTCAAAAACGAATTGATCAAATTTCAAATATTACTATTACATATAAAACATTGGTTAATGGGTTATTAGTAGATGGGAAGCTTAACAAAGTGTGTGGAGTAAAAGTTAAATATTTAGAGACAGGCATGCAAGAAGAAGTTCATGCAGATATTGTAATTGATGCAAGTGGATTTGGCTCAAAAAGTATGGAGTGGCTACGAGAATACGAAATTGAAGTACAAGAAGAGAAAGTTCGTATCGATTTATTTTACGCAACAAAAATGTTCCAACTTAAAGAAAATGAGGAGTTAGACTGTTGTAATATGCTAATGTCTCCGAGTTTCCCTGAAAACCCTTATGGCGTTCTTATTCAAACGATTGAAGATAATCGTTATTTTGTTACTTTCAGTGGATACGCAAATGAGAAAGCACCACAAACAGATGATGAGTTTTATGATTTTGCTGAAAACCTATCAATTTCTAATGTTACAGACTTCCTAAACAAGGCTGAGGGAATTACTGATATAAAGACATACCAAATTCCCTATCAAGTACGCCGGCGATTTGATTTAGTTAACAATGTACCAGAAGGGTTGTTAGTAGTTGGAGATGCACAATGTCGTTTTGATCCTGTTTTCGGTCAAGGTGTTTCAGTTGCTGCTATGGAAGCTCACCAATTGCAATTACTTTTGCAAAGTAGAAAACAGCTCGATAAAACATTTACACAACAATTTTATAAAAAGACAGCTGACATAATAGAAATCCCTTGGGATATGACAACAACGGAAATATCACGTCACCCGCAGCTAAAGAGAGAATTAACTACGAAACAAAAATTTCAGCTATGGTATACGAAACAAATATATCGACTTTCCGCAAGTGATTCTGATGTTTATATTCGGTTAGTACGAGTGATGAATTTAATTCGTAGTCCATTTCACCTTTTTCATCCGAAAGTGCTACTAGCTGTATTACTTAATCGAAAGAAATAGCAGGAATATAATTGATTAAAAAAGAATGTATAACAGTTAGTAAATCAAGAAGGAGAATACTGGATGGAAATATACATAGAGCAACTAAAAAAACAAGATGCTGCGGATTTATTTACATTTGAACTTACGAATAAATCTTTTTTTGAAACGATGGTACCAAATCGTGGTTCGCAATATTTCGATTTTGAATATTTTCAAAAACTATTAGACGATTTATTAATAGAACAGGCAGATGGAAGTTCTTATTTTTATTTAATTCGTAATGAAGAAAAAGAAATTATAGGACGAATTAACTTAGTAAATATAGATACCGAAACTCGAATCAGTTCGTTAGGTTATCGAGTCGGAGAAAAATTCACTAAAAAAGGAGTTGCAACAGCAGCTGTAAAATTAATTTTAGACGTAGCGAAAAATAATGAAATTAATGAGGTTCATGCTAAAACAACGACTAATAATCTTGCATCACAAATTGTACTAGAAAAAAGCGGATTTTCTTTTAAAAATGAAGCAGATACAACTTCTGTAGAATTAAACGGAGAACGTGTAAATTTTGTACATTATATTTGCAGAACTACTTCGTGTTCAAAATAATAGGGGGGACTTATTCATGAATGATTTACGATATCCAATTGGCCAATTTACATACAAGCGTCCTATTACTGAGGAAATGATTGATAAATGGATTCAAGAAATTGAGGATGTACCTACTGATTTAGCAAAGGCAATTAAAGATTTAGATCAGAAGCAGTTAGACACACCGTATCGCGTTGGTGGATGGACAGTTCGTCAAGTTGTTCATCACGTTGTTGATAGCCATATGAATAGTTACATACGCTTTAAATTAGCACTAACAGAAAAGAATCCAACTATTAAACCGTATAAAGAAGAAAAGTGGGCAGAATTGCCAGATTCGAAACTACCTGTAGATGTTTCACTAGTAATGCTAGATTCATTACATAAAAGATGGGTTAACCTTTTATATTCATTAGAACCTACTGATTTAGAAAAGACATTTAATCATCCTGAATCTGGTGAAACAAAACTTGCTGTTGCAATTGGATTATACGCATGGCACGGTCGTCATCATACAGCACATATTACTTCATTAAGAAAGCGCCTAGATTGGTAAGATGAATATTATACTAAAAAGAGCAACTGAGAAAGATGCAGTGGACATATTCACAATGCAAGTTACATCATTTTATCCGTTATTAGAGAAGTACCAAGACTATGAGACGAGTCCAGCGAATGAGCCGATTCAACGAACGATGACAAGAATTAAATACCCGAATGGTGGATTTTATAAAATTATCGTAGATGGTCAGTTTGTCGGGGCAATATGTATATATTACAAAGAAAAAACAAATCAATTTTGGATAAGTCCTATGTTCATACATCCAGAGTTTCAAGGAAAAGGAATTGCTCAAAAAGTATTATTATTAATTGAGGAGATGTTTCCTGAAGCGATAAGTTGGGAACTTGCTACTATTTTAGAAGAAGAGAGAAATTGTTTTTTATATGAAAAGATAGGTTATAAAAGAACAGAAGTTATAAAGAAATTAAATGATAAAGCTACACTTATTTATTACAAAAAAGAAAGGTAAAGCATTAGAAATACGCTTTACCTTTTTATGTTAATAGAGATTAAATATACAAATACTTTGTATATACTTCCAAAATATTCGGGTTAGTAATTTCATAAATGAATAAAAATACAAAATAACTATTTTGTCGTATATGTTACTAACGCTTTTTGAATGCTTAAAATACTATCGTCACCTTTAAATTCTTTTGCAATTGGATCATCCATACTAGACACCCAAATTTTAAGCTCTGCATCTAAATCAAAATGCCCAGCTGTTTCAATGCTAAATTGTGTAATACTTTTATAAGGAATAGAATGATACTCTGTTTTTTTACCTGATATTCCTTGTTTATCTACTAAAATAAGACGACGATTTGTAAATACGATTAAATCGCGAATTAATTTATAAGCATGCTCAACTTTCTCATCGTCTAGCATAATCTTCTCTAAATCACGTTCTACACTTTCTGTACTCGCATTCGATGCATTTCCTAAAATACCGCTAAATAAACCCATATGAAATTCCTCCTTTAATATATGTGGGATGTGTTACTTATATTGTACCATGCTACTTACTAAGAAATTATGACATTACTTTAGTAGTTTCTGGTTATTGTTGCAATTCGATTATATAACCTCATCTTAAAATCTTATGCTAATATGTAAGTAAGAAAAAAGGAGTAGAGGGATATAGCATGAAGAATATTGGTTTAGTATTAGAGGGCGGAGGAATGAAAGGTTTATATACTGCAGGAGTACTCGAATATTTCATGGAACAAAACTTATTCTTTCCGTATGTAGTCGGTGTATCTGCTGGAGCGTGTATGGGAGCAACCTATTTGTCACGTCAAAAAGGAAGGAATAAGAAAGTGAATACAGAGCTAGTAGCAGATCACAGATATATATCATATCGAAATTTAATCAGAAAACGTGAATTATTTGGTATGGATTTTCTATTTGATGAAGTACCAAACAAAATTGTACCGTTTGATTTTCAAACTTTCCTACATTCAAATGAACAGTTTGTAATTGGAACGACCGATTGCGATTCAGGACAGGCTGTTTATTATAATAAACAGGAACATGGAAATGATATTTTAAAAATCATTCGTGCATCAAGCTCTGTCCCGTTTATAGCACCTGCTGTAGAATACGATAATCGAAAGTTGTTAGATGGAGGGATTATAGATCCTATACCAGTTTTTAAAGCGCAAAATGATGGTTATGAAAAGAACGTTGTTATTATGACAAAACCAGAAGGATATGAGAAGCAGCGAAATAAATTTTCTGGCCTGACTAAAATTTTATATAGAAAATATCCGAAAATCGCAGAGACTTTAGTAGAGCATTATCGTTTTTATAATGAGACGATATCTTATATGAATCAAAAAGAACAAAAAGATAATTTTTATGTTATTCAGCCTAGCGTACAACTTCCTATAAGCGGAATAGAAAGAAATAAGGAAAAGCTTGTTAATCTATATAATCTTGGGTATATCGATGCTCAATATCACTATGAAAACTTATTAAATTGGATAGAGAAATAAAGGAGTGGGTATTTGAAGTTAGGAAAACAAATTATGTTTAATGAATTGCAAAAAATGCATAGTCCTCTATATAAACCATTTCCGAATTGTGACATTCAAAAAATACGGAAAGATTATAAAAATATGTTCACAGAAGATGATTGTATAAGCGCTGATTTAAATTATTATTGGATGCATACAGCAGGGACTTTGAGTTACGTACTTAATGAAAACGAAAAGGAGATTTCGTTTGAGCAAATAAAGTGGCTGAGAAAATCATTTTTCGAATGGTTTCCGCAATATCGTTTTATAGAAACAGAAATTGTGAAGTATCCCGTTTTGTATAGAAATTTCATGAATTATGAGAAAGCGCGAAAACTATTACTATATTATCTTACTGAATAAAAATTAAAACGTACAAGTTATGCTGCTTGTGCGTTTTTTTTCATAAAAAATACAATTTTAATACCTTGTTTATATAGGGATTCTAATACGAAGAAAGAAGTACATATAGAATGATGTAAGGGAGGGAGAGGCGCTTAGATACCGTTTTCCTTTAATCCATTATCCACCTCGAATATAGTTAGTTATTTATGATAAAATATTTCGAGTGAAATTAAGTACTTATTATATCCAGTATTAAATAAGTTAAGCCAGGAGGAACAACAGTAAAATGGAAAACGTATCAAATCTAGACAAATCGGAATCAATAAAATCTTTACAATCAACAATTCGTAAACTTGAAAATGCACTGTCACAAATGACTCAAAAAGGTGCAAATACTACATTAGTGAAAAAACGATTTAAAGCTGTTTGCATAGGGTTAGCAGCGCTAGAAAACGCTTGGAATCAACAAAGTCATCAGTATAGTCAAGAAGAGTTAATAGAAGCTCGTAATGTCCTTGTTGGTTTGCTTCCATCAATAGAGAGGGCTTATGATAAGTCTAAAGTAGGTAGTCCGCAAAGAACTCTTTTAACAAGAAGAATAAAAGCGTTGGAACTATCTGTTCAGGCAATTGATAAACTTTCCTAATAAAAAGAAAGAAGTACAACGAAGGAGGAAGTGGGGGTGACTTCAATAATTAGTCCTAAGTTAGAGGAACTGAATAATCAATTAAAAAATGGAAACGAGAAAGCTTTTTATACTTTTTTGCATGAAATAAAGTCGAATAATACGCCACTAATAGAACAATGTCCTGTAGCTAATCAGTATAAGCTTATAACGTATATTTGGTTAAGTGACCGAAAAACTGAAAATGTTTATGTATTCGGCAGTTTTCCTGGTTGGGATCTGTCTGTAAATCAATTAAAACGATTTTTTCAGACAGATATTTGGTATGAAACGTTTAGGACGGATAAGAGTTTTATTTCAACGTACTATTTTTCAGTAAACGATTTTTTCAAAAATGATTGGATAAAGCGTAGTGGACAGTACCAACTAGACCAATTTAATGGAAATACATTTGGAGAAGGTGCCAATAAAGCGTCTATGTTAAACACAGGAATGGAAGTGCAGTATAGCAGTCGTTTTCCTTCAAAACATTATCCATCCGGAAAAATTGAAACATATTCTTTTCATAGTACGATTTTAAATAACACACGTAAAATTCATATTTATACGCCTCATGATTATTCTCACACTTCACATCTTCAAGAACTTCTCATTGTATTTGATGGGAATTCATTCATTAATAACCTTTCAATCGCAAGAACACTCAATTATTTAATTCACACAAAAGAAATCCCATCTTGTATTGCTGTTGCTATAGAACCAGTTGATCGGCTAGAAGAGCTAACTTATAACGATAAAATGAATATATTTTTAACAGAGGAATTACTGCCGTGGATTCATGCTAAGTATCGTGTGCATCAAGACCAAGACGCGAAACATACAACAATTGCCGGTTTCAGTCTTGGTGGCTTAGCAGCTTTTTATGCAGCGCTTCAAAATCCACATGTTTTCGGGAACGTGTTGTCAATGTCTGGATCCGTACATTGGAAAAAGGATGGTTATGAAAATCAAATTCCTTGGACTGAAAATCAAATTTCATCTATAGATTTCAATACGAGTCAACCTCATTTTTACATAGCAGCAGGAGAACTTGAAAACAAACCTCTTTTAACGGCTAATAGACGCCTGTATAAAGCTTTAAAAGAAAAAGGACACCAAATTATTTATGAAGAGTTTCAAGGCGGTCATGACGGTGTTTGGTGGCGAGAAAAGTTATTTGATGGGTTGAAAGCATTAAAACCTACAAAAACGCTACTATAAAATATAAAGGGGAGAGATTTTATGAATCAAGAAGAACTAGATAAAAAACTAAAAAAGCAAGAGATTTTAGTAAAAGATGAGAAAGTTTGGTCCTATACGTATGAGGATCATATTAGTTCTATCGTTAAAGAAGCAGAAAAGAAAGGGTCTTTTGATAATTTGCCAGGTAAAGGGAAACCTCTAAATCTAGATAAAGATCTTTCGTATAATCCTGAAAAACAACTGTATAGAACTTTGGAAAATAATCATGTTTTACCTAGGTGGATTGAGCTTTCAAAGGAAATTGATGATTTAAAAGAAAGGCTAAAAGAAACTACAAATACTGCAGAAGTAGCGGATTTAATTCGAACTCTTAATAAAAAGGTTTTAGAACATAATCTACTTTGTCCACCAAGTGCGCAAAAAACGAGGATGAAAACGGACTTTTAACAATTTTCAATGAAGCTATCTCTTACTATATAATTAAGTAAGGCATTTTGAATTCATTATTAAAGGGAGGCAAATGTGATGAAGAATACGTATCAACTTCAAATTCCGAAAGAACTAGAACAGTATCGTAGTATTTTAGAAGAAAGTGTGAAACCGTATGTTAAAGTTTCTGGAACATTAGCAGAGACAACTCTTTTTGAGAGTAAGTTTGGTGGTCATCCGTATTTACCTATAGATCAAGAGCATCCTAAAGACTCAAATGGGCAACCGATGATGCTACTTGCTCAATTAAACTTTGAAGAAATGCCTCATATTGAATATATGCCTCAAAATGGTATGTTACAGTTTTTCGTAAGTGCTGATGATGAGCTTTTTGGAGCAGATTTTGATCATCCAACTGACCAAAAAGACTTTCGAATTATGTATCATTCTACAATTACAGAAGATTTAACTAAGGTTATTACTGATTTCAGTTATTTAAACACTTTAGATTCAGAGGATTTTATCATACCTGAAGCAGCAAAACTAAAGTTTGAATTGAATTATCAACCAGTAACATCTAGAGATTATCGATTTGAAATGATTTTTAACGATAACATTGATTGGGAAGAAATCGTTGATAAAGAAAACAATACAGAATTAGGCGAACTGTATGATGATTTATGCGAAGATCAAGGGCATAAAATTGGTGGTTATCCATTTTTTACACAGACAGATCCAAGAGAATGGCAAGAAAAATACAAACAGCATGATGTGTTATTGCTGCAAATCGATACAGACGACTCATTAAATATTATGTGGGGAGATTCTGGTGTTGCTAATTTCTTTATAAAGAAAGATGATTTGTTAAATCTAGATTTTTCCAATGTTATTTACAATTGGGATTGCTACTAAAAAGATATATATAATCTAATAGCAAGTTAAAAAATCTTCCTGAAGGCGAGGAGGATTTTTTTATGTTACAAATAAACGTTATGTTAACTAGCGTATAGAACAATAAGCGCATTAAAAGTCAAGCGTAAATGATAGAAATAACAACAAATAAAGTAAAGCTGTAAAACGTGTGTAAATAGCAATAAATTGAATAAGTAAAACATAAAATAAAATTATTAATTTATATTTTGTATAGAAATAATTTTTATGCAGAAAAATTTCTTGTCGATTAAAAATGATTTGGATTCGTTAAATCTTAAGTAATTATTGATTAGGATTTGCTATGATTCATTTAAAGCAAAATAAACGATAAAACTGTAGAAATTCATATAGATTAGATTTTATGGGAATCTCACTGAAAATCTCCGTTTCGTCTCATTAAGTATAGTTTACTTGGTTTTTGATACCTGTAAACACTTTGTTTCTATAACTGCCTATAATATATATTATGTTAACTAATTAAAAATAATAAACTTATTATAAGTTAGTTCTAGTCGTTATGCTTCCCCTTTCTCTTTGAATTAATACTGTGTGACGTATTGTGTGGTAATTATATTTAAGACAATAAAAAATACAATTCGTTTGAAATAAACACATTAAACGAATTGTATTGATATTAATTCCGAATAAGCTTTTAAATTTAGTTTGCTACAGCAATTGCTTCAATTTCAATTAATAAGTTATCGTTAATAAATCACCAATGCCGACTATTTGACCATCAGTGTTAATCGCTACTTGTCCAGATATGTAAATTGTTCGTTTAACGTTAGTAACTTCGACTACATGTGAGTATCCAAAAGTTGGTGGCATCGTTTCTGGATTGATAAATTTCTTTTGCATGGCTCTTCTCCCCTTTGAATATCTTATTTTCTTTATATTAGATTTTAATTTCAGATTATCCCCTATTTACTAATAATTCTTTATCCATTCAGCTGCTACATATGTAAAAGTATATTAGCACTTTAATTTAAAGTTATTAATGGATCATGTACGTTTGGTTTTCTTGTGCGCTTGTTATAATTACACCTTGTTTTATTAATTCTTCAGTTACTTTTGTATAGAAAAAGTGATACCACCAGATAAAAAACTCTTCATAAGTTATTTCATTTGAGTATCTGCTGCTGGCAAAGTATTGTTTTAAAGATTTATCGTATTCTTTAAATAATGAGATTAAATCTTCACTGATTATGTTTGCAATTTCGTGAAGCGTAGATAAGTCTTTTCTTTTAAACACTGGGATAATAGGTTGTGAATTTTGATATAAGCCTAATTTTTCATAAACTACATTTAAATTTAAATCTATTTGTCTATCTGCTGCTACGAAACCTTTTACAAATTGCTTTTTCTTATAATTAATATCAGTATTAGTGTTTTGAAAATATTCTTCAAATATTTCGTTATTTGCTGTTATTAAATTTAATGTTGAATATCGAGAATTTCCATAAAGACCAATTTGAACTTCTCCTAAATCTAAATACGCATTACTATACATCCCGAAAGCCCCTATATCTGCTAGTTCTTGTTCTTGAATAGTATAATAATATCTTTTCTTATTTCTTAAAGGTCGTTTCTTTTTTTTAAATAGTTTTCTTCAATGTAATTTATTTGTCCAAAATCTAATAGCACACCACTATACAGTAAAAGACTATACGATTCTTTAGGTAAATGATTAAACGTGTCGATTCTTTTTGAGATAAATTCAATTTGATTTGAATGATTTTCAATGATCTTAAGTGTTGGTTTAATTAGAGGTTCACAAAGATTATAAAGTTTTTTTCCTTCACAAGCTGTTATCACCATACACGTTGGATAGTACCTCCCTCCTGTTTGTTTCAATAGCCCCTCTACTTCTAATGAATTAACGCGCTTTTCAAATTCATCATTTGTCCAATTTAGCATCATTTTTATAGCATTTGACTCAAAACCAAGATGAAATCATTTTAGTTTCATAAGATGTATGTAATATATTCTCCGGACTATTATTAGTGGGCATTTCATATTCCCTCCCTTACTAGTAAATTCATTGTAAAATCTATGTATTTATTAAGTTCTATAAACGAAAATAAGTATCCTCTAATAATCTCAAATTAAAAACCTTAGCATAGATATACTAAGGTTTTTTGCATTTTTATAGTGAATGAATTCTTTCATAGTCTTTTTTAAATTGATTATCATTTTTTAACCAACGCTTAGAAGTTGATTCGCTTATTTTTAAATTAGAGCAAGCTGTATCATTACATTTATTTTTCATATATTCATTAAGGAAATTTTGTTTTCTTTGTTTAACGGCAGTTTGAGTTTGTTTTAGTTTTCGATCTTGTAATTGATCTAGACTTAGACTTTCTTTTCGAAATTCTTCATATTTTCTATGTAAATAAATATCTTTGTCTTTATAAATCCAATTTGAAAATAATTGTATTGATTTTCTCCCTGTTAATATGACACGATAATGTTTATTTTGATTTAGTAAATCGGCTAGTAAATTGTGATTTTGTAGTACCTGATTTAAAGAATTCATAAAGCTATATGATCCTCCTACAAAGCTTACTGTATAAGTTTCATACTTGACGTAACCATCCCCATCAAAATATCCACGAACAAAATGATGTAAATATTCTTCTGGTACAAAAGGAAATTCGATGTTAAATGATTTACACGGCATGATTCCGTGTATGTTCATAAGGTCGTCTTTTATTGTTTTACTATTAATGTTTAGCATATATACGCCTGTTTTTTTATTTTGGTAAAGTGGCTGGTTTGTGTTTAATTCTTTTTTAATATCTTCTAAGATGTCACTTTCTTTTTGTGAGATACTGACACATTGGTTTTCTTTTTGTATTACACCATCTGCTGCTATAAACCCTAAAATATAAGCCATATTATTTGACCAAGTTTTAAAATAATCTTCTTTTAGGTCATACTTCCTCTTCCAACTACCTATAGCTCGTCTTGGTACGTTATTGTCTTTTAAAACCATACGAATATACCTTGCAGACACATTAGCAAGTATAGCAATTTCTGAGGTACTCTTCCCTTCTGCATACAACTGGATGATTTCAGATTTTGATAGTTTACATTTTGACTTCTTTTTTCTCTCTATTTGCATCCTCTCCTTCCTATTGTTCATTAGAGACATATTCTCTTCTATAACATACAACGAAACATATGTTCTTAGATTCTTATAAGAGGAATTTTACTAAAATAAAATAATTTACATTTACTTCATATTAGTTTTATCTGCTGCTGAATGAATTTTATTTTATATATACGAATAATGAATTTGACGAATTTATGAAATGTACTGCATGTAAGATGAAAGGTAAAATGATATAGTTTAAACTACAAATAGCTACAATAACAACATACGTATATTGTTAAACGTAAAAAGGAGAACCAATGAATAAGAAATATACAAATCAAATTCATACTGATATGAGTTTTAAACCGAAAGATATTATAGGTTTAATGACGGATTATTTTAAAATGAAATCAAAGCTGCGTCCTATAAAGGATTTACCTATCGTTTTATCAAATAAAGACGATGAATCTTTAGAGAGTGTTACATGGTTTGGCCATTCTGCGTCTCTTTTAAAAATAGAAGGTAAAAAGCTGTTATTAGATCCTATGCTTGGTGATGCATCTTCCCCATTTCCTATTTTTAATAGTAAGCGGTATAGTGGTGCGTTTTCTTTAGAACGTGAAGACCTTCAAGAAATTGATGCGATTATCATTTCACATAATCACTATGACCACTTAAATTATAAAAGTATTATGGAGTTAAAAGATCGTACGAAGCATTTTTACGTTCCGATGGGAGTTGCACAATATCTTATTAAATGGGGTGTTTCACCTAGTAAGATTAGTGAGCATAAATGGTGGGATGAAATTACGTTTGATACTATTAAGTTAGTATGCGCTCCTGCAAGGCATTTCTCTGGACGAAGTATGACAGATAGAGATCGTTCGTTATGGTGTTCATGGCTTATTCTTGGTCAAGAAACTAAAGTCTTCTTTAGTGGTGATAGCGGATATGCTCCTCACTTTAAAGAGATTGGTGATAAATACGGTCCATTTGATCTTACTTTAATGGAATGCGGGCAATATGATACACGTTGGTCTGCTATTCATATGTTGCCAGAAGAGACGGTACAAGCTCATATTGACGTTAAAGGAGAATTACTACTTCCGATTCATTGGGGTGCTTTTACATTAGCGTTGCATGAATGGAGCGATCCAATTGAACGCGTTACGAAAGAAGCAAAACGTTTAGGAGTTACAGTTGCAACGCCACAAATTGGTGAATCAATTACATTAAAATCTACAAACTATCTTTCATCAGCTTGGTGGCGCGAAGTTTAATTGTATATGTAAAAAAGAGCGAACCTTTTTATAAGGGATTCGCTCTTTTTGTAATTAGGTTTCTTTGCATTTAAGCGCACCTATTAGTTAAAAATTATCCGCTCTTTTATGTTAAAAGATTTACTTCTTTAAAAATATTTCTTAAATAATTACATCTGCTTCTTCCTATTAAATTTGCTGTCCAACATAACCAATTCTTCATTCCTATAATCTATTAATTTATGATTAGATAATACAAAATTGTGCTCTAATATGAATTCATTATGAAGTACTTCAGGTAATAAATTTAGGTAACATCTCTCCTACACCGTAATTATAGTCGCTTAATATCCAAGACACACTTTTCCAATCTAAAATCCCTTCGGATACTTTTTTAAGTGTACCATATGTAACTTCATTTTGTAGTTCTACCACATAAATATACATGCCACCAGAGTAGAAAGAGTCTTCCCACTTAACAATTCCTTTAAATTGAATTTGATTTTGCTTAACATCTATATCAGTCTCTTCTTTTATTTCACGAATTGCACTTGCTAAAGGTGTTTCTCCCGGTTCTATCTTTCCTCCTACCCCGTTCCATAATCCTTTTACAGGGTCATATTCTCTATTTAGCATCAGTATTTCTTCATTTTTTTATGAAGCATAAAGTGTGCTTGTGCATAATATAAGTCCTTCCTTTGTTCCTAATAAGCTCTTACTGGCGATATAAGATGTACTGCGGCAGATTGCTCTCCTGCTTCGATTAATATCGGTCTCATTGAACCACCAAAACTTAAAGTAACCATTTCTTCTGTTATTGCCCTTAAAGCATCTACCATAAATCGTCCGTCGAAAGATATATTTAATTGTTTTTCACCTTGAATCGCATCTACTTGTTGTGTTTCAGCTATTTTACCAATCTGAGAAGCGTTAGAAGAAATTTTAATTGTGGATTCGTTTATGATTTCTAAGTTGACGTTGTTATTTGCCCATTCACTTGCTAATAAGCTCGATCGATCTACACCTTGTAAAATCTTTTTTCTTTCTACGTTAATAACCGTTTGAAATTCATTTGGAATGAGATTAGATATATTAGGATATTTCCCTTCAATGAGTCTTGAATATAACGTAGTTGTTCCGAATGTAAAAATAACGTGACTGTCTGAAAGGTATATGTATACGAATTCCGTATGACTGTTCATTAATTTTAGAAGTTCACTAATGGTTGCGCTTGGTACGATACAATTTGCTTTCGCATCTGAAGAAATTAGCGTTTCACGTATAGCTAGTCTATGCGAGTCAGTAGCAGCGCAAACTAACTTATTATGATCTAACTCTATATGTACTCCGGTGAGAACAGGTCTGGATTCGTTTTTAGCTACTGCAAAGACAGTTTGTTTAAACACTTCAATCAATTGTTCTGTTTCTACTTGTATTTCTGCATGATCCTCTATAAGTGGTACATTCGGAAACTCATTTGCTGGAAGTCCATTTAAGTTTAATGTGATTTCTTCTGATTGTATCGTAATGATTTGTTCATTCTTACTTTTTATTACTATATCACTTGGCATTTTCTTTATAATTTCAATGAAATATTTTGCAGGTACAACAATAGTTCCTGCTTGTAATATAGTTGCAATCTGTTCGTCTTCGATTGAATTAGGTATAAATTTTTTAATAAAAACATTCGAGTTACTTGCGATTAAAGTAATTCCAGATTGATCGGCTGTTATTTTGATACCAGATAATATAGGAATTAAAACTTTTGTAGATATAGCTTTACTTACTTCTGAAAGTGCTTGAGTGATATGTTTGTGATTAACGATAAACTCCATGTTTTTCCCCGCCTTAAATGAAATAATTTATTTATAAAGATTGATGAACGATTGTTCCGTTAAAAAAGTAAGGTACTATTTCTTTCCTTTGTAAAAAATCTAGTAACTGTTCAGGTATACGTAAATACGGTGCTGCTATATGTAATTCCATCCAAGTAATCTCTTCGATTTCTTTTGGACGGGATATATATGTCTCTCCGCCGATTATTTCACCTAAAAAATTAAAGAAAATGGCATGATGGCCTCTCTCCTCGAAAAAGGCTTCGCTTATGGAACAAATCCCCTTTACAGTTATATGTAGCCCTGTTTCTTCTTTTACTTCCCGAATGACTGCCTCTTCTAACGTTTCCCCAAATTTAACTGCGCCACCTGGTAATGTGTAATAAGATCCATTTTTCCCTTTGTTTTTTACCATTAAGATTTTTTCGTTCGTTTTATCGTACAAAAGCGCGTATGTAACATTAACCTTTTTCATATTTACCCCTTTATTAATAAGAATTTTCTGTCTCTATTTCATTTTACCAGATACATACAAATTAAAAAGAACGTATTTTGATATAGATGATTCAAAATACGTTCTTTTTAAATCATTAAATTTTATATATTGAGATTAATTAATTCCATACACTTTATAACCTTTTCTCTAAATAATAATGATTATGTCCTTTTGGATGATCTTCACTCACTCCAATTACTTTAAATCCATGTTTTTTATAAAAATCCGGAGCTTGAAAGCTAAACGTATCTAAGTTGATTAGCCTACATCCTTTTTCAATTGCAAATTCTTCGATAAGTTTTATTAATTTACTTCCGTATCCTTCGTGTCTGCATTCTTCAGAAACCCATAGGAAATCAACATGTACATGGTGCCAAAATGTTATAGCTGTTATCCCTCCTACTATTTCCTCTTTTTCATTTTTCACTATAAAACTAACCTTTTCTGAAGGAGCTTTCTCTTCATTTGAAAGATGCTTTTGATTATATTCAATTACTTTTTCTCGTATGTAATTACTATCTTCTTGAACCCATTGTTTTACTATCTTCATTTTACATATCACGCTCCTTTTATTTTATCTATTCCATTTCATAATTGTATTGTCCTGTCTTTACTAAATAATGAAAGGAGCATAGTTAACGTTGTAATGAAAAAGAGCCCTACGATAAGGACTCTTTTTAAAACTAAGCTATTTTTCGATGTAACTGCTTGATTTCTTTTTTCTTCTCTATATTTGGTGGACGAATTAATATAGAAATAACGAAAGAAATCGCACATAAAACACCTATTGTAATAAAGGTTGGTTGAAACCCACCAAGTAATGCTCCAATGAATGAACCTGCAAGTGCACCAAATCCGAAACCTTGATATACAATCCCGTAATTTGTACTATGATTTTTTAAACCGAAGAAATCTCCGACAATAGCTGGGAATATTGTAATATTACCGCCGAAGCAAAAGGCGACACTTGCTACACAAGCAAAATAAATCCCGTAATTTAATGGAATGAAACTAAGAGTAAAGACGGACACTCCAATAATAATAAATGTTGCAGAGACAATTTTCATTCTACCAATTTTATCTGATAACGTTCCAAGAATGATTCTACCTACTGTATTAAAGACTGCAATCATTGCGACGGCGTTAGCGGCGGTTGCTGCACTAAGTCCAACGAGTTGTACGCCGATATCTTTTACCATACCAATTAAGTACAGACCACCCATACACGATGTGAATAACATGAAAAACAACAGATATACTTGTTTCGTTCTCATCATTTCACGTGGCGTATAGTCATTGTGTAATGTTTCTGTTACCGTATTACTTACAATCGCTTCACGTAAGAAGAACGATCCGATTAATACTAAAAGTAAGACGATAATGCCCCAATATAAAAATGCTTGTGATACACCAAGGCTATCGATAAGATTTCCGTTTATATATCTAAAAATTAAACTGCCCATTCCATATGCTGAAACAGATATTCCAGAAATAAGTCCTTTTCGATTTGGAAACCATTTAATTAAATTAGATAGTGACGTAATATAAGCTGTTCCATCCGCATATCCAACAACAACACCAGCTAATAAATATAGTAATGGTAAGGAAGAAACTTGTGAACTAAGTATTAAACCGAGTCCTAGAACAATTCCTGCAGTAGCGATAAGTTTGCGAAGTCCTAATTTTCGCTGCAACTTTGCTGCAAACAAGGTTGAAAATGATAAAGAAAAGCTTGTTATGGAGAAAGTTATCGCAACTGAATTGAGATTCCATCCGAACTTACTTACAAGGGGTTGATTAAATAAACTCCATGTATAAATTGTTCCAAGGCCAATTTGAACAATGATTGTACCTAGAACAATTAATAGCGGATTTATAGAAGTTTGTTTCATACTAACTGTCCCCTTCTTTTATCTTGACATGAATTTTCACAGTTAGTATATCCATTGAAAAATACAAGATACTGTACGGAAAATGGAAATTAAGTTTATGTACACAAAAAGACACTTCATAATGAAGTGTCTTTTTGCAGGTTATATCAGATACATTTAAAGAAAGCTTTGTTAAGATAAGCCATTTTCAAGTGCTTATGTATATATGTTATCAAATATTTTCTTACATGTGATGGGACTTAAGACGTATTTTTTATTCGTCATATAGTCGGATGAGAAATTAATATTCGATTTCATCAAAATCTTTCGGCTGCGGTACAGTTTGCATGTTAGCTGCATCTTTCGGATCGCTAAAAATTGCATTTTGCTCTGTATTTACATCTTTAATATTTTGCTTTTTATCTTTACTCACTTTATCTTTCAAATTCTTTCCCTCCTTTTTGTTATAGGAGTAATTATGCCCTATTACAGCTAGTAAATGTATCGGCGACTAAATTGCTAAATTCACGTAAATAATATAAGTAATTATCACCGCCGTAGTTATATCTTTTATTGTACATTTTCGCAACAACTACATTATACTCAGGTATTACTAAAATGGTTGGTCCAGTAATTCCTAATATTTGATACGAACCTTTTGGAACACGTTCACCAAGTTCACTTAATTGTTTTGGTTCATTTTGAACGAACCAAAACAACCCGTTTTGTGGTAGTTCATTATTTTTATAAGCTGGACTCTGCAAGCTAGTAGCAATTTTTATAACTTCTTTTGGAACAACTTGTTTACCATTTATCATGCCTTGATTTAAATGAAGGTTGCCCCAATAAGCAAACTCTCTAGCTGAGACAAACAGATTTTTTTCGGTACCGTCATCTACTGTACCGACCTCACTGATCGCGTCTTCATTTGGATTATTAACAACGTTAACTAAATTTTCATTTTGCTGTATTCTCCATCCTGTTTCTTGGAAATTAGCAGGAGTAAATACACGCTCCTTTAACAATTCAGGAAAACTTTTATTATAAAGCCGATAAATGAGCTGCGTCATCATTCTTACATTAATATCTCTATACGCCCAATCTTGTCCAGCTTCAAATTCACGGAAAATTGTCCCGTCATCCGTTTCTCCTAGACCGTGTGAATGAGTTACTAAATGTCTAATCGTTGTTTTATCAAGTAATGTAGGATCAAATTCTTTAAAATACTTTATCGCTTCATCATCAATAGAGTTTATTTTCCCATCATAAAGCGCATACGCTACCATGAATCCTAAATAACTTTTTCTCGCAGAAGCGACGTTGAACTGTGAAGATGCTGTTACTTTTTTACTAGTAGATGTATTTGAATGATATCCACTATAATGCTCTAGTACAATTTTGTTATCCTTTATAATACATAGCGCTGTAGCAGAACTATCGTTTTTCTTTTTTATACTCTCTACCCAAGAAATCAACTTATCGTATGTATACAAATAAATCCCCCTTAATACTCATAAAAAATCACAACATGAAAGAAAAGTATTACTATAAACACCTTTCTTTCATGTGAAATATTATTGATTTTCTATACTTAAATAATCCACCAGTTCCAGCAATTAAAGCAGCTGAAACATCCTGCGCAACCTACACATCCGCCGCAACGTCCTGCACAACCACCGCATCTGCCGCCACATCCACCACAGCGTCCACCACAACCTCCGCAGCCACCGCAACGACGTCCATCGTCTTGAATATAATAGTATGGATATTGATTTTGTTGTTGATCCCAATAAACTACATTACCAGATTGATAATCATTAAGGTTTAATGATTGTAGTTCTTGTTGAAACTGATTCATTACGAACCCCTCCATTTATAAGTAATTCCGCCCAAATGTAAAAAGTTTATATATTTTTGTAAACCAAATAGAAACAAAGCTACAGACTAAATACGTACATCAACAAAATATGAACTTACACTAGGTGATGTACCTTGTTTTTTAGCCTATTTTCTTTATATCCTTTCGATGGACGTATTTACTATAAAATAGAGTGATTTAAAAATTACTTATCCAACAATTTAGTAGTTCATCATTTAATTTTCTTTCTAGTAATTCTTTAACGGAGGGCATTGGCATGATTTTATAAGTTTTTAAAGATTCTTTACTATAATCTATCCAATGAAATGCTAAATGAGATTCTCTAGACTTTGGTGATAAATCAATATACAACTCTTTTGAAGATACTTCAAAAATGTGGTTGATTTCATGATGAAGCATTCCTTTATCTTGCCATCGGTTTTCTATAACTCCTAAAAATTGTTTTATACTGCAGTTTACTCCAAGTTCTTCTCGTAGCTCTCTTATTAATGCATGCTCTGCTGATTCCCCGATTTCAACATGGCCACCTGGTAAAAAATAATGATGCCCAATATATTCAGCAACCAATAATTTCTCATCTTTTATCACGACTGCTCGTACAATATGATGGAATTTACTTTTCAATTGATATTCCTCCTAGTCATTCGCTATTCCCTTGATTAAAGTAGTCATTTTCATTTCACGCCAATACTTAATAAAAGTTAAACAAATACACGATATACTTCCTCGCCATCATAATCATGTCCCAATGGTTGAAAACCGTAATTTTCATATAATTTCTTTGCACATATATTATCTTTATGTACTGTTAATCTTATTTCTTTACACGCCTTAAACGTATTTTTTATTAAATAAATACTTTCTTGTAATGCCGCTTTTCCATAACCATTACCTTGCTGCGATTGATCAATAATAAATCCGTTAATCCAATACATATCCGATGTCTCTATTACAACAGCATGCATAACAAAACCAACCATAAGGTCACCATCGTATATAGCAAATGGTATGTACTCTACATTGTCACCATCTGGCTTTATATATACTTTAGCAAGTGAAACTGCTACGGCGGGGACAAATTTCCTTTGATCTTCTTTAACTTGTAACTGTAATGCCTCTTCCCAATTCTCTCTCGTAACAACCTTTAACTGGACATTCAATATTGTAAGCTCCTTTATAAAGAGGATATATTTTTATATTCAACGTAGTGAAATAATTCCCTTTTTCGACAACAGCTTATAACATGATTTTTATAAAATCTTGAATAAATTTTTGTTCATCTATTTCTAATGCTATACGGGCCCCTTTAGATATTGAGCTAGGGCGAAAATCAGCAAATGTTTGTCCTTTCGTATCTCCGTATGTATCTACATTCACTGTACGATGCGCAAATTCAAAAAAACTTGGGTTAACTAATCCACTTATAGCAACCACATCATGTAGCAAAGGCCCTTCGATAGATGGATTAAGTTTTTGGTATGCAGATAAATAGTAATCATACATCGGTTTCATTATCGTATGAAATGGATTCTTTGAATTAGCTTGGATATAATTAAATACATTTGGAGTTAACACAGCTTTATTTGTTACATTTAAAGGGAATATGAATAAATTCTTTGCTTGCTGAAAAACAATTTTACTTGCTATAGGATCTCCATACACATTTGCCTCTGCTAATGGAGTAACGTTTCCTACTTCTAAAAAGACACCACCCATGAAATGTATTCCTTTTACATTTAGTATTAAGTCATTCCATAAATTAAAAGCAATCGCTAATGAAGTAGATCTTCCTACATCAACAATTGTTAAATCTTTTCCATACTTTACAAGAATTGCAGCAATACTACCAAAATTATATATCGGAATAGATAATACGCTTTCTGGAACATGTATGGGCCCTAATCCTTCTAATCCATGAATTTCAGGATAGTACGTTGAAATTTCTTCAGTAAGTGGTTTTGTTGCGCCGCTAATGACAGGAATGTCTTGCCTATTTGCTAACTGTAAAATATACGCCGCATTATGTGCAGCATGTATATGCTCAACATTTCCATATCCAGTTACAATACCGACAATTTCAATTTCGGGATGCAGTAAACCATACATAATGGCAAATGAGTCATCAATTCCTGGATCTCCAAAAAATAATACTTTTTCCAAGAAATACTCTCCTTCCATAAAAAAATAAAGCAAACAATAGTTATGTATATGAAAAATGCAAGTATATCTATGCAAATTTTAGAATGGATAATGTGTTACGGGATATTAAAAAGGAACTAGCGCATGCTAATTCCTTCTCCCAGCTAACCATTATCAAATTCTATTATTTATCATATCCTTCATACATTTCATCATTTATTAGATTTTGTGTTTCTTTATCATCAGGTACAGGCTTCCACCAATTTCCCGTAATAAATAGCATCGTTAATAAATTATAACTATCACTAAAATAGCTTTCTCGCTTATTCTTCATCCAATCCCAACCACTATTTACCCACTTTTGATTATTATTACTCGTTATACTTGCAGCAATAAATGGTGAAACGAATACAGCAGTTGAATAACTACCAATATTTGATCCGTTTAATTGATAGCCATCCACAATTTTAGAAGGATTTCCATTCGTCTTATTTTGAATCCATGAAGAGACTTTATCAGAGATGACTTTACTTCTTTTCTCGCCGTACATCGCATAATCCATTACAATTCTTAATGGTACCCGACTAGCATTGTAATAATATGAATTTGTATATTTTGACTCATCTAAGAAATCTTTAGGTGCGGGTTGTGGTGGATTTTTTACAACAAAATCTGAAATAAGCCCTGTATTTGGAGAGTACTTATTATTAAATTGCGTATATACATCGTACAAATTATTAATAACAGTAAGCCAAGTTTTATCACCTGTAAATTCATAAAATGCTCTAAGGTGTGACATCATCCAATCAGATGGCCTCGTATCAAGTGAACTTTTAGAATCCCAATCTCCTAAATTTAGTCGGTTATTATTCGTAACATTACTAGCTTTAATACCTTTTGTAATCATGTTTTGTGCTTCTTTCAAATAATTAACTGATCCATTTGATCCCCACTGCTTATGAGCAAGGAGAAGTGAATATGCAATATCTAAATCTCCATCAGTAGCAGAATCAAAATGTCCTTGTGCTTTTTTATTATCTGCTACAACCCACCCCATTAAATTAGGATTTTGAGAGCTTTTAAAAGTTCTTGCTGTTTTAAATAAACCGTCATAGATTTTTTGGGCATTCGAATCATAACCAGCCATTAATACTGTAATTACCATCCCATACCCTTGTCCCTCTGAAGTTCCAAGTGGCTTAAACCCATCGGCATCACCCGTAATCTCTCCTTTTACATAATAACCACCAGGTAAAGAAGATAAATCATTTTTCAAATATTTCTTTTTCCAATTATCGTAGTAACTTATTACAGAAGCATTTAAGCTTTCCTGTGTAACATGATTCGGTTTTATAACACCTGCATAATTAACTTGCTGAGGAAATGGTTTCATTTCTGTTGCAACAGCTACTTGTTGATTCATGACAGGGATAGAATGTTGTACTGAACTATCCGTTACATTTGCTGCAAAACTAGAATTAGAAACACTAGCTAATCCGATACCTATAATAGAAAGGCATATAAAAATATTTCTTTTTCTATTCATTATGTTGTCATCTCCTTTTAAAATGTTTACTACATAAAATGTAACATACAATATTTAACTGAAATACAAAATATTATATTTATCAACATAAGAAAGAAACTATATCAAAAAGTATCATAAAATCATTATCTAATTAAGTTATATCGATTTATTGTTTACTAGATTCCTATGTTTTTCTTTTCTTACTACTCGTATATGAGCAATCAATATCCCAAGTATAGTAATCCCACCTCCAATTACAGAAATAAAAGTCGGTACTTCACCTAACCATACCCAAGCTATAAAGCACGCAGTGACTGGCGTTAAATATAGAGAACTTGTTGCCTCGGAAGCACCAGCACGAGATATAATATACGCTAAGGCAAGATACGGGAGTACTGTTGGAAATAAGCCTAAATATATAACACTCACATTCACTTCAAGAGGAGCTGCTAGTGTTTCTGTATAAATTCCCGGTAAGAAAATAAGCATACATACAGTGCTAGATAAAATTGTATATATGGTAAATGGCAAAAAGCCGTACTTTTTCAAGTAAGAAGTTTGGAAAACGAAAAATAGGCTTTCTGAAACGGCTGCTAATAATATAAATAATCCTCCACTATTAAATTGAATAGAACCTCCTTGACTAAATGATATGAGAGCAATTCCAATAAAACTAATTACACCACCGATCCAGCCATTTAATTTCATTTTTTCATTCAAAAAAACAGAAGCAAGAATTGCCGTCACTATTGGAGTGACTGAAATTATTAAACTTGCAGATCCAGCATTTACTGTTTTTTCGCCGTAGTTTAATGCAATGTGATAAATAGTAAACCCTAAAGCACCGAATATAAAAATCGCTGGAATGTCTTTCAAATCAGGTAATCGCAGTTTGTATATAAAGGAAAACACAAGAAGTATGAATGAAGCGATTAACAAGCGTAGTAAAGTAAGATGTTCAGGTGTGTATGATTCAAGCCCCATACGAATTGTCGGAAATGCAGTTCCCCATATTAGAATCGTAAAAGCGTGAGCACATATGATTTGTAAATCCCATTTTTTATTAAGCATGTTTTCTCTTCCTCTCCAATAAACCAACCATTTTCAAATTGCCAATTATTTCTTTTCATCATATTTAATAGTTGATACAATGTCTTCAACCAGTTATTTATCGAAAAAACCAACCACTTTTCATTTTTAAATAAACGAGGGAGTTTTTATATGACAATCGATAAAAAGGTGCCCAAATATCGGCAGATAATAGACTATATGAAAGAAAAAATTGAAAACGGAGAATGGCCAATCGGAAGTAAGATTCCTAGCCAGCGGCAGTTAGCAAAGTTATTTCATGTAAATCGGAGTACTGTAATAACTGCGCTAGAAGAGCTTATGGCTGACGGCTTAATTCAAGGGCAAATCGGGGCAGGAACAATTGTTATGAATAATACGTGGTCCTTATTAGCAACGAATCCCCCGCCTAATTGGAGTGAATATGTAAAGGCTGGTATTCATAAACCAAGTAAGAATGGTACGTGAAATAAATGAAGCAGAATCAAATAAAACACTTATCCATCTTAGTAAAGGCGAACTTGCCCCGCATCTTTTCCCACTAGAAACGATGCAATCCATTATGAAAAACGTTAGTGAGGAATTAGATTATTTCGGATATGAGGAACAAAAAGGTTTTTTTCCGTTACGTAAAGCAATAAGTAATTACGTAAAATCGTTTGGAATACACGTATCGCCTAACTCTATATTAATCGTCTCCGGTGCATTACAAGCATTACAATTAATATCAATTGGTCTTTTACATAGAAAATCAACCGTTTTACTCGAACAACCTTCTTACTTATATTCACTTCATGTTTTTCAATCAGCAAATATACACCTATCTGGTATAGCGATGGATCAGTACGGGATTTTACCTAGCGATTTATTAACATGCACTAAATATAGTCAAAAGAAAAATATTTTATATTCTATTCCTTGTTTTCAAAATCCAACAGGGATATTAATGTCTGAAAAGCGCCGGAAAGAAATATTAAAAATATGTGAAAAAGAACAGTTACCTATCATCGAAGACGATATTTACCGTGAGTTATGGATTGATGAACCACCTCCAGCTCCTTTAAAATCGATAGATAAACATGGACATGTATTATATGTTGGTAGCCTCTCTAAAACACTAACTCCAGGACTTAGAATTGGATGGATTATCGGACCAGAACCTGTGATTGATAGATTATCAGATATAAAAATGCAAACAGACTATGGATCGAGCTCTTTATCTCAAAGAGTTGCTGCTGAATGGATAAATAAAGGTTTTTATGAAGACCATGTAGCGAACGTAAGAACGCATTTAAAAGAACGAAGAAAAATGATGGTACAAGCTTTACATATGTATTGTGCAGACATAGCAACTTGGGATATTCCTAGTGGTGGATTTTTTATATGGCTAAAGGTTGTACCTAACATTCCGATGAAGAGACTATTTTCAGAGGCACTATCAAAAGGGATTCTTTTAAACCCAGGACGTATTTATGAAGAAGAATCAGATCAATGTATACGTTTATCGTATGGATATGCTTCTCCAGAACAAATAATCACCGGGATAAAATTGTTAAGTGGATTAATCCGTAAGTTAATGATATAACAAAAATCCTCTTTTATTTATAAGAGGATTTTTTGTGTACCTTATTTACCACAAACGCATTTCCTGTCCCAATAAAATAAGTTCTTCATAAGGATCTCCGTCAATTTTTAATACTTGAGCAAAAGCTAGTTCTGTTTTTATCCCTTGTTCTTTTAAGCGAATAATTTCTTCCCTTATATGTGGATTCTGCATTAATATCATGTGCTCAACAATCATATGTTTATATGCATTTTGGCTACGCACTGGCTTAGGTTGGGCAAATAATTCAAATTCAAAACCTTCAAATTTAAAATTCACCTTTATTGATTCAGTATTTTTAATTTTTTTCTTTTTTATTTTGAATCCTTCATAAGAACCATATAAAGATCTCATTTCCTGTTCAAAAACATCAAAGTTATGTACTTCCATTACAATATCTAAGTCAGATTGAAGAGTATCAATTCTTATAGGTATTGTCCCACAAAGAACGGGACTATACAAAGCTAAATCCTCCATTATGTTTAATGTATTCAAAACATCATATACTTTTTGTTGCTTGTCATTCCCTAATTGTAAATATGTAATAGATGTAAACATGGAAGTCTCTCCTTCATTTCACGTAATACGTGACTCACTAAATTCAAGAAAATTTGTCCGTTTAAATTTGTTCTAAGAGTACCTTTATTTCAATATATTAAGACGAATAAACAATATGTTTCAACTTTTCTCCTATACTGCAATACTATAAAAATAAAAAAGGAGGAATTATTATGAGCATTTTCAACATTCTTTTATCCATACACATTTTATTTGGAACAATATGCTTAATTACCGGTATTGTAGCGATGGTTGCTCAAAAGAAGAAAGGTAAACATACAGAATGGGGCGAAATATATCATGCATCTTATGTTGTTATCACCCTTACTGCAATCATATTGTCCATAATAAATTGGGATAAAATCGCATATTTATTTTATGTAGCAATTTTCTCTTATTCATTTGCGATTTATGGCTATATTGCAGGAAAAAAGCGTTGGGAAAATTGGATTCGCCACCATATTAGAGGCATGTTAGGCTCCTATATCGGTGCCGTTACCGCACTTTTAGTAAACGTCGGAATTCATATTCCTATTATTAATTTACTGCCGCCTATATGGTTTTGGTTTTTACCTACTTTAATCGGTATTCCTCTCGTAGTCAGTGTATCAAAAAAATATAAAAAGCGTAGTTAAAATTAGTTACATTTTGATTACTTTCTAGTTCATTTTTATTCCATGTTTCCTATGATATAATGGGTTGTATTGTTTTTTACCATCTACATTAAATATAGGAGGATTTTGATGATACTATCACAAGATAAAAACATTAAACTAGCGATACATGGAATTACTTTATTATCTTTCTTGGCCTTTTTCCTCTTTGGTAATACACTTTTCTTTATACCGCTCATACTTTATTTCGTTTTCAAATCACAAAGTATAAAAGAAATGAATCTAGAATCAGCCCTTTTTCAATTTGGAGTATGGCTCGCTGTATTTCTTTGGAACTTCGTAGTAGTCCGTACGCTCATGTTTTCCTTATTACACATTGACTTGAGTACAAATTCCTTGTTTGTTATTTTTGGAACAATTCCACTATATATAATACTTTTAGCTGCTATAATTTTAGGACCAATTAAAGGGATTTTATATGAATTACAAAATAAAGAGTTTCATTATCCTATTGTTTCACGATGGGTGCATAGAACTAAATAAAAAGAATCCAATAAAGTTATTGGATTCTTTTTATTTTCTCTTTTGCATAGTTATTTAAACTTCGGCTCAATGTATTCAATGATATTACCATCATGAAAACAGCCATATATCATTTCCTATCGGGTAATTCTTTTTATTTATGATTTTTTAAATCCAATATTGAATGTAAACGATCCGGATAATTAGTAAACATCCCGTCGACTCCCCATGAAAGTAACTTTTTCATATCTTTTTCATTATCTACTGTAAATGGATGAACTTCTAATCCGTGTTTCTTTATTTTCTTTACGTAAGCTGAATCAATATATTTGTAATTCATACCAAGACCTATGCAGTATGTTTTATACTTTTCTATCTCTAATTCATTTAATTGAACTGACTTTTGATATGATAATAATTGTACTAGTGGGATATTAGCATGTAAACTATGAATCTTTTGCAGACTTTCTTCACTAAAGGATTGAATAATAACTTTATCACTTATTTGGTAGTACTTTATAATTTCTAATAGCTTTTCTTCCATACCCGGATATTCATCTGGTGACTTTGTTTCTATATAATAATTAGCATTATGCCCAAACATTTCTATAATTTCTTTTAACTTTGGAACTTTAGCATTTTCAAATTCTTTCTTTGCTAAATTCGGATATTTTTCATTGAAAAAAGAGCCTACATTTAGTTGCTTCATTTCTTCTAATGTATGTTCTTTTACTAACCCTTTACCGTTTGTTGTACGGTTTACGGTTTCATCATGCATAGCTAGTAAATGTCCGTCTTTTGTCATTTGGAGATCAATTTCTATGTAATCCCCCTTCAATTGTTGGCCTAATTTATATGCTGCTATTGTATGTTCTGGTGCATACGCAGAAGCGCCTCTATGTGCGATATTCTTTATATGATTTGATTGATTAATAGCTTTAGTGTATTTATGTTCGTTTATTTGCCGAAAAACAAAGATACTTATTACTATGAAAAAACAAATGATTGTAATTAGAGATATTTTTTTCATAACGGTATGTTAACTCCTATATTTAAAACAATTTGACTTGTATGATTTACTCAAATAAATGTCGATTTTCAAAAACAGTCATTCGTCCAACAGCTTGAAAGCCCGACTTTTTATAAATATTGATTCCATCAGGTGAAGCTTGTAAAACGCAATAAGTATTTTTTAATTTCTTTGCTTCTTGCAGCAAGAAGTTAAACATAGTAGAACCAAATCCTCGTCCTCTCATCTCTTCTTGAGTTGCTATGTCATAAATACCAATACTATCTTTTGTACAGACCAACGAACCAACAGTTACAACTTCATCTTTATACATACCTAAGTATAGCTTCATATTTTCACTATTCCATAAATCGAAAGAAGAAATTTGATTATAGAATGATTGTACATGTATACCTTCCTCTGATGTACCGAATAGATCAGCTAGCGTTTCTCCAAATCTTTGTATTTGTCCGAGCGAAGATGCTTGTTGAATTGTAAAGCCTACTGGCGTGTCTATTGTTGGAGAAATTATTTTTAAGTCTGCAACCATCGCAATACTATGTTCTGCTTCTTTTAAACCAAATTTTAATAACTCGCTCTTAATAGTCTGCCCTTGTTCTTCATCCCAAAGCCAAACACACATTGGAAACTTCTTTTGATTATAGTATTCTACCTCCTTATTTAATTGCTTAGCTCTATCTGTTACATTATTGTTAAGTAAAGTAATGATATTAAATGTATCTGCAGGTAAACCACAGTCGACAGCAATGTAATCCTTCGTTTCTTTTACATTCATTCCTTGCACAAGTCTAGCAATATATGAGATTTTAAATGTAAAATTATCTAATAGTAACTGTTTATAATTCATAAATTGTGCTCCTTTCATAAAAATTAGTATCCGAACTCTTTGATTTTAAATATAACACATAAGTTATTTACCTTTTTCTATAAAAATATCTCTTTAATTTATGCTGGATAGCTTAAAAGAATTAAAAATGATATAACGTTGTCGGAATGAAAAAAGTGGTATATAATAAACATTAACATTACTAGTAATTATTTTAGGTATTCCTAGAATAAAGGAGCGATACATATGAAAATTACTATTTATTTCGGAAGTCATGAAGATCAAGATGTACGTACTATGGACTGTCATTTAGATGTAGAAGATACAGAAGAGATTGTTTCTGTATCATAATATAAATAAACGGGATAAACCCTATTCCCTACAGCGTTTAAGACACCTTTTACAGGTGTCTTTTTTGTTGTTTTTTTCATCAAAAACCCTTTACTTTAGAGTGTTTTAATAGTAAAATATACATATACGAACAAATGTTCTTTTACTTTAATTGTACATGAAGGGATGATTTTTACAATGGCTCAAGCAAAGCGCAGAGGAAGAAAAAAGCAAACACCTATTATTTCAAATACAGGCTTTATCGGCTCTGTCTTTATTGATACATTGGAGTTACAAAAGAAATCCTATTATTTCGCTCGTAAAAAACTTCAAATTGTTCATCATGTACTTGATGGTCTATCTGGAGCAATGAGCGCATTATTTAAAGAACATAATATCACTGCATATATGTCATGTGTGTATTTACATAACCAAAAGAAAATCGGCTTTGTTCTTTCAACAAAACCTTTTGAACAAAGTGATGGTGTGTCTTATTTTATAAATTATTTGATCGAAAAGAATTTTTATGGTAACGAAGATGTAGAATACCAAGAAGTATTTAATACAGGTTTTATCGGTGTAGTATTCGCCGATTTATCTAGTATAGATCGCTTTAATTTTGAGTTTGAAATGGGTATGTTAACAAAGTTAATGAAAGATATGATTATTCCCGTTAAAGAACTCTTTTTACGCCATAATGTACCGGCTTATATCTCCACTTCTCATTTAGATGAGCAAAACAAATTAGGTTTCGTACTTTCTGTAAAACCGTATGATGAACGTGCAGAAGCAGATTTATACTTTGAAATGTATTTAAAAGAGCGTGGATTATTTATTGGTGATGAAGAAGATGATATTGATAAGATTGTTATTAGAAAGACAGCTGAATTACGATAAAAAAGCGCAGGATGATGATCCTGCGCTTTTTTATCTGTAACAATATCAAATAGTTACGTTAAACACTATAATCTTTGGAATGAATTTCTAAATTGAACTTATTTGAATAAGCTTTATTCAAAATAAGAAATACTATTCCTCCTGCAATTGGAAGCGTGTAGGCTGGAATATAATTTAATAATAGACCTGATAATGCCAGTGCTATCGGCTGCATCATTTTACCTATACTTAATCCAATACTGAGCACTCTTCCCCTATATTCATCAGGAACTTCTTTTTGCATGAAATAAATTAAAGGAATATCAATTAACGCTATTATTAGCCCGAAAGAGAACATAACAACACAATACGTAATAACGCATACAAAATCATTTGCTTCAAAACTTTTGAATAAAACTGGAATTCCTGAAATAATCATAAAAACTGCCAACATTGAACTTAGCTTTTTCAAAAGATAAGAGTAAGAAAAACGATTAGTTATCTTTTTCACTAAAATTGCACCAATTATCATCCCTACTGGAAAAGTTCCTTGAATGATACCAAATTGCTTCGAACTAAGATTGAGAACTGTGTTAATAATGTATGGTAATGGAACAGTTACAGCAAATCCTAAGAAGAAATTAAGCGAAATTAAAATATGAAACGTATTCTTTAAGCTTTCCCTCTCCATTAAGTAAAAGTATCCCTCTTTTATATCTTTAATAAAATTAATTTCTCTTATTGAACATTCCTCCTTTATATCGTGCCCGAACAATTTAAAGTGAATAAACAGTATGGATATGCCAGAAAGGATAAATGAAATACCGTTTATCATTATAAAAAGTTTTATGTCTACAACAGCAAAAACGATACCACCTAACATAGGACCGAGAATTAAAGATACAGAATCAATAATTTTACTTATAGAATTAATACTCATTAACCTCTCTTTAGAGACGATATTCGGTTTTGCGGATTCTAATCCTATTCCAAAAAACGTTGTAAATACTGTTAAAAGAAAAGTAGTAGTATAAATGATGAATAAGTTTAATCCATAATTACTGCTCAATGTATAAACAGTAATTAATAAGCCTCCACTTAGTAAATCCATACAAACGACCAGTTTCTTTTTATCAACTTTATCTGCGATTACACCTGCAAATGGATTCATAACAATCATTGGAATCGTTCCTAAAATAAGCGTAATTGCGAAATTCCATGCTGATCCGGTTATTTGTAACACATATAATCCTAATGCGAAACTATAAATAGAGCTACCAAATATTGATACTGTTTTCCCAAATGAATAGAGATAAATATTTCTTAGTTCTTGAGTACTTTGCTCATTTTGTGAATGTATTCGTAAACGTCCCATAACTCTTTCCTCCCGTTTAACTTTGTATTACATACAGTGTAAGTTCTCGGGTCAACCCAATATCAATATGCTATTATTAAAAAGTTTTAAAAGAAAAATAAAAGAAGATGGGGTTAACCCCATCTTCTTCCGAAAAATGAATATGTATAAATTTCTTCTCCTTGAACGAAGAAATTTTCGTATTTCCCGCCTCTTTCCAAATAATTAGAAGTTCTTTCATCAATGGTTTGAAACTGTAGTTTTTGAATTTCTCCCTTAACTTTTGAAGAGGTAAAATTCTCTCGTAATCTAATTGATATATGACTATGTATGCTGAAATTTTTAAATAAAATATATGAGCTTAGCATATAACACTCTGGCTTAAAAAGTGGATTTAATTCATGCAACAAAAAGTTTTTATGCTCAAAACTATAATTACTTGTACCAGACTGATCAATGACAATATCAGCAGAATAATTCTGAAGAGGTATGTTTAAAAAGTCGGCACAGATAAATAGAATGTTTCTTTTCGGGTTTCTTCTTTCAATTACATCTTTTAAAAATAAAAGTTTATTCAAATCTCGATCAACAGCAATATATAGGCAATTTCCTGGTAGTTCCTCATAAATATTTCGTAAAAAGAACCCAATACCAGATCCTAAATCAAGTAGTATTTTTTCATTTAAATCTAGTTGCATTAGTTTCTTTTTCGCCCATTCTCCTCCTCTTTGAACATTTTCCAAAAAAGCAGTATCAGTTTCATGGATATAATCCGAAATAGAATCTTCAAGTGATGTCTTTTCATATGCTTTACATGAGTTTCCCGCTGTTAAAACCCCTGAAATAATCGCGTATTCTTCACCACAATTACAAATTAACTTTCCCTCAACAATTTGATTCTTATTGATAATGCCATCTTCAAGAATCAAATTTCCGTTACACTTAAAACACTTAAATACATTAAGTACGTTTAAATCTATCCCTAAAATTGAATTCGAAATTTTAGTTTTTATAGATAAATTATTTAACGCTTTCTTTAATTTATCTTTTTGTTCCTCTAAATTTTTTATTTCCTGTTCAATCTTTTCATATTTCAATTTAAATAAAGATTGATAAAAAGTATTTTTTTCGTAATCTATAGATTTCCCTAAATTTTTATAAAGAAAAAGATCTTTAATTTCATTTAAGCTAAATCCTAGCCTTTTGTACTCTAAAATAAGTTCCATATCTTTTTGACAATACTCATCAAAAAAATAGTGCCCACCTTTCTTTTCAGGAATAATGAGACCGAGGTCTATATAATGTCTAATCGTATCTACACTTACAGTATTTACTTCTGCAAACTTACTGATTTTCATACTATCACTACCATTTATATATTTGTTTATACATACTTCTTTATTATTTTAAAAAATCCTTTCATCTCCCTATACAAAATTATTTATGGTATGAAAAAGATGTAATTCATTTTAGGGTTCCGTCACATACTCATCCAGCTAAGCTTATATAAGTTTAGCTATTCTTTTTTAATCTTGAATTTTGGCGTAAGTACTACAGTCTTTTTCTGTTCTCATTGAATTGGAATATGCAAGGTTACGTACTTTAACTATAGAGGACTTGTACTACCCGTTCCTATCAATTTCATAGACGTTTAGGATGTTGTTTTATGGGAAGTGTTCTTGCTGTGGGATCGGCATTGTAAATATAGAATAGTCAAAAAGGTACTCCTAGGAGTACCTTTTTTGACTATTCTATATGTGCGAACGTTTTCAAAAATTATTGAATATAAATTGACGTACGCATTGTATTAAATGGTGCGTTTATAGATGTTTTTTGGTATTCAAATGTTCCTTGTTGATGTCCAGACGCATCCCATTTGTAATACCAGCCAACGATTGGTTTTCCGCCGATTATTGTGGATCCAATACTTTTTACATTAGAACCATTCATTTTAGTAAATGGATTTTGACCGTATCCCATCTCTTTCGTTGTAATATATAAGTATTTTCCCCCGTGGTTACGTGTTGTGCTAAAGCTGTTTTGGTTAATTGTTTCTACTCCGCCCAGCTCAGACTCTACTTGTACGACGTTTAGTGAAGTAAGTGGAGCTGCAGGTCCAGCCGAAGCTTCTGTTGCCATTCCTAACCCAACGAACGCTGTGATTGCTAACGATGAAATCCCTAGTGCTGCTTTTTTAAACATAAAAAACATCCCCTTCCATCTATTGTTTTCTCTTTCATTGCCAATATAATCCTAATAATCTTATATGTAAATAGATTGTAACTGTATAAATATTAGTGCGAATATTCTATTATATGTTTCTACAATTCTATTACTTAATATGAATAACTTACAGTGTAAAACGAAATACACATTACAACTTGATTCTATTATTTTCATTGTTAGCTAGTCTATCCCGAATTTAAACCGCATGAACAATTATTGCTATTTTTTGGGTTCATAAACAGGTGTCTATGTTTGTTGTTACCATATAATAAAGTTACACTAAGCTGATGTCAGTACACGTAGAAACAATAAAAAAGAGCATATTTTAAAAGATTTATTAATACATGCTCTTTTTTTATTAATTTGAATGAATCTTTCAGTAAAAAAGTGCATTGATTTGTATCCTTTATGTAATAGAAATACTCGTTTTAAAAATCTTGTTTTTGTGCTTTTTACTATTATTCTTAAAGATAATTTATTGAATGTTCTTATTGTACTCTAATTGATTTTGAATTCCTGATCTATCAATTTGAATCCAATACTCTGAAATTTTCCCGTTTTCAATTCTATATACCGCACTTGCTATTTGAGTTATAGGGAGGCCTGTAGGTTCGTATCCATCTATTTCTCCTATGTGTGTACCTACTTGCTTCCAGCGTACATATACTTTACTATCTTGTACTAATAATTCTTGAATTTCTAAAGAGAAATTTCCATATACTTCTATCATCTCTCTTACATGCTCAGCATAATCTTTTGGCGATCTGTATACTGTTTGTTCCTCTTCAGATATAACTTGATGTGCCAATACTTTATCTGCCATATATCGATTTGAAAAGTCTGGATTATTCCCTGAACGCACTTCTTTGAAGAAATTTCTAACAATTAGTTCTGGTTTCATTAAACATCCCCCTTAAAAATAAATCCAATACTAATATCACCTGAATGTATTAGATAAGTGTTATATTACTCATTCTCACTCTTTCTCAATAAGCATGTCAAGTTTGTAGTGTTGGCATGCAAATTGTAAACTCGCTTATGCTTTGTATTCTTCCGTTCATTCTTGAAAATTTCTAACAACTCGTATTTACCATATTTTATATCCCATATTCCTAAGCTTCTTTATTCTAGAATGTTTTTACTACACTATTTATTTTTTCTTTTTCCCTTGCAGGAACAACTGTGATAACATTACCTTTATCATTTAAAGTCAGAGGGTGTAGAAATTACAGATAGCTATCGATATGCTACCTACTACGTACTGGATGAAATCAAACGTTTATGTGCAATCCAGCTAATAGAGAAATGATTCATGTGAAAAAGGAGATGCTATAGGTACTATAGCATCTCCTTTTTATGTACTGATTCATAAAGAAAGACAGCGATTCTTCCTCTACCTTTGTTGTGCTATCTTTTTTGGATTAAGTCACCATGTAGCAGTAAATAAAAATGAGCTTAGTTTAAAAAACTAGTTGATATACATGGAATCAGGTACAGACATTAAAACATAAAAAAGGTCTCCTACTATTCCACTAGTAAAAATAATAAATCCCATATTACGTATTCCTTTAATTTTTGACCGTAATCCAATGATTCCAGCTAATAGCCCAGTTAAAGAAAATAGAATCCAGTATAATTCTGTAGGAATATCAAGAAGTTTATTCTCAGAAATCCCCATTCCCCAAAAAATAAAAGGCAGTACGACAAAGGAAAGGCTAAGTAATCCTAGTATACTTACGAGTAAGTTACGATGTTTAATCCCATTAATAATTAAATACAATCCTCCAAAAAATCCGCATAACACGAGATAAGGCATATAGTAGATCCAAAGTAAACTCAAAATGATCATATGTAATTCCCTCCAATTTTTCTGCATTCTCTATAATTTTAAGGGGTTATTTGACTGTCTGAATTCGTTGCTAATTGATTCATTTGATTTAGCGCTTCTTCTAAATCAAATGAATTAAACCAACGGTAATCCTGTTTGTCTAAAATACGATAATGCTGACTAATCAGATTTTGTTGTAAACGAAAGTTCCCTTTTTCTTGAATCTGTTTCCACCAGACTTTTCCTCCCAATGTTTTTTCTTTGAAATTGCTAGTGCTACTGTGGGCCATTGTTTCGATTACTACTAATGGATCATCCCCAAGAGCATTCTGTAAAACTTCACTATCTCTAAACAATGCACAAATAGCAATGGTGTTGGTCCAGCCTGCATTCGTTCTCCCTTTCTCAATTTGAACAAGCGTTTTTTTGGATATCCCGAGAATTTCAGCCATTTTATCTTGTGTATATCTTTTTTCAGTACGTATTAACTTTATTTTCGTTGAAATGAGTTCAATTGTATGATCTTTATTCACTTTCTCTCCTCCAAAAGTAACTAATGTTTTATTTAGTGTAATTTTACACTAAAATAATCCCATTTTCAACTCGATCCTTCCTAAATCTTGTAAGAAATAATCGGATAAGCCATAAAAAGAGCATTCCACAGTTTTCTATGAGGTATTGAGGAATCATCGATTTCTAAGCTCGATGGAGATTTGGCAGGGATCCATTTCATTTTAATTAAATAAAAAACCCGTGAATCATTCACGGGTTTTTTATTTAATAACTAATTGCTATTGTTCCCTCACCTGCATGAACAGCAAATGAAATCGGTAATGGATATAGTTTGAAGTCCATTTCAGGGAATGCTTGTCTTATATCTGAAATCCATTCTTCAGCTCCATCTTTGTCATTAGCATGGAACATATGAAGTACTTTAGGTAATTCTTTTTCAAGCTCATTTTTAATATATTCTCGACATTTTTGGATTTTACGAACTTTCTTTTCAAGTAAAAGTTCGCCGCCTTTTACTTCTAATATTAAGTTGACACTTAATAAACTTCCAAGTAAAAATTGAACTCCCTTTACACGTCCACTTGCATACAAACCTTTTAAGCTCTTTGGAAATACATGAAAAGGTCTTCTTTTTTCATCTACTAATGTTTTGTGTATATCTTGTAAAGTCATACCATCATTGTATAACAATTTCGCTTTTCTAATTAGTTCATCCATTGGATAACTTGTCGTTTCACTGTCTAATACCGTTAATGGGAACCCAGCCATTTCTGCAGCTAATTTCATGTTTTGATAGGTTCCACTTACTTTTCCGCTAATAGCAACTGCAAATCCTTCTTCATATTCTTCTTTGCATTTCGTAAATAACTCTACCATTTCCCCAATGTTAGGTTGTGATGTAGTGACTGTCTTACCTTCGTTTAACGCATTATAAACACGTTCACGTACACCTTCTTCACAATCTTTGTACGACACACCATCAATAATAACCTCGATTGGGATAACAAAGTTATCTCCTTCTGTTGTAAAACTCGCAGTTGTACTATCAGTAATCCAAGCAACACGCTTCATGTTGTTCCTCCCTTAATTCAATTCCTCTTTTCTAATTTTTCTATATATTTATGCTATGAAAAGAGAATATCCCTGTAATAGTAACAGGACTTTATTGTTTTGGCTATAGTAGATGAAAATTAAATGTGACTATTTCTTGTCTGTTTCACCAATAAAAAAAGAAAATCGGAGCATATGTCCGATTTTCTTCTTCCATACATTATTTAAAATTTTCATTATCTAAAATTACAACATAATCATTCGTCAATCGCCCAGCTTCTTTCGTATAACTGACAAGCCTTTGTATGTTATCACAACAAATTTTTGCTCCCCATACGAGTAAGGGTACGCCGATAAAATCGATATGAAACCTCCTAGAAAACAGACCACCAAAAGTCATTGGTAAAGGCACTGTTGGTGATGTATTAGAAAAAATAATCTTTTCATGGCTTTCATAATGTTTTTGTAGAATCTCTCCTAAATGCTTCATCGCAGGTACAACGACTTTTGATGCGCCGCATCCAATCGTATATACAGGATTGCCATTTTCGTCTAATCCATGAAAAATAATTTTCCCCATATCTTCTGTTTTTAATTTATTGAAGTACTCTACATTTAATATTTCTTCTTTCGTTAACTTCCGATCAGTTGGTAATTTATTTAAATGATACGCTGCAGCTAGTGAAGTTGTATGTGTACCACCGAAGTCTGTGTAAATGAATATCATATTATCATCCCTTGTTGTAAATGTTCAATGTTATTTAGTATGACCGTTCATAGCATTGTTAAACAAGGGAAGAATGAAATTACGCTTTTTGTGTTAAATCATTATATTTTTTCCAAATATAATATCTTCTACTGATTACAGTACCTAATGTGATACATAAAAAGGCATTCGTTACAATCGTTAATGTTTGATGCGTACTGCCAGAAAACATACTCTGCTTAATCACAACTTTTGCACCTAAAATAACAAGTAGAATAATTGTACTTAACCAATTTCCCTTTCGTAATACATGACCTGTTTCACTATCTAATCGAAATGTTAATGCTTTTCCCCTAATAACCCCAAGACCCAATCCAATACCGAGCATTGCAACAAATAGTAGTACTTGTAATATATTTAATTGTCCCATATGAAAAATGGACTGGATTGTTACGAGGCACAGCAAAGCCGGAATGATCCAAATACGATTAATATTCACTTTATATTCCTTACCTTGCATTAATATAATTATAAGAATAACAAGTAGAATAACAAATAGAATAACAAATAGAATATCCATTTAGAGTCCTCCTATATACTTGTTTGCCTTTGAAAATTATATTCGCCTCTTTTCATTCCATACTTGAAACACGATAGCTACTTTAAAGTAGTGTAATGTGAAATGTAATTTCCCATCAATCTTACTCATTAGTTATAAAAATAAAAAGACATACTTTTTACTCGTACGTCTTTATTACCTTTATTATTACATTCATAAACTCGTTTAACTTTTATCAATACATTTTATATCTTTAGAATTAGTTTTATCTACTACTTGCATGTTAAATGTAGCAGCTAGCTTTAAAGTGATTTTATAAATAAAATATCCAACAATAGAACCTAGAACGTTACAGATCACATCATCAATATCAGTAATACGTGCCGATCCACTAAATAAAGACTCAATTAGTTGTAATAATTCAATACTAACTGATATGGTAAATCCTAATAAAATAGTATTTTTAATCTTTTTATATGTATCCCATATAATTGGTGCTAAAAAACCTAAAGGTATTAATAATAAAACGTTCCCACCAACATTTCTTACGATTAGACCGATCATAAATAGGACATCACCATCATAAGCACTTCCTATTTGACCAATATCCTTAAAAATTGATGCAAAGGGAATAAAATTAACTGAACGATTAAGATTTTCAGCACTAGAAGGAAAACCAATTGGTAAAGGAAATAAAGTTACGGCAACAACCATACAAATGTATACTACGAATAGAAAACGAATTAATTCTTTCCACCAATTTACATGTTTTTTATTTTTCATCCTAATTAAAATACTTCGTACAATCAAATAGGAGATGACTCCAAAAACAATAAACATACTACCGTTTAATATATACAAATTTTTTCCACCTCTTTAATATTACATGTGCATATCGATATACAATTATAAAACAGTGTTATTCAATTACAGAAAATCTTCATTTAATAATAAAAATGAAGACTTTTAATCAAACGTTTATCGAAATATAAAGAGTACATTTCAAGGCAGATGCAATTATGAACTCTTTTAACTTTTTCAAAAATATTTTTCTAGTTCTTTCATTAATTTTTCAGGTCCTGCTCCTTTATTCGAAGGAATAACTAATGTAATTCCTAAGTCTGGATAAACAGCCGAGCGAAAACTAACACCTGGATCATAGCCCATTATATGATATTTAAAAATATTATTTTGTCTTGTTTCAATCCATATTCCATAGCCGTAAAACTGATTATTATTTACTTGAATGTGAGGAGTTAAAAGTAAATTAGTATATTCTTGGCTTAATATTTCATAGTTAAATAATGCTTCCCAGAACTTAAGCATGTCTGGTGCGGTAATATAAGCACCGCCATCAGAACCACCTTTTATCGGTATGGAATATGCATTTGTTCTCCATTTTTGGCTATTTACATCTTTTATATATCCAAGAGCGGTGTGCTTTGGTAATGTATCTAAAGAGAAATAGCCGGAATCATTCATGCCAATTGGATTCAATATTTTTTGCTCTATATATTCCGCAAACTCAAGTCCTGTTTGCTCTTCTATTATTAATCCAAGTAAGATAAAGCCTGCATTGTTGTAGTGAAACTTACTTCCTGGTGCAAACATCATATTATTGTTTTGAAATAATGGTAAAAAGTCTTTTAAACTTTTTAAAAGGTACATAGGTGTTTGCTTCCAAAGATCCTCAAAGTTATCCATTATACTTTCGTCAAAATAATCTGGAATACCAGAACTATGTGTTAAAAGTTGGTGTATTGTAATATCATCATTGAAGTTTGGAAATTTAATATGTAGACAATCTTTTAACTTTGTATGAAAAGTAATTACACCTTTTTCAACAAGTTGACAGATGCCGATTGCAGTGAATAATTTACATCCTGAAGCAATTCCGAATTTTGTTTGTAGTGTATTGTTTATACATTCACTTCTATTTGCGTAACCAAACGCCTCTTCATAGATTAAGTTTTTTTCTTTTTTCACTAAAACTACCCCAGAGAAATCTATATTTCGATACATCTCTTTTACAATTTTGTCTATTTCCCCTTTTGTTTTTATCACGACAATCACCCTTGTCTTTTCTTATTGTTCTTTCCCCTTATTATTTTTCCATATAAAGGGGAAAGAACCCTTTAATTGAATACGATAAATTATTAATAAGAACACAAAATTCATTTCGAATTTATTGATTCGTCGGAACTCCATTTAAATTGTGATGGTAATAAAGTAAATACACACAATACGATAGTTATAAACAGCATTCCTAATGTTCCTACAATGACTACTAGTTGTATAGAGATGAATTGCGTTGCAACAGCAGACAATATTGTAATAAAAATTGTTACTACTGCAATAAAGAGCCCATATATACTCCCAATCCGTCCCATCATATGAACAGGAACGTTATTTTGGTAAAATGTATAATACCCTGTATTTGCATATGCCATAGAGAAAGATAAAATAAGAAATCCGGTAGCAGCTATTAAAAATCCACTTGAAAAAGCGTAGATTAAATATCCGAGTGCGATGAATAATGATCCTATCCCAATTAGAAATGAAGGTGCTAATCTTTTTGATAAAATTGTATTTGTTATGGCGCCTAAAATACAGCCCGCTCCACCAATACTTACTAAAAAGCCATACTCACTATCTGTTAACAATAAAATTTCTTTCGCAAATGATAATTCAAGTGAATCAGTTGCGGTAGCTAGTACCATCATTCCTTGGAATAAGAAGTACACACATACGACATACACATGTTTTTTACTAAAATTTATAACAGTGTTCCAATCTTTTTTTAATAGTGAAATAGATATTGTATTACTAGGTGAATGAGAATCTTCTTTTTTATCAAGATTAGGTAAAAGTAGTGTAATTAATCCTGATAAGAGAAATGCTATAGTATTCATATATATAGTAAACTCTGGTGTACTCACTATTAATAAAGCTCCCGCTACCGCCGGACCAATTAAAAATGCACCGGATGATATTAAGCTACGTAGTGAATTGAAACGTTGTCTTTGCTCTACTGGAATTAATTTCGTCATATACGTCATAGTAGTCGGCTCATAAATCGCGCTGGCCATACTTATAAAGAATACGAATACATAAACAATCCAAAGTGATGGAAGTACAGGTAACATAGCAATACATATTGCACGATATATATCAAGGTGTATCATTAATTTTCGTTTATTTAAACGATCAATCATACTTCCTGACCAAGCGTTTGTAAATAAAGCGGCTAGTGGCTTAATTACATATAAAGTAGCAACAGCTAAGGCTGAGCCACCCATATTATAGACAAGTACATTCAGTGCTATTAAGTAAATCCATGCACCTAAATTCGCAATACCAACTCCGGACAGTAGTAATAAAGGATATTTCCAATCTTTAAGTATTTTTTTCACTTTAGGTCCCCGCTTTCCATATTGTTTTAAAACAATAAAAAAATCCCACCCCCAAGACTTATAGTCTTAGGGACGAGATTTATCATCGCGGTGCCACCCTAGTTTATTAATATGTCGCCATATTAAACTTATCAGGTACTGCATTGTTTTCATGCTTATACCGTAGCTCTATAACGGGAGCTCCCGTCACACCATCCTCTTATAAAAGATTCCGATGTACTGCTCAGAGGCTTGGTTCAATAAAGAATTTTTGCTCCTTTTCAGCTTTATGGAGCTCTCTGTGAAAAATTCATTTTATTTACTCTTCTCTTCACTGCATTTGATTTTTTCCATATTATCACATATATATTTAACTGTAAATAATAAATAATTACATATTTCAAGTTATGCCAATGTTAACAGTCTTATTTATTATTTTTTCTAAAAATTACGGTGCGTGAAATTACTAGAATCTCTAAAAAAAGAGCCTCTTATATATAGGCCCTTCACAATGTCCAAATTAATTCGTATTTGCCTCTACTAACGGTTGTAGCGGTGGTTCTAATTCTAGTTTTAACGTATCACCTTCTTGTAAATCTTTCCCTTTTTCAATACTTTGATTTGTTACATAACCCGTCCCTGAAGTTTTTAAATCTAATTTCAAAAGCTTAGAGAAATACATAACATCACGCATGGACCAACCTTTTATATTTGGCATTTTTGCGTTATTTCCTAATAGAAATATACGATCTCCTTCACTCATTACCTCACCAGACTGTGGGTATTGTTTTATTATTTTTCCTTCTCCTAAAATAACCGGCTGTAGCTTCTCTTTTTCTGCACTTTTTTCTACTGTCCCCATGGATTGATTCACATAACTTTGTACTTTTAATTGAGATTGCTTCGTTGCATCGACAATTTGTTTTTCTGTATATGGTTTCACCTTTAAATATTCTAAACTATTTTTTATAACTGGTTTAAATATTTCAGCAAGAGGCTGAGCTCCATACTCGTCTCCCTTTAATTTTGGCTGCTTAATAGCTAAGTATACGATTAACTCTGGGTCATCAATTGGAGCCATTCCTAAAAATGAAAAAATATAATTTTCTTTCCCTTCCATATATCGTCCATTTTCAGGGTTCGGAATTTGGGCTGTTCCTGTCTTACCCCCAATTGGATAACCATCCACTTTATACATTGTACCAGTTCCTTTTGAAGACGTAATAACGCGCTCCATTAAGCTTCTTACCTTGTCCGCTGTCTCTTTTTTTATCGGATTCCCAATTTCTTTCGGTTGATTTTCCATAATAACTTGTTTGTTTGTTGGATTTACAACTTTATCAACGATATATGGTTGCATCATTTTCCCGTCATTTGCTATTGCCGTAGCGGCTTGTATTAATTGAATAGGAGTGACAGTGGAACCTTGCCCGAAAGAAGTTGTAACTTGTTGGATTTGTGTGTTTAATAATAATGTATTTTTACTTTCTCCGGGTAAATCTATTCCTGTTTTTTGATTGAAACCAAATTTATTCATATATTGCTTAAATTTATTGGGTTTTAATAACTGATCTTCTAAAATAGAAAAAGCTACATTTGACGATCTTTCAAAGCCTTCATCAAATGTAATTGAGCCCCATCCAAATCCACCATTATGATCCTTTATATCTGTTGAACCAACCGAATATTTTCCTGATTGAAAATATTCTTTCCCGTTATATACACCTTCATTAATAGCAGCAGCTAACGTAAACACTTTCATTGTTGAACCTGGTTCATATGCGTTTGCAATTGGATCATTTAAAAAGTATTCGATATCGCCTTTATTAGGATTATAACTAGGTTTACTAGACATCGCTAAAACCTTACCAGTTTTTGGATTTGCAATAATTCCTATTAACATAGAAGGATCATAGTGTTGTTGTGCTTTGTTCATCGCTTCTTCTAAAAAACTATTAATTTGCTTATCAAGCGTAAGATATACGTTATTTCCATGTTTAGCAGGTTCTACTTTACCTATGTCATTTGTAAGTGGGATACCTTTTCGTGTTCCTACATATTCTATATTCCCGTTCGTAGAGCGCAAATATTTATCCAAACTTTTTTCAAGTCCAAATTTCCCTTCCGTATTTCCTTTATCATCTGGTCTAGCAAAACCAAGTATATAGGATGCAAAATCTTCATTTGGATACACTCTTGCTTTTTCAGGCATAAAAGATACACCCGGTATTTTTAATTTCCTAATTTTCTCCTTCGTTTCTCTAGATAAGTTCCGACCAATTTTTCCAATTTCAACTTGTGTGCGTCCTTCATGAAAATTTTTTATTACTTCCTCTTTATCAATTTCAAGTACATCAGCTAATTGTTGTGCCGTTTCATCACTATTTTTCACTTTATCTTTTCCTTTTAAATTCACAACAACTCGATACGTTGCGGAATCTTGTACTAGTACCTTTCCAGTCTGGTCATAAATTGTGCCACGGTTTGCTTCTAATACTCCATTTTTATTATGTTGTTCATTCGCGAGATCTTTTACATCCACATTATGCACGACTCCTACTGCTTGTATATAGAAAATACGCAAAAGCATAGTAAGAAACAAAACAATAAAAGCAATCATCATATAACGAGCACCTTTATTCGTTTGAAGTTTATGCATATTTATCTCCTTTCATTTGTAATTGATTCCTGCGAAGATGCGCTTTAAAATATGTAGTTTTTATTTTTATTTTCGATACTATATGTTTCGAAGTTTTCTGTTTAATCCCTTTAAAACAAAACCAACTATTATTATTTTGGGTTTAATTTTATTCATTTATAGTACGGTATGTGAAATTAATGGATATTCAAATAAAAATACTTTTTTTAAAGTTAGCTTTCCTTTATCGTGTAAAGAGAGACTAAAAACCTTTATTTGCTATATAGATAAGTAATTTCTTCAAGTGTTTAACATGAATATTATAATTGGAAAAATAAGGTTGTCTAATGATAGTATTATTACAATAGATTTTTAAACGCGTCGGGAGGTGTTGTTTTGGAGAAGGAAGTAAAGAGCGAAGTAATTAAAATTATAGCCGTGACTGTTGTAGGTGTAATCCTTATATTATCGATACCGTATCTTTTTAACTATTTTTCGTAACCTGGCTGTTATTATATATAATGTAAAGCTCTCCTAAATAAAAAAATTTGAGATTACCGATAATAATGTTATTATTACACCCCCTACTGTACTCATATTTCCTACATTATTTACTCTAACTACTTGTTGACAATCATCAGTTTTTTCTACATTTCATTTCCAATACCATTCTTTTATTCAATAAAAAAAGTTCCCCCTATTGATACCCAAGGTGGGAACTTTTTTAAACCAAACTTATAAATAGTAGATTTTAACCCTAAGCTATATGGTTATATTTTGCTAAAAAAGGAATTCGTTTTGCTACCAACGCATACATTTTGAAAACGATTTTTGCGATTGGTTCAAATATTCGTTTATTCTGCAACAACAAGCTGCTTGTTATAATTGTTATTACAGCGGCACCAATTACATCTAACGGGAAATGAACACCTACATACAAACGTGATATGCCAACTAATACCGCCCAAATAAGCGCTATATATTTAAGTTTTTCTCCTCTAAGCATAAAGACGAACGCAATCGAAAATACAAGTACAGAATGATCGCTAACGAATGATGAATTTTCTGCATGTGGTACTAATTGATGCACATCATGTGCTATAAACGGACGCGGATGGTAATATACCGCATGAATGAAAACATTTACTAATAATGCAATCATTACAGAAAGTGTCGTATATAACACTGTGTATTGTTTTCTTATCGCTTTCTCTTTTTTTCCATTATGAAACCATAAGATAAACATAAATAGAATCGCCACATATGCAGCACTATTTGTAATAACAATCATTACCTTATCTAATAGTGTAGATGTACCAGCTAAATTGTTTATCCATTGAAATACTGTGTAATTCACGTTACTCTCTCCTTAATTTTTCTCATCGTACTTAAAATAAAGATACGAGTTTACTTGATTTACACAGTATACAACATTTAGTCACATTTTGATTTTCACTTTATTTGTTTTTACTATTTTTCATTTTACAATTATGTAACTATTTACATGCGTTAAAAATATATAATGTTAAAAAACCTTTCTAAATAACAAAATTAAAAATCTATACATACATAAAATACATACCATATTGATATAAAAATATTAGTTGTTAAATCATATTTTTATTCCATACGTAGAGCGATATTACCAAATTGTTCGCCTTGTTCCATACGATTTAATGCCTGAACTGCTTCTTCTAACGAAAAACTTTTATCCATAATTGGTTTAATTTTATGTTTTTTTATAAACTGAATCATTTCATTAAATTCCTCACGGCTTCCCATAGATGTTCCCATAATATCGATTTGATTATAAAATAATGCACGTAATGGCAATTCAATTTTCTCTCCTGAGCTTGCACCAAAATTAACAATTCTTCCATTTGGTTTTAATACATCAAAATATTTTAAGAACGTCGCAGGACCAATACTATCTATAATTAAATCTACTTTTTCTCCTTGCAAACTCTCTTCCCAATTTCCAGAACTATTAAAAGAACAGTCTGCACCATATTTTTCAGCAATCACTCTTTTGTTCTCTGACCTTGAAGTAACACTTACTTTTGCGCCAATTGCTTTTGCAAATAACATGGAAAAGGTTGCCACACCACCGCTTATTCCTGGAATTAAAACATGTTCACCGCACTTCAATCTCCCCTTTGTAAAAAGTGCTCTATATGCAGTTAATGCCGATAATGATAGAACACCGGATTCTTCCCAAGTAAGATATGACGGCTTTTCCACTACATTTTCAGCTGGTACAATTACATATTCAGCAAACGTTCCATCTTTCGGTCCACCTAACACTTCAGGTAACTCTGGCACATTAGCAATACTATCCCATCCAATACTAGGATTAATAATAACCTCGGTATGTAGTGAAGTATTTGAAACCCCTTCTCCGATTTCTGTAACAATGCCCGATCCATCTGATCCTATTACTAATGGTATATCCATTTCTTTTCTATTATTTATTATAAATAAGTCTCTATGATTTAACCCTGCAGCTTTTAACTTTACTTTTACTTCACCAGCATTAGGAGTTAATTCAGATAAAATTTTATATTCTAACCCCTCTAATCCTTTTTTATATTGATGTATAATTGCTTTCATTGTTTCATTCCCCCTTAATATTTTTAATGTACTAGAAACATTGAAATAAATAAAACAATCTGTCTCCAATAAATAGAAAGAAAGTATATTTTTATGACAAAACAGAACATCCTTCCTTTTAAAAAGCAAAAGAAGGATTTATCAGTACTATTTTCAAAACTATTTAGATAAAAAACTGTAAATTTAACTTTAATTGATTCTAGCCAATTCTATTATATTTCGAATAAATGGCGCTTTTGCATTTGTATACGACACACGATCAAAAGGATATGTAGCTGCAAGCCCCTCTTTTAGTTCTCTATATTCTTTACGTGCCCATTCATGTTTTTTTAGAAAGTCTCGAAACAAAAGATTATTTCTCCATTCCTCGCTATTATAAATATAAACATGCAAATGATGAGTACCCGCTCTCCATTTCCCCTTTCTGAAAAACCGCCAACTTGGTGTTTCTTTTGGGACATACTCATATCCAATTTCCGAAAGGATATGAGTCCACTTTTCGGTAATTTGTAAATCCGTTACGCCAATCATCATATCAATAAGAGGTTTAGCGCCTAACCCTTCTACGGCAGTGCTTCCTATATGTTCAATAGCAACAATTTCTTCCCCTAATAAAGAATTAAATTTGTATCTTTCCTTTAAGTATTCTTCATGCCAGTCTTTTTGATAGGATTTTATAATAATTTTTTGATCCATTTTATTTGCCTCCTAAAAAGCTTTTATCATTATATTTATAAAATTTCATGTTATTAATATAGGATTTTCACAAAATATGTCGAATATTAAAACATACAACTTTATTATAATAAATGCGAGGTACATTATGAAAGATATTCCAGTTGAAATTCAGTTGAATCAAGTAACATTACAATTAAAAGAACATCATAATTTTGATTGGCTTTTGAAATTAGGAACTGTATTTGCCGTTTTTGACCAACAAGATTCGGGTAATATATGTTTTGGTGTAGAAAAGGATGGTCATAAGAAATTTGTTAAATATGCAGGAGCACAAACAATTGCATATAATGGAACTCCAGAGGCCGCTATTGAAACATTAATAAAATCGGTTTCCCTTTACGATGAATTAAAACATGAATCACTAATAACTTTAATTGAACACTTTCCAGTACATAATGGATATGTTTTAATATTTGATTGGTTTGATGGGGAATCGCTTCACCCACATTGGAGTTTCCCACCTCCTGAGAAATATAAAAATCCAAACTCTCCATTTTATAAATTTAGACATTTAACTGTTGTGGAACGAATTTATTCATTGAATGCGATTTTTTCTTTCCATGCTCATGTAGAACAGAAAAACTATGTAGCTATAGATTTTTATGACGGTAGTATTTTACATAATTTTAGTACAAATGAGACGAAGATTTGTGATATTGATTTATACTCTAAAAAACCATACATAAATAAAATGGGAAGACTATGGGGTTCCTCTCGTTTTATGTCTCCTGAAGAATTTGAGCTAAACGCTATAATTGATGAAAAAACAAATGTATTTAATATGGGCGCGGTAGCTTTCGCACTTTTAGGTGGTGAAAAAGATCGTTCCTTTATAAAATGGGGTGCAAGTAAAGAATTATATGAGGTTGCCTCTCGTGCTGTGAATGAAAACCGTGCAGAACGGTATACATCAGTAAAAGAATTTTATGAAGCATGGTTAAAAGTATCTAGTGCTAAAATGATATAAGCTTATATTTTTAAAACAAATATAGAGTTTATACTTTTATCATGTATAATACATATGAAATGGAAATTCAGAATGACGAGGCTAATATTATGGACTTTGTTTATATTAATCAAAATGTATTAAATAATCTTCTTTACATTTTAAGTAGTATATTTATTTTTTATTTTATATATGATAACAGGCGCTATTTGAAGAAATATAAAAGACTGCTTATTATTCTTTGTACGAGTATCCCACTTATTTTATGTATGCGATACCCTATCTATATGGATGAAAGTTGTATTCATGATTTAAGACAAATCCCAGTAATAATAGGTACACTTTATGGTGGATTCCCTGTCGGCATTATATTGTTTACTATTTTATTAATTACAAGAGTTTTATTTTATGGATTTAACATGTTAACAGTTATTGTTTATGGCACAATGTTCATCATAACAGCATTCGCATCTACAAAATTTAATGCATACAATAGAAAGGTTAAAGTAGCTTTTGCTATGTTTTTAACTTTTTTCCTAGCAATATTTACAACTGTGATTGTACTAACATTATCAGAATTTGAAGTAAATAATTTATATATTATTTATTTCATATTATTACCGACTACTTTAATGTTATTTATTGTTTATTTTAATGAAGTTTTAAAAGATGCAGTATTTATGCGCTCAAAATTAATTAAAATGGAAAAGATGGAGATCGTTAGTCAACTTGCTGCTAGTATATCGCACGAAGTAAGAAATCCCTTAACTGTCGTAAAGGGATTTACACAACTTTTAAAAACACCAAATTTATCTCCTGAATCAAGGGACGAATACATTGAACATATACTTGAAGAATTAAATCGTGCGCAAGAGATTATTGATGACTATTTAACGTTTGCTAAACCAGCACCAGAAAAACTAGATCATATTTCAATAGACCAAGAGTTAAATCGAGCTATTAATATGATATTGCCATTATGTAATATGAATACGATACATATTACAAAAGATTTCTCAAAGGCAAACATTGTTGGTAATAAACAGCACTTTCAACAATGTTTTTTAAACTTAATAAAAAATAGTATTGAAGCAATGCCTAATGGTGGTACCTTAAATATATCCTCCACCATAAGCAATAATAAAGTTATAATACGAATTGAAGATAGCGGAATTGGAATGTCACAAGAGCAAATTAACAGGTTTGGCGAACCTTATTTTAGTACAAAATCAAAAGGTACTGGTTTAGGTACGATGGTTGCTGTTAAAATTATTGAAACGATGCATGGTAATTTAAAAATCCAAAGTACCGTTAGTAAAGGAACGGCTTTAACGATTACATTCCCAAAAGATAAAAATATATAACAAAGAAAAAAGGAGCATAATAGCTCCTTTTTTCTTTGTCTCGATACATAAGTATCTTCTATGTTTTTTAAGTTTACATTTGTGAAGACTAATTAAAAATTAGTATCCTCCGCCCCAACAGCTGCATCCTACAATTATTAATAAAATGAATAACACAACTAATAAAGCGAAACCTCCACCAAAACCACAAGAACCACCGTAACTCATATTTTTTCCTCCTTTTGGTTTGAAAACTAATAGGTAGTTGATCATTTTAACTGGTTCGTATTATACATTATGTATATATCCCTTTTTTGAGCATGTCTACTTAAAAATAAGTAAAAGCACTCGATTGCGAGTGCTTTAAAATGGATACCAAAAGTTTTGAAATACATTTAGTTTTAAATATACTGCAACCATTAAAATAAAAACACCTGTAAATAAAGCAATGAAATCACCACTTTCCGCTTTACTTGTATAGAACCACGTACGTTTATCCTTCTTTCCAAACCCTCTTAAATCCATTGCATTTGAAACGGTATCGATTCTTTCTAGAGAATGAATGATTAGCGGCCAGAAAATTAAAATACGGTTTTTCATACGAATCCATAAGCTCGCTTCCCCTTTTTCAAAAGCTACTCCTCTCGCTTCTTGCGCATGTTTAATAATTTTATATTCGGACTGAATATCAGGTATATAACGTAGTGCAATATTTATTGCATATGTAATCTTATAATGAATACCAAGTTTACTTAAGCCACTTACAAATTCACTTGGATCTGTCGTGTAAATAAAGATAAGTGTAAATGGTAACAACGTAAAATATTTTAATGAAAGTGTAACTGCATAAAATAATGTTTCATATGTAATTGTTGCATAACCAATATGTAAAAACGAAGTATACGATCCAGTTAATTCAGATCCATGAGTCGGTGTAATTAATAAAATCATAACAGTGTTTAATAAACTAAATGTAAATATAACAGTAAAAATAAGTAAAATTTTACGAAGTGGAATTTTAGCAAGTAAGAGTCCGATACATCCAAACATAAATAAAATTAGTAATATGCGAAAATCAAAAAACATAAAAGTAAGCGTCATACAAAATATAAACAAAACTAATTTCACAGCCCCATCCATACGACGAAAATACGTATTATGCATTTTCCTCCCTCCTACTAACATCGCAATAAAGTTCCATAAACTTTTCTGGACATGAAATTTCACTAAATGTAACAAGCTCGAATAAAGAACTCTCTCTTAGATTGGCTCTTTGTAACGTTTCTTTATGTCCTAATACAGTAGTTGCAGTATTATCCGCAATGATTTCTCCCTCATGTAGAACTACCGCTCGGTCTGCATATTCTAATGCTAGATTCATATCGTGTGTTATGAAAATAAAGGATATTCCCTTTTTAGCCAGGTTTCTAATAAATGACATAAACTGTTTATAATGATAATAATCTTGTCCAGCCGTCGGTTCATCTAATATGATAAGTTTAGGATTTGTTGTTAATACAGATGCGATAGTTAATCTCTTTTTCTGCCCATAGCTTAATGCCTGAATTGGCCAATTACGAAATGGATATAAACCACAGATTTTTAATGATTCTTCAGCTCTATAGTTAACTTCTTCCTTAGAAAACTTTTTTAATTTTAATGTGAATGAAACCTCTTCTAAAACAGTAGGTTGTGTAATCATATGATTTGGATTTTGCATCACATAAGAGATCATCTCCCCACGCTTACGAATAGACCAAGAACTAATATTTTCTCCATCTAATAAAATCCCTGCATTACTTGTTTTATTTATACCAATAAGACTGTGAGCTAATGTTGATTTTCCAGCTCCATTGTGTCCTAAAAGAGCGATAAGTTCTCCTTTACTTATCGAAAAATTTATATTTTTCAATACTCTTTGTCTATTAGGATAGGAAAATGATAAATTCTCTACTCTTAATAATTCTTTATTTTTAGTAGCATCTTTTAAAAAAACTTGCTTCTGCATCCATTCTTTTAAAACGCCACTAATTTTTTCCTTTTGAATTTTTTCCAGTGGATATATTACAGCATTATTACTATCAAAATGTAATCTCTTTAATGCTTCAATATAAATCGGCTCCCTTAAGCCAATACGAGGCAATATATTTGATGCTAATATTTCTTCCGGAGTCCCTACCGTAATGACTTTACCTTCATCAATTAAAATCATTTTATCTAAATCCAATTTTAATATTTCTTCTATTCGATGTTCAATAATTACAATTGTTTTATTAGTTTGTGCATGTATATCTTTCATAAGTTCTATCGTATGTATGGCGCTTAGCGGATCTAAGTTTGCTAAAGGTTCATCGAACAATAATATATCCGCATTTGTTGTTAAGAGACCTGCAAGAGAAACCGTTTGTTTTTGTCCTCCTGATAATTCATGCGGACTTTGTTTACGAAAAGTATGCATCTTTACCTTTGTTAATGAGTCTGCAACACTCTTTTTCATATCATCTTGATTTACACATTCATTTTCTAAATAAAAAGCGACATCTTCTTCTACTGTAAGGCCAATAAACTGAGCATCTTGATCTTGTAATATTGTTCCTATATGCTTACTCTGTTCAAAAATACTGCCTTTCCTCGGGTCTTTACCAGCAATTAATACGTTACCAGTACTAATCCCTTCATACGAAAATGGGATTAGCCCATTAATACAATGAGCTAATGTCGACTTCCCAGAACCGCTTCGTCCAGCAATTAGTACTTTTTCTCCAGGGTTGATATGAAATGTAATATCTTTCAAAGTAGGCTGCGCAGCATGCTTATATTGAAAGCTGAATTCTTCAAACGAAATAATTGGTTGCATGTTAACATCCCTACTTTTCAATTTTTAAATGTGTATGTTTTTTATTCGATTTTGCTAGGCCAATTGTAATCGGTAATCCAAGAACTAAGAAAACAATAACATCAGCAATGGTTGCCCCTAATACTTGTATAACAATTTTGTCAAACGGTTCTCCCATCACGATAATATCGAATACCCCAGCAAATATAATAGCAATGACAATACCTACTAAACCAGTAATTGCTAAATAAGAAATATCTCCCTTACTAAACGACCCATTTTTCACATTAAACCCACCTCTTTTTTGAATGAGCCCCATCGCAAAACCAATAATTCCTGAGCTCAGAACCCAGCCCCACCAAATCCCCCCACCAGAGATCGTATCTGTTACGGTATGACCGATAAGTCCTATTAACAGTCCTGCTACTGGACCAAATAACGCTCCAAAAATGGTTAATATAGCTAATCCAGGTTTAATAAATGTATTTGGTGCAATAGTAAATCCCCAAAGTCCTAATATCCCATATAAAGCTGCTCCGATTCCGATTGCTACTACTAACTTTGTTGATAATTTGTTCATTTCAATTCTCCTCTCAAATTAGTCAGCTTTCATTACTCTATATTTATTTTAATAATGAATTATGCATCGACACTCCCTTTCTATACAACAAAAAATGACCTCTTACATAAGAGGTCATTTTCTTTCACGTGCAAGAATCCTCTTATCTTTCAAAAAACACATCGTGTCCTCTGCGGAATTAGCACCTTCCTATGAATGCACATAGGGGTTGCTGAGGTTTCTTAGGGCCGTTCCCTCCACCTCTCTGGATAAGTATTAATTTGTAATTCGTATTATGGCACTAAGAAAGATAAATTTCAACACTTTTCTAATTATTTTTATTTTTTATTAAATAGTGTATTTAAATCATTGTATTCTTATCGGAATTATGAAATAATGGATTCGAAATTGTTACAAGGGGGAATGTATGATGAAAGTAATTGGTTTAATTGGTGGGTTAAGCTGGGAATCTACATCACTATACTATAAACATATTAATACGCTAACACTCTCTCAATACGATCAAAATGCGAAGCTCGTTTTATATAGTATGGATTTTGGAGAAGTAACTACTTTATTACAAAACCATCAATATGAAGAAGTAAAAAACGAATTAGTCACAGTTGCTAAAAAGGTTGAAAAGTCCGGGGCGGAATGTTTATTAATGTGTTCAAATACAGTCCATTTATTTGCTGAGGAAGTAGAACAAGCAATATCAATTCCACTTCTTCATATCGGTGATGTAAGTGCTAAAGAAATGGTAGAACAGAATATAAAACGTATCGGACTATTAGGAACGAAACAAACGATGGAACAAGATTTTTATACATCACGACTAGCAAAATATAACATTGAGACAATTATCCCAAATGACGAAGAAAGAACTTTTATCCATCACGTCATATTAAACGAATTAAGTAGAGGCATTATTTCAGAAACTTCAAGAGAGAAACTAATACAAATTACCAATTCATTAATTCAAAACGGTGCGGAAGGTATATTACTAGGCTGTACTGAAATACCATTACTTATTTCCCAAAATGACCTTACTGTTCCTGTTTTTGATACTGCTTTTTTACATGCAAATACTGCTGTACAATTTGCTGGATAATAATATACAAGCATAAAGGTAGAGCCTCTATGCTTGTATATTGTCCGAACTATTTATTTAAAAGAGCATCAATAACTGCAATGGCTCTTTTGGAACCACCACACCCTAAAAAACTTTCATTCAGTTTTCGAATGCCATGTTTATACTTTTCATTTGAAAGAACGTCTGTTACCGCCTCTTTTAAAGTTTGCACATTAACATGCTCTTTCAATAATCTATGTGCTGCCTCAAGTTCAGTTAATCTTTGCGCTATCATTGGTTGATCTTTATCATGCGGTATTATCACAAATGGGACATTGTAATGAATTGCATCGTGTACACTATTCATTCCACCATGTGTAATAAAAACATTTGCTTCACTTAATATTTCTGATTGAGGTACGTAAGGGGATATAATAAAATTGTCTGGAGCTTGCTTAATTTTTGAAATATCATTTCTATCACCGATCGCCATTACTACAATCCCTTCGAAATTTGAAAAAGCATCAATACAAGTATTAAAGAATGGTTCGAGCCCTTCAAGAAGTGTTCCCATTGAAATATAAATAACTTTCTTTTTTGAAAGCAATTCAAGTGGAAACTTTATATTTGTTTTGCGCTTTATCATACTCGGCCCAATAAAAACATTCTTTTCTCCGAACGAATCGCTATTAGGTTGAAAATAACGACTTGTATACACGAGACTAATGTCTCCCTTATTTTGCATAAATTGAAGATGATTTTTGGGCTTTACTCCAAATTCATGTTCCATTTGATACAGTAATTTTTCAGAGAGTTCATCGGGTTGGAATTGTTTTTCTGCATTTGGATGAAAAGGCAAGGTTTCCAATACTTCTGGTGGAATTAAAAATATAGGAGAGGAAACTATGCCTGGAACTTGTAAATATTCCTTTACTAACTCTCCGGCACCAAATATATCATAAACTACGAAATCAAAATTTATGCTTTTACATAATTCTTTCGTAATTTCTAATATATATAAAGAAGTTTGAACATGTACATGAAAGAAAGTTGTTAATCCATAGGAAGTTTCATTATCAATAGAAATCTCCTTTAATAAATCCGGATGAGTATGTACAATAGCTCCCAAAACTTCAAGCCTTTCCTTAAAGTTTTCCGTTGTAATATAGTGTACCTTATCTCCTCTTTCAGTAAAAGCCTTTACTAAACTTAATGTAGGATTTACATGTCCCTCTGCAGGAAAATTAACTATTAAAATATTCAACACGTATTTCTCACTCCTTACAATTCAATGTTCTTATTAATCGTACTGTAATTATTACAAGCAATCTTCCCCTAATAGTCCCAATTTGCTTACTACTTTAGGTTGATAAATAATTATTATTCATCGGAAAAGGCATCTACATAAGTAGATGCCTAACTGTGATAAGGAGTGTTCTGTGAGGTTAGGATAAGCTTTTCTGCTTGTCCTATGCTATCAATATATGAATTATTTTATAAAACGTGAATAGTTAATAGAATTATTTTAACCATTTTATTTGATCAAATGGATAATATACCATTTTTACTTTACCTATTATATTTGACTCATCAATTAGTCCAAGCGTATTCCTACTATCTTTACTATGATTTCGATTATCACCTAACACAAATAATTTATGCGTGGGAACTTTCATTTCTCTAAAGTTTGAAAAACGATTTGATACTTGTGACATATCTAACTGTATATACAACTCATCTCGTTTTTTGCCGTTAATATATACCACATCGTTTCTTACTTGTACGTTATCCCCTGGTAATCCAATAATTCGTTTCACGTAGTATGTAGGCTCGTCTTCTTTTTTTATTATTACAACATCACCATGATGAAAAGAAGAAAAATAGATACTAGCCTTATTAACTAGTATTCGATTATTTTCATTCAAAGTAGGTTGCATTGAAATTCCTTCTACCATACAAAATAAAAATGACTTATTAATAAAAAGAATGCCTATTATAATTAAAATATAGCTGCATATTTTTCTCCAATCTTTTAGAATTAATTGCTTCATATATACCTCATTTCTAACCTATTCGTATGTAAAAACGCCTCTAGTTCATATAAATGCTAGAGACGTTTCGTATATATTAATTCTCTTTAGAGTCATAAGTTTTTGGTGCTTCGCCAGTTAATCGCTTATTTTTCAAATCAAAATAAGCATCTAAAACTTCTTTCCCAATATCAGAGTTAATACCAGACTTATCATTTATAACCCATGGTACTACAACGGAAAATGCTACTTCTGGATCATCATATGGCGCATATCCTGCTAATGTTAAATTATAGCATTCTCTACGATCGCCTTTCTCATTTCTCCCAATATCACTTTCTCCACCGTATACAGTCTGTGCAGTTCCTGTTTTGCCAGCTGGTTTATACGGTGCTTTTTGGAACGCCCTTACTCCCGTTCCATCCCCTTCTTGGAATACTCTTCTAAACCCTTCTTTTACTTGATTGATATATTCTTCTTTCATATCAATTCTATTTAAAACAACAGGTTCTATTGCATGCATCACTTTACCGATTTCATCCTTTTGAGCGGTTTGTTCTCTAATCTCTTGAACAATTTGTGGTTTCATTCGATAACCGCCGTTTGCGATAGTCGAAATATACTGTACAAGCTGAAGTGGTGTATACGTATCATACTGTCCAATCGAGTAGTCTAGTAAGAAACCAGGTTGATTATCTTTTTTACCAATTTGTCCAGCTGTTTCGTTCGGTAAATCAATACCAGTTGGAACACCTAATCCAAATTGCCTGAAATAATATCTCATTTTATCAAAATATTCCTGTTTAATATTTAACGAACTATTTTTCACATAATCTACACCTGCAATTTTCAATGCTGTATTAAACATATAAACGTTTGAAGAAACTTGTAACGCCCTTAGATCATCAATATTTCCGAACTCTTTCCAAGACTTTTTTTCCTTAGTTCCTTTAAACTTCATTGGTGCATCATAAAAATATGTACCTGGTGTTATAGCTTTCGTTTCAAATCCTGTTAATACTGTTGCACCTTTAACAGTTGATCCAAGCTCATATGAACTTGTCATCGTACCTAAAGCATAATCTTCTACTTCCGTTTTTCCGTCTTTTTCTATAAGCTTTTTCCCAGCCATTGATAATACTTGGCCGTTTTTCGGATTCATCATTACAACGAAAGCACGGTCTAACATCGATTCTGAACCTTTATATGCCTTTAATATTTTTTCTATGCTCTCTTCAACTTTTTTCTGTAATTCCATATCAATTGTTAACGTTAAATTTTTCCCACTTTTCCCCTCAGAAACTGTTTCCATTCTCATTGTATTTCCTTGCTTATCAGCTACACTTCTCACTTCTTTTTTCGAGCCGTGAAGCACATCCTCGTATTGCTGCTCAATGTAACTTTTCCCTATCCTGTCATTTCGGCTATAATCACGCACTAAATAATAATCTAATCGTTCACGTGGCAATCCTTCATCAGCATTCGAAACGTTTCCAAGGACTGAACGAAATAAGCCATCATTTACATAGTGTCTCTCCCAATCAACCGATGCGTCTACCCCTGAAAGATTTCCTAAATTTTCACTAACTTTTGCATATTCCTTTTCACTCACATCTTTTTTAATAATTTGAGGAGCCATTTGGTAACCTGCAGTCATTTTACTTTTAATAGCTAACACTTTTATATCTTGAGCTGTTAACTCTTGAAGATTTTTATCTGTAACACGCTTTCTTCTTAAATCTTCTATTTTCTTATCTAGGTCTTTACCCGTAATATCTTTTTCCCTAAACTTGTCTATTTCTTTTTTTGATATTAAATTTTGTGCGAGTTTTGGATTTAATTGCATCCAAAAATCTTTCTTATCCGTCTCAGTTAACTTGTCTATATCTTCTTGCGGCATTTCAATTATTTCCTCAAGTTGTCTTGCAGTTTTTAGTATATCTTCTGATTTTACACCTTTCATCTTTGTATACGTAATCGTGCGTAAAGACTTATTATCAACAACTGGATTCCCTTCTCGATCAAATATTTTCCCACGCGGGACAGAAAGACTCACAGTTGCCTTTTCTCTCTTTTCTACTTCATTTTTATATGTCTCTCCATCGACAATTTGTACTTTACCTAACTGTATAATCATGGCAGAAAATAATAAAAATACACAAAAGAATAAAATATTTAAGCGCATCGGTATTGCTCTACCACTCTTTTTCTCTTTCTTTTTCACCTCGTCATAATCTCCTCCTTACAACATTTTTAATACTTTTAGGCTTTCTATATTAAAAGTAATGTACAATTTCCACACATTACTTTGTACGCATATAAATATAACGTTCAAAACTTAATAGAAATTAAAACAAACATAAAGAAAAGGTAAAGTTTACTAAATTAAATATAAAAATACCCAATAACAAAAGCTTAGCTTTGTTATTGGGTATTAAGTATTTTAAGATTTAATATTAGAACGTATTGAAATACATCTATCATCACAATTTGATAGAGATTGTTTACTCTGCATTTTTGGCAAGTAAATCGTTACAGTTGTCCCGACACCAACCTCACTCATTATACTTATTGTTCCTTGATGACTTTCAATAATTTTATAACTTAACATCAATCCAATACCGGTACCTTTTTCTTTCGTACTATAAAAAGGTTCACCTAATCTTTTAATTCTTTCTTCAGGTATTCCTATTCCTTCATCTATTACACTAATAATGACACCATTTTTATGTATTTCTTTTATATGAATTGAAATTTTCCCACCATTTAGCATTGCTTCAATTGAATTTTGCAAAATATTAATAAAAACTTGTTTCAATTGATTTTCTGAGCATTCAATGATTATCTCTTCGGAATCTGTAAATAGTTCAACTTGAATATTTGTCATGATTGCTTTTGTATTAATTAGTGATACGACATTTTTAAAAATTTGATAAATATTTTTCTTTTCTGTATTTATTTCATCAGTTTTAGCAATCGACAAAAACTCTTGGAGAATTGCTTCTATTCTTTCTATTTCGGAAAGCATAAGGTCAAAGTATTTCTCTTGATCCTCTTTATTAATTTGGAATAACTGTATAAATCCTTTAATTACAGTTAATGGGTTTCTCACTTCATGAGCTACACCGGCTGCTAATTGACCAATTGCCGCAAGTGTATCTGATTTATTTAGCAATTCTTCTGCCTTTTTCCGCTCTGTAATATCGCGGACAATGATCATAATTTTATCTTGTAATAATGGTAAACATCTAGCTTCAAAGAAATCAATACTTCCATTAATTGTTAGAGGATATTCTACAATTACATTCTTTCCTTCATCTTTCAATTGGCGAATTGCTTCTTGAAATTGCTGTGCTACTGGAGACGGTAATATTTCGTAAAACTTTTTTCCCATAAAAGCTTCTGCGGGCACGTAAAATTTTGTAGGGGATCCTGCTTTATAATCTATAATTGTCCCATCATCTTTTGTTAAAAAACATAAATCTGGTAAAGCTTTGAAAATTAATTCTAATTCAGAGGTTTGTTGTTTTAATTGCTCTTCTATTGCTTTTAAATGTGTAATATCTACCCCAACAGCCCAGTAACTAAATCCTGTTACAGGAAATTGCTCTGATATATTGGACCACATTATCGTTTTAATTTCTCCATTTTTACATGTTAAACTCATTTCCCAATCTCTAAAATTTTTTCCACGAGTCAAAAATTTATTTTGTATTTGATGGCGATAATTATGGTCAGGATACAGTAATTGAAGAGCGTTTGGATTCCCAATTATTTCTTCAGCAGTATAACCTGTTACAATCTCGCATTCTCGATTCCACAAAACAAAATCTCCATTATAGTCAAGCGCATCAACCATAACAGGCATGTTTTGTAAGATCGTATGTAGTTCTTCCTCTTTTCGAGAAAGTAACGATATATTTTTACTTTGAACTTCTTTTTTCACCCCAGTTATAATAAGGTTAGAAAGCATTTCAAAATATTTTTGGCAATTGAAAATTTCGCTTCGTTTGGACCATACAACAAAAGATCCTAAATATTGATTGTATAAGAAAAGGGGGATTTCAATTTTTGGAAGTTTACATACTTTCATTTCATTAATTCCAAATGAAAATATACATTCGTTTTCAGCATCAAGAAGTTGATGTGATATGTTGGTTAATTTATAAAATTGTTCTGCCATGGTTTCTATTGTACTCACATCAATAAGTTCCATTAGCCGCGCATTCATTCCTTTTTCACCTCAATATGTAAAATTTATACAAATTCAAAATTCATACTTCTTCATTATACGAAGAAAGTGCTCCTAGGTATATAGCTGTAGAATAATTATTCAAACAAATTCTATTTTTCAATTAAAAACAGAAAATAATATGGGAATGTTATGCGCTGCTAGTAGAAGTATAAAGTGAAACTTTAATCAGTGGGGGTTTTGTTCATCCCCCACCTAACTTCTTTGCTTCCGCTGAATTTTGAGGTGAGGGGTCTTACTGCCCGTTAATGCGGGATAAAAATATAATAATCATAAAATTCACAAAAAATTCACAACTTTCATGAAAAATATAAACATTTATTCCAATATATTCTATATAATGAGGTGTAATAAGGCTTCTATGAATCTCATAGAATACCTTACCCCTAATAAAAAGAAAAAAAGAATCTTTTTGGATTCTTTTTTTCTTTTTATTACATTACATATTTATATAAAGCATGTGCGACACCATGTTCTTCATTTGTTAACGTTTCGTATTTACACATCGCTTTTATTTCTTCAACTGCATTTCCCATTGCAATTGATATATTTGCTTTCTCCATCATAGAAACATCGTTTAAGCCATCGCCTATTGCTACAGTGTTTTCAACTGGAATATTAAGATGTTCTGCTAAAGTATATAATCCATTTCCTTTTTGAGCATCTCGATGATTAATCTCTAAATTATGCCAATAGGAAGATGTAATAGCTAAATCCGTATTATGCAGAAACGTTTCTTTTAATTTTTTTAATTTCTCTATGTCATAAGAAAACGGTAAAAGTTTATGCACATGTATATCCATTTCTACAATTGGTTTACAACTTTCTGTGCTATGAAATGCTGTATGCTCAAGGTATAATGCAGCAATCGTTTCTAACTCTTTCAAATCGAAATTTCCTTTTGCATTCTTCACATACTCGATTTCATTACGTACACTCTCTACTCCATAATCGGGTACATACACACCTTTATTAGTATAGAGCTGATAATACAAACCATTCTCTTCAAGATATTCTACAATCTCAAGTGCCTGCATATTTTGAATTGGATATCTCTTCATCATTTTTTTATCTTTATATATAAGCGCACCATTTTCTGCGATAATCGGACACTCCAAACCAACTTCTAACAATAGTCGTTCAATATCCACAATAGAACGTCCTGTACAAATTGCTACAACATGGCCAGCTTCTTGACATTTTCGAATTGCTTCTGCATTCTCTTTACTAATCATTTTATTCCCTGAAAGAAGAGTTCCATCTAGATCAATTGCGATTAATTTCATTATTTCTTCACCACTTTCTATAAATACACGAGTTTTTATTAAATAAAAGGTATCGTTTTCATACGAATCTCGTGAAGTACTCCTTATTTATAATTTATGAAAAGCGTTTCAGGTCAAGAAATAATTAAAAATAAAATCCAAAGCTGTTCTTTTTATAGAAAAGCTTTGGATTTTATGCTATGAATTATAACTAATATATTTTGTCTCACACATATATACATTTTTTTCTTCTGTTGGGATATATACTTTAAACTTTTCTAAACGCTTTCCGTATATATGAATAGTGATTACGCTTTCATTTTCGGGTATTTCCAGAATATGACAATCAGCTGGTGGAATTACTTTATCTGTTTCGCCTTCTCCCAAATAAAGATTTCCTGTATGTGTTAAATAAGAAAGTGAATTTCCAAGCTGCTTCGTTTGAACAAAGTTCTGCACCATTATCCTTCCTGAAAAAACGCCTTCTACTCCCCATGTACCATCATGATCATGTAATGGTGTAGATTGTCCATCTTTCCATACGAGAGCTAATACTTCAAAACGTTTTAATGGATCTTCATACAGTAAGTGTCGTGCATATTGAGCCGAATTTGACTTCTGTTTATCTAACGGAAGCCATGTTTTCTTTTCTAAAAGTTCTTCTAGTAATGTTTCAATTTTACACACGATTTCTTCTTCTAATAAATCACCATTTATTAAATCAGTTACAGCTTTAATAAATGTTTGAAACGTTTTACTCCCATTGCACGTTAACATAAGCATCCTCCTCTACGCTTTTTTCACACACCTCCATACTATAAAACACACCAAAATTTTACAATTGAGAAATAAAAAAACAAGGTACAATACAATGTACCTTGTTGAACGTTTTATTGAGTTTTTAAGCGAATAGGTAAATATTTTAAAGTTTGCTCATTTTTCAATATACATCTTTCTAAATTAAAAGATGGAGATAACTCTATTTTTTCGAAAGCATTTATAAAGGTACTTAATGCAATCTCCGCTTCTAAACGTGCAAGCGGTGCCCCTAAGCAAAAGTGCGGACCTTTACCAAAGGTTAAATGTTTTTCATTTCCTATGCGGTGTAAATTATACTTAGAAGCATGTGAGAATTTGTTCTCATCTAAATTTGCTGCACTAACCCATGCAACAATCATTTGATCCTTTTTCATTAAAGGACCAAATATGTTTGTATCCTCTGTAATCCTCCGAGCTAATGTAGCAGGAAAGCGATAGCGTAATACTTCCTCAATCGCTTTTGCAACTAATTTAGGTTCTTCTCTTAATTCTTGATAAATTCCAGGTGAATCCACTAAAAAGCAATAAAAACTATTAATAATTAAATTTGTAGTCGTTTCATTACCAGCTGCTAATAAACCTAATGAAAAAGTTACAATTTCTTCATCGGTTAATCTTTCACCTTCATATTCAGCTCGTATTAAATCTGAAATAATATCATCGGTTAAATGATATCTTTTTTCTTGAACGATCGGTAAAAGATATGCTTTAAATTCATTTAATGCGATCCCTTTCTCGGCATCCAGATCATTAAACTTTTCTTTACTATACGGCATAAATAAAATATCAGACCATTCTTTAATTTGTTTACGGTCTGTAGTAGGTACTCCCAATAGGTCTGATATAACGGTAACAGGTAAAGGTGCAGCAAATTGATTAACAATATTAACTTCATCATACTTTTTTATATTTTTTACAAGTTCGTCTGCAATAGCTTGTATACGAGGTTTCCACTGTTCTAAACTTCTTGGAGTAAATGCTTTAGAAACAATTGAACGTACGTTACGGTGTTCTGGCGGATCTGTAGAGTTTATATTTATTCTAGTTTCTAAAGGAGGGATTGCGAATTGTCTCCGCTCCCTTCTACTTGAAAATAAGCGATAGTCTGATAAAACACGATTCACGTCCTCATATAAAAAAACATTCCAAACATCTTGCTCTTCATCATAATGTACTTGGTGATTATCCCTCATAAATTGATACCATCCATACGGGTTCCACAGCTCTTCTTTTGTTTTTAGCTTTGAAATTTCATGAACTAAAATAACATTTTCAGGTGAATCCATAGTTCTTTCCTCCCTTTTCTTTTACAATAAAAGTGATAGGTAGGTAATTCAAAGTTGTATAAACTAACATATGTTATTTTAACATATACATAGCAAAACTTTTCAAATGAAAACTTGAGAAATATATGAGGAGGCTTTTTTATGTATGTTGATATTTTATTACTTGCAGAATTAACAACAGGGCCAAAACATGGCTATGAAATAAAGAAAAATATTCAAAATCGGTTAGGCAATAATTTTGAATTAAATCATAACATGCTTTACCCTACTCTTCGGCGTTTTGAAAACATGGGAGCCATAATGAAAAATGTACAGAAACAAGTCGGAAAACCAAACCGAAATATGTACAATATAACAGAAAGAGGAGAAGAAATTTTTTATGAAATGTTAAGAGAATTCCCCGAAAAGATTGCGACAAACAACACTGAGGTCCTTGTACGTATCGCGCTTTTCGACAAACTTGATTACGAGGCTAGAATAAAAATTTTAACTACGCGCCAAAACGTTCTTCAAAAACAACTTACAGCCATCCAATCCCGTGACGTTGTCTCACCTTTTATTACAGAAGTTGTTGAATTTACTAAATCACGTATTGAGCATGAACTACGTTGGATTACATCACTTATGAAGAAAATATAAAAAAATAACAGAAAAAGTTAAAAATAATGAATGAAAATGAGATTTATTATCAATACTAGTATTAATAAAAGGGCAACCACTATTTGGCTACCCTTCAAAAATTTACAATTCTGGATCGAAAGTTTTGCAATCTGTTTCTTCCGTTGTAGATGCTTGTTTCCCTTTATGACTAACTACATAAATTGCATCTGCACTACATTTATTACCGTTAGCCCAAAATTTACAATTGTTTACTTCACATAAAACGTCTTGTGCCATAGTATCACACCTCCTTGTTCTATTATCATTAACAAAATTCGGAGGTATGATACTCTTTGTCATCTATTTTTTATTACCTTTTTAGCTTTCTTAATGTTTCTATATGCCCTCGTACAATAGCATCGATATTTTCAGTTATCTTTTCAATGTCAAAATGCCACCATTGAATTTGCAATAATTCTTCTATTATTTCATTTGAAAATCTCTCTTTTATTTTATTTGCAGGGTTTCCACCAACAATTGTATATGGTGCGACATCTTTAGTCACAACAGATTTCGCTGCAATGATTGCACCATCTCCTATTTTAATTCCGGGCATAATCGTTGTATCCATACCAATCCAAACGTCATTTCCTATAACTGTATCTCCTTTATACGGTAAATCAGACAAATCTGGTGTAAACTTCTCCCATCCATTCCCAAAAATATTAAACGGATAAGCTGAAAATCCATCCATTCGATGATTCGCTCCGTTCATAATAAAGGTAACTCCAGATGCAATACAGCAAAACTTGCCAATGAAGAGACGATCTCCGATAAATTCATAATGATATAATACTCGATCTTCTAATGTTTCCCCATGTTTCGCATCATAATAAGAATAGTCACCAACAAGTATATTAGATTTCGTTATTGTATTTTTTATAAAATGAACGTTTTGATTTCCTTCAATTGGGTATTTAACGTTTGGATTAGGATTCATGTTGCACAGCACTTCCTTTACCATTCATTTCACTTTCTACTGCTATTACTGGCTTTAAATTGTATATAGGTAAAATAAACAATAATCCAATAACAAATAGTAGAGCCGTCCCCTCGTACATCATACTTAACGAAAACATCTCCTTTAATGAACCAGCAATACTCATCGTTACTACCATTGAACCGGTGAACAGTGGACTTAAAATGCCATTTACTCTACCAATAAAATCCGTATCGCTATTTTGTATAATAAGTGTATTTATACCTATTTGAATACACGGTAGAGCTAACCCACTAAAAAGTTGTGCCGTAAGTGTCACCCATAAATTTGTGGAGTAACCAATTATACCAATTCCAATAGCCTGACCAAGCATACCTACGATTAACATTTTTTGCGGCGCAACGTTTTTTGCGAATACCATCGCTAAAGCTCCGCCAACAATCATCCCTGCGCCATTTACTGTTAGTAACCATTGTAAACTCTCTTTTGATAACCCTAACTGCTCAGTTACAATAAATATGCCTAGTGGCTGAATTAAGCCTATTCCTAGTCCTGCTGCCATAAAACATAATCCAAGTAAAGTTAATGCTTTTTTCTTTTTGACGTATTTAATACCATCCTTCATTTCCTGCAACAGCGTGATGTCTTTCTTTTCTGCTTCGTTTTCAAGATCTTTTGGAAGAAATAACAATACACCTGCAGCAAGTAAAAACGCGATACCTGTTATAATGATTGAAATATAAATTCCAAAACTATGAAAAATAAATGTTCCGAGAATTGGTCCTAACACCATAAATATCGCAAAAATCGTTTGATATATCGACATTGCTAATTGAATTTGTTCCGTCGATAAGTGTTGTTTAAACAACTTCATTCCAGATGGTTGAGAAAACTGCGAAAGGATTGCAGAGATTAGCGTCACAAAAAACACAATTTTCCACGTTCCAAACATAAGTGTAATTAATACAGCGAATACTGAAATAGAACTTAACGTTTCACACCATATCATTGTCCTCTTCGGCTTCCACCTATCAGCAAAAGTTCCACCAATGAATGAGAATATAAAAATCGGGGCGAATTCAGCAACTGAAATCATTGATATAGCGAAAGCATCACCTTTCGTCATTTCCATAACATACAATAATACCGCAAAGTTTCGAACCCATATTCCTATTTGTAAAAATAATGCTGATGCAAGAATTCCCTGTACAAATCGATTTTTCAATACTTGTGATACCCCATGATTTTGTTTCGGTTCTATAGTCGTCGACATAAAAAAGCCTCCTATTTCATGTTCTGAACAGGAGGCAGCACAAATCATATGAAAAGACTATATTTTTCGCAGTGCGAAACACATCCCTTTTCTATATATGTACATACTAATCCTATTCAGAAGAATATTTCGTTTTTTAACGAAGATCTCTTAAAAATAGAATTAGTTGATCATTGGGATAGTTTCACCCTTCCGTTTCGAATTTAAATTACACATACATACTCTATGTAAAACATTTTCAATGTATGCATGTCTCATTTTAACTATTCTAGAAAGTCAAAGGCAATTCCTCTAAAGAACGCATTAAATAATTTCCTTGCCATTTAATATCTTCACGATCGCCCTTTATTTGTAGTTCAGGCATTCTTTTAAACAGAGTAGTAATAGCAATCTTTGCTTCTAACCTAGCAAGTGGAGCTCCTAAACAGAAATGACTACCATGTCCGAAAGTAATGTGACGGTTATTCTCACGCATAATATCAAATACTTCTGGGTTTTCAAATACTGTTTCATCACGGTTTGCGGAAGCTAATGCGATAATAACCATATCTCCTTTTTGGATTGTTTGGTCATGAATTTGAAACGGCTCAGCCGCCCATCTTGCAGTTGTCACCTCAACTGGAGAATAATAACGCAATCCTTCCTCAATAGCTGAATCAATTAATTTCGGATTATCTTTTAATAACTGTAATTGCTTCGGATTTTCAAGAAGTGCTAATACCGTATTTGTTATTAAATTCACTGTTGTCTCGTGTCCGGCTACAATTAATAACATGATCATTGAATATAGCTCTCGAGCACTAAGTTTCTGCCCTTCATTTTCTGCAAGTATTAACGCACTAACCAAATCTTCTTTTGGATTTTTTCGTTTTACATCAACTATATATTGAAGATATGTAATAAACTCAGATAGTTGTTTTTCGGTTTCTTTTATTTCTTCAGGTGTTTCTGGCGATGCAATGACAGCATGAGACCAAATTCTAAATTTCGCTTGATCCTCTTTTGGAATTCCAAGCATCTCACTTATTACAATAATCGGTAATGGGAATGAATAATCATCCACAAGATTTAATGTACCTTTTCGCTCTATTTCACTTATTAAATCATCCGCTATTCTCTGAATTCTTCCGTCTAACTGTGAAATCATCTTCGGTGTAAAAGCTTTTTGAACTAAAGATCGTAAACGACTATGGTTAGGTGGGTCCGAATTTAACATGTGCGTTGTTAAATGATCACTATTGTCAACGGAAAGATACATGTTCTTTGTATCTTGAGGAAACACATTTGCCTGATCTTTTTTTAAGCGATTATCTTTTAAAAGCGGCAAAGCATCTTCATATCTTGTAATGAGCCATTCTTTACCGATTTCAATTTGATTTACAAATAATATAGGCTGCACTTTTCTCGATTCTTTATAAATTTCATACGCATCTTCTTTAAACTGAGCTGAAGCTAAATTAATGCCATCCTCTATTCTTAGGCCCACTTTGTTTTTCATTGACATTGCATTCCCTCACTCTCACTTGTTTTTGAAAATCAACCAACATATGCATTATACTCTAATAAAAACGTGAAAATTGTAAATTTTTAATTAAAATCTTACTTCGTATATTGAAAAATAAAAAAGTGAACGAGTAAAAGTATTCTACTCGCTCACTTTTCTTTATGCGAAGCACATAAAGTTACTAATTTGTTGATATCGGTAACTTACTTTACGACGGCGACCACCTTGCCAAGTATAACCTGAAACCCCGTTTCTTCTTACCTCAGTTGGAAAGAACCATAAATCTCTTCCGAAAGGCCCAGATCGATGTAAACGTAAATAGCCCCATCTTCCTAGACAGTTACACATCCATGATTTCATATTACCTGCTTGTGCAGGAGAAGCAAATGTGGACGGTAACGACGGAGCTTGTGACGGTGGTGGTGACGTTGGAGCATCTTCCGCATCATCTGGTCTGTAATCTTCTTGTTCAATATCTCTCACTTCATTTGTAGATTCATAACCGTAGTTTTGTGGATTATAATACATCCCTTGATCATATGGATAGTTTTGTTGATTATACATATTAACAAATCACCTTCTTTTCATTTCCTTTAACATTCATATGTAATTCGTTAACTATAGGAAGCTTATGTATAGCCTAAATTCAATTGAAAAAAGTTCGCATTTTAAAAATACGAACTTTTTCATACACTGGATATATTTATTATTTTTTTAACTTCACACTATAAAAACGCATTTGATCTAATGAACCTTCATATTCAAATACTTCTTGCTTAATTAATTCTTTCAAGCGATATTCCAAAAACGTATCCCCAACCAATTGATCTGCAAGACCAAGTGCTTCACCTATTACTCTCGGAGCTTTATGAAATTCTTTATCTGCTCCTACATTTTTTGCACACTCAATAATGAATTGATCAAAATAACCTTCTTGTACAGAATGCACTTCATCGTCTTTCCAAACTCTTAAAAACTCCATGCTTTGCGATAATATATCCCACTCATGTGCAAACTTCATTCGCTTCTCTTCAGTTAAATACGGAAATTCCACAAAATGTTTTAGAAAAAGAGCTAAAATTTCAGGAGATAATTCTCCAGTTCCACGAATATCATAATCTTGTTTTAATATTTCTCTACTCGCTTCAGAAGTATTTATAACACGAATATTTTTCTTATCTTTTAATTGAGCAATTGCAAAACAAAGTCCTACATGCTCATGGGCATTATCCGCCTTCCAAATGGTAATCGGTGTTTCATTCGGAATTGAATGTAGCTCTTCTAAAGTCTCCTTAAATCTTGGTAAATACTCTTCTTCAAAATAACAATCATAAGAAGTTAAGTTATTTAATAACCACTGTGACCTTTCTAATTGACCTTCATTCGTATGTAATTGATGTATGGGACCAATTGAAAAGAATTCAGAGTATGAAACAACATTCTCCTCGTGTAATCCTTCTTGTTTCAACATATATTTTAAACATCCAGCTGTTGAATCATCAAAGGCAATATGAATGTGTGTACTTTCTTCTAAATTCTTTTCCTGAGTTGTATGACTCGTCAATTGCTTAGGGATATTCGTTAAATTTTTTAGCATATCTTCGCTATAATTACCGTCTAATACATCTAACTGTATGAGAATACTTTGAAGTAAATGTTTTGCTTCATCTTCATACATATCCTCAACAACATTTTTAATTTTATCTATCATATAAATCCCTCTATTCATTTCTAAAATAACGTAGATTATAGTGTATCATTTTAGTCTAGATGTTTAAAAGTCTTTTTAAAGCCAAATCGTTTATTACACATATTGCTGCAACCATCTAAGTTTTTAACAAAAGCTTTCTCTATATTTCTCTCAATCTATAGATCTATAATGTTTTTTGCTTTCTCCTTATCTATCTCCCAAAATCACATTAGTTGCTAAATATTTTTAAATACTTTGTAAATCTTTTTATTTAAATGTATAATTATATAGAAAATAAAAAATACAGGAGCAATATGAATGGAGAAAGTACTTACTAATTATAAACATTATTTAAAAAATTGGAGATTTATATTTATTTGTATATTACCTGCTGTCGCTTTATTGTATACATTCGATGTCATCTTCGAACTACTGATTCACCAAAATTTCTATTTGTCTAATTTAATTATTGCTATTATATTAACCATAATATTTATTAACGTTAAAGATAAGTTTAAAATCAAAAGTTAATGAAAACTATAATTGAAACGAAACCTTTATGAAGCTACATTTTCCATAAAAAATAAGAGCACCCTGCTATTGGATGCTCTAATGTGATTAGAGGTTTTTTCTGAGTATTTAGTAGGACACGAAGATCTTGTCCTATTACATACTATATGCTTGTACGTATTACATTGTGCATGAAAAAGCACAATATCTAGATGCCAAAGAGATACATACACATTGGAGCGCTAGAAAAGACCTTTCTATATCCATTCATTCTTGATAGCCTACATGATTACTATTAAAATCTGCTCATATATTCATTGTACAATTACTTTATTTATAAACAAAAAACATCCCCATGGATGTTTTTTATCTAATTACCTTTAAACTTCCATAAATTTAGCAGGTACACCAATTTTTTCAACTACGGAAGATATATTAGTTGGGTTAATCATTACATTTTCAATACAAACTAATTTATTTTCTAATAATCCATTCTCTGTAGTAATAAGCTCTTCAAATCGTTCTAAAGTCATTGAGAACTTGTGCTCACTTCCACCATTCATGCTAACTTTTACATATTTCATAGTGTCACCGCCTCTCTTAATTATCTATAATTCGCTAAGAATACGCTTACATCCTTTTATTAAAACGTGGATTTATCACTTTCCACTACACGTTTGAAATAATTTGCAGAAAAACAGATAATATACACCGTTTATTCTATTTATTAAAATTACAATAAAACGTTTCTAGAATTCTATATCTTTGGAAAAGATTATATAATAGTATTGATTAAATAATAGGAGTGTTATGAATGGTTGATATAATCCGACTCTTAATCATCATACTGATTGCAATTTTTTTATTTTCATCAATTATTATGGAGTTTAAAAAACCTCAAAAAAGTATGTTTTGGTTCTCAATTGAAGTCTTGTTTCTGCTAGGAATCGTACTTTTAATGAAAGAATTTTTCTTCAAACTTTCCGCATAACCTCTTAAGTAAAACATAATATTCCATCAATAACACAGGATAAATTATGATTTTTATTTTTTTCACTGAATTTAAGAATTTAACTTCCAATAAGTTATCCTTTATATATAACTACTTTATATGCTTCTGCTAATTACTCTTTTGTGTATTATCTATCATGGAGACTAGAACAAGCATGCCTTGTCATATATTAGATAAGGGATGTGATAACATTGGATAACAATCAATTTGTTTTTCATGTAGTCAAAAGTTCGGCAATTAAAAGATTTATAATTATCGATATAATCGCTGGAACAGGAATTTATTGGACTGTAAACTTTATTTCTTCAAATGCATTACTCGCAATTATTAGTTGTATTTTAGGGACCAAAAAAATGAAGAAAATGCATCATTCATAGAAGTAATAACTAAATCCCAATTCATTTCTTTCAAATATAAACATTCTATTATCTTAATTAAATAAATAAGCTCCCTAATAACCGATGTTTACAATCACAAAAAATAAGAGGTTTCTGATTGCACAGAAACCTCTTATTTAATATCCGTATCTTTATATACTAAATACATTACATGATTATCTTTCCTAAGTTCACTTTATAATTGATAATAAAAAGGATAATGATAAAAATGCACAAAGTGGTATATATAAAACAGTATCCATTCTAGCAAACTGCGTACCTTTTTTTCGTTTAAAGATACCAAAATAATGAAACTCACCAATTACTCTTATGAAAAAAACAACCATACAAACCCAGGATCCCATTTGAATAAAAATATTGGGAACTTTGAAATGAACAATATTTGTTTGTTGTAATAAAATCATTGCTGCCATACTTAATAATAACGCAATGAACAATGTCATTCCTACACCTGGTGTAAACGCCTTTTCTCCAGCTTTAGTTGGAATGACACTATTTGTCGCCCACTTACCCCCGAAAGCCCAATAAATATGTAAAAAACTAACTGAAAATAATATACAGACAGAAATATATGCAATAATAAGCATTTTGTCCTCCCATTATTTTATTTAAGTCCTCAACTTTAGAATATGCTATGAATTTCTCATTGGCAATCTATATTTAATTACATAAAAAACCTTTAATAATTTATCAATTTAACGATAAATCATTAAAGGTTTACTGAAATTTATTATGCATTATACCTATTTTTACGACGTTCCATCCTCGTTTGTCCTTGAACAGTATCTTCTTTATATTGATCTATTTGCTCCGACATTTCATATGTTACAGCTGGAGCTGATTCTTCGTAATTATGCTTACGTATTTTTTCTGGCGTTTTACGTTTAGAACCTTTTCCACCAAACTTAAATAATTTCATCTTAAATTTCGGTAATCTTGGAAGTGGCATCTTAAATGATAGTTTTTTGCGTTTCTTTTTTTGGTGAAATAGATTTATATTTTCTTTATTATTATCCTTCTCTTTACGGTGTATTAACGTCGCAAGTAATCCACCTAATATAAGTCCTCCAGCTAAGAGTAGAAGATATACGTAATTGCTTGTCATTAAACTCGTCATACGCTCAAGTATGACTAACGACTGTACTTCCTTTATATCCCATAATAAAGCGGCCCATAATGAGAATAAACCTAAAGTAAGCCCGTATGTACGAAAGCGAAATATACAAGGTATTAAAGCGATACAGGCGGCAATTTTGGCATTTGCTATTATAGCACTTGTTGAAATATCCTGATTCCAAATAACTAACAGTAGTGTTATAAATGGTGCATATGCTATCCAGCTACATATACGTGAATATATCTTTTTTGCAAAGTAACTACCGAAACTAGTAAAAAATAAAAGTCCTCCAATATATAAAGATTGTTCAAGAGGGATTTGCTTTAACATTCCTGCAATTGGAAAGAGGCCGCTCAGTAGCATTAATAATACATCTAATTTCTTCACAATTCCCCATTCCTTTCAAATTTCTATTAAGTTTTAAAATTAATTTTCCATGTGATTCAGTTTTTGTATTTCTAAAAAACATCTTAATCCTGAATGTTTATAAAGTAAATACAAAATAGAAAAGATACATGACAAAGGATAGCTATATTTACATGAACAAATGACAAATTCTGATCAGTATAACGAACAGGATTTATTTACTATTATTTAAATTAGCACTATTGAATCTTTCTTTTCTCTCTTTATTACATCAACATCTAATTCATCATCGAATTCTTTAAACTCTCTTGCATCTATATCAGTGGCATAACTCTTTATTACTTTAGCCATATGCATAGAATATGGCATATGCACATTTTTTTCCGGAAGTATACTTGAATTACAACACATGAAATGTATCATTTTAGCGATATATTCCCTTTCTACATGTTTTACACCTAATGGTAGAATTTCAAGTATATATTGTTGAATTGTGTCACTACAATTTAATCGATATTCACCAGTGCTATAATACATCCCTGTTTGATCCGCATATAATCCAGTTCTATCCATATCATTTTCACGATCTATTACAACAAAGCTTGGTACATCAAAAGCAGTATTTATTCTTATAACGTTTAAATTCGGAACCTTTAATATATCTGGAATAATCTCAGGTGCAATATCTATATTAATTTTTTCATTTTGCAACTCTTTAATCCAATATTTTCTCAAATTCGCATCTACAATGAAATAAACTTGTTCATTTTCCTTTTGCGCATGTTGTAACATTCCCATTAATGTTTCAGATACAAATTCCTTAAAACGGGCACCCACATCATTTCTTTTTGATGGTTGTGGTAAAAATACATTATGTTTATTTATTTGTAATAACATATAGTCGATCGGTTGCCACTCCGAATCCGTATCCCCATATAATTTATATGATATTTCTTTACCTTTTATTTTTGAAATAATAGGTAAGAAATCAAACTTCGAGATTCGTTCAACTGATAAATTGACATATGTACAAGGTAAATTCCTCTTATTCCAATTGCCTTTCAAAAATCCTTTTTGTTCTAATAAATTAAAAATACTAGTTACAATTGTTTCACGAGATACACTTTGACCTATAAATAAATTAATAAATGTTGAAATACGTTTTGTTCGTGCAAACCCTTCACGAATAATTTGTTTCGGATCAATCTTCTCTCTTCCATCACACTTCTTCATTGCAATTAATGCTAACGTCGTATCACTTCGCTTACCTGCCGTAGCATGAACTGCTTTTACAACATCATCTACAAGATTTGTTTTATATTTTTGGCAATACTGCATTTTATATGGATTTTGTAACACTTTTTCCATATTAAATCTTACAATCTTTAATAATACTGGTGAATCTGCATTTACTACATAAGATGTTTCTCCTATTTTAGCTAAAACTATTTCACTATCAAATAATGCTTGTTCTATTTCCAATACTATATTTTCGGACCAAATTTCTAATGTTATGGTCTCTAATCCTTTTGGTGCAAATAAAGGAAATAATTCATTTTCATTATTTGTTGCTACCCTTTTGCATTCTGGCAGTAATGTGAAATGAGAGAATTTCCGCTGAAATTCTTTAAATAGATATCCTTTCTCCTTTACTTTTATACCTAGCTTTTTTTTAGTACCTTGCACTTTATATATTCTCTCATTATACGGAAGTAATACTCTTCTATTTGTTCCGACAATATAATCTTTCGGATATTGGACAATATGGTCTAATTCAATTTCTCCACCTATTTGAAAATCATCTTTTAATGTTCTAAATAACTTAATCCATTTCATACCGTTTGTAGCTTGTTGTACTTTTAACTTTACAAACCGCATTTTTTTATTATCTGATGCAAATTCTGAAGTAGAAATCAATATCATGCCTCGTTTTCGTCGCAAAAGTAAAGGGATATCGGGATGGTTATATTCTTGGTAGAATCTCCGAATACCTACTGTAACCTTTAATAATGGAATATTCTCACCACCACGAGTTATACATTCAAATCGGTATACATAGGCGAAAAAGTCTTGTGTTTTTTCATCTTTAATCGGCTCTGACATTGCCTCACAAATATTTTGTGATCGAAGTGGAGAAAAATAGATTTCTTCATTTTTATTCTCAATTCGTATAGGTTGTACACAAAAAACATGTGAAATTAATGCGGGTACCCATTTAGAAAACGTTTCACTATCATGTAATACTGTTACATTCGAAATCAAATCGTCATGCCATTCATATTTTGGCGGTTCCATTAATTGATTCGGTTTCCAATCATGAATGACCTCATACCAACTTTGAAATATATAATCAAGTTGTTCTTGCCTAATTGGTTCTTTTGACACAATCCATGGCGTATTTTCATTTAATACATACGGATTATGCTGAATAAACAATATATCAGAAAACATATCATACAATCTTTCATTTAAACGCTTTAACTTACTAGTTAATAAAAATGTCTTATAATGTATCTCTACAATGTCTAGCCATTCAATAGGAAAATATATAAATGAGACATGTTCCTTTAAAAGTGGCTCTACTATATTTTTAAATGTTAATAACCGTAATTTTTCCATGTATTGAGTACTTCCTCTCTTCATTTGTCTTGATTATCAAAAAATGAGAAATAACAATTACTTAATCTAATCAATTTAAAACTAACTATCTAAAAGAAGAATTTAAAACTATTTATTAGAATAATACGTTATTAAAGAAACACTTTTAAAAGTTACACGTAATTATCATATACATCACCCCTAACATCTCAAACATATTACGTACACATTATATACTATATATTTATATACTGTATTTATATTTTACAATAATTTTACAAAAAACAAATATAAAAAAAGTATTGCCTATACTTACTAGCAATTCCTCTATTCTTTATCCAATTACGTCTCACTTTATTAAGCCTAAAAATGGTGATTTACCACGTTTAGACAAATACTTCTTCGAAAATACAGTGTTTTATAACGAACAACCGTATTGTGAATTAGTCAGCGCTCAATTTTTCGAATTAGACATTTCACCTTGTCCTACAGAATTAAACTAGCCATTTGTAACTAATAGAATTTCTTATTGTTCAAAATTGACCTACTTAAAAATTAAGTTGATGGACATGCGGTCTTACCCTTATTAGTATGACTAATAATGCTATAATCACTCATATAAATCCTGAAACCAGTAAAATTTTAGTTAGCTTCTCACATATAAATTGGACAAGCATACGCTATTGTATACCCCCCACTCATAGAAAGATAGAATGTATTAATTTTCTCAATTCACTAATGGAAAAACCTTAATAAAAATATCTTCATATTTATCGAATATAGTTTTGAATTCTTATAAACTATATAATTTTGGAGTTGGTTCATACGTTACAAAAAACTGATCGTATTATCATTATGGTCCCTCCACTTTCACAAGTGTTTGTTACATTTTTCTCATCATTAGGAGAACCTATTTCATCACAAATTTTGTCTAATACATCTCCATACCCTGTATCAATGTTTGCACTTAATGAACTTGAAAGTGAATTATTTGAAGTCGAGTTAAAACCAATACCACCGCATTAAATCCAGGTTCAATTGGACCTACCGGTAATACGGATCTACCAACATTAATTCTTACCGATAGGGTAATTGACACTGGCGTACTTACTATTTCTGGTGGAGCAACAAATACAATTACCTTTACTATCCCAATCACTTTAATAACAACCGCGACTATCGAAGTTTCAGCATTTTAATAAAATTTTATTAACCAGCCTATATTTTTTAGTACGTACACTCTCAAAAACTTATTATGGACTTCTAGATATATCGGGTATCAAAATTCCTTGAATACATTATCTATCTTTGATATCACGAATGATTTTATGAGTATTCAGTATTAGTGTTTTCTATATGATTAAGTCTATATTTGAAGGTGACATATCAGCGATATTTTTTATCTATTTCTTATATGTGTTAGTAAGTTCGTTTGCAAACTTGTTAGCACTTTTTATAATTATTCTATTAATCATATATAAGAATTTTTATAAATGAAGTAAATTTCTTAGGACATGTATTCGTTTTACAAATGAAAGAAGACATCTCCTAAAATTGGAAATGTCTCTTTTAAATTAATAAAACAATTTTGGTTGTATTTCTTTATTTTGATCAGTTTTTTCACCAATAAATTATGTAGTTTCAGTACTTGTACTACAACTTGTCGAGTATAAAATCGGTATACCGCATATTGCATCATTCATTACATCACGAAAAACTTTTGCAGCGACTTCTGTGAAAGTTTGACACAGATTAGATATATCATCATTAAAAAACTGTATTACTTCTGCAGAAAAAACTGGAAAAACAACATTCGCTCCACCCGAGAACTGCGGCTGTACAACAACTTGTACAAGTTCAAAAGCGTCTAAAGGATAAGGAATTGGATTTACAATCCCATCCCCAATAACACTAACAATAATAGTTACATTGCCAAATTGCACTGTAGGTTTAAGAAGTGTAGCTAATGTAATCGCTTTTTCAAAATCCGTAGTTTGTACTAAAATAATAAAATTTCCATCAGTCGGTATTAGCGGACCTACTGTTACAGTTGGATCAGCTCCTACTGAATTTCTAAGTTCATTAAAATATGTGATCCATGGCGGTGAAAGTTGAGGTTGTATATGCTCGTCCATTCTTTTTCCACCTCCTTTTGTAATTCTTAATAAGATAATATGGATAAAACTCGATAGTGTATTAGACATATATATTATTTTTCACTATTATTTTCATAAACTTACCATATCAATTTGGGAATTTTGTACGCTTAGAAAACCATTTAGACACATTTACCTAATTATTGTACGCCAATAATATAGTTGTGGAGAATTTACAGATAGAGGATTTAGAAAGAGCAAGAGGACACAGCTAATTAATCATGAAGATACATTGTGTTAGATGAGTAAATACATAGGCTTCATTTGTAGTAGTATAGTATGTTTTTCCTTTACTGTTATGTACTTTATACTGTGGCGAACCATTGACACTCACTTTTGCATCAATTATAAATCCCAATCCTGTATCTACAGAACCAGCTCCATCTTTATCCTGCTAAGATGGAGCATTATAGAAACGTAGATTGTCTACTCTGCTTTTTAATCTATTAGGAACAGATACTTCTGAAAGAAATCCACTATATCGTAGCAGGAGTTATATTCACAGCTGTAATTTTACAAGTTGAAATAGCAAACCTAACAGTTGTAGTTGGATTTATAGGTAATGTCCCTAGTACTATACCAAGTCCCGTTTGTTCCACGTTAAAATCCGCTGCAATAGAACCATTACTTGCTAAAAGACTCACTGTAGATCCAATAAACGCATCCAGTAACTGTCTAATTGGTCGTTCACGACATTCACACTCGCATCCTACATCGGTAGGTGGAAGTAATGTTATAGGTGGTCCTGGTGGTAAAAAACCTACTCCTGTTACATCAGAAATATTGACCACAAAGGTTGTAGTGCCATCTGTAACTGTAACTAAAAAATCATTCACGGAAGTGATAGTAAATAGAAAGAAAAGTGGGGGCGTGTTGGGTGTGTCTGCAATAGTGCCAAGAATAACAGTTTCTCCAATAAGTTGTTGTAAAACGCTTTGCATAGGTAAAACACAGCAATCACAAAGACAACCTTCAGTTGCTCCTGTCGGGCCTGTGTCTCCTGTTGGACCCGTTCCTCCCGTTGGGCCTGTGTCTCCTGTTGGACCCGTTCCTCCCGTTGGGCCTGTCCCTCCTGTTGGACCCGTTCCTCCCGTTGGGCCTGTCCCTCCTGTTGGACCCGTGGGACCGGTTGGTAAAGTAAATGGTGGGATTGGGGGAAGTGTAGGGCCAATTACATTTGGATTTAATGCATTTGCTTGAAGTATCCCATTTATCTTTTGTATTTCATTTTTATCAAACACATAACTACCTCCTATGATTGTACTATATTGTAGTAATACAGTTATCTTACATACACATAAACTTCATTAATCGTAATATAATATGTTTTCCCTATACAATGGTGCACCTTAAATTGTAGTGAACCGTCCATATTTACCTTTCCTTCAATTGTATATCCCTCACCTGCATCTACGAAACCTGCCAAGATGGAGCATCATAGAAACGTAGATTATTAACCTTAGAAACCACACGCTTCCCTACAATAGATGAATCAACTGTACTTTTCTTATTAAACTGCACATAAGATGGATCGTTCTTAATCCACTGATCCCCACCAAGATTTAACCAACCATCCCTTTCAGCCCGCACAAAATAAATGAAACTTTAAGTAGTCAAGTGGATCTTCATAATCTGTTCCACCAAGGTATTTCGTTACATCATAGTGAGTCCATAATCCTTTTTCTACAGATAATCTAAGGTCACGTAAGATTTTAGCTAGTAACTTAACATATTTATCATAGCTGCGTTTGAATTTTGTATAGTCCACTGTTTCGCATAACTCTACATGTACAAATCGTTTATTAGCAGCAGTACCTCCACCATAAGCAATGGACTTTGTATCTGCGATTTGGATTATTCCATTCCAGTCAACCGCATAATGAACGAACGCGTTTCTCCATCTTCTTCAAAACCAGTACGCATTATCTCTTCCCATGAAGCTACAGACTTTGTTAAATCTGTTTCGGGATAATTCATCCGTTTTGTTATAAATTCTTCACGGTTTGAAGGATTATTTTCTAATTGTTTATATTGAGTTAATACCTTTTTAAATAATTGTTTAGCGTAAGAACTTCTCGGCTCGCTGAACATAGGATTTGCTTTTTCCCACACATCAGGATTATCAATTTCTTCTGGATTATCGATCTTGCAGATGAAGGGAAACAATGGGTCTTCTAAATCTTTGCCTTTTAGAATATTCATCGCTCGCTCTTTCGTCTTGTCTAAGAACCCATCGCGAACAAAACCATCTGTACCAATAAAAAATTCTCTAGCATTTGGCACTTTTCCAAGTCCACTAGAGAATACATTTACTACATCAAAGTTTTCATATCGATGTATTTCATCGTAAATAACACAACCGTCACGAAGTCCATCCTTAGAACCAGCATTAGATGTATGATATTGCATAATGCTTTGAGTATCGTTACTCAGTATCTCTACCTTAGTTCGATAAAACATATCTTCTAGTATTTCTTTTCCTTTAATAGCATCATAGACTTCACGAAAAGAAACTTTAGCTTGCTTCTCGTTGTTAGCCACAATTGAAACATTGTAGCGTTCTATCCCGTGTAGTGGACTAATAAAGAAATGACATAATGATGAAATCAAACCATTTTTACCGCCACCACGAGCCATCATAATTAGAAACTGCTCGTAAAAAACCGAATCGTCTTCTTCATAAAAAAGAAAAACAAAAGCGGTTAAAAACTTCTGAAATGTTTGTAATTCAAAATACCATTTCTCTGTAAACTTTATATAATCATCATGCATTTCATTATCGAAATACAGATCATCACGTATTAAAATGTATTTCTCTAGGTAATCAATTAGCATTATGCGCTCTTTATTTAGCTTAATTTTTCCCGCTCGATACATTTCAATATATTCAGTTACATATTCATTTTGAATCATGTTAAATCTCTAGCAGAGCGCACAGGTTTTGAAGGAACTTTCTTTTCTTCTGCCGATGCTTCTAATCCAAGTGCATCTAAAATCTTTATCATTCGATCGTTAGTTTTATGTAAATCATTAATAGAAGGATTGGATTTCGGACCGTGCATGCCGGATACTTTTATTCCTGTTTCTTCAATATCATCAACAAGAATACATTTTAAATCCCACAGCGATAAATAATCTTGAATTAAGTCAGCATAATGATTACCTACAATCTTTTTTTCTTTCAATTGATTTATTAAATCCTTTTCAATCCTTTTTCTCATTGTTTCACGCTTAACTCTAGCCACAATATCCCTCCCTTCTGATTTACATCGTTTTCCAATTTGATATAACGCGCGAATTTACTTATAAATTTAGAAAATCGACCCCCTCCTCCGGTGCCCCTTAGAGCATTTTTTGATGAAATATTTTAAGGGGGGACTGTTTCTGAATCATTTTCACCACTTTTCATCGTGTTCCCATTTGTTCTGTTTCTTTTTGAATGTTCTACCGTGTTCTTTATTATGGTAATCCACACAGACTGTTTCTAAATTGTCTATTTCTAATGCAAGTTCTGGATGATGTTCAAGTTCTTTTATATGATGGACAACTAACTGTATCTTCTTACGCTTTGCACTCTCACTGTATTCATTGGTATCTGTTTGAACACGTCCGTTACGTTTACACTCTTGACATTCATAGTTATCACGCTTCTTTACTTGTTCTCGTAATTGTTTCCATTCACCACTGTCATAGAACTTACGCTTCTGTTGTTTGGTTTTATATTTTTTCATTTGTTTTTACCACATCCATATATCTTCAATTGCATAATCCTCTTCATAGTATTTAACTCACTCGTCAAGTTGTTATTCTTCAAAATAGATGTATTCCCCCGATCCAGAATCACTCTTTACTTTTCTATAAAATAAAAAAGTAGCGAATTCGCTACTTTACTCTCATACCTCATACATGTTTCATCATCCAATATTTCTAATTAATAAATTCTGTATTAGTTTTACATCTCAAAATTGATGATTGCTGTTTTTGTAATGATAAACAACTCGTTAACTTTATCTTCGATTTGATTTTGGACATCCGCTACATCTACCGTAGAACCTGTATGCCCTACTTGATTTCTTAACCAAGTATATATCGTATCATTACCAGAACCTCTAGGACGTGTAGTAGGCTTATCCTCATTTACATTATAAAAGCTAAATCCATTATTTCTAATAAAAGAATCGACATCTCGCTGACTAGTTGGCCTACTTAAATCTGATGTTGGTACAACCATTTGTAACAGCCCATATAACTGAATAAACCTACCAACAACACCTTCAATTCTTAATGAATTTACAAGAATTGAAACAAAAGCATTCCCTAGAATATCCGCCTCAAAAGTCTGATTTCCTAAATTATTAATAATATCCTCTCGATCTGTTTCTTCTAACAAACGATAGCCAGAATTATTGTATATGGTTATCATTCCAGTAGCTAAACTTCGTGAGTCTGAAATTTTTGTCAAATCTTTATATAACATACCAAATTCATACGAAAATAAACCTAAAATTTTCGAAATAAATTCTTCTACTTGAGCATGATTATTATTAATTGTAACTTTAATCAGCATGCTATAGTAATCAGAATCCAAATCAGTAAAGCTGATTTCTACATTGGTAATGCCACTATTTGAATTCAATTCAGAATTGGGTTGAAAACATATAGCCTCCCTACACTCTATTCCTTTCACTCTCACTCTATATTCTACTTGTGCCATTAATACCATCTCCTGTTTGATTATTGAATTAAACTTAACTCCAACTACTCATTCGACAAAAGACAACATTATCCTTTTAAAAGATTTAAAGCGCCAAATAGATGCCATTTCATTATTTATTATTTTGTAATTCAAATACGGTAAATGAAGTTTTATTCTTCTTCCAACCACCTAATGTTGTTTACATTTATCTATCCAATAATATTAAGTAACTGGAAGAAGAGCAAAAGCACTTCTCCGTTTACACAACGTGAATTGCAATTGAATGTGAAAACAAGAAACAACTGTTCATCCAATCTGCAACCATCGCCACCGGTTATGACGATCCATTTAAGTTATAAGGAACTTTATGAGCAATGTTTTCCGCCACTACTCACAATACAAATATATCACGTTGATTCCAAAACAACCGGTACATTTACTGCCAAAAAGCGGTCATTTCTCTGCCACTTTTTATTTAACTCTTAAAAAATAATTGGTGCCATCATATTTATTCCACCTAATTCCTTTAAAATTGTTGAATTTGTATTTTCTACAAAACCTCTATATCCAGGTGGACTACCAAAAAGAACAACTGCCGATTTAAGGTCAAATTGGAAGTCTCCTTTTACCCTCCATTCTCTTTCATGTGTCCAATCAATAAAATTCTCTTTATCGTCTAAATTTAAATTTACTATCCGCCACCATTCATCTCTTGGAAGAAGATTCTTAGCAATTTCTTTTTTTTCATACATTACAGGTCTGCCACCTTTGGCATACACATAAGCCTTCGGAAAAGCTATACCGACTGCAGTGTACCTCATTTGAGACCTGTCCTTTGTTCGCTCCTGTTCGAACAATATATTTTGACATACACTATGTAACGGCATGTCCTGAAAACATACTGCTTTATTATCTCCAATTATATACCCCGACTGCGTTGTACTTCCCAATAACTTCTTAGAAGTCAATATTTCACCAAGAACCTGACTTGCTGTTTTTAATTGCCCTCCGTTTTCATCATATATACCTTTTGTTAAATGAACTAAAAAAGCACTTAGATCTGTTCTATGACTACTTCGCTCTTCCCACTGCTCACGAGTATATCCCATGACCATCCTCCTCTTTAAATATTTTATATCAATAAATCTTATTATAACACTTCAACTGACTTACCCATATCTTATATTGTGTGTAACTGCCCCCTTCGCTGAATCCCTTGGTATCATTAAATTTATAATCCTTTCTTTTTTGAGTTACATAGTACAAAATTTATGAGTAACTGTAAGGAGTACCACCACATTGCTATCAAGCTAAAAATATGAATTTTATCAATCCATATTTTTCTTTTGCATATTGGCTAGTATAGAACAAAAAGGTTATCAAATGCTGAGCGAACCCTCAGCATTTGATAACCTTTTGAACTAGCGTATCAATGATTTAATTAGATAACCTCACAAATATATTATTGAACCACTCCAAATACATTAATTTCAGCGGCACTTGTCCATGGATTGTTGTTTACCTCGCTTAATGCACGTAGTTTAATATAACGACCTGTCTTGTTTGCAAAGCTGACCTCTTTCAAGTTAGTATTGTTTGCAAAAGCACCTATGGATACCGCTGTTCCCCAGTTTACTCCATCACTACTGACGTAAAACTCATAGTCCTTAATCGTTCCGTTAATTTGGCCGTCTTGCCTTGGCAAGTAGCTGAATTTGGAGAGGTTATAAGTTGCACCTAAATCAATTTGAATCTCGTGCGGCATTGGAGCTACGGGGCTCCAGTTTGTATGCCAAAATGTGTCTTTGTTTCCATCAAAGGCATACGTACCTAAATTGTACCAATTATAGCTATCTACATATTTTAGTGTCCAGTTTGTTTGCGGAATTAAACTAGCTTCTTTTGTTGTGACTGCTACATTCATAGCAGAATTACTTGTACTTGTAGTTGTAATCGTTACTCCTGATTTTTCTCCCGTATAGGTATTACTATTCGGATTGGTGTCTGGACCAAAGGAAGCAGCATGATTTTGATTCGTGTAATAGAACGGGTCTTGGTATTCACTGACTGATTGCTCTATATCAATGAAGGGATGAGGATCACTGGAATTATTATTCATGGATTCATCAATATGCCAAACCGCAATACCACCAGAATTTGTTGGTAAGCTCGCATCATACCCAACCTTTGCGCGATTCTCAACTAAAAAATACGTATTATCCTTTAAAGGAATCTTTAACACATTATAGTTATTTGGAATCGCATTTAGAGTAAAGTTATTAGTGGTATTTACTACATTTGGTGTTACAAATCCTAATTTTACTTTTGACCAAGCATCCATATGACCGGGTGTAGCTCCATAATCTTCTCCTTGAAGATTATTCCAAGATCCATTACCCATTATACTTAGGCTACCCACACGATTATTATCACCATATAGATCTGGAAGACCAAAGGAATGACCTAACTCGTGCGCAGGGATACCAATCGTTGCCATATGACCATATTGTTTTTCACCCTGCGCCGTATACATGCCTGATACAGTAACACCATCGTGATTTGTATTGGGAGCATACGACTGATGTGCCCAAATATAAGGAAGTGGGGCACCAGGAGCAGCCTGTTCATTACCAGCAAGAAAACTTACAATGTAGAAGCCATCTTTAGAGTCAATGACTTGATCATTATTAGTATCAAGACTAGCAAAATTCACTTGAGAATCAGCTTTAGCCAGTGCATCTGTTATAACCGTACCCATACTTTTTCCCGATGTACTCGGATGAGCGTAATCTAATTTCACTTTAACTACTCCATCATTTTGAGTACCATATGTTTCAGGAGCTGGAGTTATCTGTACTTTTCCGTTACTTACTTCATTATAGTAATTCTTAACTGACTTTTGATTTGTAGAAAAGAATTTGTTACTCCAGTCGTTATCGTTATATGCAATATCAACATCTGTAAACCCAATTAACAAAACAAGTAATTTTTTGGTTCCTACAACTGGAGTGACAGTTCCATCAATATTTTTTGGTGATTCTTTTTGTAACTTATTCATGTGCTCCTGTTTTTTCTTTGCTTGAGGGTTGTATTTTTTTATCCACTTATTCAAATTGTCCTCATTTACCGCCATTGAAGGCTTCTTATCGATTTTATATTTTGTACCCGTTGATTTCAGTTCATCTGATGTAAGCTCAGCGTAATTCCAATATCCCTTCTGATCTTGTAAAAGTATGTCGCCATCCTTTGTACTTACCCAGTGGAACCATTCATCTCCATGTAACGAGCCTTCAAAAGTTTCGCCTGACGGCTGCTTCATTTTGACAACTCCCTCGTATGCTGGTGCGGCAAAAGCGTTCGTTTGAACATACAAAACACAAATCAAAGAAAAAACGGACATGATCAGGAATTTTAAAATTCTTTGCATAAACTTTCCCCCTTTTTCAATTGTGTGTGGAATATTCTGTTGATAGCCAGACTAGATTCATACATGGAATAGATTGAAAGATACATTTGTATAACACTAACAGAATACCTTTAATTATAATTACAGGAAATTGAAAAAATGTTAATTTTTTATCCAGATAAATATTTTCTCAAGATTATCCAATAAAACAAGATTGATAATGGTAGTCCTTCAGAGAACTAATGATTTTCTGTCTAAAATGTGTCTTAACGTAACATTCATTTTTTTGATATGGTAATCCAATCGCAATTAGACTAAGGTTTTAAACTAGCGCAAAAGAAAAACCAATGATTAAATTTTAAACCTAGTCATTGCCTTATCCATTGCATCTTGATTTACACCTATATAACGTAACGTAACCTTCTCTGACGAGTGATTAAATATCTCCATGAGCAATGCTATGTTTTTCGTTTGCATGTACATGTGATACCCGTAGGTTTTTCTCAACGTATGTGTTCCTATTTCATCTAATCCAAACTCCGCCGCTGCTCCGCTTAATATCTTATATGCCATACTACGACCAATTGGACGATTCCTACCTTGTCTACTTTGCAATAGGTACTCATTATCTTTCCTTACCTCAATAAACCATTTAAGTTCTCTTTTCAGTGCTGCAGTAATTTGTATTCGTTTCTGTTTCCCTGTTTTCTTTTCTCTCATAGATATATGACTACCTTTGACATCTCCTACCCTCAGTTTCAAAATATCAGAGATTCTCAGGCCAGTATTAATACCTATAATGAAGAGGATGTAATTACGTAAGCTCTTTTCCTTAAAATACTCTTTTAGTTGCTGTATTTCTTCTGGATCACGTATTGGTTGAACGAAGTTCATTATTCATTCCCTCCAGTTCCTTCAGTTTCATAAACTTCTAATCTAAGAGCAAAAGCTAAATTATAAAATGCCCTGGACTTCCAACGGCGATATGTACGTTCAGCCATTCCAATTTCGTTATAAACCATATAATCACATACGGCTTCTTCGTCTAAATAACGCTTATTTATAATGTCTCTCTGAATCTTTCCTGCATAACTATTACCTAAGCGACTTAAAAACTGATTAATACGGAATGACATTAACTCCAACCACTCTTCATGCTCACTTTGTTGTAAATTAGCGATTGCTACATCCTCTAAAGGCTTCCCTACTGTATAAGTTGGACCGTGTTCTCTCATTTCATAAGAAGGAATGACTTTCATTTCTTTACGAATCATTCCGAACTGTCTATATATACGCACACTTTCAAGAACACCTTCTAATTTCTCTTGCGTTGCTGCTCTATCAATTTTTGGTAAGAAAGATAATTGTTTAGTCATGTAAGACCACTCCTTTTTATTTTTTAATTATTTTTGTCTTAAAGCTCCACGTCTCCGTTCATAACAAGGTCTATGCATCCCCATCAAATCCTCAATTTCATGAGTACTAAATTTCTCTTTTCGCTTTTTCTTGCCTTTCTTCTTTGCTGGTTTTGATTGCTTTTTCCACTCACGTAGCTGATCCTTAAATACCTTCATTTCCCCATCTCCCTTTTCAAAATAAAAAGGACACCTATTCCTAAAACAGCTTTAATGGCTGCTTTAATGAATTGGTGTCCTCTAGTTTTCTAGCCGGACGATATTCATTTCAAAGGATTATTTTATAAAAATATTAACTAGCAAAATAATTAATATTACTAAGCTATTACTCCAATCGTTCTATTTAATTTATACATATATTAATAGTAATTTGAGAAAAGGAGGTGTTTTTATATGGCTGAGCATACAAAATGTGTTTGCGAACAATTAGAAAGATTACAGTTAGGTACAGAAGTAGATGTTTTCCTTACAGGAACAACACTAGAGGATCTTATTTTTACTAACTTTAATCCAGATAATTTTTGTGTAACATTTGTGGATAACACAACAGAACCTGGCTCTATAATTGTTTTGGACTGTCGTGATATTCAAGCGCTTAGAATTGAAGCTGAGTAGAGTAAAGATGGGGCTTTGAAAAAAGCCCTATTTCACACAGCATATTTCAATATAAATTATAAAATAGAGGAGCCGGAAAAATGTCAGTTTTCATCAACTATGCTATTACTCCCAAAGTATTCAATCCTAATCTAACATCTCTTCCAAATAACCGACGTTCTTTTATCCCAACCCAAAAAGAGAGTTCTAAAAATATTTGCTATCTTTTAGAAACATATTACTTAGGAAAAAAAATAAAACAGCTGTTAGTTAACGGCACAATATTAAAAGCTTCTATATTTGTAGGATTCCATAATAGATCCCGCCTTGCTACATTTATAGATGAAAACGGATATATCACTGTAGTTAACTGCGAGCGTATTGATGCGATTCTACTCTAATTATGAATTTACATTTAAATAAATAATCATTATTTTCAAGATACGCGTTAGTTCTTACACATAATACCAATAACTGTTACCATAAAAAACTTGGTCCAAAGTGCACTTATATACAGTACCTTTTTTATTTGACCGAATAAGCCTCCAGATTCCGTCAATAATGTAGACAACCCATTAAGTTACTTTCTCCTTGTTCCCCCTTGGAGAACCGAACAGTTAGCTTTTGCTAGATGCTCTTTGTTAGTAAAAACGCACTCAATTGACTGGATACACATATAATATTTTGTGCTTCTCTCTTTATAAAATGAAGTTTTAATTTAGTTTTCTTTCCTGCATAATATTTTGGTATTTGTTTATACCATAGATGTAACTATTTGTTACAACATATATCTGTATCCAGTGAACTTCTAAAATTGTACAATAAAGCAATTAGCTACTTCAGCTAGCTGCTTTGTTGTGCAAAATAAAGGTTTTATTTCTCAACAACCATTATTGGAATTAAAACCCCACTAATGGTAATATGAAAATACCTTTCAGTCATAATTTTTAACATGTCAAGTGTTGTTCCCTTTTAAACTTGTTCCTTACTAAAATAGCGTTTTTATTAAAAACTTCTCACATTTAAACCGGACAAGCATATGTTATTCTATCGAGGCTTTCCATTCATAGCATTCTACCTTTCTTATTTGAGAGCACGCTTATATGTGTGCTCTTTTTATTTAAGATAAAATAAGGATTTTGTTTAAAAACCGCACATTTATTAAGAACATACATAAAATATCATGCGGTATTCTTTTTTAATATTAGTTTTGGTTAAAGAGCGCCTTAAAAGCGCTCTTTATATTTGTTAATAAATAACCATTTTTCTCAAACACACTCACGGTTTGTATAAGCCAATCATATATTTACATAGACAAGAAATAGCTTTTTATTATACATGCGCAATTTTTGTGCATGTTTTTTCTTTAATAAAATAACTATTTTGTTTAATTTTTAACATACAACCGCTTGTCCATGTCACTTTGCTCAACGCCTACATTTACTATCAGTAATATAAATTTTTTAGAGGTGAATTATATTGGACGAGTTTTTATCTTCTGCTGCATTAAACCAGAATTCGATTGGACCAACACTCCCACCTATGCAACCTTTTCAATTCCCTACTAGACCGACCGGTAACACCGGACCACCTGGCATTGTTTCAGTTACATTTAACCAAAGTCATATTCCTGCAACTAGCCCAACTAACCTCGTATTACCAGCTATTAGTGTAGGCGTTAATCAAATAGTAAAGTTAGAAGGAGTTTTCAGATCTGATTATGTTTCCCTAAGTCCCCTTACAGAATTTACTGTATCTTCAATTCTCGCTCTAAAAAGAGGCGTCTTTACTATTGCGGTTCAGATGGAGCTTCAAGAAGATATTTAAAAACCAGTAAATGTTTCAACAAATTTAACACACAACGTTTCAATAGTCTGGATAGATACGCCTCCCCCTGGTACTTATGTATACAGGCTATCTCTGAATGCCACGGGAATTGGTACATCCACTAACACTATTAGTGAAAGAAACATAACTGCTACAGTAATAAACATTTAAAGTGTAATTCCCGGTCTATAAATCGTAATATGAAGTAAAACAAAAACAGCTTGTAGAAACAAAGCACCCTATTCCATGTTCTAAATTTTGAATACTAGAGCAGTGCATTTTATACAAACAGTTACGTAGTTTTGTTACGTTTCAAAATTAATCAATAGTAATAAAAATAGATTATTAAATTTGTTAATCCCAATAAATAGCTTTTAAAGTTGCGCTCACTTCCACCATTCATACTGATTTTCACATATTTCATATAAAGTATGAGAATGAGCAGAAAATCAGATATAACAGCAAAAGATCGTAAAGATGCGGGGAAAAAAGCATTAAAATCGGCAGTTGTTAAAGGTTGGATAAATGTAGGTAAATGGGGATTCTTTGGTGACATGGTTGCATTTATGGACAGATATTATACAGGCTATAAGAATTACAATCTTAAAAAGAAAAGAGAAAGAAGGGCTGATAGCAGCTCTTCTTTTTGGTTCTGGTGCAATAAATCTGCTTATAAAAGTCAAAGAGTGCGTCAAGAGTATAAAACATAAAAAGACATTCGATTTTTGATTTGAAATAAAGTCACAATGTTTATAAAAGGTTGGATAAATTATCTCTCTAAATTAAAAGATGCTACGTGTGTTTTGATTTATCTCTTTTATAAAATTGTATAACGCTTTACAAAGTAGATTCCTTTTCTCTCTTATCAATATTCATATGTTACAATAGTACCAGTAGTATCAGTGATACCATTAAAACCATTAAAACAATTAGAACAACCACCACAACCGCCACAGCCGCCACAACCAAAACAACCAATACAACGGAATCCACCACAACGGAATCCACCACCACCACAACGACCTCCACAACCGCCACAACGACCGCAACCGCCACAGCGACGAGCAGCATCTTCAAAATAGTAGTATGGATATTGGTTTTGCTGGTCCCAATACACAATATTTCCAGACTGGTAATCATTAAGGCTTAACGCTTGTAGTTCTTGTTGAAACTTATTCATTTTCATGACCTCCGTTTATAAACTTTAACCTCATCGATGCTTTCCAATATTTCTGTTCGTTAAATCTAAGTAGAAATAACGCTATAAACTAAGTTCAATACGTACACCTATAAAGTATGACCTATCACTAGACGGTGCACCTTGTTCATATACCTATTTTTACTATGGGCTCATTTTTATAAATAGAAATTATAAAATGTGAATGCTTGCGTCATATCTTCATGCTTACTAAGTTCAATTCATTTCTCAATAACCATGATGCCGTATCCTACGTATTCCCGTATGCCGCTTAGATTTTTCTGTACTGTAAATGCCTCTCGTTATAACACTTCCATATACTTTCTGAGAGCACCTTCAGATATTCCTAACTTTTTTATATACTTCACTAGCCGAATAATCGATTTAGTCCGTCGTAGCGTCAAAACACCTACTAGTGACAGGACTCAATGACGGTTAAGAAATTCCTACAAAAAAAGCCCTGATTAGGGCTTTTCATTCTACTTTTTCAGCAAGCTCTCCATGAAATTGCTAATTGAAGAAAATTGAAAAAAAGACGCACTTAGATTGATACGTCTTTTTTGCGATACCCCTTTTTTGAAATCATATAAAGAGGTATTATCCATACATATGTATAACAATACCTCTACTCTTTATCCAATTACATCTTTTACTTCTGTATCCACTGGCCATTTTTCTAATGTATAAGCCATTTCCCAAAATGAATATTCATATTGACTACTAATAATGAAATGCTGTTTCATACGCTTCCGATCAGACTCTGTCACTTGTTCAGCGATAGTATCTAATCGTGTAATTTGCTCTTCAACTAAAGTACGGAACCAATCAGATCCATAAGCAGAAATCCACTCTTTATAAATCGGCTCTTCTGGCTGACATTCTTTTAAACGTTCACCAATTTCATAATATAGCCAGTAGCAAGGTAAAATTGCTGCGATAATATCCCCTAAATGCCCTTCATACGCCGCACGGTACATATGTGAAGTATACGCATATGCAGTTGGGGCAGGGATAAAATGACCTTTTTCTTCTTCCGTAATTCCTAATTTCTTTGCGAAATTCTCATGTAATGATAATTCTGCCTCGTATGTATTTTGAGCATGGTGTGCCATGCGAGCTGTCGTTTCTAATTCAAGAGCCTTTGCAGCTCCTAAAGTTTGTACTCTAGCAAAATGACTTAAATAATATGAATCTTGAAGTACGTAATAACGAAAACTTGCCAAATCTAACGTACCTTCACCAAGTTTTTTTACAAAAGGATGATGAAAACTTGCCTCCCAAATAGAATCTACTTCTTTACGTAATGTTTGTGAAAAAGTCATTTAAATTCCTCCAATAATGTATAAAATATATGTATTTATCCACAGTTATTAAATCTGTAAAACAAAAAAAACTTTCTTTACAGGCGTAAAGAAAGTGAAATAGACAATATTAATGTATTCTTTAAATATAATCGTCTTCCCACTTCCCTACGCTGGTATTAACCAGATCAGGTACTAAGAGTCTCAAAATTATGTTTGATCTCAGCCTACAAAAGGCCCCCCTAGTGGATAAATATTTAGTTGTCGTATTGTAATTATCATAGCATACTTCGTGGAACTATCAAAAGTTTTAATTGTATAATTATCTTAAAAACCTTCTTCTTTCCTCACTCTTAATGAAGTTTCAATTATCATATCTAATAGTTTACTATAATTAATCCCCGCGGCATCTGCACTTTTTGGCAGTAAACTTGATTGGGTCATCCCTGGTAATGTATTAACCTCCATTACATATGGAATTCCGTCCTTCACCATCATATCAACCCTTGCATAAACACTACATTTTAATGCTTTATAACAAGCCAATGACGCTTTATTTACACGTTCCTTAATTTCAGTTGGAAGTTCAATAACTTCTTCAATTGTACTAACATCATCGTATTTTGCATTGTAGTCAAAAAACTCAGCTGCATGTCGAATTGAAACGATAGGTAAATGTTTACCATCAAAAATTGAACAAGTAATCTCGTCACCTTTTATATACTTCTCAATTACTACTTCAGAATCCCATTCGAATACAGTTTCCAGCATTGAGATCAATTCATTTTTATCATTGACGATCTTTACGCCAACACTCGAGCCGCCAGAGTTTGGTTTTACCACTAACGGAAATCCTAACTTATCTAAATCATCAAGCTTTAGATCCGCCATTTTTGTAAGTTCAATCCAATCTGGTGTTTCTACTCCTTCATAACGCAAAATCTTTTTCGAAATATTTTTATCCATACATATACCGCTAGATAACATATTGCTGCCACTATATGGAATACCTAAACTCTCAAGCGTCCCTTGAACCGTACCATCTTCTCCGTATTTTCCGTGTAATGCTAGCAATGCAAAATCAATGTCTTTCGCTTTTTCAATTAAATCCATTTTTTCATTTAACGTAATTGGAACGATTTCATACTTATTTTTATCTAAATGTGCAATCATTTCATTTCCAGTCATAATTGATACTTGTTTTTCAGAGGATACTCCTCCCATAATAACGCCAATTCTCATTTTCTCAACTCCAAGTTTCATTTTTTAAAGTTTCACCAATTATTTGAATCCCACTAACTATTTCTTTCTCCTTCAAACGTGAAAAACCTAAGCGGAATGTATTCGCTCCCCCTCCATCAGAATAAAAAACATCTCCAGGAGAAAACGTTACACCTTTCTCATAACACTTTTGTAAAAGTGTGCGAGCGTGAATTTTCTCTTCCAACTCTATAAACAAATGAAGTCCGCCATCTCCAGTCATCCTTTTAAACGGAATATACTGATTGCAAGCCCCAACGGCTAACTCATATTTTTTCTTGTAAACAGATCTTGCCTTTTTTAAATATTTTTCAAAATATCCTTCATGTAAATATTGAAACAAAACAGCTTGATCTAACGTAGATGTGTGAATGGTTCTTGCTCTTTTAACACTTTCTAAATAATGAATCAGTTCTTTATCGGCAATAATCCACCCTACACGTAAACCAGGGAAAAGTACCTTCGAAAAGCTACTAATATAAATCACATTATTACCAGCCCCTGCAAAAGTTAATAGTGGCGATAAATGTGAACCTGAATAACGTAATTCTTCATTAAATCCGTCCTCTATAATAGGAACCTTATATTTCGAAAATAACCTCATCAATTCCGTTCTTTTTTCCGAACTTGTAACAATACCAGTTGGATTATGATAAGAAGGAATTAAATACGCAAAATCAAAATCCTTTTCACGTAAACTTTTTTCTACTTCAGTCGTATCAATACCATCATCATTCATATCTATCCCATGAACTTCAAGTCCATGTAAGCAAAAAAGTTTCAATGCAGCATGGTGAGTTGGATTCTCACAAATCACACGCCCTGATTTTTTCGCTAAGGAAGATAGTACAATATCTAATCCTTCTGTAAATCCATTTGTAATTAAAATATCTTTGTTCGAAATATCTACACCTTTTATTTCCATGTAATGAAGTAGATATTTCATTAACGGGCGGTAACCTTTTGCATATCCGTAGTTCAATACGATATCCCCTTCAATGGACATACGAGTAAGAAAAGCTCTTTTGAAATTTTCAACATCAAATAGCTTTTCGTCCGGGGCTATACTATTAAAAACAACCATTCCTTTTTCCCAGCGGACTCCATGCTTCATTAAGTCTAATTCATCCGCTAATGTGGTAACTGTATTAAGTTTATTTTTCCAATCTATTTCAACAGACGAAGTGTTAGATATATCCACCTTCGCAACGAAATTCCCTTTTCCTTTTACTGCATAAATGAGTCCTTCTTGTTCTAAATCCGCATAAGCAGAGAGTACTGTATTTCTGCTCACTGATAATAATTCACTCAGTTCCCTTGTTGATGGGATCTTTTGATCACCGAGCAAATGCCCTTTCATAATCATCTTTTTAAAATAATCCTTTAATTGAATATAAACGGGACGATCTTTTACAACTTTAAAATCTTTAAACAATTTCTTACCCCCTGCAATTATTTTTGCATATTTATTTCATTCTCAAAAGGTCCACTACATATGTATTTTTTATTAACAGCGGTACGGTCTTATAAAGTGAAACTTTAATCCGTGGGAATTTTATTCATCCCCCACCGATTTTTAGCCCGAATCGGACATATATGGGCAAAAAGGCTCCCACCTAACTTTTTTTCTCCATCCGAATTTTGAAGGTGTGAGTTTTACTTCTATAAATCTCTACGATATAAGTTAATTACATCTTTTAAAGCAGCTGCTGCGGCTCCGCGTGGATTAGAAGCTCCACCAATTGTAGTAACTTGTCCCATTGTATCTGTAAAGAATGTTATTCCTTTTTCAGTTCCATTTACTTTTGCTAGTGGATGGTCTTTTTCTATTTCAAGCGGTTCTACATTAAGATTCACTTTACCATCCATATCCTTATATGCTGAAGCTATTAATTTAATATAATTGTTTTGTTCCTTAGCATGTCGAATTTGTTGTTTTGTAACATTTTCGATTCCTTTTATATGCATATCAGTAAGCATATTCTCAACACCCATCAAGCTGTTTGCCAAAAGTAATAATTTACACGCACTATCCGAACCACTTACATCTAATATTGGGTTCGTCTCAGCAGTTCCTTTATTTTGCGCTTCTTTCAGTGCTTCTTCAAACGTAACATCTTCTTCATACATTTTTGTAAGAATATAATTAGTTGTCCCGTTTAATATTCCTTCTATTTTTTCAATATTGCAGCCAGCCAAACTAAATTGTCCAATATCTAATGTCGGTAGTGCTGCAGCAGTTGCGCCACTATAGCGAATTCGTACATTCGCTTCTTTTGCTGCTGCCTTTATTTCTCTCCAGTTAGTAACGAGTGCACCTTTTGAAATTGCAACAATATCCATATGTTTCTCAATCGCTTGTTTTATATATTTTTTTCCCGGATTTCCATCTTTAAGATTTGTAACTGTTGATTCTACCAATACAGTACCACTTATCCCACTTGTTGCACGGTCTTTCGGGTGATGTTCTATATACTTTTCAATTGATGCAGTACCGCTACCATACATTAATAAATGATGAATAGACAAACCTTCCTCATTATGTATTGCAATATTTCTACCTAATACGCCACTTACAACTAAATGGATTCCATATGTTTCGTATATATATAAATATTTTTCGTTTACTAATTTTATAAACTCTCTTCCTACTGTCCCGTATCCTGATAAAACAACTTGTATTTTCATAATATCCCCCCATATTTTTCTTCCATATCCCTCTTTCAATATAATATAAAGCGCTCCCGAATTCCATCGAGAGCGCTTTATTATTAACTATTGCGGTAACCGCGATAACTTTTCTGCAACTGTTCTATAAAACTCTTGAATATTAGAAAAACCTAACGTGTCTGAAACGCTTAGTCCTACCATGTCTAAATGATCCCAATTTGCTTTCGTTTCAATATGATTCCATTTTCCAACCTGTAAAAACTCATTATTATTTACAGCAATACTAGTTGAAGGCGCAATCATAGAATTTGTATTTACTACACCGTCATTTTGCCACCAAGATGTATCAATTAATGGGCGATTTTCTTCAAATCTTGCATAGGAACCTAAGAAAAATGCATTCCCCATTAACACTTTGTTCATTGTAATATGAGGTAGTTGTAAACCTGTTATAGGTGCTGCTTGTGATGCATGTCCACTATACGATAAGTAATACACATCCGATTGCGTCTTTACCCAACTATTTAACTCCCTTGCTCCATCAGTACTTAAATCCCATTGACTAATATCTTTTGTATTTTCCCAAATTGAACTATTTAAAATCCGATCAGTATATTGGAAGAAGGACTCTCCAGCATTTTTTTTCATACCCCATTGGTCCAATTTAAAATCATATAATGATAAATTATTGTTTCCTCCTAAACTCGCAGCTGTAATGAGTAAATCTTTAACGAACGGCAATAGAAGACTTCCGTCCGCGAGTGTTGTGCCATTATGAGGAGTTGCTAAAGTTGTAACACTATGAACATACGATTTACCGCCTTCAAATAGTGGTGATATCTTTGCGTTCGGATGATTTTTCACATAGTCTTTTTCTTCATAACTGCCTTCTTTTAATAACTGCACTAATGTTCTTGTCGTTTGTCCACCCATGCTATGCCCAACTAAATGAACTTTATTTGTTTCACTCCAATTTGGTGCAAATCCACTATAAGTTCTACCAAAACGATTATGTCCATGTTTCTCAGCGTGTGCCGCACCATAGTCTACAATTCCACCGTTAATTTGTGCATATAATTCACATGCACGGTCCCAGTTACTAGAAACAGGACCAACAGCAGCCGTATGTACTGTATAGCCATTTCTTTTTAAATCTTCCTGTATATCATGAACACCACCCCAATATTTTACCCCTAACATTTCTTCCCTACCCCATCCAGCAAATCCATTCACTAAAATGATAGGATAATTATTTTGTTGCCTCTCTTCAGCGTAAGTTGTTTTCGCTATGAATGAACAAACAGTCACTAATGTGAAAAAACATACTTTTAAAAATAACTTTCCCATACTTTCTCCCCCTAATTAAACGCTTTCATTTTTCCGTGAAAAATATTGACACATTCAGTTTTTAACTTACACATAATGTAAAGTATTTTATATACGTTGTATATATAGAAAACATACACAAATGTTGATAAATATTAATTCAAGTAAACATTTACTTTTTACAATACAACTTGTAAATCTGATTATTTGAATTTATAATTGAATGTAGTTTCCTCATGTTACATGAATTTAACAATCATAAGAAAACTAATTTTATTGCTTGAAAAGGAGGAAAAAGCATGCAAATCGGATCAAACATTCATACATTAGCTCAACCTACTAAAATAACTCCATCTAACCTTGAGCATAATACTATCTCTTCTACTAAACTTGAAGGTAAGAAAGCAAATGATCCTATCAAGTTCGATATTCGTTCATCTGAAAAAGAAATGAAACAGCCTGAGCATAAATTTAACGAATTAGATTTATGGAAGATGTTAAAGGATAAAGGTGTTCCATTATGGATCATTCTTGAAATGCTACAAAAGTCTCGTAAAGAAAAAGAAGCTCAAAGTAATTCGGTTCAAAACCCAAATGTGATTGAGGAAACAAACGAGACTCGATTAAATGAAGTAATGTAATCTAAATGGCATATAACTAAAAAGAGTTCGAGGTTGATATAGTTTCTATCAACCTCGAACTCTTTTTTAAGATTTTTCTCCAATCGTTACAAACTGAAAAGATACTTCTCCTTCCAAACCTTTAATTAGCTTTTTTACTTTGACATTTTCATTAACCATTGTATTATCTGTCGACATTTTAGGCCTTTCGTCACCTAAAGATTTCTTAAATTGAAGAAGATGCATTTTCGTTTCATTTGCTTTTATTTCCTTATATACACTATTTTTTGCTACAATCACATACGATTGCGTTGGATATTTACGATTGTTACCTATCCAAGCGTCACTATCGTATGTAACAGGAATCTCTTTTCCTTCTATTTTAATACTTTTCATAGTCTTTTCGTCTTCACTTGTAAACAGTAGCGATCCTTCTTTTGGGAATTTCGGTAACGTATCTATAATATAATCGGAGTCATTATCTCGTTTACGAAAAACTTTTTCTTTAATCAACGCTAGTGCTGTAGATTCATTTAAAATTAAGACATGTCCATTTCCAACTTCACTTTTTTTCACAGAAAACACTTCATTTTCTTTCGTAATTTCCTGATAACGATTAATAATTGGTGAAATATTATTTTCATCTCCAATAATTAATACACCGTTTGCAGGGAATGCGTTGTCCTTTTTAGAGCATGCACTAAAGCTTATTAAAAGTATTATAGTTAACATAAAAATAGTTAAAGTTCTTTTCATCACGGTTCCTTTCATAATTCATATCATTTTTTACATGTTTTTTTGTAATTTTATTAGTTAATATCCTCTATCTCGCATTAACGGGCAGTAAGACCCCCACCTCAAAATTCAGCGAGAGCAAAGAAGTTAGGTGGGGGCTCAACTGCCCACAAAAGCCCGATTGGTGAAGGCTAATAATCAGTGGGGGATGAAGGAAACCCCCACTAATTAAAGTTTCATTTTATTGCTCCATAGTCTTATAAAGCTTTTGTAGGTAACGCCAACGAGTGATAAAAAAATATAAAACTTGTATACATATAAATGAAATTAAAATAAAGATCGAGCTGTTTAAAATAGAAAAACTGACTAATTGTTGCAGTGCCGTATACGCAACTACAGTATGAATCACTGCAATGATAATTGGTAAGAAGAACATTAATACTAACTGTCTCGTTACAACTTTTTTTAACTCTCGTTTACTTAATCCCATTTTCGAAATCATTTTATATTGTTGTTGATCACGGTCCAAATCAGTATATAATCGGAAATAAATAAAACTAGCAGCAAATGTAAAGAAGACGATTCCGACTAAAACACTTGCCATGAGTAATAAACCATTCTTTTGCTTTGCCTCTAACAAGTTTAATGTTAAAGCTTCAAAGTAGAAATCTCTGTCCCTAAGATCTTTATCGAATATACTCTTTAATTGATTTGAAATCTCTTTCGTTTTTATCCAATCATCTACAACAAATCCGTAAGTACGATGTTGAATATTTTCATCTTTTGGATTACTCGTCAGAGGAATTTCATCATACACATGATCTTGAACAGCAATATAAATACTACTAGAATCATGTGGTAAAACTAGATCCCCCACAGTTTTTTTTACACGAAATGTCTTTGTCCAATCTCCTTGAATAACTTCAATATTTTTTTTATAGTCACCATTTTTAAATTCTTGTTTTTGTGACACCCTCCCAGGGATTAGTAAAATTTCATCTTCTTTTTCAATCGTTTCTTGTTGATACCCTAGTGCTCTCGTAAGTTCGTTATATTCACTTAATTTCAATACATTTACGTTACTTTCTGTAAATTTACTTGAAGATGAAGCCATTCGGTACGGAATATTTGCATCAGAAAGATGTTTTTTTATAATAGAGAGATGTTTATCTACTAATTTGTTGTTTTCAGAGCTTTCATACAGAAATGTATATGGGTTTGTCATCCACACTAAATTCCTATTACCAAGAGCGGCTGTTGTACCGATTGCTGTAAATGCAACTGCTGAAATAATAGATACTATAAAAAACATCGTTGCATTATCTTTCATACGGTAAATCAATTCTGAAAATGTTAATATATTTGTTCGCTTTAAAAAGAAAGATTCTCTCCTTTTAGCAAGATACAATATATAAACGCTACACTGTGTATATAAAAAGTATGTTCCTATAATGACTAGAAGTACACCCATTCCGAGCGTAATAAAATTAATACTTGGGATAAAGCGAAATACTGAAATATATCCATATCCTATACTAATTAAAGAAAGTAGCGATAATAAAATGGAAAATTTCGGTTCAGGCTTTGGCTTTTCCTCTGCTTGAATAAGTTCCACAAGTTCCGTTACTTTTATCATTTTAAAAGTAACAAGCGAAACGATTAAAAATAAGAAAAGAAATGTGATGAGTGTTAATAGTACGGCCTTCACTGGTATATAAAAAGGTAAGCCATTACTAATCATTAATACACTTGCACTAATCAATAATACTAGTTTAGAAAATATGAGACCGATGAAAATCCCTATACAAATTGACCCAAGTCCAATTAACATATTTTCAATTAATAATAATTTCTTTAGTTGCCTCATTGACATACCTTGCATCATTAAAATGCCAAATTCTTTCTTACGCGTTTTTAAAAATGAACTTACTGAATATAGAATAAAGAAAAATGAAAAGACAAATATCAAGCCTTGCGAAACTGTAAATCCTAATGTACCAAATGCACTTATTGTTGCACTTGTCGATTTCAACTCCCCTTGTAAATCAGGATGAAATAACAAAAGGGCATACGTAAAGAAAATCATAATAGAAAACGTACAACTTAAAAAATGAGCAGCATATGTACGCTTATTACGAAAAATATTATTAAATGCGAACTGACGAAAAGTCATGCCTTTTCCCTCCTAACAAAGAAAGGACATCCATAATCTTTTGATAAAAGGCTTGCCTGCTTTCACCACAATAAATTTCATTATATAATTGACCATCTTTAATAAATATAACTCTGCTGCAAAAGCTCGCTGCATACGGATCATGTGTAACTAACATCATCGTTGCTTTTTCTTCTTTATTAAGAGTATCGAGCATCTCCATTACATCATTTGAAGATTTAGAGTCTAAATTCCCTGTCGGTTCATCTGCAAGTAATAATTGCGGTTTATGAACGATAGCACGAGCGATTGCAGTTCTTTGAGCTTGCCCCCCTGATATTTCAAACGTTCTTTTACTCAATATATCTGCAATATTTAATTTCTCTGCAATATCTTCCACTCGTTTGTTCATTTCTTGTACAGATACACCATCTAGTGTCATCGGCAATACAATGTTTTCTTTCACTGTAAGTGTGCTAAGTAAATTAAATGATTGAAAAACAAATCCTAATTGTTTCCTACGAAATAAAGCTAAACTGTCTGATGATAACTGGAAAGGATTTGTACCATTTATTAATATTTCTCCCGATGTAGGAGAATCAATAGTAGATACCATATTTAATAACGTTGTTTTCCCGCTTCCTGATGGTCCCATAATCCCTACAAATTCACCTTCTTGAATTGATAAATCAATATCTACCAATGCTTTAAAAGGTATTTTCCCTTTATATACTTTACTAATACTTTTTGCATGTAAAATTTCCATTTATATTCTCCCTTCATTTCCACTGCTCACTATAAAGTGTAAATGAATTGTCTTATAGCACATATTGATTCATCTTTCATTTATCTTACACGCTTGTAAGATTTCTAAAAAAACTGATAACAAATCTATTTCCAATATATAATCAACGTATATCTATCTTATAATATTTGTATAGTGGTATGGAATACAATGCTTCTTACTTCTAGTCGCTGAAACACCTTGTATTCTTTATTAGCAACATGCAATATATTATAAAGAATAACTATACAACTTCAAAACAATGAATAACAACTTATCATATAGTACGAAAAAAAGCTCAGAGTTTTAGCTCTAAGCTTTTTTACTGATTTCATATGCAATATAGCTCCCTTCAAAGAGCTATATTTTTTATCCACTCTGATTTACTCAATACATAATGATTAAATAGTCGATTTTCTATCGTCTGTTGGCTCATATTAGTAAATCTGCATTTTTCAATAACTTTATTTGATGGTACATTTTTAATTAAAGCAATTGCGTTGAGGACATTTACATTTGTTTTTTTAAACAAATAGTCAATTAAGCCTTTAGTCGCTTTTGTAGCATAGCCATTATTTTGATATTCACTTGAGATAGCATACATTATCTCTCTGTTTGGTGAAGGGAGTTCTTCTTTAATACCTGTGCAGCACCATCCAATGAATTCATTTGTAGCTTGCTTAAATATTCCTAGCTTTAACATATGATTATCTATGTTATTCGTAGTTTTCACTGCCTCAAGAAATGCTTTATTTGCTGGTATTTCATCATTGATAATCCAATTAACCCTCTGTTCTTTCGTTGATTTCCAGTCTGGCAAAAATTTTTCTATTTCCGGTTGATTCGATATTTTATAAATACTCTCAGCATCTTTCATAGTAAACTCTTGTAGATATATATCTCCACAGTCTATTCTAAATAACTTAGTTGAACTCTCTGCTCCCATATTAATCCCCCTAAATAATTATAGCGCCTTAATCTGTTTCGTAAGTTCTATAAATCGTTCGTCAAGCTCTTTATATTCTTTATCATTAGAAGTTAAAAAGCTTAATTTTCCTAATACTTCTTGTCTCTCTGTTTCTAACGTTAAACGTAACTCTTCAATTTCATCTCTTGTTTTAGGAGGTTCTTCTAGCTGTTTTTGTATCGTATGATTTGAAAACACGAGTTTTGTGTTAGTTGTTTTCTCTAGAAAATATCGATCGTGAGAAACGATAACTAGTGTTCCATTATACTCCGCTAATGTATTTTCAAGCTGTTCACGTGAAGGCAGATCAAGGTGATTTGTCGGTTCATCTAAAATGAGTACGTCTTTTTCATCTAAAATATAAGCCATTAACTTACATTTCACTCGTTCTCCCATGCTCATATGTTCAATCGGCTCTTTCCATTGAGAAGCTTGGAACCCTAAATGTTTCATTAAATTTTGGACTTTCCCTCTTTCTTCAAATGAATCTTTAAAAAATAAATCTTCTGGCGTTTTATCAAGTGGTAAATCAAATACTTCTTGTGTTAAATAACCGATGTTTGCAGATGGTGAAACCCATACTTCTCCTTCCACAGTTTCCGTTCCCATAATCATCTTTAGTAATGTTGTTTTCCCACTACCGTTTGGTCCAACAATCGCAACCTTCTCACCGTGCTGAATTGTAAAATTAACGTTTTCAAATAATATTTTTCCATGAAAGTCTTTTTTTAATTGTTTTACTTCTAAAAAGCGTTTTCCTACTTTTTTACTCGCTTGAATTGAGAACTCAACTGAGTACTCCTCTTTCACACGTTCTACTTTCGTTTTCTCTAGCTCTTTTTCGAGACGTTTTCGTTTTGACTTAACTTGCGCATCCATTCGCTTCGCTTTTACACGATAAAATTCTTTAACACCTTCTTGTTTTGTAGACTGTGCATGTGCCTTTTGTGACCATGAACTTAATTCTTTTATATGTGTTTCTACTTGTTCAATCTTTTTTTGCTGCTTTTCATATTCACGTTGTTGCGTCAGTCTTTTTTGCTCACGTGCTTTCATATAACTCGTATAATTACCGCTATGCTCAATTAATTTTTTATCCTCAATTGACCATATTTTTGTTGCGACAACATCTAAAAAATATCGATCATGCGATACAACGATAACTGTACCTTTCATATTTTTTATTTGTTTAATGAGAAATTCCGTACTCATCTCATCTAAATGATTTGTCGGTTCGTCTAATATTAAGACATTAGGATTTTCCGCAAATCCTTTCGCTAAGCGAACTTTCAGCTTTTCACCACCACTTAAAGTACGAAAATCGTTCGTTGGCACGCCCCATTTCGCAAGAAGCTCTGCTTCTTTTGCAATCACATCCTTACTAATAAAAGATTCTATTTCTTGTTCAACATATGCTGTTGTCATATTCATTTGCTGCCACTCAACAATTCCTTTTGATGGCTCAATCTTCCCATTTATTAATTGAAGTAACGTTGATTTACCAGCACCATTTTTACCAATTAATCCGATTACATCCCCTTGTTTTACTACTACATTCATTTTTTCTAACAAAGTATTTTCCTTTATTTCAACATACACATCATTTAATTTTAAAAGCTCTTTCATATTACCGATCCCTTTCATAAAGGGAGAACAAAAAAATCCTCCCAAAGTAATTTTGGCAGGATTAGTCCTTACATTATTTATACCCAAATAAGCTATTACGCAAATCAAATAGCAATACCGTTGAATGGAATTGGGCAGACTAATCCTATTTTTTACAAATTGAAATTTATTTAATTTCAACATTTAAAAATAAGATTAGTTAATCATCGTCCACCCATCATTCCTTTCCGTCGTTAATAACCATATTGTACCATAATAGTACTGTATGAGTAAATGTAATTATATGTGCTTTTAAAAAGATTGCTTTCTTTAAGGTCTATTTATCAATTCTAAACTTCATATTGAACAAGCATACACCACATTTGTTGTACTACTTGCTTTAGATTCCCCTATTAATAAAATTCTAAACATCCCCCTCTTATATACTAAATTTCAGTTCTTATAATAAAGGTATCATTTTTAATGGGGGATTCTACAATGGAATTTAGCAAACTCGGAAACAGTGGGTTAACAGTAAGTAAGATTGCATACGGGAACTGGATAAACCATGGCGGAAAGGTAAATGAAGATACTGCAAATAATTGTGTGAAAACCGCACTAGATGTCGGAATTACAACGTTTGATACTACTGATGTTTATTCGGACACGATAGCCGAAGAAGTACTAGGCCGATCTTTAAAAGGCATACGGAGAGAAAGTATAGAACTATGTACAAAAGTATGTCATCCGACCGGACCTGGAAAAAATGATCGTGGATTGTCGCGAAAACATATTATTGAAAATTGTAATGCATCATTAAAACGGTTGCAGACAGACTACATTGATGTCTATTATGCACATAGATTTGATACAACAACTCCCCTTGAAGAAACGATGTTAGCTTTTGCTGATCTTGTAAGACAAGGTAAAGTCCTTTACTTAGGCATAAGTGAGTGGACATCAGAACAAATCACCCGTGGTGCAGCACTTGCACGAGAATTAAGCATTCCACTTATCGCTAGCCAACCTCAATATTCGATGTTGTGGCGAGTTATTGAAACTGATGTAATACCAACATGTCAACGTGAGGGACTTGGTCAAGTTGTTTGGTCTCCCCTTGCACAAGGTATTCTCACAGGAAAATATCAACCTGGTAAACCATTGCCGAATCAATCACGTGCTAACTCTGATGCTGGTAAACCATTTTTCCAAAAACTCGTGCAACGCTGGATGAGCGATGATGTACTCAATGCAATTCAGAAACTTAATCCCATCGCGCAAGAAACTAATCTTACCTTACCTCAACTTGCAGTTGCTTGGGTATTACAAAATCCAGCTGTTTCCTCTGCAATTATTGGTGCATCAAATCCAGAGCAAATAAGAGAAAACGTAATTGCTTCTAGCGTTAAATTACAACCTGAAATTATGGATCAAATTGATGGTGTACTAAAAGATTTCATTGAGTATGATCCGAGCAAAACAGGTTAAAACACCTTTTTGTTCTACCTATAAAGAAGCTTTCCTTTTCAAATCTACACTGCCCATCCTATACAGATGGGTTATTATCTTTTACATTCACATTGTGAAGTTGTATAAACCTCTCTAACAACAGTTAAAAAGTTCTCTAACACAACAGACTGTTCATCTAGTCTCCATCCAGCATATAAATTTATTTTTGGGGTATTTTCTTGAATTTCTTTATATATAACTCCCGTTTTTTTATAACTTTCCACTGATGACGGAACGACAGAAATCCCCATTCCTGCTGCAACTAAATTCACAATCGTTTGCATTTGAATCGCTTCTTGAACAATATTTAAACTTACTCCATGTTCCCAAAAGTAACTAATAATTACATCATAAAAGTTTGTACCAAAATGACGTGGAAATAAAATAAATGGTTCATCCACTAATGATTTAATTGGAATGTTACGTAACATAACGAAAGGGTGATCTTCATGCAAAACCAATTTTAAATATTCTACAGAACAAACTTCGGAAGTTAAAATTTCATTATTCTGCTTGGAACGAATAAATCCAATATGAATTTGTTTTTCATAGAGCGCTTTGATTTGTTGATCAGTTGTCATTTCGTGTAATATAAGCTGAATTTTAGGAAACCGTTCTCGAAATTTTTTTAAAACATTTATAACGGTTTCTGTAGAATCGACAAACCCAATTATTAAATGGCCTATCTTTCCTTCATCCGCAAGCTGTGTTTCTTTAATCGTTCTATCTACTTGAAGCAGCGTTTGTCGCGCACCTTCTAAAAATATTTTCCCGGCATCGGTAAGCTCAACCATTCGCTTTGTCCGGTAAAAAAGTTGAACCCCTAATTCATCTTCTAATTTACGAATCTCTTGGCTTAAAGGCGGTTGTGCCATCATAAGACGCTCTGCTGCACGACTAAAGTTTAATTCTTCTGCCACTGTTATGAAATATTTCATTTTTCGAATATCCATTACAATCCCCCTAACATTCACAACTAGTAAAAAATCCCTCCTTCTAATAAATTGTAAATAAAAACAGGAGGAAACTATATCAATCCCTTTTCTTTTTTATCATAAATCATTTCATTGTAAATACGAGATGAAAATCATTAAAAATTCTAAATTACAAGTATAAGAGTGAATGTTATCCTCAAGAGCATCTTATGATAAGTTGAATTATGTGTTTTCAGCAATTTTATTACTTGCATTTATTATTTCATTTACCATTTTGGTTGAGTAACTAGTTTTGATATTTTATTCACCTAATTATAAAAACAAAGCACCGTTCGTTATTCAATATTTTTTTATTGTTTTTCGATAAAATTCGATTGATTATTTTTCCTTAATAAGCTATTATATGTTTACAGAGAATATTAAAGTAAGGATTGAATTTATGGACAAGACATTAAAAATCATAAAATCAAATATGTTTTTAAGGATTTTTCTCATCCCGATTATAGTAGGGGTTTTTGTTGGTATACTAACTAAATTGGGGCAGGGTATACTTCCAGGACATTGGAATTCATTAGCTAATCTAGGAAGTGTTTGGTTAGTTCCATCCTTTTTTGTGGCTAGTCTTAGTTATTCTAAGCGTACAGCTATGCTTTCCGGTATACTTGCGCTGCTAGGTATGGTTTTAGGCTATTATGGTTATGCAATAATTATTAAAAATGTAGCTCACTCTATTTATTTTATATCTGTATGGATTGTATGTGCATGTATAGGAGGAACTATCTTTGGAATTGCAGGTTTTCTATGGAAAGATACTACAAATCCACTTCATAAATTCGGAAGCGCACTTTTAAGTGGAGTTTTTGTAACGGATGGACTTCACATTCTTTTAAATTTTGACGACTATAGTCACATGTTACCTGTTGGATATACCGAAGTCATAGTTGGGATTATCTTGATTCTTGTATTAGAACGCTCTAATGCTAATCGAATTTCTTCTTTTTTAATGATGATTCCTATCATTATTTTAGGGTTAATTGGATATAAAGTATTAAGTTTGCTTACTTAATTACAATACTATATCATGAAAAAAAATAAACGACTAACTCTATTATAATCCACAAAATTTATCACGAATTCGTACATTATACTTATTAATGTTGATGCACTTATTCATAGGATGGATTCATGAAGCTATCTCTTTCAAAGGGGTGGATTTTTTCTTACAAAAACTATTTATCAGCTTTTTATTAAATCCTTCTAATTTAACAATCGTATTTATTAGCGTTTCATTATACATACCAAGATGACCTTTTACCATTTCAAATAATCGCTATAAAATAAGGCTAAAAAACTTATCTTCAAAGTTCTTTAGCCTAAATCACTTATTTACACATTAAAAAATATAATTCGTACAACGGTACCTTTACCAACTTCTGAATGAATTTCTACACGATGCCCTAATTGTTTCGTAATTTCATATACAAGATATAACCCCATTCCAGTTGATTCTTTAAAATCTCTACCATTTTCTCCTGTAAAGAACGGTTTAAATACTCTTGGTAAATCTTGCTTCGGTATCCCGACGCCACTATCGGCTATTTCAAGTACAACAGTATTACCTTCCTTACATGCTTTCACTTTAATCTTTTCTCTACTACCTGATGAGTATTTAATTGCATTCGATATAATTTGTCCAATTAAAAATTGTAACCATTTCGCATCACTTTCTACAGTAATACCCTTATCAATTTCAAGCTCTGGATATACGAAATTCCGGATAAAAAAGCGTTTATGTTCATGTACAGAATGATTCACTATTTTATGTAGTTGTACTCTTTCCACATAAAAATCTTGTGTAAATGCCTCTAAACGTGCGACATACAGTGCCATCTCTAACCCCTTTTTCAGCCGATCTGTTTCCTCATTAATACTTTCAAAACGCGAATCCACTTCATCCTGTGTAATTAATTCTATTACAGATAGAGGTGTTTTCATTTGATGAATCCACTGATTCATAAAGGTTAATTGATCATTATTTTTTCTCTCTTGTAATTGCAGCTGATTTTGATAATGACGATATTGTGCATCAAGTAAATCTTGGAGAGCAGTAGATACAACTGCAAAATCAGATTTTTGAACGGATTCATCCAAAGATTGCAATGGATTTGCTAAACGCTCATAAAAAGAACGATGTGTAAAATAACGAAATATTAAGTAGCTTACCATAAAAAAAGCACCTAAAAACATTGCATATAATGCTGTTGTAATATGATTATGTCCATCAAACCAATATACGAGGAATATGGCTAGTAGTTGGAGCACTGTAAAACAAATAAGTGGTATATGGTCACGTATAAACAGCCTTATCATTTTTCCACACCATTTTCCCAAGTAATATGCAACCTATATCCAACACTACGAATTGTTTCAATCGCATCCTCAATATGTAATGTTTTTAACTTTTTACGCACACGTGTTGTATTTACACTTAATGTATTATCATCAACGTAAGATTCACTATCCCATAACTTATTAAGCAACACTTCTCTACTCACAACACGCGGATAATTTTTCATTAACATTTCTAATAAAATGGCTTCGTTTCTCGTTATATCAATCTCTTGATTTCGCAACTTCAATACAAGCCTTTCGGGATATAAACTAAGTCCTTGTTGCTCAACCATTCGTTCTTCTAGTTTCGGTGCATAATCACCGTAAGCACGTCTTAAATGGCTACGAATTTTTGCCATTACAACTTCATAATGAAAAGGCTTCGGAATAAAATCATCGCCACCATTTTCTAACGCCATAACCTGATCCATCGTACCTTCACGGGCCGAGATAAATAAAATTGGACATGTGGAAACTCCGCGAATTTGACGACACCAATAGTAACCGTCAAAGCTTGGTAAATTAATATCTAATAAAACTAACTCTGGTTGTTCTTCTAAAAATATGTCTAACACATTTTGAAAATCCGATATTACAATTCCTTGGTAACCGTATTTCGCAACATAAGTTGATAATAGCTCCGCAATTTTCATATCATCTTCAACAATCATAATTTTGACCATTCTTAAACTCCTTTTAATTCACAATCTCAAATATACTTATACAAAGTAAATACTACCTCTTTTTATTTCATCCGTAAATTAAAAAAGGATACTTTTAAAAAACAGCATCCTTCTTCTAGTATTCTTATTTAATATTAAATTTACTCCAATTAAAACCTAGCTTTTCCGCATATTCCATTCCTAGTTCCATCCGCGTCGTTTTTAGTGGATCCACAACTTGGCAAAATTTTAAATTACCCGCTGCTGATAATAAAAGAGTTGCATCTGCTTTAGACATTTCTAATTCCTCATGTAAAAATGTCACCATATTATGTACAGCACGATTCACTGCATCGTCTAACAATTTCTCTGAAGCAATCGTCATTACTTTTTCTTTTTGGATAACCATTGGTAGTGGCCATTTCTTTCCTTTTATAATCTGAACTGTTACCGTCACCTCACCAGCAACCTCTACTCCACTAACACCAATTTCACCATCACCCATCGCTGCATGTAAATCGCCTAATGCTAATAGAGCACCAGGAACATTTACAGGTAATAACAATGTTGTCCCTTCTTTTATCTCTTTACAGTCCATATTTCCGCCATGGTCATGCGGTGTTCCACAGGAAATACTCTCCTCTTTCGGCGCAGTACCAATCACACCGATCATTGGATTAATCGGAATTTGCAGTTCATTTGAAAACAAAACATGTTTATTATGTATTGGGACGATTTTCACTGTATTTTCATTTAGCACTTCACCCATTACACCGAGGTTCGCACCTGTAGTTAAAACACCCTGCTCTGCAATTTTAATCTTTTCAATCGTTACGGCCAATATATCATCCGGTTCTGCACCTGTAATATATACAGGCCCAGTCGCTGGATTAATTCGGTTCCAATCTAATTCTTGGAACACAACATCTTCAGAATCAATTTGGTTTTCAAAGCAATCATATGTTTCAAATACAAGACGGCTCCCAATTTCCACTTCCATACACGGCTTATTTTCTGGTGACATTGCGTAAATAATGTCATCTTTATGAATTCGATACATAATACCTCTCCCCTTTTCTATTTATCTACTATTACTAATTAACTTTTTTTATACAAACTCCTATTAAAATCAAATATTATTTTTATGTAAAAAAGCACGTAGCTTATTTTATAACATACACTCTTTACTATAACAGAAAGGTGGTATCACTATGCCCCTTATTCCATATAACGAAAGCGATGTTGATTTACTAGCTCGTTTAATTCGTGCTGAAGCTGAAGGAGAAGGCCGACAAGGTGAACAGCTTGTTGGCTGCGTTGTTGTGAATCGTGTATTTTGCGATTGCTTAGATTTCAAACAACTCCGTACCGTTCGTGATGCTGTATATCAAAGCCCCGGTGGATTTGAAGCGGTACAATATGGATATTTTTATCAACGCGCTCGTGAGTCAGAAAAAGAAATTGCAAGAAAGGTTTTACAAGGTGAATGGCGCTGGCCAGCACGATGGGCTCTTTGGTATTTCCGTCCAGTTGGAGCTTGCCCACCTGAATGGTATAATCAGCCGTTTGTAGGGCAATTTAAAAGCCATTGTTTTTATGAGCCAAGTGGTGATGAATGTCCAAAACTGTATACACGGTAGTAAAATTTACAACGCAAGCACTTAGATCTTTGAGTACTTGCGTTGCTTTTAGCTATATATTAGAAATCTAATAAAGTGATGACTTTTTTGATGCCTACCACATGTATTAATAACGGTATACGTGGGCCACTTGATTGATTCATAACGAGCCTATATATAATGGTGAATAATAGCTTTTGATTTCCTTTCATTATTTTTTTATTTTCATGATGACAAATCGTATACAGTTGCTCCATTAAATTAGAATATTCTTTATTAGAACGAAGTGTTTTACAAACTTCTTCCACCCAGTTTTTCTGTCTATCTTCTAATGTGTTATAAAACTCCGTATTCTTCTCTTTATTTACCGTAATCAATTTTTCAGATTGAAAATTTCTTATCCAATACTCTGCACGATTACTTATCGCAATCATTTCAGGTAATGCATAACTCCTATCTATTTTCTCTAATATATTTTGTAAAATAGAGGAATCAAAATTTAATAGTGGTAAAGTACTTGCAACTTGATTAAACTTTGGATATTCTTTGAATCGGTTATCAACTCTAGAAAGTTTAATTGCATCAAATAAATCTTCATTTTTTAGTGCTTCATTTTCATAACTATCTTTCAATCGTTCATACTCTGTATAATTTCGGATCACATCTTCATCAAGACCTATATGAAAAGCTGCGCCTGGCCTATATTTTGCAAACATAAAAAGAATTACTTCTGGTACATACACTTTTAATAAGTCGCTAGGTGTAATGCTATTTCCTGAAGAACTAGACATTTTTTCATGATTACCTTTAAGACCAATGAAATCATAAACAACGTAATAAGGCGCTTCACGATTGAATATCTCCCTTACAATTTCTTTTGATACATTGTAACTACCTGTTTCCGATGAATGATCTCTTCCGCCGGGTTCAAAAATAACATCCTCTATCATCCATCTCATCGGCCAATCAATTTTCCAATTCAGTTTCATTTTATTTGTATTTACTACCGATAATTCATTTTCATTTCCGCATTCACATGCATACCGTACTGTTTCTAATACTTCATCAAATTGTGTAATCGTTGTTGCATCTTTCCCGCACCTCTCGCAATATAACGTAACTGGATAAAATTTTTCTCTATCTTCTTCAAAGTGAACTCCTGTTTTAAAACGCATTAAAATATCATATATTTCTTTTCTTTTATGCAAAGCCTCTAATATATTGCCATTATACCTTCCGCTTCTATATTCAGCATGTTGATATATGAATTCCACTTCAATCCCAAATGCTTGAAGCGATTTCTCAAACTCTTTTTCAAAATGCTCTGCATATGAGTTATGACACCCATGCGGATCAGGGATATCACAGTACGGCATACCAATGTATCTTGCAAAAGATGGATCAATATTTTTAGGAACTTTTCTAAACCTGTCATAATCATCCCATGAAAAGATAAAACGAGTCTTTTTCCCTAAATTTTGCAGAGCTCTTACAACAAAATAAGTCGTTACTATTTCACGGAAGTTTCCAATGTGAACAGAACCAGATGGACTAATTCCAGATGCACAAACAAAAGTTTCTTTATTTGGATGTTTTCTAATTAATTCATGTGCTACTTCATACGCCCAATGCATATGTCACTCACCTCAATTATTTTTTGTTTTCACATTTTCAGTTTTATACAACAAAAAAACTCCCACCCCCAAGATTATTCATCTTGAGGACGAGAGTTATTAGCTTCGCGGTACCACCTCAGTTTGTTAATACGTCACCATATTAACCTTTTCAGGTACGGCAAAATATGCTTATACCCTATCTCTATAACGGGAGAACCCGTCGCACCATCCCTAAATAAATTAGTTCCTTGCGTAGCTCCAAGTCTTTTTTCATTAAGATGTATACCGCTCTTTCTCAGCTACCAGAGCTCTCTGTACGTATTCTTTCTTAACTACTCTTCTCTTCCATGCCATTTTAAATGTTGATTTTTACATATGATAATTTATTACACGTTTATTGTCAAATTTTTCTGAACGGTAATACATTACATATAATTATCTAAAAAAATGTTTTATCGCTTCTAATTGAATCTTGTGGCTACATTCATCACAACAATATATCCCTTTCGATTTCTCTTTAAACCGCTTATATTGTTCACTACCTTCATATACTCGGAATATATTTTTACAAGAAAAGCAAACAACCTCATAAAACATCATATGCATTTTCCTCTCTGTGTTTATACACTTTTTTAATATGAGAAGGTCTGTTTTCTACATTGCAAATCTTAAGATTCTCTCGCTAAAAGGTTTACCTCTATTTTTATCGAATTATATAAATATCTTATAATGCGAGGTGAACATCTTGTTTAGTAATATAGAATTAGTTTTAGATGCTAAAGCAACTTTAGCTGAAGGACCATGTTGGAATGAAAAAAAGCAACTTTTATATTGGGTTGATATTATGGAGAAAACATTATGCATCTATAATCCCACTAACAATACAAACCGGGTAATTGCCCTTAATCAGCAAATCGGCTGTGTTGTTCCATATGTAGAGGATGTAGTACTTTTAGCAATGGAAAACGGATTTTACTCTCTTAACCTGAAAACAGAAAAACTGACACATATTTATGATCCTGAACCACATTTAGTAGAAAATCGTTTTAATGATGGGAAATGTGATCCAGCTGGTCGCTTCTGGGCGGGTACTACTGATTTAAATGGAATAAATGCTGCAGGTTCCTTATATTGTTTATATAATAATTTGAGCGTTGAGAAAAAAGTTTCATATGTAAATACATCAAATGGAATCGCTTGGTCACCTGATCATACATACCTTTATTTTATTGATACACCTACTAAAAAAGTAGTTCGTTTTCATTATGATATACGTACTGGAGAAATTAGTAATCCAACTGATGTTATCCTTTTTCCTGAAAATGATGGTTTACCTGATGGGATGACAATCGATGAAGAAGGTTGCTTATGGATTGCACATTGGGGTGGTTCGAAGATTACTAGATGGAATCCTTTGACTGGAGAACAAATATTAAGTGTTCCAATTCCTGCCTTATATGTAACGTCGTGTACATTTGGAGGCCCTAATTCAACTGACTTATATGTTACAACAGCCAGAACAAGAATGACGGATGAAGAATTAAAAAAGTACCCACATGCTGGTGGTATCTTTCGAATTCAAACGAATATAAAAGGCTGTCCTACCTATTCATTTTGCAGTGAACATATTGGAGCTGAAACAATATGAATCGTATCGATTACATAAGACAAGAAGAAAAGAAATATCATGACCTTTGTTATGAACAATATAAACTATTTGAGACTGGATCTTGGCTTTACAAACCAGTTAAAACAGTTATGGACATGATGGACTATTTCGAAAGACAAAACAACTTGCAAGTACTTGACCTCGGATCTGGCGTTGGAAGAAATAGTATTCCAATTGCACAAAAGATAAAAAATTGTAGCGGCACTGTTACTTGTGTCGATTTACTTCATTCTGCTTTAACAAAGTTACAAGTTTATAGCAAAGTACATGGAGTATTTGGAATAATAAAAACGGAACAAATAGCAATTGAAAACTACGATATTCCTCCTAACACTTATGACTATATCGTTGCAGTATCAAGTTTAGAGCATGTTAAATCAGAAGAAGATTTAACAAACGTGCTCCATTCTATGAAAAAAGGGACAAAAAACGGCGGTATTAATTGTTTAATTATTAACTCTAACATACAAGAAATTGATTTAAAAACGAATGAAGAATTAGAAGCTTTAATTGAAATTAATCTCCCAACCGAAGAAATGATACGTCTATTAAAAAGTATTTATAAAGGATGGAAAGAAGTAAAAGTTGAAATAAAAGAATTAGCTTTTGATATAGTTCGAAATGAAAGACACATTCAATTAAAAACAAATGCTATTACTTTTGTCGTTCAGCAATAATCGTATAAAAAGAGAAGAATATTTCTCCCGGACTCATTTTTATTATACGAAATTTGTATATTTAAATATTTATGAAACAAAACGAAAAAACCATGCTTTGACGTTGTCTATCTAAAGCATGGTTCCTATTCGAGATACTATAAACTACTCAATTATTAAGAGAATTCATTAACTGGAAGAAATAATCAGGTTCATGAGTCTTATGTAAGTTATACCATGAATGAAGTGTATCCGGTGCAAGTACATCCAATTTTTTCAGTACTTCCATTGCGAACTCCAGAGGGGCTACTCCAGATGCAGTAATGAGATTTTGGTCAGATGCTACAGGTCCCATTTCATACAAATTTTCTCCATTATAATTCGGGCAAACCATTTTCATATAATCTAAACTATTACTTGTATGCTTTCTATCATCTAAGAATTCGTAATTTGCAAGCCCTATAGTTGCACCGCAAATCGCAGCAACAATTACGCCCGTCTTTAAAGCTTCATCAACTTTTTGCAAAATAGGTTTATGTATATTTTCACTCCAAGTATTTCCTCCAGGTAAAATTAATAGATCGTTACTCTCAAACACACATTCATCTAGGAAAATATCTGGCTTTATATTCAAGCCTCCCATTGAAATAACCGTTTCTTTATTTACTCCTACTGTAATTACTTTTAAAGGCGCTAAACCTTTTTTGAAATATCTTCCTGTATTCAGTTCAGCAATTAAATGTCCGTATTCCCAATCTGACATCGTATGAAATACATATAAATAAGCTTTTCTTGTTTGCATTCAATAACACTCCGTTCAAGTACTTTATTCTCTATTACAGCACAACTATTAATTTCAACAAGTGCTACATTAAGTTTAACATTATATTCTATATTTATGGTTTAAAATTCCAAATAGAATACCCATAAAAATCTATTATCACATAAATAAAAGAGCACTCGTTTCCGCAAGTGCTCTTTTCGGGGATTTTGAGATATCCTATTAACGAAAGTTAAGGTTACTTAAAGTTAAGAGGTATTTATAATATATGCTCGTCCTCTTTATTGGTTCATATTCAACATATAGAGATTGTTAGTAATGCTTACAATTCTTTATTTATTGTTCTTTCTTACATTTTATGATTAAAAAATTGATTGAAGGCTTATTTTCCATGTTCTTATTTGGTTCGTCAATTTCCGAAACTTGTACTAGTCCATATTCATTAAAATCATGTTTTATAGATTCAGAATCATAGAAGAACATTTTTACACCTTCCATTATCTCAAAATAATCTTGGTCCAACTGTTTCCCTTTTCCGTACATTGGCGCTTTTTTAGAAACCGTTGTAAAAACCATATATCCGCCTGGTTTTAACTGATTATAACAATCTTTAATAAATTTCTCACGCTCATGCTTATTCAACAAATGAAGAAGTGCATGACTAAATATCCCATCATAAAGATTGTTATCAAAAGGCATATCATTTACTGAACCGTGATACATACTAATATTTTCTAGTCCGTTTTGCTTTGCTAAATCGATGGCTGTTTTTGAAATTTCAATACCTGTTACATTTATCCTATTATCAATAAAAACCTTTGCATTTCTTCCATATCCAATACCCGGAACTAATATATCCTTAACGTTCTTTTCAAGAAAAAAATCTTTCGTCATAATTGCGGATTCTGTAGGTTCAAATCCCCACATCGTTTGTTTTTCAATAAAACTTGATTCCCAAAATTCCATTATGTATCTATCTCCTTATTTTCAATCCATTTTTAGTATCAAAGTAAAGGCAAATTTTTTGTATTGTTAGTATATAGTTTTTTCTTCTATTCATACGACTTACCTTAGTCATCGTAGCCCCATTGAATATAGCATAATAATAAGCCTATATCTATTATAAATATTGGTTAAAAATCTCCCCTATTTTATTAATCCTTACGTTTATAGAAAATAAAAAAACAGCCAATATTTTTATTGTAGTATTGGCTGTTTCTCATGAAAAATTATCTTTTTATATTGTACTGATCTAATACTTTTTCTAACATTTCTAAAGTTATTGGTTGTGCTTGTTTTATTAATTGATAGCCAATACGCCCATTCGGTTCCGCTGTAACTTGCTGTAAACGCTTTACATCATGGATCCCTTTTTCTCTTAATTGCATATAAAGTTGTTGTTCTGACATTTTTGCTCGTATCAAATTTGCTTTTACAATCTTTCCGTTTTCAACAATTACAATGCTACTTCCATTTAGAAATTGCTCCACCTTCCTTGATTTCAATTCAAAGAAATGAATGATAAGTAGAATGCTCGAAAATATGATAGCGGCAAAGATAGATGGAACTACTTTCCTACTTAATACAGGTTCTACAATAATACGTCCAATTGATACAACTATAATTATTTCAGCTCTCGTCATTTGGCTAACAGATGTACTACCTGTCATTTTTAAAACAATAATTCCAGTAAGGGTTAAAATAATACTTTCCCAAATTATATTCATAATAGCCCAATCCTTTAATGGTGAATGTTATTAGCATTCCCATTAAAGGATTATTTTACATACTTATCAAATTTTTAAATCCTTCAGACCATGATGGAAATAAAGGTGTCCATCCATACTCTTTACGTGCCTTATAATTTGAGGCTCCTCTTTCCCAACTATTTTTCCCAGCTTGAGCTTTAGGAGCCGGTGCCCCAATTGCAGCTGCGTATATTGGTAACCATTCTTTACTAGTTGCTGGGGAATCATCAACAATATTTACGATTCCTGGAGGCCAATTAAGAGCTAACATAGTTGCTCTAGCGGCATCTTCGACATGTATAAAAGAGCTTATCCCATCTGTTGCAATCATTTCATTATTACGAACTTGATTTGCAATTAAGCCGTTTTCCGCATACCATGTTCCCGCTCCGTATAGTGTACCGTAACGAAGAATAATCGATTCTGGTAACTCAGAAACAGCTGATTCTAATTTTAATATGCCCTTAACAGTGATTTGCCGAGGCATAGGAGCAGTAATATGTAGTGAATCTTTTTCTGTCGCAAATGTATCCCCTGCTTCATACGCCCATGAAATACTTTGAGCGATTATTTTCTTTACCCCTATATTTTTTGCGGCATCGACAAGGTTACGAGTGCCTTTTGTTCTAATTTTTGCATTATCCTCAAAATTCCATGTAGACAATGACGTTAATTGATGTATAACTACATCGGGAGTTGTTTCTTCCAATACAGAAAATACAGCCTGTCGATTAAACACATCGGCTATTACTGGTATAGCACCAATTTTCTTCATTGCTTCTACTTGTAATTCATTACGAATCATTGCAAATACCGTATGCCCCTCTTTTATTAACATAGGTAATAAAGAACGTCCTATAACACCCGTTGCACCTGCTACAAATATTTTCATATATGTTCCTCCTCATTTAGTAATCATAAATGTGACGAAACAGATGTGAGGTTTGTGACAAATATTTTCTCTATTTTTTCGTTATTCATATGAAACATATACTTTTGTTTAATTACCCCTGATCTCAATTCTTCAAAACATTGTGTGAGTGAAGTATAATATATTTCATGTGGATGTTTTATCCAAATTTTAAGCTATAACGTTGGCTAGCACCCAGCAGTGATAACATGATAATTGAATTTGATGGATATGGAATAAATGAGTATGTTATTGGCCATAACTGTTCTATTAACGAATTAATAACAATGTATTTAAATATAAAAAATGAAGAGATATCTAATGAGGACCTTCTAAGCTTATTTTGTGTACGATATCAATACGAAAAAATCCCAAAATTATTACAAGAAGACGTCATAAGCGATGTTGTCATCGATTTAGATACAGACTATATTTATACACCTAATAGATAACAGTAAGCTAGATTGAATGATTAGAATTTACGATTCAGCTAAGTGTTTAATAAAATAAGTAATTGCCCAAATTAATGTCGCAAATTGAGTGACAAAATACATTGTCCATTCGAAACCACTCAATTTTCTCTCTCGTTTAATCTTTTTTAAATATCTGTAAAATATAAATGTACTTAAAAACATAAGGAACAAAGATAATTGCTGTAAATCATCGACTATACGTACCGCCATAGACTCCATCACCCTCCTATTCAAAATAAAAGCTATATTTTAAGGATATCATTTATTGGTATCTTTTTCCGTGTAGTGCACTTATGTCATACACAAAAAGAGCACTTAACTATTGAGTGCTCTAAAAAATTATCAATTTTGATTTAACATACTCACCTTGCATTGGTTTAAAATGATTCTTCTTACTTTTTATACTCTATCTTTATTACTTTTGGTATATGTTCATTATCATATTTTCTCGTATAAATTCCGCCATCTGGAGTAACCACTTGTAACGCAATTTCACCACAAACACCATGTGGTATCTCAAATTCACCTTGTGCATTTGAAATACTACGTTCCTCACTTTCAATAGAATCTTCATAAATTTTCACATTAGATATAGGTTCGTTATTTTGATCTACGATAATACCTCTTGAATATTTTGCAACTGCTATGCACTGATCATCATCTATATAATATTTAATAACTACCATTGCTCCAATACCTAAATACATACAAACAAGGTTATTATTTTCCCTCTCACAATAAACCTCCTTATTCGTATTATTCTTTTTTAAATTGAAAATCTAGACGTGCCGATTGCTTTACTTCCTCGATTACTTTGCGAATTCCTTCTTCAATCTTATCTTCTTTTACATTCGATACGTTTAACTTTAACAATCTCTCTTTAGGAAAACCTTTGACGTAATTTTTATCAATAGAATCAATATTTATTTGAATGTCACTCAATTTCTCAAAAAACATTTCCGAAATACTTGTTTTATGTATTTCTAAACAAGTATGAATTCCTATCGTACTATGCTTTTTATATGTAAATAAAAGTGGGTTTTCATTTTGCAATTTTTCTAATATTTCTGCTAGTTTTTTTGATCTATCGTAATAGGAAGATTTAATTTTATTTTTATGGCGTTCGAACATGCCACTCTTTATATAAATTTCTAATGCAGCTTGGGATATCATTGGACTATCGATATCTAAAATCTTTTTATATTTATGAAAAGCATTTGCAATAGCTGGTGGAATAACCGCCACACCGACTCGTAAACCAGGAAAAATAATCTTCGAATAACTTTTCAAATATATGACATGATTACAATTATGTAAGCTATATAAAGGATCTGCTTTTGAATCATTTTCTAAATCTGCTAAATAATCATCTTCCACTATAAATACATTATACTTCTTAGCCAATAGTACGATTTTTTCTTTCTCATCTTTAGAATAAGAAGTTCCAAGTGGATGATGATATCTTGGTATCGTATAAAAAAATTTTATTTTTCCTGTTCGAAATATACGTTCCAACTCATTCAAGTCGATACCTTCATTCGTACGTTTAATACCTATTACAGGAATTTTATTTATTTCTAGATATTCAATATATAGATGATAGGTTGGCTGTTCAATTAATATCGTTTCATTTTCATTCGGAAATGGTATAGATGTTAATATAGCAAGCGCTTGCTGTACACCTGACGTTATAAAAATATTTTCTTCTTTTGTGAAAACTTGATAGTTTGTCAGCTGTTTTTGAATAACTGGAATTAGAGTTGGTAAACCTTTCGGCGTTCCATATATGAACAAGTCGTTTTTATATGTATCAATGGCCTTATTAATACAATGTTGAAAATCTAAATACGGAAACACATCTGGATCTGGTGCTGAGGAAGCAAAATCAATTATCTCGTTAGTTTCTATGATACTCCCGGATTTCTTAACAACGTAGTATCCACTTTGAGGGACGGAATAAATAATATGACGCTTTTCTAATTCATGAAGTGCACGTATAACTGTCGCCTTATTACATTCATATTGCGTAACTAAAGCCCGAATAGACGGTAATTTTTCCCCTTCTTTTACCTCTCCATTTTGAATCATACTTTCTAAGTCGTTTAAAACATGTAAATACTTATACATCATTACCACCTCAACCTTTAATTTGTACCGGTACAGTTTGTATTTGTTCACATTGTAGCACTAGATCAGAAAGATTACTATGTACGTATACTGGCCAGTAAGAAATCAACTACTATGAGGTGAAATTATGAAACATACAACAAAGGCATATTTATCAGCATTACTCTATTCATTTATTATTGGATTCTCCTTTATGTTTGTGAAATTAGCATTAACAGTTACGAGCCCCCTTGATACTCTTGCTCATCGTTTTACAATTGCTTTCGTAGCTGCAAGCATTCCCGTTATTTTCGGTTTTGTAAAGTTAAATATATCGTTTAAAAACATACTTGCCCTTTTACCAATTGCAATATTTTATCCAGCACTATTTTTTGCTTTCCAAGCGTTTGGCTTAGTGTATACAAGCTCATCTGAAGCTGGAATTATCCAAGCGGCAATTCCTATATTTACGATGATATTAGCTTCTTATTTTTTAAAAGAATATACGAATATATGGCAAAAAATCTCTGTTTTCATTTCTGTCATCGGTGTCGTTTATATATTTATCATGAATGGTTTAGGGGCTCATGAAACTAGTCTCATCGGTGTTATTCTTATTCTGTTATCGGCATTATCATCTGCTTGCTATAATGTGTTAGCTCGAAAAATGACAAAGAATTTCAGGCTAATGGATCTAACTTACACAATGACAGCGATTGGTTTTATTAGTTTTAATGTAATTGCTATCACTAGCCATATAAACAAAGGTACATTAACTATATTCTTTAAGCCATTTATGAATGGAACATTTCTTATTTCCATTTTATATTTAGGATTACTATCTTCTTTACTGACCGCATTGTTATTAAACTATTCATTATCTTATATTGAAGCAGCTAAAATAAGTGTTTTCAGCAATTTATCTACACTTATTACCATTATCGCAGGAGTTGCATTCTTACATGAACAAATCGCATACTACCATATCATCGGCACAATTCTGATTGTTCTTGGAGTAGTGGGCACAAACTTTTTAGGAAAAAAAGGGATTGTAATAAAGAAAAAGAATACTTCCTTAAGTAAATAAAAAGTGAGGGATATATAATGCAGCGCGTAAATACGATTGATATTAGTAATATACTTGAATTGGAACAAGCTCTTTCAACTTTAATAAATAAAAAGATTTCTTCAAAACTAGACCTTGAACACTGGTTAAAAGAACAATCTACATTAATTTGGGAAATCGAAGAACAATTACGATTACACTATATCGCCTTTCAAAGTAATACAGATAATAAAGAAATAAAAGATACTTTTGAACATGATCAACAATTTGTAAAGCCACTTTTAAAACGTTATCAAAATTTATTTAATAATAAATACTTACAGTCACCATTTCGAATGGAATTAGATTCTAAAGTATATGGTTTATTAGATGTAAAAATAAAAAATGCTCAAACTTTATTTTGCGAGGAAAATATCGAATTAGAAATTAAAGAAGACCAATTAGTAACAGAGTACTTTGAAATTACAGGAGGACTAAGTGGAAATTGGGACGGCGAAGAAAAAACGATAACGGAATTACAATCCTATTTACAAAATCCGAATCGTGACATCCGTAAAAAAGCAAAAACAATTATTTCTGAACAGTTTTTATCTGTTGAAAAAGAACTCCAAAGCATCTTAAATACATTAATTAACATTCGCCACCAAAAAGCAAAAAACATTCAAGTAGAGAATTATCGTGATTATATGTTCAAAAAATATGAGCGTTTTGATTATACAGCGAAAGATTGCTATGAACTAGCCGAATCAATACGAGAGTACGTTGTACCACTTAAAGATAAAATATTACAAGAGAAAAAAGAGAAACTACAAGTAGATACGCTTCGCCCATGGGATGTAACAGCTGTAGCACCTGATCAAAAAGTGCTTAAACCAATTGCAAATGAAAAAGATTTAATTGAAAAATGCACTTATATCTTCAATAAACTAGATGTTGAATTTTCAGCTTTATTAAACCAAATGTATACTCATGATTGCTTAGATTTAGGAAGTCGTAAAGGAAAAGCAGCTGGTGGTTTTTGTGAGTACTTACCTGCTTCTCAATTATCTTTTATTTTTATGAACCTAAACTATACACAAGATGATATTATTACTTTCATACATGAAATGGGGCATAGCATTCATAACGAGTGCGTAAAACCATTAGAATTACGACAGTATATAGAAATTCCCGCTGAAACGGCTGAACTAGCTAGTATGACAATGGAAGTATTCACAATAGACTATTGGGATACTTTCTATACAGACAAAGAAGATTTAAAACAAGCAAAAATCAACTACTTTAAAGATGTTATTTCATATTTACCTGTTATGCTTATCGTAGATCAGTTCCAACACTGGCTGTATGAAAACCCTAATCATACTACTGAGGAAAGAAATGAAAAATACTTACAACTTCAAAAACATTATCAGTCTAGCGTCATACATATTGATGGTTACGAAAACTGGATAGCAACGAGTTGGTTGCCAGTACTTCATATTTTTGAAGTACCATTCTATTATATTGAATATGCAATCGCACAACTTGGTGCACTGCAAATGTATAAACAATATAAAGAAAATCCTAAACAAGCACTAAATAATTATAGGAAGGCATTATCACTAGGAAGCTCAAAATCTATAAAAGAAGTGTATGAAGCAGCTGGTATTCGTTTTGATTTCTCTGGTGAAACTATTAAAGAATTAATGACATTTGTAGAAGCAGAGTTAGATTCACTTGAACGTATATAAGTAGAAAGCTGCACCTATATTTTAGGTGCAGCTTTCTTCTTTATTTTATTAATAAGTTCTATGTACTGAGAATCTCCATATCCGATTGCGTGAAAAAGATGGAACAACTTTATTAATAATTCTTGGTTTGATAATTCTTTATTTTTGTAGATGAATTTTGTTACAGCATTATCTTCTTTTAACATTTCTAAATATAACTTTATAGCCTGATACATCACTGGGAGTAAATCCACAGATGGTTTTCTATGGTTTACCAATACCTCTTTGTATACAGAACAATAGTTACCTAACTTAAGTTCAGTTTGACTGACTTTGAATTCATCTTCCCTAAAGCTATTTAAAATCACTCTCCCCTCATAGCCTGACTGCTCAAGATAAGAAAGTATTGTTACTAGGTTCATTTGGCAAAACATATCTTCACCAAACCATAAAACAATACATTCATAATTATTCTTAAAAAACTTTTCTAATGGATCTATAACCTTTTTTATATAATTCTCTACTGAACTATTATGCCCCCTTGCTCTTACTTCAATGAATTCTTCATCGAAAACTTGTGTACTAGTAGCATTTACACACATTGCTTCATTAAATGGGGCATAATCAGACTCTCCCATTAATTTTTCGTTTTTAAATTCTTCATACATAAATTGGCCATTTAATATATTTAGTACGTCTTTATCGAACAGTTCACATTTCCTATTTCGTAACTGCTCAACCTCTATTTTTCTAGAAATATTCATTTTAAACTCCTCTTCTTTATTTATATTGAGTTTAACAAATGATTGAATTGGCATCTTGCTAAGTTGGAAATTTTTTGGGGTTATACCAAAAACAGTTTTAAAAGCTCTACCATAAGCCTCTTGCGAAGAGTAATCGTAATCCATTACAATATCTATTATCTTTCTACCGTTCGTCAATTCCTCCGTAGATAAATACAATCTTCTAAGAAGAACATAACGCCTAATGCTGACACCTGTTACTTGATGAAATTTGAAAGAACAATAATAAGGGGAATATCCCATGTAATGCGATAATTTATCCAATGAGAATGCCTTCCTCAAATTGGCCTCAATCCAATCAATCATTTGCTGTATATACTCATTCATTTACTTCACTCCCCACTAAAAATTATAAGAGGGATACGTTTCTTTTTTTTGATGTTTCTTGTGGTTTATAACACGAACCATTCTCTAAAATCCTTAAATACTTTGTTTTATATTTTTTCAGCTATCTTATTTTGTCATATATTCTATTCACTTTTCAATTTAACTTTAATCATTGTGGAGTGTTCCTACCCTACTAATTATTAACACGTAAATTACAGGATATATCTTTTTAAAGGATTTCATAAAATAAAACACGAATTTTGTAAATTAAGGAACTTTTAGTTTTTAGGTTGAAAAAATTTAAATATAGAGAGGAATTCAAAATGAAGGAATTAGAAAAAGAAATACTCACATTAGTAAACGAACGTTATCCATTACATTTTATTAACATTAAACCCATAACAAACGAAATGTATCAATGTAATACAGTACAAGGGAATTACTTCATTAGAATTACAAACTATAAAACATATGAAGAACAGTTAGAAGAAGTTAAATATACAAACTTTTTATATCAAACTGGATTAGGTGTTCCACCAATCATACCTTCTTTACAGGGGAATTTAGTAGAAAATTTAACATTAGACAAGGAGGTATTTGCTGTAGTTTATAAAGCTGCTCCTGGCATTCACTTACCAAGAAGTGAATGGAATCCCGATGTATTTAAACAATTGGGTCAAGAAATTGGCAAATTACATCTGATATCTCAAGACTTTGAAAGTATTGAACGAGTTAAACATATTAACGCTTGGTATGAAAATGAAGAATATAATTTCCTTAAATATATCCCTAATGAAGAGACTATTATTAGAGAAATTGCATGCGATGTTTTATCTTCCATTAAGAACCTACCAAAAACATCTACGAACTACGGCCTGATCCATGGAGATTTATGGTTAGAAAACATTTTAGTTGATAGCGATTCAAACTTATCCATGATTGATTTTCAAGACTGTGAAAAACACTTTTACATATTCGATTTAGCAGTTCCAATTTATAGTGCAATAGAATATTCATTTGCTGGAAATGGGAATATTGTTGACTATGAGAATTCTATTACAAAAGCGATACTTGACGGGTATCAAGAAGAAAGAGAACTACCTAAAGAAATGATAGACAAGCTTCCGTTGTTTATCAAATTAAAAGAGATATTTGAATATAGTTTAATGCACATGTATTGGAATAAAGAAGAATTAACTGAGAATCAAGTACGGATAATGAATCTTTATAGAATGAAACTTGAAAATAAAGATTCATTAATCAAAATGTAAAGCAAATGTGGTTTAGCTACAATAGTTAAACCACATCCTATATAAGGATAATTACTTACTGGATTTTATTTATTTTTTAATTATACATACTGATCTAACACTCCATTTAAATAAACTGCGTTATGCGGAGATATCTTCTCAGCAAATCTAGCTGTAATAATAATTGGAGCCCATTGAAAAATCTCATCTCTTGATAGGCCAGTATTTCTACAATACATATGTAAATACATTTCAGCTAATTCTACTGAGACCTGAGCGTACAATAAGTATGTACGAAATACATCTGCACGGATATCACCTGAACTTGCATCTATCCAGTCTATAATTTTTACGTTATCGTTACTCAAAATCAAATTAAACGGATGAAAATCTCCATGACATAGCCTAGAATCAAATACAATTGAATCTAATTTTTGTAAAATATTTTTCTTTTTGTTTTCATCCAATTTATGAACAGATTTAATTTGACGCTCTAACCTTTCTCTCATTGGTTCCATTTCATCTATATTCACACGTATAGCATGAATCTTTTTTTGTTCATTAACACAAATATTGATGTAATGTTTTGCCTTATTTAGATTATTAAGCAGGAGTTCGCCAATATTTTCTCCTTTTACATATTCCATAATAATTACCTGTCTATTTTGTATCTTTGTCACTTCAAATACGTTCGGAACTGGTAGTCCGCATGAATAAGCATATTTTTGTTTTTTTGCTTCATTTGTAGACTCTGTGTTTGGAAGGTATTCCTCAAATAATTTAATAACTTTATTTTCATGAAGATATATCTTCGCTGTATTTCCTTTGGCTATCAACTCACCTAAATTCAAATCTTCTCCTCCTTAAACTATATAGTATTATTACTACACCTTTATTTTAAATTCACTGTAATGTTAGGGAATCCTTCTACTCATATAAATCCTGTCATTATAAAACCTTTGAAATAATAAATGAAAAATACGTATTAAAAATAGCCATATAATTATTTTCTGCATAATTATAGGGCTACTTTAATGATGTTCATAATTTTTTGTTTCGTTTGACTTAAATAATTTTTATTTTTAGTAGATATTAATATACCAATCGGAATGTTAGAATTAAAACCCTTAATCTTAAAAGATAGTACTTCTTCATTCAAAATTGTACCTTTTGGTATAATTCCTATAGCATTCTCAAAGAGCATTTGTGGAATAAGGTTCAAAGCACTACAATTGTATACTCTCTTAAAAGACAAATTATTTTCCGCTAATAAAGAACTTACAGATTGATATGAAAAACAACTATTTTCACCTACAATTATGGGGTAATCTATAATATCAAATACTTCAACAAAATCTTTTTGTAGTAAAGGATGATTCGGATGGTTTACTATAAATTCAATTTGTTCATCACTTATTGGAGTGAATTTTATATTCGAACTATTATTATGTCCACACACCGCAAAATCGACCTTATTTTGTTTAATCATCTCTGCTAAAAGTGCAGTATTTCCCACTACAAAATCACAATGTATATATGGTTTTTCATCGTTTAAAAACTTTAATATTATTGGAATTAACCTTTTAGCAAAAGATTCTAATAGACCAATCCTTAAACTCCCTCTCTCTTCATTACTAATACGTTGTGCTTGAGATTTGGAATACTCCCAATGTGTTAATAAGTTTTCTACTTCCTCTGCAAAGAGTTTTCCCTCTTCTGTTAATCTCGCATCCCATCCTCTTTCAAATAATAGAAAACCTATTTCATTCTCTAGCTTTTTTATATGTGCTGTTACAGTTGATTGTGCATAGTTTAATTGTTTAGCAGCTTGTGAAAACGTTCCTTCTTCAATAATTTTTTTAAATGTAATTAATTCTTTTATTTCCATTTGACACACCATCTTTATCGATTTTATTGATAATAAGTTAATATATTTTCAATTATACAAATGAAATGATTGGAAGTAAAATGAATTCAAAAGAAAGGAAGTGCTCTAATATGCCATTTGTTACTGTTTATCATCCTGAAGAATTATCCGATAATAAGTTATTAAAAAATGTAAGTATCAAAATCCATCATTCATTAATGGAACATTTTAATATCCCCGAAAACGATTATTTCCAAATGTTTTTACCTTATGCATCCCATCAGCTGTTTTATGATTCTTCTTATCTATTAGAGGATTCAACAAAACGATCTAATAATATGATTTATGTTTCAATTACGTGTGGACCAGGAAGAACAATGAATCAAAAAAAGGATTTGTATAATGCTATAGCAACTACCACGGCTACTATATTACACATCTCTAGTGCTGATGTTTTCATTACTTTACATGAGACATCAATTGAGAACTGGTCATTTGGTCAAGGAATAGCTCAAATGTTACATCAACATAATAACTAGATTTTATATTCTTTAAAACAATATAAACTTACCGCTCTCTATAACTAAATAGAAAGTGGTAAGTGTAATTTACTAGCAATATCAGAACGGAACTCTGGTGTATACAAGACAGTAAACGTATATCCCTGCTCAATAAATAATACTTCATTATGTTTACATTCATATGGAACACTATTTTTCTTCAAATTATTTTGTATTCGTTGTAAAAATGCTTGATCTGGTGTTCCGAAAGAAACATGTACTTTTGGTGGTAAAGCTTTCATAGCAATTGGAATCCAAGCTCGCTGCCACCAAGTTGCAACAATGTATGCAGTGCCACCTATAACAAAGTTAAAAATGTCCCCATCTTCCATCGTTTTCATATTTAGATTTGATTTCAACCACTCCGTAAATACAGGTACACTTTTAACAGGAAGACCAATTTCCCTTACGTATAAAACGTTTAACGGTGAATGTGAAACTAATACCTCTTCATTAATATAACTATGTGCGATAATTTCAAGAAGATTTCCATCACCATCTTTAAAGTATAAATTGAATCGACCGCTCTCCTCGTCAATTGTATGACCATCTTTCCATTTCACAATGAGTAAACCAGATCCTTCAAGCCAGTTTGCTGTTTCTTGAAATTTTGAATATGGAATCTCAAAAGCGAAATGCGCAGGTGCAATTGGTTCATACACTTCCTGAAAACTAATTGTTGTGTATGGCGTTACTTCAAATTGAATAAATGATGCTGTTTCTTTTTTTATCGGAAAAGATAATATATCTCTGTATACTTGTTTTACTCCTTCTATAGAAACAGTTTGTAGTTTAATATCTGAAATGTGTGTAATCATTATAATAAACCTCCAAATTCATTATTTCTATTAGTATTGTATTTCAAAAACTAACAGGAAAAATCCATCTGGAGATTGAAACTTTAATTAACAAACTACTACTTTTGTATTAGAACTGTTGCGTTAACATTTCAGCTAATACAATCTAAGCTTTAAGCAGTTTGCGTTTTAGTACAAATAATTAGTATGAACGACCACTTCAAGATATAATGAATAATATTTTAAGCTAAAAGGAGTGTTGTGTTGTGACGCAAAGAATTTCTTACTATGATGCTGCACCTGATGCTATGAAAATTATGATGGACATGGAAAAGTACACAAAACAATCCACGATTAATCGAACGACTAGAGAACTTATTAAAATTAGAGTTTCTCAAATCAATGGCTGTGCTTACTGCATAGATTTACATACATCTGATGCACGAAAAATGGGAGAGACTGAACAAAGAATTTATTGCTTAAGTACTTGGGGTGAATGTACTTTTTATACAGCGGAGGAAAAAATCGCAATTGAATTAGCTGAGCATATTATACTTATTCCTACTAAAAGAGTTCCTGATTCCCTATACAAACGAGTATGTGAACATTATGATGAAAAACAATATATTGACCTTGTCTTGATTATTAATCAAATTAATAGTTGGAATAGAATTTCTATCGCGATGGGAAATACACCGGCAAAAAAATAACACTTTAAGCAAACAACTTGCTCAATACGTTTTATTACATCCACTTCAAAAAGGTTGATTCTAATACATTGCAAGAATCAACCTTTTTAAATTATATTGGACTTTACCAATGTTTTCTTATTTCTTCTACTATAACCTCCGGATAATCCCAATGTAACAGATGGGTAGAATTCGGGATTAGTTTTACTGTCGCTTTTGTTCTCTCACTAAAAATACTCGCTGTCTTCCCTCTATACTCATCCCAAATTTTTGGTACTGTAGCACGAAGTAATATTATATTAGATGGTAACTCCTCATATATATCCATTATTTCATCCTTGTGCATACCCTTTACGATATTACCAGCTGTTGTACCCCTCGCATGCCAACATACTTTATTATCTATTTCTATACCAAGATCCTTAACTGCAAGTTCTAATAATGGAGACCATCTTGTATACACTTCTTTTTCACTTTTAAAGAAATTATCCCAACTATTAAAAACATACTCTTCAAAGTCCTTTTCATAATAAGCAATTTCTTCTTCCAACGTTTCTTCTTGAAGCCTTTTCGTTTGGTACCCTCCATCAATGAGAATACTTCCTAATACTTTTTCTGGATTATGTAATAAATAAAATAGCGCTACAAAACTTCCCCACGAATGTGATAGAAAATAAAAATGTTCAATTTTTAGTTCATTTATTATTTCATTTAACCAATTTGCTAAGTTTTGCATCTCATAATCTTTTGTTCTTTCAAAGGGCGGTGTTTTACCATGCCCAGGTGCATCAATGGATATAAGTCTATACTCTTCCTTTAGTTCTTCTGCGATTTCTATAAAACTTAAACTTGTACTACCTAATCCATGTAAACAAAAAATAACGGGTTTATCCTTTTCTCCCCATTCAGTAATATGTACGTTTAATTTTTCATTGTTAATATAGTAACGTTTCAAAACAACTATCCTCCATATTTCGATTTTTTGATTAGCGCTTAACTTATTTCTATTATTTTCAAGTTTTTCCTGCATTCTTTTCCATACAAAAAAGCTTATTTTCTTTAATAGAAAATAAGCTTTCACACTAAAATATATTATAATTTAACAGCAATAATCATAAACCTCTTTGAATTCGTACGAATCCCCTTTTCAGAACTATTCGGGTCGATGAATTTTTGTAAAATAGTAAAATCCTCTTCCCCTTCTCCAAAATTAGGAATAATAGGCGTATGTTTTAATAAGAAAATGAGATCTTCAGGTGTACTGTAATAATCAGTAACATCATATTCACGTACTTGCACGAGTTCAAATCCTGCACTAATAAGTTCACTCATATACTTTTCTTTTAAAGTGCCATCTCTTTCACCTAAGCATTGTCCTCTGCCAAATGCTTCTTTAAGGTTTAATTTATCATGTTCACAAACTTGTTGTGTTAAGAAAAAAGCACCTTTTTTCATTACTTTTGCTAACTCAGATGCTAGAAACGGTGCATGACAACTAGAAGCAATATCAAAATAAGCATGCGGAAACGTTAAAGCTTCAGAACCCATTTGGAGAAACTCAACATTTTGTACACCTGCTTTTTTCAAGTTGGAATGTGCTGTTTCAATCATGCCATTAGAATTATCTATTCCAATTAACAATTTAGCTGAAGATGCTATGTTAAGTACATTTTCTCCTCCACCTGTACCTACATCAAGTAGCATGTCTGATGGTTTGCATCTTTCTTTCACTTCGCCATAAAAGTCCCAAGTGTCTCCTACCGTTTCACATTTCAGCTTACTGAAATCCCACCCATTTAATCTTCCTACTTTATCATAAAAGTTTATGTACTCTAATTCGTTCATTTTATTATTTCCCCTTTGTAAAATGCATGAAATGTTTAGTACTGATGATTCTCAATATAGACTCATAGTTTATATTTTCGTAAAGCTTCTTTTATATCTAGTATGCATTTTTCAGCCCCGAACTACTAGTTACTTCTAATAATATAGGATTTCATCTACCCCACCTCAATTGGAAGATTTTATGTGTAATAACATTATTTAATTATATATTATAAAATACAAATTACTAAAAAAGTACCTTTCTACAAAAACAATTAGTTTACATAATAATTTTATAGTCTATTATTATCGATAAATTCTAAATGTCCTCTACCCCAACCACACATACTATCCAACACAGCGCTTACCGTTTTTCCATGTTCAGATAAGCTATATTCCACTTTAGGTGGTATTTCTTGATACATTTCACGTTTTATTAGTTGATCTTGCTCTAATTCACGAAGCTGCTTCGCTAATGTTCCTTGAGATATATCGGGTAGTAATCTCTTTAATTCACCAAACCGTTTCGTTCCATCTGTTAGCAAAATAAATAAAATCAATGGCTTCCATTTCCCACCGATTATTTGTAATGTCGCTATTACCCCTTTTAATTTAGGTTCTTGTAAATCCATCTTCTCACCTCTCCTCTCCAATCCCATCATAGATCATAATAAATAATTTTTCATGTTATTTCTCCGTTCACTGACTCATTAGTACGAAAGTTGCGACTAAGTACAAGTAAAGTGCGTACTTTTCAATAACCATTTTTTAACGAATAATAAAAACAACACACATTTATTTTTAATTTTATATTAAGGGAGAGACTTAATCATGTCTTTTACTACATTAAAAGATAAACGAATCGTTATTATTGGCGGGAGTTCTGGTATAGGATTAGCAACAGCTACACAAGCAATTGAACAAGGTGCACATGTTATTATTGCCGGACGCTCAGAAGAAAAGCTAAAGGCTGCTCAAGAATTAATAAATAACAATCACCTTCAAACTTTTGTATTGGATAATCAAAATAAAGAGCAATTACAAGATTTTTTCAAGGATATCGGGAAATTTAATCATTTATTCACACCTGGAGCTTCTTACACACTTGGGCCAATAACCCCTACGGAGGAAGTTGCTGAAAGTAGCTTTATCGGAAAGTTTTGGCCTCAATATTATGCCGTAAAATATGCCATTCCTTTTCTTTCAAACTCTGGATCTATCGTGTTAATGTCTGGTGCATTTAGTCAAAGACCACTTAAAGGCGCACCTGCTTATGGAGCTTGTAATGGTGCTATTGAAAGTTTAGGAAAAGCTCTAGCTGTTGAATTAGCTCCGATTAGAGTTAATGTTGTTTCTCCTGGAACGATACGAAGAGAGAATGAACAAAACGAAAAAAGACTAGCTGCTTATGAAGATTATAAGTCTCTTTCTCTTGTACAGAGACCTGGGCATAATGATGAAATTGCACATACTGTCCTGTATTTAATGCAAAATGGGTTTACTACGGCTAGTGTATTATTTCCTGATGGAGGATACACATATCATTAAATTATTTAAGACAAAAGCCCCTTATTACGGTCGCTTTTGTTGCTAATGTAAACACTGCTGAAATTTCCAATAAGATGGCTGCATTTCTTTAGTACCAACAGGTTGGTTTTTAGAGGATTCATTAAAGGAATCCATTACAATCCGCTCATTTTGTACATTTGCAAATAAAGTAGTGCTAGTAGTTGACGAATCGAATCTAGAAGTAATTTGTCTTAATATTTATGGATAAGTTGATAAAGAAAAAAGGCATATAAATAATGCCTTTTTTCTTTATCATCATTTAACTGGATAACAAACCTCTGTAACCCACTTATTAGGATCCGGTTCCATCGCTGGGCTCACATGATAAATATTAAACATCGGGCCTGCTAATTCGTAACCTTCCGTCTCAATCCATTTTGCGGCTGCTTCATTTACGTTTGTCATTTGTTCATAACTTCCGCTTACTGTTATAGAAGCTACTTTGATTGGCTCTATTTTTTGAAAATGAACATCTTTTGTATTTTCATGCTTTCCTAAGATATTTAGCTGTATTTCTATATCCACATCATTTTCTTTGTATTCTTGATCATGGAAGACAGCGATACTATAACTCGGGTGAGCCATACTAATATTTTTCATATGAATTTCTTGCATTAATATACTCCATAAATCGCCTTCACAATTATACGATGGAATAACCTTTCTAACAGTAGCTACATTTCTTTCTGGAATTTCTTTTATTGAAACATGATAATTCATCTTAACAACATCCTCTCTCATCGTTTTCATTGAGTTTTCGAGGAGACGTAATTGTTTTTGGAGGTTATTCATGTTTTCTTTAATTTGAGCACTACGATTTAAAAATTGCTCTTTTTTACTATCTATATTATCGCATTCTATTATTTCTTTGATGGTAGCAATATTAAACCCCATACCTTTTAACGTTTGAATTTGATTTACTTTCTTTAGTTGAGCCGCTGAATAATATCGATAACCACTTTGCTCATCGACTTTTACTGGCTGTAATAGCTCCACTTTATCGTAGTGTCTCAACATACGTATACTAATGGAAGATAATTTTGAAAAATCTCCAATTTTAAACATGGTTTCCCCCTAAAAATTCCCATCCGCTTCGAAGCTCAACTTCATTTTAAACAATGACATCGTGTGAGAGTCAACTGTTTATAACAACTTGAACTATAATTCTTTAATTAATTACCTTCTTTCTGCCTTCTTAAGGCAATTAAGATTGATATTAGTCCGTTTACAGCAAATAAGATTATTATAATTCTAGTTAGTAAAGCTACATCTGCTGAAAATACTTCAATCGTATGCCACGGTGAATTTGTGCTATAAGTAAGAGATGGGATTAAAATAATTGATAATATTAGAAATAGACTCCCTATGAAAAACAAATTGAATTTTTTACGGTTTTTCTTATGTTTATATTTTTTAATTAACATAATTGATGTAACGGAAAGTGTAAGTATAACTAACGACATAACAATTTGTGTGATGGGGATATTTTTAGGAACTTCATGAGGTTCTTCACCATTCAAAATACTAATAATTCCCTTTTTCAATACCACTAGTGTCGCCTCTTCTAATACATGATTTTTATTCGTTAAAATCACACCACCCCAGCCGCTATTATTAAAAGTAAACATTTCAGCATGAGCATCGGGGGTAGATCCTGAATGCCAAATCATCGTTTCGTTGTCATTTAAATTCGTTGTTCTTAATCCAAACCCATAACTTTTTTCTGGATTTATTTTATAAAGTGGTGATAGATAAAGGTCAATGTTTTCTCTCTTTAAAAATTGAGTGTGCTCTTGGCGATTTAAAAACATAATATATTGAATCATATCTTCCAAATTCGCCGTAATATAACCATACGGTGCCCCAGCATTATCATAGGACACTTCACTTTTTCTTGGTATACCAAACCAAGATTGATAGCCTGTTAAATATCCTTTTTCATATGCACTATCTTTATTTGTTGCCGCACCATTCATTTTTAATGGCTGAAAAACATGCTTTTCCATATATGAAGAATATGTTTCATTTGTTACTTCCTCAATAAGTGCACCTAAAACAATATAATTCGCATTACTATATTGATATATTTCCCCTGGTGGAGCAGTTAATTTAACATTTGAAAGTTTCATTACATTTTCTTTTAATGATGTAGAACTTTTTAATTGCTTATCTGATAATGCTAAACCTTCAAATGTATTTATTCCACTCGTATGAGTTAGTAGATGTTGGATTGTTATATTCGAGGTTAATTGAGTATCTTTTAGTTTAAACCAAGGGAGATGTTGTTGAACTGGATCCTCTAGTTTTATTTTTTTATCTTCTATTAACTTTACTATAGCTAAAGCTGTTAAAGATTTACTTATTGAACCGATGGCAAACGGTGTTTTACTAGTTACCTTTTTTTCAGACTCTCCAGTAATTCCCCACGATTTTGCGAAGAATACATCTTTATGATGTACAATTGCAACAGAAGCTCCTGGAATGTTCTGCTCCTTTATAAATTTTTCAATGTACTTATCTAAAGTAACTTTAATATTTTGCTCAGCATAAACTTTTGGATGTACGATACATAATATTAATACATTACAAAGAATACAAATTTGAAATACTTTATAGATAATTTTCTTCATTATACTTTGGATAGCTTTCTTTTTTTATAACTTACTAGGCTAATAAATACTAATATAGAGAGTGTAAAACTAATCATTATTAATACATAGTTCCACCACTGATTCTCTGCTATACGATATAAAAGATTATAATTAAATGAATTTTTACTATGAGTTGAATGAAATGATTCAGTTAAAAATATTGAAAGTGTAGTTTGTGAGATGAGGTAAGTAATAAATGCGATGAATATGCCACTTAATAGTAGTGCATTTGATTTTCCATTTTCATTTTGAAATTGTTTCATTTTTACTCGTATATCAATTTCATTTATTTCCAAAAAATCTTGAACAAATAATTGAGGAGTTCCTAGATTATTTATACTATCCTCGCCATCTTCACGACATTCTTGAAAATGTTCTAATAATTGTCGTTTAATATTTTCCCTTTCTTCTATGCTTATATCGTATTGCTTTAACTCTTTAAGTACGTCAGTTAAAAATTGCTGTTCTTTACCTTTTAGTTCATTCCTCATTTCAAAAGGTCTCCTTTCAAACCGCTTTTTAATAATGTTTGAATATCAGATTGCAATTCTAGCCACTCATTAATTTTCTTCTCAAGTCTTATTTTCCCGCTGTCATTAATTTCATAATAAATTCTAACTTTGCCACTGGCTGTTACTTCTTGATATGTATTAACCCATTCTTGATTTTTCAACTTAGTTAAAATGGGATAAATACTTCCTACTCCTTTCAACTTTAAATTGTGTACTTCAAGCTCTTTCATGATTTCATATCCATAACTTTTCTTTCTCGATAAAATCGATAATACACACATTTCTAAATGGCCTTTAATTAAACTTGTTCTGTCCATAGGATAAATTTAACAGAAATATATACTTCATTCAAGTATATATTTCTGTTAAATTTAAAAAATCAGATAATAAAACAAAAAGGTTTACACACATCAGCACTCATGACCTATATTTATCTCTAATTTCCACTTTTATAATATAATTATTACATAATATATCAACCTTTTATCCCTTTTAGTTTTCATTCTCCCTTCCACTTATACTTCTTTCCGTAGTGAGAAATATTGTATGTGGGACATAAAAATACTAAAAAATCCAACTTCTTAATTTTGATATTAAGAAGTTGGATCTTCTTTCGTTATTTCGTAATAATCATACTGTGCTATTACATTCACCATTAAGAATATACGCTTAATATTAATTGTATTAGTGGTTTTAATAACACATAAACTAATAAAATTTTACTTGTTAATCTCCAGACATTCATAAACTGCCATCATATCTCGTTTATCCAACTCACGAATACGATTAAAAATCGGTATTTGTGCAACAGCCTCCGTTAATAAACTTTCATCCACAACATCACTAACTGTTCCAGTTAACCATGTTTGCACATCTATGCCATCAACAATTTCTTTAAGCCCTTCATCATTAATACCACTTGCATTACAAGTTACACATGGAATTGTTAATTTAAACACGCCATCATGTAGATTATCTTCAGTTATAACTTTCTTTCCGTTACAAAATGGACATGGGTTGCTTTTTTTAACTTTATTAATTTGTGTAACTAATTTTTTGTAACCAAATGCTTCGTATACATATGTTAGTTTTTTATATTTTCCATTTGTGAAATACTGATCTATAATGGTTTCTCTTGTTTCATAAACATTAGAAAAATCACAAATAGTTACTTGATTATTGTCGCTAATGGATTCTATATTCCCTTTAATTTCGTCCCAGAATGGTAAAACATTTTGTAACACCATTTCATAGTTTGAAAAACTTGCTTGTTCTAATTCAAACATTTTCAGTGCGACTTGTGCTTTTCTTGGCAATAAAGAAACATCTTCTGTCAATCTCATATCTCCACCTATTATAGACTTCAATTTAACGAGTGCCGGTAAATCACCAACTGTGTTCAACACTTCATCCATAGGCTGATTAATTATTTCACGAATGTCTGAGTTTCCAAACTTAAGCGGTTTATGATGATTTAAAACCGTCCCCTCACAAATTGGACATGTCATGATTTCTTTAGATTCCTTAATTTGTTCTTTAATAGCTGCTTTAGAAATAACAATATATCCACCAATGATCGTATTAAATCCTACCCATGTTCTACGTGTCTTACCTTTCTTATCATAAAATGATTTTTCAAAATACCCGTACCAAAATGTATGTTTTTCTTCTTCTGACATATCATTATAGCTCTTTGATAAATCATGACCGAGTTCATTTTTAATTTCTTCAAATAAAAATTCTATTTTTTCATATTGATAAAATTTCAATACTTTCATGATTTCCGGATCGAATAAACCATCCCAAAATGGAACATTTTTATCTTGTATTGTAATGTCTTTATTAAAGACTTCAATCTTAAGGCGACCTGAACAAGACGGACAGTGATTATCCTGTGAATAAAAATCAAAACTTCTCGTATCTTTATTGGTTGGATGGGCAGCTATAATTTGATTAATTAATCCACCAATCTCATATAAGAAACTATATTGACTATACAAATGTCTTTCAAGATCAATAGCAATTATTGGTGCAATTGTATCAGATTGATATTCGCCATAAATTAATCGGGCCATTGATGATAAACTTTTTAAAATCCCCCCCTTATAGACGTTTTCAGCATTTTTAAAATAGTTAATATGATTTTCTTTTACATAGTGAATTCCTTCTTTACGCTTGAGCGTTGAAGAAATATGTATTTGTGCAGCCTTTTTCACACTACTTTTTTGACGATAATAATCATCATGACTACTAACATCCAAATGCTCTACAGATTCATTCTGCCTTTTTCCAAAATCAACTATATAATCAGAGCTTTCTAACATGTAACTATTATGTTCAATCATTATGATTGAGACTGATTCATCTTGTAAAATCCCTCTGACACTATCTATAAATTGATTTAAAATATTTTGTGATAAACCTTTTGAAGGCTCATCAAAAATAAATAAAGTATGTGGGTTTCTTGTGTTGGCAAATAACTCCGACACTAAATGAACACATTGAAACTCACCTGTTGATAATGTTTGTGTTTTTCTTTCTAATGTTAAATAGCCGAGTCCTAATTTGATTAGTAAACTCAAGCGCTTATATACGATATCTTCATTTGGAAGATCATCAATAATATCCTCAATTGAACGTTCAAAAATATCATCAATTTCTTCACTATACTTTGTCAGTTTCTTTTTAATATCAAGGAAAGTAGCAACGGTTGATCGACTTGTAATTGACTGATTGCGATCTTGTCCTACCATAACAAGTTTGTCTTTTGGATATCGCTTTTGAAAATCTTTAGCGATACATTCATTAACAAGTGTAGATTTTCCACATCCTGATTCCCCTGTAACAGTTACAAGTCTATTTTTAGGAATCTGAAATTTAGTCATTTGGATATTTCGACAATATAATTCACGAAATGTATAATATTCTGTTGGCATTTCGTTATTTCGTTCTGACAGTATTGGCTTTGGTCTTGGTGATTCTTTCACAATTTTCCCGCCATATTTTCCACTACCAGGTCCAAAGAATAATTGCTCATCAGTTGTATCTAGTACTGTATCTGAATGATCAATGAGCCAAATTTGATTTTTGCACCCTAACTTTTCGATTTCTTCTAATATTTGTAATAATGTTACATGATCAAGCCCCACAGAAATCTCATCAATAATAATTACTGCATTTTCACTTACTGCCATGAATTCAGCTAAGTAAAGTCGTGTTAATTCTCCACCTGACAACGTACCCATAATTCGATTTAATGTTAAATAGCCAATGTTCATATTAATAATATTTTGCAGTATATGCTGTTTTTCTTCACTAATATTTAATTCTTTTGCTAGTGAAAGAATAGATTCAACACTTAAATCATTAATATTTGAAATTGAATGCGGATTAGCGAACAAATCAATTTCATATTGTTCAATTTCTTCACTATAACGTTTTCCCTTACATTTTTTACACTCAACATTTTTTGTAGTACCACGACCTTTACAACCAGTACACCAGCCTAGTTGATTATTAAATGAAAAGACCTCTGGAGAAAGATTAAATACTTCAGCAAGTTTTTCCCGAACCGCTGTAAAAACACCAGTATGAGTACCAATCGTTGAACGCGGATTAGACGAAATCGATGATTTTCCTAGAAAAAGTACTAATGGCATTTCTTCCATCTTAATAGCACTAAAATTTGTTTCCATAATGTTAGGAAATAAATATTGATATTCAGCCTTTGGTAATAAAGAAACTAATCGTTTTTTTGACTCTTCACCAATTGTTTGGCAAAAAGTTGTTTTACCCGATCCAGATAAACCAGCAATTCCAAACGATTTATTAAATGGTATAGTTGCATCTAATTTATTTATGTTATTAGCAATTAATTGATTTACTTTCATATTAACCTCTATTCTTATTTTCTTTAAAAAACATTTTTATAATATAATAATTACACAATTAATATTACCTATTATGTAATTAACCTTTCAGTTCATGAATCTTAACCTTGTATTTTCCAAACCATTGTTGCCACTCATCTTTTGGAAATTCCTTCTCTTTTCCTTCTAACACGGAAGAAAAAAGTTCTAAACAAATATGCCAACCAGCAATATCTTTCGGTGTATGATCTGTTAATTCATGAATGAATTCTTTAAGAAGTAATAGGGATCCATTTCCTGCTTTATGTATTTCAAATCGGACACGACCTTTATCCCATTTGAATTCAAGTACTGCATTTAGTTGACACTCTAAAATATCAATATTTAAAAATGAACCGTCCATCATATCGAACTTTATCATTCCACCTGTTTTAAGGTTTTCAATCTGCAAATTAGACATCCATTTTTTAAGCTTACTGTTTTCAGTTAACACAGACCAAACTTCCTCTATCGTATAAGGAAATTGGCGTTCAAATTTTACAATATACCCATTAGATTGTTTCTCTATCTCAGCTAACATATTTCTTCCCCTCACTCACGTACAGAATGTATGTTCTTATTTTATTTTACACGAATTTATGCATAAAAGAAATCTCTATGGCAACTAAATATTAATTTAATGTGTAGATGACATTTTGAAAATTCATTGATTTATTATAATTACAGCACAAATAAAAAAGCCGCATTTGCGACTCATGCACTCATACCTACTTTATTTGAATGACTTATCTTTTAATTGCGTCAACAACTAACGATGGAAAACCAAGTTTATCGCCTCGATTTCTAGAATCATACCTTTTCGAACGGAAAATAACACCGTCATTCGCATCCCATTCGTTGTAATAAAATTGACCATTTTCATCACAATACTCAAGTAAAACTACCTCAAATCCAGCCGTTTCAAACATTTTCGTTAATGTTTTGTAATTATGAACGATTTTATGACTTGCTGCTGGATGAGCTTTCGGACCAGGGCCCCCTATTTGAACTATATTTTGATATGCCTCATCCTGAAAGAATGCATCAGGGACTCCGCACCGAATATGACCAGATGGTTTTAAAAATTCATAACAAATTTCAGCTGCTTTTACACCTTCTTCAAACGTAAGATGTTCTCATACATGCTCAGCTAAAATAGCTGAAATAGAATTGTATTCAGATCTTTCTTCCCAAGTGGTATTGTCTAGTAAATTAAGTTCATCTTCTTGCGTTTGAATCCAACCTGGATTATTATTAAACACTCCAGCTCCAACTACTACTTTAATTTCATCTTGTTTTATTACCATCATTTTCACCCCGTAAACATTTTGATTTATCAATATATTCTATGTTTACTATAACCTTTCCTGCTGCAACAAATTAAGAAACATATATCCCTCCTCTAATATGAGAGAAAAGTTTAAAGTAGTTTCTGAATGAACTAAGAAGCAAATTGGATTTATTAAATAAAACCATTCAGTCGAATGTAACTTTTCTATTATTCCGTTATATGGTACTTTAGCGAAAAAATGAATTGTTAAACGTCATAAAAATATAGTGATTATTATCACAACAAACGAATTAAGTGGAAATTCAGTAGCATGAGCCCGGTACAATACCGAACTCATGCCATTAAAATTGTCTAATGCAAAATCTGTCTAACGTTATGAAAACAGTTCATTATATGTACTGTTTTCATAACTATTTACACATGCTTTTTCTTACAGAAATATAACACACCAAACATTACCAAAATACCAACCACATAAAAAATTGTTGTACCACTGCCACCAGTATTAGGAATCATCCAATTATTCTTCGCATTTTTTACTGTTATTTTTTGTGTCCTTACTGCCTCTGTAATTTCTACCTCTATTGGATCTCTAAGTAACATATATCCGTTTGGTGCTTTTATTTCTTTAATCGTATATTTTCCTAGTACTAATTGCCTGGAAATCACCTTTCCTTTTTCATCTGTTGTTAATCTAGCAACTTCTTTCCCTTCTTTATCTAACACTTGAAATACAGCACCTTTTAGTTTTAAATTGATATCCTTGCCATCCACTTTCTCAATTTCAATTTTCCCACCCGGATCTGGCAATTTCTTATTTCCTATTTTCATTTCTATCACTTTATCTTTTTCTACTTTTACAGCTACTTTATCTTTCAATAATTCGTAACCTTTAGGCGCTTCTACTTCCACTAAGCTATAGTTTCCTATTGGTAAATCTTTAGATATCGCTTCTCCTTTTTCATCTGTTATTAGCTCTCCGACTATTTTTCCCTTTGAATCTTCTATATGAAACTTTGCTCCTGCTAGCTTTTTATTTTTATCATTTGTGTCTACTTTCACAAGCTTTATTTTCCCTATTGGATCTGGCAATTTTTTATTTTCTATTTTCATTTCTATCACTTTATCTTTTTCTACTTTTACAACTACTTTATCTTTCAATAATTCATAGCCTTTAGGCGCTTCTACTTCCACTAAGCTATAGTTTCCTATTGGTAAATCTTTAGATATCGCTTCTCCTTTTTCATCTGTTATTAGCTCTCCGACTATTTTTCCCTTTGAATCTTCTATATGAAATTTTGCTCCTGCTAGCTTTTTATTTTTATCATTTGTGTCTACTTTCACAAGCTTTATTTTCCCTATTGGATCTGGCAATTTTTTATTTTCTATTTTCATTTCTATCACTTTATCTTTTTCTACTTTTACAACTACTTTATCTTTCAATAATTCATAACCTTTAGGCGCTTCTACTTCTACAAGGCTATAGTTTCCTATTGGTAAATCTTTAGATATCGCCTCTCCTTTTTCATCTGTTATTAACTCTCCGACTACTTTTCCGTTTGAATCTTCTATATGAAACTTTGCTCCTGCTAATTTATTATCATTATTATTACTATCTACTTTTTTTATTTTTATTTTCCCTGTACTAGGCTTGTTCCAATGTTTCCAGTTAAATTTGAAATTGTGAAATTCGAATCCACCAGTTTGTTGCACTGTACCGACAAATGCTTGTCCATTAATTGAACCGCCTTTTGTTTCTAATACAGCATTTGGAGCAAATACACTTCCAACAACACCATACCCCTCTGCTGTGATTTTTTTCGCATTAGGAAAAACCCAAACCACTTTCCCATATAGCTCAGTAAATGGTGAATCAGAAGAATAGGGTTGTGATGTAGGAATTATATCCGTAGCCCTTCCTATATCGTTCGTGTCATATAAAATAGACCCCTTATTAAAGGTAATCTCTCTTGCATCCGAATACATAACAATAAAATCTTTGTCCTTAGCATTGGGTAAAAATACATCTCTTATTTCTAAATTTATTTTCCCTGTCAATTCTGATGAAACATAAATATTAGGATTGTTTATCTCTTTTCCAATGCCAAAACTCATGTTTGGAATTGGGGTATTCGTTTTATATTGACCTGCATCTTGATTGACTTGGTTCACTATGTTACGAAACTCATTGAATTTCGCATCAATTTCTTGTTTTTCTTTAAAAACAATACGATCATAAGAAGATTGTATTGTACGATCTGGATCACTCTCTTTTGTCATAACGACTATTCCGTTTTGAATGATAAAAGATTCCTCTCTTGATTTTTTAAATTTTCCAGACAATAACAAAGACGGATATCCTTCATCACTCCATTTTTCGCCAACTATATTAGATGTACCTGCCGCTGCACCTACAATCGTATAACCTGATGCATCCATATCACCTTGAACTGCGATTGCACCTTCAACGTCTCCACCAACTGCTTTATGGTTCCCAAAGATAATCGCATTATAACGCGATATGTCACCTAAACCTTTTAAGTCTACCATGGATCCATAAACTTCTTTTGGTACATATATGACAAAACTTACACATATCATTAACAAAACCATTAAATGAATACTTACCAGCTTTAATTGTAGCCTCAATTTCCTTGTTCCCACCTTTACCGTATTTTTTCTACAGTTAAAAAAAGTGAACTTTAATCAGTACGGATTTACTTCATCCCTTCTATACCTTCCTTGCTTATCCCTAAATTAATGGATCCACTGCCCATTATTGCGGGATACATACAATCTATCTAGTTATTTTTTTCTTATAAATTACGACTAGAAACGCACATAACAATAGGATTGGAACTATTACCATCCACTTATTAAACATAAATACCTCTGTACTTATTTCTTGTTTTTCTTTCTGATTGAACTCTACACGCTCACCTCGAACAAGCAATCTATTTGTATTTACTCCATAAGGCGTACATGTAATTAATGTTGTATAATCTTTATTTTCCACAATTTGCAAATCGTTCGTTTCGTGTGGTAAAACTACTTTAATTTGATCTACTTTATAGGCAAGAATTTTGTCTAAAGAGTGAATATAAAAAAGATCTCCTTCACTCAACTTATCTAAATCTGAAAATAACTTTGCTGATGGTAAACCACGATGCCCGGTTAAAATAGTGTGCGTATTCTCACCACCTACCGGGAGTGACGAATAATCCAAATGACCTATCCCCCGACTCAATACTTCTTCAGAGGTACCTTGATAGATTGGCAGTTTTATTTTAATTTTCGATATTTCAATATACCCCATTACATCACCTAAATTTAACGCATCGGCATACGCTTGTTGAATACTATTTTCCTCAGCAAATGGATCTGCAAATGTTTGCTTGGAAGTTTGGACTTGTTTATTATAGTCGGCTGCTTCTTTTTCCCTACGTTCAATTTCTTTCTTTTGTAACGCTTTAATCTTCTTATCATAAGAACTAATCTCAGAATAATGAGCACGAGTCGCCAACCAATTACTAATAGTAGGATATAAAAAAATACCTAATCCAAATAAAAAAATACCTCCTAAAACAAGATTTCGTTTCATATTTCCACCTCTGTATATACTAAAATATTGAAAAGAGGAAAGCATTTTGCTTCTCCCCTTTTTACATCACATGGTTACATGTTCCTAAAACTTTATTTATTAGCAAACTTTTTCCTAAAGAAAACAAACGCTGCTGTTACCATTAACATAAGACCTAGTACAGTAAAAAGAGTCGTTCCTATACCACCCGTTACTGGAAGAATCCATCCACTTTTATTATTTTCTATCGTTAATTTAACCGTTTGATTATTTTCGCTAACCTTTACATCAATTGGGTCTTTTAATAATTGATAAGAAGCTGTTGTACCATCTTCTTTTGTATATGTTGGTGCTTTCGTTTCAAAAATTTGATAGTCTCCGTATGGAATGTTAGCCCATTTAATAACACCATTTTCATCTGATACACCTATTACTTCTTTTCCTGCTACAACAACTATTTTCCCCTTTTTATCTTTAAGTACAAACTCTGCACCTTTTAATTCCTTCTTATCATCACCATCAATTTTTGATAACTCAATAATTCCAGTTGTCGGAACAACAACTACCGGTTTAGATTCTTTATCTCCAATTACATCATTTTTATTTGTAAAATCAATTTTTGCTGTATTTAAAATTTCCGAACTAGATGGTATTCCTTCTTTTACTTGTGATTTAATTTGTAAATGAAATTCTTTTTTACCATCTAATTTTGTAAAGTCTTTTACTGTAGCTGTTACCTTTTGACCTTCTACAGTTACATCTACAATGCTTGCATTTACTTCCGCTCCATCAATCTTCACGATTGGCTTTCCTTGCATCACTAAACGATTGTCCAAAGTATCTGTTACCACATATTTTTTGTATTCTTTAATGTCTTCTGGAATTAATGTTTTAATATCATAATTGTAATTAGTTAACGGATTTATCGGTAGCGCTTCCAAATTCCCGTTAATCTTTTTATCAATAGTTGGTTCTTCATAGTTTTTCACTTCTACTTTAACTACTGTACCAGAAGTAATTGTTCCATCTTCATTAATTGTTCCGGAGTTCTTAATAAAAAACTCGCGTTTAGTTGGATCTATCACATAGCCTTTCGGAGCTTTTGTTTCTTGGAAATAGTATTCTCCATACTCTAATCCTTGCACACGAATATGACCATTAGCATCCGTTACTAACTCTTTTTTCACTTCTGTTCCATCTTTTTTAAATACAGAGAATGCTGCACCCGCTAATGCTTTATCGTTTGCACCAGTTTTTATTAAATCAACTGCACCGCGTTTAATCTCATTTTTTGGATACATATGAACATCATAGTTTAACACCTTACCCTCTTTATTCGTTAATGGAATATCTACTGTATACGTATTTGGATTTAGATTAACATGTGGAGGGCCTGCCACCTCTTTCACTTCATAACGTCCTAGCGGAAGATCTTTTAATACAGCTTGTCCGTTATCATCAGTTACTACTTGAGACGGAGTTGCCCCCGTTACAGGTTTCACATCTTCTTTCACGATTTTTCCATCATTTGAAATTTGTTCAAACGACGCAACCCTTATTACTTCAAACGTTACACCTTTTAACGGTTTCGCATTTGTTGGCACCTCTTGATTTGCGGAACCATCACCTTCTACTCCTGTTGTTCCATCTTTTTCTTGTTCGTACTTATGAATCGTTAAAGAACCTTTGGTTGATGAAGCTGCCTTTACTAATACACTAGACCACGCTGAAAACGTTAAGAAAACAACTAGAAGCACACTTAATATTTTTTTCATTTCTCTATTATCCCCTTTACTACTTCTATCATTTTAAAAATCTATTTTTTACTATTACCATCTAAAGAGCAATAGTGTGCCAAGTATCAGCCTTGAACGAATAACATAAAACATAGTTGTCCCCACACCCCATTGTTTACAATCACTTATTCACTGTTCTTATTTCTACTATTACGTCGTCTCCCCGTATGATATATGTAATTTTCTCTCCTACATTTCACTTATGTCTCTACTTCAAAAATAATTATTATTGTTGCATAGTAGCTTTCATCGCTAATTTTTACTAATTACTTAGGCGCCAATTCGTTAATCTCCCCCTCTTATCTCTATTTGAATCCAATCTTAAACATTTTTTGATACATGTTAGCAGTAACTAGCAAATAAGTGTGATGATTCATATTTTATGCTACTCCCCAAAACTATTACCTGTATATTCAAATAATATGTGCTATTCATGTTAAATTATGGTATTATTCTTAGAAGTTTATAATTTTTATTGCTAAAGTTTTTCCGTTTCTACTTATGAAAAAAGGAATATGTGTTTATTCAACTATCACGCACAACTGTAAGGAGGAAGAATATGACTAAAAAGCTCAGTCTAGTTGAGATAGAGTACATTTGCAATATGTTTTTCCAATCTTTTGAAGTTCCAGTTTGTTTTTTAGATTGCAACAAAAATATTCTTTTAGCTTTTACATCAAAAAATGATTCACTTTCATTGTATACATCAAAAATAGAACAGTTACATATGCTTTATCAGAGAAATGATTCATATAATTCTCCCATCTTCAGGACTCACCAACATCTAGGGCACTTCATTTTAATTCACATAAAGAGCGATTATATGGTGAACGGCACTGTTATTATTGGACCTGTAACAGATGTAAGCTTTTCTAAAAACGAAACGGATAGCAGCTTTCATTTTATGCCGAATTATAAAAAAACAAGAGACTATTACTTTTCATTGTCACTCAAAGATCAATATTTCTTTGTAAATATGGCGATTTTGTTCCATAACATTCTTTATAAAAAAATTTCAAATATAAGTACATTTGCAAATAAAAGTGACTCATTTCATGTAAGTCATAGCAGTATCTTAAACGAAGATGTATATATTTCAATGCAAAATAACGAATCTATCTGTCATAATTTGTATTTAGAGCAACAACTACTTGGAGCTATAGAAAACGGGGATAAAGAAACAGTACTCAAATATTATTATGTATTCCAACAAGAGACTCTTTCATCATTATCTTCATTCCATCAATTAAGACGTCATAAAAACATTTGTATTTCATCTATTACACTCGCTACTAGATATGCGATAAAAGGAGGGCTTCCATCTGGAATTGCTTACAAGATTTATGATCTACATATCCAAAGAACAGAAAATTTAAAAGACAAAGAATCTGTTTGGCATTTATTAAAAAATGTTTTCTGTACTTTTGCAGACCGTGTAAAGGCACAAAAAGCACAGCAACATTCACAGACTATTGCTATTTGCAAAAACTACATTTTCAAAAACATTTACAATCCAATATCAGTTAAACAACTTGCTACATTTTCAAACGTGAATTCGGATTATTTATCTATATTATTTAAAAAAGAAGTTGGTATTTCATTAAGTGAATATATTCAGCGTGAACGAATCGAAGAAGCAAAGAAATTATTAACTTTTACAACCTATTCCTTATCTGACATCTGTGCTTCACTCAATTTTACTGATCAAAGCTACTTCACTAAAATTTTTAAAAAATTCACTAACGAAACGCCTGGTAAATACCGGAAATCTCATGTTGTCATATAGGTGAAACTTCCATTAATACAAAGTGTTTTCAGTAATTAATGAATGGCTATTTAAAACTACTCTAACATTCATGAACTTTACGATTCAGGCTATTTTTAAACAACAAAAACACGTTACTATTTTTAATGAGAATAGTAACGTGTTTTTTACGTAATATATTTCTGTAGACAGAATCACATCCAAGTGCAAAGTTTTATGGAAGCCAAATGTACCTCCTAACTACTAAAATCTTAGTAAGTAAAAACCTTATCTAATAATTATTGTGTGTACAAAATTCCAAACTATTTATCAGCTAGTGACATTCGCCCTTCGGTACCGATAATATAATTTACGCCTAAGACACACTCCCTTTTTTGTTTCACATATTTTTCACTTTGTTTTTTCTGGATTATGAATTCTTTTCCTCAAACGAATGATACCTATACCTACTATTATTTATGTGTCTTTCTAAATTTACGAATCAAAGTGAGTACTGTACCTGCAATAACCATCAACATGCCCATTACTGCACTGTTAGTTGTACTTGCACCCGTTTTTGGAAGCTCTTTATATGTATATTCTTTTTTATCTGAATTACTATTGTTTGAGATATTACTATTATTAGCAAGGCCATTAGCTTTGCTAGTGTCTTTATCTTTCACTAGTACTTTTTGTATTGCCTTTACCTCATTACCTACGGAATCTCTGACACTATATATTATTTCATAAGTATCAGCCTTAGATGTATCTACTTTACCATCAACTTTTACTTTAGAAGTAAGGTCATCATTCTTTTTATTAGTAGCTGATACTCCTACCATTGGGTCAAATTGATCATTCTCATTAATTGTAGTTGTAGCAGGTACTTTTAGTATTGGGTTGTCATTTTTAACTTCTTCTCTAACTGTAACCGTTACAGTTTGTTTCGCAGTTACTTCATGACCTTTAGAGTCTGTAACTGTGTATGTTAATACGTAAGTACCAGCTTTAGATGTATCTACTTTACCATCAACTTTTACTTTAGAAGTAAGATCGCCATCTTCTTTATCAATAGCTAATACTTCTGTCATCGGAACAAATGAATCTCCTACATTAATAGTCACTCCAATAGGCGCTGTTAATTTAGGCTCTATATCTAATATTTCTTCATTTTTCTCTACAATTACAGTCTGCGTATCCGTTGCATTCCCCCCTTGGGAATCGACAACCAAGTAGTTCACAATGTATTTACCTGGTTTAGATGTATCTACATCGCCTTTATGCTGTACTCTATTTGTTAAATCACCATCTTCTTTATCAGCAGCTGTTACATTTCTCATCGGGTCAAACGTATCACCTACACGTAGTGTAATTGTAGACGGTACAGTTAACTCTGGGACTTGGTTTTCGGCAGTTTTTTCGTTTTCTTTCACTGTTTCCTTAATTTTTGCTGCATCAAAAGCTTTTTGGACCGCTTGAACCTCAATTGAGTTCGCTCCATATTTGTTTGTTGCAACTTTAAGGCACGCTAATCTCAATTCTGAGAAATTAGAAGTCATGTTCAATTCATCAGTATTTGCATAGTAGAAAATATCAAACATTTTATCTTCACCAATACCATTTACAGTTACACCGTTATGAGTACCACCTTGAGCAATTAAATACGCAACTTTATTAATAATACTTGAGTTGAAATGAATGCCTCCATTATCCTCTCCATTTAAATCATTATATTTACTATAATCATCTGGATATGGTACTCCATTTGAATAATTGATTGAAGATGGATTTTTCATATTACGGAAAACCGATCCAGTTTGTTCTCCTGTTGTCCAGTTAAATTCCCCGTTATTTATGTATTTCTCAATAGCCGTTCCCATAATATCAGATAACGCTTCGTTAATTGCACCAGATTCTCCGAAAAATTCAAGGTTAGATTCGCTAGAGGTAACCGCATGTGTAAATTCATGGCCCACTATATCGAACGCTTTCACCATGGGATCACCATATATAAGCATACTAATTTTATTAATATTAGCACTAAATGCATTCTCCCAATTTTTAGGGTTATTTGTTCCTCCAGAATCCCATGCATGTACAACTGATACTACTTTTTTTCCCTTATTATCAAAACTATTACGCTTGTATTTATCTTTATAAAAATCATATACCTTTGTTGCTAAAAAATGAGCACTTACCGCCTTTGGATCAGTAAATGTTGGTGAAGTGCTAGTTACTAATATACCAGGATAATATTTTTCTTCATTTGTAATATCTCTATAATTTACATCATATGTCTCAATTCCTTGCCCTCTTGTGTAATCAGCAAGAGCATATTTCCCATTACTTTGTTCAGAAATACCAAAAGTGCGAGTTATACCTAAATCATCTTTCCCTGTTCCAGTTAGTGATACGAAATTGTTTTTTCTACTTTCCTTTAAAGGTTCAGCATGCTCTTCACTTACTTTTAAACCTGATTCTTGTACCATATTTTTCAACATTTCACCATTATCGGCATTCACTAAATAAGTTCCAGATACATAGCTTGGTGTTGCAGCAGCAAATGTAACTTGATATGCATTTGAAGCTTGTCCATTATTTTCATCCACAAAAATAACTTCCTTAACTTCTGGTTCAGAAATGAACTTGATATCGCTCCCGTACTTCGTATAAATATATTGTTTGGCTTCTTCTTTTGATAGCTTAATAGGCTTTTTCAAATCTTCTTGTTTTAAATTTTGCGCGCTATCGCCTGAAACACTTTTAATAACACCCTTATTATCTACGTGTGCAGTTAATTGATGGCCATATACTTCTTTTCCTTCGTATGTTTGCTGCATACGTACGAGTGTAGTCCCATCATACGAACCACGTTTTTGAAAGACTTTATAATCTACTCCTGTTTCTCCATTGACTTGCTTTGGAGAAAGCGCTTGTTCTGTTTTCTCCTTAAGTGCATCCTTTACTACATTTTCTGGTGTCTTTTGTGACGGTTGAGTAAGTTCACCTGAGCGGAACGATTCCTCCTGCATTTGAACTTGTAGTTGATCTGTTTCCTCTGCATGACCTATTCCGTATGGCGCTACAGCTGTTAAAGCCAATCCTGTTGTTAATGCAACTATAGCTATTTCTTTTTTATTTTTCATGATATTTACCTCTTATAATTTCCTAAAATATAAAACTGTTAAAATTATACTATTCATTCGTATCAAAAAAAGAAAATAAAAAGCATATAAAATTAAACAAAATCGCATAATTTAATGACGTTAATTCATTATTTAAATATAGTTATTCTAGAGAAAATCACTGCTTTTAATGAACTTTTTTATAGATATATATAAGGTTCGATAAATTAAATTTCACGTGTAAATTCTCTTTTTTTAAAGATCCAGTTTGAGTTTTCTAAGGTTATCATAGCAAATAAGCCTTAGTAGGTTTCTATTTTCAGATCTTTCTATTTTAATTTTCATCAATAAATGAAGTCATATAAAAGTGAATTGTGTAACACAATATATTAATTACAGATATAAAGCATATTATAAAAAGGTGACTTCTGTAATCAACAAAAGTCACCTTCTTACAATAGATTCGCAATACATATTATCCCAAAAATGTTTATAATGTATAATTTCTATGTAACAAAGAAAAATAATTTATTAACGAGCATTTTCCAAAACTTTTATTAGGTCATTTATATTTTCAATTTTCTGTTGAAACTGATCAAATTTGCTATGTAGCAATGAAGGATTTTTATCTTCTCTTGAAATAACTTGTTTTAATTCGTGTTCTAATTTATCATACGCATCAAAGAAATTATCAAATTCTACACTTACAAGCTCGTCATTTTCACGATAAAATCTTTTTGCTTCTATATAAGTCATATATGATTTATTCAAAAATCCTAATGAAATTAAATATTTAGAAGTGTTTTCTTGATAAATAGCAATATCACATGCTGTTTTAATATCAGAATAAGTCTTTTGAATAAAACATTGTAATTCAAGAATCTTAAACTTTAAACCATAATTCATTTCATTCCCTCCCATCCTATCTATTCTACATAAAATAATAATATTTTACAAAATAAAATATTATTATGAAAGTGACATTTAAAAAGATAACGAAAGAAGAAACAAATTCAAACTTTTCAATCCTTACTTTTAATCTTCAAATAATCTTTTAATTGTTATATAATAAATTAAATATATAATTAGGAGTAGATATAATGCCAGAAACATTAGAACTCATTCTTTTCATACTTATAGCAATTAGTGCTGTAGGTTATCTAATAAAAGAAATTCAAAAACCTAAGAAAAGAACGCTTGGAATTTCACTAGAATTTTTAGTTTTTTTCTGGTCAATATGGAGAATATCGACTATCATAATTTAATTTATATAATTCCTCTTCTCTCGATAAACCTTACTATTCAATCAATACTGTAAACAAACCATTGCTTAACCATATGCCTTTAATGGAGCAGATAACTTTTGCTAGCTGCTCTTTTCTTTGTAACCATTATACACAAATTTTCATATAATATAGTCATTCCTTTCTTATAAATTAAGCTCGTCACTTCGGTTATAAAAATGGGATTATATCCTATAACTTTTTTTAGAATCATCCATAATTTATTTCTGAAAAAGTGCTTTGTTTTACTGAAAGGTGGTTGCGGAAACAACCGCCTTTTTATTTTCAAAAAAATCTAATTTCCAAAAAACTATCCACTGCTTTCTGGAACAGTTTTATAATTTCTAACCTGCTTCCTCGTTTCTAATTCAATATGTAATCTCTCGTTATTTTACTGTCACTTTATAAATAACCTTCTAATAAAAAGACCTCCACATATAGTATGTTGGGACTTATTCACGGATTATATATGAGAAATATTTTACGCTCATAGTGCAAAAATAAAAAGCGCAAAGAATAATTCCTTCCGCTTTTTATAACAATAAATACATTTCATATTGTGCTAAAGAATTCTTTTTAAACCCAGATTTCTTTAAAAACCCTTCTAGTAAACTGTTGTTTGGAAAACCAATAGATAAACTTGATAAATTTGATTCTACTCTTGCTACTTGTAATAATTTCATCCCAATCCCAATATTTCTATAATCTTTATCTACGAAAATATAACTAATTTTACCTTGTTCATTTACACATACAGAGCCTTTTAAATCATTATCAACATATGCACCGTAATACGTATTATTTGTTTTTTCAATGTAATCAATATCATTTTGCCAATTTATATGGAAGTTAAGCCATTTCTGAATTTCAAGTTTAAATGTTTGAAATTCTAATCTTTGCACTTCAATATTTTTATTATCTTTATTTGTTAATTTAGTTACATCATTTAAATTATAATAAGAAAGATCATACACTTTTTCATAACCTAATTTGTTATAAAAATGAATCGCCCTATCATTACCTACAATAACTTCAAGAAAAAGTTGCTGGCATTCATTTTGTATCGCTTCTTCTTTATGTAGCTCAAATAACTTTTGACTTACTCCAATGCCGCGAAACTCTGGATGAACAGCTAATGTTCCACAACGCATTGTTTTTATAGTTTCATAAACCTTTATACCACCAAGTATTATGCCAACAGATTTGTCACCATCTAAAGCAAGAAAAGAGTGTTCTAGCGAGTTACCTTCTGGTCCAAAAAATCTTTGTATAAAATCTTCTTTTGAAACATCCATTTTAATAATGTAATCTGAAAATCCATCCTTAAAAGCTCCATACACTAAATCTATACTTACTTCACTACATCTTTTATATTGAATCATATAAATATAATCCTCCGCTTTGGCTTGTTATATACTACATTCAAATACATGAAATGAATTTCTTTCACCTGAATCTTTTAACTATCTATTATTTACTACAGTAATCTCATAAACACGTAAAAAAGCAATTAAATGCTCACATGCTCGTTCACATGCTAACATTTTAAAAACCTTTTGTTCTTCTTTCGTTTTATCATTCGCTTGATCTGAAGCAGCTTTTAAACATAAAAATGGTTTTTTATTTATATGACATACGTAAGCGAAAGCAGCGACTTCTTGATCAACCGCCAATGCTCCGTATACAGTATGCAGTAAATATCTCATTTCGGAACTACGAATACGCTGATCTCCAGATAAGAACGTACCGAAGTGAACTGGATCATAAGATCGTATTTTTTTTATTTTTCTTACAATTGACTTTGTTGTTTCAATAGGTGCTGTTCTACCATCATATAAATTAAAAACATCTTCCCCTGAACCAGCAGCAGTAACATCGTGTTGTATTGCATTAAGTGCTACTACAATGTGACCATTTTTCACCTTATTTGATAAACTTCCGCATATTCCTGTCATAAATAGCTCGTCCGGCTGAAATTCACTTATTAATAATTGTACACAACTAGCACAACTTACTTTGCCAACACCAGTTATTACTGAAATAATTTCCAGATCATTTATATAATGAAAATGAAATTCCCAAGCTGCTCTTTTTTCAATACGTTCACTCGGATAATGTTGATGCAAATACGTAAGTTCTGGTTCCCATGCGGATACGATTGCGATACGTTTCATTACACACTTCACTTCCCCTACTGTCATTTAAATAAGCTATCTATACTTTCTCGTTCATAAACTGGAATCCACTCTTTGTATTTTTCATATAAGCCTCGTATTATTTCTTTATTCTTCGCAATGACTTCACATCCTCTATCATCATAAATAAACATGACAATATCTTTCGTTGCGTTAATGAGAAATACGTCAGGATAAGAAACCTCTTTTTTGCGTCCAAAACGAGGATAAAGATCTGGAAAATCCTCATGATTAACAGCTTGAATAAGTAGTTCATATTTAATATCTTCCGCAAGACATTTTAAAGAAAATTGAGATGTACAATATAAATCTGCTTCTTCATCTTCAAATAGAAAAGGTAACGTTTCTTGTCTTATACGAAACTTTAAATCTCTCTTTTTAATATATTTATTGTATATATTTATTTTCTGTGGAGTTTTTATATTTTCCTTTTTAAACCGATAAACATTTGCTACTACAAACACTACATCTTCTTTTAAAAATATATCTTCAAATAAGTATTTATTATCTGTATATAGTTGAGAGAAGTATTCCATATTTAAATCGTCGGTTCCTTCTACAATTTGATATTTATCTTTCCCAAAATTAAAATGTAGATGATTTTCCCACTGAGAGTATATGGACGGTACTAACGTAACTCCTGGAAATGTTTGATTCATATATTCTTTTAACTGCATTTTCGTATCCTTTCTACTCTACAAGTTCTTTTAAATGCCAATAAGCTTCTTCTAGCCACGGATGTATAACTTTCAATGTATCTTTTCTTTCCCACAAATATGAAATATATACAAAAGCAGCATGTTCTAAAGATTTTTCTAATCCATTTTTTATACCTACTAAGTATGATGGTGTCCCATTTTGATCCCATTCTATTTTATCTGCAACAAATAACACTAAATCCATCTTCGTTGCATGTTTACGCAATGTAGTATGGCAACAAATTGCACCTAAAATCTCTTCATCTTCCACTTTAAATATCTCTCTTGCGATTACTCTCGATAGTTTTTGATGAATAATCATTGGAAATTTCCGTTCTTCTTGTAATATTTCGATTCCAACTGCTTCAGCAACTTTAATCCGGTCCTCGTTCGGAAAGATTGCACTTATATCATGTAAATACCCTGCAATTTCTGCTTTTTCTTCATTTTCATGAAACATTATCGCTATTTTTCGCGCTTCATTTGCCACACGAATTGAATGGTGATATGTAAATTCTTTATCGTACTTTAATAGAAACTCTTTTATAGAGTGTTCTATTTTCCCAGTTGGAGTAAATGAACATCTTTCATTATATAACACGTTAATCTCCTCTTTATTACGTTCCTTCAATATAATAGGAAATTCAAATAATTCTTCTATTGTTAATTCGTTATGAATGCTTTAATTCCTTTTTAATACGTTACATGAAATTTTATGTAAAATCATTGCTACAAAGTACATAAATGTTTGTTATTATAGTAGTGTTGATGATTTGTAAGGAAAGGAACTAACTATATAATGAATAAAAGCATATTAATTATTGATGATGATAAAGATATTGTAGAATTACTCGCTGTTTATTTACGAAATGAAGGATATAACATTTTTAAAGCTTATGACGGTGATGAAGCAATACAAATGATATCTGCATATGAAGTTGACCTCATGATTTTGGACATTATGATGCCAAAGCGAAATGGATTAGAAGTTTGTCAGGAAGTGCGTGAAAATAATACTGTACCTATCCTTATGCTGAGTGCAAAGGCTGAAGACATGGACAAAATATTAGGGCTTATGACAGGTGCAGATGATTATATGATTAAACCGTTTAATCCACTAGAATTAGTCGCTAGAGTGAAAGCTTTGCTGAGAAGATCCACTTTCCAAAACGCTGCTACTCAAAAGAAAGACGATGGTATCATTCGTATTCGAACAGCTGAAATCCATAAGCATAATCATACTGTTAAAGTAAATAATGAATATATTAAACTTACATCTATTGAATTTGATATTTTATATTTACTAGCGAGCAATACAGGAAGAGTATTTAGTTCCGAAGAAATATTCGAACGTGTTTGGAATGAAGATGGTTATGGCTCAAATAAAACTGTAATGGTTCATATTAGTAATTTACGGGATAAACTTGAAACAGTAATGAATGGAGAAAAATTTATTCATACTGTTTGGGGAGTAGGCTATAAAATTGAGAAATGAAGCATTTGATATTTTAAAAGATATCCCAAAATGGAAGATAATTTTTTGGTTTTTATTAGCTATCACTCTTACACCTATTACTGAATTAATTATATATCGCCTCATTACGAGTGTAATCGAGAGTTCACTTACTCTAACCGAACTCGGTAAAGAATTCATTCGGATTTTTGGTTATGAAAAGTATAAAGGGATTAAAGAATCTTTATGGATGATGATTGTTTCTTATTTATTTTTATTTTCTATTTTTTCATCCTATCTATACATTTTTTATCGTCACGAGAGAAAGCTTTACTATGAAACTTGTATTAAAAAAATGATAGAAGAGATTCGATATATTGCAGATGGAAATTTCAATCATAAAGTTTCCATCGTAAATCATAATTATTTAGAAGAGTTAGCGACTGGGGTCAATCAAATTGTTGAACAATTAAAAGAGTCAATTGACGAAGAAAGACAGGCAGAACAAGCAAAAAGCGAACTAATTACAAATGTATCACATGATTTACGTACTCCCCTTACATCAATAGTTGGATACGTGAATTTAATCCATCATGATAATTATAGAGATGAAGTGGAATTACGTCATTACATACAAGTCATTTATGGTAAAGTAACACGTCTAAATGCATTAATGAATGACTTGTTTGAATACACCCGTGTTCAAAATAAAGAGTTAAGTTTATATTCTGCTCCCATTGATATTGTAGAGCTACTTGGACAATTAACTGTTCAATTCCGAATACAAGTGCAAGAAGCAAATATTCAATGCCGTCCTTCTTTCCCCTCTCAAAAACTCATGGTATTAGCTGATGGAGACAAATTAGTGCGTGTATTTGAAAATCTTATTATAAACGCTATCGCTTATGGAAACGAAGGTGGTTATATTGACCTTACCGCTTATGAAAGCAATAATATGATTACAATTGATATAACAAATTACGGACAACCTATTCCTAGTACAGATTTACCTCATATTTTTGAACGTTTTTATCGTGTTGAAAAATCACGTTCAACAAACACTGGTGGATCAGGACTCGGATTAGCAATTGCAAAAAGTATTGTCGAACTGCATAAAGGAACGATTGAAGTATATAGTGATGACAAGAAAACAACTTTCACTGTAAAACTACTACCATATAAAAATTAATACACCATAATTTTAGGTTCAATTTCTAATATGATAAGAAATTGAACCTTTTATTTTCCATCAATATCCAAAGTTTAATAATCTTTTATAATTCTTTAGAAATTCTTTACCTTTTCTTTCTTCCTAATTAAGCATTCCTTTTTACAATATTATTATTGATGTCATAGTAGGAGGATCGCTTATGCAATTCTTGAAAAAATTCACAATTTTATTATTATCTTTTATTATTACTGCACTTATCGTTTTATATTTTTATCTTTATGTAAATGGTCCAATTATTCAAGCTAAATCAGCTATTTTAATAGATGCTAATTCAGGTGAAGTTATTTATAAAAAAAATGAAGAAACCCCTATACAATCAGCTACTTTGTCTAAATTAATGACAGAGTATATCGTATTGGAACAACTAAATGACGGCAAAATACAGTTAGATGAATCCGTAAAAATAAGTAACGAATTATTCCAAGCGGAAACGACTCCTATGCAAGTAACAGCAAAGGATAAAACGACGGTTCGTGATTTACTTCATGCATTGCTTTTAACAGGAAATAATCGTTCTGCACTCGCACTGGCAGAACACATTGGTGGCAATGAAGATAACTTTACAACGTTAATGAATGAAAAAGCAAAACAGCTACAGTTATCACAGCCATCTCCTTTTCTAAACTCTACTGGAGCTAATCAAGATACAAATAAACAATCGAATACAACAGCGAAAGATGCAGCTAAACTAGCAACGCATTTAGTAAAAGATTTTCCTAATGTACTGAATATGACGAAACTAACCTCTTACCAATTTACCTTCAAAAATTTTCAAGTTTTCAACACAAATAAAATGATTTATTCCCTCAATGAAAACATTAAATTCCAAGGTGTTGATGGCTTGCAAACTAGTTTTTCAACTAACGGTAATAATAGTTTTGTCGGTACTGCAAAACTAGGAGATACTAGGCTTATTTCAGTAATATTAGAATCCGATGAAGAAAACACTACTTTTATTGAAACAAAAAAATTACTTCAGTACGGTTTTGAACCTTCCTCGTACTCTGCACTCCAAGCTTTTAAAGATACTCTTACATCTTGGGCAATATTGCTACAGTTTAAAAATTTAATCATACAAACGATGATGATTTTTTTCATTATTACAATTTTAATGTTTTTACATTTACGTCAAAGAAAATCCGAGGATTTCAACTAAGAAATCTTCTTACATATAAAAACCGACTTGCGTTTACAGTACAAGTCGGTTTTTACGTCTATAATCCTCTTCCAATTAAATTCGCTGAAACGGGCTGAAGATTTAACTCTCTTGCCCATATTGATAGCTGACCTATATGATGAATTTCATGTACGACAACATGTCGTAACACTTCACCATACTTGTACTCTTTATCCGTCCATGAAACTTTTAATATTTTATTCTCTAAGTCTTCTGTCCACGATTGTAAAAATCCCTCTAAATCCTTATTATACAAATGAGATAATGCTTTCACTTTTTGAATAGATTGATAATCCTTAAATTGCGGCTCATCTACTTCTTTTCCTTTCAAATCACAAATCCAGCTATACTCAACATCTACAATATGAAATAATGTTTCTAATATACTTCCAACACCACCAACACGTTTGCGAAGTAATTCTTCCACTGTAAGTTGTTCACACCACTTAAACCAATCTTCTCTTACTTGCCAGTTATATTGAAATACAGTGTACACATTTATCTCTCCCCTACCCCAAGTATCCACTTAACAGCACCTATAATATAATGTGGCTCATCCTTTTGAATATAGTGACCGCTATGTTCTGCAATTATAAATTTACTTTTACTGGATAATTGTAATAATTCTCTTTGTAATTGTAACCATTTCAGTTGTGCAGCTTGCGAATAAAAAGCTTTTTTACCAGCAGCTAGCACGACAAGGGGAATATCGTTCATTGATTTACAATGTCTATCTGCTTCACCTAGACTAAACATAAACTCTTCATATGAACTTTCATATGCAAATTGTTTATAGTAAGCTTCTTGAAATTCTGGAGACATGATTGGCAAAAATAATTCTTTATAATTTTCTGGTGTCGAATCAACCAAAACTGTTCCCAACATATCCTCGGGATAAAAAACCGTAAATAACCGTGCATTTATACCACCAAAAGAATGCCCTACAAAAATATAAGGTGGCTTCAGTTGTAAAAGATTTAAACATGTTCTTAAATCTTTGACCATTTCAGAACTAATACGTTGCTTGGAACTCTTCCCACTTTTCCCTAATCCAGCTCGATTATATGTAAGTATCGTCCCAAATTCCGTCAGTCTTTCAGCAATATAATCCCATGCCTTTGAATAATCCCCGTAGCCTGATTCCATTATAATAACAGGCTGCCGCTTTTTTCCTTGAAATACTTTCGTATACATTTTAAAATCATCAACTTGTACATATTCCTCTATACATTTAACCATTGACAATCACTTCTCTTCGGTCAAGTTCCTCAACAACATGATCAATTATTTCACTTACAGAAAAAGATCCATCCAATACGATATCTGAATTCGGTTTAACAGTATGAATTGCCTCTAAATAAGCTTTTCTCGCATGTGCCATGTAATGTTTTAAATCATTATGTATTTCACTCATAGTATCTTCTTTAAAATCTCGTAAAATTCTTCTAGCCATTGCAATATCTAAAGGTGTGTCAATAAATATAGTTACATCAATGAACTGCCCCATTTCTCTATTTAAGTATGCAAAAGGATAATCTACAATAATATAGTCTAATTTACTATCTCGTATAAGATGCTGAATATCATGAATTAATGGTGTAAGTACCCACTCGTCATAATTCGCTCCATCATCAATCCATTTACAAATATCAGCAGGATAGTTATCAAAGTTATAACTATCAAAAAATAGCGCTTTTGAATTTGTTAACTCATGAGTTAAACTTTCTGTAATAGTAGTTTTACCTCCCCCTGAAACAGCTGCAATTGTGATTACTATAGTCTTTCTATTCATAATTTCCCACCAATCCCTTTTAATTAACATAATAAAATTATAAGAAACTATTATTTTTTATTATTCCATTCATATTCTAGCATACTCATTTCCCATAAATTCCAATACGTTTCTCCTACTTTTTTTGAATCTCTTAATAAACCTTCTTTTACAAATCCTATTTTTTCATAACAAGAAATGGCCGACGTATTAAAATCATACACGCCAAGAGTTACTCTATGTAGTTTTAATTCTTCAAACGCAATATGAAGTACTGCTTTCATCATATGTTTTCCTATTGAACGCCCTCTCATTTTCGTATTACCAACTAACACTTTTCCAATTCTCGCAGACTTATTTATATCGTCTATTTGACCAAGTGAAATATGACCAAGTACTTCTTCAGTCTTTTCATCTATTACTTTGAAAGCGAGTGTATTTGCACTTTCTATATATTTCTCTAATTGCTGTTCGTTTAAAGGATATGTGAATGCATTTCCTGACCACTGTATTAAAAATTGTTCGGAATGAATCCAATTTATTAATTGTTTGAAATTAGATCTTTTAAAGGGCACTAATTTAATCACTCTCATTCTCCTTTCGTACATCACTCTTTATAGCCTCAAACTTATTTCTATATAAAGAATATATTCTCCTTTTATACGAAATTAAAATAAAGCCATTCATCAGAATGGCTTTACAAACAAAGCATAATTATGCTTTATTTGCTACGTCAACACCATTAAAATCAAACTCTGCAGTAACCGTTGTAACAGGAGGGAAAATTGCTTCAATTTTGCAAATGGAGATAATTACTGCAACAGATCCAGGAATAGCTGCAAGCTTAACTACATCACAACTTACAGACGAAACAGTACCTACATAAGTACGTCCCTCTGTATTAATTTGAACTGTGCGATTAATTAATTTCTTAAGCTCATCTCTAATTCCTTGCACACAAGAATTATCACATTTCTCATGCTTTTCTTTGTTACACTCTTCGAATATCTCCCAACAATCATCCTGTTTACATGTACACTTCTTTTTACAATTATTAAATCGAGAACCCAAAACCTCACCCCCTAATCCTTTCTATTAGTAAAGTATGTCCACTAGCTTAAAAGTGTACGAGGCAAACACATAGAAAGAAAAAAACAAACAATTGTACTAAACATTTTTTCTTTATTAATTATAAAAACAATTCTTTAACAGTTAGCGGCTTGTTTAATGAGGGGACTTGGATTTAATTCTGCTGAATTTAAAGTTTAGATAACCTCTTTATCAAATGAATCTTTTTTTCTTTTAATAAGCCAGCTCCTTTAAGAGTTAGCTGTTTTTTCTATTACTTTACATATACATAGGCTTTGTTTGCAGTAATATAATATATTTTTTCTCCGCTGTTTTGAAATATACATTCAGAAAAATGTACTCCAAAATTAGATATTATTTATAATCAGAATGTTTTCTTCAACATGTGTTTATTGATAAATGTCATAACCAGTAATTCTCTCCACTATCTCTTGGAAATTAGCATAGTTTTTATGAATTCTATATGTAGTAGAAAGCACTCTATCATATAAAGATAAAATAATAGGTTTATAAACAAGCCATTTCTTCACTAAAACATAGAATGATAGTAATCCTATTGAAGGGAGGTATAAAAAAATGTCCTGGAATAATGATTGCTGGAGTTCTAAGAAACAGCATTGTTGTGATGACTGGTGGAAGTCTAAAGAAAAGCATCATTGTGATGATGATTGGAGTTCTAAGGAAAAGCATTGTAATGATGATTGGTGGAAGTCTAAAGAAAAGCATCATTGTGATGATGATTGGAGTTCTAAACGAAATAAGTGTCGTTGTAAATGTTTCTTTATTTGTTGTCATTGTAAAAGAAAACATTGGTAAGATTTTAATGTCAACTTAACGGAAAGAATATGTCTTTTGGGATCGATAAATACTAGAATATAATATACAAAAAGCTGACTGAGTATAGTCAGCTTTTTGTATATTAACACGTACAGATTTAGAATGGCATCTATAGTTACAAGTTGAGTGGAGTGTCGAAATATAAGCTGACTCTTATAAATCGACTTTGTAATTATTTCACATACACTTTATTTACAGTAGTAAGTTTTCCTTTTGCTATGGTGCATTAAGTCCTGTAACACTTAATTTTGCATCAATAACAAACCCTCAGCATACTCACTTAATCGCTGCGACAACATAGGGTTTATCATTTCACGTTTACTATGAGTTACCCATATCTTATATTTTGTGTAACTAGCCCAAACGCTAAATTCCTTGTTATTCATAGCATCATAACATTTTATCTTTCTAGTTACACAATGCATTAACAATGAGCAACTAGAAATTAGCATCCGTGTCATTCTTCCCTGTCTATCGCATGAGCTCTTCTATGTAACTAAAAAATACACCTTAAATGGGTGGTCTTTTATGTAAGTGAATAAAAAGATTACATTATCCCTCCAAATGTAATTGTTCCTAGTAAGCCTAATAAAACAAATCCTGTCAAACAAACAAAATCAGCAAGACAAATGGAAGACTGTGATAAAGGAACAAATGACCTACTTGTATTAGATCCATAATGTTTTATTTTCTCATAATTTATTTCTAACATTACGTGTAGACATGATACACATTTTTCAGTTGTTTGAATAGATTCATCTTCTAATCGCTCCAATAACCTACTATTAAGAGCAAACGGAAGAGAATACTGCTTGTCTAATTTCATATTTTGGTACATTAATTGTAAACGGGATAACATATTATTTTTCTTTTTGTCAGACTTCAGTTTACTTTTCATATTATTAAATTCATTTAATAACATCGTCAACTCATCTCTGCTGCCATATAAATCTTTAGCTATTCTTCTTTTTAGTTTGTACGAATAAATCATAGATTTAATCTCAATCATTGTATTACACTTCCTAATTAAATTTTATTTAACCCAATATGTTAAAAACAGTACTTTCAAATCCTATTAAAAATACACTTAAGTATCTTGATTTACTATCGATTAATATTACATTAACCTTACACAGTTGTAATAATTTCTTTAACACCCCTCCCGAACAAACATACATTTCTTTCCGGTCAGTTTTAATTCGGAAGTTAATTGCGTCATTTATAAAAATAACCCTGATCTATTTTGTTAATAAAAAATAAAAAAGTGGCCACCAAACTACAGAGTAATATAACAACTCCCTTTTTAGTTTGATGTCCACGGATTCTTCCAGTAGGACTAAATTTATAATTATTATTATAGCCTTTTCTCATATTTTAGTATATTTCTCATTAGAAAAAGATTATTTTATATAGATTACTATAAGCATCCATAAAGCCAAGGCGCCAATGATAGCGAGCGCTATACGTGTAGATAGTATCCTTAATTCAAAATCAGTTTTCTTGGAGGGTTCAGGATATGCAATTATGTAAATTCCCTTTAATAATGCAAGCCATGCAATAACCGTTAGGAACCCCTGCCAGTTGAATGCCCATACATTATGTAAGATTACAGTGCCTAGCCCTAGGAAAATCGATAAAAAACCGTACATAATACCAAACCCTCTGTCTTCAACCACTAATTTTTTCAATTCACGTAATACCGATGGGCGTACGAAAAGTATTCCCGATACGATAACCGTGATCCATCCCCAAAACAATCCTAAAAAAGTGCTAGTTTCCATTTTTAGTTCACTCCCCTCAATTATTTATATTTCAGATATCCCTACCTTTAGAACAATTTCAGCACCTATATATTGGCTATATTCTGCTCTTTATTCATACAAATATGGCATATTCAATACCTATCCTTAATCATCTCATTCTTCGTCATTATCTATCCGAATCAACCGAAGTCGCTTTATACTATTCCCGCACACTTTTTCATAACTTGGAGCTATCATGCACTGGAGCCAATATAATGATTTATTTGCCTTTTCACTAACCTCTACAATTGTCCCCTCTGTAATAAAATGATCACCTTGATACAATGTATACTCGCTTATCCCATGGAATCATCATTATTCCCTTCCGTATTAAAATAGCGTTTTTATTTCAAATAATACTCCTATTAATTTAAACGGATTTTTCAATGTTTTTACCCAAAAATTCGTGATATCGTTAATTAGTCGAGTACTTCATTACTTGATGATTATCCTTAGGAGCCTCGCAGACAATCGGTGTTTCTTTTATGTAAATAAGGATTTTGTTTAAACTTTACGATATGCAACTATATTAAAATATCTTCTAAAATTCCCATTAAACATTTATAATACTTTTAAACGGTTTAAATTCTACAATCAGTAATGGAGGCATTTTAATGGGAAACATCCCAAAAGTATCATCACACCAATCAAATCCTAATATACCCTCACAGCAAGTGAACCCTAATACACAACAAGGTAATAGAAAAAAAACAAGACGCCGTATTATAACTACTTTGGCTATTATGGTACCTATAATTTTTGTCCTTCAATATTCTCTGAATAACCAACAAGAAATGATTAAAGAAAAACAAATCACGCTGAATACGGAACAACAAAAATTATCTTCTGTAAAGAAGGATGGTCATTCCCTTAAGAATGATGTTAAAGCTTTAACAAGTAGTGAAGAAGAAATTTTAAAATTCGCAAGGAAATTGTATGGATTTTCTAAACCGAATGAAACTATATTTCAAATAACTGAATAAAATTACACTGCATTACCCAAAAGGCGATTTGAAGATAATCGCCTTTTTATATTTAATTTCTAAAGGAATCATACTACTCTCTCTTTCTATCAAATAACTATTTTGCTTAATTTGTTAAAATACAACCGCTTGTCCATTTCACTTTGCTCTGTCAGTACATTTACTATTAGTAATACAATTTTTAGAGGTGATAAATAATGGACGAGTTTTTATCTTTTGTTGCACTTAATCCGGGTTCTATTGGACCTACACTTCCACCTGTTCAACCCTTTCAATTCCCTACTGGTCCCACAGGTTCTACAGGAGCTACTGGTTCAACTGGACCAACTGGATTTAATCTTCCCGCTGGGCCTGCATCTATTACCTTGACTTCTAACGAAACCACAGCATGTGTATCCACTCAAGGAAATAATACTTTATTTTTTTCGGGGCAAGTATTAGTAAACGGTAGTCCTACTCCAGGAGTAGTGGTCAGTTTTTCATTTAGTAACCCTTCTCTTGCTTTCATGGTTCCTCTTGCTGTCATTACCAATGCTTCAGGTAACTTTACCGCTGTATTTCTAGCCGCTAATGGGCCTGGAACAGTAACCGTTACTGCTTCACTTCTTGATTCTCCTGGAACAATGGCTAGCGTCACTATTACCATTGTGAATTGTCCGTAATGGTTTTGTTTTTAAGGACTAAGCAGTTTCTGATAAGATGAGCACTGATTTACAGTGCTCTTTTTTATCATTGGGATGTTCCTTTTAAATGAAATTTCGTAACACCCTACTAAAATAATGCTTTTATTAATCACTAATGATCTTTATATTTCTTCAGCTTGTCATCACAGGTAATTTTTATAAGTAGTTAACTTCTCAATGTAGTTTGTGTATATAATTCCATTCAAAGATACATAATACCCACGTAACTATTTAAAAACACTTCGTTTTTATATCAAAGTTCAAAAAGGAGCTACATAACATGGATAAAAAAGATTTATTAAGTCAACAACTTGATCATGTATCATCTGATGCGCTGAATACTCCTAGTAAAGCCCAAGAGCAAATGCAAGAAACATCTCAGAAGGCACATAATTCAAACAAAAAGGGCAATACTCAATCTTTACATGTTGAAGATTTACCAAATTAAGACGTATATAGAATAACGAACAAATACTAAATTTTAAGGGGAAAAATTCTTAAGAACGAGTGAACTTAATTTTTTCCCTTTTCCTATTTACATAACACTTTAATAGGAAATACGTACACATTTTTGACACATTCCCTATTACAATCTCCTGAAAATTCGTGATAATATTAATTTGTCGAATACGCCAAATTTCGACATCGCACGACAATACTATCTCCCTTAGTGAATCCCTGTCCCCCAGGGATTTCTCCTTTTATTCATTACTTTTCGCTTCACTAAATTTTCATCCTTAACACAATTCAATCACTCCAATGAATAGACACGCCACAATCCTATTTTGATAAAAACTATAAAACAAACATACGTCGTAATAATACAAGTAGAATTTTACTACTTCAAATTTACTTCTTCTCTTTTTATAAACATGAAAAATGAGCTCCATTTACATAGAGCTCATTCCTACATTTATAATTTACTAGACTGTAGACCCTGAATATGTGGAACTACTTCTGGATTTACAAGTGATGATAAATCTCCTAATTCTTTTCCTAAGTAAGCCGCTTTGATGACGCGTCGCATTACTTTAGAATTACGTGTTTTTGGCAAATCCGCTACAACGTGGATATCCTTTGGACATAATGCTTTTCCGATATGAGAATTTACTAAACTCATTAATTCTTTCTTTAATTCTGCTGTAAATATTACACCATCTCGTAATACTACAAAGCAATGACAAACCTCACCTTTTACATCGTCAGGTACACCAATGGAAGCTGCTTCTATTACATTAATATGTTTCACAAGAATAGACTCATATTCAGCAGGCCCAATACGTTTACCAGCAATATTTAGCGTATCATCTGAACGCCCTGTAATGATATATTGTTCACCATCATAAATAACCCAGTCACCATGAACCCATTTATTTTCAAATCGTGACCAATATGTGTTCACATAACGCTCATCGTCTTCCCAGAAACTTTTCGTCATTCCAACCCAAGGTTTCTCTAAACATAATTCTCCAACTTCATCACGGATTGGTTTACCTTGATCATCAAGTACAACCGCAGCCATACCTGGTAACGATGCGTTAAAACTAATTGGTGCGATTGGCTTAATCAGAACATTACCGAAAATCCCACCAGAAATTTCAGTTCCGCCTGAATAGTTACAGATTGGCACTTTTCCTTTTCCAACTGTTTCAAACAGCCACATCCATGGATCAGGATTCCAAGGCTCTCCTGTTGATGCGAATACTTCTAAACTCTTTAAAGAATGTTTATTCACATACTCATCACCTTTTGCCATTAATGCACGGATTAACGTTGGCGAAATACCGAGATGAGTAATTTCATATTTATCAACCGTCTCCCATAAGCGATCTGCTTCTGGAAAGTCTGGAACACCTTCGTACATAACCATCGTTGCACCATTTATGAGTGAACCGAATAATAAAAATGGCCCCATCATCCAGCCCATATCAGTTACCCATAATACACGATCACCTTGTTTAATATTCATTCCAAATCCTGCATCAAAAGCTGCTTTCAAAGGAAATCCTGCATGCGTGTGTACCGTTCCTTTCGGCTTACCAGTCGTTCCTGATGTATATATGAGCATTAAAGGATCATCACTATGCATTTCTTCGGCATGTATGAATGGTTTTTCTTTTTCTAGCGTACTCCATGAAAAGTCATAATGATGCGGTGTAAAATTATTTCCTGCATGACGAACAATTACCACCTTTTCAACAGTCGGGCAATGTTCACAAGCTTTATCTACTTCATCCTTTAAAGAAACAATTTTCCCGCGGCGTGAAAATCCATCTGCGGTAATAATCATTTTTGAACCAGCTGCTTGTACGCGTGTCATAACTGCATCCGAAGCAAATCCCGAAAATATTGGTGAAATAATTGCTCCGATTTTCATTACAGCTAGCATCGCAACAACTGTTTCCGGAATCATCGGCATATAAATTGTTACACGATCGCCCTTCTCAATACCCGCTTGTTTCAAACCATTGGCCACACGGCTTACCCAATTGTCAAGCTCTTCATATGTAAATGATTTTGAAGTTCCATTTTCCCCTTCGTACTGAAGTGCTGGCTGTTTTCTTGTCACTTCATCCGCAATCCAGCGGGATAAAGCTGATTCTACAACGTTACATGTTCCATCATTATACCACTGTGCAAATGGCGTACCATTTTCTAAATCTAACACTTCTGTATAAGGTTTCATCCATTGATAGCCAACTGCTTTTTCTGCCTCTCCCCAAAACCAAGCTGTTTCCTCAATAGATTTATTATAAAAAGTTTCATAGTCTTCATATCCCAATGATTTCATCCAACCATATAAACGTGTTTTTTCCTTATACTCTTCTGTTGGAAACCAAACTGCTTGTTTCAATGTTTTCCCCTCCTTGACTTTTTGAGCAAGAAAGCCCTAAATAGGGCTTTTAAACTGGATATACAGGATGTTTACGATCCGTGAATACTTGATATTTACTCATATACATTTCGAAACGCCCTTTTAACTCTTCACGTAAATTGTTTGGATGAACAATACCATCAATCACCATCTCTGATGCTAAATGATAAATATCAATATCTTTCTTATACTCTTCACGTTTTTCAGCTATGAAGCTTGCACGCTCTTCTTCTGGTAAAGCCGCAATTTTATTTGCATATACAGCATTGACCGCTGCTTCTGGACCCATTACAGCAATAGAAGCTGTCGGTAATGCTAAGCAGCAATCTGGTTCAAATGCCGGACCTGCCATTGCATATAAACCAGCTCCATATGCTTTTCGAACAATGATAGAAATTTTCGGTACAGTTGCTTCACTCATTGCAGAAATCATTTTTGCACCGTGACGAATAATACCAGCGCGCTCTACTTTTGTACCAATCATAAATCCTGGTACATCTGCAAGGAATAATAATGGAATATGGTATGCATCGCATAAATTAATAAACTTCGCTGCTTTATCAGCTGAATCGTGGAATAAAACGCCACCTTTCATACGCGGCTGATTTGCAATAATACCTATTGGCTTACCATCAATGCGTGCTAAACCTGTAATGAGTTCTTGAGCAAATAATTTTTTCACTTCAAAGAATGAGCCGTCATCTATAATTCTGTTAATCAGATCTTTCATATTGAAAGGAGCATTTTGATTTTCTGGAATGATTTGTTCTAACGTTTTATCGAACTGTTTCGGTTCTTGAGGTGTCATCAATGGAGTCTTTTCTAAGTAGTTGCTTGGAAAATATGAAATGTATTGTCTAGCCTGTGTAATTGCATCTTCTTCTGTCTTACATAAAACGTCTCCGCATCCTGATACTGAGCAATGCATACGAGCCCCGCCCATTTCTTCTAAAGTTACCTTCTCACCGATAACCATTTCAGCCATACGTGGAGATCCTAAATACATAGATGCATTACCTTCCACCATCATAACAACGTCACAAAAAGCTGGAATATATGCACCACCAGCAGCAGAAGGACCAAATAATAAACAAATTTGTGGAACTTTACCTGATAATTTCACTTGGTTATAAAAGATTCTTCCCGCACCGCGGCGCCCTGGGAACATTTCTACTTGATCTGTAATACGCGCTCCAGCAGAGTCAACTAAATAAAATAATGGAACACGTAACTTTTCAGCCGTTTCTTGAATACGTAAAATCTTTTCAACTGTACGAGCTCCCCATGATCCGGCTTTCACAGTTGAATCATTTGCCATTACGCACGCAGTACGCCCATGTATTTTACCAGTTGCAGTTACAACACCATCAGCCGGTAACCCTGTTTGCTCACAATTTGCAAATAATGCATCTTCTACATATTCGCCATTATCAAATAGAAGAGCTAAACGATCTCGAACAAATAGTTTTCCTTTTGCTTTGTTTTGTTCATGATATTTCGGTGCTCCACCTTGTTTAATCGTTTCAACTCGTTCTTCAAAATTATTTGATTGTTGTTTTTGTTCTAACACATTTACTCCCCCTTATACATCGGTTTGCGTTTTTCCTTAAATGCCTGTAATCCTTCTAATCTATCTTCCGTATGGATTACACCCTCGTACGCCTGTTTTTCCATTTGTAATCCGGTATGTAAATCTACTTGAACACCATTAGAAATTGCTTCTTTTGCTAATCGAACTGCAATAGGACCATTACTAGCAATTTGATTTGCAATTTCAATCGCTTTCTCTTCTAGTAAATCAGCTGGTACGACGAATTCTACTAAACCATATTCTTTCGCTTCTTGCGCCGAAATACGTCTTCCTGTATAAATTAATTCTTTCGCTCTACCAACACCAATTAATCTCGGTAAACGCTGCGTACCACCTGCTCCAGGTATAATTGCAAGGGTAGTTTCAGTCAGACCAAGGCTTGCATTTTCAGAAGCGATTCTAAAGTCACAGGCTAAACTCAATTCCGTACCACCACCAAGAGCAATTCCATTAATAGCTGCAATAACTGGTTGTGGTAATTGTTCCACCATTTCCATAGTAGTACGAATCATACCAACCGCATGGCGAACTTGCTCTTCATTCATACCAGCTCGTTCTTTTAAATCTGCGCCAGCACAAAACGCTTTTTCACCAGCCCCTGTTAAAATAACTACACGTGTATTTGACTCTTCACTTATTTCCGTTAATATTGTTTGCAATTCTTCTAATAACGCTAAAGATAAAGAATTTGCTTGTCTTTCACGATATAACGAAATCTTTACAACATGCGGTGTTACATAGTCAACTGAAATATTTTGTAATTGTAGCATCTTCTCACCTACTTATCGTTTTATGTTGAAGCGCTCTATACACATGACTCGGTAATTGGATATTTAACTTACTTTGAATAAATTGACTAGCTCTCCATAACTTTTCTTCGTCTATATTTGTTTGGACACCTAACTTATGGAGCATATGCACTAAATCATCAGTTGCAACATTTCCTGATGCTCCCGGTGCATATGGACATCCCCCGAGTCCACCACAAGAACTATCAAACGTTGTAATACCGTGTTCTAAAGACTTCACTACATTTGCAAGTGCCATCCCATACGTATTATGAAAATGCATTGCAAACTGCGAAGCATCATATTTCTTTAATAGATGTTCTAATACTTGTTCTACTTGTAATGGATTCGCTACACCAATCGTGTCACCGAGAGAAACTTCATAAATGCCGTATGAAAATAGTTGATTACATATTTCATCAACTGCTGCGGCACTTATATCTCCCTCATACGGACATCCAAATACAGTAGAAACATAACCTCTAACCTTTTTCCCTTCGAATATTGCCTGTTTTGTTATATCTTCAATAACAGTTAATGCTTCTTTAATTGATTTATTAATATTACTTTTATTATGAGATTCACTCGCTGATAAAAAAACATTCACCTCATCTACATTTTGCAAAAAAGCTCGTTCCAAACCATTTTGATTTGGAACAAGCGCAGCATATGTAACATTGGGATCCCTTTTTAGCTCAGAAAAGACATCATTTGCATCCGCTAAGGCAGGAACCCATTTTGGGTGAACGAATGAGGAAACTTCAACGTACGACAATCCGGCTTCTGTAAGTAGTTGAATCCATTTTACTTTATCTTTTGTGCCAACAATCTTTTTTTCATTCTGTAAGCCATCACGTGGCCCTACTTCTTTAATGACAGCAAAATTAGGTAGTTTCAATTCGCTTCCCCCTATATCTCCCTATTCAATTTCTAGTAATACATCTCCTTCATTTACAAAATCGCCTTCTTGCACATTAATTTTCATAACTGTGCCAGCTTCTTCTGAAATGATTGGAATTTCCATTTTCATAGATTCCAAAATGACGACATCCTGCTCTTCCTCTACTGTATCTCCTACTCCTACAACTATCTTCCAAACATTTCCTGCCATCGATGCATATACTTTCGTCATCATTTTTTCCCCCTTAATATTCATAAATCTTATTTTTTAACAAGCTGTTTCGTTACGAAACCCGTTGTATAAATACCACTTTTGAACACATCGTCTCCGAGCACTTGCAGTAGCATCGGTGTATTTGTTTTAATACCTTCAATTTTCAACTCCTCTAGAGCATTTTCTAATTTTGAAATTGCCTCTTCACGAGTTTCACCATGAGCAATGACTTTTGCAATCATTGGATCATAAAACGGTGTAATTGTTACATGATTCTCTAAAAAGTGATCCATACGTATATTTGATGGTAATGTTAAATCTGTAATTTTCCCAGGTGACGGGAAGAATGTTTTCGGGTCTTCTGCATAAATACGTGCTTCAATGGCATGACCACTACGTTTTACATCATCCTGAGTAAATGATAGTTTCTCTCCACTTGCGATAAGAAGTTGTTGTTCTACAAGATCTAACCCCGTAATTTCTTCTGTAACGGGATGCTCTACTTGTAATCTCGTATTCATTTCTAAGAAATAGAAATTTTTCTGATCATCTACAAGAAACTCAACTGTACCTGCATTTGTATACCCAAGAGCTTTAGCAGCTTGTACAGCCACTTCTCCCATTGCTTTTCGTGTACCTTCATCTAAAAAAGGTGAAGGTGCTTCTTCGATTACTTTTTGATTTCGGCGCTGTACGGAACATTCACGTTCCCATAAGTACACTGTGTTACCATGTGTATCTGCTAAAAGCTGAATTTCAATATGATGCGCGTCTGCAATATAACGCTCTAAATACATTTCTCCATTACCGAAGAAATTTTGTGCCCTTGTTTTGTTACTTTCAAATGCTTTGGTGAGCGTTTGCTCAGTTTCCATCAACTGCATTCCAATGCCTCCGCCGCCCGCGGATGCCTTAAGCATTAATGGATAACCAATTTGTTTTGCAATTTCAATTGCCTCTTCAGCAGTTTCAATATTTGTAGTAATACCTGGAACTACTGGTACATCTGCTGCTTGCATTGCTATACGTGACTCAATTTTACTTCCCATCTTCGTAATGATTTCTTCTGAAGGACCAATAAATACGATTCCTTCTTCTTTACAGCGAATCGGAAAAGATGGATTCTCTGATAATAATCCGTACCCCGGATGGATTGCTTCAACATTTGTCTTCTTAGCTATTTCAATAATTTTTTCAAGGTTTAAATAGCTTTCTTGAACTCGTGGACCACCTACTAGATAAGCTTCATTTGCCATTTTTACATGAAGGGCATTTTCATCAGCCTCAGAATAAATAGCGACGGTACGAATTCCAAGTTTTTGACAAGTTTTCATAATGCGAACTGCGATTTCCCCGCGATTGGCAATTAATATTTTTTGAAACATAGTGATTCCTCCTTTTTATCTACATCCTAAATGTCTAGCAATTACGAGACGTTGAATTTCAGAAGTTCCTTCACCAATTTCTAACAGTTTTGCATCACGAATATGTCTTTCAACTTCATATTCACGCATATAGCCATAACCGCCATGAATTTGTACTGCATGATTCGCAATACGACTAGCTGCTTCAGATGCAAATAGTTTTGCCATAGCCGCTTCTTTACCGAAAGGTTTATCGTTATCTTTTAACCAAGCTGCTTTATGTACTAAATTACGTGCTAACTCTACTTCAGTCGCCATATCCGCTAATTTAAATTGAATCGCTTGGAAATTAGAAATTGTTTTTCCAAATTGTTGACGTTCTTTCGCATATTGCAATGCACGTTCAAATGCAGATTGTGCAATACCTACTGCTAATGCTGCAATTGAAATACGTCCTCCATCAAGTGTATATAAGAATTGTTTAAATCCTTTATTAACATCACCAAGAATATTTTCTTTCGGTACACGCACACCATCAAGTACGATTTCACAAGTATTAGAAGCGCGAACACCCATCTTATCGTAAGGACTTGAGATCGTTAATCCTTCACTTGTAGTCGGTACGATAAATGCAGAAATACGTTTTCTACCATTCTCTTCAACACCGTTGATAGCGGTTACAATAATTGTATTTGCATACTCTGCGTTTGTAATCCAGCACTTTTCACCACTGATTACATACTCATCACCATCTAATACCGCTTTCGTTTGTGTGCCTCCTGCATCTGATCCAGCGTTTGGCTCCGTTAATCCGAAAGCGCCTAACGTTTTACCTGATGCCATTGGAACTAAATATTTTTGTTTTTGTTCTTCTGTACCGAAATAATAAATTGGAGAAGCACCTAATGAAATTGTTGCAGCGTAGCTTAATCCTGTACCACCACAAGCACGACCAATTTCTTCAACTGCTAGCGCGTACGATACTGTATCGCCACCTGAACCTCCATACTCTTCTGGGAATGGGATGCCTAATAATCCTAGTTCGCCCATTTTTTGAAATGTTTCATATGGAAACTCTGCAGTTTTGTCATAATACACAGCTTTCGGTGCGATTTCCTTTTCAGCAAAGTCACGTACCATTTCTTTAATCATTTGTTTTTCGCGAGTTAGAGTAAATTCCATTCCGCTACACACCCCTTATCGAATATTGAGTTTCGACAGCGTGCGAGTTTCTACTACAAACATTACTTCTTAAAAGACAAGAATATTAGTTAGACAATTGCTACAATTCTGTCATAACTTAATTTTAAAACAGATTCTGTGCTAATGCACAAAAAAATTCCTACATTGTTCTACAACAACATAGGAAGTTTTATGTCGAATTATGTAATTTATTGTTTAATAATCTCTACCTTTTCCCGAATCAGAAATTTCTACTAACGCTTCAGGATATGGCTCAAAATATGTTTGTCCTAATAAATACTTTTCATCAAACCGAATGGCCCATGATTTTAAAATTGCAAGCAAACTACTAAGTGGTATTTTCTTTTCTGCATACTTTTGTATCAGTTCTAAAAAATAATCTTTTTCTTGTTTTTTTAATTTCGTTTTAAAATATCCGAAAATATGTTCACATACATTTACATTCGATGTATAGCGGGGCGCGCGCAAAAATAATTCATATAAAGTCTTCTCATAATTATCAAATACAATTTCAATCGTTTCATTTTTTTGATTTGCAATAATACGCCCTAATTCTTTTTGTTTTACCTGATTATATGCCATAAATAAATATTTATTGTCCGACTGAAACGATACAAGGTCTTTCATATTTTTATTATGTTTAATCATTTTGTAATATGCGATTGTAAATAACCTTGTAAAGAAATGTTCTCTAATAATAAAATTCGACAATCTACCTTCTTCTTCAATTGGAAGGTGCGAAAAATTTTTTAATACTGCTCCGCCAAATAAGCCTGGTCCCTTTCCTTTTGCTGGCGCTTTTTCAAAACCAGAATAAATTTTCACATCACGCGTACCACAACTTGGCGAGCGATTCTTTAAAATAAATCCATCCACATCGGATATCGTTTGTAAAAATCCATTTGAAAATTGCTCCATTTTTTCAGTAACGTCTTCTCTTGTCGACGGTTGCACAAGTGTATTCACACCATTTTCTTCTACGATTCGTATCGTTTCACGAGGAATTCCCAATCCAATCTCGACTTCTGGACAAACAGGTATAAATGTAACAAATGGCTGCAAATTTCGTATTGTTACATCCGGAATCATTTCTCCATTATAACGACAAGCATCAAATTCTAAACATTTACTTACGACGATTGTAGGTTTTGCAAATTGTCGCATTTCATTACCTCCGTGGCGTTAGTCCGTACAAAATAAATTGAATCGTATTTTCAATTTCCAATTCATCATCCCAATTCTCTTCAGGTAATAATAAAAACCGAGTTAATAGAAATCCTAAAACAGCTGATAATGTAAGCCGTAACACGGAAGGTGGTGGCATCTCAATAATTCCCCCTTCTTCTTGAAACTTTACAATTAACTTTTTAAAATGTGAAAGCAGTTCTGTTTCTACTAATTGTTGTATTTCACTTTTTAGCTCTGGCTGAAACGGCACTTCTTGAATTAATATTTTAATCATTGGAAAGTGCTTTTTGGCAAATTCAAATCGATTATGAATGACTACCCTTAAAAGCCCTTCATACGATTCATAATCAGTTTTAAATATCTCTTTCGCAAAAGCTTGTACGAAAAATGGTGCAGCAAACTTTGTTAAAGTTGGCATTACGACCGCTAACAATAAATCTTTTTTCGTCTTATAGTAGCGGAAAATCGTTCCTTCCGCTACACCAGCACGCTTTGCAATTTCACTTGTTGAAGTTGAAGCATATCCTTTTTCTCCAAACATATCAACAGCTGCTTCTAAAATACGCATTTGACGTTCATTTCGATTATCAGTATTAGTTGCAGCAATCAATTCCTCAAGCCAATCCTTCTTCATGTACAAAGCCCCTTTTTGTCATTATTATATTTTGCGATGTTTCTTTAAAGCAAATACATTCCCTACTGCAAATAATAGTGAAAAAAGTAGTAATACAGTAAGATCCAATGCAATTTCTGTAAATCCTTGATTTCGAATCATCACTTGCCTCATTGCATCAGCGCCGTATGTGAGTGGAAATAATTTCCCTAACATTTGTAGCCACTTATTCATAGATTCAATTGGAAACAAGCCAGAAAAGAAGATTTGTGGCACAATAACTAGCGGTATAAACTGGATCATTTGAAATTCATTATTTGCGTATGCTGATAAAAACGTCCCTAATGTTAGTGCCGTTAAAGAGAGCATACATGTAATAAGTAGCGTTAGCCATATAGAACCTGCTACATATAAATCTAAAACATAGACTGAAAAACTTACAATTATAACAGATTGTATGAATGCAAAAATTCCAAAACCAATTATATATCCAACAACTATTTCCCATCGTCTAACTGGTGTGGACAATAATCGCTCTAATGTACCACTTAAACGTTCTCTTACGAAAGAAACTCCTGACAAAATGAATACAAAGAAAAATGTAAAGAATCCAATTAACACGGGACCGAGCCCATCAAACATCGTAAAGTCTTTAGAGCCATGTAAATAATTCACTTCAGGTTTCATAATCGATACATCATTCTTCTCTGTGCTCTTTTGCAATACTTGGAGTACAGCACGGTTTTTCGACGAATCACTGCCTTCTAACAAAAGATTTATTTTTCCATTCTCTAAATGAATTACTGCATCGATCTTTTGTTTTTCCAACTCAGAAATCGCTTTCTTTTTGCTATATTCATAAATTGAGGCTTCTTGATTTTTCATCACTTTTACTATAGAAGCGGGCACATCAACTACAGCAATATGTGGTTTATAATCTTTTTGTGTAAATACTAAAGACAATAGCCAAAGTAATAACATTGGTGCCCCAAACATCATGGCTAACGAACGTTTATCTCGAAAAAATTGACGAATAATACGAATGATTACACCATTAACTCTCACGATTCAACCCCCTCTTCTAACAAAAAGACATCTTCAATTCGTCCAGATGATACACGTTTTTTCAATTCCTCTGGCGTTCCAACCGCAACTAAGTTCCCTTCTCTAATCAACCCTAGACGCTCACAAAACTCTGCTTCATCCATAATGTGCGTCGTTACAATAATAGTTGTGCCTTTCTTTTTAAGTTCATAAAATTTTCCCCAGATTGTTTTTCTAAGAAGCGGATCTATCCCCACTGTTGGCTCATCTAAAATTAATATTTCAGGTTCATGAAGAAGTGCTATTGCTAATGATAGACGCTTTTTCATCCCACCTGAAAAATGCTGTACTTGCTTTTTCATATGTTGTGATAATTGTACCAGGTCAAAAACCTCTTTGATTCTTTCCTTTTTATGCTTTCCCTTTAATCCATACATCGTTGCAATAAAATCTGCATTTTCATATGCTGATAGTTCTTCGTATAATGCATCAGCTTGAGCCATATAGCCAATTCTTTTCATCTCATTTAAATTTGGCATGTTAATGTTGTATACAAATACATCACCTTTAGATGCCTGATTAATACCTGCAATCAATTTAATAAGCGTCGTTTTCCCTGATCCTGAAGGCCCAACTAAACCAAATATCTCTGCTTTTTCAATTTGTAATGAAAGATCGTGTAAAACTTCTTTTTTCCCAAAACTTTTCGATACATTCTGTAAAACAATTGAAGGTTTTTGCATGTATTATCCCTCTTTTCTATAAAATGAGTGAGTACTCACTTTTATTTTACTCTTGCGTAATTATATGTCAAACTTCATTGATTAGTATTTATTTTCAATCAACAATATTAAACAATGAAACAGAATCGACATTAGAATATAATTTCTTAAAGTCGACTCTGTTTCATTTAAACTATGCATTTTACTTTATGTTTCTAAATTCATATACTTCCTAATTCTAGCAAGGTCTAAAGAATATTCGATAACTAATTGCTGTAACGGTAAAATAACTGTATCGGGATATAAATGTGCATATTGTAATGTTTCTGCATATTTTTCTAATCTTTTTTCTAAATATTTTATAATTTGCTCAGGATGGCTCACTAATAAACATTGACAATAATAATGTATTTGTTCCTCAATCGCCGTATACTCTTCAATTTCATATTCTTTATGCATGTGTACACCCCTTTAAGTTTTTTACATAAATTCCTTATCACACTTTTCACTCGACTAATTTTTAAGTTTTTTTGATTATTTACACTATAACAAACTCTTCAGGTCAAATTTTGTTACTTTATGTAACGTAGAAAATTTTTAACAAAATTGTAATGTTAACTCCTGCAAAATACATAAAGCCCCTTTACTCATTCTGTACATAAAAAGTCGCCCAATTTAATTTAACTGGGCGACTACAATTTCTGGCCTATTCAAAATTCTTTGCGGAATGATACTATTGCCTAATCCTCTACTAACCACCATTGATGTATTTTGTTCTTCATATAAACCTGCTGTATATTTAGGTAAAACACCTTGATTTGGAGCAACTAATCCGCTGATAAATGGTAACCTAACTTGCCCACCATGAGCATGCCCTGAGAAAACTAAATCTATTCGCTCCTCTGCATACTCCTCAATAAATTCTGGCCTATGGGATAATAATACATTATATCTATTTGGTTGCGTTTCAATTTTCGCTTTTACAATTGCATCTTTTACAATACTTCCTTCATTAATATCTCTGTTATTAAATTCCGGATCATCAATACCTAACAAGTTTATTTCTTGTCCGCCTTTTTGTATTATTACATGTTCATTTCTCAAAACAGTAACATGGTTTTTCTTTAATTCTTTTTCTAAACTGTTATATTTTCCTGACCATTTTTCATGGTTTCCTGTTACAAAATATACCGGATACTCCTTTACAAGTTCTCGTATTACTTGCATACTAATTTCTTCATCGTACGATTTACTGTCTATTAAATCACCAGTAATAGCAATAATATCTGGATTTATGCTTTTTACTTTTTGAATTAAAATGTCTTGATTATCACCAAATTTTTTATTATGTAAATCTGAAATTTGTAGAATTTTATACCCTTTAAAAGCGGAGGGAATTTTACTAGAGGTTATTTTAACCTCAGTTATACTTATTAAATTGTTCTGTAAATATAAAAAGATACAAATACCTACTATTGTACCGATAAGTAATATGATTCTTTTAGTCTTCTTGTTCATTTTTCCTCCTAAAATCTTAATCAGAACTACAATTCTAATAAACATTCCGTGCCCTTTGAATTCAAAAAACTGAAACTTTCCAATTAATTTGAAGTATTTTTCATAGTGTTATACGTCTCTAATAAACACTTACTGCTGTTTCCAATCTCCTTCGTATTAACTTACTATAAAGTGGAGCTTTAATATCCTAGGCGTCCTGCATGAGTGTATGATATCATGCTCATTCTCTAGTGAATTTATAGCGAATCCCTGGAAGCTCTTCATCATATTATCATTTATCTTATTTAGTTAATAACGATATAATGATAATTCCTAAAGTTTTTTATAAAAAAATTGTGTATTTTTCTCGAAGTATATATGACATTTGCTTGCAAATATATTATTACCACTACGATTTTAATTTGTTTAAAGCGTATATAGAGAGAATTAAAACATTAAATTCCCTTATGAAAAGTTATTATTATATTATTTATTAGAAAATTGAAAAAATGTGTGTAGATAGATATCATTGTAAATGAATATATAATTAACTTTAATTTTCTGACATAGTTTCACATAATTCTTAAACTATTTTTTGCGTGCATTATGAAATAATATATTGCACCGTGTCAGTCTTTAAAAGATTATATATCATAACTTTAAGAGAGGAAGGAAAACTATGAAGATGAAAAGAAAAATCATGATGACAACAGCACTTGCGGCTACATTAGCTACAGGTGCACTACCAACTACATCGGTGTTTGCTGCTGAAAAAGAGGCTCCTATCCAACAAAAAGAGGCACAAGTGAGTATTCAACCATTTGCACAAAATAATTTGGAAACAGCCGTTAATGCTGCCTTAAATGGCCCAGAAGTCAAAAAAATAAAAGTATTTGAGCATGAATTTAATGTAAAAGAAATAGAAGTAGTAAATCTAGGTGCTGGAAAAAAATATGTTAAGGGACAAATTTCTCATCATTTAAGTTTTCGTCCAGATGATCAATTTTATTATGAGTTTACAGTGCAAGATGGAAAGGTAATAGATAAGCCTGTATTTAATATTGATAGAGGTGGTTGGACACCATTTGCTGCTCCACTTTTATCAATTCTTGCTGCCTATAATGGGATTCCAGTTAACCCAAATGATTTAAATGCACTTGGTCAGCAGCTTGGAAAAGTTATAGATGGAAGCTGGGAACATGCAGCCCAATCTATCGCAACTGTAGTTAGTTTAAGTTTTAATGAGTAGAACTTTTTAATTTTTATTAGCCTTGCAGAGGCCCATTTTTCGTAGGTAACCTTGTTATAAGAGATTCTGAAACAGCTATAAATAGATTTTTACCACTCAGTCACATTATCTTGATTTGTTAACCACCTTATCATTCATTATATGTCACAGAATAGAAGTCTTTTTTAAGGCTTCTGTTTTGTTTGTATACAATACGATAAAAGGTTGTTTTTTCGAGTCTATACTTCGATTCTTTAAGAATCCGTTTGGTTATTAAGTACAATTCATAACAACAAATTATTAAAGTCTCAAATAAGTTACTCCCCCTATTTTTAATTATTTTCAAACACAAAATTTCATTACTTTAAAATGAAAACAATAAATATAGTACAAAATCATCTTAATCTATTGTTTAAAGGTCAGGAGAGATAAAATGAACAAAATAAAAATAATAAATTTCTTTAAAATTAGCATCCTCACATGTTTTACACTAGCAAGTTTAAGTACACCATCTCCTATTTTAGCTGATAGTCATCCAGGTTATTCCTATGAATCCAATATAGGATATCAAAATCCATCGTGGATGTCGAAAGTAGAAAATTCAACAAAACTAAGTAAAATATCTATTCCAGGGACTCACGGTACAATGGCTTTACATGGAGCAAGTTTTCTTGATGAAAATTTGACAAGAAATCAAACTATGAGTCTACCTCAACAATTAAATTCTGGAATTCGATATGTAGATATGCGTGTTAAACGTGTAAAAGATTCTTTTGCAATGTACCATGGGATTGTAAATCAAAAAGCAATGTTTGAAGATGTATTAAAAGAGGCAATTCAATTTTTAAAAGATTATCCGACAGAAACAATTTTAATGCGCTTAAAAGAAGAAACTACTCCTGAAAGTGGATCACTATCATTTGAGGAGATATTTTTAAAATATAAAAACGTTAATGCTTCATATTTTTGGGATCCTAATTCCGTACAAACTTCTGATAGAAACAACCCTACTTTAGGAGATATCCGGGGTAAAATTGTAATCTTACAAAACTTTACATCCTCTCAATTGTACGGTATTGATTACGAAAGTTTGAATATACAAGATAAATTTGAAATTGGAAGTGGTCCAGACGAAATATATGGAAAATGGAATGCGGTAAAAAGCCATCTACAAAATGCAAATACTAACTTTAATAACGGAAAAATATATCTCAACCATTTTAGTGGTACAGGTGGTGCAGCCGCATTTTTAAATAATGTATATCCTTGGTTTGTTGCAAGCGGAAAAGAGAATAGAAATACTGATAGTAGTCCTAAGTTAATTCAAATGAATTTCACTCATGAGTGGAGTGATTTCCCTCGCGATAGAAGTGGGCAAATATATTATGGTGGAATGAATACACTTGGGACCGAACTCTTGCATCAAGGTGAAATAAAACATGTTGGTATCATCGCAGCTGATTTTCCTGGACCAGGTTTAATTGATAGTATCATTAAATTAAATGGTATACATTCAAATGAAAAAGAACTATTAATTTCGCAAATTTCATCCGAATCTAGTCCTTTATCCGGACAACAAAATCGATCCAGTCAAAACTTTAGAATTGATAATTTACCTGTAGGTACTAAGGAATTAAAATGGATTATTGAGCCTTCAGAAAAAGATCATCCTTCTACTATTTCTTTCAATGTAATGATTGATGTTTCCCTAGGTACAGATTCTACTCGTTGGAAAAATATTTCACATGGATCTAGGACTGAAGCTTACACAAATACTAAATATTATATTGCAAGTCCAATTGGTGCCACTAACAAATTTACAGTGAAAATATACGCTATTACAAATTAGAAAATAAAGAATCCCAACTGAATTCCTTTTTGATGGAATACCATTGGGATTCTTTTTTGATTTCATTTCGTAAACATTAAGTGATTAAATTTATTCACATATCATTTAAACCATTAGATAATCCATACTTAAAACGACCCTTACTTTTCAAAAAGAAGTGCAAAAATGTTAACTACCTTTTCCCGCTTATCATTTATTCATAACTGGCTTCCAAAGCGATAGGGCAAAAATCCAATTTGAGTCGCCATTTCCTTGATGATCTTGAACCGCTTCATATACTTTTCCCTCATATACTACTCTATCACCTTTAGTATATGCTTTTCTTGCATCCCATTTTTCATATGTGGAATCCTCTGACTTTGTAGTTACATTCAAAACATCACTTCTACTAGATTCATTTCCAGCTAAATCAACCGCCGTCACTACATATTTGTACGATGTATTAGCCTTCAAATTTTTATCCATAAAGGATGTATTATCCGCTGTCCCAATTTTATTCATAACCCCAGCGCTTTCTCTATATACAATATAATGGTCAACACCTACATTATCTTCAGATGGACTCCACATCAAATCAACAGTTGTCGCTGTTGTACCCATACTATGTAATCCTTTCGGTTGAGTCGGAGCCTCTATATCTGGAGTTTCATTTGTTGTCTTAACTTTTAGTTTTTCACTTTCTTTTGATATGTTTCCAGCAGTGTCTAATGCCTTTATTGTATAGGTATATTCCGTATCTGCTTTTAGTTTTTTATCAATAAAAGTTGTACCTGGTACCGTATCAATTACTTCTCCATTGCGTAACACTTGATATTCTTTTACACCTATATTATCAGTAGAGGCCTTCCATGTTATTTCAACACTATTGGCAGCAACTTTAGACGCATTTAATCCAGTTGGTTGACTTGGAGCTACTGTATCAGGAGTTTCATTATTTACTAAATTTACATCAATTACATTATAAAACGCATTTGACGTATCTGCTACATCCCATACAGCTAAAATAACATGATAACCATTACGATCAGTTGGTACATTAATTGTATGTGTTAAATTATTTGATGCGGCCGAGCCGTCATGTTTCACAGTTCCAATTGGTTCTAATTCAGCACGTGTTAATGGTTTATTAGGATCCCATCCCTTTTTTGTAATGTAATAATGCCATTTGCTTGTAGAATGTGCCGCTGTATATTTCCATGTAAATGTATTTGCTCCACCCTTAATTGTGTTTTTGAACCAGCGACTTGATGTTTGTTGGTCAAGAGTTCCTCCAAACAATCCTCCTGCCGAAGCAATTTTTCCATCAATCGGTCCACCATCTGGGAATCCTTTAGGTGCTTCTAGACTTTGAGGTTCGTACATTACATTTCCACAATTTAAGTTTAATGCCCCATAATTCTGACTACATAAAGCAGCACGACTACTTGGCTTTTCAACAAACCCATGTGCATACGCACTTTGAGGAACCATTGTAATTGCCGTCACCCCTGCAGCCAGAACAAAAGCACCAATTCCTTTTTTACTTTTTCTTAATCTTTCTAATTTAGATATTAATTTCAAATTCATTATTGTCCCCCCAATATATTGTTTACGCTAATATAATAGCAATATAGGGATAAACGAACAAATCGCTAATTAATATATTAATATCTCTCATAAATTGGTACATTTATTAATATTTTTAATCTCTTATAAAAATAAAGTAAATACAATAACTCTATTTTGTAACATTATGTATTAAAAGAAGAATAAAAACTTCGTTTAATTTCACAAAAAATTCAAATATTATTTTAGAGAATTATCTCATGTAGGAAAAATTTAACTTTTTATGTTACCAAAAAGTAAAAAAAGTCTGGAAGACACCGATTATATCAGTTTCTTCCAGACTTCACACTTCTGTTATACAACATACAAATACGACATTTCCAATGTTAAGTTGACACATAGTTTCTGAACCTTAAAAAACACCATAAATAATATGGTTTGATTTATATGGTTAATGCGCATAGATCGTTTAATCTTAGACATATCCCCCTACTAATTCAAACTAAACCTTAACTATCCATAAAATAACTTAAAATATTCATCTTAACATAATTTCTTGTAATACATTTATAGACATTTCCTATCAAATACCACTAATTTATTATATTATTTTTATCTAATAAGGTACAGAAACAAAGGATAAACTTCAGTGTGCTTGAAATATAAAAATAAACGTTTTTAGGGTGAAACGTTTAAAGGGTACTTTAGTACTGAGTTTTTATTAAATGTTCCTGTACCTAATATTTAAATTAACGTATGTCAAAATATTTTACAATACAAGTGTTAAACGTTACATCTTTCTATATAAAATGATACATTTCATCAACACGTCTCTCCTAATCCATATGCTAAATATAGAAAATTCAGCTCGTTAGGATTTAATTTTAGAATTCTCATAATAGCAAATAATAGATCAGGCACATAATTGTCACAAATTAATAGTTTATCTACTTATTGATTACCTTTGAAAAACTTTATTACCACTTCAATCTTTACTCCTAAACTAAAGTGCATCTATACCAACAATTACTTAAAACTCTTTTAAATAATCTTTCAAAAGAGTCGATAGTTTTATATTTTTTATTTTTTTATTGTACATTTGTACATTTGATGTTAGGATTATGCCTATTAAAATTGAATCCTAATGATTCTTCTTTATAATTTCCATATTTTAATTGTTAAATAAAATTATAGATTCTGAAATATATTCAAAATCAGAACGGAAATGTCATTATTTTATAATAATGTCGTGCAATACCTTTAGAATGGACAGATGTATGCAACAACGTGTTAAGGGGTTACAGGGGGAACAAAAATGAGAGACTTTTTTGATGATAAGTATAAGAATATTGAATTAAAAAGGAGGTTAATACATTTAATAAGTGAAATTAGCGAATTGAAAGGAAAATTAGCTGCTTATCAGGAACAAAACCCTGACATATTTAATAGTTTAGAAAAAACTATACCACTACATTACATAAAAAATTTCACTACTATTTATGAGGATATAAAAGTTCCTAATAAAAGATTAAAAGAACTTATTTTAGATGATATAGTACCTCAAAATATTTCGGAAGATGCTATTTTTTGTTATTATCAAACACTTTCTTTTGTACATAAAAATTCCTGTACTTTATTAATCAATCCAGCAACTATACAGGAATTGCATTTTCAACTTATACATTACATTACCTCGGACAGTGCCAAATGGCGTGAAAAACCTTTTATTATTCCAGGAATTCCAGAACATGGAATGCACTTGAATAGTTACCGCATTCTTCCGCATGAACTTATTCCACAGTTTATGGAGCAATTATGTGATCAATACAACTCATTAAATACTAGTAAGGGGCTCCATTCGCTTTTATTGATAGCTCGTTTTATATTAAATTTTTATTGCATAGTCCCTTTCAATCAAGGTAATGGTAGGCTGGCATTTATGTTAATGCAATTGCTGTTAATTAAGAGTGGACATACATTTGTAAAATATGTATGTTTGGATAAATATATTAAGAAAAACGAATCTGAATATTACAATTCGATTTATAAATCTTCTGTGAATTGGTATTGCGAGGAACATAATAGTAGCTTTTGGTTAAAAACGTTTTTAACTATTATTTTAGAGGCTTACAAAGATCTTCATAACACAGTTCTAGATTCTATATGTAAACACACTAAAGTTGAGAGAATTCAGGGTTATATACTTAAACAAAAACAACCCTTTACTAAGGAGAGTATTCGTAACACATATCCAGACATTGCAGAGAGTACAATCAGTAAAGCTTTAAATTCATTGCAATTATTTGGCCATATTAAGCTGGTTACAAAAGGAAGAAACGCAAAATGGATTAAAGTTTAAAACACTTGGGTTCCAAAAATAAAAATTATAACTTTATCACAGAATTTCATTTTAATTTTAGGCTATTATTACTACTTTAGTTATTTCTAATTCTAACAATACATTTTATAGGAAAAGGTACGTTTCCCTATGCCTTTTCCTATAAAAATATTATATAAGTAAAGAATAATTGTCGAAAAAAGTCGTATTTTACTATTTTTTCTTTATTTTCTGGTTGTAAACGTTTCAATTTCATGTTAACATCTTAATCAAACAATAGATGGTAATAAAAATGATAGTATTTCTTTCCCTTAGAAACATATAAACGTACGGTACTTTCAAGAAAATAAGGCCAAAGAAATATTTGATACTTACCAAAATAACCAATAAGAATTTTGTTGCGCTGATTTTTCTGATAATTAAGAAAACACATTTTGTCCCTAAACAAAATTTATTAGCACGCAAAATTCAAATACACTAGAACACCCAAATAAATGAAATGTCCTTTTTTATTGAGCATTGAGGTATGAAAAAAGAATTCTTCCTACAAAATTCAGCTGAGTAGCATAAAAACATCTAAATTACTTCCTTTAACGCCATCTATTGTTGACAATATATTTACCAACTATAAAAAAGAACCTATCGAAGGTTCTTTTTTATTATAATGATTCAAATTTCAATTCTATCTTGATACTTAGATTTCCACACAGATTACATCTACTTTTTGGCTCTCAATTATTGCATTTATAATATTGCACATCAAATTTAGTTATTCTTGTTCCCAATCAGTTTAAATTAGTGAATAAAATTCAATCATATAAAAATAATAAATACAACTAATCGTTATATATTAAAGAGGTGTCAATTTTGTCCTTAAATGAAGAGACCTTAGAAACGAAGACAGATAAAACCATTGAAAAGATCCAAACGAGTAACTTACAAAGACTTAAAGATACACTAAATAACATCTTTGATATTAGTGCAGATTTGATTGAACATCCTTTGCAATTAAAAACAAAAACGAATATTTTATTATATTATTTTGAAGGCCTTACAGATGGTGTCGCATTAAAAAGCAATGTTGTTACACCATTATTACAAGAAGTAAAGGAAGACAGTCAAATATTTAATTCTAATATTATTGCTACTCATACCAAAATAGTATATACATGGAATGAAATTAAAGAAGGATTACTTGAGGGTCAATGTGTACTGTTTATGGAGGGAGAAAAGCGGTCACTTCTAATAAATACAAAAGGCTGGGCAGAGAGATCCATTCAAGAACCGATTTCAGAAGTTACTATTAAAGGCTCACATGATGGTTTTATTGAGAATGCCACAAAAAATATAGGCCTAATTCGTCGATATATTCCTTCTACAGAGTTAAAAATCAAAAAGCTGACGATTGGAGAACGAGCCACTTCTTTAGTCTATTTAATTTACTTAGGTGATGTAGCAAGCGTAGACGTAGTCCAAGAAATAGAAACTAGAATCTGTAATATTAAAACGGATGCGGTATTGAGCATTGGAGAACTATCTAATTATACAAAAGATCAAAATTGGACTCCTTTTCCACAGGCCTATTTAAGCGAACGCCCAGACGCGATTTCAAATCATATCCTTGATGGAAAAGTAGCAGTCTTAATGGATAGATCCCCTGGTGCAATGATTGTTCCAATGAATTTAATTGCATTTTTTCAAACCCCCGATGATTATAATATTCATTGGCTCATTGCATCGTTTTTTCGTTTATTACGATTTGCTGGTTTTATTATAGCGATTTTTTTACCCGCAATTTATATTGCTATCGTCTCTTTTCACTTTGAAATCATTCCTTTAGATTTATACACTTCTATTGCAACGTCAAGAGTCAAAGTCCCTTTTTCTCCCCTGCTGGAAGCATTTATAATGGAAATTACACTTGAAATGCTACGTGAAGCTGGTATTCGCTTACCACAACCAATTGGACAAACTATTGGGATCGTTGGAGGAATTGTAATTGGGCAGGCGGCTGTTCAAGCTGGTCTTGTGAGTAACGTTATGGTTATTATCGTATCTATTACAGCCATTGCATCATTTATTGTTTCTAATTACGATTTATCAAGTTCTATACGCCTTATTCGTTTTCCAATGATGTTATTGGCATACTTTTATGGCATTGTAGGCATTGTTAGTGGATTAATGCTCTTATTTGCTCATTTTGTTTCACTAACTTCCTATGGTTCACCATACGGATTGCCAATAGCACCATTTCGTCTCCAAGAGTTAAAAGATTCATTTGTAAGATTTCCTATTTCTATGATCACCACCCGCTCGAGTACTGGACAGCCGAAACAAAAAAAGAAAAAAGAAGGTGGTTCGCATGGGGAATCTTAAATTCCAAAACATAACTTTATTTGAATTTATTGTTTTCATTCATTCACTGCAACTAGCCTCAGGTATGTTAATTATGCCGAGCCCACTTGCTACTACCGCTGGCACAGATGCCTGGATTTCTATCATTCTGGGTTGGATAACTACTTCTATAATTGGCGTATTTATTATATTAATGTTACAAAAAAATCCTAACAAAAATTTCTCACAGATTTTAAAAACATACTTTGGTAAATGGCTAGGGACAATTTTTTTTCTTTTATATGCTTTTTATCTATTCTTTGCTGGCTTTAATACTTTATTAAAGGCAACTGATATTGTAAAAGTGTGGATATTCCCTTCCACTCCTGCTTATCAAATCACCATATTATTACTATTGCCTTTTATTATTTTAGCCCTAAGTGGGTTAAGGGCCCTTACTAGTTATTCTATGCTTGTTTTCTTCTTCACTACTTGGATGCCACTATTTCTTCTTTTTTCATTAAAGAGTATGTATGCTCCTTTACATCTACTACCTATTTTTAAAGATGGCTTATACCCTATTGTAAAGGCAACAAAAGAAACCATTACCCCTTATGCCGGCTTAGAAATTGCATATTATATATATCCGTTCTTACAAAAAAAACAACAAGCTATAAAGGGACTACTAATAGCGAATACTGGAACCATGTTTTTCTATCTCTATGTGACTATTCTTTCTTATATATACTTTAGTCCTGAGGGGATAAAAGACGTAATTTGGCCAGTATTTCATCTGTTAAAAGGAGTTCGTTTTTCTTTCATAGAACGATTAGAAATTATATATATCGCTTACTATTTAATTGTATTTTCCACTACAATATATCCATATTTATTTTTCAGTTTTGAGTCTGTGACCATTTCACTTCAAAAAAACGCTCGCAATTGGGCGTTGGTTGGTTTTATGGTATTAATAGTCGGCTTATTTATTTTTCTAAATCCAAATGTGGATCAATATTTATTTATATATTCTCTTATGGATATCTTAAATATCATTTTCTTTATTCTATTACCAATCTTATTTTTCGCTTACAGCATTCTTTTTGCTTGGGTTACTAGGAGGAAACAACTTTGATTCGAAAATGGATATGTATTGTAATTTGTTGTGTATATTTGATTGGTTGTAGTCAGAGAATTCCTCTTGAGAAGGTTTCATTAATCCTATTAATTGGCTTGGATAGAACCCCTAATGGAGACATAAAAGTTGGCACAAGCATCCCACTCTTTCATCATAAACAGCAACAAAGTACTATAGAGCATTGGACACAGGCATCCACTGTATATAATGGATTCAGTAAGATAGATACGAAGTTAACGGGCTATATGACAGCCTCAAAAGCTGAAATTATTTTAATTGGGAAAAAATTGGCGCAAGAATCAAATTGGTTACAGGAACTTGATTCTTCTTACCGTGATCCTTACGCTACCATTAATGCTAAAGTAGTACTTGTAGATGGACCTACAGAAGAAATTTTTAAAGTTCATAAGCCTAGTAAACCATCACTTCCATCTTATATAAATGGTGTAATTGAATCTTCAATTCAAAATAATCAATCCGTCTCTTCTACAATTCAACAATTAATGAGAGAACGAAATGAAGAAGGAATGACACAAACTGTTCCGATTATCAAGAAAACAAAGAATGAAATCGACACAGTAGGCATTGCATTTTTAAATCGACAAGGAAAATATTTAACTCACATCCCTAAAAAAGACGTTAAATTTTTCAATCTTATAAATAAGTCGAAAAATAGCGGCCGAATGATACTACACCTTGTGCTTCCTCCTAAAAAATCCAACAAAAAACCAAACACTTCTATCTTGGTACAAAATGCGACAAGGAAGGTGGATGTTAATTTTCAAAACGGAAAGTTTGTATTTAATCTCCATATAAATGCTAATGTAGCTTTAATAGAAAAAACCAATGTGAATTTAATTAAGGAGCATTATGATAATAAAAAAAATATAAATAATTTAGAAAGTGCTATTCAAAAAGAAATTAATAAGAATTTACAAAATATGTTGAATGAAATACAGCAGAATAAAATTGATCCAATCGGATTATCCCTATATGCTAGAGCTTTTCAATATAAAGAGTGGAAAAAACGAAAAGGAGATTGGTTGCAAGCATTAGCAGAGGCTAAAATAAATGTAAAGACACACGTCAAAATAAAAGATACTGGGACCATTAGAAATTAGACTAGCCTATTCAAGTACAAGTTTCTAATTTAAGGAACTGAAGAACTTTTAACTCTAGTGCAGTATATATGCCAGATTCCATTCCAATTGTAACTCCATGACATAATATCAAAGCCGAAATTCCTAAATTAAGGAATTTCAGCTTTTCGAGTTCGTACGAACATCTTAGTTTTTCTTTTATGTACCTTGATATAATAGATACACATCAACATATTTGTGCATAATGTTTTCGTTTAATGTGGCTTTAATAAATCATTGTTAGTTTAAATATCCTATCCTGTTATCAATTAAATTTTATTACTTTTCCCCTGAGATTATTTCAAATTTCTTGCTTTTCTATATCAATAACTAATTATTATCAGATATCATATCCATAAAAAGTTACAAAAAATAATAATCAATTATTAAAAAACAAAAAGTACTGCCCTTATGCCTTACTGTTGTCCCCCTTATTACGTATCAGATTTCTATCTAAATGTGGGTTTCATCTTTTTCAATAATTAACTATGTATAAAATATTTAACTTTGTTAATACCCTTAATGGATATCTTGCTTTTTAAAGTTTCCTCCTTTTACTTCCGCAACATCATATACAGTGACAAAGGCATTTTCATCAATTTCATAAATAAGTTCCTTCATTTACCTTATTATTCTGTTTCTTTTTTCTCAAATTTATAGCTCCTAGACATTGCTCTATTCTCCAACATATTTTTTAGCTATTTTTCCTCTTATAAATTCAGTTTCCCCTATGTATTTATCCAAACTTACCTAGTTTTATATTTATCTAAACCAACTATCCGTTTAATTCCCTTTTGGTTTATAACAAACAGCTTTAAACTTTAGCATTTTATTTGTACTACTTCGTTTTTTTGGAAATAATCCTCCAATTAATAACAACATCATCCATGCCAGTATAAGCATTATATTTATTCTATTGCTTACACTTAAACTTAAAGTGCTCCAAAAGCCAAATAGCCGTTCATAATGAACGACTATTTGGCTTCTTACTAATAATTTAAATGTTCTTCATGTTAATCTATTTTGTTTAATCCCGTTGAAGTAACTTGATAGGTTCTTTTTTTGCCTATATATTCTTGTTTATTATTCTCAAGGTTAATAAGTGTAGCGCGTGTCTTTTCCTTTACTGCTTCCCCTTCTATATGGGTAAACTCAATGTAATCTCCCACTTTTACGGGCACGGTTTGGCTTTCGGCAGTTTGTTGTCTATTTCCCACTATTTCCTTATTGTACACAATACTACCGGATGAATTTTGTACTTTAATACTTGCATACGTATTATTAAAGTAAGAATGTGGTACGCCTGCTTCTAACTTCACCTGCATTTTCTCAGTTGCCCTATTATAATCTACTTTTGCGATTTCTCTATCACTATATCCTTTTAAAGACCAACCAAATTGATTTCCGTCTAAAACCGTTGTTTCTGGCATTTTTTCTACTTTCTTCATGCCTTCTTTTGTAACTTCGTACATAACTTTTTTTCCAAAGCTTTCTTGTTTACTGTTGTCTACATTTGTGAAAGTAGCTCTATGCACACCTTCTAAATGTGTTAACTCAATATAATCTCCTACTTTGACTGGAACTTTTTGCGATTCAGCATTTTGTTGTTTGTTTCCATAAATGTCTTTCTTGTATACTACTTTTCCTGTTGCATTTTGTACTTTAATACTCGCATATGTTTCATTAAAATAATGATGCGGTATGCCTGCTTTTAAGTCAACTTGCATTTCTTCTGTCGACTTATTAAAATTGATTTTAGCAAACTCGAAATCACTAATTCCTTTTAGTGACCATGCAAATTGATTTCCATCTAAAATTGTTACTTCTGGCATTTTTTCTACTTTTTTCAAGCCCTCTTTTGTAACTTCATACATTGCTTTTTTTCCAAAGCTCTCTTGTTTACTATTATCTACATTTATGAGAGTAGCTCTATGCAAACCTTCTAGATGTGTTAACTCAATATAATCTCCTATTTTGACTGGGACTTTTTGCGATTCAGCACTTTGTTGTTTGTTTCCATAAATGTCTTTCTTGTATACTACTTTCCCTGATGCATTTTGTACTTTAATACTCGCATATGTTTCATTAAAATAATGATGTGGTACGCCTGTTTTTAAGTCAACTTGCATTTCTTCTGTCGACTTATTGAAATTGATTTTAGCAAACTCGAAATCACTAATTCCTTTTAGTGACCATGCAAACTGTTTTCCTTCTAAAATATTAATTCCATTAGGCATATCTGGTTTAATTGGATTAGAATCCGTACCCTTCCAAATTTCTGCTGTTAAAACTGGATATCCTAATGCAGTCACTTTTTGAATGGTATCGTTATTTGGACGTAATCCCCACTTCTCAAAGAAAGGAATCAAATTTTGTTTAGCTACTTTTGATGCTGAAATCATAAATAATTGTTTTTTAGTTTCATCAGTTTGTGGAAGTTCATTTGAAGGCATGTCTCTATACAATTGATGCAATTTAGGATAGAAATCCTCTCCATATGCTAACTGTAGTTGCCAAAGCATAACAAGCTTAACAAAAGCATCACTAATTTCATCATAATTTTTATTAGATTGTTCTAAGTATTGAAATGCCTTAGTATAAGCACCCTCTTGTTGTAATCTAAAAGGTTGATTAGATGTAAATGCTTTTTCTACAGAAAGGCTGTAAATATTATTTTGTACTTCTGTCATATTATAAAACTTCCAAGGTGATTGCTGTCTCAAGTGCCCTGCCTCATGCCATGGACCCCAACCATCTTTTATAAATTTATTAATATCTAACACGTATTGGATTGCGTCTCCTACATATGCGGTTCGATAAGAAGTTGCATACATATAATAATCAGGAGAATGATTTTCTTCTACGTAATGAATATAATGTTTATCTACTTGTTCTTCAGATAATCCAGCCACTTTGTCTTGAATTCGAGTAGCTTCATCCATCTTTTTTAAGAGTTGTACAGGATCTGTATTAGAACCTAACAAATATTTCTTAACACGTGCCGGGCTGGCCGTAATTAATACACGTTCTCCTTTTAACTCCACTGCATGTGCATTTGGATATTGGTCCAGCATGTTTATTAAATCTTGTTTCGTATGCTTGCCTAGTTCAAAGAAAGGAGTAGTCGTTCCACCTGTTGTGACTGTTGTTCGAATAGTGCCACCTTGTTGTTTATTATAAAAATAAATCATCCCCCCATTTGGAGATTGGATTGTGTTTGTACCAGGTTTTAATGTAAATGATTTTATTTTAGAATCTTCTCTCCAAGAAGCATCATACGAATACGTTCCAATGTATGCTTGAATATTTTGATTTCCTTCTACATTTATCGTTATTTGTTCATTTGGCTTTGCATATAAACCAGTTGGTTCATATGGGCTAAATGCCATACTTTTTCTTTCCTGTTGTTTTAGTGCCTCAACATCCCCTTTTCCTGGGACTATATATGTTCTATTTTCTAATTTAACTGATTTTTCTTCTTGCAGTGATGTTGATATTTTTTTTTGCTGCTGCCTTTCCTCTGCAAAGACATCCGATGAAGAAATCATTCCAGTCGCAAGCATAGTTACTGTAGCAGTAGCTGCAAGTATTTTTCTAGTTTTATATTTTGAATTATTCCTCATATTATCTCCCTCATTTTTCCTTAGTGCATGTAAGGATTATTATTTTATTTATTATTTTTTTACACCAAAAATTATTTACGCTATTTATGTTGTATCTAATACTCTATTTTTTCTCATACTAATCTCCTTTTCTTTATTTCTAATTGTTTATAAATGTTATTTGATGACACATAAAATAACAACTTTGCGATAAACTCATCAATAACAACCTATTATGTTTTGATTCAGTATTGTTAACTTCCATCTAATTGTATAAAAGTATTCAATTAGTAAAATAAGAATATAAAGCTTACTAATCATAGATTATTATTTATGGAAAAATTCATAAAAATCATTTACCTTAAAAGTTTAAACTTGTATAACTACTTTTTACATATAGGATAGAGTTATACATATATTTATTTACTCTTAATGTAAGAGCCTTCACTACACTAAGAAATATTTCAATAAAAATAGAAGACAGAGGCCCAATTACACCTCTGTCTTTTCAATTTATAAAGAACAAAAAATCATTTTATGACTGTATAAATGCCATTGAAACAAAAACCGTATTCCCCTATTTTTTTGAAAAAACAGGATCCATTTTTAATGTTTTTATACCTTCTTTTAATGTAAACGCATCTGCTTTTAATGTTTTCCAACTGTCTTTCGCTGCATTCAGATTTGGTTTTAAGAATTTAAATTTATTTTGATCTGCTTTTTGGGACGCTTTGTCAATATGACTAAGCACTCCTGAATATTGAGAATCTAAATCATGCCATTGTGCAGACATATAGGTAAGAGCATTAATAGCGGATCCAATTGCATCGTGCATTTCATTAATATTATTATACGCAACACCAACTACGCGGTTTAACGTTACTTTATAGTCTATAGTCTGACGTAATTGTGCTAACAACGGCTCTAACGTACCTAAATTATCTCTTGCTACCCCTATCATAATACCGCCAGCGATCCATGTAGGGATTGAAGGAACTGATACAGTTATTATTCCATCTGATTCTACTTGTTTAAAATGTCTTACTTGCTCTAAAACATCATTTAGGCGTTTTTCATCTTCATCTATTCCAGATGCTTGGTTTTTTAAAATCGATTGCAAGATATATTTATGACCTCCAAATGCTCGAACATCTTCTCCAATACTATCTCTTAACTTAGCTAGTTCTTGTATTAAATTCTGTGTATATGCTTGATTTTGTTTAATCTCACCTTGTAAATCTGTAATGCCTTCTTTTAATGTATCTGCATCTCCTTCATTAATCGCTTCTACTAATGTATCGTAATAATTGTCGAATTTAGTATCATACTCTACAATCCCCGTCAGTGTATCTAAAAGTTGTTTTTTTATGTGTGAATCCCATTTTGAAGCATGCTCTCTAGCATTCTTTTGATCTTGTAGAATTTGTCTAGGTAGATTTGTATATCCTTTAATATCAATTCCTTCAAAGTTAACATCTGGATTATTAATTAACAAATAAGAGTAATCATTCATGGATTTTGCAAATATCCCAGCATCTTGCAAAGCCTTTTTCATCTTTTCGCTGTTTACAGAAAGAGATATATCTTCAGCACTCGTTTGTTCTATTTTACTTTCACTTGCAAAAGCTGCTACTGGAGAAACTACAGTAGTTGTTGTCAGAGTTAAAAACGTCGATACAGCAAGTAGTTTATATGGAAAATTATTATTCACTTTAATTCCTCCTATACATATATATTTTTAGTTTGTTTTTTCTTGTTTAAATGCAATGTCTTTTGAAATGAATTCTGCATCCTTATGAATATCATTCCAACTTTGTTTTGCAGCCTTTAAATCGTCAGGTATTAACGAAAGTTTATGTTCTTGCATTTGATCGATATTATCATATAAATCTTTATAATTTGCTCCCATTGTATTCCATTGTTGCTGAATACTTGTTAGAGACATAATTGCTTGATCAACTGTTTGATACAAATATGTTAAAGTGTCTTTTGTATTAGTAAGTGAAATAACTGCTCGGTTAGCTAGATCCGCTTTCATACTTAATTCTCCAATTTTATTCGAAATTTCATTATAGGAGTTCATATGATTCGATGCCTCAACACCAGCTGCTGTTCCTAAACCAATACCAGCTGCCCCTAGAGCTGCTAGACCACCAACAACAGCTGGTGTCGCTGTGCCACCAGTCACAACAATTACTACCGCTCCTGCAATCGTTCCAATAACTAAAATAGCTGCTCCTAATCCACCACCAATTGACCAGGCTAATACATTATCAAAATGTGCTTTCTGCGTAGAACGTAAATTCTCAATTTCGGCCTGAAGTTGTGGGACTAACGCTTGTTTTCCCGCTAATATAGCCGTTAATCCCCCCTGTCCATCTGGACCTCCAACATTATTTTTAAAATCTACAGTATTTGTATACAACTTTGTTTTAAAAGCTTCTAACATCTTAATAACTTCCGTAACTTCATTTGAATTTGTATGAATTGTACCGATTAAATCCCCTATTCCTTCTTTGAGGCCTGCCTTATCTTTCTTTTTTACAGTATCTACTAGTGTGTCGTAATAATTTTGAAATTGTTCATCATAATTTACAATATTACGTGCTGTCTTTTGAATGTTTGGCTTCGCTGTATCTAACCAGTAATTTGCATTGATTCGTGACAGTTCCTGATTCAGGTGAATGTTTTTGATTAATTCTCCCCCTCCTGAACCTAATTCAATGTTGGATAAATTTACATTCGATTGCTTAATCATTGTTTTTGCGTACAAATCCATTACAAGAATATGAGAGCCTGTTTCAGCCAACACTTTCTTTAACCCTTCAGGTCCTAACGCATAATTTTCTATTTTCTGTTCTTGTGCTGTCTGTTCTTGTGCAAGTGCATGAATAGTACTACCATTCGTAGCAGTTATAACCGTTGCTAACGTGGCCAAAGTTATGAGCTTAAATGGAAATTTCATTATTTGATTCTCCTCCTTATTTTCAGTTGCATTATAATTTTTTATTAAATTTAATTTCTTAATATTAAAATTTATAAACTTGTTCTTCGAGTTGATTTGTTACATTTTTTAGTCGTCTTAATGTATCTTTTTGAGACTGAGTGTTATTAGTATCAACTTCAGTCGATAATTTTGTAATACTATTACTTATTAAATTCAAATCCTCTTTATAACGTTTCATTAGCTCAATTTCCCCATCTACTTGATTAGCAAATGTATGCAAATCATTTTGCATGAAAAGAATCATTGATTTTTGTAAATCTGCTACTGTTAATTTAGTTGTTAATTCATATAATTTCTGATTTTGTTTCTCTAAATCATTTAAATATGCTCTTTGCTCTGCTGTTAGTTTATTAATTTCGGCAAAGGTACTATATGTTTTTTTAATTTTTTCGGGATCAATCACTTTCATAAGATCATACTCTTTCGTTTTTGTAACTGCAGCTGCAGCAATTTCACCTTTTTTACTTTTCTCTATCGCTTCACGTGCTTCTTTTTTTGCAGCTTCAATTTCTATAGCTGATTTTCTCTTTTCTGTTGCTTCCTGCTCTGCTTTCTTCTCTGCTTCTACAATAGCATTGTTTATTTCTTTTCCTTTGTTATACGCCACTACTGCGGTTTGAGCAGCCGGTTCAATGATATCTTTTGATAGACTATAAATTTCTTGGAATACCTTTAGCCCTTGTTCATTTAAAGCTCCTGGTAATAATGCTATTTGCTGTAAATCATTTTGAATTGATTTTTTTGTATTTAGCATTTCATTTTTTAATTTGTCTATTTTTCCTGTTCCCTCTAAACTAAGTACACTTTGTGCTTTTACCACATCTGTATCAAGATTTTTCAGTTTCTTATCTACCTGTAGTTTAAGATCTGTTAACTCATTAATCTGACGTTGCACGTTTTCTTGGTTTGTTATAGTCATATCTTGAAGAACTTCCAGTCTATCTAAAAACCCTTCTTTATCTTCCTTATTATCTACAAATCCTTTTAATGTTGGATAATAGCTATTAAATTTGGTTGCAAATCCTTTACTTTTTGAATTTAGTAGAATTAATTTTGGATATAGTTCTGATGACCACTCTTTCATATCTTGTTTAATTAGAAATTGAGTTGTATTTAAAGATGGAACTTCTTCAAGTTGCACATTCGGATTTGCTAAGGCTCCATCTATAAAGGTTTGTGTTAATTTGGAGTGTGCACCTATTTTTCGTAATGCTGAGGATATATCTATATTTTCTTGTTTCGTTTCTGCCTGAACGGTTGGCGTTGCGAGAGTATTCATAGGAATAGTCGCTCCAGTAACGATTGATGTTATTAAAAATCCTGTCATAATTTTATTCTTCATTCCGTACACCTCTTCACTATTGTTTTTTACAGTTTTAATCGTAAATGTTGTACAACATAACGTTAGGATTTCTTCACACATACTTGAGGTTAGAGATTTTTTCAAAAAAGTAATTACATCTCGTTTTTTATTTATTTTTGAAAGAATATAAGGACCTTACTTCCCCCTCATTTTAAACACTATGTTTTTCATAAGTAAACCAGAAAATCGCTTTTATTAAATTTGATTTTTCAGATATTTATTATTCAAATTATAAAATATTATATTTAAAAAAGTTAAATCAAATTTCATTTCATAAAGTGAAATAATTATACTATGATAATTAAACATAAAAATCCTTTTATTCCCTAAAGCCTATATGAATCCCTCATCCGAAAATAATTTCAATATAATTTAATAGTGATTGACGCATATGTGTCTTTTAGATGGATATGTAAAATTACATATCCATCTAGGAGTAACTAGCATACATACGCCAAAAATATTATTATCGTATAAATAATATTTTTGTTACTACGAACATCACAGGAGAAAACTCCCCTCATGCACTTTTTAACGGATAAATTATCCATAAAATAACAATATTTGCTTATTTACTTACTATTCATTATAGGAATACAAAAAAGCGATTCTTTTCACATGAAAAGAATCGCTTTCTAGGTTCATATTTTCAATTACGTTACATAAAGAATTGAGGAATTATCATTTAAGAGACTTAACTATCACTTCAGTTGCCTCTGCAATTAGTTGATTATCATAGGTAGCCTCTTTCTCATCTTTACTAGATAAAATTGCGATGATAATAGGTGCTCTATTTGGCGGCCATACGATAGCAATATCATTTCGTGTACCATAACTTCCAGCTCCTGATTTATCTCCAACTATCCAGTCAGTTGGTACGCCTGCACGAATAAGTTTGTCTCCTGTAGCATTTCCTTTCATCCACTCTGTAAGAATTTTACGTTTTTCAGCCGGAAGTGCATTTCCGACCGTAAAAGCTTTAAGATTCGAAGCAATTGCTTTTGCTGTACTAGTGTCACGAATGTCTCCTGGAATAGCTTCGTTTAATTCTGTTTCAAAGCGATCAGACATAGTAACCCGATCCCCGATCTGTCTAAGCGCTTTTTCATATCCTTTAGGTCCGCCTATTTTATGAAATAAAATGTTCCCTGCAGTATTATCACTTGAACGAACAGCAGCCTCAGCAATTTCTCCTAGTTTCATTCCAGTATCTACATGTTTCTCTGTAACAGGTGAATAATCCACTAAGTCTTCTTTCGTAAATTTTATGACTTCATTTAATGTATCAATTGAGTTTTGCTGTAGTAATACTCCTGCCGCTAAAGCCTTGTAGGTTGATGCGAAGGCAAATCTTTCGTTATGTCGATAAGAGATTGTTTGATTTGTACCAGTATCAATCGCATATACACCTAATCGAGCATCAAATTTTTTCTCAAGTTGAGAGAACTCTTTATGCGTCGCCTGATTTTTATGTTTCACTTGTCCAGTCTTTTCCTTCGCTTCAACTTGCAATGCCCCTCCTGTAAAAGCTTCTAGACTTGTAACACTTAAACCTAATATACCAACGCACATTCCTATTTTTAGCATCCTCTTGTTTTTCAAAATCATCATTCCTTTCAAATTTTCAGCACCTTTTTATACGTACACATAATAGACAATCACGGAACCAAATTTGTTCCATAAACCGAAAAAAATTTATAGCTAGTATGAGAGTTATTAACAAATAAGAGATAGTAGCTATGATCGCCGCTATCTCTTATTTCACATTTCATTTTTTTACTTATAAATGGCTTTATATAAACAGGGTCTCTTCCCTGAGAAAAGTACTCTAATTTTGCTTAGAACTATCTGTATTAGTAGCTTCACCATGTATACGTTGCTTTTTTAAATCAAAGTATACATCTAAAACTTCCTTTCCAATTATAGAATTAATTCCACTTTTATCATCATGAAGCCATGGGACTACTATAGAAAATGCTACTTCTGGATTATCATATGGAGCATATCCAACTAATGTTAAATTGTAACATTCCATACGTTCTCCTTTTGCATTTCTACCAATTGGATCATCTCCTCCATATACAGTTTGAGCTGTCCCTGTCTTTCCTGCTGGTTTATATGGAGCATTTTTGAAATGTTTCACGCCAGTTCCATCACCTTCTTGGAATACCCATCTAAACCCCTCTTTTATCCGATCAATATGTTCTGTCTTCATATCAACTCGATTTAATACGACAGGCTCTATAGAGCGTATAACTTTGCCAACCTCTTCTTCTTTTATTGATTGTTCTCGTATTTCTTGTACAATTTGAGGTTGCATTCTATAACCGCCATTCGCAATTGTTGAAATATATTGTGCCAATTGCAATGGCGTATACGTATCATACTGACCGATAGAAAAATCTAGTAAAAACCCAGGTTGACTATCTACCGTTCTCGTTTGTCCGGTTATTTCATTCGGTAAATCAATACCTGTTGGGACACCTAAACCAAATTGTTTAAAATAATAGCGCATCGTATCAAATGCTTCTTGTTTAATATCCAACGTACCATTTGGTACGTAATTAACCCCTGCGATTTGTAAGGCCGTTTGGAACATGTATACATTCGAAGATACTTGTAAAGCTCTTAAATCATTAATATTACCAAATCCAGATACATTCCATGATTTCTTAGCTTGTGTACCTTTAAATTTCATGGGCGCGTCATAAAATTGATCTCCTGGATGTATTGCCCCTGTCTCATATCCAGTTAATAAAGTAGCACCTTTTACAGCTGACCCTAGCTCATACGAAGTTGTCATGTTACCTAAAGCCAAATCCTCAATCTCTATTTTCCCTTCTTTTTCTACAATCTTTTTGCCTGCCATAGATAAAATCTGTCCATTATTTGGATTCGTCATGACGACAAAAGCTCGGTCCAACAGTGGCTCTGAACTCTTAAAAGCTCTCAAGTTTTTCTCTATACTTTCTTCCACTTTTTTTTGTAATTCCATATCAATCGTTAATGTTAAACTATTACCACTTTTTCCTTTAGAGATTATTTCTGTGCTAACAATATTTCCGGATTTATCAGTAATGTTTTTCACTTCTTCTTTTGTACCGTGTAATGCATCTTCATATCGTTGTTCAATATAGCTTTTTCCTACACGATCATTACGGTTATATCCACGTACCAAATAAGAATCTAAGTTTTCTTTCGGTAATCCTTCTTCACTGCTTGTAATATTACCTAACACGGAACGAAATAAATTACCATTTACATAATTACGTTCCCAATCAACCGTTGCATCTACTCCCGGAAACTCCTCAAGCTTTTCACTTATCCGCGCATACTCTTCATCTGTTACGTCTTTTTTGATAATTTGTGGTGTCAATTGATAACCTGCATTCATTTTGCTTTTAATAGCTAACACCTTTAAATCTTGTGCTGTTAATTCTGCCAATTCTACTTCTGTAACGCGACTTCGTCTTAAGTCATCAATTTTTTTATCTAACTCTTTTCCCTCTATTCCCTTTTCTTTAAACTTTTCTATATCTTTTTTAGTAATCTTTGTCTCTGCACGTTTCTTATTCAACTGCATCCAGAAATCTTTTTTATCGATTTCGGTTAACTTACTTATATCTTGTTCAGGCATTTCAAGTACTTTCGCCAAGTCTTTTGCTGTTTTTAAAATATCTTCACTCGTAATCCCCTTCACCCTTGTATACGTAATTGTGCGAAGAGATTTATTATTAACGACTGCTTTCCCTTCTCGATCTAGAATTTGTCCACGTGGAACGGGTATACTAGTTGTTTCATTTTGACTGCTTTCCACTTGGTTCTTATAAGCCTCTCCCTCAACGATTTGTACTTTTCCTAGCTGCATAATAATGGCTGAGAATAGTAGAAATATGCAAAGGAACATTATATTCAATCGTATAGATATATATGTCTGCAGCTTCTTTTCTTTTTGTTTTTTCATAAACCCTCCATATAATTCTTCCGGAACTCCTCACTAATACTTAGTAAATAAATACGTTCCCTATATATTAGAAACCACCATTCAGTTATAAATAGTGCCTTATCTTTTTTTATACATCCTTGTAAGCGTCAAGTCCCTTTCGTTTAGCCGCGTAATTGATACATCTCCTTTCCTGTTTTCTATCTTTTTTTATCACTTGCATTAGAAATGCTAAACTGTATAATGACTCATATTAAGCTTACACATAGACTTGCTAGTAACTTTTCATACTAATTATTCCTTTCTTCATGCTGTAATACTTAATAGACAACCTAAATAATAAAATTGTTCCACATTTACAAAAAAAATAATTAACTATAAGATGAAATAGGCTACATAAGGGAGGGTTATATGTTACATACAAAAAGATGGAGATTTTTTGCAGTTCTTTCTATTGTAGGTTTGATTTTACTACTTTTAGTAAAAATCAACTTCATTTCAATTACTATCGCAACTTCTTCAGCTGAAAGAGGAAAAATTTTTGATCAAAATGGTGTAATACTAGCTACAAATAAGAAAGTTAAGTCTCTATATTGCACTTCTAATGATGAAAAGCTATCAAATCAAGATACATCAAGCACATTAGCTTTTTTTAATCAATTTTCAAACGAGTTTCAACATGACATTTCTGCAGAGGACGTAAAATCACACTTACAACAATCTTGTAAAAAGCAGACTATGAATGATATACCGTTATACTCTGACATAAATGAGAGTGAACTTACATTCATAAACAAGAACAAACCCGATAATGTAATAATTAAAGATGAATGGATTCGATATTATCCTAAACACGAAATTGGTTCACAGCTAATTGGGTATGTAAAAAATGACCTTAATTCTAAGTATGGACCTGTTGGGAAAAGTGGGATTGAGCTTCAATATGAAAATGATTTAAAAGGAAAACCCGGAAAAACTCTGATTTTTAAAATGAATAATAAAAAGTTCTCATGGAACATTCAAAAAGTACAAAGAGGAAAAGATGTCCGGCTAGCTTTAGACTCGAAATTGCAGCAAAAAACTGAGGAAGCATTACGATCTCAAATTAAGAAAACACATGATGCTAAAGCTGGTTATGTTGTAGTAACTGATGTAAAAACTGGCGCAATTTTAACTATGGCCAACTCGGCAGTTTTTAATCCAAATACATTATATACACATGTATCATTTAGAAATGAAAACATTAAATCACTTTCGCAAAATAAAGCAATTCAAAAATTAAAGTATGGTGAATATTATGTAAATATGGCCTCTACTATAAAGCCACTTACTATTTTAATTGGATTAAACGAAAAGCTTTTTCAACCTGAAGATACTTATTTAGATAAGGGTACTTTTCAGTATGATAATCAAAATAACATTACGAATGCACCTGGAACGCCAACAGGTGAGATTACACCAAGGCAGGCTATCATTAATTCATCTAACACATTTATGACTGCAAAAGTAGCTCTGCCCTTATTCAACCAAAATAATGGGAATATAGAAAAAGTGGCACATATATGGACAGATTATTTAATGCAATTCGGCCTACGTTCTAAAACCGGGATTGATTTACCCTTTGAAGAAGACGGACAATATGAATTCCATCCATCTAATAAGTTTGAAAATGGAATCTCCGCTTTATTAAATGCCTCTTGGGGAGGAAATGAAGTGCATACCCCTCTTCAACTCGCTCAATATGCAGCAACTTTGGCGAGTAAAGGTGATAAATATAAACCTCAAATCGTAAGTGCTATTATGAGTCCAGACGGTAAGGAAACAAAAAAGTTTAAACCAATTTTAGAAAGCTCAAATCGTTATCCTATGAAGTTTTGGAGTGTCGTGCAAGGCGGAATGAGTCAAAATATAGAGGAGATTAAAAACTTATCCTTTCATGTCGCAGGTAAAACGGGTATTACAGGTTTTCCGAATGAGCAAGAAAAAATGATAAATCATTCTCTTTTCATTGCATATGCTCCTACTGAAGATCCACAAATCGCCATTTCTGTCGTTATTCCTGGTAGTAATTCAGAAAAAAACATCGCTGCTCTCGTGACATCAGAAATTTTAGCGTCTTGGCATACACTTCAAAAAGAAAATAATAATAAAGAGGAAGGTTCATTAAAGTGAACCTTCCTCTTTTACCAAATAGAATCTATATTTATTATTTTCCATTCACCATTATCATTCTTTTCGAACATAAATGAATACTTAATATCAGTTAAAACATACTCTTTTTGCACATATCCAGTATTGCCGTTAATTGTCGATATTTTTATATATCCATCATTTTGCACTTTTTCTGGAATCCAAGCTTTTACCATTTCATTAGATACTTCATATAAAACTTGTGATTCTCGTTTTGGTTCAGCTAAAATTTTTGTTTTATTTCCAGTAACCGTTGCATATATAAAATGCGCTTGCTTTGGTTGGTTACTTTCTGTCAATCCACTTGGTACTTTGTATACTTTTTTTGTATCATTTGCAAATTCTCCCCCCATTGTAAGAGCGACTTGCAACTCATGAAAAATGTCTTCATCAAACTTCAATTTATCCTTTTTATAACTCTTCCCTTTAAATAGAACTTCATCATTGAATGCTCTATACAAATCATTTTCATTTTTTGAATTTGTGCTTTGATATAAATCATTCATAAATTGTTTTAATGATGGATCTTGAGCAGACTCATCTTTTGTTTTCGGCTTAATTTGAGTACTACTTTGTACCGGTGATTTATTGTCATCAAGCCAAGGTTGTTGAACAATAAAAAATAACATAGTACAAACCAAAACAATTGCAACAGGCAATGCTTTTTTACGAAATGGTCTCTTATTTGTTACAGAATCTACTTCACTATTTTGATATACCGATTGCTTTATTTTATAAATAAATTCTTCTTCATCTTTCCGATGCTCCATTGGGCCTTTTTTCAATTTACTATACCAGTCAGGACTTTTTTTACTGTTCATCACTACTACCCTCCCCTATTAGTTTTGAAACTTTACTTCTCGCTCGACTTAATCTAGATTTGACTGTTCCAATTGATACACCTAATGTTTCAGCCATTTCTTCATAAGATAATTCATATTTCGCGTCCAATATTAGTATTTCACGGTGTTTTTTAGGTAGTTTTAATACAACTTCCCACACTTCATTTAGTTCCTCTTGCTTAAAAAACTCTTGTTCTGCCGAGGCAGACTGCTTATCGTCACTAAAAAACCCCACTAAAGATATCCTTTTAAAATAAGAGGATTTCAAATAGTTTATTGCTGTATTTCTTGTAATTTTTAATATCCACGTTTTAATAGATGACTCCTTTCGAAATGAATGCCAATGTTTAAAAACCTTTATAAAGACATCTTGTGTGATGTCATCTGATAAGTGTGGATCTTTCGTAATAATAAATGAATAATTCCATACATCTTGCCAATAGTCTTTAATAACATAGTCAAGCTCATCATGATTACATTTTTCAATAAACTTCTGTTCCATTTCCACACCTCAAACTTATTTGAATAAACATAAAACTTCCCTCACTTTTAATATGGTTTCAATATATAGACATGATACAAGTTTCATTTGTTCCATTGTTTATCTTTTTTTGATAGAAGAATTCTCCTGAAAAATGTAAAGGTATGCAATACATTTCATTACTCAATCACCTTTACATTCTTTTTTATGACAGGCTCTAAAAAACAAGTAATGCATACAATGTTAAAAATTTACTCGTAAAAATCTGATTATGATTTTTTAAATTTCACGCAACACTCGATTTGTATCACCTATTTTTTCTTAGAGCATACTTATTGGTGTGCTCTATTTATTTTTTTCTAAATAACTCTTTTATTAAAGTTTAAAAGCACCCTCGTTTGTCTATTTCAATTTGTTCTTCTCTTATATTTACTATTAACAATACCAAGATTTCAAATATGAAAATAAAAATGAATAAGTTTTTTATCACCAGCTGTATTAGTACCTGTCCCAATCAGACTTGCACTTCCGACTGAATCCTCTAGTTTTAAATCAGTATTTAGGGCAAACTACCAATCAGCCCGTACTTGCAAACAATGAAAATGATGCGCTATCAACTTTCTAGAGCCACATTAACATAGAAAAAGCATTCTCAATTAGGGAGAATGCTTTTTTTGAAACTTAATTGTTCTTTATTTTTCCTAATTTATACCTTTGAGTTAGGCATACATATAATAAATGTAGTAATAGATTTCACCTTATACTTAAGTGTTATTTCTGAAAAATATGTTTTATTTTTTCGCCTGGAACGTTACTCCCCCCTCTTCCTTTTACATCTTCAATCATCATGGTAACAATCATGTCTGGTGCATTTGCATCAAAAGCTGCAAACCATCCAAGTTCTTTTCCGTCTGCTTCTTTCGACTCCTTCAGTTCCGCTGTACCGGTTTTACCAGCAAGAGTTACACCATCAACCTTTGCAATTCTCCCAGCACCGTCAGGGTCATTAATGACTTTTATTAACGCGCTCTTTACTATCTCTTGATTCTTTTTAGAAAGCACATTTTCTTTCCAATTCCCCGCTACTTTTGCTTCTTTTAACAGATGAGGCGACGGAATATTCCCTTCATTCACAATCGGTGCATATGTTAATGCTAAATGAAGTGGCGTCATTAATACTTGTCCTTGTCCATATCCCGTGTCTGCTAGTTGAATATCATTTTTTATCCCATCTTTTGCAATTGTTGAAATAGGAAATTCGTATTCGATTGGTAATTTTTCATGAAATCCGTACTTCTTAAATTCATTTACATACTGTTCTTTCCCCATTTTCAAAGCTTGTTGAGCAAAATAAATATTATCAGAGTACTTCATTGCCTTTTCAAAATCAATTGGACTAGCTTCCTTCACACGTGTTACATAATAATTTCCCCACGATGAATCTTTTGTCCACTTTAATCCTTGAATTTTAAATTCTTCTTTAGGATTTAATGTTTTCGTTTCCAAACCAATTGCACCTGTAATCGTTTTAAATACAGAACCTGGTACAAATGCTTTTGTGAAGCGATTCATCATTGGCAGTTTCGAGTCGTTATTCCATGCTTCTCTTTGGGCTTTTGACGCTCCTCTAACTATTATATTTGGATTATAAGCAGGGCTACTTACAAGTGCGATTGTTTCACCCGTTTTAGGATTGACCGCTGCACTAGATCCTGCTTCATTTTTCATCTCATTAAAGATTTTTTCTTGGATTGCAGCATCAATTGTTAACGTAACATTTTCCCCTTCTTTCGCTTCTTTTTTTGCTACGTTTTTAATCTCTTTCCCGTTCTCATCTTCCATAAATACGCGTCCACCCTTTTCACCACGCAATTTATTCTCTAATACTTTCTCTAAACCAGTCTTACCCACTAAATCATCTGCTTGATAACCTTTTTTTTGAAGCGCTTTTAACTCCTCTGCATTCACCTTTCCTATATATCCTGTTAAGTGTGCCGCTGCTTCTCCTAATGGATACGTACGAATATTTACTGGGCGAGATGAAACTCCTTCTAATTCAATATAATCATTCTGTCTCGTTCCCTCTTTTAAAATACCAATTGGTACAAAGGAGTCTGGTTTTATCCATTTCGCTGCGAGCTTCTGATCGATCTCTTCTATAGACATATCAAGTAATTGTGCTAGTATTTCTTCCGTTTGCGCTGCAGTTTCACCTAGTTTCTCTGGAATAATTCCAACCTCAGACGCTTTACCATTCGTTGCAAGCCCTTTTCCATTTCGATCATATATTTCTCCGCGTTTTCCTTGTTCTATTTGCATACGTACTTTGTAATCTTTTTTCATACCTGGGAAAATGAAGTCTGGCGTCCAATCTATTTTCCAAGATTCCTTTTCTTTCACAAGTTCTGCTTCATGGATGAATGAAACTGTTCCTCCATCCGTATCCATTTTAACTTCAAAAAGAAAACGTTCTTTATCTTCCGTATTCTCTCCTTTCGTTTTAATTTTTAAATTCTGAACTCCAATACCTTCATAGATTTTTTCATATTTCTCGGTGAAATCCTTTTTAGAGATCGTCTTTTTTGCATGTTCTGATAAATGTTCATACATATTTGCAAATTTTTTATCATTCCATAAATTAATATATTCTTCAAACGCCTGTTTTGGCGGTTCGTTTTTATTACACCCTACTAACATAACTGCGAAACAAATGAAAAACAGCATCCATAATTTTTTCAATTCAATCTTCTCCCTTAGTTAAAAATGATGATTCCTTTCTTAATTTATTAAATAAAAAATGTTTCAACGCTTAATAGACAGTGTAAGTAATGACATTGTTCCATATTTACAAAAAAATTAAATTACGCTTAAGTTGCATTTGAAGAGAGAAGTTTGTAAGATTCAAAAGAAAAACCGATGAAAAGTATACCTTTCATCGGTTAACGAGATGCATACGGGAATATGATTCTAACTTTTGTTCCCTTACCTACCTCAGATTCTAGCTCAATCTTATGATTTAATTTTTCACATACTTCTTTAACAAGATATAATCCCATTCCCGTAGACTCTTTAAATTTCCTACCATTTTCTCCAGTATAAAATGGATTGAAAACACGTGGTAAATCAGCAGTAGGAATACCACCCCCATAATCTTTTATTTCCAAAATAATTGCTCGTCCTTTTGAACACGCCGATACTAATACTTTTTCTTTCTTACTTGATGAATATTTAATAGCATTTGACAGTACTTGATTGAGTATAAATCAAAACCATTTCTTATCTGTTTCTACAATAAGATTCGGCTCTACTTTTACCTCTGGATACACATAACTACGTATAAATAGATGTTTATTTTCATGAATAGCAGAATCAATCATTCCAAATAACTGCAATCTGTCCACATGAAAATCCTGTTCAAATGTTTCTAAACGAGCAACATATAAGACCATTTCTAATCCTTTTTTGATTTTTTTTTTGATTCTTTTCGTTTCTTTATTATTTATTTTTTCTTTAAAAGAGTTGCTCCTGCAATCCCTGGATGTGTCATTTCGAATGGATCTAGAATTAACTCTAAATCTTCTTGTGACAATACACCATTTTTCACACAAAGTTCACGAACGGATTGACCTGTTGCAATTGCTTCTTTCGCAACACGAGCTGCTGCTTCATAACCGATATGAGGGTTCACGGCTGTAATAATTCCTACACTTTTCTCAACGTACTCTTTTAAACGATCTTCATTCGCTTCAATTCCTTTTAAGCAATTATCTGTAAAGGCACGGAAACCGTTATTCATAATGCTAATAGATTGAAGTAAGTTGAAAACAAGTACTGGTTCCATAACATTTAATTCTAATTGTCCTGCTTCTGAAGCAAGGCAAATTGTATGATCGTTACCAATAACTTGGAACGCAATTTGGTTAATAACTTCTGGCATAACAGGGTTTACTTTCCCTGGCATAATAGAAGAACCTGGTTGACGAGCTGGTAACATAATTTCTGCTAAACCAACACGTGGACCTGATGCCATTAAGCGAAGGTCATTCGCAATTTTAGACATGTTCATCATACATACTTTTAGTGCTGCAGACACTTCTGTGTACGCATCAGTATTTTGCGTTGCGTCCACTAAATCTTCTGCACCAACAAGGGGTAATTCACTAATTGTAGCAAGATGTTTTACAACTGCTTCAATATACTCTGGATCTGCATTTAGGCCTGTACCAACTGCAGTTGCTCCCATATTTACTTCATATAAATGTTGACGTGATTGCTTAATACGTTTCATATCACGTTCAAGTACGCGAGAATACGCTTTAAACTCTTGTCCAAGACGAATTGGTACAGCATCTTGTAAATGCGTACGACCCATTTTAATAACATGGTCGAATTGTTCTGCTTTTAATTCAAATACATCATGCATATAACCCATCGTTTGTAATAAGCCTTCTAATGCATTTAATGTCGCGATATGAATCGCCGTTGGGAATGCATCGTTTGTTGATTGTGCCATATTTACATGGCTATTTGGACTAATATAATGATAGTCTCCCTTTTCCATTCCTAATAATTCAAGAGCACGATTGGCAATGACTTCATTTGCATTCATGTTCATTGAAGTACCCGCACCGCCCTGAATTGGGTCGACGATGAAATGATCGTGCCATTTTCCATCTAGAATTTCTTGAGCAGCTTCTGCGATCGCGCCGCCTTTATTCAATTCCAATCTACCTACATCTGTATTTGCAAGTGCTGCTGCTTTTTTTACAATTGCGAATGCTCTAATTAAACTTTCATGAATTTTGTACCCTGTAATCGGGAAATTTTCAACAGCGCGTAAAGTTTGAATTCCGTAATATGCCTTAATGGGTAATTCCTTTGCTCCCAAAAAATCCTTCTCCACTCGCATGTTCTTGTTTGTTATTGACATTTTAATTTCTCCCCCATATTAAATGTAAAACCTAAATAAATCATATGAAGTTATTACCAATCCTTATCAGATTTTATTGTTAAATCGTAGGCTAAAGGCTCTTCAATAATTTTTTTAATCTCTTCTAATTTATTAGTTTTTCCAAGCGTCCACATCAATTTTGCTATGATGGCTTCCGTATTCATATCTCCAGATAATATTACTTGATGTTGCGCCACTTTCCGTCCTACTTCATAGAGAAGTATGTCTTCTCCTTCTTCCAGGCATTGAGTAGTAATCACTACAGCAATCCCCATTTCAGTCAACTCTTGAATTTTCGAAAGCAAGTTCCTTCCTTCAAAAGGTAATCCACCGTTACCAAAACTTTCAATAATAATCCCTTTATACAAATCTTTTAAACAATCAAATATCTCTGACTTTGTACCTGGATACAATTTCATAAGAAAAACGTCCGTACATAAATTAGTATCTATTGAAAGTTCATTATGTGAGGAAGTTGGCTTCCAATGATATTTCACTTCATCTTCATTTACCTCAGCAACATATGGATAATTCACACTTTCAAATGCATCATAACTTTTTGTTCGCATTTTTACTGCTCTCGTCCCAATAATCACCCTACTATCAAAAACAATAAACACACCGCCCACATCCTCACAGGCAAATCTAAGAGCATCAGCTACATTTTTCTTTGCATCTGTCTTTTTAAAACTAATAGGTACTTGTGAGCCTGTTAAAACAACTGGTTTTCTTAAACCTTGAAGCATATAAGATAACGCAGAAGATGTATAAGCTAACGTATCCGTTCCATGTGTAATCACAAACCCGTCATAGTCATCATAGTGATTAAAAACAGCATTAGCTATTTCTTTCCAATGCTCAGGTTGCATATTGGTACTATCAATATTCATTAAGATTTTGCAATCTATTTCTAAGTTTCGGGATGACCTCGAAAAATAATTCAATAATTCCTCAGCGGACAATCCTGGAACAAGCCCTTCATTCCCCTCCACAGATGCAATTGTCCCACCAGTTGCAAGTAATAAAATTCTCTTCATACACAACCCCTCCATAAAATAAACAACGATATATCGTTCGCGAAATGCGTATTTATACTTATCATTATAGAACTTAATTTGAATTAATCAAGCTTTCGTATTCAATACGCGTACTTTTTTTCTGTTCTTGATTCTTTTTCTATGTTATAATTAATTTAATAAAATTAGATGGGGTATGAGACGAATGCTGGAACGTTTATCTGAATTAAGAAAAAATCAAAGATGGTCCTTACAAGAGACAGCAGATCGACTTGGGATTGCGAAAAGCACCTATGCTGGTTATGAAAATGGTTATAGATTACCTTCATTACAATCTTTATCTAAAATAGCAGATTTATTTGATACGTCTGTAGATTATATATTAGGTCGAATTGAACATTCACATCAAAACAAAGATGTAATTGATATTACAAGACTCCTAAACGATCCAGATTCAACACTTTTAATAGATGGAGAAGTACTTTCAACAGAAGAGATAATTGATTTTATTGCTTTTGTGAGAAGTAAACGAGAACTAAGTTCCAAGAGAATAGAAAATATTGAATCAACATTTGAAAATTGATTAACTAAAGAACGAAGACACTGCACTCTTTAAACTTAGAAATACTTAGATAATTAATTTGTAAACGGTTTATATAGGATTAGCTTGGGGGAATATTATTAATCCGAATTCATTTTATCAACTTCATATTTATAAATTACATTTTATTATTTTATATATGAAAAATATTCTTCCCCAAAAACTTCCATGCCAAGAAAAATCGCGGAACTACACTGATTGATCTAGTACTTCTCTCCATGCAGTTCATGCTGGCAGCACGTGCACATATGTATAATCCAAATCCAATCAGAGGACATGACAAGGAAAATAGCAATGCATTCTTTCGTTTGGAAAAAGAGCGCTATGCATCAGTTCTACTTCTATCTTTTGATATAGTAGCCGACGAAGGATATGCTTCATATCTTCTCCCTGTTGATAGAATTGCAAAATGGAAATAGTATAAAATTTATATTAAGGATTAAAGGAGACAGAATAGCATGGAAATAATCACAGCTCTTTTAGTAGGAATCGTAGCATTAGAGCATTTATTTATCATGATTCTCGAAATGTTTTTTATTAATTCAAAAGTAGCACAACGCGCTTTCAAATTGCCGAAGCATTTAGAAGGAGATCGAAACGTAGCCATTATGTTTGCAAATCAAGGTTTATATAATGGGTTCTTAGCAGCTGGCCTCATTTGGGGACTTATACTTGGAAACAATCCCATTGGTTATATGATTCAATTATTTTTCATCATTTGTGTGGTGGTAGCAGCTATTTTCGGAGGTTTCACATCCAATAAATCAATTATCGTGAAACAAGGACTCCCCGCTATTTTAGCGCTGCTTGCCCTTTTATCTGTCATATAAAACCAAAGCTTTTCAATAAAAGAACTCATTTTTGAAAAAATCGCTATTCTTTCTGTAGATTCATAGGAAAGGATGGCGTTTTTGTATGTCTATTTCTGTATCGAAAGAATTTGAAAGTATAACAGATTTCAAACAAGAATTAGCAAAGTATATAGAGTGCTATAAGCATGAAAGAATCAAGGGAAAATTAAAAGGTATGAACCCAGCATTGTACTAGGCTCATATCCCAGAGGCTATCTAATAAACCGAATCCTCTAACTTTCGGGGGGCACAGTCTAGTTGAAGTGCTAAAAGCAACGAATTTACTATTTTAAATTTAAGTGTTTAACCTTGAAGTACTTAAATTCTTTTTTCCAGATAAAGCATACATTATATCTTGATGTTTTATTGTCCTCTTATAATTATGTGGTATCGGGAATTTATTTCGGTGTTCTTTTATTATAATTAAAGTTTGAAGTTCTATGCTCAATACTTTTGCGAGGACATGATAGTTATATCCATTGTTTAACAGAGAAATTATGTCATAAAACATAGTTTTTCCACCCACTAATTTTACTAATCTATTCTTTAACTCATCCCTTTTTTCTTTAGCTTCATCAATTTCTAACAACATAGATTTTTTATTTGTTTGCTTAATATATTGATTATATAACTCTGGGAATTCTTTTTGGACTTCTTTGTTTAATACTGGTTTATATTTAATCATATACGTAACTTGTAACAATGAGCGTTTTAACAAACTATCTTCAATGAGATACGCTACTTTATTAAATAAATGTACATATTCCTTAATATTGGAATAACTATTAAAATGAGCTAACACTCTACTTTTTATACTAAAAGCCTTGCCTACATAAATAATATTGTCATTATAATCTTTAATGAAATAAATACCACTGTAAAATTTTTCCAATTTATTATCCAGTTCTTCTAGACTCATAAAATGCAATTCACTCATACTTCTCCCTCTCCTTAGCAGTTTTAAATCGTAAAAAACAAGCAAGGTTTCTAAAAAAGTACTTAGCTGCCCTAGCATCTCTTATTTTATCTCTTGCTAAATTTCAAAAAACTGTTTCTATGTTACTCAACTATCAATATGATTATTAATAAAATTTTCGATCGTTATTATCTCGCAATTTTATCTTGTAATTTCGAGATCGTTTCCTCATTTAAATTACTGTGTTTTATTGAGTAAAGGAAATATATTACTACCCCAATAGTAATCCAAATACTAAAGTACACCCATGTCCTTAACGGTAAATTTAGCATTAAAAACACACAACATACAATTAAAACGCTTGGTAATACAGGTACAAAAGGTACCATAAATCCACGTTTTAAATTTGGGTGTGATTTACGGAGGATAATAACTGATAGACAAACTAACGCAAACGTCACCAAACTACCGATATTAACTAAATTAACTAATTCTTTCAAGTCAATAAACCCAGCTATTATAGAGCTCCCTATTCCTGCCAATCCAGTTATAAAAGTGGGTGCTCCAGTTTTCTTATTAACTTTCGCAAATGATTTCGGTAACAATCCATCACGACTCATTGCAAAGAATACTCGTGTTGCCGCATACATATTGGAAAAAATAACAGCCATAAGGCCAATTACAGCACCTGCAGCAATTGCACCAGCGACTTTTCCTTGTCCTACAACTTCCATTACATAAGCCATCGCCTCAGGAACATTTAATTCTTTATAGGAAACCATTCCTGTCATAACAAGACATACCATTACATAAATAATTGTACATATGATTAATGATGCGATAATACCGATGGGAAGATTACGTTTCGGATCTTTTACTTCTTCTGCTGAAGTTGCTAATATATCAAAACCCGTAAAAGCGAATAAAATAGCTGCTCCACCCGTAAAAACTCCACTTAAGCCGTATGGTGCAATTGGTACCCAGTTCATTGGTTTTACATAGAATATACCAACTGTAATAAACAACAAAATCATTCCAATTTTAATCAATACCATTATATTATTGATTCGTTTACTTTCCCTCGTACCACGGGATAACATCCATGCTAATATCAATGTAATGATTACTGCTGGTAGATTCACAATACCACCATGTGAAGGAATCGTTACTAGAGCTTTAGGTATCTCTAATCCAAATCCTTTTATTAAATTGTGGAAATAGCCTGTCCATCCAGCAGCGACAGCCGCTGTTGCCACAATATATATTAACAGTAAAGACCAACCTACTAGATGAGCAACAAACTCACCAATTGTTGCATATGAGTACGTATATACACTACCAGATGCCGGGAGCGCAGAAGAAATTTCTGCGTAACATAATGCTATAAATCCACATATAATTGCTGCAAGTACAAATGAAAAGATAACTGCTGGACCAGCATCTCTTGCTGCTACTAATCCAGTTAACACAAGAACCCCCGTTCCAATTATCGAGCCTACCCCTAACATAATTAAATCAAATGCTCCTAATGTTTTCGTTAAGGTCTTGCTTTGATTATGCTCTAACAATTGTGTAACGGATTTCTTTTTTAGTAAATTACTCATATTTTCTGTATCCCCTTTAAAATAAGGTTTGTTCTTCTCGTTAGTGTTGTATATAAATTTACTTAGTTATTAACTAGCCTCATAATATTTCTTTTACATTAAATAGATTTGAAATATTATATAAATTCGCTTCTCACTTACTAGTTAAACTAGACATTTCCATAGATTTTTGCGTACAACGTTTCATAGCTGAAATGATAGCTGTTCTTAAACCTTTTTCTTCTAGCGTTACTACAGCTTCTATCGTCGTTCCACCTGGAGAACAAACCATATCCTTCAATTCACCTGGATGTATTCCTGTTTCCAATACCATTTTTGCAGAACCTAATACAGCCTGAGCCGCAAATTTATAAGCTTGTTTTCTCGGCATACCGCCAAGTACAGCAGCATCTGCCATGGCTTCTATAAACATATACACATATGCTGGAGAAGAACCACTAATAGATGTAACAACATCCATTAGTTTTTCATTTACGACCTCCGTCTGGCCAAAAATATTAAATATGTTCAGTACCTCTTTTATATCTTTTTCTGTAACCATTTCATTAAAACATAACGCAGACATTCCTTCTCCAACAAGTGCCGGTGTATTAGGCATTACTCTAACAACTTTTAACTTTCTACCAAATTCATTCTCAGTGCTCTTAATACTTTTTCCTGCAGCAATAGTTACAACGATTACATCATTTTTTATTTGATCTTTTATTTGGTTAATTACCGATGAGTATAAATCTGGTTTGATCGATAAAATTAAAATGTCAGCACTGTTAGCGACTTCATTGTTGTTAGTAGTTATAGTTATGCCATATTCATTACTAGCATTTTTTAAATTAATGACATTTAAATCTGAACAAATTATTTGATCTGGAGAAACTATATTTTTTTTAATCATCCCACCTATCATAGCAATACCCATGTTTCCACATCCGATGAATCCTATTTGTTTATTCATAATAATTTGCTCTTGCTCCTTCTACTCTAAATTTTATTGATTTTGAAATTATTATTCTAAATAAGGGCTATTACAATTACTGGGTTTATCAATAGAATTTAAAAATTCTCCTTCCTATATAGAGCTTACATATACCTCTAATAATTACTTATTTTCAAAAATCCCTTCTATTTGCACTGCTTTCGCTTGCACTTCAAACTCCCTCCTATTCAACCTAGTAAAGGATATATAGCGATTCCTCTTTTTTTCCTAACGTTAAATAAAGCACCAATAGTAACTGTTGTTATCTACTTTATAGCGCAAAAGAAATGCATAGGATAAAGAGAAACTTTAATCAGTGGGGGTTTTGTTCATCCCCCACTGATTATTAGTTGAACCAATCGGGCTTTTACGGGCAGTCGATCCCCCACCTAACTTCTTTGCTTTCGCTGAATTTTGAGGTGGGGGTCTTACTGCCCGCCAAATAGTTGGATAAAATCATTTCTTTAATCTATAATAAGAAGGACATAAAAAAACAAAAAGTTACAAAAATTTTCAAATTAAAACTTTTATAACTTTTTGTTTTGATGCAAATATAATGTCAATTAAGGTATCTCATCGTTTTAAACTTGACGCTCCATAATCTTGTATAGTTACATTTATATGATATTTAATCGGTACCTTACTAAATGTTTGATCCCAATTTTTTTTGACTTTCTCCCATGTTCTCGGGTGTTTAATTCTTAATTGGTTGCCAAAACCCGCAATATCGACTTGATATTCTTTTTGTATTTTTTTTGTAACATGATGTACTAAGTGCTTTACTTCTTTTTCAATAGCTTTTTCTTCCCTTTTTAAAAATTCATTTTCAAAATCTTTTCCTGATTGCATCCAATTTTCAGACAAACGCCCTTCTGATTCAATGTTTACATCAAAGGAAATATTATTTCCATTAACATGTGGTATGATTTTGCTTTTTATTGACTTTATTTCGTATATAATGAGCTTCTTTGATTCTTTATCAAAAGTTTTTACCACACCACCATTCCTTTTTCCATTTATCCATACTACTCCTTCCAATTCCTGCTCATTTAAAAAACCCATCAACTTTTTTGTTTTCCCTTTAATTACAGCAGCTCCTGCAAATTTTGTTTCCCCATTTATCGAGATTACATTTTGCAAAAGAAAACTGGAACCTGACCGCATCTTTCCTTCCAATTTAGCGAGCGATACAGGAGGTAAAATCCTTGTTGTTCTATTTCGATTATCTGCAATTCCAGACAAACGAAATGCTGGGATTTCTCCTTTTTTGTTTGATTCCAGTACCTCCTTCGCTAGACCCTTGCTAATTAAGATCATACAGCTAAGCCGAACTTCATTGTCGCGGAGATACTGTTCAAGTAATTGTTCTAAACTGTATGTACGTACAAGACTATCACTAATAACAATGTTTTTTAAATGTGGGCTGAACATTGCGCTCTCTCTTTTCAATGAAAACTCACGAACAATTTGATGAATGGAATCACCGGTCTCAGAAACATTTATATAACGTTTTTGTTGTCCGTTTCCTTTACTTTGTGCTTGCGAACTGACAATTTGATAAGTTGCTTTTATAAGATTTCTTTTAGGATAACCTCCTTCCTCATCCTCTTTCTCAATTGTTGAATCCTTCCCTTTATCTAGTGCTATACCTGCAGTTAAACTCAACTCTTCTACTTCTTTACTGCTCCAACATCCTGTTAAAAATAGAAGCAAAAGCGTCCATAACAAAGCCAAATAGAACCGCATATAATAAAATTTATTTTTCACACTACTCCTCCTTTTAATCGAGTAATAATAAGAAGAAGCAGTGGCAGTAAAGCAAACAAAAATAAAGCAGCATTACCGAGCATATCCCCCAATTTAAGCAAATCATTTATATTTTTCGAAGTCATAGCAATGATGTAAATGATTGGAATCAAAGCAAAAATAAACGGATGAATACTCTTTTTAAAGAGTTGCGCTAATCCTAATGCAGCTGCATAGTAACTAATTGTATATGTAGCAAATATTTGCATAATCCATATTACAAGCAGTAAAGATTCAAAACGTTCAAATATCAAACCAGAAATTTCAAAACTGCGCATAAGGTCAATTGTCGGCCATGTTCTTGTTACAACCCCATCAATTGATAATGCACCAATGACCATTACAACAGTTATTACATAAAAGATTAACGGAATAGAAATTCCAACTAAAATAGCTTTTACTGCTTTATTTCGTTGTTCCATAAACACCAAAAGAATTAACATAATTTCAGGACCTGTATATGCGAGAGACGTTGTTTTTATCCCATCTAACACTGGCTTAATTCCCAAACCTAATACGGGACGGAGATTATCTATCTCAAATATTCCGATACTCATAAAGGAAATGAGTAAAAAAATAAAAACAGTAATAGGAAATATTATTTCAAACATCCGTGCAATTGAGTTAATACCACTCATAATCAAATAGAGACCTATCCACATAAAAGGCATAATAATGGCCCATGTAGGAGTTCCTTCGAGCAAAAAAAAGCTTATTACTTCTGCCATTGAACGAATTTGAAAAGCTGAGGTTGTAAGAAAATAACCTATAATAAGTAAACTAAGTAATCTGCCTATCCATTCCCCTACAATTTCTTGATTGTATTGATAAAAGGTTTTTTCTGGAAACTGCTGACTTAATTTCACCATGATTACTCCTGAAACCATTGCTAGTATCCCACCTAATATCACACTTAGCCATACATCTGGTGTTTTCACTTTTTCCACAGATGCTCTGGGCAGAGTGAGAATTCCTGTTCCAAGTATGTAATTTACAATAATAACAACTGCTTGCGAAGTTGTTATTCGGTCTTTAGGTATAGTAATCACTGAAGGCCACTTCCTTTCGTCATCAGCTACCTTTTGCGGTTAGTTTTTTTGGTATGCATTATTTTCGGTCGATGTCTCATTATTTTTAATGGCATGCGAACCATAAAATCTTTCCAGTCACTAAATCGGTACGGAACAGCAGGGCTAGTATAAGGAACGCCAAAACTTTTCAGTTTCACTAAATGACTGCAAAGTAAAAGAAAGAAGAGAATAACTCCATACAAGCCAAATATCGCAGCACAAAACATAGCTACAAAACGAAGAATGCGTAATGTAATTCCCACACTATATTGCGGGATAGTAAAAGAAGAAATAGCTGTTACCGCAACAACGATAACCATTATTGGACTAACAATTCCTGCTTCTACGGCAGCCTGACCAATTATTAATCCGCCCACAATTCCCATTGCAGGTCCAATCGGTTTAGGCAGACGTAAACCTGCTTCTCGTAAAACTTCGATAGCTACTTCCATAATTAACGCTTCTATTAAAGCGGGAAAAGGAACTCCTTCTCGCGATCCGAGAATAGAAATAGCGAGCTTAGTGGGAATTAATCCTGGATGAAATGAAATGAAAGAAATATACAGTGCTGGAGCAAATAATGAAACAAAAGCTGTCATGAAGCGTAATAAGCGGAGAAGCGTACCAGGAAGCCACCTTTCATAATAATCTTCTGGTGATTGCAGCAGCATGCTAAATGTAACTGGAGCAATTAAAACAAATGGTGTTCCATCTAACAAAATAGCTACTCGACCTTCCATCAAAGCACTAATAACACGATCAGGTCGTTCTGTATTTTGAATCTGCGGAAAAGGACTTAGATAATTATCTTCAATGAGTTGCTCTATATAACCAGATTCGAGTACACTGTCTATGTCAATTTTCTGAATTCTGTTTTTTATTTCATCCACCAATTCTGTACTAGCAAGATCTTTAATAAATGCGACAACTAACTCTTTCTTTGCACGTTCTCCTACTGGTAGCTTTACTAATGATAAATTATCATCTGCACAATGCCTTCGCAAAAGTGAGGTATTATCACTTAATACTTCAGTAAAACCGACCCGTGGCCCTCTGACTAATGCCTCCGATACTGGTTCTTCAATGTTTCGTTTATTTGCTTTTGTTGTACCAAGAATAAACACATCTGCTAAGCCATCAATTAAAAGAGCTGTCGAACCTATCAATACTTTGGATATTAAATCTTTTATATAATGGACTTCTGCTACTTCACTAATTGTAAGAACTTTATTTTTAATATATTCCTTTGAAAAAGTCCCCTCCACATAAGAAGATTCATTTTTATATTCGTCAGAAAAATCATCCATTAATAATTTCATAATATGTTTGTCAATTATCTCTTTATCTGATAGACCTTCAACAAAAATGATCCCAGCCTGAATATCTGTGCGTCCAATATTAAACTTCCGAAAGCGAACATCAGAATTATGTCCGATTTGTTGCTTTATAAGTTCTAAGTTAGAGGCAAAATCATTCGTGAAATGAACGATTGTATTTTGAGAAGTTTTATGCTCTTGTTTCGTTTTACTTTGAATATTGTTTTTTTTCACTTGTTTGTCTCTTGACTTCCACCAACTCATTCTTCCCACTCTTTCTCTGACATACGAACCCAATGAAAAAATCTTGAGATAGTATACGGAATTAAAAACAAGATAAAAGCTTGTACAAAGACTTTCCAATCTGGAAGATAAGAAGTAATTATGTTCCACATTTTTATCACCCAATTTATATACTCTGCTAGGATTGAGATTTTTAAAGAACGGTATGTACTTAATAAAAAATAACTATAAGATTAAAGAGCAGAAAAGCGAGACATTATGCTTATTTAGTACCAATAACCTAGTTAATATAAAAACATTTCTTACTTAAAATACCATTTTCAATTATAATTTGTTAGATATTATCTCCTTTTTCTTTATTTATATGCCCACATTTGAATTTTAAATAATATAAGGATTAATGATATTTCCTCTTAAAGAAAAAAAGATGCTAGAAGATAGCATCTTTTTTTTAATTCAACTTACTATGTATTCATATTTTATTTTGGAAATACTCGTTTTTTTTAATAAATATTAAAGTTTAAAAAATAAAAAATACATATTCTTTTGTTCTAAGTTCATACACTTCTACCGAATCGATACGGAATTTTCTGATTTTAAAACTAATATGAAATAAAGGAGAATAAAAAGAAAAACTATATAAAAAAATATAATTAAAACAATTATCAATCTATCAATTGAAAATAATAATTAGCAAAAATTTATCATCTTAACTCCAAGTGTATTCGTTTTGCTTCAAAATAAAGAACTTGAATAAATTTTTTCGTATCAATACGAGCAGGTAATGTTGGTTCATTATTCAATTCTGTCATCTTTCTCCTTACTGTAGTAAAATCAAAAAATCTAGAAGCATAATTTTCGAACTTCGGGTTTAAAAAATCAGTAAGTCCAAGGGATGCTAAATGGTTTAATGATTGATAAATAGCTCTCCGAATCCGTTGTTTGGAAGCTTCTATGAACCTTTTTAATTCGGCATCTTCAGCTGAATCCCCAAGTTTTTTTTGAGCCAAATTCATAAAAATCTCTTTTAGTGAGGGAAAGCCTTGTTCCAACGTGTTATCTTGTTCATATTTATATAAATAATCCAGCATATCCATTAAATCTTTACTTCCACTTTCACTGGCTATTCCTAATTCAGACAAAAGAAAATGAATGGAATTTTGAAAATGATTGAAAGTATTTAAATGTTTTTCATTACGGTATTTTTCTTGCGCACTTGAATTACTATCCAATTTTAGTACCATATTAAGCGATTCTTGAATGTTTTTTATCGATTTTTCCAAACGAATTCGTTCAATGACTTTCCGAACAACTGTTAATACTTCAATCCGGTTAATTGGCTTAATAATATAGTATTCAACACCAAGCGAATAAGCTTCAGCAATTAATTCTTTTGATTCTACTTGAGAGACCATGATGATTTTCCCTTTAAACGAAGGTTTTATTTGACGAATTGTTTTTATTCCATCTTGAATCGGCATTAACAAATCGATAAATAAAATGTCTATATTTTTAAGGATTACCATTTGTTGCTCTAAAGATAAACCATCCTCAGCTTCTCCTATAACCTCCCCAAGATCCTCATCCTCGATAATTTGAGCCAACATTGAGCGAACCGCTTTTTCATCATCTACTATATAAAAATACATAGAATCACCCTTTCGAAATTATATGATCAATTCCTAATCTAATTATAAAAATTGATCCTTTTCCTTCGGTTCTGTCCTCAAGCGTAACATCACCTTCAAGTTGTTCGACCATTTCTTTAACATACGATAATCCGATACCTGTCGATGGGTTGCCTAAATCATCATATTTAGAAGTAAACCCAGGTTCAAAAATTGAATCTTTATATTTTGAAGAAATACCGGGACCATTATCGCCTATTTGAAATTCAACAAAATGTTGGTCTTTATTAATGTCAATTGTGATGGTTCCCATACCTTGGATAGCTTCTACAGCGTTTGTAACGATATTATTTATAATAGATAAGATTGTGTAAATATGATAATGAGGATGCACACCCTCAATTTTATACACAAATTGGATGTCTTTCTCTAGCAACCGTGCATATTTCGTATTTGCCCGTATAATGATATTTACTAGTTCATGTACAGACATATAATCTGTAAAACTTTCATCAGAAATTAGTTTTGAAAGTCCCGCAAAAATACGTTGGTTATCCTTTTTAACGTCATGGACCTCACCAGCAATTTGTAATGCCTGTTGCCTTAAATCCCCAAACTGAAAATCCATCTGTTTGTGCTCAAAAGAGTCTAAGGTTTTATATAAATCATAGGATTTTTTTGTTATATTCTCAGCATCTTGTAAGGTCTTTTTTAAATGAACAGCATCTTCATATAAATTAGAGATAAGCATGAGCATGTGTTCATTTTGTTTCTTTATGTGTCTCTCCCTTGATTGCGCTTCATACAATTTCATCATATTGAAAAAGCTTAGAACTATAAAACTATGGGAACATGCGATAACAATGATCTCATTTATTGCCTCGGATGTGATTGATGTTTTTAATACGAAATATTGAATCATTAATTCCACACAGTCTGACAGTATTTCAATAATGCAACCAATAAAACCAATCATTAGTGGTTGATGATAAAAACGTTTGATTTTTGCTAAATGAAAGAGATACGAATAAGTAAAATAAAAGAAAAAACTAGGATAGTGAGTATGAAAAGCGGCTAGCCAATCCATATTTTCCTTTATAATGACATCCATTGAGATACGAAATACTACCACGACTATCGCTGTTAAAAAACCCGGTAAAAATGCTGGAACTCGTCGAAATAATAACAAAAAAAAGAAAAATGTTGGTGCACCAAAGCTCATTCTAAATGTTTCATTTAAGGGAAATGACTTTATTTCACCTACTAAGGGTACTGTAAGTATCATTAAAACGAGAATATAGATGTCTTTTTTTACTAAATTACTAAGATTCAAAATAATCACTTCTCACTTTCGCCTAACAGTCAGTATACAAACCTATTTGCATTAATACAATACTTACTCTATTTTTTTCAAAAACTGATAAATAAGATATAAACGAAAGCATTATAGATTGTGAGTATTCATTACACTCTTCTACTTTAGAAAGATACTTTATAACTCAAAAATGTTCAGACACAATATAAGGTCTGAACACTTTTGGACTCGCTCTAACACCAAAATATCTGTGCTCCTTTTTAAAATATACTTAAATCCCATTCTTTTGCAATATGTTCTAACAACATAATTCCTGGTAAACTATTCCCATATTCATCAATGGCTGGTCCGTAAATACCAATACCACATCCATCTTGGAACGATAAATCCTTCCTAGATTTTGAGGGAACAAGTGTCATAATTCCACCGGATACCCCACTCTTAGCTGGTAATCCAATGAAAGCAGCAAATTTTCCAGAAGCATTGTACATTCCACAAGTAAGCATTAAAGCTTTTGTTAACCTAGCTACTTCTTTAGGGAGCACTTGTTCTTTGCGAATAGGATGATATCCATCATGTGCTAGTATAAGCCCTATTAAGGCAATATCTTCTGTATTTATTTCAATCGAACATTGTTTTAGGTAAACCTCTAGTGTCTCCTCCACATCTGATTCTAGAAAACCATTCTCCTTTAAATAGTATGCTAATGCTCTATTACGATGAGCCGTTTCCCATTCTGATTGAAATACTATTTCATTAATAGCGGGACGCTTCTCTATCATTTTTTCAATTAATACGTATAAAGATTCTAATTTTTCTTGCACCGATGTCCCTGGCAAAAGTGAAGCTATCGTAATCGCTCCAGCATTAATCATAGGATTAAAAGGTTTTCCTGGTTTATGTATCTCTAAACGAATAATTGAATTAAAGGCATCTCCAGTTGGCTCTACGTCAACTCGTTCTAATACATAAGAAATACCGCGACTTAAACAAGCGGCTATAAAACCGATTACTTTTGATATACTTTGTAATGTGAAAGGTATCTCCCAATCTCCTGACTTTATCATTGTTCCATCTGGCTTTACTATACAAATACCTAACTGCGATACATTTATTTCCCCCAGAGCGGGAATATAACTGGCGCTTCGTCCCTTAGCTGCATACGTTCTATAATGAGCTACCCATTGATCTAAGCAAACTTTTTCTTGACCCTCAACTTGAACGCTAGAATCCTTTATCATTTAATAATATTCCCCCGTACTATTAACTTTATATAGAATGATTTTTCCTTTACTATAATCAATAATCTTTGCACTAGAACCAAGAAAAATATTCAGACATATTTCAGTCTGAATATCCTTCTTATTACACACTTTTCTTTTTTGAAGTTTTCTCATACCTATCCCAACATTCAATATTTTCAAGCCCTTTAATGTTTTCTTTATAAAAAATAGGATCTTTACCAGCTTTTTTCTGGTTTATATAATCTTGTAACGCCGCAAATGCTACTTTTGAAAGTAAGGTAATAGCAATTAAATTAATAATAACCATAAAGCCCATAAATAAGTCCGCTAAATCCCATACAATTTGAATCTTTGCAACAGAACCAAATACAATCATAGCCAACACACTTATTCTGTATATCATTAACCACACTTTACTTGTATGTAAGAAGCGAATATTTGTTTCACCATAATAATAGTTGCCAATTAACGCACCAAATCCAAATAAAAAAACAAAGATAGCAAGACAACCCGATGCCCAAGGACCTATGTGTTCACTTAATGCTGCTTGTGTAAGTGCAATACCATTTAACCCCGGTTGTTTATATGCATCAGACAGCAAAATAATAAAGGCAGTGCTAGTACAAATGATCAGTGTATCCGTTAATACACCAAATGCTTGAATCAGTCCTTGTTTCACCGGATGACTTGTTGTTGCTGTTGCGGCAACGTTTGGTGCACTTCCCATACCAGCTTCATTTGAGAATAAACCGCGTTTAACTCCATTCATAAGTGCTGCACCAATTGAACCGCCTGCTATTTGTTTAAAACCAAATGCGTTTTGAACAATAAGAGAAAGAACTTCCGGCATTTTTGATATGTTGGTAACTACAACAAATAATGCAACTCCAATGTATAATACCGCTAAAAACACCACCTTGTATTCAGCCATCTTTGCAATACGTTGTACACCACCAAAAATAATCGCAGCGAAAGCAATGGCCATGATTATCCCAACTGTTAGACGATCTGTACCAAATGAGTTTTGAAAAGCAATTGTAACTGTATTTGATTGTACTGAATTGAATACAAGACCAAAAGTAATTGTAATTAAAATAGAGAATAATACTCCCATCCAACGTTTATTCAACCCTTTTTCCATATAATAGGATGGACCACCGCGGAAACCAGTTTTATCTTTTACTTTATATATCTGTGCTAATGTGCTTTCGACAAAACTGGATGCCGAGCTAATAATAGAAATAATCCACATCCAAAATACAGCTCCAGGACCACCTAATGCAATTGCAATCGCAATTCCTGTGATATTCCCTGTTCCAACGCGGGCTGCCATACCAATACAAAACGCTTGAAAAGGAGAGATTTGATCTTTAGAACCACTTTTCCCCTCCATTAATACACGGACCATCTCTTTTAACATTCGAAACTGTACAAAATTCAATTTAAATGTAAAATAAATTCCGCAAATAACAAGCATAATAATTAACAATTTAGACCATAAAAAATCATTTGTTGATCCAACTAAGTCTACAAAAAGCCTTTCCATATCATCACTCCATGCCAAAATTTGTATATCATAATCTATATAAAATCACCTATATTTCCTGGTATAAATACCTCTTTTATATTCAAATACAACAAGGATAAAAATTTTCTATATTAATCGGATTGGCCTGTTTAAGCAAACATCACAACATGTAACCGTAAAACTGAAATTTTGAAGTACTTAACGCTTATACAAACGGATGCTCTACCCCTTTCTGCAAACTAATATTTTTATCCACTAACATTGTTGTACTATTATGTTTGTTTCGTTTACCGGTGATTTAAATCATAATAATCAATAGTGATTAAGTGGTTTTTTGTTAATTGTCTCAAGAACATGGAAATACCTCCTTTCCCACTACTAATCTCAAAAATAGGCTAGGTAAAAACTTCGCGAAAAATCTATAAAGCGCTTTCACTATTCAACTAAGAAAACCTTGTCTTTAATTTATAATTAAAAGTACAGAATGTTACGAAAAAGTACAGATTTTTATAAAAACAAAAAAATATTTTAAGTTTTTTTCATCTAAAAAACACTGAGATTTTGTGAATTTTATACAGTATCCAAACGTCGCAGATTTTATTCTACCTATCCTTTGACAAGCCTCTATTTTCTTCATAAAAACATGCATACTTTTTCTCTTTTAGAACTTCTTATAAAGTATTTGAAATCAAGAATCAACAGAATATTGTAAGAATATTTTAAAAATAAAACATTTAATTTATTTATGGTATCATACAAAAAACATTTGTTTTCTCAATTAATCCCCCTAGTTGGATTCGTCTATATTGCACATATTTACAACATTAAAGAAACCAAGAAAAAAGGATTTTGTTGAAGGGATGAAACATTACAAAACTCTTATTTAGGACCTTATGACATCCTCTTTTCTAGCAATATCGAGTTATCCCCAAAAACGTATATTTACTAACATAGATTACAGGTGGTGTATTGTGAAAGAAATAGTATTCGTTCAAAATAAAAAAAGACTCCTTATGAAATTCGAATTTTTAAAAAAGGATTTAGTACTTACCATTTCACTGATACTAGCAATTGTAAGCTGCTTAATACATTCGCCAAAGATCGAATATATTAACTTTGAAGTGTTAATTAGCTTATTTAATCTAATGGTGGCCATTAAGGCCTTTGAACAGCTAAAGATATTAGACAAACTTGCCGTTGCTATTTTAAATAAATGCAATAACAGCAGGTCAATATCTATTATTCTAATTTTGTTATGCTTTATTTGCTCCATGTTTGTAACAAATGATGTTGCTCTCCTCACTTTTGTACCAATAACACTTGTCATTAGTAAAAAAACACACATGAACATGATGGATACAATCATCCTGCAGACAATTGCGGCAAACATCGGTAGTAGCTTGATGCCTATGGGAAACCCACAAAATTTATACCTTTATTCTTACTATGGAATTAAGCTCATCCCATTTTTAGGTTCAATCCTGCTTTTAGCTGTACTTGGAATTAGTTTGTTATTTATATTTACTCAAAAACTTCAAAAAACAGATTTGAAAATAGAACTACCTGTTATTACCGTGAAAAATCGAAAAAAAGCTACCGTCTGGATTTTGATACTTATCACTATCATTGCATCTATTTTTGGTGTTATTAATTATTACATTGCGCTAATAGTCACATTGATGGCAGCATTTACGTTAGATAGAAACTTACTATTTAAGATCGATTACTTTCTTCTAATAACCTTTGTCTGTTTTTTTATTTTTATCGGAAACATTTCCCATTCGGATGCGCTGGAGACATTTGCTCGCGCTAATTTAAGAGGAGATACTTCAGTCTTCTTTAGTTCCATATTTTTGAGTCAATTGATTAGCAATTTTCCTACTTCAATTCTTCTATCAAACTTTACTTCTGATTGGAAAGCTTTATTACTAGGAGTAAATATTGGAGGGCTCGGAACAATTATCGCATCTTTAGCCAGTGTAATCTCCTATAAACTATTCATTCAGGCCAATGTTAAAGAGAGTAAGGCATATTTAATTAAATTTAGCATTTACAACTTTTCATTTTTAATCATACTTACATGTATACAATACTTTATCTTTAAATTTCTATAATTTTAAAAAAGCGATTACTACTAGAATAATAAAACCAAAAATTTCTCAACATTAAATTGAGAAATTTTTGATTTTAAAGTACATAGTACTTACAATTAGCATTATATGCAAGATCCACCACTTGCATCAATTAACTCACCAGTTATCCAACGACTATCTGATGATGAAAGAAAACCTCACCTTCAGGTAAAGTCAACTTAAACTAAAGTCACTTCATATATTTTACTTAAAATTCCATCAATACCTACCTTTGAACAGTTAGTTTAAAATGCCCTGCCTCTATTCAAAGATATTTCAGCAGTGCCTGTATTCTTTATCTTTAATATTTTTGTTTCTTAGCCATGAGTATACTTAGAAAACCTCTAAAAACTAGTTAATAATCTTTTAGAATCTAACTTTCCTATAATACTCTTTGCTATTTCTTCAATATTTTCATTTAGAAAGAAATGACTACCTTCAAAAGAATGAAAAGTACACGTTTTACTTGTATATTGCTTCCATTTTATTACTTGATCGTATGTAGTAAATTCATCATCTTTCCCATTAAATATAAGAAAATCAATATCACATGGTTGTATATTATTATCATGAATATATGTCTCGACAATCTTAAAATCTGCTCTTAGAATTGGGAGAAAAATCTCCATTAATTCTTCTGATTGAAGTACCCCGGATGGTGTACCTCCCATTGCAATAACTTCTCTTTTAAATTGCTCATTAGAAAGATTATATCGGATATTTTTTATTTTACTATTTGGATGGTTTCTACCGGACAAAACAAGAAATTCAGGCGATACGTTTTTAGAGTCCTTTACTTTTCTGGCTACTTCATAGGCGATCAAACTTCCCATGCTATGCCCGAATAGAATGTAGGGCGAATCATCTATCTGCATAACTATATTATTGTAGACATCATTTACGGCCTCTTCCATACTTTGGTACAAGTTTTCTTCAATTCTATATCCTCTACCAGCTAACTCTATCGGGACTACCTCAATATATGGATTAAAGCAATTTTTCCATTTTGCGTAACTAAACGCAGATCCCCCAGCATGTGGAAAGCAAAAAAGTTTAGTCTTCTGCATTGATTTTCTCCTTACTTTCAAATTTGTATATATTTTGGCAAATTGTATAAATGTCTTTAATTATTATCTCTTGCGGAAATTCATCACTTGTTGCACAAGCAGATATCTTATAATTTGGCTCAATGTTATATTGTCTAAAGTAAAAGTTTTGAGGTATATACTTATATGAAATTAAAGTTCGTGACTCTTTTTTTATAGAGAATGAATTTAACGGGATATAAAGCCCTTTTCCAATCGTTTTTATATAACTTTCTTTTAATGTCCATAAATCATAAAAATAATTAATTTGTTCATCAGAATTCAAATTAGATATATCATAAAATTCTTCCTCTGAAAAAAATTCATTTGCTAATTTAAAAGCCTCTATTTCTGAAACCTTTTCTATATCAATACCCACATTAAAATTAGCAGTAGTACAAACCACCCATTCTCCTGAATGTGACAGATTAAAATGAAAGTCAGAAAAATTTTCAACAAAAGGTTTTCCATACTCATTATATATAAATCTAATTTCTTCATTATTAATTTTATACTTTTGGCAGATTAGAGATCGGATTAGTAAATCCCCTATCAGGGTCCTATTAATGTCGCATGAGTTTAATAAACGCTTCATTCGTTCTTTCTTCTCATTTGAAACCAAGTTACTAAGTTGCTTAAACAAATGACTTTCAATATTCTTTGGTATTTTCACAGCTTGAATGTGTATGATAAATCACTTCCTTTTTTAAAGGATGGCTTCATATATGTGCGTTACATAAATTCAAATTAACTTTATTAAATTGCAAATACAATAGAAAAGGTGTATATTTACATATCAATGAAAATATACACCTTTCCTCAGTAATATCATCAAAGCATTAGCTTCTATTACAAAAAATGGAGAGCATTTACATCATTCTATGAGCAACTCATATAGGCTTCTATGTCTCTATCAATTATTTTTTGCATTATCCTCTTAAAAAGTAATACTCTTGATATATTCATTATTGCCTACACTTTATTTGCAGTTATTGGGCTGCCCTTTTCGTTCATAGCGTTGCATCTTTTGCACTCTCTACTTTTCAGTTAATGAAAGGGATGTTTCTTTTATTCCTTCAAATTCATTTAATAGATACTTAGCTATCTTTTCAACTGCGGGGAAGTCTACTATTTCTTCATGTGATCCAGGGACAGAATACTTATTTACTCTTCCCTTTAATAAAGGTCCCCAATCTGTAAACAACTCTTTTTCTTCCTCAGCACTAAAGTAGATAACTTCTCCAAAGTATGGTATCAAATCATTCTCTGCCATTAAGTTCAGGCATTTCCTATGAGCATTAATAACTTGCTTCAAATTCATAAGATCTGCATCAGGCGGGAGTACTCCTTCCATAATTAATCGCTCCACAAGCATATCTTGCTTATGGACGAGGCCTTCTTCCTGCTCTGTTAAACCTACAGGAATGAAATGCTGAGAGATATATGAGAGCATATCCTCCCTTGTTTTATGATCCTGCTCTGAAGGTACTTTAGTATCCATAAGTACCAACAATTCAACTTCCTCTCCTTGATTTCTTAGTATAGTTGCGATTTTATAAGCAATTGCACCGCCTAAAGACCATCCTCCAAGACGATATGGGCCCTCTGGCTGAACACTTTTTATTTCTTCAATGTAAAGTTGAATTAGTTCCGGCAAGGTCGAGTCGTCGATCTCTCTCTTTTCTATGAGAGGATTCTGTAAACCATAAAATGAACAGTGATTCTTAAGCAATCTTGCTAGTTGAATGTAACAAAATACATTCCCCATAAACGGATGAACGCAGAAGAAAGGTCTTTTCTCTGATTCTTGTAGTGGTACCAGCGCTGATACAGATTTTGTCATATCATGCTTATCACGAATAAGGCATGCGATTCCTTCCAATGTTGGATTCTTAATCAATGTAGACACCTTAATCTCTTTTCCAAACTTCTCCCTAATTTTTGAAACTAATTTGATTATAAGGAGAGAGTGTCCCCCTCTATTAAAGAAATCATCGTTTACATAGACATCTTCTATCTGTAACACATCCTGCCAGATTTTAACCAACTGATATTCAATTTCATCCCTTGGAATGATTGGTGTAGAGAAGTTATTTTCTCTTTGAATAGTTAAACTGTTCAATGCCTTCCGATCAACTTTTCCATTCATTGTAAGAGGAATCTCGTCTACCTCAATAAAGTGTGCGGGAACCATATAATTCGGTACTTGTGTCTTGATATATTCACGCCATTCATGCATACTTCCAGCTCCAACTACATAAGCAACCAATCTCTGCTCTCCTAATTTATCCTCTGTTACCAAAACTACTGCTTCTTTTACCAATGGATGACTCTCTAGATTCGCTTCAATCTCTTCAAGTTCAATACGGAAGCCTCGAATTTTCACTTGATTATCAATTCTTCTCAAGTAATCTAAATTACCATCAGGTAAATAACGAACCAAATCTCCTGTACGATATAAACGCTCTTCTTCATTAAATGGATGACGAATGAATCTCTCTGCTGTTAATTCTGGACGATTCAAGTATCCTCTCGCTATACCTGCACCACCAATATATAGCTCACCTGTTACACCAACTGGAACAGGCAACAGATTTTTATCCAATACATAAGTTTGAACGTTCGGCAATGGACGTCCAATTGTAACTCGCTTACTATCTGTTTGGATATGATAACACGTTGTATCAACCGTACATTCTGTAGGACCGTATACGTTATAAAAATCAATTTTTTCAGTCTCTACTAGCTGTTCCCATAATGACGGCATGATTGCTTCACCACCGACCAATATCTTACTTGGTACATGAACATCAGCACTTGGTTCTAGCAATCCTCCATCTATAAGTAATTGAAGTAATGAGGGTGTCATATCAAACATTTCCAATTTATTCTCCCTAATATAGGACACAAATTGTTCCGGATTAGTGCGAACTTCACTTGGGATAATATATAAACTTGAACCATAAAGCAGCATTTGTAATTGCTGAATAGATACATCAAAGGCAATTGACGCATTTAAACCGACGCGCATATTACCAGGTATCTCATGTGAGAAAACTTCTTTTTGTAAACCATATGATAGGTTTATTACAGAATGGTGCTGTACTAAAGCACCTTTTGGATTCCCTGTCGAACCAGAAGTATAGATAACATACGCTAAGTTTTCCCCTGTTGCCTCACATATCGGCGAAAGTTTGCTTTCTCGAGAAATCATTGCTTGGTCCCTATCTAAGCAAACTGTCTTGATTTCTTTAGGTATCCAGCCTACTAATACCTCATTTGTAACCAATACTTGAATTCCTGTGTCTTCTAAAATATATCGCAGGCGACTTTCCGGATTCGATGGATCCAATGGAACATAGGCTGCTCCAGCCTTCCAAATTCCCATGAGACCAACAATCATCTCAACTGATCGATCAAGGTAGAGGCCAACTAATGACTCTGTCCCAATTCCACATTTCTGTAAATGATGGGCTAATTGATTAGCTCTTTCATTCAGCTCTCGATATGTTAGTTGCTGTTTTTCATCTACCACTGCCACCGCGTCAGGTGTACGATTTACTTGCTCTTCGAATAGTTGATGAATTACATTTTGACGTGGATAGGATATAGCATTATTATTCCATTCTTCCAATAGCCTTCTTTGTTCAGCCTCCGTAATATATACTAGCTCCGATAGATTTTGATCAATGTTTTTGAGCATTTGCATTAACACTTTGTGTAAATGACCCAGCATTCGTTCAATGGTTACTCTATTAAACTTACTACGGTCATACATTAACTTTAACGATAACTGGATTCCTGGAACTACAGCCAATCCTAATGGGTAGTGGGTTTGTTCTACCCCTTTCAATTCACCAATTTCCAGATTTTCTGAAGATTCTTCTTTCACTGGATAATTTTCAAACACATATAAACAATTGAACAGCGGCGTACCTCTAGGAACCTCACTCCACCCCTGAATCTCTGTCAAAGAAGCATACTCATATTGTCTTCTTTCTATCTCTTCCTCTTGTAACTTCTGCAACCAATCTATTACTTTTATATCATCCATCAATTGAATTCGCGTCGGTGACGTTGTAATGAAAGGACCTACGATGTTTTCAACACCAATAATCTCCGTAGAACGCCCTGAGCTTGTTACACCAAAGACAATGTCATTTTCTCCACTATATCGGCTCATGAGATATGCCCATGCACCTTGAATTACTGTACTCAAAGTAAGTTTATTTCGTTTCGCCCATCCTTGTAACTCTTGAGTCTGCTCTTCTGATAAATACGTAACCTTCTCTGTGTAACCTTTTTCTTCCTCTTTACTTTCTAAGCCCAGTAAAGTTGGTGCAGTAAAACCTTTTAGCTTCTCTCTCCAGAATTGTTTCGCCTGCTCCTTATCTTGTTCTCTGAGCCATTGGATATATTTCTTATATGGTGAGGATTTAGGTAACTTTACAGCTTCTCCATTCATTCTCTTCTGATAGACTGTAAGTAATTCATTAAAGACCAATGGTAAACTCCATCCATCCAGTAAAATATGGTGATGTGTCCAAACAATCCGATATTCTTCCTCACCTTCTTGAATGACTGTTACCCGCATCAATGGTGCTTTATCAAATTGGAAGGCTTGTTTTCGATCCAATGCCAAAAAGACTTTTCTCTTTTCCTCTATCTCTTCAGTTGTCATTGTACGCCAGTCTTCTTTGTTCACCTTAAATGGGATATTTTCATACACCACTTGTAAAGGTTCTTCAATTTCGTCCCAAACAAATGCTGTACGAAAAATTTCATGCCGCTGAATTACAGATTTCCACGCCTGCTCAAAAGTAGGAATATCCATTTTCCCTTTAATCATAAAACTTAATTGCACTATATACGGTGCAACATGTTCATCCCCTTGGTCATGCAATGTGTGGAAAATCATACCTTCTTGCAAAGGTGATAGTGGATATAAATTAGTAATCTGATTGTTCTTTCCACGATTCATTTTGTTTAGTACATTCGTCAAGCCTACTTGGTTAAGATTAGCCATTGCAAAATCCGAAATGGTCAGTGCAGATTCTCTATCTGAAGGTTGAATCAATCTGCTGAGTTGATATAGCATATTCTGTGCAATACTTTGAATCGTTGATTTGGCGAATTGTCCAACATTGTATACCCAAGTGAACTGAAGTTTTCCATTCGTTACAACCCCAATTACATCAATTACATGCGATCGCTTGGAACCGGCAGCATGATCTAAACGCTTAAATTCGTTCTCCGGCATAAACATTGCATCGCTAGAAAACATTTGATCAAATTGTCCAAGATAGTTAAAACTAATAGACGGTGTATGTTGAGAGCTCAATTGCTCACACAGTGTTGCGTTCATGTAACGCAACACTCCATAATCAACACCCTTATTAGGAATTTTGCGAACTTGTTCTTTAACTGCTTTTAATGCTGCAATGGGCGTATTAGCATTAGTAATATTTAAATGAACTGGGTAAATACTTGTAAACCATCCCACGGTTCTCGATAAATCAACATCTTCAATAATCTCTTCTCGACCATGTCCCTCTAAATCTACGCTTAATATCGGCTGCCCCGTACATGCTGCTGTAGCTTGTACCAATGCTGCTAATAATACTTCATTGATTTGGACACGGTGAGTGCTTAAAGTCTCTTGCAATAACATACGGGTCTCATTCTCGTTTAACACCACAGTAATTTCCTCAGTTACTGCGCTTACTGGATTACTTATAGTACCATCTACTGGCAGTATAACTACGTCTTGTTCAGCCTGCTGCTCCCAGTAATGTAGCACTTCTTTTGATATTCCAGTTTCAGCGTAATGTTGTAATTTCTCCGACCATTCTTTAAAAGATGTACTCTTCATAGGTAATTGAATTTTTTGCCCTTGGACTGCTTGCGTATATGCTGTTTGCAAATCTTCCAATAAAATTCGCCAAGAAACACCATCCACGGCTAAGTGATGAATTGTCCAAAATAATCGGCCAGTCTTCTCACCTTCATCAAAATACACCATTCTCATTAAAGGACCATCATGTAAATTCAATCTTTCTTGTGCAACATTAATCTCTTTTTGAATCACTTCATGCCAATCCGCTTCCGGCACTTCGTCTAATGAAATGCCAGTCAGCATCAATTGTTCTTCAATTCCTTCATTCCACTGTTCCCAAGTCCCATTAGGTAAACGTTCATATCTTAAACGCAGGGCATCATGATGAAGTAGAAGGTTACGCGCTGCCTTTTCCAGTAATCCTATGTCCAATTTTTCTTTCGTTCTAAAGAACATGGATTGATTCCAATGATGTGGATTAGGATGATTTTGTGCAAAAAACCTTTGTTGAATAGGTGTAAGTATCGTCTCTCCAGTTATAATTCCTTGTTCAGCTTGTACACCTTGTTCTTCTTTGACTACTTGCGCCAACTCAGCAATCGTTTGGTGTTCAAATAGTTGTTTTGGTGTCAACTGTAAACCAGCTTGCTTTGCGCGAGAGACAATCTGAATGCTAAGAATTGAATCTCCACCAATTTCAAAAAAGTTATCATAAATACCAATACGTTTTGAACCCAGCACACGTTCCCAAATGATAGAAAGCTTGTGTTCACGTTCATTTCTTGGGGCTACGTAGCCTTCTTGTGTTCCTTGATAATCTGGTATAGGCAATGATTTCCGATCAATCTTTCCATTTATGGTTAGCGGTAACTCTTCCATTTCGACAAAGTAGGAAGGTATCATATGGATTGGCAGTTTTATTTTAAGATACTCGCGCCATTCTTCTAAACTGCCTTCGCCCACTATATAAGCTACCAACCTCTTATCTCCCGACTGATTTTCCCTAACTATTACAACTGCCTCTTTTATCAAGTCATGCTCCTGTAAAGTCGACTCAATCTCCCCAAGTTCGATTCGAAATCCTCTAATCTTCACTTGATTATCCATTCTTCCTAAATAGTCTATATTACCATCAGGAAGATATCTCACGAGATCGCCTGTTCTATATAATCTCTCGCCTTCTTTGAATGGATGAGAAATAAATCGTTCGGATGTTAACTCTGGACGATTTAAGTATCCCCTCGCTAGACCCGCTCCTCCGATATAAAGTTCACCCATCACACCAACTGGAACTGGCAACCCATTTCTATCCAATACATAAGTTTGAACGTTAGGAAACGGACGCCCAATCGTTACTCTCACACTATCTTTTTTGATATGATAGCATGTTGCATCAACCGTACATTCTGTAGGACCATATACATTATAAAACTCAATTTTATCAGTCTCTACTAGCTGTTCCCATAATGACGGCATAATCGCTTCGCCGCCAACCATTACCTTACTTGGAACATGAACGCCATCGTACGTTTCTAACAATCCGGCATCTATAAGTAATTGAAGCAATGAAGGTGTTATATCAAAGATTGCTAACTTGTTCTCCCTAATATAAGCTACAAACTGTTCCGGATCACTTCGTACTTCATTCGGAATAATATACAAACTTGAACCATACAACAGCATTTGTAATTGTTGAATAGATGCATCAAAGGCAATTGACGCATTTAAACCGACATGCATGTTAGATGGTATCTCATGTTCGAAAACCTCTTTTTGTAAACCATGCGACAAGTTTATTACAGAATGATGCTGTATCAAGACACCCTTTGGATTCCCCGTCGATCCCGAAGTATAGATAACATACGCTAGGTTTTCTCCTGTTACTTCACATTTTGGTGAAAGAATGCTTTCTTTTGAAATCATTGCTTGATCCCTATCTAGACAAACTGCCTTGACTTCTTTGGGTATCCAATCTTCTAATGACTCATTCGTAACTAATACTTGAATTCCAGTGTCCTCCAAAATATATCGTAGACGACTTTCTGGATAGGATGAGTCCAATGGAACATATGCTGCTCCAGCCTTCCAGATCCCCATAATACCAACAATCATCTCAACTGAACGCTCAAAGCAAAGTCCAACTAATGATTCAGTCCCAATCCCACATTGCTGAAGATAGTGGGCCAATTGATTAGCTTTTTCATTAAGCTCTCGATATGTTAACTGCTGTTTTTCATCTACCACTGCCACCGCGTCAGGTGTACGATTTACCTGCTCTTCAAACAGCTGATGAATCGCACTTTCCCGTGGATATACTACAGCATTATTATTCCACTCTTCCAACTCTTTTTGCTGTAATCCTGATAATATAGGCAACTTAGCTAATGATTTATCAGGATTCTCCACGATTACATTCAACCAGTTTCCAAAATGTTCAGCCATGGATTCAATAGTTAAGCTGTCAAATAAATCCGTCCTATAAACAAAAGTAAGCAATAAACCCTCTTCCACTTCTGCAGCAGTTAAACTTAAATCAAACTTAGCGATTGGAGCATTACTTTCCATTACTTCTATATTTCTTCCATGTAGTTCTGGTAGCTCCTGTCCCGTATTTTGCAAAGTAAACATGGTTTGGAAAATCGGGGAATGGCTTGTATTTCGTTCAGGTTGGATAACCTCTACAATTTTCTCAAACGGAACATCTTGATACTCATACGCCTTCAATGCTTTTATCCGCACTTGAGACAACAACTCTTGAAATACCGGTGCATTACTTAAATCAGCCCGATAAACCAATGTGTTGACAAAGAAACCAATCAGCCCCTCAATTTCTCGATAATTTCGATTTGCAATTGGGCTGCCAACAATAATATCCGATTGTCCCGTATAACGGGCAAGGAAACTTTGATACGATGCCAATAAGGTCATGAAAAGCGTGGCCCCTTCTTGACGACTTAGTTCGTTTAATTTATCCAGTAATAAACGTGACAACAGCACATTATGAGTTAATCCATGGTGGGTTTGCACTGGCGGACGCGGACGATCCATTGGCAACATTAAGACTGGTAACTCACCAGATAATTCTTCCTTCCAATATGCAAGTTGTTGATTTAGTACCTCATCTTTTAACCATCCTCTTTGCCACTGAGCAAAATCGGCATATTGAACTGGTAGTGGTTCCAGCTCTGCTTGTTTTTCACCAATCGCATTCTCATAAAATGTCATCCATTCTTGAAGCAAGATTTCCATCGACCATCCATCTGAGATAATGTGATGCATATTACACAGAAAAACCCATTCTTCTTCTGAAATTCTTATGATTTGTCCACGGAACAATGGTCCTTGTTCTAAATCAAATGGAGATTCGACTTCAGTTTGAATCCATTGCTCCAGCTTTCTTTCTCGCTCCTCTAATGAAAGCTTAGTTAAGTCCATTTGCAGAAGCGGACGGAAAACGTACGGTTGAATCTGCTGCATAGGATGGCCATCCTCTTCATAAAATACAGTCCGTAAAGATTCATGACGCTCTATCAACTGATTCCATCCCAACTCCAATGCCTCAGATAACCAATTCCCTGTAAGACGGCATGCCATTGGCATATTATAAAGTGCACTATTAGGTGCAAATTGATCAATAAACCATAAGCGCTGTTGGGCATAAGACAGTGGAATATTTCCCCCTCGTTCTATCGGCATCAATGGTGGAATTTCTCGTTTTTCGCTCCCCTTACGTAACTGATCTATTCGTTTCGATAATGCCTCGACCGTTGAATATTCGAACAGTTCACGTACTGGCAATTTGATTTGAAAGACTTCCTGTAAGCGTGAGACCACTTGTGTAGCAAGTAGAGAGTGACCACCGAGCTCAAAGAAAGAATCCTGAACATCAATGTCTCTTATTCCTAGCACTTGACTCCACACTGAAGCAATAAGTTCTTCCAGCGGAGTTCTTGGGTATACAATATTTTCAGCGGATTGTTCACTAAGTATAGGCAATACCTTCAAATCAAGTTTTCCATTCGGTGTAAGTGGTAAAAATTCCATCTCAATAAAGTTTGTTGGAACCATGTAATTAGGTAAATGTGTTTGTAGATGTTCTCGCCATTCATGGACACTTCCTTCACCAACTACATAAGCTACTAATCTCTTATCACCTTGATTATCCTCTCGCGCCAATACAACAGCTTCTTTCACAGAAGAATGCGCCTGCAAAACAGCTTCTATTTCTCCCAATTCAATCCGGAAACCACGAATTTTCACTTGGTCATCTATACGTCCATGGAACTGGAGATTACCATCAGAAAGATAACTTGCTTTGTCTCCTGTATAATAGAGACGTTCTCCTGACTTGAAAGGATGTGGAATAAATTTTTCCTTTGTAAGATCCGGACGATTAGCATATCCACGTGCAAGACTCTTCCCTCCAATATAGAGATCTCCAATTACACCAATTGGTACTAACTGAAGATGAGAATCTAATACATAAACTTCTGTATTCGCAATCGGTCGACCAATCGATGGCGTACCTGTTGTCACTCCTACAGGTACGTAACAATCTGTGGTAACAACGGTATTTTCCGATGGACCATACTGATTAATTACCGCAAAAGGAATATCTTTAGATGGATACTGCGTTAATTGATCCCCACCTGTAAGGATAAAACGAAGATCCGTTTTATCTGGCCAAGATAATTTCAAGAGTCTTTCCAGAATAGGAGTAGGTGCAAAACTAGCTGTTATTCGTGAATCAATGAGCCAGTCCCTTAGTGCTTCTGGATTAATTCTCAGTTCCTCTGTTGACAAGTAGAGTGCTGCACCAGCAGTTAGATACGGCCAAATTTCCTGGACAGCCGAATCAAAAGCAATCCCTGCAATCTGGGTCGCACGATCCTCTGCTGTAATACGATAAACTTCTTGATGCCAAGAAACCATATTCATTAATGAGCGATATTCAACCATGACACCCTTTGGCTTTCCTGTAGAACCAGAGGTATAGACAATATAAGCTAAGTTCTCTGGATTTAACTGACGTGTAGGTGCGATTACGCTTTCCACTGTTAATTCTTCTAACCTCACCGTTTCGACGTGTGCGAAATGGCCTTCTTGTCCTTCCGCCGTCACTACAAATTGAATTCCTGCATCTTCAATCATGTATTCTAACCTTGATTTTGGATACAACGGATCTAAAACAACATAAGCTCCACCAGCTTTTAAAATGCCTAGTAAACTTGCCATGAGCTCAGCTGACCTCGGAAGATAAACTCCCACCACTGACTCTGGGGCGACTCCTTTTCGCTGTAAAACATTTGCCAACTGATTTGCTTGTGCATCCAGTTCACCATAAGTCCACTTTTTTGTTTGATCAACAACGGCAATCGCATCAGGGCGCCTTGCTACTTGTTCCTCAAATCTGTCACAAATAAGAGCCTGATGAGACATTTCCATTACAGTGTCATTCCATGTTTCTAATAACAAAGTACGCTCGGGTTCCGATAGCATGCTCAGGTCATGCAACGGATTTTGTGGGTGATGAGAAACTTCGTGTAGCCATTTCTCAAAGTGTCCTGCCATCCGTTCAATAGTAGATGCATTGAATAAATCCTTATTGTATTCAAAAGTAAAAAGCAATCCCTCTTCTGTCTCAGCTACCATTACACTTAAATCAAACTTTGCAATTGGACTATGGCTTTCTATCATTTCAATACTTCTACCAGATAACACCGGGAACTCTTGTTTCATATTTTGCAAGATGAACATGGTCTGGAAGATTGGCGAATGACTTGTACTCCGCTCTGGTTGCACAACTTCTACAATTTTTTCAAAAGGGATATCCTGATATTCATACGCCTTCAATGCCTTTTGACGAACCTGAGACAGAACATCTTGAAATGTCGGTCTACCACTCAGATTAGCTCGATAAACCAGCGTGTTGACGAAGAAACCAATTAGTCCTTCTATTTCTCTATAATTTCGATTCGCAATTGGACTTCCGACCAGAATATCTTCTTGTCCCGTATAACAGGATAGAAAACTTTGATATGCAGCCAACAGCGTCATGAAGAGTGTAGCCCCTTCTTTGCGACTAAGTTTGTTCAAGTTATCATGTAGCGTGCTTGGCAGAACCAGAGTGTATGTCGACCCGTGATGAGTTTGTATTGCAGGACGCGGACGATCCATAGGAAGTTGGAGTACAGGAAGCTCTCCAGACAATTCTTCCCTCCAATATTGAAGTTGTTGATCAAGCACCTCCTCCTTCAGCCAACCTTTTTGCCACTGAGCGAAGTCGGCATATTGAACCGGTAATGGTTCAAGTTCTGCTATCTTTCCATCCGTTTCTTTCTCATAAAATGCCATCCATTCTTCAAGTAGGACTCCCATCGACCATCCATCTGAAACGATATGATGTAGAGTACAAAGGAGTATCCATTCTTCCTCTCCCACGTGCAAAATACTTGTCCTGATTAGTGGGCCCTCTGCTAAATCAAATGGCACTTCTGTTTCTTGTTGAATCAAACGTTTAACTTCTTCTTCTCGGTCTTCTGGAGAAAGCATAGTTAAATCCGTTTTCGGAATTGATTGAAAAGCATACGGTTCAATTTGCTGTACGGGTTGACCGTTCACTTCATGAAAGACCGTCCGCAATGATTCATGACGTTCTATTAGTTGGTTCCATCCTGTTTCCAGTGCCTCAAGTAGCCAACTCCCTGTAAGGCGGCATACCATTGGCATATTATAAAGGGCACTATTAGGTGTAAATTGATCAATAAACCATAAGCGCTGTTGCGCATAAGATAGTGGAATAGTTTCTCCTCGTTCCATCGGCATTAGTGGCGGAATCTCTCGTTTTCTATCTCCTTTACGTAACTGATCTAATCGCTTTGCCAGTGACTCCACCGTTGCATACTCAAATAGTTCACGTACTGGTAATTCGATTTGAAAGATTTCCTGTAAACGTGACACTACTTGAGTAGCTAGTAGTGAGTGACCACCGATTTCAAAAAAGGAATCCTGAACACTAATATTTTTTACACCTAACACTTGGCTCCATACGGAAACGATGAGCTCCTCCACTGGTGTTCGTGATGAAGTAATATCTTCACTTATGAACTGTGCTTCCAATTCCAGTAAGGCTTTCCGATTCACCTTACCATTTGGAGTGAGTGGCATCCCTTCAATTTGGAAAAAGTATGCCGGAACCATATAATGTGGCAGTTGCTTCTTGAGATATTCACGCCACTCTCCAGTATCCCCTTCACCCACTACATAAGCTACTAACTGCTTATCTCCTGGCCGATCTTCCTTCACCAACACAACAGCCTCTTTTACAGATGAGTGATCATGTAAAGCTGCTTCAATTTCTCCCAATTCAATTCTGAATCCTCTAATTTTGACTTGGTTATCTATCCTTCCAATATATTCTAAATTACGATTATTCATATATCTCACCAGGTCACCCGTTCGATATAATCGTTCCCCTTCCTTAAAGGGATGCGGAATAAAACGTTCAGTAGTTAAATCTGGTCGATTGAAGTAGCCACGTGCCAATCCTACTCCTCCAAGGTAAAGTTCCCCCGACACACCAATTGGGACCACCTGTTGATATTGATCTAACACATACAACTCTGTATTATCAATTGGACGACCAATTGGAATAAGCATTGATTCTTTTTCTAAATCACAATCATAATAAGTCACATCCACAGTCGCTTCAGTAGGACCATACAAATTAATTAACTGTGTTTGCTGAACATTGTAAAAGATCCACTTAAACCGGCGAACCTGCTCAGAGTTTAATGCTTCTCCACTAGTAAAAACATGAATTAAAGACGATACATCCCTTTTCGAATTATATAGTTCCATATAATCCAAGAAAGTAGATAACATGGACGGAACAAAGTGCATGGTGGTCACACGATATCGTTCAACATACTCCTCAATCACTGCAGGATCTTTCTCTCCTCCTGGTGGAAGCAAACAAACACGTGCTCCTACAAATGACCACCAAAATAATTCCCAAACGGAAACATCAAACGAAAACGGTGTCTTTTGTAGGATTGTATCTTCCTCGGACAATGGATATTTTTTCTGCATCCACTGTAGGCGGTTGATAACCGAATGATGTTCAATCATTACCCCCTTTGGATTTCCCGTTGAACCCGAAGTGTATATGATATAGGCTAAGTTATTTGCTGTTACTCCACTCACCGGAGCTAAATTACTCTCTTTAGAAATCATTACTTGATCCCTGTCTAAACAAATTGCTTGAATATCTTTAGGTAACCAGTCCTGTAGTGCCTCTTTTGTTAACAGCACTTGAATTTGTGAATTCTCTAAAATGTATCTCAGACGGTTTTCGGGATAACTTGGGTCCAGTGGGACATAAGCCCCACCTGCTTTCAAAATTCCAAAGAGACCAATAATCATATCAGGAGAACGTTCAATACATATACCAACCAATGATTCAGGTCCAATACCTCGTTTTTGTAGAAAATGTGCCAATTGATTCGATTTTTCATTGAGTTCTTGATACGTTAGCTTTCCACCCTCATAAACTACCGCCACTGCATCAGGTGTACGTGCAACTTGCTGCTCAAATAGCTCATGAATCATACAATCATGACCATAAACTACTTCTGTATCATTCCATTCTTCTAGGAGTTGTTTCTGCTCAGTGTCCGATAACATTGACAGCTTTGTATATGATTCATCTGGATGATGCACGATTTTATTTAGCCAGTTCTCAAAATGGCCTGCCATACGTGCAATGGTACTACTATCAAATAAATCCGTGTTGTATTCAAATGAGACAAATAGACCTTCTTCCACTTCATAGGCAGTTAAGCTCAAATCAAATTTTGCAATAGACATATTACTTTCTACCATTTCAATACTTCTACCAGGCAAATCTAGTCGTTCTTGTTTTATATTCTGTAGCGTAAACATGGTCTGAAAGATAGGAGAATGGCTCATGCTTCGTTCAGGTTGCACAGCTTCTACCACTTTTTCAAATGGTATATCTTGATATTCGTAAGCTTTTAACGCCTTTTTCTTTGTTTGGTTCAAAATCTCCCGAAAAGTAGGGGTGCCACTCAAATCTGATCGGTAAACCAACGTATTAACAAAGAAACCAATTAATCCTTCTACTCCCTTATGATTCCGATTTGCAATCGGACTTCCGACTAGAATATCTTTTTGTCCTGTATAACGTGCAAGAAAGCTCTGATATGCAGCCATTAAAGTCATAAATAAAGTAGATCCTTCTTGTCGACTTAAATCTTTTAATTGACTGAGTAATCTAGAAGGAAAAATCACGTGATGCGTATCCCCAGAATAAGTTTGCGTAACCGGTCGAGGTCGGTCCACTGGCAGTTGTAATATAGGGAGCTCACCAGACAATTCTTCCTGCCAATACGTAAGCTGACGATTTAGCACATCACCTTGCAACCACTCCTTTTGCCACTTCGCAAAGTCTGCATACTGAATGGATAATGAACTTAATTTAGCAGGATTTCCGCCTGTTTCCTCTTCATAGAAAGCAAGTAATTCATTCATGAATATACCAATGGACCAAGCATCAGAAATAATATGATGCATCGTACACAGTAATAACCATTCATCCTTTTCTAATTGAACAAGGTGATTACGAATTAAAGGACCATTCATTAAATCAAATGGTTCTTGCGCTTCTCTCGCAATTAAACTATCTACCTCTTTTTCTTTTACTTCTAGAGGAAGTTGAGAGTAATCTCTTACAGGTAATGCTCTAGGAAGGAATTCGACAATTTGTTGTACAGGTTGTTCTTCTACTTCTTTAAAAACAGTTCGTAATGATTCATGACGTTCAATAAGTCGATTGAATCCCTTTTCTAATGCTTCAGGTATCCAATTTCCTTTTAGATTCCATACCGTTGGAATATTATATAAAGAACTGTTTGGATTAAATCTGTCCATAAACCACAAACGTTGTTGTGCATAAGACAACGGGAGCGCTTCTTTATTCTCCTTTTTTTGCATTTGCTTTTGAAGCCAAGCTCTCTTCTCAGGAGAAAGTGAACTCAGCTTTGCAAGTAAATCACTTCTCATTTTTTTACCCCTTCCTCAACTAAATTACTCTCAAATATTCCTTGTGCTTCTTCCTCTGATAGCTCTTCTAATTGCTTAAGCAGTTCAAGTAATTCTTCATCATTACTCACTTCTGCTTCTTTTTGAATATAGTCTTGAAGACTTACATTCTCGTTACTATCATTCTGCATTTCTTGATTTTTGTTATGTAGCAATTGATCAATCTGTTTTGCCAATTGCTGCACTGTATGAAACATAAATAAATCATGCAATGGTATCTCAATTCCAAAAGCCTCTTTAAGACTGGAAACAGCTTGCGTAGCAAGTAATGAGTGACCACCTATTTCAAAAAACGAATCCTGAATTCCGATATTTTCCATACCTAAAACTTCATTCCATATTGAAACGATTGTTTTTTCCGTAGGCGTACGAGGAGCAATATAACCACTTGTTATCTCCTGTTTCTCTGGTGCTGGTAAGGCCTTCCTATCAATTTTTCCATTTGGAGTGAGTGGAAATGCATTCAATCCGACAAAATAGGCTGGAATCATATAATTTGGTAGCTGGTCCTTGAGATAATCACGCCACTTTTGAGCATCCCCATCTCCTACAACATAAGCAATCAAACGTAGATCACCAGGATAATCTTCCCTCACCGTCACAATAGCTTCGTTAACTAATGTATGCTTTTGTAATGCCGCTTCAATTTCTCCTAGTTCAATCCGGAACCCACGAATTTTTACCTGATGATCGATTCGTCCAACATACTCCAAATTTCCATCCGGCAAATACCTTACTAGATCTCCAGTCCGGTATACTCGCTCCCCTTCTTTAAATGGATGCGGTATAAAACGATCTTCCGTTAAGTCAGGACGGTTTAAGTATCCACGTGCTAATCCCGATCCACCAATGTACAGCTCACCAACTACACCAATTGGAACCATTTTTTGTTCAATACTTAGTACATATACTTCTGTATTGAATATTGGTTTACCAATTGGTGGTACCCTATGGACGACACCCTTTTCTAATTCCATATAAGTGGAATACGTAGTATCTTCGGACGGTCCATATAGGTTGTACACCTTCTCAACCGTACTTCTCTCATATAAATCTTGAACAAGTGAATATGGCAATGGTTCTCCAGCCAAATTCACCACCTTTACCGAAGAAGGGAGTGTTTTTGCTCGAACCAGTTCCTTCGCTGCCGATGGCACAGTATTGACTAAAGTCACATCCTTGGTAGACAACTTGTCTAGATGTAGAGCATTTTCAGCGACAATCACCTTACCACCCATCGTCAGGGGAACAAACACTTCAAAAACAGATAGATCAAAGGATAGCGAAGTGGAGGCCAACACTCCCGCTAAATCCTTTCGGGAATATGTGTGATGCGCCCAACGAATCATTGTTACCGTATTCCTATGCTCAATCATTACTCCCTTTGGATTTCCAGTGGAACCTGAAGTATAGATAATATAGGCTAAGTTATCACCCGTCACTTCACTCGTACACACCGTAGTTACTTCTTGTTCTATTTCTGCTCGATCACGATCAATACAAATCACGTCAACGGATTTAGGTATAACCATTTTTTGTTGTAATTTTTCCTGTGTTACTAGTACCTTTATTTGAGCATCCGCTAAAATGTATTGCAGTCGACTTTCCGGATACGCTGGATCTATTGGGACATATGCTCCTCCTGCCTTCATAATTCCTAAGAGGCCTACAATCATCTCAGATGAACGTGTAACACAAATCCCAACCAATGATTCGCAACCTACACCATTTTTTTGTAAATAATGTGCCAGCTGATTCGAGCGTTCGTCCAACTCTCGATATGTTAGTTCTTCATCCTCGCATACTACTGCAATTGCTTCTGGTGTTTTTTCCACTTGTTCTTCAAACAATGTATGAATCGCGCATTCTTCTATATCTATAACAGCTGATTCATTCCATTCTTCTAGTAATTGCTTATATTCTACTTTGGATAACATATTCAATTCTGATAATAAACATTTTGGATGAGAGACAATTTGATTTAACCAATGCTCAAAATGACTTGCCATACGTTCAATGGTTGTATCATCAAACAAATCAGTATTGTATTCAAAGGTTAGTGATAATCCTTCTTCCGTCTCAGTAACAAATAAACTCAAATCAAATTTCGCTACAGAAGCATGGCTTTCCATGAGTTCCATTTGTCTTTCAGATAGCTGAGGAAATTCTTGCTTCGTATTCTGTAAAATAAACATAGTTTGGAATATTGGTGAATGACTTGTATTCCGTTCCGGCTTTACGGATTCTACCACTTTCTCAAATGGGATGTCCTGATACTCGTATGCTTTTAGTGCTTTTTTTCTTACCTGCGACAAAAGTTCTTGGAACGTCGGATTTTCACTGAAATCAGCTCGATAAACCAACGTATTTGCAAAGAAACCTATTAATCCCTCAATCTCTTTAACATTTCGATTAGCGATTGGGCTTCCAACCAAGATGTCATCCTGTCCTGTATAATGGGAAAGGAAGCTTTGATACGCTGCCATCAATGTCATAAATAAAGTGCATCCTTCTTGCAGACTTAAATCTTTGAGCTTTTCCTGTAGGGAATTCGCCACCATTAAGGACTGACTTGCACCACGGTGGGTTTGAACCGCAGGTCGAGGACGATCCATCGGTAATTGTAAAACCGGTAACTCCCCAGCCAATTCTTCCTTCCAATATCGAAGGTGCTGATCCAAATTCTCTTCTTTTTGCCATTCCTTCTGCCACATAACAAAGTCTGCATATTGGATAGATAACTCCTTCAATTCCGCCGGTTTTCCGCTTAGTGCTCCTTCATAAAAAGCCATCCATTCTTCAAGTAAAATCCCCATTGACCATCCATCTGAAATAATATGATGCATCGTACAAATGAGAACCCATTCTTCTCTGTCCACTTTCAATATTCGTGTTCGAATCAGAGGACCTTGTCCAAAATGAAATGGTTCCTCCGCTTCGTTTTGAATGAACCGTTTCATTTCTCTTTCCCTATCTTCCAAAGAGAGATCTGTTAGATTCAATTGAGGGATATGTCTGAATACATGAGATTGAACCTGTTGGAAAGGTTCACCCTCTTGTTCTAGAATTATCGTCCGTAATGATTCATGACGCTCCAACAACTGATTCCATCCGACCTCCAACGCTTCAATTGACCATTTACCTGTTAAGCGACACGCTGCATGAATATTGTACATAGCACTATTTGGCATTAATTGATCAATAAACCATAGACGTTTCTGCGCATAGGAAAGTGGGATAACTTCTTCTCGTTTCATAGGTACAAGAGGAGCAACCTTTCGTTTTTTATCTTCTTTTCGTAACTGATCCACTCGTTTCGCCAATGCTTCCACTGTATCGTGCTTGAAAAGTTCACGTAATGGAATTTTAATTTGGAACAGTTCTTGTAATCGAGAAACAATTTGAGTAGCGAGTAGTGAGTGCCCACCCCGTTCAAAGAAGGAATCCTGAATACCGATATTTTCAGTTCCTAACACTTGACTCCAAACCGAGGCAATAAGCTCTTCCGATGGCGTCCGAGGTAGAACATTTAAACCTCCAATAGTTTGCTCATCAGGTGCTGGCAAGGCCTTTCGGTCAATTTTCCCATTCGGAGTAAGCGGGAAGTGTTCTAACTCTACAAGGTGCGCTGGAATCATATGATTCGGTAATTGGTTTTGTAAATACTCTCTCCACTCTTGGGTATTTCCATCGCTCATTACATATGCAACCAATCGTTGATCACCTGGACGATCTTCTCTAACTAATACGACAGCCTCTTTAATAAACGAACATTTTTCTAAAGTCGCTTCAATTTCTCCTAATTCAATCCTAAAACCACGCATTTTGACTTGATGGTCCATTCTACCTATAAATTCTAAATTTCCATCAGTTAGATATCTTACTGAATCTCCTGTTCGATATAGTCGTTCCCCGAATCGATATGGATGCGAAACGAATTTTTCAGCAGTAAGATTCGGACGATTTAAGTATCCACGTGCTAAACCAGCACCACCAATATATAACTCACCCTCAATTCCTATTGATTGCAAGCGTTGATTTTGGTCTAATACATATAATTGCGTGTTCTGTATCGGCTGCCCAATAGAAACAAATTCTTGATTTGGCTGAATATCAAATGCATTCACATAAATAGTGGCTTCAGTTGGTCCATAAAAGTTGGTTAATTTCACTTGTCCACTATGATTCCATTTCTGTTGAAATCGTCTAACCAACCCTGAACTTAGTTCTTCCCCACCAGAAAATACATGGCGTATGGACGAACAATTCATGTTCAATTCAATATGATTGAAGTGATCTAAGAAAACAGATAACATCGAAGGTACAAATTGAACTATAGTAACCTGATGTTTTTTAATCACTTCAGCTATAATAGAAGGATCTTTTTCTCCACCTGGAGGCAGGAAAGATACACTTGCACCAACGTGAATACCCCAAAACAACTCCCAAACAGAGACATCAAATGAGAATGGCGTTTTCTGCAAGACCACATCCTTTTCAGAAAGTGGATATTTATGTTGCATCCATTCTAGATAATTGATTACTGAATGATGCTCAATCATTACTCCCTTTGGATTCCCTGTAGATCCTGAAGTATACATAACATACGCTAAACTTCTTCCTGTTACACCACTTATACATGGGGTTGTTTCTTCTTTTTCAATTGCAGTATAATCTTTATTCATACAAATCGTTTCAACATTTTCAGATACAAACAAATTTTTAGAATTCTCTTCCGTCACTAGTACTTCGATTCCAGCATCCTCTAATATATATCGAAGCCGACTCTCTGGATAAGTAGGATCAAGTGGAACATACGCTGCTCCTGATTTTAGAATACCTAATAACGCTATCATCATTTGTAATGAACGTTCTATATATACCCCAACCAGAGACTCTGAGCCTACACCACGCTTTTGTAAATAATGAGCTAGCTGATTCGCACGCTCCTCCAACTCTTTATAGGTAATTTGTTCATTTTCGTAAATAGCCGCGATTGCTTCCGGCGTTTTTTTAACTTGCTCCTCAAACATCGTATGAATCATGCCTTCAGCCGAATAATTTACTTGAGTATGATTCCATTCCTCTAATAACTGTATCTGTTCTTCCGCTGTTAAATGAGTAATTTCAAATAGTTTTGAATCTAGGCTCTTCGTCATCTGGATTAATATTTGCAATAAGTGATTCTGAATCCGATTTATTGTTTCTTCATTAAAATAGCTTCGATCATACATCAACTTTAAAGTAATTTTCTTACCAGGCATTACAATGAGTGTTAAAGGATAATTTGTTTGTTCCGCGCTTTTAACATCTAGTAATCTTAAATCATCATTTCTCTCACCTTGAATTGGATAATTTTCAAACACATACAAGGTATGAAATAAGGAGCTATTTCGCGGAACCTCACTCCACCCTTGAATATCTATCAATGAATTATACTCATATTGTCTTCGTTCCATTTCTTTCATCTGTATTTTACGAAGCCAATCTACTACAGATGTATTATCCGTTAATCGAATTCTAGTAGGTAATGTGTTAATAAATAGGCCTACCATATTCTCTGCTCCTATCAAATCAGTAGGACGTCCAGAGCTAGTTACGCCAAATACGATGTCACTTTCACCGCTATACCTACCCATCAAATAGGCCCATGCTCCTTGTACTAATGTATTCAATGTTAATCGACTATTTCGTACCCACTCTTGTAAATTCTCAGTGAGTTCCTCAGATACCTGATAAACACACTCTCCATAGCCCTTCTCCTGCCCTTGATCCTTTCTTTCCATCGCTATTGGCGTAGGTGCATAGAACCCTTTTAATTCTTCTTTCCAAAATTCCTCTGCTTGACTTTGATCTTGTTTATTTATCCACTGGATATATTTTTTATAAGGAAGAGATTTAGGAAGATTCAACAATTCTCCCTTTATCATCTTGAGATAAACTTCCATCACTTCACTAAACACCAATGAAACACTCCAACCATCTAGCAAAATATGATGATGTGTCCAAATAATTCTCGTTTCCCCTTCTGCTTCTTTAATCGCAGTGACTCTCATCAATGGTGCTTCATCCAATAAAAATCCTTTCCTACGATCTGCAGTCAAAAACTGGTGTAATTTCTTCTCCTTCTCCTCATGCGAATGGGTACTCCAATCCTCTTGATGAATAGTAAAAGGAAGACGTTCGTAAACTGCTTGTAGAGGTTTTTCTACTTCCTCCCAAACAAATACTGAGCGCAGAACCTCATGTCGTTGAATAACATATTCCCAAGCTTTTTCAAAAGTAGCAACATCCAATTGCCCCCCGAGCAAGAAACCTACTTGTACAATATAGGAAAAAGAATATTCATCATCTTGATCGTATAAAGTATGAAACAGTATTCCTTTTTGCAAAGGTGATAAACCATATATATCAATAACGTCTCCCATTTTTACACCCTCTTCTTTGTTAATTTAAGTAATACTTTGCTCAAGCTTTCTTCCGTAAGATCCTCTGCATCAGCAAAATCTGATACCGTAAAAGCTGACTCTGTTGTTGGTTTATTTATAAGTTGGCGAAGATGCCTTAACATACCATCTGCTATTACTTGAATTTTTAATTTAGAAAACTGTTCTCTACTATACATCCAAATAAAATGTAACTTTTCATCTTTCACCATTCCGATAACATCAATTAGATGAGATGGCTTGGAATCTGGAGCATGATCTAAAAATGTAAACCCTGCCTCTTGCATAAACAAAGATTCCTTTGAAAACACCTGATCAAATTGGCCCAAATAGTTAAAGCTTATTGAAGGCTTTTGCTGATAAAACGGAAGTATTTCTTTATTCAAGTAACGTAAAATACCATAGTCTACTCCGCGATTTGGGATTCGACGCAATTGTTCTTTGACTGCCTTTAACCCTTCAATAGGTGTTTGAGTTCCTTGAAAATTGAGATGAACGGGATAAATACTCGTGAACCAGCCCACTGTCCTTGATAAATCAATACCTTCAATCATCTCTTCTCTTCCGTGTCCTTCTAGATGAATAGAAACGGTTTGCTGATTTGTACAATCGACGATAGCTTGTCCTAATGCCGTTAATAGTACCTCATCAATCCTTGTCTTATGAGTGACTAGAACTTCGTGTAACAATGTTTGTGTTTCTTCTATTCCTAAAGTCCTCGTCACTTGATCAATCGATTCTTCTGTTGTTTCTTGTATTGGATAGTCCATTGGAATTTTCATCGTTTCTTTTTCTACTTGTTCATTCCAATAATTTTGTACTTCTTTTGAAATACCCGAATCACTGTATGTCTGGAGTCGTTCAGACCACTCTTTAAAAGATGTACTTTTCGCAGGTAAGCGAACTTCTTGACCTTGTTTCATCTGGTTATATACCACCTGTAAATCTTCCAATAGAATCCTCCATGACACTCCATCTACTACTAAATGATGAATCACCCAGAATATTCGATCATTTCCAGTCAAGTTATCTTCAAAGTACACTACTCTCATTAACGGACCAGTAACTAAATTGAAACTAGCTTGATTAATGTTCATCTCTTCTTGTATTATTTTATTCCACTCTTTTTCATTAACTTGATTACGTTTTACAACATGGAGTACTGACAGCTCATCAGTCCCTTCATTTCTCTGCCTCCACGTTCCGTTTGGTAACTGTTCGTACCGGAAACGTAAAGCATCATGATGTTTCAGTAAATTTAATATCGCTCCCTCTAGTAATTTCACATTCAATCTTTCTTTTACTCTTAAAAGCATTGATTGATTCCAATGCTCTGTATGTGGATGTTCTTGCTCGAAGAACCAGCACTGAATTGGAGTAAGAGGCACATCACCTATCACAATTCCCTGATCCGCTTGTACTCCCTGCGTTTCTATAGCCACTTGTGCCAGCTCAGCGATAGTTGGGCATTCAAACATTTGCTTTGGAGTAAGCTTTAACCCCACTTGACTTGCTTGAGATATGATTTGAATACTGAGAATCGAGTCGCCACCAATTTCAAAGAAATTATCATAGATTCCCACCTTTTTAACACCTAATACTCGCTTCCAAATGGTAGTCAGTATCTGTTCGTTACTATTCCGAGGGCCAACACATTCACTATTAATCTGCTTTTCCTCTGGCATAGGTAAGGCCTCACGATCAACTTTACCGTTAGCTGTAAGTGGAATAGCTTCCATCGCCACAAATCCCGAAGGAACCATATAACTTGGTAGTTTCGCTTTAAGATACTCTCTCCACGCATCTACATTTCCATCTCCTACAACATATGCTACTAATCTTTTATCGCCCGGCTGATCTTCTCTTACAATTACAACTGCCTCTGTTACAGATGCATATGTATTTAAAGTAGACTCAATTTCCCCAATCTCAATTCTGAAACCACGTATTTTAACCTGATGATCAATTCTTCCACGATAATCTAGATTCCCATCTGGCAAATACCTCGCTAAGTCTCCTGTCCGGTATAATCTTGCTTTCGGATTACTACTAAATGGATGAGATATAAAACGCTCTGCTGTTAATTCAGGTCTATTTAAATATCCACGTGCCAATCCTGCTCCACCAATATAAAGTTCACCATCAACACCTATAGGAACAGGTAGTTGATAAGCGTCTAGTATATACACTTCTAAATCGGGAATCCGCTTTCCAATATTACTTCTTGAAGCATGCTGCACATCATCTAGAGTAATTGGATAATATGTAACATGAACTGTAGTTTCTGTAATTCCATACATATTAATTAACTGTGGTTTTTTCTCCCCATACCTTTGAAACCACGGTAACAAGCTAATAGGTTCTAACGCTTCTCCGCCAAATATCACGTAACGCAGCTGCAAATTTTTATTCTTATCTTCTTGTTCACACACTCGTATTAATTGGCGGAATGCGGAAGGTGTCTGATTTAGAACTGTGACTTCTTCCTCCACCAATAATTGATAAAAATCCTTAGGTGATCGACTAATCCAGTACGGAACAACAACTAATTTTCCACCATATAATAACGCTCCCCAAATTTCCCATACTGAGAAATCAAATGCATACGAATGAAAAAGCGTCCAAGTATCTTTTTCATTAAACTGATACCAACAATCCGTCGATTTAAATAACCGTATAACATTGTGATGCTCTATCATAACGCCTTTTGGATTTCCCGTTGATCCCGAAGTATAGATCACATATGCCAGATTTTGGGGACCGATATTAGAAACCGGCAAAGTCTTACTTTCTTTCCCAATCTCATCTTGATCACGATCCAGGTAAATCGACTTAACATTTTCTGGTAACCAGTTCAATTCTTTTAAACTTTCTTGCGTTACGAATAACTGAATGCTAGCATCTTCTAAAATATATTGAAGTCGCTGCTCTGGATATGTTGGATCAAGTGGAACATAAGCCCCACCAGCCTTCAAAATTCCTAAAATACCTACAATCATCTCGAGGGAACGTTCAACGCACAGTCCAACTAAAGTATCAGGTCCTACTCCCTTTTTCTGCAGATAATGAGCTAACTGGTTTGCACGTTCATTAAGCTCCTTATAAGTAATTTTTTCTTTTTCATACGTAACTGCAATAGCATTTGGATAAATCATCGCTTGCTGTTCGAACATTTCATGAATAGTTACTTGAGGTAGGACATCCAGTTTAGGATTGTTGAACTCAACTAAAATTTTTCTTTTATCTTCTTCAGAAATGATTTCTATTTCAGCCACCATCTGCTTTGGGTTTTCAAAAGTATTTTCTAGTATCACTAGCATAACGTTAAAAAATCGTTCTATCTCTTCCTTAGAAAATAGCTCCTCACGATAATCAATATGTACATGTAAAGAGTCTATATCAATTAGATTTTCAATATGCACTGCAAAATCTTGTACCTCTTCACGGTTTGGAATCCATAGTGAGTCACCACTTTCATCACGATCCCTATAATCAATCGTAGTTCCGAAAAGTCTCACATTACTGTTATTCTCTTTATTAATCTGTTTTAATAACAAATCAAATGGATATTTCTGGTGTCTTAATGATTTACTTTGTTTTCTTGACACCCTACTAATAAATGAAAGTACTTCTTCTTCTGGATCAATATCCATTCTTAAAGGAACTGTACTCACCATCATTCCAATCAATTTTCGTTCCATTTTAGTCATACGGTTGCCGTAAGCCATTCCTACACCAATATCAAGCGATGAGGTCCACCGATACATAGACAACGAGAAAGCAGCAACAAAAAGGGTGTATAAACTAATTTTGTAATCTTCAGAAAATTTTTCTATCTTTCTCTTCAAATGCTCCGTTAATATAAATGTCTCACGTGATGCTTTGGTACTAACTTGGTACGTATTATAGGGCTTCAATCCGGTCACAGATGGCAGTGTTTTAAATTCCTCTAACCAAAATTTTTGATCTTTTTGAAAGCGACTACTATTCAAGTATGTTTGTTCGTTGGTCAGAAATTGAACATATGAATTTTTAATTTCGCCTTCCTCATTCTCGTTATGCATGTCATAATAATATTTTGCAATCTGCTCAGTAAATATTTGAATTGATAAACCATCCATAATAATATGATGAACATTTCCAAAGACTGCACATTTATTATCGTTTAATTTTATTAAAGCGAAATAGTATAAATTTGAATTAAATAATGTAAACGTTTCTTTTGTTTTCTGCTCAATCCATTCCTCAAGCAAATTTGTATTCTCCACATTACTGAAATCAAAAAACTCAAATTCTTGTTCTTCATGTTTAGTAAAATATTGTTTCGGTTCCTGATGCCCATTTTCTTTTAACCTAATGCACAGACCGTCATTTTCACTGATAACGCGATTAACAACTTGGTTTAATTTTGAATAATTCATTTTTCGATGAAGTTTAAATAAAAATCTTAAATTACATATTCCTTTATCAGAATGAACGACTTCTGTATACCATATTCTTCGCTGCGGATGGCTTAATGGATAGCATTCCTCATTGGTCATAAAAATCTTCCCTTCAAAAATTATTTGCTCTTATAGGTTCGTGTTTATGTTTAGCCCATAAATATTTCTGCAGTGAAACTCCAATTACTCCAATAATAACAAGCCCAATCCCTCCATAAACATAGAGTTGAGTTACTCCAAACAAATGCACTAATGGACCACTCATAGCAGGAGAAATAATTAGAACTGCGTTTGTTAAACTGCTTTGTATACCAAATACTCTTCCTACTTGATCTTGATCGGATTCTATTTGTAAAATGACTTGATTAGATACAAGCATCAGCCCACTTCCGATACCAGCGATAAAACTAATTAAATAGGCTAAAACGAAGACCGTACCGGGCGTTATCAAACCAATCCCCCCAAAACCAATTCCCATTAAAACCATACCTCCACATACTACCCAGCCATATTGAAATTGTTTTAATTTCTGAGTTAGTAATGCACCAAGTATTCCGCCAAGACCAATAATAGAAATGATATATCCCATTTTACTTTTATCATGTGGGAATAAGCTCTTAAATAAAGTTGGGAATTGTGAGTCTACTAATTGTAATACTGCCATGGCTATTGTAACGAAAATCATGGTTGATAATATTATCCGATTAGATAACACATAACCCCACCCTTGTACCCAAGCGGTCCAAGTACTTTGTTTTTGCTTTTCAACAAATTCTTTCGATATAGTTTCTTTAAATTTTATTGTGGGTATCAGAACTAAGGTAGCTAATAAACAACTTATAGCTCTTATAATGAGGCAGAACTCTGGTTGAAACCAGCTCAGCAACATGCCCCCTATAAGTGGGCCTACTATCTTTGTACCCTGCTCTACTATTCCGTTGATACTTACTGCTTTAGTAAGCAAGTCCGGGGATACAATCTGTCTTGTTAGTGTTTGCTGTGCAGGATAATAGAAAACAATAAAAATGGAACGAATCATTAATGCCACTAAGAGCCAGTGGATATTTTGTACAAATAAAAGAGCAATTGTTATTAAACCAACCATTAGATTACAGAACATCATAATTGGAATTTTTCTAAAACGATCCGCAATAACACCTGCCCATGAGCCAAAAATAATTCCAGGAAGTGCATATGCAACAGGGATCAATCCAATCATAGTAGGATCTACTTCCCATTCAAACCCAACTATAGTCATAATCGCTAACATATCAATAAAAACACCAAGCATAAGCAATGAATAGGCAGAGAAAACTTGTAAATAAACCCTATTTCCTAATAGGCCTTTTGAATCGGTAGTTTTCATAAAAGCAAGCTCCTTAAGTTACTAATATAAACGCTTTTGCGTATAAGGTACCCCTTTATTAAACCTAATTAATTATTATTGACATCTCACCTAGAATTTAACTTCGTCAAAACTTAAACCAGTATTATTTTTTATATCTTTAAAATAGTCAGATAAAATAAAACGTACCTATTTCTTCATTTTTATATCAACTGTTACAAAATATATCTTTCCCTTACACTAATAACAGCTAAACTTTACCTTAATGTAACCATTTACAGTCGTTTGCACATTCAATTCACATCCTTTTTAAAGTTGACTTTTTTCTATCTCAAATACTATCACACAAATATTTCACCTACTATATTCATAAAGTTGAAATATTTGAATCAGAAAATTCGGATAAAAAACAAAATCCAAAAATCATACCAAAAAATTATTTAGTTATATTGTCATTTTATAGATGGCTTTAGCCATAAGGATATTAAGAATTAAGTTTTTTAATTTTATTAACATAATAGTTTAAAGAGACTATAAATCCTACTAAACAAAAAGATAAATATACAATAAAGTATATTTATCTTTTCTTATCCTACATATTTTCTATGCAAATTAATTCCAATAACTAAAATTGATAATAAAAATATAATACTACCAATTACTAATGCACTCATAACAGAATTGAATAATATAGTATTAATACTTCTGCACCTACTACCTATTTTATTTATTGGATATTTATACTTCAAAAAAATTACACATTATTCACAATTAGGATACATACCTAAAATATGATTTGAATATGTTATTATATTTTAATATAATATAAAATCAGTTTTTCTATAAGAGAACTTAATTTTTATGTAGTACGAAATTGTTAGTAATACAGTATATATTTTAATTTAGTTATAAAAATGTTTAAAGACCACCTATTTCCATAAGTGATCTTTCTTTGTGATTCTACATTTATGAACTACTGTAGAAATATATCGTAGATACGCTTTGTTTGCTAAATGTTTAGTTCTTTCCATTTACTAAAAAACATAGCTTCATACAATTAATATCATATTCGTTAAATTGCAAACTATTATTTTTTCTTCTGTACAGGCAAACTACTAAAAATTAATTCAGCAACTTTTACATATCCTTTTGAGTTTGGATGAATGAAATCCGTAGACCAAAGCGTATTGTCATTAACTAAATGATGATTCCAAAAGTCAACATGATGAAGCTTATACTCTCTACTCAGCGAAAGTATAACTTCATTCGCCTCTAATAATTTTTCTTTTAATACTTGTTTTTTTCCAGAAGGAAATGGAAGCCTAACAGTAAAATCTGGAAGGTTTGCTATCATAATATCAGCGCCTGTTTTACTTAATGTGTCTATCATAAATTCCATATCGTTCTTATATGCATCATGATTCCAACGTCCTTTTAAAACATCATTTGCACCTGCAATGAGACTAACCAAATCTGGATTAAAAGTTAATGCCTTTTCCAATTGCTGCGAGCGAATTTCTTCAGTTACTAACCCACGCTTTGCAAAATTAGCATATTCTATATCGTTTTCACACAGTTGAACAAAATGATCTACCCAGCTTTTTAATGCTATTCCCTCAACTCCATCCCCTATCCCCTCTGTAAAACTATCACCAATTGCTACAAATCGCTTCCACATATGTATTCCCCCTTTATTATTAACCATATCTATACTATACAATAGCTCACACCGTAATTGTTATTTCTAAGTGGTTTTCGTTTTCGTTTTCAATTATATTCCACTTTACTATATTTACATTTAGAATCCAAAATTGACCGATTCCTAAGTATACTTAGGAATCAGTCATATTCGTATATTTACTAAAGAAATAAAATCTCTCTAGGAATTATACTTTTTTCAAAAAATTTGTTGTTCTTTGTTTTGCCCAGTTGATACATTTCTTTTCGATTAAATGATACGAAACTATAGAAAAAAGTAGTGTCATTATAATGCACAAAGTGAGAAGGAAAAAAATAGGTATCTTTGTATACAAAAGTTTAAATAGTACCATCATGATTGGAAAATGACACAAATAGATACTGTATGAAATTTCTCCTAAATATACAAATACACTCTTATTTAAAAATGCTTTTATTTTTAGGTTACTCATAGCCATTATAATAAATATACTAACCCCCATTACGACACCCCAATCTTTGAATAAGAAAGTAGTATCATTACGGGAAAAACCATAAATTAAAATGGAATATAAATATAGAATAATCCCTAATGCAATAAGAAATCCTTTTTTATATTTTTTCATATTTTGATATAAGTAAATAAGTTTTTCCTGATACTTAAAAAGTAACATTCCAACCATAAACATAGATGTGAAATGCAGTGTATCGGCATAACCATTATAAAATCCCTCTGCTTTCCCAATATGCAACATATTAAGGAAAACACTAATTAAAGAAAAGCTCAAAGCAATTAATATCGTTTTCTTCCAACTCAGTTTATAAAAAAGAAGGAATAACAAAGGAAATACAATCGATATACGCATTTCTTGAGCCAATGACCAAATAACTGGATTGTAATTTTCCGTAAAAAAGTTATTAAGAAGCACAATGTGGTTTATAATATCTATTTTTGTTATAGACCCTTGCCACCTATCATAGAACCAATCCCGTAGTCCTGCCACCTCATACGGGGAAAACAAAATAAATAACGCAAAGGTAATGATTATCCAAAAATAGTAAGGAATATAAATTCTTACAAATCGCTTAATTAAATATCCCCAATAATTTGTTTTTGAATGATAAAGTGCCATAGATAACACAAAACCGCTCAGTACATAAAAAACGATTACCGCTTCTCCACCCGCCCATAAAAACCTAAGCGGGGAAAATTTAATAGAATTAGGCAACGATGGTAGCATTAAACAAAAATGTCCAAATACCACTGTAAGTGCTGCTAACCCTCGTATGGAATCTAATTCTTTTATTCTCTTACTCATAAAATATTCTCCTTGTAAATTGTAAATTTTTCTGTTAATAAAGGCCACTATACTAGTGTAGTGGGAGAATCGTACATATTCTTTCTTTAAATCTCTAATATAAGCAGTACAAACTCAATCTATGCATCTATTTTCTAGCCTCCATTTCTTTATATAATTAATTTAAAACAAAATATTTAATAGAAAGAAAAGATTTTATTAAATTTTTATAAAATTTAATAACAGAAATAAGTACCAGGTATCAATTTTTATTTTCACCTGATGGAATAATGAATGTTCTTTCATCATGTAACTTTATTAAACTAACCTTGCATCAGAACCCTTTGAATCTAAATATTCATAATAAACGCCATCCTTCCTGTATTGGAGTGAACCCTGGGAATGAGACGATAAAAAACACCTCTCTAAATCGTAAGTATCAGTTATGATTTTAATGGAGGTGTTTTTCGTATGGGGAAAAAGGTGCATTATCCCGCCGAAATAAAGTGGAAAGTAGTTGAAATGAAACACCAAGGATTCAAAAATAAAGAAATTATGGATGCCTTAGGAATTAGACATGTGGCTCAAATTAAAACTTGGATGAAATGGTATCGTGAAGGCGAAACCTATCGGTTTGAACAATCTATTGGAAGACAATCTGCACATGGAAAAGGCTTAAAAAGGTTAACAGAACTTGAACAAAAAGAATTAGAAATACGTTATTTAAAGGCAAAGATTATATTGCTGGAAAAGTGCCAAGAAATCTTAAGGAGGTGGGAGGAAAAGAAGAAATAATGAAAATGATAAAGGAATGGCAATCAATTTTTACAATTGCAGAACTGTGTTCCATATTTAATATTTCACGTGCTACTTATTATCGTTGGAAAAAGCAGGAGAAAACAGTAACTAACCATGAAGAAAAAACCGTAATAGAAATATGTCAACATCATAAATATCGGTATGGATATCGTCGGGTTACAGCTTGTCTACGTGATCAATTTAACATCGTAATGAATCATAAAAAAGTATTACGTATCATGAGAAAATACAACGTATTATCTCGGGTTAGAAAAAAGAAAAAGATATTTGTACTCGGTCATGAACCAGTGGTAGCTAAAAATAGAATACAACGGAGATTTAAAGCTACCAAGCCTAATGAAAAATGGTTCACTGATATCACATATTTGATGTTCGGCAATAAGACTCTTTATTTTTCATCTATTATAGATGGGTTTAACAATGAAATTGTAAGTTATAAAATAGCTGAGACACAGGATGTTTCTCTTGTATTAGATACTCTAAAAGAGGCTTTAAAAAAGCGAAATGTGATTGATACGATTTTACATTCGGATCAAGGAAAGGTGTATACATCAAAACAATTTCAAACATATGCCAAAGAAAAAGGCATTATCACAAGCATGTCTCGTACAGGAAACTGCCATGATAATGCCCTCATAGAATCCTTTCATTCTCATTTGAAATCCGAAGGATTCTATGCGCAAAATATAAAACAATCGAATAATGCTAGTATAATACAAACTGTGGATGAATACATCCACTACTATAATAATGAACGGATTCAGAGAAAATTAGATAATATGTCACCTATAGCTTATAGGAAACATATTATCTAGGTGTTTTTTCTTTGTCTCACCAAATGGGGCCAGACCAATTTTAGCTTAATTGCAATACGAAAAGTTCCGAAGAACCAAATTTGAGAATTAATACAATCTTCCATTCCAAGCTACCCTCATAAGAATCTATAGTACTTTGAAACTTTTTGTTCCAGATTACTATTTAGTTTTATCCTATAAAGTTAGCTTTTTACTATATCAACCGCACTATCCCACATACCGCTAAAGAAAGATCCGATTTGGCGCATAAAACGTGTAAACCAATTTGCTTGTTCTACATCAGATTTTGTTACAAGGTCTATTTGTAATGATTTACCTGATAAGAACCCAGGATCTATATTATCTTTAGGCGAGATAATCATTTTACTAATTGTTACACCTTTTTTAATAGGCGCTTCTTGTTCTTTATTCGATACTTTAAATTCTTTTTTATAAACGTCATTGTTGCCCTTCGGCATTGGAAGTGCAACAGCTTGCTTCGTTTGAACTACTACATCTTTATCTTTTGCATTTGCTACTCGAACTGTTTCATGTCCTTTTACTACTGCATCTTTTCCGTAGACATTCTTCACTTCAAAATTCGCAAATCCATAATCGTATAATTTCTTTGTTTCATCAAAACGTGCCGTATGAGATTTTGCTTTTATCACTACAGAAATTAGGCGCATACCATTTCTTTCTACTGTACCAGTGAAACAATCTCCCGCTTCTGGAGTCGTTCCTGTTTTCAAACCATCTACACCTTCATATTGCTTAATTAAACCTTTTAACATCCAATTAAAGTTCGCCATATCAATTGGATATTTACCACCCTCTTGGAATGTTTTTTTAGGAATTTTTGCTGTATTTAATATTTGGGGGAAATCTTGAATAAGACGTTGTGCTAAAATTGCACAATCCCTTGCAGACATTTTATTTTTCTCGTCTAGAGTTGTCCCTTCTGGGTGATATCCTTTTAAATCTTGATTTGTTAAGCCTGTAGAGTTTACAAATTTATAATCTTTCATTCCAAACTCTTTTGACTTATCGTTCATCATTTTTACAAAATTGACTTCTTTACCAGCAATCTCTTCAACTAAAGCAATTGTTGCACCATTTGCAGAGTAAATTGCCATTGCCTCATATAACTCTTTTACCGTATAAGAGCCACCATTTTCTAATGGAACGTTTGATAATGAACGATCTTGCGAAATCTTATGTGCATATTCAGAGATTTTAACTTTTTGATCCCATTTAATTTTTCCTTTAGCTACCGCTTCATGCACTAAGTATTCGCTCATCATTTTTGTCATACTAGCAATTGCCAATGATTCATCTGCATTTTTTTGATATAAAATTTTTCCGGAATTTGCCTCTATTAAAATTGCTGATCCTGCTTCAACGTCTATAGCAGGAACTGTTTCCGCTGATGCTCTTCCAGATGTAACAACAATGCTACAAAATAGTGCAAGCACTGTTACTATTGCAATAAATCTCTTGCAAAACATACCTTTCACTTCTGTTACCTCCAATATCTTTTTACTCAAAAAACGTTCTTCTAACATAATCCTCAAAAAACAGACAGTGTTATCAAATTCTATATACATATAAGACGTTAGGATAACTTTCATATAGACCATCTCATCAAACCCTTTTAGGACAATGACACTTCGTATTCCCACACACATCCCTCTTTTTAATACCTTCGTATTTTTCAAAATGATCCGTACTTTCATATTTTTTAGGATTACACTTAATAGACAGTGTAAGTAATACATTTGTTCCATGTTTACAAAAAAACAGTGTGTTCCGATTAAATATCGAGACACACTGGTAGCTTAGCATTCGTTTATTAGCTATCAAGGTTTTTACTTATTCAATGCAGCTATTTGCTAGACTCATACTAAATAAGAAAAAAACTACATCCTATATTGAATGTAGTTTTTCTAACTGATTTATTTATTTTTCACTTCATTTTTATAAAAAGCAAATAATGGTTCGATGGATGGACTAGATAAAAGAGGAATTGCCTTCTCAATCAATTCCCTATCCCAATCAAACCAACGCATTTCCATTAACATGTTTATTTCTATATCAGTGAATCGTTTCTTTATTTCCTTAGCAGGATTTCCACCAACTATTGTATACGACGGAACATCTTTACTTACGACAGATCCTGCCGCAACAATTGCACCTTCACCGATTGTAACGCCAGGCATTATTATAGCATTCATACCAATCCAGGCATCGCTTTTAATGACTGTATCACCCTTCGGTTCATATGATTGTTCTATTTGCTCAATGAATGGATAAACTGTAATCCATTCAGGGTGATGATTATGATTCCCACCCATTAAAATGACAACTCCACTTGCAATACAAACATAATTTCCAATAATGAGTTTATCAAGTTGCCAACCCATCTGTTCAATTGGATTGAACAGTACTCGAGACTTAGCATCGCCCCATAAATATCTAACGCAACCATCTTCAAAATTTTGATCGCCATAATATCCTGAATAATAGGAGTACTCTCCTACTTCAATAAGTGGATTTGTTACTATATCTTTTAAATACTTCGTTTCAGACCAATGATTATATAATGGATGCTTCATAATTACATTCCTCGCTTCTAAGTATGGTAGATTTAATAATTTACTTAGAAGCTTAATACGACAGCTACATTTTTAAACTTTTTCAAACGACGAATCATTATCTTCAAGCCTTTCTTTTATACTAAAAAAAGCATACCGCAATACATTACACTAGTCAAATTGTTTAATTTTGAACACATCTTAAACAGCGTAATACTGTAATAAGAACATTAAAACACTCTGACTTTGATACAAATAATATATTGATTACATTTAGTTCATATTTTGTAAAAAAATTTTAATTGCCATGACAAAGCAAACAATAACCACTATTGGTCGTATTAATGACGTCCCTTTTGTAAGCACCATCTTTGCCCCAATATATGACCCTATAATTTGACCAAGCATCATAATCAGCCCAATTGTCCAATCAATTTGGCCAAAAATAATAAAATATAACAAAGCAGCGAAATTACTAGTAAAATTCAAAATCTTAGCATTTGCAGTTGCTCTTGTAGCACTATATCCACATAAAAGAATGAAAGCTAAAGCAATTAAGCTACCTGTTCCTGGGCCGAAGAAACCATCATAAAATCCAAGGAATGGAGCCACTGTTAACGCAAATAACAACATACTTATTTTTCTCGGTCGATCTTCGTTTGCTATATTTGGAGATAATAGAAAATAAAGACCAATAATAATAAGTAAGAAAGGTAATATCATGATTAAATATTCTGCTCGTATCTGTAAAATAAGCCATCCACCCAAAATAGATCCAAAAAAGGTCATTAAGATGGACAAACGCATTTCTTTGAGATTAATTTCTTTCTTCTTAATAAAAATCACAGTTGCCATGAGGGTTCCGCTACTCCCTTGTAGTTTATTAGTTGCTATCGCTACAGAAGGAGACATACCTACTAATAACATTACTGGGATAGTTATCATACCACCGCCCCCAGCAATTGTATCTATCCATCCTGCTAAAATAGCTACTAAAAATAGTAATATGAGTAATTCAATAGTAAAATCCATATAAAGGAAATGGGAAGGTTTGAGCTATTACAGCCCAAACCTTCCCATTCTCCCTCCTCTCTTTAAACTAGTTTATGATATCTGTAAAGTAACTCTCTTTCTGGTCGCGTAATCGGCTGGAAACGTATTGCCTGCAAACAATTCTACGTCCATACTTATTATCACCAATCGGAATTTTATATTCTTCCTCCGATAACCTTTCTCTACCATGGGTTACATTTGTTTGCTTACCATAGTATGAATTTGGCATAATCAATAAATCTTCAGATGTAAGCGGGACTTTATAAGTAGGCATTGTCCGTAACAGTTCCAAAAACATGTCGAATTTTAACTTTTCTTCTTCACTTCCTCCCACATAAATCAATCTATTTTCTGCTCCATTCAAACAAGTTGCAATAATATCACCATTATCATCCAAAAATATAATTTGGTTTATTTCCCCTACGAATCCCGATATTTCACCATCCGCCATTCCTGCGATATGAGCAATAGGCATTTTACTTATCGCCAATATATCATCTTTACTGAAGTGATTTTCTTCAAGATGCTTTTGAAGTAATTTTGGTGTTCCAATATGAGTATTGGTTTTTAAATTTAACACTCCTTTTAATAAAAGAGCATCAACCCTCGTAAATTTGCCGCAAGTAATTTCCGAAACTATTAGTTCGACGGATTTATTAAGTCTATTCGATACAATGTCTAAATTCGTATTGAACGATTTCAATCTTTCTTCAATATGTAATTGATCTTTCATATCTGTATACACTGTCGCATCGTTATGTTGATAAAAGTTTCCGCCACCAGTGCTTGCACCGACATTTCGCAAAACTTCATCATTGTTTAAAGGGGAAATGAGATGAAATCTATTTTTCCCTGCATGTTCGGACGGATGAATCAAAGCATCATAATTAAAAAGTGTGGCAAAAAGCCATGTGACCCATTCAGCATAAAAATATTTTTTCATTCTATCGTGTTCGTTTTCACCATAATTAAAGCCTTTGCGATTTTCTCCAGGTAATAGGGTTTCCATAGGATCACACGGAATATTTTTAATAAGGATAGGCGGTACGTTTCCACCACAATTCGCTTCTTTTATCATATGAAGTAGTTTTTTTACATCTGAATTCGGAGTTTTCTTTGAATAGTCAATCAAACAAATGAGCCACTCTTTTGAAAAGCTTGCAGCTATTTCTTGATCACAAGTATAAGGATTATGAGTTTTTAATTCATTGTCTATCAGATTCTTGATTTTATCCTTTAATACATTAGGAATAGTAATTTCTTCAATTTCCGTAATCTGCAGTATTCCTTTATTCATTATAAAACCTCCGTTATTTTATTTTTCTACACCATATCTCCTGTTAAATGAACTACCCACTTCTTTTTTGCTCCTTTGCTTTTCGTCAGAACTATTAGAACCACCAATTTACAGATACTAAACGTGAATGATACGAGATTTCCTCTTAGTTACATTTCTCCAACGAATTCCCCTTGAATTAGCATATTTAATTTAAAAATCTAATTCATTTTCTAAAACTTTCCGAAAATCGAAATCAGAATTTTCTTCATACTAACAGTAAAAATATAACACGAAACCAAAAAATGTAAATAGTTAGGATTTTTTATAAAAAATAGTCAGACTACTTTTAGGATAATTCGCATTTCATTGGACCAGCTATTCCCCTCTATTTTATTTATAACAATTAAACAACCTGTCTTTGCAATAAAAAAAGTCCCCTGAATGATAGAGGACCTTCTTTACAAGTATATTTTATTTTAAAGTTCTTACTTATCTTTTATTTTAAAAGATATTGCTGTAACTTCTTTATTAACAGTTCTGTTCCCTCTGGACTTACAATAATCTTCCCATTCGCTAACGAAATATTCTTATCTGAAATATCACCTGTAATTGCACAAGCTTGCGAAGATTGATATTTCCGCAAAATAATCTGATCATCTTCCACAAACATTTCTAGCGCATCTTTTTCTACAATTCCTAAACTCCGTCTTATTTCCATTGGAATAACAATACGCCCCATACTATCTGCTTTACGAGTACTCCCTCTTGATTTCATAAAATGTCACCCTTTATTTTTATCTACTATTACAGGACTTATTTTAGCAATAAACAGCAATAAGGAATAGTTCGTATTACAGCACTTATTTTAACAGGAAATTCCAATAAGGAATAGCTCATATTAAAGCTTTCTCATGTTTATTTCTGGTTTTTAAAATATTTATCCTTGATTATCTTAATATATTGTTTTCTTTCTGTTAGTTCAAAAATAAATAAAGCCTTATTAATATAGTTAAAACCATCTTCACTAGATTGCTGAAGTTCTAATAAATTTGAACCTTTTTCGAAATTTAGTTCCCCTAATAAGTATAAACTATTTATATTAATGGCTAATTTAATACCTATATCACTGTACTTTATTGCTTCTACATGTTCATATGTAAGATGTAAACATTTTGTTAAGTTATAAATAATTCTTAATTTAATTTCTTTATTTCTAGGAAATTCTATCTTATTAAAATTACTTAAACATTTCTTTAATATGCCTATACTTTTTTCATATTCTCCATTTTCCGCATAGATTACTGCCATTGTATGCATAATATCTATTTCTCTTTCTGATAAAAAATCAGCATTGGTTACAGTTAGTTTTAATGCATGATTTAAAAGATTTAAAGCAGTTTTTGTTGATCTGTTCACCATAAATATAGCAATTGCTTCATGCCATAGTAGAAATTGTTTATTTTCTTTTGACTCGAAATTATTTTCGTTTTTCTCTTTTTTCACTATTTCATAAAGTTCTTCATATTGTTTTTGTTTTATGCAATCTCTTATTACATATTTTACGTTTTCTACATATTTTAATTTTTTATTTTGAGTTAGCGCAAATATATAATTCGGATCAACACCAAGTCTTTCAGATAATTGATACAACAATATGCTAGATGGATAAATAATACCTTTTTCTATCTTACTAATCTGACTTTGTGAACATATTCCCCGACATAGTTCAGATTGTGATATATTTTTTTTCTTTCTAAGTTCTTTAATAATAATACCGAGATTATAGAATTCCATTTCTCCCCCTCAAATGTAACAATTTATGAGTATAAGAATATTTTCCAACTTTTAATGTGATGTAAAATTAATATAGTTACAATTACTAATTATATTGATTTATAGTTTCTTTTACAAACTTGTATTAAAATGAGAGAAATTATTACAATTAAAGGGAATAAAGAGTATTGGATATGATTTTTCAGCTTTATTTCAAATAATAGTTTCTTTTGATTTTTATATGAATAATTTCGAAGGAGCTTATTTTATGAAAAGAATGTTAACCGAAAGAGAGTTAGAAGTGGCTATTTATGTAGCAAAAGGATTAACAGATGCAGAAATTTCCAAAAAGATATATATTAGCCCTAGAAGAATTTCAACGATAATTAATCATATTAAAGAAAAATGGCGTATTCATTCTAGAGTGGAATTAGGTATTTTAGTTTATCATTTTGGGTTTATAGATGCACCCTTATTTTCAAATAAAGAAAGTCATTTATTTGAAAAGATTGCACAATAATTGTCCAAGTATAATTCGTTTAAGTTACAAATAAAAACAGAAAAACCGCTGAACTTTTATTATTTATGGTAATTCTGCATTCTGAAGTTGATGGGCATGTATGGATTGTTAAAAAAAACATATAAATCTTATTCTTATAGATATTTTAGTAAGAATGATTGTACTAGAAACTTTTAAAAGGTGAAAACATACCTTTAAACAATGTTTCTTCCGCAACAGCAAGTATAGCTTTTCATTTAAAAAACCTATCATTTTGATTAAGATTTTTTCAAAAAGGGTAGGTTTCTTCAGTTTATAGGAAAGTTATACTAAACTCATAAAAAAATACAATAAAATAGGTAAAAATGCTATCGCGTCTTTACCTATCCTATGGATAAACAGATTCTCATAAGAAATAGACAACTTCCCAAAGAATTATAAATATATTATTTTAAATTAATTGGTTGTTGTTGAGTAATACAATGAATCATACCACCATTTTTATACAGCTCTCTTACATCTATCCCCAACACTTTACGATCAGGATAAAGTTTTTGAATCATCTCATTTGCTATTTTATCATTAGGATCATTATAGTTTGGAACTAAGATGACTTCATTCGCTATATAATAATTAATATAGGAACCTTTATAATCAAGCTTCTTCCCATTTTTTAATGTAACATTATTCTTACTTAGCGGTAGATATACATACTTGTACTTATTACCTGTAGCATCTTTTGCCTGCAGCAACTTGTTAATATCTTTGCCAGACGCTCCCCATTCAGCCAAATCTTTTTCTTTTAACGTTATAATAGTAGATTTATCGTGGAATTTGGCAAATCCATCAATATGAAAATCAGTAATATCTAAGTTAGGTGCTCCATCTAACCAAATAAAATTTGTTACCCCAAGTTCACTAAAATATTTTTCAATATCCTTTTCTAACAATTTAGCGTTCCTATTTTTATTCGTCACAGCACTTCTAGTTAATAAAACAGTTCCATTACCATCCAATTCAAATGCGCCACCTTCAAGAACAAATTTATTCCAATTTATTCTTTCAATGCCTAACTGATTGCTAAGATTCTCACGAAGACGAGCATCTTTCTTATATGGCGTTTTCTTTCCCCATCCGTTAAAGCCTGGATCTAATATCTTTAAATTTTTGTCATTATCGTAAACAAAAATTGGTCCAGTATCTCTAGCCCATACATCGTCAGTAGGTGCGATAAAGAAATCAATTTTCTCCATATTTACCCCTTGATCCGTTAGAACTTCAATAATTCTTTCTTTCTCTTCTTGATCATATGCAACAATATGAACTTTTTCTCCTTTGCTTAAAGATTCTGTCATTTGAATCCAAATCGGTTCTACTTCTTGCTGATATTTTGACCCGTATGTAAGTTCATGAGGCCATTGTAGCCATGTTCCTTCATGTTTGCTTTTTTCATCTGGCATTGTATACTTTCCTACTATTTTTTGCGCCTCTACTTTCTTCCTATCTTCTCTCTGCGGTTTTTCAATTTCCTTCGCCTGGACTTTCTCAATTCCCTTAATTTGAGCATAACCACTAATAATAGATGTGGTTAGTACAGCACTCATACACAATTTCGTTATTTTTTGCATTTCTTAACCTCCTTTTCTGTTCCACTGTAAACCTTTACATAGTGTTAAGGTCAAGCTTTTTTAATTAAATTATTACGTATGAAGCACGATTTAAATCGAACAATATCTTTCTGTGCAAAAAATCCACTCCGGGGGTGGTATGAAATGTTAACTTGATGAGCATGTGTAACTCCACCATTTATAAAAACTAATAATTGGAATGCATATAAAAAGGTTTAAGAATTAGCTTCTCTAACCTTTTTATATGCACTATTATGTTTATACCTCTAACATCAATCCTTTTGCCTGTTCAACCTCATATAAATAACAAATAAGAATCAACAATTCCTACTATAATCACCATTGACCCCTATAACATCTCGCGCTTTTTTTCACTTGTTATCTTTTCTGCTCCGTCTACTGTATTTTTTATGAATGTATTCATTTCTAAAACTAATACAGTACATGAAATTTCATATTACATACGTATATATTTATTCAGTTTATAATTAACTATTCAAAAGCAGTTACGATTCTCTCTTTCATTTTCTGTATTACTTCACTGCTTACTATTTTTTGACCAGCAGGAAGTTTTAATATAGCAGCAGCACCCTTACTAAGATATATTTCTTGGTCATTATTTTGATTTACTACCAATATTCCTTGCCCTTCAAATTCAAAATAACTAATATTTTTTGTTTCATTTGTATTATTTTTTATTGCTTTATATAGCCCATATAAATCTTTACTTCTATTTTCTCCACCCGTTCGAATCGGTTCAGTATCATTCGCAACAATTAGTCCCTCCGGCTGCTCACCTTTCATAATAAACCACAACTTTTCATTTGTTGGTAATAGTATATGCTTAAATTCAGAGCTATTTAACATTTGCTGTGCTGGAATTGTTTCATAGATTGGTAACGAAAATGGTGAGGTTGTTATTTTTTCAAAACTTACATTTTCAGAAGAACTACTCTTACTATATTGATAATCTTTTAATGCGATCGATTGTACTGGCTCACTTTTATTTTTTGATGCATAACTAATTTTACTAGCGAAAATAATAACAGTCATTAAACAAATGCATGGTATCACAAGCCTAAGTAGTTTTCCCATTCATGAACCCCCACACTTTTAATATTATTAATTTGCACGGATATTATAAACAGTTTCATTCCACCAAAAATTATTATTGTTATGGAACGTACTGAAATTATGATTATAATGATCACCATACCAAGGGTCCATGTAAGTTATATAGTCTGTTCCATTTGTACCTTTATAGAATCCATCAAGTACTAGAAAGTGTCCGATGTTAGCTCCATTTTGCCACATAATGAGTGCAATCATCGGTTGATTACTATTAATTTGATTTTTGAACCAATCATACGATTTTGCTCCAGAACTTATAGCTGAGCTAACACCATATCCTGATAATCCATATTGTATTTCACGTGAAGTTGCAGGATTATTATATGATCCACCTTTGACATACCTAACATACTGATCTTGTGAAGGAGTTTTCCCAAAATAATTTAAAACTGAAACCGAAGTGCCCGCCCAACACCAATTTGATCTTTCTTGTAATATGTTAGGAACAGATAATTTACGATCTGTTGATGTATTTGGAGGATTCCCATTAATATAAGCTGACGTTACATATACTTTTTTCCCATCTTTAAAATAATAAAACCAACGATTATCTAAATTTCCTGTCCAGTAATCTTTAACCGCTTCACCATACTCCCATCCTTTAAAGGATACTTTTGTATTTCCGGGAATCACCTCTACAATATTTGCATTCAAGCTTTTTTCTTCTCTAACATTTACATTCAATGGAGCAGTTGTTCCTGAAAATTCAACTTCTTCTGCTATTATTTTGTGAACACCAATGAAACTAAATGTAAAGAACAATAAAAACATACAAACAATACATTGCTTTCTTCCCTTCATTTTTTCACCCCTTCATAAGTATTAAAAAACATCAACAATTCATCCTTATTAATTGTTCAAGCTTAATATTACATACTAACGAAAAATGACTTCTCATAAAGTGAAACTTTAATCAGTGGGGGTTTTATTCATCCCCCACTGATTATTAGTTAAACCAATCGGGCTTTTATGGGCAGCCCGACCCCCACCTAACTTCTTTGCCCTCGCTGAATTTTGAGGTGGGGGTCTTACTACCTGTTAATGCGGGATAAATTCCAACACAAAAAAAGAGCCTATAAATTTTTATAGGCTACTTTTCATTTTATCGTTATTATTTGGCTAATTCTTTCATTCCCTGCATTACATCAACGAAGAATCCCCAGTTGTTCACAACAGAAGAAATACTAATATGCTCATCTGGAGTGTGGACGTTGAATATATCTGGCCCGAATGAAATTGCATCTAATTCAGGCATCTTTTGAACGAATACACTGCATTCAATCCCTGCATGTACAGCGAAGATTTCAACATCTTTGTTGTATTTTTCTTGATGTACTTTTTCAAACAAATTACGAATTTGTGAGTTTGGATTGTATGGCCACTCCGGATATTCTGACTCTAATTCAAATGTTGCTCCAACTAATTCAGCAATATATTTAATTTCATCTGCAATATGTCGTTTTAAACTACTTACAGAACTTCTTACTTCGTTTCGCAATTTAATTTCATCTTGCAGCGTTTCAATAACCCCTAAATTTGTTGAACTTTCTACAAGGCCTTTAATATCCATGCTCATACTTTGAATGCCATTTGGAATTAAGAATAATGATGAAATCAGCTGTTTTTGTGTTTCTTTAGCAAATACTTTTTCTACTTTCTCATCTAATTTTGTCAGTGTAACATGAACATCTGGATCAACAGCACGCATTTCTTCTTGTAATACTCGTGTCCATGATTTTAACTTTTCTTCAACTTGCTCTACATCTTCTTGACGTAATAAAATTGTAGCTACACTTTCACGTGGAATTGCATTCGTTTTTAATCCGCCGTGAGCCTCACATATATCAAATTGAATATTTATTGATAAATCACGTAAAACTCGTCCTAGTACTTTGTTCGCATTTCCGCGTTGTTTATCAATTTCCATACCAGAATGTCCGCCCTTAAGTCCACCAACATATAGACGGTATGCGTCCATATGTGCAGGTGCCTCATCCCAAATTACTGCAATTGTTTCAACTGCTTTCGCACCACCTGCGCTACTTACAAGTAATTTATGATCTTCTTCAGAATCAATATTTATAAAGATCTTTCCATCAAAGTGGTTTGCATCAACAGCAAAAGCTCCGCCCATTGTCGTTTCTTCTTCAGTAGTAATTACTACTTCAAGTGCTGGATGCGGAATATCTTTTGAATCTAATAAAGCTAATGCATATGCAACAGCAATACCGTTATCAGCACCTAAAGTTGTTTGATTCGCATATAGCATGTCTCCAATAATTCGTAACTCAATTGGATCTTTTTCAAAATCATGTACTGTTGCTTGATTTTTTTCACAAACCATATCCATGTGACCTTGAATGATAATAGCTGGTACACTCTCATAGCCAGCAGTTGCGTCTTTTTTAATAATGACATTCAATGCTTGATCTTGAATCACTTCTAAGTTACGCTCTTTTGCAAAGCGCACTAAATAATCACTAATTTCCTTTTCATTACCTGATCCTCTAGGAATCTTTGAAATTTCTGCAAAATGATAAAATACAGGGTGCTTTGTTAATTGTTCTAAAGTAGAATACATTTTTCAAGCTCCTCTCAAAATGAAAAAATAGTATGTAAGTCTTTTATCATTATACCATGATTCATTATTTTACCTTTCTTTAAACGTATTAAAAATTTATTATGAACAGTTCAATTTAATCCTTCTGCGCTCTATACCTTATACTCTTACATCATTGTAAGAATGTTGTAATCTATATCGATTTTTCTAATTTAACAATAGTTGTATACTTTTTAAAGAAACAAATTGAAGGAGATAAATAATATGAAAAAGCTTTTTGCTGTTATGACACTATGTTTATTATTTTCAAGCATTACTATTGGATGTGAGAGAGCATCACTAAATAGAATTGGTAAGGATGTATATTACGTACAGATAAAAGGTGAAGGCGCTATTGAAAAAGTAGAAGGCAGAAGCTTACGGAACTATACGTTGCCCGCATATGATGAAGACGGAGAAAAAAAACAAATTACATTTAGAAGTACAAAAAAAGAAAACGACCATAAATTAAATGATAATGCGTTTTTACGTCTTTATGTAGATCAAGATGATATAGATAAAAATGAAATATCATCTTTTGAAGTGAAGTCCTATGAAGAAATTCAGAAAGTAGATTTACCCGGAAAAGTAAAAGAAAAATTAAATGTTAACTAACTTGAAACTAACCCGCAAATAACGGAATAAAAAACAAAAGAAAATGCTCTATGCATTTTCTTTTGTTTTTTGTACTCGTATATATTTTGAACTGCTATTATTCATAAGTTTTTCTAACCGATTTATATTTTCCGTTAATGCACCTTTCACTAGAGAGAAATCTGTATTTGATTCTTCTTTTTTTTCTTTAAAAAACGAAGACTTTTGTACATTTATTTCAGCCATCTCTTCTCCCCCTTTTCAAAAAGATACAACCTTCTATTTATATTATATAGCAAATAAAGACACAGTGTACACGAATCATTTTCTTTTTAATTCTTCTTCTAACTTTTCTACTTGCTGCAACGTATCTCCTTTGATTAAAGAGAAATCTGTTGTATCTTCATTTTCTTCTTTAAAAAAATCATTGTCATAATCTTTTATCACTACAATCACCTCTACCTGCTAGTGTAGGAATGATTGTCCTATTTTATTCAACTTTGTCGAATTTTGTTTTGAATTTATGTATAGAAGAAAAGGACAGAAAAACGATTCTGTCCTACTTACTAAAATAACTATGATGTATTGTTAAATTATATACATTTTCAAAATCTCGATCTTGCAGGCTATTCTTCTTCCCATCAATAACGATAAAAACATCATTCATTATTTTTGCTGGTATAATTCCCACGTTTTCTACTTGTACTGCTTTTTGTTCATTCAATTGCTCTATATGCTCTATAGGTATTGTAATACTAAATTGAGAACGAATACCACGAAAGCCCGTATTTAATTCATTCGCTGCTTCAAATACAACAATTTTCGCTCCGATTTTTTCCCCATATGAATCTAAAAATGTGTTTAAGCTTTTTGTATATTCCTCTTCCGTATGCCATTCCATCGTCCCAAATGCTGCTGGATTAATATTTTGGATAATGTTCGTATATATTTCCCCTCTTGCTTTTGAAGCGATTAATGACCGCTTTATGGATTGAACAGTTTTACCGATATCGCTAAATTTCGCTCCCCATATTTCCGAAATGTTAGGTGTTAAAATAAATGAAATATCAACGAAAATGACCATCGCAGTGAACATTAATAAATTTTTCCAGAGGGTTAAATCGATTCCTTTAATCATGAAATAAACTGTGACTGATGTTATGAATAATCCATACCAAGTTTTTCGAATTCGCTGCTTTTTCTCTTCATACAACTCTTCATTTCTCCAATAAAAGAAAACAAGAACTACAAAAACGATTGCTAAAATAAATAAGCCAATTCGAATGTTAGAGATCGTCAATTACATCACCCTCCATTCAAAAACTACTCACGATATCATTACATGCGCAAGCAGCTCTCTTTATGACAAAAGACGTGGACAAGCTTCTAAATTTAGCTACATCGCATATACATTAGAAGGAGGCCACGTCTTTTATCATGAGTCTACATTGTATATGTAGACAAGCATGCATTTCAAATTTTCATGTTAAAAAGAAATATGTTTCGGAATTTCCCCTTCAGGTACTTCTCCATCCATACTTAAATAATAATGGCGAATCGGACGTAAATTTTCGTCTAATTCATAAACGAGCGGAATGCTAGTTGGAATATTTAATGAAACCACACCATCATTTGAAAGGTTGTCTAAGTATTTCACTAGCGATCGAATTGTATTACCATGCGATGAAATAATTACTTTCTCACCACTTTTTAATGATGGTGCAATTTCTGAATGCCAATACTCCAGCACTCTCTTCTCCGTATCCTCTAAACATTCTGTCAATGGAAATTCACCTTTTTTGAGTGTTTTGTATCTCGGATCATTCGCTTCATATCTAGGATCTTCTTCAGTAATAGCCGGTGGTCTTACATTGACACTTCTTCTCCAAATATGAACTTGTTCTTCACCGTATTTTTTTGCAGTTTCTTCTTTATTCAATCCTTGTAGCGCTCCATAATGCCTTTCATTTAGTTTCCATGATTTATGTACAGGCACCCAAGTAAGATCCATTTCATGAAGAACAATCCATACAGTCCGGATTGCTCGTTTTAATACAGATGTGTAAGCAACATCGAAAGTATAACCGTTTTCCTTTAATATTGCTCCTGCTTCTCTTGCTTCACTTAATCCATTCTCTGATAGATCTACATCCGTCCATCCAGTAAAACGATTTTCAAGGTTCCATAAACTTTGTCCGTGACGAATTAGTACAAGTTTTATCATTATAATTCCCCTCTCGGAAATGTGAATTTTATTGTTCCATCGCGTACACGTATAAAGTATCTAGTAATGCACCTTTTTATCCATTCACTCTATGATTTATCCATAGTTGCCAAATGCATGGATAAAATTCTTTCTTTTTCAAACTATAAAGAAAGGCCTATTTCTCATTATTTTTGATCAACTGGAATTTCTCTTTTCGCTATCCATGCATCATGACCTGAACGGCTATTCGCCATTTCGTTCATAACTTGATGCCAATTCTCTTCACATGATTCACCAAATTTTGAAAAAATAGCACCCATTTGCTTTCTTTGAACATCACTTAGTTTTTTCTCTAAATCTGTCCCTTCTTCTGTTAAGGATAATTGTTTTACTCGACGATCATGAGTAGCTTCATTACTTTCAATTAGTCCCTTTTCCACAAGTTGACGCAGTGGTCCATGAAGAGCTTGTTTACTTATTTCTAATAGCGATAGTAACTCATTTACACTTATCCCTGGAAAACGTGCGATAAAAAATAAAATTCGGTGATGCACTCGTTGTATACCATATTCTTTTATAATTTCATCTGGCTTTTCAGTAAATGTCTTATATGCAAAATAAAATAATGCCAATGCCTCATTCATCTGTTCTTCTTTATGTTGTGTCATCTACTTTCCCCCTGTATGTAAATTATACCACAATCCAGTAATGAATATTTTAATCAACGCACTTGAACTTCTGTAGTCCATTGAAGCATTCGCTACACGAACTAAAATAATTAGGAGATGATTCTCTTGAAAACGCAATATACTGTAAGTACATATTTATTAGATCGATTATACGAATTAGGAATTGAGCATATATTTGGTGTTCCTGGTGATTATAATCTTGCCTTTTTAGATGATGTGATTGCACATAAAAATTTAGAGTGGATTGGCAACTGTAATGAATTAAATGCGGCATATGCAGCAGATGGATATGCTCGCATAAAAGGTGTTGCTGCTCTTATTACCACTTTTGGTGTGGGGGAATTGAGCGCCATAAACGGCATTGCCGGCTCATATGCCGAAAACGTACCAGTTATAAAAATTACCGGTACACCAACAACAACTGTAATGGAAAATGGAGAACTCGTTCATCATACATTAGGTGATGGAAAGTTCGATCACTTTTCCAATATGTATCGAGAAATTACTATAGCACAAACAAATTTAATCCCTGAGCATGCCGCTGAGGAAATTGACCGTGTACTCCGTGCATGTTGGAATGAAAAACGTCCAGTCCATATTAATTTACCGATCGATGTATATAATAAACCAATTAATAAACCTACGGAACCAATCTTAAATCATCCCATAGTAAGTAATAAAGACGCATTAGATAAAATGCTTCTACATGCCATTTCAAAAATAAATAGCGCCAAAAAACCGGTTATATTAGCTGATTTTGAAGTGAATCGTTTTTATGCTGAAGAAGATTTACATCAACTCGTAGAAAAAACTGGCTTCCCTATCGCTTCACTAAGTATGGGCAAGGGCATATTCCCAGAAAAACATCCTCAATTTATAGGAATTTACACTGGCGATGTTAGTCCTCCATACTTGCGAAAAAGAGTTGATGAATCTGACTGTATCATTAGTATCGGTGTGAAATTAACTGATACTATTACCGGTGGCTTTACACAAGGTTTTACGAAAGAACAAGTTATAGAAATCCATCCCTATACTGTGAAAATTATAGATAAAAAATACGGACCGGTTGTAATGAAAGACGTATTACAATATTTAATTAATTCAATCAAGCATCGTAATGAAGAAACGTTTGAAATTAAGCCATTTATTTCAGAATCATCATCTATTACTAAAGAGTTCAATCCAAAAGCACAAATCGTTACACAACAACGTTTTTGGCAACAATTGTACCACTTCTTACAAGAAAACGACGTCTTAATTGCAGAGCAAGGAACACCATACTTCGGTAGTGCCACTATCCCTTTACCTAATAACGCTTCATTTGTAGGACAACCGTTATGGGGATCTATCGGATATACACTTCCCGCTCTATTAGGAACACAACTCGCTAATGTAACACGGCGTAACATTTTAATTATTGGTGATGGTTCTTTCCAGTTAACTGTTCAAGAATTATCCACTATGTTACGTCATAATTTAAAACCAATCATATTTTTAATTAATAACAACGGATATACTGTTGAACGAGCGATTCATGGACGAGACCAACCATATAATGACATACAAATGTGGGATTATAATAAACTGCCAAATGTATTCGGATCAGAAGAAAAAAGTCTCACATTTAAAGTAGAAAATGAAATAGAGTTAGCAGAAGTCTTAAATAAAATAAGTTTTAATATGAATCGACTTATCTTTATTGAAGTTGTAATGAGCCAAGGGGATCAGCCTGAATTGTTAGCTAAACTTGGAAAAAGATTCGGCATCCAAAATTCTTAAAAAGAAAAAGCGTCGCTACAAAAATCATAACGGGTTCAGCTACAAGTTGTAAAACTTGTTTTGCCACTCAAAATATACAAGGAAAAGGATGGTAAGTGCCATCCTTTTCCTTGTATATTGAACTTTTACTATTTATAAATCCCTTCTTCGACTAACACCCTGTGTAACAAGCTAAAATTTTTAATCAACCTTTAACTTTATAGCTTTAGTGGCAATAAAGGTTTTAATATGCTTATCTAATATCCTTGTTCCACCAAAATCATCCTCATAAAAACCCACTATAACAAAACCAGCTTCAATTTGACCTTGGATTTGGTTTTCTAAAGTATGTGCATATTCTATTGTTTGATTTAAATCGATGTAATCTTGAACTTCATCCTCTGGTAAATAATCCAATGTTGATGAAGGAATTGAATGTTTAACATCAAGAATACCTTTTTGTTCTTGGTTATCATCAAAAATCCATAGTAACGGATTTGTAAATCCAGCAATAAGAATACCTTTATTCTTTAAAACCCTAGAAACTTCATTCCATACAAGATGAACATCTTTTACAAACAAATTAGAGACAGGATTTACGACAATATCAAAATATTCATCCTCAAAATCACCAAGGTCTGACATATCTCCTTGTACGGTTTTTAAAGTTAAACCATCCCGTTTTGCTACCTTTTTATCTTGTTCCAATTGCTTCTTAGATATATCAGTAACTGTTACATCTGCTCCAGCAGCAGCTAGAACTGGTGCTTGTTGTCCGCCACCTGATGCTAAGCAAAGTATCTTTAATCCATCTAATGACTTTGGAAACCACTCTCTAGGAACTGATTTTTCCGTAGTGACTGTAATCTCCCATTCACCTGATTTGCTTTTCTCAATAATCTCGCTACTTACAGGCTGCGTGTATCTAGAACCTTCTTCCACCTTCTTATCCCATGCATTACTGTTTTGTTGTGTAGTATCCATTGCGATTTTTCCTCCTAACTACCTAGTTGCAATTTAATTGTAAGATTATTAACTATTTATACATTCCTTTTTTTATTAACCTACCAGATAGTAAATACTTAGTTGTATATATTTATCTTAACAGATAATCGACCGCAAATATAAAAACATTCTAAATAAACACGAAATTAGACAACTATTCAATTCATTTAAAATAAACGATATTAATTAACAATTCCCCAAAAATGATATACCAACAAAAAAGGCGTTCCAAACCTGTTGACAGTTGGAACGCTTTTTAAAGTTATTTAATTTTTCAAACTCTTAACTGAACACATTATACAAATAAGTGATGCTTCTTTTTTATTCAGCAAGAGTTAACTGCCAAGATACACCATACTTATCATTTAACCAGCCAAACTTTTTACTAAACGGATAAGAACCTAAAGGCATAAGAATTGCTCCATCCTGCGCTAGTTTATGAAAGACCGTTTCAATTTCTTCTTCTGTCTCACAAGTTACATAAAGAGACATAGCTGGAGTGAATGTAAAATTATGATTTACATAACTATCAATACACATGAACTCTTGTCCGTTTAGCGTAAAAGTTGCATGAATTACAGTTCCCTCTTTACCAGGTCCATTTTCATCGTAGCGAGAGATACTTACAATTTCTGATTGATCAAATAGGGATGTGTAAAAATTCATCGCTTCTTCAGCTTTTCCTTCAAACATTAAAAATGTAGTAATTTTTTGATTTGTGTTACTCATATAGAGACAGCCCCTTGTTATGTATTTATGCAAAACATACATCGTTCAACAAAACCGAACGTACATTCTTATAAATGTATTGTCTATAAAAACGGTAAATTTGTCAATTATCTAATTTTCATTTCTTCTTAAACAATGCTGTCCAAAGAAATGATTCCCCAAACATATCATTCGGTTGTTTCATTTGTTTCATCTTCCTAATTTCAATTACTTCAAACTCTTTAAATATCTCTCTCAATTTTTCTTCAGAATATGCAAGACCACCTTGTAAACTCCAACCTCTATATACGTCCCAATCTGTTATTTCTGATCCATTTCGTTCATCCAAATCACCTGCTGCAAAACATGTTAATCCGAAATAACCACCTGATTTTAAATATCTATCAATTAACTCTATATAATTCATTCTTCTATGTGGTGGAATATGATGAAGGCAACCAGAATCATATATAAAATCAAATTCATTTTGAACCTCTAAATTGAAAATTGAATCACAAATGAAGTGAATTTGTACCCCTTTTGCCAACGCCCTCTCTTTTGCCCACTGAATGCCTTCTGCAGATAAATCCACTGCTGTAACATCAAATCCTTCATTCGCTAAATAAATGGCATTTCTACCTGGACCACATCCAAGTTCTAATACTTTCCCTTTTGAAACTCTCTCTTTTTGTATATACGAAACTAGATTCTCATCTGGAATATTTTCAAAAAACGGAACATCCTTTTCTCTATTGGCATAAAATTCATTCCAAAATGGTTCTGCAGGTCTTAATAATGAATCAAGCATTTTTAAAATGTCTTCTTGTGTGTGTAACGTTTCATTTTTCATTTGCACTCCTCCATATTTTAATAGTCAGAAAATCATTATATAACCTCCTGAACATTCAGACAAATGAAACTCCACATTTTATTCTTTCTTTATTTTTCAATTCACTTTAAATACGGTAAATGAAATTATCAACTTTACTCGCATTGAGCAAATGCATACCAACCTAATCTTAAAATACAAAAAGAGCCACAAATTTTTGTGCCTCCTTCTGCATTCATAATTGTATCAGGATTTTTTTATTATATATCGATTTCTCTATTAACAAACAATATATCTCTTCATCCCAATTACCACTTCATATTTTAACGCCCACGTCTTTTCTGACCTTGATTTGTACTACTTTTCTTATTGCTTGGCTTATTAAATGATTGATTATTTTCATTTCTCGAACCATTTCTCGAATCACTTCTTGAGCTATTTCTCGAATCACGTCTTGAACCTTCACGGCTATCTCTTTGACGATTTTGACCTGATTTCTTTGGAGCCGGCTTTGGTACCGGTTTTCCATTTTCATCTACACGTTTTATCTTCGGTTGTTCGATTATTTCTCTTTGTATTGGTGCACCAAGCGTTTTTTCAATTTCTTCTAAATGTTTTTCATCTTTCGCTGCAACGAACGTAATTGCAAGACCTGATCCACCTGCACGTCCTGTTCGGCCAATGCGGTGAATATAACTTTCTACATCTTCAGGGATATCATAGTTAAATACGTGCGTTACACCATCTACATCAAGTCCACGAGCTGCTACATCCGTTGCGATTAAGTACTGAATTTTAGCTTCGCGGAAACTCTTCATGACTCTTTCACGTTTCGCTTGAGGTATATCACCATGAAGTTCAGCACAATTATAACCTAGTCCTTTTAAATTATCATACAACTTACTTGCTCTAACCTTTGTACGACAGAAAATAACTGCTAAAAATGGCTGATCACGATCCATAACAAAACGAAGTGCATCTGGCTTTGCACGATCTGTCGTCTCAATGACACGCTGTTCAATTGTATCTACCGTTACTTCTTCACTTTGTACTTGAATCATTTGCGGCTCATCCATATAACGTTTCGCCAATTTTTTAATATCTTTTGGCATCGTTGCTGAGAATAACATCGTTTGTTTGCTACCAGGTGTCTCATCTAAAATATCTTCAATATCATATAAGAAACCGAAATAAAGCATTTGATCCGCTTCATCTAGTACAATCGTTGAAAGATTACTTAGATCAATTGTTTCACGTCGTATATGATCTAATAATCGTCCTGGTGTTGCTACAACAATATGTGTATTACCTTTTAACTTTCTCAATTGTTGTGCTACATCTTGCCCGCCATAAATCGCTAGTACATTAATATCTTCTCTTTGAACAAGCATTTTTTTAATTTCAGTTGTAATTTGCAATGCTAGTTCCCTTGTTGGTGCAACAATTAAAGCCTGAACATCACTAGACTCTGGATCGATTTTTTCTAAAATCGGTAAGACAAATGCTAATGTTTTACCCGTTCCTGTTTTCGCTTGCCCAATAATATCTTTACCTGACATAATAACAGGAATTGCTTTTTCCTGAATTGGTGTTGCTTCCGTAATTCCATTTTCACGTAATGTATGATTAAAAGTTTCACTAATTCCTAATTCTAAAAAGTTTTTCAAATAGACCACTTCTTTTCCTTATTTTTCACATTAGCTTTCATTGTACCATTTGTTTCGCCAAATATGAAAAATAAAAAAATTCTTACCTTCTTTTTTTATATTCATCATGTACTAGGTGGACAAATTCTTTTTGTTTTGTCTCGGAATTTATTAATGCTTCCATGTTAGTAGTAGACAAAATGAACATTTTAATTTTTCTATTACTCCAAATTAGTCTTGTATACTTTGTATCTTCGTGTAGCTTTCGAAACCACTCGAATTCACTTAACTTTGCAATATGATGTTTTAATTTCATATCATTTCGAGGATAAAATGTAATTATAGCCATTATTACATCAAGCAATAAACTCATCTTTTCCCCTCCTATACATATATATTTCAATGTTAAGGAAACATAGTTACAAGGTGATAAAATTGACCAATACATTCATAAAGATATTTTGTATATTGTTCTTACTATATTTTCAATCGACCTCAATTATTATGGCGAAATCTCAAACAAATGTGATAAGTGAATTTAAACAAGCTTTACTCCAAAATGATAAAAAATTTATGCGGTCATATGTAACAGAAGGGATTGAACTACCTACATTCCAAAAGGAAAAACCTATTCATGAAATTAAAATAATACCATCTCCAAAAGAGGATACTACAATTCTTATTTCCTATTTCAAAGACACTGATGATGAATTTACTATCGGTTACATTTTAGAAATAATAACAAAAAACAATAAAATATCTCAAATTAATCAAATTTATGATGGAACTAATCCTCTAATGAGAGAAGCTACTATTGTAAAAAAATATGAAATGAAGTGTAAGGAACATATACTTACTCCTACAAAATTCCCGTTCGAAATTCATGAATTTCAAGGGTACATCTATAACGATTACTTAGAACTACGATACTACAATAAAGATAGTAATGGGATTTTTAAAATCACTGTTTCACCAGTTCAACATAAATTAGATCAATATGTACATAAGGGCACTAAATTTTACATTTTAAAACATAATATAAAGGCAGTATATAATCCTCATTTTGATTTAGCATACGAACTTATCTTTCAGAAGGACGGTTTTCAATATAAAATCGCCCTTGGTAACAAACTATACATAAAAAGAAAATACAATGTTACTGATTTAATAAGAATTGCGGAATCTATGAATTAAAAAACCGATCTTTTCAATATAAGAAAGATCGGTTTTTTTATATATTTTATATAATGAGTTTTCCTCCATGATAGCAATAATAACTTGCTGCTTTAAGGTTTTTAATTCTCTTTAAAGATTCTTCCGCTTTTTCTGTATCTAAGCAAAAATTTGGATTAGCTATTACTAATTCATTATTATCTTGAACGGCCGCATCCCCTGTAATTACACAGTCTAAGTCCGGAAAATATAATGAAATATGCCCCGAAGTATGTCCTGGCGTCGCTACTATTTGACATTTATCATTCAAAATCATTTGACCATCATATACTTTTTCATCGACAGAAATATGTCTTATATTTTTTAACTGTTGTATAAACCATTCACTAAATTCTTTCTCTTCAATTGGCATATGTTCTAACATTTCTTCAGCTTGAACTAGTCTCTCTGATTTTATTTCACCATTAATGTAGTTGGATTCTATTTCACTAGCAATAACATGAAGTTGAGGATATTTCACTTTGAAATCGTATAAAGACCCTATATGATCATCATCATAATGAGTAATAATTATATTTTTTAAGTTTTTCATCTCATATCCATGTTTTAAAATTTCATTTTCAATTAAAGGTAAAAAATTTTTATAACCTGTATCTACTAAAGTTAATTCATTGTTTAATACAATTAAGCTCGGATAAATCCATTGTTTTCGCCCGTTACATTCAAATTCAATTGGTAATTCTATTATCTTCATTTCCCTTCCCCCATACCGTTTATTAAATGTTTAATAATAACTGCATCATCCACATACATTTTACTATACATATCACGAATTGAAGTATGGGCTTCTTTAGTTTCTGTACAAAATTCAAACTTGGTCTCACTTCCCATCAACAGATTTCCGACAAGCTTCTCGATTAAATCCGTCTGGGTATCTTATTGCTAATTTAGATATATTCATTTGAGCGATGTCATCTAACGTATATTCCACCTCATGAGCCGTGATAGAGATTATAGTACATAATGTCACCCAATTCTAAAGCTAACCTATAAGTATTGCCGTTCTCTTCTCCTAAACAATGAACCGGATCAAATCCATGCCCATGAAAAATAGCCTTTCTTACAATATCAGCAACCTCACCATTTTTGACTACATAAATTTTATTATCCATACTATGTAATGAAACACTGTAGGTCGTTGCATCATAAACATTATATTATTTTGAACAGGTAATTTCCTATTCTTATGGAATTATAAATTAAGAAACAAAAATAAAATGGATTATTCCCTCACTTCTTTGTCCATCCTTTTAAAAAATATATGTTTTTGTAAAAGGAGTGTTTATATGGAGAAACAGACGCTTTGGAAAAAATTCAAAAAAAGCTCCGCAAACCTTGGAAAATCCAGCGTATATGAAAGTATTATTTTATTTTACACAATGAAAAAGAAAACGTTACCTACTAAAGCAAAACTCATAATATTAGCTGCTTTATCCTATTACGTATTAACAATCGATTTCATTCCAGATATAGCTGCTATTATCGGGATTGGCTTATTAGATGATGTTTTAGCAATTGCTGTAGCGCATAAATACGTTATGAGGCATGCAGACGCTGAAATTCGTGAAAAGAGTAAAATTAAAATGGAGTCCTTGTTTACTTCAGCACACATTTAACGAAGAAAGATAGGCTCTCACTTGTCTTTGTTCACTACTTATCCATCTTCTATAGCTTTTAATCCAATGATTTGAACAGTGTTAAAACAGAAAAAAGAACTAAAATAATCTTTAGTTCTTTTTTTATCAAATCAATTTATTTTTGAACAATCTTTAAAAAGAGCCTATTTTAGTGTACCAACTAATACAGGCTCTTTTCTAATTCAAATTTGCAAAATCCGCATCATTTTACGCTATACTTTGTTACTTCAACAACATTTCTCTTTCATCGCTTTCATCATAGACATAGTTGTCTTCATCATTTCATCACATTCGTTCATTTTTACCATCATTGCCTTATCCATTTCTACATCCATTTGCATCATGTTATTCATCATCATTTTCATACACTTCATTTCACACATCATTTTTTCCATAGACATCATCATGTTTGTTGTTTCTACCATCATAGTTTTTTCCATATTAACATCCCCCTAGAATTTTTATGTTACAAGTATAAAAATTCCTTTTTGTTTTTCTAAAACCTTCTTAGTTTACCTCATACAAATATTTATCAATATATTTCCCTCTCTATTGATTATTGATTCGCTTTATTTATTGTCACGCTGAAAACGTACATATAGTAAAAAGCATCTTATTTTAGATGCTTTTTATTATATGATTGACACTATGAGCCCATTTATTTCGTGAACATAGTTTAAATCTATTATTTTTCATAAAATTCACGAATCTGACTATAACGTATTATAGTTTTATTCATATACTGTAGTAGATTACTAGAAAGGAGGCGTATATATGGAAAGTTGTATCGTGTTCGTAAACGGCCAACCTTTTTTAGTACTCACAGTTGCTGGCATCGAAATTGCTAGATTGGAAATTACTCTTCAAGTAGCACTAGCTTTGAGAGTTCTCGGTATTCCAATCTGTGAGTAGTCCATTTAAGTAAGTTTAAAAGAGGGCTTTCGCTCTCTTTTAGACTGTTGTCAATACATGTACTTCTATTCGCTTAGCAAGTGTAAATTATAACTTTATAAAATTTATAAATAATTATTTACGCTAAAAGGACTTTCTGTAACACACACCTGCAAACAATTCAACATCCTCTTCCTATCACGTTCTTTATAATGATTTAAACATGCAATTTGGATCCAATTATTTTTTTGCAAATAAGATGACTCATAATGAACAATGTATCCTTGCAATGCTAATGCATCGCCTACTGTTTTAGAAGAATACCCTTCATTTAACTGAATGGTGAGTATAATTTGCGCGGTGTGCTCTTTAGGTGAAACAAGCTTTAAACCCATATTAGTAATAGCTTCTTCCATATAAGCATATGTCTCTTTTATTTTTACAAACGCCGTTTCATCCTCAAATTTCTTCAATGCTTCTTGCAGTGCGTAAATTAAATTCCATGAATGTGAATATGGAATGCTGTCATTCATTTCATACATACCAATGTCCATATACGCAGGTATTGCTTCGTTTTTCTCTATATTGTGATTATGAAAAACGAAAGATAATCCTGTAAATGATTTAATCGCTTTCCCGCTAACGCCACTTGCAAAATATACATCCTTCAAATCTATCGGTATTGCTCCAATTGAACTAATACAATCTACACATAGTTTCATATGATACTTTTTACAAAAGACATTTAGCTCGTCCAAATTATTTAACATTCCAGTTGATGTTTCATGATGAACAAACCAAAGCCATTCATAATTTCCACTTACAATTATTTTTTCTAATTCGATTTGTTTAAACGACTCTCCCATTTGTTTTTTATACGTATCAAAATTTAAATGTGCTCGTTTTGCCTGCTCAATTAATCTATTACCAAACTCTCCATTCGCTAAAACTAACCCTTTACCTTTTAAAGAACGTATCTGTAAAGCAATCGCATCATTCGCTAACGTCCCTGTTCCTAACATAATTTGTACATGTTTTGCTTTTGTCATTTGAAGTAATCGTTTCTTTACATTGTCCATTGTCACTTGAAATGACTTAGAACGATGCGAAATAGGCTTAGTAGAAAACGCCTTTTGAACATTCTCTTCCATGTCTACTGGACCAGGTAAAAACGTAAATTCTTTCGTCATAATACCTCCAACACTCGATTCTTCGAACATAGTAGGTGTAACATACATTGGCTGAAAAGCTGCTTCTTCTGTTCCAACTAACGTATGGAAAGATTTGAACCCCATTTGCTCATATAAAGGCAGCTCACGTGTTGTAGCTGAAATGAGTGCCAATTCATATCCATTTAGAAGCAAATAACGATGTAAAAAGCGAATTAATCCTAACAACGCTCTACCATTTCTATATTCACGTTCTACTGAAAGCAAACGAATTTCATATACGTTTTCACCATGTTTGTTTAAATATACATCTAAATTTGAGATTTTATTATGTAATGAGAATGGGCGTTTTCCTCTTACCGCGACCATACCTACTAACTTCACACCGTCTAAACAAATTAAATATGTATTTTCTTCATGAAATCGATCTATACGAAAACGTTCCTCCGTTTCTTCATGTTGCGGAATTTCTTCTACAAATGTTTTATAGTTCAATTTATGTATACTTTCAAATTCCCAAGCTTGATCAGCAATTTTATAAATTATCCCCATGTCCTATCCCCTTTCTCTCTACTTATTGCTCGTTGTTTAATTCATAAAAATTATAAGTGGAGATACCCCCACTTATAAAGTGAAACTTTAATCAGTGGGGGTTTTGTTCATCCCCCACTGATTATTAACCTTCACCAATCGGGCTTTTACGGGCAGCCCGACCCCCACCTAACTTCTTTGCTTCCGCTGAATTTTGAGGTGGGGGTCTTACTGCCCGGCAAATAGCGGGATAAAAGGTCCACTTTATTCTCGATTTACATATAAAATAAGAACAATAATAAGTACACTTAATATATTCGTACCAATAGAGTAAGAATAAAAAACCATACAAATTGGTAAACAAGCGATTGTAATTAACCCTGGCTTTGTAAATCCTTTAAATATTAAATAAAAAACAATAAAAATACCTATGAGAGTAAGCGCTATCAAATAATCAAATGCGATGAGTCCTCCGATAAATGTTGAAATGCCCTTTCCGCCCTTACCTTTAAACAACATTGGGTAAATATGTCCAATAATAACGACCAATAATGTTAACATTACGAATGTAGCATCTTCAAAAAGATATTTTGCTATACAAACTACAATTGCACCTTTAATGGCATCACCTAAAAATGTAGCGACGAAATACCATTTTCCATATACGCGCCCCATATTTCTTGCGCCAGGATTTCCGCTTCCTTCATCCCTAATATCAACATTATGTCTCAACTTTGTTACTATATAAGCGGTCAAGATGTTACCAAATAAATAAGAAGCCACCAAATACAAAAACTGCATACTATTAATCATGTAATCATTCACTTTCTACATGGGAATACATATACACTATTCAATTACTACGTATATTGTACATTTTTTAATCTACATCCCTTTGTACATTTTAACATCATATTTTTACAAATCATACAAAAATTCTCATTTATCTATTTACACTTTAAAATATAAATCCTTCATTAAATAGTATGTTCCTTTCACTGCCATTTCTGATTGTGATACAAATGTAAGTTCTTCAATCCTTTCCTCACAGCACTTCTTAAATACATCATATATTTCAGGAACTAAACGTAATATGCTACCACTTACTGCAATTGGAGTTGAAAACTTACATTGCATCTTATTATAAACATCTACTGTAATTCTCGCTAATTCCTTACCAGCTTGCATCATAATTTCATGTGCACCCTCATTCCCATTTCTCGCTTCCTGAATAACTAATGGTGCGATTGCTGCAACTTTATCTTTTGAAGAAGTATATACTAGGCTTTTTATATGAGACGGTGTCAAAAGTTGAAACTGCCTTTGAATATTCAAGCTTAATGGACAAAGGCTAACTCCTTGATCGAATTGTAATGCCATTTTCTTTAAAGCTTGTAATGCAATCCAATATCCGCTTCCTTCATCCCCTAAAATATGTCCCCATCCACCGCTATACTCGTATACTGTCCCTTTCTTTCCTAGGCAAATCGCACCTGTACCGCCAATTGTTAAAATTCCTTCCTTCCCTTTTAAAGCAGCTGCATGTGCAATCATTGCGTCATTAAAAACTTCAATTTGTGTTCCGTACTTCTTTTTTAGACGTATTGTTAATTCATTTGTATTTGCTCCACTTATACCTGCTAATCCTAAACAAATACAAACGCAATGCTCATTTATTAAACGTTCCCAACATTGATTAATCGCATCTATAATATGTGTGAGTGCATTCTCATAATTTATTACTATATTTCCAAATCCACTTGTACCTCTCGCAAGCTCATTTCCGTCTTGATCAAATGCAATTGCTTCTGTCTTCGTCCCCCCACCATCTACTCCAATCATATACTTCATTTACTTGCCCTACTTTCATCTTCTAGTCGTATGGAAAGTTATATTCCCTAAAACAACCGGTTCCTTAGCACCTGTAGCACTCGGCACATTACTCGGATTACGATGGTACGTTTCGTTTGCTAAAACTGCAAATGCGATTGCTTCTTTCGCCGCTGAAGAATACCCAATATCTTCTTGAATACATATTCTGCATCTTTCTTCTCTTAATTTATTCTGTATCATTTCGACAAGTGTGTCATTATAGCTTCCGCCTCCACCTAGAACTACCTCATCAATTTCATACAATGGAAAAATAAACTCCTTATAATGCTGAACAATTGAACTTGCTGTAAACATCGTGACAGTCGTCAATATACTTTCTTTACTATACTTTTCAAATTGCTTTAATAATTCACTCACAAACTCTTTTCCAAATTGTTCTCTACCTGTTGATTTTGGTGGTTTCATTTTTAAGAATGGATGGTTCATACAGTATGTTAATATTTCATCTACAACTACCCCCTGTTTTGCAATTTCACCCTTTCGATCATATGGTAAATGAAATAATCTTTGACACACTTCATCAATTACCATATTTCCTGGACCAGTATCAAAAGCAATAACACTTTTATTACTTCGTTTACTTGGTATGACTGTAACATTACCAATCCCACCAATATTTTGCAGTATCCTATTTTTAGTTTGATGCTGGTATAAAATAATCTCTGAATATGGTACAAGTGGTGCGCCTTGTCCTCCTGCTGCCATATCCATCGTTCGAAAATTAGAGATTACTGTTGTTTCCGTTTCATATGCTATAACTGCTGGTTCTCCAATTTGTAATGTCGAAGAAATAAAATTGCCTTCTTGTTTTGGCTGATGATAAATCGTTTGTCCGTGAGAACCTATTAAATCTAATCGTTCCAATGACAAATTAGCCTTTTTACAAACTTCCTTTACAGCATTAGCAAAACATAAACCAAGCTTAAAGTTCAAACTGCATATCAATTGAACATTAGATGTATCAATTGATAAAGCCTGCTGTATCTCATTTTTTATATCCTTACAAAATGGAACAGTAGTAAAATGAATGAGTTCAACTTTAGAATCTACACCGTTTCCTTCAATATGAACGAGCGCTACATCTATTCCGTCTAACGATGTACCGGACATTATCCCTGCAATATACATACTATGCATGCCCCCTATTCACTAAAAAACAATTATGTAAGTAAACAACGTACAACCTACAGAAAACAATACAAATCTAATAAACAACTGGACTTTCGATACAAATGTGCCATCAATAAAAGAAACAACGATCGTAAGCAAAACACTTGCCGCAATACTTGTAACGAGCCATATACTATGCATTTGTGATAGATTTAGTATTCTTAATACAGGTACTAAGAGTAAATTTGCACATATTACTCCAAACAATAATATAAATACACCTTTATAACTAAATTTTATATTCATTCCTTTACACCTTCTCTCAGTTTAATACGAAAGAAGTGATAGACATAAAGTCTATCACTCAAAATAACCGTATAAAGCTTAAGGACTAACAGATTCCCCGTCACCATTCTTTTCAATTTCAATCATATTTTTGTCATACATTTTAAAGAATGGTAGGTAAATAAGAAATGATATTGCTATATTTATAAAAACTAATACCACTGCACGCCAATCCCCACCTGTGGCTAAATACGCGCCAATTGGAGCTGGTAATGTCCACGGCGGCATAATATGTGTTGGCGTTACAAATCCCATCGCAGTTGCTGAATATGCAACAGTTGCTGTTACGAGTGGTGTAATGATAAACGGGATAATTAAAATTGGATTTAGTACAATCGGTAATCCGAAAATAACAGGTTCATTAATATTAAAAATACCAGGAACAATACAAGTTCTTGATAATGCTTTCGAATATTTTGATCGACCAAATACAATCATAGCTAATACAAGCCCTAACGTCGCACCAGAACCGCCAATCCATATAAACCATTGATATAACGGTTCTGGTGATATGAATGGCAACTGATCTGCTCCACTAGCAATTGCTTCACCATTTTTCCCTAAGTAAACTTCCCATAATGGCCGAGCAACAGTTCCAACAACCGACACACCATGGATTCCGAATGACCAAAAAAATGTAATTAAAAACACTGGAATGATTACACCGAAGTAACTATCACCAGCTTTTACTAATGGTGCTGCTAATTTATCAACAACATGGTGTAAATCAATGCTAAAAACGACAGTTACTAGACTCATTATAATAATAACGAATGCAGCAGGTATAAGTGCTTCAAATGAACGTGATACAGATGGCGGTACTTGTTCTGGCATTTTAATCATTACATTTTTCGTCTTACAAAACCTTAATATCTCTACGGATAAAATAGAAACAATCATCGTCACAAATAATCCATGACCTCCGAGATTTGTCATCGGAAGCATAAATCCTTTTTTATCAATTAATTCAGGGGTTAACGTTAATAGCAGTGAACATACCGCAAGCTGTGCTCCTGATAAAGCATCTAACTTATAACTTTTTGCTAAATTATATCCTATTCCAAATGCTATATATAAAGACATAATAAACATCGTTAACCGATATGGTATTAATATACTTGTTTGATTTTTCAATGCCCATACTGATATGAAACTATCTTTCGGTAATGGGGGAAATGCTACTATTAAAAAGAAACTCCCTACAATAATAAATGGTAACGCCGAAATAACTCCATCACGGATTGCTTGTAAATGCCTCTGTTCAGAAAGCCTTGCCATCGGTCCAGATAAGTTTTTATCAAGAAACGTGACAAACTTATTCATAACGCTTCCCCCTAACTAATTAATTCATTTACAGTTTTCAACAAAGTCGGTCCACCAAGCGGTGTGTATGCTTGCGGTGGAATAATGCCGCACGGAATGGATTCCTCTTCTGCAAATTTTTTTACAGAATCAAATCGGTGTCTTATTTGAGGTGCAACCATTACAACATCCCAACCATTCTTCACTTCTTCCTCTACCTCATTCGTTCCAATTGCATGCACTTCCATGCTCACACCTTTTTTCTCCGCTTCTTTTTTTAAAGCGTTTACAACAATTGCGCTGGACATTCCTCCAGAACAAACGAATAAAACTTTCATTATTGAAGCCTCCTATACTTATAAATTATTTCCTTCAAATGAAAGAAAGTTTCACTTTACTAACAAGCATATGAAGACATGAAACGATTTAGTTATACTGAAAGTAAATTTCACTAAAAATATTTTTCCTATTAAATTAATGTTTCAATATTTATTTTTCTCAATTGCAAGGCCAACCTCACATCATATATTATTTTAAATAATCGTATAATAGGGAGGCGTATAAATGATTATGAAACGTTTATTAATGATGTGTTGTATCATCATCTTGTTTACTCCTTTCTCTTTCATTTCCCCTCACTCTACCTATGCTGAAGTAAATACTACTTACAAAAAGCATGAATTACGCGCTGTATGGATAGCATCTGTTCTTAATATTGATTGGCCCTCAAAAACTGGCTTACCTATCGAAAAGCAGAAACAAGAATTTATAAAATTATTAGACGATGTAAAAAACACTGGTATGAACGCAGTCGTTGTACAAATAAAACCAACCGCTGATGCTTTTTATCCTTCAAATTACGGTCCTTGGTCTGAATACATTACAGGTACACAAGGAAAAGACCCTGGATACGACCCGCTCGCATTTATGATTGAAGAAGCACATAAAAGAAATATAGAATTCCACGCATGGATTAATCCATACCGAATAACGATGAATCACACTGATATAAATCGACTATCAGAAAATCACCCTGCAAGACAACATCCCGATTGGGTTGTACCTTACGGCGGGAAGCTATATTACAACCCTGGTATTCCAGAAGTGAAAAACTTTATAACAGAAGGCGCTTTAGAAATCGTAAAAAATTATGATGTTGATGCAATTCATATGGACGATTATTTTTATCCTTATAAAGTAGTTGGCGAAGAATTTCCTGATCAAAAAACATTTGAATTATATAATAACGGGAATTTTTCAACTATCGAAGATTGGCGTCGCAATAATGTAAATGAACTCGTAAAAGGTTTAAATACTGCTATAAAACAAGAAAAATCATACGTAAAGTTTGGCATTAGTCCGTTCGGCGTATGGCGAAATATAGCTGACGATCCAACTGGCTCTAATACAGCCGCAGGTCAAAGAAACTACGATGATCTTTATGCTGACACACGTGAGTGGATACAAAAAGGGTACATTGATTACATTACACCGCAAATATATTGGAATATCGGTTTCACACCTGCTGCATATGACATATTAGTAGATTGGTGGGTAAAAGAAACAAATAACAAACCGATTCACCTTTACATCGGTCAAGCGGCTTATAAAATTAATAACAACTCTGTCCCTGCTTGGTCTAATCCAGAAGAATATCCGAAGCAAATCGCATTAAACCATCAATATCCACAAATAAAAGGTAGTATGCATTTCAGTTTAAAAGATATAAATAACAATCCACTTGGAATAAAAGATAGACTCTCCAAAGACATATATATACATCCTGCATTAATCCCGCCCATGCCTTGGCTTGATCATGATCCACCAAAACAACCTACTTTAAAAGGTGCCATTCCAAGAGATGACGGTATTGCTGTAGGAATAATTGACAATAGAGATAATGACTCTGCTTATTACGCCATTTACCGTGTGAATGGAAAAAATGAAGTGGATATACACAACCCAAAACATTTACTTACCACTGTAAGAAAAACAAAACTTGGAGAAATTTACGTAGATAAAACGGCTATTTCTGGAGAAACTTATACGTATGTGGTAACTGCAGTTGATCGATTGCATAACGAAAGTGGTGCTTCTAGTTATACTACCGTTAAGGCAAAATAAAATCTCAAAAAAACGCCTTAAAGCTGAGAAACACTTAGCTTTTAAGGCGCTTTTTCTATTTATTCTTAAACTTCTCAGTCGCTGCTCTCATCTTCACATTCAAATCATGATCAATGGAGTCCCGAATATCACGCTCTACTACTTCCATTTCTTTTTTGAAATTTTGCAAGTAGACTTTTAACTCTTCTTCTTTTTCTGGTCGTTGTGACGGAGGTAATTGCACCACTAAAGATAACATCGCAGTTAAATCTTTCATTAAGAACGTTTCAAGTTTATGTTGTTGTTCATACATACGCTGCTCTTGATAATACGGCAATGCATTTAATACTGAAATTGTAATATCATCAACTGTTCTTTGTAATGAAGGATTTATCGAGCGTTTATACGTTTGAATTGTATTCAATGCATCTGGATATCGATCATAAAAATACAATTTATAAAACGATAGGTCTGACGGTTTTACAGTTTGCTGCGTTTCTTGTCTTAAGAAATCTTTCACTTTCATCGCGGCCACATCGATATCTTCATTTGTAAGCTTTTTCGTTGTTTTTGCCATTACATGCACTTTTTTCTGTTTTTCTTTCGGTAACATTGAAAATACTTGCTCTCTCGTACGTTGACTTGATGTACAGAAAAGAGTATTCAATGTATGTTGTTCTTTCTTTCCTTCTGTACGAATCCATCGATAAAAGAGTGGATGTTGCGTAAACTCTTGTAAAAACGGTGTCGATTTATTCGATAACTTTTCTATAGAATCTTGCGCCCTCTTGTATGGTTTCGTCCATGAAAAATACAGTTTACGTCCAAAATATACTACTAAAACAACGACAGTAAATGCGATTAAAAGTAATGTACCTAATAGTACTAATACTGTTTGAATGAAACTCATTTTTTCACCTCCTCTAATAATCTGTTATTTTCTTGGACGTTGAATGAGTTTCTGCTTCATCTCATCATTAAATGTGTCTAATTCAATGACAAATTTCTTACTAGACTCAATAATACGTTCTGACGATTTCTCAGAAGCTTCAATCGCTGCGAATACATTTTGGAATGACTCACGTAATTTATCCATGCTAATAGCAGGATTTTCAAGCAACTTTGTTGTTTCTTCTGTATTTTGCTTCAATGCTTGAGAGTTACTTAATACCATTGATTCAATTGCTTCATTTGTCGCATTAACAGCATCAATTGTTTTACGTTGATTCGTTAATGCTAGCTGAATAGCAGCTGAAACTGTTACAACGTTTTGCGTCATCGTAATTGCATTACGAATTGCCTCTGTTAACTTTTCATTATTTTTCTTAATGATATCTACAGATGCAATCGATTGTAATAGTACACTTTTCGCTTGCTGCATATTACGTGTACGTACAAGTATCTTTTCTAATGCATCGTTTATTAATGGAATATCTCTTTGACGCTCTGGGTTTTGCTTCTCAGCTTCAAGCATCCCAGCAAGTTTTTTCCCTAAGTATACTTGTTTATCAAGAGCATGAATTTTATCATGCGATTGCTCTTTTAACATTTCAAGGCCAACCGTATCTTCTTGCAAATTGTCACGGCCAATTAGAAGGGATCTAATAATCTCCTCGATTTGCTTATCTATAGATTGGTATTTATGCACATATGTTTCAAGTGGATTTTTTTTGAATACTTTAAACATTATTTTCTTCATACCACTTGCTTTTAATGAATTCGGATCAAGCTCTGATACCACTTTTCGTAACTCTAACAATGTATTTGGAATTTCTTCATTTTTCCCATTCATCATCGCTGTTACAGGACGTTTTAACGCCGATAACGTTTGTCCTGCCGCTTGTTGCTCTTTATCCCCTAAATCTCCTAGCTGAGACAATACTTTTGATAAATCTGTATTTTGCTCGCTATTTAACTTGTGTACATAAAGATCAGCTTCTTTATTCAATTCATCAAGTTCTTCATCTTTTATAACTGTATCAACTACTACTCCTACATTATTATCTTTCACAATTGATACGGGTTCTTTTTTCTCGAGTTCAGTCAACAAAATCGCTCCTTTATTTATATGTGCGAATTTATATGCACTATTTTTCATTTCATTTATCGTATTTCATGTACAATCAGTCTGTTTGAAATCGATTTTTCAAGAAATATCTGCTTATGCAGTCATTCCCTGTTTCTTAGTATAAGTATACCTGTTATCCACATTATTTTCCTCAGACTTAAGACCTAGAGAAGAACATGCTGAAGGCGGATTCTTCGTATGTTATCTATATAATTTACATTCTTTCTGTCATGCTGTAGTCAATCTTTTGACATTTGCCCGCTTTCAATGTGATAATTATATTACGTTCACTTCTATTTATTCTTGCGCGCTACAAATGCCCCCTTTTGAAAAGCTAATAACACCGTTTCAAACGTATCATCTTCTTCAATCATTTTTATAAACTCACCTAATTCACTCGCATGAGAAGTTGCATTATCAACAACAAGAAAACCTTTTGGTTGTAACATACGTTTTATATGCTCAAACCACCACATGTATTGCGTACGCTCTGAATCTAGGAAAATAAAATCAAATGAATGATCTAATTGCAAATCTAAAAATGCCCCTGCTTCTTGATTATGAATATCGATTCTTTGTAACAGGTGTGCCTTTTCAAAATTGGCAAGTGCCTCTCCAACTCGTTCTGAAGAAAGCTCTACAGTTGTTACATTTCCATTTGTTTCTTCTACCGCATTCGCTAACCACAATGTAGAATAGCCATTAGAAGTTCCAATTTCTAAAATTTTTTTTGCATTACACCCTTTTACTAAAATTGATAAAAATTGCCCCATTTCACGAGAAACATTCCGTAATTTTTCTTCCCTTGTTTTTTTATTTCGATCATGCTCTTCTCCATATTGTTCAAGTTGCAATAATAATGAATCTACTGTATCCATTCTTTTCATCGCCTTTCCAAGCAATATGATGAAAAAGCTCTTGCTGCCCGTCTACTTTTTATTATATGCGAAACAAAAACCTTTTTCCTGTTATATGACAAAGATTTATAATTTTTTATAGCATATTGTTTCGTTTTTTGGTAAAGTTAATTTCTACGTGCAATTATTCCATTCATATTATTTCACATTAAAATTGCAGTTATTAAATTATATAAACCCCATTTAAATGAATCGGTATTTCAAATTCAATTAAGCGCCCTTTTCGGACGCATTTTCTTTGTTTATATATTTCCAGAAGAAAGGATGCTTACAAATGAACGTGATTAGCTTAGATGCTGCTCGAAAACGAAAGCAGCATAAAAAATTAATGATTACTATACCGATTATTACACGTATTTATGAAGAAGACGGGGAAATTAAATTTGAGGTAGCTGGCGAAAAAGATGTACCTCTTGAAATGTTAGAAAAATAATAAAAAACGCATTTCTGAAGAAATGCGCTTTTTTATATTTTTACATTTAAATGCATAAGTTTTTCAGGGTTAACCATCATATAAATATTTGAAATTTTCTCATCCTCAAATGCAAACGAAAGAACATAAGTTACTTTATTATTTATTGTAACTATAACTCCTGGTATACCATTTACCATTTTGAAATCAACAGTGTACTCTTCAGTCAATCGTTGTGCAATTCCAAAGAACAAACGTATAATTCGATCCGCAGAATAAATCGGATGGATCGCAGTCGTAACTTTACCACCACCATCAGCTTTGAGTATAGCATCTGTTTTTAATACTTCTAGCATGCCTTCCGCATCCCCACACTGTAATGATGATACAAACTTTTCAACATAAGCAGCCATTTTCTCTGTGCTTAATTTTGATTGCTTCGGTTTCTCCAAAATGCTTTTTCGTGCACGTTGAAAGATCTTCCTGCAGTTCACACTACTCTTATCAACAATTGAAGCTATTTCTTCGTATTCATAACTGAAAACCTCTCTTAATATGAAAACAATCCTTTCTACTTCAGACAGTTGTTGTAAAAGTAATAAATATGCCGTGGAAAGGGATTCTTTCATTACAAATGACTCTGATGGCTCATCACTCTCTTCTACAAGTGGCTCTGGTAACCACATCCCCACATACACGTTACGTTTATGCGCTGCCGAACGTAATTTATCAATTGAACGATTTGTTGCCATCTTACACAAATATGCTTTCATATTTTCGATAGACTGAATATTCTCTATGTTATTCAGCGAGATAAATACATCCTGAACGATATCCTCGGCATCCATAACACTCCCAAGAATTCTATATGCTAACGAAAATAATAATGGTTGATACGCTTCATATAACTGCTCCGTTTCCATGATGAACACCCTCACTTTCTAATTGCTTTAAAATGTGTAACGCTGCACGTTTTCCGCTTGCTACTGCAGCATCAGCTAATAATTCATCCTGCCCAGTCCAATCACCTGCAACATAAACACCTGGCATTTCAGGGATATTAGGACCTGGAGTTTCAACTCGTTCAATATGAGAAAAATCATATGCTACTGTTATTTTCGGTAAATATTGCTGTGCAACAACTTCTCTTTTCCAATTTGGATGTAACAACTCCATCGTACTTTCTAACTGTTCTTTATCTTCATGAATATGATTCATCTCTAGCACAGTATTATGGTACTTAATTAGACTCACTGCAATGGATCCATCTTCACTTAATTTAGCTGCTCTCGATTGATTTGTGAAAAATATAGGTTGATCTAGTCCTATTACAAATTGATGTGTAGGATTGGGTAATCGTCTCAAGCCAATATCTAATGCAGCAACAGTAACCGGTACCGATTGTTCACTCCATCTATGCAAACTTGTTCCTTCTGCACCTTTTATTATTTTACAAGCTTCTTTCGGCGGAGTCGTCACGATGACTGTGCCTACTTCAAAAACCTCATCATCAAAACAATGTATTCTTTGTTTATCTTCGTAATGCTCTATCTCCAAAACATGCTTTTTAGCCAAAAATTGCACCCCGACATTATTCGCTATATCTCTTAATTTTGTTATAATCGTCTCCCAACCACCATCTACATAAAGTACGCCTTCTTTCATAGATAGTTGTATTTGCTTTAATACTGAAGAAGCTAATTGTATTGTAGGAGCAAACGTATATGTTGTTGTTCGGCATAGCGCATAAAATATATTGCGAACCATTGGATCTTTTATTTCATTTTCCGCCCATGCAGTTAGGCTCATTTTTGGAACTTCTCCTACATCTAAATTCCCTAAACGAATCATAAGACGTGAGAATTGTACTTTTGCAGACCACGAAAGTAGTGGTGTTGATAAAATAGAGCGAAAATCTGTTGGGATAGTGAATATATCCCCTTTCCATATTCCATGTGCTTTTGTAGTCGGTATTCCACCCGGAAGATTCATACCGAGCTCATTAAAAGTTAAAAATGCTGCTCCTCCTCTATATAAGGCATGTGCACCAAGATTCATGCAGATCCCATTTTTATTTATAGTCATCCCTCGACCACCAAATCGCCTGGACTTTTCTAATACAATCACTTTCTTTCCAGCTTTCGCTAAATATATAGATGCTGTTAATCCAGCAAGCCCACCGCCAACAATTGCTACATCAAATTTCTTCATAATAAAATCCCTCCTTATCGTTCTACATACAAGACGAACGATTAAGGAGGGATGTGACATGAAAATATATTTTTATTTATCTACTGACTTTCATTATTTTTTTATTCGGTCATATTGCATTCGAAATAACTCAATTGCAAATGGAATATCCTCTTCACTCTTTATATAATAACTGATCCATCCTGATTCAGGTAATACGTGATGTGGTTTTACCAATCCTTGCTTCACTAATTCATCTCGCTTTAACTTCGGAAATGGTAAATCAACTAATTTATCACCATGAAGATGACCAAGTTCCTTCTTACCATAATTTATTTCAATACCACCAAATCGATGCGGTTTTTCAGAAACACCCGTCCAGCTGAGCACTTCATTTCTAATCATTTCACTAAATGACATAAACATTCACTCCTTATAAATGATTGATGTAATTTAAAATTAACATTTTCATTACTTTTTTCTATCAATCAAAAGTATGAATGAGAATACGAATATAGTTTAATCTCAACACCTTTATTTTTTACATATTTAAAACAATTTTAAAGGAGGTTTATTCTATTGAAATACGTTATGAACTCAGCCCCATTTACTCTGCCTACTCACAACTACAAGAATCTCAAAACGTATCAGGTGTTTCACGAATATGTATCACCACTACAAGTGTGTTAGATTGCTATAAAATCCTTGGAATGATTCATCAATTTTACAAACCAACTATAAACGATTTCGAAGACAATATAGCACTTGAAAATGGCCATTTTAATAACAATTTATTAACTACAGATCCAATCGCTTTCCACAATCTAGTATCGTATGAACTATTTGAAAATATCATTACGGCTTATACTTCAGATTTATAACCCATTTATTTACCAGATGGTGCTACAATTATTGATTTTACTTTCTCTGCATTTCCAAGAATTGCATATAACATGAAACAAGTAAAAGTAATTGGCATACCTGTTACACTTAAAACAACGGTATCCCATTTTGACGTCATAGAAATCCATTTTAGTTTAAAATAAAACTTGGCATTATTGTGGCTAAATTACGCCTATACCGCTAAAGCACAATTAATTATTCAGCAATAACCTATCTTAAATACAAGACCAATTCCTTTCTAAAAGGCATTGGTCTTTTCATATAACGTAACCATTAAAATATACTTTAATATTTTTACTCCTTACCTAACATCACGAATTCCGTCTTTCATTCGTTCACTCTAATTTTTATCCGTATTAACATTATGAGAAATAAGAAGTACAGGCCATATTGTTTATAAAATAAGTGAATGTATTACGATATAAACAAATGCACATAACTAACACTAGGCACATATCCTAAATTTGTACCCATACTTTCCAATAGAAAGGCAGGTAATACAATTGACTTCCAATATCGACTACACCTCTCCTTCAACCAATTTCACTCATGATGTAAGTAAAAGTAATTTTTTTAAGAAAGATGCCCAAAACTATATAAACGTACTTGGCATAAAACAATTAAATACTTTAGAAAATACTTCTTTACTAGATATTTATTTAAGTACAGGCAATGTTGTAGAACCACATATTCATCAAAATGCTGCTGAACTTGTTTACTGCATTTCAGGATCTGCTGTTGTTTCTTTACTTAATCCATTTACAAATCAAATATTAAACTTACCGATAAAACCAGGGCAAGTTGCCAACATTCCACAAGCATGGTGGCATTACGAAATCGCTTCAGCGGATAATACTCATTTATTAGCTATTTTCGATGCCCCAACCCCAGAAGTTATTTTTGGTTCTGATATTTTAAGATTAACTCCAGCCAATATGATGGCTCATACTTATTGCCTCAATGAACAACAATGGAAACAAGCAGTATCCCCAATTCAATCCACTACTGTAATTGGTCCTCCAGCAAACTGTAATCAAAACCGCGACATGATAAATCAGTCAACTCAGCCCCCTACTCAACAACAAAATCTATATTACCAAGATTCTTATTACTTCCCTCTTTACTGGGGGTATTAATTAGTATCATTTTAATAGAACCATCCTTTATCTCCTTGGAAAATACCAAGGAGATTTTTTATCGTAACAAATAATAGAGTTCATACATATAATATTTATATAATTAATTGGAGGTGATAGTACTATGAGTAATTATAACTATCGAAAAAACTACTCAAATAATAAAAATAGTAGCTCGTCAGCATCCTCTCAATCTTCCAATTCCCAATCTTCCAATTCCCAATCGCAAAGAGACTTAGCCGAGCAAGGCTATGTAAAGAAAAAAGGATGTAACTGCAATAAAAATAAATAAGATCTTTTTTAGCTATACAAAAAGGAATACTCTTAAAAAGAGTATTCCTTTTTTCAATGGTCACCATTTAAGACGCGATGCTTAGACGAATGTTATCCCTGCACTTGCGAATCCTGTAATAGCAGTAGCTATATCAAAACCTGGTGTAGTTGATGAAACAACAAGTAATATCTTATCTTGTGGAGCGACCGCAATTGCTTGTGCGCTAATACCACTCGCGGTATTACCGATAGCAATAAGACCACTAAATGCTGGTGTTAATAGTAACGGTGTACCTACTGGAGTGAAAGTATTACTTGCTGCTGGTGCGCTGTACAACTGCATTTGAATTTGTATGCTTCCTAACGCTAAAGCAACCGCTACAGTTACACTAAAGAATCCTGCTAACGAAGTAATTGTACCTGCGCGAGGAGCTACAAATGCGAAATCAAATACTGGAGGTACAGGGCCTATAGTAATCGGGCCACCAGGTGGGACAATTACAGGGAAGAATGAACTTCCAAATCCAAGAAGTGCTCCTGTGTTTGCTAATCCACCTAAAACAGTTGCTAATGCTACTGGTCCACCTGATGCAAACGGAATAACCGCTCCAGCTCCTGTTGCTCCTGTTGGACCTGTTGGGCCTGTTGGACCTGTTGGACCTGTTGCTCCTGTTGGACCGGTTGCTCCTGTTGGACCTGTTGCTCCTGTTGGGCCTGTTGGGCCTGTTGCTCCTGTTGCTCCTGTTGCTCCTGTTGCTCCTGTTCCTGTTGGGCCTGTTGGGCCTGTTGGACCTGTTGCTCCTGTTGGACCTGTTGCCCCTGTTGCTCCTGTTCCTGTTGGGCCTGTTGGGCCTGTTGGACCTGTCGCCCCTGGAGTAGCATTGATTAATTGAATTAATAAATTAAAAAGAAGTTGTAAAGTTGCAGAATCAACATTTGAGTTGCAGGATATAGGGATAAGATCTAAAGCGAAGAAGAATTGTGCAAGGGCGCTATAAAATTGTTGCAATAATGTTGACAATTGTCCTAAATTAGGTGCTGGAGATTGTAATAAAACTATAATACTTTGAGTTAATTGTTTCAAAAAATTAACTTCTGGGGAAGGTAATAAGGAATTTAAGAAAATTAAAAATTGATTAAATAAATCGAGTAACACTAATCTGTTTGCATTACTTGGATTTGCAAAGAATGCTGAAATAGCTGATACTAATGAGTTTAGTAAAGTAATTAATTGACTTAATTGTTCCCTAGTAATAGGAACTGACTGTGGATTTTTACAACAATCTGCTGAAAAAACAATCGGATTGCAGTTATTATGATCAAAACAATCATTATGTTTCATTTATTTCCTCCTTACTTTTCTTATAGTTGAGTGTTTTCCTATTCTAAGTAATATAAAAGATGCGATTGAAAAAAGTAGTTGAGTTATATGTTTCTCTTAAAATAGGAAATATGAATGATAATCAAACTTGAAAACGTCATTTAATTATGTTCATGACTCACATATTAATTATATGTTTTTAATAATTGAGTGCTTAGATTAAACACCTAAACTTAAGAGTTTATTTTATTTTTCCACGTTTATCTCTTACCTCCAAAAATATCTATTAATTCGAATACAAAAATTCAAATTAACCCTTAGCATATATTCCATAAATACCAACATCGCTTTTTAATTGTAGTAAAAGTTATACCTTTAATAAAATTATGCTACTCTTCTAATCCTAAAGCCGTTTCTATTCTAGAAAACTCTCATACAATATAGTGGACAAGTTATTCAATACTTCGTTCCAATAAAATATGAATAGGAGTGAGAATTAATTGCCTATCATTCAACCATTTATGGCATCTAGAAGATTCACATCTACACTAGGAGCTGGGACTGGCACAGGCGCAGCCTTTGCGGTTGCTGCCACAGCTTGCTTAAACGATGCGGGTACTACTGCAACTGCATTTCCGACTTTCACGTATTACAACCTATATGTAAACGGTATCCTTCAGCCCAGTGTGAACTCCAGTGTTACTACTGGCCCTACTGGCGCTATTACAATCCCTGGTGGAGATGCATTAGACGGCGGAATTCCAATCACAATCGAATTTATCGTCACTTAATGTTAACGAATGTAATTTAAAACAAAAAAGACAGATTCCTTTTATAATAAGAATCTGTCTTTTTTAATTAATAATGATAAATTGCAAAATAATTGAAGACCCTTGCGATGGTGGTTGATTATCCAATAAAGTTAGTTTACCTGTACTAACTTCATAAAATGGTTGTGGTTGCAGAATCCCATTAATAAACAAATTAATATATGAAACCTCACTAGGTGATAATATATTCGTTGTACCATATTGAGCTATCCCATCTGCGTTTGTATATATAAGTTTCTCTCCATCTGAAAAAGTATAATATAACAAATTTGTTGTTGTTATGGGGCCAATCCCCCCAGTAGGACCTGTTGCTCCTGTTATCCCTGTTACTCCCGTTGCTCCCGTTGCTCCTGTTACCCCTGTTACTCCGGTTGCTCCTGTTACCCCTGTTACTCCGGTTGCTCCTGTTACCCCTGTTACTCCGGTTGCTCCTGTTACCCCTGTTACTCCGGTTGCTCCTGTTACCCCTGTTACTCCGGTTGCTCCGGTTGCTCCGGTTGCCCCCGTTACTCCGGTTGATCCCGTTACTCCCGTTGCTCCTGTTACTCCTGTTGCTCCTGTTACCCCTGTTGCTCCCGTTGCTCCCGTTGCTCCTGTTACTCCCGTTGCTCCCGTTGCTCCCGTTGGCCCTGTACTTCCAGTCGGAACATAAATTGGTGGAAGAACTGGAAATGTAGGTCCAATATTCTCAGGTCCTATCCTACCTTTATTCATTGATAATTTATCATTCCGCTTCAATTCAATACCTCATTCCACACGTTTTTAACTAACATACATTATTATGACTCTATTATTAAGAAATAACTTCATAACTATTCTTTTTCTTTCCAAATGATTCATATATTTATTAAACATTTTACCGTTACTATAAACTACTACTATTAATAGAATAAAATGATAGTTCCATTCTAAAAATACTACACTTATTGGTATCTAATTTAAAAATGAGGTGATTTATATGCAAGATAAAAATGAAAAAATAAAAGAAGAACTACTATCAATGGCTCTTGAAATAATTCTTCCATACAGACTTACAGGACCTACTGGGAATACTGGGTCTACCGGAAGTACTGGACCTACCGGAAATACTGGACCTACCGGAAGTACTGGACCTACTGGAAGTACTGGACCTACTGGAAGTACTGGACCTACCGGAAGTACTGGGTCAATAGTTACAACAAACTCTATGTTCGCTAATAATACATTAGGTGGTCCCATCTCAGTTATATTAGGTGGAACTAATATTCCACTTTCTAATAACCAAAGCCTCGGTAATTTTACAGTTAACGCTTCAAACGATGTATTTACAATTCCTGTAACCGGAAGATATCATTTAACCTATCAAGTTAATACGACAACTTCTCTACTCGCTGGAACAAGGTTACTATTAAACGCTTCAACTCCACTTTCTGGCTCTATTTTTTCTCCCGCTATATCAACTTCAAATTATAATAATAATTTAATTACTAATTTAATTGCTGGTAATACAATTTCACTTCAATTATTCGGTATATTATCCATTGTTAATTTAGTTGGAAGTGGTTCAACAGGTGCCTCTCTAACAATTATACGAATCGATTAAAAAATGATTCATTCTTTTTCTAATACACATTATTAAATACCAAGTCTGTCATAATAATAAGAACCACTCAATTATTTCATGGCGTTGATTACGTAACACAGAACAAATTGCACTATATTTATAGTAGAAACTATCTATACTAAATTTTCCGTATATACATTATCAATTTACACTCACCCTTACCGATGTTACATTAAATATGAAGACAGTTTCTCCTTTACGAACCATCTCTCAATACGTATTTGAGAAACGTACTCCAATCCTATACGCGAGAGCAATACTATGTTGACACTCAAACGAGTGTCTTTTTTTGTAATTTAACACAAAATAAAAACCACCTTGTATAGATGGTTTTATCTTTTATATATATAAATGCACACTTATGTAGCTGGGTAATAAATTGTCATGCTTAATCGAGTCAACGATTTCCCTAAATTATGATAAGAGTGTGATCTATCGGCCTTAAAACGAATGGAATCTCCACTATTTAATTTATACTGACAATTATTCACTTTTATTGTCAATTCTCCTTCAAATACCGTTATAAATTCTTCTGCTCCTTCTTTATGCCCTTCTGAACTCAGTTCCCCTTCTGTTTCTATTTCAACTGTATACATTTCAAAATTTCTATCATCTTGAAAAGGAAAAGAAGGATACACTTTATATCTCCCATTATCTTCAGACAATACTTGAACATCATCCCGTAAAACAACTTTTATATCGGGTTGTGGATTATTGATTAAAGAAGTAAAAGACACTTTCAATCCATTAGCAATTTTCCATATTGTTGTTAGTGTCGGACTTGATTCTCCTCTTTCAATTTGTCCAATCATCGTTTTACTCACTCCTGTTAATTGAGAAACCTTTTCTAAACTTAATTTTTCTTTTTCTCGTATTGTTTTTAAATTTTTCGCTAGAATAAGTTGAATTTCTTCCATAAAAAAACACCCCTACACTATATACAATATAACGACCGTTATGTATAATAAAAAGTACACGTTATATTGTTCTTTTCGGTCATTATAACACACAAAAAATAATAAGGGGGTTTTGAAATGCCTATATTTTCTTTTTTATTATTTGTTTTTATAAGTAGTTTCACACCCGGCCCTAACAATTTTTTAGCTATGACATACGCCAATCAATACGGGTTAAAGAGGAGCATGCAATTTTGCTTTGGAGTAGCTTTCGGCTTTTTCATCCTCACTTCTTTATGTAGTTTCTTTAATGTAGTACTACTTAATATCTTACCCATAATCGAATTCCCTTTAAAAGTTTTAGGTGTAACATACATGTTATATTTAGCTTTTAAAATACTCACTAGTAAAGGCAGTACGAATCCCAGTGAAAAAGATAATAAAAACTTATTTACAGTGGGGATTTCTCTTCAATTCGTTAACCCTAAAGGGATATTATTCGGACTGACTGTAGTATCGACTTTCATACTCCCTTACTACAATTCATATTCAAGTTTTCTACTTTTTTCATTATTTCTAGGTGTAGTCGGTTTAATGAGTACATGTAGTTGGAGTTTATTTGGTTCAATATTCCAAAAATTATTAATAAAACATAACCAATTATTTAACATCATTATGGCCGTTTTATTAGTCTTCAGTGCCGTTTCAATCGTTATACACTAGTTCAATGCTCATTCTAATTTTAGATTTTTGTACTTTTTCATACCAATCTATATTTCCTAATCTTTGTCCTTAATGTCATAAATATTTAGTTTCCACACCCATCTGTTTTTTATTCACATACTGCCCTTAACTAACTACTTTTCTCTAGTAGAACTTTGATATGGGAATATTGTTGTACACAGATCCGCCCTTATTTATTCTCGTATTACCAGCCTATAACCTTTCATACCGTTTCATTGAGCACCTGATGCTGGATCGGAAATAAAGTATGGTAATCCCTTTAAAGTTTTTTCAATTCTAGATTATCTATCTTCTAAAACAAAGTACTCAAAAAAGAAAACCACAACTTAAAACATTAGTTGTGGTTTTCTTTTTTCGTAATATTCACTTTAAAGTCTATTTATAATAATACTGAAAAATACGGTATAATATAAGTTACTGTTCTTTGGGAGGGTTATAATGTCTGATAAGTATAAAATTTTCATTCTTATTGTTACCGCATTTTTTTCTTTCTTTTCCTTAATAAAAGATTTCCGCAACACTTCAAAAAGTTTCTTTTGGGGTAGTTTTGTAATTCTTACAAGCTTCATAATACTTTTAACACTCGCTTTAGATTTAACTCAAATACTCCTATATTCAACGCAGATAGCGCTTGAGATTATTACAATACCACGTAAACTATTTCTACCATCTGTCACTGAGGCCGCTAGTTTTTGCTAACAACTCGTAATTCTAAAAAAACACATAAATTACATACCTGAACAACTGTATATTCTACCCTTTTTGTAACTTAACTATGTTTAATCCGCATTTTTGCAACCTCAAACGCTATTCATATGTTTTACCAGAGATTCAAGGTGATACTGTCAAAGTATTTAATGAAAGACTATTGGGTTTAGCAATGTTTACAATCATTAAAAATGCGGTTTCTCTTTTCTACAGAAACCGCACCACATGAATATTATTATTAAATTTTAAACTGACTCGTATACAATTCAAAGTAAAATCCTCGATCTTCCATGAGAGATTCATGATTCCCTCTTTCTAAAATACTCCCATCCTTTATAACTAGGATTTGATCTGCCTTTTCAATCGTTTTGAGTCGATGAGCGATTACGAAACTCGTTCTACCTCTCATTAAATTGTTTAATCCTGCTTGAATTTGCAATTCTGTTCTCGTATCAATATTAGATGTCGCTTCATCAAGAATTAATATGTCCGCATCTGCTAAAATTGCCCTTGCAATCGCAAGAAGTTGTTTTTGTCCTTGACTTAAATTCGATCCTTCTGAAGCAATCTCTGTTTCATATTGTTTCGGTAAATGTTTAATAAAAGAATGTGCCGATGCAGCCTTTGCTGCATTGATTACTTCTTCATCACTTGCATGTAATCGTCCATAACGGATATTATCCATAATTGTCCCAGCAAATAAATACGTATCTTGTAAAACTACTCCTATTTTACTTCGTAAAGAATTGATATCATAATCTTTTATATCTTTTCCATCAATATGAATTTGTCCTTGCTGTATATCATAAAATCGAGTTAATAAGTTTATGATTGTTGTTTTTCCCGATCCCGTTGGACCAACTAAAGCAATTGTCTCTCCAGGCTGTGCCTTAAGACTTACTTCTTTTAAAATTGTTTTATTCTCCACATAACCAAACGAAACATTCTCAAGTTCAACATGCCCATGTATATTTTGTACAACGAATGCGTCTTTTTTATTTTGAATTTCTGGTACCTCATCCATAATTTCAAAAACACGTTCTCCACCCGCAACTGCCGCTTGAATCGTATTCATTAACGTTGCAAATTGACTTAGTGGTCTTGAAAATTGACGAGAATAATTAATAAACGCCGCAATGACACCTACTGTTGTCATACCGTTTAATACCATAACGGATCCAGTCCCAATTACAAGCCCCATTCCTAAGTTATTAATAAAGTTCATACTCGGAAAAATAAAAGCTGAAAATGTATCAGCCTTCGTTGCTGAAATTCTTAGTTGTTCATTAATTTTATTGAAATTTTGTACGGTTTCTTTTTCTTTCCCGTATAACGTTGTAACATCCGCGCCTGTTATAGCTTCTTCAATAAAACCATTTAATTCTCCTAAATCTTTTTGACGCTTTGCAAAGTTTTTACCACTATATGCAACAAGTTTTTTTGTAACGAAAAACATAATAGGTACTGTAATTAAAGTTACAAGTGCCAAAATCCAATTTAATGAGAACATCGCAATCGTCACACCTATAAAGGTTAACGCTGATGAAATAATCTGTACGACACTTTGCGTCAACGCTTGATTTAAATTGTCAATATCATTTGTCACACGGCTCATTAAATCACCTTGAGAACGTACATCAAAGAACCGTAAAGAAAGCGTTTGGATTTTCTCAAATATATCTTGTCGTATTTTTTGAATTGTCTTTAATGCAACATTAATCATGACATACGTTTGTAACCACGTTAAAAGCACCGTTACACCGTAAATTGCAATAAGTAACATACACATTCTTGCCGTACCGTTTAAATCTTTCGGTACAATATATTGATCTATAATTACTCCCATAAAATATGGACCTAATAACCCAAGTAATGTCGTAACAAATACTAGAAATATAACGAACATTAGAGCAGCCTTTTCATACCCCATATAGTTCCAAATCCGCTTTACAGTACCTTTAGTATTTTTAACTTTTCCACTCTTAGGCGAGTTACGTCCACCTTTATTAGCAAATTGTCCTTGAAAATTACGCATGTTCTTTCCCACCTTCTTTATGCAAATTACCACCTTGGGAAAGATAAATTTCCTGATATACCTCACATTGTTCTAGCAGTTGTTCATGTGTACCATCACCAACTAATTCACCATTATCTAATACGAGAATTTTATCAGCATCTATTATAGATGAGATTTTAGAAGCAATTAATAATGTCGTTGTTCCTTTATATTCTGTTCTTAATGCCGATTGAATGTTCGCTTCTGATTTCGCATCAACTGCTGATGTAGAATCATCTAATATAAGAATAGATGGTTTTCTCACAAGCGCTCTCGCAATGGATACACGTTGTTTTTGTCCACCTGATAAATTCGTCGCACCTTGTGTTAAGTTATAATGATACGATTCTTCCAACTTGTTAATAAACTCAGTCGCACACGCAGATGAAGCTGCTGTTTCCAATTCATCGTGTGTTGCATCTTCTTTACCGTAACGTAAATTCTCTTCTATACTTCCTGAGAACAACAATGCCGTTTGAGGTACAAAACCTATTGAAGCACGCAATTTTTGTAAATCGTACCTCTTAACATTTATTCCGTCAATACAAATTTCACCTTGCTCAATATCATATAAGCGTGGTAGCAGTTTAGCTAAAGTAGACTTACCACTCCCTGTAGAACCGATAATTCCTACTTTTTCACCTTTACGTATGCTGAATGAAATATCTTTTAAAACGTATTCATTATTTTTCGTATAACTATAACTAACATCTTTAAAATCAATATTTCCTTCGATTTTCTCAGGTTCAATTGCGTTAGCTTCGTTCATAATATCAACTTCAGTATTTAAGACTTGTTGTACACGATCCGCAGATGGAAAAGCTCGAGCAATTTGAATAAATACCATACTAATAGACATAAGTGCCATTAAAATGATATTCAAATAGTTTATAAATGCTAAAATCGCACCTACTTGAAGAGTTCCATTAAATACTTTTTCTCCACCAATCCATAGTGTTGCGACAATCCCACCACTTACAACTAGCATAATAATTGGCATCATTAAGGAAATAAGTTGCACAGCTCGAATATTTATCTTCGTTAAATTTGTATTCACATTTCCAAACTGAGAAATTTCATATTTTTGTCTTACATACGCTTTTATAACACGTACACCAGATAAATTTTCTTGTAACTTTGTATTCACTTTATCTAATGCTTCTTGCACCTTTTTAAACGTTCCACTCGCTTTACTTGCAATTAAAATAATCGCAAGTAATAAAATTGGTACAACTACAAGTAATATTGGAAATAACTCCCTCGCTGTTACAAAAACAATAATTATACTTCCGATAAATAACAAAGGGCCACGAACGAGAACACGTAAAGTCATCGTCATCGCCGATTGAATTGATGTAATATCATTTGTCACAATCGTTAATAATTTTCCGGTTCCAAATGTATCCCGATTTTTACTAGAAAATGTTTCTATTTTTGTAAACACATCTTTTCGTATGTCTGTAGCGAAATTTACAGCTGCTTTTGTAGAATACATCATACACCCAAGTCCTCCAACTAACCCAAGTGCCGCTGCTCCTATCATAAGAAGCCCCATTTTTATTACATAATTCAAATCCCTATTTGCAATCCCAACATCAATAATATGTTGCATAATAGTCGGTTGAATTAAGTCCATCGCAACCTCAAGTACCATAAATAGCGGTCCAATAATAGCGAAGAACATGTATGGTTTTAAATACTGTAATAGCTTGCGAAATGATTTCATACATAATCTCCTTTTTCCATGAAATTACCACTGAGTAATTCATACCCCTCCTTATTTAAACCCTATAGTTTGTAATTTCTTCTTTACTTTTATTATATTATGCAAATTAATATTTAACATTATTAAATGATAAGCATTAATGACTTTTCGGTCAATAAATGTGCTTTATAAATATACAAATACAAAAACCGCATTCTTAATGAAAAGAATGCGGTTTTTTATCTATATTTCTTCAATTGTAAAATCGAAAAACTCAGTCTCAAATCCTTTATTTTTAGAAGGACTACACGTGTAAAAGCCTATTTTAACAGGCTCATTCCCTATATCCTCCATTAAATGAGCGATTCTTATTTGTTCCCATCGCTGACTTATTTTCACATATATTGAATAATCACCGCGTTTTCGAATAATTCGAAAACGAAGTTGTTGCTTAGCTGCTTCAGTTGGATAATCTTGCGTTGACCAGTCAGAATATCCATTATTCGTTACGACAGCACCTAAATGAGATGGCCCCTCAGGGATATACTCTAAAGAAGTTTTTAACCAACAGTTCTCCGAAATCATAACAAAAAGACCTGCTTGATCGTATGTCGCATTTGGACTCATACGTAACTGAACTTCAGCCTGAAAATCTGTCATAATCTCATTATAAAATACATGACCATTCATTATTTCAAAGCCATAATGTGTTTTCAGCCAACAATCTGTTTCTGCCTTCGAATGGACAATGAATGTATGATTTTCTTCCAGTTTGTAATATTTAGGTACATTCATTACGGTAAGTTGCTCAATATGATTTGGTATATATGATGTTTTCATAATTCCTCCATAAAAAAGCAATTAAATTAATATTTAAAACTCGGTTAACACCGGGAATTTATAACCTTTAAAATCTAATTCCTTATTACTTCGAACCATTAAATACTTACTAGTCTGTAATTCTGTATATTGTACATCATCAATTCCTAATTGATCTGGGCAAAAATAAAATTCAATCTCCTTAAATTCCCCAGAGATTTCCTCACATAATTCATCTAAAATCGGAAGTACCGGAGCAAACACTCCATATAATTTTAGTTTTTGATTTTCTATTGTAAAAACAATCAACGTATCTAATTTCTCTGAATAATATAGGTTTTCATTCCATGTTGAATCATACATATTTAAATAAAACGAAGAGCGGTAATTTAACGTTGAAAATGTATTAGAAAGCCTTTGGCCATTTTCAATCATCTCATGTATTAATTGTCTATCCTCTTCATTATAAAAATCTAACTTTTTAAGTTGAGAATCTTTATCACTCTTGTTTTCGTATGATAGTTCCATCAAATATTCTTGCACAATTTGAAAACCAAATGGTTTATATAGTTCTGGATTTTCAGTAAATAAAAGCGCACACTCACATTGCTCATCAATTTCTTCTATCATCTTACTAAACAATTGTTTCATTAACCCATGTCGACGATGATTCGGATGTGTCATTACCGATTGAATACCCACTGCATTTATTTTTTCACCATTCATTAAAAGCGGAAGTGAAAATGCAGCAACATTCGCAATCACTTTGTTATCTTGTAAAAATGATAAAGCTTTATATGTATAATCCCAATATCCTTTCTCCGTAAAATCACGTAATGTTTGACTCTCAATACCAAACACTTCTTCAAATAAAGGAAATAACTGCTCTCTTTTCGGTTCTTCTATTAGAAGATTTGCAAATTTTTCAACATTCCCCATGTTGTCCCTCCATACTTCAATTCCATAAAATTATATATGGTTATATGACCTGACCTTAAAATAATAGGTCTTACAAATCAATATACTATCATAAAATATAAAAAAATAATCCAATTAATTTTATGTTTTCACAATTAGAAAAAAAGTCGAATAAAAAAATATTAAGATTTTTGTATATTAATAAGGTTATTATATAAAAACAGTGCTTTCTAGTTAGTTTTTACTATTAGAAATGCACTATTTATAAAAATATTTTTTTATTCTTTTATTCCTTCAAGCCTCTCCTTCGTATTTATTTCTTCTCCCCTCAGTCGCTTTTCAAATGTCTTTCTCCAACTAGTAGAAAGTGCATGTACTTCTAAAATTCTCTTTATCCCTTCTATATTTTGTTTTTCCTTATGCATAATACGATTAGCAAACGCTACTGTAATACTTATTGGATCAGACTTCAGCAACTTTAACGTATCAACTGGCGATACCCACCCTTCTTTTAATACACGAAAATAAAATCCTGTATATCCTGTTTCTTGAAAATACAGTGGTAACTTTGGAATATTGTATTTCTTAGCTAACTTAAAACAAGGTTGCCTTGGTTGCGTTACTTGTACTATCGCTTCTCCGAGCTCAAACGTATCACCGATACAAACATCCTCTTCACGCATACCACTTACTGTTATATTTTCTCCGAATGCTCCATATTCAAGGTCTTGATTCAATGTTTCTTCCCAATAACTATAATGTTCACCCGAATACACACAAACCGCTTTATCCACCCCTCCATGATGAACTAAATCCGCCTGACCATCACCTTTAAATTTTAAAAATGATAAATATATAGGTTCCTTTGTTTTCGTTTTATTTATACCCGTATGAATTAATTTTCCTCCATACATAACTTCTTTTGGGAATCCTATATTTAGTGATAGTACCTCATATAATTTATTCATCATAATTGCCTCTCTCACTTTCCGCACAATTTTTTAAAAGATTGATTTATTATTTCAAAACCTTTATCAATTTCTTCATTTGAAATAACTAGAGGCGGTAAAAAACGTAGTACATTATCAAATATCCCTGCCCCAATACTTATAAGCCCATTCTTCCAGAATTCATCAATTAATTGTACTGTTAGTTCTTTTGCTGGTTCTTTTGTTATACGATCCGTTACAAGTTCCATTGCAACCATTGCACCAATTCCACGAACGTCACCTATGACTTCGTATTTTAATTGCATTGCATGTAAATGTGACATTATTCTATTTCCAATTTGTTGAGCTCTTTCAACTAGGTTTTCTTCTTCCATAATTTCAAATACAGCAAGACCGGCTGCGCATGATAACGGACTTCCTGCAAAGGTCCCACCGATTTGACCCCTTCCAGGAACATCCATAAACTCAGCGCGCCCAACAATCGCACTTAATGGTAAGCCTCCAGCTATTGATTTTGATAATGCAATAATGTCAGGTTCTATATTAAAATGTTCCGTTGCAAACCATTTTCCAGTTCTGCCAAATCCAGTTTGCACTTCATCCATGATCATTAAAATTCCATATTGATCACAAATTTCCCGGATTCGTTTTACAAATAAAATGGAAGGAACAATAAATCCCCCTTCTCCTTGTACTGGTTCCATTACGATTGCCGCTACTTTTTCAGGTGATACTTCCTCTAAAAATTTTTCAAACTGATAGATGACTTGAGAATCCACTTCTTCAGAAGAAACTCCTTCTGCAGCTCTGTAATAGTACGGATACGACAATATATGCATGTCTGAAACGAACGGGCCAAATCCTGCTTTATATGGGTTTTCTTTCGTTGATAAAGACATCGTCATTAATGTTCTCCCATGAAATCCTCGTTCAAACGAAATTACTTTACTTCTCCCTGTTACTTTACGTGCGATTTTTACAGCATTTTCAATCGCTTCCGCACCACTATTTGCAAACATCGTTTTTTTCTTACTTGTTCCTGGTATTTTTTCATTAATTTTCTCTGCTAAAGCAATATAGTTTTCATATGGAGTTACATGAAAACAAGGATGAATAAATGACTTTGCTTGTTCTTGTACCGCTCTTACAACTTTCGGATGACAATGACCAACATTTTGCATTCCAATACCACCAGCAAAATCAATAAACTGATTCCCATCTACATCTGTAATGATCGCTCCGCTAGCTTTTTTTACATATAAAGGTGTTAAATGATATATTCCTGTCGGTACAGCCTCCTCATACCTTTTTTGAAGTACTTTTGAATAACTGCCTGGTAATACGCTCGATTTCAACAATTCCTCTTCACCTCATCTAATCTTTATCATCAATCTATTTCTAATAAAGTGATTATAAATCGCACAAAACCATTGTTCAATTCAATTATTTATATAATAATGATAGGTATATCCTATGATTAAATTTGAGGTGATTCCAATCGAATTACGACAATTAGAATACTTTTTAGCTGTTTCGAAAGAATTGCATTTCACAAAGGCAGCCGAAAAATTAAACATTTCCCAACCTTCACTAAGTCAACAAATACGTGCGTTAGAACATGAAGTAGGAATGCCACTTTTCGATCGAATTGGTAAAAAGATATCTTTAACTGAAGCAGGAAAGATTTTATTATCACATAGTAAAACCATTTTTCATGAAGTCGAACAAGCCCGTTCTGCTATCCAGGACTTAAATGGATTACAGTACGGATCCTTAACAATCGGCTCATTGTTAACCGTTGTAAATTATTTACTACCGCCAACCCTTTTACACTTCAATACTCTTTATCCAAACATTGAGCTTTCTGTGTTAGGACTTCGCACAGGAGAAATTCGCGAAAAATTGTTTCAAAACGAATTAGATATTGGTATTACATTTCTCCCGGTACAAGATAAAGAAATTGTTTCTATCCCGCTATATAAAAGTGAACTTACATTAGTTATTCCAATCGGTCATCCTTTAAGTGAGCTTGATCACGTGTCTATTAAAGAATTACAGAACTACCCTTTAATCCTTCTACCAAAAAACTTTTATTTAACAGAACTACTTACGACCTATTGTCAAAACTTTAGCTTCAAACCAAAACCAATTTTAGAAATTAGTACGATGGAATCTTTAATTCAAATGGTTTCAAAAGGTATGGGAATTACAGTGTTACCCAAACCGTATATAGACTTTTTGCAAAACGAAAACATTCAAGCTATTAAAATAGAAGATCCTACTCCAACTATAGATATAGGACTGATTTATAGAAAAGATAAATATATGTGCGCTGCAACTCGAGAATTTATTGAGCAACTAAAAATAACAGTACATTCTTTACAAAACTAATGGATATTTATAAAAACACTATAAAAACTAATTCATTTTAAATTCTCACTAAAATAAAAACTAGGATACTTTTACAATCAATAGTTTCCTAGTTCTTATAATACATGTGTAACTCTATTATGCTAAATGATTCCCTTTTCCACCAACGTCTCTGCGATTTGAACTGAATTCCAAGCCGCACCTTTTAACAAATTATCGGAAACGATCCAAAGATGGAATCCTTTTGGCGTATCAGGGTCTTTCCTAATTCTTCCGACAAACGTATCTATTTTCCCTTCTGCATATAATGGCATTGGATACAGCTGTTCACTAGGATTATCTTGTAAAATAACACCTGGTGCATCGAGCAGTACTTCTTTAATTTCTATAACAGTTGTTTCTTTTTCAAGTTCTATATAAACTGATTCTGAATGACCTGATACAACTGGAACACGTACACAAGTAGCTGCCATTTTCAGGTTTGGGTCTTCTAAAATTTTCTTCGTCTCTTGAATCATCTTTACTTCTTCAAAAGTGAAATCATTATCAGTGAATATATCTACTTGAGGCAGTACATTAAACGCAATTGGATAATGCTTTTTATCTTTTTTCACTGGTAATATAGCACTCTTCACTTCTTCACCTGTAAGCATCGACTTAGCTTGTTCTTTTAATTCATGAATCGCATGAATTCCAGAACCTGATACAGCTTGATAAGTGGAAACGATAATTCGTTCTAAACCGAATGATTTTCGGATTGGCTGAAGAGCTGTTACCATCTGTAATGCTGAACAATTCGGAACTGCAATAATACCGTTATGCTCCTTTAAAGTGTGTGAATTAACCTCTGGAACAACGAGCGGTACATCGTGCACCATTCGGTACTCACTTGTGTTATCAATTACGATTGCGCCACTAGAAACTGCGTGATTTACAAATTGTCTAGACACTTCTCCTCCAGCACTGAAAAAGGCAATATCTACACTTTCAAAACTAGTTGTTTTTGCCTCTTGTATTGTAATCTCTCGCCCTTTAAATTGTACTTTCTTACCAGCAGATCGTTTTGACGAAAGGAATGTAACTTCAGCTATATTAAACTTTGTTTCTTGTTCTAACAGTTCAATAATTTTCTGACCTACTGCACCTGTAGCTCCAACAACAGCTACATGATAGCTCTTTTTACTCATTTTTTCTCCTCCAATACTGCTTACATGAATTTCCCCACAACATAATATTAAAAGAAATTTAATCATTTGAAAAATTGAAATACATGATATAATCATTCACAAATCATGATATTAAAAGAGGGGTCACTTATGGAAATGAGACATGTTAAAACATTTTGTGCCATTGTTAAGCATGGCGGTTTTTCTAAAGCTGCTCTTGCATTAGGTTATGCGCAATCTACTGTTACAGGGCATATAAAAGCATTAGAAAACGACTTACATATCCCTCTTTTCGATCGATTAGGGAAAAAAGTACTTCTTACAAAAGCAGGTCATCAATTTCATCCTTATGCATTAGAATTACTTGCTATTTATGAAAAAGCACAAGAAATCCCTCAAAATAATGATTATTTGGAAGGGACGTTAAGTATTACATCTAACGAATCGTTAGCAGTGTACCGTTTACCACAATTATTACGTACTTACAAACAGCAAAATCCGAAAGTAAATATCGTTCTTGAGACTACTACAAATGAACATGCACTGAAAAAGCTACATGAAGGAGAAACAGATGTTATCTTCTTAATTGGTGAAAGTATAGCACATAACGATTTTATTATACGTACTTTTTGTAATGAAACATTCGGATGGATTTTACCTATTCATTCCCCCGTACAGGAAAATCCATTTCGTTTATTACAGGATACTCAGTTTATTTTTACAGAACAAAGCTGCGGTTATCGACCAATGGTCGATCGTTTTTTGCGTCAAAGTGGAAATATTCTAGAAAAAACATTTGAAACTTCTAATGTTGAAGTCATTAAACAAGCTGTTATGTGTGAATTAGGAATTTCAATTCTTCCTTACATCGTTGTACAAGAGAATTGTCAAAAGGAACAAATACGTTTTCAACCTATCGAAACTCCAGCCGTTATTCAAAGTCATGTAATCTATCATAAATCTAGATGGATTTCCCCGGTACTACAGTCGTTTCTTTCCTTACTAGAGCGAGGCTAAATTATTAAAAATGTGCACAAAAAAAGAGTAACTGCCTAAAAAGCACTTACTCTTTTTCATTGATAAGTATATTATTTGTTAGCCTGTCCCCCACCTGCAATTAATTTACTACCTGAATATGTACCTTTTTGCATAAACACTTGATTAATTAATTCTTTTTGTTCAGCTTGCGACATTATTCCTTTTCCTTCTCCTAAATTCCCACTTTGCAATTTCCAAATTTTATTATGATCCACATCAACCTTTTCATATTTCCCTTGTTTCCATCGTTCTAAAATATCCACATATGTATTTTTTTGTGCAACATCATTACTATTTATAATTTCAAGTAAACTTTCAATACGTTCTTGTGTGATAAAAATATAGCCCCATTTTTGTTCAGCTTTCGTTTTTTGGTGTGCCATTTCATGTAACGCTGTCTGTATGTTCTCATCTGTCCATTTAAAATTTTTATTAAAACCACTATTAGGTAATGAATGATTGCCATTTTCTAAAAGCTTCGCATCTTCGGCTTTTACATTACTATCAGCTAGCACTTCTACTGCCGGAGCTGCTGGCGTTGACTTTTTCGCAACTGGTTTACTATTATTCAAATAATAAAGCATACCATATGTTAAACCTACTCCGATTACTGCCATACCAGCTATAATACCGATTATTTTAAATAGTGTTTTCATCTCGCTTATTTCCTCCCAAATATCTCTGTTCTTACTACCTCATTATTTCTTATATAAAACAGTTCCTTCATTCAAAATAGTTCATCCCATCCCCTACCATATTATTTATATATATTTCCTTATATTGTATTTCTTTTTTTGTAAAATTGAAAGATTATTCCGTCAAAATCCAAAAATATTCTACAAAATTTCCCTTTATATTTATATGGAAACAAAAAACAACGAGCGCCTTCTACAACACTCGTTGTTTTTACTTTATGCACGATTTTCTTTTAACCACTCCGTAATAGCATCTAACCTCGAAACATCAAAACGTCTATCTTCACATACGTTTAAGCTGTTTAAACTTTTCACAATTTCTAATTCATTCGACTTTATACTTTTTGCTTCAATCAATTTACAGTACCCGTCTGTGACGGTATTTAAATTTTCATAATAACACTGCAACGATTTTGATATATGTAAATGTTTTTCAAAGTTTCTTCTGCTTCTCGTCTCATCAAATTCTTTTCGTTTTCTAGGTTCTTCATCATTCGTGTACAAATAAAAATATTGATCTGGAAAACCAATTTCCCTATTTATCATCTTTTCTTTATAAAAGTTTTCTATTAAAGATAAAGGCTGATTAAATATATCAAAATGAAAACACCAATTATAACTAAGTGGCTGATATATATCCCCATCAAGTATTACTAATTCATATTGCTGCGATTTTTGCACTGCCATATTCCAGCGCTCTACTTGTTTTTCAAAATACCATGTTCTATGTTCATTTTTTGGTCTTTCAAATAAAAAATTCACTTCAGGTATAATGAAGGCTCCATAATTGTTTTCTAGTTCACGGCATGTTGTACTTTTCCCAACAGCACTCGCTCCCTCAAACGCTATAATCCCCATAGTTTCTCCCACTTTCATTAACTAAAATCTCGTTGTTTCGCTCTTCTCCCCCATAACTGTCTCCATAAAACAATTGAAGCGATAGAAAGCATTATTGTTGTAATAATACTACCTTCAATCCCAAATGAGCCTCCATGAAGGACTTCATTGCCATTTTTTACAGGTTTAAATAGTGGTGTTGAATATATCGTCATTCCACTAACGGCAAAGCCATAAACGTTATATTGTGCCCAATTCCAAATGGAATGCCATGCACAAATCCCCCAAAGACTACTGTCCTTTAAAACGTAAAAAGCTGCAAATACGCCAACTAATATTATATTCGATATTGAAAGAATTGTAATTCCTGGATTAAGCAAATGAAGAAAACCAAATAAAAAGGACGTCACAACAATTCCAATCCATATACGGCTTCTAACAGAAAGAACTGGGAATAACCAACCTCTTACAACAATTTCTTCAGTGGCCCCTTGTATTAAAAATGCGACTAAAGATCCTACAATACCAAATATAACTGTCATCGTAATTTCTTGCATTTGTAGTTTTACATTTCCTGTTAATATGAGTAAAATTACTGGTATCGAAATGAAAATACACCCTATTAGTGCCCCTCTCAAATACTTTCTCATCCATTGCTCATTCCAAAAACCAATAGATGAAAACGACCTTTTCTCTACAAATTTAATCCATAAAAACACAAAAAATATAGCCCCGCCAAACGTTAATATCATCTCAATATTGCTATAAATTGCCTTCATAAAAGTTGTTTCTGTTTTCGGTAAAAACAGCATAAATAACATAAACAATTCACCTAAAGTCAAAAATACAATTGCAAGTATAACAGCAAAGACAGGGTGAACTTTCCTTCTTCCTTCTTTTGCTGCTTCGATTATTTTAAATTGTTTATTTTGCAATATTCATCCTCCTAATTATTGTAATCATCTTTATTCTTAAAAAATATACCGTTTCCTTTAAACATACTTTTTTATATAAATGATTTCTGTTTGGAATACATTCAGATTAGGAATAATATATAAATAAAAGAGATGTCTTTGTGCGTTTTACCATTATCGCCCAAATTACTCACTGGTATTACCAGCACTTGCTATTTCACACCATTTGTTGTAAGATAGTAATTAAGGTCAATTTAACAATATATTTTCTTTGCATATTATCAAGTATCAATCAGGACCATTTCGTACTCCTTATGGGTTTTTGATAATATGTGAACTTTTATTTTCATTCAAATAAGGCCGATCATATTGTAATCTTTTTAAATTTTAGGAGGCATTACCATGACATTAACAGGTAAAGTAAAATGGTTTAACAGCGAAAAAGGTTTCGGTTTCATCGAAGTTGCAGACGGTAACGACGTATTCGTTCACTTCTCAGCTATCACTGGCGACGGCTTCAAGTCTCTTGACGAAGGTCAAGAAGTTAGCTTCGAAGTTGAAGACGGTAACCGTGGACCTCAAGCTAAAAACGTTGTAAAGCTATAATTCAAACAATAAAAAGGTTGTTACCAGCTCGGTTAACAACCTTTTTAATATATAACTAAAATTTTTTACATAAAAGGAGTGGTTACATGTATCGCAATCGAAAGAACGATGTAGCAGAAGTACCACCAGAACAAACACCTGTTTGGGAATGTGAATCAGAGGATTGTTTAGGATGGATGAGAAAGAACTTTTCATTTGAAGAAGAACCTAAATGCCCTTTATGTAAAAGTAGCATGAAAAGCGGAGAACGTTTATTACCTAAGTTAGGTTAATTTTACTTAACCCCTCTTTTAATAAGAGGGGTTTTTATTAAATATTTAATTCCTCTACATCTGTTCGCACTATAGAATATAACAATGCATCGTGTTGTTTATTTCCTTGATGAATATAGCCGCGTAACAAACCTTCCTTTTGAAAACCTATTTTAGATAGCATTTTACAAGAAGTAACGTTTTCAGGATATGTAATAGCTCCAATTCTATATAAACCTAAATCTTGAAATCCATAATGAATGATTTCCCCGGCTGCTTCCGAAGCATATCCCTGCCCCCAATAACGCGGATGCAAATCATACCCTATTTCAGATCGTTTACTCCATAATTGTAAATTATTCAACCCAATTGTCCCAATTAAAGTGTTTGTTTCTTTTAACACAATCCCCCATCGTATTGCCTTTTTCTCAAAGTAATTTTTCGAAAAAGATTCAATCATACGTGAAGCTTGGCCAAATTCCGTAAAAGAATTCATACCGTAATAACATGTAACTTCATCCAATGAAAAGATTTCATATATTTTTTGACAATAAGATTGTTCTATTTCAACTAAACGCAAGCGCTCTGTTTCTAATATAGGGAATACCACAGGATCACTCCTTTCTCTCTACTAATTTATTATACCAGAAAAAATATTCATAATTAGGCAAGTCCTCAATGTCCCACTAATCAAATATTTCTAATGACTCTTTTCCTTTTTATTCTATAACAAGTAAGAGTATACCTTCTTACTTGTTGATTACCGCCTTGGTCATATAATGTAATTTATATTTTGCTTATTTCGCTTTACATAATACCAATATCCCTCCAGATACATCCGTTCGCTCATTATAAGAATAATTTCCATTCTAAAACAACAGACTAATTCATACATTAATGTTAAAATATAGAAAATATTCCATTCTATTATGGAGGTGTAAAAATTCTATGTATATATTCATCAGCTTAGCCCTCTTACTCATTTTGCTTATTTTTTTATTCGCAAAAAAATTCACACCAAACTCATCCATGATGACTAACTTTAAAGGAAATAGCTTTAAGACATTTTCAATTGGTATATTAATCGCTGCCACACTCTCTCTTTCATATGGAATCTATCACGCAGCAACATATCAACCTAGTTATTTAGATATTAAATTACATAACCAAAACTACACCGTTTTCGGTAATGTGGGCGAGTTCGGTTATTTCTCAGCGAACTTACCGAAAAAAGATGTAGAAGTTGAACTGTATTTCGCCTCTTGGGAAACATTACAGTTTAAAAATCCAGAAATATTCATAGATTATCCTTCAGGCAAACAAGAATTTTGGAGGGCAAGTATAGTATCAATATCCACAAATAAACTAAAAGAAAAACACAACATAAAAGAAATTTATCAACTCTCACCATACTCATTTAAAGAGTCTGGAAATATTACATTAACAATAAAAGAGAATAATGGAAGAACTAAAAAAGTTTCCATTCAAGTGAAATAAATAAAAAACTGTCCCTCCAGTAGACTGAATGGACAGTTTTTACATATGTATTCTATATTATTATTTTAACTCTTCACTTAATGTAGTCATTATTTCTTTGGCCGTATTCTTCCCGTTTCCAATACATGCACCAATTCCAACACCGTAATATGAAGCGCCAGCTAAATATACATTAGGATATAGAGCAGTCAATTTTTCATTTAATGCTTGAACCGCTTGATTATGTTCTAAATGATATTTCGGCATTAAATCTTTCCAATTTGTAACTTCAACTACTTCTGGTTCACCTTTAATTCCAAGACTCTTTTCAATATCATATAAAGCGACTCGTACTAATTCTTCTTCACTATAATTTTTGATCGTTTCATATATCGGATTGGTACTCTTATAAAACATTCTTACTAAAAGCTTTTGTGTACCCGATGTATGTTTCCACTTCCGGCTTGTCCATGTACAAGCATCACAATGTAAATCACTGTTTTCTGTTACGATAAACCCTGTACCGTCCGCCGGTAGTTGTTCATCTGGAATGTCAAAACCTAAATAAATACTAATAAGTGATGAATTTTTAAATTTATTAAAATGCTCGTTTAACTCATTAGATTGTAATAAAGTTTGTGCTATATCATGCGGAGCTGCTAAAACAACATAATCAGCTTGGATTGATTCCTGATTTGCAATAGAAATCTCATATTGATCTCCTCGTTTACTTACAGCCGTCGTTACAGCACCTTTTTTTATGACAGTTTCAGTTAACTTGTCTTCTAAGCGATTAATTATCGTAGATAGTCCACTTTTAAATGATACAAACTTTTTATTTCCTGCTGATTGAAATTGCTTTTTATTCTCTTCAAAACCTTTCATAATACTTCCATATTTATTTTTATAATCAAGTAAATACGGTAATGTTGATGCCATTGTAAGCTCATTCAATTTACCAGAATACACGCCTGAAAGTACCGGCGCAATTTGTCTTTCCACTAACTCTTTTCCTAAAAAGCTTTCTAAAAATAGAGCAAGTGATGTATCTTTCGTAAACTCTTTATTTTTCGTTATAAAATCTTTTAAAGCAACAATTTTCCCTTTCGTTGAGACTAGCGTACTGCTAAACAACGACTCGACACTCATCGGAATACCAAATATACTGTCAGAAGGAATTGGGTGTAAAATATTATCAGAATATATGTATGAAATACCCGTTTCGTTATATACCATTTCTTCTTCTAAGTTTAAATCTTTTACAAGCGGCATAACATGTTCATTGCGAGCAACGATAGAATCCGCTCCTGATTCCATAATAAAATCCTGTTCTTCAACACTATGGATTTTACCACCTAAAGACTCTTCTTTCTCGACAAGGATTAAATGTAAATCGATATTATAATCCTTTTTTAATTTTTCTAAATAAAACATAGTAGAAAGTCCCGTTATACCTCCACCGATAACAACAACTGTTTTCATATGTGCTGCGCTCCTAACCGATACAATTAATCATTCCTTTATTTATTATACCCAATACTCCTTACATTCGACTAGCGGCTTGCGCATTCTGTAAAAAATTTGACACTATATACAAATACATTTATATACATTTAATCCGTACATAACCATCATTGTAAATGAATATATAAAAAAGAACTATAACATTTACAAATCACGTCATAGTTCTCTCTATTTTAAAAACATAAAGTAATTGATCAGTTTGTCTATTTCTTGACTTAATGCCAGTACTTTTTCATGTTGAATTCCATAATCCGATACTAAATATAAAAGTTCTTCTTTTTTTATTTCAATTACCTTTTCCAATTTTACTAGTTCCATGTCGATTTACTTCTCTCCAAACATAAAATGTATGTTATTTAGTATAGCCTACTTACATAATTAGTAAAAGTAAAATACACATGTAAAATCTTACATATTTGAAAAAACAATATGCTACTAACAAAAAAAGAAACTTATATCCTCCCTTTTTACAGATTATTAAAATTCATTACGAATGAATAACATACCGGAATTGTTCTAAGGTTATACCTTTATATTCCGGAGCTCTCTTTATATGATCAAAATAACTATATGAGAATTTGAAAACATGTCCAAAATCCCAATCAAATTCACTATAGTCCTTTAGCCAAAATTGATTTTCAGTTGGTAATACGTGAGCACGTTTAGATTCAATTAAAGGCAAATGATCTATAGGAGAATGTAGATTTATTTTAGTATTCAGCATAAGTTTTTTACTAGCACGCAGTACGTATACTAGTTTTAAAAGCGGACGTATCCCTCGTTGAAATACATCTTTATGTCCTAAATCATACATTATATTAATTGCGTGGGAAAAAGTAAGCATATGGCCAATTAAATCATGATGTGATTCTGCTCTATAAATAACCTTAAACTCCGATAGTTCATTTAAAATAAACTTAGATAATTGTTTTGGATTTCTTAATTCACTTTGTATCTCGTCATATATACTTAATTGTTTAACTTCTTTCGTCGTAAAACCAATCCACGATCTACCAGGAATTGTTTTTTGAAATGATAATATAAGATCAGTTATCCCTTCTATCGCTTGATTATTTCCCCATTTTTGTAGCTCTTTCATAGCTAATAAACTTAATGCCGCATAAATGACGTTATGCCCGACCCAATGAAGTTCATCAATTGTATATTCCAATGATTTTATTATCTTTTTTTCAGCACTTTGAAAATCAATTTCTTCTTTACTATCGATGATTTCATCTAAGTTTTTCTTGTTCAGCATCATTTTTGTATGAGAATGCATATTACGAGCTATCTCTTCTTCAATATTATTATCCTTCATGAAAAAATAACTAGCAATTGCAGCTGCCCCGTAATGTGCATGCCAAATATCCTTTGTTTGTTTTTTGCATTGAGAAATAATTGAAAGGCCGCCTTTTAACAAACTTTTATTTTCCATTTTCTATCCCCCATAATAAAACTCACTTTATATTCATCCTAAAGATGGCGTTAATACAAATAAAATGTGATTCGATTCATCACTTTTATTCAAAAATCGATGCTTCACGTTTGGTGGGATACGTACAACATCACCTTCTTCTAAAAAATATTCTTTTCCTTCTAATTCCACATAAACTTCCCCTTTCATGACAACCGCAATCTCTTCCTTATCTTCATGTGAATAGTGACTTTCCGTTGTGCTTGCTTTTTTATTTAAATCCATCATTAACATTTCAATACGTGCTTTCATAAAATCAGGTGTTAATACATCATATACAATGTGATCATTATTTTCCCGATATACTTTTTTTCGATCTTTTTTCTTAGAAATGAGTGAGTCTGTATCAATATCATTAATAAAAAGTGTAAATAGCGGCACATTTAATGCTTTCGCAATTAATTCCAATACATTTAAAGAAGGATTAGCATGTCCTCTTTCAATTTGGCTAATCAGTGACGTGCTGATCCCTGCATACTCAGCAAACTCACGAATTGTCATATTATTTTTCTTACGATAACTTAAAACAGTTTGTCCAAGTCGATAGTGAATCAAAATAACTACTCCCTTTCGTCCATCATAATGTATGTTTCATTCCCTTTGTGCTGACTTACTAAACAAGGGCAAATAATCCTTTTCTATCGTCTTCGAGACTTATATACTTACCTTTGTGCATTATATCGCATTAAGTATATTATAATAAACACTCTATCGGAGGGACAGACTTTGAAATCATCTATTTTTTCATATTTCATCTTATTTTTCGGTGTATTCGCCTTATCAACTTCAGCAATTTTTGTGAAATTGGCAGATGCTCCTGCGGCAATTATTGCTTTTTATCGATTATTATTTGCTACAGTAATTCTGTTACCGTTATTACTATTTAATAAAAGGAATCGAAACGAACTAAAAACATTATCGAAAAAACAATGGGGATTCGGATTTCTATCCGGGCTATTTTTAGCTACACATTATGTACTATGGTTTGAATCCTTACGATATACTTCCGTAGCAAGTTCTACAGTTATCGTAACGTTACAACCTTTATTTTCAATGGTTGGTGGTTACTTTTTATTTAAAGAGAGATTTACGAAAGGAGCGGTTATCGGTTGCTTCATTGCCATTTCAGGAAGTATCGTCATCGGTTGGCAAGATTTCCAAATTAGTGGCGACGCTTTATACGGAGATATTTTAGCATTTATGGCGGCCGGCATTATTACAGCTTACTTTTTCATTAGTCAACACATTCGTAAAGATTTATCTCTTATACCATATTCGGTAATTAGTTATGGAAGTAGCGCATGCTTTCTCGGTATATTTGCTTATATGCAGCAACAATCTTTCATTCATTACGCTACACAAACTTGGTTGTCCTTTATTGGACTAGCTTTCATTGCAACGATTTTAGGACAAACGATATTCAATTGGTTATTAAAATGGATGAGCGCTACTGTTATTTCAATGAGTATTTTAGGTGAAACAATTGGTACTTGTGTTCTAGCATATTTTATTTTGAGTGAAACCATTACTTTACAACAAGCACTAGGAATTTCAATTATTTTCATTGGATTAACATTATTTTTATTACAACCGAAACTAGCGAATCGCAAATGACAATTAAAAAAGCATGACATTGATTTGTCATGCTTTTACATATTAATTATGTACAATTAAACCATCAGGTCTAAAACGACTCATCATAATTTCATTTATAAACTTTCCGTGAGCCTTTAAATTCCCTACCTTTACCCCTTCTACTACAAACCCCAATTTTTCATATAGATCTTTTGCTTTCGGATTCGTTTCTAATACACCAAGTTCTACTCTCTCTAACATTAACCAATTATCAGCTAAATCAAGCATTTTTGTAAGAAGTGCTTTGCCAATACCTTTATTATGATATTCACTGTCTACCCCAATAAATAAATCGCCTGAATGAGATCTTCGTCCCGGACTTTGTGTTAAGCCAATAAACCCTACTACTTCCCCGTCATATTCTGCAACAAATTCAAATTGATTTGGTGCTAAGTTTCGAATTCTATTTTCCATAGCGTCTACACGCATGCTAGGTAAGAAAACCATATAAGGTAAAACCTCATCCTGTATACATATACGATGAATTGCTCTAGCATCTTGTATTTCTACTGCTCGTATGTTGATTTCCATATTCCTCACCCTCCATATAAATAGAATTATATTATCATTCTAGAAACCTATATTAAATCATTCCCCACCTGTATTTCTTTATGTTATTTCTACATAATTATTTTGATATAACACTTAGTTTCCAAACACCTTATCCTAACAACCTAATAACCCTATACTTTAAATTTTCACCTTATTATATAGCTCAAGCAAATTCTCTATTGGAATACCATTTATTTTCATACCAGTTACATCACAATTTACTATTTCAATATTTTTCAGGTTACTATTATGCATTGTACTACCTTCCAAATCACAGTTTTCAAATGAAAGAGGTTCCTTGTCATCTCCAAGACTTGTATTTTTGAATTGCACTCCACCTAATGTCACCAAATTAAATGTACTACTAGAAAGATTTAAATCTGCATATGAAGACCTTCTAAAGTTTATATTCCTAAACTTTGATTGACTTACATTACAATTACTCATATTCATATGCATTATATTACTACCAACAAATGCACTATTTTTTAAATTTACTTGATAATATTCTGTATGAACCAAATTACAGTTTTCGTATTGACCATTTTTCATATCTTTATTTTTAATTAGGTTCTCTTCACCTGCACCTACATTTTTTCTTTTTACATAGCAATACTCATCTTCAGATTTAAAAATGATTTCATAGCCCATTTTTTTATAAAAATGATGATTATTAACTTGTCTACTAGATGTTTCAAGATCCCAAATCCTTATGTTCGGAAATTTTTCTTCTATTAACTTAATAATCCTTGATCCAATTCCTTTTCCTTGAAGAAAAGGCTCTACAAAAATACGATCGATTCTTCCGTACGATTTACCAGAGATCGTAACTATAATTCCCCCGATTATTTTTTCATCCATTATCACTTTGTAAGAATCCAATTCTTCAATTGAATATTTCATCATTTCAACTGAAGAATATCCTGGCGGTTGAATGTTATAATCAATTACATCATATTGGCCGCATAACCACCGCTTCGCTTCTTCGTCAAATGTTCTTTTCATTATTTCTGTTAACTTTTCAGCATCTAAAATTGTAGCTTTTTCTATAGATATTATTGTCATTTTTGTGTTCCCCTTCATTGTTACAATCTCATAACTTTTGTAATCTATATAGTTATAAAATAAAGAAAATTAAAATCAATCACTCTCTTTACTATTAAACTACAAATCAACCTATATTTTCCACTGTTACTTAGTATGAATGAATAAAAAGAAGAGAACATGTAATATACACATGTTCTCTTCTTTTTATTTTACGCTTATTCATTTTCAATTTTATATAATTAAAAATTTGATATTACTTAAAGCCATTCGTTACATGTATTAACTAGTTCCTGTAAATCCTCTATAAAACGACTCGCATGATATCCATCACAAACCGCATGATGTACTTGCAATGAAAAAGGTAGCATTACCTTGCTTCCATCATTGAAATATTTTCCGCAAGTTATAATTGGTAATAGAAAATCACCATCATTATTAATATTTAAATTAAATCCTGTAAAACTAGTCCAAGGTATCCCAGAAATCGGATAAACATTTGGCGGAATATTTTCTTTCGGGAAGAGACCATGAACATTAGCAAAACATTTCATATCCTCTTCATAGTTTTTATAGAAAATGTGGAAATCACTAGAATAATCCGTCCATATACTTGAAAAAGATTTATCACCTTTATGAAAGATTGTATAACTAGGTATCATTTCCTCCCAATACCCTAAAACTCCTTCATCATTAAAACATGTTCGAAATTCTTTATGTTTATTTATCATTCTAGAAATTATATAAATAAAAGTCGGATAAAATTTTATTTCCTTTTGATGTATTTTCTCTAGCATCATCGTAATATCAACATTCGCTGTCATACTAAACGAACACTTTAATTTTAAATAATGTTCAAAATACTGCTCTCTATTCCAATTTTCTCTGTCAATTACATGAAACTTCATTTCATTAGCCTCCTAAAATTTCATTTTTATTTTAGAAGGCTAATTTCCTTGTTTTCACCACACTTGTTCACTCCTTATAGTTTACATTTATACTCACGTTTTTATTTAATTATATAACATTTGCAAAAATCCATTCACATATTTCTTGCAATCCATCCACATACTATTAATAATGTGAAACTTTAATCAGTGGGGGGCAGTTGATCCCCCACCTAACCTTCTTTGTTTTTGCCGAATTTTGAGGTGGAGGTCTTACTGCCCGTTAATGCGGGATAAATCAAATGACGTTTGGAGGATTCAAACATGCATGATAAAAATGAAAATAAAAAAGTAAATGTTATCGAAAACACTACATCTATTCACAATAATAATACTGCAAATCTAACTAGCGAAGAACAAGCAATGAACGGCTTATACGGAATGCCCGAAACAACCATTGAAGATGCTGATCACGCTGTAACTGATGATTTGACTTCAAAAAATTAATGAACTACATAGAAAAAAGCCAAGGAAAATATCCTCGGCTTTTTTAACTATGCATCCACTTTTTGTATTTCTTCACTCTTTTTTGAAAGTTTCCCTGGCCAAAAAGCAAAGCGACCTAAAACAACTGTAATTGCCGGTACAAGTAACGGTCTTACGATAAACGTATCAAGTAAAACTCCAATTGCGGTCACAATACCAAATTGAACTAAAACTTGAATTGGTAACGTACCTAACACCGCAAAAGTTCCTGCTAAAATTAAACCTGCGGATGTAATGACACTTCCTGTTTGTATAACACCATTTTTTACTGCATCCAAGTGATTTTGTGTCTTTCTGTTTTTCCATATTTCTGAAACCATAAAGATATTATAATCTTCACCTAAAGCAACTAAAAATACGAATGCGTATAGCGGTATCGCCCCTTGTATTGCCGGCGCTCCCATACCAAAGTGAAGTAATATCCATCCTGCTCCTAATGCAGAGAAGAATGATAAAACAACTGTTACTATTAAATAAATCATCGCTACAATTGATCGTAAGTAGACAAGTAATAGTAAAGCTATTATACTAATCATTACTGGAATAATAACTGCTTCATCACGTTCCGTAATTTGTTTTGTGTCATATAGTGACGCTGTTTCTCCACCAATCCACAATTGACCTTCAACATCATTAATCCCCGCATCTTTTAATACTTTTTCTACACTATTTTTCAATTTAGGGATTTGATCTAGCGCTTCAATTGCGTACGGATTTTCCGCTAAAGAAACTTCATACATTTGTATTTGTTTATTTTCTTTTCCCTCTTTTGGCTCTTTCACTGTATTTACAAAAGAAAATTTCTCTATCTCTTGTTTAATAGGAAGCTCTTTTCCTTTCGTATTAACAACAACTTTTACTGGCGCTAGTTCTCCAGCTGAAAAATGATCACTAATTAACGTAAACCCTTCACGTGAAGGCATATCCTTCGGAAACGATTCTAAAAGGTCATATGTGTATTGAATACGTGGTACGAATGAAGCTAATCCACCTAATACAAACATAGTTAGCATAATTATTGTCCACGGTCTTCGTACGACAATATCTCCAAGTTTATTACTAAAGGAGCCTTTTGATTTTTTAACTTCTATTACTTTCTGTTTCTTTCTTGCAAACTCCTCATTCATCGCAGTTGTTCTTGGTATAAACGGAAAGAATGCAGCTCTGCCGAAAATTAATAAAAATGCAGGAAGAATTGTTAAAGCAGCAACCCCCATTATGAATACAGCAACACTAAATGGTACTGCAAATCGATGAAAGGCGCCGTAATGAGCAAGTAATAATGTTCCTAATCCAAGTACGACAGTTAATGCACTCATTATAATTGCCCCGCCAGATGCTTTAATCGCAAGTTGCAGCGCTTTATATTTACTTTCTTCTTCTAACAAGTACTCTCTATATCTTGAAATTAAAAATAGACAATAGTCTGTACCCGCGCCAAACAATAATACGGTCATGATTGATATCGCTTGGGCATCTACTTTAATCCACCCATGATCAGCTAAAAAACCAAGTGTAGGACTAATAATACCGTATGCAAAGCCAACAACAAGTATAGGTAAAATTGCTAAAATTGGTGAACGGTAAAGTAAAATTAATAAAACCAATACTAATAGTACAGTAGCGACTAATAATTTCACATCAGCTTGACTAAATAAACTAACCGCATCTGTTTGAATACCTACAGGGCCAGATAATCGAACATGTAAACCAGAGTCCGTTATTTTTTGTTTAAATGGATCAACATCCACCTTACTATTCACCAGTTTTCTTACATCTTCAAGATTTCCCTTTAATATATCCGTACCAGCTGATTTATTAAAGAATATCGATGTGACAAATGATGTACCATCTTTTGATGCACTTTTTGATAATACTTGCTCTGGAATTGTATCAAATGGTGGTAACATTGATTGTTCTTTTAAAGGGCTAGCTTTTAACTCTTTATAAACGTCCTGTATAAGTTTATAGTCTTTTGACTGTAATCCACCATCTCTATGCCATACTACTAACAACGGATTTCCTGCATTATTAGGAAACTCTTTTTTCATAAGTTCTTCCGCTTGCTGTGACATAGCTGTTTCAGGTAAATTTTTCGGATTCGGTTCTTTCGTACTATTTACTTGTGGCAACGTAAATGAAAGTACTAATGTAATAAGGATCCAAACTGATAAAGTTATCCATTGCGTATTCTTCCCTGCTACAATCCTCCCTAACATATGTAACGGGTGCTTTTTCATAAAAACCCACCTTCCTTTTTTCCTACAATATTAATTATATATACTGGTCAGTTAATTAATCAAGAAAGATTAAAAATTATGTTATAATTATCTCAATAATAAATGTCAGGAGCGAATGTATTTGGAACAAAAACAACGTCCTCTCGGAAGACCTCGTCAAAATAAAAATACAAAATCTACAAAAGAAATAATTTTAGAAGTTGCAACTCGATTATTTCTTACTCAAAATTATCAAGTCGTTTCTATGGATGAGGTCGCGAAAGAATGCGGTGTTACGAAAGCAACCGTCTACTATTACTATTCTACAAAAGCTGATTTATTTACCGCTACTATGATTCAAATGATGATACGTATAAGAGAGAATATGGATCAAATACTTTCCACGAATAAAACTTTGGAAGAAAGGTTGTTAGACTTCGCTACAGTATACTTACACGCAACGATGGATATTGACATGAAGAACTTTATGAAAGATGCAAAACACTCTTTATCTGAAGAGCAGTTGAAAGAATTAAAAAATGCCGAAGATAACATGTATGAAGTGTTGGAAAAAGCACTTCATAACGCGATGCAACTTGGAGAAATAAGTAAAGGCAATCCTAAATTTGCTGCCCATGCTTTCGTATCTTTATTATCAATTGGGAATTTTAAGGATGAAAATCACAATCCTATTCTTGCAAATATAGATGAATTAGCACAAGAAATCGTTTCTTTTTATTGGAACGGGTTAGGTCATTCGTATTAAATAGATTTCCTTTAATAAAAGAGCATATTTGAATTTTTCTCAAACATGCTCTTTTATCAATTACGTGTTTTATTTATATACTTACAATTAGATTATTCTTTAGCACCAATTAGCAAAAAATTATTATTTACAAATTTTGAATTTGTGCATTTATATTCCCTTTACTTAATCCCCCATGGTAACAAACTACGGATTCAATATCTAGATTTAAATACTTCTTCAAAGACTGTTGTGCTTCCTGAACATCCAAAGTAGTTGGAGCATGAATTCCTCCTAACATTCCATTTACACTATACATTGAATCCCCAGCGATAAGAGTTTTACTTTGTTTCAAATATAAACTAATATGACCCGGCGTGTGTCCTGGCGTATGGAGAATTAGTATGCCACCGCAATACGGAAGTTCTTGTCCATCAATCACAGTATCACTCACTTTTCCTTTTGGTAGATTCTCCACATTTCCACCTTTCAATAAAGGTAAATCCCCTTCAATATACGGCTTATCTAGCTCGTGCGCATAAACTTTAATATTACTTCCACAGTTCTGCAACAACTCTGGAAGACTACCTGTATGATCTATATCCTGATGCGTTAAAATCACTGCTTTTAATTTATCAAACGATACGTCAACTCTCTCCATCTCTACTTGTATATCTTCAATTTGTCCAGGGAAGCCAGTATCTATTAATACTGCCATTTCATCATCCCATAAAAGAATTAGGTGAATAATAAATTCTTGTAATTCAAGTTGTAACATTTCTACCCCTTTAGCAATCTCCATACAGCAATTCTCCTTTATACTGAAGTTTGAAAATATGTACGAGTAAACTGAAAATATAAAGCGCCACTATCTTTTAATATGTTTTGTCATCCCAACAGAGAATACCTCAAACCCTATAGATTCATAGTAAGATTGCAATTTTTCCACACACATCAGTTGGGGAATAACCTTTTTTTGTTCACAGTGCTGGATTAATCGTTCTACTATTTCTTTTCCAATGCCAATGGACTGATATTTTGGCAATACACATACACCACAAATAACGCCTGTTATTACACCATCAGATATAACACGCCCCATGCCAATTAATTGTTGCTCTTTAAAAGCATATATCACATACCAACTTTGTTTACACATTTGTTCCAATTCATTAACCGTTAATTTTAGAGAATTCCATCCTAAAGATTCATATAAAGCTACTAATTCATTGAAATTTGTTGGATGTTCAATTGTGTAGCTTATTTTAGTTTTCATAAACGCCTCCCTATTCTCCTATTTATTTGTATCCTCTTTTACATTGCTCTATTAAAATTTTTAAACCATCATCAACTTAACTTGAACAAACTTCAATAAGAAAAACAGAATTCCTTCTCAACATAAAATAAAAAGAAGTTACCTCACCTGAGATCACTTCTTTTATATAAATCTACCACTATATTATCACCCAAAAATTATGCAGCTACATACAATAAGAACGAACAAAACTAATAAACTGTTTGAGAAATAACCCATAGAATACTACCCCTTTATTTCATTATGTAAAAAATTTTATCATAAAATTATTTACAACATAATAACTGAAAAAGACATTGCATTCATTAGTTACGTATATTTAGTAATATTTTATTTTTGGCCATATTCGTCTTTTCTAAAATCACTTCTCATCCTCCTCTTCTTTATTTCATATAATTTCAAAATAACAAATTAGTAAATATTAATTTACTATAATAAGTTTAAACATTTGATTTATAGCTAAATTAGTAATAAAATAATGACTAAATCCAAAAAGGAAGCGAAAATAATGTCTCATAAAGAATTATTAAACGAATACATGAATTTATTATTAAATATGTCAGGTACTTTCAAATTTCTATCAGAAAAATCCTCTGAATTTACACATTTAGAACAACACGTAGTGGAGTATCTCGCCCAGCAAAAAGTACCTGTAAATTCAAAGATGATTGCTAATTATTTAAACATTCCTAAGCAACAATTAAGTGTAACTTTACGTAATTTAGAACTAAACGGCTATATTGTAAAAAAACAAGATACGGTAGACAAAAGAGCTGTATTAATTTCTCTGACAGAAAAGGCTGAAAAGGTACATTATGAGAGATGGAAACAAATTTATAAAAATTTCACAGTAAACCTCGAAAAGTTATCTGAAGAAGATAGGCGGGATTTAACTTACGGACTATATAAAACAAATACAATGCTCTCAAAAATGTTACATAACGACTAAATATATTGTTTTATTATGCAACGGAGGATGTTTCATGGTTAAAGAGTTAGATTTACAATCAGTACAAGGTACGATGCTTATTCCCCTATGGGGACGAGCATATGGCAGTGAGAAAAATAAGGATATTTTAGATGATACAGAGGCTATTCGAATAATTAAAGAATGCGATTTTGACTTCTCAACAATAGCAAATACATTTGGCGAATACGGATGTATCACATACATTACCCGTGCACGAAAAATTGATGATACGATAAAACAATTTATAGCAAAACACCCGAACGCCACTATAGTAAATATCGGTTCAGGACTAGATACTACTTTTTCAAGAATTGATAACGGTACAATACATTGGTATAACCTTGATTTACCCGATGCAATCTCTTTTCGCAAGACTTTAATTGAAGATACACCTAGGAATATTAGCATCACTAAATCATTTTTTGATACTTCTTGGTTTGACGATATAAGATATGATCCAAACGACGGTATTCTTTTTATATCAGCAGGTGTATTTTATTACTTTAAAGAAGAAGATTTAAAAGAGATCATAGTTGCTATGTCAAAACGTTTTCCTGGAGGAGAGCTATATTTTGATGCTGAATCAAAATTCGCACTGAACCTTTCGAATGCAACCGTAAAAAAATCTGGTAATAACGGCGCGATGATGTATTTTTATGTAAACAATCCAAAATCAATAGAAAAATGGTCTTCTTCCATAAAAGTATTAAGTTGCTCCCCTTTCTTTAAAGGTATACCTACAAATAAAGATTGGGATGGTAGTACACGTATTATGATGCGAATTGTAAACGTAATAAAGATGTTGAAGTTTGTTCATTTGCGGTTTGAAAAATAATAAATAAAGAAGGCCGCAATACATTTATATTTAGGTTATACATGTTAAACTTAAGAAAAAGGCAGGAACATATTTGATATGTTCCTGCCTTTTTCTTATGGGGTACCGATACATAGTCATATAGCTATGAAAAGCAACTACCCCAAAATGAGAAATTTAGCATCTTAACACCCCTCAAGTAGCTTCTGTATATAATACATTTTAAATTTAATTTTTCTTGATAAATCAAAGATTTCCTGGCATACTCTTAAAATTATTTATGCACGAATAAAATCTCTTCGTAAACGTCCAATTGCACTAAAATATACAAAAATTGAGAAATATGAAAAAGACACTCTTATGAGTGCCCTTCTTAGCAACTAAGTCCGCTGCAGCTTTTACCATAACCCATATGAATTTCGTCTGTAAGAGGAAATTTTAAGTTCATATTTAATTATTAAAATAAACCGCACCAAAGTTTTCATTAAATCTTTTACACCAAACAGAAACCGAACCATATTCATTTACATCTAACCCTTCAGGAATTTCGTAGTTTTGGTCTCCTTTATTTCCCTTTAATTTTCCTAATTCAATATACTGATAGTTTTTTACGTCTTCATTATTTTTCAAACGATTTGTAGGAACTAATACAACTCGTACATCTGGCCCATTTGATGTTGCAAAATTAGAAAGTCGTAAAACACGTTTTCCATCCGCTAATTGGTGAATTTTTGCCGTTCCAGTTGTTTCATGGACACCGTTTTGAAACTGACCTTCCCTTATTACTCGATCACTTTGTTGCCTTACTTCAGTTGATTGTATCTCTGCTTGTGGCAATGATTCATTTACGTGCTTATCAATAAATAATTTCTCTGGTCGGAACAATGACCATAAAATCCCCAATACAATTATTAAACCACCTATAAGCCATACATATTTTCTTTTCATAAAGTAAAAAACCTCCTGTAACATACTGTGTAGTAGTATGTTAACAAGAAGGTCTTTCATTTTTCTAACGTAAATGTTACAAAAGTCTTTCAGCCATCTTATTTTTTACTGATGTGATGGGAAGAGTGAACCAAAATTCACTTCCCTGCTTACCATCTGCGCGATTCCTTACACCAATTTCCCCTTTGTGCATTTCAATTAATGATTTTGCAATAGCTAATCCAAGTCCGGAACCTCCAGATTGTGAACTTCTTGATCGATCTGTTCTAAAAAAACGTTCAAATACACGTAATTGATCATTTGGAGAAATTCCCATTCCTTCATCCCGCATAGTGAATTGGACCTGTTGAGTTGATTTATTTTCCACTACAGTCAATTCAATTGTTCCAGAGATAGGAGAATATCGAATTGCATTATGTAATAAATTACCTATGACCCTTTCAATTTTGCAAGGCATAATCAAAAGTCGAGGTAATGTATCAGGGACATCCAATTGCACATGGATTTGTTTGTCTCCTAATAAGACAGAATGTGACTCTAATACATCTAATAGAACTTTATCTAAATGTGTGAAACTTGGGTGAAAATCTACTTGCTCAAACTCTAACTTTGAAAGATCAAATAAGTCGTTAATTAATCCATTTAATCTTTCTATTTCTTTTAAAACCGTTGCCAAGTATTGCTTTTTTATTTCAGGATCTTCAATCAGGTTATCTTGTAATGCTTCTATCATCATTTGCATGCTCGCCATAGGTGTTCGTAAGTCGTGTGAGATATTGGTAATTAGCTCCTTACGAGAGTTTTCCTGTTCCTCTAACTTAGTAAACCCTTCTTCTAATTTTTTTGCCATCTGTTGAAAAGCTGTTGCCAATTCTTTAAACTCACGTGGTTCTTGCCCAATTATATACATCGTTTCAAAGTGTCTATCACTAAATTGTTTCGTCAATTTTATTAAATTTTGTATAGATTTCATGATAGGACGTGTCATTAACCAATAAATAAACGTTGAAATAATGAATGCCACAAATGCAATTACTGTTAATAACCGCGTTTGTTCCGGTTCAAGTAACATTTTCGTCTCACTATACCATATAGCAATTACCATAATACTAGTACTTAATAGATTCATGAGTAACAATTGAATACGTAATCTCATGTTTCATTTCCTCCATTTGGCTCAAAGCGATATCCTATACCCCAAACCGTATGAATCCAACGATTCTTTATCGTATGCTTTTCGAGCTTTTCACGTAAACGACTCACTAACACGGTAACTGTGTTTGATGCTCCTTCATGTCCAAAATCCCAAATTAATTCAAGAAGCTGCGAGCGAGAAAATACTTGTTTTGGATGCTTTGCCATGAGATAAAGTACCTCAAACTCTTTCACCGTTAACTCCACTTCCTTATCACAAACAAGTACATATCTTGTCTTTGGATATATTTTTAAATCTGGAAACTCTATCACTTCCAATAGAGATTCTTTCGCTTGTATTGGTACATGGCTTCCTCTTCTTAGTATAATTTGAACCCTTAATACTAATTCACGAGGGGAAAATGGCTTTGTTAAATAATCATCTGCCCCCATTGTTAAGCCTAAAATTCGATCCCTTTCCTCTCCCTTAGCAGTTAACATAATAATAGGGACATTTGACTGTTGACGAATTTCCTCGCATAATTCCCATCCATCTTTTTTTGGCATCATCAAATCTAATATAATTAAATCTGGTTGATGTGTAAGAAATAAATCCCAACCTTCTTTACCATTTACAGCGGTATAAACTTCATATTCTTCTCTTTCTAAATACCGTTTGCATACTTCTCGAATATTTTCTTCATCTTCTACGATTAAAATTCTTTTCTTCATATACTATCCTCACTTCTTTTTCACCAATAATGCAAAATTTATTGTTTCTATTATCCAATGAAAATTCAGAAAATAAATTTTGTAATACAGATAGTAATCTTAACATTTGATTACTTATATGACTAGATAAGTATTTAAAATAGTAGTTACTAAATTATATAAATTAAAAGGAATGAGTCCGATTCAACATCGAACTCATTCCTTATTAGTAACCTAAATTATTGTATCTAACTTTACGGATTCAATTCATTTCCGGTTCTCTTTTCAAACTTAGCAACAGAACTGTTACCGATTACTGAACTCTTGATAGATTCCATGCTATAGTATCAGTCCCATTCTCTCCATTACCATATTTCATATAATCGATTAAATATCCTACCTTTAACTTGTTACCATTAGATAGTATGTTCCATTGCTTATGGTATCCAGTGAAATTCTTTGGATATGCATGATTAAATTTAAAAGTACTTGCATTCTGTTTTTGATCTAAATGGATATAACTATCTTGAAGTTTTAAATATGCATAATCTGAATAAATAGGATTTCGAAATTTAATTAATACCTCTTCATCCTTTTTAATTGGTTTTCCAGGTTTAGGTTGACCTACTCTTTCAATAATTACATTCACTTTTTCATCGCTAGATTTTTCAGCCCAAAGATACTCCCATTTATTCCCGGCATGATGACTTCCCCAATAAGCTGTATTTCCATATGAAGCTACGGTATAAGGAACCCCTTCTGTAACAAATTCACCTGAATTATCTACTACATAATCTTCAAATTCTTTATTAGCTTTAATTTCAGTATCAATCTTTTGTGTAGGGGTTAGATTGTGTGCGTCATTGATTTCAAATGTAACTTTTCTGTGCGAAGCAATTTCAGATTTAATAGGGTGTATATTTTCTCTAGACTCATATGTAAATCCATTCTCACGTTTAACTAGTGTTACTGTTTGTGACGGAGCATTCCATTTCTTACTATAAGTAGTAGGAATCTCTTTACTCACACCAAATAAACCAGGTAAAATTGTTGCCCTAATCTTTTGCGTCACAGAATCAAAACTACCTTCTACTAATGTTGGTTGCTGTAGTTTTGCAAAAGCACCGTGTACAGAGTCTTTATGTAAATAACCGCGATTTCCCTGTCCCGCTTTTAAATCGTTCAATGCATCAGTTCCATTATTAGCTGAAACTACTGATACGTTATTAGTACTTTTAGCCTTGTTTACAATATGATTTACTTTTTTCGTATCTATATTTACATGTTGAAAAACTTCGTTATAGGATAAAACTGGCGTATCAGCAAGGGATTTGTCTTTAGGAGTATATACCCTAAACTTTGGTATATTTCCTATATCTGTTTCTAATTGTTCAGTAGCTGCATTTACTCTAGACTCATATCTCCCTGAATCCCCCAAATGCATAATTTCTTCACCTTTTTCAATAGATAAATCCATTGTACTTGTAGGTAAAACTTCAATCGAAAGAAGTTCCCCTTGTTCAACAGCTTTCAATTCATCCAAAGATAAGACAATATTCGCATCTGCTTGTCCTTCTAAACTGTCAATTACTACTTCTGTTTTATTCCGTCCACCTTTTTCTGTACTTAAATAGTTTGCTTTATAACGATCTTGTGTTGCCTTTACAGTATTAATAATTTTGTTTCCTAAACGAATATTAAAATGAGGCGAAACATTTTCAGCGGATGCTGTTCCTACATTCTTATATTCCAAATGTACCCGTAATTTTGCTGCGTTCGCTGTATCCACAGTTGTTGCAGTAGACCAATCAAAATTATTTGTATAACTCTCCGTTTCCGTAGTTGTTTTTGAATATCCGTATCCCACATTTGCTGAAACACTTCCGGAAGGAACAGGACCGGCTGCTGAGCCTTCTACACCACCTGAACCACTTAAACCTACATTAAATGAATGTTGTGTAGATACACTTTTTTCCCATCCTCTGCTGACTGATCCGCCATTATTATCCGTAATGGTTGCAATAGGAATTACTTCAATTCGTTTGACACCAATTTGCAAATTCGGCATGTTGGCAACTATCGGATTGAAATTAGTATCAGAATCGTTGTTATAATTCTCAACCTCATACATATCAGTAAAAGGATCACCATCCGTATTTGCATTCATAGGATTCGATATAAATTTTGGTTTCCCTTTATCCTTCTCGGGATCCCATGCTTTCGCTTCATTTTTTCCAGTTTGTGAATTGAATTCAATTTTATATCCATTCATCTCTAAGTCGTTAGAAATACCATCTTTATCCCAATCGTTGTTTGCCATTTCAATGTTTTGTGTAATGAGTGAACCTATTTCCCCATCAGATCCGAGCGTGAAATTCTTATCTTCTTTTTTTACATTTACATTCTCTTTGAATATTTCAACTGTACCTCCTGGATTCGGTTGTTTTACATCTGCTAAAGCAGGAGATGCTAAAGTCAGTGCCATCGATACACTACCTAATACACTAATTGCTGGCTTCAATTGTTTCATTGTTATTTTTCCTCCTTGGTTTCTAGGTCAATTAGAACACCTACTAGTAAGATTAATTTCATCATATATAACAAATCTTTCTTTTCTCTCTCATAACTGTTAAAAAAGTCTCTCGTAAATGTTACAAAACACTTACAGAGTTTTTAAAATCTATATATGAAACATTAAAAAGCCGTAATATGAAGAATCGATTACAATATATACAAAAAAACAGCTAGCCAAAGCTAACTGCTTACTAATTTATAAAATTTCAGTAAAAGAATGTTTTAATTTTGAAGCGTGCAAATTGGAAGAGTGACTTCAACTATAGTTCCCTTATTCACTTCACTCTCAATAAATACCTTCCCCTGGTGTGTTTCAATAATTTTATAACATACCATTAATCCTAAGCCGATTCCCTCTTCCTTAATACTGTAAAAAGGTTCTCCTAAGTATGGTATACGTTCTTTTGGAATCCCACATCCTTGATCGATAAAGCGAATCCTTATTTGATTATTATCAAGTTTATCAAATTGAATCAAAATTTCTCCTCCTGTTGGCATGGATTCAATTGCATTTTTTATAATATTAACAAATACTTGTTTTAATTGATTTCCTTCACATGGAATCAATGGAATACCGGGTGTAAAATCAATTCTAATTTTTATATTATTCATCATTGCTTGAGGTTGCAGTAGCATTAAAACTTGATCCATTAGCACACTAATATCATTAGGTTGTATCTTTACCACCTGTGGTTTGGCTACCGCCATAAATTCATTAGTAATACTTTCTATACGCTCAATCTCTGATGATACTATATTTATATACCCCTGATTATTCTCAGTTTCCGTTGATTTTAGTAATTGCATAAACCCTTTCATTGCGGTTAATGGATTATTAATTTCATGAGCCATTGCAGTCGCTAATTGTCCTACGACAGCAAGTTTTTCAGATTTCCGTAGTAATTCTTCTGTTTTTAGCCGTTCAGTGATATCACGAGAAATACTCAGGAAAACCTTTTTACCATTTAAGTTAAAAACACGGACACTAAACTCAGTTGTTATTATTTTTCCTGTTGGAAAAGCATATTCATCTTGTAAAGTGAAGGAAGTTTCTCCCTCTCTAATTTTTTCTAACAACCTTACAATCATTTTAGAATCTTGTGGTACTACATTTGGAAATGGTAACGAGAGCAGCTCTTCTCTACTATATCCAAATCTTTTACAACCAACAGGGTTTACCTCAATGAATCGACTGGGAACATAATTTTCATTCAGCTCTACTACATATACTGCATCAGTTGCTTGTTCGATTAGTGCACGGTACTTCATTTCACTATCTTTTAATTGTTGATGTAATTGATGTCGCTCTCTTTCTGCTTGTTTTCTTTCAGAGATGTCTCTACATATTGCAGATAAAGCTATCACATTTCCTCTTACGTCTAATATAGGAGAAACTGTCAGACTGACATCAAGAAGACTTCCATCGTTACGTCGTCTAACAGTTTCTAATCTAGTAACTACGGATTCTCCTGTTAGAATTTTCTGAATATTTTCGAGTGATTCTTCCATTAAGAAATCTGGTACACAAGGTAATCTCTTACCTATGATTTCTTCTAATGACCATCCAAATATCTTTTCATAAGCTTTATTTGCTTGTAAAATATGCCCTTCTCGATCAGATATGGTAATAGCATCTACATTATGCTTTATAAATGATTCTAGTAATTCTTTGGTAGCTCTTAATTCTGATTCTACCTTTTTCCTTTCGGTTATATCGACTGTAGAACCAACAACTTCAATAACTTGTCCATTTCGTTTAATCGGCCTAAGTGCAATAAGAATAATTGTTTTATCATCTGGCCAGGATAATTCGAATATAATTTCTTTCCCTTCCCATGCCTGAAGATAATACTTCATCAATTGTGAAACTAAATGTGGTGGAACAATAGAGGCATCAATAGTCCGTAAGCTTTTCCCTACCACCTGTTCAGAGTAAAATCCTTTTTGATAATAAAACTGTCCATCACATAAAGTGTGTATAAAGTGCTTACCCACTTTTTTAAATTTAAAAATCCCTCCTTGAAGCTCATGTACGGTATCTGTAAGTTCTTGCTTGGATTTTTTTAATTCCCGGTTCATTTTAGATAAGTCCTGTGTTAAATAATACAATCTCTGGTAGGCTTCCATAAGAAATAGCCCAATTAAAAGTCCTAACGCTATATATAATAAGCCTCCTGTGTAAAGTAATGTAGTATTAAATAATACACCAACTAACCACTTTATTCCGACAAAAATAGAAAAATATAAAGATGCACTTTTAAAAGGATGAAGGTTTTTAAAATATGTTTTAAAAGTAAAAAATAGAACACTCATACTTAAATATGCAATCACAGGTGGCTCCCAATACCCACCAATGAAAAAGATACGCATTATAATTATGCTAATTAGTGTAATCCAACCAGCAATGCGACCAAAGTAAATAAAAGATAGAATAAGAGGAACAACTCGAAGATCGTAGGAAAATCCCATGTATGGAAAAGAAAAGAGCATCAAAGTAACTGCAATAATCCCTCCATAGAATTTTTCGAAATATCGCCTGGAATGAATCAAAAACACTTGAATAAATATCGCTGCGCTAACTAATAAAGAAAAAATAGAAAGATTGATGAAATAGTCTTTAATAATCATGTAATGTCCCTCCCTGCATTAAAGATATATTCGACATAAAAACAGAAAATCCTACAAATAATATACACAGTTCAGGTGCAAAAAAATATAATTCCGTACATGACAATACATGTAAATAGTATCATATTGATTCAAATCGAAAATCAGGGCATCTTCCATTTGAACCTGTAAATCCCCAAAAATAAGGTGTTTATTTAAATGTTATGTACAAAAAAACGTAGGAATATTTAATTCCTACGTTTTTTATAAATTAATCAATTCCTTCACTATTACGATTCTTCTAATTCCTCAATTTCGGCTTTTCGCTTTAAAAATATTGCAATATCTTTATTCTCCCTTTCTATTAAACCAAGAGCATGTCTATCATTTAAAGCTAATTCTTTATAACCCCATATATATTGTATCGTTGTCGCTTTACTATGTTTATGATCCGCAAAATACCATTCTAAAGGTTGTAAAGGGTTCGATACTTCAAACAATTCTGCTGGGTACCATGAAGGCAAGTTTTCATTTTCACCCAAGATTAGATAGTCTAATGCTCCATTCAATGAACTAATACCATAAACCACATATTCCTTATCGGTTTCTAAATTTATAATAGAGTCTCGATTATATCCTTGATCTAATAAAACCTCTGAAAATGTATCTCCTGAATTTTTTATACACATTACCTTCACATACAAGCTCCTATCAACAAAAAATTAATTTTTAAATTTAAAATCATTAAATTCGCCTGTTCTATTATTTTTAAAATAATGAATTGCTACAAGAGTTCCATTCCTAGCCACCTTCTTTGGGTCAACAAGAATCTGTCATTGGTATTCTCGTTAGAACTATTCTTTGTGGATTTGAATTAATTTTTTTCATTGCAAGTCGTTCTTTTAATGTATTTGCAGTGCTTCTACCTGCGGAGTCTCTTCCTAATATTTCAACTTCATATTTTGTATTCTTTGTAGCCTCTTCTAGTTCCTTTTCTTTTTTTCAGGTTTGCATATATTTCATGTCAAATTACAGAAGTGAGTCAGGCCACTCTAAATCTTAGATTAGAAGAACATGAATAATATTCTTTTTTGAATTGTAATTAAACCTCAGAGTGGCACCTCATACTCAGAACCATTTCCTTACCCAACAGAAGTTAATAAAACATATTTAATTATTGCTTCACCGCTTTGGCTACAAGTGCTGCGTATGCTTCTGCACCTACTTTGGTTAAATGCACACCGTCAGGTGCAAAGTAGTCTTTCTTTCCAGCACTTGCTGCATACCAATCAACTAGAGTTACATTCGGATATTCAGATACCGTTACTTTCAGTCTCTCATTCACGATTGATTCCCACGGACGTGGTACTCTCGTATTAATAAATATGATTTTACGTTCGTTTCCAATTACTTTTATTAATGAAACAAGTTGTTCAGTAGTAAAGGCTCCATTTGTACCTAATCCAATAATGACATAATTTCCTAAATTACCTTCATATTTTAACTGTTCAACTACCGGAATCGCTTTTGACAGCTGGCGACCAATTTGGGCATCAATCCTAATATCAGGAAAAGTATTTTTTAAATACGGAGTAATATCAATCATAACGGAATCGCCTATCGCAGTAACTGTGAGTGAATTTTTAGGTTGCGCAGAATTTACTTCTCTTGATTCCCCTTGTTTTTGAGGCGTCTCTTGATTTGGATTTTCCCAAACTGCAACTGGATGTGGCGCCGGTTGTGTTTGTGCTGCTTTTACCTTATCTTGTTGAGAGTTCTCCTTAGCCTTACTAGCTTTTGATAACCCTACGACCGCTATCGACGAAACGAATAATGTACAAATTAAAGCTAACTTAACACCTAAAGTGACATTTTGAATTCTTAAATTCTTAAACTGAATGTTCCGGAGCGCACCTTGTCGGATTGGTTTTTCAATAAACTTCCATGAAATTTGCGCAATCAATATAATCAAAAGAAATTGAAGGATTGCTCTTATTAATGAAAAATCCCCAGCATTTACCTTTGGAGTCGTCAATGTAAGAATTGGATAATGCCAGAGGTATATGCCATACGATCTTATCCCTATCCAACGTAAAGGTCTAAATCGTAAAAATTGAGCAATACGACTAGCTGGATGAGCTAGATTTGCGACTAACAATGCTGTTGCAATTGATAAGAGAACCATTCCTCCCTTGTATAGAAATGGATCATATTGATTGGTCTTCCAAAACATAACCAAAATAATAATAAGGGCAATGCCCCCCACTACATCAAGAATGAAACGCGCCTTTGGGATAATTTTATTTGCAAGTCTATTGCTTGGCCAAACTAAGGCAAGTACCGCTCCGATAAGTAAGGAAAAGGCCCTCGTATCTGTACCATAATATATTCTGCTCGGATCAGCTCCAGGTTCATACAAAATTGCCATCGCTAAAGCTGAAGCAACGGCTCCCAGACAAATTAATAAAATCATACGGGATTGTTTTTTTATGTAGTAAAGCCCTAAACTAATGATAAACGGCCAAACAACGTAGAATTGTTCCTCAACTGCTAACGACCAAAAATGATTCAATGGAGAAAGCTGGTTAAAATTATCAAAGTACGATAATTTATGATAAATATACCACCAGTTACTAACATAAAATAATGCCGCTAATGAATCTCCGCGCATTTTTTCAAGTAAAGAGCTATGAAAAACTGTAATCCATGCCAACGTTATAACGAGCATAACAAGCATTCCTGGAAGCAATCTCCTTGCCCTACTAAGCCAGAATTTTTTTAAATCAATTCTCTTATTTCTCTTCCACTCTATGGCTAGAATATCTGTAATTAAATAACCTGAAAGTACAAAAAATACAGTAACTCCTAAAAATCCTCCAGGCATCCAATTAAAATTAATATGATACAAAATAACACCTAGTATAGCTAGGCCCCTTAGACTGTCCAATCCAACCATATAACGACTATTTTTTTTAAAAGGTTTAGTCATCCTACATTCACCTCTTTTTCTTGGAAATTAGGTTAATAATAACGGCACAAAGTACTATTAATCCCCTAAAATCGTATAAGCTAAACTATTACAAACATCTTTTTGTAAGGCTCTTTTTTTTATCTTTACATGCACAGTAATTAATACTTTAACACGTTATCTGGCTCTGTTGTGAAAATTTTTAAGCTAGATGTTCTTGTTGCTCTTCCGAAAAAGAGGAATATGATATATAACGTATATTTGAACATTCCCCTGCAAAATAACGTTATAAAGAAGGGCTACTGGTTATGAGCAGCCCCTCTTTTACCTTACTTCACATATACATATGTTTCATTTGAAATCACATTTTATGTCTTGCCCTTACTGTCGTGTATTTTATATTGCAGCGAACCTTGCATCAGAACAATATGTGTTCTGGTGCAAGGTTTTTTTAACTAGAATAAATTCTGGGAAAGCAAATAAGGAACATGATAGATGTGATATTTTAAAGAAAAATAATAGTAGCCATTTGCTACTATTATTTTTTTCTTTAAGTTATCATAATATGCCTGAAATTCTAAAGGGACGTGGTATGTCAATTCATCTAACAACCATTATGTGCTGAGTTCGTAAATGCGGAAATTTCATTCGTGATTTTTGAAAAATAAAACAAAAAAGAAAAACTATCTTTGAAAATGGATGAAACCTACATAAATGTCAACTAATCTATGTACGAATTCCTTTGCTTTAGCTAGGGGTTCTAGGAAATAAGGAGCCATATGCCGGTCAATTTTTCAATTAACTTGGTGTCTAGTTTAGTGTACCATCTCCAATTAATACATTTTTTCGGGTTCAGTTCATTATATTTTCTACTTTGTCTTTATATACAACATATTCTTTTCCATCCACTACTGCTACCACCGCAAATTCATCATTTGGATTGAATGAAAGCCAGTCAGCCCACATGCTTGTATTAGCACCTCCACTCCACATATGATGAACAGTGTTTTTAGTTAAATTCATAACTTTATAAGACGCATTTGGTGCATTTGTTCCAGTCTTTATTTCAAAAGTATATGCGTTATGGATTTTTTTATAAAAGTAAAAAACGTTTGATGGACGAAGTAGATTCATAAAATCTTGTTCTTTCTTCTCTGCAATTTTTATACCTTCTAGTAATGTGACAACATCTGCTCTTAATGTTTTCCAACTGTCTTTAGCTGAATTCAAGTTAGGCTTTAAAAATTTATATCTATTTTGATCAGCTTTTTCATCAACTTTATCAATATGCCCCATTACGCCCGAATATTGAGAGTCTAAATCATCCCATTGTGTGGACATATAAGTAAGAGCAGTAATAGCACTATCAATCGTACTATGCATATCACTAATATTATGAAATGCAACTCCGACTACACGATTTAATGTAATTTTATAATCTACAGTTTTACGTAATTCTGCTAAAGCAGGCTCTAATCGACCTAAATTATCTCTAGCAGTACCTATCATTATGCCACCAGAAATAAGCGTGGGGATAAAAGGGACTTTCACCATTATTAACCCATCAGATTCTAATTTCTTATAATAGTTTACTTGTCCTAAAACTTCATCTAAACGCTTTTGATCAGTCTCTACATCAGCTCCTTGGTTTTTTAAAATCGATTGCAAGGTCTCTTTATGGCTTCCAAATACTCTAACATCTTCTCCAATAGCGTTTTTAAATTTAGTTAATTCTTCTATTAACGCTTTTGCGGACTTTTGGTTTCGTTGAATCCCCACCCTTAAATCTGTAATCCCCTTTTTTAAAGTATCCCCATTTCCATTATTGATCGCCTCTACTAATGTTTCATAATAATTTTCAAACTTTGTATCGTATTCAATAATGCCGGTCAATGTATCTAAAAGCTGTTTTTTTACTTTTGTATTCCATGTAACAGCATGTGCTCTTGCATTCTTTTGATCCTGTACAATTTTACTAGGTAAATCTGCATACCCATTAATAGAAATCCCTTCAAAACTCACATCCGGATTATTAATTAGCAAATAAGAATATTCATTCATAGCCTTTGCAAATAACCCAGCATCTTGTACAGTTTTTTTCATCTTTTCTTCATTTGCTGAAAGAGACATATCTCCAGTGTTCGTTTGTTCAGTTTCAATTGCAAAGGTTGCTATTGGTGTGAGTGCATAGGTAGTTGTCATAATTAAAAATGCTGATACAGCCAGTATTTTATAAGGTTTTTTTTTCATCTTTTCTTATTCCTCCTGTATAGAGTATGATTTCAAGTCCTATTCTTATTAAAAGAAGATGTTGTTGCATAGATTCGATATTATTAAGCAAATCTATATAACCTGTCTCCTATTGATCGATTCTGTTACAAATTTTTAAAAACAAGTAAACTACATGGCTATCTTTTTATTTGGATACAACTTATATATAAGTGAAAGGCGAAGTCTTTAATGAGACTCCGCCTTTTTAATATATAAGGATTTATTAATTACCGCTTTACTGTTTATCAGTGTAATCATAGACTCTCTATGTTATGGGTCACTTTGCAACAGAATAAATATTTCCCTATTTTTGTGGAGTAACAGTTTCCACTTTTAATTCCTTTATCCCCTCTTTTAATGTAACAGCATCTGTTCGTAATGTTTTCCAACTATCTTTCGCTGCATTTAAATTAGGTTTTAAGAATTTAAATTTATTTTGATCCGCTTTTTGAGCTGCATTCTCAATATGGCCTAGAACGCCCGAATATTGAGAATCTAAATCATGCCACTGCGTTGACATATAAGTAAGAGCGTTAATAGCATCATCAAGTGCCTTGTGCATTTCATTAATATTACTATAAGCAACTCCAACTACACGATTTAATGTTACTTTATAATCCACGGTCTGACGTAATTCTGCTAATAAAGGCTCTAACTTACCTAAGTTGTCTCTTGCTACTCCCACTATAATACCGCCAATTATTGGTAGACCCAAAATAGCACCCTTCATTACATTAAACCCATCAGATTCTAATTGTTTATAATAGTTTACTGATCCTAATACTTCTTCTAGACGCTTTTGATCTGCATCAACATCTGCACCTTGGTTTTTTAGAATCGACTGCAAAAGATCTTTATTGCCTCCAAATGCTCTAACATCTTGTCCAATAGAGTCTCTTAATTTAGTTAATTCTTCTATTAATTGTTGTGCGTACTTTTGGTTTTGTTGAATTTCACCTCGTAAATCTGTAATTCCTTCTTTTAAAGTTTCTCCATCCCCTGTATTAATCGCCTCAACCAATGTTTCATAATAATTGTCGAACGTTGTATCATATTCAACAATACCAGTCAATGTATCTAAAAGCTGTTTTTTTACTTTCGTGTCCCAAGTAACAGCATGTGCTCTTGCATTCTTTTGATCTTGTACGATTCTACCAGGTAAATCTACATATCCATTAATAGTAATTCCTTCAAAATTTACATCAGGATTCTTAATTAGCATATAAGAATAGGCATTCATAGATTTTGCAAATAATCCAGCCTTTTGCAAGGTCTCTTTCATTCTCGCTTCATTTGCAGAAAGAGCCGTATCTCCATTGTTCGTTTGTTCAATTTCACTTGCAAAAGTTGCTACTGGTGAGACTACAGAAGTTGCTGTCATAGTTAAAAGAGCCGATGCGACGATTAGTTTGTACGGGATATTTTTCATCATTTTATATTCCTCCAATATAAGTTTTCATTTTCAGTTCTATTCCTGTTTAAAAGCGATGTCTTTTGAAATGAATTCTGCATCTTTATGAATATCATTCCAACTTTCTTTAGCAGCTTTTAAATCATCCGGTATTAAAGAGAATTTGTGGTCTTGCATAGAATCGATATTATCCAGTAAATCTGTATAATTTGCGCCCATTGTATTCCATTGCTTTTGAATATTTGTTAGAGACAATATCGCTTGATCTACAGTCTGGTATAGATATGCCAATGTTTCTTTCGCGTTAGTAAGCGAAAGAACTGCTTGATTAGCACGATCTGCTTTCATACTTAATTCCCCGATTTTGTTAGAAATTTCGTTATAGGAGTCCATATGCTTAGATGCCGTGACACCAGCCGCAGTTCCTAGACCGATACCAGCTGCTCCAAGAGCTGAAAGTCCACCAACAACAGCCGGTGTTGCTGTACCACCAGTTACAACAATTACAACTGCTCCTCCAATAGCTGCAATAACTAAAATAGCTGCTCCCAATCCACCACCAATTGACCATGCTAATACATCATCAAAATGTTTTTTCTGAGTAGAACGAAGTTGCTCAATTTCAGCTTGAAGTTGTGGAATCGTTGCTTGTTGACCTGCTAATATTGCAGTTAATCCACCTTTCCCATCTGGACCACCAACATTATTTTTAAAATCTGTAGAATTTTGATATAGTTTCCCTTTGAAGTCTTGTAGCATCTTAATTACATCTGTTACCTCTTTTGAATTTGTATTAATTGTTGTAATTAAATCATTTATGCCCTCTTTTAGACCTGCCTTATCTTTCTTTTGTACAGTATCTACTAATGTGTCGTAATAATTTTGAAATTGTTCATCGTAATTTACAATATTACGAGCTGTTTTTTGAATCTGTGGCTTCGCTGTATCTAACCAATAATTCGCATTGATTCGTGACAGTTCTTGATTAAGGTGAATATTTTTGAGCAACTCTCCTCCTTCTGATCCTAAATCGATATTAGATAAATTTACATTCGGTTGCTTAATCATTGTTTTTGCGTACAAATCCATTACAAGAATATGAGACCCTGTTTCAGCCAATGCTTTCTTCAGTCCCTCAGGACCTAAAACATAATTGCCTACTTTTTGTTCTTGAGCGGTCGTTTCTTGTGCAAATGCATGAATAGTGTTACCAGTAGTAGCAGTTATAACCGTTGCCAGAGTGGCTAAAGTTAGCACTTTGAATGGGAATTTTTTCATCACTTTTCTCCTTTTTTCGCTAGATTCCTAGAATTTTCATAGTTTTTCCAAAAACGTAATATCAAAATTTATATACCTGTTCTTCAAGGTAACTTATTACATTTTTTAATTGTCTTAATGTATCTTTTTGAGACTGCTCGTTAGTTGCATCAACATTAGTAGATAATTTTGTAATATTATTTTTTATTAGATCCAAATCTTCTTTATAGCGCTTTAGTAGGTCAAGTTCTACATCTACTTGATTTGCAAACGTATGCAAATCATTTTGTGAAAGAAGAAGCATTGATTTTTGCAAATCTGCTATTGATAGTTTCGTTGTTAAATCATATATTTTTTGGTTTTGTTTCTCTAAGTCATCTAAATATGATCGCTGCTCTGCTGTTAGTTTATTTACTTCTGCGAAGACACCAAATGTTTTCTTAATCTTTTCAGTATCAATGGCTTTCATCAGGTCATATTCTTGCGTTTTTGCAGCTGCAGCTGCAGCTATTTCACCTTGTTTGCTTTTCTCAATTGCTTCACGAGCTGCTTTTTTTGCCGATTCAATTTCTAGAGCTGTTTTACCTTGCTCTGTCGCTTCTTGCGCTGCTTTTTTCTCAGCTTCTAGAATAGAGTTGTTAATTTCTTTTCCTTTGTTATACGCTGCCATCCCTGCTTGAGCAGCCGGTTCAATAATTTCTTTTGAAAGACTATAAATTTCTTTGAATATAGCAAATCCCTGCTCATTTAAAGCTCCTGGTATTAATGCAATTTGTTGTAAATCATTTTGAATTGCTTTTTTGGTATTTAATATTTCATTTTTTAACTGATCTATTTTTCCTGTTCCATCTGTACCTAATATGCCTTGCGCAGTTGCCACATTAGTATCGAAATCTTTTAATTTTTTATCAAGCTGTAATTTAAGATCAGTTAACTCATTAATTTGTCGTTGCGCATTTTCTTGATTCGTCATAGCCATTTCTTGAAGTACTTCAAGTCTATCCACAAAACCTTCTCTATCTTCTTTATTGTCTACATACGATTTTAATGTCGGATAATAGCTATTAAATTTTGTTACAAATCCTTTGCTTTTTGAATTTAATAGAATTAACTGTGGATAGAGTTCCGATGACCATTCCTTCATATCTTGTTTGATTAGGAATTGATTTGTATTTAAAGCTGGGACTTCCTCTAGCTGTACATTAGGACTCATTAAAGATTGATCAATATACGTTTGGATTAATTTAGATTGCGCACCTAATTTTCGTAATGATGAAGAAATATCCATGTTTTCCTGTTGAGTTTCTGCTTGAACGATTGGTGTTGCGAGAGTATTGATAGGAATAGTCGCTCCAGTTACAATGGATGTTATTAAAAATCCTGTCATTATTTTATTCTTCATTCCGTACACTCCTTTACCATTTTTTTCTATAAATTGATTCATATAACTTGTACGACCTAGCACTAGGCTCTCTCTTTGTACACGGATGAGGAAAGAGAAGTCTTTCAGATAGGGTGTTATCCTTATTTTTTACTTCTAATAGGATGTAAGAATTTTACTCATCTCTCATTTAGATACTCTATTTTTCAAAAATAAACAATAAAAATTCATCAGCTATATTTGAATTAGACACCCAATGGGTAGTAAAATATTAATTCTCCCATAGAGTTGCGGTTTAACTTACAGAACCGCGAGGATAGATAAACCAATGCTGACAGTTAATCCTGTTTTGACCTTGTTTAATATCAATTACATAATATGTCTCTTAGTTTTGTCAGCAAGAGCCTTACAAGACTACAAAAGATGAACTTATACTGTACATTGCTTATACTTTTATTGCGGAATAAATTCACTTTTGTTATGCAAAAACTTAGAACACTTTTATTACAAACTTGATCATTTTGAGATTCTAGGTCTCTCGTTAATTAACTGATTATTAAGATAATTATTTTCGACATAATGTTACTTACAACTTCGCTATACTCCTATTAGCGTCATCTTCTCCTTTCTCTCTGGTCATACCAGTTATGTTGTTCATTAAAACATTAAATTTTTAATGCGTAAATAGCAAAATTTTGTCGATTGTACTCAATAATTTAACTGTTAAGTAAAAACACGAGCCAAAAATATTATACAAATATAATTAATTAAAAATTTCACCTCTGTAATTGTAATGATTACAAATTAATATATATAAGGTTACAAAATAACTATTTTAGCTTAACCAAGAAATTATATTTTAGAAAAAATACTTATAGAATAATTTAATAGGTTTTTTTATACTTTTTTACCTTTATTTAGTTATGTATAATTGCATAAAACATAGATATATCATGTGATATATGTTACATTATTAATTTTTACGAAATATACCCTAATATCAACATTAATAAATATTTAAAATGGAGATATTAATCTATAAACTTATCCATCGTTATAACCATAGATTTTAAAATATAAAATAGCTGCAAAGCTTTCTTAAAAATCCTTTGCAGCCTTCTGTTTTTTTGTTTTCTTTAGAAAAATAGTGTTTCAAGTTAACAATATGGTATAAACATTTCCATTGTGCTTTTGCTTGGATATATGTTTCATGGACTCTTCAAAAGCTATTTGTTTGAGCTGACGTCAGACTCGTTTGTCTAATTCAGAACTATACTGATAAATCCAGCGCCTAATTATTATTTAAAAAATAGATAAGCTTCGTTTCTCCATTATTTTTGCCAACTCCTGAAAATTGAAACTGTTCCGCTAACAAGATAATATCAGGTTGATCATACGTCTATTTGAATACAAGTTCCTTATCTAAACAAATCACACACTTTTTCTAGAGTAATAAGCTCAGTATTTTCAAGTTTTAGAGATTACTTACACCTATTTTTAAGTTTTTACATTGAGACCAGATAACAAGCCTATATTATTGTATATTTTTCACGGTACTGTCTAGGGGTCATGCTAGTAATTTTTTTGAAAACCCTCGTAAAATAACTTTGGTCATTAAAGTTAAGCCAAGCACAGATATCTGATAGCGAATAAGTAGTTAGAGTTAATAATTTTTTTGCTTCTTCCACTCGTTCCCTTTGAATATATTCGCTTAAAGTAATTCCCATTTCTTTTTTAAATAGTTTAGACAGATAAGTAGGGGTAATTTCCAAATGATTAGCAAGTTCATTGAGAGTTATTCCATCGTAAACATTTTTATTAATATGTTTCATACATGTAGTAACCGCGTATGAATACTTTTGTGCATTGAATTCTTTCACACGATCTGCAAAGGTACGTAAAGCGTCTCCTGACAATCGCTTTGCAGATTCTACGTTATCTAATTGTTCCAGAGTTTGTATATATAAAATACTATGAGCAAAAGCAATATCTGGTGGCAGGTTCCCTTCTATCGCATATCGAGTAGCTAAGGTAATCGCAATAATTCCAAGGTTTTTTTGGTTCCTGAGCGGATCCTCTATTAACATCAGTTCAACATCCTCTTGTGAAACTGCATACATATACTGTATTAACTTTTTTTTATTTCCTTCTTTGATAGTCAAAAAGAAATCATTTACTAATGCCATGTTGTGAGTTTTAGGTTTGTTTTGTCGGCGTTTTAAAATATATAAATCAGGTTTCACAATTTTATTAGGAACTTCCTCTAGTACTTTATTTTTTTCTAAAACAATACCCACATCTAACTTTTCATTGAAAATCATGTAATGTAATAAAATTCCCATATCAATTAATGTAGTTTTTTCAATCTCAGATAAACACTGATAATAGGCTAGTCTTTCTTGAATTTTATCACTTGATTTAAATTCTTTTTGAAGTTTTATGGTCATATCATCTGAACCTTTTGGATGTATAGTGGGACCGATAATAATAGTCCCTTTAATGTGATCATGATTTTCTATATGTATTAGAACAAAATTTTCAAGATAGCTGTTACATCTGAAAAGTGGTAAGTTAAAGGGATCGTTTTCTTGATAAATATCACTAAGATGTTCTTCTTTTGAAGAATAAAAAGGACTATAAACATCATCAGATGTAGAATGATATAAAATTTTTTTGTCTGTAGATAAAATATGTACAGGGGCATTAAATGCTTTATGTGCAAGATCACACAAGTGTTGTATATCGATAGAAGTATTCATTACATTCTCCTTTTAAGTAAATTATTTGATAATTTTCCTCATTGTTCCTTTTATAGTTTCATAATATATATTCTGCTAGGTATAATTCACGACAAATAATACTATAAAATATCAAATTAGTACAATTCACGACAAAATATTACTATATCTTTTTTATGAAAATCATATATTATTTAATTGTAATTAGCATCTAAATATCAGAGTAGATAAGAAAATGAAATGAATGAAGGTCATTTCTTAATTCTACAAGATCTAATCATTACACTTGAGAAAACAGTGAAGAACATACAAAATACAGTGGTACTCCATGCGAGGACCAAGCTGGAAAAAAGATTCAAAATACAGCGAAAGTAACAAGAGATACTGTACCACCACAAAAACCAACAATCAAAATTTCAATTCAATTACTTGTACAAATTGAATTCCAAAAATAGATAATGCTAATTTAAATGTAAAACTGAAAACCTACTGTGTTTCAAATTTTAGACAAAGATAACAAAAAGTCGGGAAATTAACGACAGAGGACAATGATAAGACTATTTATGAACCACTATGCTTCGGAAAGTACACGTTGGAAGAAATTCAAGCACCAAATAGATCTACGTTATTTAAAGATCTAATTGAGAAAAGAATCTTATCATCAGTACAAAAATAAAAAAAGAAAACATAAAAAACGAATGGAATATTTAAAATTCTGGCGATATAGGGACAACTATTTTTATCTAATCCCCACAATATTACTGGTCCCAACATTAGTTTTATTTTCCACAAATGAGGAAGAAATATATAGATTTCAAAAATACTAGGAATTGCAGGGGAGATAGAACATATGAATAAACTTTATTTATATGTTGTTCATCTTTGTATTATTAATCTTTATGCTACCTAGCTTTCATACCGCACCACATCAACATATTCTTAATTTTCCACTTTATTTTTAATTAAGAATCAAAATACCTTTAAATGAAGTTATATTATAGTTTATTAAATACTATAAATAAAAACAAAATGCTATTTAAACACCCTCTGACTACTCATATGAGGTTTTTTCCCTAATGATACCTATGTTATTAACTCCACTTTAAAGGATCGTTTTAAAAGAATTTGAGAAGCCATTTTTCTAGTTCACCATCAAAATTCTTGAAATTTATGTAAAAAAGAACCCGTTTTATATATAGTTTCTTTTTTCATTTCTTTAACTTAGTCTAATCTATATTGGCCAGTTAATTGTTCCTCAGCCATTCGAGCTAAGTGTAATTATTCTAATCATTAACACCTTTTTCCTTTAAATTCTTTAGACCCTATCCTTGTTTATATGAATAGCTTTCTTATTCGAAAATAGATTTTTAAAAATTCCTACCCCTACAATTAATACACCTATTCCAACTAATTTATTTATTTGTATTGGAACGCTCTCCATTCCAAACAATCCGAATGTATCAATACATAATGCAACAACTAATTGTGTAATAAGACTAATTAACACCGTATACGCTGGACCTAAACTCTTTATTGCACCCATTATACAAATAATTAATCCAATGCCAAACAATCCGCTTATATAAAACAAATAATTTGTAGTGTAAAAATTAATGCTAATACTTTTCTCTGTTATGATATAAAATAGACCAGAACTTATGAGACCTATTCCAAGAACACATGCAGTTGTTAACCACTGTCCTACACATTCATTGACCTTTGTGTTAAAAATAGATTGTAAGCTAATTAATACTCCAGCAAATATAGCTAAACTAAATCCAATCAAAATATTCCTCTCCCTTTCATTGCTCATATATATTATCTTTAGCAACTTCCTTCATTCTAGAAAAATCTTTAATTACGATAACTCCATTTTTCTTTTCAATTAATTTTTCTTTATTTAATTTTTGTAACACCCGAATTACGTGCCTATAACTTACTCCTATAAAATCAGCAATACTTGATATGGAAGTTGCATCTAAATCCTCTTTATACATATTTCCGTTACTATCTGTTGAAATTGATAGTAAATAACTAGCTACACGCACTTCTACTGGATAAAGTAAATTTAGAGCTGTAAAACGGGTCGATATTTTTAACGTGTTCGCAATGTTTTCAAGCAAGAAGTTCATAAATATAGGATCATGTAATAACTTGTTTCTAATAACCGTATTAGAAATGGAGATAGCTACAACATCTGAACAAGCTTCAACGACATTATGAGTCTTGCTTTTTTGTATCAATTCAAGATCACCAACAACCGCCAATGGATTGATAAAGCGAAGAATTAGTTTCTTTCCTTCTGGTGTAATCGTATAAACTTTTACTTTACCTTTCACTACAAAATATAAACGATCCATTTCGTCATCTATATTGCAAATAAACTTGCCTTTTTCAAAATGATTTATTTGAAAATAAGCTGTATCTATTTCTGAAAAAATCTCAAATATTTTATTAGTTTTCAAATAATGAATAATTAAATCTGATCTATTCTCCATTCTCATTTCCTCCTTCTATTCACATATTAAATATTACAATCCCTATAATCATTACTATTGTTCCCACAATATGATATCTCTCCATCTGTATCTTTTTTATATGGAACAGTCCTTTTATTTCAATGAAAGTTGCTGTTAACAATTGAGCAACCATAAGTGTGCCAGCTGTCAATGTAACCCCCATTGAATATATCGCTATAGTTTCTGCACAAATAATGAATCCACCAAATGCACCGGCTACTAAATATGTTTTTTTCACACCCTTTAAATCCGTTACTTTCTCTTCTTTCTTTAACAAAAATATAGTTATTGCAATAAGGAACCCAATTAAATGCGTTATAATACTCGTTGACCATATGCCGATATGTGAACTAAGTTTCGCATTAAAGGTTCCTTGAAGTGTTATACATACACCAGCAAAAACAGCAAATACAATGCCTTTCAAAAAATCATCTCCTAATTTTTTATTTCTAACTTAATTAAAAGCTATGACCCTAAAAGGCAAAAGGACAAATATCACATCACTATGAAAATAATTAGAAATGAACAAAAAACACATCTCAAAAATTTGAGATGTGTTTTTATATTTTTATTAATATATAATTTTTTACATATTATAACTACGCTACATTAACAGTCTTCTTCATAACAAACTTCGCAAATAAGAAACGCACAAGCGGCCCCATAATAATTAATTGTAATGGATAAGCCATAATGAAATTTTTAATAAAAATTGAAAAATAACTTGAAACAAATGATTCCCCTTGTAGTCCACCATGTAAATACATCATAGCCATTCCGTAAAATGACATAAAGAAAACCATTCCGATTACCATAGCTGTAGCCATCGCTACTATAATATTTATTTTCTTCGATTTATTAAACGGTATCGCGAATACAATTTTTTTCGCACAAGGCCCAACGATACATATCTCAATTAATAACGCAATCATAAATCCAATTAGTAGTTCTAATGCGATCTCCTTAATATGAATTGGCCCTCCTGCTCCGTTCAATAATAAATTGTAAAACGTCATTACGATAACCATCCCTAGGCACATCATCATACCGAATTGGAGGTTTTCCTTTCTTGTTGTTGGCAACTTTCATCATCCCTTCTCTTTGAGTCTTTGCCATTATATCGATATTGGAAACTCCTTCGTAAGTGAACATTTTGTGAACATTTCGAAAGCGTTTACGTTTATTTCTTTCACTCTTCACTCTAATCTTCCCATTCTATAACTGTATGTTTATAAAGGTTTTATATATTTCAATGTTGAATTACTAAATTTAACATTGAAATATATTACTACTAGGAGGATAACTATGAATGAAGCAGAATTTTACGCATATCACATCGTTACAAAGAAAAAAATGAATATCGGACAAATCATTCATTTTGATAATAATCAAACTAACACTTTATATCACTTCTTTTTTGAAAGAGAACACTTAAATGCTACTGGCGAAGATTCTATTCAAATTTTAAAAAGCAATTATATAAATAACGAACTACATATAAATAATGAAAACGCTCAAGTAGTTATGAAATATACGGATCAAACAATTAGAGCCGTTAGGGAAACGATTGTCGAAATGGTTAGGCTTCAAGAATATCCTGAATACCCTTCAAGGTTATCTTGCTTATATGCTTCTAAAAGCTATGAAGATGCTTTGAAATGGAAAGCGTTATTTGATTCTTACAACCGAGATGTTTTACAGATTGTTAAGCTACTAGTGAGTGGAAATTCTTTTGAAAGCGACGGAAATCTTTTACCAAAAGAAGATGGTATTTCTTTCTCCAGAAAAATTGAACAGGCTAGAGACTATTGGAAAGGAAATAGCAAAAGCGAATTACCTGAACTACTGATTAATGGGAAAATTCAGGTGGTGGAAATTATCGATGATTTTTCCAAAATTAAAATTTAATTCTTGGCTAAATATTAGAGAATGGAGATTACAATGATGAAAAAGGTGTACTTCAATCATGATGGTGGTGTAGATGATCTAATTTCACTATTTTTATTACTCCAGATGGGTAATGTCGAACTTACAGGTGTTTCAGTTATCCCTGCAGATTGTTATTTAGAACCCGCAATGTCTGCAAGTCGTAAAATTATTGATCGCTTCGGCAAAGGTAATATCGAAGTAGCAGCGTCAAACTCTCGTGGAAAAAATCCATTTCCGAAAGACTGGCGAATGCATGCATTTTATGTAGATGCTTTACCCATTTTAAATGAGTATGGAAAAGTTGCAACACCTGCAGCAGCCAAACCTGCGCATCATCATTTAATAGAAACTCTTCTACAAACGGAAGGAAAAACAACTTTATTATTTACAGGGCCGCTAACTGACCTAGCCCGTGCATTATATGAGGCTCCTATAATCGAAGATAAAATTGAACGTCTCGTTTGGATGGGCGGTACATTTCGGACCGCAGGCAATGTACATGAGCCGGAACACGATGGAACGGCTGAGTGGAATTCGTTTTGGGACCCTGAAGCAGTAGATCGTGTATGGGAGGCGAAGATTGAAATCGACTTAGTAACACTAGAAAGTACAAATCAAGTTCCGTTAACAATAGACATCCGTGAACAGTGGGCAAAAGAGCGTAAATATATTGGTGTTGATTTCCTTGGTCAATGCTATGCGATGGTTCCTCCTCTCGTTCACTTTTCAACGAACTCTACTTACTATTTGTGGGATGTATTAACCGCTGCGTTTGTTGGGAAAGCTGACCTTGCAAAGGTACAAACGATTAAAAGTATTGTTCATACATACGGACCTAGCCAAGGGCGTACAGTGGAAACTGATGATGGGCGACCTGTAAATGTCGTTTATAATGTAAACCACAATGTTTTTTTCAACTATATAACTGACTTAGCAAAGAAAGCTTCCACTTGAAATTCTATCTATACGAAAAATAAATAAAGTCGTATAACTTCAGATGATAAGCCTGCAAAAAAACTCAAATTGGTTGCGGCTTAATATTTACTTATTAAAAAGAGTATTGAAGTAAACTTCAATACTCTTTTTGTACAGTTTAAGGCTATTTGATTAGAGTTGCGTTTTACTGGCTAACCATTTCATAACCATTTACAAAATACGTTATTGTTTCTAACTCATCTTCATTTAATTCTCTATCTAGCTCTTGTTTATACGCTGCCTTTATCTTCTCTTCATCGCCTTTATGAGCTTCTGTGTATGTTCCTACTGTTTTTAGCAATTGTATTTCTTTTAAAAACTCCTCCCGATTTATAGCTGTCCCATGAGAAAGAATATATGTCTCAGCATCAAATTTTTCTAATTCATCTATTAATGTAACCGTTCGTTTCGTCGTATAGTTCCACTTCGAAGAAAAAATATCTGCATATATACAGTCTCCTAAAAACAATATCTTTTCTTCTTTTATATACATAACAACAGAGTCATGTGAATGATCTCCGCCCACATGCTTTAGCACACATGTCACTTCACCAAGATCTAATTCAAGTTGATTCTGGAATGTTAAAGTTGGAGGAATAATTTTAATATTTCTCGCTTTTTCATTAAACTCTTTTTTGATACACTCCGCACAAAATTCAATTTCAGTACCCTCTTTTACACGTGTGTCCAACGCTTCATCTGTCCATTCATAAGAAACAAGTGTACTCATCTCTTTTTTCGTTTCAGAATGTGCAATAGACAATGCCTCTTGTAGTACAGGTAATCCAAAAATATGATCCCAGTGCCAATGCGTTAGTGCTACGAAATCAGGACTCGATACATTCTGTTCTTTTAGCATTTCTAAAAACAATTGTGCATGTTCTTCTGAATTCCCTGCATCAATCATTAAAGTTTTTTCTTTTCCAACGACCATTCCTAATATAGGTCTATCTGTTTCAGAAACAGGTGTCATATACCAAAATGAGTTTCCTATTTTTTTAATTTGCTGCATAATCAATTCCCCTTTTCATATTCCCACTTAAATTTAATATATAAATTATAACGAATTGCTAGTTTTTTCTCTATACTCAAACACAATTACTTGGACTAATCCAACTTAACTTTTCGTAAGTTAAAAATAAGGGACTACAATCGGAGTGTGATATTATGGAGCGTTTATGGATTCCAATGATTGTAACATTTTTTTCGTTCGGTGGATTACTATTAGGAGGTGCTGTTGGAGTTGCAACACGTCAACTAATTGAAGAAAAGATGCATCGTTTATATGCATTATGTGGTGGTATTTTGCTTGGCCTTTTATCCCTTGAAATTATTCCTGAAACATTTTCAAGCTATGAAATGATTGGTCCTATACTTGGTATAGCTATCGGTATTTTAGTTATGAGCTTATTAGATAACTATTGTCACCATCCAATGATACATAAAAAGGATCAACAAGCATGGCAAACATTCCTGTTTCTCTCTTTCGCTATATTTATTCATAATATACCGAGTGGATTTGCGTTAGGCACAGCTTTTATTAATCATGCTGACTCAGCCATCCCCTTTTTAATAGCAATCGTCGTTCACCATATTCCAGAAGGATTAGCTTTAATTATCCCCTTTCTTTTTACAAAACATAAATATATTTCATTTCTATTAACAACTTTATTACTTTCTCTTATTCTCGGTACCGGTACGGTGTTTGGCATTTTAATGGAAGGAAAAGCTCTTCATTTACAAGGTCTCATTATGGGAAGCGCTATCGGTTCACTTGGTTATGTCACAATTCATGAAATGCTTTGGAAAGCTAAGAAACAGCTCTCTTTCCTTATATTTCTCATGTGGGCAACTAGTGGTTTTTTACTAATAACAGTGTTTACTTTATTCGCTGTTCATCATTAAAGCTAAAAAATTTATTATTTGTATATTTTTCCTTTTTCTTCAAAACATAATGTTATCTACCTATTATGAGGAGGAACAATTATGTTTGGGAAAACAGCTGGTGAAGCATTAGTTGATTTATTAATTGAATGGGGAGTAGAACATATATACGGTATGCCTGGAGATTCTATTAATTCTATAATTGAAGCTTTAAGAAAAAAACAAGATAAAATTAAATTCATTCAAGTTCGCCACGAAGAAGCTGGCGCATTAGCAGCGGCCGCTTATGCGAAATTAACAGGGAAACTCGGTGTTTGTATGGCAATCGCAGGACCTGGAGCTATTCATTTATTAAACGGTTTATATGATGCGAAACTCGATAAGGCTCCTGTGCTAGCAATTTCAGGACAGGTAGAAACCGATTTACTCGGAACGGATTTTTTCCAAGAAGTAAACTTAGAAAGATTGTTTGATGATGTTGCAGTGTATAACCAGCGCATTATGTCAGCGGAGCAACTACCTGCTGTAGTGAATCAAGCGATTCGTATGGCCTATACGAAAAAAGGTGTATCTGTTCTCACTATTCCGGATGACGTTCCGAAATTCGAAGTAAAAAATGGGGCTCGTGTTACAAACACTTCTTTTACATTGCCTGAGCTATTTCCGCAAAAAGAAGATTTAGATGCAGCGAAACTCGCAATAAATGAAGCGACAAAACCTGTTATTTTAGCAGGTAAAGGCGCAAAACATGCAAGAGAATCTTTACTTGCATTCGCAGAACATATCGGCGCTCCAATCGTACTTACATTGCCAGCTAAAGGAATTGTTCCTGATGAACACCCACTTTGCATCGGTGGATTAGGATTAATTGGAACGAAACCATCTTATGAAGCAATGAAACACGCGGATACTTTAATTATGGTGGGTACTTCTTATCCGTTCACTGGTTTCTTACCTGAAAAGGCAAAAACAATTCATATCGATACAGATCCTGCCCAAATCGGGAAGCGTTATGTGACAGATATCGGCTTAGCCGGTGATGCTGATAAAACATTAAAATGGTTAATTGAAAATGTAGAAAAACACGAGGACCATTCCTTCTTAGAGGATCATCAAGAAATGATGAAAAAGTGGGAAGAAAAATTACACGGTCAGGAAGAAGATTCCTCTACTCCAATTAAACCACAACGCGTTATGCATGCATTGCAGCAAGTAGCAGAAGATGACGCCATTCTTTCAGTTGATGTCGGAAATGTAACGGTCTGGACAGCAAGGCACTTCCGTATGACGAACCAGCAATTTATCATTTCAAGCTGGCTCGCAACACTTGGCTGCGGTTTACCTGGTGCACTTGCTGGAAAAATTGCGTTCCCGAATAAACAAGTATTTGCAGTTTGTGGTGACGGCGGATTTGGAATGACTATGAACGATTTTGTAACAGCTGTAAAATATAAACTACCAATCGTTGTCGTCGTATTGAACAATAATAAAATTGCCATGATTAAATTCGAACAAGAAGTTATGGGTAATATCGAATTCGGCACCGATTTAACGAATCCAGATTTCGCAAAATATGCAGAGGCGTGCGGCGGTATTGGCTACCGTATTGAGAAATTAGATGAACTACTACCTGCTTTCGAAAGTGCAGTAAAACAAAACAGGCCGTGTATTATTGATGTAGTTGTAGATGTAAACGAAGCACCAATGCCAGCAAAAATCACATTTGGTCAAGCAGCTGGTTATACGAAACATATGATAAAAGAATTATTTGAAGAAGGTAAAATTGATTTACCTCCACTTTAAACGAAAAAAGATAGCTGAAAACGATTTGTCTTCAGCTATCTTTTTTTATTTTTGTACCTCTCTATAGAATGAAAAATCATTCATAGTTGGTTGTATTTGTTTCTCTACTTTCCCTTTTTTCTTTTCCCCCTTTGGCCTTCTCACATTTCCTAATTTAATTGCATCTTGCATACTATTACTAATCAAATTTCCAGATAAGATTGTCATACTATAAAAAAGAATTGGTATGACCACGATCCAAGTATGAGTAGTTAAATGACGGAAGTTTTGACCAATTAATCCTGTCCATTCTTTTGTTACACTATCCGCCTCTATACCAAAGATTATTGTTCCGCCGAAAAACAGTTCTAACAAACCAAGATGTAAGAGAAGTAATAGGGTGCTTACAAATTGCTGGGCTACTAATAAAAGAAATGATGGTAACATATGTGGCCATACATGGCGTTTCAACCGCTGCCACTTACTCCCTCCGAGCACAGTAGCAGCCAACATAAATTCTTCATTCTTAATACGCTTTACTTCTTGCGCCGTATACAACATAACAGTTGGTACAGCAAGGCACGCAAGAACTATAATTTGAAACGTAACCCGTAAGTGAAACGGAGCAGCCTCTAATTCTCCTTTTTCGTTATACATCATTGTTAATTCACGAATATTTCCGTCAAAAAACACCGTATTTCCAATACTAACAATCATTAATACACTCAAAAAAGTAACACCTAGCCAAAATCTCACATCTCTTTTTACAACTTGCCACATGTTACACACGCTCCTTTATAACATTTTTTAAAAGCGTATGTAATAAACGAAATAGTATAAAAAGCGGTACGTATAATATAACTAAACTCACTGTAAATATTTCTAATTTGGAATTTTCTTTTAAAAAAACAAACATGCCGTACGTATTAAATAGCCATTCAATAATATATAAATTTGATAACATAAATAAAATATTTGTTTTTGCATAATAGACTGTTGTTAACAAGACATTTCTTGAAATATGGTGCGTCAAAACATGTCTTAAACTCAGTCCTTTACTCTTTGCAAATATGCTATAATCTTTCTCTAATTCTTCTCTAAAACGTAATAATAGTAGCTTCATAAATAATAACGTTGTAGGTATAGCAAGACATATTATTGGTAACATACGAGCTCTATCCTCACCAAATCCCGCATGTTTCACTGGCATAAATCCTGTTTTTTGAAAGATAATTACTACTAGAAGTTGAGATAATAAAATTAATAAAATGTCCGGGATACTTTCAAGTGCGACGAAAACTCCATTCCATATACGTTGCTTTGATTGAGAGCGCTGCAATACCCACACAACGATAACATACGCAATGAGTAAAGAAAGTATAAATGCCGAAATAAATACAAACATTGTCTCTACATAATGAATCCATATTTGTGGAAATAACTTTCTTGAGTTCCGAAATCCATACGTAATTTCACCCGGTTTTAGTAACTTCTCCCCGAGAAACAGAACTGTGTCCCAAAAACCGATTAAATCAATTTGCAGTCCTTTAAATAAACGCGGAAGTGCCCCTAAAAAAAGGATACAAATAAGTGCCGCAAATAATTGTAAACATGTAACTCCACACCACTTACCAATTCGAATGAACATAACTATTATCCTTTCTATTTAAATGAATATTCAGAAATAAAATCCATGTATAGTACCTATACCTTTTAACAAATTAACTCCTCTTTCTAAAAAACATAGCAATTCCCGTCATTTTTTGGAAGTTGTATTATATCTTTCGATCATTATCCAATATTTTCCTTCCTAATCAATTCCATACTATAAAAAAGCACTTATTTTTAAACTAAGTGCTTTTTGTATTTAATTCTATTTTACGAATGTATCACACATCCACTCATAAAACTTTTCCTTTTCTTCAAATTGAGGGTAATGTGCTGAGTTTTCAAAAGCTATAAATTCCTTTTGATCCGCTTCAATCAAATCAAAATATTTTTTAGCTGCATGAAATGAAGTATTATAGTCATATTTACCCATAAGAAGATAAAATGGTAGCTTTAGCTTAGTTACTTTAGTAGGTAATGGATTCTTTAAATCTTTTTCTAATAAGACCGTTTGGGAATGTGATAATCCAACGTTATAACGAATTACGTCTAACAAGTTATATTCATTACTAAGTAACATCTGAATGTTATCACCATCTGGATTTTCAATGAGTCTTGATGTTCCACCATATTTTGTAACATAATCTCTCGGAGTGTATGTATCGCCGTTTTTAATTTTTTCGGTTAACTCTTTTAAATATGAAACCTCCTCCGCATTTCCCCCATTTTGCGCCTGTTCAATAACGTATTTTAAACTATCCATCTCACTTTCTACTGTGTCACTCATCTGCCCTATACCAACATACGCTTCATATTTTTCAGGAGCTTTATAGGCAGCTTGCATTCCAATATATGTACCGTAAGAATGCCCAATCAATATTACTTTTTCTTTACCGAGACGTTTTGAAACATAATCTGTCATAGCTAATAAATCTTCTACAAGTAGGTCTGATGATAATTTCGAATAGTCTTCAAAAAAATGATACGATTTCCCGCTTGCCCTTTGATCATAATTAACAACTGTGAATTTCTCTTCCAATAAGTATTGATATTTTTGAGCATATGGTATTTCCGAAGAACCTGGTCCACCATGAACAAAGATAATTACTGGATTCCTCTTATCTTTGCCACGTATCATAATCTCATGACCACTTCCATTTATCTCTACTTGTTCTAATGTACTTATACTGTTATTACTCTTTATTTGCGAAGTCCATGTAGGAAATATTAGTGCTATGGTTAGTAATAGTATAGTAATGACTCCAATAAGTTTTATTGATTTTTTTATCTTTTTCATAATACGCTTCCTTTCTGTTAAATTTATAAAATATCAATTTATTTCTGCAAAACTACCTCAAGAAAATAAAAGTACTAAACCAGTACACTTTCCAATTTCATCTCAATGTTTTTGTACATTACTAATGTCCCATACACATCTTAACTTTCCGCTATATAAACTCTTAATATTTTCTTAATTTTCAATATTTTATTATTATGAAGACTTAATAACGTCTTGCATACCGTATTTATGTATCACAAACATAGAAAAAAGCCCTTGTTTTCAAAACAAGGACTTTTTTCATAAACTATTTCGCTACTTCTTCTTTCGGCATTACCATCCCTTTATAAAGTTGAACAGTTATCCAGTAATAGATGAAATAAATGACTAAGAAAATCCCTATTGGCACCCACACTTTTACAAACGGGTCAACTAAAATAAAACTGAATAAGTTAAGCCCTACTAAAACGTGGGAAATTCCAATGATTGCTGGGAAGATAAATAAATATGAAATTTCTTTATAAATACTTTTTGTCAGCATACTACGTCTAACACCTATTTTTCGTAACATTTCATAACGTCGTACATCACGAGAAGCACCCGTTAATATTTTGAACATAAGCGAACTTGCCATCATTGCTAGAAAGGCAATTCCGAGGAAAAACCCCATAAACATTGTCCCACTCATGAAACTGTTCATAAACTGATAAATTGTCATTTTCGTAAATAAGTCTACTTTTGCACCTGTTGTTTTTTCAATTTGTTCTTTTTGTCTCTTGTCTATTTCGATCAATAATGGTTTATATTTTTTCATATCATCTACTTTTGCTAATGTTACAGTATGTTCTGTTCCTTGAATTCCTTTATAATGCTCTTCATCAGCAATTCTTACAGGCTTTCCGTTAAATTGATTATGTGTAATTTGTATTTCTCTTACAACCGCATCTTCCCAATCTTTTGGCATACGAGGAAGTTTATTCACTGCTTCGGGAGCTTCCAAAGCAGAATATACAGGTTCAGTTAAAGGTTCAGCCACCCGTTTACGCGCAGGCTCTTTTAAAGTTTCCATATTAAAGCGGTCGGAAATAAGTGGCGGTTTCTCAGTTAAATCGTCACGTAAGTAATACACCGCTTCTCCATCTACTTTATACTTATACTTGCTTTCTTCAACTATTTCCATTTCCTTTAATGCTGCTGTATCTTGATCATTTGGATCATGAATTACGACATCATATACACGTGAGAAATCTGTCATAATGCCTACATTTTTTTGAAATGCCATACCTGCTGTCATTGCCCCTGCACCTAATGCAATTAACATCGCTACAGTTCCTAATACTCTCGATAAACTATTTACTCGAAAGCGTAACTGTGCATATGTAAAACTATTTAAGCCCATTTCATTTCGTTTTTTATTTCCCTTAATTTTCATCACAAAAAATGGGAGCAATGAACTAAAAATAAAGTACGTTCCAAGTGTTGTAACAATCGTCGCTATTATAAAACCAAGTTCAGCATATGTTCTTATATTTACCATAAAATAATACCCTGTACTTACTAGTAATACACCCAGTACTGTCATTATAATAATGCGAGTTTTACTTTTCTTTACTTCATCTAGTGTTTCATCTTCACGAATTAACTCTAGTTCTGTTTTACGTAACAATCGAATGCTATTCATTATACCCGTAATGAAAAATAGTATTAAGAAGAAAATAGATGTAACTAAAATAGCTGGTGTGTATACAGATGCGTAACTACCTTTTGCTGAAATTTCCATGCCATTCATTAAAAAATTTCCTGCTACACTTGCAAGTAACATTCCTACTAAAATACCGATAATAATACTGACAATACCCATACCGAATGTTTCAATAAATAATAACTGTGCTACTTTTTTCTTTTTCGCTCCAAGCATCATATACATACCAAGTTCTTTTCTTCTTAATGTAAGTAAAAAAGAATTGGCATATATAATATAAAATACAGTTATGAAAGAAAGTAATATTGCACCTACCCAGAAGACGAGTCTAATACTACTAATGAGACTATTATCTTTTGTAAATTCACTGTTCATCGCCATCGTTTGGAACATATAGAAAATACTAATACTAATAACGAGACCAATCAGTAAAACCATATAATCTTTTAACATCTTTTTCATACTATGACGTGATAATTTAAATAACATTGTTTCGCCCCCTACTTAGACTCAGCAGCTGAGCCCATATGAGCGAGCACACCTAAAATGTCTTGATAGAAATTCTCTCGAGTGCCTTGACGATTTAATTCTTTATAAAGAAGACCATCTTGAATGAATAAAATACGCTCACAGTAACTTGCACTAAACGCATCATGTGTAACCATCAAAATACTTACATTGTGATTTTCATGTAAATCTTGCATTGCTTCTAATAAACTTTTTGCATTTTTACTATCAAGTGCTCCTGTTGGTTCATCTGCTAATACGATTGCCGGATTATGTACTAAAGCTCGTGCTGCCGCTGTTCTTTGTTTTTGCCCACCAGAAACAGCAGTCGGATATTTTGTTAAAATTTCAGTAATTCCTAATTTCTTCGCAACCTCATTTACTTTTCCTGTAATCTCACTTGACGGTACACCTTGCAAAGAAAGAGGCAAAGCAATATTTTCATAAATTGATAAGTTTTCTAGTAAGTTAAAATCTTGAAAAATGAATCCTAATTTTTGAGAACGAAAATCTGATAATGCATTCCCCTTCATAGAAGTAATATTTGTACCAGCTATCGTCACACTACCACCTGTCGCTTGATCCAGTGTACTAATCACATTAAGTAAAGTCGTTTTTCCAGATCCAGAAGGACCCATGATCCCGACGAATTCCCCTTCCTTAATATGTAATGATACGCCTCTTAATGCTTTTGACTGATTCTCATTTCTTTTCCCATACGTTTTTTCTACACTTTCTACAGTAACTACATTTGTTGACATTTCTTTCACTCCATCCCTTTTGTATAGTATTATTTTTTTCATATAATCCTTATTTTTCACTCATGTAAAATCTTACTATTTTTTAGCTTTTCAAACAGAAAGAGATGCACAAGTAACATGAACCTTTTTCCTCCTTCATATTCTCACTTTTCTAAAACTCGTTCATTCGATTTCTCTTACATTTACCTTACATTTTTGTAAGGTAAACAAGAAAACACACCAAATTCTAATGGTGTGTTTTCTTTTTAATCAATATTTTCTATTCTTTATTTCCTCTTCCATACTTGCCGCAAATACATCTAGCGCAACAACTTCTGACTTTTCTTCCCCATATTTACGTACATTTACAGATCCGTTTTCCATTTCCTTATCCCCAATAACAAGAACATAAGGAATTTTTTGCATTTGTGCTTCTCTTATTTTATATCCTAACTTTTCGTCTCGCACATCTCGTTCAATACGAACTCCAGCTTGTGCTAATTTATCTGCAACCTCATTTGCATATTGTACATGAACTGCATTTGAAACTGGAATTACTTTCACTTGAACTGGTGCTACCCATGCCGGGAACGCGCCTCCAAAGTGTTCAATTAATATTGCTAAAAAGCGGTCTAACGAACCTAAAACTGCTCGGTGAATAACAACTGGTCTTTTCTTTTCATTCTTCACATCTATATAATTTAAATCGAATTTCTCTGGCATTTGGAAATCAAGCTGAATTGTTCCGCACTGGTGACTTCTATTTAAGGCATCTTTAATATGGAAATCAATCTTCGGTCCATAAAATGCGCCGTCACCTTCATTTAGTCTATATTTATAATTCAATGACTGTAATACATTTTCTAATGCGGCTTCTGCTTGCTCCCACAATTTATCGTCACCCATTGAATCTTCTGGACGAGTAGACAGCTCCACTTCATATTCGAATCCAAAAGTTTTATATACGTAATCAATTTGCCCCATTACGGATTTAATTTCATCCTCAATTTGTTCTGGTGTTACAAATAAATGAGCATCATCTTGGCAGAAAGTACGTACTCTTAATAATCCGTTTAACGCTCCGCTAAATTCATGGCGATGCACTTGACCGAACTCACACATGCGAATTGGTAATTCACGATAAGAATGCAATTTATTTTTGAACATAAGCATGTGTCCTGGACAGTTCATTGGCTTTAATGCAAAACTTTTGTTGTCTACTTCTGAGAAATACATATTATCTTTATAATGGCCCCAGTGCCCTGATCTCTCCCATACTTCTTGGTTCATCATAAACGGAGTGCGTACTTCTTGATAATTGTATTCTTTTTGAATTTCTCTTAAAAATGCTTCTAATTCATTCCGAATAATTTGGCCTTTCGGTAAATAAAATGGCATTCCCGGAGCCTCTTCAGAAAACATAAATAACTCAAGTTCATTACCTAACTTACGGTGGTTTCTTTTTGCTGCTTCTTCAACAAAATGTAAATACTCTTCTAACTCTTTTTGAGAAGAGAATGCAACACCATATATACGCTGAAGCACTTGGTTATTACTATCACCTCGCCAATATGCACCGGAAACGTGAGTTAATTGAAATGCTTTCAAATAACCTGTAGATGGTACATGTGGCCCCCTACATAAATCTACAAATTCACCTTGTTTATATAGTGTTACACTTTCCCCACTAGGAATTGCTTCTAAAAGTTCTAATTTCAAGCGATCGTTCATTTCTTGAAACAGTTTTGCTGCTTCTTCTCGAGAAACCTCAACTCGTTCTATACTTATATTTTCTTTTATAATATTTCTCATTTCTTTCTCGATTTTTGGTAAATCTTCTACGTTTACACTACTTGGAAGATCCATATCATAATAAAATCCATTTTCAATAACAGGCCCTACCCCAAGATTTATATCACCATATAATCTTTTTACAGCTTGCGCTAAAATATGTGCCGCAGAGTGTCTTGCAATTTCTACTCCATCATTTGAATCTATAGTAATGATTTCTACTTCCGCATTTTCTTCAATATTTCGGCGTAAATCATATAACTGATCATTTACTTTCCCCGCGACTGCTTTCCTTTTCAAGCTACTACTAATTGATCCAGCAATTTCTTCTAAAGTAATTCCTTTTACAAATTCTTTAACACTACCATCTGGAAATTTAATTTCAATCATCTGTTCTTTCATTTTTCATCTCTCCATTTCATAATAAAAAGCACACTCATCCCTAAAATAGGGACGAGCGTGCTTTTACCCGTGGTTCCACCCAGATTCCCATTGTAAACCTACAATGGCTTCTTTTACGGTAACGTCGTTTACACGGCACTAGATACTTCATTTCCCCAGTGCAGCTCTAAGGTGGTAAGTTATTTTTCTGCGTTAGGAAGTTCTCAGCTTTCCTTCCTTCTCTGTATAACCGGGTAAAATAACTCGTGTCCTTTTCTTCGCTTATTATGAAATTGAATGCAAAAAAGCATATTCATCCCTAAAATAGGGACGAATATGCTTATATCCGTGGTTCCACCCAGATTCCCATCACAAAAAACATAATGGCTTCTTTTGCGATAACGTCGCATACACGGCACTAGATACTTCATTTCCCCAGTGCAGCTCTAAGGTGGTAAGTTATTTTTCTGCGTTAGGAAGTTCTCAGCTTTCCTTCCTTCTCTGTATAACCGGGTAAAATAACTCGTGTCCTTTTCTTTGCTTTTATAAAACATCCATTTATTGTTATTTAATATATCTTATTCATTTTATTTTTGCAAGTGTTTAAAAAAATTATTTATTTAATTTAAAAAAGTGAAACCAAATTTTTTTGGTTTCACTTCACAATTTTACCAATCTTGTGGTTCGTAATTTAAATCTGAAAATAGACGTCTTTTCTCTTTCTTCGATAAATCTCTCCACTGCCCAACTGGTAAATTATTCAATTCTATATTCATAATTCTCGTACGTTTTAACGTATACACTTGATAACCTAAAGCTTCACACATACGGCGAATTTGACGATTCAGCCCTTGTGTTAAAATAATTTGGAACTCATATTTTGATAACTGTGTAACCTCACAAGGAAGTGTTTTTGTACCTAAAATTTTAACTCCCGCTGCCATTTTCTCTAAGAAATCAGGTGTAATTGGCTTATCCACTGAAACGATATATTCTTTCTCATGCTTGTTTTCAGCACGTAAAATCTCATTAACGATATCGCCATCATTCGTTAACAAAATTAAACCGTCTGAGTCTTTATCGAGACGTCCAATATGACTAATACGTAAAGGGTGATTCACTAAATCAATAATATTACCTTTTACTGCTTTTTCACTTGTACATGTAATACCTACTGGTTTATTTAAAGCGATATACACATGGTCTCGAGCAATACGAAGTTGCTCTCCATTCACTCGTACATCATCACCTGGATTTACTTGGTCACCAATTTTTGCAACCTTACCGTTAATAATTACTCTTCTCTCATTAATTAATTTATCTGCTCCGCGTCGAGACGCTTTTCCAGCTTCACTAATAAATTTATTGATACGCAAGTTAGGCACATCCTTTTCATAAAAAATTTCAAGCTCACACTGCTTCTACCGTACAATACAAAAGGGTAAGCCTCCTATTTTAACTTAAATATATTAACATGAAAGGGTATATGACGTCTTCTATTAATTTCTTGTTTACAAGAAATTATCTTTATTATACATTCATTTATACACTTTTTCTGCACTTAATATACAAGCCATTCTTCCTTACATACAGCTTGTTTACTTCTTATCTCTTCTATATCTTCATGAATGTTAGCCAGTTTATACAACATGGGAAAACCCTCTTCCACATAATATTGATGCGCCATTTCATCTTCCCAATAAGTTAATACTATGTAACGAGTTTCATTTTTTAAAGACTTCGCAACTACTCCACCTAACATCCCTTTTGCATTCTCCATTCCTTTATTCCAAATTGTTTCTTGCTTATGTAAAAAATGATTTTCTTTTTCTCCCTTTACATCACATATGGCAACTCTTACGAATGATCCTTCTGTAACAACGTTTTGCAAAGGCTTATCATTTATATCATACAACGTTTGAAATAGTTCAATTTCACATGAAAGAAACGTATCTTTTTGATTACTATTTAAATAAATTGTATCGTGAGCACCGTTCATAAATGATTGATATGCACTTCTATCTTCCCATAAAGTATATACACATGCCTCATCTTCATTCCATCCACCAAATTGCCCATGAAAACCATCTAAATGTTGTAAATCACGCCATTTTTCTTGAGCAGCCGAAAACATCTCCCTTTTCTCTTCTCCCACTTTGCAAAATATTGTTTTTAGTAACATTTCTACTTCCCCCTTATTATACAATCTCTCTCTTACAACAATTAGTTTACATAACAAAACTATGGTAACTAAAAACTTCTACTTTTGTACAAATAATCATTTTTTTGCACTATATCTATCAAACCATCTATCTGTTTTCATTTCAAATAATTCGGAATATAAAAAATGTAGCTCTATAGGAATTACATCGAAATCTTTTCTCCCTTGTATATCTATTGCTCAAATAAATAATACGTAATTTCTCTCGGATAATGTTTTACATTTACCTTTCGTTCCACTTTTTTAAAACTAACTAGGCTGGCTCCCATCCACTTGCCTTTATAATAAGCATTACACTTATATATGTATAAACCTCTTCATTATCATCATTAATATGGATTGCTGACATTGGTACTGGAAATTTTTCAATTTTAGATTCTTTGTCTACATAAATGAGTGCAAATAAAGTGAAACTTTACTCATTTTGGGATTCTTCATCCCCCACCTAACTTCTTTGCTTTCGCTGCATTTTGAAGTGGGGGTCTTACTGCCCGTTAATGCGAGATACACCAATTAATAACATAGCCGTTACAATATTTAAAACTAGTTTTCTTTTATTCACTTTCACTAAGATTCCCCTTTCTTACATATTCCTTTCATCTTTTTACTAATTTTAATTAGTTACGTATAAAAAAGATGTAATTCAAATCACTTCTAACTTTATTTTCTCTATTTAAAACAACATTATTGTTATATATTATAATTATAAGTTTTTAAATTTTGGAGGCGTTACATATTGAAGAAAATTCTTTTTACTAAATGGACAGTAGTTATTTCTATTTTCATCATTTTCGGTACGATTTTCTACGTAACTAATGGTAAAAATAAAACTGATAATGAAAAAGAAACTGTAGAAACAGTGGATACAAAAACTTTCAAAACTAAATTACAACCTAAAATTAAGGAATTGACTACTAATTATAATGACATTATCGAAAAAGATTGGTTGCCTGCCTGGGAAGAGATGAACACGAACGGAGATTCAGTGGATAGAAATAAACTATTAGTTACAATGAGTGCTGTTTCCAAACAGTATGAAACACTTATGAACGAAATAGACACGATAAAAATCGAAGAAAACATAACGGATATACATATACAAAAACAACTAATCCAATTCACAACTCAGTTTAAATCCGCATCAAATTACATGAAAAATGCAGCAGATTTAATTATTGATAAATACAATAATTCTACTCCGGCCAATGAAATAATTGAAAATACAAAACAGGCTTTAGGGCTTGCCGATCAACATATTGTCATCGCTTTATCTACTTTAAATGAAATTAAAGATAAATTAGGAATTTCTAAAAAATAAAACTGTTTACTATTTTAAAATAAAAAAAAGATTGCAATTCACAGTTTATCTGTCTATAATATTTTTATTGATTTACATTCAATGTGTATATTAATTTTATAATTCGGATGAACCATTCAGGAGAAGGTCAATTGATCTACCGACGGGGCAAAAAGTTGTAATACCAACTTTGAAACTCTCAGGTCTTGGTTACAAGTAGAACTGCATGGGGACGAATCTCTGGAGAGACTCCCTCTCGCTTTTAATAGCGCGGAGGAAAAAGAGCGCCGAAGGAGCAAATCCGCTATTTTAGCGGATAATCTCTCAGGTAAAAAGGACAGAGACAAGCGAAGGAAAATGCCGATTTGTATCGGTTTATTTTTCTATTCCTTGTTTCTCCAGAGACCATTTCATTTACTTGAAGTGGTTTTTATTTTTTCTAAAAAAGGAGAATAAAGATGGAGACAGTAAGTAAAGTATTAGAACAAATGAATCATTACGTGTGGGGATTGCCAACTTTGTTGCTACTCGTTGGTACTGGTATCATTCTCACAGTGCGTTTGAAAGGTTTACAGTTTAGTAAACTATTATACGCTCACAAAATAGCATTTAAAAAGTCAGAAGATACGTCATCTTCTGGAGATATTAGCCACTTCCAAGCACTCATGACAGCTATGGCCGCAACGATTGGTATGGGAAATATCGCCGGTGTTGCAACAGCTGTTACAATTGGTGGTCCTGGTGCAATTTTTTGGATGTGGATTACCGCTTTATTCGGAATGGCAACAAAGTATGCCGAAGCAATTCTAGCAGTGAAATACCGTGTTAGTAATGAAAATGGTGAATATTCAGGTGGACCAATGTATTATTTAGAGCGTGGCTTAGGTAAGAAATGGCTTGCTGTTTTATTCGCTATATTCGGTACAACTGCTTCTTTCGGGATCGGTAATATGGTGCAATCTAACTCAGTTGCAGAGGCAATGCGAATTAATTTCTCTTTCCCCCCTGCTTTAACTGGTATATTAATGTCATTTTTAATCGCTATTGTTATTTTAGGCGGTGTAAAAAAAATCGGGAAAGTAACGGGATTTATCGTTCCTATTAAAGCTTTCTTTTATATAATTGCTGGTCTTATTATTATTTTCTATCACTTTGATCAAATTCCAGAAGCATTTTCACTTATTTTTTCTGGTGCATTTCAAGGTACAGCAGCCGCAGGTGGTTTTATTGGAGCAACAGTCGCATCAGCTATTCAAATCGGAATGGCGCGCGGTGTATTTGCGAACGAAGCTGGTTTAGGTAGTGCTCCTATTGCGGCCGCTGCAGCAAAAACAGATTCACCTGCAAAACAAGCTTTAGTTTCTATGACTGGTACTTTTCTTGATACATTTATCGTCTGTACAATTACAGGACTTGTATTAATTACAACTGGAGCATGGAAATCCGGTAAAACCGGTGTTGAAGCTACAACACTTGCATTCCAATCTGTATTCGGCACCGCTGGTAGTATGATCCTTGGTATTGCCATAATTTTATTCGCCTACTCTACTATTTTAGGCTGGTCATATTACGGTGAGAAATGTGTCGCTTATTTATTTGGAGAAGGTGCTGTTCGATATTATAAAGCAATCTTTATCGTGATGATTGCGATTGGTGCCAATTTAAAACTTGGTATCGTATGGACATTTGCTGATATTGCAAATGGACTTATGGCAATTCCAAACTTAATCGGATTAATCGGATTAAGTGGTATCGTTGTCGCTGAAACAAATCGCTTTTTACAAGCAGAAAAATTGAAAGAAAATCATAAAAAACAGGCAAGTTAATCTATGTTTAAAATAACTGCAGTTCAAATTTCACTATAAATATTAATTTTATATAGAATACAGCCCTACATTTTGAAAAAGAAATTGGTCAAAATGTAGGGCTTTTTATTTTATATTATTAAAAAAATTCCATTAAAGTAAATAAAAGAATATGTTTAGCATATTCTTTTATTTTTTAAGTAAACTTCATTTAAATTGATCAGTGTTGGTTACTCTAAAAATCATTAGCATCACACATAAATTATAGTGAAGTAATGCTAAAATAGAACAAAACTCAACATAAATATCTCTGTAAGAATCCCCTCTTTTTTTAAGCAGTATTATCAAAAAACTTTAAAGTCCAGTTGATTATATACAAATCAATACAAATCACAACTTAATAACCAGAAAATTACAAAAGGAAAACTCTTGAAGATTATGTAATATAAAGGTAATCTATAGATGGACGATTCTAAGATGTTATTCGGAGAAAACTTCTTAGTTAAGTATGTTAACTTGTTTGCACTAAATTTTACAAATAAAGGGGTATTAAGAATCATGAAAGCAAAGAAATTAGTAAGTTTAGCATTACCAGTTATGTTATTAAGTGGTTGTATTACAATTGAAACTGATAGTAAGAAAGCGGAACCAAAGAAAGAAGAAACGCAAAAGATGGAGAAAGAGAGTAAGTCAACCGATAGTAAAAAAGATGATAGCTTATCTGCAGCGAATGGTAAAGATGCAAACAGTAACTCATCAAGTAGTAAACCAAGTTCTTCTTCTAACAATTCAAAATCATCTACTTCCTCTAGTTCATCCACTGCAAAGTTAAGTGGTTCAGAAGTTGAGAAATACAAGTCAGAAATAGTAGAAAATGCTACTAAAGTTGATGATGTTTTGAAATTAATGGAAAAGGTAGCAAGTTCAGATGTTAAGTCATATAGTCAAAAGAAAAGTGAAGTACAATTAAGTATAGGTGGAGCAAAAGCATATGTAACAAAGTTAAGAAACCTCCAAGCACCGCCTGAGTTAAAAGTAGAACAAGAAAATATAAAACAATCAATGGAACTTTATAATGAAGCATTTGCACTTCTTTTTGATGCAATAGAAGAACAAAACGAAAGTAAGATGAATCAGTCATTAACGAAAGCTAAAGATGGTTCAAAGCTTTTTGAGGAAGCAACAGATAGTATTTCTAGAAAAACACAGTAAGGCTGAAATCAAGGTAAATAGATACGGCTAATTTATTAACTAAGGATAAGGGGCATTTAATCATGAAAGCAAAGAAACTAATAGGATTAACCATACCAGTTATGTTGTTAATGAACGGTTGCATAAAAATAGAAGAGTCTAAACCTGCTAAAACAGAAGAGTCTAAAACCGCTAAGACAGAAGAGTCTAAAACCGCTAAGACGGATTCTGAAGTTAAGACTTCTAAAGAAGCTGACTCTAGTACTTCAAAGCAGTCAACTTCTGATGTGAAGAAAGTAAGAGTATTAGCAGACGACTATCCTATGTATTTAATTGATTTAGGAAATGAGTTTGATAGATTATTCAAAGAGTACAATAATATAGTTGGGGAAGCTAGCAAAGGCAATAAGACACGAAAAGACGTATTAGTTAGTGTCGAAAACATCTTTAAAGCAATTGATAAGTTTGAAGAAATCGACCCACCGAACAAGTATATAGATGCTCAAAAGGATATTGAGAAAGCAACCGCTAAGTACAGAAAAGCCTTTGAGGGAGTAGAACGTATTTTCTCACAAAACACAGAGAAAAATACTGGTGGTAAAACTGACAAAGAAGTAATTGAAAACGCTGAAAAGTTAGTTAAAGAAGGCGACAAATACTGGATTGAAGTATATAACAACATGAAAAACGAAGTAACGAAGGCGAACGGCGGCGGAATATCTGCTAGTGAGAAAACAGGAATAGACACTAATTCAGGTGTTAACGAAGCAAACGTTAAGAGTAAAGTAACAGACGGAACTGAGTTAATTGCTGACTGGGGACTTGAAACTTCTAGTGGTTTCCTAGTAACATTAATCATAAAAGGTGGAAATACTTTTGAGTTATATACAGCAGGAACTTACCCAAACAAGGACAATATAACGGAAGGAACATGGTCTTACGATAAAAACTCTATGACTTTTGAATTACATATAACGAAGCGAATGGACAACGGTAAAGAAGTCACTGTTTCTAAGAAAGACATACCTTATATGGTACAGAATTTCGATGGTAAGACCTTACAATTATTAAATACAGAAACAAATAACACAACAAGATATGTGAAACAAAGTTTCTAATAGACAAGAAATAGAGTCACTCCCTCTTAACCACTTAGATTTCTTTTATCAAGATGGATAAAACGTAACAACTATTTATAAATGGTATAACTTCATTTGGAAATCACAATTAATCTATGAAAAAAGGAATGATTCATGCATAATGAGCATTCCTTTTTTCGTTCTCTTACTCAACCAATATCATTTAAAATAAATTTATATCAATCTTCCCCCCTTTTTATTCCAATAAAAGTTTTTCACATAAATGTCATAAATCGTATGGTCTAACTATATAGTTGAAAAGGAATGCGACATTAAAGTGTCGCTGAAAAACTCATCCAAGAAAAGGGAGGAAAAATCTTTTGAAAAACAAATTCATTGTTTTCCTATCTGTTTTGTCATTTATTATTGGTGGTTTCTTCTTTAACACGAATACTTCAAGTGCTGAAACATCATCTACTGATTACGTTCCTAACCAATTAATCGTTAAGTTCAAGCAAAATGCATCTTTAAATAATGTGCAATCTTTTCATAAATCTGTCGGAGCTAATGTCTTATCTAAAGATGATAAGTTAGGTTTTGAAGTCGTTCAATTTTCAAAAGGTACTGTAAAAGAAAAAATAAAGAGTTATAAAAATAATCCAGATGTGGAATATGCACAGCCGAATTATTACGTTCATGCCTTTTGGAATCCAAACGATCCATATTTTAAAAATCAATATGGATTACAAAAGATCCAAGCTCCACAAGCTTGGGATAGCCAACGAAGTGATCCTGGTGTAAAAGTAGCTATCATTGATACAGGAGTTCAAGGCTCACATCCTGATTTAGCTTCTAAAGTAATTTACGGACATGATTATGTTGATAACGACAATACATCTGATGATGGTAATGGTCATGGTACACATTGCGCTGGAATTACTGGAGCACTTACGAATAATAGCGTCGGAATTGCTGGTGTTGCCCCGCAGACTTCCATTTACGCTGTTCGCGTATTAGATAATCAAGGAAGCGGGACTCTTGATGCTGTAGCGCAAGGTATTCGAGAAGCTGCTGATTCGGGTGCAAAAGTAATTAGTTTAAGTTTAGGAGCTCCAAATGGTGGTACTGCATTACAACAAGCAGTTCAATATGCATGGAATAAAGGCTCTGTTATAGTTGCAGCTGCTGGAAATGCTGGAAATACAAAAGCTAATTACCCTGCTTATTACAGCGAAGTAATTGCAGTTGCTTCTACAGATCAATCAGATAGAAAATCTTCATTTTCTACTTATGGTAGCTGGGTAGATGTTGCAGCACCAGGTTCAAATATATATTCAACATATAAAGGGAGCACGTATCAATCATTAAGTGGTACATCTATGGCAACACCTCATGTTGCAGGAGTCGCTGCTCTTTTAGCAAATCAAGGATATAGCAATACACAAATCCGCCAAATTATTGAGTCAACTTCTGATAAAATTAGTGGTACAGGTACGTACTGGAAAAACGGTAGAGTCAATGCATATAAGGCTGTACAATACGCTAAGCAATTACAAGAAAATAAAGCTTCGTAAGAAATACAGTGAAACTTTAATTATTGGAGGCTTTGTACATCCCAAATGATTATTTTCCCACACTAATCGGTACTTTATAGGCAGTTCATGCAGGATAAAATAGAAGGAGAGACTTTTACAATTAAAGTCTCTCCTTCTTACAAACTATATTACTCCCCCTTTTTCTGAATCATATGTAAATACAGTACAAAATCCATCATTGTCGATGAATGACCAAGTTGACGGATCATTGCTGTTATATTTCCTCTATGATATGTACCATGATTTACGACGTGTTGCACTAATTCTAAAATTGAAGTATGTAGTGTCCCTGCATATGGATTCTTAATAACAAATTCAGCATGTACATCTTGTTGTGTACTTAGAAATTCTTTATACTGATTAGCTATATTTAAAAACATTTCTTCTAATTCATTTAGCGATTTTGTATCGATTTGTTTTTTTAACTTTTCACGATCTTGTATTGCTTCACTCATACTTCTGCCATGTAATATGTGTAACCACACTTGATCTGTAATATAAATATGCGCAAAAGTATCCTTAATGGATGGGAATACACTCTGTATCTGCTCATTAAAAATTGTCTCATAATTTGGTAACTCTTTTAATCGATTGAATAATCTAGTATTAGCCCAAGCATGGTAATCACACTGTTTTAATATATAATCTTTCAATTTATATTACCTCCTTATTGTATAAAACGAATGTTTTGCTCCTTCATTTCCGATTCTCTATCAGCTTTTACAATCCCTTTTTCTTCAATTTCATGTTTATTTATCGTTTTATATTTTACATACGTATAAAATTCCGTTTGAAATGGAAATGGTGTAATCCGAATTGTTTCCTCGTCCACCCATTCAGCTTGAATAAGTTTCTCCTCTTTACTATTAAACATTTCTGTTCCTTCAAAACCATCTTTAAATAAATCAACTTCATCTTTCTTTTTGACACCAGGCTTATTCATACATACGTATAAAGAAAGTTCATCACAAAACTTTAATAATCTATAATGTTTATCGAACATCGCAAACTGTTCCTTTGTTAACGTTTTCAAAATTCTTTTTTGTCGTTCTAATTCATGTTTATAAAAAGAAAGCATCTCTTCATCTTCCTCATTTAATGGGAATGATAAAAAGTGTTTACTACACAGTAATGCCCCGTATGGATTAGAATCTTCAATTTCATTCAAACCAATCGTATAAAAAACAAAACGTAATGGGCTTGGACAATCCATAAATGTATACGGAATATTTTTAGCATCATTCAAAATTGGTACTTTATCAAGTTCTATCCATCCTCTATCATGTTCATATATTGCATCAATTGTCTCTTTTAAGTATGTTGTATCTTCAAAAAAACATTCTTTTATATGCCTAGCAATCTCTCCAGCCAAAAAACCATGATCATGTTGACGAATTAATATACTCTCTTTCTCACTCTTTTCACGAAAAATCATACGTATATTCCCCCTCATCCTCATACTATTGCTTTTTGTATGCATCAATTCTTAATTAATCCCCAATTATTAGCAGGGATTCAGTCTCTTGCAACGAAATTAACATAACTATATAGTATTCTTTCCAACCATAAAACTAGCTTTATCTTTACTATCCATTATACTAAAACATTCATTCTAAAAAAATTTTTATGAGGTGAAAACATGAATAAAACAGAATTAATTAAAAATGTGGCACAAACAGCTGATATTTCTCAAAAGGATGCTTCTGCAGCTGTACAATCCGTATTTGACACAATTGCTAACGCATTACAATCTGGCGATAAAGTTCAATTAATCGGTTTTGGAACGTTTGAAGTGCGTGAAAGATCTGCTCGTACAGGGCGTAACCCACAAACTGGGGAAGAAATTCAAATTGCGGCTGGTAAAGTTCCAGCATTTAAAGCAGGTAAAGAATTAAAAGAAGCTGTTAAATAAACAAGAAACCAGCCATTTTATAGGCTGGTTTCTTGTTTATTTCTTATTTAAGCAAGTCCTTTATATTTTCTGCATGATACACTTCACAAATATAAAATACACATTTGTAGTTACTTACAATTTGATATTTTCTAGTTGGATACACATTCGCCGCAACTGAACATCCATCAAACAATTCGATAATATTTCCAGATGGCTGATATCCTTCATATAATACGTTTCTTCTTACTTCCATTTTTTCTATCAGGTTTTCAACAGGAATAGTTCCACTTTCTAATTCACTTTTTATTGTATCCGGTAAAAAAGAAGTATCCGCAAAAATTAGATTTTCAGATAACACCTTACCATTATAACTAACATTAGATACACGATAAAGAAATGTTCCGTTTTTATCAAAGAAATTTTTTGCTTCTTTCGGAATGTACTGCCTATCTATTACCTCTTGTTCTAGAACATCAAATTGAACTGTATCATTCAAAAGCTTTTCTAAAGCAAGAATAGATGATGTATCTCCAGAAAATAAAATATTTTTAATTGCTTGTACATTATAAGTGAATTCATTTGTTCTACTTTCCGCCACTAACATGTGGAACACCTCTTCTATAAAATATTTTATTAAACTTATTTATAATTTAAGAGCGCTACCGCGTCTAACTGCGTAATTTCAGTTACTTCTTTACTAAATATTGCAATGGAAGCCATATAATCTAAACTAGGCCTTACATCTTCCATCCTTGTATTTTCTGCTAACTCTTGTCTATCCCTAAAAACCAACAATTTAGGAGGATCATTTGGAGCTGATACAGTAATTTCAACTGGTGGAATCAATAGTCCTTCACCTGTCGCTTTCAGCACAGCTTCTTTTCGAGTCCAATACGTTAAAAATCCTTCTAATCGCTGTTCATTAGGTAATTTCATAACTTGTGCTATTTCAATATCTGTTAATACGCCCTCTGCCATTTTCATCACATCTACATTTGGATTCATTTGTTCAACATCAACACCGACAGATGCAGATTTTGTAAATGCAACGACAACCCACTCACCCGAATGTGAAACTGATAATTGTGGCATACCTTCTGGTAATTGCGGCCTACCATGTTGTAACTTACATACTGGGCACAATCGATCAATCGGCACTTGAACTGGCGACATAGAAAGTATCTTTCCAAGAACTAACCTACTAATTACGCAACCTATTATAAAACGTGCACGATCTGCCGAATGATGATATGAATTTGCTTTCTCTTGCTCTACATCATTTAGTAAATTGTAATGCCATGATTGTAAATCTGAAATTCTTGCCCACCATATTTGACAATCATTCTCATTCAAAGTTGGTATAGAATCTACAACTTTACTTTCTATCATGTAAAATCTCCTTTTTACTACTAATATCAATTTCAATTAAAGTAGCATACATATATTGCTATTCATTGACGAGTTCTTTCTCTTTTTGTGATACGGATAACATTTTTTCTTTCTTCTTTGACATTACCTCTTTATCAGAAATACGTAAAGAAAATAGTAATGCTATAAGTAAAAATAGTGCTGATCCAATTAATGCCGCTTGATATGGCAAGAAATCTGATTGTGCGTTATTCTGTACGTTATTACTTCCAAAACCAGACAGTATACTAGCTAAAACAGCAACTCCTATTGCAGATCCTAATCGGTTTTGCACATTGAATATAGTAGTTGCTCTACCCATAGAAGATGGTGTGATATTGTTAAAAGCAGAAAATTGAACTGCACCGACAGACTGCCCTAAGAAAATACCTATGCCAAACAATAATGCCCGTATTTGCCATGGATTCGTATCATGATTTACAAAACTTAATAATACAAATATAACCGCGGTACTTATTAGTCCAATAGAGATTACCTTTCGAGCACCTAATTTCTTATACGTCCATGGTACAATTTGCGAAGAAATCATTAATCCAATCGCCTCTGGGAATGTCGTAAGACCTGATTCCAGCGCAGAAACTCCGATTACATTTTGATACATAAGCGGAAAAACAAATAGCATTCCAAGTAAACCAGCAGATGAAAACAAGGATATGAGACTCATTTTTCTAAAAACGGGTTCTTTTAATAAGCGTAAATCTAACATCGGTTGCTTTACTTTCAATTCTACTATTATAAACAGTGAAATGAATACAATCCCAGCTATCCCAGTACTTATTATTTCTGGAGAAATCCATCCTTTTGACGGCCCTTGACTGAGTGCATAGATGAGCATCGCAAAACCTGGTGCTGAAAGAACAAAACCGAGAGAATCAAAACGACCAGCTGATTTTTCAATATGCTCTGCTAAAAATAGAAGTCCAAATAGCAACGCAATAATACCAAACGGCAAATTAATATAAAATGCCCAGCGCCAAGACATTTGATCTACAAAGAAACCACCAATAATTGGTCCAATCGCTGGTGCAACAGCAATTGGCAGTACAATAAATCGAGAAATTTTTGGTCTTTCCTCTGGTGAAAATGTTCGGAATAACATCGCCATCCCGACCGGTGTTAAAAGTCCGCCACCTGCACCTTGAATGATACGAAAAATATTTAATGAAGTAATATCATTCGCAATTCCACATAATGCAGATGCAATTGTAAAAACGAAAAGGGCAGTTAAAAATACTCTTTTCGTACCAAAACGATCGCCTAACCAACCGGAAATCGGAAGAAAAACAGCTAAGCTAACTAAATACCCAACATTTACTGTCCCCATTGCAGATGGGGGTACTTGCAGTTCTTTGCTTATCGTTTGCAATGCTACATTCACAATTGTTGCATCCATCGCAGCCATAAACATCGCTGTTATATACACGATGCTTATAACTACTTTTGGATTTATTTTTACTTTCATTATTGTTTTCCTACTAATATTTTTTCGCTAATTTGATTTTTTTTTGGCTCTAAATCATTCCAGTTTACTTCAACGCATTCTAAGCAAACTTGTCTGCTAGCTTCTTCATGTACGACATTCCATCCAATTGGTACATCGAGAAAGGCAGGCCAGAGAGAATACTGGCCCTCCTCATTCATTAATACTTTATATGTGTAATTATCATTTTCAAATGGATTCGTCATACTCTATTTACCCCTTTCTTATTCTGTAAATATTTCGCTAGTACTTGCCCAATTTCTGTAAGCGGCCCTGGCTGACATAAATCTTTATGTCTACAATCAATATCATGTTGCACGATATCTCCATCTAAATAATTTAGCCATGTATTTGGAGAAATAGGATCAAACCAGTCTGGTATAACAGTAGACCTAAAGAATAAAATATCCCCGTTATAAACTTTCGGTACATATTTCCCTAACAACCCTACTGAATTTACATATGTTTCTTTCAAGTTCAATATAGTCTCTTCTTCAAGACTTGCTAATGCACTTCCATCTTTACGAAGGATTTCAACTGCACTTTCCATTGTAAGTGGTTTACCATCCATGTTGTCTGGGTCATATCCGCCTAAAGCAAGTAATGCGATTAACGCTTCCTCTTCAGTAGGCGCTTCCGTATTCGGTAAGAAGTGTCCAGGATAAGAATCAAGCATAACGAGTAATTCTACTTCTTCTCCTTCATTTTGTAGTTGCGCCGCCATTGCATGCACAACATTTCCTCCAAGCGACCAACCTAATAAACGATATGGTCCATGAGGCTGTATTTCACGAACATGTTTCAAGTAATCCGCCGCCATCTCCTCTAAACTTTTTGGAAGTTCTTCATTTTCAGCGATACCACGTGCTTGTACACCATAGATTGGATAATCTGTTCCTAAAGATTTCATAAGTCCTGCATAGCACCAACTTAATCCACCTGCTGGATGTACACAAAATAGTGGTAATTGATCCCCGCTTGCTCGTAATGGAAGCAATACATCAAGTGCACTTTGACCATTCCCAATCTCAAGCCTTTCAGCAAGCCCCGCAACAGTAGGTGCTGCAAATAAAGTTCCAATATTCAGTTCAACGCCAAGTGCCTCTTTCATACGACTCATAAGCTGCACTGCAAGAAGTGAATGACCACCAAGATCAAAGAATCCATCATCAATTCCAATTTGAGACACACTTAAAACTTCTGTAAACAAGTCACATAACATTTCTTCTTGCGGTGTTCTCGGTCCGCGGCTAGATGATGATGCAATAAACTCTGGAGCTGGCAATGCCTTTCTATCTAATTTACCGTTTGGAGTTAAAGGTAACTCATTTACTACTACAAAAGCGTATGGAACCATATAATCTGGTAAACTACCACTAGCATGCTGACGCATTTCATTCGTATCAATCGTTTCATTATTTGATGCGACGATATAAGCAACTAATCGTTTATCCCCTGGTTGATCCTCCCGGACAATAACGGCCACTTGTTCAACTTTATCGTGTTTCATTATGACCGCTTCTATTTCCCCTAATTCAATTCGGAATCCACGAATTTTAATTTGATGATCTGCACGTCCTATATAATCTAACGTCCCATCTTGACGCCAGCGCGCTAAGTCTCCTGTGCGATACATTCTTGTACCAGGTTTACCAAATGGATCTGCGATAAAACGTTCAGCCGTTAATCCTGCTCTTCCTAAATATCCACGAGCTAGTCCAGCACCTGCAACATACATTTCTCCAACTACTCCTGGCGGCACTGGTTGTAAATAGTTATCTAATACGTATACTTTAAGATCTGGTATACTGCACCCGATTAAACTATTTGCTCGTAAAGAAACGATACTCTCATCTAACTCAATATAACTAACATGTACCGTCGTCTCCGTTATACCGTACATATTAATAAGTTTCGGTGCGTTATGAGGATGACGACTATACCAATCTTCTAATCGACTTAGTTCAAGTGCTTCTCCACCAAAAACAACATATCGTAAAGATAGTTTTTGACCAACCTCTTCATTTTCACGATCTGCTTGCATCAATTGATAGAACGCTGATGGAGTTTGGTTTAAAACAGTAACCTTTTCCTTAACAAGAAGCTGTAAAAATTCTTTCGGCGAGCGACTTACAGTATGTGGTACTACAACTAAACGCCCTCCATATAATAAAGGTCCCCAAATTTCCCAAACCGAGAAATCAAAAGCGTATGAATGGAACATCGTCCACACATCGTCTGCGTCAAATTGGAACCAATGATCGGTTGCTCCTAAAAGTCTTACTACATTTTGATGAGGTATCATAACTCCTTTCGGTCTACCTGTTGAGCCTGACGTATAAATAACGTAAGCAATATGTGAAGGAGCTAACGGCTTCAGGCACTCCATTTCATCAATATTTTCTTCACTATATTTCTCAATTTCTTCCATTACGTTCACATCATCAACTAAAATCTTTAGTGACTCATCACATTCAATTTCTACACTTGAATTTGTTAATACACATGATGGTTTCGCATCGTGTAGCATAAATGAAATACGATCTGACGGATAATCTGGATCTAACGGAAGGTATCCGGCACCTGCTTTAAGAACAGCAAGTAAGCTTACAACCATGTTTAATGATCTTGGCATCGCTAAAGCAACGAGTTGATCAGGACCAACCCCTTTTGCTATTAGGAATCGAGCTATTTTATTTGCTTTTCTATTTAACTTTTCATAAGTTAATTTCTTATCTTCAAAGACAACAGCTATAGAATTTGGATTTATATGAGCCTGCTTTTCAAACAATTGTGGCAATGTCATTTCTGGTGCAATTTGAAAACCACCATTCCACTTTTCTAATACTGTATTTTTCTCTGCTACAGTTAATATTTCTAATCTGCCAATTGATTGATTCGGATTTGTAGCTGCATCATCTAATAACAAAATGAATCGTTCTATTAGTTTTTGAACCGTTTCACGTTTATATAAATCGGTACTAAACTCTAGTAATCCATGTAAACCGTTCGGAGTACCATCAACCTCGTTACTCTCACTAATTTCAAATGTTAAATCAAATTTTGCAGAACCAACGCTTTGAATTTCAAGGCTCGCTTCTAAATCTGGTGCATTAAACGTTGCTTCTGGTGTATTTTGAAAAGCCAACATAACTTGAAACAACGGGTGGCTGTTTCGAGTACGTACTGGATTTAACACTTCAACAAGCCTTTCAAATGGAACATCTTGATTTTCATAAGCTGCAAGATTTACCTGCTTCACTCTATTTAATAATTCTTTAAAACTTGGATCTCCTGACGTATTTGTACGTAACACTAATGTATTTACAAATAAACCAACAATATCTGAAAGTACATCATCATTTCTTCCAGCAATCGGACTTCCAATTGGTATATCAGTGCCTGCACCTAATCTTGTAAATAGTGCACTAAGTCCTGCTTGCAATACCATAAACAAACTAACCCCATTTTTACGACCAAGCTCTACTAACCTACTATGCATACCTTCATCTATATGAAAATGAATTGTTTCCCCGCGATAACTCGTTTCCACCGGACGCTGGTAATCTGTAGGCAACTCCATTTGGTCTGGTAAACCTTTAAGTTCTTCTTTCCAAAAATCTAATTGTGTTGAAATAAGACTTTCTGGTGTCGTTTCATCACCTAGCAATTGCTGTTGCCAAAGTGCATAATCTGCGTATTGAACTGGTAGTGTCTCCAGCTGAACTCTGTCACCTTGACATCGTGCTTTATACGCCGCTGTAAAATCTCTCGTTAACGGCTGTAATGACCAGCCATCACCTACAATATGATGTAATAGAATTAATAATACATGTTCGTTTTCACTCACTGTAAAAAGTTGCAAACGAACTGCCGGCTCAAAATCGAGGTTAAAGCTATATCTTACCGCCTCTGAAAGTACACTTTCTAATTCATCTTTACATGTATTAGTTATAACCATTTCTAGATTTAAGTTTTCCATATCTAAAATTTTCTGATAGGAACTACCTAATACGTTAGGGAAAATTGTTCTAAGTGTTTCATGTTTCTCAACTACATCATAAAAAGCACCTTGTAATGCTTGCCGATTCAATATTCCATTCATACGAATGACTAGCGGAATATTATAAGTAGGACTTGGACCTTCTAAACAATTTAAGAACCATAACCTGCGCTGTGCAAATGAAAGTGGAACTTCATTTGGCCTACTTGCTTTCTGAATAGCTGGTCTTGCACTTTTTGCATGGTTTAATTGTTTCGCCAGTTCGGCAACAGTTGGTGATTCAAATAGTTTCCCGATTCCTAATTCCACACTTAACGTTTCACGAATTCTTGCCATTAAACGAGATGCGAGAAGTGAATGTCCACCCATTTCAAAGAAATTATCATCAATGTTAATTCGAGAAACACCAAGTACTTCTGCAAATAAATCACATAATATTTCTTCTTTCGGATTTCTAGCAACTCTCTCATTGTTCATTCCATTAAAATCAGGAGCAGGTAATTTCTTTCTGTCAACCTTACCATTTGGCGTTAATGGTAATTCTTCTAGCACAACAAATGCCGATGGTATCATATAATTCGCTAAACTTTCTGAAACATAAGAACGAATTTCTGAAAGATTAATCGGTTCCTTTTCTTCTGCAACGATATACGCAATGATGCGTTTATCATTTGGACGATCTTCTCGTACCATCACTACCGCTTGTTGAATATTTTCATGTCGTTGTAATACCGTTTCAATTTCAGCTAATTCAATTCGGAAACCACGAATTTTTATTTGATGATCTGCGCGACTCATGTACTCTAGCACACCGTCGTTACGCCATTTCACAAGATCACCTGTGCGGTACATAAGCTTCCCTGGTTCTCCATATGGATTTGCAACAAATCGTTCAGCCGTTAACGCAGGTTTTCCTAAATATCCGCTTGCGATTCCTTCTCCTGCAATATATAATTCACCGATAACTTCAGGTGGAACAGGTTGTAATCCTGCATCCAATACATACACTTCTGTATTGCAAATTGGCTTTCCAATAGGTGGTATACCCTTTTCACTTTCATCAATGTTCATGAAAGTAGACCAAATCGTCGTTTCAGTTGGTCCATATAAATTAGTTATTGAGCAACCTAATTCTTTTAATTTATTTGCTAAATACGCTGGAAGAGCTTCACCACCAACAAGTATGTTTAGCCCTTGTAGCTTTTCTGGATAATCAGTTACTAACGCCTGCCAAAGCGTCGGTGTAGCCTGCATAATGGTCACTCTTTCTTCTTGTAAAAGTGTCGTTAATGCTGATGGCTCTTGTATGTCTTCTTTTTGCGCAATTGTTAAACTTGCGCCACTAATAAGAGGTAAATAAATTTCTAGAGCAGAAATATCAAACGCAAAAGTTGTAACTGCTAATAAATGATCATTTTCATTTAATGAAAACTTTTGTTGCATAGCCATTAAAAAGTTACTTAAACCTCTCATAGGAACAATTACACCTTTTGGGTTTCCTGTTGAGCCTGAAGTATATATTGTATAGGCTGGGTTTAAAAGTGATACATCATTCTTACATGCTATATTCATACGAGAATATGTATGTAACGCTAGTTTCGTTTCTTCTTCATCTAATACAATTTTTTTCATATCATTTTCTATAACTAACTTAGATGAAACAGATGAATGTGTTATGATACAAACTAGTTTTGCATCATTTACTATATAATTAACTCTTTCTGCTGGGTATTCTGGATCTATTGGTAAATATGCTGCACCAGCCTTTAAGACCGCTAGCATACTAACTACCATTTCTATTGATCTAGGGAATACTAAAGCTACAAACTGGTTTGGTCGTATGCCTTCTTCTACTAAATAATGTGCTAGTTCATTCGCTCGTTCATTTAGCTCTTTATACGTAAGGTTTACACCGTCACAAGTAATCGCTAGTTTATTTGGATTTTTTTGCACTTGTTTTTCAAATGATATAGGTAGACTGATTAACTCATCATCTTCCTTCGTTTCATTCCATTCCAATAAAACTTTATGGTTTTCTTCAGGCAGAGTAATGTTTATTTTTCCAATAGACTCGTTTTTCTCATAATTATTTATTACTAATTCAAATAGATTCATAAATCTTTCTTTATGCAATGCTAGCTCCGCGCCATTATATACTTCGGGATTCGCATCAAAATGAATCATTAACTCCTTTTGATCAAAACGTTTATATACATTTATCGATAAATCATCGACAGGTCCTGCTGATAAGTTATGCGTAATACCACGCTTCCCAGCAAAATTAAGCCCGTAATCAAATGGCATAACATTCACTAACGGTCCAAACAACCTTTGATTTTCACCTAGTAACTTTAAGTCTCTTCTTAATTCCTCATGACGGTATTTATGATGGCGACGTACATCTCGGATTTCTTTAGAAACTTGTTGCAATAATTCCGCAAGAGTTATATTTGGAGTTACTGTAATACGAAGTGGAACTAAATTCATTACCATACTAGGTGTATGAATAGATACAGAACCTAGACGTCCCATCATTGGTAAACCTAAAACAATATCATTTTCACCTGTTAATTTATGCATATAAATACTTGTTACAGCGACAATGAATTCCGGCCAACTTGTTAACGAAATATTGATTTCTTCTAGTAAAGTTTTCGTGCTAGAACTAGATAAATAAGCTGTTTCTCGTGAAAATCCATTTGATGTTCTCGGTGCTCGTTCTGCCAAACTTACAACTTCTGGTTCATCCGCAAATTTTTCTAACCAAAAAGTACGATCTTCCTGAAATTGTTTAGACTCACGATACTCAATATCTTCTTGCACAACTTTTGCAAGAGAACCAAATGGCTTTTCATTCTTGTTTGTTTCTTCTATAAGTGATGTATACTCATTCGCTACCTTTTGGCTAAGAAGTGAAAATCCATAGCCATCCATCACAATGTGATGGATGCGCTGATACCAAAAGAAACGATTATTTTCAACTTGAATAAGTGCTTCAGTAAATAAAGTATCTTTTTTCAAATCGACTGGCATAGATAAATCATTTTTCATCCATACTTTAGCAGCTTCTTCAGGATTTTCTTCTTTACGAACGTCAATAAAATGCATATGAAACTGTGATTCTTCAATAACTTGCCATGGGCCAATTTCATCCTCTTCGAAGCGAACATGAAGTGCTTCTGCTTCCATTACAACTTTACGTACAGCTAATTCAAAAATGTCTTGATGAATATTCCCGTTTATTTCTACATATTCCCCAGTATTATATATCGGATTAAGCGGATCTAATTGTTGCGCAAACCACATACCAGACTGCGCAGATGATAACGAATGACGAATCTTTTGACTGTTAGGCATTCTTTACTACCCCTTTATTATGTAGTCTATTTGTTACAGCACCTGTGCTGTTTGTGAAGATAGTAAGCTGTACCAACCTGCAACAGTTGGACGTTCTGCTAAATCTGCAAACGTGATTTCTTTCCCTTCACGACGCCACTTCTCTACTAAACTCATAATTCTGACCGAATCAAGCCCTCTATTTAATAAGTCCTCATCAATATCAATACTCTCTACTGGCTCACGAAGTAGTTGTGCAACTAGTTCATGTACTTCCTGTATAGTGATTCCTTCACTCTCATCACCTTTTACACTTTGTAAATCTTTTAACAATAGGTTTGTTGATGTCGTTACTGCGCATCTATTAGATGCATACTCCAATGCTTGTTTATGATGCTCTAGTGAAAAATCAGCAACTGCATCTGCTACAAAGAACGGCTCTATACCATCCATAAATGCTTCACAAGCTGTTAAAAGGCATCCAATATGCGCATAAATACCGCAAATAATGAGTTGATTTCTTCCTTGTTCATTTAAAATTTCTAATAGATTTGTCTTTTTAAATGCACTATATCTCCATTTTGTTAGGAATATATCCTCCTCATCAGGAGTAAGTTCATCAACAATTTTCTTTTTATCTGGTCCAGCAGGAATACCGTCACCCCAAAAGTCTTGTAATAAACCTCTTTGTTCTAACGTTTGTCCACCAGGTTGCGCTGTATAAACAACTGGTATACCAAGTTGTTTACATTTTTCTCTTATCATTTTAATATTTGAAATAAGTTCTACTTTTGGTGATTCTTTATCGCTATATGCATCAAGAAAATATTCTTGCATGTCATGAATTAAAAGTACTGCACGTTTCGGGTCTGGTGTCCAATTCACTTTATTTTTTGGTAGTTCTGATTCAATTGGCATTTTATATACTGAAATAGATGGGATAGCCATCTAATCACTTCCTTCCGGTTTTTATTATTGTTTTACTGTAATAAGTTTTTCAGCAATGACTTTACGTAGTTCTTTTTTGCTGACTTTTCCGACTCCTGTTTGCGGGAATGATTCAATAAATTCAATTCGATCTGGAATTTTATAAGCCGCTATACCACGTTCTCTTAAAAACATTTTTAATTCACTTACAGTTGGAACTTGTCCGCGAGCTATAACAAAAGCACAGGTGCGTTCACCTAAATAATCGTCAGGCATAGATACAATTGCTACATCATGTACTGCATCATGTGCTAATAGATGATTTTCAACCTCTTCCGCAGCAACTTTCTCACCACCACGATTAATTTGATCTTTATCTCTTCCTTCTACAATGATGTAACCTTGTTCATTTACTTTTACAAGATCACCTGTGCGATAAAATCCATCCTTTGTAAATGATCGTGCATTATGCTCTTCCGCTTTATAATAACCACGAATTGTATATGGACCTCGTGTTAATAAACTACCTACTTCACCCGGTTTTACATCGTTATCATTTTCATCAACAACCTTTACTTCATCGGATGTAGACATCGGTCTACCTTGTGTATGAATAATGATTTCTTCCGGATCATTTAATCTTGTGTAATTTACTAGCCCTTCTGCCATACCAAACACTTGCTGTAACGTACATCCAAATGTAGGACGAATACGCTTCGCAACTTCGGCACTAAATTTCGCACCACCTACTTGAATCACTTGCAAGCTCGATAAATCGTTATTACGGGAAGATGCAGCATCAAGCCAAATCATTGCTAATGGTGGAACGAGCGCTGTAATCGTCACTTTTTCTTTTTCTATAAGAGCAAATGCCTCGTCTGGACTCCCTCCAGTTGCCAACACTACCTTTCCACCCGCATAGAAAGTTCCAAATGTTCCTGGAGAACTCATCGGGTAATTGTGTGCTACTGGAAGAACGGCCATATAGACACTTTCTGCATTTAAATTACAAATTTCAGCACTAACACGTAAACTATAAATATAGTCATCATGTGTTCTAGGAATTAATTTAGAAAGTCCTGTTGTCCCTCCTGATAATTGAAGAAACGCAACATCACTTGGCTGAACTTCTGGTAATGAGACGGGATCCATATACAGATCATTTATGTTCACAAACTCTTCTTCTTCTCCCACTACAATTACATGTTGTAAAGTTTGCACTTTCTCTTTCACTTCTCTTGCTAGTTTTCGATAATCAAAACCGAGAGCCTTATCTGAAATAACGTAAGCGCTCGCCTCGCCAAACTCACAAAAATAACTAATTTCACTGCTTCGATGTGAAGGTAGCGCAAAAACAGGAAGCGCTCCAATTCGAAATAGTGCAAAACATATTTCGAAAAACTCTATAATATTAGGTAACTGGATTACAACTCGGTCTTCTTTCTTTATTCCTACATTCAGTAAACCTGAAGCTAAGCGATCTACCTTTTTATCAAGTTCACTATACGTTATATGCTTATTACCGCTTACAACTGCAATCTGATCTCCATATTTTTCAGCACGCTCTCTTAACACTCGGCCAAATGTTTCACCAAGCCAACACCCTTCTTCTCGGTAACGATCGACGAATTCTTTTGGCCATTCCGTATAACCTGTTAACATTCTTTCTTCCCCCTATTCATTCAACGAATTATCTCTTAACCCTAAAGCCTTCAGCATTGTTTGGAACTTAGCTGATGTTTCTGCTAGCTCATCTTCTGGTTTTGACTCAGCAACAACTCCAGCTCCTGCATATAAACGAAGTGTATTCTCTTGCACTTCCGCACAACGAATTGTAACAATCCATTCGCCATCTCCATTTAGATCGCTCCACCCTAACATTCCTGTAAAGAATTCACGGTCAAATGGCTCAATTTTTTGAATAGCCTCTCTTGCTGCTTCCATTGGAGTTCCGCAAACTGCTGGCGTAGGATGGAGAGCAATTGCTAATTGTAAAGAAGAAGTATTTGGATTCTTAAGTTCACCTTTCACTTCGGTAGACAAATGCCACATTGCTTCACTATGAATAACTGATGGTTTTTCTGGCACATGCAATGTATGACAATACGGACGAAGCGCAGCAGCAACCGCTTCAACTACTACCGCATGTTCATGTAAATCTTTTGGTGAAGAGAGTAATTCCTCTGCTCTTCTTTTATCTTCAGCTGGATCGTCACTTCTTGGTCTTGAACCAGCTAATGGATTAGAAACGACTTGCATACCACTACGTGAAACAAGCAATTCAGGGCTTGCTCCAATTAATGTCTTATTGTTCTCTTTTTCATCTTTCGGTAAATTCACAGCAAATGTATAACCGTGCTTATTATGCTCTGCTAATTCGCGAAGTAGTTTTTGTTTATCAATCTTCTCTGAAGATTTAACATCTAACGATCTAGATAGAACGATTTTCTTTAAATCTCCATCCTGAATTTTTTCAATCCCTTGCTTCACACCATTCATATAAGTTTCAGAAGCTGGAACCGGTGTCATTTCAAATGTCAGTTTCTCATTTGGTTTTATCTCATTTGTTGTCTCCAACTGTAAACACTCAGTAATTCTGCAATATTCCGGTACAATAAGTTGAACTTCTTTTCTACGATCAAAAGGCAAAGCACCAACAACGATAGGATTCGGATTTCCGGATTGTTTTGCATTACTTAATACCGCTTGTACAAGTTCTGGAAAACTTTCAATTTCATGATGTTTTACTGTAGTAACCTCTCCTTCTGTCAATATCGTTCGAGTTGGTGAAGCGAAAAAGAACGAAGATTCAGTCTTATAATCTTCTAATAATTTTTCTGACAGTTCCTTTACGGCTGTAAGTTCATTCATAGTATGAAAACCTCCTGAATTTTTTATTAAACTCCTAATGTAGCTCCGCCATCGACACATAAATTGTGCATTGTAATATGACTCGCTTTATCAGAAGCTAAAAACAATACTGCTTCAGCAATTTCTGAAGGTTGTGCAATTTTTTGTAATGGTATACCGAGTCTGTATGTATTTTGGGAACCAGCAATTATATTTTTAGCTCCATTCTCATCAGCCCATAGTAACCTTTGCATTTCAGTTTCAGTAGAACCAGGAGAAACTAAGTTGCAGCGAATATTGTATGATGCAAGCTCTAATCCTAAACATTTCATGAACATTGTCGTTGCAGCTTTTGATGCAGCATACGCAGCCATTTCCATTCTCGGAGTATTTGCTGCATTTGAGCCAACTGTAACAATTGCCCCTGATTTTCTTACCATCATACGTTTACTTACCGATCGAGATATATAGAAAACTCCTGTAGTATTTACAGAGAATGTTTTATGCCAATCTTCATCACTTAAAGAGTTAATCGCTCCCATTCGTAAAACTCCTGCGACATTTACTAATATATCTATAGGCGCTATGTCATTTTCAATTCGGTTTACTACCTCTTCAACAGCATTGCTATCACTCACATCTAAATGAAATGTCTTCATACGCGTTTCATATGATGCATCATGATTTAATAACACATTTAACCCTTCTTCATTTTGATCAACCGCAATAACTGTAGCCCCTCTTTCTAAAAACATTTTTGCTACAACACTACCTATACCTTGCGCTGCACCTGTTACGAAAACGGTTTTTCCATCAAATTCCCCTGCGTTCATTTCCTCTATCCTTTCATATAAAAATTAATCTAATGAAACAAATTAAATGATAACGATTTTCATTATCATTGGTAATGTAAAAAATAATACACTTACTAAACTAATTGGTCAAGTGTACTTTTCATTAAAATGCAATTAATTGATAATGTTTTTCATTTACTGCTCTTACATCGAAATGATAATGTTTCTCAATAATCTTGTCAATCTTTTTTTATTTTTCAGACAAAATATTTTTTATGTTTCTATGTAAGTCTACATCTATAAGCATTAAAAAGTACTTTAAATAAAGTGCAACTTTATTCATTGGGGGTTTTACGGGCTGTAATAAAGGATACAAAATAAATCCATAATTCCTTATCATCTTTTTGAAATTCAAAAAGATAACTTGTAGATTTCTTCGCCTACAATGCTTTACCAAAAATTCATTTTTTCTTTTCTCAACATTTTTCTGAAAATATTTTATTTTACATCTTTCATTTCTCAATAAATATTCTATGTATAATCTAAGATTTATTTAGATTTTCCTATATTATGCATCCCTTAATAAAATCCTAATATAATCCAAATTGATGTTTTACTCGCGCTTTTATTCGTATCATTACGTCGATTACAAGGACTTGGTAGGGAAAAATAATTTAAAAAAGTTCATATAGAAAAAAGCACCCTATTTCATAGAGTGCTTTTTCTTATCGTAGTGCCATAGAAGGTTTAAATCGTTACGCTACACTGCGATATTCTTCTTCTTTTTCTTTTTTCTTATTAGGTGCTTGAATTAAAATTGCGATAATAAATGACACGACACATAATACGCCGATCACCATGAAAGTTGGTTTAAATCCACCTAGAATTGCACCGATAAAGGAACCTGCAAGCGCTCCAAACCCGAATCCTTGATACACAATTCCGTAGTTTTTACTATGATTTTTCATGCCGAAGAAATCACCAACAATAGCTGGGAAAATAGTGATATTTCCGCCAAAGCAAAACGCTACACTTGCTACACAGACGAAGTAGATACCATAATTTAAATCTACGAAACTTAGGACCAAGACTGAAGTCGCCATAGCAACAAAAGTACCAGTAACGATTTTTAAACGGCCGATTTTATCTGATAACGGTCCTAGAATAATACGACCTAATGTATTGAAGATTGCAACCATAGCCACTGCATTAGCTGCTGTTGTTGCGCTAAGCCCTACAAGTTGAACACCGATGTCTTTTACCATGCCAATTAAGTATAAGCCACTCATACATGATGTAAATAACATAATAAATAATAAGTATACTTGTTTTGTACCTAGCATTTCTTTCGTTGTATATTCCTTCGTTTTTGTTTCATGAACTGCCCCTTGATCAGCAGCTTGATGGATTAAACAAGCGCCAATCACAATCATAGCTGTAACAATTAAACCCCAGTATATAAACGCTTGTGATACACCAACTGATTCAATCAACTGTGCGTTTATGTATTTAAAGATTAGGCTACCTGAACCATATGCAGAGACAGATATACCAGCAATTAAACCTTTACGCTCTGGAAACCACTTAATTAAATTCGATAGTGAAGTGATATATGCTGTACCATCTGCATACCCTACGACAACTCCTGCTAATACATAAAGCAATATTAATGAGGAAGCTTGTGAACTAAGTATTAATCCTAGTCCTAATGCTAGTCCAGCTATCATAATGAGTTTACGAAGTCCCCATTTTTCTTGCAATTTACTCGCAAACAATGTTGAAAACGCTAAAGAAAGGCTTGTAATCGAGAAAGTTATAGCAACAGCATTCAGACTCCAACCAAATTTACTAACTAAAGGCTGATTGAACAAGCTCCAAGTATATATCGTTCCAAGCCCCATTTGTACTATGACTGTACCAAGGACAACAAGCCATGGATTAACAGTTGATTTTTTCATATTATCCCGCCTCCTCCTTCTATTTCAATGCTATTCGCTACATTTGATTTTTTTATGTTCATTTTGTCCACCTCTTTGATTTGACAACTTCATTGTATAAGATGTTTCCGCTTATGTAAGCACTTACAATACAAAGCGTCAAAAATATGAAATCAGTTACAGAAAACGAAGGGTGAAATACAAAGAACTACTTATTAAATACGTAGCGGCTGTTCGTATTGTGTTATATAAGTACGGCTTACAAGTGTTTTTGAAATCTTTTTCATTTAGTGAAACTTTAATCTGTAGGATTTTATTCACCTCTCATTGATTATTAGGCCACACCAATCAAATGTTTACGGGCAGCCCGACTCCCACCTAATTTCTTTGCTCCAGTCAAATTTTGATTACCTTATGCAAACAAAAGGTTCCCTACTTAATTGGATACGAATATATATAACTTCTTTTCGAAGTTTCTGGTTGTTTGCATGAAAAAAACCATTACATTAAAAGTGTAATGGTTACAATCCTATAGTGTCCTCTTTAATCTCAGAATGACTTCTCATCTATACCTATCTTATTAAAAACTTTACTTTCAAAAATTCGGCCTATATGAATATCTGTTTGACAACCATCTTTGAATTGAACTTTAAATAGTAGAACACAAATGAAATCATTGTCAGCCTTTGTTAATACACGTACTATTTGAATTGAGTTGTTGTATTTTCGTAAATTAAACTGGGCTGTAATAAAACCTTCTCTTTACTATTTAGTAAAGAGAAGGTTTTATTAGGTCAATTCATAAGGCTGATTTTCTTTATACGTTTATAATTGTTTCTTCAAATGTAACGATTGGCTCTACAAATTCCATCATAACGAAAGCGTTTTTAATACGTCTTGTTAAAACTTCTTTTAATTCTGCACACTTTTCTTCTGTAAGTGATTTTACAAATACAAAATTGTGATAATAGACCACACTCTTCTCTTTACTTAAAGGATTTAAAAACATCCCCTCTTTTGTAACGAAAGCGTTAGAATGCCCCGATAGAGTTGAAAGAAACGTCTCTAAAATTTTTATTTCTCTATTTGAAAACTGTTCCTCACAAACTACTTTAATATTCATTTCTGTTATCATTTATATATTCCCCCAACCAATTTTTTCACAAGGGGATAACTATAATACTATTAAAATTTCACGAGACTCCCCTTGCCGTTCAAAAAATTCACCAGAAAACTAGTTTGCTTAACTTTCTTTTTCCCTTTACTCATATGAATCTCTCCTTTCATATATATTACTTCTCCATTTTTAATTGAATACCTTTTTATATTTGAGTTTTTCTATATTTTTAGTCAGATTTATACAGATCATAACTCCATTTCTTTTCATTCCTTATACTATATTCACCTGAATACTATTACTTTTGAGAAACGCTTATTTATACTTATTGAAGAAATCACTTACTGTACTCCTAAAAACAATGCTGCCTTCCCTATAAAACTTTGCTGATCTACTTTACGTTTAGAGCTACATATTATCTCTCTTTTGATTAATTTGTTTAGCTACATAATTTACATAGAAATATTGGTTCGCCAATTCTGAAAAATTTTACTTTGCATATAATAACCTTAAACAAAATATAACTTTTACCATAGGAGCACTCTATACTTTTTTATTAAATAAAAAATTTTTCATTGATAAACAAAACTAAATATTCACTAATATAACTATCCGTGGTTTAATATATGTAATAAACAAATATTTCTGTCTTTTATAAGGAGGTACTATGAAAGCAAACGTAGGGGATACTATACTTTTTCAACGAAATAATTTAAAGATTACAGGGTCTGTACTAAAACTATATACTGAATCGGTCTTAGTTGAAATTACAGATGTAAGCGGTGGTACTTTTGAATTTGATCGAACGATAGTAAATCATAAAAACTATAAAATTTTAAATGCAAATACATAAAGTAAAACTTTAATCAACCCTCACCAATCGGGCATTAACGGGCAGTTTATCTCCCATCCTAATTTCTTTGCTCAAGCTAAATTTTGAGGTGGAAGTTTCATTGCCCGTTAATGCGGGATAAAACAACACAAAATAGCCTCTGCTCACCAGCAGAGGCTATTTTATATCATAATACTTCATTAGTTTATATATCCTAAAACATTAACAATCTTACTCGCTTTTAAATTATTAATGTGATAATAAATTTCTAAACCCTTTCGCTCAGCTCGTAACACTTTACCTTTCATTTTTGATAAATGTTGCGAAACAGTCGATTGTGGAATATTCAACAATTCTGTTAATTGTGTTACATTACAAGTTTTTCTAGTACTTAATTCATTTACAATTTGTAATCGGATTGGATGCGCCATAATTTTTAAAATATCTACATCCTCTTCTGAAACTACACTTTTTTTCATTTCACTCGTATATGTTGTCATAAGACATTCCCCTTTTATATGAATTCCTTTTTATTAAGATCCATTTCTACAAAATTCAATACTCCCGCTCAAGACCTTTATATAGAAATAATAGGATCTCAAATTTTCAAAAATAGAACTTACAATTATTCACTTTTTTTATTTATTCATTTATTTATTTGGTACATATACATAATACAATGTTAATATGTGCTCTATGTGAAGTTAGCATAAATTTATGATGAAGATTTATTTAATGACTTGCATCCTACTACGTGCTGGATAGTTTTATGCATTTTGTATCTTCCGCATAAAACTATCCAGTAATCTTAACACATTTTAGGCGTTTGTATATACTATTTACAAAACAATTTGGCAAAGGAGGATTTCATATGCCTACAATGTTACAAGAAGAAATTGAAGAAGCACGTGAGACATATGTCAGTCGTATCATTTTAGTTGGTGGATCAACTCTATTTTTAGTAGGTGGTGTTATATCGGCAATCGTAGCTTTTAAAGCTTATAATCGTTTGGAAAATACACCGCCTTCTTCTGATAATTCATAGGTGAGTTATCAAATTTTGAATAACAAACATACAAAGGCCGTCTCTAAAAAAAGAGACGGCCTTTGATTTTTCATAAGTTCTACATTTAATAACGATTAGAACCAGCTTACATACTTTTATTTAAATTTAAATGTAAATAAAACATTTTAAAATATAAACTATTACTTACATAATAAATTTATGAAACAATTCGAGAAAAGCGTGATTAAATCTTTTAGCATGAACTAAAATTGAACTTACTTCACCACAAACCGAGTCTGACTACACCCATCCTTCTGCTTTGTTACTTCTAATACAGCTGGCATTGCGTTTTTCAACTCTTGAACGTGTGAAATAACACCGATAAATCGGCCTGATTTTTGTAAGTCAATTAAAGCGTCTACTGCTTTCGTTAATGATTCCTCATCTAATGAACCGAAACCTTCATCGATAAACATCGTTTCAATGGAAATACCACCTTCATACGCTTGAATGACGTCTGCCATTCCAAGCGCCAAGCAAAGCGATGCGTTAAACTTCTCACCGCCAGATAATGTTTTCACATCACGTGTTTGGCCGGTGTATGCATCGTACACATCTAAACCTAATCCACTTTGACGGTTTCTTTTTTCAACTCGCTCACTTCTTTTTAAATAAAATTGCCCATTTGATAATTTTCGTAATCGTTCGTTTGCAATTTGAACAATTTGTTCTAAATACTCAATTAAGATGTAACGCTCGAATGATATGCGACTTTCGTTATCGCCTTTCATTACTTCATATAAATCAACTAGTTCTTGGAAAGCTTTTTCTTCCTCATGAATTTGTTCATCAATACGTCTAATATTTTCATGTAAATCAGAAATATATGTTACAGCGTTTTGCGCACGTTGTCGTTTTTCTTTACTTATATCGAGATTGATTTCTAATTCTTTTATATGCTCACCTAACGATGTAATATCTATAAACTTTTTATCTTTTAATTCAGCATGTAACTCTTCAATTTGTTTTGCAAGTACTTCAAGAGATGAATAGTAACTTTGAATTTCTTTTTGTAACATCTCCATCTCAGCATCATTTAACTTAGCTTCTTTATACGTTAGCTGATCTATAAATCCCCTCTGCTCTAGTTCTTTCATAAAGCGCGCGAGAGTCTCTTCTTTCTTCAATTTTGCACTTTCAAATTGATTAGATGCACCTTCATGTTCTGCTTGAATACGTATATTTTCATTTTGCCAATGTTGATATGCTTCTTGCACTTTCTTCCATTCGTCTTCCATTAACCTAAGTTGTTGCATTGCTTGGTCAAACTGTACTTTCCAAGCTTGTACTGTTTGTAAGTTATCTGGAATATTTTGCTTATCATGTTCATATGACGTACGAAGTTGCATGCACTCCATTTCTGTACGGTGCTGCAATGTTTCTGCTTCACGCTTTTGTTTTTGAAGTTCATCTACTTTTTCTTCTACACTTTTTATATTCACAGCAATTTGCTTACGCGTTTCTTCGCTTTCTTTTAACGTATTAACTTCTGCCGCTAATTGTTTTCCTTTTTGAACGAGTGCACTGTACGTTTCAACTAATTCATCTGAGTGATACCCTCGTTTCATGACTTCTTCGATCACCTGTTCATATTGTAGTCGATAGAAATTCCATTTCTCCTCTACTTGAACATGTAATTTTTCAGCGACATTTTTCTTGTCTCTTAAATCATTTAACTCTTTTTCATCAATCGCATCACTTTGCTCTGTCGCTTTTTTCGGATGATTCGTACTACCACAAACTGGACAAGATTCACCATCATGTAAATGAAGTGCTAATATGCCTGCTTGTTCGCTTAGCCAGCGGCGTTCCATATTTTCATATGCACGAACTGCCTCTTGCATCTTAGTATATGCTGCTTCTTTTTCTTGCTCGAATTTTTGTTTCTCTTGCCAAACGTCATATGCTTGCTTTAAAACTTTTGCATCTTCTCGCATGTTCGTTAGTTCTTCTACTTTCGCTACATACTGCTCAAGTGCTTGTTCCAATTGCTGTAATTCACCAGACATTCTCTGTTTTTGATTTGTATGCTCTTCTAGTAGTTGATCGAGCTTTTGCATACTTTCTTTTAATCTTCCTAGTTGAATTTCAGCGTTTTGTAAATTCAACTTTTTTTCAGCTAATGATGCAATAATTGATTGTAATTCTTCTAATCTTTGAACAAGTTTTTTAGCATCTTCTCGTTCAAGTTCTTTATTTTTTTCTACTTCGTATTTCTGCTGTGCAAGTGTAAAACTGGTTATTATATTCTCTTTTTTTACGATAATCTGCTTTAATAAACTTTCAGCCTTCTGTTCATTTTGCATTGCTTCCTCGTGCCATTGCTCAAATGGTAATAAATGCTTTGCTTGTTCCGCACGTCTAAAAGATGTTTCTTTCCTTTCAATGACTGCACGGTTTTCTTGTAAAGTGTTGTATCTCTCATTCTTTTGTTGTAAATCTGTAAATTTCTCATTTACAGATTTTGCTGCATGAAAACGTGTTTCAGCTTCTTTTAATTGCTTTGTTCGAGCATCTTGTTCTAGTTGTAATTGCGCAACCTCTGTCTTATATGCCGTTGTTTCTTGCTCTAACGCCTCTACTACTTGATGCGTATTTACATGTTCTTGTTCCACTAATGTCTCTAATAATGCTCCATCTCGAATTGGTAGTTTAAATACATTGCGGAAATGTAACTCTCGCTCTTTTTGTTTTTCTTGCAGAACGTCTTTCCATTGTTTTCGTTTTTGATCAAGTAATTCACGCATTAATTTATAACGATCTGTTTTAAAAATACGACGTAAAATCTCTTCTTTGTTTTCTGTCTCAGATGTTAATAGTTTTCGGAATTCTCCTTGTGGTAACATAACAATTTGACTAAATTGATGTTTACTTAACCCAATTAAATCTTCCACTTTTTTGTTTACATCTGTTACATGAAAACGATCAACAGCTGGAATTTTTTCTCCATCCATAACGTCATATAATTCTACTGCATGTCCTGTAATCGTCTTATTCCCTTGTTTTTTATGGCCAAGTTGCCGTTTTATTTCATAGCGCTTCCCTTTTAACTGAAAAGTTAGTTCTACACTTGTATAAACATTATCATCAGCAAACTGACTTCGAAGCATGCTCGTATCACTACGTTCTTCCCCACTAGCTTCACCATATAATACGTAACAAATCGCATCAAAAATCGTTGTTTTTCCAGCTCCCGTATTTCCAGAAATGGCGAAGATACGATGCTCTCCAAGATCATCAAAATTGATTACTTCTGTCTGTTTATATGGCCCAAATGCTGTCATAATTAGCTGAATCGGTCTCATCCTCGTTCACCTTCCCGTTCTTGCACTGTTTGTAATACTTCTACAAATAGACGTTCTTTCTCTTCTGATAAATCTAAGCCTTTCATTTCTTTATAAAAAGCTTTTAAAAGAGATACATCATCCGTTTTATGTCTTGAAACAGTTACTTCATTTGACTCTGTGAACTCTCGCCTTTGAATAGACCTTTCAACATGCATTGCATTTGGATATACAGAGCGTATTTTTTCCATTGGCTGCAAAACAGGATTTTCATCTAATAGTTTTACAAACACGTAATCTTCACTTACCGGATGTTGTAATAATTCATCTATTTTCGCTTCTACTGTTCGCATTTTACGACGTGGTGTAAGTAATCTTTTTTCAATTGTTGTTTCACCCTTTTCGTCCAGTTCCACGATATAATATCCTTTTTTATGTTTTTCTTCAGAAATAGAATATGCAAGTGGCGAACCTGAATATCGAATTGTCTCATTACGTACGAAATGCGCTTGATGTAAATGTCCAAGCGCTGTGTAATGAAATTTATCAAAATAATGACTATTTACGTATTCAGCACCACCAATTGAAAGCGGACGTTCTGCATCACTTGTATTCTCCTCCGCTTCTCCCGCAGAAGTTACAAATGCATGACCTACAAATACATGTCTTGCTTCTTTATCCATCGTTTCAGAAAGTTCATTCATAAAAATACGCATCGCATCATCATGAGATCGGACGTCTTCGTTTTTCAATACATGTCTAACTATGCTTGGATCCGCATAGGGAACTAGATGGAAGTGAACCTCGCCATATTCATCATTTAATACAATGGGTTCATATGGAAATTGAAATTGCCCCACAATAAATAATCCTTGTTTCTTCATTAAACTACTACCGAAATGTATACGATCTGGACTATCATGGTTTCCTGCAACTGCGATAACTGGTGTTTGTAAATCAATCACTATTTTTTGTAATACATCATTTAATAAGTCTACTGCTTCCGTAGGTGGAATTGCTCGGTCATATAAGTCCCCTGCAATAATTACGGCATCTGGTTTTTCTTCTTCAATAGCTTGTACAAACTGATCTAATACAATCTTTTGATCTTCAGTCATATACACGCCATGAACAAGCTTGCCTAAATGCCAATCCGCTGTATGAAATAACTTCATAATTTCCTTCTCCTTTTAATTTACTGAGTTTAGTGATACGAGTTTATAGTTTACTGTAGTTTTTCCGTTCTCCCACTCTAACTTTTGTATAATCGCACTACCAATTCTTTCTTCATTTGATTTATATAAAGGTAATATTTCTTGAACTGCAAATAAATGATAACCATTCAAGTTTAATTGAAATATGTTTTCTTCCATATGTAATCTTACTTCTTTTTCATTTGAAACTATTTTTGTGTGCATCTCAAATTTCATAATAGATACAACCCCTTCTTATAATCTCTACATTTTAATAGTATAGTGGCTATGCAAGATTGACAAGTACATACACGGTAAAGTACACACTTTTCTGTTGCTATATGTTTTATGTTTTTATTAAAATTACGGTATGTGAAATTTAATGCTATGCAAAAATAAAAATGTCTATTTAGACATTTTTATTTTTGCATATAATCTTTCATTACATAATATAAAATCGTTATTAAAACGCTCGCTACGAAAAATGAAAAAACCACCACAATATACCCATCTTTATTTAATAGAAAACATAAGGAAATAGATACGATAAAAATCGGAAATACGAGACGAACTTTATCCTTTACTTCTTCTGTCGTATCTGTATGATGAAAAAACTGAGTAATCCCTATCATTAATGATGACAAGATAATAACCGACAATAATAAAGGTCCTGGCATTCCGATTTCTCCTTTCTCTATTTCTAATTCCATGTAAACATTCTTTATCATTTAAACCATCTGTTTTCAAGAAATTTTTTACATTTTACACATTTATAATAGCGCTTTTGCCATAATAATTTCAAATAATATCACTTACATTAATAATGTATTATTCATCTTCAATATTCAAAATCCTGCAAAGATAACTCGGCAAAATATGCGTTGAATAAAGTGAAGCATGAATTAATAGGTATGAACAAAACTCCCACTGCCTATCGCTCGTACCTATCAAACTTTTAACAGCCATTCTCTTCTACCTAACTTTCTCGTATGCGTCGAATTTCAAGGTGTGGGCCTTCTTATCCACAAATAGCGGAATAAAATAACACTTACCGTCAACTTTAGACAAAATTTATACAGGACATTTCAATACGTATCAAGAATTAAGAATAAGAAGATATATAAGGGAGGATGAATCATGACTGAAAACGTTTTATTTTCTGTTAGTGAAAACGGCGTTGCATCAATTACTTTAAACCGCCCAAAAGCACTTAACTCTTTATCTTATGATATGTTACAACCAATTGGGCAAAAACTTAAAGAATGGGAGAACGATGAGCGCATTGCAATTATCGTATTAAAGGGAGCCGGAACGAAAGGTTTTTGCGCAGGCGGTGACATTAAAACTCTTTACGAAGCACGTTCAAACGAAGTTGCTTTACAGCATGCAGAACGTTTTTTTGAAGAAGAGTATGAAATTGATACATATATTTATCAATATAAAAAACCGATTATCGCTTGTTTAGATGGAATTGTAATGGGTGGTGGTGTCGGACTTACAAATGGTGCGAAGTATCGTATTGTGACGGAGCGCACAAAATGGGCGATGCCTGAGATGAACATCGGCTTCTTTCCAGACGTCGGCGCCGCATATTTCTTAAATAAAGCACCTGGATATACAGGATATTACGTTGCTTTAACAGCATCTATTTTAAAAGCTTCTGACGTATTATTTATTCATGCTGCTGATTACTTTATGACGTCTGATTCATTACCAGCTTTTCTAGCCGAACTTGACAACGTAAATTGGCATACTGAAGATGTACATACTCATTTAAAAGCAGTTCTTCAAACCTTTACATCTACTCCTGACTTAGAAAGCAAACTTGCTGCTTCATTAGAGGAAATTAATACACACTTTGCCTTAGAAACGATTGAAGAAATTATCGACTCATTAGAAAAAGGAGATAGCGAATTCGCTTTACAAACGAAACAAATATTATTATCAAAATCTCCAATTTCATTAAAAGTAACTTTAAAACAACTATTAGATGGCAAAGGAAAATCTGTTGAAGAATGTTTCGCTACAGATCTTATACTTGCTAAAAATTTCATGAGACATGAAGATTTCTTCGAGGGCGTACGCTCCGTTGTCGTTGATAAAGACCAAAATCCGAATTATAAATATAAACAGGTAAGCGATGTTTCAGAAGACGACGTAAATCGTTTCTTTAACTTACTTAATGCCTAACAGTGAGGCTATATTTGTAGTGTATTCACCACTACGAATATAGCCTCTTCTTATTTAATATTTTTTAACAAAATTTAATTTTATTAAATCAAATTTTGTGCTAAACTAATTTTAATCAAATATTCTAAAAATAAAGAAGGAGGACGAATATGATAGAAAATTATCTTCTTTTCATCATTATGTCTATTTGTCTAATCATTTTACCTGGACCTGATACAGCGATGGCTACGAAGAACACATTAGTTGCTGGTAAAATGGGCGGTGTTAAAACAGTATTCGGTACATGTGTAGCACTTTTGATTCATACTTTAGCTGCTGTAATTGGTCTTTCCGCACTCATTGTAAAGTCAGCTCTTTTATTTTCTATTTTCAAATATGTTGGGGCCCTTTATTTAATCTATATTGGTATTAAAGCCCTATTAGCAGTGAAAAACAAAGAAGGTGTAAATACAAATGATGTATCTATAAATAATGATAAAGAACATACTTCTTGTTTTCGCCAAGGGTTTCTTACGAATTTATTAAACCCTAAAATTGCAGTCTTCTTTTTAACTTTTTTACCACAATTTTTAAATCCAAGTCATAATACATTTATTCAGCTTCTCGTAATGGGTCTTACTTATCTCGTTTTAACAATCATTTGGTTTGCCTTTTATATATTTTTAATTGATAAAATTAGTGCTTTTATGAAGAAACCGAAGACGCAACGTTATATTCAAGGGCTAACAGGAATCGTTTTAATTGGATTTGGTATTAAACTAGCATTAGAAAAAAATAATTAATAAAGTGAAACTTTAATCAATGGGGTTTTGTTCATCCCCCGCCAATTATTAGCCTTCACCAATCGGGCGTTTACGGACTGCACAGGGCTTCCACTTAACTTTTTTGCTCTAGCCGAATTTGGAGATGGGAGTTTTACTGCTCGCTAATAGCGGGATAAATGCGAAAAACACCACTATTAATAGTGGTGTTTTTCGCATTTAACAACTAATCTGGCAGTCTACTCTTTATTAAAACCAGCGCTCCGTTACAACCTTTTTACGTGTATAGAATTGAACGCCATCTGTACCATTTGTACCTAAATCACCAAAGAAGGAAGCTTTATTTCCTGCAAATGCGAAGAATGCCATTGGTGCAGGAACATTTACGTTTACACCGATCATACCAGCATCGATGTTATCACGGAATGTTTGTGCATGCTTCCCATTTGAAGTGTAAATAACAGCACCATTCGCAAATTTAGATTGATTTGTTAATTTAATACCTTCTTCTAAATCTTTCACTCTCACAATACTTAATACTGGAGCGAAAATTTCATCTTGCCAAATTTTCATTTCTTGGTTTACGCCATCAAAGATTGTTGCTCCAACGAAGTAACCTTCTCCAACTTCTTCATTAATTTTACGACCATCTACTAATAAAGTTGCTCCATCTGCTACACCGCTATTAATATAGCCTAAAACACGCTCTTTATGCGATTCACGGATTAATGGTCCAACGTAATTATCTTCGTTGAAACCGTCACCTACTTTTAGTTTTTTCGTCTCTGCTACTAGTACGTCGATAAATTCATCAGCAATTTCATCTACTACTGCTACTACTGAACATGCCATGCAGCGCTCTCCACTACTTGCAAACGCAGATCCAATTACACCTTGTACCGTTTTTTCAAGATTGCAATCTGGCATTACAATCGCATGATTTTTCGCACCTGCTAACGCTTGTACACGTTTTCCATGTTTCGTACCTGTTTCATATACGTAACGAGCTACCGGCTCAGAACCAACGAACGAAACAGCTTGAATATCTTTATTTTCTAAAATGCTATTTACAACATCTTTTCCGCCTTGTACTAAATTTAATACCCCTTTTGGAAAACCAGCTTCATAGAATAACTCTACAAGTCGCTCTGCTAAAAGTGGCGTTCTCTCAGATGTTTTTAATACGAACGTATTACCGCAAGCAATTGCAAGTGGGAACATCCATAATGGAATCATCATTGGGAAGTTAAACGGTGTAATACCCGCAACAACTCCAATTGGATAGCGCCAGATCGATCCATCAATTCCGCTTGCGATATTAGGAAGAGCTTGTCCCATCATTAAATTTGGAGCTGATGTTGCAAGTTCTACCGCTTCAATACCACGTTGTACTTCACCTGTTGCATCTGTTAGCGTTTTACCATTTTCTAGCGTAATGATTTTTGCAAGCTCATCTTTATTTTCTTGTAATAGCTGTAAATATTTATATAGATTTCTTGAACGATTCGGAACTGGTACTTTAGACCATGTTTCAAATGCCGCTTTTGCCGCTTCAACAGCCTTTTCAACGTCTTCTTTTGGAGAAAGTGGAACGTAAGCAATGATTTTTCCAGTCGCTGGATTCGGAACCGCTTCTACTTCTGTACCAGTAGATTCTACCCACTCGCCATTAATATGATTTTTTACTCGTTTAATTTCAGTTGTAATCATTGTATTCTCTCCTTTTTATGATTTATTTTTGATTAGAAATTAATTGTTCGCTAACTTTCTTATATAAAGCAGCCATATCGTTTTCACCATATCCTGCCTCACTCGCTTCTTCATATACATTTAATAACATTTCACTTACAGGTAAGTGAAGTTCACTTTCCTTAGCTAAATCAACTGCAAAGCCTAAATCTTTTTTTAATAGATTTACAGTAAATCCTGGCTCATAGTTTTCTGCTGCAATGAAACTTTTATAATTGCGCTCATAAATTCTACTTTGACCGTAACTTACATTTAAAATATTAAACATTTTATCTAAATCCATATTACTCTTTTTCGCTAATGTTAAAGCTTCACTCACACCAGCTGTATAGAAACCAATTAATAGATTGTTAATTAATTTAACAGTCGTACCACTATCAATTTGCTCGCTTACGTGGAAAATATTTGCTCCTAACACTTCCATGATAGATTCAGTTTTATCATATACGTCTTTTGATCCACCTACCATAAACGTTAATGTACGATTTTCTGCACCAATTACCCCACCGCTAACTGGTGCGGCTAAAAAGTCTACTTTCTTTTCTTTCGCCGACTCCTCTAACTGTTTGTTTAATTGTGGAGATACAGTACTTGTATCAATTAATACGACATTCGAGTGGCTATTTTCAAATAATCCTTCTTCCCCAAAATATACTGCTTCAACAGCACGAGGTGAAGGTAAACTTGTAAAAATCACATCGCATGTCTCTGCTAATTTTGAGATTGATAAGCCGATAATTCCTCCTTCTTTTTCAAAGGAAGCTTCAGCCTCTTTATTTAAGTCCACACCATATACTGTGTAACTTGATTTAACTAAATTTTTAGACATCGGAAGGCCCATGTTACCTAAACCGATAAAACCAATCTTTTTCATATCGCTTTCCTCCTATTTACACAATATATTTCCCACGATTTATAATAGCTTTCGCAATTTCTCTCTTTTTCGTAAATACGTTCGTGTATAAAGGCACTAATAATTGACGGATTTCAGCTAACATTACGTGTCTATCTTGTTCTTCTGTGACAGCCGCTGAAAGTATAGAAATCGCCGCTTCTTCTACTTTACGATAGCCTTCCTCACAAATAACATCCGTTATCATTTGTTTTGTACGCTCTTTTTCTTCACCATTTTTATTAATTGCTTTACTCGTACGTAAAAATGCTGATTCCATGACGTACACGTCCGTCAACATATTTGATAATACACGTGAATATTCTTGCTCTTGATCAATTTTTAATCCTGGAGTTTTAGAGAGCGTTTTCAAAGATTGTTTCAACAATTTTTTCGCTAATAAAATGTAACGATGGTTTCTTTCTACAGTTGCTATATCAATTTCTACTTCAGTATCTTCTATTTGTTCGATTTGCTTCATTAACATTTTGGCAACTGTTAATCTATTAATTTCATTTGTCCCTTCAAAAATACGACTAATTCTAGCATCACGATATAATCGTTCTACTTCGTATTCTTGCATATAACCGTAACCGCCATGAATTTGTACAGCTTCATCTACGATATAAGCAAGTGTTTCAGAAGCGTTCACTTTATTCAGTGCACATTCAATTGCAAATTGGGACATTTTTTTCATAAGGTCCTCATCACTCTCATGAATTGCGTCATCAATTACACCTGCTGTACGATAAGCTGCACTTTCTGCTCCATATGTTATAATGATCATATTTGCAATTTTCTCTTGTATCATCGTAAAGTCTACTAATTCCGTTTGGAACTGTTTTCGCTCTTTTCCATATTGAACTGACAAACCAATTGCTTGTTTTGCTGTTCCAATATTTCCAAAAGCAAGTTTTAGTCTAGCGAAGTTAAGAATATTAAGGGCTACGTGATGCCCTTTCCCAACTTCCCCTAACACATTTTCAGCAGGGATAACTACATCTTCTAAAATAAGCGTCGCTGTTGAAGAACCTTTAATCCCCATTTTCTTTTCTTCTAATCCAATAGATACACCTTCACATGTTCTTTCGACAATAAACGCTGTCATTCCTTTATTTGTCTTCGCAAAAACAACGTATACATCTGCCATATGAGCATTTGTAATCCACTGCTTCTCACCATTCAACTTCCAAGCTGTACCCTCTTCATTCAAAATTGCGCTTGTTTTTGCACTTAATGCATCAGAACCAGCATTTGGCTCAGTTAGAGCATAAGCCCCAATCCATTCTCCCGATGCGATTTTTGGTAAATATTTTTCTTTCTGTTCTTTCGTTCCGTAATATATGTAAGGCAATGTACCGACACCAGCGTGTATATTAAAAGAAACACTAAATGCACCAGCGTAACCCATCTTCTCTGCTACAAGACCTGAGACAGCCTTTCCTAACTCGAACCCGCCATAATCTTCTGGTACCTCAATGCCTAATAATCCAAGTTCCCCAGCTTTCTCAAATAATTGACGAGAAACTTTATAGTTATGTTTTTCAATGTTTTCAATTTGTGGAACAATTTCCTGTTTAACGAATTGTTCTGTCGTTTTTGCGATTAAGTCTTCATCCCCTGAAAAATCTTCTGGTGTAAAGAAAGTATTGTTCACATCTTTATTGATTGAAAAAAATTCATCCCAAGGTAACTTCGTTTTCTCCATCTGAATCCCCCTATCATTTCGACCTTCATTGCTTTTTGCGTATGCTCGTCTACGATGAGTGGAATATCTTATTATTGAAAACAGAAGGCGATGAATTTTCACATCAAGCAGTTCATTTTGCCAAAGATGTATTCTCATCGCCCTAGTTGTTTTATCTATTGATCTTCTGATAATACTGTTTTTGCAATTCCAGTATCTAATTCTTCAAAGTCATGATATGAAATTGTCTCATATAGCTCGCTTCTCGTTTGCATATTTGAAAGTGCATCTTTTTGAGAACCAGTCTCTTTAATTAGCGTGAATACATTCTCATATGCTTTTGCAGCAACTCGAAGCGACGTTACTGGATAAATCACCATTTGGAAGCCCATATTCGCAAATTCCTCAGCACTATAATATGGTGTTTTCCCAAACTCAGTCATATTTGCTAGTAAAGGTGCATTCACTTTGCTAGTAAATAAACGGAATTCTTCTTCCGATTGAAGCGCTTCTGGGAAAATTGCGTCTGCACCTGCTTTAACATATGCATTCGCTCTTTCAATCGCAGCATCTAGTCCTTCTACACCGCGAGCATCTGTGCGTGCAACAATATATAAGCTTGGCGCAACTTCTTTAATCGCTTTAATTTTTTGAACTAATTCTTCTGTCGTAACAAGTTTCTTACCATTTAAATGTCCACATTTCTTCGGTAATTGTTGATCTTCAATTTGAACAGCCGCTACTTTTGCCTCTACCATTTCTACAGCTGTTCTCGCTACGTTTAGTACTCCACCAAATCCTGTATCAATATCAACAAGAACTGGTAAATCTGTAGCTCTAACTAGATCTCTTGCTCTTTCAGCTACTTCAGTAGATGTCACGATACCTAAATCTGGCAGACCTTTACTTGCAGTGTAAGCAGCTCCCGATAAATAAAGAGCTGAAAAACCTGTATTTTTTGCAACAAGAGCGGCCATTGCATCATGAGCACCTGGAATTTGCAAAATTTCATTTGCTTCTACTAAAGCTCGGAAGCCATTCGCAAGCTCCTCTTGTGTTGACTGTTTATTCACAACCCAAGCCATTCTAAATTCCCCCTATTATTAAATTAAGAATAGATCTACAAATTCGTTTACATTCATATTTTCTAGTTTTTCTTCATTTAAACAAACTTCATGAATTTGTTCTTGTTGCTTACTAGAATAATGACCTGCCATATTTGCAGTGAATTTTTGAACAACTTTTGGAATCGCTTCGTCTCTACGGAAACGGTGACCAAGTGGGTATTCACATTCCACGTTTTCTGTTACAGTACCATCTTTAAAATGAACTTGAATAGCGTTGGCGATTGAGCGCTTGTTCGGGTCAAGATAATCTAAACTGTACTGTTTGTTTTCAACAACAACCATCTTATTACGTAATTCATCTACACGTGAATCATTTGCTACTACATCCTCATAATCGTCCGCTACGATATCTCCTTTTAATAAACCAATTGCCGTAATGTATTGTAAACAATGATCACGATCAGCTGGGTTATTTAATGGACCTTCTTTATCGATAATACGAATTGCTGATTCATGAGTTGTAATTGTAATACGATCAATTTCATCTAATCTTTCTTTAATTTCCGGATGTAATTTCACTGCACATTCTGCAGCTGTTTGTGCATGGAATTCTGCTGGATATGATACTTTAAATAATACATTTTCCATTACATAAGACTCTAGTGGTCTAGCTAATTTTAATTCTTGTTTGTTAAATAATACATCTTGGAATCCCCATCCTGGCGCAGATAATGCTGTTGGATAACCCATTTCACCTTTTAGAGCAGTCATTGCAAGATGAACACCGCGACTCGTCGCATCACCTGCTGCCCATGATTTACGTGATCCAGTATTTGGAGCATGTCGATATGTACGAAGACTAGAGTTATCAATCCACGCATGTGATAATGCATTAAAGATTTCTTCACGTGTTCCACCAAGCATTTTCGCAACTACTGCAGTTGTTGCTACTTTTACATATAATACGTGGTCAAGACCAACGCGGTTTAAGCTGTTTTCTAAAGCAAGTACACCTTGAATTTCATGTGCTTTAATCATCATTTCTAGTACTTCACGTACTTTTAATGGTTCTTTTCCTTCTGAAATACGAACACGGCTAATATAATCTGCAACTGCTAAAATTCCGCCTAAGTTATCAGATGGATGTCCCCATTCTGCTGCAAGCCAAGTATCGTTATAGTCTAACCAACGGATCATACATCCAATATTGAATGCACCTTTTACTGGATCTAGTACATAAGACGTTCCTGGTACACGTGTACCGTTTGGCACAACCGTTCCTGGTACAACTGGACCTAATAATTTCGTACACTCTGGATATTGCAGTGCTAAAATTCCGCATCCAAGTGTATCTAATAATACGTAGCGAGCAGTACTAAATGCTTCTGCACTAGTAACCTCTTTATTTAATACATAATCCGTAATTTCTTCTAATAATGCATCTTTTTGTTTAATTTCATTTGTTTTAATCATGCTATTCTTCCCTTTCTGTCGAAAATTCGTTATTATTAATGATGGGTGTCTGTCAAACACCCATCTGGCGGGCGGCGCTAACAACTCCCCAGTTGTTCTTATTTACTAAGTACATGTCGCTCGCCAACATAATTTACACGTGGACGGAACAAGCGATTATTTGCATGTTGCTCAATAACGTGCGCACATAGTCCTACTGTTCTAGAGCTAAAGAAGATTGGTGTGTACAGTTGAATTGGGATACCAAGCATCCAATATACAGGTGCTGCATAATAATCAAGATTCGGATAAATGCCTTTTTCCTTCTCCATGATTTTCTCTCCAGCCTCACACATTTCATATAGTGTATAATCACCTTTTACATCACATAGCTGTTTTAAGGCTTCCTTCATCATAAGTGCTCTTGGATCCATTTTCTTCATATAAACACGGTGTCCAAAGCCCATAATTTTTTCTTTGTTATATAGTTTTTTCTGTAATAACTCTTCAAACTTCTCAACATTGCCAGCCTCTAAAAGCATGTACATAACAGCTTCATTCGCACCGCCGTGTAAGCTTCCCTTTAAAGATGCAACCGCACCAGTTAGAGCACCGTATAAATCTGATTGTGTTGACGCAATTACACGCGCTGTAAATGTAGAGTTTGGCATTTCATGTTCACTATATAAAACAAGGGAACGATCAAAGATCTTCTCCTCAAGTTCAGTCGGTTTCTTACCAGTTAACATATAGAAGAAATTCGCACTATATGACAATTCCTGAAGAGGCTCAATTGGCTCCTCATTATTTAAAATATGATAGCTATTTGCTACAATATTTGGTACTTTACTTAAAAGCTTATAACCTCGATCTTTGTTTACTTCTAACGAGCGATTTTCAATATCATTATCATAACCAGCTAATGCAGACACACCTGTACGCAAGCCATCCATAGGATGCGTTTCTTTAGGCAACGCCTTTAGAACGTTGAATACCCCTTCTGGCACTGCATATTCTTCTTTTAATTTCTTTTCAAGTGTTTCTTTTTCATCCTCATTCGGTAGATGTTCTTCTAATAAAAGGTGCACAATGTCTAAATACTCTTTTGTTTTTGAGAGTTCGATTAAATCATACCCTTGAATTACAATTTCACCTTTTACTGTGTCAAGAAACGAGATTTTCGTCTCCGCTGCTACTACACCATCTAATCCCGGGGAAAATTTTTCTTCAGCTTTCATTATTATTTCCTCCAATCCTAATAGATCTTCGTGCACATAACTGTAAGCCTTTACAATACTTTAGAACTACATTTCTATTTCAATGTATCAGAGTTTTTAGAAGATTTCAATTTATTTTATAATGATAAGTTTCCTATACTTTTATTGATGTAACAATACAATTTTTTGAAAATAATTTTCATATTTTTCAAAGAAAGGACAGACTTCTTTACACTTCTTTTTAAAACAAAATATAGAGATAAACCATATAATCCCATCAAACATATCTTTTTTCCGAATTTTATTACAAAATAGAAAAAACGAGTTGCACACATGTACAGCTCGTTTCTATATGATATTTATTTCACTATCCTCTAAATATAATTCTTATATAAAACTTATTCATTTTTAATAAAGTTATTATTTTACATAATTAAATTAAATTTCTTCTGTTTCTTTATGATAACTTACAACTAAATCATAGTTTTGAAAGTACCAAAGATCATCAAAATCTACAAAAATAGAATACCATCTTTCTTCACTGACACTATTTCCCCATCTGGTTTCTCAGAAACAATCTCTAAAGAATATCCGGGCTGAATTGAACTGTTTCCACCATATCTTATGACAAATCGAATACATTCATTGCGATTGATTCATAATTCTTCTTTAAACCATTTTACAGCTTCGTTTTCAACGATAATATTCAATTTTATCCCTCTCGGCTTAATTCTTTTTCACTTAACTTTTGTCTTACAAACATACCAAAAACAAGTAAAGCTATTACAGCTGAAACAGAGCTTGCTGTAAATAAAATACGATAGCCAAAAATTTGTGACACAAATCCAAGTAAAATTGCACCTAATCCGATACCTAAATCAAATGCTGTAAAAAACGAAGCGTTAGCAACTCCTCTTTTACTAGGATCAACAATTGTAAGCATCGCCGCTTGTAAAGCTGGCTGTGCTGAGCCAAATCCCACACCGTATAATGTCGCTGCAATAATGATGCCCGTCAAACCATTTGCCATCGTTAATACAACTATAGCTAAAATAGTAATACATAGTGCTGGAAGTATGATGAATACTTCTCCATATTTATCTAATAATTTACCTGAAATCGGTCTTACAATTGTTAATGCAATTGCATATACAAGAAAGAACATCCCAGGATTCACATTAATTGAAGAAGCGAATAACGGTAAAAACGTTGTAATGCCACCATATGCAAATGATAAAAAGAAAACAACAACCGTAATTGATAAAACGGATTTTTCAAATAGTTGAATTTTCCCTTTTTCCTTTTGTGGCGTGAATGACATTTTCGTTATTAACGATAATATAACTGCCATGAAAGATAAAAGAGTTGCTAAAAGGAATAGACCATGAAATGAATAATATTGTACTACCCATAATCCAATCATCGGTCCGATTGCCATTGCAATTGTCATAGCCATCCCGTACCAGCCCATACCTTCTCCACGGCGTGAATCTGGAATAATATCAGTTATCGCAGTTCCAACAGCTGTTGTAGAAACGGCCCATGTCACTCCGTGAATAACGCGTAAAACTGCTAAAAGGACTATAGTCGATGCTAAATTATAGGAATACATCGTTAGCCCAAAAAGGATGAGTCCGAAAATAATAAAAGACCTTCTACCATATTGATCTAACATACCTCCAATAATCGGTCGTATTACAACAGCAGCTATTGTAAACATTCCCATCATCAATCCAACTTGTGATTCATTTCCACCAATCTCTTTAATGAATAGAGGAAGCGTTGGAACAAGTAAATAAAACCCTGTAAATAAAAATAACATTGCGAAAGACATTTGAATAAATGACTTCGTCCATAATCGTTCCATAAAAACACCCCCATAAACACGTGAAATTTACGATTAACACTCCCATTGTACATTTTCTCTGTCTCTTTTCCCTCAGCAAAAAGACGTATCTTTTCATATTAAATAGTCCACTCTCAGCATTGATTGGTCGTACGACTTTGTACGTATGCTTTAACCGAAAGTCCTATGTATTTGTACCTTTATACGTGTTAAGAGAATATACTATTTTATTATCTCAACTTAGGAGTGATTATTTTTATGTGGGTATTATCAAGAGTAACTGCCGTGGTTCCTTCAACTCCCGGAATACATGTGCCCGCCGTCCATACAGCTAGCTCTGATGTTGGCATTGAACTTCCCGCAACTTGGCAACAATATCAAGTTCCCGGTCAAGTTACTCCCTCATTTTGGCATCACGGTACACACCCAAGTAGCACTACCTTTTATAACCCCAGTTATGTTCCATTACCCCCGACTCAAGTCTTTTATCATTTTCCATCCATTTATTTTCAAAATTTCTATGGTACGTTTAACATTTAAATAGCATCATTGCATAGCTCCTATATTTACTTCCAATCCCTTTTCAACATAAAAAAGTCGAATTCCTTATGTAAGAAATTCGACTTTTTTAATTGCTTTTTATTAACTTTTCTTATTGGCCAGTATTAGCAGGGACTTCTCCTGCATTCCCCCCATTATTCGGTGGAGTTGTCACTGGTGGGGTTGGATTCCCTTGACCTCCCCCGTTATTCGGCGGTGTTGTGTTCCCGCCTCCTCCGTTATTCGGTGGCGTTGTGTTCCCGCCTCCTCCGTTATTCGGCGGCGTTGTGTTCCCGCCTCCTCCGTTGTTCGGCGGCGTTGTGCTCCCGCCTCCTCCGTTGTTTGGAGGCGTTGTATTTCCTTGACCATTTCCATTATTTTGTTCATTTTCTTTCTTTTGTTCTTCTTGCTTCTTAAGGTCATCTTGTTTCTTTTGTTCTTCTTGTTGCTTCTTAAGGTCATCTTGTTTCTTTTGTTCTTCTTGTTTCTTTAATTCTTCCTGTTTCTTAAGTTCTTCTTGCTTTTTCTCTTCTTCAGTTTTTTGCTGCTGATCTTGTTTCGGCTGTTCAGTTGTATTCGGTACGCTCGTATTTGGTGAAGAATCACGTTTCTCACCTTTTATACGTAATTCATTACCTTCTTTCACAACACTACTTGGCATCTTAAATTGTGATTTATCAGTAGCCATCTCGCTCATCATTTCTTTAAAGATCAACTGTGCAATTTTCGTATTTTTACTACTAATATAATCGTCTTTACTATCTTTCATATAACCAGTCCATACTGCCATCGTATACTGCGGTGTATATCCTGCAAACCAGCTATCACGAGTCGCACTGTCTGGTAATTTATATTGCGCTGCTTTTTCCGAAGAATAGTTCGTTGTTCCTGTTTTACCAGCTACATCTAAAGAACTTATATTAGCAGCTGTACCAGTACCAGATGTTACGACGGAACGAAGCATATCTGTAATCATATAAGCTGTATAATCTTCCATCACTCGTTTTGACTTTTGCTCAAAACTTTTCGATTTACCATCTGGATAAACCACTTTTTTAACAAAATGCGGCTTCGTATATTTACCGTCATTACCAAATGCAGCATACGCACCTGCCATCTCAGTTGGCGATACTTCATTTGTACCAATCGCTGTTGATTCTGTCGGTGGTGCATTAAATGTAATACCTAACTTTTCAGAGAAAGCTTTTGATTTAGTTATTCCTACTTCTTTTGCAGTTTTAATAGCTGGAACATTACGTGATAATTTTAATGCTTCACGCATTGTAATTTGTCCTAAATACCCTCTATCTGAGTTTCTGACATCTTGACCACCAGTATACTTAAATGGCGAGTCATCGACTTGATGATAAGTAGCCCATTTTAAATATTCAATTGCAGGAGCATAATCAAAGATCGGTTTCATTGTTGAACCTGCTGAGCGATCTAATTCAGTTGCCATATTATGACCTTTAAATACAGCCTTATTTTCACCACGCCCACTACCTATAGCACGTACTTCACCTGTTTTCGTATCCATAAATGTGAAAGCCCCTTGGAATTTCTCACTTGGATAATCAATAATATTTGTATTTAAAATATTATCAGCCAATGTTTGTGCCTTTTTGTCTAATGTTGTATAAATTTCTAAACCATCAGAACCAATATTAGCATCAGGTAATTCTTTTTCAACTTCTTTCACAACTGCATCCATAAATGCAGGATGTGGCATCGCTTGTAATTCAGCTGCCTTTTGAACACCTTTGTCCACTGGTACTTTCGACGCTTCTTCCATTTCTGCTTTTGTAATATAACCATGTCGATTCATTAACTTTAGTACAACATTTCTTCTTTCTGTTGCCTTTTGAATATTTTGTGGTTTCGACGGGTCGTAATTATTTGGTGCTTTCGGTAAACCTGCAAGCATCGCAACTTCTGGTAATGTTAAGTCTTTTAATTCTTTATTATAGTAGTTTTGTGCTGCTGTTGCGATTCCGTATGAGCGGTTTCCTAAATTAATTTTGTTTAAGTACATCTCTAATATTTCATGTTTTGAATACTGTTGTTCTAGCTTATAAGCTAAATACACTTCTTGCGCCTTACGCTTTGGTGTTTTATCCATTGATAAGAAGTAGTTTTTAATAACTTGCTGCGTTATTGTACTTCCGCCTTGCGAACCGTAATCTCCTTTTAAACTAACTAAAACTGCACGAGCAGTACCTTTGAAATCCACACCACTATGCTCATAAAAACGTGCATCTTCCGCAGCTAAAAAAGCATTTTCTACTAATTTAGGGATTTGATCATACGTAACGTTGGTTCGCTTTTCTTTTCCGTATTCATATACCAACTTCCCGTCTTTATCATAAATTTTTGAGGATAACGGATTAACAAGTTTTGCTTTTTCAAGTTTTGGTGCATCCTTAATCATTACAAAAAAGGTAGCAACCCCCGCCACTAAACCTACAATACCAAGTAATAAACAACTAATTAAAAACTTACGGAAAAATGATGTTTTACCCTTTGGTTTTTGTTTTTTAGAAGCTGGCTGATTTTTCTTTTTAACTTGTCGTCGCTCCTCTCGAGAACGATAATTTTCTGACATGTTACTTTCTCCTGCCTTTCAATTCTCCCGTTGATTTACTAAAAATATTGAGGCCACCTTCCCAAATATCTTTACATTTAGAAAGTGTGTTCATCGGAAGCATTCAATATTTTCCTAATTCACAGATTATAAATTTTAGATACTCTTAAACAAATTATTTTTTACCTCTATTCCTTCAAATAAAGCTGCCCCATTACGCATAAAATGGAAGAGATAAAATTTTAATACCTCGTATAAATAATATACCTTTTTTTCAAATGGTCAATATTTTCTTATTAATTTCATCAAAGGTGAGATAAAAATAGCATATCGATATGAACTTCGTGTGAACTTCTTTATAAATAGGTATAACAAAGATTTAATATATTGGCTATCCGTATTACTGCTGCTTTACATATTCTTATTTCAACAACCTAATCCTCATTTCTAAAAGAATTTACAAATAAAATTAAGGAGTTGTATGCTTATGAAATTATCTCCTGTTATATCAAAAAATTTGATTGCTGTTGGTTATAATCCCTTTTCTATGATTTTACGAATCCAATTCAAAAATGGCATGTATGATTTCTTTAATGTACCTGAAAACATTTACAATGGTTTATTAAATGCACAATCTAAAAGTTATTACCATAAAACTTACATTAAAAATTCTTTCCGCTACACTAAAATTTAAACTTAAGCACCAAATAAAAAGAAAGGAGGTTAATCCCCCTTTCTTTTTATACTATTTTCACAGACGAATTATCTTCTATTCCTCTTATTAATTTCATCATATGCTTGAATTTGTTTTCTCACTCGCCGATCCGCCTTTTTATCATGTACGACTAAAATCGCGTGTATGACGCCTGGAACCCAAAATATTAAAGTTAATATGAAATTAATTATTGCTTGAAATGGCTTTCCGCAAAATAATACAGCTACAGGTGGAAGTAGAATTGCCAATAAGTACATCATCTCTTGAAAACTCCTTATTTTGGATTTTTTATAACACTTCTTTTCATATGCAAGCACACTCTTTGATTTTGAAGTTACACAAATTTCAATTAAGCAATTATAACATTTCTTCTATAATATATATTCTATCCATATGCAAAAAAACCTACTAGACCAAACTCTTCCTACCTATTTAATTACATTTTACATCCGCTCTTTCAATGAGCATTTTAAAATTCTTATTATTTTCAAAACTTTTCTCTTTCTCTACTGCAGTTAATCCAATCGCAGAAATTACCGTTCCTATTGCCTGTATCCAAATACCAATCAGTGCTATTATCCTCTCATCCTTCTTATCAAGAATACGATCTTCGTTTTCTACTTCATCCTTCGATAAATTAATTATGCCTTGATACGCTTGTAGTCCGGCCCCTAAGCTTTGCATAGAATTGCCTAGTACAATGATTCGCTGTATTACTTTCATCTCAATCAAAGCTGCTTCTACTCCTAAAAAAGCACCAATCGATTGTAAACTGTTCCCGACAATGATAAGATAATCATTCTCTGTTAATTGTTTATTTTTATTAAAATATGTTCCTATTACATTTGATATATTCCCTAATGCCAATAACTCAATTCCCATTTTATCCAGTGTTTCACTTTCATTCTGCAAACTTATATTTCGATTTTCTACTTCTTCATCTTCATCTTCGGTATAATTACTCGCTATAATTTGTAAAATATACCCGAAGGCTTGTAATGAGCTTCCTATAATAACAAGGTCCGATTCAATTTTCTCTTCCCCAATAAATCCTCTTGTCGTTCCAATAGCAGCTGTAAGATTTCCTCCTACTTGATACCATGCTCCTGTCACTTTTAAACTGCTTGGATTCATTTTTATCACCTATTTTGATATTTTCTCGTGCTTTCGAAATAACCAAAAGTCACTCTTAATCAAATATTTTATTTTCCATATGTAATTTTGTGCATTCTATAATGTGTTACTAATACAAAAAGTACCTTAAAGGTACTTTTTTAGCCAAAACGTATATCACTGAAATTACATTGAGTAATAGATACTTATTTTTAAACACATGCTGGGCATGTCAATGAATCTCCATTTTTATCTATTGTTATATTCAATATATATCGAATCGCATTATGTGACCACATTTCAGGTGTGGGTGATTCATTAACATACTGTGGTGCACATGAATGCAGCATTGGAGTGCTAATACCACCGCCAGGATCTAAAGCAACTACAGCCACACCATCAGGCAATTCCAGTGCCATAGATTTCGTGATACCTTCAATTGCAAACTTCGAGGCACAGTATGGTGCAAGATCTGCCTCACCTTCTCTTCCCCAACTAGAACTCATATTAATAATAATTCCTTCTTTTCTATCTACCATTGCTGGGACAAATGCTCTTATTACATTTACTACACCATTCACGTTTACATTCATTACATTTTCAAATTCCCCAGCGGTAACTTTCCAAATTGGTGCATTTTGATTCACAATTGATGCATTATTTATTAACAAGTCGGGAGCCCGATATTTAGTAAGGATATCATTTGCCCAACTACTAACTTGCTGCGAATCTGAAACATCAATTATTTGAAAATCATGTGTATTACCGTATTGTTTTTTTAGTTCTTCAATTTTATCTTTTGAACGTCCACATCCACATATGTTCCATCCCAATTCATGAAATCGATCAACCATCGCGCGTCCTAATCCTTGCGTCACTCCTGTAATAATTACGAGTTTCCTAATGTCATTTCGCTTCAATCCCTCGCCTCCCTTTACCATATTTTACTCCTTTAACCTTCATTTATCTATTTACTAAAGTATTAAAAACACTTCATACTTTAGAAGTATTTTTAATATTGCACACATAAACAAAAGAGTAACCATAATGGTTACTCCCGTTTACATATTTAAAAATTCGTTGTTTATTTCATTATTAATTTTTAAATTGCAACTTTTCTTTCCCGCATTTTTACATTGATACATATAAACTGTACCTAATTTACCAGCTTGAAAATCCTCATTACCCTGCATTTTCATAAAACTATATTTATGTTTATAGTGCGATTCATCCAAATAATTTCCAATCCACTTTTCAACATAACACAGTCCACTTTTGTGAAAAAATCTTCAACTAGCCTGATTACATACTTTTATTTAAAAGCTCAATTTCATATTGTAATTTTTTGAACTGCTCAAAATGCATTGTTATAGATTGACTGCTACCAACTTCAGCACTTTGTTTCACCAGTAATACTCCTGTATCATGAAAAAGCGCTTCAAGTTCTTTTCTGATGGACACTTTTGCAATATGAGCTGTTTTAATTGCAGATAAAATTGCAATCTCATTAAACTTTAATTTTATTTCATTTGGACAAAATGCGTTTTCAATCAATATAACTTCATTGCTATAAATAAGCGCAACAAGATTACTTGATTTTGCATCTGATAAATCTACTTTTTTTATAACGTTATTCATAACATTTTGCCTCCTTTGTTTTCGTATATATTAATTATACAAATTATTTCTTTTTTATTATCCAACTCATATTAAGTTTAACACACTTTTATTGAAAGCCACGCTTGAAACGTTTTACTATTCCACAATTTTTGTTACATGAACCATTTGGACTTTACTCCCATATAGTAATGTTAACAATTCATTATAAAGCAGGTGAAAATTATGCCCTCAGTTGTAGGGAATTTAGTTGTACAAAATAGTAACGGATCATTTAACTTAGGTGATTTCTACAACGTTTCTCCGAAAGAAAATACGAAAGCTTACAATGGATCTGGCGCATCAAACGTTGGTTTTGTTGTTAATACTTTTAACGGTGTTAGTGCGACTAATACGTTTGATTCGGACCTTGCAGATCAAAATCAAGTGGGTACAGCCTAACCCTATTTTTCATCTTTATGTATAGGAATTTTAAATTTGTCTATACTATAATCAGGCTGTTTCACAGCTATTATTGAATGTTGGAGTACCCTATCTTTTTCTCCCTTTCCCTGGGGCTTAGCAGTTAGCATGAAGCTAGCTGCTATTTCGCATTATTTCTTCCATCTATCAGAAATAATAGAAGCTGGATATTAAAGTTCAGCTTCTATTACATTATTTCAATTACATCTGTAAAACTCATTACGTGAGTTTTATAAAATGCGTCTGTGCACATTATAATCTGCCTTACCGGGTCTATATGAACGACTGTCATATAACTTGTAAGTATGTAGCCATCTTCAAAATATGTCACCAATATTTCTTGCTCAGACAATAATGCCGTTAGCAATTTATCAGAAATTCTTTCTTTTTCTTCATTTGTTACTATCGGCCTTTGCACTTTTAATTTCTCACCAATAACCTTTCTCATACTTAACAATTGTTCCGACATTACTGTAAATGGAACCCACTCTCTTTCTTCTTTCCGCCTCTTTACATGATTCATTTCTTTATCTCCTTGATCATTTATCCACTCTATTTCACACATACTGTTACTCCATCATTTTTAGTAATTACTAAGCTCGTATTTATTTCTAAATTGTATAATGTCTACACTCCAAGGAACGTTTGTTCTAATTATACACGAACTTACGTTCTTTTGAGAAGAGGCATATGTATATTTTTTTTACAAAATGTAATTTGAAACATTGAACTTTATCTATAGTTTATTTTCCCTTAAAACAAACTTTTTACTCTCTACACATTGAAATACATATAGCGAATAAAAAAACGATTTCACATAAAGTGAAATCGTTTTTTCTAATACGTTATTCAAGTTTATTTTTTATCTTGACTAGCTTTTTTTTTGAAATGAAAGTTTCATTTATTATTCGTCAACAAACTACAATATTATATTTTTTTAATTGAATATAATATCCCTGCCTACACTACAAAGCTTTATTTTTTTGCATGAACCATTATTAAACGCAAACATACATTATAATGAACGAACTCACAAAATTTAAGAAATTTATAATGTAACTCAATTTATTCCTTATAGGTTTTCTGTGAAAAGAGGGCGATTTCCACACTCTCTTTTCGTACATATCATATTACAATATCAAATACTCCTTTGCTTTCATAATAGTTTGATATCGCTACCATTCATTACATATATTTAGGATGTATGGTTATATGTAACTCTCTCTCCGTTTCTCCTCTTTTCGGATGACGAAAATACTCTATTTCATATTTTAACACTTCATACTCAACCATCCCAATTTTAATCCCTTTCGTTTCTTTTAATATAGCTAATAAATCACTTATATTTTCATCATTCGATTCAAAAACTTTCCCTCCGTCTTCTCTTTGAAAAATCACTTTCATATATTCTCCCCCACTTTCATTTATTCATCTAGTAAATAATACATTTAGAAATATTCATAACAAAAAGAACATCCTTTTTAATAGAATGCTCAACTTTTCACTTCCTATAATATTGCAAATGTTTATTCAAAAATATTATATGTACTATTCTTCAAATTATGTTGATCCACTATAAAAATTTATATACTTAATTTATATGTAATAAAATAATCAAAACATTACTATATCAACATTTTTTAAAACGATTATTATTTCCAATTTCATTTTCCTACAATTTTCCATTGTAATTCTTAATATTTAAATGTAATATTATATTGTCTTACTATCTTTTTTATAACACACACACTAATTAGAAAAGGGAACTCAATATGAGTTCCCTTTTCTAATTCAAGTTACATAATACTTCTAGAGTTTTACCTTTAAAAATTTTATTTTATTTAGTTTTTTGTTTTTTACTTATCCGAATCATTCTAGTATGATTGTGTTTACCGAAGAAGTCTGCATTCTTTTTTCAAAAAAACAAAAAACAGAAGTCTAGCAAAATGCTACATTTCTGTTTTTTTATCCGTATTATTTCTTTTCTAGAAATTTAAATGTCTCTTTATATTCTTTATCATTCACCTTAATATCAGCATCTTTTAATAAATCATTGACTACTTGCTGTTTCCATTTACCTGTCGTATCTTGTAATCTTTGTTGTTCTAAATCTTTACGGATCTTATCCTTCACTTCTTCAAATGGTTTCAACTCTTTTTTATCGGTCACTTTAATAATATGGTAACCGTAAGATGTTTTAACTGGTTCACTTACTTGTCCTGCATTTAATTTATACGCAGCTTCCTCAAATTCTTTAACAGTTTGCCCAGGGCCAAAACCAGCTATTTCCCCGCCCTGTTCCTTTGAACCAGTATCTTCTGAGTACTGCTTCGCTAAAGTGGCAAAATCTTCACCATTATTCACTTTCTCTTTTACTTCTTTAGCGGTTTTTTCATCTTTTACTAAAATATGACTTACCTTCATTTCTGGTTTATAGTTATCTTTTACATCTTTTTCTGTGACAGTCGCTTTAATCGCTTTTTCAAATGCAATTTCTGGTTTCATTTTTTCTTTTAATTCATCTTCGTTTTTTAACCCAAGTTTTTCTAAAGTCTCTTTAAAATTGTCACCCATTTTATCTTTTGCTTCTTTTACTTGTTTTGTTGCTTCCTCATCTGAAACTTTATATTTATCTAGCAGCGCCTTACTTAATACCATTTGATATAATGTACTTTCTCCATATTTTTGTTTTAATTCTTTACTTAACTCTTTCTCTGTAACATTTCCTACTTTTGATGTTACTACGTTGTCTGAGGAACCACATGCAGATAATGCGAGTACCACGCATGAAATAATTGTTCCCAAAAATAGCTTTTTCTTTTTCAATTCAAATACCTCACTTTTATTATTATGCAACGTAACTATACACCGTTATTGTGAAAACAGTGTGTTTTCCATATGTAATTCATTTCATTTGAATCAAATATGTATCATATTTTTTATACACAAATATGAAAAATCTTCTCACTATTTATTAATGAGAAGACTCTTTACGAATGCCTCAAAAACATTTAACGACTAAGGTTACTTAATGATTAAATGTTTTTCCGGTATCCAACTACTTTGTCCGATATCTACCGCATTTTTTACTCTTCCCCACACACGGTAAGATGTTGATCCATCTATATTTCCTTTATAATTAATACATTCAGGCTCTCCATAATAATTCACTCCGTACCCGACAGGATATTTTGAAGAAGCATAATACCATCTCACATCAAAATGGTTTAAATATACCCACTGCTTATCATTCCCTAAGCAAATCATATCTTTATCGCCGCCTCCCCAATAACTGTTTAAAATTAAATACGGGATTTTCTTAGTGATTGCACCTGTATACTGGGGGTTCACAGGATTTTCATATAAATTTATGCCGTATCCATCAGGATATTTTGAAACTGCAATACCAATACCACTTGATTGCTGCAAATCCACTACATTAGATTGATTTTCTTGATTCGAATCTATAAACCAGGAAAGTGACTTATTTCCTATTAATTGATTCAAATCACATTTCCCGATCCCAGGAACATTCCCCGAATCCGTATATTGCCAAATATCACACGGATACGCCGGCTTATTCCCTCCATAACGAGGAATCCATACAAAATCAGCATCAATATTACGCGCTCCAAACGATACATACGTGTGATGCCCAACATATAAACCTACTTTTTTCGCACCTAAACGACGTAATTCATCTATAAATACTTGTGTCCCGCCTTGCATATCTACCATCGTTTGTACTTCAACATCCGCCACCCAAAACGCAGCAGACTTATCGCCACGATTCCAAAAATCTTGTGCCTCTTTCTTTGCATCTGCAATAGAAATAAAACGACAAAATGCATAATTACCAAACGGAACACTATGCTTCTTCATTGCATTCACATAATTTTGATACATAAAATCCACCGTATTTGAACCATCTTGCACTCTAGCAATAACTAAATCTAGTTGAGGCGCTGCAATTTCCCAATTAATAGTTCCATTCCACTTTGAAATATCAACAATGTAACCCATTACAATTCAACTCCTTTTTATTATCATATTCAAAGCTTGTTTTAGCGTAATCCACATATATCTATTACTATCTATCTATAATATAAATAAGAAGAAATCTTTATTTTTTGAAATATATAATCTTTAAAACTACTTCTTTCAATCTCTCCTCTAACTCATATAATTAGGCGTGAAAATATCAATTTATTTAAAAATGATTTTTCTGTTGATAATATAAAATCTTCTATATGTCCTATGTTTATTTGCTTGTACGTAGAAAACCCCTATATGTGAACTATCTTTTTATAATAGTCTAGCCTAACACTCATTGTTTATTTCATTTCTATCTGTAATCAACAATTCCATACGCTATCCAGCCTATTTAAAATTGAGTAAAACTATAATTTTTTTACATTTTACCACTGATTGCCAGCCAATAAATTTTGGTACAAAATAATATTAATACATAAAAAAAGACATTTCCGATTTTTGAAAATGTCTTTTTGCATCTTAATAAAACAACTTTGGTTCTAAATCTTTATTTTGTAATTGTGGATTTTCACTGTTCATAACGCAACTTGTGGAAAATAATATTGGGATATCACAAACATCATCCTGCATTACATCACGAAACACATTTGCAGCAACACCTGTAAACGTTTGACATAGATTTGAAATATCATCATTAAAAAATTGAATCACTTCCGCTTTAAAAACTGGAAATACAACATTCACTCCACCAGGGAACTGAGGTTGTACCACAACTTGTTCAAAATAAGGATTATTCTCTAACGCTACTTGAAATAAATGCGCAATTTCAAATGCATCTAGTGGACAAGGAAATGGATTTACAATTTCATTTTCATTATTCGTTACAATAACCGTTACACTTACATTTCCAAATTGTACAGAAGATTTTAGAAGCGTTGCTAATGCTCTCGCTTTTTCATTACTTAACGCATGCACTAAAATAATATAATTCCCGCCAACCGGAATAAGTGGCCCCACTGTAACTGTTGGATCAGCACCAATTGAATTTCTTAGTTCATTAAAATGTGTGATCCACGGTGGTGAAAGCTGTGGCTGAGCTTGTACATTTTCTTGCATTCTTTTATTACCTCCTCATACTATTCTTACTACCGTAATATGTATCAGGACATAAAATGCATTAGATAATCAAATCATTTTTCATATTATATTAATTATACATTTCATAGAGTATTCTCCGCTTTTCCCCACATGTTTATGTACTTATACGACAATGAGGTTCTATATTATAATCAACTTAACAAAGATTTCATATTATATAAATACACCTTAATAATCATTTAAATCAAAAGGTGAAGCACATATAATGTGGAATATTAGGAGCTGATTTCATGAAAAAAGAACCTATCGTGTTCAAAGTTCCACCGAATTCAAAACTAAAAGTTACATTTTTCGGTCCTTGTAACGAAGTAATTACAAATGTTTCTATAATTAATCAACTACTCACCCCTAAATGCCAAACTATCACGCAATATCCAACCTTTAAGAAATATGTAACTGAAGTACGATCATTATCCCATTGTTAGTCCCCATCATGCACGATTTTCACAACTTTGTTACCTAGATTATTTCGAAAGAAAACAACTACATCCCTAAACTAAAATTACTCATTTCATGATATTCCATTGATAATTTATTGATTCTTTACACATTTTCATTAAACACGCATATATTATCCTATGGAGATTATCCACTCATAAAACCTATCTTTCTTTTGAGCATACTTTTTATGTATGCTCTTTTTTTATATCCATCGTGTGGATTCGACAATAACCTTCTATATATTATACTCTCACTATTACCATTCATTTCTCTTCTATTATATCTAATTCATAAAACACTCATATAATAAACGAAATTAAATCTGATTGCTTATATATTTTAGAAAAACAATAAAAAGCCCACACTATTTAGTGAGGGTCTTAACAAACTTTCTATAAAACATCTACTTATCAGCTCCATTCAATTGGAGAAGGAAACCTTGCCGCTTCAAAATGAACAGTATTTAAACCATTAACGTTTTGTACAATAACGCCATCAATACTACTCTCTGCGAAAATTTCAACTACATCCCCTGCTTCTAATTGAAGAATAGAAGTGACTGAAACATCATTATTAAAAAATACCCCTGTCCCAAAGTAATCATTATCTATAGCTATTGCTGTATTTCCATTTACACGAATTTCTACTCTAGCTCTGTAATTCACATTAATATCATTTGGTGAGAATGTTATATTCCCTAATACACTATACACCCCTCTAGTCTTAGGCATAAAAGTGGATGTTACTGGATTATATTCATTTGCTAAATCAAATTGTTCATTTTGAAATAACACTTTAACAGACGTATTTGCCAGAATAGGTTGATTAACTGTATTCACAGCTCTAAATGCCGACGCTCTTACAAGCTCCTCTTTCTTATTACCACAACAATTTACTTTTACATACTTCCCATCACATTGACTACTTTTCCTATAACAATCATGACTCTTCTTTTTGTACTCGTTACAATACTTACAGTAATAATAAGACGTAGTAAGTCCCCCTTTAAATTTATTATTACATACTATGCAAAATTGATTAGAAAAGCTTGGATGAGCTGTTACTATTATTAATAAAGAAATGAATCCCCACCTGTTTGGTGAGGATCTATTATTAAACTTCTATTCATTTTTAAATTACCTACTTTATTTAGTAGGAGACGGAAATCTTGCCGCTTCAAAGTGCGAACCATCTTCTAAGGGGCTTAAAACACCATCTATACTACTTTGTGCATAAATCTCAACTATATCTCCTGCATTCAATTGAATGATTGTTGAAACACTTACAACATTTCCAAAACCTATTGGACCAAAAAAGTCATTATCTATAGCTATTGCTGCATTTCCATTCACACGAATTTCTACACGAGCTCTATAATTTAAATTTGTATCGTTTGGAAAGAAACCAATCGTTCCAATAATAGAATATACGCCTTTCGTCTTCGGCATAAAAATAGACGTTGCTGGATTATACTCATTTGCTAAATCAAATTGTTCATTTTGGAATAACACTTTCACAAAAGTATTAGCAGGAACATTTTGATTTACAGTATTTCTAGCTCTAAATGTTGATGCCCTAACAAGGTTATCCTTGTTGGCATGACACTTACTAGTGTTATTACGACAATCATGTTGCTTCTTTTTATAATCCTTACAATACTTACAGTAGTAATAACAAGACATACTCGTTCCCCTTTCAAGCTTATTACTACATATTATGCAAGATTGATTAGAGAGGTTTGGACTAGCTATTCTTATTTTTAAAAGGGTGCTTTTTACTTGCACCCTTTTGTATTCATTTTATTCCTCTATATTTATAAATTGAATACTGTTCCATATGGAATTGAAGTAAAAGCAATTCCATATGGTGTAAAATGTTGCGTTGGGTAAAAATACTCCATTGAGGAATAATACGGTTGTATACCTTGCTGCATTTGCATTTGTTGTTGCATTTGCAATGCTTGTTGAACAGCTTGAACTGTACTTTGTGCCCCGCTATACGTTATAGCCGTACCATACGCTGGTCGTATGCCAACTTGAGAATCCACATATGAATAAAACATTAATTTCAACTCACTTCCGAATAAGTTATTACAAAGTATGTTATGTATAATTATTTCAGTGAGTGCTAAGAGCTAGTCTACTAGCCTTTAGCACGTTTTTCATTTTAAACGTTTCTATTTCCCTCCTAATTTCCTATTTCACTTCCAAGCTTCATCTGCTAATAATACTTTAACTATTAAAGGTGATTTTATGATCCAAAAATAAATGTACCTCAAATAAAAAACTATATGTGGCTAGCTCTATCAGCCCTCCTTATATAGGTGAACTTACAACCTTTTTCATACATTCTTAATTTATTAGTATTTGTGAATGAAAAGTCACTTCATATATTTTGGAGGGACTTTTCATTCACGATTTTCCGATAATTCCTTAACAAAATAAAAAAGTAGCTTTTAGGCTACTTTAAATTGCTTTTATCCCCAAGAGAAATGATATATATATTCTCCCGTTACACTTTCATTAATCCCAGTAATCCTTACAAATCGCATTAAGTCTGCTCCTTGAAGAAAATACATCGTAAGTGTAACTGGTACCTGTGACCACATAAATTGATAAAGCTCGTTCACTCTCTGCTTTGTTGAAACAGTTACATCATATACAGGACCATTATTCCACGCAGAAGTTTGAACTGCAGTGAACGGAAGGTCTTTCCCATTTACCACTATTCTTGCCACACTTTGAGTTATGTCCACAACAATCTCCTCCGCTATTCCAAAATTAGACCTGTTTCCATACTCATATTCTTATAAATATTCGTAGCTTTAATAAATGCTTGAGGAAAACCTCTATTCAAATTAATTTATTTTATAAAATAAAAAAGCAGCCTACTCATCATACGAGTAGGCCTCTTTTTTTCGCTTTACATAGGCTTATTTGTATTTACATAGTATGTTTACTTAACAGTATATGCCCAGCCTTTACGGTCAAGATAATCAGTGAATGCTTTTAATTGAGTATCGCTAGTTGGATCAGTTACAGGATAAACATAGCCATCACTTCTAAGAATTAAGTTACCTGTCATCTTAACTGAGTTTAAAGCACTTACTAATTCAGCCAAGTTTTCTTTACCTATTCCACCAACTTCGACAATATTACGTTTTTGAGGTGGTTGGCTACCTCCACCAGATTGTCCAGTTAAAGCAAAAACGATTGAATTAGCGATTTTATCAACATCCCATTTTGCCATGTCGGAATCATTATCAATGAATCCTAATTCGATAAGAATAGCTGGTGCTTTAGTCCCATTCAATACTGCTAAATCTTTACGTTGTTTCGCACCACGATCACGCCATCCAATATCTTTTGCTAGTTGAGCTGAAATTTTAGATGCTAGTTCATTCTGATCATAATACAGCACTTCAACACCCTGCCCAGTCCCATCACTTGCATTAAGGTGAAAAGCAATAGCTAAATCTACAACATGTGAATTACTATTACGAATAATATTATTTAAATTTTGAGCTTGAGTGCTTCCTACTTCGTCCGTATCATCATAGACTGTGTGTCCTAAAGCTTTTAACTTGGCCGCAACCGCATCTTTAACTTGACGATCCAAAACATGCTCTTTCCGATTTCCCCAGTTAGCCCCTTGTACAATACTATTGTGTCCTCCATGTAAACTATAACGCGCCATTACTCAACATCTCCTTTTTTATTAGTATATTCAGAGATTTCCTCATGGTCTGTCCATATACCTAAGTCCATACCAAGTGCAGACAAATAAGGCGCCAATTCATCTAAAATCTTTTCGCATACCGAATTTAATATAATAAAATTCAAGTAAAGAAAAAACCGCAACCCATTTTTTCAGTTACGGAATCTTTTTTGTATTTTCTTTTGAAAAATTCATTATGAATCACTCTCACTTTCTAATTATCTAGTCCATTTAGTTTTAATGTCACTCTATTAACGATACTTCCCCATAAATATCTAAAGAAATTTCTAATCATGCCATCCCAGCTACTTGCAAAAAATGAAGAAAAAGCTTATAAAGAAAAGTGAGGTTCCTGATATTCGTTTCCATGATTTAAGGCATACCCATGCAACATTAATGTTGAAACAAGGTATTCACCCGAAGATTGTCAGTGAACGATTAGGACATAAAAGAGTAGGCATCACATTAGACACCTACTCACATGTTGTACCAGGCCTACAAGAAAAAGCAGTCGAAGATTTTGCAAACAATCTATTTCAAAAACACTAATGTTTGCAAAATGTTTGCAATTACGGATTTTGCATAAAAATACTAGCTTATCCGTGTGACATTGAGAGGAGTCAAAAACATGAGAGAAATCAAGTCTGACAAGGAATTCAAGGACATCATCGCAAGTGAGGAGCCAGTAGTTGTTAAGTTCTTTACTACATGGTGCCCAGATTGTGTACGCATGGACAACTTTATCGGAGAGGTAATGGAAGAGTTCAATAAGTTTGAATGGTATTCTATTAATAAAGATGAGTTCCCAAGTATCGCTGAAGAGTATCAAGTAATGGGTATTCCAAGTTTACTTGTATATCAAAATGGCGAGAAGCTAGGCCACTTACATAGTGCTAATGCAAAAACTGAAGAGCAAGTTACTGAGTTTTTAGAAGCATACTAAGATGAAAATCCTCTGAAAAATATTTTTCAGAGGATTTTCATCTTTTTTCACAATTATTGTCGTAGCTCTTTCTTCATGACCAATGTACATAATTACACTCCTTTCCCCCTTCATCCCCTAAGTATAGATGTATACGTTCGTATCACCACTTTCATATGTAATTAATATATCGTATTGTGGTATTTCGCCACTTTCCTTTTGTTTTTTCATTTCAATCCAAAAATTATGAACCCCATTGATTATTTGTTTGTTTTCTATGTTCATTACATATCTTTCATTTAATCCACCGTATCCTTTACATGTAGATATTGATCATTTAGAAATATAATACTTCTTCACAATTTCATCATTTGATGAATTACATCCAGTCATTATTAGAAAAATACATAGTAAGAAAAGCATTCGTTTCTACATCCACCTACCATCGTATCCCTTTCATTGTGAATGATTCCCAATTATATTCATACCCTCACTTTGTACTTTTCAACATATTTTTCCTTAACGAAACATTGTTACCCCCTACTTAAAAAGCTATAAAGTGTCAACAATGTTTGTATAGACCCACACGAGTTTCATTTGATACTCTATGTATAGAAAGAAATTCCTTTAAAGAAAGGTGCGTGATTAAAATGGATACTCTTTCTCATAAAGAAGCTGATAAAGGTGCTATTGTCAGCATTATGGCCTACATATTTTTATCCTCTATGAAAATTATCATCAGTTATATTACCCTCTCTAGCGCATTACGTGCTGACGGTTTGAATAACTTAACGGATATTGGTGCCTCTTTAGCAATATTAATCGGTTTAAAAATTTCTCGTAAACCTCGAGATCCAGATCATCCATATGGGCATTCGCGTGCAGAACAAATAGCTTCGCTTGTTGCTTCTTTCATTATGGCAACGGTCGGATTAGAAGTTGTTATTAGTGCCATTCAATCATTTTTAAATCCGAAACAAGTTGCGCCCAATGTACTTGCTGCATGGGTAGCTTTATTTTCTGCTGTCGTTATGTACTGTGTATTTAGGTATACGAAAAAGATTGCAATTCGAACAAAGAGTAAATCATTAGAAGCTGCCGCAAAGGATAATTTATCAGATGCGCTCGTAAGTATTGGTACAGTTGTAGGCATTGTCGGCTCACAGTTCCAAATGCCTATTTTAGATCCTATTGCCGCTCTAATTGTCGGCCTTATTATTTGTAAAACTGCATGGGAAATTTTCGTAGAAGCTTCTCATATGCTAACAGATGGCATTGATCCTAATAAAATGGAAGAATATGCTGATGCTATTGAGCATATTTCTGGTGTGGAAAACATTGTAGATATTCGAGCGCGTATGTACGGGAATCAAACGTACGTTGATATTACAATCGAGGTAGACGCTCGTATGGATGTTGGAGAAAGTCACTGTATTACTGACAACATCGAAGCCATGCTTCGAAAAAAATTCGGAATTTACCATGCCCACATTCATGTTGAACCAATGGAAAAAGAACCTATTATGACATAGGTTCTTTTTTTATAAACGCTTTATGAAATATAACACATAAAACGAGCCAGCTACCGCCAGCTGCCCATCCTGCTAATATGTCAGATGGAAAATGCACGCCAAGATATATTCGGCTAACTGAAATAGATAATACAACAAAGCTTGCTATAAGAATAATCAACAGTTTTTTATGCAATGAAATACGCTCTTCAGTAATTGTGACGTATGCAATAAATCCTAAAAAAGCAGTAGCATTCATCGTATGACCGCTCGGAAAACTATATCCAGTTGCAGTAACAAGCTGCGTTACATCAGGTCTTGCCCGTTCATACCATAGTTTAAGCATACTGTTTAAATAACGAGATCCGTAGTAATTAATTGTTAGAAGTAATGCACTAAGCAACTTTTTTCTAACGAGAAAATACATTACAAGAATAATGAGTAACGGAAAATATATTCTTTTGGAACCGATAAAGGACACCCAAGTAAAATAGGTTGTCAAATAATCGTTTCGAAAACTTTGAATAAAGTGTGCAACTATATTGTCAAATTTCTCAATACAAGCGGTATGATACGAAAGTGATAGTGCGACAAAACAAATGAGTAGAGTAAAGCTTAACAAGTATAAATGTCGATATCGTTTCACATACATAACCTCACTATGCAAAAAAATGGAGCGGTTGTTTTAGTTTTCCTCTCCATTTCTTTTTTATGCATAGTTTATTAAAAAATATAATTGTTAATTTTTTGCTGCATCGTTGGGATATCTTCATTCGTTACTGTAAAGCGAATAACCTTCTCATCCAGATCAAGTGCTTCTGCAAATAAACCTGCCAATCCACGTGATTTTCTATCTACTTCCATAATGATTTCTAACCGATCGTGGGAACTTGGCAAGATTAATAATTCTAATTCATCTAATTTCCCATAATACTGTCCTGAAACAGGAATAAACTCAAACTCTTGTGCGAATGGTACTTGCTTACGTAATCGATATGGTAATTCTTCGCATTCTATATGACGCGCTTTAAAACCTAATTGATTTACACTCTCTAATACACTGTTCAATAGTGCATTTGGCAACACTTGAATGTAATCACGGTCACTTGGATCAATACTATTTTTAATATCAAGGCCTGTATGAACCCAAACCGTTTTCATTCCAAGTGTTAGTGGTGCTTCAATTGGCATCTTAAATGAAAATGGAATTTCTTTCTTTTCATTTGGCTCTACAGAAAATGGATCTGTTAAACGAACTCGCTCTAAGTCAAACGTTGCTGTTACTTTTTTATCATCCACTTCTCTTACATATGATGTAGATAACGTTAAGTAAATGCTTTCAATTCGTTGGCTAACTGATCCCCCAGTTATACGAACCTTCCCTACTATCGTTTCTCCAACTACATACTCCTCTTTTTCAAGAACAGTATCTACTTTTGCACTACCAATGCCAACACTCGCTAAAAACTTTTGAAACATGGAGTCTCCATCCTTTCTAAAGCAAAAGCTATATCTTTTTTTAAATCTTGTACATTCTCATAGTACGGTGTTTTTATTTGTAACATTCGCATCAATATTTCACGATTATCATTTTTCAAAGTTAACTCTTCATACCATGGCTTTTCATGTTTTTCAATAGATTCATATCCTGCATATAATAAAAATAACGAGAAATGGCCAAGCGCATAAAAATCGCTACGAAAGTGAACTTCTCGCATCAAAGCTTGTTCACCTTCATACGTTGTAGCTCGCTCATCATCCTCACCTTTATATTTAGCTAATCCAAAATCAATAATACTAATTTGATTTTCTTTCATTAATATGTTCGGAATACGTAAATCTCGGTGAATAATACCTTTACTATGAAAAACTGAAACAATTCCTAATATTTCATATAAAATTTCAAAAACTTCACGTTCTTTATATACACGCCCATCTGAGAAAATATAATCTTCAAAATTTTCACCAGGCATATATTCCATCACAAAAAAGCTTTTTTTCTCCCATAAGAACTGATCATAGAAACTAGGAATTGCTTGATGATTCAATGTTTGTAAAATCATTTTCTCTTGCTCAAATGATTTTCTACCAGACTCATATCTTTGTTTACTTTGTCTTAACTGTTTTAAGACTTTATATCTATTTATTTGTAAATCATTAACGACATATGTAACCCCATAACTGCCCATTCCAATTACTGATTCAATTTTATAACGTTCTGCTACAATTGTATTTTTTCGCAGTGGTCTATCAAATAAAGCTAGTACACGATGCCATTTCATCAGCTACTTGAAAAGAAGCTACGGCTTTTACGTTTTCTTTTATAATGTTGGTGTCCATAACCAGATGAACGTCGCTTATAGTCACTACTTGAATAAGAGCGCCCTCTATGACGATAATCACTACTCGAATACGAACGATTTTTTTTCTTTCCTAATAAAGAATCAATAATTTTTTTGAACATCCCTTCACCTCTTTAGTAAAATTTTCTCTTAATTATACCAATAATTTATAAGCACATTTGTGACAAGTTTGTAAAGAGTAAAAAACGACGAGTTTAGCCCGCCGTTACTTTCAATCTTCCTCTTCATCAAAAACTTCGTCAATCATGCATTTCTCTAATAAATACTCGAATGTAATATCTGCGAGATCTTCAATTTCCTCTCGCTTTGGGACGTATCCCCTTTCAATTAGTTGCTCATAAAAAAACTCCGCAATCTCTTCCGTATCAATTACGACTTCAATTTCCTTCATGAGCATCACTCCTTTATTTCTGTTTTATGAAAAAATCTCAAAATTATGTATATGAGATTAGAAAAATAGTTTTTCTTTTTTTATAGGTCATATCATTTGGACGAGGTGCATACGATGGTAGTACAAGCTATCCAAAAGGGGGAAATAATAATGGAATACCAATACGAAGTAGAACAAACAAAAGAAGAGTTCATGCATGAAGATCAATGGGCAGACTCTCTTATTAAATGGCTTTTTATTTTTTTAATAATTGTAGGCATACCTTATACTGCATATGTTGTTGTTCAATTTATTCTCTCTGTCTAGTTAACTATTTTTTCTCTGTCAATTTAACTAAATAATTATGAACAACATCCATAACAATTTTATATTCTTCATCTTTAAATGTATCAAATAACAATTGATAATCGTTATAAATATCAAGTAACCCATCTATGATTTCTTGACGATTTGTCTTAACACTCACTTTTTTCGAGTTGTTAATTGACTTTAATTTTCCTAAATCCAATTTATTCATGCCGGCTTTATCTTGTTTCATTTTCTTCAAAATTGCATTTGCCGTTTGAGCATTGGCAAGTAAAGTTAAATCTGATTCATCCGCTTCTAACCATTCACCATCCGTAATTCGTGATAACTCATATATCGTATCTTCCCATGCGTCATTTTTGTATCTCCATACCTCTGTACGAAAACCAACAATACGGAAAACATCTTTATCATATCCAGTCACTTGCACGAGATCACCAAAGGTGAAATTATAATTTAATTCAATCCACTCCGTATCGCCCTTTTTCATTTCTTGCTCTGTAACGTGCTGCAATGTTTGTTCTACATAAAATCCATCGTGATTATTGACTTCGTATACATAAACCCCATCTAAAACTTTCATATTTGTGATTTTACCAACGGTTCCATATAGCGTAATCACGACTATGTCCCCTACGTTGTATTTAGGTTGTTTTTTTCTTGCCATCTCTATCTCTCCTTTTTTTGACGTCGTGATTTTGATAACAGTATATGCAACCTACTTAAAAACGCTTATCACAGAAGCTTATATTCATAAATTTTTTCGATAAAAAAATATCACTACATAAAATTTATGTGAAACGCAAAAAAAGCTAGTAAATAGACTAGCTTTAAATCAAGACATTTCATATAAAAAAACATACAGAATACTTCACTTTCAAGAAGTAATGTATTCTGTATGTTTTCAAATCGTTTTTATCCTTCTTGTATGTATAAATCCCACGCTTCATCAAATATAGACATACTTTCTAGCATTCCACTTAACTCTAAGTATGAACTAATTTCATCATAGTCTTCAGATTGCTTCGGAAAACTTAAATCATCATACATTGCCTCTGCTAAATCTGAAATTTCATTTCTAAATAAAGCTGCGCGATGCTTCATCATATAATGGTAAAATGTCTTTTTCAAAAATATTCCCTGCCTTTCTAACTTGGGTACATTATACAAGGCAAAAAAGAAAAAAACCAGCATAAAAGCTGGTTAAAAGTCGAAATAATTTCTTTTTAATAGTCTTGGTCTTCCCATTAACTCTTCATATGTTAGTTGTTTTGGCAAATCTTTCGTATAAATTAAAAACAACTGATCTTCAATTTCTTTTACAGTATGGTCTGCTTGATAGTCCATTCCACATGAGGAACAAGAAATACATGGTGTCTTTTGGATTTCAATGGCTTTCGTACCATCTGGTAGTTCCCAATACACAGTATTCAAGCTTTCTTTCGCTTCTGTACTGTCACACCACATACAATTCATACTGCATCACCCTCAGTTTTTTTGTCGTTTTCTTCTAATTTAGCCATTTGCGATTGATATTTTTTATCTTTTAATTGGTCTCGCTTATCACGTTTATCTTTTAAAGATGCATGCGTATCATTATCTTCATAGTCTTTACGACGGTTCATACGCTGTAAATCATCTGGAACAAGGTTAAATTTCTTATCGCTCATAAGACCTGCAATACCAACATCTGAACGTTTTTCTTCATAGTTCGGATAAATTTCTTTAAAGTAACCTTCAGCTCTTCCTGGAATGTAGCTCTCTGGTTCTGGATACGTCGTAATAACCCCTTCAAAGTTACGAAGTACAACTTTATCCGCACTTTGTGAAATTAAATAGTTTGGCTGAAGCGCAATTTTTCCGCCTCCGCCCGGTGCATCCACAACGAATGTCGGTACTGCATAGCCAGAAGTATGTCCACGTAAGCCTTCAATAATTTCAAGACCTTTAGAAACTGGTGCACGGAAATGTCCAATACCTTCAGATAAGTCACATTGGTAAATATAATATGGACGTACACGGATTTTTACTAAGTCATGCATTAGCTTTTTCATAATTGGAACGCTATCGTTAATACCTGCTAAAATTACCGCTTGGTTTCCAATTGGAACACCCGCGTTCGCTAGCATTTCACATGCTTTTTTCGATTCCTCTGTAATTTCAATAGAAGTGTTGAAATGTGTATTTAACCATACTGGATGGTACTTTTTAATAATGTTACATAAGTTTTCTGTAATACGTTGCGGAAATACTACTGGTGCTCTCGTTCCGATACGAATAATTTCAACATGCGGAATCTCTCGTAAATTTTTTAATACGTATTCTAAAATTTTATCATTAATTAGAAGACCGTCACCACCAGAGATTAAAACGTCACGTACTTGTGGTGTTTCACTAATATAAGCAATCGCATCGTCTAATTGTTTCTTCGGTACACCCATTCCAATTTGTCCACTAAAACGACGGCGTGTACAGTAACGACAATACATAGAACATTGATTCGTTACTAAGAATAATACGCGGTCAGGATAACGATGTGTTAGCCCTGGAACTGGTGAATCTTCATCTTCATGAAGTGGATCTTCTAAATCATATTTCGTTTTATATAACTCTTCCGAGATCGGTACAGATTGCATCCGAATCGGACAGCGTGGGTCATCAGGATTCATTAGCCAAGCATAATACGGTGTAATATTTAACGGGATCGTTTTCGTTGAAATTTTAACGCCCTCTTCTTCTTCAGGTGTTAAGTTAATCACTTTCCTTAAGTCATCTAACGTTTTGATCGTATTCGTTAATTGCCAAACCCAATCATTCCATTGCTCTTCAGTAACATCTTTCCATAATTCGATATCCTTCCAGTGACGATTTGGTTTGTATACATCATGTAACATTGCTATTCCCCCTTTTTATACGCTCATCCTTTATATAAGCAATTGTTATGCCAACTTCATATTCTTGATAAGTAAATGTGCGAAATACCCTACTATATAGGAGAAAAAATATTTTCAAGTGCAGTAATAACAGAATATTAACTATCATATTCATTACCTTTTATATATGTAAACGTTCTTTTATTGGTGCAAACACACAAAAACCGCCGATTATTCGGCGGTTTTGTCGTACTTACTCAGTTTATATTGAAGCGTTTGACGCGGAATACCTAACATTTTTGCTGCTTGCAAAATATTTCCTTCCGTTTCAATCAACGCTTGGTCTATTAATTCCTTTTCTGTTTGATGAAGAGCTTCCCGAAGCGGTAATATACTTTTCTTCTTTGGAAGTTTCTCTTTCTTAAATATACGAGGTAAACAATTTGCGGTTAATGCATTTCCTTCCGCAATAATGACAGCATGTTCAATTGTATGTTTTAACTCACGAACATTTCCAGGCCATTGATAAGCTTGTAGTCTTTCTTTCGCTTCCTTATCAATTTGAAGTACACCTTTTTTATAGCTTTTATTATATTCTTTCAAGAAATAAGAAGCTAATAGTAATACATCCTCAGTTCTTTCACGTAGTGGCGGGATATATAATGAAAACACATTTAATCTATAATATAAATCAGTGCGAATTTTATTTTCTCGTAAACATACTTCTGGCGGCTGATTCATCGCGGTAATCACGCGAACATCTACTTTCCTCGTCTTATTATCACCGATTCGTCTAATGACTCCATCCTCTAATACACGTAGCATTTTCGCTTGTAAATCGAGCGGCATTGAATTCAGTTCATCTAAAAATAATGTTCCTCCATCTACAAGTTCAAATAAGCCTGCCCGTTCAATCGCCCCTGTATAGCTACCTTTTGTCGTTCCAAACAGTAAGCTTTCTAATAGTGATTCTGGTAAAGCTGCACAGTTTTGTGCAATAAATGGCTTGTTTTTTCTTTTAGAAGCTTCATGAATTGCTTGCACGAACAGTTCTTTTCCTGTTCCCGTTTCACCATATATTAAAACGTTTGCATCTGTTGGCGCTACTTTTTGCGCTAACTCTTTCGTCTGTTTAAAGCGAGAATCATTTGTCACTATCGTCTCAAATGCAGCATGCTTTTTAATCACTTTTTTTCTAGACGATCGCTTTATTTTCGACTGTAAATCGACAATGGTATCAGTTAGCTTTTGAATTGTAGAGTAGTCTTTCGCAATTTCAACAGCACCAGCAATATTCCCATCTATAAAAATAGGTAACGTCGTATTTACAGTACAAACATCTTCTCCATTTAAATTTTGATAATGTTGCACTTGATGTACAATTGGTTTTTTTGTATCTAAAACTTTCATCAATGTACTCGTTTCCCTAGTTAAAGATGGGAACGCCTCTAACAAATGCTTTCCTAACACTTTTTCAATTTTGGATCCATCGTGTTTCGCAGCAACTGTATTATAAAAAATTGTAATACCATTTTCATCTACTGCGTGTATAGCCTCATCAATACTGCCCAAAATCGCTTCAATGACTTCTTGTGTCGAAACTGCTAGCAATGTCATCCCCCCTTTTGCCGAAAATTCAGCAAATACTATGCCGAATTTCCGGCATACCTATGTGCGATTATAAGCATGACGATTCCGTTCTAATATTTTGATGAAATTTATTTTTGATTAGATAACGTAAAACTTTAATTAGTCGGGCTTTTACGAGCAGCCCGATTCCCACCTAACTTTTTTACTTTACAGCCGAATTTTGAGGCGGGAGCCTTCATGCTTTCGAATAGCTAGATAAATCTTTTACCCATATATTCATATCTTCCAACTTATCGAAAATGTAGCAATTGTTCGCCAGTCTTCCTGTATATGTATAGCCTAACTGATGAAAGGCAGCATTCATACCGAAAGATAGCGATCGAGCAATTGTATAGGAACAGAAAATAGATTTTTCTTGAAGCTCTTCTTCTAACTTAATGAGCAAACTTTTCATAAACCCATGTTTACGATATTCAGGTAAAGTAGCACAATTCGTTAATTCTGCATTGCCTTCCTTTACGTTCATTTCTGCAGACGCTGTACTAATGATTTTCCCCTCAAATTCATATACGTAGTAAATTGTATCGTCTTCTTTCATCGTCTGTAATACATAACTCGCTTCATTTAAAGGTGTCGGATACACTTCAAATACTTTTCCAAAGACAGTTGCTAATTCTTCTGCATCTTCTTCAGTCGCTTTTCTTAACAGAAATTTCTCCGGGACTACTTTTTCTTTTACTTCTTTTGCTTTTACACCACTTAAAATAGTATCTTCCTCAGACCAATGAATACTATTTCGTCTTTCATCATTATTATATTTCACAAAGAAGTATGCATCGTGTCCTTGAAAATAATGAGGTATCGTCGCTTCCAATAAGAAACCGAAAGAGAGCCATGTTGAAACATGCTCTCCCTTTCCTTTAATAATACATTTAGTGAAAGAATGTTTCTCTGCTAGTCCGTCAATTGTCTGTATAATACTTTCAACATTTCCTGTATAGTGATCTATTCGAATACGTTTATTAAAATAATCTAAAACTCCTTCTACTGTATGGCAATTTGTCTGCTCTCTAAAAGATTCATAGTATTTCATTTTTTCACCTCACACCAATCTAGTAATGTACATGCAATAATTTTTGCGGCAGCTATCATTTTATCAATTTCTATATATTCGTTTGGATAGTGTGCTACTTTCGTCTCTCCCGGACCAAATACTATCGTTGGTACACCTGAGATTTGTGTAAATAAACCTCCATCAGTCCCCCACGGAGATGCTTCAATCATTGGTTCCTTCCCTTCAATTTCAACAAAGTTATGCTGAAGTGTTGTAATTAACTCATGGTTTTCTTCTAGTTCACCAGGAACCCATCTCGCTCCAAACCATTCTACTTCTACTGGATTTTCAACAAACCAATTGTCCACATCATGTAATTCAGCGATCCAACTCTCAAACTCTTCTTTTGCTGCCTCTATAGTCTCATTCGGCGCAATACCATATCTTCCTTCTAAAATTAACGAATCAGGAACAGAACTTGGCCAGCTACCACCTTCAATTTTCCCAATATTAATTGGAATTGGAATCGGAATTCCTTTAAATAACGGATCAGTAATTCGACCATTTCTCTTCTCTTCTAATTTTCTCAAATGATCTATAACAAACATGCTTTTTTCAATTGCACTTACTCCTTCATAACGTGTACCACCGTGTGCAGCTTTCCCTTTTACATGTAGACGGAACCACATTGACCCTTGTTGCTTCGGGAAAAACTTCATATTAGTCGGTTCTGGAATAATGACACCATCTGCCTTATATCCTCGTAATATAGTCGCTAATGTCCCTGCCCCGCCACTTTCTTCTTCTATGACACTTTGAAAATAAATATCTCCTTTTAATTCAACACCAGATTCAATAATCGCTTCCATCGCAAGCATAAGTGCGACATTGCCGCCTTTCATATCCGTCGTTCCTCGGCCATATATACGATTCCCTATTTTCTCACCACTATATGGGTGATGGTCCCATTGATTCACATCGCCTTCTGGTACTACATCAATATGCCCATTTAATATCATAGATTTTCCATCGCCGCTTCCTTTTAAAGTTGCCACAATGTTCGGGCTGTCTGAAAAACTTGTACGTGGTGATACAAAATAAGGATGATCTTTCATTTTAGAAAAAGATGGTTCCCAAATATCAAGATCTAAACCTAGCTCACGTAATTTTTCAATCACAATTGCCTGCGCACCACTTTCATCACCAGATACGCTTTTTTCTTGAATTAACCGTGTTAAAAATTTCACACTTTCCTCTTCATGACTCTCAATATAATCACAAACTTGCTTTTTTAATTGCTTCATATATTATATCTCCCCTCATTCAATAACTAGTAAGTTAGAGCCAATTTGAAACTCAGCTTCCGTATGTCGCTTTATATCTTCTACTGTATACGGGCTCATTAATTCTTGTAAAATGAGTCCACTCGAAGTCACTTCCATAACCGCCATATCTGTAATAATTAAATCTACACATTTCTTTGACGTTAATGGCAATGTACACTCTGAAACAATTTTTGCATTTCCGTATTTATCAACATGATTCATCACAACAACGACACGCTTCGCTTTTTGTGCTAAATCCATCGCTCCCCCAATACCGGGCACACGTTTCCCTGGTACAATCCAGTTTGCTAAATCTCCATTCTCACTCACTTGTAATGACCCAAGAATCGTTATATCTAGTAAACCTTTTCGAATCATCCCAAACGCAGTGCAGCTATCAAAATAACTCGCTCCTGTAATAAGAGAAGTCGGTAAACCTGCTGCATTACATAAATTCTCGTCTTCATTCCCTTTACTTGGCGTTGGCCCCATACCGACGATTCCATTTTCTGCATGAAACATTACATTTATATCGTCAGGCAAATGATTCGGTATAAGCGATGGAATGCCAATACCTAAATTTACAATCATGCCATTTTGTATTTCTTTCGCCGCACGCCTAGCAATCTTATCTCTCACTTCTACGCCCATACCCATTTCCAATTCACTCCTTCCGACGGTACGATATAATTTACGAAAACACCTGGAACGACAATTTCCTCAGGATCTAAACTTCCAAGTGGAACAATTTCTTCTGCTTCTACAATCGTTATGTCCCCAGCCATAGCAACATGAGGATTCATATTCCGCGCACTTTTGTCGAATACAAGATTACCAAACGGATCAGCTTTTTTCGCATAAACAATCGCAACTTCAGCAGTTAATGCAGTTTCAACTAAGTATGTCTTGCCATTCATTTCGACTGTTCGTTTTCCATCTTCAACAATCGTATCAACACCAACATCAACTAAAACACCACCAAGCCCTACGCCTCCAGCGCGAATACGCTCTGCTAATGTTCCTTGCGGGGAAAACTCAATTTGTAATCGTCCTTCATTTAACTGTCTTCCTGCATTTGGATTTGAACCAATATGGGAAGTAACTAAAGACTTAACCCGTTCATTTGTAACAAGACGACCGATTCCTACATCAGGAAAGCCAGTGTCATTTCCTATTAAATTTAAATTTGTAACTCCCTTTTCTAAAATAGCCTGTATTAAAGTTGGAGGGGATCCAATTCCCCCAAATCCCCCAAACATTAATGTCATATCATCATGGAACAAAGAAATTACTTCCTCTATCCCTTTTAATTTATTGAATGTATTTGTAATTGTTGTCATACGATACTATGCCCTCCTTTTTGCATCATCTCTTCTACACTTTTTGCAAAAATTGAAAGTAATTCATCTAACTCGGAATATGTAGTTGTCATTGGCGGTGCCACAAGCAGTGCGCTATCTTCTTTTCCTGCTTGCCCTGAAACAGCTTGGTATAAAAGGAGACCATTTTTAGCTGCAACCGAAATAAGCTCCGAAGCTTTTGTAAACGGTTGCAATTCTATTCCGATCAGCAACCCTTTTCCACGCACATCCGCAATAATTGTCGATTGTTGCTGAACTTTCTGTAGTCCCTTAATTAAATATTCTCCCTTTTCCGCTGTTTTTTCAGGTAGATTATGTTTCTCCATGTATTCAATAACAGCTAGAGCCGTTGCTGCAGATAATGGATTTGCACTTAGCGTATGACCACTCATAACAGAACGTGACCCACGTAAAATTGGCTCCATAACTCGGTCACTAACAATCGTCGCAGCCATTGGTGTATATCCCGCTCCTAATCCCTTACCAAGCGTCATAATATCCGGTTCTACACCCCAATGCTCCATCGCAAACCATGCACCAGTACGACCAAGCCCAGTCATTACTTCATCCGCAATGAATAAAATATCGTAATGACTACAAATATCTTTAATCACTTTATAATATTCTTTCGGCGGTACAACCGCACCGCCAGCTGCTCCGATAATCGGTTCAGCAATAAAAGCTGCAATATGCTCCGCACCAATTCTTTCAATTGATCTTTCTAGTTCAGTTGCACAAGCAAGCTGACAAGTTGGATATACCTTTTGTACAGGGCACCTGAAACAATATGGGGCTGGAATAGTTGGATAATCTTCCAAAATAGATACGAAACGTTGTCTGCGCAGCGGATGCCCAGACATTGACAAGGCTCCCATCGTAATACCGTGATAGCTCATCCAGCGTGATAAAATTTTATGTTTCCCTTGAATACCGCGCTCCTGAAAATGCTGAATTGCAATTTTCATAGCTGTTTCATTTGCTTCCGTACCACTATTTACGAAAAAGCTCCAGTTCAAATCTCCTACACTTAAATCACTTAACTTCTTTGCTAGTTTTTCAGCTGGTTCACTCGTAAACTGTGATCTATATACGAAAGCAATCTCCTCTGCTTGCTTTTTAATAACATCTGCAATCTCCTTTACGCCATGTCCAATACCTGCCGTAATTGCTCCTGACGAACCATCAAAATATTTATTTCCGTTCTGGTCATACAAATATACACCTTTTCCATGTGAAATCATTGGATACGGCTGACCAACAAGTGGTTTAATTAAGTAATCGCGCATAGCGCTCCCCCATTTCTTCAATTTGTATATGTATATGAAGAAAATTGACGTTTCTTTCATAAAAAAGAATCCTCTGCACAAGCAGTGAATTTATCAAAATACTATTATAAAATATACAAATGAGTGCTAATAAATGTTTCGAAAACAGAAAATTCAGAACTTAAAACAAAGACTAATCCTTATCTATACGCTCAAATAACCCTCCCTTATATAAAAGTAACGTATTACTAAATGTTTTCCTAACATAATGCCAGCTTCCCTCAAATGCCGACATTGTGTAAACTTCGACGGAACTCCCTTTAAACTCCTTCCTATTATCCTACTTTAAATTGCATATTTCCAAAAAAATTTCGACAATTATCTCGCCGCAATGATAACAATCTTTTTATAGAAACTAATTTTCCACATTTAATATTTTCAGTTTATACATAAAAAAAGAACCGATTAACCACATTAATCAGTTCGGCACGACGCTCTTTTATCAATATTACTGGGACTCGCTAAAATAAATCAAAAAACCATACGTTTTACGAATTCAACAGTCATATAACGATTTTTCACACAAATTCCTTCATAACTTCATTCACAATCATAATCGGGATATCCCCATCCCAAGGTGTCACTCCTTCCACCGAAGTTAAACTACCTTTCCTTTATAAATTATGTAGGACAATTATCCCTTTGTATGTGTGTTTGCCTATAAATTAAAAAATCCCTTTACTAAAAATTTTTTATACATGTATTCGATACGTTGATTGAAATGCCCTTATAATTTAGTCTTTTTATATTTTTATTACTCCTAGTAAATATAAGCTTCTATTCAACTTAACTAACTCCATATACATCTCTTTTAGCACCACTTTACTAGCCAATAATACTCAGACATACTTCTCCCAAAATATGTTTTTAATCTTTTACTTTTCCCATTCAGAAATACAAGTTTTTCGCATAACCTCTTTCTCACTTCGCATATAGTTTTAATGATGACAAAGGAGGAATGTGCATGTCTCAATCTGAAATCGAAAAATATGGACAAGAAGCTGTACGTTACGATCAGCTCGCCCGTTACTATCAATATAGCAATCCCAAAAAATATGTAGAACTATATATGAAGTATTACGATGCACTTACAAAACTTGTACAGGCATATGAAAAAAGAGATTCACAAGAAGCTGCTTTACCGTCACATATAAGAATTTTTCATTCTGCACCAAACACGCCTGCGGTTGACATTTTAGTAAATGGACAAAAGGTAATCAAAAACATTTCATTTAAGCAATTTAGCCCCTATTTATCATTAGTGCAAGGTAAATATCGCATTGATATCGTCCCTGTCGGGAACGAAACTCCAATTTTTTCAGCTTTAGTACCGATAATGGGAAATCATACGTATACACTTGCCGCAATAAATAGTGATAATCACCTACAATTACAACCTATACTTGATAATACACATATACCATCTGGGCAAGCCAAAATTCGATTTATGCATTTTTCTCCAGATACCCCTGTTGTTAACGTAGATTTAAAAGGTGGAGATCATTTATTTGAAAATGTGCTCTTTAAACAAATAACAGATTTTTTACAAGTTAGCCCTGGTACAGCAGATATTGAAGTTTCACTCGCAGATAATAAAAAAATCCTGTTAACTTTACCTAAATTCGATGTTGAACCGAATATAATTTATACCATTTCAATAGTAGGTTATTCAACTAAAGACCCTAAATTAGAAGTCGTTATACTTACAAATTAAAACAGTCTACACCATTTATTTGGTGTAGACTGTTTACTTTTGAAATGCAATTTGAAATTCTGTCCAATCGCTATCTGAACGACACATAATGGACCCGTTATGTTTTTCTACAATTTGTTTACATACAAATAACCCAATACCAGTTCCTAATTTTTTAGTAGTTACAAATGGTTCAAAAATCGTTTCTACATTTTCAGCTGGAATCATCGGTCCATTATTTTTTATCACAATTCGAATAGCTTGCTCTTCTTCAAAAACATCAATGATTATTTTCCGCTCTTCTTTCATTGCTTCCATAGCGTCAATTGAGTTCATTAAAATATTTAAAAATACTTGCCTCACTTCACTCCGATAACCAACAAGTGGTATTGGATACGGCAAATTCTTTTCAATCGAAACATTTGCATTAACCAAACTCGGATATAAGAACTGTATAATATCTTGGAACAAGTCATTAAGCCAAAAACGTTCCGATTCATTCCACATTTCTTTTTTCGAAACGAGTAAAAATTGCGAGATTCGAAAATTTAATTGATCTAATTCATGCGAAATGATATCTAAATACGATAAACTCGGATGGTCTGCCTTTAATAATTTGACAAATCCCATAATTGAAGTAAGCGGATTACGAAATTCATGTACAAAACTAGCTGACATTTGGCCTAAAATCGTCAGCCTTTCTTTATGTGTTTCATTAATATATTGCTGTTTTTCCTCTAAATTCCTCGATATAATTTCCGAGTATTTTAAAACGGTATAATAAATTAATTTGTCAAAACAAGTATGTATTTTGGCCATAATTGGTTTCAATTCACGAGCGCTAACATCTAATTCACACATCGCTTCAAAAAGTTCATTTCTTCCCACATTTGCATTATAAACAAAGTCTCCAATATTCGCATCTGCTCCTGCTCGTTCAATTGCGATTTTCTCGCATAATGGTTGAAGATAATTTATATCTTTATCTTCCATAGTAAGTTCGATTATTAACTCTAATAAATCCTCTCCATTTTGAACTACTTCTAGTTTAAATGGATCTTTTTCAGAAATTATCATTTTGTTTTTCCAGTTCTCTACGAATTGGTGCCTATTGTTTTTCAAGTGTGAACAAAATACTTCTTTAATATCCTTATCGATTGGAAAAACCTCCATTCACTCCATTTCCATACGACGAATACCCTTTATATTTTGAATATTAACACAAAAAATATGTTTCGTTAATAGATTATTGTCACATTTTGTTAATTTCTGTTGATAAAATTATTTTTTTCTTTCTTATTTAATTATTTATATTCAAATCTCTCTTTTTCCTTCTCATTTTTTTAATTATTTCCGTATTCAAAACGACTTTTTTTGCATCATTTTTAATTCTTGCGTACAATAGGAAGTGAAAGGTGTGAAAAATATGGTAAATAAAAATGTGGAAGACTATCTCCAAGAAGGCATTTATGGCCAAAAGCAAAACAAACCAGAAGAACGTAATATGTATTTAACTACATTACGTGAGCGCGTAGAAATCGCTTTAACTATCGGTCAAGTAATGCAAAGTAATGTATATACTGAAGTAGCAAGTAGCATACGCTCTTCTCAATCATTACAAATCCTCCTAAACGGTGGCATTGCTTACCCACATTTATCAAAATACATTAAATTAGCAAACGAAAAAAATATTCCTTTTACAATTGTTCAAAATAAAGATACAGCAACACCAATCGGTTTAGTATTATCTCATAGCACAGCTGTAGATAAAGAACAAATTTATGTAGAAGATGCTATTTTTAAACAAGAAATGAAGTAAAATAAAAGGTACACTTAATTAAACAAGTGTACCTTTTGCTTTATTTTTTAATACACACTAATTTCATTTCTGTCATTTCTTCAATTGCATATTTAATTCCTTCACGACCCGTGCCACTTTCTTTCACACCACCGTAAGGCATATGATCTACTCTAAACGTTGGAATATCATTAATCATAACCCCACCAACCTCTAACTCATCAATTGCACGCATCGCTTTAAATAAGTTATTTGTAAATACGCCTGCTTGTAAACCGTAACGTGAATGATTTACTTTCTCTATCGCCTCATCAAATTCTTTAAATGTATTTACTGTCATAACTGGACCAAATACTTCTTGGTACTGTACAGATACATGCTCTGGAACATTTGTTAATACAGTTGGTTCGAAAATTCTTTCATCACGCTTCTTACCACCGTATAAAACAGTTGCTCCTTCCTTAATTGCTTCTTGCACCCACATTTCAATTCGCTTTACATCTTTTTTCGAAATTAAAGCTGATACATCCGTTTCCTCATTCATTGGATCACCAACAACAACAGTTTCCATCGCTTTCTTTAGCTTCGAAAGAAATTCATCCATTCTCTTTTCGTGTACAAACACACGTTGTACCGAAATACAAACTTGTCCATTATTAACAAATGCGCCCCATTTCACGCGTTCCATAATCTCATCAGTTAACTCTACATCTTCATCAATAATAACGGCAGCATTGGATCCTAATTCCAACGTAACTCGTTTTAATCCAGCCTTTTCCTTTATTCCGATTCCGACTTTCGGACTTCCGGTAAAAGTAATGGACGCAACATCATCATTTTTAACAATTGCCTCGCCAACAGTTGCACCAGGACCAGAAATGATATTCAAAGCTCCCTTTGGCAACCCTGCTTCTTCAAATAATTCAACTAATGCGTAAGAAGATAATGGCGTTTGATCAGCTGGTTTTAACACAACTGTGTTTCCGGCAGCAATTGCAGGGCCCACTTTATGCGCTACTAAATTTAACGGAAAGTTAAATGGCGTAATAGCTCCTATAACCCCAATTGGTTTGCGAATCGTATAGGCAATCCGCCCATCTGCACCAGGTGCTGCGTCAAGTGGCAATGTTTCACCATATATACGCTTCGCTTCTTCTGCTGCAAATTTATATGTTAGAACAGTACGATCTACTTCTCCCCTTGCAGCACGTATTGGTTTTGCAGCCTCTTTTGCAATAATTTCTGCAAACTCTTCTCTTCTTTCATCCATTATTTGCGCAACCTTCTCTAAAATAGTTGCCCGATCGTATGCTGTTAATGTATTCATTTTTTTCATTGCATTTTTTGCAGAAGTAACAGCCTCTTGAACATCTTCTTCCGTTCCTTGTGCAATTTCCGCTAACGTTTCTTCAGAGTATGGTGCATATAATGGTTTATACGTGTTTACTGACTTCCAATCTCCATTTATATATAAATGCTTTTTCATCTTTCTTCCCCTTCCAAATATATGTATAAAATAATACTTCACTTAGTGAAAGGTCTGACTTATGTAATTGTATCATAGCCCGTATTCCTCCAAAAACATTATGCTCAAAAAAACTCTGCTATATAGCAGAGTTTACGAGCTAATTTGCTCTTGTAAAGAAATTTGTTTTTCATCTTCTAAAACGACAATCGATTCTACTGTTTTTGTAACTTCTAACCTTTTAATATAGCGCCCGTCTAATTCTTTCACACAAAACTTATAATTTTCAATTTCAATGGAATCCTCTTCAGCAATCTCTATATTCTTCGTTAATATCCAACCACCAATTGTATCAACACCATCATCATCAATCGCTAGACCAAATAACGTATTCACTTCACTAACGAGTACTTTTCCCTCTAGTATCGTCTTTGTTTCACTAACTTGTTGAATTTCTGGCTGTTCATCCGTATCAAACTCATCCTGAATATCTCCTACAATTTCCTCTAAAATATCTTCAACAGTAACAAGTCCAGATGTACCACCATATTCATCTATCAATATAGCAATATGTGTTCTTTCTTTTTGCATTTTTAAAAACAAATCATGAATTGGAATAGAATCAATAACTAAAATAATTGGTCTAACATATTGCTCTACTGTCTTTTTATTAACAGCTTTATGCTGTACAAACTCAGTAAAAATATCTTTAAAATTTACAAAACCTATTACGTGGTCTTTGTCACCATCAACAACTGGATACCTTGTATATTTTTCACGAGACATTTTTTGCAAAGCTTCTTCAGCGGGCATTTCTTTACTTATAATATTCATTTCAGTTCGAGGTACCATTATTTCTTTTGCAATCCGATCATCAAATTCAAAAATTTTATTTACATATTTATATTCAGATTGATTAATTTCACCATTTTTGTAACTTTCTGAAACTAATAACCGTAATTCTTCTTCCGAATGAACCTCATCATGCCCTTTCGGCGGTTTCAGCCCTAGCAGCTTCGTAATGATTCGAGCTGAACCATTTAATAGCCAAATGAATGGGAATGCAATATGATAAAAGAAAATTAACGGCTTAGAAACAAGCAAACTCACTTGTTCAGATTTTTGAATTGCAACTGTTTTTGGGGCCAATTCCCCTATTACAACATGTAAAAAAGTAATTAACAAAAATACTAAAATTACAGCAAAAATATCTGCGAGCTGAGTAGATATTTTCCAATTTGCAAAAAGCGTGTCAAATATTTGCTTTAGCGCAGGTTTACCAAACCACCCAATTCCAAGAGCTGTAACTGTTATTCCTAACTGGCAAGCCGATAAATATTCGTCTAAGTTTGTAATGACTGTTTTGACAGAAGTTGCACGATTATTTCCCTCTGCAATTAAATTGTCAATTCGTGAACTCCTCACTTTAACAATTGCAAATTCTGCTGCAACGAAAAATGCCGTTAAGGCAATTAAAACAATCACTATACTTATACTATATATGTCCAAATACTTTTCCTTACTTACATTGTAAGCAAGGAAGCCACCTCCTACTTAATTTTATTCAAGTGAAGTAAGCATTCTAATACTCTAACAAAATTCTACATTAGCAACCACCTTTTTATATATTATATGCATACATAAAAAAGATATTTATCATTATGATAATCTAATTCATTTCCCCTCGTCAAATCAAATTATTCTAAATCTTAAGATGAATCATTTTTATATAAACGATATATTCTTCACAACTTAATTTCGTGAAAAAACACTTTCTTTGCCGATTCCACACTTCTTTTGTCATACCGGAAGGGAACTTACTTCATAGATCGAAATCATTCAACAGGATATATATAGGAGGGATTATTTTGGAATATAAAACACCATTTATCGCAAAAAAGTTAGGTGTTAGCCCCAAGGCTGTTGTCCGGATTGCACAACAATTAAATCTTACGATAGAAAAAAATAAATATGGTCACTTTATTTTCAAACAAGATGATGTAGATCAAATGTTAGAATACCATCGTTCTCAAATTGAGCATTCGCAAAACTCTCAACCTACTCAAAAAACATCATCAAATGATGTTGAAGAATTAAAAACTCAAGTAAACACAATTTTTCAAAACACATCATCAAATGACTTTGAACAATTAGCTACTCAATTACACACAATTACAAGAAGGCTAGATCGAATGGAGGAGCAAATGCAAGATAAGGCAAATGATGTCGTTACGTACCAACTTTTGCAACACCGTCGTGAAATGGAGGAAATGTTAGAACGAATCCAAAAGCTAGAAGCTTCCCTCAAAAAAGAAGAGCCCATATATATTACTCCTGATTCAAAACCAACATATGAAAGAGAAAAGAAACCGAAGCGCCGCAAAATGATTTTTAGTATATTTGGATTATGATTTTTAGACCCTTATTAAAACAATAAGGGTCATTTTTTCATGAAGGATACTGCCATATTAATATATCATTCTCTATATTATATATATTCACTTCTAATTATTTTGTTAACATAATATTCTTACTGTATTCCGCGATTAATGCCTGTGCATGAGCATTCCCTTGAATCACATCGCGAAATTCTTTTAAAGAATACAAATGCGTAACTCCTTTTCGAGCATGAATTCGCACTGGTACACCTTGTAAAGTATCATGAAACTGAAATGGATTGTCTATCGGCTCTATAGGAAAACCGAGTGTTAGTAGATACATATACATTCTTTTTGTAACTGCTGCAATATACCATTCCGCTTTCGTTTCTAACGCATGCACAAATAAAATAGCTGTTAGCCTTTTGAAATGCCCTCTCCCACGAGACGTTTTCGCAATACTTAGCTTGCCTATTTCATACACATTTTTCAAATCTTTCACTAAATCATTTTTAGAAAACGGATAGAAAAACTCAGAATTTGATTGTTCGGGTACCGTATACTTAATACACTCTACTGTACCTATATGATGCTCATCTTCTATTAATAAAAATCGTGTTGGATTTAAATTACGTTCTACGAACATTAAGTTTCTTTCTTCACAAAAATCTCCCCATAGTTGCTCGAACCAAAAATGTTCTTCCTTTGTTTGAACACGCTGGAACATATTTCCCCGCCTTTCCCATCGCCGCTCTGTTTTGATAACGCTTTCACTATCTATCATATAAGAACAAATCTTCGTATGCAACTAAAAATATTTATGACTTATTATATTCTGCAAAATGAATTAAATTCCAACTTCGTCGTCTTTTACCTCACATGTACAGTTATTCTAATAACCTATGTGTATCACTTTTTAAATTACATCCTACCTACTTCCATACAGCATATAATTCTTCTTAATCTAAAAAAATCCTTTATGAAAAAGGATTTCTTTTACTTCTTATTATTTTTTAACCACTTCTCAAAGATTTGTACCATCCCATGTTTTCCTGCTAATTTCTCTTCTCCTTGTTTCGTCTTATATGGATACAATTGCAAAAAGACACCGCACCCAGATTCAATTTTTTTACTATGCATATGACTTCCTGGATATACACAAATGACTTCATAAATTGCCCGTCGATGAAAAACACGCTTTCCATTCTGTTCTTCTACATACTTTATAGACCAGTATTTATACATTTGCTCAGTCGCTTTCGTATTTCCAACGTGCTGAAAAATATTGTACATTGGGCTATACTTCACTTCAATAATAATAGAAGATTTATATACGTATTTCCCTTCTTCCTTTACATAACAGTCTAAGCGAATATCTGGTTTTTTTGTATCCTCGCCATTATAAAAGTTACTCCCTTTACTTAATGCAATAAGGGGATGTGTTTCAATTAAGTCATTAAATGCAACATGGACCTTCATATCATCTTGATGTAAAACTACTGTCGTCCCATCTTGTAACCCATCTACATAAAAATGCTCTTGTATTTGTTCACGAATGGGATTTCTAGCTTTAAAACCAATTTGCTCTAGCATGGAAATAACGATAAAAAAAGCGTAATATTCATACACTAAAAACGTTGGTTTATATACAAATAATAAAGATGGAGATTGATCTGTATATTGTGGAAGTAAGTTTAAATGCTGTAGTAATTGTTGATGTGGAATTGGTAAATCGTATGAGTTCATATTACCCGTTTCAGAAACTTCTCTCCAAAAGGGGGAATATATTAAAGTTTTAAAGTATTGTACACTTTCACGTACAATATGAGCTAATATTTTATATTCTTGTATTTTCACAGAGCTTTTACGTAAATCGGCTTCTTTTAGTAAATGTATATTTTTATATTTTTGCTTCTCTCTATCAGTCACAGATCCATTACGCTCAATTGTTTGCATAATCGTTTTTACAGCTTCAAACTCTTCTAATTTTTTCTTTTTTTCTCTTTCTAATATTTCAATTGTTTGACGTAAAAAACTTTCGGCTTCAAGTAAATAATGATAAAATTGCATCGCTTTAAATTTAAGAAATGCATTTTCCCTACTATTTTTTTGTTCAATAAACTTACGATTATAATATTTCGTATAGGACTTTCTTTCCGCCATTATTGTTCCTTTTCTCGTTGCCTTCCGTTCCTTCACTTCCCATTTATATTCATGTATAAATTTTGAACTTGATTCAATCTTTTTAAAAACTTGTTTTATCTTTTTCATTTTTTGCGGCAGCTTTCTAAGTATTACTAAATAAGAAGAATCCTCAATATCACTAAGGGCAGAGAAAGTCTTTTTATAATAACCTCTATCTAAAATCAACTCATTTAAAATTGACTTTACATAGTTTTGAATCATTTCAAATTGGTCATCAAAAAAATTTTTTGGAACGATTTGAAAAGCACCATAATACGTTGTGTCTTCTATGCGAACTTCAAAATGATATAAACCACATCGCCATGGATAAAAGAATTCCGTTTTTCCATGTTCATAAATTAGTACCTTTTGTTTTTTTTCATTTATTTCGTATTGTGACTCTTTTATATTTTTCTGGCCCTCATACACTTTATTCCATATGAAAGTAATATTCATTGGACTTTCATAATGGTAATGCAATCTTATCGGTTTTAATTCTTGTACTTTGTAAATACATTGAACTAATGCTGTAGTAGATGTGCAAAGACGATTTAATAAAATATACTCCCCTTTTGCCTCTGTTCCTATGATTAACTTTAATACAAAAGGGAGCGTTTCATTCGTATCAACGATTTCTGTTTCATACCGCTCTTCATTTCGCATATCCATACAACTCCAGTTCTCTACGTTTTTCTCTTATATATGCTAAAGAGTGTTCAAATGTAGAGACTCTGTTTGCAAGTGGCGATTGCAAAAGAGGTACTAAAGTCGCTCCCCTTTTTACTTCTTCAGAAAGTAATGACCCAACCATCATTTCAGTACCTCTTAATTTCGTCAGTACACGTTGCTTTATTTGTAAATCAAAACCTTCTTCTCTGCTAATCATATAAGAATGATTATTTTGAAATGGTATATTTTGCAAATACATAGCAATTGCATTTGCACATCGAAAAGAAATTCCCTTTGACGCATCATGTGATGACAATACAACATGCAACTTATCTAATAGCTCTAACTCTTCTTCAGAAAACACTTCAATCATAGATTTCTTTCTGATCCAATTTATCCGAAATTCTCCCGCTGTTACTTTCAGAGGTGGTTGTAATACACCTTTCTCTTGTACCATGCACATCTCACAAAACGGAATTTTTTGTAACGTAATTAAATTGGTTCGGTCTAATAATCGATCAGAGAGTTCTTTCGTTGTTTCATCAAAATTCACAGTACCTACAAAGATAATATTTTCTCCAATTTCAATTGTTGATGGAATTTGGTTTTCTAATTTCTGCGCACCCTCATACAAATTCAAAATACGATTTTCCTTTTCAAGTTGAAGAACAGATAGAAATGGAGTAAACCAATGCTCAATATGTGACATGTTCATTTCATCAAAAACGATTATATACAATTGATTTTGATTTTCTTTTGCCTTCATTAACGCTCTAACTAACTTTGTTTCACTTTCAATAAAAGTACCATTTGGGTGAAGATATCCAAGTAAATCATGTGGTTCTTGATACGATGGAGAAATCGGAATCCAAACCAATTCTTCTCCATACTGTAATCCAAGTGCCTCTGCATAAGCTTGCACAAAGCGTGATTTTCCAACTCCCGGTATACCACCAAGAATCGTTAACATATTTGTTTTTACACTTATATGAAAATTATAAATATCTGTTTCGTCCAAATACATCCCTTTATTACGCACCGTACTTTGTACATACTGTAAAAAGGATGATTCACGCTCATCCCATTCCCATACTTCCTTGTGTACTTTTATATCCTCTACTTCAACTAGCTTCCCTTCTTCCGTTATTCGTTTTTTTAATTGCTCATACACTTGATCACTTACGAAATACAATTGCTCTTCTACCGCAATTTCTACATGCTTCATCCAGTCACTTAAGTCTATATATTTACATTCTCGATTTTGTTCAAAATACGCGATTGAACTAATTGATGACTTTAACAATATATTTCCATATAACCTTCCATCATGCCACAGTAATTCAGGAGACTCAAAGTCTTTTGGATATTTCGGCATAAGAAATGATAAATAACCATTACAAAGCTTTCGTTCTAAAGACTCTCTTTTTTTATTATCTGCAACTTTAGGTGCTGGAATCATTTTATAGCCAGTTGCTATTTCTCTAGGTTCTTCTGTACATATTAACTCCACGTACACATTTCCTCTTTCATAATAAAGACGAAACATAACCAATTGCTTTTCTAATTTCTTCTTCTTTAATTCTGAAAAAATCTTTTCATTCTTTTTATTGCTACATAACCCTTCAAATATATAATGTTCATTTGTAAATTGCTCTTGTAAATTAGATGGTATTGGCGATAGACATTGTACAAAAAAATTCTCTCCATTCTTCTCTCTCTCTGCTTTTGTAAATTTCCCGATAAACCTCATATAGTACATTCGTTTTATAAAACTTGGCTGAAGAGCTTTATGTAATTTCATCTTAATCACCTTCTTTTTTCATACTATTCTTAGTGTATGAAAGAAAAAAAAAACTAGAAATAAAAAACCTGACGTTATCCGCCAGGTTCAAAATTAAAACGTATATTAATGAGATGGAAATGCTTTTTTCTCTTGTAAAATAGCATTGTGAGCAATTTTCATTTTAGCCAGTACATATCGTAATCGATCCTCAGCGTTTTCATCTTTATTTTGCTGCAACTCCGCTAAATTCTCAACAGAACTCGCTAAATTTTCAATTACTCCCCTTAGTTCAGGATGATGATTAAAAAAAGATTCTTGTACTAATACTTTCCTTAACTCACTAGCTAAATCAATTATTCTAGACAACTGTTCTTTTTCTTCCATTTTCATCCCTCCTGAATATCTTATGTATTAAATATTCTCTACACAAAGAAAAAAGCCCTTTAAATGAAAAGGACTTTTACATTTTTATCGTTCCAGTTATCAACAGATAAAGTGATGTGATAGCTGCGACAACAATTGCCCACATCACATATCTCTCTATACCTACAAAACAACGATTCCCTTTTTCTTTTCGTGCAAACATGTAAACGATAATCCCAATTCCATATACGATTGAAACGAGTAATAAATTCTTTAAACCCGCTGCATAAATAAGCCATACAGAATAAATAGAGGCAATTAAAGCTAACGAGCCATTTTTTACTTTTGCATCTTTTAGTTCATTTGTAATTACTAATTTGAATTGGTATAGCGCTGATAATAAATATGGTAATAATATTGATGTTGACGCAATAAAATACATAATTTGATATGTCGATTCTGAAAACAGAACAATTATAAATATAATTTGAGCAACGATATTTGAAATCCATAATGCCATGTGTGGCGTTTGCTTTTTATTGGTTTTCGTAAAGACCTTCGGAAACACGCCATCTTTTCCTGCTACGTGAGAAATTTCCGAAACAAGTAAAAACCAGCCAATTAATGTACCTACAAGTGACGCAACTAATCCAATATTAATTGCCATTGCACCCCATGGCCCAACAACATGTTCTAATACATGTCCCATTGAAGGAGTTTCTAAAACGGAAAGTTCTCCTCGCGTCATTGCTCCCATTGACAGAACAGAAATTAAAATATAAATAGACATAACTAAAATTAATCCAAGTACTGTCGCTTTTCCAACGTCCCTACTATTTTTTGCTCTTCCTGATAATACAACTGCTCCTTCAACCCCAATGAACACCCATAGCGTTACAAGCATTGTATTTTTCACTTGACCAAGAATAGCGGAAAGTGAGATTGTTCCTTCTCCCCAAAAATCATGTGTAAATGTATCCCAACGAAACGCTGTTACCATTACGACAATAAATAATAAGATCGGAACTAATTTCCCTACTGTTGCAATAACATTCATAATGGAAGCTTCACGAATTCCAAATAAAATTAGAAAATGCAATGTCCATAGTAAAAGTGATGCACCTACGATTGACGCAACATTATTTCCACCTTTAAAAATTGGGAAGAAGTAACCTAATGTACTAAACAGTAGCATAATTGTTGCAACATTTCCTAAAATCCCTGCCAGCCAGTATCCCCAAGCACTGTTAAAACCAATATATTCACCGAATCCAGCTCGTGCATAACTATAAATTCCGCCCTCAAGCTCCGGTTTTTGTCTTGCTAACGTTTGATATACGAGCGCAAGTGGAATCATTCCCATTGCTGTAATACACCAACCAATTATCGTTGCACCACTATTTGCTCCTACTGCTAAATCATGCGGTAAACTAAAAACACCGCCACCAACCATCGTTCCAACTACTAATGCGATTAACGGAAAAAACCCTAACTTCTTTTCTATTTGTACCACCCCATCTGTCATTCTAGGTGTTATGTTCGTTCAACTATTAAAGTCACCTTTTTCTCTAATAGACGTTTCTCTTATATTTTTTCAGGAAAACATTACTTATTCTAAAAGAAAATGAAGAAAAATGGAATACTTTTTTGAAAAAATGTATAAGTATGCACAAAAAACCGCTCATTTTGTAATGAGCGGTCATTTTAAACATATAAAATTGTATATTTCTTGTAAAATTAACGAAGTAAATTCTCTTTTTGTAAAAATTGTTTCGCTACTTCTTCACTACTTTTACCATTCACATTTACTTCATAATTCATTTTTCGCATTTCTTCATCTGTAATCTTTCCAGCTAATTTATTTAATACTTTTTCAAGTTCAGGATATTTTTGTAATGTCTCTTTTCTTAATAACGGCGCACCTTGATAAGGTGGGAATAATCCTTTATCATCTTTTAGCACTTTAAGTCCGTATTGCTCCAATTCACTATCCGTTGAATATGCATCGATTACGTTCACATCACCAGATTGAATTGCACTATAACGCAGTTTCGGTTCCATCGTTTTAACATTTAAAAACTTATAGTTATATAACTTTTGCATTCCTTTATAACCATCTTCACGATCTGCAAATTCTAATGTAAATCCTACTTTAGCTTCCTGTGCAATATTTCCTAAATCAGAAATTGTATTTATATTCTTTTGATCTGCTATTTTTTTCGGCATCGCTAGTGCATATGTATTGTTATACTCCATTGGATTTAACATAACCATATTATATTTTTTTTCCATTCCAACGCGAGCTTGTTCATATACTTCCTCACGATTTGTGCTTTTCGGTTCTTCTTTCACGAAAGTAGATAAGGCTGTTCCTGAAAATTCTGGGTATATATCTACTTCACCTGATTTTAACGCTTCAAATACAAATGCTGTTTTCCCAAGACCCGGCTTTAATTCTACTTGTAAATCTGTATCCTGTTCAATAAGTTGTTTGTACATTTGAATTAAAATTTCTGGCTCCGATCCAAGTTTTCCAGCAATAACTATATCTTTCTTTTGTGTATTCCATAGAAATGGAGTAGCAATCATAACTACAACTATACATATCGTCAATATAACGCGCTTAGAAGAGCGTTTGGGACTCTCAAGTATGCGAAGTACTATATCAAAGAATAAAGCGAGTAACGCAGCTGGTACGGCCCCTAAAATGATAAGCGCATGGTCATTTCGATCGATTCCGAGTAGTATGAGCTTACCGAGCCCACCAGCACCTATTAAAGCAGCTAATGTAGCCGTTCCAACAATTAATACCATCGCTGTACGAATACCAGCCATAATAATTGGCAACGCGAGCGGAAGCTCTACCTTCCATAACCTTTTCCAGCTATTCATCCCCATAGCTCTCGCCGCTTCTATAAGTGATTCATCTAATTCCCGTATTCCTGTATATGTATTTCGTAAAATAGGTAATAGTGCATACACAACTAATGCGATTATAGCTGGCAGTTTTCCAATTCCTACTAACGGAATTAATAGTCCAAGTAAAGCAAGTGAGGGCACTGTCTGCATAACAGCAGAAGTCCCTATTATAAATTCAGCCATTCGTTCTTTTCTCGTTAATATAATGCCAAGTGGCACTGCAATAATTACTGCAAAAAATAGTGAAATAAGCGATATTTGTAAATGCTCACTTAATGCACTTAGCAATTCTATTTTTCTTTCTTGGAACGTTTGAATAAAATCAGTCACTGTTTAGCCTCTCTCCTTCATTTGTTCAACAATATAATTGACAATATGACGACTTGTTAACATACCAACATATTGACCATCTTTTTCAACCGGCACTGATTCTTCAGTTTGTAAACGGACTAGTGCTTCTTGTAAAGGAGCATGTAAAGATAAAGCAGCTCCTTCTATTCGTGTATGATCGTCTAGTGGCATTACATCTTCTATAATTATTCCCTCATACCATTGTCGCCCACGATTTCCAATGAACTCCTCAACAAACTCATTTTTCGGATTATGTATAATACCTTCAGGTGTATCTAATTGAACAACTTTTCCTGCTCTCATTACACAAATGCGATCACCAAGTGATAATGCCTCTTGCATATCGTGCGTTACAAACACGATCGTTTTTTGAATCTTTTTTTGCAGTTGTACGATATCCTTCTGAAGTTGCTCCCTGCTTAACGGATCTAACGCACTAAATGGTTCGTCCATAAGAACAATTTTCGGATTTGCGGCTAATGCCCGTACGACACCGACACGTTGTTTTTGCCCTCCTGACAATTCATCAGGCATACGATCACGATATACATCTGGATCGAGCCCAACCATCTGTAGCAAGTCATCGACACGTGCTTTTATTTCTTTTTTGCTCCATTTTCTCATTTCAGGAACAACTGCAATATTTTCAGCGATTGTCATATGTGGAAATAAAGCAATTTGCTGCAACACGTATCCTATATTCCAACGTAATTCATTTATATTATATTGTTGAATATCTTTTCCATCGATTAAAATTGAACCTTCTGTCGTTTCAATCAAACGATTAATCATCTTCATTGTCGTTGTTTTCCCGCAACCACTCGGACCAATGAGAACAAAAAATTCTCCTTTTTTAATTTCTAAATGCAATGAATCCACTGCTTTTGTGCCATCTTCATACGCTTTTGACACATGATTAAATTGAATCACAAATACAACTCCTTTATTGTTGTTTCCTTTATTTTGATGGAATATGGAATTCATTTCAAATGATACGCATTATTTCTATATAAAAAAGAGCTCACATTTGAGCTCTAACGGTCGAACAATATTGTTTTCATAATAGCAGCATATTCACGCACATACATTTTTCTCTTAGAACGCATTGGCGTTTCTGCAGCTAATGCCTCCATCTTTATTCCTAAACGCCTTGCAATTATTTTTGTTCGATATAAATGATACGTATTACTGACAACTACCGCATGTTTTACATCAAATAAATCCATACTAAACTTCAAATTTTCATACGTATTTGTCGAACGGTCTTCCATTAAAATACGACTCTCATCTATACCGTGTACCATTAAATAGTTTCTCATACTGTGAGCTTCCGGTATATCTTCATCTTCTCCTTGACCACCTGAAACAATTACTTTCACCTCAGGGTGAGAATATAAATATTCCAACGCTACATCCAAACGGTTTTGAAGTGATAAAGACGGTCTATCTCCAAATAACTTTGCACCTAATATAAGAACGTATGGAGAGTGATTACTCAATTTCTCACGAGCAACTTTATTCATTCGAAACGTCATATAAATAATGTATAGTGGCGGTAGTAATAAGATTATAAGTAATATCCATTTGTTCATAAATAAGTTAACACTCCCTTTCTTTTTATTATATAGAAAAAGAAAGGGAGGCAGAAGTAATTTTTAAACGAGTGATTTATTCGGAACATCCCCTCTGATTTTACGTTGTGATATCACATAGTAAAGAGCGATTCCTAATGATAGGATCAATATACAGCTTAATAGGTAAAATGGGAGCATTACCCCAACTTTAGATACACCTGCTGTAAACACCATTAATATTACTATTCGTATTCCTGTACCAATTAAGCGAAATAAGCTGTCCACTCGTCCCATTACTTCGTTTGGGATTTCCTCCATCATCAATACATTTCTCGCGACTCTTGTTCCAGCGTTTCCAATCGCATGAAAAATCGCTAGTCCATATAACAGCATTACGGACGGTTCAATGATCATTATGGTAATTGAAATTACATAAATGATCATCGTCAAAACGATTGAAACTTCTGTTTTAACATACTTCATTATGAGTGGAATACTGATTCCCGCAATAACCGCTCCGACACCGTACATCATACCTTCTACTGCGTATACAGAAGCATTGGCTTTAAGTATATCTGAAATATAAACTGGTATTAAATAATTTGCCATCATAACACCGATAAACGGCATATAAGTGGCAAGTAAAAACCAAAAAAGCTTAGGACACTTTTTCATAAAGTGAATTCCTTCGAACAATTGCTTCTTAAACGGTACTTTCCGTTTCACTTCTTTTTTCTTTACGTACGGTATACATAAGAAAAGAAAAAATGCTCCTGCAAAAGTTAACATATCTACTAACAAGATCCATTTCAAAGAAACAATTTCAATTAAAAAACTCGCAGCTGCTCCTGAAATAACTTGTGTTAACTGTCCTTGTATCTCCATCGTTCCACTTAAATTTTTATAATGTTCTGCTTGAAATATTTCTTGGTTAAATGCAAAAATTGTAGGATAGAATAATAGATAATAGAATGACCCTGCTATATAAATAATAATGTAATGAATAGAATGATAAGATTGCCCGGCAAATCCCCATATAGTCATCATTCCTATAACGGCTATCCCGATACCTTCGTTACATAACAATAAAGATTTTCTTGAAAAACGATCAATGCTTTGCCCAATGAATGGTGTTAATAAAAACATAATGAGGGTTGCAACGATCGAAACATAACCAAACGTTGTCTCTCCCCCACCTTCTTTAATTAACAACCATGGGATCGTAATCATAACAATCCCGGAACCAATAGCTGATAAACTATTGGCTCCTAGAATGTAATACAAGCGAGAATCATGATAAAGCGAGGACATATCACTCCACTCCTAGTTGTTTTTTCACCTCTTTATATACGCTCATATATGCTTTTAATTCTTTAACTACATCATGAATTAATGGTTTTGCATCTTCTCCAAGTTCACCATCTTGTACGTGAAGTCCATCAAGCACTACTTGTTTTGGGATTGCATTTGCGTAAACACCTCTAGCAACAGTTCGCATACTATTTAATGCGTTAATTCCTCCTTTACCGCCCCCCGCAACAGCTAATAATGCGACAGGTTTATGGATAAACTCACTACTACTTAAGTAATCTAACGAGTTTTTCAGCGCTCCGCTCATCGCATTATGATATTCTGGTGTACATAGTACTACACCGTCTGCTGCTTTCACTAACGCTTTTAATTTTTTTACTGCCTCTAAATCACGTTGCGATTCTTCGCCGTTATATAAAGGCAATTCCTCTATTGCTAAATCGTATAACTCCCCTTCAAATTGATCTGCAATATATTTTGCCACAACGCGAGTTCTACCTAATTTTCTTGGTGTACCGTTAATAACGACTAGTTTCATAAACAATTCTCCCCTTTGTTTTCAAATTCTACTTATATATTATCAGAAATTTCTATACAAAACACAATATAAAGAGGGAACTTCCTTAATCAAATAGTATGATACACGAAAAAAGAACTCATACTTTCGTATGAGTTTCGCGCTATTACTTTGTTTCACCATTCTGACTTATTGTACCTATGCTTTTATTTGCCTCAAAATGGTAATATGCTTTTTCCGCTAATTCTGTTCGTTCTTCTGGTAATTCTATATATTTCATTACGTTTTCAATTATTTTTTCGTACGGAGTAAATACAATTCCCGGCCACTCTACCTCATCTTCTGGATTACTATTTTCGGAAATAATAAATTTCTTATTTGCGACTGCATAAGACACGCGAGGTGTTTCAAGAATTCCTGATAAGTAAAAATGAATATTTAATATAATTTTAGCTCTAGCAATCAATTCATTTCTAACAATTCCCCACGCATTATTTTTAAAAACTATATTTAAATTTGGGGCAATCGCTTTTAGATGATCAAAAATAGCTTGCCGCCTCGGATTAAGAGCACCTATAAACAGAATATCAATATCTTCAGTAATGTCATCTTCAAATGCATCTTTTTTTATTTCCAAAGTTGGAGCATAGTTCATTTTTACATGTTTTATTTCTTTTCCTACCCCTTTTTGTTTTAGCCACTCTATATTTTGTTTACTATAATCCCAAATCACTCTATCTTTTAATAATATTAAATAAAGCGGGTGCGCATATGGACTTCCTTCGTATAGCTGTTCTAAATTATAAATAATTGCATCTTGCGGAAGGAGATTCGGGTTATAAGCGTATGTATGCGCTCCAAAAATAACTGTATTCTTTACATTTCCCAGTATTGTTTCTGATATAATTACTGTATTTCCCTCCTGCTCCAACCTCCATTTCAAAGCTCGCGCAACATCTATGAAACTACCGTACGTCTTCGGGCATATAAAAAGACAATAATCATATTCTTTATTCAAATAAACTTCCATTAATTTTAAATTATTTTTATATAAATCTACATCCGGATGTTTAAGTACCAACTCATTTGCATGTTTTCTTGCCACTTTATATAATCCAGCATAATAAGCAGCGATGCATCTTCTTAATTCGATTCTTTCACGATGTTCATCTAATACATCCATGTTTAAAAGAAGATTTGCGATACAATACGCTTTTAAATGATCACGATCATAATAATAGTCTAGTAGTGGCATCAATTCTTCATACGTATTTCCATGCACCGATTCTCCTAGTTCAATCGCCCATCGCATTAATTCCATGATTACTCCACTACTCCTTTAACCGAAAATGTATTTAATAAAATTTCGCATTATTCTCTACTACATTTGCTATATGAAATGGAATCTCTTCTTTAATCGATTCCAAATACTTTTGCGACACCGCCCCTAAATGTTTTTTATGAGGTATATAGAAAGCACTAATAGAAATTTCATAGTCAAATAAGTAATCATACACATGATAATCTACAAATAAAAGATCATCCTTTGGAAAAGGAATTTCCTTCCCTTGCAGAGCATACATCAAAGCAATATTGTTTTGAGATCGTAATCGATACAACCTTGCAAGTTGGTATAATGGTTCAGCCCGAGTTGGTCTATATTCCCACGCTTTTTGAAAATAAAAAACAGCTAATGCTAAATATTTCTCTTCTTGCCCTTTAACATTTTCTTTTTCATCAGCATCTGTCACTTCATTTTGTTTATTTGCTGAACGATTTGCTAACTGCTCATAACAAAATCCTATTCGCAATAACGAATAGAATACCTCTTCAACCCAACCCCCTGCTTCCACTCGTTTTTTATACCATTTAATCGAATCTTCAAATTGACTTAAATGAAAATAAGTCTGAGCTAAATAAAATAAATATCTTATATGCAAATCTGGCGTTGTTTCTGGGTCGTTTATTCCTTGTAACAACAACCTCTCATCTCTTTCAAATTTATCAGCTTTACTCCCGCCATCTCCGGGATCATTCACGACAAGAGTCTCTAACCGATCTACCCTCGTATTGTAATTCGCTCCAACTTTTGAGCGATCTATATCCCAATACTCATGAGTAACACCGACAGATTTCCATGGTAAAGAAGCTTTCAAAAGACGTGTAAGCCAATATTTAATATGAACATCATATTGCAATGTAAGATAATGATCTTCCGTTAAGCTCGTTTTATCGAAATTCGGATCAACCTCTAAAATCATATCCGCATCTAATATTAATAAATAATCTGCTTCTGGATATGTTTTTTGCGCTAATGAAACAGCTAAACTTCTGTTATAACCAAAGTTTTTAAACGGCTCATGATGAACCGTCCCAGGTATCTCATTTTCCTTACACCAATTTTCAATAATTTCAGGCGTATTATCCGTCGATCCAGTATCACAAATAGAAACATAATCTACAATTGATTTTGTTGCATTTAAACATCTTTCCATAATTCTAGACTCATTTTTGACAATCATACAAAGACATAACTTTTTTTCTTCCTTTGCAGACTTCACTTGCTCATTTCCCATTTAACCACCTCATATTTTATTAACACGCTCTTCTCATATGTAACAACATTTTTTAGCTATACTGATGACATAAGCACCCTTTTACTATTTATGAAAACTTCATTTTATTTATTCTTACTTTTATGTTGGGACATATTTCATGCTTCGCTTTATATTTGATACAATCAATACAAAAAAACATAATACGGGAATCCGTACATTTCAAAGTCTAAAAGGAGGTTATATTTTGTTGGATTACATTTGGCTAGATGACAAATCACCAATTTTAGAACAACTACCAAGTAATTTTAAATCTGCAGCTATATTGCTACATCCATTTGTCCAAATGCCTTTAGGATGGGAAAAGTCTGTGAGAAAAAGACCATATGAGCACATCTATCCTAGCGCTGAAGAAATCATTCACAATGGGAAATCCGTTTATTGGAAGGAAATGATGTCTTGTAGTGGATTACATTCATACGCAGACCTAGCAATGGCCATGTTGACTTCCATTAGTGCCTTTTCAGAAGAATATAAAAGAGAGGATTTAGCTGAAAAGCTACATTCAAACTTAAAAAAAGATCTTTATTATCCAACAGAAGATTATACGTCTATATTTTTATTACACAAATTACTTAAACTCCTCGGTTCTAAAGGTGCAAAAAATCTATATTTCTCTGAACCAATTCTTGATACAAACGGATTATTACAGGTAAATAATACTACTCCATTAGATATTTGGGACATTAGCAATAATGAGTTAATTATTACTGGAGAAGACAATGAGTATGCGTTTATGAGTATATACGATTCCTTTACAACCTTATTATTAGCTAAAGAAGAAAATATAGAATATATTGTTCAATCAATGAATGTTGAAGCTGTCATTTGTGACAAAAAAACGATGATTGATTGGTATTTTTAAATTAGTAATTTCTTAAACTATAAAAAAGAAACTTGCGCTTATGCACAAGTTTCTTTTCAAAAACATCCTTATTTTTTTACAACTTCATGTCCACCGAACTGATTACGTAGTGCTGAAACTACTTTTCCGTGGAATGTATCATCTTCCTGAGAACGATAGCGCATAAATAATGACATCGCGATTACTGGTGCCGCTGCTTGTAACTCAAGCGCAGTTTCAACAGTCCATTTCCCTTCTCCTGAAGAGTTCATTACACCTTTAATGCCATCAAGTTTAGGATCATCTGCAAATGCTTTTTCAGTTAAGTCCATTAACCAACCGCGGATTACTGATCCGTTCGCCCATACTTTTGCAACATCTTCATAATTGAAATCAAAGTCACTCTTATCTAGTACTTCAAATCCTTCAGCGATTGCTTGCATCATGCCGTACTCAATACCGTTATGAACCATTTTTAAGAAATGACCACTACCAACGCGGCCAGCATAAGAATAGCCATTTTCTACTGCTAAATCTTTAAATAAAGGTTCTAATTGGTAATAAATTTCTTTTTCTCCACCAACCATTAAACAAGCACCGTATCTAGCTCCTTCTACACCGCCAGATGTACCGATATCTACATAATGTAATCCGAAGCTTTTTGCTTCTTCAGCACGGCGTAACGTATCTTTATAGAATGAATTTCCACCTTCAATAACGATATCACCTTCATCTAATAACGGATACACATCTTTTAATACTGACTCTACAACTTCTCCTGCAGGCACCATTACCCATATCGTACGAGGAGCTTCTAATTCAGCGATCATTTCTTTTAATGTATGACGTGCAGTAATTCCTAGTTTTCCTGCCTTTTCTACAAGCTCTTTATTTACATCGTATACAACTACTTCATGCTTGTCTTCATGTAAGTGTTCAGCTAATGGGAATCCCATTTTTCCTAATCCAATTAAACCTAGTTTCATATTAATCAATCTCCCATTCTATACAAATATATTTAATAACGAAATTAATCCAAGTGCTACAACTGATAGTATCGTCTCCATTGCAGTCCATGTTAATAATGTTTCTTTCACAGTCATTCCGAAATACTCTTTAATCATCCAAAATCCAGAATCATTCACATGTGATAAAATTAATGACCCTGCGCCTGTTGCAAGTGCTAGTAGTTCAACATTTACCCCAGGTGTACTTGCTGCAATCGGTGCTACAATTCCAGCTGCTGTCATCATAGAAACAGTAGCTGATCCCGTTGCAACTCGGATAAGTGCTGCAATTCCCCATCCAAGTAATATTGGTGAAATATGTGATTCTTTCGCCATTTCAGCAATTGTAGTACCAATTCCAGAATCTAATAACACCTTATTAAACGCACCACCAGCACCAATTACTAACAGTATGTTTGCAATTGGCCCTAAGCAATCATTTGTAAATTGTAATACTTTATCTTTAGAAAATCCTTTTGCATAACCAAGACTAAAGAAAGAATAAATCGTTGCAATTAATAAAGCGACTATTGGATCTCCAATAAAGTGTAACACTTGTGCAAGTTGACTCGTTTTATGTAACGCTACTTCAGCAATGGATGCACCAAGCATAAGAAATACTGGAAGTAAAATAGTAAACAATGTATTTCCGAAGCTAGGAAGTTCTTTCTTCTTGTCTCTTTCAATAAATTGCTCCGCTATATCTAACGGCACTTCTTTATGTATACGAGCACCGATCCATTTTCCGTAAAGCGGCCCCGAAATAATTGCAGTTGGAAGTCCGACAATTAATGCATATAAAATTGTCTTCCCTACATCTGCTTTAAAAATACCTACCGCTGCCATCGCTGCTGGATGTGGTGGAACAAGTCCATGTACAACTGAAAGACCTGCTACAAGCGGAATACCGATTGTAATAAGTGATACCCCTGTTTCTATGGCGATTGTAAATACTAATGGAATTAATAGTACAAATCCAACTTGGAAAAACACCGGAATCCCTACTAAAAATGCAACAAACATCATTGCCCAGTGAACACGTTTCTTCCCAAAACGATCAATTAATGTGTTAGCAATTCGTTCAGCACCGCCAGATTCGGCCATCATTTTCCCAAGCATCGTTCCTAATGCTAAAACAATTGCTAAAAACCCTAACGTACTTCCAAGACCCGATTTAATAGAATCAATAATCCCTGGATGTTGTGGTGAAGTTGCAACCAAGGGCATCCCCATTGCTAGCCCAACTCCGATTGCTGTTAAAATTAATGCGACAAATGGATGCCATTTCACTACTGTAATAAGTAGAAGTAGTATGACAACTGCCGCTAGTACAATCCCAACTACCATTTCTCCCAATCCCCCTATTGTTTACGTTGGAAAGCAGCTATACAATCAAATTCTTCTTTCAATCGATTGTAAAGTCGTTCATACATATAAAACATTTCTAAATAAATAGCCGTATTTTCTTTATTTGGTACATGGTGATGGACAATATCAATCCAATCCTTCACCTCGTCAAGAGAATCAATTTTTCCTACCGCATATAAAGCAAGTGCCGCTGCCCCAAGCGCAGATGCTTCATGACTTTCAGGAACAAGCAATTCTTTTCCCATCATATCGGAGAGCATTTGTCTCCAAAATGCAGACTTCGCAAATCCTCCTGAAACACGTATTTCAGTAAGTGGTCCTGTACAATCACGGATTGCAAGTGCAACTGAATATACACTCATACAGACACCTTCCATAACTGCTCGTATAAAATGTTCTCGTTTGTGCTGAAGGTTTATCCCAAAGAATGTACCTCGAGCATTTGCATTCCAGTAGGGTGCACGTTCTCCAGATAGAAACGGTAAAAATAGTAATCCATCTGCTCCAGCTGGTACACTTTCCGCATACTTAATTAATAAATCATAAGGATCAATCCCAAGCTTCCTCGCTACCTCTTGTTCCGGGCTACCAAATTCATCACGTAACCACCTAAGTAATATTCCACCGTTATTCGTTGGCCCACCGATAACCCAGTGCTCATCTGTTAATGCGTAACAAAAAGTTCTTCCTTTTTCATCTGTATTAACACTCGATGCAATAGTTCGAACCGCACCACTTGTCCCAATCGTAATTGCAGCGGAGCCAGGTGATATTGCACCAACACCTACATTTGCAAGAACACCATCACTCGCACCAATAACAACTGGAGTATCTTCATGAATGCCCATTTTTTGTGCTAATTCCGGTTTCATTCCCGATAAAATATATGTAGTTGGTACAGGTGTTGATAATTGTTCTGGTGACATATGTAACATAGTTAAAACATCTTCATCCCAGTTTAATGTTTCTAAATTAAATAACCCCGTAGCAGAAGCAATCGAATAATCAACTACGTAGCGTGAAAATAATTGGTAAATCACATACTCTTTAATGGAAATGAATTTATAAGCACTTGTATATAACTCTGGTTCCTCTTCTTTCATCCATAACAATTTAGAAAGTGGTGACATCGGATGAATTGGTGTACCTGTACGTCTATAAATTTCATGCCCATTCATTTGTTGTAATAATTTTTCTGATTGCTTCGTACTTCGATTATCTGCCCAAATGATAGAACGCGTTAACGGCGCACCGTTTTCATCTACTGCAATTAATGCGTGCATAGCTGTACTAATACCGATTGAAGAAATATCTTCTGGTAGTACATTACCTTTTTTAATGGCAACGCTTACACTTTTGTATACAGCGGCACATATTACATCAGGATCTTGCTCCGCCCATCCGACGTTCGGTTGAATGATTGGATAATCAATTGCATGTGATGCAACGACTTTACCGTTTTCAGTGAATACAACCGTTTTCGTACTTGTGGTACCGATATCAATCCCGATTACTCTCCCCCTTGTTTCCATGCGAATCTTCCCTTCGTTTCTAGCAAAATACGATTTAGTAAACCGTTTACATGAATTAGTATATAAAATATTTTTTCTTTAATCAAGTTTTAAAAAGAAAATTTTTTTCATAACGAAAAATAAATTCCCTCATTCCCTTTCATTTACATACTATATTTAGCTTTTCCATGCGGTAAAATTGCTTCATATTTGTTTCAAAACACACTCTTTTTCTAGTTTTTGGGTAACTAATTCTTTAGCTTGATGGATATGTGGTTCATTGTACAAAACCAACATTTTTAGTAAGATTTCGTAAGGTATTTTTGCATAAAAAGTTTTAAATTCCTTGAACAAATTGTAGTAATAGATTAGATCAAAAAACGCCATCCTTTCCTATTGGAGTGAACCCTGGGAATGAGACGATAAAAAACACCTCTCTAAATCGTAAGTATCAGTTATGATTTTAATGGAGGTGTTTTTCGTATGGGGAAAAAGGTGCATTATCCCGCCGAAATAAAGTGGAAAGTAGTTGAAATGAAACACCAAGGATTCAAAAATAAAGAAATTATGGATGCCTTAGGAATTAGACATGTGGCTCAAATTAAAACTTGGATGAAATGGTATCGTGAAGGCGAAACCTATCGGTTTGAACAATCTATTGGAAGACAATCTGCACATGGAAAAGGCTTAACAAGGTTAACAGAACTTGAACAAAAAGAATTAGAAATACGTTATTTAAAGGCAAAGATTATATTGCTGGAAAAGTGCCAAGAAATCTTAAGGAGGTGGGAGGAAAAGAAGAAATAATGAAAATGATAAAGGAATGGCAATCAATTTTTACAATTGCAGAACTGTGTTCCATATTTAATATTTCACGTGCTACTTATTATCGTTGGAAAAAGCAGGAGAAAACAGTAACTAACCATGAAGAAAAAACCGTAATAGAAATATGTCAACATCATAAATATCGGTATGGATATCGTCGGGTTACAGCTTGTCTACGTGATCAATTTAACATCGTAATGAATCATAAAAAAGTATTACGTATCATGAGAAAATACAACGTATTATCTCGGGTTAGAAAAAAGAAAAAGATATTTGTACTCGGTCATGAACCAGTGGTAGCTAAAAATAGAATACAACGGAGATTTAAAGCTACCAAGCCTAATGAAAAATGGTTCACTGATATCACATATTTGATGTTCGGCAATAAGACTCTTTATTTTTCATCTATTATAGATGGGTTTAACAATGAAATTGTAAGTTATAAAATAGCTGAGACACAGGATGTTTCTCTTGTATTAGATACTCTAAAAGAGGCTTTAAAAAAGCGAAATGTGATTGATACGATTTTACATTCGGATCAAGGAAAGGTGTATACATCAAAACAATTTCAAACATATGCCAAAGAAAAAGGCATTATCACAAGCATGTCTCGTACAGGAAACTGCCATGATAATGCCCTCATAGAATCCTTTCATTCTCATTTGAAATCCGAAGGATTCTATGCGCAAAATATAAAACAATCGAATAATGCTAGTATAATACAAACTGTGGATGAATACATCCACTACTATAATAATGAACGGATTCAGAGAAAATTAGATAATATGTCACCTATAGCTTATAGGAAACATGTTATCTAGGTGTTTTTTCTTTGTCTCACCAAATGGGGCCAGACCACCTATGATTCTATAGAAAGAATAGCGTATTTTTTCATTTTAGGTAGAATTTTATTTTGTTAACTTGATGATACTGTGCTTCTATCCCACATCGTCTCTAATTTAAAAACATTTATTCCATTTAATAATTCTTTAATGAAAATAACCTAACTGACATATTCAAACAACTCTATTGACACTTAACACTACACTTCATTAAGGTACATTATTCTAAATTTATTGATGTAGTTGAGATGGACTCACTTTTTGAATTTGAACAAGTATATCAAACGCTTTACCTAATGATATATCAACTGTTTTTGGTATATCAGGCCCTTCGGTAGTTACTCCAGCGAAAATTGGATGTTGTTCGTTTAACCAAGTTTTTGTCACGCCGTTTGCCTTACGTAAATCAATAAAAAATCGATCTTTTTTAACTTGTCCAAAGATGTAGTTATAACTGTTTGGATCATCCGATTTTAATATTCCATATGGGCCAAATTCACCATCGCTATTCTTGACATTGTATTGTCCTTCATAAACTGATGTTCCAATAGATACGTACCGTTTTCCATAATACTCTGCTAAATACTGCCCAGCTACTTTAGGGTATACAAAAGGAAGCATATTTGTTTTCGAAACGTGGCCATTATGCCCCCATACAATAGTTTTTCCTAAATGTTCTTCAGTCCACTTCGCATTTTCATACATTGCGATATCATGTTTCAAATATAAATCAGATGGTTTATCAGGAGGTGACGTTAACATTGTAGTAAACTGTTCAATAATACGAGCATTTTGTTTTATCCATGCGAACTCTTTAGATTTCCCATTTAAATAACTTTTATTTCCCTCTAATAAAGCACTAATTTGTTTAGCATCTGAAATATACTTTTCTTTTTCTTCTTTCGTAAGGCTTTCAAAAGTATTCATATCCTTTGTTACAGGAATAAGACCTTTTATCTTCTCTTCTATCCTCGGCACAAGTTTTGAATTGGTTCTTTTAATATATTCTATTATATTATTATAAACATTCTCGTTTACTGATTGAATGTCCATCCCGATGATACGCACTTTAGATTTATGTTTTGGATTAGCATTATATTGCCGAATCCAATCAAGTAAATCTAACATTTCTTTCGTCTTAAATACAGGTGATAGATGTTGGCTTGGATTTCCCTCACCAGTAAGAACATATCGATCAAGTTCTAAAGCTCTGTCCCACCCCTCTTCTAAAACTAGGTTGGTAAAGCCCTTTTCAGATACTAAATAATTCACAATACGGTTTTTCATCGTAAAAACTTCATGAGCCCCATGCGTAGCTTCACCTAAACCTACAATTGAAGCTGAACCTACCATATTCTTAAGTGGTTTTAAATCATTAAAAGGTGAATTTGGATTCGTTGTTCTTAAAGGCTTCGCGTGCATTTCTAACCATTCCGCTATTTGATTTTTATTGTAGGGAGCTGTAACAGAAACTCCTGTTTTCGAGTCTGCATAAGTACTTCCTACAAAATTAGTCAGTATTATAGCAGAAACACCAAATGCAGTAATCATTTTCTTTTTCATAAAACCCTCCTGAAATATTTTCTTAAAACGATAGCGTTCTTTTATACTTAATTACGAGTATTAAATTTTTTAGAGCAAGTTGTTTTTTGCACCAAAATGATATATTTTAAACTATAAACCTATGACAAAACTTATCCATTTCGCCTTTTTGCCTACTTCCTAAATTCAGCAAGTAAAATACTTTTAAAAGGATCAGGATTACTAAAGTTAAAGCTGTTCAAATTGACGGCCAATGTATGTTTGCCTCCAAGTGTTCCACCAACAAAAGTGGAAAACCCTAGAACGCTACCTCTATGTCCCCATACCGAGACACCATTCGGAAGCTTAAATTCAACGATTCCAAGACCATATCCCGTTCCTTCTCTATCTGTGGGAACTGTAGTAAGCATTTGATTTAGCTGCTGTTCCTTCAGCAATTTACCACTGAGTAAGTATGAAAAGAATTTATTTAAATCGTCAGCAGTAGAAATCATATCCCCATCCGAGCTACCTGGGTTAATATACGTAACGTCTTTTAGCTCACTTGCTCCGTCTAGTTGGATATAGCCACGGGCATGCTTCGTGCCTGGAATTACGCTTGAATTACCAGGTAGAAATGTATTTGACAAATCAAGCGGTTCAATAATCCGATTTTCAATCTCTTCCGCATAGCTGTTGCCAGTTACTTTTTCAATAAGGATCCCCAGTAATACGTATCCTGTGTTTGAATAAGACCAACCCTTTCCTGGGGCAAATTCTGGGGGAAGTGAAATCCCCATCTTTACAAATTCTTCAGCCGTATACGATTTTTTTGTATCCATAATATCGAAGTCTTTTGAATTCATATAGTCAGCAATACCACTTGTATGATTCAATATTTGCCGGATCGTAATCTGGTTACCATCATATCCGTTTCCTTGAATGACACCAGGCAACCATTTTTCAATGGAGTCGTCTAAATTCAAACGATTCTCTCCAGATAATTGAAGTAGAACTGTTGCAATGAACGTTTTCGTCACACTGCCAATACGAAAGCGAAAATCTGCTTTCATTGTTTTCTTGGTTCTCACATCCGCTATCCCAGCGGCATAACTCCAAGTTTTACCACCCTTAGAAATGTTAGCGAGTATTCCCGGGTATCCAAGTTGTAGTGCATCCCGTATTGCGTTCTTAACGGAAGTACGATCGCTTTGAGTACTTGTTTGTAACGAACTAGATACATTTTGCGTAGATTCTGCTTTTACAATTGAGTTTGATGTTATGTATAACAGGGAACTTCCACCTATTAAAAGTGCTAGACTGGCACATGTAATTTTACTGCGTTTTTTCATAAAGCATTCCTCTCCTCTTATTTAAATTGTATTGATGGTTGATAGGTATCTCATATGCTAATCACACAGCTATCAACCCTCCCAATGATAAAAGTCAATACTGAATTTGCAATCATCTATACACCAATTATTTCTTCAAACAACCCTCTGACCTAATAAATGATTAATCCCTCTTCTTCAGATATCTGTTAACTTCTATAATTTCTTCTTTTCTTCCATAGCGTTTTATTAATTAATTTGTTTTTATATAAATAGATAGTAACTACTCCCCCCCCGTTCTTCTCTATATTTTGATCATACATATTGAAAATCTCTTTTTTCTTACTCCTTCCTTACAAATTCCTTACGTTCAAAATCACTTCTATATTTCGGTGGTTTTTATTTTAAGAAAACTTAGTTCTATTAACTTGATCGCAATGGAATAGCACCAAATGCCCATCAACTGAAGAAAAGTAAATGCCTCGAAAATGGAAATACTGCACATTTTGCTTGATGGACATAGGGACCGGTTCCTTAATATAACATTTTTACCATATAAATGCATATTACGTATTATAATTATTAAACCCAAAAAAATTCTTATTTTTCAGAAAAATAAAACAATAAATTAGGATTTATTGTATAATGTTGTAAAAAGATGTCGGAGGGATTTAATGTTACATACAATAACTCAATTCACAATTAAGCTTTCATCAATTCTTTTATCACTCTTACTATTATTAAATTTACCTTATTTATTTATCACTCAACAAGGATTTACCTTTCAACCAATATATTTTTTTAATCAGATCGTTACTATGTTAAAAGAGGTTTTCTCCCCTGAATCATTAGTGGTTATCGGCTCAGACCCGAAATTTGGTAGTTTCAAAAAAACACCATTATTCCCAACTGTTTTAGAACCTTACCTATATTCATTTACTGTATTATTTTTAGCCTTTTTACTTGCGCTCTTTCTATCTTCTAGCATGGCATTTTTTTATTTTTTAGCAAAAGATTATATAAAAAAATGGATAAACCGAATTGTGTTCATATTAGAAGCTGTCCCTGATATGATGATGATGATTTGTTTGCAAATATTTTTCATATGGGTACTTCAGAAATTCGGGGAATCTCCTGTCACCATTATTTCTTTTAATGAAAATCGAGCTTATTTACTCCCTATTTTATCTTTAGCTGTCTTACCTACATTACAAATGTTTCGGATGATGGTGTTATACATAAAAGAAGAACATGGAAAACATTACGTAGAGGTTGCATATGGAAAAGGCCTTTCATCAAGTTATATACTATGCATTCATTTATTCAAAAATATATCTATCCACTTCTTCCATCATTTAAAAACGATTTTTGTTTTCTTACTGTCTAACTTATTCATTTTAGAATTTGTTTTTAATATGCAAGGTATTATTCAATTTTTATTTAATAAGGCGTTTATTTCACCACCAGCTGCATTTATCATACTTGTTATGATTATTTTACCGTTTTATACCATTTTTCAAATAATCTCATTCATGATGAATAGATGGCAAAATCAATTGAAAGGAGCAACATTATGAAATCTATTTGGAAATCAAAACGCTTTTTAATCGGCTTTACTTATTTATTCATACTTATTTCAGCTAGTTTTATTTATAGTTGGTTCTTTAAAGATAACATCCCAAAACCTCCTCAGTTACTTTACAATGGCAATAACGAATTACTTGGAAAGGCCCCCTTTCCACCATCGTTAATACCGCCTTTTGGATCTGATCGTTTTGGAGAGTCTGTTTTCTTACAAATTGTAGAAGGAGCAAAATTCACTATTTTATTAGCCGTGGCAATTAGCTTCTTTCGAATTTTATGCGGAACATGTATAGGAATCCTCTTAAGTTTATACGCTCCAAAACTCAAGAGATTTTTCCAGGCATGCTCAGAAGTTTTTTATTATATTCCAACTCTATTTATCGCATTCATACTCATCACGCCCGTTAATATTGTAATCACATCAAATGCCGATGGGTTAGATCCAAATATTTCATTTACGTTTTATCAAGTACTCGTACTTATTTTCGTCGCTCTGCCTACACTTTCTTTATATATATCCTCAGAGGTGGATGAATTTATGAAACGAGATTACATCTTAAGTTCACAATTACTGGGTGCTAGCCGTTTTCATATTATCAAAAAACACTTACGAGTCTTATTACTTGACCGCTTATTTGTGTTATTCATGGAACATATCGTCCAAACACTCATACTCGTTATCCATTTAGCGTTGCTTAACATTGTAATTGGCGGGATACAAATGCGTGAACTCTATGACGGAGTGCTCAGACCTGTTTCTATATCTAATGATTGGGCAGGCCTTATTGGATTAAATCGTAATGAAATGAATCTTTCATGGTGGATTATTTTTTATACTCTCGCTTCATTCTTTATTACGATTCTATTTATTAAGCTTATGACAATCGGGATTCAAGATGCACTGAAAGCAAGAGATTCGCAAGTTGTAGCAACTCAAAACGTTCCAGATCATAAAAAGTTTGTTAAAAATAAAGATTCTTTTTCGTTTGCAAATAAAGTGAACTTTTAATCATATCTCCTCAATCAAGTATGAATTGGCATTGATATTAGTAGAATATAAAGAAGATGATCCCTATTGAATACAGGAATCATCTTTTTTATGCCGTCTAACTTTTTTACATGACCTTTGCTAGACTCATGCTTTTTATATTTAAAATGAATTATTTACAATCACAACTATTCTGTTTAAAATCGATTACCATACGCCCTTGAATTTTACCTTGTTCCATTTCTTCGAATACATTTTGTACTTTATCTAGAGAACACGTTTGAACAACCGGTACTACTTTTCCTTCTGCACCGAACATAAATGCCTCTTCGAGATCCTTACGAGTACCTACTAGAGAGCCAACTACTTCAATTCCGTCTAGTACAAGTCGTGGAATGTTTAAATCCATAGTTTCTACTGGTAACCCTACCGCAACTACTTTACCACAGGCACGTACTGCATCAACCGCTGAGTTGAATGCTACTTTAGAAACGGCTGTTACTACAGCAGCATAAGCACCACCAAACTCATCTTGCACTATCTTATCAGCAGGACCTTGAGAAATTGGATTGATAGTCATATCAGCACCAACCTCTTTTGCTAAGGCTAATTTATCATCATTAATATCTACTGCAATTACCTTTGCACCAAATACGTTTTTAGCATATTGGATAGCTAAGTTACCTAATCCACCACAACCATAGATGACGATAGGTTGACCAGGTTTAATATCTGATACTTTAATAGCTTTATATGTAGTTACGCCTGCACATGTAATTGATGATGCTTGAGCAGGATCTAATCCTTCTGGTACTTTCACTGCATAATCAGCTGTAACGATACATTGTTCAGCCATACCACCATCTACTGAATAACCAGCATTTTTAACTTCACGACAGAATGTCTCTCTACCAGTTACGCAATATTCACAACGTCCACAAGATTGGAACATCCATGCAATACTTACACGGTCACCAACTTTAAGTGAAGTTACATCATCAGCAAGTTTAGTAACAATACCTACACCTTCATGACCAAGGATGCGGCCATCCGTGTTACCAAAATCATGATTCGCAACGTGTAAATCAGTGTGGCAAACCCCACAGTACTCTACATCTACTAACGCTTCACCTGAATGTAACGGACGTAATTCTTTTTCAATAACCTCGATGTTCGCTTTGCTGTTTTTATTAACCACTACTGCTTTCATATGTGATCTCCCCTTTAGTGTTTTAGAGTTTTAATGAGTTCATCTCACAACTACTGTCCTCACTATTTTGGCTAATTATTGCGCCAAATTTAAATGTTCAATCATCATTACACGTTCATCATAACATGACATTTCATAAGCAAATTGTGAAATTATGAACAATGTTTGAATTATTGCATAAATCGATTTCTTAACTGAATTAAAGATGAGAGTTTATGAATATAAGTAGGTCGCATTTTTCTACAGGAAAATAAATCAACTACATTTAGAGATTATATAATCAAACGATCCACCAATATAAAAAAGCTCTTCATTTGAAGAGCTTTTTTATATTCGCTTCATCGAAATTGTTTCACGTATACTTTGTAAATTTTGTAGTGTTTCCTCTTGTCGTTGCAACGACAATCCTACATACAAAGTATCTAATAAACTTAGCTGCGCTAAGCGTGATGAACTTGCTTCCGTACGAAATTCTGTTTCACGTGTTGAAGTATAAAGTGTTATATCAGCAAGTTGACTTAGTGCTGATTTCTGATAGCTCGTAATTGCAATAATGCAAGCTCCTCTTGCTTTTGCTACTTCTAACGCTTCCAATAATCCTTTATTACTACCAGAATGAGAAATTGCAATGATTACTGCTTCTTTTGTAAGTAAACCAGCACCCATAATTTGAAAATGAGAATCTGTATGAGCAATACAAGAAATACCCGTTCTCATAAATTTATGATATGCATCCATCGCAATAATTCCAGAGCCACCATTTCCGTAAAACTCAATTCGGTTCGCTTCTTGCAAAGCTCGTACAGCTTTCTCAAGTGCGGTGTCATTTAACAAATGTAATGTATCTTGCAGTCCTGTAATATGCGAATGAAAAACTTTTTTAGCAACTGTTACCATACTATCTTCTGCTGATACTTCTTCATGAATATTTTGCATCGGTGTATGTACAATTTCACGAGCTAATGTAATTTTCAAATCTTGAAACCCTTGCAAACCAAGGTGTTTACATAAGCGGAATATCGTAGCTTCGGAACTATTCGTAACTTCTGCTAATTCAGTAATAGATTTATGTACAACATCTTGTGGATGTTTCAAAATATGTTCGGCAATACTTCGCAATTTCGGTGACAAACCGTTTAACGAAGCCTGAATTTTTCCAATCCCACTTCTTGTTCCAGGCATAGCATATCTTCCCCTTCCATTGTAGCTATATTGTACCTAATTATTGAAAGAAGAAAAACCTTTATTCGGTATCATACTATTATTTATTTGTTCCTATAAATGTTACCTTAACATATGACACACTTATAACTAGTTTCCCCCATACTTCACCGCATATAATGCAGCTTGTGTACGATCATCTACTTCCAATTTAGCTAAAACGTTTGAAACGTGCGTTTTCACAGTTTGTTCTGTAATGTGAAGCTCTGCTGCAATTTCCTTGTTGCTTCTTCCTTTCGCAATTTCGCGAAGTACCTCTTGCTCTCTTTTCGTTAACATTGAAAAAGGATTTTCTATTTCCTTCTTTACTGCGGAACGCCCCATTAATGCAGGTGTTACTTTCGGGTGAAAATTCGCATTTCCTTGATGTACTGCAATAATAGAAGCGACAAGTTGCTCAGGTTGTACTTCTTTTAATTGATAACCGTCTGCTCCAGCTTCAAGTGCTGGTATAACATAATCTTGCTCTGAAAAACTACTTAATATAAGTACCTTTATCGTCTCATCGTATTGCTTTATACGTTTTGTTGCCTCAATTCCATCCATTTTCGGCATCGATACATCCATTAGCACGACATCCGGTTTTTCTTTTTGCACGAAATGTAATGCCTTTTCGCCATTTTCCGCTTCCCCAATAATTTCAAATTCTTCTCTCGTTTTCAAGAAGAATACAAGTCCTCTTCGAACGATATGATGATCCTCAACTAGTAGCAGTTTAATCTTCAACCTTATTCTCCCCTTCAAATCGGCAATTGAATTTCTATTTTTGTACCCTTTTTTAGCTCTGTTGTAATTTGAAACGATCCCTTCATTAACTGAATACGTTCCTTCATACTTTTCAGACCAAGTGCTGATCCCCTTACTTGTTCTTGTATAAATCCTATTCCATTGTCTTCTATGTAAAAATGTAACTGGTTATTTTCTATTTTTAAAAGAACATGTACCTTTTCACACGAAGCATGCTTTTTACAATTATGTAGCGCCTCTTGGCTAATACGCCATAAAACTTCTTCTATTTCATCCCCAATTGAAACCATCCCATCAATTCGAACTTCCACTTGAACTCCTAATAACTTCCCGTAATTTTGAATTGCTTCTGCTAATCCCTTCTCTAATCCTTCAGGTCTTAATTGCCAAATTAATAGCGTCATCTCTTGTAATGCTTCTTGTGATAATTCTCCAATATAACTTAACATCTCTTGCAGACCTCTATCTTGCGTCATATTCAGAGTGCCTTTCGCTGTTAGCATAATAGAAAATAACAATTGTTTTACTGAATCATGTAAATCACGAGCCAATCGATTTCTTTCCGCTACCACTACATATTTACGTTCTTTCTCCACTAATTGAATACGTTGTATTGTCGTTCCAATTTGAAATGCAATCGCTTCTAATAACGCTAACTCTTCCTCAGAAAAATGAGTCTTATGAGGTGCAGCCACATTTAATAGACCAAATTTCTCTGATCCGGACCTAAGCGGAATTGTCGCATGATGTGTAACATCTTCTGTTTCACCCCAATTACATTCAATCGCATCTTCTATTCGCTTACATTCAATAATATTTGTCGCTTTTTCTAATCTGCCATTCACAAAACGCTCTACACACCAACAGTCTCCTTCACACATCGGCTTCTTCTCTTGCCACGTAAGAGCTGGTGGTAAGTTTTCGTCTACAAGCATACGGTGCTTTCCACTTTCATCAATAAAAAATATCCACCCTGTTTGTAAATTCATAACTTGTAACAATGTATGTAAAACTTTTTCTAACATGTCCTGTAAATTCGTTGCTTCATTTAACAATTCCGCAATTTCTTTTAATGCTTCTAAACGATGTATCTCTTTTTCTTCAAAGTTCATTCTCATCACCAACTATCATTATAACATTAAGAAATTTCTAAATTCTACAAATAAAAAGAGCTGAATTCCTTCAGCTCTTTTTATTTATCAATCATTTTTTTATTTTCCCTTTAAATTTTGACCGCGTAATTCTTAAACTGAACAACGCCAAGTAATGAAGTTACTTTTAAACCCTCTAAGACTCATCTACATCTATAAATCAGAATTCTAAATGTAAAGCTTTATTTAATTGTCTGACAAAAATTGTTCTCCACGGATATGCTGCAAACTTTCAGTAGTAACGAACATATTCGCTGCTGGCATTTGCACTTGATGTTTATGGAACATAGCCATTAATGCAAACCTTACTTGTCTAGAAGTTTCAAAATAATCTTCTGGTTTAATTAAACCTGTAATACAAAATTCATATCCAACATATTTAAGGTTAGGATTTAAGTCTGTAACACCAACATATTTAAATGGTTCAACAGCCTCATCCTCTACTCTATACAAACTTTGTTCCAAATTTTCATTGCATATCACACATACGTCTTCTAACAATTCCTTAACTCTTGTAGGGTCTTCCTGATAACTTACCGTGATGCGTTCAATTACTCGCATCCACCCTTTATTAAAATTTTGTATCGTTCTAATCTCTCCATGTGGTATGGTAAGTAGTTTTCCTGACCATTCACGTATTTGCATAAAACGAATACTAATTTCCTCAATAGTTCCTGAATTTGTTCCATTAAAAGTAACAAAATCGCCAACGCGAAACTCTTTGTCCGCTAATCTCGCAAAGCCTAATATGACATCTTTTAGCATCTGTTGCGCAGCAAAACCAATGACAACTCCCGCTATCCCTGCACCTGCAATGATACTTTTTATATCTACAAACTGACTAATTAAATAAATGATTAGACTGATGATAATGATATATCTAAAAATAGATCGAATGACACTTTGAATCGTCTGCTCTACCTCTTCATCAAAAAAGCTGGACTTTCTAAAAAACCAATCAATAATGCGATTAATAACAAACGAAATAATGATAAGAACTAAAGCAAATAGTAAAAATCTTAATAGTAAAAACTCCCTTACATAATTAAAAAACTCCTCCGTATACGCTAATATACTCATCTATCCACTTCCTTATTTTTTAAATTTTCATGTAGAGCTAATCTATTATAATTCCTTATTAATTATCTCAAAATTTTCTTTCGTAACTTTTCCCCTGACCTTTCATTTTACTTTCTTAACTATGTATTTGTATCCCTAGTACATCTTCAACAATATAACCCTTTCATTAATCTTTCAACTTCTGATGCCCTTTTCTATTTACTATAAATATACCCTTTTTAATAATCTAAAGGGAGATTACAATAGAAATTTTTATAAACAACTTTGTAATACTTACCTCATTTAAAGGAATACATTCACATAACACCGAATCATTCATTTGATACTTTTTTCACGGAGGTTACAATTAATGGGGTATATCGAAGAACTAAGAGAAATTGTTGGATCAAGACCACTCAATTTAGCAGGAGTTGCTGTAGCTGTTTTAAATGACCAAGGACAAATATTACTACAACAAAGACGAAATGGCATGTGGGGTGTTCCTGGAGGTTTTGTGGAACTTGGTGAATCCACAGAAGAAGCCGGAAGACGAGAAGTACTTGAAGAAACAGGTATTGAAATTGGTATACTTCAGTTAGTAAGTGTATTTTCAGGTAAAGAGTTTTTTGTGAAATTAGCGAACGGAGATGAATTTTATCCTATAACAATCGCTTACCTTTGCAAAGACATTAAAGGTGGCTTGCTAAAAGCTGACGGAGTTGAATCATTACATGTACAATTTTTTGATTTAAATGGGCTACCAGAAAACATTAGCCCGTTCATAAAAAAACTAATTGAGCAAAATGTCGTCTCAATTTAAACGTAAAAAGAGGCCTTTTCAAAGGCCTCTTTTTCACTTCACTTCTGCATGTAAACAAGATTTAAAATGTCCAAGTGCATATTCATGTCCTTGCGCATTAAAAGATGCAACTGCCTTTTCATATACAACAATTTTAAATCCTTTATTATAAGCATCTACTGCTGTATGAAGAACACAAATATCAGTGCACACCCCTACAAGATGAACTTCTTCTATTCCTCGTTCTCTCAACTTCATCTCTAGATCTGTTCCAGCAAATGCACTGTATCGCGTTTTATCCATATAATATACATTCGCATCATTTTTATATTTTTCGTATACATCTTGTAATTCACCGAATAAGTCTCTTCCATTTGTACCTGCTATATTATGAGGAGGGAACAACTTTACTTCTGGATGATATTCATCATTTTCTTCATGTTTGTCGATTGCAAACACTACATAATCTCCATTTTCAATATATTGCTTCGTTATATGTACAAGTTCCTTCTCAATTTCTTGACCTGGTTTCCCGCAAGTTAAAGCACCTTTTTCAGCTACAAAATCATATGTATAATCGATATTAATAAGAGCTCGTTTCATAACTACTATCTCTCCTTCTCCTGTTTCACAATAAACAATAGAAAATTTGTTATTACGACATCGTATGTACTATTCGACATTTCAAATGAAATACCTACATTTTTCTTGCAAAACTTAACTTAATCTAAGTTTATCATAAAACAGATATACTATGACAAAACATACTGTTCCTATTAGCATGTCATGGATTTGATAATTGAGTGTAACTTCAACCACCTCGTGTAAAGTAAACCAGATTATCGAAATTATCATACTAAGCAAGATAATACGAACAAATCGCTGCACACCTTCAACCTCTTACTCTTTCTTAGTAATAAAGAGTAATTTCTTACTATTCATACGTACTAGAAAGTGAAACAAATTATTCTCAACAACCCATTTATATCCAAATTAAAAAGTACACTACTACTTTAAGTAATGTACTTTTTATCCATAATTAAGATGCTGGCTTCGTTTCAAACGTCGCTTGATTAAAGCTAATGACTTTTCCTTTTGGGTCATTATTTTCAAACTGAGCTGCAGTAATCGTATGACTACCTGTCTCAAGTGTCTTTTCTTTTAATTGTACTGTTGTCTGTGTTGTACTAGTTACTTGATGTTTATCAGCAAATATTTGATCTACAAATACGAATGTTTCTTTATCGTTTTGAAAATTAGAAAGTTCTAATTCAACTTGCTGAATTAAAGTATCTTTTTTGATAAATACAGTCGGTGTGTTGCCGTTTTCAGAAGTACCATCTGGTGTAATGACTTTTACTATCCCTTCTCCAATTGGTACTGCCCCTTCAGGAAATACAACCATACTCTCCTCACTCGCATTTACAACTTGTTCTTCCTGATTTGACTGTGCATCCTCTTTTTCCTTTGGAGCACCACAGCCTACTAATAACAATACAGACAATCCAGCGATTATGAATTTCTTCAAAATTCATCCCCCCTGTAATTTCATTATAATTTATTATACAAAAATAACTTTGTAATTTTAAAACTATTTTTAACACTTTCATGAACAAATACTAGTAGCTTGCTCACGATTACTGTACCATACTTTCCTTAATAGAACATTAATTTTTTTAATGAAATAAATAGTAATTTTATCTTATTTATCATTTTAGCCCAACAAATTAATAACATACCTATCCAAAATAAAAAGACATTGTTATTTCAATGTCTTTTCTATATGGTGATTAAAAAATAAACGTTGTAATCTCATCTACTTCTTTTCTTGGAAGTTTCTTCGGTTTATCTTTCGGATAACCGAGTGAAATAACCATATTTATTTGTTTTTCGGTCTCAATTTGGAAATATTGTCTTAGTTCTTTTTGAGCTAACAATACAGGCCCTGTCATTGGACACGTACCAAGACCCTTCGCATGTGCAGCCAGCATTAAGTTTTGTGCCGCTAAACAGCTACTCTTAATTCCTTCCTCTTCCCACACTGCATCCGGAACGAAGGCAATTGGATCAAATATCTTTTCACGAAACTTTGATTCATAAGGTGTTGCCAAACATACGATTAATACTGGTGCCTCAGAGAAAGCTGTTGCATATGGCCCGAAAGAACGTGTAAGTAATTTCCCTGCTTTCTCTTCTCCATTTTCTGCTGCTTTTGCCGCAAGTTTATGTAATGCATCCCAAGTCATTTGTTCAATTTCTTTAATTTTCTCTCGATTCATAATGACTAAGAACTCCCACGTTTGCGAGTTCGTATCACTCGGTGCATAACGAGCGCAATCAATAATTTCTTTTATATCACTAGTAGATACTTCTTGTTCTGTAAACTTTCTAACACTTCTTCTTCCGTGGATTACCTCTTTAAAAGCTTCATAATTCATACATTAAATCCCCTTTTACAGCGTTTTCAAAACCTGTCCTATGTTTGAATTATATCATGAAAAAAAGCTGGGGGAATACCAGCTTTTTTCTTCATTATTAATTTGTCACTTTAAACAAACTAATACTTTCTTCATATGCAGATTGTAGTTTTTTCGTAATTGGTCCTCTTTCGCCGCTAGCAAACTGTTCATCGCCAATTTGAACAACCGGGAATATTTCGAGTGGTGTCGCTGTAAAAAAGCACTCATCCGCCTCATATACCTCTTGTAATGAAAATTCTCGTTCTTCTACTTCGATATGTAACTCTTTCGCTAATGTTATAACATAATAGCGAGTAATACCATGCAAAATAAAGTGATCAGCTGGATGTGTAATCAGTTTATCATTTTTTACTATGAAAAAATTAGAATGACATCCCTCTGTTACAACTCCATCTCGCACTAAAATCGCTTCTTGATATCCTTGTTCATTTATTTTATTTTTAATCATGATATTAGGAAGTAGATTTAATGATTTTATATGACAAAATTTCCATCTTATATCCTCCTCTATCGTTACTTTTATACCGACTTCCATCGTAGCGACTGGTCTTGGGAACGAAACAATATTTGCAAAATACGTTGGTTGAAGGTCTTTTTCATATACATGGTTTCTTGCTTGAGCACCTCTTGATATTTGTAAATATACATTACCATCTTCTTGAAATTGATTTTTTTCAATCATTTGATGTAGCTCTTCTACTAACTCTTCCTTTGTAAATGGTGCAATGAGTTTAATTTCTTCCATTGATTTAAAAAAACGCTCCAAATGTAAATCTAATAAATGTGGCTTCCCATCGTATAGTCTGAATACCTCATATATACCATCACCAAATTGGAAACCTCGCTCTTCTAATGCAACCATCGGCTGTTCTTTCTTCGTATTTACAATTCTCCCATTAAACAAAATCCAATCTTTATGAGTAGCTTTCATTCCTTCCCACTCCTTTATTACGTGATTGATTTTATTGTACAACTTAAAACGACTGAAAAAAAGGAATTTTCTGTATTTATATAAATAAAAAATGCATCACCTATTTAAAGTGATGCACTCAGCCATTCATTTATCCCGCTATTGACGGGCAGTAAAACTCTCACCTCAAGGTTAGGTGGGAGATAACGGCCCGTAATCGCCTGATTGGTTCAACTTTATTTCAGAAAATATTTTTCAATATCATCTAGCATTAGGTTTGCTGCTTTAATACCGCCTGCTGTATTCCAAATTACTTCATCTACTTGGAATACTTTATTATTTTTAGAGGCTTGTAGCTGCTTAAAGAGTGGGTCTTCTGTCCATTCTTTTGCTAACGTGTTTCCTTCATTCTTCTTATCGCCATCTTTATCAGATGTGAAATAGAATAAGTAGTCCCCGTCCATATTTGGAATTTGTTCTTTTGTAATTCCTTTTATCGCAAATTCATCTTTATCTTGTAATGGTGGTCGTTTAAATCCAATATCGTTTAAAACAACACCTGAGAATGAGTTCTTTTGATATATACGAACATCACCTGGAACGAAGCGAATAATAGAAACTTTAGAGCTTAATTTATCTCCTAGCTTCTCTTTCATTCCTTCAATACGCTTTTTATAATCTTCAATTGCCTTTTGACCTTCTTTTTCTTTATTTACAGCCTTTGTATAGAGCGTAAAGTTTTCCTTCCAATCTCCACGCAATGTTTCAGCGTATACAGTTGGCGCGATTTCTTTCAATTGTTCATATATTTTTTCATGACGCATTTTATTCCCGATAATTAAATCCGGCTTAAGCTTCATTACTGCCTCTAAATTAATATCACGCTCAGTTCCTACAACTTTCGTATCTTTTAACTCTTTCGCTAAATGAGGGTACCATTCATCACCCGCACGCGGTTTCGTAGTTCCAACTGGCGTTACTCCCACAGCTAGAAGAGCCTCTGCACCTTCATTTGTTAAAACAACAACTTTTTTAGGTGTACCATTTACTGTTGTTTCCCCCATTGCATGCTTTACAGTATAAGAATCTTTCGCTTTAGCTGATGGATCATTTTCTTTTTTTTCTTCTTTACTACACCCTGCGATTATAACCATAAGTATCATAATGCAGAACATAAACATTTTTTTAGTATGTAACATATGTCCTCCCTAGATGAAATCGATTATCATTAACAACTAAAGGTTAATGTATATTACATACATTGTCAATGTATATCAGAGAACTTTTTTAATATATACTATTTAGATTCTATCCGTTATTCAAATGTTTCTTTTTGAAACTATCTGTATAAGTATGTAAATAATGGCCGTTCTTAAAATGCGTATCTATGTTATATATAGATACGCATTCATATTACATTATAAATTTATTTCCTAATATCGATTATATTTAATATATGATGGATCATTATACACCCACTGATTTCCACCAAGGTTCAACCAACTGTTTTGATTAATAAATACTAAATAAGATTCTGGTTTATTTAATTTACGAATTACTGAAGAAGATGTTGATGGACCACTTCTTAAATTCACATTCGTTCCTTGTATATATGCGACACCGATTGCGCTACCATCACTATTGCTCGTCTTTACAAAATTAATGTAAGACGGGTCATAATACACCCACTGTCCGTTACCTAAGTCTAACCATCCGTTACTTTCTTGATATACGACATACGATTCTGGAGAGTTTAATTGGCGAATTACTGAAGATGATGTTGATGGGCCACTTCTTAAATTTACATTTTTCCCAAGTATATAAGCAATTCCCTTCGTTTGTGGTGTTGGCTGAGGGTTTGGAGGTTGTGGATTTGGAGGTTGTGGATTTGGAGGATTTGGATTCGGAGCTACTCCAAAAATAGCTGCTATTCCGTTTACATATGCTTGACATAGATCTTCAATAAATTGTGGGTTTTTCAATAAATTTGCATCAAACGTTGTATCAATAAAAGCAGTCTCAGTTAAAATTGCATCCATTGCAGTCTCTCTTAGTACTGCATAATTTGCTTTTTTTGCCCCTCGGTCACGAAGGCCGTATTTTGTTAATACAGGATTGACTGCTGCATGAATTTTTTGTTGCTTTGCATATGCGGAGCTACTGTTAGATAACCCATTATAAATATAACTTTCAAATCCAGTTCCACCGCCACTATTTATATGAAATGAGATAAAGTAATCTGCTCCAAAAGAATTAGCGATATTAGCACGTTCTGATAAAGAGATAAATACATCACTATCACGTGTCATTTTAATAGTAATTGGGTAGTTTGCAGATAGAATGTCTCGCACACGTCTCGCTATTTGAAGTGTTAAGTTTTTTTCTACTAAACCATTACCAACAGCACCAGAATCATATCCACCGTGACCTGCGTCTATTACAAGTTTCATATCACTGTCTCGTTCCTTTCTTTCGTGTAATAGGTTTACATTGCTACTCGTCCTATTTTATGTAAAATGTACAAGTTCCGTTACAATTACAAATAAAAAACCACCTTATGTAAGGCGGTTTCTATCATCTTGCTTTAACCAATTTAAAATAAATATATACGATTGATAGTGAATATAACGTATGCAAAATAAAATAAATAAAAGACCCATTCCAACACCGCTGTATAACAAACCGAACTTTAAAAAAATGTTCAAAAGTGGCGGGAAATTAGTAATATTTTGTACTGTAACAAGCATGCAAAACAAAATAAAAAACACAGGTACATATTGTAATTCGTACGGCTTTCTTTTCTTACTAGCTCTTTTCCGAATGAACTTATGGCTTAGTTCTGCCAAAATAAAACATCCTCCAATTAATACAAGACCAGAAGTCATTATCATGTATCCACCTGCCTTATATTTATTTTAGCACATTACTAATCATCGTTATATTTTCTTCACGTATGTTCCATCTTCTTCATTAAAGCCAAAGCTCTCTATGAAAGTTTTTGCTTGTTCTGTTAATTCCTTTTGTAACACTTTTATCTCTTTCACACCTCTTTGTTTCATCATCTCTTCAAATGTAAAATACGTATTTGTTCCATATCCGTAACTTTGATAATCAAAATGAATTATTAATTGAGATAAAACTACACTCTCTTCTTGAACACTGTAATCTATTACACCAATATATGTATCATCAACTTTTACGCAATACTGCACCTGTTTCTCACTTACATTATGCGAGCGGAACATTTCTTTAACAACGCTTTCATTTTCTACTGTTACTTTTTCAAACGCAATCATATGTTGTCCATCCTTTTACTATTATTGTATCAATAATACGTTCTATTTATGAAAAAAAACCTTAAGACCATATGCGGTCTTAAGGTTTTTCTTATTAAACTAAGCTATACGCACGTTTTGTTTCTTCGTGGAACTTATTCGTATCGTATTTATGCTCAACATAAATTTGGTGCCAAACCATAAACGCAAGTACAGTCCAAATTTTACGGCTATAATCGCCTTTATCTGCACAATGTGCTTCCAGTAAGTTTAATACATACTGTTTGTCGATTAAATGATCTGTTTTACTTTCGTTTATAATATTTATAGCCCAGTCATGCATTTCATCTTTTAACCAGTGACGAATTGGTACCGGGAATCCAAGTTTTTTACGATCTAACACGTGATCTGGAACGATTCCGCGTGCTGCTTCACGTAAAATAGCTTTCGTAGTTCCGTTAGCAATCTTTAATTCAGTTGGAATTTTAGATGCAACATCGAATACTTCTTTATCTAAGAACGGTACACGAAGTTCTAATGAGTTTGCCATTGTCATTTTATCAGCTTTTAATAAAATGTCACCACGTAACCACGTGAACATGTCAATGTACTGCATTTTACTTACATCATCATAATCTTTAATCTCGTTATACAATGGTTTCGTGATATCCATATAGTTAACACTTTCATTGTAGAACTTCATTAATTCCGCTTTCTCTTCTTCACGGAAGATTTTCGCGTTTCCATAGTAGCGCTCCTCAATTGGCGTACATCCACGCTCTAGGAAGCTCTTTCCTTTAAATCCTTCTTTAAGAGCACCGCTTAATGCTTTTAGAACGCTCTTACCTGGGCTAGGAATGTACGAGAACATTTTTAGTGAGTTTGGCTCACGGTAAATGTTATAACCACCAAATAGCTCGTCTGCGCCTTCCCCTGAAAGAACAACTGTTACATGTTTACGTGCTTCTTTTGCAACGAAGTACAATGGTACAGCTGCTGGATCTGCTAAAGGATCATCCATATGCCAAATAATTTTTGGGAACTCATCCATAAATTCTTTCGCTGAAATAAATACGTTATGGTTTTTAACGCCTAATTTCTCAGCAGTTTCTTTCGCAACATCAACTTCACTGAAACCACGTTGTTCAAAACCAACAGAGAACGTTAAAAGGTTCGGATTCATTTCTCTTGCGATAGAAGCGATAATAGATGAATCGATACCACCAGATAAGAATGAACCTACTGGTACATCACTTCGCATATGTACTTTTACTGAATCGTATAATACATCACGAATTGCTTGGATATGCTCTTCTTTCGTTGCGCTTGAAGCATTGAAATAAGGCTTCCAGTAGCGATGGATTTCCATCTCTTTACCGATTTCCTTTACGAAATAATGACCAGGCTCAATTTTATTAACATCAATTGTTAATGTTTCTGGTTCTGGACCATATTGGTACGTAAAGTAATGTTGTAGTGACGTTGGGTTTACCCCTTTGTCTTCCATTACATGCATAATACTTTTCTTCTCAGATGCGAAGAATGTAGTATCACCTTGTTGCGCGATATATAATGGTTTAATACCAAAGTGGTCACGTGCACCGAAAAGTTTCTTTTCTTCACGATCCCAAATCATAAATGCAAACATACCACGAAGATAGTCTACACATTTTTCTTTCATATGTGCATACAATGCAATGATAACTTCTGTATCAGATTGCGTTGCGAAAGTCGCACCTTTTTCAAGTAACATTTCGCGTAATTCTACATAATTGTAAATTTCACCATTAAAAATAATTACATATCGATCATTTTCATAAGTTAGCGGCTGATGTCCTGCCTCTAAGTCAATGATACTTAAACGGCGGAAGCCAAATTGTACATGTTCATCACGAAAATATCCTTCGTCATCTGGACCGCGGTGGAAAATCATCGTGTTCATATTTTCAAATTGATGTTTTTCTGTTTCTGAAAACTCTCTAGGGTTTTCACATAAACATCCTACAAAACCACACATACTTCTTACCCTCTTTCGGTTTTCATTCTGTTTCTATACTACTATATCAACCCTATTTATACTAGCATAATCAACTCAATATGGCGACCAAAAACTATAAAAAAATCACTCCATTTCACATTTTTAACATTTTTTTATGAAAACATGAAAATTAGGCAATCACCTTTCTCCGCTTTTGTCATATGATATTGCAAATTGATTTCTAGGAGGGAATACCATGAGTGAAGAAAAAAAAGATTCTTCTCGTCCACCGGTTCGCAATTATTTAAAGCAAATTGATGATTTTTTTGAGCAAACACCTCTTCGCAATGTAATCGCTGATTTGAATCATTTTTTCCAAAAAGGAAATCGTTTATTAACATTCCCTGTAGATTTATATGAAGTTGATGAAGAACTCGTTGTTACCGCTGAACTACCGGGTATACAAAAAGAGCAAATTCAAATTGAAATACAAACCGAATACTTAAAAGTCTCTGTAAAAGAAGAAATACTTGAAGAGGCAGAAGAACAAACATCTCATAACTATTATCGCCGAGAACGGTCTATTTCAGAAGCCGCAAGAATGATTAAATTGCCTTATTCCATTAATAAAAAAGCAGCGAAAGCTTCCTATCAAAATGGTGTGTTAGAAATTCGTGCACCGAAACTTCCACAACAGCATGACATTTTATCTATAGACTAATGTAAAAAAATAAGGGTGCTACGCACCCTTATTTTTAATCCACTAATCGCTTCATATCACGTATTATATCTTCGTACGGTGTATTACTAATACCGCTATACTTTTTCATTACTTTTCCATTTTGATCAATTAAATAAAATGATGTACCATGTATTACTTGACCGTTCTCTGGCTTATCTACAAGTGATTGGAAATTATCTTTTGAAAACTTTGTAATATCTTCTAACGAATAACCCGTCAATAAATTCCAATTACTAGTATCTTCTGTAAACTTTTGAATGAAAGCTTTCAGATTTTCTGGTTTATCAAGATCTGGATCTACACTAAACGAGACAAACTGAACGTCTAACTTCTCTTCCTTTGCCATCTTCTGTAATTTTGCCATATTAGCAGTCATTGGCGGACAAACTGTTTGACAGTTTGTGAACATAAAATCTGCAACCCATACTTTCCCTTTTAAATCTTTTGTACCAAATTGTTTTCCATCTTGATTTGTGAATTGGAAAGTTTCTAAATCCCAATTTAATGGTTTACGAAGCTTTGAGCCTGATCCACTACATCCAGCGAGTACAAATAGACAAAATACAACCATAAGACCAATTAGTTTTTGATAACGCTTCATTTATAAACCTCTTTTCTCTATCCTAAATTTAAATAGGTTATGCTCATCATAACAAAAGTTAACACTACGAGAAAATTGTTTACTGCATTTGTTCACGAAATCGTACGAATTTACGTATGATACTTCTTAATTTCAAGCGAATTACTAGACAAAATATGTTTTTTCACTATTATTTCTCTAAATCGTATTCGCAAAACAAAGCTCAATGTTAAAATTGTAAATACCTCTCCCTATTTTTTAACAATTAATTAAACATTAATCCATGTTATACACTGTATTCCTTAACAACATTTCGGTACAATACAACTACAACGATTTTAAATGAGGTGATGTTCATGGCAAAGCGCTATGAAAATATGGATAATGTCAGTACAAAAAAATCAATTCTTTCTTTTTTAAGATGGCGTAAAGAACGAAAGCTGAACAAAAAAGACTTTTCTTTTTTAGTAGAACAATCACCTGTTAAACAAAATGCATTTTTGCAAAGCAATGTTGAAAAAACGACAGTCACATGGGTGGGCCATTCTACTTTTCTTATCCAAACGAATGGACTTAATATATTAACAGATCCAGTATGGGCAAATAAATTAAAGTTAGTTCCGAGGCTTACTGAACCAGGTCTTACTATACAAGAACTACCTAAAATTGATATAGTCCTTATTTCACACGGTCATTATGATCATTTAGATTTTTCAACTCTTCGTCAGTTAAATGATGATGTTCTATATCTTGTACCTATCGGATTAAAAAAATTATTTACTCGTAAGAAATTTACGCATGTAGAAGAATATAAATGGTGGGAAAGTACGACGATTAATGAAGTTTCTTTTCACTTCGTACCTGCTCAGCACTGGACGAGAAGATCCTTATTTGACATGAATACATCTCACTGGGGTGGATGGATTATTGATAATGAAACGACTTTGGAAACCATTTATTTTTGTGGCGACAGCGGCTATTTCCAGGGTTTCAAAGAGATTGGAAAGCGCTTTTTAATTGATATTGCTCTTATGCCAATTGGCGCTTATGAACCAGAATGGTTTATGAAAGTATCTCATGTTTCCCCTGAAGAAGCAGTGCAAGCTTATTTAGATTTAAACGCGACACATTTTATTCCAATGCATTACGGAGCTTTTGCACTTGCTGATGAAACACCTCGCGAGGCAATAACAAAACTTCGAAGTAATTGGAATTTACGTATGTTACCGTGGGAACAACTGCATGTACTCTTTTTAGGCCAAACTTTTACTTATAATAGCGACACAAATAAAAAACAAGTACAAGAAAAAATCGAAACTTTACAAGTGTAATGTAACTACTTATTTTCTATATCCATCATATAATATAGAAAATCATAAAGGGTGTTTTCTATGAATGAATATTTACAGACTCGCTACATCATTAGCGGGAGCGCCTGTATAGCCCTTCTCATTTCTTACTTTCTATTCACATAAAGTGAAACTTTAATCAGTGGGGGTTGTTCATCATCCCCACTGATTATTAGCCTTCACCAATCGGGCATTTACGGACCGTTGATCTCACACCTAACTTCTTTGCTTTCGCTGAATTTTGAGGTGAGGGTCTTACTGTCCGTTAATGCGGGATAAAAAAGCTACTTGAAATATATTTTCAAGTAGCTTTTTTATTACTCTGCTAAATACATAAATCCAATTGCACCCGGACCTGTATGAGTACTAATAATAGGCGTTGTATAGAAAATTTCTGATTGAGTAAATCCACTCACTTTTTCCACAGCTGCTTTCATACTTTCAGCTAAAGGAATTGCTTTTGCATGCGGAATCGCAACAGCTTTTACAACTTTTCCTGCTGTATCTTGCTCAAATAACTTAGCTAACGTTTTTACAATTTGGCCTTGACTGCGCACTTTCGTTACAGGGTTATAAACACCGTCTTCAAGGCTAGCAATTGGCTTTATATTAAGTAGCGAACCGATAAACGCTTTTCCTTTACCGATACGTCCACCCTTCACTAAGTTTTCTAATGTATCTACCACTACATATAAACGAGTATTCTTTCTCACTTCATCTACACGTTTTAAAATTTCTTCTAGTGAGCGTCCTTCATTTGCCATTTTTGCAGATTCTATTACTTGATATGCTAAAGCATGTGTAATAAATTGTGAATCAACAACTGTTACTTTTGTATCAGTCATCGATGCAGCACTATTTGCAGTCGCAACAGTACCACTCATTCCACTTGTCATATGGATAGAAAGTACTTCACTTCCATCTTCACCTAGCTTGTCATACATTTCTACAAATGTACCCATAGCTGGTTGTGATGTTTTTGGTAGTTCCTCTGATTTAATCATTTCTTCAATAAACTCATCAGGTTGTAAATCAACGCGATCTAAATATGTTTGTCCATTTACAGAGATTGATAATGGTAGAACATGAATGTCATACTTCTCGATTACATCTTGTGATAAATCTGCCGTTGAATCTGTTACAATTTTAATTTTTTGCATACTATCCTTCTTCCCTTTCCAATACGCTCTCCTTGTTATTATACTAGCATTCCTAATGCTTTCAACAATTTCGAACGAAATTTCATCAAATTAATTATATTTTTATACCTAAAATAAAAAGACAGAGTATTCCTGACTCTGTCCTGCTCTAATTTATGCGTTTTTTTCAAGGGTATTTGTTTTATATACATTTAAATAATCATTCCACTTCAAACATTTTTGTAAATATTCACGGAAAGAATACGAAAATCTTGGGTGCTTTTGTTTTTGAATTTTTGCAATAAATAATTGAAGACGAGACTGAATTAGAAACGATAATGGATGCTGCGCCTGTAGGACAGGGATTTCGAATATTTTAATACAATCCCCTGTTGAATGAGTGAAATAAAAACTTTTCGTAATCACAATATCAATCCTCTTTTTCATTGGATTTTGAACTTCCTCTACTTTACGCTGTAACACGTTGTTTAAAGTGGAGACTCCTTTGAATACAAAAGTATCCTTAGATGATCCCTTTAGTCCTTATGGTTAGTAGATTTATTCTCTATTCATCTCCACCTAATCCATCCCCCGTCCTAATTATCACGTGAGACGGGAATCTCGTTATCCGTAAATTGCTTAATACATTCAGTATAAACTTATAAAGGTGCAAAGTTTGTCTAAATTTTGGAGATTCTATTATTTTTTTCTTCTTTATATTGTATACGTTTATAGCCATAGTATAACAAATAATTAAAAAAGTGCCTTTATAACGAGGCACTTTTCGACTGTATTTCTTCTTCCCTTTTCTTTTTTCGCTTACTAACAATCTTTGATAAGGCAATACTAATTTCATAAATACAAATAAGCGGTACCGCAACTAAACTATGAGATAAAAAATCTGGCGGTGATATACACGAGGCAATGATAATCAATGCTACGTAAGCATACCTTCTTATTTTTATTAGAAACTCCGCCGTAAGTATGCCAATACTCGTTAAAAACATTACCACTACAGGTAATTCAAAAATCACAGCAAATGGAACTGTTAAATTAAGTACAAAATGAAAATACTTTTCTGTCGTAAACATCGTATTAAACATTTCATTACCTATCGTAGTTAAAAAATGAAATAAAAACGGCATTACAATAAAATATCCAAAACTTAAACCTGCAATAAATAATATAGACAATACCGGTATATACATTACAGTCATCTTTTGTTCATTTGGATGTAAACCTGGTTTTACAAATAACCAAATTTGTATAGCAGCAAAAGGAATTGTACAAACGATAGCAAATACTGTAGCAATCGAGAAAAAAATCCACAATACATCACTTGGACCGAGAACAGTTAATTTCATTGGTAAATCTTTTACAAGCCAAAAATAAATATCCTTCGTAAAAGTAAATCCAATAATTAAAAATAATACAAAGGATAACACTGTATAAATTACTCGTTTGCGAAGCTCAACGATATGTTCTACTACACTCATTTCCCGATCTTCCATCTCGTTCACCACACTTTACTTATCCATTACGAGGAAAATCCATTACATTTTTTCTTTCTTTTCCTTCTCTTGAAATGCGTCATCAGTCAATTCTTTCGTTGATTTTTTGAATTCTTTTAACGTTTCCCCTAAAGCCTTTCCGATTTCCGGCAATTTTTTAGGCCCAAATAATATTAGTACAGCTACTAAGATTAAAATTAACCCTGGAAAGCCAATATTTGAAAACATTTCCCCATCCCCTTTATTAGTAGATTTCTTGTCCTACTATTGCATAATTTTATTTTGTCAAAAAAGTTTGAAAACGTCAACAAATCCATCGTCTTTTGTCAAAAAAATTCAAAAATATAATCAATTATACAAATTTCATTTTCTATTGCTCTTGTGTATGATATGGTAAGGGAAATGACATATTATTTTATGATAGTAGAAAGGATTTGCATTATGACTGAAAAAATGACACGAATGACACATTTTGTGAAAGAAGAAATTGCAAATGCAATAACACATGGTATCGGTGCCATTTTAAGCATCCCTGCCTTAATTATATTAATTATTCATGCGTCTAAACATGGTACTGCATCTGCTGTTGTTGCATTTACCGTTTATGGTGTAAGCATGTTCTTACTGTACTTGTTTTCAACGTTGCTACATAGCATTCACCATCCAAAAGTAGAAAAATTATTTACTATTTTAGATCACTCAGCCATCTATTTATTAATCGCTGGCACATATACTCCTTTTCTACTCATTACACTTCGTGGACCTTTAGGTTGGACGTTACTCGCAATTATATGGACACTTGCAATTGGCGGTATTGTCTTCAAAATTTTCTTTGTACGCCGTTTTATAAAAGCATCAACTTTATGTTACATCATTATGGGCTGGCTCATAATCGTTGCTATTAAACCACTTTACGAAAATCTAACTGGACATGGTTTTTCACTACTTTTAGCAGGTGGCATTTTATATTCAGTCGGGGCAATCTTCTTCCTTTGGGAAAAGCTACCTTTCAACCATGCCATTTGGCACCTCTTCGTTTTAGGCGGTAGTGCAATGATGTTCTTCTGTGTACTCTTTTACGTCTTACCTGCAGCGTAATAAAAAAGGTTTCAGCTTGATGAAAGCTGAAACCTTTTTTATTACTTATGTAATTGTGATGCGATAACATCCTGTGTATGCTTCGTTAATTCTTTAATATCCATATTCGCATACTCTTCAGGTGTAATCGGCTTAGAAATCGTTACTGTTGCATGAGCTCGTTTCATACGATTTCCATTCGCTTCAAACATTTTATATGTACCATCTAACGCTACAGGTAAGATTGCTACACCAGATTTTACTGCTAGGTGAAAACTACCAGCTTTAAACTCTCCAATTTCGCCACCCTTACTTCTCGTTCCTTCAGGGAAAATTACGATAGAATGTCCATTCTTTAATAGTTCAATTCCATCTTTAATCGCTTGAAGAGATTGACGACGATCATTACGAACCATAAATACACAATTCATAAGTTCCATCCAAGTTGGTACAACTGGAAACTTCTTAATCTCTGCCTTTGAAACGAATCCAATTGGTTTATTTAAGTAACCTAGTAAAACAGGAATATCCATATTACTTTGATGATTACTTACAACTAGTACCGGCTTGTCTTTCGGAACATTTTCAAGCCCTTTTACTTCTACTGCCCCACCAGCAACACGTACCATTTTTTTACCAAACCAATTTGTCGTTTTATACACAGCATTATCTTTTTCTTGCGGTGACATCGTATTTACTTGTTTTTTAAGACGCCACATTCTCGGTGTAATCGCAATTACAATTAAAATTAAATAAAAGATTTTAAAAAAAGTTTGAATCATACAGAACCCCCACCTATTATCATTCCGACCTTCATTATACTAGACAAACGAAGGAAAAAGAAGAAAAAATGTCCAAACAACAAGTGTTTGGACATTTTTAAGTATTCTATATTAGAAACGTTTTGCTAATTCACGTGCGTTAGCAATTGCTGCTTCTTTAATTTCTTGTGCTTTTTCAGGATTAGCATTCATACCTTCAACTGCAATATATTCAGTTTCATTTACACCGATGAATCCTAATACTGTTTTCAAGTGATTACGACCGAAGTCTACAGCTGCGTATGCTCCTTCAGAATAAACGCCACCTGTTGCTTGAATGTGAAGTGCTTTTTTGCCTTCTAATAAGCCAACTGGACCATTTTCAGTATATTTGAATGTTTTACCTGCGATTGCTAAGTTATCTAAGTATGCTTTTACTACTGGTGGATAGCTAAAGTTCCACATTGGAGTTACGAATACATAACGATCTGCATGCATAAATGTTTCTAAGTTTGTGTTCATTGCTGCAACTTTTTGTTGTTGAACTCCTGTTAAAGTTTCAAAGCCTTCACCTGCTGCAAATTTACCCCAAGCAGCAAATACATCTGCATCAATTGCTGGTACAGTCGTATTGAATAAATCAACTGTTACAACTTCGTCTTGTGGATGCTCGTTTTTATAAGCTTCGATGAAAGCTTCTCCTACTGCCATTCCGAAAGAACCTTCTGCTGAATTTGGATTTGCTGTGATAAATAGTACTTTTGTCATTGTATTCTCTCCCTTTAATTTTATCTTTAATTTGAGATTTATAATTCGAAAGTAAATAACTTACCTTATGTAAGTATAATACAAAATCTCTCGCTTCATGTCAATAAAAAATAGCTACTTTTTTTTCGTAAGTTAATAAGTTGTTTTGTAATCTATAAATTATATATTTCCATTTAAAATGTTAACTAAATAAAAAACTACCTCCATATTTCATGGAGATAGTCCTTCATCAACCTTTATTTTTGAAAAATATGTTTCACTTTTTCAGCTGGAATGTTACTTCCACCTCTACCTTTTACATCTTCAATCATCATTGTAATGACCATATCAGGTGCATTTAAATCAAATGCAGCGAACCAGCCTAGTTCTTTTCCTTCGGCCTCTTTAGATACTTTTAATTCCGCTGTACCTGTTTTTCCAGCAAGGGTCATACCATCGATTTTAGCAATTTTCCCTGTACCATCCGGATCATTAATTACTTTAGTCATAGCAGTTTTTAATATATCCTGATTTCCTTTTGAAATGACATTTTCTTTCCAAGCTTTTGGTTGTTTATCTGTTTTAATGATATATGGTGACGGAATTGTTCCATCATTTACAATTGGCGCATATGTTAAAGCTAGATGAAGAGGAGTCATTAACACTTGTCCTTGACCATATCCTGTATCTGCCATTTGAATATCATTTTTAATACCATCATTTGCGATTTTAGAAGCTGGGAATCCATATTCAATTGGTAATTTCTCATCGAATCCGAATTTTTTCGCTTCACTCATAAATTTATCTTTTCCGATTTTTAAAGCTTCTTGTGCGAAGTAAATATTATCCGAATATTTCATTGCCTTATCCAAATCAATCGGATTTGCATCTTTCACACGTGTTACGTAATAATTGCCCCAAGAAGAATCTTTTGTCCATTTCAATCCTTCAATTTTCAATTCTTCTTTTGGATCAATCGTTTTCGTTTCAAGACCGATTGCAGCTGTAATTGGCTTAAATACAGAACCTGGTACCGATAATTGTGTAAATCGGTTCGTCATCGGTTTTTTCGGATCATTATTCCAAGCTTCACGTTGTGCTTTCGATGTTCCTCGTGCAATTAAATTAGGATCATATGCTGGACTACTTACAAGTGCAATTGTTTCTCCACTTTTCGGATTAATTGCCGCACTTGAACCAACTTCGCCCTTCATTTCATTATACGTTTTTTCTTGAACAGCACTATCGATAGTTAAAGTTACATTTTCTCCATCAACAGCTTCTGTTTTTGCTAAATTTTTAATTTCTTTTCCTTGTGCATCTTCTACAAAGACACGGCCACCTTTTTTACCGCGTAGCTTTTCTTCCAATACTTGCTCTAATCCAGCTTTACCAACTGGCTCATCAGCTTGGTAGCCTTTCTTTTGTAGCGTTTTTAAATCTTCAGCATTTATCTTTCCGATATAACCAGTTAGATGAGCTGCCGCTTCCCCTAACGGATATGTACGAACATTTACAGGTTTTGTTGCAACACCAGGTAAATCAATATACGTATTTTGCGTTGCCCCTTCAGGTAAAATTCCAATTGGTACAAGATACCCTGGTTTTACCCATTTAGCAGTTAGTTTTTGATCAATTTCTTCTACAGACATATTTAACAACTTAGCTACTGCTTCTTTCGTTTGCGGTGCAGTTTCATCTAATTTTTCTGGAACGATTCCGATCTCAGAAGCTTTCCCATTCGTCGCAAGACCTTTTCCATTACGATCGTATATTTCACCACGTTTTGGCTCTGTCGTTTGCATACGCACTTTACTATCTTTTGTCATGCCAGGGAAAATGAAATCAGGTGTCCAATCTATTTTCCAAGATTCTTTATCTCCATCTTTTTCTTTCACCATTTTTGCTTCATGACCAAAAGTGATTTTACCACCAACTGTATCCATGCTTACTTTAAAAGGAACAGGGCCTTCATCTTTTTTATCTTCTTTTACTTCCCCTGTTTCTACCTTTAAGTCTTTCACTTCAATACCAGAATAAATTTTTTCATATTTCTCAGTAAACTCTTTCTTGGAAATATCTTTTTTTGCATTTTCTGATAATTGATCGTACATATCTGCAAATTTTTGTTTATTCCATGATTTCACATATGTATCAAACGCTTCTTGTGGTTTTTCTTCTTTACCACATCCAACTAACATGAATGTTAAGCAAAGAAAAAGAATCCCCCATATTTTTCTCAACTGATTCTCCTCCTCTTTCTATATTAATACTTTTGAAAATTTTAGCATTTTTCACATGCTACCTTTCATTATAGCACTATTGAATACCATCTATAAACTTACATTTATAAATACAAATAAAAAAAATTGATGCGAATACTCACATCAATTTTTTTTATTATTGTTGTTTCTCGTATACATGGTAATAATACGTATACGGATTTTTTTCATCCGTTAAACCTTTTTCTACAAAAATCTCTTTCCAATTTGTCATATCCATTTCTGGGAAGAATGTGTCTCCTTCAAATGCGTGGTGGATTTTTGTTATATATAACTTGTCTACATACGGTAAAAAGAGATCATAAATTTGCGCTCCGCCAAAAATAAAAATCTCTTCTTCATTTTTACATAGTTCAAACACTTCTTCTACAGTATGAGCTACTTCGCAGCCTTCTACATGATACCCTTCATTACGAGTTACAATAATATTACGTCTTCCAGGCAATGGTCTACCAATTGCTTCATAGTTCTTTCTCCCCATAATAAGTGGGTGACCCATCGTTGTTTTCTTTACATACTGTAATTCACTCGGTAAACGCCAAGGTAAGTTATTATCTTTACCAATTACTCTATTCTCGTCCATTGCGACCATAAATGAAACAATCATCTTGTCATCTCCTCTACAATTACACTGCAACCGGTGCTTTAATCGCTGGGTGTGGATCATATCCTTCAATCGTTAAATCTTCCATCTCAAAATCAAACACAGATTTCACATCTGGATTTAATGTAAGTTTCGGGAACGGACGTGGTTCACGTGCCAATTGTTTTTCTACTTGTTCAAAATGATTCGTATAAATATGCGCATCTCCAATTGTATGAACAAATTCTCCTACTTCAAGACCACATTCATGTGCAATTAAATGTGTTAGTAGTGAATAACTTGCGATGTTAAATGGAATTCCAAGGAAGATGTCGCCACTTCTTTGATATAGCTGACAAGAAAGTTTTCCGTCCGCTACATAAAACTGGAATAGCGTATGACAAGGCGGTAATGCCATACTCGGTACGTCTTCAGGATTCCAAGCAGAAACGATTAAGCGACGTGAATCTGGCGTTTTTTTAATCATTTCAATTACATCTTTTAGTTGATCCAGTGTTTCACCAGCCGTCGTTTTCCAAGCACGCCATTGCTTGCCATATACGTCTCCTAAGTAGCCATATTTATTCGAAAAATCATCATCTTCTAAAACATTCTTTTTAAATAGGTCCATTTGCTCATCATATTGCACTTTAAATTCCTCATCTTGTTGTGAGCGAAGACCGAAATCTGTCATATCAGGCCCAGTATACTCGTCACTTTCTACCCAGCTCTTAAATGCCCATTCATTCCAAATGTTATTATTATGCTGCAATAAATAGCGAATGTTTGTATCACCTTTCATAAACCAAAGTAGTTCACTTGCTACAAGGCGAAATGGTACTCTCTTTGTGGTTAATAAAGGAAATCCTTTACTCAGATCAAAACGCATTTGATATCCAAATACAGATACAGTTCCTGTCCCTGTACGATCTTCTTTCTTCGTACCGTGCTCCATTACATGGCGGCATAAATTTAAGTATTCATATTCAGCATGTTTCATATGTAGAAAAACCTTCTTTCAATCTTATATGAAATTTATCATAACATGAAAAACAACAAATTTAATAATCTTGATAAATAAAAATTATTTTCAGTAATTCTTACAAAATTATTAACTTTCCATATTTAAAAAGGTTTTCATTTTCTATTACCGAAAGTATAGTGCGGTAGGACAAAATTTAAATTTGGAGGTTAGAATTATGTCTAAAATTGAAACTCCTGTTATGACTTCGTTACAAACTACGGTTGAAAAAATGATGAAGGATTTAAAAGTTCCTGGTGCTGCTGTAGCTGTTATAAAAGACGGTGAAGTTATTCTTTCAGAAGGTTTCGGCTATCGAAATATAGAAACAAAAGAGGCTGTTACACCGAGCACCCGGTTCGCAATCGGTTCCTCAACGAAAGCTTTTGGCACACTTTCATTAAGCTTGTTAGCACAGCAAAAAAAGTTTAATTGGGATACTCCTGTCCAGTCTTATATACCTAACTTCTCTTTATGTGAACTACTTGCTACCTCACAAGTTACAGGACGGGATTTAGCCTCTCACCGCACTGGAGTGAGTCGTCATGATGCTCTTTGGTACAGCTCTTCCTTATCTCGAAAAGATCTCGTTGAAAAAATAAAACATTTACCACTTGATGCACCGTTCCGAACAGCATTTTTATATAACAACTTAATGTATGCGACAATTAGCTGCATTGTTGAAAACATTACAAATCAAACGTGGGAGCAATACGCTACAGAACATATTTTAGAACCTTTAAATATGAGGCATACAAACTTCTCTGTTACAGATTCACAAATTACAGAGGATTATGCTTTACCTTACATTGAAAAAGACGGTGAAATAAAAGAAGTTCCATTCCGTAACATCGATACAGTTGGCGCTGCTGGGTGTATTAATTCTACAATTGAAGATATGGTAAATTGGGTACTTCTTCACTTAAACAAAGGAAAGTTTGGAGATCATGAATTAATCTCCTCTGAATTATTACAACAAATGTATACACCACACAATTCAATTCCAGATCAACCAGTTCTATCACTCCCTGAATCTCCATTAAATAGTTACGGCCTCGGTTGGTTTATTAGCGCTTATCGTGGTAACAAAGTGATTCATCATGGCGGTAATATTGATGGATTTTCGGCACTTGTTTCATTCATGCCAAAAGAAAATGTAGGTCTTGTCATTTTAACGAATGCTGGAGGCACATTACTTCCTACTTATCTTGCTAACCAAATTTATGACGAGCTACTTGAATTAGAAGGCATCGATTGGCATAAACGTGCTGTAGAAGATACTGAAAAAATGAAGGAAATGATGAAAGAAGCAACTGAATCCCTTCCTGAGCAAATTAAAGGGACTACACCTTCTCACAAATTAGAGGATTATACTGGTACTTTCGAACATCCTGCATACGGAACATTACAAGTATACAAGCGAGATGATTCATTATTTGTGCAATTCATGGAAATGGACATTCAATTAACACATCATCATTACGACATCTTCTCTGCAAAAGTTGACTTATTCCGAATGAAAATGAGTTTATTATTCGCTTATGAAATGAGTGTGAGTGGTGAATTTCCATCCCTTCAGTTACATGTGCCAGCTACGTTAAGTACTCAGCCGCTTATATTTAAGAAAATTAAATAAGTATTTTGATGGTAAAAAATAAAGATAGGTGCGAATTACACCTATCTTTTCTATTTCATATCAATCTTATCTGATTGAAACCAAATCGGCTTCGATAACTCAAAGTTATTATGATCCTCTAAAACTATAGTAAGACGCTCTAACATATCATCTAACATATGCGGTGCTGCTCGTAATGTCCAGACAACTGATGAGAAAACTGTCATGCCGACGTACACCGCATATAATTTCCAGAACTCCTCTGGTATTCTCCTATTAAAGTATCCTTCTATTTGTCCGATTGAATACGGAATACTAATGTCTCTTGCAAATAGTGCAATTTTTACAAAATCATGAAGTGGGTCGCCCCAGTCATAACCATTAAAATCAACAACACCTACATATTTCCCATCCCGCACAATTATATTTTCTAAATGAAAATCATCGTGTTGAAATCGATTTGGGCGGTTTTGTACATACATTTCATTTTCATCTATAAACTTAATGATTTTATCATCATTTTTTATTTTTATTCCGCATGTTTTGTATGCCTCTAAATATTTTCGATGTTTTTTCATGGCTCTTTCATACCATGGAAGTATACCCTTAGGAGCTTCATATGTATGCATTTTTGCTAAATCTTTTCCTGCTTCTATACCAATATCATATTGTTCTTTTAGTGTATATGTAGGCAACAATTTTTTCGCATCTTCTCCTTCTATATACGAAAAAACACCGTAGCATAAACCTTCTTCTTCCAACAAACCCATTTCAATTGGCCTTTGTGCTTGCACACTACGTTTTTGCATTTCATTTAAAATTTGAAACTCTATTTTCTTTCTTTCAAACTCTTTTATATCGCCTGTCCGTAACAAATACTTTTCATCTTTAATAGTCGTAATGATATATTTTTTATCAGGTGAGAAACCTTTAGAAATTTCTTCAATATTTGCTGCATCCTTTACTATTTGTATATTGTTTTGCCGTGCTGCAATTGTCTTCATGTTTATTCCCCTTACATTTCTACATTTGGTGTATACGCTACTTCTATAATAAATCCATTCGGATCGTAAAAATCAACCGTATAGTATCCGTCCGAATAATGATTCATTTCTATCGGACCACGTATTACCTTCACTTTTGTACTAGCAAGAAAATCTGCTACTTCATCAACTATTTCTCTACGAGTAGCTTGATAACAAATATGTCTAGGCCCTAAAGTCCTTACAATTTCCCCGTCCACCTCTTTAAAATATATTTCACTTTCTCCCGTACTATATGCTACTTCATTTAACTTTCTCCATCCAATTATCGAAAACAATTTATCATAAAAAGAAATAGACTCCTCTAAATTCGCGACCCAAAATTCAATATGATGAATACCTGCTCGAAGTGTATTCATATTAAGAATGTGCCCCTTGTACGACTTGTACAATTTCCATAGGCGTATGAACCATATAATCTGGTGCATCTTTTTTCACTGTTTCAATGACATCATATCCCCAAGATACCCAAATTACGTTCACACCAGCCTTTTTACACGCTGCTACATCTCGCTGTTCATCACCGACATATAACATTTCTTGCTCTGTTATTTTTTTTGATTTTAAAAACCTTTTTATCATTTTGTCTTTACCGAACAAATTTTTAGAACAATACACTTCTTGAATATTTTCGATACCATTATTATGTAAAAACGCTCGAATATGCTCTTCTGAGTTAGAGGATATGACGGCAATCCCGTAGCCTTTTTTATGTAATTCATCTAATACATCCTTCATCCCATGGAACAAAACGAGATCTTTTATAGCTGGTTGATATAATTTATAAAACTCTAACGCTAATATCGGTAGTTTATACAGTGGTACATCGAGTTGCTTACATCTCTCGGGCATCGTTAATTTACGTAAATGCTCAATTTCTTCTTCCCTTACTGTTTTATAACCATGCTTTTCAGCTATTTGATTATAGATCGGTACAAATATATTTTGTGAATCTACTAATGTGCCATCAAAGTCAAAAACAATATATTTTTGCATTTCCATACTCCCTTTTCTTCTTTTTTCCTAAACATATGTTATTCAACAACATAGTTGTCTTACCCTTTTATCAACAAAAAAAGAACAAGATTTTCTCTTGTTCTTTTTAAGAAAGCCATTTTGGCGGTACATTCGTATTCCAATAAATATTTCCTAGTTCATGATGTCCAGAGTATCCATCATCAAAACGATGATAATGGAAATTGAAATAATAACCATCTTGCGGTGGATGATCTCTTCTTACATGAAATCGTAGTAAGTCATTTCCAGATTTCGTATCGTAAACGTGAAAAATCTTTTCATTATTTCCACCAGCGGGTTTCTGAGAAATCGATAATGATTGCAACGACTCCTCTGGAACATCATTTGCAAGCTCAGCAATTGCCTCTTCAATTTTCGGTAATATTACATCTTTAAACTCATCTTCAATTACTGGACCAATTTTAGTTCCAAACTTTTGCATCGACTGCTTCTCTGCTTCTTGCATTGCATAAGTAATAAAAGTATCGGTGGTTAACCTGTCATTCGTTTCTTCATATGTATAGGACGTACTCTCCAAATTTTGTTGCCCAGCTGTACTCGTAGGCTTGTCCGCAGCTTTGGCATTATCAAGCAATATGGAAGGAGGCGTCACTAAACCAAATGTAAATACGGTAATTAATGCGACTAAGGTTTTTCTAAACCAATTTGGCATTTATGTTCCCTCCCCTTTCACTCATTATATTTTATCCCGCATTAACGGGTAAGTAAGACCCCCACCACCTCAAAATTCAGTAAAGGCAAAGAAGTTAGGCAGGGGATCAACTGCCCGTAAAAGCCCGATTGGTGAAGGCTAATAATCAGTGGGGATGAAGAAAACCCCCACTGATTAAAGTTTCACTTTATATAACGGTTGTTTCTTCTATTATACAAAATGATTGTAATTTTTGCACTTTACAATTTTGTTAACGTTCACATATTTTTCACTTGAATATGAAATTGTAAGATTTCATACAATACAATAAAATACAACAACAATAAGGAGGCGACCAAATGACTTTAGATGTCATGTATTCTGCCGCAAGCATACTCGTTTTAGTATATTTTATTTATCAATGTGTGACAGATTAGAAAAAGAGCCATTTTCGGCTCTTTTTCTATGGTAAAAATACAATCCAACCAATCCATACTATAAAAATAATCCCGGCAATTACAGCTGGTAATAAATAAAAATGAAGAAGTATAACTATCTATATATCATTATAAAATATTTATTTTCATAGCAGGAAAAAACATTTTTTAACAGAATATTAAATGTTTGATTACATTTTATTGGAGTGAATAATATGTCTTTTCAAATTCGTGAAGCGACGGTAGATGATATAGATGCACTTTGTTCTTTAACGAAAGAATTAAAAGGTTCCTCTATTTCCTATGAAGATATGAACAACCGCTTGCAATTCGTACAAATGAGTCCTTTTGATTTTTTATATGTTTATGTGGAAGAAGAAACTATATTTGGATTACTCGGGTTTCGTATACGCGAAAATTTAGAAGATGTAACTCGTTATGGAGAAATTTCAATTATTAGCGTCGATTCTACAATACGGCGGAAAGGCATTGGACAGGTGTTAATGGATTATGCAGAACAATTAGCAAAGAAGCATCATTGCATTGGAACATGGCTAGTTAGTGGAACAAAAAGAGTAGAAGCACATCCTTTTTACAAAAAATTAGGTTATGAAGTAAATGGATATCGATTTGTAAAACATTTTTAAACTACTTTTCACTTGAAGGGACTATAAATATGACAAACATTAAAGCAATTTTCATTGATCGTGACGGTACAATTGGCGGCGACACTACAATACATTACCCTGGTTCTTTTACATTATTCCCCTTTACAAAAGCAGCTCTGCAAAAAATAAAAGCTCAAAATATAAAAATTTTCTCTTTCACAAATCAACCAGGTATCGCGGATGGAATAGCGACTGTAGCTGATTTTGTACAAGAATTAAAAGGTTTCGGTTTTGATGATATTTACGTTTGTCCTCACAAACATGGTGATGGTTGTGAATGCCGTAAACCAAGTACAGGCATGCTTCTAAAAGCAGCGGAAAAACATGGGCTTGATTTAACACAATGTGCTGTAGTTGGTGATCGTTGGACTGATATTGTGGCAGGTGAAAAAGTGAATGCGACAACAATATTAGTACGAACAGGCGCTGGATACGATGCTTTACATACGTACCGAGACAGGTGGGCACATATTGAGCCAAACTACATTGCAGAAAACTTTGAAGATGCAACAAACTGGATATTAAATCAACTATAATACAATTTAAAAGAGACGTTTTCATTTTGAAAACGTCTCTTTTAATCTTACATTTTTTAAAATGTTAATTCATAATGGAAATAACGATTATCTCTTAAATAACCATTTTCAGCGTATAATCGCTGTGCTGATAAATTATCAATCTCTGTTTGTAATTTTACACCTTTTGCGCCATTTTCTAATGCGAATTTTTTAGCAGCTTCTAATAATTTTTTACCTGTTCCAGTTCCGCGCTTCGCGGCTTGTACAAACAGATCATTTAAAATCCATAATTCTTTCATTGAAATGGAAGAAAATGATGGATATAGTTGCGTGAATCCAATATATTCACCGTCTTCAACTGCTACGAAAATAACGGATTCTTTTCTCTCGATACGATTTTGTAAAAATACTTTTGCACCATCTAAATCGGAATCTTGTCGGTAAAACATACGATAGTTATTAAAAACTGATGCTAGTCCATCTAAATCTGCAATTGTTGCCTCATATATTCTCATTTTACTCCATTCCCCTTCCAATACTGTCTCATTATATCCGTTACCCATTTAGGCTGTAGAATTTCTTCTTTCGGCATAAACTCTTTCATTACCGGCTTTATATCCAATATAGGGGTGCCATCAATAGCATCTAATCCCTCAACAATAATTGATTTACCGTCTCTTTTTATCACTTTTACAATTGTTACACCTAAGCGATTCGGGCGATTTTTCCCGCGCTGTGCAAAAATGCCTACTTTAGGATAATCATTATTATTTCTAGGATGTCTAGCAACATATTGAATTTGTTCATCCGTTACTTTATGAAAATAAAAAACAACTTCAATATGAGAAAATTCTTCAATCCCTTGTATACTTTCCTCTGTATACAATTCAGTTAAAGTAATACAGGATCTTACTTCTCCCCATTCGTCATCTTTTATTTCCTTTCTTTCATTATGTACAAATGCGATTGGTTGAACTGAAAACATACGCATCCCCCTTAAATGTAACCACTTACATTATAAAATATTTTCTGAATGTTTTCCACATACACGAACTAAGTTTACATAATATAATTATAATCTATTTTCTAAAGCCACATTTACTGCTTCCATTGCATGTATAAAAGTTGTATCAAATATCGGAACTAATACGTCTTCCTGCTTTATTAATAATCCTATTTCTGTACAACCTAAAATTATTCCCTGTGCTCCTTTTTGCACTAGCTCTTCTATGACTCTTTTATAATATTCTCTAGATTGCGATGTTATTTTTCCTAAACATAATTCTGTATAAATTATTTCATTTAATTTTTCTCTATTTTTTTCTACTGGCACTATTACTTTTATATTATTCTCTTCTATACGTGACTTATAGAAATCTTGCTCCATTGTATATTTCGTTCCAAGTAGACCAATCGTTTGAATACCTTTTCTTTTAATTTCTTTTGCAGTAGTATCAGCAATATGTAATACGGGGATGTTAATATTCTCTTTTATTTTCTCCACTACTTTATGCATTGTATTTGTGCAAATGATTATAAAATCTGCTCCTCCCTTCTGCAATGAATACGCCGCATTCCCTAATACTTCTCCTGCTCCATCCCAATCCCCGTTAGACTGGAATCGTTCAATCTCTTCAAAATCCACACTATTAATCAAACATTTTGCTGAGTGTAATCCTCCTAATTTACTTTTTATCTCTTCATTTAAAATTCGATAATATTCCGAAGTCGATTCCCAACTCATACCACCTATAAGCCCTATCGTTTTCATATATAACACACCTACCTAAACTTTTTTCTAAACTAATAACAATGTTTTATTATGTATATTATACACAATAAAACAAGACTTTAAGTTTATAATATAAAGTCTTGTTTTAACTATTTCCAAGGAAATTTTATGTGAATATTCTGAAATTAACTCCCTAATGTTTTTATAGAATTTTCATATTGATAATTAAAACATTGTCGATACAACTGTTTAATTTCATTATAAGAAGGAACTCGCGGATTATTTCCTGGGCTACCACTTTCAATTGCATCTGAGGCCATTTTTGAAATAGCATTTTCAAATTCAACCTCACCGATTCCGTATTCTTTTAAATTTGGAATACGAAGATCAAAACAAAGTTTTTTTATTTCCCTCAGCGTATAATCGGCTACTTCTTCATCACAATAGGAATACATATCTTTATTTAAACAACGTCCAATTTCCGCTAGTCTTTTTGTTGCACTCACTTTTGTATATTCTAAAACTGTGGGTAATAGTATTGCATTTGATATACCATGTGGTACATGAAATAACGCCCCTACTGGTCTTGACATTCCATGAACTAATGTAACAGATGCATTTGAGAATGCAATTCCAGCTTGTAATGAAGCGATCATCATTGCTTCCCTTGCTTCCATATTACCTCCATCTTCATATACAATACGTAAATATTTCATAATACTTTCAATAGCCGAAAGAGCAAGTACATCTGTAAGTGGTTGAGAAAATTTAGAAATATATGCTTCAATTGCATGGCATAATGCATCTATACCTGTCGCTGCCGTAATATGAGGTGGTACCGAACTTGTTAATATCGGGTCAATAATCGCTACTTGCGGGGTAAAACTCGGATGCTTCATCATCATTTTTACATCTGTTTTTTTATTCGTAATTACTGCTACACTTGTTACTTCTGACCCAGTACCTGAAGTTGTTGGAATTGCAATGAGTGGTAGTGGATCATTTTCTATTTCAACATCTTTTTGGACGTAATATTCAATTGCTCCACCATTAGTATATAACACCGCTACTGCTTTCGCAGCATCAATACAACTTCCACCACCAATACCGATAATAAAATCACACTTCCCTTCTTTACAAATCGTTAACGCTTCTAATACGTGTAAATTTGTAGGCTCAGCATTCACTTTATTATATGTAATAACAGTAATCCCTTTCTTATTTAGCTGTTTTATGCACCTTTCAACATACCCTAATTTCTCCATAATTGTATCAGTAACTATAAAAGCTCTTTTCCCAAACTTCTTTGATTGTTCCCCCAGCTTTTCAATCGAATTTCTTCCATATAGTACAGACTTCGGCATACGAAACTCAGCAACTTCTTGCAAATACTCCACCCCTTCTTACCCTTATTAATGTTTAGTTTATAAAATATCAACTAAATAAACCTTTACAATTCATATAGTATCTATTTTTAATAAATTCCTGTAATAGTATAGAATGCGATAACTAAAAACACAGCAAGCGTTTTCAAAACTGTAATAGCAAATATATCTTTATATGACTGTTTATGTGTTAAACCTGTTACTGTAAGAATAGTAATAATAGCCCCGTTATGTGGTAATGTATCCATTCCTCCTGATGCCATTGATACGATACGGTGCATAACTTCTAATGGGATATCAAATTGATTGGCTGCTGCAATAAATTTATCCCCCATCGCACTTAAAACAATCCCCATTCCTCCTGATGCAGAACCTGTAATACCGGCTAAAATATTCGTCGTTACCGCTCCATTCACTAAAGGATTTGTGAACGTTGCAGAAATGCCATCTCTCATAATTGCAAAACCTGGAAGTGCTGCAATGACACCACCGAAACCAAATTCTGCTCCAGTGTTCATTGTTGCAAGTAGTGCTCCACCAATACTTGTATTCAATCCAGCTTGAAATCCTGTTACTACCCGTCTCCAGTATAATAAAAGAGTTGTTAAAATTCCTATTATAAGTGCCAATTCTACAGACCATATTCCAACTACCGCACTCAATTCTACTTTTCCAAATGCTTTCATACCAATTGCTGAAAAGTCAAAACCGTTCGGATACCACTTCGGTATCATAATAGTAAACACTTTATTCATTACACCTACTAAAATAAGTGGTATAAAAGCAATAAGTTGTTGTGCCCTCGTAATTTCTAAACTATTTAACAGCGGTATTTCTTTCTGCTCTAATTCCAAAGATGCTGCCATTTCAGTATTCCCATCGTTAAAACCAAAATATCCTTCACCTGCTGCTTTTGCCTTCTTACGCCTACTCTCTAAATATAATAAACCTAACGTGAGTACAAAAATTGCCCCTACAATACCAAGTATCGGTGCAGCATAAATATCCGTTTTAAAAAATGTTGTAGGTATTACATTTTGAATTTGTGGTGATCCAGGGAGCGCATCCATTGTAAATGTTACTGCTCCAAGGACAATTGTTCCAGGTATTAAGCGTTTTGGAATATTAGCTTGTCGAAAAAGCTTAGCTGCAAACGGAAATATAGCAAATACCACTACATATACACTAACACCACTATATGTTAAAATAGCACCCATTAAAACAATCGCTAAAATTGTACGTTTTTCTCCAACCAACTCTACAATCGTCTTTGCAATAGAATCAGCAATTCCTGACATTTCTACTACTTTCCCAAAAATTGCTCCAAGTAAAAACACCGGGAAATATAGTTTAATAAACCCTACCATTTTCTCCATAAAAATATTAGAAAAGAAAGGTAATACAAAACTAGGTTCTGTCAAAAATACCGCAAATAATGCAAAAATTGGTGCAAATAAAATAACAGAAAACCCTCTATAAGCTACAAACATAAGTAAGCTAAGTGCTAATAATATAATAACTAGCTCCAATTATACCCCTCCTTTAAACTGAAAATTCAATCTTTTATTGATAAACTTCTACTAATCTTTCATTTCTGACATCCCTCCTCTAATTCATACAAATTTTTCATACTAAAATGTCTAATTATACATATTCGATTACATATGAAAAATCCCTTTAAACAGAAACGATTTCATCGTCATACGTTATAAAGGGATTGTTAGTCTCTATTTTTATTTTTTTATTAAACTATTTTCTATACAAAAATGGTGTAGTTCTTCTATATCCTTCGCTATATGAGTCGAACTAACTTCAATCAACTCATTTTCACTACCATAGCCATATAAAACACCAATTGAAGCAATTCCATTATGATTTGCACCTATTATATCGTGCTTTCTATCTCCAATCATAACAACTTCCTCTTTATTAAGTCCTTCATTCTGAAGTAAAATATGTGCAATTATTTCTTCTTTTTTTATTCTTGTTCCATTTAAATTACTTCCAATGATATCTTCAAAATAATTCGTTAGTTGAAAATGCTCTATTACTTGTCTAGCAAAAATAGTAGGCTTTGAAGTAGCTATAAATAAACGATTTCCGTTATCTTTTAATTGTTTTAGGAGATTTGGAATACCCTCGTATACACTATTCTCCAACAACCCACGTTGCTTTAAATATTCCCTGAAATAAAAAACAGCTCGTTCAACTTCTCCTTCATTCATATTATATCTCTCTACGAATGATTACTGAATAGGAGGACCAATAAATGAATCTAACTCACTTATATGTAATTCTTCAATTCCAACCTTTTCTAACGCGTACAAAACTGAATTTACAATCCCCTTTTTAGGATCCGTTACTGTTCCATCTAAATCAAATAAAAATGTTGTATACATATTTAATCCCCCACTCATCCTACTTTACATGTAATACTAAAGGTTTTTTTACTACTCTACCTCTACTATACTACCATTATTTGTTTTTTCAAAAAAATCACTTTTTCTATGTTACATAGTTTCGGTTACATTAGACGGATAGATATGATAAAGTAAGAAAGTTGCAATTAATTCAATAGAAACTGGTGAAACAAATGTCAATTACGTTAATTTTTATAATGGCTTTCACAATTGTCATCCACGCAGTCGAAACTAGTTCTTATAGTATTCGATTAGCTGGTGTTCGTTTAAAAAAGATTGTCGTTGCCTTATCTGTCGTAGGAATGGTATTACTTATTTCAAGAACTTCAAATTTACTACAAGCCTTTTTAATTGGCGGGATTGTCGATGAAGCAAAACGAGATGCTTCTATTAATTTAGAGCATACTATACGACTTGTACTATTATCTGCTTCCATAGGTACCTTACTTGCGATTATTCTTTATCCAACTTTGACAAAACTATTTGGATATGTCATTCAAAACTTTGAAACAGATGGTTCTTTCATTCGAATGATGAAAACAAATAACATTCAAAAATTAAAGTACACAAAAAAATATGTGCGCTTTCCAAGATTTGAAATGATTCATAGATTGCGTATCGGTGGTATCCCAAAGCGTATTATGCTTATTAACATGTTTGCTACTGCAATTTATACAGCAGGTGTTCTTTCTGCCCTTTATGCTTCTTTTCTAAATCCAGATTACGCAACAAATGCAAGTACAGCTTCTGGCCTTGTGAATGGTTTTGCTACTATTTTATTAACAGTATTGCTCGATCCACGCATTGCTCTATTAACAGAGCGTGCTTTACAATCAGAAAATGGTGCTGAATCTATGAGTAAAATGTATGGTTGGTTAATGATATCTAGACTTCTCGGTACTTTACTCGCACAACTGTTGTTCGTACCAGGTGCTTACTGGATTTTATGGATTATTGAACTGATGCATTAATTTACTAGGAAGGTGAATTTATCAATGAAGATACAAACAGAACAAGATGTAATTCGCTTAATAGAAAACGACAAATGGATGATGAACGTATTACACATAGCAAAATCACTAGAGCTACCTGATTGGTGGATTTGCGCCGGTTTTGTTCGTTCTAAACTTTGGGATACTTTGCATAACTACGAAGTAAGAACTGCTACACCGGACGTTGATGTCATCTATTTTGATCCATTACATAAAGACGAGACATATGAACAATCCGTAGAGAAAACACTAACAAATATGGATGCTTCTATACCTTGGTCGGTTAAAAATCAAGCTCGTATGCATGTGGTGAACAACATGCCACCATATTCTTCTTCTATTGATGCTATTTCTAAATTCCCTGAAACAGCAACGGCTTTAGGGGTTACATTAGACGAAAAAAACAATGTTATATTAACAGCTCCGTGCGGTATTGAAGATGTTCTTTCATTACAAGTGAGACCAACAGCTCATTTTCTCGAATCAAAAGGACGTATACATATGTACAAAAACAGAGTTATTAAAAAGAATTGGCAAAGTAAATGGCCTAACATAACAATCACATATCCAGAAATTTAAAAAGGGTGCTTCTCATTAATAGAAGCACCCTTTTCTTCATTTCAAAAAATACATGACTGTTTCTGCGAATCTATCTGCTTCCTCATAATGAGGTGAATGACCGCTCTCTTCAAATGCAATATACTTGCCGTTTCGAGCATCTTTATTAAATATTTCAATTTGTTTTTCACACGTTACTACATCATGTTTTCCTACAAGTAATAACATTGGATTTTGTACATCTTTTATTTTGGATAATAATGATGTATGACATGCGCCTTCTAATTTTAATCTATCAAAATGAATCTTGGAGCGTTTTGAAAATATTTCCCACTCTTGATCACTGTATAAACTCTCATCTGTCCTATCTTCCTTATTATTGTAAATCTCCATTCTTTTTTCTTCTAATTCATCGCTTAATCTTATATAAGCTTCAAGCAACTCTTCGGAACTAGCATTGCTAGATGAATAAGCGATGGACTCTTCTGCTACTTCTTCTTTTCCATACTTTTTTAATAAATCCCCTGTCTTTTGTAACAAAGCTCTACTTGTTAATGCAAAATCAAAAGTTGATCCTTCAAATATTATTTTCTCTATTGAACTTGGATATATCAATGCATATAACAATGCTACATATCCACCGAAAGAATGTCCAATTACAGACCACTTCTCAATTTGCAATACTTTTTTTAGTTCTTCACAATCTTCAATCAAATCATTTAATCCAAAAGCTTCGTCCTCAAGAATTTCTTCTGAGCGACAAACACCTCTTTGATCTATCATAATTACATATAAAGAATCTTTTAAACGTTCCGCTTGATGAAATGAAAAATCATAACAGCTCTCTCCTGGACCGCCGTGCAAGTATAATACAGGCTCACTTTTAGGGTTTCCATGTGCTTCAACATATAACTTCTTCCCTCTAATGTCCATGTATTTCCCTGCTTCTATCAAATTCGCCTTTATAATCATCACCTTCTTTTTTACTGTATATTATAACATTTAATGTTAAATAATTCCTATTACATTTAAAAAGACGATGATGATGGCAAGTGGCGCTACAAACCGAAGTAAAAATGCCCAACAAGTAAATACTTTCTTTCCGTAATTTCCACCTACAAAAAATTCTGCTTCTAGCACCTTCTTTTCCATTTTGAATGATACGAAAATACTAATAAATAGCGCTCCTAGTGGCATTAATATATTACTAGATAAAAAGTCTACCGCATCAAAAATATTCTTACCAAAAATCGTAATATCACTCCATACTCCAAATGATAACGCAGATGGTATACCTACTAAGAAAATACAGAAACCAATGATCCATGATAGTTTCGTTCTTCTTTCTTGTTCACCATTTGCTAATGCTGAAACAACCGTCTCTAGTAGAGAAAACGCCGATGTTAATGTGGCAAATGTAAATAGCGCAAGAAATACCGTTAAGAACAATCCGCCAAATGGAATTTGACTAAATACAGATGGTAATACGATAAATAGCAATCCAGGCCCTTCCGTCGGCTCCATTCCTAATGAAAATACTGCTGGAAAAATTGCAAGACCTGCAAATAAAGAAACGAATAAATTCAATCCAACAATTGTTATTGCTGATTTTGGTAAACTTTCTTTTTTATTTAAATAGGAACTATACGTAACCATAATTGATATTCCGATACTAATCGCAAAGAACGATTGGCCCATTGCGAACAAAATACTTTCTGAAGTAATCTTTGAGAAATCTGGTTGTAAGAAAAACTTCACACCTTGCATTGCATTATCCAATGTTAATGAACGAATAATAAGGGCGACAAATAAAACGAACAATGCTGGTAACATATATTTACTTGCTTTTTCAATTCCGTTTTGTACACCTTTTGATACAACCCATATCGTAATGAACATAAAAGCGAAATGTCCAGTAATAGCCCAAGCGGGATTTCCAATTGTTTCAGTAAATAATGCACCGTAATTTTGTCCCGGAGTAATAAGTTGTCCAGTTACTCCTCTAAATAAATAAATCAATACCCATCCACCTACAACACTATAAAACGAAAGTAATATAAAACACGTTCCAACGCCAAGGCGTCCAATCCAGTGCCACCCTGTATTTGGTGCAATACTTTTAAATGCGCCAACTGCTTGTTTCTGTGTACTGCGTCCAATCATAAATTCAGCTATTAATAGTGGTAGTCCAATTAACACAGTAAATAATATAAAAATTAAAAAGAATGCTCCTCCCCCGCTCTTCCCAGCGATATAAGGAAACTTCCATATTGCGCCTAATCCAATTGCTGATCCTGCTGCAGCCATTATAAATCCTAATTTCGAAGTCCATTGCTCCGTCTGTTTCATCTTATTTTCCTCCTAATTAAATCTTTTTATACAAATAATTAAATTTTATATACCTATCCGAATAAACCCTCCATTTCTTTTTCTATAAAATAAAAAATGGCTCAGCATCTCTTTATAAAAAGAGACGCTAAGCCATTTACTTAACGCGGTACCACCCTTATTGATTCCATTATGAATCCACCTTAGTAGTAATCGTTTGATTACAAACCTAATATCGAAGGTTAACCGTTAAGATTTACTAAGAATGTAATTCCGTTCCACCTTACTGCTCCTAGGCGAGTTCAGGATGTCATTTGACTATGTCGCACCAACCCATAGCTCTCTGCACAAATACATGACCTTACTACTCCTATTCAACACATTTTAATATTTAGAATATATTTTCTTTTGAAATTAATATGAAGTATATCGGTTATATTTATAACTGTCAAGGTATATATTAATTTTTTTGTCGAAAAGATTTTTTATAAACTTTCAATGTAAAAATAAAAGAACATTAAAAAAGAATCTTCGCGATAATCGCGAAGGTTCTTTTTTATGGTGTAAGACGTGTACAATCTCTCGGAAAAGCACTCGCCTCTCGTACGTTCGTTAATTCTAAAAGTTTATATACAATCCTTTCTAGCCCAATGCCGAAACCGCCATGCGGTGGACAACCGTATCGGAATGTATTTAAATAAGATTGAAATTTCTCTGGGTGTAATCCTTTTTCTTTAAAAGATGCGAGTAATAGATCATAATTATGAATTCGCTGTGCTCCTGATGTTATTTCTAATCCTTTATATAGTAAGTCGAACGAATCAGTAATAGATGGATTCTCGTTATTCGGCATCGTATACATCGGTCTCGCTTCTTTCGGATAATGTGTAATGAAAACAAATTCACTATTATATGTTTCTTTCACATATTTCCCTAGTAACTTTTCACCTTCTGTATCTAAATCTCCAATCGGTGATTCTTTCCGGTACTTACTTTTCAAAATCTCTTGTGCTTCTGACAATGTAATTTTCGGTATTTCAGTAATGACAGGTACTTCTATTTGTAATTGTTGTAGTTCTTTCTCACATGTTTCTCCTACTTGCTGAAACATATATCGTAAAACATCCGTTTCTAATTGCATCACTTCATGAAAATCATCGATAAATCCAAGCTCTACGTCTAACGATATATATTCATTCAAATGACGGGAAGAGTTGTGATGTTCCGCTCTGTAAACAGGTGCAATTTCAAAAACACGTTCCAATCCTCCCGCTACCGTCATTTGTTTATAAAACTGTGGTGATTGAGCTAAATAAGCTTCTTTTTGGAAATATGGAAGCTTAAAAACATTCGCTCCTCCTTCTGCCCCTTGTGAAACAATTTTCGGCGTAAATATACGTATGAAATCGTTCTCTGTTAAATAGTCACTAAAACTTTGAGCGAGTGTAGCTTTCACTTTAAATATCGCCGCGGTTCGCTCATGTCTTAACGATAATACTCGTTCATTCAATAGTTGATCTAAACCAACTTGTAATTTCTTTTTATTTAATTCAAATGGAAGTTGTTCTGCACCATTTAATACTTTCACTTCATGAGCAAGTACTTCAACCCCTAATTCTGTTTTCGAAGTCTCTACAATTTCACCAACTATTTGAACGACACTTTCTACATCAACCTTGTATCCAGCTAACTTGTTTTCTAATACACATTGAATAACTCCCTTTCGGTCCCGTAATAATAAAAAACTAACATTACCTAGATGACGGATCTTTTTTACCCACCCTTGTAAGAGTACCACTTTTCCAACATGCTCTGTACTCGCTTGAGTGAGTGAACGCTTCATTATTTGCCCCATTATATTTCCCTCCAATAGTTTTCATTTTATTTACGTTATTGTTGTCATCGTCGTCATCCACGTTCACTCACCTCCTTTCAAAGAATACAAAAATCCGCCCCTAGAAATAGGGACGGATTTTTTCCGCGGTACCACCCAAATTGTCACAATGACCATCTTAGCCCTGATAACGGTAGGTACCGTTTGCTTTTACTAATAATCACGTTCAAAGCAACACTCACAGGTGTCTTTCCATCATGCGGTATCGCAATCTTCCCAGCAACCGATTGCTCTCTGTAGACCTTTGCATCATGTACTTTTCCTGATCATCACTTTTTATATTTACAGAGTATTCTATCTCTTTATTTTATAAAACGCAAGCCTTTTTATTTAAGATTCTTCATCTACCGTTATATATGCGTATTTTTCATGTTCTATTATTATTTTCCCATTTAGATTTACACTAGTCTTTTTCACGCTCTATATACATTTCCATTTTATTACATAATTTACATGTTTCCCACGCATATTAATAGCAAAATTGTAGCGGAGGTGTACATATGAAAAAAGCAATTAGTTTCTTTCTCCTTTTGTTATGCCAAATTGTAGTAAATGAAACGTACGCATATTCACCAAAATCTTTACCAATCTCTCAACATTCTAATCAATGGCAAGTGAATATTGATGAAGTGAAAAAAACGAGTAAAAAATTGTTGCAACCTAAAAAAGGTGTATTTCAAACATATTATTTCTCTGTAAAAAATCTCGGAAAAAGCGAAGTGTATAACGTACAAGTTGAAGTCTTCCGCAACGAGCCAAATACAAAAACGAAATATGAACTCTTTTCCCTAAAGGAAAGTCGTTTAGCAAGCAACAAAACTGGATTTGAACATGCTAACTTACCTATTTCTACAAAAACAGATGAGGTTGACGTGATTATTACGTGGCAAGAACACCCTTTCCGCTCGATGCGAAACGGTCAAAAAGTTGAGTCTAGAAAATTTAAAGAGCATTTTGTTTTTAAAGAATCTAAAAAGTAAATGAGGCTGCGGATGTATTCACATTATCATTGATATTAATTTATTTACTAGTACCAGTTCTTATGTAAATTAAAAAGTCGTGGCTTATAAACGCCACGACTTTTTATATTAATTCGTACTAATTCCTCTTGCTGCCCAAATACGATCGATATCAGCAGCATGTTGTCCGCCATATAGAAGAGCATCCGCTTGCTTAATTGCTTTTGCTCCATCACGGAATTTAGCATTTGGCGTTAATGACCAATGTGATTGTAAAATAATTTTTGTTGCTACATCACGGCCAAAAGCTTGTGCCATTTCGTATTGTCCTTGAGCCCAAATTTCCCCATCATCATGTACTTCATTCGTAATATCTTTCGGATATACTTTATTCGTATCTAATCGGCGTAAGCATGTTGGATCCGAACTAGAATAAGCTGTCGCATCCCATTCTCCAACACATGCTTTTCCGTACCCTGTAGTCGACACTGCATCTTCATAAGTAGCACCTAAGAAATCACCAAATCCTTCTCCCATTGCTCCACCTTCTGGTGAGCTACCGAATCCAGGCACTTGATTGTCTTGAATTGAATGGCCGTATTCATGCGCGATAATACCAGCATCTTCTGCATCATCAACTCCGCCAGTACCGAAAGTTAAAGCTTTCGTTGATGGAGAATAGAATGAGTTATCATCCGTTGTACCATTAACATTTACTTTAATCGAACGATTATTAATATTTTTAAAGCCTAGTCCTTGAATATAGCGCTGCAATGTATCGATATGATAATACGACATAACATCTTCAAAGCTATCATTTGCACGTGTATAGTTAAATTGTAAGTTTGTAGATTTCGTCATCGCTTTTGAAGAAATCGTTACATACTCTCCAATTAAAAATCCTGTTCCATCTAAACCTTTTAACGTAACAGTCTTCAATTGGTTCGTTAGAGCTGTTGAATCTGCATCATTATTATCTTTTAATCCTACTTTACTACCGCTAGATACGACCGGGTTAGGTAAAAATACTTTTCCTGACCCTTCAGCTTTTCGGTTTATATCAACCTTTTTAATTAACTTTCCATTTTCTGCATCAATGAATGTTTCCCATGCACCGAATGGATTATTAGAATGGACTACCACTTTATATACTGGAAGAGCGACACCTTCTTCTACAATATATCCGAATTCTTTTTCTGTAGGAGCCCATAAGTTTTGCTCACTCGCTTCTCCAACATACGCCATTGATTTTTGTATTGCATCTTTTTCACTAATTTTTGTCGTTACTTCTTTCACACCTGTAACAGGTTGATAATCAGAAACAGCAAGTACTCCTTTTCCCTCTCCGTTAAGAGTAACCGTAATTTGTTTTGAAAATACAGGCGCGCCATTTACTACTTGTTGGAACCTAACATATGAAGCTACTGACGTTTCTGTTGTAGAAATATATTGCAAGTCTGAAAGATCGGGCTTTAATCCATACTGATTGGCATTCCCTTTTAAATATTCAACTGCTTTTTTCTGTGGTGAATAAGCTTCTACCTTTACTTGCTTCTTTTCCAATGCGGAAACTGTAGAAATCGTCCCCATTACTAATGGTACAGTCATTGCCATTGCCACCATTTTTTTGTTTAACATAAAACCACTCCCCCTAATAAATTGAAACCTTTACCCCATTCCTATAAGGCTATTACTGTCGACAAGTAACGAAATAAAGTGAATCTACGAGTAATTCTATACGAGCAATTCTATTACCTTTACATTTTGGGTAAGTGAAATTTTCTCAATATTTATGTGTAAAACGAAAACAATACTTTAGAAATATATTTCTTTATCAATTCTTTCAACCTTATACTTTTAAAATATGAAGAAAGAAATGTTCCAGTGTCCCTATCGAGTGGATTATGAGGAAATCATCCGGTTAATCTCCCTTCATACAAAAAAGGAAGTTGGAATGATTCCAACTTCCTTTTTTCATTAATTAGCCTCGCTTAACTTAATTCGGAGTTTTGTCTCCCCTAAAGAAAGCTCGTCGTCTTCATTCGTTAAGTGGCCAAATGTAAATTGCTTGACGAGTAAGTTTTCTTCCAATAGATGTTTATGATTCGTTAACGTTTGCTGTAGTTCTTCCTCTGCATCAAGAATCACATCAACTCGTAAGTTAACTGGTAAATTCAACTGCTTACGATATTCTTGAACCGCACGAATGAATTCACGAGCTACTCCTTCTTGTAACAATTCTTCCGTTACATTCGTATCTAACATAACCGTATATTGTCCGTTAGTCGTATTAGAGAATCCTGATTTTGCAACTTTCTCAACTAACACATCTTCAGCGGTTACAACCACTTCTTCTCCTGATGTTGCTTCGTAAACTGCTCTTTCTGTTGATACAAATTTTTGTACTTCTTCTTGTGATAATTGTTTTAACCAGCCGTTTACTGCATTCACATTTTTACCGAACTTCGGCCCTGCTGTTTTAAAATTGAGCTTCAATTGATATGATGTATACTTCGTTTCATCCAGTTCAACATGGAATGCTTTCACATTTAGCTCATCCATTACAATATCGCGATAAGATTCCCAATCGATATCATTCTCTTTATGCTCAAGTAATACAAGCTCAGCTAACGGCTGTTTTACTTTTAAAGAATGCTGATTACGGTTACTTCTTCCAAGTTCGACAACTTGTAAAACAGCATCCATTTCCGCTTCTAATTTCGGCTGAAGTAGTGATTCATTTACAACTGGATAATCCGCTAAATGAACGCTACTTCCTTCTAAATTCAGATGAATGTCTTCCGCGACAAACGGTGTAAATGGTGCAATTAATTTACTAATTGTTACAAGCACTTCATGAAGTGTCTCATAGGCAGATGCTTTTTCAGCGTTCATACCAGATTCCCAGAAACGATTACGTGAGCGTCTTACATACCAGTTACTCACTTCATCTACAAGTGCTGCAATTTCACGAGCTGCATTCGTAAATTGATACTCATCAAGTGCTGTTCTCACTTTTTTCGTTGTACTATGCAATCTTGATAATACCCATTCGTCTAATTTCGTAAGCTTTACGTCATACGTTTCTTTCGGATTATACTCATCTAAATTTGCATATAAAACGTAGAAGCTATACACATTGACTAATGTATCTACAAATTTAGATTTCGCTTCCAGTACTGTTCTTTCAGAAAAACGCTTCGCATTCCACGGGGCACTATCAACGAGTAAAGCCCATCTTAGCGCATCTGCACCAAACTTCTCTACTAAATCAACTGGATCTAGTGCATTGCCTTTACTTTTAGACATTTTTTGTCCTTCTTCATCTAAAACATGCCCTAGTGATAACACTCGTTTATACGGCACTTTGCCTGTATATAGTGCTGATACTGCTAATAAACTATAAAACCAGCCGCGTGTTTGATCAATTCCTTCTGCAATAACATCCGCTGGAAACTGCTCTTCAAATAAATCTTTATTTTCAAATGGGTAATGATATTGTGCAAATGGCATAGAACCACTATCAAACCAAACATCGATTACTTCTGGTGTGCGATTCATTGTGCCTCCGCATTTCCCGCAGCAGACTTGCACTTCATCTACATACGGCTTATGCAATTCTAAATCTTCAGGTGTTTCTTTCTTACTATGCTTTCTTAATTCAGCAATGCTTTTCGGTGCGAACTGATGATCGCAACTTTCGCATTCCCATACGTTTAATGGTGTTCCCCAATATCTATTTCGGCTAATATTCCAGTCAACCATATTTTCTAAAAACTTACCAAAACGTCCATGTTTCATATGATCCGGATACCAAGTAACAGAATCATTATTTTTTAAAAATGTATCTTTAATTGCAGTTGTTCGGATTAACCAACTTTCTCCTGCATAATAAAGAAGTGGTGAATCACAACGCCAGCAATGCGGATAACTATGTTCATATTTTTCTTTATGATATAGCAAACCTTCCTTCGCCAAATAACGAACGATATCAACGTCACAATCTTTTACAAATTTACCTTTCAAAAATGGTACTGCATCTGTATACTCACCTTTTCCATCTACAACATGTAGGAACGACAATCCTTCACTTTGAACAACTCTATAATCATCTTCCCCATATGCTGGAGCAATATGAACGAGTCCAGTACCACTATCTGCCGTTACAAAATCCGCTGCAATAACACGGTAACCATTTGTCACTTCTTTCATTGGAAATGGTGCTGTGTAAAATGTATTTACTAATTCTTCACCTTTATGAACAGATAATACTTCATAGTTTTCTTTTAATACTTCTTGTACACGTTCTTTCGCAACAATGTATACATGACCTTCTTGTTTCGCTTTAACGTATTCCATATTTGAATGTACAGCAAGTGCAACATTTGCTGGAAGTGTCCATGGTGTTGTCGTCCAACCTAAGAAATACTCATTTTCACTATTTTCCACTTTAAACTTAACTGTTGCACTTAAATCTTTTACTGTTTTATACCCTTGTGCAACTTCATGTGAACTGAGAGAGGTTTGACAGCTTGGGCAGTACGGTGAAACTCTATGCCCTTTATATAACAAGCCTTTTTCATGAATCGTCCCTAAAATATGCCATACACTTTCGATATATGGATTTTCTAAAGTAACGTATGGATCATCCATATCTACCCAATAACCGATACTTTCAGTGAACTCACGCCACTGCTTTTCATATGTGAATACACTCTCTTTACACTTCTTAATAAATGGCTCAATTCCGTACTCTTCGATTTCATGTTTACCAGAAATACCAAGTTGCTTCTCAACACCTAATTCTACAGGTAAACCGTGTGTATCCCATCCTGCTTTTCTTACTACTTTAAAACCGGCCATCGTTTTATATCTTGCTACTAAATCTTTAATTGCCCGACCAAGTGCATGGCCGACGTGTGGTAAACCGTTCGCCGTTGGTGGTCCTTCATAAAACACAAACGATTGCGCGCCTTCTCGATTCTGAATTGATTGTTCAAAAATGCTCTGTTCGTTCCACTGCTTACGAATACGTGTTTCTCTCCCTACAGCTGACTCTTTTACATCTACTTTCTTCATCTACAATCACTCCTTTGAATGTTTTAAAAGCACACAAAAAACCCGCCCCTATGAAGTAGGGACGGGTTTACCCGCGTTACCACCCTAATTCTATTAGCTTTTCACTAATAGCGCTTAGCAACGTACTAACATACGCGTTCTTTGTAACGGTAGACATCCGTCCGGGCCTACTTACTTTCAGCCTCGGCTCCTCGGAGATGATTTTCAAATAACGTCTGAACACCGGCTTTCAGCACTTTACCGGCTCTCTGGGGAACAGTTCATTATTTTACTCTTTCTCGTCTTCAGATTTGTATACTTTGTTAAAAGCTATTTTATGCCATTTAACAATAAATTGTCAACTAATTCAAAATATATTTTTATTTATATCCTTTTTTCACTACTTATATACATATACAATTACTTTTCAAACTCTCTCAGTCTTGCTAGATCTTCATCTTCTTCGATAAGTTCAGCAAAAAATCCAGATTCATCCTCACGAAGTACATGTTCAAGCTCTTCTTTCGCCTCTGCATTTCTATTTAATAACGCTAAATAACAAGCATGATCATATCTTGCTAACAGATCACTCGTATCCATTGTTACTACTTCACTTGTTATTTTTTCTGCCTTTATCGTTTGGCCGGCACTATGATATGAAGATGCTAATGAGAGAAGAATTGCCGTATCATTTGGATGATGTATAGAAGCATCTTCTAATAACTGAATTGCCTCTTCATATCTCTCTTGACTTTGGTATATTTCTCCTAAAGCAAGGAATCCTCTACTTACAAACGGTGTTTTCTCCGTTAATTGTAAGCATATTTTTTCTGCTTTTCCTTCTTCCCCAACTTTCAAGAATACTTGCGCTTGTATAAGAAGCGTATCATAATCATCCGGTAGCTCTCGAACTAATTGCTTCATTAACTCTACAGCATCTTGTAACAAATCTTCGTCCTCACACTCAATGAAAAGATTTACAAGTTGCTTCGCTACCTCATAATCCCATTTATTTTCTAACGATGTTTGCAGAACATCTATCGCTTCTTTATTCATCGATACATTTTCGTAAAATAATCCAAATCGTTGTGCTGCCATACTATTTTTTGGATTTAACTTTAATGAGATTTCATATAACTCAATAATTGTTGTAACCATTGAAATTTCTTTTGCCCGGTTTTTCATACGATAAAAAGCTCTCGTAAATATAGATTTTTTCGGTTGTTCATTTTGTTGACGTTCAATCCATCTTTCCGTAACCGCAGCTGCTGCACACATGAATGCTGTACTTCTTTCTGCTTTTTTCACTTTTAATGTATGAAGAAAATCCCGGATGTTAGACAATTTCTTATGTTGTTCTACCGCTTTTACATAAACATCAAATATACGTTCATTATTTACATCTTTTTGTATTACTTTCATTGCAACTTCAATCGCTTTTGCATCTCTTTTTTTCACTAATACTTTTACATAATGATATAGAACTTCTGCATGCTCACTATCTAATTGTAGCGCTTCTTCAATCTGTGCTTGTTCTTTATCTATTTCATCCATCGCTCCATACACATACGCAATCGCATCTAAGCGCCATATTTCGGGTACTTCGCCTGCTAGATGTTCTAATTCCTTTAGCAACTCTTCTTGAAGATTTATTTCTACTGAAAGCTGTGCCAAATATTCCATATTTATATACAAAGGCTCTTCTTTCATCGCCTGAACCATATGAATTTGTTCTTTGAAACGGTCTTCTTCTTTTTCGTATATTTCTGCTAGTTGTAAATGTACACCTAAAAAGTTTTCATCAAGCTCTAAACATGTTTCATACGCTTGTTTTGCTTCTGTCAATTGTCCTAATGCCATAAGTGTTTCACCAATTCGGTAATATGGCAATGCCGTTTTCTTTTGTTCTATTGCTTTATTATATCTTTTCATCGCTTGGCCATACTGTCCAATAGATTCATGTAAAATACCTGCATAACAACTGTATTCACTTACTTCATTTCTTTCTTTTTGTAACGTTCTTAAGAATGCTATACCTCGTTGTACAAATACAGTTCCTTTAATTCGATTCACATATTCATCTAACGCACTTGCTACATTATATTCACTCTGCTTTATACCACTCTCTAACTTAGACAATGCTACTTTAAACCCATCTTCATTTCCACCAAGTTCAACCTCTGCATCCCATAAAACCATTCCTGCATTCATAAGGAAATCTTGGCTCTTTTCAATTTGTGTTTCGAGACCAAGAATATATTCTTTCGCTTCATCATATCGCTCTTTTGCCATATAAACTTGCGTAAGTCCGAAATGAGAATAAACATCTTCATTATCTTCTTCTAAAGCACGCTTATATAATGTTTCTGCTTCTTCCAGACTATCATTTTGAAAATGATAATCACCTAATCTTACATATAGAGACGCCTTATCATCACAATTCTCAATACCTTTTAATAAAATTTCTTTTGTGCTTTTCTCATCCTTCAAATCAGATTCATAGATCTCTGAAAGTTTCGTATAAATGTAAGGCGCATTACTATCTAACTGAATCGCCACTTTAAGTCCTTTTATCGCTAAATGTAATTTCCCTAATTGATGCGCACATCTCGCTCGTTCATACCATACATGCGCCTCATTTTTATATTCTCTTAACAAATTATTAAAGATTTCATATGCTTCTTCATATCTTTCTAAATCTATTAATATTAAACCGTGATTCGTTAAAGTGAACCTTTCTGGACTACGTTCTACAGCTACTTGAGAAAACTGCAACGCATTTTCAGATTGATCGATATACATATAAGATAACGCAAGGAAACTCCAGGCGATCGGCTGATCTGCGTCCAATTGTAATGAGGAACGAAAACTTGTAATCGCTTCTATATAACTTTCCTGTTCAAATGCATATCTTCCATTTATCAAATGATATAAAGCACGATTATTTTTCTTCTCAACACTTGCCAGCATTTGCTCAGCTTTCTCCATTTCTTGAAGACGAATAAAGCACTGTGCACCATGCAATTTAACAAAATCCGAGTTCGGAAACTTTTCCATTAACTTTTCTATACAATATAAAATAAATTCTTTATCTACTTCAACATCTAAATGTTTCATCGTATATAACCACGTATTCCGATTATCACTCGTCTCTTTTAAAAATTGTACTAAGTTATTAATTCCCTCTTTATCTTGTTCATCTAAATGATCTGTAAGAGAGAAAATGGATTTAAAATAATGATTCTCTTCTTCACTTAAAAATGCTAGTTTTTCCTTCTTTTCTTTCGGAACAAACGTGATCGCCAAACAACCTGTATAACGATATTTCTCTTGCAATTTACTATATTCCACAAGAACTGGTTCTATAAAGTTTGGATCTTGAACATAAAAAGCTTGTAACGTATCATCATATCCTGATAGCACTTGCACATGTGAAGCATGTTCGATGTCTATACTTAATAAAACGGGGATCTTTCGGTCGAGTAATATCTTATAAATTTCCTCATTCCCTTTAAAATAACGATATTCATAGCCTAACTCTTCAATATAAGAGACCGTATCGGAAAACTTTGAGCCTGTCATATCAAAAATAAACTCTGCTATTTCATCTTGTGTACGTTTTTCTCCCCATAGCTGCAACATCATTTCTAAACTTGTCGGAACACAATAATTATCCTTTTGTACAATTGGAACTATCGGCAGGTGAACCTTTTTTCCATCTGGATTTTTTTCTAAATTATGATATAAAGAGCCTTTTAAACTTTTTTCTTCTTTTAATAACTGTTGTAAATCTACAAGTTTATTCATTTTGTACAACGCTTCTGCACGTAAATGTACAAAGTAAGTTTCATAAGCATGATAAGGAAGCGTACTATTAATATTATCTATTACCTCTAACATCTCTTCATATTTCGCTAAATCTAATAAATACTTTACCTTTTCAAAATGAAAATATGGTACTTGTGGAAACTTTACAATCGCATCATCAATTAACTGTAATGCATGTTTTTGTTCCCCTTTATTCGCATATAACTGTGATAATAAGTAGGTAGATAGTTCTTCACAATCTTTATGCTGCTTTCCAGCTAAAAATTGTTCTTCTGCTTTCTCCCATTCACCTGTATGCATATAGACGTAGCCCCATTTATCAAAGACCGCACGTGTACTGTACTCCTCTGCTTTTTGCATATAAATGAGCGCTTCTTCATTTCGTTTCATTTCTAATAAACATCGTACTAAAGTAAAATATGTTTTCGCTAAAAAATCGTCATCTATTTCTTCTTTATCTGCCTCTTCTAAAGAGTCTTTTAACAACTGTTCTGCTTCAAGGATTTTTCGCTCATCAATTAACTCATCACAATATAAAGAGAGCGTTCTCATATTTGGGAATTTTTTATAAGCGTAGCGAATGAGGAATGAACTGTATTGGTGCATAAGCCCTTCATCAGTAAGGCGAATTAATATATCAAACTCCTTATGTGAAGGAATATTAGCAAGCCAAGTCTTCACATAGGATAAAGTATTCGTTTCTTTTATATATGAAATTTCATTATTTATTTCCTGTAATCCATCTACAAATCTCTTGTCTTTCAAACAAGCTTCTAACTGCTTAAAATCTAGCATGCATTCACCTCGAATATTTATTTAAACTGCTACTTGCTTAGATTTTACACATCATATTGTAGGTATTCAACTAAAATCTCCTATAATGGATAGTATTATTTAATATTATTCGAATTTATAACAAAATATAGTAAAAATGATTGTTTTTCTTCGTATTTTGTTTAATTATATGGAATAACGTGAATTGAGGATCTTATCTTTTCAAGGCCAAAATCAGTACATGAAATTATATCGGCGATAATTCAAATATATCAGCGATTATACGGTGAATATCGACTTATCGATAAAAAATGTCAATCCTCAATAAATTGCTACCTTTTAACATTCTATGTCACCAAATGTAATTTTCATATTCGGAGCATATACTAAAGATGAATGTATATGGAGCGCTTTAAAAAATCGTAGTTCTGCTTCATATTGAGCTAATGCTTCATCATATGTTAATCCTCTTATCATTAAACGTTCTATAAATTGCTGTTTATCACCCGGGTTGTCCGCAATCCCCTCTTCTCTTAATGAATGATACAAACTGTGTTTATCATTGTGATGCATACTAGAGTCTAAAAAGTTCACTTTATCGCTCACTCTACACTCAATATTTTTCACACCTAATTTACTTAAATACATCGGTATTTTCATGCCAATATTTCCATCTTTACCGTTTCTCTGCGCGTCTTTTTCAAATAACTTCTGCAAAGCACCTAGTTTAATAATTTCCGATTGATTCTCTCCATCTAAGACATATGAAGACATATTTGAAATCCAATGTGGTTCAAAACAGATTATTTTACCACCTTTTTTAATTGCATGTATCATTTTTTCTAACATCATTTTTGGAGTATTCATATGTAATAGGAAAGCATGACAGATTGCTATATCGTATTTATCGTTCAATTCAATTTCTGTAGCATCCCCCTCAATAAATTCTGATTCATATGGAAGTAGATGAAACAACTCTCTCGCTTCAGCAAGTAATGTTTCTCCACTATCAATGCCTGTATACTTTGAACCTTCTGGAAGTAACGGCATTAATACTAAGCCTAAATAACCATATCCACAACCGAAATCAACGATATGTACGGGCTTATTAATCTTCCAAACTGAATTTACTAAAAAACTTACATAATCGTCGTTGTAATATAAATCTCTTGTATTTTTTAAATATGTTAGTTTACTGTTCCAGTCGTATGTTTCCAAACCTAACGCCTCCTTATATAACATTACAATTCTCCATTTAATAAAGACATTCCTATACTTTAAAGAAAAGTTAAGTTTAGTTTTAAAAAAATGAAACTTTTGCTTATACCTTTCCTATAAATATAAAAAAGGTATACATATCTACTATGATACGTACACCTTTTTATGTTACATCTCCTCAGGTGCCTCCACCCCAAGCAAACGTAATCCCTCTTTTAATACAACCGTCACAGCATAAACTAATGCCAGTCTGCTGTCTTTCTCTTTACTCTCTTCCAATATACGCACATTTCCATAATATTTATTGAACGATTGTGCTACATCTAATACGTATTTCGAAATGATTGATGGCTCATTTTTGTTGAAGGCTGCTTCAATTACTTGTCGGAACTTATTCAGTAATTTTACGACGCTCCAGCTATGATCATCTTTTAATGCAAACGTACACGTTTCAAATTCTACACTTTCTTTTCTTAAAATAGAGCAAGCACGCGCATGTGTGTACTGTACATATGGTCCTGTTTCTCCTTCGAATTTCAGCATATTTTCTAATGAGAATTCGATATTATGCATACGCTCATTTTTCAAATCGTGGAAGATGACTGCTCCTACACCGACTTGCTTTGCTACTTCTTCTTTCTGTTTTAAGTTTGGGTTTTTCTCTTCAATATTTTGTTTTGCAAGGTCTATTGCTTCCTCAAGTACTTCTTCAAGTAAAATAACTCTTCCTTTACGTGTCGACATTTTCTTACCGTCTTTTAAAATGAACCCAAACGGTACATGTTCCATGCCGTCAACCCAATTGTAGCCAAGCTTTTTTAATACAGTGAAAAATTGATTGAAGTGTAAACTTTGTTCCAGGCCAACTACATATAGGGCTTTATCAAATGCATAAGTGTTTTGACGATATAACGCTGCCGTTAAGTCACGTGTTGCGTAAATAGTCGCACCATCTGATTTTCTAATTAAGCAAGGCGGCATTCCCTCTTCTTCTAAATTAACGACTAATGCGCCTTCTGACTCTTCAAGCAACTCATGCTCCTCTAAAATCCCAATGAAATCTTCCATTAAGTTATTATAAAAAGCTTCTCCTTGAAAATTAGTAAATTCTACACCGAGAAGTTCATAAATTCGAGAAAATTCTTTTAAGGATTCGTGACGGAACCAATTCCAAAGCTCAACAGCTTCTTCATCACCTTCTTCTAATTTCTTAAACCAAGCACGCCCTTCTTCTTCTAGTTCTTCGTCGTCTTTTACCTCTTCATGGAATTGAACGTATAACTTAAATAATTCACGGATTGGATCCTCTTTAACTACTGCTTCATTTCCCCATTTTTTATAAGCAGTAATTAACTTTCCAAACTGTGTTCCCCAATCCCCAATATAATTAATTCCTACAACTTCATAGCCACATTTTTCAGCGATATGTTTCAGTGAATTTCCAATCATTGTAGAACGTAAATGCCCCATCGAAAAAGGTTTTGCAATATTTGGAGATGAGTAATCAATAACTACTGTTTTTTCACATCCAAAGTAATTTTGACCGTATTCTTCTTTCTTAGCTAAAATCGTTTTTAATACAGCATCACTTACAGTTTCACGATTGAAAAATACATTTACATAAGGACCAACAGCCTCTACTTTCGTAAAGAACGGATCATTTACTTTCTCCGCAATTTCCTTTGCGATAATAGCTGGTGATTTTTCATATTGCTTCGCTAGTGAAAAACATGGGAACGCTGCATCTCCGAATTCATCTTGTTTCGGTGTTTCGATTAAATCTAAAATTTGATTTTGCGTTAATTCATTTACAAAAATATTTGATAAACTTTTCGCAAACTGTGTTTTATATTCCATACTACAACCTCCTTATTTTTTTAAACACAAAAAACTCGTCTCTATATAAGAGACGAGTTTTAACCCGTGGTACCACCCTTGTTGTTCATTACGAACCACTTTCCCGTTTATAACGAGGACAGGGGACCTCGGCTTACTCTACTATTCGTTCAAGAAGCGTCTCCGAAGTGCGCTTCATCTTTTTCTTCCGCACTAGGCTCACACCATCCCTAGCTCGCTTTCCTTCTGAAAAAGACTACTCTCTTCATCACAGACAGTATATTTAATTAATTATTGCTTATTATACATCTTTTCAAACAATTAGCAAGGGTCAATTACGCCAAAATGAAACTTTGCACTTTTTCTTTTGTATACGTGAAAATTGTGTTTTTCAAATCTAGTACTACGGAAATGGTCTTTCAGAACAATACGCTTTCTCGCCACACGCTTCGCTTCCGCAATTGTTTCATCAGTAATATCATGATACAAAGCGAAGTGTTTTAATCCTTTAATTCCATCTGATTCTATGACAGTTTCTTCAAACATCGGATCAAGGTAAACAACGTCATAACTATTATCCTCACATTGCGTTAAAAAAGCGAAATGCTCTGTTTGCTTTACATGGATTCTTTGCATTGCCTTATCGATTTCAGCAACTGATGAAGACCATGTTTGCAAACCTTTTTCCATTATGTAAGCCATATATTCGTTACCTTCAAGTCCTGTTACCTTTCCACTTTCACCAACAATATAGCTAGCTACAATACTATCTGATGCCATGCCGAGCGTACAATCTAACACCGTCATTCCGCTCTCTAATTTAGCAGCTTGTACAAACGGATCGTGCTCTCCGCGCATTAACCTTTTCACACGAAACATTGCTGAGTTTGGATGAAAGAAAAACGACTCTTCCGTACCTTCAGGGTAAATAGCTAATCGGTTCTTCCCTACGACAAGCACATCTTGTTCATATTTCTCATGCAGTTTGTGCACAGGTATATCATTACGTATAACGAAAGAACTATTTAATTCTGTCGCTATTTTTTTTGCATAAGATGTCATTTCTTTATTTGTTCGTCCTGCTGTTGTTACTATCATTATTTCACCTCTATATAAAGAAAAGAGGGAGATTTACTCTCCCCCTTCTTTAGCAATTCTTTTCGAAAGCTTGTTCTAAGTTCGTAATAATTTCGTCCATAGTTGCACCTTCAATTTCATGACGGTGAATGAAGTGAACAACTTCTTTTCCTTTTAATAATGCCATAGATGGTGAAGATGGAGGGATTTCTCCGAAGTATTCACGCATTTTTGCAGTAGCATCTTTATCTTGACCTGCAAATACAGTTACAAGATGATCAGGTTGTTTTTCAGCACGAACAACTGCTTGACCTGCTGATGGACGCGCTAAACCAGCTGCACATCCACAAACTGAGTTTACAACTACTAATGTTGTACCTGATGCATTCTCCATAAATTCTGTAACAGCTTCTTCTGTAGTTAACTCTTCAAATCCAGAACGCACTAATTCTTGGCGCATTGGAATTACCATTTGACGCATGTATTCTTCATAAGCATTTGACATCTTGTATCTCTCCTTCAACTTTCATTCCAAATTCATCATATCACGCTCTATTAATAGGTGCAAAAGAAAGATAGTGACGTTTTCATTTTTTTGAAGGGATTTCACAAACCCCACCGCGGCAATGTCCAACTGGGACAAGTTTTCTATTGTTAGCGATATAATCGTATACTTTGCTTCCAAATCCAAGTACGATAGATAATTTTATAAAAGGCACTGCAAACCAATAAGATGGAACAGCCTTCGCTAATACGTTTATGCTATGAATTCCGTCATACCATTTATTATTTTTAAAAATATACATCCTTTGCTCCATCTTACTTTGTAGTTCTTGAGAAAGATCATACTTCTTAACTACATCATCATCTCGAAATGAAACAAATGTCATTTTACCCTTTTTATCTAATTTCTTCGTACGCTCTGCCACTGCAGTACACATCGGACACCAACTATCATAGAAAACAATCATATATTATTCCCCTTTACGAGATTCCGTCATTTGTTTCCATACAGAACCTTTCGCTTCTTCGCCGCCTTCAATACGCTCTAATGCAAGACGAGCTTGCATCGCTACTTCAAACTCTGGATCATCTTGCGCTGCTTTTAATGCCGGAATCGCACTTTCATCTCCAAGTTCAAATAAGAACATAGCTGCACGCCAGCGTACTAATTTACTTGGGTCTTTCAGCGATTTAATCATAACGAACATCGCTGCTGGGTCACCTACGTCTGATAAGCAATCCCCTGCAGTACGACGAACACTTACTGAACGATCTAATAACGCTTTATATAATAACGGTAATACTTCATCACCTTTTACCATACCTAAATAAGCTGTTGCTATGCGGCGGATAGATACTTTTTCATCGTCTAACGCCATTTTCAACACTAGAATATCCTCTTCAGTAGGATCCATTTGCTCTAAAGCTGCAAAACGATTTTTCCAGTCAGAATCTTTCATCATCTCTTCTGTTACTTTATATGGCTCACGCTTTTGAATCGTTACTTCAACTGCCCCAGCCTGATCTAATAATTCTTTAACTGTTTCATTTACACGTTCTTCTGAATAAGCAGCAACAATTTCTTCTACTACTTCTTTCCCTATTTCTTCAAAATTACCGTAACGTGTACTTTGCTCTACCCATTTACGCTCTTTCACAACGTTAGGTGCAGACATTTGCACTTTCATGATTGATTCTTTAAAACGATCAGGTAAACCAACACGCTCTTCCGTCGTTCCATCTGTTAACTTCACTTGCATCGGAATTGTAAAGAACATTTGAATAAATACTTTCACTTCTCCAAAGTGAGAAAGTTGCTGTTCTTCGCTTTCTTCTACTACTTCTTCACCGAAAACGGCACGAACTTGTTGTAATAAAACTTTCCAATCATACTTCGCATTACGCTCGACTGCTAAAAAGTCTGCTACATGATACACACCTTTAATGCCTTCAATTTTCAAAATTTCTTGCACTTGTACTGGTGCTTGTTCTTTATTTTCATTTGTATAATTATTACGCGCTCCTGATGGTAATACTTCATTCAAAATAACTTTCATTGTATTTGGACTTGGCGTCGGTTCAATTGCTTTAATCTTCACGTAAAAAACTCTCCTTTATTGCGTGTTCTTAGCTGTATTGTAACATGTTATCACTCTATACTCCTACTCGGATGCTTAATTTTACTACTTTCTTCCCGCTACCATACTATTTCATTTTTTACATTTCAAATTAGGAACGAAATTTTAAAACCGTTCGCTTCCGATAGGTTTTATTTTAAGGAGGGAATTTGTTCTCTTTGCCCTACATAAAAAGAGGTATCTATATCCTAGTTAGATCATTCATTTTAAAGTGAAGTGCAGTTAATAAATAAAGCTCTGGAGGATACTACTAAGAAAGAAGAACGATTTATATATAAAAACGTTCATACGAATGCGCTCTGAGGGACTTGTTGGTGGAGAATTGATTTCTGAAGACATTTTGATTGTGGATATTCCGAAAGATGAATTAATGGAATTGCTTAGAGTGATAGAAAGAAAAAAGGCGAACCCTTTATGAAATTAAGAGGTTCGCCTTTTTCGTTACGGTAATTCCATATTATGTCAAATATATTTGTGTATGATATACATCATCATGGTGTTAGCAAGCAAAAGTATATTCTTCATTTCTGAAAACAGTAGATGGAAGATTGTGACCTTCTGAGTCCGCTAAGAAAGAATACACAAGAACATCCTCAACATCATCTTTATTTCCTCTAATGATAACGTCAAGAAAATCTTCTATATGGAATTCTGGAGTAAACAACACAATCTTAGATGTTCTGTTTGGTCCTAAAGAAACAATAGTACGAGAGATTTCAACTAATTCATTTTGCGTTGGGAAAAAAGTGTTTGGACTTCTCTTAACAATTACCGTTACATTACTAGTATGGCAGCGTGAATCATTGTTTAACATAATATTGAGAGCAGTTGGAATAATACCATTCTCAGAAACCGGAACTCGAAAAACCCCAGTAGATTTATGAGCCATATAATCACATCCTTTCAAAATAAAATATTCTTAACAATATAGTAGATGCAAGAAAAGTTCATTTTGATAGGGACAAATTATGTGATTAATATGCACATAATTATCTTCAATATTAATAAATCAATGATTCAAAAGATTAACAAGTACCGTGAAAAATGTGGAATAGAACCAATCTAATAATCCCACTTCAATGAGTAACCATTTCCAGAGGAGTCTTTCAATATTCAGTATAAAAAATTTTAAATTTATAATTTTCGTTAGCGTATTTTTCTTCAAAATTGCTGACAGTACCCCTTCTTTAAATTTATTAAAATACTTTCCACAATTTTTTCCGAAGCTATTACTTAAAATCCCCTTTTATTACGATGCCCCCTTCCTCCTTCTCTCCAAAAAGGTAATACTCTCAATCACAACTTCAGTTCTATATATTTTCTTTCCTTTTTCATCATCGTAATTATTCGTATGAATACGCCCTGTAATTCCAACAAGTGATCCCTTCGTACAATATTCTGTTACATTTTCAGCTGCTCTTCGCCAAACGACACAATTTATAAAATCTGCTTGTTGTTCACCTAAACTATTTCGAAATCCTCTATTCACTGCAACACATATTCGTGCATAAGCGACGCCTTGTTTTGTGTAGTATAATTCTGGATCCTTTGTCAATCTACCGATTAATACAACTCGATTCATCATAAGTTATACCACCTCGCATGTTTTTCTTCATTGTAAAGAAAAATGTGTGAAGGGTAAAAAGGATAAAATTATATATTTCTAAAGTAAAAAGGATTACTTTGCATATAAAAAAGCAAAAAAGAAACCCTACATATTATGAACATGTAAGGTTTCAAGATATATTATATTTCACTGCAAGAGATGTAATACCCTCCGCGAGCCATCTTTATTTCAGCGCTAAACAATGCATCGTCTAAGTAGAATGTAATCGGTTTAACTTTACTCTCAAATTTTAGTAGTTCATTACATTCAGCTGCATACCCTTCAATGGCTGAAATAATGCATTCTGCTGACGGATATGTTAAAGCATCATCTAGTTCTATGAAAAAACTTTTAGAAAATAGTTTTTTCATAATCCCTTTCTTCTCTTTCATCATATTCCATCCCCTTCCATTCAAACTTCTAACATCCACATTATACCATTCATTCAATTTATCTTTGAAAATAAAAAAATCCTGCACATTTCATGCAGGATTTTTTCATTAGTCATTTTTCGTAAAGTAAGAAACGAAACGAAGAATTTCTAAGTATAACCATACTAGAGTCATCATTAGACCCATTGCACTGTACCATTCCATATATTTTGGAGCTTGGCTACGTGCACCGCTTTCGATTAAATCGAAATCTAGTAATAAATTTAATGCAGCAACTACAATAACAACCGCACTAATGATAATACCGATTGTACCGCCCTGGTGAATATATGGAACAGTTACACCGAACATATTTAATAAGAATACGATTAAATACATAACCATAATTCCCATTGTCGCTGCAATTACACCCGTACGGAATTTATCAGTTACCTTTACAACGCGTGTTGCATATAAAACTAACATTGCAAATAGAATTGAAATTGTAAGTAATACAGCGTTTAAAACGATAGAATCGCCAAATTTCATTGTATAAACTGCTGAAATACTTCCTAATACAACTCCTTCTACCGCCGCATAAATTGGCGCCCCAATTGGTGCCATTCGCGGGAAGAAGATAGATGCAAATGCGATGATTGCCGCAATTACTAATGCACCAATTAACACTGGCATTTTCATCGTACCCTGCATCATCTGTATGTATGAATAGACAGACGTTGCAAGTAGCAAGATAAGCATGATAAACGTTTTGCCTACTGTTCCGCCAATAGTCATCGCAGAAGCGCTTGCTCCCTCTTTACGAAATGCCTCTTTTTTCAACATTGGATTAGATGTTCTCATTTTTTCCCTCCTAAAATAGGTTCTACCAATAGTGTAAAGTTTTTCTCTTTACTTTTCAATATATGCAGCTTGTTTTTATTTTAATCCTTCAACGATATCTGATAGTTCACTCCATCTTTCCATCGTTTTTTCTAGCTCTTCTTCTGTTTTCTGCTGTGCTTCAGATAATTCTTGTGCCTTTGTGAAGTCAGATCCAACTTTCGCAAGTTCTTCTCCAATTGACTCAATTTTCTCTTCTAGTTCGGCAATTGTATCTTCAATTGTTTCCCATTCACGCTGCTCATTGTATGAAAGTTTACGTTTACGTTGTTGTTTTGGAGCTGCTTCTACTACTTTTTTCTCTTTTTGAACTTCCGCTTTCTCAATAAGTTCTTTCGTTTTTTCCATTTCTAAATAATCTGTATAACTACCTAGGAACTCACGCACTTCTCCTCCGCCAGTAAAGATGAACAGTTCATCTACTACTTTATCTAAGAAGTAACGGTCATGCGATACAGTTAAAACGACACCTGGGAAATCTTCTAAATAATCTTCTAGTACTGTTAATGTTTGTGTATCTAGATCATTCGTAGGTTCATCAAGTAATAGTACGTTTGGTTCCCCCATTAAAATACGTAATAAATATAAACGTCTTCTTTCACCACCAGATAGTTTACCAAGCGGTGTACCATGTGAATGCGTCGGGAATAAGAAACGTTCTAACATTTGAGATGCACCAATTACTTTTCCATCTGTTGTATGAATAACTTCTGCAATCTCTTTAATGTATTCAATCATACGCTGATTTAAATTCATCTCTTCATTTTCTTGCGTATAATAAGCAACTTTTACAGTTTGTCCTACTTCAACTTCACCACTATCAGGAGATAACTTGCCTGCAAGCATATTTAATAGAGAAGATTTCCCGCTTCCATTCGCCCCAATAATTCCGATACGATCGCCTGGTTTCACAATATGATTAAAATTATGTAATACCGTCTTATCGCCAAATTTTTTCGTTACATCTTTTAACTCAAGTACTTTCTTTCCTAAACGACTTCCACTTAGTGCAATATCAACTGACTGTTTTGCAGCTGGCCCTTCTTGTTCCTTTAACTCATCAAAACGCTGAATACGCGCCTTTTGTTTCGTAGAACGGGCTTTTGCACCACGGCGAATCCAAGCAAGTTCACGACGATATAAATTTTGGCGTTTGGATTCTTGTGCCAATTCTTGCTCTTCACGAAGTGCTTTCGCTTCTAAAAATGTACTATAGTTTCCTTCGTAGCTATATAGTTTACCATTATCTAATTCAAAAATACGATTCGTCACACGATCTAAGAAATAACGATCATGGGTTACAAGTAATACCGCCCCTGTATATCTTGCTAAATATTCTTCTAACCATTCAACTGTCTCATGGTCAAGATGGTTCGTAGGCTCGTCTAAAATTAATAAATCAGGTGTTTCAATAAAACATTGTGCCATTGCGATACGTTTTTTCTGTCCACCAGATAAATTCCCAACAGTTGCAGTGAAATCTGTAATTCCTAATTTCGTTAGAAGAGATTTCGCATTTGCATTTGCTTCCCATGCACTCATTGCATCCATACGTTGCTGCACTGCAAATAATTGTTCCTGTACTTTTTCATTACTTGGATCTTTTTCAATATTTAATAGTGCTTTTTCATAATCACGAAGAAGACGAATTAAAGGTGTATCACCATGGAACACTTGCTCTAATACTGTTAGTTTTTCATCAAACTCTGGTTGCTGTGATAAATAACTAATTGTATATCCACGTGAATGCGTCATTTCACCTGTATCAGGAGTTTCTAACCCTGCAATAATTTTTAATAATGTTGATTTACCAGTACCATTTACACCAATAATTCCGACACGTTGTCCTTCTGTAATACTACATGATAATCCATCAAATAACGGTTTTTCTCCGTATGATTTCGATAAGTTCTCCACAGTTAACATTTTCATATTTGTGCATTCCACTCTTTCATAAATTGTTCTATAAACTGTTCCATATAACAATGACGAACTTCAGCTTCTTGTTTTGCTGCGTTCGTATTCATTAAGTCTTTTAATTTTAAAAGTTTTTCATAAAAATGATTTAAAGATGGATCGTTATTTTTTCTATACTCTTCTTTCGTCATTACTTCACGCGGCGGAATTGTTGGATCATACATTAATCTCCCTTTCGCTCCGCCATATGCAAAAGTACGTGCAATCCCAATTGCTCCAAGGGCATCTAAACGGTCTGCATCTTGAACAATTTTCCCTTCAACTGACTCAACTGCGCCGCCATGCCCACCCTTATAAGACATATTGACGATGATATGAAGAATATGTTTACTTTCTTCCTCATCTACATGTAACTCTTCTAACCAATCAGAAACTTTTTTCATTCCTGCTTCTTCACTTTCATTTAACTTTTCATCTGCCACATCGTGAAGTAATGCTGCCATTTCAATTATAAAACGATTTCCTCCTTCTTGCTCGGATAAAGAAATCGCCAGTTTATGTACGCGCTCAATATGATACCAATCATGCCCACTCGCATCTTTTTCTAAAATATTTTTTACAAAAGTAATTGTTTTTTTAATCTTTTCTTGTTTTGTCATTTTATCTTCACCCAGTTTCTTATTGTAACACGCCCGCCTTTTTTCATCACATATTTTCTTGTCCGCCCATACACTAGGTGGTAGGCATCATCATGAAGGAGGAATAAACATGTTCTATAATAATCAACCACCTTATCCACAACAACCATTTTACCCTCAGCAACCGGAACAAAGATATACAGAACAATATGAGGAACAAGAATTACAACAGCCAGAACAACAATACGAACAAAATCCATACGCTACACCGCAAGCTCAAGAACAACAAAATCCATACGACACACGTCCAAATTATGAATATCCTCAAAATCCATATGCAGCACCGCAAACTCAAGAACAACAAAATCCATATGACACACGTCCAAATTATGAATATCCTCAAAATCCATATGCAGCACCGCAAACTCAAGAACAACAAAATCCGTATGTAACTCAGCCACAACAACCACAATACCAACAACAAATGTATCAACCCAACTACGACGCACGTGTCTCACCACCTAAACCACCAACAATTGATCCAACGCAACCACAAATTTTACCACCAGGTCCGACTTTAGATATTACACAACCACAAATTTTACCACCTGGGCCTATTACAGAACCGACTCAACAACAAATTCAACAAGTTGTCGGTACACAATTTTTACCTTTAAAGAAACCTGTATTAGATTTCGTAAAACCTTGGGTAGATTATGGTTTAAATGAAGCGAAACATACTTCACATAAACACGCTTTAACAGAAGTCGCTGCGATTATGTTTTTAGTTGGAAAAGGATATAACCCCACAATTGCTCATTATATCGTTGAATCTTGGGAGAAGAATGAGCAGTTTTAGGATTGTTTATTTGATAAAATATAAAAAACACAAAAGTGCCAAAACCCTTATACCACAAGGGTTTTGGCACTTTTTAATATCTAGAATAAATTTTATTGAAATAATTATTTTTATAGATTTTCATATTTTTTTATATAGTACGTGAACAAAATGTGAGCAAAATGTGTGCAAATATATGAATCGCATTTTGCTGTTGGTGCACCGGTTATTTAAACCAATTCTCAATTATGAGATTTATATGAGAAACTAACACTTTTTCCTGTTGGCACTCGGATAGTTTCTTGATAGCAATCCACACCCAGACATTATTGTTGATGAAATTGATATACTAGAACATTATCCCTTATATTATTTCAAATATACTTTGGTCGTAATTAAAATAAAACAAAAAGAGGACGTATATATCACGTCCTCTTTTTGTTTTATATATGTTCACCATGATCAATATAAGTATCGCCGTATTCGTATGCCGGCGCAGGTGGTCTACCGTGATCAAAATCGGCCACATTAGAAATATAATCTGGTCTTTGTGGTGCAGGCGGTCTACCATGATCAGCTTGTGATGTATTAGATTCTGCAAAACTTCCAATAGTTAAAACAGCAGCAAAACTAACAAATCCCATTAGTACTTTTTTCATTTTAACGCACTTCCCTTCTGAAGTAATTCTTTAGCATCATAAGATATATTAAAATATTGGCTAGCCTTCTCATGATTACCTTCTTGATAAAGTTTTTTCGCTAAAATTCCAGCGTACTCTTCCATAAATCCATAAAGTTTTTGGGATTCGAAGTAATCTAGTCCATCTGCAATCGTTGTTTCTAGATTCTGCTTATAATTTTCATCGTATTGTGCTCGAAGTATTCGTAAATGATGTGTATATTCAACGTCAGCTAATTCAAAACCTTGAGTCAAAAATTCTTGTGCTTGTTCAATTTCATTTACTTTGAAATGTTCTCGAGCCAATAAGAACACAGTTTTATGGTAAGGTCTCTCAGATTTATAGACATCCATTAAATGCCGAATTGCAGTTGCGGATATACCTTGTTTTGCATAAAGAAAACCTAAGTTGTATTGAATTAAGGTAATTAGTCGAGTACAGTTATGTTTTTTAGCCATATCCAAACACCTAACAAAAAGTTCTTCTCCTTGTTCAAACTGACTTAAAGTGACACTTGCCAATCCCAGGATTGTATCGCATTCAATTTGATTTATTACATAGTCTTCATGCTTTTTGTATATGTCTTTTGCTTTCATGACATGCTTAATTGTTAATAAAGGTTGTTGAAGATGGTAATATAGTTCACCAAGTTTATAATTAAATTCAGCTTTTTCAATTTCGTTAGGAATATACTCTAAAAGTCGTTCAGCTTCTTCAAATTGCTCCATAGCTTCCATATAGTTAGCAATCATGGTGTTATGCACAGCTTTATAGAAATGGTAGTAGTATTTTAAATACTCATCAATAGTTTTTGTTGTAAGTTTTTCAACTGCATCAAAATCACTACGAGTTACATATGATTTATTTATTAACACTTTATAACTATAATCCAATAGAGAATAATACAATAAGAGATTTTGATCTTGTAGATCTCGGTTTTGTTCGACCATTAAGACACTAATCTTTTCATCAACTTCTTCTTTCATTCTTGTCGCTTTTGTTATTTGTTTAGATAGAATAACTTTATACCATTCATTTAATAGTTTAGTAACTTTTTCATTATTCAGAATTATCATATCGCAATCTCCTTTATTTAGTTTATATAAAATCAATCATAACAAAGTTTAATTGTAATAAGTTGTAAAAAACAATTTTATAAAAAAATATTCAGAATATTAAATGTATTTTTTATCAATTGACGTAAAAACATCGGTAAATCGTTAGATTGTAAAGATGAAATTATTTATATAAAAATCATTATAAGCCCAGTAAGGGTATAGCTTTAAGAAGGGGTGTCGAATTGTTTTGTAAGTATTTTTATCTGAAAATTGTTTATTTTAAGATTTCTGTAAGTTAGTATCGGAAGTGTGCTAGAAAATACCGGTAAAATAGCATAATTTTTTCAAATGAATGGAGATGTTATTATGGGTTATAAAAACTTATTAAAGAAAAAGGCAATCCCAATGTTACTAGTTGGTGGTATGTTAGCTGGTACTGGTTGGGGCGCAGGTAATGTGTATGCAGATTCACCTAAAGCACCTGAATCTACTAATTCACCAGCAAAATTTGCAGGTGTGACATCCCCTTTGGATACTTCAAATTCAGAATTTGAAGTGTTATACAGTGAAACAGTAAAATTTGATGAAAACGAAAACGTTATTAATAGGGAGGTTTCAGGGACTGAGACCCGTACAAGTAATGTACAAGGAGTAATTATTAATGATGGTAGCTTCAACTGGAAACACGCTAGTAGCAAAGATTCAAGCAATAGGATTAATAAAGACAGTTATAATGTAGGACTTATTTTAGTAAATGGATTATCTTCTTATATTCCTTGGAAACCAGTACAGGTTACTGCACAAGTAGTTGCAAGTGGATTAATGTATTTTAATCAACCTTCTATTACGTATTACCATACTGAGGCGTATAGAGATCTTGATGCAGTTAACCATTATGTAAAAACAGTAACGGATACAATTAAAAACGGTAAGAAAGTATATACAGATACAAAGGTTATGAAATATACAAAATAAAAAGAAAGCCGAACTAGACTATTTATCTAGTTCGGCTTTCTTTTTATATAGACGATTTATTAAATCAATAATCCATGAATTAATAATAACTACTGTAAAAATGACAAATAAAGCTACAATATTTTCATTAGAAGCTATATAGGGTATAAACGTACTTCGTACAATAAAAAATATAATTAGAGCGAATGCAATTGCCCAAATAAATTTAAACACTAATTCACCCCCTCTTTAATAAATACAAAAGTAATTTCAAAATATAACTATTCTGTTTTAAAAATAAGATTCCTTTTAGTAAGTATCAAAGAAATATAAAAAGGGGTTCTACCGAATTGATAAAGTTTTTTATTTCACATATTCATGTTTTAGTTATCCGTAACTTATTTTTTATGTTAGAACGGCATAAAAAAAGTAACCCGTCGATTTATGGGTTACTTTCTCATTTGCTCTTTGCTTTTTATAATATCTTCTTTAAAATACAATCGATCTCGTGACATTTCTTTAATTGGTTTCACTTTTTCTTTCTGCACCATTACATTTAAATTTTGGCGTGAACAACCCAAAATTTCTAATGCTTCCGAAGTATTCACGATTTCATTTTGAATAAAACGAATTAAATCGTCTTTGGTTTCAAATTTATACATTCTTTTTCTCCTGCTTTCCCTTGATATAGGTAGTTACTAAATTAAACACCATCATTACAAATGCAAGTATACACAGTACGATGAAGATGTAATCTAATGTTTGTAAATTGTTATAATCAATTTGATACAAGATGTATCCTAAAATCACAACAATTGGTATGTTACTAAAAATGACTTTTTTCATAAAATATAGTGTCATGTGATATAATCTTAGGTACGAGAGAGGTTTCCCTCTCTTGCGGTGTCTTACTCAGAGTCGTTTTCTTGGCGGGAGCGACTCTTTTCTTTTTCTTCCTTGATTTTGTAGTAAATATCAATTGTGTCTTTAACACCAGAAGAAAGTTGAGAGTAAATTGTTATGAACGCTGTTATCGTTCATAAGATTATCATCCAATCCACTTTGTTCACCTCCTTTTCTTTATACTCTTATTATAGCATTTTATTTGACGTGAGTCAAATTAAAATAGGGTAAATATAGAAAAATCCCATTTTTTAACGTTAAAAAATGAAAAAGGGTGCCCTCAGCATTTCGGAAAAAAACACGCTAAGAGTATGCAAGATTTTATACAGTTCCAGTAACAAACAAGAACCCTAAAATCGCACCAGGATAGGAATGTATAAAAAGATGAATAGGGTTATAGAAAAAGAAAAAGGCGAATCCCTACTTTCAAGAGGAATTCGCCTTTTTCTTGCTACCAATAATGAGACGTTATGTTAACCAATCATGTATACGCTATACAAAGGGATTTCACTACTTCTAAAAGAATTTAATATCTGATAAGCAATTTAAGGAGGAAAAACATGAAGGTTCAATTTCACCATGTTGCAAGAGGCGTACTTATAAAAGATGGAAAATTGTTAGTAGCACACTATAAAGGGCATCATTGTTTTTTACCAGGAGGACATATTGAATTAGGAGAATCAGTACAACATGCACTTATACGAGAATGGGAGGAAGAGATAGGAACTCCTTGTTCTATTGAAAAGTTCCTTGGTGTAATTGAAAATCAATGGAAAGATGAGAATACACAACATTACGAAATTAATCATGTCTTTAAAGTTAATAGTGATACATTAGAAGTTGAAACAAATCCTACATCAAAAGAATCTCACCTAGAATTCTACTGGATTGTACCTGACAAAGAAAATTTAAGAAAACATAAAGTCATGCCAGATACTGCCGTACAAACACTAATGCAAAAAGTACAAGAACAAAATATAGAATCATACTGGGTTAGTACACTTTAATCTCTTATTTCGAATACTGTGTTATCTAGATCATCCTTTGGATGATCTTTTTTTATATTAGAGGACTACTGATATAAAATGCTAAGTAACTTCCAATAACGGTAGTTATGTAAATAAGCTGTCCATCTGGACAGCTTATTTTTTGCTTAGCGTGGTTTTTTTCCGGAATGCTGGTGATACCCCATGCCCATCAACTTAAGAATACAAATCAGCCCCAAAACAAAAAAATGAGCTTTTTTATTACAAATTAGCATAAAATCTTGTTCTGGAGGTAGTTATATTTTCTTAGCTTGATAGCGATGTGGTGATACACCTAACATCTTCTTTTTTATTAAAAGTTAAGCACTCCAAATCCCCTTAAAAAGTTGTATTCGGAATATTATAACAAAATCAAAAAAAGACCCTACAAGAGGGTCTTTCATGAACTAATATTAAGCTTTTTGAACATTAGTAGCTTGTAGGCCACGTTGTCCTTGTTCTACTTCAAACGTTACACTTTGTCCTTCGTCTAAAGATTTGTAACCGTCGATTTGGATAGCTGAGAAATGTACGAATACGTCTTCTCCACCTTGACGCTCGATGAATCCAAAACCTTTGTCTGCATTAAACCATTTTACTTTACCTTGTTCCATAATTGTTGCCTCCTAGTGTGGATACCCACACATATGTTACTACCCTTGCTCAAATACCTTAGACGAAAAACAAAATTTATTTTTAATCTCAAACCGAACAAAAATAGGTCTTTCTTAAATTAACATACTTTCTAAAAAATAGCAAATTTCAAAAATAAGTCCCTATGGTAATTAACCACTAATAATGGTTGCTGGAGAAAAAGTCACTATGATAGTCATCACAGCAAGAAGTTACCAAAGGATCTCGACAATATCATTAGTTTGATTTTTTTCAGACATTCAACAACTAATAAAATTAGCTATTTTTGAGTTAAATTTTACTACTGATAACAATAATTATGTAAATAAGCTGTCCATATGGGCAGCTTATTGTATTTTTTTGCTTAGCATGATTTTATTCCAAGATGCTGGCGGTTCCCCTACTTTACATACACATAGGCTTCATTTGCAGTTACATAGTATGTTGTGCCTTTACTGTTGTGTACTTTGTATTGTGGTGAACCATTCACTGATACTTTAGCGTCAATAGTAAATCTAAGCCCTTCATCTACCGTTCCTGCTACATCTTTATCAGACCAAGAAGCAGAGTCATAGAAACGAAGGTCGTCCACTTTAGAAACAACACGTTTTCCTACTACAGAACTTGAAGTATTAGTTTGTTCCCCTTCATATCGAATGTAAGAAGGGTTGTTATAAATCCATTGGTTACCGCCAAGATTTAACCAATCACCTTGTTTTCCCCATACTTGATATGATTCCCCTTTATTTAATTGACGGATAGTACCATGATTTGTTGATGGTCCACTTCTTAGGTTTACGTTAAACCCATCAATGTAAGCTACTCCTGTTGCGCCTACAACTTTTTGAGATGGTTCTTGTGGTTTTGGTTTAACTGTAACTGTTGCGCCTTCATACGCCTTTTGTACGTTCGCTCTGAATTGTGATTCTGATACACCATGACTGCGAAGATAATTAATCGGATCTTCATGGTCAGTTCCACCTAATTTGTAAGTAATATCTTTATGTGTCCATAAACCTTTGCTTGGATGAATCCCTCTATCTTTTAAAATCTTAGCTAATAGTTTTACATAACGTTCGTAAGAAGATTTAAATTTATCTGGGTTGCTAGTTTCAGAAAGTTCTACGTGAACAAATCTTTTGTTTGCAGCTGGTCCAGCACCATAAGCAACATATTTAGTATCAGCAATTTGGACTGTTTCGTTCCAATCTACAGCATAATGTACAAATGCATTTCTCCATGTTCTAGCTTCATAATTTCGAATGTTAATTGCTGGTGCTTCTGGTGTTGCAGTACTATGTGCAACAACGCCCTCATAAGCGCCCACACCGTAGCGATATGCTTGTTTCGGTAAGTCTTGGATAATTAGTACTCTATCGGCAAATGAAGCCGTAGCAAACGAAAATAAGAGTAATAGAGTCATAAATAAAGAACTAAATAGTTTAATTGGTTTTTTCATTGTGTATTTTCCCCTTTTGCCAAACAAAAAGAGCACCGTCTTTTGACAATGCTCTCCTTATGTAAGGCGTGTATTTTTTATTTGGTGTTATGTTTTTCTTTTCGTGCATCACTTCTTTGGATTTTTGCTTGAATTTCGGATGCTACACTTTCTAATAACCATGCAGGAATCCATTTTTCCCAGCCAATTCGTGCACAGTTTGCTGCAAAACTATTAAAAATGTGATAACTCAATCCACCGACTACCATGAAGAAAAAGAAATCAGGTAGTTTAAGAGCAATATCAAATAAATGTGCAAGAGCTGGTAATGATAAAAGCACCACGGTTCTCGTGATGCCCTCAATTCCATATTGTGATGAGTATGTTCCGTCTACCTTTGAAGCTTTACTACCCGTAATCCAGTCGAGCATGATAATCCAGCAATAAATTGATATCCAAATTAAATTAGCTTTGCCGTAGAGTAAATTAATTATTGTTCCTAATCCACCACCGATAGCACCACCTACTTTAAATTGAGTACTTGTAATAACATCGCTTATATTCAATGCCTTGATGAGTTCGTGAATTCTTTCCAAGTTCTCACCTCCTTTCAAATTTTGACCAAAATAAAAAAGCCTGCTGCTGCACGCTTGAGTTTTGATCCAGTTATATGTTCATTTTCTTCCACGCGTATTCTAGTGGTTCAGTACGTGGTGGTTTCATTACTGCTTTTTCAGTAGTTTTGCTTTCGTTTCGGGAGAAATTAAACATAACCCCTTTTCGTGTGGCGGTTTGTCTCACCCCTGTAATATACATGTCACTGATTTCTAATTTTGAGCCTTTGCGTATTTGTGGTTTACGTTGTACGGTTTGATACATTGTTTTTGGTTGAATTATTATGCCTTTTATTGTCATAAAATCACCAGCCTTATTCTACCCTTAATGCAATGTTGAACTCCGGAAATGAACTCCATACACTTGAGTAGTAGGTGTTAAATAATTTATATTTCTGCACTTCTTCATCTTGAGAAATTTCAACGATATCACCAGTTACAAAATTTGAACCTCTATATGTGTAAAGGCCATCAAATTTTGCCCTTAATCCATCTACGTTATCTCCCATAAAAAATGATGTGAATATTATATTTCCTTCTAAAGAAGGTGCCTTTAAAAATACCTTATCCCAAATGAAAGTATTAACAGGAATACTATTTAATCCATCATATATAAGCTTACTTCTAGCAGCTACCATTGCTGCACCAGGGGACTTTGGACAAACACTCACCAAGACACTAAAAGGAGAAGATATAGGCTTGAATTGTTCTTGTTGATATAGTTCATCTGGAATTCCGAATAATCCCATTACAGTCTTCCCTTTTCGTTCTGGAAGATTATCATCGTTTTCATAAACACAATAGATAACAATGTCTTTATCAACGTATAAATATAGGTCCACCATAGCAATTGGTTTACTAATAGTAGTAACACTAGTGCTGTTAGTTACTTTCCCTTGATGAAAACACAAAGGGTAGAAAGGACCAGGTCCTCCGAAAGTAACATCCTGCTCTTTATCATATCGTTCAATTAATCTAAAGGTTGCATCAGTAGCATACTTATCAGGGTCTCTTATATCATAGTCTCTATATATCCCTGCTATAATATCTTTGCTAGTTGCAGTGACGTAATCGAATGGGCGCAATTCTAAAGAATGGTTCTTCATACCGTCGTTACCGCTTGAGTACATGACGTAAATTTTATCTTTTGATGGCGCATCAGCATTTAATTGCTGCCATCCAGCCTTTTTCATTTCATCGATAATCTTCATAAAGACTTCTCTTCGCTCTAGTCTGTGTAACTTACAAATTTTATTTGTCATTTTATATGTTCCTCCTTAACTTAAACGTATGGCTTTCATAGAAACATTAAAAGTAGAGTTTGCTACGCCCCTATTTTCTATATAAAGATGGACCTTGTTTGTATGATCTTTATCCTCGCAAGGAATGGCTAAAATATCATATGTTCTTTTTTCTGATAAACTTTTATAAATTTGATTCCCATTCTCTTTTTGATCGTACATAAATAACATTGCTTCAACATTTGAATCATTTGTAACTTGAATCGTGCGAATATCGTATTTGTTACAACCTACATCTAGTGGAGCATATAGAGTTTTTCCTGGTTCAATTGTAATTTTTATATTCCTCTCAATAAGGATTGATGGTGTAATCTCACTTTCCGATGTATATTTATATAATTTCATTACAGTTCCCATATTGTATTCACCTCAATTATGTTTTAGATGAATATTAAAATAAATTGGTTCGAATGCTAGGAAATTTGTATCCTTCACAACCTTTACCCAAAAATCACGCGTACTTTGTGCGGCTACTGAATCAATCTGTATTTCATTTAAATAGCTTGTCCCATCTAACGAAATAAGCGCCCAGGTGTAACCAACTTTCTCCATGTACTGTTGAATGGATAGTTTTATATTTGTAGCAGTACCGATGTTGTCATTTACGATTGTCATTTTTACAATACGCTCATTATTCACCATGTAACCTAAGTTCGTTGGATCCGTTGTATTTAATTCTTCGCTATTCATTTTGATTTGCAGGGATGAACCCATGCAATACATATCCCCACCGTAAAAGGTAGCTTGTTTCTTTGCTATTAGTTCGTTTTCCTCGTCATATATTTCTATGATTCCTTCAAACTCTAAAGAAGGAAGTAGAATATCAATGCCTGTATGAGCTGCAGCTACAATGTTAGTAGACAGTATATTATCTGCAGTATCTTTTAATACAACCTTATAATTTTCATATAGTTGGCGCAGACGTAACATGTTGCTTGTTGTCATAATAATTTTATTGATGTCTAGCGGTACAAATCCCTCTGCAGTTCCTCTTTTTAAAACAACACCAATTCTTTTTGCTGCTAATGAGTCGTTATCCGCATAATCAAAAAATGTATCTGTCTTTGTGTAAAAGTCCCATTGATCTTCCTTACAAATTGCCATCCACTCTTTATTGATTTGTGAACCATTAGCAGCATAAGATTCAAGGAATTCAACCTTATTCTTTTCGTTTTGATAGAGCAGTAAGCCACCCTCATCTCCTTCTTTTGTAGGAGCATAATCCGCAATAACCTGGATTGCAAAGTTACCTTGCGGTTTATCGATTAACAGCATAACGTCTTTATCTGCAGAATGATTCATACGTAAGAAACCTTTTTTGATAGCATTGTTAAATGCACTTGATAGTGACATAAGCCATTTGGGATTTACGTAATCAAAATCGTCTACAAATATTTTTCCACTTTCTTTTTCGTATAGCGATACTTGTTTTTTTCGAGAATTAAAGGGAATTAACTCTCCGGCCAAAATATCGATTGCATCAAAATTTATATTAAGGCCGGATAAACTCACTGTATGAACACCCTCAGTTAAATCGAATTTCTCATAAACTAGTGCCTGATACCTTGTGGAACCATTTTTATAAGAGATGTTTTCGGGTGGCATGTTATCAATTGAAATTTGACCTACATCATACGCAGAAAATAATAAGCCTATAATTCGTAAAGCTGTCCCGAAAAAATTGAATTGTACAGTTACTATTTTGTTGTTTTCTCGACAAAAGTGTAAAGAACCTCCATAGGGTCCAATTGATTTAGATATGTCCCATGCTCCAGAATATTGAAAATTGCTATCCGTATCATCAAACCGTTTCCAACCTGGTTCCGGTTCTTTTAATACATCACCAACTTTAGCACCTAAATCTGCGTAATCAATAGCAGTTAAAAACGTATAAGCAGATCCAGGTGCACCAGAAGCCCTTCCTTCTGTAGTTACTTTAACGTTATGTTCACCCTTAATTAGATTAAGTTGCTCAAATACGACAAGAGAGTATTCAGCAGAATAAGCTGGTACCCAACCAACATATCTTATATTATCTATAGTGACAGTAATGTTAAATGCATGAGTTGTAAAATTTTTCAATAATATACGCAATGCGGTCCCTGTAAATTTAAAATAAAATGAACGACCTAAAGAGTCACCGACATACCAGGAACTATTCCGCTCTAAACTGCTAGAATCCCCAACTACACGCCATTTATCTCCTGTAATATTGCCGGTTAAGTCTACATTTGAAAAAAACTTACCTGGTTTTGCATTCTCTAAAGTGCAATGTTCACGAGTCCACCCTGGTTCTGGTTGCAATAAGTTTTTTCCTAATTGGATTGCCATTTTATCACCTTCTCTTTATCTTGTTTTCTTCCAGTTTGAATTTGTCCACCAAGATTGGCGGCTATGTCGCAGCCATAACTTAGGATCATCATTTTCTTTTTCAATAACTATTAATTCATCTGGTTTTTCTGTATCTAGTACTCTCTCCATTTTGAATAGTTCATTATCCTCTAGAACTGATTCTCGTTCTGGTGTACGTTCAAATCGTTCATATTCCTCTGTAACGATTTCTAATTCACGTTTCCTATCAAGTGTATCTACTTCATTAGTCGCAGCGTCTACAATAGCCTGTCGCTCTAATAATTCTTGTTTACTAACGATTGCATATCGTTCAGATTCCCTTGCTGCATCTACAGTTTCAATTACATTTGTATCTCTCGTTATAACTTCTTTATCGGCTGGTGTTATATCAGAGATAATTCCGCTTTCAAATTCACGTATACCGGTAAAGGCTTCTTGCTCTGTAATAAGAGCTTGTTGTGTATCCTGTTTATAAGAAATATCTAATGATATATGTTCAGTATCTAAGATAACTGGAACGATGTCAGAAGCCACTTCTTCAATTACTGCAGTTGTATGTTCTTTTATTGCTTTTTCAGATTCAATTGTTTGATCTAGTTTCATCTGCATCACATTTAATGATTTAGATGAATTATTAAATAAGGTAATACGTGTTTCTAGTTCTTTTTGAACACGGCCGAACAAATCGAATTCTGGAAGATATACAGGAATACCAAGGCCCTCAAATAAATCAAACTCTTCTATGTTAGCTTGAAATTCTTTTTCTGTTTTATTGGCAACTTCATCAGTATTTACATCGGTAATAAGCACGCGTTCTTTTAATCCGAATGAAGAAGTTGCATCTACATGTGTAAGTACTGCAGTATCTTCTTTATCTGCTTGATCCAGTTCAACTACAGTTGCTTGCAACTCATTTTTCATTTCTGCAAAAGTAACGTCTGGCGATACGCTTTGTAATTCTTTTAAGATACGATGAGAATAATCTGCAGTAGTAATACCGGCATTTATTTCATGTAATCTCTCTGCTTCTTCTGCGACAATTGTCTGTATCTCGAATATGTTTTGCGATTTATTCGCATCGTCAGTTTCGGAAACATCTTTAACAGATAATACCCGTGAAGTATTTTCAACTTCTTGTCCTACCTCTACATCTGCAGTAAATACATTTTCTTTATTTGCGAATTCTTGTTGATCGGCATAAACAGAATTAAGTGTTTCTGCGATACGTTCAAATTCGTGTGTTGTATCTACATTCGCATACTGTTCTTTTGTTCTTGTAAATGATGTAGATTCATTTCTTTCAGAATCAAATACATTTATTTTCTTGCTTACTTCATTACTTGCAATAACATCTGCAGCAAGTTCCTTTGCTCGAATAGTTTGATCCAGTTTAATTTGCTCTACATCTATTTCACGAATTAAATACGCGCTTTCAATATCTTCATAAGGAAGCAGGTCCACATTTTCAATTTCTTCTACACGATTCAACTCATATTGTTTAGCGATAGACGTTTCAATGTCTCTTTGCATACGAGCAAATAAATCATAATCCGGAAGATAAACCGGTATACCCATACCATTGAACAAATCAAATTCTTCTATGATTCCTTTGACTTCTCGCTCTTTTGTACCAAATTCGAATTGTGCCGGAGCATGAAGAAGCATTTCTTTTTGCTGTATATCACCAGTTTCATTTTCGGCAATGGATACAGGTAATATATTTGGCACTGCAGTAGATAAAGTAACCTCTGCATGTGTAGCTTTTAGCTCCCTGGTAACAATCTCGCTCGTTTCATTATGTATTGATACAGCTTCATAATCCGTTGTAACTCTATCAGCCATAAGATCATTATAGAAACCTTCACCATATACAATACGTGCAACATTTACCCATTCCGGTAATACTTCTACACCTGCAGCGAATTCACGTAACTTACCTTGTAGTAAATCCTGCTGTATGATCGGTGCAGCTTCATATTTATTCGTTATAAGATCTGTTTCATCAGAAGCGTGTACCATTGCCTCTATCTCGTTTGGTTTTTCGCTCTCTACCCCTTCGATATGGTTTATATCGAAAATTCGTCTATGTTGTTGCGATGCTTCTGCAGAAATTAGTTGAACAGAAATACTGTCCATTCGTTGCGAATGCTGCATTTCAATGTTGGCCACATTTATATTTCGATTTAAATCAATATCAGTTGTATTTGAAATGTAGGCTTCTACCTCTATTTGTCGCAATGCATTCTCTACAACATCTGTTAAAATCCCTTTTGCTCTTACTTTAGTGGCAGTTACTCCTGCGTTATCTTCTTTAACAGCCTTATATCTCGCATAAGGAGCAATGCAAACTGGATAATCAACATCATTTTTGTTTTCTGTATTCGCTGGTGTAATAGAGAAAGAATAAACTTTTTCATTCTGATTAGGTCCAGAATCAACTACAACAACATGACTTTTTTCTTTGGTACATATAGAAGGGGAAGCAATAGAATAAACTTTTTCACTCATTCTTCTGCTACCCCCTTATGCTTAAATATCTTCTTTGTAGATTGCTAAACCAATTGGATTAAATGGTGTTGCTTTCGCTTGTGTCATAGGACAAACGGGCGTTGTCGGTAATGTGTAACGATATAATTGAGCCATTTCATAAGCGCCTGTGATTTCAGAACCTATAACCGGTGCTTCGTTAAATGTAACGGTCTTATCTTCTGCATTGTATACATAATCTGTTTTTTCTACTTCTTTACATGAAATGAATAATCTTAACGTTTCGCCCTTTGGCTTATGTTCTAAATGAAATACTTTACGGTGTCCGTCACCTTGTCCAAGCACTTCATCTACAACTGTTTTTTCAATTTCTAGCTCATCGGCTTGTTGGATGTTCTTCGGATGTACTGCATATACATCATCCAGCTTTCCAACATAGCCATCATTTGGATGCACAATATAAATTTGAGATAAATGATATTTACCACTATAAACCGATGGATTAAAGCGTCCTTGTCCACTATCTACTGACATATCATGAGTAATGAAAGCTAAATAATGATGCTGGTACATGGCTCCTGTACTTGATTGTGATAATTGAACCGTTTCGTTTCCGTTTGATGTATCAGAACCGTAATCAAGTGGCGCATTACCAATTTTCTTATTTGGTGAATATACAAATTGGTCGCCTGGTCTGCAGCCGCTTAAAATAATCATGTTTTTTCTTGGTGCAACATCGAATGTATATAATTTTCCGATATACAACGGAACAAATAATGCACGAACTGGATTTGGTGTTGGATCTACACGCATAAACATAATTAAGCGGTCCTTGTTTGCGTTCCCATACAGATAAACAACAGAGTCGCGATTTAATTCTTTACAGAAACGCTGCTCCGGTGTAAAACTAATTGATGTATAAGGGGATGGGTTCACAAAATTAATCGTAGAATATACTTCGCCCATAATACTTTCCATCTTTTGTACATCGAAACTTGTTTTTGCCGTTAATGTATCCAGTGTTCCGTCTTCTTTTGGTAATAAGAAATAAATACCGCTAATCTTAATTGTTGTATCTGCTGCAGGTGCGGTTTTAAATACAATTTCCGTTTCAGTGAACGAATACTCGCTAGGATCAACAATAGTATTATCCTTGTAAACTACGGTCCTACTTTCGTCAAAGTTAGGGAATAGCAATGCGAAGTTCTTTTTCGTTCCATTTCCTTTTCCTAATTCACCTAATTTATCACCGGAAAGGATCTCTTTTTCAATAAAGTATCGATTGAAAGTAAATAGCAGCATGTCATTATTCGGTTCATATGTGTTGGTAGCTAATCTATATTCGCATGTTACTTTATCGCCTTTTGCAATAGCGGTAGTAAATGTTACTTTTCCTGTAGTTGCATCCACCTTATATTTACTCTTTTCTTGCTCAAACCCATTTACATATACAATGACAGAAGGGCCAAGAACAGGAGAAACAGGGATAGAGAAGTCTTTCTTAACTCCATCCCCCATCCCTAATTTACCTAGTGGAGAATCTGCAGAAATAAACCGGCTATCAGTGAAATCAGAATCCGCAGTATCATACGCATTTGCTATGCCGAATCTTCTGCGTTCTCCATCACTTCCTAATGATTCAAACAACCTTACATCAATAAATTTTGAAATGCCGCTCTTAATTTGGAAAAATAGCGTTCGTTTCCAACCGTTATCTGCAAATAGTTTTTCTAATTCTTGCGGTAATGTTTGTAAATATACGACTTTATCAAACCACATATATGTACACTCCTTTATACTGTTTTCTCAAAAATACCTAATCCAGCAGGACGGTAGGCCGTAGCAGGTCTTTTTGTAATTGGTGAAATAGCATCTACATTAAAGAATTTGTAAATGTCGTGTGAATCCGGACAAGTATTCTTTCTAACTTTTAATCTATCGCCATTTAATAGACCTAGTGGAGACAATAGGATCATATAAGGTAAATATCCACGTACACCTTCATCTGGATGAACAATATAAGCGCGTGAAGTATGTACTTTATTACTGTAAACAGACGGGTTAAATTGATATTTGTATTCGTCATTATCTTGTGATTGCCATGCTAGTGAATATTGACCGCCATCTTTACCAACGCGATCTGGTGGCATTGCATTAGGTGCTACATTCCAAGCAATAAAATGAGCCTGGTACCTTGCTCCTAATCTTGAACGTTTAATAATCACGTTATCAATACCATTACCAGGGGAACGTGGATAAGACTTCATGACAGGCATGTAGTTTTCTACATTTCTATATGGTTTCGTATCGTTAAAATCAAATTTATGTGATGCTTCTTCATTACCTGTATCAAAAGCTGTTCCTGCCCATAATGCATCACCTAATGTATCATCATTAGCGTAACTTTCTAATTGGCCCATATAAAGCGGTGTAACTGGAACTACGTTGTTTTCAAAGGCTGGTGTATTATCAGCTTGTATTAATAAAACAACACGGCTTTCATCAACTTGGCCATTAATCCGGACCAATGAATCCGGCCACCAATTTGTTTGAGCGTTGATACCTTGTAAATTCGTATTTCGTAATGTTACCTTTACCCAAGGGGACATCATGACTTGTGTCTCCGCTTCATCGTAAGAGTAAATTTTGTAAGTACTACCGCCACCACCTGGACTTGCTTTTGTAGTAACTGTTATCTTAGTTAATTCCACATCTAATAATATTTTTTCAAATTTATTAGATTCATAAGGAAGAACAAGTATACCTTCATCAGCAACGCTTGGTTCTTTTTCAATCATATAAACGTAAAAACAAGAACGATCCCTGCCACTTTCTAGACGTTTTTTACCGTCTTCAGCAAAAGCTTTCTTTCCTTCTTCATTTGTGAAGTTGTATTTAATCTCTGACTTTTTAAGTGACCATTTTGAAATTTGAGCAATCCCATAAATAGAACCGCTATTGTTCTTCACTAACATGTGTTTACTCATGCCAAATTCAAATTTTGTATCATCGTCAGATTTCTGTTCCATATCTGGATAAACAGCTCTGAAAAATGATTTTACTTTCTTCCATCCGTTAGCGATTACCAATTTAACAATTTCGTCTTGGAATTCGCCTTCTGTATACATTTTTTCAACGTATGCCATCTATTACACGCTCCTAATCTCTTAATAGTTGGTAATTAAGCCATATAGCCTTTTTCTCTGCGGATACATTGTGGTATTCGAACTTTAGCTCTGCATTAGCAGGTATAGGTTTTACAATGGAGAAATTAAATCCCTCCGGCACATCTTTTACATAAACCTCTTTAAATACTTGTTGACCATTTATAAATAAATTCCAATAGTCCGAATCACTGTAATGTGAAGCAGCAACAGAAAAAGCAATCATTTCTGTTTCGAATGGTAATGAAAACTTATCTAAATGAATTTCATCATGTATACCAACTCTTCGCCCTTGTATGAATGGCTCTGTTTTTGTTGGGAAGTAAGGTGCGTCGAATCTTCCACCAGCCATATAGGTAACAGCAAAACTCATCAATACGCCCCCTTATCTTAAAAAGTGCAATTCAAACCAAATTGTTTTATCAAGAATCCCTTGATTATGAAATCGAAATACAATTGTGTCTCCTGCTTTTACTGCTTTATAAACCATAAAATGCATACCTTCCGGGATCCGCTTTGTATAAATATCTTGGCAAACGGTTTGCCCGTTCACGATTAAATCCCATTTATCATCTAATTCGTAAATAGAAGAACTAACACTAACTGCATAAATCTCCATATCTGCAGGTAATGTATATTTCTTTTCATCGGTTTTAAATGATGTAGAATCCATAATGAAACCAGGTATGAATGGTTCTGTTTTAGTTGGATGAAAAGGTGGATCTAATCGGCCACCGGCTAAATAAGTTGTTTCAAACAAGAGCAATCACCCTTTTCTTGTATTAAAAAATTCCCGTGTATCATTACGACACATCGGGAATTGGTAAATCAGATAGTATACCGTTACCTTTATTAAGAAGTCGCGGCTGCACACGTTCCAATTGTTTTTGCGCATTATATATTAATTGTATCTCCATCTCTTTTCCGGTTACTTTATGAGAGATAAGAACCTTTTCTAGCATACCTTGTGAATTAAAGGCTAAATCATAGTGTAAGTATTTATCTCCATCGACTGCAGATAAACGAGCACCATCACGAATGAGGGTGTAACCTTCTGTCATACCTTCTTTAAATACATCGTTTGGGTCATTACCAGGCATTGGTTTACCACCGGTATATATTTGCCTGTCAATTAATCCTTTCATCAAATACATGATTGGATCATATAAGTTTTTTTGCATTATCATAGAATCACCCCTAGTTCACGCGCGTCACAGACCATGTTTTGGCTGGACGCTGGATATAATAGTGATTTGCATCTTGATTTACCCGAGGAAATGATAAATCTGGTAAAGAACCATAATCAAATAAGATATTATTTTGCGTATCCAGTACTTGCAAACGTCCTGTAAGAATCCCTTTTGGGTTTCGTACTGCTTCAAATACGATAATATTCACGCCATATTCAAGTGGAATATCTACATATGTCGGATTGTTCCGGATGAAATAATTCTCTTCGATTAATTTATCATTACAGTAAATATTTAATAAATCGCCATCCTCTAAATCCCAATCCCAAAGTTTTAAACGTAATGTATCTACATTTACTGTAATACCGGTTATATCTGTATAGGGAGCAGGTTCATACCCATAGTTAACAGTTAAATCTAAAGTTTGATAGAATCCATCATCTGCAGAGATCATTGTATTAATCCCTTTAACAAAGTAATTCCACTGTTGACCAGAATCTCTATTGTAAACAGAAATAACATCAAATAATTGAATCCTTGGATCACCAACTACTGCTACTGTTAATGTTCTGAACTTCTGAATTGCTTTTAAATGATAAGCTGCAGCAACCGCTCTTCTTGCAAAGAAAGTAGTTGCCCAGGGAACTTCTATCATTTCCTCTCGTAAATCACCCTGCGATACATTTTTTAATAAAAACGAATTAAGAAATCCGTTTGCGTAATCTCCACATTTAACAACAATACTATTACTGATATCCTGATCAGTTAGCTGCATATCTAAAGAGATAAGGTTTTCCCCTTCTCTAAAACTAAACTTTGCAGGTTCATTAATTGCATAGTCTGGCATTTTCATAAATGTACAACTTCCGTCTGGTTCGTGTTTAATATAATGGAATGTTGTATCTATAATATCGCGAACAATTTCATCCCATTTTTGAAATCTCTTACCGGTTGCTCCTTCCACAATCCAGCTTTGATTGGTTCCAGGAATATTTACTCTGTTACCGTGTAGGACAACTCCGGCTTTTTGGAAGAAGAACTTCACAACATCATAAACATTACCGGTAGGTGCAACAATTTCATCTGAACCAGGTGTTGGGATTACTGATTTATGTAAAACCTTCTTATAGGATGTAGTGCAGGTAACTGAAATCGTGCCGCTTTCGGCATTTACCTTCACATCAGATACAAAACCATGTATATAAGGTAATGATTCCTCACCGTAGCCAATAGACACTTTAAATTCAGTCTGCGGATATAGCTGGTTTGTATTTGTTACCTCACTGTTATAAAACCATTCTGAAATAGAAGAGAACTTACCATACCAGTTATCAGGAGCCATTTGGCCGTATTCATTCGCAAAGGTAATAGTAAATGTACTAGCAAACTGATCTGCGTTCTCCTGCACTTCTAAGCCTATTACACGGTGTTGTATTTGTACGTAAGAAGAAGAGTCTCTTCTTTTCATATAAACAATTAAATTAGGGGAGTTATTCCCAACCTGGAAATAGCTCCCCAACATTCTAATTAAAGAAATAGATCCTTCTCTCACATTCCATCAACTCCTACTCCTGCTTGTGACATAGATATTAATTTGCATTTTGCTATGACTAGCGTTCCTTTTCGTATTGCATCTACTTCATTCGGTGGAATAATACCCCCGTAGGTACCGTAATCACCTGTAATAATATGAGGGCGATATATTTCCCTCATGAACTCACGCCAATGACTGATATCGTTGAATAGAGCCGTAAATTCTACTTCACAACCTTTATTCCCTGCACTTTGGTAACGAGGATATCCGTGCATGACATTATAAGTTTTTAAGCCATCTAGTGATTTCGGTAATTTTGTTTGTTCAATCTTTTCGATATTAGGTACATGTCCAAAAGCATAATAATGTACGTCGCGTATATATGCTACGTCAGAAGAACCATAACCGATTGTTGTAAATTCAATCGTTTGTGGACCTGCACCAACAAAGATTTCTCTCGCTTCCCAATCATAAGGACCTCGTGCTCTGAATCTTTCAATCCCATTAACCCGAACAACAAAGTATTTATTCGGTAGCATTCCATCAGAACCAATAGGAACCTGGGACAAAAACGAAAAGTTATATGTCCCAGGCCATGAGAAATTAATGGTATATCGTATTGTGTCTTTTAGCTCTGCAGCCTTTCCTAAGAGATGGTATGAACCAGCTCTTCTATGCAATGTTTTTAATATACTCATACATTTCGCACCGCCATTCCCATTAGATCATCAGCAACTACGTTTTGTAGCAGCTTTCTCATTTTTACAAAGTCGTCTGCAGATTGTAGTTTTTCAACAGAGATTTTAAATGTAGCATTTTGAATTGTTACGCCATTATCCGTTTTCTTCTCAACGTGGGTTTGTCCCGCAAATGGATGTGCAGTTTTACCAATTAAATCAGCAGAACGTGCGCCCATTTGTCCAATTTGATTAGATACATCGGTTACTAGTTTCATTGGTTTAGGTGGAACGACAGCTTTATTTAATAGTTCAGAAGCTTTGTCTACTGCAGGAATCATTTTTTCCATCCCTACACCAAGACCTTCTGTAATATAGCCCCCGTATTCCATCATTAACCGGGATGGGCTTCGGATACCAAAGAACTTTAATACGGCTTTAGGTATTCCCGAAACAACTCCTTTAGCTTTTTTTATAAGCCAATCTGCCATGCCGGACATACCTTCACCAATACCTGCGATAATATCTTTTCCCCAGCTAACTGCATCTTTTGCTACGTTTTTTACTATAGAACCAACCTTACTAAATACATCTTTTACAGTATCTACAACCCCTGTAAATGCACCAGTGATTGCTTTCTTTATAGTTTTAAAGCTACTAACAATAAATTCTTTTATACCGCCAACAACATCGGTTATTGTGTTATATAATTTGTTGAAATTAGTAATTACAAACCCAACAAATTCACGTACTGCACTTATGATTATGAACTTTATAAAATTCCAAGCTGACTGAATCACATTTTTAATTGTGTTCATAACGCTAGAAATTGAATCTTTAATAGATTCCCAAGAAGATTTCACAAAATCTTTTAAGAATTTTAATACTGTAGTAAAGGTTGATTTAATTGCGTCCCAGGCTTTTTTTACAATATCCTTAATCGTATTAAAAACACTGGAAATTGTATTTTTCATTTTTTCAAATTCGGTTTTTACGTACTGCTTTATTAAAGCTAAAGCTATAGAGAAAATTCTTTTAATAATATTCCATCCAGTGTTAAATATATTTTCCCAAGTGTTAACAGCTTTTTGGACACTATTCTTAATGAACTTCCATGTACCATCTACAATTTTTTTTAATCCATCTAAGGCAAATTTGAAAATGAATTTTATAGCATTCCAACCGAATTCAATTATATTTTTCATTAAGCTAAAATAAAATTTAACTACTTTTACATAACCATCCCAAGCTTTAGAAAATATTTTACCTATGAATGACATTGCAGAACTGAATAATTTTTTCGTACCTTCCCAGAATCCAGAGAAGAACTTACCTAAACCATTCCAAGCGGATTTCGCACCTTTTACGGTTGCGTCCCAAGCCTTAGAACAGGCATCACCAACCCATTTAACTGCTTGTTTGGTATATTTAACGATGTCATCCCAGTTTTTATAAATCAGATATACTAATCCTACAATTGCTAGTATGGCAATCGTCCAAGGATTCATCAGTAAAGTCATCATGGATCTGCCCAACAGTGCTAGGGCCTTTCCTATTCCACCAAACATACCAATAAGTTTAGGGCCAACCTTTAGTATCCCTGTAAATAGCATTGGTACTTTTGTTAATACTGGTACAAGGAATCTAAACGAGCCAACAAATGCACCTACTCCACTTCTCATAAAGCCCATCATGGCAATTAATGGCCCTAATACAGCAACCATACCTAAAATTGCTACAATACCAATTTGAATTGGCTTAGGAATTGAACTAAATGCCTTTGCAGCAACTTCTACTGCTTTAATGATTGGAGGAAGAGCAACTTCTGCAATGTCTAAAATAGCTTGTCCTAACGGTTCTAATGATGCCATTGTAGTACGAGCAAGTTTCTGCCAACGAACACCAAAAGCTTCTTGCTGCGTTTTCTGCATTTTTTTCATGCTGCCATCAACGTTTTGTAATGCACCATCGGCGTTATTTAGACCTAATACAGCATCTGCACCCATGTCTTCCCATTTTGTACCGAATACAGCAACACCAAGTTGGTTTGCTTTTACTTTATCGTCCATCTTACCTAAATCACCTAAGACGGCATTAAATACATCTGCAGAAGTTCCTTTACCTTTATTGAAATTGTCCCAAACCTTTTGAGTTTCTGGGCTCATTTCTGCAAATGCTTCAGTTACACCTTTTGATCCATCTTGTACACGAATACCGAACTCTTTCACAAGGTCGTTTATGTAATCGAGATTGTATGAACCATCTTGCGTCCCATTTGCCATAATGGTAAACATCTCTTCTGCAGAAAATCCTGCTTGTTTAAATAAAGGCGCGTATTCGGAAATGTTATCAAACATTTCATTTGAGAAGTTTAAGCCTGCTTGTCCACCAGAAGCTAAAAGGTCAAATGTCTCTTTTGCATCTAAACCGAACTGATTCATAAGCTGTCCGGCCCCTCGTGTAACCTCATTAACATCCGTGTCAAAAGTTTTTGCAAGAGTCATAGCGTTCTGCGTAGCTCCCTGCATTTCATCGAAAGAAAGATTCTTCATGTTTTGACTTACTTGTATTACGGCTTCATCAACTTCTTGAATACTTTCTCCAAATCCATCTTTCCAGGTATCTTTTGCAACATTACCAAGCTCTTTTGTAGCTTCTTTTGATAAACCAAGTGTAGATTCTAGCTTTCTATTAGACGCATCAAAATCAGACGCTACTTTTACAGCAGCAGCACCAATACCAGCTAAAGGCAATGAAACACCTGCAGTCATATTTGCTCCTGTTTCTTGCATCTTGCTACCTACATGGCTAATTGATTCCCCTGCTTTTTGAAACTTATCATGCATTCCATTTGCAGTTTTTTGTACACGATCTTCGAATTGTTGTAAATCTTTATAAGCGCCTTCTGCTTTAATACCAATCGTTCCGAACAGTTGGAACATTTCAGCTAACATTTACGCACCCCCTTTCACGGGGCCGATACCCATTTTATTCTTCATCGTCTTCTTGGAAGTGAGCCATGATTTGAGCAGCATGCGCTTCACACTCTTCTTTCGTCCACACTTGACCCATTTCATAAGATGATTCTTTATCGTCCTGGGTGTCAGTTAGTCCAAAGGCTTGAAGATAATCATTAAAAGTAGTACCTTCTTCAAGTTGACGAGTTTGAAAGCCAATGAACGCCATCTTCTTCCACTCATTTAGTTCTTCTTGCTGCTCTTCTTGTGCAATTAAAGAAAACAGGTCCATTAAACGCGAATACGGTATTGATAAGACATAATCATCTGTCCATCCATACCGTTTTTGGATTTTATCGAAAGCACGTAACATATTTTGTTCGGCTTCCTCTAAATATTCATCTGAATTTTCATTTACGCTAGGTTCGGTACCGCTGCTGATTGGCTCCATTTCTCGCTCTGAACTTTCACGAGTCCCTTGACCTGGTTGAAAAAAGTCATTAAGTCTTCACTTTCTAATAGGCCCTGTATAACAGTAACCATTGCTTCCGGAGGGAACTGTCTAAATTCTTCTGCTTTCACTTTTAATAAACTAGCAAAGAACTCTGTAAAATCATCCTCGCAAGCAGGGATCATCGTTAGAACACGGAAAGCAAATTCTAATCCTTTTTGTTGTTGCTTCTCTTTAAGTGCAACTAATTGCGCTTGCTTTTCTTCTTCTGGAAGAGATTCTGCTGCTTTAGTTAGTTCATCCATTGTTTGCTTATCCTTACCGAAATCAGCAAAGTTAGCCATTGCGCTGCGTCCAACCTTCGAAATAATCTTAGCGAATCGCCAAACATCCGTTACATTTAATCGTCGCATTGTTACTTTTTCACCTAAGATTGTAATTTCTGTACCGGTATTCATCATTTTTTCTAATATAGAAGTCATTTTGTCCGCTCCTTTTTTTGTATTCCGTTCGTTTTATGCAATAGAAAACCGACTACCATTTATGCGGTAGCCGGTGCTTTTTGTACTGTTGCTTTCTTTTTCTTTGGTAAATAGATTTCGTATGGTGGTGTAGTTGGTGCAGATTCACTGTAATGACCGATAAACTTACATTTCAAACCAACCGTTCCTTTACCGTCTTTTAGATCCACTTCAATAGATGAAACTACCATTGCATTACGAATTACAAAAATTACTGGTAACTCACTACCCGAAATCATACCGATTAGTGCGATATCATGGTAATTCGAATCTGGAATATCATTTGAAGGTTTCATAATATCGTAATCAGTTTCAGTTGTACTATCTACCGTCATCCCTGGTAAAGCTAACTGCAGGTTTTCTTTTGTAAACTCTACTAATGTAAGTTCTACATGCGGCTCATCTTTTAATAACCACTTACCGCGAACCATTTTACCTAGTACACCATCAATATCTGCATCATAATACTCACGATCAAAACCCACTTTAGTTCCGCCTGTAGTCGCTCCTACAAGTTCACCTAATTCTTTTACACTTTTAAACCCTTTGTACATGACACCAGGACCGATAACAAAATTATCTGTAGTCCCTTCACGGACACCATTAATTAATTTCCAGCTCATTTGCCCTACCCCCTAATACAAGTCCGTTCGCATGGTTCGGACAAGAAATTTCGCATTTATATGAATGATAGATGGGTCTTCATCTGGTACCGACAGTTTACCTGCACGATGTATAGAAAGTATCCCATCATCTTTTAAACCAACTTCTCTATCTAGTAACTTTTCAATACGTGTAGCAATTAACTTTGCCTTATCATAATCCCCATTATCACAATACACATCGAAATTTAGAATCATACGATCTATAATTTCAACATCATCCGGATTATCTGCTTCAATTCTCATAACTACATAAGGCATTTCCATATCATCTTGTGCAGTTTGAAATGAAAGAGCAGGGCCTTTGTCCTCGCCTTCACCATATTCTGATAGATTAGCTTTTATTATTTCATCGTTCTCTACAAGCATTCTAATAGCTGCAATAGCATTAGACATACAATTACCCTCCCATCATTCTTTTAAGCTCTCTGCGTTCTTTTTCAAACGCTTTTAATAGGAATGGGCGGGCTTCCATATGACTTGTACCAGTTTCAAGCCATATTGCTTTCTGCAAGTCGCTTCCTACGGCACCCAATACCTCTGATTGTGACCGTTTAACATTGTATTTAATCGAATTTAACAAGTCACCGGTACGAACAGCAGGAGCTTCACCTGGTTTAGAAGCAGTATATTTACGACTCGTATGAGGTATTTTGTATTGTTTACCGCTACGGCTACCCGTGAGGTTCTTCTTCACTTGATTTTGTAAATGAATAGATGCTGCTGTGACCTTTTCAACACACATAGCGTTAATATGCGTCTTGATTTGCTCCATATTGCTTGAATACTCAATTTCTACTGAATTAGCCATATAGAATCATACCTTTTCGCAATAAATTTCAATGTGGTGATTCATAAACGCAGGATTGCGCGGTTCTCCTTTAACTTCAAACGTATAATCAACACCTAATTCTTCACTTTTGAAATGAATACGATCATTAGGCTTAATTTTGTAAGAAGCAGGTGCATATATCTTAAAGATTGTATCAAAATTTTGTTTATCACGCTTAAACCTCTCATTATCAGCAGCAGAATTAGTAGTTACACGACAAGTCATATTCTCATAAATGTCTTCCTCTGTTTCTGCATAATTACCAGAGGATTGTTTCTTTTTCATTTTTCGTTTTACAACTACCTCATGTATATATAAATCATCCATTCCACCATCATCAAAATACATTTCGTTCATGTGGCCATCACCGGCTTAACTCTTGCTCTAAAGCCTTTTAAACCATTGAGTATCTTATTGTTTGTAGCTGGTTCATCTAGTGTTTCTGGGCTAATCTGGTACGAATAATCGCCAATGCTCTCCGTTGTCTTCATGCCTTTTCGTTGTAAGTTAGCACGAACTACTGCAGAAACAACCAAATCAATAATACATTTTTTCATAAGTACCTGCAGATCGTCATAATCTTGTATCTTATATTCGAATTCATATAACTGATTTTCAGATAAACCGTAAACAATACGCCCATTTACAGTAATAGAATCGGTCATATCTTGTTTCGAACTAACATGAGTTACTTTTGCTATAGATTCAGCAGGAAAAGAAAGCCAAGCTAGTTTGCTTGTTTGAATGACTTCTTTCATTGGATTCTCCGGCTTAACTCTTATATACTTCCTAACAATAACTGCGTAGTAATCTATTAGTTCTTGAATAACCTTATCGGGCATTTTCTGCACATTTACGCGGTCTTTAATGTCCTGCATGGTAATATCCATTATGTTTCTTTCTCCTTCTTATCGACTTCTTTTACAAGTTCAAAATGTCCAGTACTTACAAGGTAATCAGCTTTATCATTTGCTACTGTTTCTTCTTGGCCATTCTTAAACTTTTGTCCATAAGCCGTGTAAGTACCACCTAATCGCAGCGTAACTACTTTCATAATTAACACCCCTTTCACGAATGTAAACTATTGCATAAAAGTTTACTTTTTTATCTATCTGGACTTACTCCTTAACGAAAAATTTTGTATATTTGATAATAAGTGTAATTTATTACCAAAACATACAAAGGGGTCTCATAATGGATATTTTTTTATTCAATTTATTATTTTTTTCAGTCTTAATTTTATTAAAAATAAATTTTATTTCAGCACTAAATACAGAAATAAAAAGAGAGTCAAAAAACTATTTAATAATAATTATTGATTTTCTTTTTATAATTATTTTTTTATGGCTTAGTATAAATGTTTTTTTAGAAATTACTTTAATATTACGCAGAAATTTCGATAATCTATCTTTATAAAATATTATATTAATTCATTGTTCTTCATTAATTTGTTTAACTATCATGTTATCAAACTGTTAAAACTTTTAGATATTCACATTGAAAAATGAATGTAAACTTTTAAATGAAAGTTTACATTCGCATTGCTAGTTTTATTGGTTCTATCTCATTTCCCGTTAAAAACAAGAAAATATTAAAAAAGTATACATTCAAAACCCTAATAACAAAGGGTTTATTCCCATAAAAAATACGCCTGGATATTAAGCTCCAAACGTATCCGGAATATTTGTTAGGATTGCTACTGCATCCATTTCTTGAATTACAGCATCATCATCAAAGTGAATTACATAGAATCGTTTATCTTCCATTACTGCAGATTTACCTTCTGTTGTTTTACGAATGCGAGTTTCATATGTGTTAACAGCAATAAAGTTACGTGGATCTGCAAGAATAATAATGTCATCTGATAGAGAAGGAACTGTAACAATCCCATAACCCATTGGTTTATTTACTTGATCTCCTGCTCCTAATAACGCAGCGTCTCCCGCTCCAGTTGGACGGTTTGTTAAATATTCAATCCATTTTTCTCTACGATTTGGTGACATAATCCAACGAAGATTACTATTTTTATATTTATTTGGCATTACACCAGATAAAGCAAAGATCGAACCTTTACCAAATCCATTAGCTTTTGCTTCTTCCCCTGTACCAGTTACTAGTTTAGCGTGGTCAATAATATGCGATTCTTTTGATTTTAATATCTTCTTCAACCAGCCATCGTTAATTGATAAAAATGGATCAGATGATTCAACATCACCATTCCAGTGTAAATCCTCTAAATCAATACCTGTTTGAGTTGACATAAGTGTCATTACAGTATCTTCAAAACCTTCACCTTCAATATTTTCACGCAGCGTTTCTTCTGTAATTTCCCAAGGTAGACGAAGTGCTTTTGTATTGTATGGAATAGTTGATGTATTAACACCTGCACGGTAATCCTCATCTTTATTCTCTGTTTTCTTACGTAGAATGCGGCCGCCAATACCAACTTTATCAAGTACACCTTGTTTTGCTTTACGCATCTCTTTTCGATGTAATTGAGAGAATGGTGTTGCGTCAAATGCCATTCTAAAGAATTCTTTGCTTTGCTCTGGATTTAATAAACCAGAAGAAACTGATCCTGTAGTAATTGTCTTTTCAATTCTAGATACACGTTTTAATAAATCCTGATTGTTCATTGTGCCCATATTTATATTTCCCCCTTATATTACAGGTTAATTCCTGCCCATTTAGACTTTTTAATTTGTTGTTGTCCTGGTGTAAATTCTTCGTCTGGATCTAAACTTTTACGAATAGAAGCCGCGTTTTCGATATTCTCAAGACGTTCAGCAAATGGCTCCAATGCTTTTTGAATAACTGCTGCAACTTTCTCTTCATCCGTTTGCTCTTCTGGTGTCGGTTCTACTTCTTCACCATTCACTTGTTTTTCAATCTTATCTAACTTGGTAGCTAGTGGCTCTACTGCTTGTTTAACAATCTCTGCAATATCTTCTGCTTTCATTTCATCTTCCTCCTGTGGTGAAGCAGCTTCTTTTATTTCAGTAATTAAAGCTAATGCTTCATCTAATTTTGTATGATTCTTTTGGGATAATACTTTCCCCGCTTTTTTAATACTTTCTAAAACAATGCTTTCTGCTTGTACACTGTCTTCTGATTTCGCAATGGTATAACCACCTTTAATAGAAGAAAGTATGTCCTTCATATCGTCAAGAGCAGCTGCCATACGGTCGATATCGGGATTACTTTCCCAAATCTCCCAATAGAACACATCTTCAAACAAATTAAAAACAGCCCGTAAATCACGCTTTTGTTTTTCATCAATAAAGCAGTCTTTTACTTCGCCTTTTGCGATTTTGTGAGTTTCACCTTTAACGAAATCTAGCATTTTTCGAATAATGCCTTTATCTTCATGAGTAAAATCATCAGTCTTGGCAATTTCTACACGTTCACCAAATCCACCCATAGAAAAACCAGTGACTTCACCTTTTTTAATTTCTTCCCAAGTGTCTGCATCATCAACACGAACCGTCATAAGCCACGTTCCTGCTTGTACTTCTTGTTCGCCTACTGTCATATCACTTTTAGCAATCCAGTTTTCAACAACTGTTCCTTTACCAGCGATTTCATCATGTTGCTTGTCGATATGTTGGTAATTTTCCATAAAGGTATAAGCAGCCTTTTCTATTTCTTCTGCGGTCATTTTATCCCCATGTGAATCTTCTACATCTGGTTCATATACCACACCTGTAACAAGCTGCTTCTCTTCCTCTGTTTTAAGGATTGGAACTTGTTTCGATATATTTGGTTGTTTAGCAGATTCGCTTTTCATAATGGCGAATTGACGACCATTAGCGCCCTTAGTAACTAATGAAACATAGCTGATATTGGCGTTTTTTAGTTCGTATCCCATCGTTTTACCTCCTTCCCTATCAATATTGGGGTTCCACTGTCAAAACGCATAATAGCCACTTTAAAGCCGCATACGTTTTGACGATGAAACCCCAATCAAATAGGTGTATTTTATTACTCTTCTGAAATCATAGTGCAGCGGCAATGTGGATGAGCTGGCGGACACATCTTTCCATTACTAAATAGATCATCAATGTCTACCGTTTCCCCATGTAAACCACCACATTCTTTACAAACACGCTCATCGTTTCCTGTAAGCCATGTTTTCTTATTTCTATTTGCGCCCTTATAAGCAATTAAATTGCCGTAATTCATTGCATATGTTGTTTCTGTACGTGCAATCATCATTGCTCTGTAGTTACTTGCTTCTGTCATCACATCTGCAATAGAAACACTTAATGCATCGACACCCATTCCCTCACTAAGATTCTTTAACATTGTTTCTCTTAATCTATCTTTAGTAGTTTCATGGATTCCCTTTGCTAATTCAAAGGCATAAGCAGCAACCCATTTTGCAGCTACGTCACCAATTGGATCTAATACCATCCAAGTTAAACCATTTGATGCAATGGTACTTTGTACAAATTCTGTTACATCATCCTGCAGCGTGTCTGTGACTTCATCGACAAACATTTGTCTTTCTTCATCCCAATCGACACTATCAAGAAATTCATCAACTTCTGCTTCTGCAATTACAAGATCAATTTCTTCATCTGCTTTATTAATACGAATTACGGGAAGCAGGTTTAAGAGCCGTTTTCCCTGTCCGGAAAAAAATCCGCTACCTTCTTTTGCATAGCTTTCTCTACTTCTTCATGCTTTTCCCTAAATGCATTAATAGCAATTATGTTCTCTTGCTCATTATCTGCAGCTTTCGCAATTGGTTCAGGCGGAGAAGATTCAGTTTTACCATCAAAGAATTTATCTCCTTCTGGTACAGGTTCATAACCTACTACTTTACGAGACTCATTCAGTTTTAATATTCCACCCTCATAACTGTCTTTTGCATACTTTAAATCCGCTTCACGGTCATCCGTATCAATTTCATTTAATTTGAAATGCCAATCTAAACTACCTAGTATTTCAGCGAATACACGGAATAATTGATTGTTCAATCGATGCTCTAGGATTTCTTGACCAGGCTCTATAATAGAGCGCTTGTACATCTCGTTCATTTCTTTAGCAGTTGTTTGCCCCAATGAACCTGTCATAGCCCAGCCGATACGATAAGGCGGTACACGATGGGCCACACATATCTCCATTGCGCTATCCTGTTTATATAAACGGAAACTACCTTCTTTTACATCTGGACTAATCTTTTCTAACCTTGCTTTCGCACCATCTGGCACAGGTACAACGGCTAATTTATGATGTTCTCCTTTTGTTTCTGCAGAGAAGAATGCTTTCAGTTCATTTTCTGTTCCAGAATCTACTTCATCGACTCCCTCAAGAAATAAAATGGAATCCGGGATGGTTTTACCTGTAAAAAAGTCGATATTGTAATCTCTTGCTGCTTGTGAACCCACTATTGAACCTATAGAACTAACGTAATTAGGTATTCCATAATAAGAAGAACGAGAACCAAATTTACGAATAACAATTACTTCTCCGGCTTTTTCTGTTCCATTTCCTACAAGATCATCTGCACCTAAAGGCCTACCATTATCCAGATGATAATCATCTGGATAATTAAACTTTTTAAACCATATTTCTTTATTGTTTACGATTTGAGCAAAGCGTATTTTGTCCTTATGAGCACGTACTGTATGTCCCGGTATATGATAAAGCTCTACCGGACTTTCACCTTTATTATCGCGAACAACTTCAATAATGCCCCAGCCAACTGTTTCATAATCCTCCCATACAGCTCTAAGAATTTCTGAACTTGTCATTTCTGGGTTGCACTTCCGCATGAAATTCTTTAGCATTTCATATTGCTCCTGGCTCGCTGCTTCTTTCACTTCTTCAAAAGGCGCGAAGTCAAAGCCGACACCTGCAATATCATCCACTTTCGCGCTAATACAAGCAGAATGAATAGGGTTACTTTCCTTTATATCCATCAGTACCTTCATATCATAAGGAGGCTTAACCAATCCCCTATCTCCATATATTTGTGCGAATGGGTCAACTGCCATTTGTTTGCTGTTATCTTCCTTATTCTTTGGGCCATCTGCGGATTTATTTATACTAAATACTTTTACATTTTTTATGGTTTTCTTGTCGCTCATATCCTTTGTATGTCCTCCTTTCTTCTATTAATAGAAAGCAAAAGAAATAGCCGAACAATAAATGCTCGACTACATTCTTTTAACCTTTCCACCCATAACTACTTTACGTTTGCTCATATCGTCCTCACATGCATAACGAGTCATATCGATACTATGATTGTCCTTATCTTGTAATCTGTTTTTCGGATTACCATCTTTATCAACTTCATAATCAATATTTTCAAATTCACCTGCAGTTTTTGGACAACGCTCGGGATCAATTATGATTTCTACTAAATCATCTAACCATTTTTCTCCGTATTCAACAGAACCAGGCCCTTTAACTGCACCCTTGATTCTCTTAATATCATGATCGTTTTTCATTTCATCGATTGATTTTGGTTCAGAAGAATCCGCAATTATTTCAACATCATCCCAGCCGAGTTTCTTAATCTTTTCAGCTAATGAACGGTTACTGATTTTAACACCATGTATTTCACCAAATATATAAAGCTTCCTGCGTGTTTTGTCATAATGCATACGACCAAAAGACAGCGCGTCATTCCCATAACCCCAGTCAATTCCTTGACGTATATTATCAAATGTTTTAATTTCTTTATCTGTAATACGTCTGAATTTAAGGTTACTAAATGGAACAACGCCGCTGCCCGTTGGTTTTCCTTCATACTCATGTTCATATTGCTGCGGTTTAAGCCTTTTTGTTTCTTCTGCTTCTTCTACAAACTGCTTAGAAATATGCGGGTTATCATGGTATGTACTATGATGTACAAATGTATTCTTTGGTCTGAATTGCGTTTCAAACTTCTTATTAACCCAGGATTGTTTTCTCTTCGGTGGGTTGTATGAGTAATACATTTTATATCGCAATCCATTCGGTAATTCTTTACGCAAAATAGATTTTTCTATTGTAGAAACATCTTCCTCTAATTTAAATTCGGCCAATTCTTCAAACCACGCAATAGCAACTGGATATTTGGCTATCTTAATAGATTTGATTTTTGCAGGGTCATCAGCGCCACGGAATATCATTTTGTTTCCACGCGGCTTATAAATGATTTCCATTGGACTTTCTTTAAAACGAAATAAATGTTCTACACCTAGTATTTCTATAGCTTCTTTTATTTGCTCATAGCAAGATTCCCTTATTGTATCCTTTACTTTACGTATGCAAAGCACTGTAATAGGAAACTGAATAAGATCCATAACAATACAAATGGATATATCAGTAGATTTACCTGAACCACGTCCGCCTTTACAAACGATTTTTAATATCGATTCACATTTACGAGCTAACCAAACTTGATGAAATGCCGGCGGCAGTATTTCACCGATTTGCTTTTTAGACATTTAAATCACCACTGATATTGTCTACAATGACAACTGGCTCAATATTGTTATCATTATTATTAGTATTAGATTTAATTTTGTCGATTTGAACCTGGATAAATTCAAGTTTGGCACGCCGCTCATCATCTATATTTGCTAATCTGTCAAAATCTCTAATAAGAGCAGACAAAGTAGAAAGGGCCTTAGATTGAGCATTTAAGAAACTCGCTTGTTTATCCCAAGCAAATTGAATTTCCCACTCTTCTTCAAATCCGCTTTCACTAAGTTTTTTCTTTCTTAGTTCCTTTGTCATGTCCTCTTTATTATTAACGAACATAATACGTTGAGCATGAATGATTTGAGCGTGCTGCAACATTATACTTTCCCATAGAATCGATAAAGAATCATTGTTAATCGCTTCCTCTAGCTCTTCTTTTAAATCATATAATTCTTTTGGTAAATACTTTCTATATAAACCATGAGTAGCAGCATTACCATTACGCAATGGAGCAGATCCTCCGGGATTACCAGCAGCATTTTTATTGCCCTTTTTAGCTCCACCACGATTGTTTACAGCATTCTTATTACCTTTGGGTGCTCCTGGTTTCTTTTTGGAGTACTCCGTATCTTTCTTTGGAGTACTCCGTTCATTTTTATGGAGTACTCCATTTAATTGGTCTATCCATCCATCTTTGGATTTCCATCCACCAACCGTTTTTTCACTTACAGTTTTTTCGGATGTAGACAACAATTCGGAAATTTTACGATTAGTAATATCGCCGTTATGTTCTTTAAATATTTCATACGCTTTGTTACGGTCTGGACTTCGTTGTCTGGCCATAATTACATAACACCTGCCCCCTTATCCAATTGCTTGCACTTCCTTCTCTAAACACTCAATGCATATATGAGCATTATCCGTATTTGCTTCACGGAGATATGTTTTATCAAAATGAGTAATAGTTAATGGCATTTTTAATGTCCACATGCAAGGTTCATTACAAACAGAGCATGTAGGAACGTTTATAGTTTCTTCTTCCATTTACACCACCTCACGCTAATCGCTTTTTGCTTTATTGTAAATCTATAAATTTAAATGTAATATTATAAGTAACCCATACTGAAAGGAGCTGATACATATGTGGGAAAAAATCAAGAATTATAGATTGAGCTTAAAAGACTTGAAGTTTATGTTATGGTTATTCGGTATTACATGTTTTATATACAGCTACAATTTCATTGTAGGACTTGCTCTTGACCACAAATTCCAAGTCTATGATTTAGGTAGTGCTATAGCTACCTACGCTGCATTAATGGCTACTAAAAATAGGATTAAAGATAAAAATTATAAGACAGCGTAGTATAAAAGGGATCCTTAGAGGTTCCTTTTTCTATACAAAATAAAAAAGCAGCAAATTCGCTACTTTTGTTTGTGTCTCATTTATAAACTGAAGTCTTCTAATGATTTATCAATCTCATCTTGTCGGATCCCTATATAACGTAATGTAATCGATGGAGCGGAATGATTAAAGATTGTTTGTAGCATTACTACATCTTTTGTCTTTTGGTAATAATGGTATCCAAAAGTTTTTCTAAGAGTATGCGTTCCAATTTCATCAAGCCCTACTTTTTCAGCAGCAGCGTTCATAATTCGATAAGCTTGAATTCTTGTGATCGGTTTTCCTGTCTTTTTAGAAGCAAATAAGCAATCTGTTTCATTCATTCCACTTACATACTCATTTATTTTTTCTCTTAACGCTGTATTGATAATGAAACGTTTCTCTTTCCCGGTCTTCTGTTCTTTAATTACAATGTGAGTTCTTTCTTTCACATCATTTACGTGTAACTTTAATAAATCACTAATTCTTAGACCTGTATTGATTCCCATTTCAAATAAAAACAAATCACGATAAGACTGGCGACGTAAAACCTCTTTCACTTCTTCTAATTTTTTCTTATCTCGAATTGGTTGCACAAACTTCATTCCTTACCCCTCCATACATTATGTTACATTAGATGTATCTTTATTATACAATATGTTACATAAAATATGGTATCTATTTTTATAAAACAATAGAAACGTTGATATAACAGCATTTCTCTTCTGAAATCTAATGTAACAAAATATATGATGTGTTACATTAGATAATTTTTGACCATCATTTACAATATTTGGTTTGTGTTGAGTTTGTTTTGTTTGTAAATGGCCATTCTTTTTTAGTTCTTACAGTAGCTGGTATCGAAATTGCTAGATTAGAGATTTCTCTTCAAGTAGCATTAGCTCTAAGAGTACTTGGAATACCGATTTGTGATTAATTAGCATATCAAAAGAAAAAGCACCTGAATGGATGCTCTGATATCAATTATTTATTTGTATTTCAATTACGGTAAATGAAGTTTTCTCCTTCTTCCAATCACCTAATATTGCTGCATCAATTTGTTTGTACATTATTAAGTAACTGGAAGAAGAGCAAAAGCCCTTCCCCGTTTATACAACGTGAATTCCAATTAAATGTGAAAACAAGAAATAACTGTTCATCCAATCTGCAACCTTCGCCACCGGTTATGACGACCCATTTTCAGTTATAAGGAATTTTATAAGCAATGTTTTCCGCCACTACTCACAATACAAATATATCACGTTAATTCCAAAACAACCGGCACATTTACTGCCAAAAAGCGGTCACGACTCTGCCACTTATTTTAATTCACTAATAACCTTTATTTTCCTAGACAACCTCACTGCAACAGTCATAAAGAATAGAATAGATTGGATTTTATTTAGGTATTATGCTTGATCTGATTGTAGAACATGTAATGGAGGCGGAATAATCCAACCTTTTTTCTTATTCAGTCGAAGTAATATAGCTCCAGCTTGTGCTTTTTTCATATGAAATTGACCAAACATCATTCCAACGTCTTCTCGAAGAGATTGTCCCATAGCTTGACTACATGCTACTAACCCAGCAGCAAGATCCATAGAAACTTTAGCTGCAATTTCTGCATCATTAATACGAGCACCAGGAGGAATCGTTTCAATAGATGCAACTGGTCTTTCTGGAGGTGCTGGTGGTAATGCAACACCATTCAATTTTAATATATTTTTTAATTCTTCAACTTCTGATTGAATATCATTCTCTACAAGGTTTTCTAAAAATTTCTTTAAATCCTCGTCTCCTGTGTGGTTAATAAGAACTTGATATCCAGCAATTGCACCTTGTGCCGCTGCAAGATAACTCCAAATTCCAAAGACTTCTCCGTAGTGCATTGGTTCATTTTGTGGATTTCCACTTAAAATACCCATAAAAATATTCCTCCTTAAAGAAATTAGACTTTTAGCAACAATACTTACTATAGAAAAAATTTTCCCAACCATGTTCTTGATTAAAGAAAATAAGTTCTTATAACTCATAAGGAACACCTTACCCAAATATAGTAATTACCTCTCATAGAATGTACCGTTACCAAAAATTTATGCTTATAAAGAATAAATACCTTTTAATTAACTTAATCCACTATTATTAAGTACTTTTAATAATAAAAATTAAAGATGTTTATTATAATTTCAATTCAAATGGTTTTATATATTTTCAACCGAATATTGTCTAAAGGAACTGGAGACATTACTAAATACGAAAGGGGGGAAAAACATGAGTAAAAAACTTTCATCTATTTTAGGTGCCCTATTACTAACTATTATGGTTTTTGGTACAAGCGTCCATGCTGAATACGATGGATATAATACGAATAGAGTTAACAATAACAATACTACAACTCGAGTTAATGACTATAACACGAATAGAGTTAATGACTATAACATGAATAGAGTTAATAATGATGTGAGAACTCGAAATGTAAATACGACAAATGATTTAAATGATAATCGTAATAAAAATAATAATTGGACTTGGCTTGGTTTATTGGGACTACTAGGATTATTTGGTCTTAGAAAAAAAGACAAAGATCCAGAAAGACGTTAATGTAGGACATTGTATTTAATTTTAAAAGATATTTATTTATCAATAGAATGCAAAATGAATCGCCTTTAATAAGGCGATTTTTTATTTTTTTAAAATCAATAACAATTATGATTTGAACCAAAATTTTGTCGCTTGGGCAGGCTTATGATTCTTTCGTTTTGTGGCGATTCTCCTATACTGCCTATACTGTCCCAGACTGTTCACCTATTGCTTATTAAGAGCAGGAGGTAATTTCTACGACTATCAAAATATATGTAAACCACATCAACGGTAAAGAGTGTACCCTATGGAGGACTGTCCCCTTTGAGCCCCTCAATCCTTGAAGGGCTCCCACGCTAGTTAATCAAATAATCTCTTTGCTTCGCTAAATCCGTTTTGATTGACCAACATCCTTTTTTCCTATAACAGGGCTCTTGCTACTACACCAAGTACTCCTGTTAACAATCCGCTTATGATTAATCGTAAAATCCATGTAGTATTTGCACTAATTTTATCTAATTGTTTATTAATAGTTAAAACATCCTTTTCAGCTACTAGTATTCTTGTTTCTAAATTTCTCATATCATGTTGTATAGCTTTTAAATCTAGTTTCATTTGATTAAAATCTTTCTCTAGTTCCTCCAATTTTGTCATATAGCATATTTCTCCTTTAAAATTTATTTTTAATACTTTATATGTATATGATAATTAAAGGATGGTGATACAAAGAGAGATCCCAAATCTATTAGGATTGCACCACCTGCCCATCAAATGCCTTCTCTTCACTTACCCATATCTTATATTGTGTGTAACTGACCCTATCGTTAAATCCCTTGGTATCATTGATTTCATTTAACTTTCTCTTTTGAGTTACACAGTACAAAAATTATGAGTAACTGTATAGGGATACCACCACATCGCCATCAAGCTAACAAGGACGATTTACCCCAAAACGAAAATTTTATTTCTGTACAGTTGTTTCTTACAATTCAGCTCATTTTTTTCGTTTTGAGGAATACTAGACTTCTTAAATTGATGAATGTGAGGAATTCGATTTCTTAACTTTAGTTTGATAGCGATATGTGTACTACCACGTATAGAACGGTACCTTTTATATATTTTCTGTCGTAATATTAACTCCGTATTCTCTATAAAAATCTAAAATTGTAGATGCATTCACACCCAAATCTAATAGATTTTCTGGAAAGTAAATTTCAGAATTCGGAACCACAATATCAGATGTTTGTAAAATATTCTCTGCTTGGACAGATGCTCCTAAAGCAGTAAGATGTGTCTGTCCTAACGGATCCGATATGTTCACACATCGTCTATGCAATACACCAGTATCATCATAACCTTTAAGGTGAATAACTATGTTATGTGCACTTCCCTTTCCGGGTTTATAGAGAATATTTTTCCGTAAACCGGTAAATTTTTCTCCGCTAATTATTTTCCAAATTCCTGTATTCACCAGAGAAACCAATCCATATGTAGATATTTTACTATCAAAAGCAATACGAAAGTTAGCCGAAACAGCATGAATAGATTCTGGCAGAGTTATGTGATCAGGAGTATCCAAACGATAACATTTTGTTATATAACCGTTGGGAAAGCGGACTTTGATTGGATCAGTCATTGGATAGGCCTGTCGCATTCCCTCTTGAGATTTGACTTCAAATGGAATAGTTAACCGATCCATATATGCTGTTGAATTTGGTCCTGCTTTGTCTTGAAGAGAATATAATGCGTTGATATCAACTGTAACCTCTTGAAGATCTTTTGAATAAATTTTAGAAAAAAGGGCTGCTGTCCCCCCCATCCACCCAGAAGCTAATACAACAGGGGATTGAACTTCAACATTTTTCAATCGAGCAATAGAACTCTGAAATCGTTCAGTCCAACGAGTAATGTCAACCAATGGAATTCTTCTTTTGACCGCGGATAGAAGTAGTCTATCTTGAGAATCATTAACCGCATTAACAACTAATGTGAGATTATCATTCAAACTTCTTAAAGGATCATCTGTTGTGTTGTCCACCTTGACTATTTTTACTCTCTCTGATTCAAAAGGTAGTGCTTTCCCTAAGGTTCTTCCTCCTAATCTAATTTCCAAATCAGGATGTCGATCATGTAAAATTTGAGCAATTTGGCTACCAACAACTCCATATCCACCAACAATTAATACGGTTTTCTTATTCATCTGAAACCTCCATTTTAATTAGTATTCACTTATAAGTTTAAATGATTAAAAACTTAAACCTTTTAACATAAAAACCATTAAAAAAGGGGCAAAATGTGTCCCTAAATTATAAATTTGTATCTAATTCTTACATTCATCTTCGACTAAAGAAACAAGTTCTTTTAAAAGATTTATTGTTTCATTAAATTCAAGGCAATAATACATTTCAGTGCCTTTTTTCTGAACTTGAAGCAACCCTGATTGTTTCAATATTTTCAGATGATGAGATACAGTAGGCCTTGACATAGGAATATGCTCCGCAATTTGCGTCACATTTAAGCTATCTTTATCAATTAAAAGTGATACAATTTGCCGACGTGTTGGATCTCCCAGCCCTTGAAAACACGGTCCTAAACTTTCTAAAAGATGCATTACTTTATCATTACAGTTCATTTCACTCACATTTCCTTTTGTTGAAGAATTTAATCATTTAAACGTATTATAAATTACATTACTATCTAATGCAATAAAGAAGTAGCACCAACTTTGAGTATAAATATAGAAAGTTTCATACACGGCCGTTTTCGGTTTTCCATATTTGTCAGAATGTCGGTTCTTTTTCCCGTAACAATTGCCGAATCCATACCAGCTACAACCAGGACAAACCCACGAAATTAAGCCTATATCAGATTGTATCCAAAGCTTCCAGGGGTACCGCCACATCGATATAAAGCTAAGGTTCTGCACTATCCATAAAGCAAAAAAGACGTTATCCTTTCTGTAGAATTATAGGAAAGGATGGCGTCTCTTTATGAATCTTTCGATCCTTGACGAACTTCAACCGATTGCTGAAGAATTACAACGACATATGTCTCCTCATGTTCTAGAACACCTAGCCAAAGAAAAAGGATTCGTTCAGCGAAAGAGTAAATATCAAGCACAGGAGTTAGTTGCTTTATGTGTATGGCTTAGTCAACAGGTTGCAAGTACATCACTCACACAATTATGTAGCTGCCTTGAAGTATCTACAGGTATTCTTATCAGCCCTGAAGGACTTAACCAACGATTTAATGCTTCCGCAGTACAGTTTCTTGAACAAGTTCTAGCTAACCTTCTAACTCAAAGAATTCATTCAACAAAAGAAATAATTCATCAATATACCACGGCATTTAAGCACATTCGGATTCTAGACTCTACAACATTTCAGCTTCCAGATAAGTTTTCTTCACATTATCAAGGTTCTGGTGGAAGTAGCCATACGGCAGGAGTTAAAATTCAATTGGAGTATGACCTATTGAGTGGAAAGTTCCTGCACGTTTATGTAGGAGAAGGAAGAGAAAATGATAAAACCTTTGGTTCAACAAGCCTACAAACCATTCAACCAAAAGACTTGTACATAAGAGATTTAGGCTATTTCGACTTACATGACTTACAGAAGATCCATGATAAAGGAGCTTACTATGTCTCACGTTTGAAATTAAATTCTCGAATCTATTGTAAGAATGATCAGCCAGAGTATTTTCGAAATGGGACCGTGAAGAAAGGAACACTCTATATTCAGTTAGATATGGAAGAACTCATGAATCAATTGTCCCCTGGTCAAACAATGGAGATTCCAGAGGTATACATTGGACAGTATCAAAAATTACCAGCTCGTGTTATTATTCATCGATTAACAAAGGAACAAACAGAAAAAAGGTTGAAAGAACAAACCAAAAGAGAAAAAAAGAAAGGTATTATCTACAAAGAACGGAGTAAACGGTTGAGTGGAATCAATGTGTATATTACGAATCTTTCTGCAGAAAATGTTCCAACGGAACATATCCATGACTTCTATTCATTACGTTGGCAAATTGAAATTTTATTTAAAACATGGAAATCTTTCTTTCAAATTAACCAGTGTAAAGAAATCAAGAAAGAACGCTTAGAATGCCATTTATATGGGCAACTCATTAGTATTTTACTCTGTTCATCGACGATGTTTAAAATGCGTCAGTTACTCTTGGATAAGAAAAAGAAAGAGCTAAGTGAATACAAATCCATCTATATGATAAAGAATTATTATCTATTGTTTTATGAAGGATTACAAAAGGACATTCATGAATTATTAAAAGTTTTACTGCGTTTGTTTTATCTTTTAGAGAAAAATGGGCGGAAATCTCACCGGTACGAAAAGAAAACCGTCTTTGATATCTTAGGTGTTGTGTATGATTATACGTTGTCACAAAGTTTCAAAGTTGTATAATATTTTTTGAAATACCTATTTAATAGGCTTATTTGTTATGCCCATCTTTAATACAGTCGTAGAAATTTAAAGAAATAACTCTCACATATACCCTCTTAGCACCCTTAACTTGATGGTGATGGGATACCACCAACATTTTGCAAAATAACCTACGCTATGCGGAAACATAAAATAAGCTGCCCATGTGGACAGCTTATTTACATAATTATCGATATTGGAAGTCATTTTGAAATTTTATAATGGACATTAAAAACGGTGAAAATGACAAAATTTATATAGATTTTTGAATTACACAAATGATTTTAGATTACACTTTTCACGTTTTTTGATTTCAGAATGCCTGCTAATACTTAACGTAAGATTTGGTTCAGTTGTTACACAAATTCCTTTAACTTTTTAAGTGAGGTAGTTTAATTTAGAGCCACGTATGAATTAGCATTGAACACACAAACGCAAATGAAAGGTAGTAATGCCAATTTTTATCTTTTCGTTTGTATCGTAGAAATCCCAATGTTCCTAATGTAAGAAATAAAATATACGAAATAACGCCTGATATAGAGACTGCATTTGTTTTCCATTCATAAAATACCATAATAATTACATGTATGGTGATCAATGCGAATGCAATAACTGCAACAGGAACATGAAATAATTTTACCCACTTCAAAATTTTTGAAATGAGTGCTTTAATCTCTTTGCCTAACTTTATTTTTTTGAGCCTTAATAAAAAATAAAGAGGAAATATGGAAAATGCAGCAAAAATACCAATTCGACCTAAAGATGCTTTATTTTTAGCATAAAATTCTAAAGGACTTTTCATGTGGTGCACATGTTGATGATTTATATCTGTTGGTATATTTATTGTTAATGAATCTCTGTGTTCAATTGTCCAAAATCCAGATGCAAGAATAACGAAAGCTACTATGATTGCAGCATAAATTAATTTCCTCTCTTTTGAATTTTTAATCCATTGTTTTAGCATAAAAAAACTCCTAACTTAAAATGTTTATTAGATTTAACTTAGTACAATAGTTTTTTATTATGTAGTTATAATATTAAATTATTCTTAAAGAAAACTTAAAAAATATCCATATTTATTTACACATTTATCCGAAAGAATTTTCCTTTCTCTATCTTCTCAAAAATGATAATTTACCAAATCATACTTTTTATGTAAAAGGAACTTAAAGATTTTATCTGTATATCGTATACATATTCGGTTAACATAACGTCGTATTATCGGTAACAAGGAAAAGGGATGAAACTGTACTCTCACCAAGGAACCTTCTTGTTCTGTTCTATGGATCTATACATTTTTTTATACATTCCTACCTAGCGCAGTTTTAGAATTTTTGTTTGCTATTAGAACTCTATAAAATCTTGCATACTATAAGCGTGGGGGGGCCAAAATGCTGCAATACCCTAGATTTAAAAAGAAAAAGCAATGCTTAGATTTTAAACCTAGTCATTGCTTTATCCATTACATCTTGGTTTACACCTATATAACGTAGTGTGACCTTCTCTGACGAATGATTGAATATCTCCATGAGTAATGCTATGTTTTTCGTTTGCATGTACATATGATACCCGTACGTCTTTCTTAACGTATGTGTTCCTATTTCATCTAATCCGAACTCTGCCGCTACTCCACTTAATATCTTATATGCCATACTGCGACCTATTGGACGATTCCTACCTTGTCTACTTTGCAAAAGATACTCATCATCTTCTCTTGCTTTAATAAACAATTTGAGTTCTCTTTTCAATGCTACGGTAATTTGTATTCTTTTCTGCTTCCCTGTTTTCTTTTCTCTCATAGATATATGACTACCTTTGACATCCCCCACCTTCAATTTCAAAATGTCCGAGATTCTCAGGCCTGTATTGATGCCCATAATGAAGAGAATGTAATTACGTACGCTCTTTTCCTTAAAAAATTCTTTCAGCTGTTGTATTTGCTCTGGATTACGTATTGGCTGAACAAAATTCATTATTCATTACCTCCAGTTTCTTCAGTCTCATAAACTTCTAATCTAAGAGCAAAAGCTAAATTATAAAACGCCCTGGACTTCCAACGGCGATATGTACGCTCACTCATGCCGATTTCGTTATAAACCATATAATCACATACGGCTTCTTCGTCTAAATAACGCTTATTTATAATGTCTCTCTGAATCTTTCCTGCACAACTATTACCTAAGCGACTTAAAAACTGATTAATACGGAATGACATTAACTCCAACCACTCTTCATGCTCACTTTGTTGTAAATTAGCGATTGCTACATCCTCTAAAGGCTTCCCTACCGTATTAGTTGGACCGTGTTCTCTCATTTCATAAGAAGGAGTGACTTTCATTTCCTTACGAATCATTCCGAACTGTCTATATATACGCACACTTTCAAGAACACCTTCTAATTTCTCTTGCGTTGCTGATCTATCTATTTTTGGTAAGAAAGATAATTGTTTAGTCATGTAAGACCACTCCTTTTTATTTTTCGATTATTTTTGTCTTAAAGCTCCACGTCTCCGCTCATAGCAAGGTCTATGCATCCCCATCAAATCCTCAATTTCACGAGTACTTAATTTTTCTTTTTGTTTTTTCTTATTTTTCTTCTTTCCTTGCTTGGATTGCTTTTTCCATTCACGTAACTGATCCTTTAACACCTTCATTTCTCCATCTCCCTTTTCAAAGTAAAAAGGACACCTATTCCTAAAACAGCTTGAATTGCTGCTTTAACGAATTGGTGTCCTCTAGTTTTCTAGCCGGACTATATTTGGTTTCTCTTCACTTTAAAATACCAGCCTGTACAAGAATATTCCGCCAAGCCTTTTCAACTCTATATTTTTCAAAAGCCTTTGTGCGCCGAGCAATGGCTTTTCTTGTTTTTCGTTTCTTTAAATTAGCCATTCTCCTAAATAAACCTCGGCGGCTTTCTCTCCATCCTCTGCTGCAACCATTGCCCAATATCCATGTTTATCAAACCCAAAGTATTTCATATCCATTCCTCTCTGAATAAATTCCTGAACCTTATCCATACTATAACTACACTTAATGATTGAACTTCCTTCTTAATGTTTCTTTAGGAGAGCAGTTAGATTTTGCTGGCTGCTCTTTTTATGTTTTAAGTGAATAAAATTCTAAACATTGCCTAACACTATAGACAAGACTTTAAAAAGTCGATTTCTCCCACTCTAGCTTTCTTGGTCGAGAGCCGAGCGGTTAGCAAAAGCTAACTGCTCTTTTTCATTTAAAGGTTTTCTATAAAATAAATTACCTGTTTCATGCATAATTTTTTACAATTCCATCCATACTAAATTGGGCTTATATAGCTCAGATAATTGTTCATTCACTTGGCGGACAGTTTATTAAATAACTTGTCTGCCTAAGTTATTTAATAATTCTTCTTTATATTAAAATGAAATTTTTATGCAAAAACCCTACTAATCCCTTCACCATAAAACAAACTAAAATCAATAATTCTCAATAAACATATATATATACTTATGAAAATTCCGCTTATTTACTAATACACAAGCCGTTTTCTTTTTGAAAAGTAAATCATAAAATATAATACAGGACCAAGCTTTCTAGAAATTTGTCCAAGTTAATTTTAGAAAGGAGCGAATTTCAATGGCTATCGTTCACCCTTTTGTTGCTGGTAGAAAATTCACCGGCGTAGCATCCTCTGGAACGGGTACTGGTGCTACATTTGCAATTGTTGCAACAGCTTTCACAAATGATACTGGAACAAATACAGCATTTCCAGCTGCTTACGCTTATTACAATCTCTACATTAATGGCGTTCTTCAAACTGCTGATACTTCAACTATCACTGTTGGTCCTTCTTCTATTACCATCCCTGGTGGAGATGTACTTGATGGAGCAACTCCAATTATCGTGGAATTTATTGTAACTTAGTTATATTTTTATCAAATACAATTTTGTCCAGTTTTTTCACAATTTATTACTGTCAGCATATACTAATATAGAATGATAGGAATTTATACTCACTCTTGAAAAGAGCACTTATTCATAGTGCTCTTTTCAATGTTAATTTTTAGTATCAAATAGCGTTTTTGTTCAAAATGATGACTTACTCATTTGGACACATTTACCAGTATTTTTACCAAAAAATTCATGATATTGTTAATTAGTCGAGTACGTCATTACTTGACAATTACCCTTAGAAACCCCACATAAAATCGGGGTTTCTTTTATTTAAATAACGATCTTATTTCAAAATTACACCACCATTAAAAACATACATACAAGATGATGTGAACCTTTTTTCAATATACATCTTGGTCATCGAGCGCTTTTAAAAGCGCTCTTTTTATTTAAATAAGTATTTTTGTTTAATTTCCATTAACCTTTTTGATCCCTTTGAATACATTATTATTGCAAGGGATTCCACAGAGTACTCTCGTCCAGTCACCTCGAATTTCTTGCATCACTTGTGTAAATAACCCGTTATAACTAGCGGGTTATTTTATTTTTGATTACAAGATAACTATTTTGTTAAATCCTTTCACATTTAAACCGGACAAGCATATGTTATTGTATGGAGACCCTCCAGGCATAGAAATCTACCTTTCTAATCTAAGAGCATTGTTATCTGCGTGCTCTTAGATTTTTTACTATGAAATAACATTCTTATAAAAATTTTCACCTTTTGATAAAACAAGCATATAGTATTGATATGGAAACTTTTCACTTATAGTAACCTCCTTACAAAGAGCACTATGAAAAAGTGCTCTCTTTTCACACTTCATAAGAAAATACATATATTAATATTGGCTGCACATGTATTCAGCTTACAAATTAGGCCTTGTAAGCTGTCACCTTTTAAAGGAGCACATTTTAAAATGTGCTCCTTTATTTAATTTTGTTTACACGATTATGCAAAAGAAACATAAAGTATATGGTAATCTAATACTCATAAAACCTATCTTTTTAAGAGCCTACTCATTTGTACGCTCTTTTTTTGTTTTCAATTAACGCTTTTATTAGATATTCTTTTTAGCATCAGTTGGACATGCTTTATTAATCAGTTATTTTCATATCCCATCCCTCTTTGGCATTTATTAATAAAGAGTTAATATACTGGAGGTGAAATATGTCAAAAGAAAATGAATTTGACTCCCATGAAATTTTACATGGAACTGCATTAAATCCCAGTTCTATTGGACCTACATTACCACCTAGTCCACCATTTATAATCCCAACGGGACCCACTGGAAATACAGGACCTACTGGTGGCACGGGACCCACTGGAAATACAGGACCTACTGGTGGCACGGGACCTACTGGTGACACAGGACCTACTGGTGGCACGGGACCTACTGGTGACACAGGACCTACTGGTGACACAGGACCTACTGGTGACATAGGACCTACTGGTGACACAGGACCTACTGGTGACATAGGACCTACTGGTGACACAGGACCTACCGGTGACACAGGACCTACTGGTGACACAGGACCTACTGGTGACACAGGACCTACTGGTGGCACGGGACCTACCGGTGACACAGGACCTACTGGTGACACAGGACCTACTGGTGACACAGGACCTACTGGTGACACAGGACCTACTGGTGACACAGGACCTACTGGTGACACAGGACCTACCGGTAACACAGGACCTACCGGTGACACAGGACCTACTGGTGACACAGGACCTACCGGTAACACGGGACCTACTGAAATTCAATCAGCATTTAGAGCTACTAAAACAGTTGGTACTGGTCAGCCTGAAGATACTATTACTCCAATCATACTTACATTTGATATCGTAGAATTTGATTTAAATGGTGAATACGATGGAATATCAACCTTCACACCTAAACAAGATGGAGTATATCTCATTATTGGCTCTGTAACTTTTTCACCTGGCTTTGTATCAATCTATACGACTACAGTAGATATACTTGTAAATGGTAATATAGCTGCTACTACTCTAAATTTTATGGATGGGAGCACGAGTGTTTTGAACTTTACAACTATTTCTACCATTCTTCAATTACAAGCAGGTGATGCTGTAACCGTTCAGTCTGTTACCAGTATAACTGGTGTATATGTTGCGAACACTGGCACTCATTTTGAAGCGGCTAGATTCCCATCCCCGTGAAACAATTATTTCGCTCACATACTTCATACTTGTAGAAAGATAAATATACAATACCGCATACTCTCTTATAAAAAGAGCCTTGGCCCGAAGAGCACTTATATGGTGCTCTTTTTAATGTCCTTTTAAATATCAAGTAACACCTTTATTTACTGATATCTTTCCTCATTCCTTAACAAAATTCAAATTTGATTAAAGTAACTGTGTTTTTCGTTCTTCCATACGAATTACTTTTCCACTTTGATATACAAATGATTGTTCACCAAATCCACCTTGGGGTGGTTCTATTAGTTGGACCTGACCATTTTTAACAACATATATTCCGTTTATTTTCAAATCTATTTCAGCTGTCATTTCTACAAGATTTTCTTTAATAATTCCCATTAAGACCACTCCCGTATGTTATGATTATTTTGTCGAAGCAAGTCGGGAGCAATCTCGACTTTTTTATTTTGTTATAGATATTCCACAACATTATCGGGAATAAATGATTGTTCTAATGATAAATAAAGTCGTATTGAAATCGGTTCTTTATTATCTCTCGCAGACTTGCAAAGCTCCTCAGCTTCTTCCCAATCGAACTGCTTATCTTCCACTCGCTTAAATCTCCAAATTCCAATTGTATATTCCTCAAATAATTCATACTGATCATTTGGCGCTGTTGTTGGTTTTAGTTCATCAGTAGCTCTTACTTGCTTTGGTACTTGAACAACTACATCCGTAAAACGAACTTTAGAATTTAATCGATGAATGTGTGCTTTCTCAGCATCGAATGCTACTACAGGCTCAACATCAAATATTGTCAACTGCTTTGGCATTACAATCCTCCTAAGCCTCTTTTTTATATTTAGCTAATACTTGTTCTAAACGTTTACGTTCACCCTCTAAATCCATTTCATCGTGCTTTACAGACTGAGATTGCACTTCTGTATCTTGTGTATGTAACCAATCAGGGACGATTTCTTTTCTAGTATTACTTCTTCCACCACGAGACTGGTATTTCTTACGGAATTGAGCTTGTGCAGCTTCAACGTCAGTAATACTCTTATATCCTTTAGCATGCCAATCTCTTAAAATACCTTGTACATAAGACATATTAGGTGCATTCTTTTCTAATGCTATTTTCATTGCTTTGATAACAAGCTGTGCATTTAAATCTTCAATCCACGCATTAATCCCTTCAGCCACAAATGGTTTAAGAACTCCAAAGTTTTGTTCATAAAATGCTATTGGATTTTCTTCTGCAACTTTTTTATCTCTTGAGCAGCTTGCTGCTTCTTCTTTTGTTTTTGTTTCTTCTTTTTCTTTTGTTTCTGTTTTTGTTTCTTCTTTTTCCTTCATAGGGTCTTCGAAGCCCCTTATAAGCCACTCAAAACGAGCTTGGAAGTATTCCTTAATACGAGGAATTTTAAAATCTTGCTGCTTTTCTAACTCTAAACATGTCTCATAAAAATCAATTAAAAAATCTTCACACTTAATATTCTGGATTTCTTTTAACACACACTTTTCAATATTCAAATTTGTAATAGCATTGAATTTAAGCCAATTAAGCAACATAATTTCTTTCGTCTTTTTGTTGTAATAAATTTTCCCATAATCAGCAAACCGCTCTAGCAGCTTCTCAACCGTTTCACGGTTATACCCTGTATCCATTTCTATCACTCGTAATGGAAGCTCATAGATACCACTCTGAGAAGTTTTGCTATTAGTCATTAAGTATAAGTAGAAGTATTTTTCCTCCGGTGTAAGATCTAAAACGAAAGCATCTTGCCAATATGAAACTTGAACAGGTCTATAAACTGCCATATTATTCATCCTCCATTGTTTTACTTGATTTGCTTTGATATACTTAATCCAATTCTATTTTTAGAAAGACTCTCTATAAGAGTCTAAAATCTATCACTCTGCCAAGTGATAGATTTTTTATTTTCTTCGACTAACTACTGATGCATTGATCCCTTGCCCTTGAAGGCTTTTAACAACTACACGATAACTCTTTGATACATCGTGATCCTCTTTTTCATTACGAAGGCTCTTGAATTCTTTTGCGCATCTATTTAATTCTTTCTCCCAATGATTTGCTTCATCTAATGAACCAGCATTGAACATGTTATGAATACATGTCACCATGCAGTTATGTAATTCATTTGCAAAAGCAAAATCACCTGGTAGAACTAAGTCGAACAGACGATTACATTCTACTTTCATAATTTGCTCCCCATTTTTAATAATTTGATACTGTACGCATCGTTATGACCAGAAAGTAATGTGTATGAAAGGATTAGAGGTAACAAATCTTTCTGGTCATAACGACAAGCACAACAGCTTGTCGCACTAAATTGTTATATGCTATAATTTATCTACTGTCATGATTGGCTACCGCAGGCTACGCGGTGGCCTTTCCTTTTTTCTGTTTGTTTTTCAAAACAAATGCTGCTTCTATAATTCGAATTCTTATCTCCATTAATTTCTTCTCTTGTTTTAGGTCCCTAGCTTTCATATAGTCTCCACAAACTGATGCAATTCGAATATCACCATATAAATTTGCTTCCTTACGAATTAGAGCTTTATATTGATTTAAAGTTGGACTTGCATAATCAATCGTCATAACTTAAACCTCCCCAATAAAATAATTAAATTAAGCTTTTATATACTTCCTTGCTCGTAATGATACTTTCCAGTACTTAAAGACTTCTTTCATTGAAATACCATATTGATCACATAGGACCGCTACGAGGCTCACCATTGAACCTGTAGCATCCAAGATTTCATGCATTACCTTTTTCAAATCTTCTTTCTCACTTTCGGACCAAGTTTGTGAAGGCTTAAACCAACATACCGTATCGAGTTGTTTCAAAGCTTCATTTGTTTCTTGATTGACCATGTACCTCATGCTTGTAGGATGGAGATCTATGTTCTCTCCATTGAAGAACGGGATACTTACATCCCCTGTTGCTTCACTCCACATTTTAAAAAACAACTGTGGATCATCAATTCCTTCCGTAATGCATTTTCGTAAATCTTCTGGTAATCGTCGTTGTTCAGTTTCATATTTTGCTAGTGACTCACGACTCACGGGGATTTCTAAGGAGAGTTGCTCTTGGGTGATTCCCTTTCGTTTGCGTGCCATAGCAACTTCTTTTCCTATGGACATCGTTTACTTCCCCCATTCGTACCTAAAGCAATATTTATTTGTGACAACTTACTATGGTAATTTATTATTAGACGGATTCTTTAAATGGATTGTAATACTCTGTATTGTTTTCTACCCATTCAGTGTGATTCTCCATCCACTTAAAAAGAAGGTGTGTAGGAATAAGGACCCCTGCTTCACGACATACTGGAAAATCAGAACGGTTTAATAACTCAGATGCTTTGGTACGTTTAATATGTAATAGTTCCATTAGTTCTGTAATAGTTAAAAATGGTGGTAATTCTTTCATTGGTTGAAGATGTTCAGTTGCTTTCTGTACTTCTTCTCGGATAATTTGACGAAATGATTCGATGTCGAAGTTAATCATGAATAACTCTCTCCACCTGGTTTTGTTCCTTTAAGGAACATCGATCCCCAAAAAAAAATGTCCAATCAAAATTCAAACTTCCCCCTATTTTTTTAGCTATTTCTACGGAAGGTGTTTTTGTTCCATTTTCAATATGAGTGTAATAACTTCTAGATATATTGCATTTATTTGCAATACCTTCATGTGTATATCCTTTTACACATCTAAATTCTTTTAACCAATCCCTCAATATTATTACCTCCTTGTTTCTTAAAAGAACATCTTAATAAGATTATAAGTTACTTTAGGGAACAATTCAACAAAAAGTTTCTTTAAGGAACAATCAATCAAGTTACTATTAGTAACACAAAAATTCGTTTATAATTAAAAGTAAGATTTAAATATAATGGTGGTGACTACTTTGAATACCTTTGGTGAAAAATTGAAGTTTTTACGAGAAGAAAAAAAGAAAGACAACGCTGAATGGACACAAACATATGTAGCTAATCAACTAGGTGTTGCTCGTACTACATATACTGCATATGAAAATGATACTAAACAACCACCTATGGAAACTATCTTAAAGATAGCCAATCTCTTTTCTGTTTCTACTGATTTTTTACTTGGTAGAGTGTCTAATTGTAAACAAACAAAGTCCCCTGAAATGGACACTATAATAAATGACCCTGAATTAGGACTCTGGTTCAAAAATATTAAGGATGCCTCCCCTGAAAAACGTGAGGAATTAAAGCGTTTTTGGGATTTTATAATGCTGAATGAAAAAAATAGACAAAGTGAAGATAAATAAAATAGAAAATTTATTAACAAAAAACACGCTTCATGCGTGTTTTTTGTTACATATTCATTTTACTGCTATATTATCTTTATTAAATAAAGAGTGTTAGTTCTATACTTTGAATGCAATTCAGAATAGGGGTTTTTAATAGACAATCTTTCCAAAATGCTCTTAGTTATGATAAGAGGTCCAACACTACTTGTAAATGACAAAATAATTGTTCCAATTTTTTCTCTTTACTATAATTCGGGCAATCCATATTTATCATTTATTACAAGTCAATATTTCTATTTTCCAGCAAGACACTCCTATTCATTCATTTACACTTGTTAAATATACTCAGTTAACTTTTTATAAATTTTTAAATAGATCCTCTTCTTTAAGCTGTATTTCTTCTTCAATTAATTCTTTATATTTTAATGCCTCCAGATAATCTATAGCAAATCCATTAGTCTCTTCTGCATAAGCTTCTACTTGCAATTTCAATACATGCTCATCCATTTCATCCAATCTTAAATTTTCATCGAAAACAACAAAATTATCTTTCTCAGAATAAGAAAAAGAATTCCAATGAAGTTCTTTTATCAAACTACTTCTTTTATTTTTCAATAGTCTCAAAACGTACTCTATCTTAATATCCCTTTCAAAAATTATTTGCTGACCTCTACCACCCAAAACCGTTGTTATTATTTTATAATCATTGATTGATGGTATTTGATCAGAAAACATATCTCCGATAATTTCTTTCAGTTTATCCCAATTACCCATATGGGCTCGGAATGGCGATGCTTTTGTGTCTACTCCAGAATAAGAAATCATCCCTCTATTAAACCAGGTTTCTAAATACTGTAGTTTCAAATTATTTTCTGTCGGATTAGTAGTATAAGTCGATATATATTTAAGAAATTTTTTTATTATTGGATATACAAATACTTTATCAAATAATTTTCTGTCAATATCATAATAAAAATCAAGCATATTGAAATAGATGGGAAAATTAGAACTTTTATATATATTATTTAAAATCTCTTCCCTATTTTCCTGGTTATCAATAAAATATGCCGCAAAATACTCCATAAATGATTTATGTGCCCACTTAAAGCTTAATCCTTCACTCGTAAATAGGGGTACTGTTTCAAGTAAATCCTTAAATATAAGTTCTTCTTGAATATCCTTAAAATATGGACTATTCTTAGCTTGACCAATTAACTTTAACATTTTATTTTTATCATAATCGTTTACATTCTCTCTTAAACATAAGAATCCCAACTTTATTAAAATTTTTTGCATACTTCCACTTGATAATCCACTATATTTATCTCTTTTATAACTATCCTTGGATAAATCATGACTTTCAAAAAGCGCATCATAAACTTTTCTATAAAATTCTATTTTTAGAGCAGGAATATCCTTTTTATGTTTAAAAGTCAAATATAAAAAAGATACTAACAAAGGATTCCCTAAAAAGGATTCCAATTCTGAAAAACGTTGCTGTGTTATATTTTCATCAATTTGTTTTATTATTGATGTGTATAAATTTAAGTGAACTACATCATCATATTTCTTAATTAGATTGTAAGCTTCTTCTATTTTTAAATCTTTTATTTCATACTGCTGAAACTCCCCAAAGCTAGCTAAAGACTCATCTGGTCTTGACGTTAGATAAAAAATATTGTTACCTGCTAGTGAGATAAATCGTTTTAATTGTCTTGTAACATCTTGTTTATATTGAAACGGAATTTCATCATAACCATCTAAAAAGAATATAAACCCACCTCTATTAATTACTTCCATTAAAAAGTCTTTACTATGAGTTTCCTTTAAAGTTGATATATTTTCTACAATAACATCTATAATATCTTTTTCTTTGGTTAAGTTGCGCAGTTCAATAAATACTGGAATCCCCTTATTTTGCTCAATAGCTGATATAAACATTGTTTTCATCAATGTAGATTTCCCCATACCTGCAGTATCCACAACAACAACCTTTTTATACTGCTCAGAAAAATCCTCTTTATATTTATCTATACATATTTCTTCACGTTTTACTTTTGAATATATAGTTAAAGGCACGTAGATTTGTTTAACTTTGATTTGCTGTAGGCCAAGTGCAATAACATTTATATTATTTTGTTCTTCATAAGTTCTATTTAGATAATCAGAGAAAACTTCAAATACAAATGTCTCTAATTTTCTGTCTATTAATCTCTTTTTCTTACTCTCTTCTAACCTTGGCTTCAACCAAGTATCCAGTACATGCTTCACAGGCTCCAAAATTAAGCCCGATGCAACTGAAACTGCAGTACGAGTAGCTAATTCATCCATTCTAACATTTCTCCCTTTACTCAATAAAATAAAATTAATTTATATGTATACTACAATTTTTTATTTTTTTTTTATTACAAGTTATTTTTTATTCCCTATTCAAACGCCATACCGTTGGCAGATCGGCAGGTGCCCAGTTTAATTTTGTTAAATTCTTAACATTAACCCATTTCAATTCTCTATGCTCAAGAGCTTCCGGTACACCTGATTCTATGAATGATTTATATGTAACTAAATGAACAATGATATCTGTATACTCATGTTCAACTTCTTCTATTTGCTCTCCTACAGTAATAAGACAACCTATTTCTTCTTCAATCCCACGTACTAAGCATCTTAAGGCTTTTCTCCTTTCTCCATTCTTGGAAGTCCATTTCCCCCCATGGTTCGAAGGGTTTCTCTCGGTATCTTAAAATATTCCATTAGCTCTTTAGCCTTTACGATTTTTTTCGATTCCAATTGCTACCACCATACTTTATCATATATTTTATTCATTTATTACCGTATCTTAACATTTAATTCCTGGCAATATATAAATTAGCAACCTCATACAGTTTAATATATATAAATTAATATATAAAAATAATACTTCAAACTTTTTCTCTTTTATTATAAAATAAGAACAAATGTTCTTGTTTTATAATTTGAATGGAGTGAAAATATGTTTCAATCGCAACGCTACTATACAACACAACTTGAAGACTATATCCAACACTTGTACCAATCCATATCTATTATTGTTCCTGAACAAATAGATATGATAGAGATTGCGAAAAAGCTAAACATTTGGCTATACTTTGCTCCGTTTGGAAGTCATGCAATGGAAAGAAATCAAATAGCTAATTTAGTTATTGATAATCGTATCTCTCAGCAAGAACAATGGGAGGATTTTGGCCATGAGACCTGTCACATCCTATTTCATTCTGGTAATCAGTTATTAATGCATCAAATGTTTCTAGATTATCAAGAAGCAAAGGCTAAAAACTTCGCACAACAATTTTGTGTACCTACTTTTATGTTAAGAAAGCTTTCTCCCCTACAGTTAAAAGCATATATAATCTCAGAAAAATTCAATGTAACAACAAAATTTGCTGAAAAAAGGCTTTTACATTATGAAAATCAATTATTAGCAAGTAAATTACAGAATCAAATATCAAAATACTGTAATTTTCAAAAATAACGATTCAGGAGGTATTGAATATGAAAGGAAGTTTTCGTAAACGTGGAAATACGTGGTCTTTTACAATAGATATCGGTATAGATCCAACCACAGGAAAACGACAGCAAAAAAGCAAGAGTGGATTTAGAACAAAAAAAGAAGCCCAGAATGCTGCTGCAACGATGATTACAGAGATAGAGAAAGGAATATATTTTGATGACAAACAATTAACTGTTTTAGATGTATGGGGAAAATTAAAGCCTCTTCGTAAAGCTGAATTAAAAATTACATCTTATGAAAAAGACATGAGCTTAGTTAGGCTCTATATCCTTCCCCCATTTAGTTATAAAAAAATTAAAAGTATTAAGCCCGTAATGATTCAAAGCTACTATGCTGAACTTAAGGAAAAAGGACTATCAAATGGTACAATCAGCAATATCCACCGTTGCCTAAGATGTATTTTCAAACACGCTGTAGAATGGGAAATCATACATGATAATATAATGAATAAGGTTAAAAAACCACGTGAAGAGCAAGGTGAGATGAAGACATGGTCCAGCGAAGAATGTAATCGATTCCTCCAGTATCTAAAAGAAAAAAATATTAAGTACCATATGTTCTTCTTACTTGCAATCTATACAGGTATGAGACGCGGAGAATTACTTGCACTAACCTGGAAAGATATTGACTTTGATAATAAACGTATCCTGGTTAATAAATCGCTTGTAAAAACAGAAAAAGGACTATTTAAAGCTGCTACAAAAACTAAGTCTTCAAATAGAAGCATTAGTATCTCTTCTTTTGTTATAGGGAAGTTACAATTCTACTACTCCTATAAAAAGAAAGAATTTTTCCGCTGGGGTATACACTTGAATGAAGAGGCATTTATTTTCACTGGCAATACGATACATTCGCCCTTACATATAGATGCTCCTCATCGCTTTTTGAATGATCACTATAAAAAAGCTGGTGTTCCTCGAATTCGTATACACGACTTACGACATACTCACGCTACACTTATGCTTCAGGCTGGAGAACACCCTAAAATCGTACAAGATCGCTTAGGGCATTCCTCTATTCAAATGACTTTAGACAAGTATAGCCACATCACACAGAACATGCAGCAACAAGCAGCGGAAAACTTCGAGAGCATAATAAAGTCTAATGAAAACTTCTGATAAAAAATGAACAAATTTAATGTGAGCAAAATGTGAGCATCCAGGTAAATCACCACTTAGAAACCTTGATATAATAAGGTTTCCCATACTATCTCGTTGAATCTTGGGAGAAGAATGAGCAGTTTTAGAATTGTTCATTTTATATTATATAAAACTACAAAAGTGTCACAAGTGCCTGTCATACAAGCATTTGCGACACTTTTTATTAACTACACTAATGCTTATTACTAAAAATTCAACTTTAAAATATAAATAAAAAAAGAAAAGGACGATTTCTATCGCACTTTTCAAATCACATCCTATAAAGGCACTCTATTAGGATCTTCTCTTTCTAGGACCTACAATTAATTTAATTGCTGTTCTTTCTTGATTATTGATAGAAATCTCTTGAAATGCTGGAACAAAAGCCAAATCAACACCACTTGGAGCAACAAATCCTCTTGCAATCGCAATTGCTTTAATTGCTTGATTTAAAGAACCTGCCCCAATTACTTGGATTTCCACATTGCCATTTGCTCTTAGTACACCTGCTATTGCACCTGCAACTGAATTTGGACTTGATTTTGAAGATACCTTTAATATATTTTCCATGTAAGTTGCTCCCTCTATTATTTAATAGCTCTTTCGTTACAGTTTTAAATATTTCAACGTATCTTTAACTATTATTCACACCAAAAGCAAACAATGCTTCCTATGTAAATGAATTCGATACCTTTCGTCTTCTTCCTGCCCAACTGCACAAATAAAAAGTAACGAATAAAGACTCTAATATACAAACGTTTAAATAGGAGCAATTCGCTAAACGACAACATTATCGCACCAAAAAATAACAATGCTACTTTTTCAGGTGCAATTCGTATAATAAGCGTTTCATCAATAATTCAATTTATTTAGAACTTCAGTTCATTTTTCTACCAAATTATTAATTTTTTCGTCTTCAAAAATCGTTATACATATTATTCTAATAAACTATATTTCACCATTTGAGTGCTTTATATTCCAAATCTACCACCTTATACAGGATAGGCATACATGCCAATAGTAGTTCATTTACATATACTACTATATATCTTACATTTATTAATCATCAGGAGGTAATATATTGGGTTCATACTATCGTTCTTCAAACTCGTATAAAAGATGTTCCTGCCACGATTCACATAAACCATCAAAGCCAGCTTACGGTACTTTCTGGAAAACTGAGTTTATAACTGTTCCTTTTGGTGGTTCTTTCCCATTATAGAACGTAAACCCCTATTTCATTATTCTGTTAACCTAATAAACATAAAAAATTGCCGTCCCCTTCTAACACAAGGTTTCGGCAATTTTCATATCAAAATCTATTCACTCTTACTTCTCCACATAAACCGACTTAACAATCGTACGATTATAAGGTTTTCCTTCTTTATTTATCCCTTTTATATCCATCGTAACGTTATATACCCCTGGTTGCTTTATGTCCTTCAAAGCACCTGTAAATGTATTTGTATTAACATTTTGTAATTCATTAAATTCAGAGACTAGCTTCCCTTCTTTATTAACAACTCTTACTGTTATGGAAAGATTTCCTTTCATTTCAGGTGCCGCAGGTGATTTTTTCAGTTTATACTCTGATTTGTTAATTTTGACTTTTGTTGGCATTTGAAGAACGAATGGCGCGCCACTTTTGTGATCGCTTACAATTAAGTATGCATCTTTCGACTGCTTCGCCATCATTTTAACTCTCCATTCTCCTACGTCCATTTTGTCAAATTTAAATGTACTAATTGTTGCCCCATTAAAGAAAGATTCACCTTCACCAGTAGTTATCGTACTATCTTTATTTGTATACACTTTTCCTTTTGGAGATATTAGTTGTATTTCTACATCAGAAGCAGCTGTTAATACAGAAACCATTCCTTCTGCCTTTTTATCAACCGCCACAGCTTGCTCTATCCACTGACTTTGTGGCAATTCTCCCCCTAAAATATTTTGATTAGAAGTTGTATTTAATTGCTCTATATTTTCTTCTGAACTATTACTTGGTGCTACTAAAGGTGGCACGCCTACATTTGCAGTACGTAAATATGGTTCAATTCGTGCGAAAACAGCTGATCCTTTTCGTATATTGTCATGATCAAATTTGGAATCTGTAAATAAATGTGTGCCATATGGTAGCTTAGCACTCCATTCATTTACTAATCCATCATTCGAGCCGTACGATGACAAATATAATCCGCCCATAGATAACGCAGAAAATACTGGTCCCCAGCTAGTCCCAGTAGCCGTATAGTAACGGTTTAATTTAACTGCTGGATTATTATCTATCGTTGAACGAAATTTTGCCATTTCCCCTATCTGTAACGCGTACGTACCATCATCTTTTTGACCTAATATAGAAGCAAGCCAACCTGCCCACCAACTATATGATAAATCCGCTAAATTTGAGCCGTGATGTGGTGTCGCAAGTGTAATAACATTCCCAACAAATCGATTCGCACCATATCCAACTAATGCCGCTTGTGTATCTATACCACCTTTACTATGCGCTACAATAGTAACCTTTTTACCGAAATGATTATATATTTCTTCCAGTTTTTGTGCTAACAATTTTCCGTTGTCCCACTGACTAGCCGATCCTTTCCCTGCCGCATCATATAATTGAATAAATACCGTTTGATATCCCGCTTTCAAAGCATAGTCATACATATCATTTATATCGTGATATACAGTCTTTCCATACCAACTATCCGCATTACCATTTCTGCCTTGTACAAAGAGAATTGGAGGCTTATTCTCATCATAATTAGTTGGTTTTTGTCCTAAAAACCAATCGCCAGGTGTAAATACTTCTGTATCAGGAAACCCCTTTCCAAGCTCTTTTACAACTTCTGCCCTTACATTTGTGCTAATCGATGGAGCCATGATAAAAAATATAATTAGTAAGGCAACACATCTTCTCATTAATCGCATGTTACTCCCCCCACTTTTTTTTGAAAGAAGGTGCTCTTTGTAATAATTTATATTTTCTCCCTTAATAATAGCTAATCTTTTTATTTGAAAAAGATGTTAGCCCTATATTCAGGTGATTACTCGTACACCCTCTTCCTTAACTCACGTTATTCTCTTCGTTTCCATCTCTTCCTTTTGAGTAAACACGACAAAAAAATTTCTCAATAATTGTTAACTTCACTACATCAAGATGTTTTTCAAATCATGATTGTTTATATAAAGCATACAAATCTTGAAAAAATTTTAGTAAAAAAACATTTTATTACTAATTATTTATTTAAAAACATAATGAAGATATGTATTTTCTTTTCATTACATACAAACGAATTTAAAAGGAGCTTGTATTGTAAGACTTTCCTATGACTAAATATTTAACTGAAATTTCAAAATATAAAATCATATTTCCAGAAACATATATTATGATAATTTTCGCAGACTTGAATTAAGTTTTTAGAAGTACTAACCTATCGGTAAGCAGAAGAAAATTCTGTAAAAAGAAAGGAGAATGCTTTATGATGACCAATTTACAAAAGGAGTTTTTTAAACGATTAAAAATTCCCGCAAAAGAACTAACATTTGATGATTTAGATGAAGTCCTCTTAAAAATGGGAATGATTTTCCCCTATGAAAATCTTGATATTATGGCTGGTACTATTAAAAACATTTCAAAAAATAACTTAGTAGAAAAGTTACTTATTCAAAAAAGAGGCGGTCTTTGTTATGAATTAAATTCCTTATTGTATTACTTTTTAATTGATTGTGGGTTTCAAGTATACAAAGTAGCTGGTACTGTATACGATCTTTACGATAATAAATGGAAACCTGATGATGGTCATGTCATTATCATTTTAAGTCATGATCATACAGATTATATTGTGGATGCAGGTTTTGCATCTCATCTCCCTTTACAACCAGTCCCTTTTAATGGCGAAATCATATCTTCTCAAACGGGAGAATATCGAATTTACAAACGAAATACCCGAAAAGGTACACATATTTTAGAAATGCGAAAAGGCGCAAACGGCGAATCTACAAGTTTCTTACAATCTGAACCTTCAAACGAATGGAAAATAGGCTATGCTTTCACTATAGATCCAATAGATGAGAAAAAAGTGAATAACATTCAAAAAGTAATTGTAGAGCATAACGAATCGCCTTTTAATAAAGGGGCTATCACTTGTAAATTAACTGATTATGGTCACATATCATTAACGAAAAAAAATTATACAGAAACCTTTAAAGGCACAAAAAATAAACGACCAATAGGTTCTAAAGAATATGCTCGCATTCTTCGTGAATCTTTTGGAATCACTCAAGAGAAATATGTAGGAAAAATATTAGAAAGAGGCTAGTTGATTAAAAATATTTCATAATAAAGCAGATTCTATATATAGAATCTGCTTTATTTTATAATTTTTTATAGCGTAATTCCTTATCAGTGTTACTCTTTTAAAAGACTAGTATTATTAAGCATTTCTTTTTGTGCCATGTATTACTTACATTTCAATTATATACTCATCATCATATTTATCGTATTGTAGCCCTGCTCCTATTTTTGATTCCGTAACTTGATCCCTTAAAAATGGTGCGGCTTCCATTTTGCTAGTTGCAATTTCAATTCCATATTTTTTCGTTAAATGAGCTAACTCTATTAAAAACCACTCTCTTCGCAATGTAACTGGAATATCTAATGTTCTTCTTTTCATATATAATAGCACCTCTTTTATTTTCATAACTTAAAAGAATATCACTTATCAAAACTATCGTTCATCACATACGCCAATGAAACATTATAGTATATGCATGTCCATTTTAAACGTGCTAATATAAAACACCATTATAGTTTACATAAAATAATTATGTAATAGTAGAAAGAGGAGGCTTGTCCTCCTCTTTCTACTATAGAGATTTAAATTAAGAACATCTTGGTACACCAAAAGCTAAAAATAATGCTGCTACTCCTGCTGTAATCGGTACTTTTAACGTAATCACATCGTCTACCTTCGTTACTAAAAAGTACGCATTACCTTCTTGTAATATACAATTCACTAACAATTGAAATTCCATTCAAATCTCCTCCTTTCAATCGATATACTATAATTTATGAAATCTCTTTAAAAAAGTAATAGGAAATATATCTATTTTTCTTTATATTCACATTAATTGTTTATATATATATATATATCTATTAAAAATATTAATTTTCGAAATGAATATAAAACGTGTATTATCCAATAAGTTCCTATATAATCAATAGAGAAAATCTTGCAAATGGAAGTATGAAAATGGCTATTTTGAGTAATATTGGTGGCGTATTATTTCTATTTGCTTTTAATCTTATATATCCTTTTCATTCTTTAAGAAAAATGGAAAAGCAAAACAATATGGTCGTCCTACCGTTATCTTTTTTATTATTTCTATTGTATTAATAATGACCGGTACAACAAAATCTGAACACCCAGTTATCGAATTTTTTACTTTGGCGTTGTATATCTTCCAACTCATTAAAGATTGGAATAACACTTTCTAATTTCTTTTTATCGATACGTTCATTTACAAGATCCCGTCCTAACATTGAAATGAATGTACCAATTATAACCGCTTGTGCTGGTTTAGTTAATTTGGCTTTATCCATCCTTCATCCCTCCAAAATAAAAAGCACCCGAATAGATGCTTTTTCATTAAGTATTACATTTGCATTTCAATTATGGTAAATGAAGTTTTATTCTTCTTCCAATCACCTAATCTTATTTACATTTATCTGTTTCAGCAATATTAAGTAACTAAAAGAAGAGCAAAACCCCTTCTCCGTTTATACAACGTAAATTGCAATTGAATGTGAAATGAAGAACAACCATTCATCCAGCCTGCAACCATCACCACCAGTTATGAAGATCCATTTTCAGAGGAATTTTATGAGCAATGTTTTCGTCCACTTCTCACAATACAAATATATCACGTTAACTCCAAAACGACCGGCACATTTACTGCAAAAAAGCGATCACGAATCTGCCACCTTTCTTTAATTGATTGTAGCTCTTATTCTATTAAGTAATGAATCTTTTAATTCCCTCTCATCTTTCCAAACAATATGGCTATATTGTCTAGTATCAAAATGCAGATTTGCTAAGTCATTTTCCCTGCAAGTCCATATTACAGGTTTACCAAGTCCCATTGCATATCCTGCTTCAAAATAGACTTCACCTCTATGTTCAGTAAAATCTGCAATTATAAATTTACTTCGTCTTATTTTAATTATAATCTCATCATCAATTTTGTTATTGTGTTCCACTTTATCAATTCGAATAGGCTCATAACCTGCTTCTTTTACAGCCGTTGCAATTGCATTCTGATATAGACTATCCATTTTTGGACTAAATGACATAGCGACAAACACCTGCTTAGTATCCGCTTCTCTTCCCTTTTCTAATTCTGCAATACGATTCCACCCTTTTGCTGTAACTGTAATATGTGCAGGAAAATCTGCTGCAGATAGCTTAGATATCTCAATTAATTCGTCCTGAAATAATTGGTTCGCTATATATTTCATTTCCAACAAATGAACACTCTGTACAAAAAATAGAGATTTATCTGATTCACGAATATATAATGGGTCACCTGGAAATTTTGACAATTTAGCTAAGTTTATTAATGACTCATCCAATCTATCAGAAGCACTATCTGGATATTCACTTAATAGATCCGCTAAAAGATAAATAGGATACGGAAATTCTGAAAGATTTTCATCTGGTCGATTAAGAAAAATCATTATTTTTCCCATCCCTCTAATGTTTCTCTTTCTTAAAATTGCAGAAAGTTTTCTCTTCTGCTCTACATTTAATTCGATTCTCGCTTCTTCAATCATGGAAAATGTGCCACAATTCTCACATTTATATTGCTCTGCACGTCCCCCTCCCACTCCTACTAATTGGGGTTCCTCAATAGAGTTTTGACAAACCGGACATCTTTCCCTCATCACAACCACCACTTTCTTGTTTATAGCATAATATTAAGATATAAATAATTGACTTACCCTTATCTTATATTGTGTGTAACTGATCCTATCACTGAATCCCTTGCTATCATTAATTTTATTTAACTTTCTCTTTTGAGTTACACAGTACAAAAATTATGAGTAGCTGTATAGGGAGGGATACCACCAGCATTTTTCAAAATAACCTACGCTATGCGGGAACATAAAATAAAGCTGCCCATATGGACAGCTTATTTACATAATTCTCGAAAGTGGAAGTTAATCAACGAGGGTTTAACCTCAATATTTTCTTGATTTAATGATAATAGAAGATGGTCTCCGTTTTTCATTTATTAATTCTGGCATTTTTTCTAATCCTGTTGGAGTTGACTCTGGCTCAATAATTTTCTCAATTACAAAACCGTTGTCTATAAGAGTATTAATTAATGTTGAAATTGTTCTGTGATATTTAACAACACCATCTATCCACCAATGTTCCTCTCTTTTTCCTTCTTCTTGATAATTATCTAATGCCCAATGCAATCTGTTTCCATTATTATCCTTAAACCAATTATTCATTTCCTTTCGAGCTGTTACTATTGGATGTTCTGTTGAAAAGATAAATTCACCATCATTTTTTAACAGATCTCTTATTTTCTTAATTAGATGTGAGTAATCTTCTATGTAATGTATAACTAAAGAACTTGTTATTAAGTCGAATTTTTGATTTGGCAAATTAAGTTCTTCTATTGGTACACACATATAATCTATTTTTTCGTTTTTGTTATACATTTCAGCTTGTTCAATCATATTTCTTGAGATGTCCACTCCTATAACTTTCGAGGCACCATTTTCTACACAGTACATAGAAAAATGACCAGTTCCACATCCCAAATCTAATACAGACTTATCTGTAAGATTAGCAATTATAGATTTAATTGCTGGCTGTTCAACAAAATCATTAAAGGTAAATCCATTTTCACGTAATGACTTATAATTTTTAAAGAAAAACGGATTATCATAAATGTTTTGTTTCATTATATACCTCCTATAATACAATCTATATTTTTTATATTCTAGGGGGCATCCAAAAATTCCTATATTAACCAAAATACACTTCAACTAACCTGCCATTTAGTTGAATAAGGAACAGTGTATATCCTATACATGTTAGGTTGACATAACGTCTCATTATCGGAAGTGAAATGTGCTTATACATCCAGGCTGTTGATGATAGCTAATATTTGATGATCTGTCCATTTGCCATTAATCTTTACATTTTCTTTAGCTATACCTTCTTTTTTAAATCCTACTTTTTCTAATACACGAATAGATGCTATATTGCTAGGCATAGCTCCTGCTTCAATTCTATGTAGTTTTAATTCTCTAAATGCAAAGTCTACAACAAGTCGAAGAGCCTCTGTTGTATAGCCCCTTGAATTATGCTCCCTATCTAAGGTAAATCCCGTATAACAGCTTTGGGCGGGATCCCTAGCAATTTGAGTTAATGAAATGTCTCCGATAAGTTTATCAGTTGCTTTTAAAAAGATTCCAAAAGCGTAAACTTGATCTTCAGCTTTCTTTTTTAATGCTCGTTCAATGCGCATTTTTTGATGTTCTTCTGTATAAAAGACTTCTGGGAGTAATGGACAAACTCGTTGAAAAAATTCGCGATTTCTAGTGTGTAAGTTAGCTAACTCGCTCGCGTCAGAAATTTTGTAAAGTCGAAGATATATTTGCTGTCCTACGATTTTCATAAAAAACCTCCGATATCCTTTTAATACAATTTTATTCTCGTCAAATCTTATAAATTCCTTTTTTATATTATATTCATGTTAAGCTAACATGACGTCTCATTATCGATAACAAGGAAAGGTGGGCCCATCCTCTGACAAAGGAATTTCCTTTTTTTGTTCTACAGATTTATGCATTATTTTATACATTCCTATCCTGACGCAGGTTTTCGGGTTCTCCTTTGTTACTGAATTATCCAAAAACTGTATAAATTTTTGTATGCTCTTAGCATGGGGGTTTTCAAAAACGGTGACGGTACCCCTAGATTTAAAAAGAAAAAAGCAATGATTCGATTTCAAACCTAGTCATTGCTTTATCTATTGCATCTTGATTTACACCTATATAACGTAACATGACCTTCTCTGAAGAGTGACTGAATATCTCCATGATTAATGTGCTATGTTTTTCGTTTGCATGTACATATGGTACCCGTACGTCTTTCTTAGCGTATGCGTTCTATTTCATCTAAACTAAACTCTGCTGCGGCTATACTTAATATCTTATATTCCATACTACGACCGATAGGACGATTCTTTCATTGTCTACTTTGTAATAGGTATTCATAATCTTCTCTTTCTTCTATAAACCATTTCAGTTCTCTTTTTAATGCTGCAGTATTTTGAATACGTTTTTGTTTTCCTGTTTTCTTTTCCCTCATAGAGATATGACTCGTTTTTACATCTTCTACCTTCAATTTTAAAATGTCAGAGATTCTCAAGCCTGTATTGATTCCCATAATGAATAAAATTTAATTTCGTGCACACTTCTCCTTAAAATACTCTTTTAGCTGCTGTATTTCTTCTGGATCACGTATCTGCTGAACAAAATTCATTATTCATTACCTCCAGTTTCTTCAGTCTCATATACTTCTAATCTAAGAGCAAAAGCTAATTTATAAAAAGCACTAGATCTATTTCGTCTATACGTACGCTCACTCATACCAACATTTGCTAAAGCAATATCTTCTGCTGGCTTCCCTACCATATTTGTTGGACCATGATATCTTACCTCGCTAGATGCTGTAACCTTCATCTCATTTCTAATCATCCCAAATTGTCTATAAATACGAACATTTTCAAGAATCTCTTCTAAACGAGCCTGCGTTGCTTTGCGATCAATTTTAGGCGAAAAAGTTAATTGCACCATATATAAAAACAACCCTTATATATTTTGTTAATAAAAACAAAAAAGCGGACACCGAACTACAGAGCAATATTACTAATGCTCTTATAGTTCGATGTCCGCTGATTCTGCCAGTAGGACTATATTTATAGATATTGTTATATCATTTTCTCATATTTTAGTGATTTTCTTATTAGAAAAAGATTATTTTGTAACAAATTTATAAAATCCATCTTCATTGAGCACTTTATATCTAAAAGGAGTAATTATGAAAATTTTGGAATACATATTACTTAGATTGGTTGGATTGCATTATTCAGAACATGGTGGGCTATATTCTTTCATTGAGTGTTTTTAAATCTCAACATCCATTATAATTTTTAAAGAAAACTTTTTAGATCAAGTAGCATATTATACTAGATAAGGATATATTCCACAAAATTTTGAAAGGAGGACTCTTTATGAATACAACTTTAATTTCCCATTTCTACAATGAAGAGTATCTACTCCCATGGTGGTTAATGCACCACACAAAATTATTTGATCATGGTATTCTTATTAATCGTGGGTCTACTGATCGCTCGGTTGAAATATGTAAATTATTTGCACCTCATTGGGAAATCCGTGATTCAAAAGTATTAGAGTTTGATGCCGTATTAGTTGATCAAGAAGTAATGAACATAGAAAAAGAAATTACGGGCTGGAAAATGGTGTTGAATACCACTGAATTTCTTTGCTGTTCTAATAAAGAAGAGTTTTTTTCATCACTTACTAAATTAAAAAGAAAGATGTATTCCATTAGAACTATTTTAATGGTAGATGACCCTATGCATGCCTACACTAAACCGAGATATGGAATTCCACTTGTCAAACAACGTTTTCATGGAATAGTAATTCAGCCTAGTCCTCTTACCATTTATAACGGCGGTAGATTAATTCATAATTATTCGCATGGTAACTATTCAGTAGGAAGACATAACTCGTTCTATTCGTTTACTATTTACAAGTATCCTGCTTTCATTTTAAAGTTCTTTTACAGTCCATGGAACAACGCTATGAAGGACCGGAAACTACAGATTGGTCCTACTCTTTCTAAACATAGCGCCCAGAATGGTTTGGGTACTCATCATCTTGTAACACTAGCTAAATTAGAAGAAAATTATCTACATTATGCAAACTTAACTAGCGATCTTCGATTAATGCCAGAATATCAATTGTTATTTCCAGATTTATGTTTTCCAAATTAATTATTGTATCTATAAATCAACACAATCCATAATTATTCAAATAACGCTTTTATGAAAAGTTATTTCTCTTAAATTATTCAGACATTTTCATGGCTTATTTTCATATATTCAGTATTCCCTCAATACACTAAGAAAAGTATACAAAGTGAATGGAGGTTAAATATGCTTATCACAAATATTTATGATTTTATAGCCAAGTATGGGCGTCCCCCTCACTTTCACAAAGATTTCCCTTTAATCTTATTTTGGAGCCAAAAAAGCGGCTGCACTTCACTCGCATATTGGTTCTTTTATCACATTAATTTGTTTAAAGAAGTTGTAAAATATAGCCCATTTGTTCATAACTATGAATTTGAAATTTATAAAAATTCCATACCATATTTCACTGATTTAGCCAACGCATTACAAGCAAAAGAAAAAGACACGTATAAATTGGTAAGAAACCCTTTCAAAAGAGCTGTAAGTTCCTTTATTTCTCTTATACCAGCGCCATATTACGAATCCACTGAGTGGAAGCCAATCCGTCGTTATCTTTATGGTGATGAATCTTGCAATAAAAAGATTTCCTTTAAACTGTATTTATATTATTTAAAAGCGCATGCACCAAATTTTGAAGGTGTAAACCCACACTTCACACCTCAATATATACAAGGAGAAGAAGAGTTCGTTACAAATTACATTTACCTTGAAAAATTCTCTACCCATCTGTCTATCTTAGAAGACAAACATTGTTTAAAAAAATCTCCATTAAACGGATTAATAAACTCGTGGCATCACCAAAGTAATCTAGCAAATTACAAAGGTAACTATGCAGATGGTGATATTACAGATCCCTTATTCCCAAGGCATCCGACCTATGATAGTTTTTATGATGAAGAAACGATTCAATTAGTTGAAGATATCTTCAAAGAAGATTTCACTACTTACAAATATCCCTCAACATTACTTTAAAATATAAACATTTTCCTTATCATAAATTCATAATTATTACAGAGAAACTTAAGCCACCTACTTAAGTTTCCTCATAATACTCCTGCAAATTGAAGTTGGGCACTATTCTAATAGTGCTCTTTTTAATGAATTTCAATTTTCAAAAGATTTCTATTGAGTCCCCCTCCAAAATAACTATTTTGTTCGACTTTCTATTAAGCTCTTTTTTAATAAACCTTACAAATTCGTAATACTATTGTCACCTAAATAGATAGTTAATTGGTTAATTCTGGTTTAATATAACAAACTGTTAGATTGATTAAATAAAACATTATTGGTAGGTGTGACACTTGATGGCAAGAAAATTATTACGCTACGTAATTGTAAGTGTGTTTTTTCTAACTATTCCGATTATATTTATACATTTTGTATCGGCTCAATCCATTCCAAAAGAATACAGTGAAGAATGGCCCACAGTAAAAAAAACTGCTGAACTAGTTACAATTGGTTACTTTAAAAAAGAGAAGACTCTTGATATTGTAATAAAAAAAGTTGAGCCTCCGGAAGAATATAGAACACATGAGATTTACCTATTCGGACATGTTGCTGACGATAAAAAACAAAAGATTTCTGCTATTGTAAATTTTAGTGAGAACTATTCAATTAGAGATACATCTGAAGATTTATTTTAAGTCAAAGAGTATTTAACTTATGTTAGATGCTCTTTTAGCTAAAATAACGCTTTTGTTAAGATCCACGCATCCATTTCTTAGGTGAAAAACTTTTATAAAGGCATTTTTTTAGACAAATTTACCAGATGAATTAACAGAAACTTCGTGTTATTCTTAATTTGTTGAATAACCCAATACATTCAACAATGCTCTTGACTGCATACTTAGTATGCAACCATCCATCCAGATACCTTAGCTAATACGTCCCCAAAATCGTTATTATTGCTAAGGTATCTTTTTAGATGCCCTGTGTGCAGGGCTTTTTTATTTCAGTGATAACGCTCTTTTTCCCATATAATTATTGATGCTTGTAGTCCCATTTCTTAACAAAATTCAAATTTGATTATATTAACCGAATTTTTCGCTCTTCCATACGAATTACTTTTCCATTTTGAATATACAAATGATTGTTCACCAAATCCACCTTGAGGTGGTTCTATTAGTTGGACCTGACCATTTTTAACAACATATATTCCGTTTATTTTCAAAACTGACACATAATAAGTGATTTATATCACCACATTGATTTTAATATATTGCTATTCTTGGTTTAGTTATCACATTAAACTTTATGGAGGCATTCATATGGAACATACATTTACTGAAACTTCTATTGTCGGTGAGATTGTTACACAATTTCCGAAAGCTAGTGATCTTTTTAAATCATATAGAATAGATTTTTGTTGTGGTGGTAATAAACCACTTATTGATGCAATTAATGAAAGAAATTTATCAGCAACAGAAGTACTTACAGAGTTAAATACGCTTTATGATAAAACAAAACTATTAAACGAGTCTGAAATTGATTGGAAAAATGCATCTTATCGCGAATTGATTGATTATGTTATAAATAAGCACCATCGCTATTTAAATGAAGAGTTGCCACAATTAAGTCCGTATGTAACGAAAGTATTACGCGTCCATGGAGCTAGTCAGCCTCATTTAGCTCAAATTCATAAGCTATTTCATGAACTTAAGATGGAATTAGAACAGCATTTAATTAAAGAAGAAACAGAAGATTTCCCATTAATTTTAGAATTCGAACAACATCCAACTGATGAAAACTATGCAAAATTACGTAAAGTAGTGGATGAGTTAGAGAATGAACATAACCACGCTGGCAATATTATTAAAGAACTTCGTAAAGTGACAAATGACTTTACTCCTCCAGAAGGAGCTTGTGGCACTTATCGACTTGTTTACCAACGTCTTGAAGCTCTAGAATCTGATTTATTTGAGCATATACATTTAGAGAATAACATTTTATTTCCACGTGCAATTACGAAAGCATAGATAAAGCACAGGACATGAGTATACATGCTCATGTCCTGCTTTTTCATTGTGTAAGAAATAGTCACACTTCCCCTATCATTTCATTGGGCAGCTTACTATTATTTAATTAGGTGCGGGTCTCTTCACTCCCCCACCTACCCATATAAAAAATTCCCTTTCACTTATCTCTCCACATAAATCCGAATTTTAACAATTTGTGAATCATTATTAAGATGTGATAAATATCACATCTCCCTCTTTTTTTATTTTCTATAATAGAAACATAATATACTTTGTTCAACATTTCACATAAAAAGGGGAAATGAATATGAAAAAACGTTTAGTTATGATCGGAAATGGTATGGCTGGCATACGCTGTATGGAAGAAATATTAAAACATGATAGTGATTCATATGAGATTACTATTTTTGGAGATGAACCACATCCAAACTATAATCGCATTATGCTCTCTCATGTTTTACAAGGCAAAACAAATATGCAAGATATCATTATGAATGACTACAGTTGGTACGAAGAAAATGAAATAACCTTGTATACAAACGAAAGAGTTCAAAGTATTAACCGAGAAGAAAAAATCATTATCACAGAAAAGAATCGTACTCTTACATATGACAAACTCATTATCGCAACAGGTTCTAGTGCTTTTATTTTACCTGTTGAAGGTTCTACCCTTCCTGGTGTGACAGGATTTCGAACAATTGAAGATACACAATTTATGATTGATACTGCTAAAGATAAGAAAAAAGCCGTTGTCATCGGCGGTGGGTTACTTGGCTTAGAAGCCGCAAGAGGTCTTATTGATTTAGGAATGAACGTACATGTTGTTCATTTAATGCCGAGCTTAATGGAGCAACAACTAGATACAAAAGCAGCTTCTCTCCTTCGTGAAGATTTAGAAGCACAAGGCATGAAATTTCTCATGGAAAAGAAAACGGTAAAAATTCTTGGTACAGACCATGTTGAGGGCATTCAATTTGAAGATGGTGAAGTTGTAGATTGTGATTTAATTGTAATGGCAGTCGGGATACGCCCGAATACGCAAATAGCAAAAGATGCTAGTTTAATTGTAAATCGCGGTATTGTAGTCAACGACTATATGCTAACAAATGATGAATCCATTTATGCCGTTGGTGAATGTGCAGAGCATGACGGTATCGCCTATGGCCTTGTTGCTCCTCTATATGAACAAGGTGCAATATTAGCAAAACATATAACGAATTTACAAACTGATGGATATACAGGCAGCATCGTCGGTACGCAATTAAAAGTTGCAGGTTGTGATTTATTCTCTGCTGGCCAAATCTATGAAGATGATCAAACGAAAGCAATATCCATCTTTGATGAATGTAAACGTTCCTATAAAAAAGTATTAATTCGTGACAATAAAGTCGCCGGTATCGTTTTATATGGTGACACAGCTGATGGTACACGCCTCTTTAGTATGTTAAAGAAAGAAGAAGATATACAAGAATATACACCTGCTTCCATTCTTCACAAAGCTGGTGAAGAATGTGAACTTGACGTTGCTACAATGAGTGCGGATGACACGATTTGTGGATGTAATGGTGTTACGAAAGGCACAATCGTACATGCCATTTTAGAACAAGAGTTAACGACTTTTGAAGAAGTAAAAGGCTGCACGAAAGCCGCCGGTTCTTGTGGTAAATGTCGTCCACTTGTAGAACAAATTTTATCTCATACACTTGGAGATGCGTTTGATGCCTCAGCACAATCTGCCGGTATGTGTGGATGTACAACTTTATCACGTGATGAAGTCGTAGAAGCGATTCATGAGAAAGGTTTAAAATCGCCAAAAGAAGTACGAAATGTACTCGGTTTTGCACATGAAGACGGATGTTCGAAATGTCGTCCTGCTTTAAATTACTATTTACGTATGGCGATTCCAGAAGAATATGAAGATGATAAATCATCCCGTTACGTTAATGAAAGAATGAATGGTAACATTCAGCATGATGGTACATTCTCTGTTATTCCACGTATGTACGGAGGCGTTACAACTGCAGATGATTTAATGAAAATTGCTGAAGTTGCGAAAAAGTATGATGTTCCTCTTGTGAAAATTACAGGCGCAAGTCGCATCGGTTTATATGGTGTTAAGAAACAAGATTTACCTAACGTATGGGCTGACTTACATATGACTTCTGGATATGCGTATTCAAAATCACTTCGTAATGTAAAATCGTGTGTTGGTTCTCGTTTCTGTCGTTTCGGTACGAAAGATTCATTAGGGCTTGGTATGCTACTCGAACAATCATTAGAAATGGTAGATACACCTCATAAAATGAAAATGGGTGTAACGGGCTGCCCACGTAACTGTGCGGAAGTACTTACGAAAGATTTTGGCGTTGTTTGTGTCGAAAATGGATATCAACTATATATCGGCGGAAATGGTGGTACGGAAGTGCGTGAAGCTGATTTTGTAATGATTGTCCCTACTGAAGATGATGTTCTTCGCATCGCTACAGCTTACATGCAATATTATCGTGAAACTGGTATTTACGGAGAACGCACTGCCTACTGGACAGAACGATTAGGCTTCGATCATATAAAAGAAATACTGCAAGATACAAATATGGTCACTAAGTTAAATGAGCGTTTCCAAACAGCTCGTAGCACATATACGGAAGCATGGGGACAAGCACTAGAAACGAATTCATTAAAAGCGATGTATGAAGTAGAAACTGTAAAATAAGGAGCGTGCAGTATATGTTACAAACGAAAGAAAAAATAAAAATTATGCGTGCGGAAGACCTTCCTATTCAAATTGGTAAAGAGGTGCAAATGAAAGGTACGTCTATCGCCCTATTCAGCCTTTCAAATGGCGATATTCGCGCTGTAGAAAATCGTTGTCCTCATAAAAACGGTCCATTAGCTGAAGGAATTGTATCTGGAGAATTCGTATTTTGTCCACTACATGATTGGAAAATTTCATTAATAACGGGTGAAGTTCAAAAACCTGATGACGGTTGTATTCAAACGTACGAAGTAGAAGTTATTGATGGTGACATTTATATCAACATGTAATTTACAAAAGGAAGCCTCCCCTGGCTTCCTTTTAAATAAAAATAGATGAGGTGTGAATATGAACGGATATGTATATTTAGTTGGTGCAGGACCAGGTGATGAAGGGCTTATTACAAAAAAAGCGATAGACTGCTTAAAGCGTGCAGATATCGTCTTATATGACCGCTTATTAAATCCTAGATTTCTTCATTATACAAAAGAAACATGCGAACTTATTTATTGCGGAAAAATGCCGAAAAATCATACTATGCGACAAGAAATGATTAACGCCCACCTCCTTCAATTTGCGAAAGAAGGAAAAACCGTTGTACGCTTAAAAGGTGGAGATCCCTCTATTTTTGGTCGTGTTGGTGAAGAAGCAGAAACTTTAGCATCTGCGAACATTCCGTATGAAATTGTACCAGGTATTACATCTAGCATCGCCGCTAGTAGCTATGCAGGTATCCCCCTCACCCACCGTAACTACAGTAATAGCGTCACTTTACTAACTGGACATGCAAAAGGTCCTTTGGCCGATTATGGAAAATATAATTCATCCCACAATAGCGACACAATCGCCTACTACATGGGTATAAAAAACTTACCTACCATTTGTGAAAACTTACTACAAGCAGGAAAAAAAGAAGATACACCCGCAGCAGTCATTGAATGGGGTACAACTGGGAAACAGCGCGTTGTCACAGGGACTCTAGCAACCATTGTTCATAACGTCAAAACCGAAAATATTTCTAACCCTTCCATGACGATTGTTGGTGATGTCGTTTCCTTACGTAATCAAATCGCTTGGAAAGAACGTAAACCATTACATGGTAAAAAAGTTTTATTTGCATCTGCAACAAATAAAACAAGTGTAATGAAGCAAAGGTTACAAGAAACCGGTGCAGAAATATATCAAATTCCAACTTTCAAAAAGGAAGAATATACATTAACACTTGAACAAATCAATGAAATTTTTAACGTTGATCGCCTTGTTTTTTGTTCAGCTGAAAGTGTAGAAATCTTGATGCAAGCATGTAGTAAATACCAGAAAGATATTCGTTCCTTACAGGCAGAGCTGCAGCACATGAATGTTGCCACTCAAGAAAAACTTATGCAATATGGGCTACTAAGTAAACAAGCAAAGTTCTCTTCCCATACAACTGTTTATTTAGGCAGAAATATTAACCGAATTGCTTTTATTCAAGAGAAAATTGGTGCTGGCTCCTATATGATGACTCATGAGTATACAATTGATCATCGTTTCGATGAAGTTCATTCTCGTATACTTTCTGAATTCTCATGGGATAGCATTGTGTTTGAAGGGCGTGCCTCAATTGATACTTTTTTATCAGAAATAAAACGACTTGGTTTTATTGATATTCTTACTCTTCCCTTCTCGTATACCGACGTTCCAACTTTACACTATGCGAATAAAGTCGGATTACATAATGTAGATGAGCAATTACAAGACATTATTATGAAGAAAGATTTGGTGCTACGATGAAAGGAATTGTATATGTTGGACACGGTAGTCGCCTGCAAGAAGGCAATGAACAATTTATTCGCTTTATTCAATCTGTCATGAAAGAACGTAACGAAAGAATTCAAAAAATAGCTTTTCTAGAACTAACAACACCTACCATTTCGGATGCAGTTACAGAAACAATACTAGAGGGAGCAACTGAAATAATGATTGTACCTGTTTTATTATTTGCAGCAGCTCACTATAAACGTGATATTCCTCTTGAAATAGAACAAATACAAAAGAAATACCCACATATAACATTTTCAGTTGTACCACCTTTTAGTACGCATCCACATATGGTTGAACTTGTAGCGAAAAGAATACGTGAAACTATTCCAATGCAAGGTAGTAGTATTTTACTCGTAGGAAGAGGCAGTAGTGACCCCCAGCCGATACATGAGTTACAACAAATCGGAGCAGCTGTCGAACGAAAACTCAGTATGCCAGTATCGTGCTCCTTTTTAACGAAAGGAACTCCCTCTTTTACTGCTGAGCTCAAGACTATAACATCGGCCGCATCCCATGTATATGTCATGCCGTACCTTCTCTTTACCGGATTATTGCTTCAAAAAATCAAATTGCATACAAAAAAATACGATCACGTTACGACTTGTAACTGCCTGAAGTTTGATACATATATGAAGTTGGCATTATTAGAGCGAATGGAGGAATGTGTGTATGTATAGCATGTACCCTCTTATGTTTAATCTACATAATAAAGTGGTCGTTATCATTGGTGGAGGTAAAATTGCATATCGAAAAGCGTCTGGATTAAAAAATACAGGCGCTTTCGTCACCGTTATTAGCCCCGAGATTTGCGAGGAAATGAAAGAACTTCCCTATATTACTTGGAAGCAAAAAACTTTTAGTAATGATGACATTAAAGATGCTCATCTTATTTATGCAGCTACAAATCAACATGCTGTTAATATGATGGTCAAACAGGCCGCCCACGATTTCCAGTGGGTTAACGTTGTAAGCGATGGTACAGAATCATCGTTTCACACACCTGGCGTTATAAGAAATAATGAATATATTGTCACTATTTCAACTTCTGGTAAAGATCCATCGTCTACAAAGCGTATGAAGCAAGAATTAACATCTATACTTCCTAAACTTATAAAAAAGCTTTCTCGTACTCACAAATAATAATCTATTTCTTAGCCAAAATAGTAATTACCTTTGGACAAACGTTTTTTAGAAGCGTTTGTTCTTTTTGTTTTGGTTTCTTTTTTGAAACTGCACAAGCAATCTGCGAAGAAAATGAATGGTGTCGGCAACTTGTAAACAAGTAAATGTTATGATAACTGCAACATTACGAGCAACTCTTTCAATTCATTTTTTACATTGGATATTCATTCAACCAAATTAGCGATTGTTCATAATCATCGAAAAATTCCACAGATTCTTTCGTATTGGATTGTTGTAAATAATTCAGTATCTCCCCTTCTTCAAGAAGAAATGCAATTGCCTTACTATGATTCAAAATGGTTTCATTGAAGAACTTATCTTTCCATACTTTTTGAACAGAAAAATGATTTGGCGTGTATTCTTTTCTATCTACCAATAATTTGTATTTCCGCCCTTCAGAAATAAATTGCTGACAAACCTGCTCAAAATCATTAAACCATTCATACACATCCTCTGTTTTAATCTGACCAATTAGATGGGTAACAATCAAATCTCCTGAAACTGTTGTGCTGATATTCTGTTTACTCAACTTGGAATCATCTCCCTTTGTTACAATTATGCGGGAAATTCTTATAAAATCAATAAAGATAAAATTCTTAAGTAATAAAACAACATTATTTACGAAAAGGCCCTTGTTATACATAAGACAATTCATTCTTGTTTGTTTAAGTAGAAAAAAGGATGCCTCTACTAGGCACCCTTTTTTCTATTAATGATTCTTTAACATCACTAACAGCTTCTCTTGACTATACATCCACACTGTAATAATTAAACAAGCAAGCGCTACTTCTGATAACGCCATAAATCCGATTGCATAATGACCTGTTAGTTGGAATAGTAATGTTAAAATTAATGGCGGGAAAAACCCTCCTAGTCCACCTAAAGCTGACACAACACCATTTACAATCCCTGCTTGCTCAGAGAAGTACATTGGCACAAGCTTGAAGATTGTACCATTGCCAATACCTGCACAAAATGCGACTAGTAAGCAACCAAATGTGTATACGTTCATGCTTGGCATAAATGATAGGATAATACCTGAAAGTGTTAAACCGATAAATACGAAGATTAATATTTTAAATGGATTAAATTTATCACCGAGCCAACCACCAATCGGGCGCATAATTGTTGCTAATACGATGAAGCCAGCTGTCCGCATACCTGCATCTACTTTCTCTAATCCGAAGTGAGATACTAAAAAGTTTGGTAAGTATACTGTAAATGCGACGAATGATCCGAAAGTTAAAAAGTAAAAGATACATAAAAACCAAAGTTTTTCATTTTTATATACACCTTTTATTTGTTCCATTAATGGTGTATTCACCTTTTTTTCTTTACGATCTCCTAATAAAAAGTTCATAAGTGCAAATGCTGCAAGTAAAATTAAATAACACTGTACTGTCGTTCTCCAGCCAACTGAAGTTGCAATAACAGGTGCTAAAAATGAAGTAATTGCTGTTCCAGCGTTACCCACTCCGTAAATACCATTTACAAAACCGTGGCTCTCTTTTGGAAAGTACTTTGGTAAAGAAGTTACTCCTACAGAGAATACAGCACCACCAATCCCTACAAATAAGCCACCAATAATTAAATCCATCATAGAATTGGCAACACTAATGTAAAAGACAGGGAATAATAAAAGAATAAAACTAATAAAGAATAATTTTCTTGCTCCGTAACGATTCGTCCAATAACCAATTGGAATGCGAAGAATAGAACCTAAAATAACCGGTACTGCTGTTACCATAGAAATTTGTCCCGCAGTTAATGGAATATCTGCTTTAATATAAGGCATTAATGATGATAAAATGACCCATACCATAAAACCGATAACTAGATTAGAAGTTTGTAAACTTAATTGAAAATTAGGACTTTTCATCCTGTTCCCTCCTATGTATGCATAGTTATATTCATTCTCTCCAGCCTAATCACGTCCTAACATGATTAGGCTGAAAAGAATCAACCACCACTTACTGGCGGAATCATTGCTACGACGTCGCCAGTTTGAATGATGTCATCCTCATTTGCGTATTCTTCATTTACGGCGACCATTATCTCGTTTGAAATTGCTACATTGTATTTCTTAATCAGAACTTCCTTTAGTTCAGAAACTGAAATATTTTCACAATCTATTTGCAAGACCGACTTACTTGCTTCTTCTTGCAAATGTGCAAATAATAGTACTTCAATCATGTTCTCATCTCCTTTTCAGGTTCGCCATTACCATATGCTATTTTCTCTAACTGATCCCCTATCCATGACTCACCATCTTCCCAAAACTCTTTCTTCCAAATCGGAACAATTTGTTTTATACGCTCCATAATATATTCATTCGCCTCATAGGCCGCTTTCCGGTGTGGTGTAGAAACAGCAACAACAACAGCAAGATCAGAAATTTTTAATGTACCAATGCGATGTGTAATTGCCACATATGTCCCAGGCCACTTCGCTTCTACTTCAGCACCAATTTTCTCAAGCTGTTTTTCCGCCATTGTCTTATAAGCTACATACTCTAAATAAAGCGTGCGACGTCCTTTCGTAAATTCTCTGACAGTACCAATAAAAGTAGTAACTGCACCGCACTCACGGCGAATTACTTTACTTGTAACATCTTCAATTAAAATAGGAGTATCAATTACTTCATAATACGTATGTGTCATCTTGCACCTCTTATCTTTGTATAAATTAGCAATCTATTTTTCTGTTACTTGTATGATCGAAGCGGCTCTTCCCACGGCCACTCACTTCCGGCGCTTGATTCTAATAACAGTACCGAAACGGTTATTCCTGCTTCAAATCCTCTCGTTCCTCCCGGCAGAACGATACATGCATTCGCTTCTGCAAGTGAAGAAATTGCGCTAGATTTATCTAAACCGACTGGTGTAACTTGTAATTGGCCATCTACAAGTTCTACATTCCCTCTTACAAAACGAGTAAACGGATTTGCTTTCGGAAAGTCTTTCTGTAAAATTGCTTCTGCTCGAAATAAGTGCGGATCTTTCCTGTGCAAGTATGTTCCAATGACTGGTCGAACATATAATTCACATCCGACATAACAAGCAGAAGGATTACCAGATAGACCAAATAATAGTTTTCCTTCTAGCTCAGCGACAGTTGTCACGCTTCCTGGTCGCATCGCTATTTTATTGAAAAGTACATTTGCTTGTAATCTCTCATAAATAGCAGGTAAATAGTCATAGTCTCCTACTGAAACGCCACCAGTTGTAATTAATATATCAACTTCTTTTATCGCTTTTTTTACAGTGTTATAACACGTCTCAAAATCGTCAGCGAATTGTCCATAATACTGTACAACTCCGCCCGCTCGTTCAATTTGAGCAGCGATCATATAGGAGTTACTATTTCGAATCTTCCCTTCTTTCAGTTGTTCATGTACTTCGAGTAGTTCACTCCCTGTCGTTACAATTCCAATAACCGGCTGTCTTACAACATGCACGGAACTATAACCAAACGTAGCAAGCAGTGCCGCTACTCCAGGGTTAATAGAAGTCCCTTTTTTCACAAGTATGGCATTTTGTTTTACATCTTCTCCTTGAAAAGAAATGTTATCACCAGAAGTGAAAGAGCGTTTTAATTTCATATAAGTCTTTTTGTTTTCTTCAAACCCTTCCGTTAGTTCTAACATAACAACAGCATTACATCCCGCTGGAATTGCGGCTCCTGTCATAATACGTACAGCTTGAAATGCTTTTACTTCCTCTTTAAAAACAAAACCTGCTCCAATTTCACCTATCACTTCAAACTGAATTGGGTTACTGCTACTTGCTTCTTTTGTATCTTCTGTTCGAATCGCAAATCCGTCGTACGGAGAGCGATCAAAATGCGGAACATCATGATCTGCAACAACATCTTCTCCGAGGACTCTTCCGTAACTTTCGGTAAGAGAAACCTTTTCCATTTCACCTTGATAGGCATATTCCATTACACGTGCAACTGCTTCTGCCACTGAGATTGGTGTACGTTTTTCTAACATTCTTTTTCACCTCGTTTTGATAAGAAGAAACTCTCTTTCTGTTCATCCTATATATTTTGCGTATAACCGTTTTGCCATTTTCATATCATTAGTCCCATGAATAAACGCTCTGCCGTCTGTAAATAACACAAAACGATATTCATCTACTAGAAAGGATAGTAAATATGGAGTTTTTTTGACATTCACACTTTTTTGTAAGCGCTTTTGAATTTCTTCTAAATTAAGAATTTTTTTTATTCCTGGACGGATTTGAACTGTATTCCGCCCGCATAGCACTTCCGTTTTCATCTGTGCTTCAAATGTTAAACTTGGATACGTGCGTACATTCCCACAAGATGGACATGTACTTTTTTTCTGCCTATTTACTTTTAATGAGAGATATTGATTGTTCCAAATATCAAATGATAACATTGTTCCTCTTAACGCCTCAAAATCATCCACCAATATTTTCATCGCTTCTGTTACTTGGTGAGCAACAACCATTTGTACCGCTGGCTGAATGATTCCGGCTGTATCGCATGTTGCACCGCCCATAGGATGATCCATTAAGCAGCGAAAACATGGTGTTTCTCCAGGAAGAATCGTATACGTTACACCGTAACTTCCAATGCATCCACCGTATATCCAAGGTATATTTTCTTTTTGTGAAATATCATTTATAAGTAGGCGCGTATCGAAATTATCAGTCGCATCTACTATAAGATCTGCTTCTTTTGTTAACTCTTCCATTTCTTGCATTGTAACATCCGTTACAACAGGTACAATTTCTACTTCAGAATTAATTTTTCTTAAATGCTCTGCCGCTGCAATTGCTTTCGGTTTACACTGCTGTGCATCTTCTTCTGTATATAACTGTTGTCTTTGTAAATTACTCCATTCAACGTAGTCACGGTCAGCAATTGTCAATTTCCCAATTCCCATCCTAACGAGCGCTTCTGCATTCGCAGCTCCTAGTGCACCCGCTCCTATTAGGAGCACATGCTTTTCTTTTATTTTTCTTTGTCCCATTTCACCAATTCCAGAAAACAATACTTGCCTTGAATAACGCTCTTGCATAGGGAACCCTCCTTTCGTTATCCACCAATGTAAGACATTTCTACTTTTGGACGTTTATTTGCACTTTCAGCTGTTCTTTCATCTGAATACCGATCTTTTCTAAACTCCCATGTATGTTGTAGAATTTTTAATAGTGATGCATTAGAAATATTTTCTCGAAGAAGCGTTCGCAAATCCGTTCCTTTCGTTCCAAATAGGCATGTAAAAAACTTTCCGTCTGCCGAAATACGAGCTCTCGTACAAGAAGAACAAAATGACTCAGAAACAGAAGTAATAAAGCCAACTTCTGCATCGCTCCCTACATATCGATACACTTTAGCTACTTCTCCAAAGTAACGAGGCTGGGCGGGCTCAATCGGATATACACGATTAATTTTTTCTATTAATTGTTCCTTCGTAATGACTTGTTCAAAGTTCCAGCCGTTCGTACTGCCCACATCCATAAACTCGATAAAACGTAGCTGAATTTCTTGTTCTTTAAAATACTGAGCCATAGGAAGAATTTGACTATCATTCATCCCTTTTTTTACGACCATATTTACTTTCACTTCTAATCCAGCTGCCTTCGCTGCTTCAATCCCTTTCAATACAGGTTTTGTGCTTACATTTCGGCCATTTATTTTTTTGAAAACGTGATCCTCTATCGCATCTAAACTAATATTTACACGTTTTAATCCCGCAACTTTTAGCGCCTTAGCTTGTTTTGCTAAATGAATACCGTTTGTTGTGAGTCCAATATCTGTTAAGCCTTCTAGCTTTGCAAGCCTTGCAATTAACTTTGGTAAATCTTTACGCAATAAAGGTTCACCGCCAGTAAGTCTAATTTTATTGACTCCCATACTTATAAATAATCTAGCTAATCTTTCTATTTCATCGAATGTTAATAAAAACTCTTCCTGTAAAAAAGCATAATTAGATCCGAACACTTCGGCTGGCATACAGTATGTACACCTAAAATTACAACGATCAATAACTGAAATACGTAAATCTTGAAGTGGCCGCTCTAACGAATCCCTCATCTTCTCGTGCATCTATATCCCTTCTTTTCTACTGCAATCCTTAGTAGGTTTCATATTTTTTATTTGCCTTTATTATAAAAAAGAAGCTACATATTCAATGTGACTTTTCTCACATTACTTTCCCCATTCAAAAATTCTTCACAAATCCGTTCGAATTTTGTTCACATCTTTAGTCTCATCTACTTTACATATTGAATTTTTTTTGGTTATCTTTTCAACTAAAAACTTATACTCATTTACCCCTTTACTTCCATTAACTCTTAAAACATATTAATTTATTTTCCCGTACGGTCATTGAAATTTCACTTTTTTTAAAATAGCTCTTGCATTTTCATCATACTTACACTCAAAATAGGAAATGTATTGCTTATAAGAAGAAAGGTGATCGCTGTGGCAAACAGTATGACATTATCTCAAGATTTAAAGGAATTACTTGCATCTGTTGAATATAAAATGCAGATAAAAAAAGGAAGTTTTATTTTTCAAGAAGGTATGGAAGCAACAGAACTCTATATCATCCACTCAGGAAAAGTACAAATTAGTAAACTAAGTGCTGACGGACAAGAATTAACACTCCGTATTTGTTCGGCATACGACATTATTGGCGAATTAACATTATTCACGGACAATGCGAAGTATTTATTAAATTCAAAATGCCTTGAAGATGTTGAAGTAGGAGTAATAAAGCGTGAAACCTTAGAAAAAGCATTACTCCAAAAACCCGCACTTGTATTTGAATTTATGAAATGGATTAGTGAACATTTAAGAAGAATGCAAACGAAGTTCCGCGATTTAGTATTACACGGCAAAAAAGGTGCCCTGTATTCTACTCTCATACGAATGACAAATAGTTATGGTGTGTTAAAGGAAAATGGTATTCTCATCGATTTACCATTAACGAATCAAGAACTTGCGAACTTCTGTGCAACTTCCCGTGAAAGCGTAAATCGAATGTTAAATGATTTGAAAAAAAAGGGTACGATTTCTATTACTAAAGGAAAGATTACAATTCATGATTTACAATTTTTAAAATGTGAAATTGCTTGTGAAGATTGTTCTACCTCTGTTTGTAGCATTGATTAGCATCTTATTTAGATGCTAATCTTTTTTCATATTACGTTACTTTTTCATTATAACGTACACGGTTATTCCCCTATATTAATAAAAACGAGGCCTTCCATATTAGACCTCGTTTCGTTTTAGCTGCTATTTGTTCAAAGCGTTATTATTTTTTCAATTCATTAGGAATACGTCTTCTGTAAATTACATAACTACGGCTTAAGTATTTAATTGGAGCACTAAATACATGTACAAGTCTAGTGAACGGCCATACTGCGAATAGACCCATCGCTGCAATAATATGAATTTTAAACCATACAGGCACTTCCATCATATATTCAACTTTCGGTTGGAAAATAAAGAGACTTCGGAACCAAGGACCGATCGTTGTACGATAATCAAACCCTTTTGAGTCGATATTTAAAAATGTTGAGGAAAGTCCTGCCAGCATAACGATAAGTAATAAAATAAGCGCAATATAATCTCCCGTTGTACTCGTTGCAATGATGCGTTTTACGGTTACACGGCGATACGTTAATATAATTAAACCGATGATAGAAGCAACACCTGCCGGAAGTCCGAAACTAATTGCTACTACATGATACATATGTTCAGAAATACCTATTGAACGGTATACGGACTCTGGAATTAAAATCCCCATAACATGACCGCCAATTACGAACATGATCCCAAAGTGGAATAATAGACTTCCGGCCCGGAGCATTTTTTTCTCTAATAGTTCACTAGATTTTGATGTCCATCCAAATTGATCATAGTTGTATCTGAAAATATGTCCACCGATAAAGATTGCAAAAATGATATAGGGAAACAACACCCATAGAAATTGATCCATCATTTTGACAACTCTCCTTTCTAATTTGTCTGTACACCCCATGTATCGATAGCGAGGAGAATAGCTGCAAGAATTGGTTCATACATACTATCAGCTTCTTTTAATTGAACGTGCAATGCTTGTATATTTTCCTTGTATTTACTCATAATTGGCTCACTATCTTGCTCATTTGCATTTGCAAAAAACTCAAGCAAAAGCGGTAAATAATCCGGTAGTTCTTTATCTGTTACTTCAAAACCAGATTTTTTATAATGCTGTTTTAACTCTAATAATTCAATACCTCTTTCTCTTTGTTCACCTGTGTTCATATAAGTTAAATACATATTTGTCTTTTTACCAAAATCAAATGTATATACGTAAGGATCAATTAATTGATCGTTCGTTTTATCTAGTGCTTGTTTTATAAACGCTGTAAGTGCTGCTTTAACGTCTTCTTGTTCAATTGCTTCAATCTCTTCTTGTACTTCAGTTAAAGCTTCTCCCCACCCAAGTTCCGGATAGGAGAGAAGAAAAGAAGAACAAGAAAAAGCAGTTTGTAAACTTTGTTTCATCATTTTCCGCCCCCTTTATTTAAGAAATTGTCATGCAAGACCCTGGCCCACCTGCGAAGGATAAACCACAGCTTCCTTGTTCACTATATAAATCAGCAACTTGTTCACGGTGAGTGCCCGGAATGACGAAGCGATCTTTATATTTCGCGATAGCAAGAAGACGATACATATCTTCTACATCCTGTTTCGTTAAACCAATTTCTTTTAATACTGCTTCATTTGGTTCTTTATTAATTTGCAATGCTCTCATATGCGTCCGCATGACAGCCATTTTTTTCAACGTAAGACGAATGTGGGATTCATCTCCTGCAGTGAGTAGGTTCGCTAAATATTGAATTGGGATACGCATATTATCGATAGCAGGGAAAATCTCTTCTGCTTGCCAGTTACTTCCTTTCCCTTCCACCATATTCATAATCGGGCTAAGCGGGGGGATATACCAAACCATTGGCATTGTACGGTACTCTGGATGAAGAGGCAGAGCAATTTTCCAATCGATAATCATTTTATAGATCGGTGACTCTTGTGCTGCTTTAATCCATTCTTCAGGAATGCCTTGTTTTTTCGCTTCAGCTGCTACTTCTGGATCATTTGGATCTAGAAAAACAGTAAGCTGAGATTCATATAAATCTTTTTCATCTTCAACAGAAGCTGCTTCTTTCACTTTGTCAGCGTCATATAGCATTACCCCAATATACCTGATACGTCCTACACATGTTTCCGAACAAATCGTTGGCATACCAGCTTCAATACGCGGGAAACACATTGTACATTTTTCTGCTTTATTCGTTTGCCAGTTAAAATACACTTTTTTATATGGACAAGAAGATACGCAGAACCTCCAAGCACGACATGCATTTTGATCCACAAGAACAATCCCATCTTCTTCACGTTTATACATCGCACCAGATGGACAAGAAGATACGCAAGATGGATTCATACAATGTTCGCATATGCGTGGTAAATACATCATAAAGACATTTTCAAAATCTGTTTTAATTTCTTCTTCCATTTTCTTTACGTTCGGATCTTGCAATCCTGTTATATGTCCACCAGCTAAATCATCTTCCCAGTTTGGACCCCATTCAATTTTGTCGATAAATTCGCCTGTAATTGCTGATTTCGGACGAGCAACTGGTTGATGCTTACGCTGCGGGCTATTTGTTAATGTTTCATAATCATAGTTCCAAGGTTCAAAGTAATCGTCGATGGTTGGTTGATCTGGATTGTGGAAAATATTCATAAGGCGTTTCATTTTCGAACCTGATTTCAGCTGAATTTCACCATTTCTCAATTCCCAGCCGCCTTTATATTTCTCTTGATCTTCCCATTGTTTCGGATAACCAATTCCAGGTTTCGTTTCTACGTTATTGAAGTACATATATTCAGCACCTGGACGATTTGTCCAGGTGTTTTTGCATGTTACGCTACAAGTATGGCAGCCGATGCATTTATCTAGGTTCATTACCATTCCGACTTGTGCTTTAATCTTCAAGCCAATCTACCTCCTTCAGTTTACGGATTACAACATTTAAGTCACGCTGATTCCCAGTCGGACCATAGTAGTTAAATCCATAGCTTAATTGGCCATATCCACCAATCATATGTGTTGGTTTAACATGAATACGGGTTGGACTATTATGTGTTCCCCCGCGGGTGCTTGTTAATTTCGTACCAGGCACGTTAATGTGGCGATCTTGTGCATGGTGCATAAATGCCATCCCTCTCGGTATACGGTGCGTTACGACAGCACGTGCTACAACAACACCGTTACGGTTAAAGCACTCGATCCAATCATTATCTGCGACGCCAGCTTCATTCGCATCATCTTTATTCATCCAAACAGTTGGACCACCTCTAAATAACGTTAACATCGGTAATGAATCGAAGTACATACTATGAATCGACCACTTATTATGCGGTGTTAAATAGTTTAGTGTAATTTCTTTTCCTTCTACTTCGGGACGTGATTTTCGGAACGGTTTATGTTGCAGAATTGGTTTAAATGTTGCCATCGTTTCACCGAATTCTTTCATCATGTCATGATCTAAGTAGAAAGATTGTCGACCCGTTATCGTTCTCCAAGGAATAAGACGTTCCACATTTGTTGTAAATGGTGAATAACGGCGTCCACCTTTTTCAGAACCTGTAAAAGCTGGAGAAGTAATTACTGTTTTCGGCTGTGCTGTAATTTGTTCGAATGTGAAGCATTCTTCTTCACGTTCTTCTGCTAAATCACGCAGTTTTAAATCCGTTTGTTTTTCAAGTGCTTCCCATGCTTTTACAGCCATATGACCGTTTGTTGTCGAAGAAAGCGTTAATACCGCCTCAGCAGCATTGATTGCTTCTTTTATGTCTGGGCAACCTTTCGCAATAGAATCCGTTCGAACAACTCCTAATTTGCTCTTTAATTGCTCATACTCTTTTTCTGCTGACCAAGAAATACCTTTCGTACCAATTGGTTGTTTTCCAGCATTTGGTCCTAGTGCAGTCATCTTGTCATAAATTGTTTTATAATCCCTTTCGACAACATGAATTTGTGGCATCGTTTTACCCGGTATTGGTTCACACTCACCTTTACTCCAGTCTTTAATCTTGCCAAGTGGTTGCGCTAATTCTTGCGGTGTATCGTGAAGAAGTGGTGTTGCAACGACTTCTTTCATTGGTTCAAGGTCGATTTTCTTCGCTAAATCTGACACAGCTTTAGAAAGAGCGGTGAAAATATCCCAATCAGAGCGTGCTTCCCACGGTGAACCGATTGCTGGATTAAATGGATGTACAAATGGATGCATATCCGTACTGCTTAAATCATGCTTTTCATACCAAGTTGAAGCAGGTAAGACGATGTCAGAATAGAGCGCTGTTCCAGCCATACGGAAATCTAAATTAATGAGTAGATCAAGCTTCCCTTCTGGCGCTTCTTCATGCCACTTAATTTCTTCTGGTCGCAACGAATCACTATCGTCATTCATTAATCCATTTGTTGTGCCTAATAAATGTTTTAAGAAATATTCGTGGCCTTTACCAGAACTTGAAATTAAGTTGGCACGCCATACGAATAAGTTGCGCGGGAAGTTGTTTTTATTATCTGGATCTTCAATCGCAAATTTTAGTTCTTTTTCTTTTAGTTTTTGTGCAACGTATTTTCCGATTTCTTCTTGCGTTGTTGCACCAGCAGCAACAGCTTCTTTATATAATTCAATTCCATTTTTCTCGAATGTCGGATAAGAAGGTAACCAGCCAAGTCGTGCCGCTAATACGTTGTAATCACCGTGATGTTGATAACGAGAGTTGCCCTCAATTGGTGATGCTAAATGTCCAACCGGTGTATCTTCATAACGCCATTGATCTGTTACGAAATAGAAGAAAGATGTACCATTTTGTAATTTCGGTGGCCCTTGCCAATCTTTTGCCATCGCGATTGTTTGCCATCCTTCTGCTGGTCGTAATTTTTCTTGACCGACATAATGCGCCCAACCGCCACCGTTTACGCCTTGTGCTCCAACGAGAAGAACAAGGTTTAAAACTGCGCGATAAATCGTATCAGAATTAAACCAATGGTTAATACCGGCCCCTACAATAATCATCGAGCGCCCATCCGTATCAACTGCGTTTTGTGCAAACTCACGAGCAATTTGAATAATAAGCTCTCGTTTCACTCCTGTCATTTTCTCTTGCCATGCAGGTGTAAATGGTACATCATCATTGAAATCTTTCGGCTCTTGTCCGCCGAGCCCTCGGTTCACACCGTAATTTGCCAACGTTAAGTCGTATACAGTTGTAACGAACACTTCGCCTTCTTCTGTCATAATTTTTTTCACTGGAATTGTACGTTCCAATACTTTATTTCCATCATCTGAGAAGTACGGAATTTGTACCGTTCCCACAGCGTCTTCCATTCCAAGTAAAGAAAGACGTGGATCAATCTTTTCACCTGTTTGTTCATCTTCTAAACGTAAATTCCATTTCTTTTCATTATCCCAACGTGACCCCATTGTGCCGTGAGGTGTTGCAAAATCTTTCGTGTTCTCGTTCCAAAGAACAGGCTTCCATTCTCCTAACTTTGTTTCTCGTCCAATATCAGTAGCATTTAAGAAACGATCAGCGACGAATTGATCTCCTTTTTGTTTCAATGTGACAAAGAAAGGAAAATCAGTATATTGCTTCGCATACTTTGTGAAGTATTCCACTTGATTATCTACGTAAAATTCTTGTAAGATCACATGCCCCATTGCCATCGCAAGTGCACCGTCTGTACCTTGTTTCACACTAATCCAATCATCCGCAAATTTTGTAGACTCAGCGAAGTCAGGACTGACAGAAACAACTTTCGTTCCTTTATATCGAACTTCGGCTAAAAAGTGTGCATCTGGCGTTCTCGTCATCGGTACATTTGAACCCCATGTCATAATGTAACCAGAGTTATACCAATCGCTACTTTCTGGTACATCTGTTTGATCACCCCAAATTTGCGGAGAAGCTGGTGGTAAATCCGCGTACCAATCATAGAAGCTAAGCATCGGCCCGCCCATAAGTTGCATAAAGCGGCTACCCGCTGCATGACTTAACATCGACATAGCTGGAATTGGTGAAAAACCAACATTTCGGTCTGGGCCGTATTTAATGATTGTGTAAAGTAACGAAGCAGAAACGAGTTGTAATACTTCATCCCAATTCGCACGAATAAATCCACCTTTACCACGCGCCTGCTTATACTTACGTGCTTTTTCAGGGTTTTCCACAATGCTTTTCCAAGCATCTAGTGGTGACTTGTTATTTTGTAATTCCTCTTGCCACATACTCCAAAGAACACCACGTACATACGGATATTTCACACGAAGTGGACTATAAATGTACCAGGAAAAACTCGCTCCACGTGGACATCCTCGTGGTTCAAAGTCAGGCATATCTGGACCTGTTGTTGGATAGTTAAGCTCCTGCCCTTCCCAAGTTACAATTCCATCTTTCACATAAATGTTCCAACTACATGAACCAGTACAGTTCACGCCATGTGTAGAACGGATTACTTTATCATGTTGCCATCGCTTTCTGTACACATTTTCCCATTCACGATCTTCATATGTTTCTTGTGTATGATTATCGTTATAACGATCTATTGGTGAAAAATATTTTAAACGTCTCATTAGTGCTGAAGGTTTCTTCTTCATACTGTTCACTCCTTTAATACGTCTCTCTTACATACCCTTACTATAAAAGAGGTTGTAAAATACAGATGTGACATTTCGCACAGTTCAAGAGATTGTCATAAATTCATTTGGAAACCGGTTTACGGGGAAACATTTATAAATAAAGATTACTTTTTTTTGTTGTGAAGATTTCGGTCAGCCGTGAGCTTATTAGGAAAATAGCATTTTGAGGATTCACCTTTTTTTGCATAAGAAAAAACGCAGGAGAGATTCCTACGTTTTTATATAAAGTGAAACTTTAATCAGTGGAGGTTTTGTTCGTCCCCCACTGATTATCAGCCCACAAATAGCGAGATATAACTATAAATCATTATTTACGGTATTGCTCTTATTTACGGAAACAATTATACTAAATGTTATCCACACATATAATCTGAATATTCATAAAATTACGAGTGGGATTTCCTTTTTGGACATAGAAATTATAAAGTATCTCACCATGATTTTTTAACATTTACGTTTTTTCCTATTTATATAAGTTCTCACTATGAACTTATATACACCATTCCTACTTGCCTCTTAGATTACTATTATACTGCATTAAAATGAAGGGACTCCTTTTCTTTAACATAAAAATGAATTAGAAAAGATAATAAAATTAGGAGGATTACGATGGCCCGTCTTGATTCATTACATCCCATTGTAGAAAAAATAATCAACAATATTGAAAAATTAATGGTCGGAAAACGAAAAGAAACGATTTTAACCATGACAGCTCTTTTAGCTGAAGGTCATGTACTATTAGAAGATGTTCCTGGCGTTGGGAAAACAATGCTAGTACGCACTCTTTCTAAATCCATTGACGCCGATTACAAGCGGATTCAATTCACACCTGATTTACTGCCGTCAGATGTAACAGGTGTTTCTATTTATAATCCGAAAGAGCTCCAATTTGAGTTCAAGCCTGGACCAATCATGGGGAATTTTGTACTTGCTGATGAAATTAATCGTACATCCCCAAAGACACAATCTGCCTTACTTGAAAGTATGGAAGAAGGCACTATCACAATAGATGGCATTACAAGATCGTTACCAAAACCTTTCTTTGTCATGGCTACACAAAACCCGGTCGAATATGAAGGAACATATCCTTTACCAGAAGCTCAACTCGATCGTTTCTTGTTGAAGCTAACAATGGGATATCCTACACCAGAAGAAGAATTTGAAATTTTAAACCGGATGGAAAAAACAAACCCACTCTCCCATTTACAAGCTATTACAACAATAGAAGAATTACTTTATTTACAACAAAGTGTACGGGAAGTAAGTATGGACAAAGCAATCAAGCATTACATTGTAAAGCTTGTTAATCAGACTCGTTCTTATAGTTCTATACAACTAGGTGCAAGTCCACGTGGCTCAATTGCTTTAATGAAAGCTTCACAAGCTTATGCATTCATCCATGGTAGAAATTATGTTATTCCAGACGATGTTAAATTTTTAGCTCCTTACGTTTTAGCTCACAGACTCATTCTAAAAATGGAAGCAAGATTTGAAGGAATAACAGGAGAACAAGTTATCGCCAAAATCGTTGCACGAACTACTGTGCCGACTCAAAGGACGAAGAACCTTTGATGAAGCGACTACTACGAGCACTATATCACGTTACGAAGTTATCGCTAATCCCTTTATGCGTAGTCTTAACATTTGTGTATGCTATGCTTCAAGGAGGATTTGTAAGTTGGTTTTTGTTTTACAGTACGATTCCTATTGGCCTTTATTCACTACTACTCCCCTTCTACGCTTTACGGGACGCTGAAGTAAAACGAATAACAAACCAAAACAAATATGCAGCAGGAGAACAATTTGTAAGCACGATTACAATAAAAAGAAAATTTCCTTTTCCCTTACTTTATTTAGTTATAGAAGATGAACTGCCACCACCATTTACAAGTTGTAGACAAGCAAAGATGAATAAGGTCATACTCTTTCCGGGATTGAAACGAAATATTTCGTTTCAATATGTTATTGATACAATCCCTAGAGGAGAACACACTTTTTCAAGCGTACGCGTCAAAACTGGCGATCTATTCGGTATGATAGAGAAAGAAGTAACTTTTTCAGTTCCAGATACATTTTTAGTCTATCCCCAGTATGTAGATATAGCGTATCGACAATTGGAAAATCATTTCGAACAAGGGGCGCTTTCAGCAAATATACATTCAGCAAAAGACTCTACAGTCTCTGTCGGCGTCAGAGACTATAAACCTGGTGATCGCTTTTCATGGATTGATTGGAAAGCAACTGCACGAACAAACAATATTATGACGAAAGAGTTTGAACAACAGCGTAGCCATAATATCATGATATTCATGGACAGAACTGAATCCCCTCTATTCGAATCAGTCGTAACGTTTACTGCCTCTATTGTAAGGGCTGTCTTGAAGCAAAATTCACCAGCGTCATTCGTGTCTGTCGGAAAAGAACGAACTATTTTCCCATTAGACAATGGAGATACTCAGTTGCAACAAATCTTTTGCCATTTAGCGAAAGTACAAGCAGACAGTGTATTCCCGCTCTCCCAGAGTGTAGAAATGGAATTAAGAAAAATGTATCAGCCCGTCACGATTATACTCGTGACAAGCGGTCTTTCTCCCGATATTCAAAAGGCGGCTGACTGTGCTGCTATAAAAAATAGAAAATTAATGGTGTTTGTCGTGAAAGAAAAAGCGAATCAACTCTCACATCGAGAACTAAGTATACTAGAAACTCTACAAAAAAGAAAAATATTTGTAAACGCGGTTTATGAAAACCGGTATGCAAACGTGTTTTTTGAGGTGAGCAAATGATAACATTACATACAAAAAAACAATTGGATATGAACAGTTTTTACATGCATGCATGCGCATTTCTACTTTTACTAGAATGGCTAAGACCCCTTATAGGTATTACAAACGTAGGTAGATTAGATATTTTTGTAATATTTATAGGAATTTGCTTCACTCTCTCTTTTTTTCAAACGAGGTGGCAAATTGCTATAAAGATCATCACGATTTTATTCATCATTCATTTCCTATATTATAAAAATGCTTTTATAAATCCATCTTGGCTAACGAAATTTTTTACTGATATTTCTCAAAATTCCTCCCTGTTATTCCAGGGGAATTTGCTAGATATTTCTCCAGTTTTTCCAACAGTTTTATTTTTTCTATCATTTTGGTTTTTGAGTTCTTTCATCTCTTTTTGGATGATTCATAAAAAACGTGGGTTGTTATTTCTTGTATTGACTATTATTTATATCACAACTTTTCATAACTTACATTTATACAATGCAAACTACGCTATTATTCGTACTGTTGTCATCGGATTTTTTATGCTTAGTCTTCTTCGAATAGAACGAATAAAAGAGATGGAACACTTACAAAATTATGATAGAGAAATCTCAAAATTACTTAGACCTCTTACAATATTTATTGTATTGTCAGCAACCATCGCATACTTTGCTCCAAAATTCGGCCCTCAATGGCCAAACCCAATGAATTTTTTAAAATTCAACACATCCGAAGCGAGTAAAAAACAAGAAGTTTCTACAATTGGGTATGGTTTAGATGACTCGAGATTAGGTGGTCCTTTTCAGGCTGATCCTACAATTGTTTTCACAGCACAAACGCAAAACAAACAATATTGGAGAGTAGAAACGAAAGATTTTTATACAGGAAAAGGCTGGGAAGTTTCTGAAAATCAAAAAAAGATTTCTTTTAAAAGTAAAAACGACGTCGTGAGCTGGTACGAACAAAATACAAAAACGGAAACAACCGAAGCAACCATCACCATGCAAAAAAGTGATTTTCACCTTACCTACCCAGCAGGATTAGTATCAGTTGAGGCTTCCTCAGATGTATCATACAGCGTTGACCCATTTTCTGAAAAAATCTATACGATGCACGGAGACTCCTCTACTACTTTACATTCATATAAAGTAACGTATGAGATCCCGGAATTTCCCATAGAAAACTTGAAAGCTGTAAACACGAATGAAGGTCAAGAAACAAATCCTTATTTCATGACAAAGTACACACAACTTCCCGAATCATTACCACAGCGAGTAAAAGACTTGGCTGTCAATCTTACAAATGATAAAGACAACCGGTATGATAAAGTATTAGCTATTGAAAATTACTTCGCAGACAACTCTTTTACATACGAATCAACGAATGTCTTGTACCCTGCCAAAAGTCAAGATTATGTAGATCAATTCCTTTTCGATACAAAAAGCGGCTACTGTAATAATTTTTCGACGTCTATGATCGTGTTACTTCGTTCTGCTGGGATTCCTGCTCGCTGGGTAAAAGGTTATACAGAAGGAACTCTTGACAATACACTTGCCTCTGCAGAAGGTCAGGATATTTATAAAATCACGAACGATAACGCACACTCTTGGGTCGAAGTATATTTCCCAGGATACGGATGGATTCCATTCGAACCAACAAAAGGATTTACCAATCCCTATAATTTTATAAATAATACGCCTGCTCCTATTTCACAAAATAGCGAAGCAAATAATTCTAATAACCAGCAAATACATCAACGAAATAATGAAGCAAAACTTAAAAGTTTAATAGAAAATACAGAAAAAACTTCTACTAAAAAGGTCACAAATTCTAAAACTAGTTTTTCTTGGTGGTACGTATTCCTCTCTACGATACCAATTAGTATCATCGGATACATTCTCTTCACTACTAGAATGAAATGGATTACATTTTTTATTATTCTTTTCTATAAATACCGAAAAGATGATGTTGTTTATCAAAAAGCTTACGACGCACTTTTAAAACAATTTGCGAGAATTGGCATACCACGGGGGGAAAGTCAAACATTCCGAGAATACGCTCTCCGCATCGATACACTTTACAACTCGGCCGATATGCAACAACTTACTTTCAGTTATGAGAACGCTATGTATCAAAACGGACAGACCGCAGCCGAATGGAAGAAATCCGTACACTTATGGGAAGTGCTTATGAAAAAAGCAGCTTCTCTACCTAAATCAAATGAATTCGATACAGTGATTTAATCTTGATCATGTGAGTTTAAAGAAAATACCTCAAAGAGCAACTTTGTTCTTTGAGGTATTTTTTAATAACTATAATAAAAGATAACAAACTCCTAATTATTCCCCAAGTACCTTCTCAATCTCAACCTCTAAATCAACTGGCTTCGTTTGCGGCGCAAAACGCCCTACTACTTTCCCATCTTTTCCAATTAAAAACTTCGTAAAATTCCATTTCACTGCTTTCATACCGAGTAAACCTGGCGCTTGTTCTGTCATGTATGTATACAGAGGATGAGCCTTATCACCTTTCACATCAACCTTTGCAAACATCGGGAAGTTTACACCGTAGTTTAATTCACAAAAACTAGTAATGTCCGCTTCTGTACCTGGTTCTTGTCCTCCAAATTGGTTACAAGGGAAACCGAGTATTTCTAGTCCTTGGTCTTTATATTTATCATATACTTCTTGTAATCCTTTATACTGTGGTGTAAATCCACATTTACTAGCTACATTTACAATAAGAAGTGCTTTTCCTTCGTAATCTTTTAACGATTTATCTTCACCTGTTATTGTTTTAGCTGAAAAATCATAAACTGTCATTGTTCCTACCCCTCTCTATACTATTATTCTATGTTTATACTATACTACATTCGTGAATATACAGCTTCTATTACATACTTACACACCGAAATGATAGCGCTTTATTTATGTTCGAAAATTCGACACAAACTACTAGACTTTTAGAATGGAAAGTTTTACAATTGAATTGTGAACAAAATGTGACAGTTTATATTCTATTATAATAGAAAAGGATGGTGTTTATTATGAAAACTGCACAACCTGAAACGATTTCAAATCGCGAGTTTTATTTCGTACTATATATGATGTTATTGTATGTTACTGGTTGGGTAATCGATGTAAATGGTTTATTCTTAAGCTCCTACTTTAATTTAGCAGGAGAGATTACGCTTCCAATCGTTGGTGGCATTGTTGGACTGTTCGTTATGTCTATCAATAAAGAACAAACGAAATAACAACACTTTAAAAAGGCAGAAGACGAGCTTTCGTTTTCTGCCTTTTTCTATTTTAGCGTATAATAGAAACATACAGTAACTAAGGAGTGGTAACGATGAAAAAAGTAGAGCAGTTATCTTCACACCTATATCTTATTGATGATTTTGATTTACAACATAATGAACGAACTGGTACGTATGTTTTATTAGGTGACGATATTACTTTAATTGAAACTTGTGCAGCCCCTTCTCTTCCGTATATTTTAGACGGCTTACAACAATTACATATTGATTTAAACGATGTAAAAAACATTATCGTAACACACGTTCATTTAGATCACGCTGGGGCAGCTGGTTTAATGATGGAAAAGTGCCCAAATGCTACTTTATATGTGCATTCTCGCGGTGCTCGTCATATGATTGATCCAACAAAACTAATTTTAGGCGCAAAAGCTGTATACAAGGATGATTTCGACAAACTTTTCGATCCAATTCTTCCTATAGAAGAAGAACGCGTTCATATTGTACAACATGATGATACGTTAAAAATTGCAGAAGACCGCATCCTTACATTTTATGATACACCTGGACATGCAAAACACCATATTAGCATTCATGATTCATTAACAAACGGCATTTTTACTGGTGATACAATTGGAATTTATTATAGAGAGCTTGCAGACCTTGATGTAGAGTTATATTTACCATCAACGTCCCCTTCGCAATTTCAGCCCGATGCGATGATTGCCTCTAAAAATCATATTCAAAGTATGAATGTAGATACTATTTATTTCGGTCATTACGGCGTTTCATCCAATGTTACAGAAGTATATAACCAACTAGAACATTGGTTACCTATTTTCGTTCATACTGGTAAAGAGGTCTTTGAAAAGTATAATGATTTCGATGAGGCTACTAAAGCATTACAAACTTTATTAATGGATAAAATCTCTTCTCACCTTACAAAATTAAACGTCCCATCCGATCATTCCGTTTATAACATTTTACATCTAGATATAGAAATTAGTGCGATGGGTATTATTGATTATTTCACGAAGCAAGAAAAAACAAATTCCACTATTTAATAACAGTAAAAGAAGAGATATACAACAGTAGTTATTGTATATCTCTTCTTTGAATATATTTTTAGTAAAGGATGGTGGAATGGAATGCAAAAAGTAATGCTATACCTCTGCTTTACATTATTTATCGTCTTATTATTATTTGTTGGAGTAAAAATTCAATTTTATTTAGATACAGACGCGCAGGTGAACTTTAACGTTTATCCAAGATTATTCTACTTTACACTCTTCCCTCTTATAGTTGGTATTTTATTACGGTTCCTTCAATCTATTAATTACGCAACGAGTAAACAAAACTGGAGCTTTCAGCCGGATAAATTTATTGCTATTACAGTGCCTACACTATTCATTTCCTTTTCCCCTGCATTACTCTTTTCACCACTTGGCGAATACTTACCTTATTTAGCTAATATAATTCTTATAAATACAACTTTTGTTACGATTATTAGTTTAATAGCTGGTTATTCACTATTAGATTGTTTTATACAAAAAGATACTGCAAATATGAAAAAATATAATTGATGACCAATTTTTAAGTGTTGCTGATTAGGACATTTTTTTATAAGTGCGCTATTATTTGTAAAAATCGCCATAAATGAAAAGGGGAATTCTGTTAAAATAAAGTTGTTCGTATATTATGTCAAAATGCATTTTAACCAAGGAGATTTATTATGTATAAATTAGGGGCTTTCTCTTTTCTAACGGTTATCGCAAGTATATTTTCTTTCTTTATCCTTAGAGGACCTAATGCGAATTTAACGTTAATTATTGTGACTCTAAGTATACTTTCATTACTCGGTATTATTTTTGCAATCGCATCAAAAAATTGGTTATTCGGAATAATTGGTACTGCATTAAATGGCGTAATATTATTAGTTGTATACTTCCTATTGCTAGCAAAAGGCATAGGTGGTTAATAAATTTACGTTTCAATAAGAAAAGCTCAGAGCTTAGACTCTGAGCTTTTTTACTTATCTCACCTTTTCATCTACATACTCCATAAACTGCTCGGCTTTAATAAATCTTTCTTTGTACGCCTCAGGAACTTCTTCTACTGTTATCCCGCCACTCGATTTCGTTTTTACTAACACAGTTTGATGTGACATTAATGCCTCCATATATTGTTCATATTCTTCAGGAGTTAGTACTTCTTTACTAGATTTATGGCCATTTAATTTATCAAAATACGGATGAAGCTCCATTACTACCTTTTTCAATTCCTCTTTTTTAGCTGGTGATAATTGATCATAATCAATATTACCGTTCGAATCTCCGTACGCAAGCTTTGCATTTGTTAGTTTCTTTAGTTCTTTTGTAAACTCTTCATATTCTTTCGCACCCATTTCATCTTTCGCTTCTGATAATTTTGCATTAAAACGTATATACGCTTCTAACGTCATCGCTCCGGCATGTTTTTTAAAATTCTCAAAAGATCCGTATATACCATCCGCCATAATAGATTGATACGCAAAACCAGTCGTCGGGATTAAAAGAGCTGCTGCAAGCACTCCTGCAATAAGGTGCTTCTTCCTTTTACTCCCCCCGCGATTCATTGTTATTTGCACGATTACTTTTTCTTTTAACTCCGGCGGGGCAACAATACCCTTTGCTTCTTCTTGTATAGTTTCCCTAACTCTACAGTCTAAACTCATTTCACATTCCCTACCTCTCCTAAAAATATTTCTTCTACTTGCTCTTTTTGACGTAGTTTTTTTAATGCCGCGTGAATTCTAGATTTCACAGTACCAATTGGAATATGTAATATTTGTGCTACTTCTTCTTGTGAATAATCGTGTAAATATCTTAAGATAATAACTTGTTTCAATTTATACGGTAATTTATGAATAAGTTCGATTAGTTCTTGGTTTGATATTTTACTTACCAGATCGTTAGAAAAATCAATTTGTACTGGTTTTCTTTGCTCTTCTGCTTTTTTTACAATTCGTAGTCGCATCCACCTCTTTCTTCTATAAGAGTGAATTTGTTTAATCGCGAGTCCAATTAGCCAAGGACGAAATGGCTTCTCGCTATCATACTTACGAAGCGATTCATATAGTTGTATGTATACTTCTTGAACGACATCATCTACATCTGTTTTATCGTCTAGTAAAAAATGTGCTGTCTTATATACTTCTTGAATCGTTACATCATACAACTCGCTATACGCTTCTTTATTTCCTGATAAAGTTAATTGAATTAAATCTGTACACACTGTTTCACCTTTCATATACCATCCCCCCTTTGTCTTACACTTTATATTGGCAAGTAATTCATATTTCGTTCGATTTTTTAAAGTTTTTTATATAAATTAATATAATGATTCCCTGAGTTCATAAGCTTCACTTATAACCTTGCATAACTATTATATAATTTTCCAATTTCTAATGACGCTTTAAAATGATTTATATAGTCAAATTTAGGAGGATATATGATGAAAGCTATCGTTGTAACGTCGTTCGGTGGTCCGGAAGTGATGAAATATACTGATGTTGATATGCCGACTATTTCAGACAATCAGGTGTTAATTCGTGTTGTTGCTACTAGTGTTAATTTTGCCGATATTAAATCACGTTATGGCAAAAAAGGAAATAAGACATTCCCTTTTATTCCAGGGATAGATGCCACCGGTATTGTAGAACGAGTCGGTTCTCAAGTTAAAAATATTCATCCTGGACAGCGTGTCATTGCTTTTCCTCAAAATGGATCTTACGCAGAATATATTGTTGCAAATGAAAATCTTACTTTCGTTTTACCTGATGAAGTTAATTTCCAAACTGCAGCCGCTTGCCCTATCATATCTTTTACAAGCTATAATTTACTCGCAAATGTTGCTAGGCTTCAACAAGGTGAATCTGTACTCATTCATGCAGCTGCTGGCGGAATTGGCACTACTGCTATTCAACTTGCAAAACTATTAGGGGCTGAAAAAGTTATCGGTACTGTCGGAAGTGAAGCAAAAAAAGAAATTGCTTTAGACGCTGGAGCTGATTATGTTATATGTCATCAAGATGAAGATTTTGTAGAGAAGGTCAATGAGCTGACAAATGGCCAAGGGGTTGATGTAATTTTAGATTCTATTTCTGGAACGGTTTCGGAAAGTAGTTTAAAATGTCTTGCTTATTACGGACGCCTCGTTCATTTCGGCAATGCGAGCGGTGAAATTGGCAATTTCAAAACGAAAGACTTACACGCAAGTTGCCGTTCTATACTCGGATTCAGCTTCGGCACTACACGGAAAAAACGTCCTGAATTACTCCAAGAAACTGCAAATGAAGTTTTCCGTTATTTACGTGATGGAAGTTTGCAAATTAAGGCTACAAAATCTTTTCCCTTTATAGATGCAGGGAAAGCACATGAATGGGTCGAAAGTAGAAAAAGTACAGGGAAAGTAATACTAAACGTTCAGTCCCCTTCCTGAAATGAATACTTGAAACAGAGGTGGCATTCATGGGATCAAGAATTATGCATGTGATTATCGCTAACGGTATTGCTGAGAAATTATGTATTCAAGATAAAACTTCTTTCTTACTTGGAGCTGTAGCCCCTGATGCTGTTCATTCAAAAAAAGAAAAAGGCACCTCACATTTTTATGCCGGTACAACGAAGAACTATACGAGAAGAATAGATTATGATTCATTTATTCATAAATATGAAGCACATATAGATTCCCCATTTATTTTAGGCTATTACACCCACCTCATTGCCGACGATAATTGGCTACAAGGCTTTTTTCTACCTTGGCTAAAAAATAGAATAGAAAATGACGAAACTATCGCACCTATGTACTATAACGATTTTAAATTGTTAAATGCAAAGTTGCTTCATCATTACGAAAAAGAACAACAGCTATTCTCTCTTCTTAATCAAGAGGCTCACATTGTGGATATCGCAGAAGTTTCTAAAGGAAATGTTTTAGCTTTTCGAACATACCTTTTTGAAGATATGTTGTATCCAGAGCAACATTTGCATGAAGAATTACAGGTGTTCACGTTTAATCAAATTGTCGGTTATATTGAAACCGCTATTGAGAAAGGCGCTTTTTATATCGAACAACTGTCGAATAAAAAGTCCACTTCAAATATTTAATCCCCCTCATTTTATACGAGGGGGATTTTTCCATAACATCATTATTTGTTCTTTTCCATAACCGCAAAATAATTCCCTTCACTATCAGCAAAGTTAAACACTTTACCAGAAGGCATAGTTACCATTTCGCCAACTGTAACATTTTTATTTGTTAAATCTGTATATAATTGATCAAGATTTTCTGAGAAGAACATTAAGGATGGTGTACCAAGATTCAATTCTGGGCTCATTTTCGAAATAACTTCTTTATTATGTAGTATGATACTCGTTTCTGCATCTTGAGTTGGAGCGATTTCAATCCATCTCATCCCTTGCTTGTTATCTTCCTCTGCTACTACATGAAACCCTACCTTTTCCGTCCAAAAATTTACTGCCTCATCTTGATTATTTACATATAACATAATTTGTCCGACTTTATGAATCATTTGTATTCCTCCTAATGGTTTTTATATTCTATGTAGGTTTCTACAAGTGCTATTGTTATTCCTTTTGAGTTGATATGTACTTCTTTACAAAATTTATCGACTTACTCGTTCACTACTTTACCAATGAACAAAATAAGACGTAACTACAAATAGTTACGTCTTTCCCATTATTTATCTAGGCTTTTTCTTCCCAGTAAATGCTGGTTTCTTTTTCTTCGGTGCTTTCGGTTTCGTTTCTACAAATGATCCGTTGAACATTTCTTGCTTCGTAAACACAATACCTAATTTTTTCGCAAATTGAAGTAATTTACGCTCTTCTTGTTCTGTTACAAGAGACACGACCGTTCCTTCTTTGCCCATACGTCCAGTACGTCCTGAGCGGTGAATGTATTGGTCTACAGTGTCAGGTAACTCTAAATGAATTACATGTGTTAAATCATCAATATCTATTCCACGTGCTGCAATATCAGTAGCAAGTAGAATTTCTAATTTTCCGCCGCGGAAAGCACGCATCGTCGCTTCACGTTCTTGCTTACTTGCCTCTGCATGAAGAGCTGCTGCTTTCATTTTACGGAATTTCAATTTCTGAGTAATTTCATCTAAACGGAATGGGTCATTTAAGAAAGCAACTGCTTTTACATCGCCCATATGCATAATTCTTCTTACGTAATCATTTTTTTCGCGTCGCTCACAAATGATATACGTATGCTCAACTAAGCTTTTTGACTCTGCACGTGTTACACGTACTAATTGTGGTTCAACTGCTAAATCACGTGCTGCATCTTCTGCTGCTTTTGTCATTGTCGCTGAGAAGAATACTAATTGACGATCGCGCATCGTTGATTTAATTACATCCTGTGCAGCACCCATCATCTTTTGTTTCACTATTTGATCGAACTCATCAAATACAATCGTTTTCACTTCATGCATCTTTAGCTTTTTCATACGAATTAATTCTAAAATACGTCCTGGTGAACCAACAATTACTTTCGGGTGTTTCTTCAATTTTTCCACTTGGCGCTTAATATCTGCACCACCAATTAAAGATGCACCTGAAATATCAGTTCCTGCTGTAAATTTTTGAACCTCTTCATGAATTTGCATGACAAGTTCACGCGTTGGAGCTAAAATAACAACTTGTGGCTGTTTTACTTCAGGATTAATTTTATGTAAAAGTGGTAATAAGTACGCTAATGTTTTTCCTGTTCCAGTTGGAGATTCAGCTATAACGTCTTGTCCTTCTAAAATAGTTGGAATCGCTTGTTTTTGAATTTCAGTTAATTCTTTAAAACCAGCCTTCTCCCAAGCTTGTTGTAAAAATGGTTGCATATCTTTTATCATTTGTTTTTCTCCTTTATCTCTATTTTTGAAGAAAATGCTGTATTGTTCGCACCGTTTCTATCATGTGTGAAATAACAGCTATTAAATCATCAACATGGTCTTCTGTAATCGCTTTTTGAAATAGAACCTCTACCTTATTATGATATGAAATCGCTTGCTTATTATATTCGTATGAAACTTTTTGCATAATCATTCTTTCTTTTCCCCATATAGAACGCATGAAAGTTTCAATTTCTTCGCATACTCCTTCTGGCTGTTCTATCGGGAATGAAAATGCTAACTTCATTTCACATCCTGGTGTAAACTGAGGCACTTCTAGTATTTCACCAGACAAGTTCTTTGCATCCACAGATAATGAAAATGTCGCTTCTACTAATGGTTCGAACGGTTCTGTTAACTGAAACGAGATATGATATATACGACTTAATGAAGCAAGGTCCATCATATCTTTTCGATCTGTTACAAGAATATCACCATGTAAGTCAAAATCATAAACAGCACCTTCTACGATTACTTTTAAATTGTCAAAAGCAGTTGGATCAAACATAATTTCCTCCAAAAAACAGGCGCCTTTCGATGGAAAGGCGCCACTTGATGTATATATAGTTTACAGATAAACGAGATGAATTACAACCTTTTAGAATAAACCTACTGCTTTTCCATCTTCATTTACATCCATTTGCAGTGCCGCTGGTTGTTTTGGAAGACCTGGCATAGTTAACATTGTTCCTGTTAATGCAACGATAAACCCTGCACCGATAGATGGTTTTAATTCACGAATTGTTACGATAAAGTCAGATGGACGACCTAACTTTGTTGCATCGTCAGAAAGAGAGTATTGTGTTTTCGCCATACAAATTGGTAGGTTACTCCAATCTTCTCCTTCGTATTGAGCTAATTGCTTACGTGCTTTCGGAGCAAAATCAATATCTTTTGCGCCATATACTTTTTGAGCAATTGTACGAATTTTTTCTTCTAATGGTAATTCTAATTCATAAAGTGGCGCGTAGTTATTTTCACCTTTTTCGATCTCTTTTAGTACTTTTTCAGCAAGGTCAACTCCACCTTGGCCACCCTTCTCCCAAACTTCTGTTAAGGATACTGCATAGCCACGCTCATTGCACCATTCTTGTAAGTATGTAACTTCTGCATCTGTATCTGTAATGAATTTATTAATTGCAATTACGAAAGGTACACCGAAGCTTTGAATTGTTTCAACATGCTTCTGTAAGTTCTCCATACCTTTTGCTAATGCATCTACATTTTCTTCTTTTAATCGATCTTTTGCTATGCCGCCATGCATTTTAAGCGCACGAATAGTCGCAACAATAACAACTGCTTCTGGTTTAATGCCAGCTGCACGAGCTTTAATATCTAAAAACTTCTCTGCGCCTAAATCTGCGCCGAATCCAGCTTCTGTAATAACATAATCACCTAATTTTGCTGCCATTGTTGTAGCGATAACACTGTTACAACCGTGAGCGATATTCGCAAATGGTCCGCCATGAATGATAGCTGGTGTATTTTCTAACGTTTGTACTAAGTTTGGTTTTAATGCGTCTTTTAGTAGTAATGTTAACGCACCTTCTACACCTAAATCTTTAACCGTTACAGGTTGATTTGCAAAGTTATAAGCAACTACGATGCGAGATAAACGTGCTTTTAAATCTTGAATATCCGTTGCAAGACAGAATACGGCCATAATTTCAGATGCTACTGTAATATCAAAACCGTCTTCACGTGGTACACCTTGAACTGGTCCACCAAGACCAATTACGACGTTACGAAGGGCACGATCATTTAAGTCAACACAGCGTTTCCAAACGATTTTACGCGTATCAATTCCAAGTGTGTTTCCTTGTTGGATATGATTATCAATAAACGCCGCTAACGCGTTATTCGCAGTTGTAATTGCGTGAATATCTCCAGTAAAGTGAAGGTTAATGTCTTCCATTGGTACAACCTGTGAAAAACCACCACCTGCTGCTCCGCCTTTTAGTCCCATCGTTGGTCCAAGAGATGGTTCGCGAAGTGCAATTACTGTTTTCTTACCAATTTTATTAAAAGCTTGACCTAAACCAACTGTTACTGTTGATTTACCTTCTCCAGCTGGAGTTGGGTTAATCGCTGTTACTAAAACAACTTTACCGTCTTTCTCATCCTGTAAGCGCTTAAAAATATCAAGAGATAACTTACCTTTATAATGCCCGTATGGCTCTAATTCATCTTCTAAAATATTTAAATCGGCTGCAATTTCTTGAATCTTCTTCATACTCGCTTCTTGTGCGATTTCAATATCGGATTTAACTGTTGTAGTAGTTGTCATATACCCTAGTCCCCCTTTAATTGGTTCTGATGATATTGTATCAGTTTTTTGTATTTTCTGCACTTATTTACCTCCTAAAAATTCTTTCATTTCTTTATACGTTTTTTAACATAAATACCCATAAGAATGTTAAGGATTGTTGTAACTCTGTAGGTAGTTGACCTAGCATCTTCTCATTTACTCCGCGCTTATATACACCAATGCCATCTACAGCTTCAAAACCTTGTTCTTTCGCTAACTGTTCAAATTCCCAAGGCATCATCGTATTACAAACAACGTCTTTGCCGTATAAACGAGGATAACTGTTCTCTCGAGGTTTTGCTGTCGGTCCTAAAATTGCAATACATGCGTATCCATCTTTCTTTAAAACACGTTTTATTTCATTTAATGCTTGTAATGGATTCTCAGTCCATTCTAAAGAGTTAATGGCCATAATCGCTTTAAATTGTTCATTTTCAAATGGTAAAGTGGAAAGATCTCCTTTCACAAAAGATAAATTTGAATCTTCCCCACGTTCTTTACCTTTTTGAATCATAATTTCCGATAAATCTACTCCAACTGCTTTATAGCCAACGCAACTTAATTTATATGTACCGTATCCATCACCACAGCCAACATCTAACACTTGAGCTTCTTTCTCCACGTACTGTTCAAAAAATGGAATAATTGTACTCCTGCTCCCGCTATCCCACATTTCCTGACTATTTTTATTCCAATATTCCGCACTACTATCCCACTTCTTCTCTGCTGATTCATGCCAATTGAATTTCTTCATACATTCCCCTACCTTCACGTATTATCATTCAATTCATTCTACATCATTTTCCAAAATCCCTGTTTATCTTCATAAGGAGATAGAGTGAAACTTTAATTAGTGGCGGTTTTATTCGTTCCCACTGATTATTAGCCCACACCAATCGAGCTTTTACAGGCAACCCGGCTCCTACATAACTTCTTTACTCTAGCCGAATTTTGAAATAGAAGTTTTACTGCCCGCAAATAGCGGGATAAGTAAGATAACAACGAAATCTATTTTCTCCATTTTTTGCTTTACTTGGGTTTAACTCATACTCATGCTCTTCTCATTTTGAAAGATACTATAGATACACCCAATTGAAAGAGGGGGATGTACATGCGAAGAAAGAGAAATCATCATTTTAAAAGTGGTGAAAAACACGAAGAGTATGCAGCTGAAATATCTCCAGCCGGCATTCCAATTAGACATGAGCGCAAAGAAATTGCAAATGAAATAGAAGGTACAAATACCGGAGCAATGATAGGCTATGTCGCATTATTTCTTTCGTTATTCTCAATTGCTTTTTATCCAGTTACACTTGGTTCTCTTGCGATTTTAGTTGGTTTATTAGCTGTTAATTTCGGAGCAAGAACACTTGGATATACAGCAATTGGTTTTGGTAGTTTTTCTGTTTTATTTACTTTACTTTATCCGCTTGCTTTGTCAGCGTTTTAAAAAAACACACCAAGTTATACTTGGTGTGTTCATTCATGATACAACATAATATGACCGCATCCACAACAGTGCTTTGCTGTAATTTCTTGAAAGACCGGATAATTCTCTTCATCCCTATGTTCAATAAATACTTTTTCAAATCGATACATGTTTGGCGCATATGCCCAATCTTGTTTCGTACGAGCGTACAACGTTGAGGAAAAAAACTCCTCACCACCGCAAACGATGCATGTATTCTTCATCACTACCCCTCCTATGCTTGTCTTACTTCATCTATATGAACACAAGCATAAAAAAAAGACCTTCTATTACTAGAAAGTCTTTTCTGAAACAAAAAGAAATGTACCAAACATCCCTACTCCGCTATATTCTTTCGTAACACCAGCTTCTGTTTTAAACGTTTGCTTTACAGTCATAAAGAATACACCATTTCGTGCATCTGTACTTTCAAATTGTAGCTTTTCTTTTTTACCATCTACATTTTGTGTGCATTCAAAACTACTCTCATCACATTTCAACGCATACTTATCCTCTACATACGAATTAAAATCTGATTCTTTCGGACACGTAATAAGCAATATCGCCACGAGAATAATACTTACAATACCCACAATTGTATAATATTTCTTCATTTGTTCTCCTTTCAAATGACAAGAAAACTTGACTTCATGCGCCAAGTTTTCTTAGTCAACAACCCATTGCCACTCTTGTTCTTTCTTATCAAAAATGAGCCAACCTGTTTCTGTTGCTTCCTCTTTCAATTCATCGATATTATCTAGCACCTCATCCGTACTTTCATACGAACCAACTACATATACCGGAATTTCAAGACCTCTTCTTGACTCAATTTTCCCTGCTAAATCAATATAAAGACCATCTTCCATTAATGGAATAAGCCCCATAATCACTTCTTTTGAAATTGCTGGGAAAATTTTTGATTTTTGGAAGAAAGAAAAACGTTTCTTACCGAAAGCACCGAGTTTATAAGGAATGACTTTACTTAACATTCCAACAAAATCAGCAATTCTACGGTAATATACTTTGTTGTACCAACCGTCATCATGTGAAAAATAAACAAATCTATTTTTCAACAACGGAAAGAATGTTCTTGCAAGTGGTTCTTTTTTGTGAGCCAAATATAACAGTTCTGCAATTTCTTTTGGCTCTAATTCATCTAAATCGCTTGGATCATCAAAATCTACCCAACAAAATTCATCAAATTCATCAATCTCTGCTTGAATTAGCTTATGTATATTTTCTTCCTCAACATATTCAAATAAAGTATGATAATGAAAATCCGTCCATTCAAAGTTATGCTTCAAAAGCAAAACTTGATGAAGCGGTGAAGGGATGTTACTTGCAAACTCTTTAAACGTAATTCCTGATGTAATAAAACAATGACCTCGACGATTACCATTAATATATATCATATTCTTTACTTGGTCAGATCCTCCAGACAAAGCACCTAGCCACCTTCGTTTTATATGTTTCAATTCTATAGCATATTTTAACATGAAAAATTTTAGAAACATAGAAAAAACTTCAAAAACTATTTACAATTTCATGTGTTTTATTACATAGTGATTACAAGAAAAAACGCCTGCTCATAAGCAGGCGTTTTTAAAGGATTTCATCCGGGTTTTGAGAATGATGATTTCCCTCTTTCTTTTCATCTTTTTGGAACATCGATTGAATTTTATCAATTGTTTGTGGAGCTAATTCAATCATTTTTTCTGCTAAATGTGTCGCATTTTGTAAATGAAGAATATTTACTCCATCTTTATTCACCACAAGAAATGCTACTGGTGTAATAGAAACACCACCCGCGCTACCGCCACCAAATGCAGGGTTACCGTTCGCTCTTTGTCCATCATTCGTTTGGAAATCAGAACCTCCTGCTCCAAAACCGAACGCTACTTTAGAAACCGTTAACACCACACCACCGTCAGCCGTTTGAACAGGCTCTCCAACAATCGTATTCACATCGACCATTTCTTTTAAATTTTCCATTGCCGCTTTCATTAACCCTTGAATTGGATGATCCACCGTTCATAACCTCCTTTGTCATATCTTTCCTAGTTTTTCCGAAAGTTTGTGAACTAAACATAAAATTTTATATTGATTTCAAAAAACTTAAGTTGTAATATTTAGAAAAATAAAAAAGAGGTAGATTCGTTATGATGCGAAAATTAACAAAGAAAGATCATGAACAAGTATTCGCTTACCTAAAAGAAGAAGCAGCCATTAACTTATTTATTATTGGAGATATTGAAGCTTTCGGTTATGATACAGATTTTCAAGAATTATGGGGAGTATTTGAAGAGAACGGAACATTAAAATCGATTTTACTTCGCTTTCACGATACATTTATACCGTATAGTAAAGAAGAGTTTGTGGTTACTGACTATGAGGCACTTCTTTCCGCATATAAGCCGCTTAAACTCTCTGGCAAGTCAACTATTGTAGAAAGATTTGAAACTGCTCCAAGTGTACAACTAGGCGCCAAAAATGAAATGTATTTTTGCGAATGCCAAGATGACAACAACTTACCTAGCACACCAATTCATAAAACAATTAAACTTGCCTCACTCGATGATATAGAACGAATTATGAAATTACGAAGTGACATCGCTGAATTCCCGACTGCAAATGAATCTGAAAAAATGTTAAGGCAAGCTATCGAAACAAATACAGGACGTACATATTATATTGAAAAAGACGGTGCAATCATCGCATCCGCCTCAACTTCCGCTGAAAATTCATTATCCGCTATGGTAGGACAGGCGAGTTAATTCACCCGAGGCAGGACAAGCCTCACAAGGTCAAGCTGAATGGTTATCTATGACAGAAACAATATTCTCACAAGAGACCACTTTCTAGGTTACTCACAAGTAGCCTATGGAGGTGGTCTTTTTGTGCGTACTCAAGGGGGGGGAAACTAAATGGCACTACTTAGATTTATGATTAAGGATTACCTAGAGGATAAAGAACTCAGTGGACTAGCTCCTAGGACAATACAGAGCTACGGAGATACACTCAATGAGTTTTCTCGCTGGCTCGTTGCTGAGAAGGAGATCATTAACATCGAGGATATTACTCCACCAGTTATAAAGGGCTACCTCCTCTACTGTTCCAAGGAGAGAGGAAACACAGTGGTCACTCGTAATGGTAAGCTCCAGCACTTGAAGACATTCTTTAGGTACCTAGAGGATGAGGACATTATAGAGATCCGCAGCAACCCCACTAACAAGATTAAGCCGGCTAAGACGGACAAGACCATCAAGGTTTACTCCGATGAACAGATAAAGCAGATGCTTAGATACTACAGGAGGATGCGCTCTCGAGAAAACACGTTGTACAGCTACAGAGGTCATACCGTGATAGTCGTCCTCGCGGGTACAGGCATAAGACTAGGCGAGCTGGTATCCATGAGGTGGGATTCCGTAGATCTACTCAATAAGACTATCACTATCTTCGGGAAGAATCGTAAGAGCCTGTCTACTCCGTTAACGGATAAGGTAGCTCGGGAGTTGTACGAGTGGAGATTATTCTGCGAGAAGTACTACATTAAGTTGCCTGCTCATGTGTTTAATGACCACAGAGGTAACCCACTCACAGTGAACGCTGTCAAGTTAATGTTCACCAGGCTGTCAGTTCGTATGGGATTCAAAACTACAGCTCACATGTTTAGACATACCTATGCGAGTAACTGCTTGAGAGCTGGAATGGACATATACACCTTGAGTAAGTTGATGCACCACTCCCAGATAAGAACTACTGAGGTTTACCTACATGCTTTCGGTAACTCGTTAGCTGAATCCAACGATAAGTATAACCCTCTCAATAGGTTCGACCTATAAGTAAACACAAAAGAGCCCTGCTCTAGTTTGGCGGCCAGACAGGACTCTTTCACAAAATAACTATGGAGCTATTTGCTTATATTGTACTACCCTAAGATACACTCTGCAAGTAGCTCCTATTAAGGAGAATATACAATATGAAGGAACTACGAAAATATCAATCTTTTAATTCAATTCATGAGATGGACAATTCTATTAGTGAATACCTGTCAGTGTACAAACTTAAAGAGTCAGAATACACAGTACTATGGAAGCTTGCTTGTTACTCATGCAAATTCATAGGAGTCAGCTACCTTAAAGTAGACTCTTTATCTGATCTCACAGGTTACTCTAAACGCACTATACAGCGTGCTCTAAAGGTTTTATCTGAGCTAGGAATTATTACTCGTATCAATCAATTTAAGCCTGTTAAAGGTGGCTATAGCGCTTCAATAACAGTGATCAATCCCTATGAGAGTCACCTTGCTAAGTCACCTTGTGAGGAAGCTGTAGAGCCTACTCCTGAGTGCACTGAGAAGTCTCCGTCTCATACAGATACAATTACTTACAAAACTAAAATCTCTAAAGATAATACATACGTAGACGAGTTAAGCATAGATCACTTAGTAGCTGCTGGTGTTCCTACTGAGTTCGCTAGCTTGGCTATCTCCTACTTTGATGCAACTAAGGTTTACAAACTGTGGGGTCGTGTTCAATTGGCTGCTCGAAAGTATGCACCTGATTTAGTTGATACTGCAGAGGTGGCCATCTCAGGGTTACGAGCTAGTGTGCTTGCTAGCAAGGCTAAACGTGTACGTGATTTCAATGGTTACTTCTATGGAGTTCTGGCTCAGAAATTATCTACTGCTCAGCGATCTCTTAAGTGCAAACTATTCAACTTTCTTCAGTAGCATTACTCTAGGTAATAATCCCTCCTATCTGGTTGTTGTCCTATAGCTCTTTAACACAGGAGATATCTCTATTTAGCTATGCCCGATTGGTTACCAGGGTGGCATTGCATCTGGTTCTTGTACGATTATCCAATTTAGGATAGTCCTGAGTAGGTTGTACCTGCAGAGCAGGCAACTGATTAGGTATATGCTCGATTGAATGCCATATGATGTAAAATAACATCTCCATTTTTGAATCACTCCATAAAAAAAGCTCCAGATTCTCCTGTGCGGAGTTTTATTAGTACCCTTATTACGTTCGCACCTAAACAAGTTATACCATTTGTAATGAGCTTGTACGAACTCTAAAGAGTTTTACACTTATTCGAGCTTTCTTTGGTAACCAAAAAGAGGTAGCTAACATAATTGGCTGTAAGGATAAACTGTGAGGAAAAGAAAGGGATTTAAAAAAGTTTTCAAAAAGTATTGACGGTTCTAGAACTTTTAATTAATATGTAATTAAGCCACTCAGGGAATGAGGTGAACATAGCAATTGGAAAGTAAGCAACAAAAGTTTTACGGTAAAGTCAAAGACTTTTACGAGCTGGAGACCATCGAGGATGCTAAGAGGTTTTATACAGCTTTTAATCAACTCAACAAGATCAACACTGTAGATAAAGCTAATAAGATCGATAAAATGTTAACTCGTATGTATGCTGGTAAGAAGTTAACTGACTAACCTAAAACTACACAAAACAAAATAGCCCTACTCGGTAGTTATACTTTGGCGAGTATACCGAACAAGGCTACGCAATTCAGTCGAACCTATAAGGCTCTTTCCTCCCTATAGTATCACGAGCAGGAATAGCTGTAAAGGTTCGACCTCATAGGAGGCGAATAAGTTGAAACTCAAAGAGTGGGTTACGTCAACCTTGGTAGCTGGCGGCAGCATAAGCTTTCTTTACGCAGCTGGTTACATCGTTTCACTCATGATTGTACACCTGTAAGTATTACCTATCTCGTGTAAACAAATAAAAACTAAAGGGAGAGATTTTTTATGACAACAAATACTATTCAACCAACTAATTTAGATATCGCTATGGAGGAGATCGACACTTTAGTGTCCAACTTCCAAGACTCACTATCTCGTATCACTAATAAAGCTTGCAAAGTAGATACATTCCAACTAGGCCTTACGTATGTAGTTATCTTACGAGCTGGCAAAATCTCTAAAACTCTTAGTTTTAATTTAAACGAAATAACTGAGGAGAACTTTTAACTCATGAAGTAATAACCCTCGAGCCGACTCTCATTGAGTCGGCTCTTTTGCTTTCTTCCTCGGGGTTACCATTACGGTAATTGAAATTATAGTTTGTGCACTCGTTGAAACCAATTAGATAACTCTTGAGTTTGCTGTTTATCTAACACAAACCCCTTACTCATCCCCTTCGATTCAATTTCAATAGCGAGATGGTCATCTCTCATAGGACGAACTCTCAATAAATCTCCTCCACGATCAAACACCTCAGCCATCTCTCCATTACTTAAGATTCTCACAAACTCACGAGCTCTTCCAATCGAGAATATACAATGGACATAACGTTTGTATTCATCCTTAATTGTAAAATACATTGAACCTACGATAAACTCTACTTCTAGCGTTTGCCTTGAAATATCTTTGTATTTCAGCATAGGTATCATCTTATCACCACCTTCCAAATCTGATTATAGAGTAGTCAATCTAGAAATAAAATACCTTTTGTAAAGCTGGCTTACTGTGGTAATACCCAGGTGTTACGACTATGCATTTTCTCTGTAAGGTTACATCCGAAAAGTTATAAAAAAAGAGATAGCATATTCTTTAAGTGATATTTTCTCACTCAGGAACGCTACCTCGGTGTTTACTTTCTAGATATTAAAGAGTACTAACATAGCGAATGCTCCGTATAGTACAACCCATAGCAGAATCATCACTCTAAGTTTAAACTCCGTGTCTTCCTTCCTCATCGGCATTCATTCCTCACTCGTATACCTCTTGGTATAATTCATCGTATTCAGCTACTGAGATAAACTTCATGTCTAGTCCTACCATCTCAGTGTAATTCGTATTATATAGTTGGCTATAGAAGTCATAGACAAACTGGAGCTGGTCAGATACTTTCCCCTTAGCGCACTTAGAGAGGTGCTTCCTTTTCAGGACTTTCTCCCCAGCTTCTTCTCCCTTAAACTTAACTTTCACAGTATACAATACATGTAGTTTATCCATACGAGACTGCCTCCTATAGTTTTTCGTTAGCACCATCAAACAAGCTAAGCATCCAATCAGTATTAGAAGGATTCTCAGTGTTAGACTTACTCAATCGGTAACGTCTGTCTAGGCATAACTGTTTCTCAATCTCAAGAAGCTCCTTTGTGAAGTCTTTATACTTGATAGATACGTTCTCAATTTGGTCAGCTCGTTGTACCTTGATGAGCGCAATAGCGTATCTCTCTGCATTGATCTTGTCTGTAGAGGTCGCTGAATCTCCTAGCTGTGCTAAGATGTCGCTCTCTGTCTTAGCAATCTGCTGAAGCTCTACTTCTGTTAATGTAGCCTCAAAGTTCTGGCTACGTAGTCCGTGCTTCATAGCCGCATTAGGCTGTAAGTTTGCTAGAGAACGCTTCTTTGCTTCCTCGTCTTTCCACTCCATAGGCTGTCCTTTCATTCCTTTATCCATTATAGTTTCCTCCCTCTTGAGCCAATCCCTAGACCAGCTACATAGTTTCTATAGAATTGTTCGTCCTCGCTTAGTGATTCGTTAAACAGTTCCGCTCCCTTGACTTGTGGGAAAGCTACTAGGCTAACTTCACGTAAACGTGTAGGCTTACCGGTAGTGTCTGTGTAGAATGACACGGAGACCTTCTTCATAAGTCCCTTGTCTACTCGTTCCTTTACCTTCTCGTCAATGATACGTAGCTTACCTAAGAGTTGGCCACCCTGTACAGATACGCTCTCTAAGAAGCCTACAGTGTCCTTTGCGCTCTCACTGTGGTCTAACTGGACTGGTACATTGTCAGCCTTGTTAAACGAGTTAGCAAGGGTATGTAAGTCTTGCTTTGTATATGGTTTACCTCGGTGAGTTCCCTCCAAAAATAGTACAGCATCTTTGAGTAAGTCTCCCCCAGTGATTGAGCCTTCATTGAATTTTTCTATCATGGTTGTCCTGCCTCCTGGTAAATAAAAATAGGGAGCCAGCCAATAGCCGACCCCCAGTGTTAAGCTATTAAGCTTTGATATTCTTAAGTAAGTAAACTGCTTTCGGATCTGTTACGTAAGCTGTAGTGAAACGGCTCACACGTAAGATCGTAGTAGAGTCTTCCTCTTGGTTATACGTATGAGACTTCAATGGCTCCGCATCGGCGATGTCTCCAAGGATTCCACGTTGTAACATTAACACTTGGTCATCACTATAGTTCTCATCAACGATAACGTCCAACCCTAAGAAGTTACCAATGTAGCCGTTTAGTAAAGCGATATCTGTGTTGTTCTCACGTAGAGCATCACGAATACCTTTATTCTTCAAGAACAGTGCTTCCGTCTCTGTAGAGATAACCATCGTATCAAGAGAGTAGCCAAACTTCTTAGCTGAAGCCTTAGCGTCAATGATATCGCTAATCATTTTGTCAGCACCTAGAGTGGCATTATCCCAAGTTTCGTCTCCTGCTGCACCCGTCTTTGTGCGTCCTCCAATGTTAGGCTCAGAGTGAATCTTGTCGTAAGCCATAGTGTTAACCATAGCCACTACTGAGTTAGACAATTTAAGGAAGATTCGTTCGAATACGCCTGTTTGTCCCCACTTTTGCATTTCATAAGAGACAGCTGCCTCTAAGCCGTACTTACGGATCATCTCAATCTTAGCTACTTCTGATAAGCCGATACGCTTGTAGCTAGATCCTTCGCCTACCTCAGGTACTTCTTCATAGTTGTAACGTCCTTGTGAGTCTACGTCAGCGTCCTTGAAGTATTTAACCACTAAAGCATCTGCACTCACTTTCATAAATAGAGAGTCCGCAATGAAGCGTTTCTCTGTTAGATGTTTGAATCGTGCATCCAAGAATGCTTTCTTTAGTAAAGGGTGTTGTCCTAAAGTTAAATCTGCCATATAGTATATTCCTCCTGTAGCTACCTCTTAGGGTGCTATGTATATTTGTCTTCTTTAGCTGAGAAGCTGGGAGAGTACCACCCCGAGAACGACAAATAAGCCACCTAGTTAGGCGACCTCAATGTTCTGTATTGATAGAGAACAATTACTCTCCAAAATATTTATCGAATGCTTTCTTGAACTCCTCGAAGTCCTTATCCACTTTAGCGGACACTTTAGCGACCTCATCGCAATACGCTTGTGCATACTCGACAGGAATTTGACCGTCCTCACCAAGTACTCCCTTTTCCTTAGCTAATCTCTTTAGCTTTGGCATATGGTTTCCTAACATGAGGTTGTCTTTCATGGCCACTCTGTGAGCAAACATGTCTCTCACATGACTTAACTTGAGGACGATTTCTTGTTGGCTTGCATCTAACTTGGCTGATTTCTTCATTGTCCTACCTCCTAGAATCGTTATGGAAAACTTGTTTGAATATGTATAGTGAGTAAGATAACTCCTGAGGCTCCACCTCTAGGGCTTCAGCACCTTAGGAGTCAGCGTTCTCGTTATTGATTTAAATAAGCTTGTACCACTTGAGCCGAACCCATTGAGAAGTCGAACGATCCTTCAATCCATCTCCTAACAGTCGTCTTACTAAAGCCAATCTTATTAGCAAAGAACACAATAGGTGTTCCGTAGTGCTCCTGTTGAGCTTTCCACTGAGTCCGCAACTCATCGTTTAATTCTTGTTTGCTAATCATACTTGTTTCCCCCTCTTCTATTCGTAATAGTTAACGCTATATGGCAATGCAAGTTAGTGTACTTAAAAAAAATAGGATTACCCTACTCAGTCCCCACTGAATAGAATAACCCTCACTGTCTGCCTCACTAGTTCCCCAACTAGCTTGTACAGAAGAAGCTATATATCTCAGGAGGATATACAGGTTCGTATGTAACCCCTCAGGAGGGTCATATACATGTCAGATTTAATCTTAGAGCAACACCCTGATAGATCGCAGCTATCAGGGTGTTACAATCAAGAAATTATTTGGAGTTACACTCCCTGTAGTTTGCCAGCTCCTTAGCAATCAGTGGTGGTGATACTCGAGAGAGAATGACACCCTACAGGCAATGTAACTAAGGGGTGCCGACTCAAGGGTTTTCCGTTCCGCAAGAGTCAGCTAGAATGAACAACGAAATCACACATGGAAGGAGGGAAGGAATCCTCATGAGATAGCCGAAACAGGAGACCCCTCAGAAACCACGAATCAGCTACCTCATGAGAATACCTAATTAATTGCTTCATATATAAAGTAGCAACCTAGCTAATTAACTTCCTACATATATATAGTAGCAGTTGTGTGACTTGTATATACAAGTGTATACCAAAAAGAGAACCAACTCCTATTGAGCCAGCTCTCTCAGGTATTTACCTATTGTGATCATATCATCGTACCCCATTGTTTCGTTTCCTCTTAGCCAATCATTGAAGACTTTCACGTTAACTCCTGTCTTCTCAGGGATGAAACTAAATGGATCTGATGCTAATCCGATTGTTCCTATTAGTTTCCACGTTAGCTTTCTCGTGTGTTCTTCGTACTTTGGAGTTATTATTCTAAAATCTTCATATACTTTACCAGGCTGACTCACTCGTTCCTCCTGAGGTGGTTCAAACACTTTGAGTACTTCTGCCGTAGTTACTTTAGGGTTAGCTGGCACTAATACACCTGCTTCCTCGCAAGCACTAGACCAGTTGCCAAAGAGTCTACAGCCAGCACTATACAGAGAACGATTAGTTTTCTGTATAGATCCACCTCCAAAGTTAACTCCTTGAGTTTCTAACTCCTGTATCTTCTTAAGAATTAATTCCTTACTCCATTTGATTCTGCTCATTAGCATTCCTCCTTAATAGTCCATCTGTAAGTCTGTACCGGTATAGGTGTAACCTTGGAGATCGCATCTTCTAGGCTTTCAAAATAGCATCTAATGGCGTTATACAAACGAGGACGGTCTCTCATTAGTCCTGCCTCGGTTATATTTTTACCGTAGTATTTCAATTCAGCTAGTACTTCTAGGATTGTTTCTCTTGAGTAAATGTTCATTGGGTTTCCTCCTTGGGGTTATAGGTTAGGGGTGTTACTTTCGAGGCATTACGAGGTATTGTCACTTTTTGAAATTTTCACGTGTGAAGCTTGCCAACTCGATAGCTTCAGCAAGCTCCTTTATGTTTGGCGTTCTCAGTTTCTTACTTACAAGTAGGGGATTCAAGATAATCAATTTCTTAGCGGAACTAATCTCCATGAGTAAGCCTGCTCTGATTAACTTAAGGATAGCTCTCTTAGCGAAATCAGCCGAGCAACCAACCGAGGGAGCAACATGTTTCCGACTCCATATATTTAACTCTGATACTTTCACCTCATGAGGGTTGTCCACTAGTACGTGTAGATCGTAATGGAAGTGACCAAGTAGTTTGAAGAAGAGTCCTAACTCCGAGAAGGAAATCTTTTTGGCTACCTCGAGTAACTTACCTTTGTATACCTTTGTAAACAAGTCTTTACCCTCGTAGCTGCCTACATTGAAGAACTGTTCTCCTAGTGAGATGGTTGTGTTGCGACCTTTCTTAGTTCTAACGATAAGACTTAACTTTTCCAGCTCTGCTAGGATAATGTTTGTTGCTCTAGGTGTCTTCCCTAGTAGATCTGCTAGTTTGCTAGCTGAAAGCAACTCAGATTCTTTACCTTCCTCACGGTAATATAAAGATCCGTTCTCACCCAGCTTGGCAAACCCTAATAGGAACATCATCACTCCTGAGTTTTCTAATGACAAGTATTCATTCACTTCTTTTATCTCCTCTCTCACCATAGTGAACTGGCGGTTGCCTTCCTTGTAATTATCCTTAGGTTTTCCTTTTCGTGCTTCCTTCTGAGCGGGTGAAATAACGTCAGCTCCTAGTAATATCGCTTCCTTTACAGACATTCCTCTTAGTTCGTCAATCGTTAGTGGTGTACTCATTCGTTTCTCCCTCCGGTGTTTTTTATTGACAAGACAGTTAACCATGTAATATAATAATAAGTTAACCTCATCATCTCTATATATTGTATTACGTTTCAAAATAAGACACAAGATATATGTATAAATTCTTTATTTATTAAACTTTTGGTTTTCGACAAGACAGCAGTCGTCCTCATTTTGGTGTATGAGATTTCCTCAATCAGCCCTTTTTAGTGTATGAGATTTCCTCAATTGATTTGCCATCAGCCTTACTCCCCCAAGGGATACGATCAATTTTATCAGTTCGTTTTTCTGTATCTGTGTACAAAACAGTTTCCCTCCTCTGTGTACCATCCATTAGTACATTCCCTAGAGTTTGTCCCTTCTCATTCCAATATATAAAATACCTGAGATGGTAATCTATTCGGTAACTATTCAGATGCCAGCTCTAGGAGTTATTGTTTTTAAAATATTTAAATACATTAGAATCTATATGAGGAGGTATCTCTATAGCTTTTCTATCAGGATTGTATCTGCTGATGAATCAGCTAGGTTATAAACTTGATAGTTAGCTATAGAGTTGCTATCTCGTAAGGTATTTGTTTATTTTCTTTACGAGATAGACACTCTTGGTTAACTATTCAGATGTATCTCTAAAGTTAAGCTCATTAGTTTAGTAACAAAAGTGTGACTATTTTAGGTAAACCTCATGTATTTCACTCCAAGATATCTACACTTAAGGAAGACTATTAGGTAACTTAGGAGGCAATACCGTCATGATACTGGTTAGTCTCATCTAACAAGTTAACTAGGGATTGAAATAAAATGACAACATAGTTGATACGAGGTAGCAAAACTAACAGGTGTATACAAGTAGGTTGCCGACTCTAGGAGTTACCATCTCATATATTAATATATTTAAATACCTTATGAGGACGACCTATGTTGAGCATAGTCCCTGAGTAAACCCCGAAGTAGCCGACTCCTAGTTTCCTACATGTTAGCGACTATAAGTGTACATCTATGTAGATTGTTGCTAAATTGCGCCAGCACTACTAGGCATTTGAATAATTAAATACTAGAGATGGAAGGTCTTTAAAGATGAACTACAAGGTTACCCATGAGTAGGCTGACTCCTAGTTTTCTACATGTTAGTGACTTATGGGTGTAACTCAATAGGTGGCGCTAATAGGAAGAAATATTTTAAATTTTATCAGACCTGATGAGGGAGCGTCTTGGGAGATCGTACTCCGAAGGTGTGTCGAACGAGTTCACCTGAGTGATATGGAGACTATTAGGAATAACTAGGAGGGCGCTGATTAGTATATTTTCTACTGTGTAACACACGATGCGTGCGTGCCTACCTGCCCCCCTGTCAGGAAAATATGGGTACCCTTGAGCCAGCCAGCTCACGAAAAACTAACGAGAATGCCATCAGACCGCTCGGGAGCCACCATAACGAGTCATAAGTGTAGAGGTAATGTTAGTATCACCCAAGTGTTGTCATCCTCACAGGTACACACAGGAGCGTTACATGATAGGCAAGACAACACAGCGCACGAGTAGGCGATCTCTACTGTGTGCAACGAGTAGGCATAGGGTAGTGTGGTGCTTGTTAACATAATACATCTTATGGGTAGTAGTCATAGAGACAGACAAATAAGCTACAGTCCTAGAGCCACCTGCTCTCAGTGTACCTACTATGGTATAGCCTGCATAATTATCTGCATGGTAACTGTGGGTAAGCCCTGTATAGATATACACAAGGAATGCCGTACTCATAGGGTTATGACTCAGGAGTATGCATGATTGTATGCACTCACTTTCGGGAGGGGTTACTTTCGAGGTAGTGACTTTCGCCCTCTAGAGTTCGGACACTTTCGGGAGATAGTTCACCGCCATAGCTCTGTTTGTGTATATGCTCACAAGCATCGCATCGAGGGGGAGGTTTTGCTATTTAGTATCATCTGACAGTTACTTTAATTGGTTAGAGATTGCACCTCGCTCACTTCTTTTTAGGTACATCGCTCCACGGGAAGAACCAACTCCCTATAAGCTACAACTAACAAGGCGACCGAGCCAGCAAACCACTTGTTCATTACTATCTCCATAATATCCATTAGTTTCCTACCTCCCCAGTACTTGCTTTATAAGTTGTTCTCTTGTAGGTACCCACATGAAATACCCTAAATCGTATATTCATTCCAGTTAATTTATTTTCAACATATAGAGTTTTGTATTTCTTATTAAAGTTAGCTACAAAGTTCATCGCATCAGCACCTATGAGAACGACTCTATCGTCACCGATATAAAACTCAATAGCAGCCTGATCTAGATTAACGGGCCCGTTAACCCACTTCACAAACCTCTTAAACCACTTAAACATTTTATATTCCTCCTCTTAGTTTTCATAAATAGTTATTCTATTTATTCCCAATCCCCCCCCTATCAATACCACCTGAGACGGCACCTATTTTAGTCTCCTACTTTTGTCGAATACTATCTCACAAGTTCCAACTGAATAGTTATTGACTCACAAGTCTGTAACCTCTATAATTTTCCTAAACGAATAACTAAAAGAGTGGTCACTCATAGATAACACCTCATCAGGCTTAACATCCGCCTCAACTTCCGCTGAAAATTCATTATCCGCTATGGTAGTTGGCGTATGTACACACCCGAATTATCGCGGAAATGGCTACGCTTCACTCATATTACAAAAAATGATTCAGGACTTTACGAAAGAAGACCGAACACTTTGTTTATTTTATAACAATCCAGCTGCTGGACGAATTTATAAACGACTAGGGTTTAAAGACATCGGGATGTGGACGATGTATCGATAATAAGGGCTACTCTATATACAGAAATAGTTGTCACTTAGCAATAAAAGCAAATTACAAAAAATTTCACACCGTTATTATGAAGATGGAGAAACTACTTGTAAAGCCATGCCCCTATCTAAAACATGTCATGTATTCAAGCTAAATTTAGACAGATAAACGCCCAATTGTTGAATCTACTCCAGCAATTGGAGCGTTTATTCTAAAATTCTTTCCACTACAAATAAAAATATTTATGAGACAGTCACCACACTTATGTCGCTATTATCTTTACGTGCAAATTCCTTTCTTAATATTACTACTTCTTATTATACTGTGCTTTAAAATCAATATATTCCTGTTTCGCATCTTGGTTATTACCTTGGTGACTATCAAAAGATGTATGTATTTGTGATATGTGTTCTACTAACTTTCCTTCTTCATTTCTCTTTTTATAATTCATTACAATACTTACTTCCAATATCTGCTCTGAACCCTTTGTAAACTCAATATGCAGTGCGATCGATCCACCACCATATTCATCATATTGTATTTTTAACTTATCATTAATAATACTTTGAAACTCTGATTCAGTTAATTTATATCCAACAGTACTAGGCTGACCAAACTTTTTTATATCACCTCCTGGCTTCATCTTTAGTTTCCCTATCCCTTTTAAACGATCTACAATTAAGTTCACGTATGAAACATCCAGACTTGAATCCGTACTTTGTACCTGTCCATTCTCATAACTAATATTTGTACTATAATTAACTTCTTCTCTATAATTTTTATTATCTACTTTCGAGGTAATTTCTTGTGTTGTATTTCCATATAAACTTTTATCTTTCGTATTATATATACCTTTCGAAGTTTGATAAATTGTTTTACTGTGCTCTCCATCTTCCTTTTGCTCATATGTACTATATATACCTCTTTGTTTCACATACGCATATCCATCATCACTAGCGGACATAACCTTTTTCATGTCACCTTCATCCAAAGCTTTGACAAATGGCTCATACTCTATCTTTTTTTCAAAAAAACTACATGCTTGTAGTAGGCTGATTACTATTATGATAGTAATCATTTTAAACACTTTTTTTTCATTTCATCATCACACTACTCTCTACATTTTCAACTAGATAATCTTTTAATCACATTACATAATTAAAATTTCTTTTAGTAGTTAAAATACTCTCCTTTAAACCACTACTTTTTTCACCATTAAAACAGTTCCTATTACATATCCAATAAAAGTATCAAATGCATAATCATTATGAAAATAAATCAAAATAAGAAGGATTAATGCGTATATTGAAGCAACTTTCATCATTGTTCCTTTTGTTTTACTAAAAAAGGACACGGATCTTTCATCCATACTAAACGCACCTTCACTTGCCAATTTAAATGTATCTATTGTTGTTACAATATGGAAAATTACCGCTCCTAAATATAGCAAACATACATAATTCAACGTAATACGATCCATTGAATTATTAGCTATTTCAGAAACAACTAAAACTGTAAGTAATATAGTAGCCATTTGAAATGCATATAATAATACGACAAGTGTTTGTAACTTTTGAAATTTAAATTGTGCTTTTGGAAATAAATATAGCACGAAAAAAATTACTTGCAGAGCATATGCCAACACCTCTAGCTTAACAATTCCTATGTTAAGGAGAACCATACAGTACTCCCAACCACCTGATACAATAATAGAAAAAACGGCTATTGAACTATAAAGTATTCCTCCAAACATAAATCCTGTAGCACCTTCTGGACTTAAACGATCTTTACATGTCATCCTAAATTCATCTAAATCTTCTTCTTTTATATTCCACATCCTGACTTTTCACCTCTATACAGTTTAAATAATTTTCATTCAATAAAATCCCATTACATTCCTAACTTTTTAAGTACATTCATCTTTGTGTAACTATATTCGGATAATATTATCTCTACATTAATTACCGTACATAATCAGAATGCTTTTGATAGTTCAAATAGCCTTCTTTCTCCTCAAAAGCTCTAAATATTCTTCTCTCTTTTACTTAAGCATATCCCTCATACTCCCTGAAACTCCACTCACTTAGTAAAAACGTTACTGTCAGCACAATTGTATCGAGATAATAAAGCTCTTTAATTTTATCTTCAGAAAGGTGATAACCTCCAATCAACAATATGCTAGCAGGTTATTACAGTTATTTTAAATTTGTTTTTTATTTTAATGGATTCGACTTTTGCAAATAATAATGTGGTTTAATTTGAGAAGCGAATATTAAAAACATACTACTTAATAACTCGTGATTAAGTCTTCGCCCTCATATCTAGGATCTTTCTCAACTTTACCATCTTTTGTTTTGATGACTTTTAGTCTACCTAACCACTCTGCTCCGTTATATGTCTCTTCACTTACCCATACATTATGCTTTTTACCATCTACCTCAACTACTAATGTGGGGTGTGTAAACATGAATTCCTTCTCTACATGCCTACCTACAATTTCTGCATGTAATGATGTACCTTCTTTAACTAGTTTACTATTCTGATACCCTTCGATAATAGGTAATCCAATAAATACAAAGAATATCAGTCCAAATACGATTACTTTCTTCTTTGTACTCCATTTATTCTTTTCTTTCAATTCCTTCTGTCTCGCTTCTCTTTCTTCGCGTTCCTCCAAACTCTCATTTAAAGCGTCTTCCCATGCCTTAATTTCCTCTTCGATTTCTGCTTCAGCTCTTGCTAGTTTTTCTAGTTGTTCATCGGTTGCTACCATCTCATATGAGTTGTCTCCAACCAAACGAATTTCAGCACCATTTTCTTTTACTTTTCGCAAGTCTTTTTCTGTACAATTAAACTCTCGAATGATTTCCCCTTGTGTGTTTACCAGTCTAACGTAAATGTTTTTTTTCTCCTTCTTCTTAAACATCTGAACTCCCCCTTATTTGTTTCCTATCATAGATAACCTTATTGCAATTAAGATAAAGAAAACGATAATAAGGAAAGTCTTCCCTTTGCTTACTTGTGTTGTAGAACCTTCCAAGACAGCCCATATAAAAATTGGGAAAAGAAGAATACCTAGGAGAATATCAACTAACTTGTTGCTACTCTTCTTTAGTGGTTTTTCTTCTACTATCGGTTTTATCTGAACAGATTCTTTTCTTATTTGTTTCGGTTTATTTTTCTTACGTCTATGATTCACCCAACATACTCCTTTTAGAATAACTTTTTCCTAACTATAAAAATACCGAAATATCCCATTTTCATCGTATAGGATAAAATGATTTATTTCTTCACAAATAGATTTCCACCATAAAAAACAGTCTATGACTATTATTTACAAATGTTATTTCAACTTTTATTTTATTCTTTTTCTATTCGCTATAAATTCTTGACGTTCTTTTTCATGTTGTTCCCACGTAATACTAGATATTTAGATTCTTATTCAATCAAAAATAGACTTTCCTCTTTCCATATTGGAAGAGGAAAGTCTATTTATTTCTAAATATATTATAGCCCTTGTTTTATTAATAATTGTTACTTATTATTTTCAGCCTTGTTCTTTATCGTTTTTACAAATTCATTTCGCCATATTTTAAAATTATGAGCAAATTTTCCTTCAATAGAATTTTTATACCCTTCAAATTTCACTTCTAAAATATCAAAGTCATTGAATAATTTATATGTCTCTGCCGTCAAACCTACTGGGTGTAATACCCCACCATAATCATAGAAAGTGTCTTCATCGAGAAGTATTCCTCTTGTAGTAATTACATACTCTACATCTTTTTCTTCCTCAGTACTCAACCTCACTACACTTCCTAAAGGCAAAACTTTCTCCATATAATCTTTCATATTAATTCACCGATCCTTTTAACACGATAATTTTCTCTTCTATTTTTTGTCGCCTTTTTTCTAATTGGCGGATACGATCAATAAAAGCATCACGTGTTTTACCTTGCAAACTATTATCAATACTACTTTCTAATCTTCTAATATCTCCTGTCAAAGATACAGCTGCTTTTTCAAGTTGCATAACAACGTTAATAATTTGATCTCGCCCACCACTGTCCGGAAATGTACTATGAACCCTCGACATTATCATATGTAAATCCATCCTCATACCCCCTTCCTTAACATTTATCAATAATAAGAAACTGAAGCTAACTCTTCATCTTTTGCTATCATAGAAATTACCGCATCTGTTACATCTTGACTTAACTCTTTTAAATCATTTGAAAGTTCGTTCACATCTCTGGAAATCTCTACTAATAATGAACGATTTAACCCTCTACTACCATCATTCATAAAATAGTTTAATAATGATTGGCGATGGCTTCTTACATAATCTCCAGCAATTGAAGCAATATTTGTATCAATTTCAAAGTCACCTTTAAATACATCTAAAATATCTTGAACAAGAGAAGATGCTACTTCTTTTGCAATTGCTATAATTTCATCACGGGATAAATAAAGAATGATGCATCCTACTAAAAAATCTACAGCTGCGTTAAATACTGATTCTAACACTTCAAGTACCTTTTCCTTACATTTTGCTAATTTATTCTCTATCCAATCCACAGCCGCATTCACCTGATTTCTAACTTCTTGTATAACTTCCTTACTAAATTTCAAAGCTTTTTTTCCTGTTTCTACACCTATACTTGCTATTTTTGTTGCTAGAGCACTAGTATCTCCCACTACTGTTATTGCAACTAGAATTGCACTGACTGGAGTTCCATTTACCACTAAATCCACTACAACTTCTTCTGTTGTACTTAATGTTTTTTTTCCAGTGATTCCTTTATATAGGTCCCCAGCAGATTCTGATATTTCTAAAAAACCAAATTTCCAATCAAATCCTGTTTCGCTAACCTTTTTCAATTTATCTATTGCTACATTCCCATTCCTAGAATAAAATTTTGGATCATATAAAAAAGAATGCCCTTCCCCATTTTCCATTTTATAAACCTGTCCAGGTATTACAAAATCTGCGGCCTTAATGGCGCCATACAAAGGATCATATTCATTTATAAGACTGCGGCAATTTTTCATATTGGTCCCGTATCCGTACTTAACCACATCTTTATTTAGAACAGGCGCAGGATTTAAAGCTAATACGTTTATATTATCTTCTTGATGTCTTAATGCAACTGTATTCGCTGCTCCGCCACCTAAGGAGTGCCCTAGTAAAGTTATCTTCTTTCCTTTATTCTCCGCCTTGACTTTTTCATAAAATTTTTCTGCTTGACTATACTGAAATTCCGCTAATGACCCCAATATAGGTGAATTAGTTAAATTATGTAGCCCAATTGCTCCATCGGTTGCTAAATCGCCTACCTGATTCGGTTGAGTTCCAACGTATACTATGAAAATCTCATCCGTATCTTTACTTCGTAAGGCATATGCTCCAAACCCTGATGTTGGATGGTTATCATCATCAGCTATAAGCTCAGCATTAAAATTTTTCTCTAATTCCCTCTGATTTGTCTTTTCATTTGAATTACTATATATTTTCTCTTTCCCATTATATTGATAAATATCTCTACCAGCTAACCTCAGCTTACCTACATCGCTATCTATTTTAAAGTCCTCTTCATTTTTCATTTCTCTCCCCACATTAAACTCCTCCTAATATAAATTATTGCTGATTTATATACTCTTTTTCATAATCTATATATTCTTTTTTGGAATTTTGATTATTTTCTTCCCTAGCATGATAATATGTCGAAATTTCTTGATTTCGCTTTATAATTTTATTCTCTTGTTTTTCTTCATAATTTACCGAAATAGTAATTTCCATTATTCTCATATTATTTTCTTTTGCATCATTAGGTGTATTAAATTCAATCATTAATACTGCAGAATCAAATTTATCATATTTTAAATTTAACTTATCATTAATTATGCTTTTAAACTGTAATTCCGTTAAATTATAGCTTATTATGCTCGGTTCACTAAATCTTTTTTTATCCTCACTTGGCTTCAATTTACTCAGTCCGTTTAACCCTCCAAATATTAATTTTACATATGAAATATCTATGCCTTGATTCTGGGGTATTAAACGGGATTTTTCATTTTTTAAACTTGTACTATAAACAGTTTCTTTTTTGTAATTTTGATTGTCACCAACGTTTTTGTCATTTTTTATATCAGTAGCAACCTTTTGAGTTGTTTCCCCATATAAATCTTTATCTTTCACATTATATACTCCATGAGTTGTTTGATATATTATCCTACTATGTTCACCGTCTTCTTTTTCTTCATAAGTACTATCGCTAACCTCTTCTTTCACATACGCATACCCATCATCACTAGCAGACATAACAGTCTTCATATCCCCTTCATCCAACGCCTTTACTAATCTCTCATACTCTATCTTTGTCTCTCCAAAACCACACCCACTTAATAAACTTGCCACTATTGACACGACTATCATCACCTTAGCTTTCTTCTTTAATTTCATACTGTCACCTCGTTAGTTACTCTAGGCATTTTTAGTTTCATTATGTTCCCTTTTTGATAGTAATACACTTCATCTTTACCTAATGGCGCTTCGTTGCTTATATATTTTATATTGAAGATACTTTGATCATTTAATGGCATTGCGATAATTGCTGCTGTTAGTTTACTTCTCATTTTCATAGGTAGAGCTTCACGATTTCGGTCCATGTAGTCGTGGTGACCTGCTAATACAAAGTAAATACCTACTGTACGAGATAAATCAATTAAAGTCGCTGCATCCTCCATTTCTAAATAAACAAATTTACTAAACTCTTCAACATTTGTCATGATAATGAGTTGTTTTGTGAATGCAGGAATTTCTCTACCTTCTTGTCTTGCTTGTGCTAATTCAAAAGCTCGTTCGCGAATTACTTCCATCCAATACTTCGCATGCATATTTATTTCATTTTCGTCTACAATGTAGTGCGTCACATTGTCTTTATATTGAACGAAACTATACTCTGCTGTATCCACTAATGTCACACTTTCAAAATAATCTTTATTCAATTGAGATAGGATACTAGATACAATTTGTTTTCCCATACTATCATCTACACTATAAATCATTAAATGATCATTCACCGCAATATCATGAGCTACAACTTCTACATTTGCAAAATCAAGCCCCATTGGAATTCTTCCTGCTTGTAGAGCTTTTGTAACGTCTTTATTTTTACGATACGTAGCAATATCAATCACTTCTGGCATCATTGGAATTGCCTTCGGACGTTCTCCATCCCATTCTCGATCCATATCATTTGCTTCTTGTTGTAATAATTGAATTTGTTGTAGTTCATCTTCTGCTTTCGTAGGTAATGCAGCCTGGAATAATGTAGGAGATTCTAGTTTTATTAACGCTCTTCCTGCTGTTTCTTCCACTTTTATATCAGATCTCCCTACAATACTAGCTACTTCACTCTGATCAATCATATATAGACAAGTTTGGATTTTAATATTATTGTACAATTGAATTCTAAGTGCGTTTTGTCGTCCTGCACTTATTAAAGTATGAATTCCTAAACTAGCACCATCTCGGACAATTTGCATAATTATCATTTCAAAGCTCTCATAGAATTTTGCTTCTTTTACTGCATCATAATTATCGATTGCAATAATAATATGTGGTATTTCTTTCCCACTTGCCTTTTCATACATTTCAATACTCGCAACGTCATATTCACTTAATAATCGTTTACGATTTTTCATTTCTTGAGTTAATCTTTCAACAAACTTTAAACATTTTTCTGATTCGTCAATTGTAATCGTATCCGCTACATGAGGTAATCCTTTTAAAGGTAGAAGACCATTTGTTCCAAGGTCCACTAAATACACATGCAAATGCTCCGGACTATGCTGACGAGTTACATCCATAATGACTGATTGTAAGAATGTTGATTTTCCGTAACCTGGACTTGAGAAGACTGCTACGTGTCCGTCTTTACTAATATCTAATGTTAATGGTGTTTGTGATTGCAATTCAGGCTGGTCTAATAAACCAACTGTTGCTTTTAATGGTTTCTTTTCTTTCGTCCATGCTTCTTTGAACTGAATAGCGTGTAAGTCTTGTAAATATACGCTTTCTGGAAGTGGTGGTAACCACGGTCTAGCTAACGCTTCAATTTCATTTATTTCTGCGTAATCGTGAATGTAGCCAATAACAGCATCAAGTTCAGATGGTACGCTTATTACTTCTTTACTACTACCAAGTCCACTTAAGTCTTCACTTAATATTTCATATTGTCCTAGATCATTTATTGCATATATTGTTGCGTCTAAATGCTCTTTATCCTCTTTATTTTCTACATAGTCTGCCCCGCTCCAAGCTGATTGGAATAGTTCATAAATTTCATTATTCCCAACTTGTAAGTAAGCACGCCCTGGTAATGTAATTTCAGCAGCATCCGGCGTTTTTAAAATTTCATTACTATCTGACGTATTTTGAACTTTTAGTGCTAGTTTGAATTTCGAGTTACTCCAAATTTGATCATCTACAACACCACTCGGTTTTTGCGTAGCTAATATTAAATGGATTCCGAGTGAACGACCGATACGCGCTGTTGAAACTAACTCTTTCATAAATTCTGGTTGTTCTGACTTCAGTTCCGCGAATTCATCACTAATTAAAAATAGATGCGGCATCGGTTCACTTACTAAGCCTTCTTTATACAGTTTTTGATACTGATTAATATGGTTTACATCATTTTCCCCAAATAAGCGTTGTCTTTTTTGCAATTCAGCTTTAATTGATGCGAGCGCTCTCATACTTTGTGCTCCATCTAAGTTCGTAATTGTTCCTAATAAATGCGGTAAGTTTTTGAATAAATTCGCCATTCCGCCGCCTTTATAGTCAATTAGTAAAAAGGCTACTTCGTACGGGTGGAAATTGACTGCTAGAGATAAAATATACGATTGTATAATTTCCGATTTACCTGAACCTGTTGTACCTGCTATTAATCCGTGTGGTCCGTGTGCTTTTTCGTGTAAGTTTAAGTTTACGATATCTTCTTTACCACGTAATCCAAGTGGTACAGCTAAAGATTTATGCGCTGCATTTTTCTCCCAACGACTTGTGATATTCAGTTCTTTTACTTTTTCAACGCCGTACATTTCTAAAAATGTTACGCTTTCTGGAATACTATTTTTTAAGTTTTGCAAATGATTTAACGGTGCTAATGCTCGTGAAACATCTTCTAAATTGAACCCTTTCGGTACGTGATTTAGTTTAAATTGACGGTTTACAAGTTCTCCTTGCTCTAAGATGATGTTCCCTTGTTTTGCATCTCTTATGTCTATTACCGTTTTCACATGCTCCGGTAAACTTTGCATAACATCTTGTACAAATACAAGTGATACACCTAATTGACTCGGATCATCATTAAAGAATTCCATAACAACATGGTCTAGTATTAGTTTTTCATCTGTAATGAGAACGACATAGTGCGGTGCAAAATACATTTTTTCATTAGTTGAACTCTTTTCGTCTAGTTTTAATTTTCGTTCTTTCAATATTTGATACAAACTATTTAACACTTGATCACGGCTACGATCATGGTATACAAATCCACGTACATTTATATCGCGAACACTTCCATGAGGTAACCAGCGCATCCAATCCCATTTTTCTTTTTCTTCTTCAGGAAAAATAGTAATAAACTGCAAGTCATAATAACTATGGAATAAAGCCGTTTGTGCAACTAATAATTGTAATTGCTCTAACACTAAGAAGCGTTGGCCAATATAACCGACTGGTCCATTCATTAAATCTGTTACAACGGGTACATCTTCCAATGATAGATAACGCTGTCTTAGTTCACGTGCTATATCAATTAATTCATCTTTCGTTTGACTAAATTCTTCTTCATTAAATTGAATTTCAAAACTCGTATTAGCTTGCCCTGTACCAACGCTAAATGTTAAGAAATCATGATGTTGCATTGTTTTTTCATAAATACGAGGATTTACTTGAATAGCCATATTACGTATAACCTCAACATTTGGATTATGATAATGTAATGCATGACGCTGTTTTTCACTTTCTGCATGTAAATCTTTCGTTTTTTGTTTTATATACTCTCTATAGCTTTTATCACGTTCAACGATGTCGATTTTATATTGCTTTAAATTTTTTATATAAGATGTGACAGAAACAATAATCGTTACTAATGTCATTGCAATGGATGCTATAATAAACATTCCATATTTCATAAAGATAGCAAGTAATACTGTTACGACAATCATGACAAGGGCAGGTGCAATAATTCTCGCCAAATGCTCAGTCGGTTTTGACGGCATACTTGAAGGTTTTGCAATTGTCATTTTCTCTTCTGGTTCACGGTAAATAATACGTGGTGAACGATGATAGTCTGGATAACCACTTTGATAATTCGTTTCTGATTCTACTAAAATAGGTAACGTAGATTTCACTTTATCTTCTGAAGACAATACTTGAATATCTTCACTGCCTATCTCCACTAAAACGCCATCAAAATATAATTGGTCTCCTGCTTCTAACATAGTGCTATCTTTTAGCCTTGTATAATTATGAAATACTTCCCCGTCATATACGTTCACATTAAAAGAATCGTACAGCGTTTCACGAGATAGCATTAAATCTATATTTGCCCCAGTAATAGAAATATCATCAAAACTGTTTTGACTAATTGTAAGAGAATGTTTCGTTCCTATATCAAACACTTTAGTTGTGCCAATAATAGAGATAAAGATTTTCAAGCTCACATCTTTAGTTTTTACAATCTCAAATTCCTTATTGAACTCTATTAATTGATTTTGTATCATCCAAGCATTTACTTCATTATTCCACTTTAACTCTACTTCTTGTTCTAAACATGGATTCGTAATATCATTTGTCCACTCTTTTCCAATCGACACTATTGATTGCTCATTTGGATGTAATGTGCACTTATATACTTTGTCTCCATAAGTCAATACTAATAGTTGCTCCATCCGTGTTCACTGCTCCTTTTCAACTGTCTCATCAAGTGCTTACTCTTTTTTCTCTGTGTTCGACGAGTCTTTATCGTTTGATGATTTTCCATATTTCTTTTCATATTCATTTAATTGTTGCTCATATGTTTTTAATTTTTGATCACGCTCTTCGCCTGATAAATCCGGATTATTTTTCAGCGATTCAATTTGTTTAACAAGGCCGTACATAATAAGCTGAGGATCATCAAGTGTCTTAGCTAAATCTAATGATTGATCAAAATTACCTTTTCCGTTATACATCCAATACAGCAAATACTTTTCATCACTTTTCAAACTAATATTTTTCATAATCGATTTCTTTTGATCTTCACCTAGTTTTTCAACTGTAATGTATGCAAATGCTAACTCATATTTAGATGCAATCGGTAATGATTCAAATTCCTCTTCATTTAATTGCGTAATTACTTTGTCATAATCAGTTGCTATGAAACTCGCATTTGCTTCTAACAATTTATTTTGATAAGGAAATTTTATAAAAGTGAAATATATTAAAGGAGCAGCTAAAACAACTGTCGCCGCTATGAAGGAAAAAGCTAAGTATTTAAACGATTTATAGCTCTTTTTAGGTACTAACTGCATACTTTTTTCTGTTTTTGTTTGTTCCTTCTCAAAGCTATCATCAAGAAACTGCAGTAATGCATCTAAGCTTTCCATTTGAGCAACTGTCTGTTCAAATGTTGTTTCTTTTGCATCTTTTAGTAACCCAGCATATAAATCATCAAAATTGTGCTTTTCGGAGAATAAAGCAATAATTAGACATTTGTATTGCGTTAAAAATTGCTCTTCTAACAACGGGGTTGGTGGAACAATATCTCGAATTCCTCTATGTATAATACTTGGCATTAAATTCGCATTAAAAACTATATTGTCTGGATGTAAAAAGAACGTAATTCGTTTATTTAAATATTTATGAAATTGCGCAACATTTCGAAGCAGCCTCAATTTCTCATTTCTTCCAAAACGGCTAAGATCGTCCCACTTATATAATTTTTTGTCGACTTGAAATAGAAACGTAAACATATCATCCGTTTCTTCTATCGTTAATGGTACAAAGTCAGATGATGTGCCCGTAATTATATCGAATTGACGGAAGTCTTTTATACGTGTTTGAGATTTTGTCATCTCCAATTTCCAATTTTCTTTCTCTATTTGAAATTGATAGTTCATTGCATCAATTTGAATTGTTTTTTCCGTCATGTTTATCCTCTTCTCCTTTTCTTTATAACCAGTAATAACTTATTTTCAAAAAACTAAAAGTAAGAAATATTCTTTATAAAACTTGTAAAATATCTCCGTCTGTTATTTGGTGATCAATTAAACGATCATTATCTGTTAAAACAATTGACTTATTTTTCACTTTCATTACAAAATGTGAACCTTCATGATCATCAATCTTTAGCGTATCTAATAAGTTTTTCAATAAATATTTAATAGATTGATGATTCGGAATACGTAAATCATATGTATTTCCATTCCATTTACTAAAATCTACCGTTACATTAATATGCGTTTGTATCGCCATTACTTTACCTCCAACTTTTGCGAAGAACCGTATAAATACCGATGCAAATAAGTACAATGCCACCACCAAATAATAATATGATTGTTGTACCAATTGGCTTTTCGTTCATTGTTTCATTACTCGCTACTTCATCTGCACTTTTTCTCACAACGTATTCACTGCTAAACAAACTATTTTTCATATCTTTCACACTATTATTTTCTTTTTGTTTTATAAAAAGAGAATCTCGTAAAGCTTCCATATCTTTTTGTTCTTTCTTTTTCTTTTTCTGAATTTCTTCTTCTATGTCTTTGCTAAATAACTCAATTGATGCTTTATCTAATTCTGTTTCCTTATGTTCTTCTTTATTTTTTTCTTGGTCGCTTTCTTCAATTCGATCCACTTTAAACTTAATCTTCCCATCATCACCAAGATAACTGTCCGCCGCGCTCCTTATCGGTAGCGCGACAAACAGTAAAAGGATAGAGAGAAATGATAACTTAGCCACTATGCTCCATTGTTTGATCATTTACTTCTTTTTCCTCCCATTTCTTATGCCATACAAATAGATTACTAACTAACCCTATAATGGCAATTACAAACAATACGATAAAAATAACTTTCCCCGTATCTTTACCGCTAATAAAATCATTTAGAAAACTTTCTATATACTGAAGTGGTGAAAATTGACGTACCTTTCCAACTGATGACATTTGATCTACTTTACTTCCAACTGCTTCAGTTAAAAATAGGTACATACTTAAAAATACTAATAGGATAAACATCCCTACCATTTTTATTTGTCGCAATAAATATGTTGAAACCAATACAAACGCCATCATAATGATTGTGATAAACGCAATCCATAGTAAACTTTGATCCTGACCAAACTGTAAAAGACGTCCAGAAATGATACCTATACTAATCCCTTCCACAATTGATATACCGAATGCTACTACTGTAGTTGGGACATTCATATCAATTAATGAGAATTTCTCTTCAAAATGATCTAATTGCGTTCGTTTCTTTTCTTGATTCGCAATTGCGTATGCTGTAAATAACGCAACAATAAAACAAGTTAATACGATTAAATATGGTGTAAAAGCATTACCAGCTACAATGACTCCATCATTTTGTTTCTGAACTGGACTAGATAAAAATTGATATAACATTTCATTTTGGCGATCACCAATTCGGCTATTAGCCAAAATTTTAGTAAAGTTTTTGGAGAATGTTTTATCATCGTCCATTTTCTTCGTAAAGTCATTTAATAATGAATCAGCTTTTGAAACAATTGTCGTTCCGCTGTCTTGAATTTCTTTTGCTTGTCCATTAATTTGATCAAATGTTTTATAAACATCGTCTGAAGTTGCTAAACTATGCTTCGAACTCTCGACCAATGACTGACTTTGTGACATTAATGATTTAATACCAGAATCTAACGATAAAACGGCTGTTTGCTCACCAGTATTATTTGTTGTTAGCACTTGCTGTTCTTCAACTAGCTTTAAGCTACTCTCACGCCATTTCGCTAAACCTTTTAAATATTCCCCTAAATTTTCATTCATACTAGTTGCTTGTTGCGTCGTTACATTTAATTTCTCTGCTAGTAACATTGAATTTTGATCCGCACTAGTAATGAATTGTTGATAAGAGTCTATTTTTTGCTTTAAACCTGTCATATCTTGCTTAACTTCTGCCGTAATACCTGATGAAACTAGGTTTGAAATTAAATCAATTAAGCTTTGTTTATTTAATACGTAGTACAAAGATTGTTCAGTTGCAATTGCATCTAAACTTCCCTCTTCTAGCTTAGGACCTACATCTTGCGTTCTTAAATCAATCCCATAATACATTTCGTATAAACTAATTAAACTTTGATAACTTTCAACTGTATCTACTGCTTCTTTTATTAATACACTAGATATATTTTTTGTTAATTCTTCTGATTTTTGATGTACAACTTGATTCGTTGTACTTTCAATAACTTTACCGTTATCTGTTCCCGGTTCGCCTCCTGGATTTCCTCCGGTTCCGTTATCTGTCCCCGTTCCGCCTCCTGGGTTTCCTCCGGTTCCGTTGTCTGTCCCCGTTCCGCCTCCTGGATTTCCTCCGGTTCCGTTATCTGTCCCCGTTCCGCCTCCTGGGTTTCCTCCGGTTCCGTTGTCTGTCCCCGTTCCGCCTCCTGGGTTTCCTCCAGTTCCGTTACCTGTTCCTGTTCCGTCTCCTGGGCTTCCTCCGGTTCCGTTATCTGTTCCCGGTCCGCCTCCTGGGTTTCCTCCGGTTCCGTTGTCTGTTCCCGTTCCGCCTCCTGGGTTTCCTCCGGTTCCGTTGTCTGTTCCCGTTCCGCCTCCTGGGTTTCCTCCAGTTCCGTTATCTGTTCCCGTTCCGCCTCCTGGGTTTCCTCCGGTTCCGTTATCTTTCCCTGTTCCGCCTCCTGGGTTTCCTCCATTATTCCCTGTTGTGTTTTCCATTTTTTTGATAATAGGCTTTTTAGCATTGTGTACTAACGGCATTATGCCATACTGTGATTTATGAACCACATTTTCCACCTTGCTGTTTTCAGTTTGTGTTCCTTTATCTTCTTTTTCAGGACTAGTTTCTTTTTTATGAGTCCCACTCAATTCCCACTGCCACATTACAGGAGAGAAAACATCTATATTGATGTTTGGATCTTTTAACTTTACATGCAAGCTAATCTTTATATCCCCTTCATTACGAGGAGCTATTGTAATTTCTCCTGCTTCGCTTTGAAGAAAGTCACTTGTACGATCCACATCATCAATATGTAAAGCTTCTGTACTTCCATCTAGTTTAAATTCTTCTGGAATATTTATCTTCAAAGTTTGTGAAGATTCCATTTTAATTACTTTCGCCGTATCACTAAATGTAATTCCCTCTGTATAAAGTTTATCCTTTACTTCTTTAATAGCGTTTCCTAAAGAGATTTTATTTACAGGATCATAATTAAAGTTATTTTCTTTATTATATTTATTTGTAAATTGGATTACATTTTGCAATTGTAATTTCGTTGTATCTGGCAAATCACTTTGAACGATTTCTTCCATGTTTAAACTAGGTAATTTCGCAATTAAATTTTCGATTTGGTTCTTTATTCGAACGTCTGGTTGTTTCATTAATGTATTTATAAAGATCTCTTGCTTTCCATCGTTCGACATAGATTGCTTTAACTTTTTAATTACCGTCTCTTGAATATCACTTTCTAACTTTCCTGCAAGTTCTGTATCATATTCTGACACTTGTTTTTTTACATCTGTTAAATGTTTTTGAATTGCTGAAGCATCAGCTAAAATATTTGGTTCTTTCTCTGAAAGCGTAAATTGATTTGTAATCACTTTATTAGCAGATTCCAATGCACCTAACTGCTTTAAAACATCGCCTGTATTCATTTCACTCATGTATTGATTAAATTGACTCGTAAAATTATTCGCTAACAGATTATTATCAGATTGCATTTTTTGGAAGTTATTAAACCCTTCTAAGTAAGTATTGTTAGATTTATTCCCTTCATCTAACACTTGACCGAAACCTTTTAATACATCCTGAAATCCTTTAAAACTATTAACAGAAACCCCAGTATAATCTTGCACTGTTTTAAATTGATTTGTGTAATTTGCTAAAGGACTATGTACATCTTTTTTGTACATAGTTGTTTGAACGTTTCCTTTTTCAATTATTTTCCCTATATTATCTTGTGCACCTTGCAACTTACCGATAATACTTGCAAAATAAACGTCGATGATTTGCTTATTGAAATCTTCTAAAATTGTAGACGCCGTATTCTCAGCCTCAGCTTTCAAATCGTTATTCCCAGTTGCATTTACTTTGTAGTTTAACGTTAATTTCTCTGGTAGTTCTGAATCAATCGCAACTGCTTTCCTAGAAAAATCGTTTGGTATAACAATCATCATGTTGTAATTATTATTTTTCAAACCATTTTCTGCTACTCCACGACTAACTACGTACCATTCTTGTTTCGTATTTTTATTTACATTTTTAACAAATTGATCTCCAAACGCTATTTTATTGCCCTCAAATACAGTGCCCTGATCTTCATTTACCAACGCAACTGTCATTTTTGGTGTAGTATTCTCATTAGCTTTCTTAACATTTTGATTTAATGCTAAATAGGAGACCCCTGTTGATAGTACAAGAGCTAAAATAATAAACAACAAGATGCTCCATCTAAACTTTTTCACTACTTATCACTCCTGCGACCGCGAGTCTATTAATTGAAAGACTTCGTATCTTACTCTAGTTTTAAAGTAATTTAGCCATACAACGTATGGTTGCATGGCTAAATTATATATTTCTTTTTATCTGTCTTATTGTAGACCGAAATTACGAGAAAGATCTTCGTCATGTCTAGCAACAGCCTCTGCAGTTTTATTAAGCTGCATATTAATTTCTTGTAATAGCTGTGCGAAGTTTTGTACTTTTGGTTTTAATTGATTGAACTGTTGATCAAAGCCTTCAAAAGCACGACCTTCCCATTCTCCTCTTAATTCATTTTGTAAGTTTTGTAGCTGACGTAAGATGTCCTCAATTTGATTTGCACCTTGTCCATATCGAGTCGCTTTTGATTTAAGCTCCTCTGGTGACATACGAATTTGTCCTGCCATTATTAAATCCCCCTTAAAATTTAAAAATAGTAAAATTAACCAATAATCAATTCTACAAATTGATTATATCAATAATTTAAAAATTTCTAAACAAAAAAATGATATTTTTCCAAAATTTCTCTTTTACTATAATAACGATATATTGTATAATATAAATTTTCTATTTTTTAAGAAACTACTATTACTTGAAAATAAAAATCAATTAAACAAATTCTACAAATGTTATTCTTAACAATAGAAAAAAAGATTACCTAACATGAATGCGTATATTTCCCATTAAAAAGTTTGATTAAAACTCTATTGGAATTCTTTAATTAAAAGAAATACAGCCTCGCAATTTTTCTCACTTCAAAGTCATAATTACCTGTCTTTCAACAAACCCAAGTTCTTCGTACATCTCTTTCGCAAAATTCCCAGCAAATACATTTAATCGAATTTCTGAATATTTCTCCTTCAATTCCTTAATACCGGCCTCCATCAGTTCTCGTGATATCCCTCTCCCTCGATACTCTGAAAAAACGTATAGCTCATATATAAATCCAAGTTTTTCACGAGAAAAATAGTCAGTATTTTCCCCTATTAATATCCACCCTAATATTTTATTTTCTTCTTTAATGACTAAATAACATGCTCCCTTTTCTACTATTGGTTTTGTAATTTCAATCGCTTTCTCTGTACTTAATTGGCAATTCCCTCTCGTCCCTTCAAAAAGCGATTGGGCTGCATATTTTAATATTTTACTTGTATCTTCTTGATTCGCCTTTATTATCATTTTTCACAACCCCCATCCTTAATAGGCATTACTATCGATTGTTCAAGATTCTCCGCTTCCATAATAATTGCCAGTAATCCATGTTCTGTACTCGTCTCATGAAACTCTCCTTTCTCCCAAAACACAGCTTGTCCAGCTCTTATCTTTACTTTTTCTTTATCTGCCCCACACACATATCCTTCTCCGTCCATAATAAGAAGCAGCTGTGATACAACTGCTTCATGATATCCAATTATTCCATTCTCTTGTAAATGCATAGCACCGATATGTACATTCCCTTGGTGGTTTACTATTTTCGACATTATGAAATTAGATTGAAATACTGATATGCGCTTTCCCGCTTTTTCACTAAAATCAAAAATCTTCACTTCTAGTCCTCCTTATATGTATAAAACCATCCTTACTGTCTGCATCAAATGTCCTTCAAAGTCTTCTTCAAATTGCTCTAATTCAGCAAAACCTTTCGCTTCATAAAAATGTTTACCTTTTTCATTTGCTGCTTCTACATGAATGTATAGTTTCCGAATTCCTTTTAATACCGTTATTCCTTTTTGTAATAAAGCACTTCCTATCCCTTTCCCTTGCTGATCTGGTAACAAATAAATCGCACCTAATTCTGCTTCGTTTTGCAATCTAACTGGTGAAAAATTAGCAAATCCTATTACTTCTCCCTCTTCCTCCGCAACGAATAAATGTGTATTTTTAAGACGATATTTCATTTTTTCATCAGAATATGCCTCGTCTAAAAAACTGTCTTGAATCTTTCTCGGAATAATGCCTTCATATGTATCATGCCAAGCTACTTTCGCTACTGTTTGTACAGCATGAATATCTTCTTGCTTCATTTCTCTAATTACATATGTCATCTCGATGTCTCCATTCTCTTTAAATTATATTCTGCTACTATACTAGAAGAAACGGCAGAACCATTTTCATAATTTACCTTAATTAATTTTAACTTTTCAATCGAAGCTGTTTTAACATCAAAATTCCCATATATATACTCCATTGCGCTTAAAAACTGAGTCGAGTTCAAATGATTCGCTATCGTACAATGCGGAACCCATTTGCCCGGTACATAATATGAATTTGGATTATTATGAAAAGCTTGGAAATGATCATGATAAGAATGATGAAGTGTTAACAATTCATCGGTAATAGTCGGCGCTAGAAAAATCGTTCCGTTTGTAGGAAAAGTTCCAACAGAAGAAAAAGTCACTGCAGCCATTTTCTCTTGAATAGCTACAAACTCCTCTAATTTCTTAGTATATAAATTAACATCTAACTCCTTATAGTCCGCAAGTGTGATATGCGGTTCTACTCCCGCTAATTGATTTGACTCTATTATATTCGTTAGTTCATTTTGCAATTCTATAATCTTATTAATAAACACACTATCAAATGTTGCAATAATAGCGTACATGCTTCCTCACCCCTTCGTTACATATATCGCTTCCCATTCTTCACGAATCATTCCCATTCGAATAGAATCATAGTATGTTCCGTTATAATATCGGCATTTGCGCATTCTACCTTCTAAAGTCATTCCTATTTTCTCAGCTACTTTCATCATTCGTTCATTACCAGACCACGTCGTGAGCCCTACTCTACCAATCTCCATCTTTTCAAATAATAAATCTCGATATAATGTTAATGCTTCTGTACCGTAGCCACCATTCCAGTATGTTGGATCATAAATAACAATTCCCATCTCCAACCAACGCGTCGGTTTATGTTCCCAATAAAATCCGACTGTACCTATAATTTGATCGTTATTTTCTATAATTAAATTTGATAGAGGTTCTTCTTGTAAACGAGTTAACATCTTTTCTTTATAAGGTGCGTATTCTTGCATTGAGTAAGGGAAATATGGCGCGTCCCACTTCTTCCATTCTGGATTTTCTTCTTTAAATACGAGGCTCCATAATGTTTTTATATCTGATTCTTCAATTGTACGAATTGTAACTTTGTTCCCCTTTTTTATAACGTTTTGCATAATTTCCTCCTACATTCCTCTTTATTTCATATATAATTATAATATTTTTTCAGAAAAATCAAAACAAAACTCTATAATATATTGTTTCATTTTGTTATTTGGCACTTAATATTTATGAAGAAAGTAGTCTTCTAACCTTTAATCTCACCATATTTCAGGAGGAATTTATTTTGGGAAAAGTTCAAGAGATATATCAACGATTCCAAGAAGATATGAAACGGAATCATACCACTAAACGAAATGACTTTCAGCATTGTAAAGAATTCCTTCTGTTCACTCATATGTTATTAACTACGGAAGTATCCGAAATAAATGAAAAGTTTCGTACAAGCATTTACAAAACGGAATGCCAGAAGATAAATCCTCCATAATAGCTAAAGATGATATATGTGACCGTAACGCAGTTAATAAAAAACAGGAGGTTACATCCCTCCTATTTCAGCTCAATATTTTACTTTCCTTCTTATTTATCTCAAGTAGAATCCCTTTCTCTATCCAGCCTTCTACTCCATTTTTTTTAATTAAATCATACCCTGCGCAGCTACCATCAATGAGAGAAACAATATCCCCTTTTCTAACACCTATTTGCGCACAAGAAATATCGGTTTTCACTGTGTATTCACCTGACTCACGTTGCCTAATATATTCATTTTTCACATTGAGTAATTTATTCGTTTCCTTTTGCTTGCATATTGTGTAATCTCGCCTCTTCTCCACCGGCTCTATGTAATAATACGGATATGTAACCCCTCCCTGCATTGTTGCATCAGCATTAAATTCTGCTGTTGCTTCATAAATTGGAAAATAGTCTACATATGTATAAGAAAACGTATCACCTGTTAGTTTCCTCTGAATGATAAATGCGTTTAATTGTCCTGCTTCTTTAATCGCATTCCCGCCGTCAATTGCAATAATTTTTTTCTCCTTATCAATAACTGGATTGTTAGACGGGGCTTCTTCAGAATAGTTCACAACAGGCCAATGCCCAACAACTACATACTTATTAGCTCTATGCGATTTATTAAAAAACTCTGGCATTGCTATCGCATTTTTGCGCGCTGTTTCTTTCCAATCTACTCTATCTTCCAGTCCAGCATGTACAAAAATATAATCTTCTGTTTCAATCGCTGTTGGCAGCTTATTTAGCCAATTTATTTCTTTTGAAAAGTGACTTAACAGTACTTCCTTCACTTCCTGAATTGAAGTATCTTCCTGAATAGAAAAATGTAATTGTTCTAACCATTCATTAAAAATCGAATGCTTTCTCGTACATAAATAATTAATGAGACCTGGATTTTCATTTAGAAGAGCATCAACTAAAACTTCACAATTCCCTTCAACAACGTGAACATTTAAATTACTCTCTACAAGATCCATTACATAGTCTACTACGCCGATGCTATCGCTTCCTTTCTCACAAAGGTCTCCATTAATAATTAAATAATCTTCATTCTTAAAGTTAACTTTATGTAGTAATTCTTTTAAAAGGTTCAATTCTCCATGAATATCAGATATTATGATAACTCTAGCATTATTAGGGATAGATAGTTTCTTTATTTTCTCCAAGTATAAACGCTCCAATCATTTTCTTTATTTATACAAAATAAATTATAAACCTTTCTAAATGAAATAGGTTCTATAATATGTCATATAGAACCTATCTTTCTTTATAATTTTTTATAAAAAGAATAACTTACCTTATCATACCCTTCCCTTTCATAAAAACGATGAGCATCAATTCTAGGAAACGCTGATGTTAAGTCGATAGACTCACATCCATTTTCCTTTCCCCAGTTCTCTATATAAGAAAGTAATACATTCCCATATCCTTTTGAACGATGTGCTTCTGCTGTTACAAGGTCATATACGAAAACGTGCTTCTTATTATAAAAGTTCGTACAAATTGCTACACCGGCAAGGCCAACAACTTCATCATCTTCATTACGTAACGAAAATAGTTTATAATTTTCTTCTTTCATTTTTCGAAATAAAAAGCCTGCTTCCTCTTCGGAAAGCTGTGTTCGTAATTGCTGTAAAATAGGTAATACTTCATGTAATTGTGCTTCTGTTACTACTTCTTTAACATTCATTTGAACTCTCTCCTAACAATTTGTATAATTTTCTAAATGTTATATCATTATTATAGGGAGTATCTGCCCTTCACTTAAGTGACAGTTTAATTATTTTTTATAAGGCCAGTTTTAAAGGAGAGTTCTTACTATGGATTTTACTATCCCATTGCAATTAGAAAGCAATACACCTATTTACTTACAAATTTACGAATTTATAAAATATGAAATTATACAGGGAACTATTTCTGTTGGTACACGTCTTCCCTCACATAGAAACTTAGCGTCACAACTTAATATTAGCCGCATTACTGTTGAATCAGCTTATCAACAATTATTAGCTGAAGGTTATGTAGAAAGTAAACCGAAGCGTGGTATTTTTGTTGCAAATGTCGATATTGACGTTATCCCGAATAAAAAATTAAATATGGCAAAGGAAAAGAGCAATTTAATAGAAGATCCGTTTGAATATGATTGTAGCCAAGGTCTTATTGATCAAACTGCTTTTCCGATTACAAACTGGAAAAGAGCGTTACAAGAAGCAATACTAAAGTACGAAAATGCGTTATTTGCTAAAGAAGACCCACAAGGTGAGTTCGTTCTTCGAGAACATATTTCAACATATTTATATCATGCGCGCGGTGTATATTCTTCACCTGATCAAATTGTGATTGGTGCCGGAACACAGCCACTTCTTTGGCTACTAATTCAACTGCTTGGTCCTACAAAAGAGTACGGCATTGAAAACCCTGGATTTCACCGTATACATGCAATTGTTAAAAGCTGCAATCAACAAATTCATCCCATTCCATTAGACGAAAAAGGGATTCGTATTTCTAACTTATACAATACAAATTCCAATGTCGCATACGTTACGCCATCACATCAATTTCCGCTTGGAATGATTATGCCTTTATCTAGAAGATTGGAATTGTTAAAATGGGCCAATGATCGCGATGGATATATTATTGAAGATGACTATGATGGGGAGTTCCGTTACGCAGGTAAACCAATTCCGTCTTTACAAAGTCTTGACTCAAATGAACGTGTTATTTATATGGGGACTTTCTCAAAATCTTTTTTACCTTCTTTACGAATGGGATATGTTGTTTTACCACCGCATCTTTTAAAAACGTATGAAGCGTTGCAAGGTATTTTTAAACAAACAGTCTCTACTACACAACAACTTGCTTTCGCTAATTTTATACAAAGTGGAAATTGGGAACGTCATATTAACCGCAGTCGTACGTTGTATAAAAGAAAACATCATACATTAGTAAAATTCATTGTGAAAGAAATGGGTACTAATGTTCAAATTCTTGGTGAACAATCAGGTCTTCATATTGTTCTACGTATCCATAACAATATGAATGAACAAGAACTTATTGAATCAGCTAAGAAACAAAGTATTAAGTTATATCCACTTTCTCCCTATGATTTTGTAAATGATTTACGCAAAGAATCTTACGTATTACTCGGTTTCGGTAGTATTCCCGAAAATAAAATTGAAACGGTAGTAAACTTATTGAATGAAGTTTGGTTTCCTAGTTAAAAGAGAATTTGCTAACGCTGAGTTTAACTCGTAATACAATAACAATTCAACAAAACAAAAAAGAAGATTGTCCAAAATAGCTTTTTGGACAATCTTCTTTTAGTTAATCACCTGATCGAGCGGTCCTTCCCGGACGCTTAACACCAGTTGTTTCTGTTGAATAAGAAGCTTCAATTATAGCAGTTGGATCTACAGAGAGAACGAGATCTTTCATTTTCGGATAAATGAAACGGTTTGTAATACAATAAATGATTCTCTTATGCTCTCCTAAAAAACCGCCTTCTCCATGTAGATACGTAACGGATAATTGCAATTCTTTCATAAGTAGATCGCCTATTTCTTTATTCTTACCAGAAATAATCATGACGCTCTTTCCTTGATTAATGCCATCTAATATGAAATCAATCATCTTCGTAACAATATAGAAAATTGCTAATGAGAACATCGCTTGTTCGATTGAAAATAAAATGGCCACAAAAATGAAAATAACTGCATTTACAGCAAGTAAAAATGTGCTAATTGGTACCTTAAAGTGTTTGTTCATCCAAACTGCTAACATTTCTGAGCCATCTATTGCTCCGCCCATTTTCACTACAATCCCTACACCAATTCCAAACAGTACGCCACCATAAAGTACAATTAATAGTTCAGAAGTTGTAATCGCTGGAAATGGTTTTAAATAAATCAATCCGAGTGTTGTAACGACATTCGCATACGATGTACGTATAAAAAATTTCTTCCCCATTACTTTTGCAGTAAATAGTAAAATAGGAATATTAAGTCCTAAAAACACGCCATACAGCGGTAATCCTGCAACTTTATTTGCCATAATAGCAATAGCCGTTACCCCGCCATCTACTAGTCCATTAGGCGCTAAAATAAGCTCTAGTGAACCCGCTACAATAATGGAGCCAATTGTTAATAATACGTATTCAAATACTCTCTTCATTCATTACCCCCAAAACTTATATATTTTCTTAGTATTATTTTAACGTAATCTTACTACTAATACAAAGATATCAGTTTATATACACAGAAGTTTCACCTTTACAGTGATTTTTATGTAATTGATTTAAAGCCTAATAGAAGAAACACACTTACATATTACAATAAGTGTGTTTTAAGCGTTTATTCTGCTATTCGCGAGCAGTAGACTCCCGTTTCAAATTTCAAGCTGAAACAAAGAGTCGGCTACCCAAAAACGCCCGATTCGTGTGAGCTAACAATCAGTTGTAGATGAACAAAGTCCACACTGATTAAAGTTTCACTTTATTTAAGCTTTAAATATGAATTCATTTTCATTTTAAATATTTCATCAACTGCTCTCTCATACCCACCACTATTTCGAAGTGACTTTCCAACTTTACGACTATTTTCCTTAAACGTTACATCATCCATTACTTCCTTTACAGTCTCACGTAACAATTCAGAAGTTAATTCTTTACGATTAAGCCTTATTCCAGCTCCTACTTCAGTCACTCGTTTCGCAACTAAAGGCTGATCTCCTGTTATCGGAATTACAACTAACGGGACACCGTAATATAACGCTTCACTCGAGCTGTTCATACCACCATGTGTCACGAATACATCAGCATGCTGTAATACTTCTAATTGCGGCACATAATTATACAACTTAAAGTTATTCGGAATATTTTCAAATTGACTTATATTCATTTTCTTACCAACAACTAATATGACTTTCGCTTCTACATCTTTAAACGCTTCAAAACATTTTTCATACAGGGCAGGTTGTTCATTAAAAACTGTTCCCATAGAAATAAAAATCACTTTTTCATCTTTTAAATCTTTAATAGGAAAACTGTTCTCTTCTTTTCGAGTAGCAATTGATGGACCGACAAATTTATACGATTCATCAAATACATCCGAATGTGGCTGATATTCTTTTGAAGTGTATACAATCGTAATATCGCCAGGATGATTCATAATATCATACAAACTATTACATTTCATTCCATACTGCTCTTTCCATCTTTCCATTCCCACTACACAAGATTGGTATAATGGATTGGTCTCATCTATTGGGCTCGATTCTTGCTCATCATTAAAAGTAATGTACTGATTAAAAGCAAAGGTTGTACAAGAAGAAACGCTTTGCAACTGTAGAATATTCGCTATAATACGTCCAACCGGAAAATGATTATCGTATATTAAGTAATCGTACTTTTCTCCTTTTGTTTCTTCTACAATTTTAGTAACAATACGTTCTGATGCTTCAATCATATGGGACAGCATCGTCAAAGGACTACCACCCTCATTAACTCGTTCCATAATATTAATTTGCGAAAGAAAATTCTCAAATGATCGAAATTCAGCGCCTGTTGCTTCAACCTTGTTTTTGTAATCTTCAATACAATATGATACAACTGTTTCCCCACGTCGAATTAACTCATTAACAACTGCTATCGTCGGATTAATATGACCTTCTCCAGGGAAATTTATTACGAGTACGTTCGCCATACCATTCTCTCCTTTCGATTCAACACACATTAATTAATACTTAATCATGTTAATTAATTTAAATCTATTATATAGGAATCTATTCTCCTTCTTCCTATCTTTCTCTTCATTTTATTATTGAGAAATATTGTCTAAAGCCCGCACTATTACGAGTACAGAACCTTATAAATAGGCACTTCATTCCCCTTTTACTTTTTATATCTCGTATCATACGAACTTTACATTCGAGCATTTTTCACGTTTATCATTCGAAAACATTATTTTGATAATTCATACAAAACTAGAAAAATATAATTTCTATGCTGATTTCTCACTATAAATTTATGTATGCTCTATATTGTCCCCTATCATGATCCACGGGGTACATATTCTGTTATATAATGAATTTATAGAATTTACAGGAAAATGAGGGAATTTCATGTTACAACAACTATTCACTTCACCTATTCTATCCATCCGAGCTTTACATCCAGGCTATGAAGATCATGCAAGTGACGTTTTTCTCATTCAAACAGCAGATGCAGAAGTTATCGTTCGTTCTTCTAAAATGAATGAAGAGCCAAATAATGATTTTTGGTGGGGATGCAAAAATCTCTTTGGAATTGATCCAAGGAACGTACATCATTTAGAAACGGTACATGCATTGCTGCAAAAACATACAAATCTTCCTATCCCAACAATTTTAGAAAAACATATTTTAGATGGCCGAGAATTCATTGTGGCTGAAAAATTAGTAGGTAATACAGTTCAATCTTTTATTGGGCAACCAGATTCTATTTTATTCAGCCTAGGAAAAGGACTAGCACAAATACATAAGTATTCAGCCCATTTCGTAGGAAATCCGTCACGTACACTCCAAGTTCCACTAGTGGAATTCCAGCCACACATTTTAAAAGCGAGTAAAGAACTTGTGAATAGGTTTTATTCCGATAACGAGAGCATATATAACGCATTTCATACTTTTGAGTCACAACTTTCTACCTTACCAACACCAAAGGAATCTACACTCGTCTTAATTGATATGGATCCTACTCAGTTTTTATCAGATGGTATAACTATTACTGGTTTAGTAGATACAGAAGCTTATGCAGTTGCCCCGCGAGAGTTTGATTTTATCGGATTAGAATATGTACTTTCAGAAAAAGAGGCTCATGCCTTTAAAAGTGGTTACGAAACAATTATGTCTATTCCTCATCTTGAGGAATGTAGACAGCCTTATCGTTATTTGTACCGACTGTTATCTGTTCAAGGTAGTGTGGAATTAAAGAAATGGTTAAGTTACCCATCCTATTTTTAAAAACGATTGCGAGGGATTATGAAATGAACATTGAAAAAAAGAAATCTTTAACAGCAAACGAAATTCAGCAAATGAAAGATTTAGCTCATATTTGCGGACAATACGATCAAATTGATTACTCATCAGATTTACATGTTAACTTTTTAACTGCTCGTAATAAAAAAGAAATCAATGATTTTCTATTTTTTGATGATACCCAATTAATTGGTGCATTAAGTATGTACGACTTTGAAAGACCGACTAAACTGGAGTTAATAGGATTCGTGCACCCAAACTTTAGAAAACAACATATAGGCACTGCCCTTTTACAAACTGCCATGAACGAAATACAAAAAAGAGACACAGACGAAGCTCTTCTCATCATTAACGGAGATTCCTCGTCTGGGAAAGCATTTGCAAATCAAATGAAATTACCTTATCTATACAGCGAGTATAATATGACGTGTAAATCAAATAAAAAACGAGAAACAATGAAGAATACTATTAAACTTTCCATCGCATCTTCAGAATTACTTCCTAATCTCATAGAAATCTCTAGTAAAGCTTTCGGGGATTCTGTAGCAAATACATCCACATGGTTGCAAAAAATGATGAAGTCACCTTCTCATCAAGTTTACGTTGCTCTTATGAATGAAAAATCAATTGGAACGATTACAGTTACTCACCAAGAGCGATCTACTACACTTTCAGGCTTCGCAGTCCATCCTTCTTATCAAGGTAAAGGATATGGTAAAGATATTCTAAGTTATATGGTACATACCCTCATTACAGAAGGAGTTTCAACGATTGAATTAGACGTCGAAACGAAAAATAACAATGCTTTACAGTTATATACACATTGTGGCTTTGAAATTATAATGAAGCATAATTATTATGACTTGTTCAAAAAACATCAATAGCCCAATTTTCATTTACGAAAAGTAAAGAAAAAACTGAATCATATCGATTCAGTTTTTTCTTAATATATTTACAACCGCAGTCGTTTCATTATTTTCTTTATAAACACGAGGAATTCTTCTGTCTAACATACATGTAACTTCATAATTAATTGTGCTCAACATATCCGCTACTTCTTCTACAGCAATTTCTTCTTCACCTTGTTTGCCGTAAAATACCACATCGTCCCCTACTTGTACTGGCATCGCTTTTGTAACGTCCAGCATAAGCTGATCCATACAAACACGACCAATAACCGGCACTCGAACTCCATTAATTAATGCATACCCTTTATTAGATAACTGGCGATTATAGCCATCAGCATAACCAATCGGCACAGTCGCAATCCATTCTTCACCCGTTGTTACATACGTATTTCCATAACTAACACCACGATTTTTCGTCGCATGTTTAACATGAGCTACTTTTGATTTTAATGACAATGCAGGCTGTAAGGAAACGACTGTATGATCCACTTCTTTCGAAGGATACATGCCGTAAACTCCAATACCAACGCGAACCATATTTTGAAATGTATTGCTTAGTTCCATTGACCCTGCACTATTTGAACTATGAATGTATGGTATTTGCATCCCTAATTCATTTGCTGTATTTACAGCTTTCTCAAATAAACTTGTTTGCATATTCGTATACGATTTATCAATTTCATCTGCCGTAGAGTAATGTGTAAACATCCCTACTACCTCTACATACTCCATACGGTTTAATTCTTCTAAAAATGGTTTAACTTCTTCTTCTTGCAAACCGATACGGCTCATTCCTGTATCGATTTTCACTTGAATACGTGCTTTATTTTGAAGACGTTGTGCAATTTCATTTATGCCTTGTAAATCTTCTATTCTATAGACTGTCATCATAACGTCATATTGAATTGCGGATTCCGCAGCTGCAACTGATGTATAACCCAATATTAAGATTGGTACAGTGATTCCAGCTTCTCTTAATTCGATCGCTTCATCGACAAATGCAACTGCAAGCTGGTTCACCCCTGCTTCAATCGCAGCTTTCGCAACTTCAACTGCCCCATGGCCATACCCATTCGCTTTTACAGCAGCCATCATTGCAATATTTTCATCGTTTACATGTTTTTTAAATTCTTTTACATTATGTTTTACAGCATTTAAGTCAACTTCAACAATTGTATCTCTTCCATATTTCAAACTCATTGGTCTAACTCCTAACTCAATAATTGCATTCCATTCTATTTCACGTTTCATATGACCTTTTACAATATAATACGTTTCACTATGCTAGTCAAACTACTAGAATTTTCGGAATTTTAAGTATGATATAATACCCTTAAGAATTAATTATATATGGAGATGAGGAGAATTACAATGTTTGTACAATCTGCGTTGCATCAACTAAAAGTTGCTGTTGATACTTCTATCCAAATACTGAATCAATATAATGAAAGTGATTTGAAAATAACACCGATTGAATCAAAGCGGTCATTATTTGAAATGTGTACACATCTTTCCCTTATTTGCCATGCTGATTTACTCATCTTAAATGGTATTTCGGAAAAAGAGTTACATACCTTTTATATAGAACAAACACCCGAAACAATTGCTCAAATGCAACAAATGATGATACAAGGGTACGATTTACTTTCTAAAACTTTTTTATCCTATTCCAATGAAGAATTAGCGGAAATTATGACTGCTTATTGGGATATTGCTTATTCTCGATTCGAATGGTTACTTGAAATCGTCGCTCACTTTTATCATCATCGCAGTCAAATTCACATTTTACTAGTTGAGCATGTTAAAGATCCTTGCATTCCTTTATTTGAATGAAAAGAGTGGAAACAAAGCCAATAAAGAGTATGACTCCTAATAAAATAAACGTCTGAGCATAGTTCCCTATTTTCATAAGATAAATAGAAATAATAGGTCCTATACTAGTTCCTAAAAATAAAACGAAAGTATAAATAGAAACCGCTATTCCCCTTGCTCTCCCTCCTAATTGGCCGACAAGAGAAACTAAAGATGGAACCGATATAGCAATACCTATTACGAAGCAGACGCTCATCATTACAAGTAACGGCAGTGTCGAAATAAATCCCATTGAACTTAGACTAAAAATAGCAACTAACAATCCTCCTTGAAGAACTTTCTTTACTTCGAACCTCTTTGTTAAACGACCTGCAAATGGTGATAGTAACATACCAAATAACCCTGCTAGGCGAAAATAAAGAATTTGTTCTGCTGTTAAATTGTAAGTAGAAGAGCTCAAATAATTCCCTAAAACAGTATACATATTAACAAAAGCCATTAATAAAACAAACGCAACCATATAGCTCCATACTAAGCTTTTATGTGTAAAAACTTTCCCCATCTGTTTCATTGGCCCCAAAATATCCGTATAAGCTTGAGACGTTTCCCCTTTCGGAAGAGAATAATGAACCCATACAGCAGTAATGATATAGACAAAACTAAGAAGAAAGAACACCATATGCCATCCAAAATGCTGACTAACAGCAGTACTTATTACTTGCCCTGCAATTCCAGCTACTAAAAAACCGGTACTAACAAACCCTATCGTTGTAACTTTTTTCTCTACTGGAAACATTTCTACAACGTAAGCTAACGCCACTGGAGAAAATGTAGCTGCTGCTATTCCCTGTAACCCTCGGAGAATAATAAGCCAAAATAAGCTATCCACAAACCCTAAGAAAAAAGAAACAATCGACAGTGCAAGCAATCCAATAAAAATCACTTTTTTTCGCCCATATTTATCAGAGATTGCCCCAAATAACAAACAACCTATAGCAAAACCTACCGAAAATATACTGCCTGTAGCCGCAGATTGCGCTAATGAAACTTTAAAAATGTCTGAAAATAGAGCGATTAAAGGAATCGTCACATATAGGCTGGACATAACTACCATACCTGCCCAACATAACACCGCTGTCATTACTGTATAATTCCTCCCACTATTTACTTCTTTTGATATTTCCATCATAAAATCTCCCCCTTACATTGATTTTCCTCATCGATTGAAAACTTATAAAGTAAATGACTCAAAATAAAATCCCTTCAACACTCACTCAATTCGTTTACGTTAATAAATACATTATCGCCCTTTAAATTAGCTAAACATATAATAAGGTAACCTAATTATATGTTTAAATAAAAAAGTTGACTCTCACAATCAACTTATTTACCTACCTTCGCCTAATTTCATCTGCATAATTACTTGCATTTTATTTAATAGCTTCTCTAACACTTGACGCTCTTCTTGATTAAAGTCATTAACTAACGAAGCGCAAGATGACCAAAAAGTCGGTAAAGAATGTGTAACTAGTTCTTTTCCTTTCGGAGTAATTTTCACCTTTAATCTTCTTCGATCTTCAGAATGATGGAACCTTACGATTAACTCTCGTTTCTCCATCCAATCTAATAAGCCGGTGACAGAAGCACGTGTAATCCCTAATCGACTCGCTATATCCGACGGACTCATGTTCACTTCTTCTCCATTCGATTCCATTTCACGCAAAATAAATAACAATAAAAAATCTAATTTGCTTTCCGAAATACCAAGCGGAGCTAAATCTACGTCAACAGCATCAAGAACATTATCAGACGTCCATAACATTAACAAACCAAGTTTTGCTGCGATTGGATCTGTATCCGTTGATGCTGTCTTTTTTATTAACTCTGCATATGGATCAATCCCTAAAGGAAGATCACATTTTTTTGAATCCATTCATTTTCACTCTCCTTCCTCCCATTTAATTAGTTTACCTAACTACTTTTATATTATACTCATTTCTTTCCTTTTATTGCAAGAGTATTGTTAGCAAAAAATCCTATTATGAAAACAGGATTTTTTTCACTGACTAATTATTTTTTCAAATGATCCTAAACTCTTTTAAAGCAAACGAAATGCCACCTTCACTTGATTTCTTTGTAACGAAATCAGCTTTTGTTTTTAACTCTTCTCCACCATTTCCCATTGCAATTCCTAAACCTACATACTGTAACATTTCAATATCATTTCCACCATCTCCGAATGCCATTGCTTCTGACTTACAAATATTTAAATGTTCCAATACCTTTTGGATTGCAGTTAGCTTCGATACTTTATTATCTTCCAACACATTCATAACATAACCATGAAAACGTTCAAACGTAAGCATTGGATATCTTTCAAAAAATTTTTGAGCTTCCATTTCATCAGCATACAGACATATACAATACATCTCTTCTGATAAGTTTCTAACTTTATCAGGATAACGCTCTAAATTTAAAGTTTCGTTTAATGCTCGTATTACACGTTCATCTTTTGGGACTATACCATTCATAGAAAATTCTTCTGTAAAGTAAGAAACACTATGACCATGTAATTCAGCGAAATTTGAAATATCATGAACAATTTCACTTGAAAGTATCGATTTATGAATAACTTCTTCCTTACACTTTATATGTCCACCATTTGCAGAAATAAATGTGTCTATGCCTAGTTCTTTAAATTGTGAGCATAAACTATATGGTCTCCCTGTTGTAACAACTACGTGAATCCCTTTATCTATTAACCTTCTTATCGCTTCTTTTGTACTTTCGTGCATACTTCTATCAATCTCACTTAAAAGCGTACCGTCAACATCGAAAAATACGACTTTATACATAAGTCTCTACATCCCGCCTAAATGATTCGTATCATTAATGAAATGTACCGTTTTTTGTTCACCATCAATTTCAATTAAACTTATTCCCGTATCTCCTATTTTAAAGTAATAATCCATTGAAATTGGCATTTGGAAAAATGCTCGTAATAGACTATTTATTACACCACCGTGTGCAACGATTGCTATCCGATCATATGTATTCTCTGTCACGATTTTAGAAAAGATTCCTTCTATTCTCATTCTAAATTCAATAAATGATTCTCCATTTTCAAAACGGTCATGAAGAAACTTTGGCTCAGGATATTTTTTCGCTTCTTCAAAAGATAAGCCGGCTTGCACCCCATTATTAAACTCCATTAATTCCTCTTCTAATTGAATTGGACAACCAATTGCTTCCGCTAATGTTTCACCAGTTTCACGGGCACGTTTTAATGTACTTGCCCAAATGAAATCTGGTGGAAAGTCAGCCTTCACTTTCTGTACAAGTCTTTGTACTTGCTGTCTTCCCTTTTCTGTTAATTCAAAGTCAGCTCTTCCTTCATGTACATTCAGGATGTCCGCTTCGGATTCTCCGTGTCGTATTAATAGTATTTGCATTCGTTCCCCCACTCCCTGATTTAATATTCAGAAGACTACATTATATCATATTTTTAACTTTTCATAATAAAAAAGGAACGGTCTCCCGTCCCTCACCCATTTACCTTCTCCGCATCATTCCAATAATACTTACTAAATGCTTCCGTTAATACATCAATTGTGTTATATAATTCATCTAACGTATTATCCACACCACCAACTTCAATTAACATCGCGTTTTTAGATAAATCTTGGTTATAAACGCCGTTTCCATCTTTTTTATACTTCGGAAAAATCCCTCTACTTAATCCGTAATAGTTTTCATCTAAATAACTATTGATTGCTCTTGCAATTTTTTCGTTTTCAGTACGTCCTTCATTTTCCATCCCAATTATAAAATATAATCTTGCATACGATTTCCCGTTAATTACTTTTGTAGTTACTTTCTTGCGCTGATCATCACGGTGTATATCAATTGGAAAAGTAATTTTATTATTTTGTGCTAATGCTTCCTTTACATATCCATGAGATGCTGTATACGATTGATACCATTTCCATTTTTTACTTGCCAGTAAATCACCCATATTCGTTTTATCATGAACTACTGGAATTCCTTGCTCTTCAAGTTGCTCCTTCATACGTTTTCCTAATAAGGACACATTTACATCTGGACTCGATGGATCGGTAGCTCCTGGTAATAAAGGAAAGAAGGATTCCCAACTATGTGTATGGTAAATGTATACTGCATTTTCACCTTTTTTCGTTCCGTTCTTTTTCTGCACCGGATTATTCTTTTCTGCTTCTGTAACTTTATCTTTTGCTACCTCTCGCTCTTTCGTTACTTCTTCAATCGGTACACTAGATTCATTCGGGATATTCGTAAAGTTTGTCCCTTCCCCAGCTACGATAATGTTAGAGTAATACTTTGACATACCAGGTACTTCTTTACCGACAAATGTTCTTAAATCTTTAATTTTCAAATCTGTCGCAATAGAGAACATCAAATTCCCAACAGACTCCCGTTTATTCTGCTTAAAATAATCAAATCCATAATAGTGATTCTCACTTTCTATCATTTGAACAAAACCTTGCATAGACACTTTTCCAAACCATTGATTCGCATAACTTGATTTCATTGTATGTAAAAGCGACGTCAAAATTGACGCGATAATTATTACTATTAGCGCATATAAAAAAAGTAACGAGATTAGTTTTTTCCCATGTATACGAGTTGCATACTTTTTCACTGTATCACCTTCTTTATACATGGATATGTACAAGCCTTTCGTAATATACGCACAAAAAAGAGAAATGGCATCCCATTCCTCTTCCTCACTCTTATTGTTCTTTACCTGTATCATTTGAAGGCAATTTCTTCGCTTGTTTTTCTTTAAAGATTTCTCCGATTGCCCCAAGAGTACCAAGTGTTTCAATTGCATTAGATGGAATAAAGACTTTATTTGCTGGTCCTTTTGCAACCTCAATCAATGATTCAAATGATTTATAAGCAAGTACGCGTTCATCTAAATCTGCTGCACGAAGTAATTCAATTCGATTTTGTTCTGCTTTTGCGATTTCTTCAATTGCTCTTGCTTCCCCTTGCGCTTCTAATTCTTTCGCTTCTTTTAAACCTTCAGCTTCTCGAATACGTGCTTCTTTATCCCCTTCAGCCATCAAGATTTTACTTTGTTTTTCCCCTTCCGCACGAAGAACTTTATCTTGTTTTGCTGCTTCAGCTTCTAAAATAATTGCACGTTTATTACGTTCTGCTTTCATTTGTTTTTCCATCGATGCTTGCACATCTTTTGGCGGGTTAATGTCTACTACTTCAACACGCTCAATACGAACGCCCCATTTTTCTGTTGCTTCATCAAGCGCTAAGCGAATTTCTGTTGAAATTTTTTCACGACCAGATAACGTTTCATCAAGTTCCATTTTACCGATAATTTGACGCATCGTTGCAGAAGTAATGTTACGAACACCATATTCATAGTTTGAGATACCATATGTCGCAAGTTCAGGTTCGACAATTTGATAGAAAATAATTGTATCAATTTCTACTTGTACGTTATCTTTCGTAATTACCTTTTGTGGTGGTACATTCGTTTGTTGAATACGTAAGTCGTGATATACACGAACGCGATCTACAATTGGGATTAATATATTTAATCCTGGGTGCATAATACGCTGAAACTTACCAAATCTTTCAACAACCCCAACTTTTTGCTGAGGAATAATTTTAATTGTTAATGCGATAAATGTAACTACAATTAGCGCGAATATAATCGTTAACGTTAATGCTATCATATTTATTCACTCTCCTTTTTTACTTGTAATATAGTACTATGCCTCTTTATAACAACGACTTTTTCTCCAGTGTCAATCGGAACATCTGCAATAGCTGTCCAAGTATCTCCATCCACCTTCACAATACCGTTCGTTTCATTTGTAATCGCTTGCACAACAATTCCTTTTTTACCGACAAGCATATCTACTGTATCCGTAAAACCTTTTGCTTCTCGAAAGTTTTTTGAAATTCTTTTCGTAAAGAATGTCAATGTTAAACTTACAATCGCACCAACAGTAACTTGTAACAATAGTGCATCAGGAGCAAATAAAGCAATAAGACCTCCGACAACAGCTCCAATTCCAAGCCAAAGCATATAAAACGTTATCGACAACATTTCCGCGATAAATAAAATACCCGCTATAATAAACCAAATCACCCAACCAGCCATATGCAACCCTCACTTTCTTTCTCATTTTCTATATGTATATGAAGAAAAGAATGGTTTATCCGCCCTTTCTCATACTTGGGCGTTTACTGCAAGCTATCGTACATATTTGCTGTTACAATGAGTATTAATAAAATACTATATCAATATATTCTTCATTATACATGAAAATTCCTTTCAAAAAATGACAAAAAATTTAATTCTTTTAAAATTATTTTTTTCAGTTTATAATAATTCTAACTCGAATTTGTATTTTTTTGGAAGGTGATATCCTTAATGTGGAATCATTCAATATCATACTATTTAGGATCAAAAATCTGTATTACTCTTGCTGACATCGTTTACATAATGATTATTACAACTCATATCTATATATCAACTAAATCAGCTACTATTACTGCCCTTTTTCCATTATTACAAGTTATCACAAATTTGATCGCAAACATATCTGCACCACTTATAATGAATCATTTTTCATCTTATTCAGTACTTTTTATATTACAATGGACAAAAACTGCCCTATTCATTTTATTAACGCTATTATTTCCGGTCCTTTCCACAAACATTGTAACTCTATTAACTTTCATTTTTTTCATTTCTTTATGTAGTGGGTGGAGTGCTCCATTACTATACAGTATTGTTCCACGCCTAACACCAAAAGAAAGATTAGTAAAAGTAAATAGTATCTTTTCCTTTTCATCACAAATTGTACAAGCGGCAGCTTATTCATTTACAAGTATTATCGTTCTGCTCATTGGCGCTACTTCTACATTCATGATTAATATTATTTTAATGATTTTCGGATGTATTGCATTGCATATTTCATTACATTCCATCCATACCGAACGAGTAACAGAGCCTTCTTCTTCAAAAAACACAGCTTTATTTGAAGGCTGGAAACTATTATTTCATCATCCTTCTTTGCGCACAGTTACATTAATGGACTTAATTGAAACTTTCGCAGGGACGATATGGATTGGCGCTATTACGATGGCATATGTAACGACTGTTCTGCATAAAGGAGAAGAATGGTGGGGATATATTAACACAAGTTATTATGTGGGCACGTTAATTGGTGGTCTATTAGCGTGGAAAATAAGTACATATATTCAAAAAAATTTAATACGCTCCATGGCGATAGGATCACTTATATTTAGTATTCTTACATTTTTATATGGTATAACAAGCAGTGGATTTATTGCGCTTTTCCTATGTGTTCTAATGGGACCATGTTATCAAATTAGAGATATTTCTCAAACGACGGTTTTACAATCTAGTGTCGCCCCTTCTCTATTATCGAAAATGTATACAGCACACGGCGCCCTTCTTTCAACAGCTGCTGGTCTTTCTATGCTTAGCGTTGGCATTATTACTGATATGTTCGGTGTTCGTACGATTTATATGATTGCTTCTTTTCTTATTTTATGTTCTGCCTGTTTATCTTTTAGCCTATTAAAATATCATAAGACAGAGCAGAAAGATATTTCACTTTAATCAATAAATCAAAAAGGACAGGAAATTCCTGTCCTTTTGTACATTCTATTCATGACAAGTTGGGAATTTCTCTATGCTTTGTCGCTTGTTCAAGAGCGTACGCTAGTTTAATTAATATTCCTTCACGAAAAGCAGTACTTGCAATCGTAATTCCAAAAGGTCTCCCGTTTTCCATATACCCTGCTGGTATTGCTATAGACGGATAACCTGCTTTCGCACATATAGTAGAGCCTATATAAGACGGAAATAGTATCGCATCAAGATTATATTTTTCCAATGCAAAATCAATACCTTGTTTTTGCGAAAAATATATATCTTCTAATCTTGCATGTAAATATTCTGGATTTCTTAACGTATTAGGATAATCTTTTCTTCCCTCCAACTTAGTTTGTCCATATTTTAAAGCTCTTTCTGCTATGTTTTTATTAAACGCCATTAATTCTGAAATAGAATGTACGGGAATAGTAGAAGGTAATTTTGAAAGATAGTTATCTAAACTATGCTTCAGCTCATAAAGCGGAACTCCCCAGCTCCATTCTCTATGAAAGGAAGGAATATCAATATTTTCTACTACTGTCGCTCCCTCACTACGTAATACTTGGATCGTGTCCTCAAACAAATTTTCATCATACTCACCATTTTCGTAATAATCTTTTGGAGCATTACTATAAACACCAATCTTCGCTCCCTTTAAACCATTAACATCAAGATAAGATGTATAATCTTCATATGCCATACCTTCACTTTTATGAGTAGCTACATCTTTCTCATCCACTCCAGTTAAACTCCCTAGTAAAATAGCGGCATCTGTTACTGTTCTAGCAAATGGTCCCGCTGTATCTTGTGAATAAGTGAACGGAATAATTCCTCTACGACTAATTAGACCGACAGTTGGTTTAATGCCTACTACAGAGCTTTGAACAGCTGGACTCAAAATAGAGGCATCCGTTTCTGTCCCAACAGATAATACTGTAAAATTAGTGGCAACTGCTATTGCGGCCCCTGTACTAGAGCCACCAACAAACATATCATCCGTGCCCGTTCCATATGGATTGATTGTTTGACCACCTCTTGCACTATATCCAGCCCACATTTCAAAAGACATTGCATTTGCTAACTCTGTCATATTCGTTTTACCTATTATCACCGCTCCTGCCTCTCGCAGTTTTGTAACGAGAAATGCATCTTCGCTACTTATATTTTGTTCTAGGGCAATCGTACCTGCACTTGTATGCATGGAATCATTCGTTTCAATATTGTCCTTTAGCAAAACAGGTATACCATGCAATGGTCCCCTTACACCTTTTATCTTCCTTTCATAATCTAACGCTTCTGCAATAAAAATAGCATCTGGGTTTATTTCTAAAATAGAATTAATTTTCGGTCCATCTTGATCATATTGTGCAATTCTATGAAGATAATACATAACTAATTCTTTGGAAGATAACGTCCCTTCTTCCATTGCGGTCTGTATATCATGAATTGTTAATTCTTTTTTTAATACTGGATTAAACTGAATTTCCATTTATATTCTCCTTTATATCCCTTTTAGTTTTTACGAATACTTCTTACTTTTTCATTTTTTCACCTCATCCTATTCCAAATTAATATCCCTTTAAAAAGTTTCAACTTACTTTTTAATACACCTTTAATTTCCCGAAAAATAAAAAGAGTCTGAAACGAATCATCCTTCGCTTCAAACTCTTTTTATTACTGTGCATATACCTCATCTAACAAATGTAAAAACTCTCCCTGTTTTCCTGCTAATTCAGGGCATTTTGCAATATCAATCCATTCGTAGCAAAATACTAAACCTTCATCTTCCTCACCGGCACTTACTATATGTTCCCAAGTATCTTTTACATTCGTTAGTAACGTTACGTGGAAAAAGTGGCGTTTTTGATATTCCTGTTTTTCCTTCACGTGTATGATGTAATCTGCTAGGAAACGCTCTATACATAAAAGACGTAATCCAGATTCTTCTTGTACTTCACGTAAAACTGCTGCTTCTAACGTTTCTCCTTCATCAACTGTTCCCCCTGGCACTTGGATACCAGCTTCAGGTATATCACGATGTTTAAAAACAAGTAATTGCTTCATCCCTTCTTTTTCTCTTGTAATATATGCATGTACTTTTTTCTTATATAACATCGTCATTGTATTTCTCTCCCCTCAATTGTTCACTCTGTTACTTCTTCAAGCGTCAGTTGATTTTCATATAAATATGTAGCTTGTGGATTTCCCACATACCTTACGTGCCATGGTTCAAACCGATAGCCCGTAATTGATTCTTTTTCTTTTGTATATCGAATCACAAAACCAAATTTATGGGCATTTTCAGAAAGCCACTGCCCTTCTTTCGTCTCTCCAAAAACTGTCTCTAACTGAAATTTAGCAGATTGCGATGTAATATCCATAGCTAGTCCAGTTTGATGTTCACTCGTACCAGGAATCGCGCTAGACATCGCAGTTTTCACTTCTCCATCTTGTTTTTTATACATCGTATTTAATGCCTTTTGTCGATCAAAAGATCTAAATCCAGAGACTGCAAAAAGGAAAATACGCTCTTTATCAGCTTGTTGAAACATGTCCTCAAGCGCACTAGCTGCCTCTTTCCTCATTTTTTTCTTTTCTTGATCCCCCTCACTAGAGTAACGTACTTTCGGAATAACTAAATCTGGCGGTCTATACCCATCTGGTAAACGCCTACTTTTATTCACAAGTACAAGCATCGAATTTGGATTACTAATTACCGCAATATCCCCATCCATATTCGCAATCGTTTCTTTCGCTTTCGGAAATATGTTATTTACATTCACTTCCTGTGCCTGCTTATCCTTATACATTTTATAATTGATTCCTGCTACTCCAACAATGAGTATCGCCGCTACGATACCAAGTAGTGTCCATCTTTTTTTCATATAACGACCTCTTATTTTAATAATTTGGCCATTTCATACTCATCAATGTTTTGTCCATCGATAATAAGAGCAGCTTTTTTGACACCCTCTTTCTCAAAGCCAACTTTTCTATATAGTGCCTGAGCTCTTGTATTATGGGCCATTACCGTTAATTCTAAACGCCATACATCATGTAATCTTGCCCACTTCTCAACCTCTTTAAACAAGCTCGTTCCAATACCACGCCCACTACACTCTTGCAATATACCAATTACAATGGCTGCAACATGTCTCTTTCTTTGTATGTTATTTCCATTCACTAAAATAAATCCTACTATTTTCTCTTCCTCAATCGCTACAAATATTGTTGCTTTTTCATTCTGTATAAATCGATGAATCATTTGCTCTTGTTGCTCGGCTGTAGTTTTTCTTTCTCCTGGCTCGTATAACATAAATTTCGTTTCTTCATCTAATTGCTTACTTAATTGCAAAAATGATGCTGCATCTTCTACTTTGATCTCCCTAATCACTTAAATCACCCTACCTATTTCATTGTAAAAAATTTTCCTTGTAAAAAGATTTTCTCTATTATTGCGAAAATCCCTTTCTAATTCCCCTATTATAAATAGACAAATTTCGATATTACTATAGCAATTATAAATTATGTCTATAATGTGACATCTTATCATCCTCGTTTCATGACAAACAAAAAACGTAAGCTTTACACTTACGTTTTCCCCTAATTGATGTAGGCTGATAACCATTGCAATGCCTACCACTCATTCAAATTTCACTTTATCCATTCACTTTTTCCGCTTGCCAAAAATATTCACCAAATGCCTTAGCAAGTGCATCAATTGATCGATTTAATTCCTCCTCTGTATTATCTACCCCGCCAACTTCAATTAATATCGCTTGTCCTGATAGGTCTTGATTGTAAACTCCATTCCCTGTTTGGAATCCTTTTTGAATTACACCACGGCTCATTCCCGGATATTTCTTACTAATCGTCTCGTGTAACGCAGTTGCTAATTGTAAGTTTTTTTCATAGTTTTTGTTACCTTTTCCAATTACAAAAGCAAGCTTAGCATATGATTTATCTCCAATTGTTTTTGTTGTTACATTTTTTCGTGCACTATCACGGTGTAAATCGAAGAAGTATTGTAATTCTTTATTACCAGCCATCGCTTCTTGTACAATTTCCCGTGACATTTTGTAAGAACTATTACTATTTAACCCTTTACTAATTAACCTTTGACCAACGTCAGTCTTATCGTTAGTAGATCCGATTCCTTCGCTTTCTAATTGTTCACGAAATCGGTCGCCGACTATGGAAATATTCGTTACAGAACTTGTCGCTTTATTCGGGTTTGGATCATTCGTTAAGTTCAGTAACGGCAAATAAGATTCCCAGCTATGCGAATGATATATAAATGCAACTTGTCTTTTTCCAGTCGTTTGAGCTGGTTGTTTTTTCTCTTTATTCGTATCAGGCTTTGGCGCTTGTCCACCTTCTCCAGTCCGTTCTTTCACTACTTCTTCAAGAGGAACACTCGACTCTATCGGTAAGTTAGAATAATTTGTTCCCTCACCTGCGATAACGATTTCTGTATCGTACTTACCAAAGCCAGGAAGCTCTTTTCCGACAAAACTACGTACATCGTTAAAACGAATATTCGTAGCCATAGAAAAGAGAAACGAAGAGATTGAAAAATCTTGATTCAAATTTCGATACTCTTGTGTAAAATAATGATTTTCTTTTCCAAGAACATACATGTAGCCATTCATCGATAACTCATTTAACCAATTATATAAATACGTTGACTTTGTCTCTTTCATAGAGGTTACCATCATACTAATAAGAAAAAAAGTCGCTAGTACCGTAGTAATAATAAATAAAACTAACTTACGTACACTTGTAAACTTCACATAAAAAAAGCCTCGATTCATACTATCACCCTCTCTATTTCAAGTTATGTACAAGCTCTAGAGAATAGACCGTTTAAATTCCGGCTATATTGTTAATGAGGTGAAATGAATTGAAGCTATTAATAGGAATATTACCAATCGCTCTATCATTCATTTTTTATTTGTCCGCTAAACATCCAAAAGTCTCTATTGTGTTACATATTTCTGCGTACTTGGCACTGTATGTACTCGGTACAATTATTTCCATTAATGTATACGATGTTTTAATACAAGATTTAGTTTTCATGACGAGCATTCATGGAATTTTACTGAATCCATTTTTCCTTATTGCAGGAGCGTATATAGGAACATACACTTTGTACCTACTTTTGTCTCACATTATTATGAAAATAAAAAATGGAGCGTAACGAAATGCAGCCACCGTTCATTTGTCATACATGTAGAAAAAGAATTACACGAAAGAAAGACCTTATTACCACTACACGGTACTTCCATTTTTATTTATTTCACAACAGTTGTTTTAAGCAGCAACAACTCTTCATCCCACGTTTTATCCCTATGAATACACTTTTTTGTTTCTTTCTTATTATATACGGCCTTATTGTTGGTAGCATTCTTATGCTTACGGAACCGTCTATCATTTGGCTTATTTTTTTGCTGCCTATTTTATATCGATTTCTTTCATATTATTATGTTGAACGTTTTTTCTCTACATAACGAGTGGACTGTCCTTTAGGAATGCTTAAACATTCCCACTCATTTTCTTTTAACATTTTACCGATGTAAATAATCTGTCCAATATGCAAAGCATAATGAGAAATTTGCCTTTCAATTGCTTGCAGGACCGTATGTGCTTCACCACGAATGTATACCGTCTTCAATAGATGTTCCGGCATTATAGTATTCATCGTATTAAAAACGTATTCCCATCCTTCTTGCCACGCTGCAAGGGCTTCTTCCTTTGAAGAATAGCCTCCTTCAAATTCACCATCTCGGTCACGATCAACTTTTTCACCATCAGATGTTAAAAAATCCGTCCATCTGGAACGCATATTACCGTGCAAATGTTTCATTATAATCGCTATGCTATTTGTTTCTTCATGAGAAGACCATTGTATTTGTTCGTATGATAATTGAGAAAGTGCCCGTTCTCCTTGCTGCTTTGTTGTTTTGAAATTAGAAATGGCACATTGTAAATATTCTCGTCCGATATCCATATTGCCCCCCCACCTTCACACTAACTAATTTTCGTTCCATTTGGCAGTTCCATATTAGGCTGAAGCAACACAACATCTCCCGCTTCAGGAACTCCCCCTAATACAAGCACTTCTGATTTAAATCCAGCTACACGCTTTGGCGGAAAATTTACAACAGCAACAATTTGCTGACCAATTAAGTCTTCTGGATTATATCTCTTCGTAATTTGAGCACTTGACCGCTTGACCCCAAGCTCCCCAAAATCAATTTCTAGTTTAATCGCTGGTACTCTCGCTTCTTTAAATTCCTCTGCCTGTGTTACTGTTCCAATTCTTACATCAAAAGTTAAAAAATCTTCAAAATTAGCCATTTTATCATTCCTCCCATTTATTACTTAGACAAAATACAAAAATCCCCTTTAAAAAAAGAAAGGCGCCTAAGCACCTTTCTTTTGTAATTCACTTGATTCATTTGATTTATAGAAGAAGAAACCAAGAATTCCGCCAATACATGATGGGATTAACCATCCTATTCCTTCTTTATATAATGGTAACATTTGAAGTACATTAGAAATCGCATCAATTTTAATGTTCGCACTTTCTAAACCGTTAAAGAAACTAATTAACAACGCACCTAAAATCGCCCCAATGTAAATTGTATTACGCTTCCCTATCCATTTATGGAAATATGAAAGAACGATTAATACAATTGCAACTGGATAAATGATCATTAACACTGGTAATGTTACTGTGATTAATTGTGTTAACCCTAGGTTAGATACAATTAAACTAAATACACATACCATAGTTACAATCGTTTTATGCGAAAGTCTTGGGAATAAGTTTGTGAAGAAGCCAGCACACGCAGATGTTAATCCAACAGAAGTTGTTAAACAAGCGAGTATAATTACAAGTCCTAATAAAATTTTGCCACTTGTTCCATATAACTCATTTACAACATTCGTCAAAATAAGACCACCGTTCTCCGACACACCAAGTGATGTACTTGTAGATCCGAGATATGCAAGTGATAAATATATTAACGTTAAGCCTAATACAGCAATAATCCCTGATACAACTGTTATTTTTGCAATTTGTCCGCTCTCTTTTATCCCTTTTGAGCGAATAACTTGTACTACAACAATCCCAAACACAAGTGCACTAATCGCATCCATCGTTAAATATCCTTGAATAAATCCACCAAAGAAAGCATTCTCTTTATAAGCAGCTAAAGGTGCAGCCGGTTCTCCAATTGGATCAATAATTGCTTTCCCGACAATAACAGCAACAATTAATACTAATAATGGTGTAAGAAATTTTCCAAACCAATCGACTAATTTAGATGGATTTAATGATAAATACCACGTTATTCCGAAGAAAAATATAGTGAAAAGAAATAGCATGTACCACTCTGAAACCATTGCATCTGATAAAAACGGCTTCATACCCATTTCAAACGAAACGGCTCCCGTACGCGGGATTGCGAAAAATGGTCCAATTGCTAAATAACTAACCAATGGGAAAATAAATGCAAATATAGGGTGAACTCTAGAAGATAGCGCTTTCAAGTCCCCCTCTACAAACGCGACAGCTGTTACAGCTAATAGGGGTAATCCGACTCCCGTTACAAGGAATCCTATCGTAGCAATCCAAACATTCTCTCCTGCTTGTTGACCTAAAACTGGCGGGAAAATTAAATTTCCTGCTCCTAAAAATAATGCAAATAGCATTAAACCAATTGCTACCGTATCACCTGGCCTCAATCGTCCCTTCATACTCTTCATTTGCATAGCACTTTTTCATTGTTTATCTTTATTTTCACAATATGCTATGCATCCTCCTCTCTGCTCAAGATGATAAAATATGCCCCTTACAAAGCAGTGTCTTTCTCCATAATTTCTCCATTCCCCTTATTATTACTCTAATTATTAATCTCGTCATTATTTTTTGTTTTTGATTTTTGATTTTTTTGAATATTTAAATCATTAGAGTGTTATTACGTGGAGTATAGTTGTCAGACCTCTTTGTTTTTATCACACATATAGTAACATATTTAGTTGAAAAATAAAAACATATTTTCAAATTGATTTTTTTGAAAATCAAAATTATCTACATTTTATATTCTCTCACACAAATGTTATTCGAGCACTAGACTCATTCTAGATTATTATTTTAAAATAATTTCAAAAGCCATCTAACATATGTTAGATGGCTTTTGCATGTTACTCTATCGTTTCTACTTCACGTGGATTATTCATCTCTTCTACATACACAACTCTAAATCCATGATCTTCTAAATCTTTTTGAAGTGTTTCTAATTCACCATCTTCAAACTCTTCTCCTAATGTAAACATAATTCTACGAACTAATAGAGCATCATTATCAAAAGTCATTAAACTTTGAATACCAGTGTATTTCTTCAAAACTGTCGATAACTTTTGGATCGCTCCATTATAGTCTTGCGTTCCAATCATGACAGAATATTTACTAGAATGAACGCCCCATGCATCTTCTAATAACTCAAAAACTTTTTTATGCGTTAAAATTCCAAGGAAAATTCCTTTTTCGTCAACTACTGATAAATAAGGTAATTTTTTTATTGTAAAAAATACTTTAAAGAAAGATGAATCTTCTCTCACAAATCCTTCTTTATCGTTCAATAATTGTATTACACTTTCGTCAAGTGATCCTTTATATTCTAAAATATCTACTTTATATATATTCCCTAAAAATTTCTCTTTTTTTTCATCTAAAACTGGTACACAACGATACCCTGTTTTATTTAAATGCTCCAATGCTTCCCCTATCGTAATCGAACTTGAGCACAGTAAAACTTCCCTTTTCGGCACGTAATTCCCTTTAATCCTCATAAAAAGCCTCCTTATGTTAAAATACTTTCTGTGCCATAACTATATTATATATTCGGAAAAAAATAAATAATTTATTTTATTTTTCTGAAAATTATTCATTTTCTTGTCATAATTTATTCATGAATCCTTCACTTGCATATCTTCACTAGGAAAGCCTCTCTCTGAATGACTTAATGAAAAAGATATTGTAACTTTATTAGAAAAACGCTAAAATAAGAATAAGAATTTTCTGAATATTCAAAGAGTAGGTGGTTATATGTCTTTGTTACGCTCGCATATATGCAAATTTATAATTGGTGTCATTGTTATTTTTGTCATAAGTCCTATCCCAGCTCTTTTTATTACACATAATTATTCTTATCAAAATGGCTTAATAAGTATTTTCCAAAACTTCGATCAACTTTCTTCTATATCAATTCCAAAAATTGATTGGATGCATGAATCTATTTTTTTCTCAGCAAATCAGATGATACATACTTCTACTCATTCAACACCACTATTCCCTTACATATGGGAAATATATTTTTTATCAATTGTTCGTTTCACTTTCACTCTTGCAATTGGCTTCTTTATAAGTTTAGGAATCGGTCATCTATTTTTAAAAGCACCAAATTCAATTAAAAAGATCACTACTTTCCTACACTGGATACCGTACTCTTTTTGCACTGTATTTTTACAATGTTCTATCTTACTACTTCTTCTCTATATTGCAAACTTTATAAAGTTTTCTTATTTCTCATCTTTGATCATCGTATGTAGTACCTCTATGATTATCGTTATGCAAGCAATAAAGAAATGGCTCCCTTTCCTGTATAACACAAGTGAATATGAAATGAAAAATTCTGCTTTCCTTGTTGATACATTATTTTTAGCACTTACTTCGAATCATAAATCTATTTTAAGTTCTATTATTTTTTCCTTTTTAATTATGGAATGTACTTTTCACACGATCGGATTATTACAATTTATCGTTCAATTTGGTGGTACTGCACCTGTAATTGTCACAATCGGTTTACTACTATTGTATATCCCATACAGCGTCTTATCTTTTCTCCAAGCACTTTGGACAACAAACAACTCTAAACAACAAACATACACTATAACACGAAGTATCCCAAAACCGTAAAGTTACATAGCCCTCTATATTCTGAAAGTAGAGGGTTATTCCTTTTGTATCGAGGACAAAATAACAACAAACTCTAAAACTACACTATAAACATGCCAATATTTACCCTTTTCCTTTGACTATTCTTTTCATTTGGATTTATTATAAAAGTATAACATAATTGCAGGAGGTGACATCTTTATTTCAAACTTTGGAATAGAGAACACACTTGGACATATTAAATATTTTTCTCATCTTTGTACTTATTCTTATTTCGGGCTTTTTCGTTGCATCAGAATTCGCTGTTGTAAAAGTACGAAAAAGCCGAATTGACCAACTTGCAAATGAAGGTAATAAACAAGCTTTAGCTGCAAGAAGTGTCCTATCTAATTTAGATGTTTATTTATCAGCTTGTCAGCTCGGGATTACGATTACTTCTTTAGGGCTTGGTTGGCTTGGTGAACCGACTGTGGAACATATACTACGACCGCTTTTTGAAAAAATCAACATGACTGGAACAATGGCTAACACGTTATCTTTTATTATTGCTTTTAGCGTTATTACATTTTTCCACGTTGTATTAGGTGAATTAGTTCCAAAGTCTTTCGCAATTCAAAAAGCAGAAGCAATCACACTCAAATTTGCCAAACCACTTATTTTATTTGATAAAATTATGTATCCGTTCATTTGGCTACTCAATAGTGCAGCTATATTTTTCACAAAACTACTCGGTTTAGAGCCAGCGAAAGAAAATGAACTTGCTCATTCAGAAGAGGAATTACGACTCATTTTAGGTGAGAGTTTTAAAAGCGGAGAAATAAACCAAACCGAATATAAATATGTAAATAATATTTTTGAATTTGATGACCGGGTTGCAAAAGAAATCATGGTCCCTCGTACTGAAATGGTTTGCTTATCTACCGAAAATACTTTAGAAGAAAATATGGATATCGTCGCAACTGAAAAATATACACGCTATCCTATAATTGAAAAAGATAAAGATGACATCATCGGGATGATAAATACGAAAGAAATATTTCATGATCAAACAAAAGGTATTTATAAACCACTTGAATCTTATATACATCCCGTACTAACTGTATTTGAAACTGTTCCAATCCGTAAAACATTAGTACATCTTCAAAAGAATCGCGTTCAGATGGCAATCATTATGGATGAATATGGTGGTACTGCTGGGCTTTTAACAATGGAAGATATTCTTGAAGAAATTATTGGAGAAATTCAAGATGAATTTGACGCGGATGAATCACCTATGATTGAAAAGCGTACCCCGAAGCTTACTGTTTTAGATGGAAAAGTACTCATTTCTGAAGTAAATGATATGTTTGGCCTACATATTGATGATAGCGATTTAGATACAATTGGAGGCTGGCTCCTCTCTCAAGCGGTTGACTTAAATATTGAAGCTGGTTATTCTATTGAATATGCTGGGTTTCAATTTAAAGCATTAGAACTTGATGGACATCAAATCAAAAAAATTGCTGTACATAAATTAGATATTAAAAAGGAGTTATAAAGTGACTGTTTTCTTAACAATCTGTATCATTGCCTGTTTCATCATTTCATTTCTCGCCTTTATTTACCCTATTATCCCAGGTATCTTAGCTGTATGGGCTGGATATTTGATTTACCATTTTGGTATAAATGGCGGGGAACTAACAATTACTTTTTGGGTCATTCAAGCCATTTTCACCCTATTCATTTTCGTCGCTGATTTTATTGCTAATGGATATTTCCTAAAAAAATATGGAAGTTCAAAATGGGGCGAACGTGTCGGTATGATTTCTATCATTGTTGGATCGTTCTTCTTCCCACCTTTTGGTTTAATAATTATACCGTTCTTATCGGTATTTTTCACAGAGCTCATGCATAAAAAGACGCCAAAAGACGCCTTTCTAGTAGGAGTTGCTACTGTAGTTGGTTTTTTAAGCAGTACTGTAGCGAAAGCTATTCTCCAAATCATTATGATTATCATTTTCGTATGTTATATCATCTTTTAACCATCCCGCTTTTGGGATGGTTTTTTAATATGAAATACCAACTCGACTATTTTCATATATATTTTCATTGCATAAATCCCATGTAAAATGTGCTGTATCACCAACTGTAATTTTCGCTCCATCTTCTGGCAATATATGTTGTTCAGTGCGATATACCCCCGTTATCTCACCGTCTATTAAATGCGTCGGACAAACAATGGTCCAACATAAATCACTATTATGAAGCGCCTTATATGCAGCTAAATGATCCTCTGCTGCTGCTGTCGTTTTCCTTTTTGATTCCGATGATTGGAAACGATATACATTTGGATTTGTTCTCGCTTGTAAAATACCAGCTGTTCCTATCGTAATAATTTTCTTAACGCCTTCTTTTTCCATATACTTTATAATATTTGGCATACTCTTTGCTAATGTCCCATTTCCATCCGTTCCAAGAGCGCTAATTACGATATCACATCCTTCTATCGCTTTCTTTATATCGTTTTCGTTTAATATATTTCCTTCTATAACATGTAACCTGTCATGTTCTATTTCCATTCTATTTAAATCACGAACGAATGCCGTCACTTCGGATGAATCCTTTAATGCTAATTTCATTATTTCCGAACCTACTCTACCTGTCGCTCCCAATACACATACTTTCATTTGTTTACTCCTCTCTCATTCTTTCTCTATTTTTTCAATACTCTCAATCAATATACAACAAAAAAGCTTCCTCATATATAAGAGGAAGCTTTTTTATTACTTTATTTCTTTTCTTTAGAATCAGTAGACTTCTCTGTTCCACTTGTTTCTTTATCCTTTTTCTCATCCTGTTGTGTTGTTGTGTCTTCTTCTTTCTTCTTGTCCTCACCTTTACTACAACCTACCATTAATAAAGAACTTGCAAGTGCCATAGCAGTTAATGATTTAACCCATTTGTTCATTTGCGTTTCCTCCCTTTGATAGAATATGTACAATCCCATATTACTCTCTATTTTTAAAGGAAAGATTGAAAAATAGTAAATATACGGTAAATGTTTGTAAATTTTCTAATAATAATTACATTTAGCCCTTTTCTCTGCATGAAAGTAAAAAACTAGGGCGACAACTATTCCGCCTTAGTTTTTTATGCAAATTTCTCGTTTTCATATATATGTGTAATTTTATATTCCTTCTTCACAACATATTGCCACACACTATAAGCGTAACGATTCATTTTCAGGAAACAGTTTTCTAAAAACGAACGAAATTCTGGATTTGCAACTTCCACTGCAACTTGAGCAAACTTTAATGCTAATCGTTTCAAATGTGAAATATAACAGATTGCAATTTGGATATCTTCTGTATATGTATTATCTATTTCCTTTTCCATTTCCATTTCAGACAAATGAAACGAAATTGGTTCATATGTTATATGCTGTACATTTTCTCCTTCTTGAAAATTCACTTGTTCATTATATGCTTGTAACATATACGGTAAATGGTGCTGTATTATATCCTTTAATTCTTCATCCCGGATTTTTTCAGTATACTCTCCTACTTTATAAATTAACATGTAACTATACTTCATTAATTCTTTCATACAGTCCATTAAAATTCCTCCTTTCCTTTTGTCTATATGCTATAAATATGACGCTAAAACATTCGCTATTCTTGCTAAAAACCAATCCCATTTACTAATTTCCTCAAAATCCTGTTCAGAAAATTGTTTTGATTTATGAAAATCCTCCTTTAATCGACTCCATACGTCAGCAACAACTGTTTTGTCATATATGAGACAGTTAGATTCGCAATTTAAATAAAAACTTCTATTATCAAAATTTGCTGTACCGATATCAACAATTTCTCCATCAATGATCGTTACTTTCCCATGAAAAAATCCATTGCGATATTGATAAATTTCCGCTCCAGCATGTAACATGTCTTTCAAATACGGATAAGCAGCTTGTTTTAACAATACGGCATCACTTTTAAATGGCACGAGAATTTTTACATTAACACCGCGATGTAATGCATCTTTTAACTCTTTCATCATTTCTTTACTTGGTACAAAATAAGGTGTAGCAATTATTAAAGACTTTTTAGACTGCTTTATAAGCACCCCATATTTCTGCCATAAACCTTTTCCATTTGAAAACAAATATTGATATTTTACATTTCCTTTTGCAGGTACACTTTCATGTGCAGGCATTTTTTCCCCGGTATCTTCTTTCCAATCTTTAGCAAATTTTCTTTCCATATCAGTTGCACCATTCCCATTGATACGTACATGATAATCACGCCATGGACCAAATTTCGGATTTTGTCCAAGGTATTCCTTTCCGATATTAAAACCACCGACGTATGATACCTTTCCATCTATCGTAACAATGCGTCTATGATTTCGTTGATGCAAAGAATAGAATATACTTTTCAGTTTAGGTTTTTTACTAAATGTAAACTGGACACCTTTTCTTTTTAATTGATTCAGTATCTTTTTCTTCAGCTTATATCCACCTATACGGTCGACTGACAACTTCACTTCTACCCCGCTAGATGCTTTTTTCTCTAATAACTGTAAAAACTCTCTGCTTATTTCATCTTTACCTACAATATAAAAATGAATATATATATACTTTTCCGCATTGTTTATATCCTCAAATAATCTCCTATATAACTCTTCTCCGTTCGTATATAGTTGAAATTCGCCTAATCGAACTTGTCCTAATTCATATTCACTAGCCATTTTTTTCCCCATTTCCACATCGATGTTCATCCATATGAATACACCTATAAAAAAAAGGATTAGAGCGAAAAAGTGCTTCATGGATAATTTCCTTTCTCCACTTACTGTTATTCCTATATCTTCCCTTTTTTTATACATAATCATTCAAGAAAAAATGTCCTTACATGATATATGTCCATATCAAACAACAGCTCATTTGCATATTGTATGTTGTATCTTAAAATAAAAGGAGGAAATAACAATGGGCTTCGCACATGGTAATGGATTTGCGCTTTTAGTCGTATTATTTATCCTCTTAATCATCGTCGGTGCTGCTTGCTTCTGCTAAGTAGTTATTGTCATATGATATGTGGATGAAAAAACTATAAAAGCGGACACCTATTTTTAGGTGTCCGCTTTTTATTTTAAAACCATTATCGTTTGTTATGGTAACCTTAACGGCTATATATTCAATTCAAAAAGTTAACAATGTGGCTACTTTCTTACTCTCTGCCTTACGAATATTACGTTGTTCCGCACGTAATACAGCAATACGATGTAATTCTTTCTCTTCTTCTGTTTCAGGAATAACTCGTGGTACAGGAACTGGATTATTTTCCTTACTAAGTGCAACAAATGTAACAAATGACGTTGCAGCTATACGCTTTTCACCTGAAATTAAGTCTTCAGCCACTACCTTCACAAAAACTTCCATTGAAGTTCTTCCCGTCCAAATTACAAAGGATTCATAACTAACGCAATCAGATGAACGAACAGGATGTAAGAAATCAACCCAATCCATAGACGCTGTGACACATTCTTTTCTTGCATGTCTCGTTGCTGAAATAGAAGCAACCATATCCATCTCCGCTAATATTTTTCCACCAAATAGTGTATTATGATCATTTAAATCCGTTGGAAATACTCGGCTCGTTTTAAACACTCTAGACTCATTAGCTGTTTTCCCCTTTACTTCAGTCATTGTTATCACTCCTTTGATTAATTATCCTGCTATTTGCGGGTAGTAAGACTCCCAGAAGAAATTAGGTGGAAGTCGGGCTGTCCGTATACTTTCAATGAGTTCAACTAACCATGTACTTGTTCACTACACTAAGTGAACTACACATTTAATATTAACAACATTCAGAACTTTTAGTCCATAAAAAAGAACCGATGTTATCAATCGGCTCCTCTAAATACATATTGTTCTTTCGGCTGCTCAACTTTATTCCATTTCGTTACTTCTAAAACAGGAATATTTGCATGGAACGGCTGATAAAACTCAGTTGTTATTTCTCCTTCGACTTGAATCCAGTCATCATTATTCCACTCTACCCCTTCTGGTTTTTTCACTAACATACCATATACACCAGAATCTGCTACACAGTGTATAATACCGAAACGGAATAAGAAGTATTGTTCTTTTTTAGAAGAATCATCTCTGAATACAAACCCTTTAAAAGATAATTTTTTCCCAGTAAACTCGCCAGGATAGTTATAAATCGTCTCCATACCCTTTAAGAAATCTTCATCTTTTAAAGTAATACTGTCTTTCGTAACAAACTCTTTCTTCCCTTTTTCCATTACACCACGGTATCCTTCTTTCCCGTAATAAATGCTCGTATCAGGTCTTAGAAATTGCCTTGTCATAAATGGATCTTTACTTTCTGCTTGCGCTACTGGAAAATGGAATCCCTTCGCCTTAACAATATCGGAATCTAATGTTGCAATTGGGAAAAACAATCCTGTAATGATTGGAAAACAGAATAATGTGTAAGAAAACACTTTTTTCCACCATGTATTCTCATCTTTCGAATGATCATGCCCGCAGTGACTATGATCGCAACCACAATTGTGCTGATCTTTTTCTTTTTGATGTTCTTTTTGGAAAACGATAATAATTTGAACAATCGTTAAAAACCCTAAAATAATGGCTGCTGTTGTTGATAAATAAGCATACTTCATATTGATATATTTCGTAATATTACCTGAAATATGAAGCTGTGCAATTAATATTGTGAAACCTAATAATATATATGCTCGAAACATAACCTACCACCCCATCGCATAAATGAGTAGTGAGCTTGCATAAACAACAAGAGTAACTGTAACTGTAACGACAATTACAAATTTTGTTTTAAATGTCGCAAGCATCATAAACATATTTTTAATATCCACCATCGGTCCATATACGAGAAACGCGACGAGTGATGCTGTTGAAAATGTACTTTGGAATGACGAAGCAATAAATGCATCTGCTTCTGAACAAAGTGATAATATAAAGGCAAGTCCCATCATTACAGCTGATGAAGAAAACGGCCCTTGTCCGATAGCAAGAAGTGTTGAAGTTTGTACAAACGTTTGAACCGCTGCTGCAATTAACGCACCTAGTACTAAGTATTTTCCCATTGAGAAGAATTCCTCAACTGCGTGCGTACATACCTCCCACATTTTTTTACGTAACGGACGCTTATGATTCACTTCTGGGAAGTGATCGTCTCGTAATTGATGTTCTTTAAACATAAATGATAATATAATTCCAACGATAATTGCTACGATAATCGCTACAATAGAACGATACCATACCATGTGCATACTACTTCCAAAAGCGACATATGTAGCAAATAGTACAACCGGATTAATAATCGGTCCAGTTAACATAAATGCAATCCCTGCGTATGGCGGAACGCCTTTTCCGATTAACCGTCTTACAATCGGAACAATTCCACATTCACATCCTGGAAACATCATGCCTAAAAAAGTAGCTAATAAAACTGACAGAAATCGGTTCTTCGGCATCCATTTTGCCACCATATCTTCTGTCACAAACATTTGAATGAATCCTGAAATAAATACACCAATTAGCACAAACGGAAGTGCCTCGATTAATATTGAGATAAAAATTGTATTCATTTGCAGGAATGCTTTCGGTAATTGAAACAATTCCATGATGTATTTCCTCCAACTTTTCTTTAACAATATGTAATTTTAACCCCATTTTATTAATTGGACAAGGCTTATACGGAATTCATAACCTTCATACACATTACATTTCACATGTTATATTCTATTCCAAAATTGAGATTTCATAGCAAAAAAGCTGCTCTAGCGTAGTTTTACAACTATGCTAGAGCAGCTTTTTTATTGTTAAAAGTAACGTTTCTTCCAAAAAACAAATGCCAATGTGAACGATAAAGTTACACATATAATGAGTACAATTACAAAACCATACGCTTCACCTTCAAATGGAACCTTTACGTTCATTCCAAAGAAACTAGAAACCATTGTTGGTAAAGATAAAATAATTGTAATAGACGTTAACAGTTTCATAACACTATTTAAATTATTTGATATAACGGAACTAAATGTATTCATCATTCCACTTAAAATGTGACTATATATTTCCGCCATTTCAATAGCCTGTTTATTTTCAATTAATACATCTTCTAATAGATCTTGATCGTCTTCATACATTTTTAAAAATGTACTGTTTCGCATTAATTTTTGAATTACAATTTTATTAGCCTTTAGTGATGTTGTAAAGTAAACTAAACTTTTTTCAAGGCCTAACAATGTAAAAATTTCTTTGTTTTTCATTGATTTATTTAATTGGTGCTCTAAATCGATTGTTTTTCGATTTATTTGCTTTAAGTATCTTAAATAATAAGTAGAAATCGTATATAAGAGCTGCAGTGCAAAGCGTGTCTTTTTAAACGTATAAAATTCTTTAATACGTTGATTAATAAAACGTTCAAAAATTGGATTCTCTTCTAAACAAATTGTAACGAAACAATCTGGCATTACAATCATACCTATTGGAATCGTGTCATAAATCGAATTCCCCTCTTCATCATGCCTAACTGTCGGAATATCGACGATGATTAAGGTATTATTGTCTTCCTTTTCAATACGAGAGCGTTCTTCATCATCCAAAGGGTCTTTAATGAAATCTAAGTCTACATTTAAAGTTTGTACTAAATACTGAATTTCTTCTTCAGTTGGATGAAGTACATTAATCCAGCAACCCTTTTGCATTTCCTCAATCTCTTGTAGTTTTCCGTTTCGGTCTGTTAAATACATATTTAACATACTATCACCCCGATTCTTTTTACATGTAGGAATCTACCTCTCTTACATAACAGTTTTTGAACCGCCATTCTCAGCATATGAAACATACGTTTAAATTTCAATAGAAAAATTATTTTGAAAACGCTTTTACGTGAAAAATATTATAAACGTAGAAAAAGACAGAGGATTCTCTGCCTTAAAAAGCTTATGTTGCCTTTATAACATATTTAGAAAGCATCCACAAGTTAAAACCAACTGAAATCGTATAGCCAGCGTAAGTTGAAATGATAAAACTTACATAATCGAAATACGGAAGCAATACAATATTTAATATTATCTTTACAATAATTCCGATTACTAAACCTAATACTGTTTTCTGTTGTTGATTAATTCCTTGCAGCATGGCAGCCGTTACAGTAAAGAGTGAAAATAGTATACACGCAGGAGCATAATATTGTAGAATAACACTCCCTATCTCCGGATCATTCCCCGTACTAAACAAAAGCGTATATATTGGTTTTGCTAACACCATCATTCCAATCGCCGCTGGTACCGTAATCCCTACTACTAATAGATTCGTCTTTGTAAAATGTTTATATAGTAACTTCGTATTCCCTGCTGTATAAGCTTTCGTCATCTCTGGAACGAGAGACATACTAAAAGCAGTCGCAACTGAAACTGGGATAAGTACAACCATTTGAACAAGACCAATAATCGCATTGATTTTTTCCGCTTCTCCTTGCATATATCCAATTTGTATAAGTAGTTTATTAATTGTAAATGTATCTATAGTCTGATACAAAGGAATAGCTAAACCAACCACGACGAAAGGAATAGAATATGTAAAGAGCTCCTTATACAACGAGAAGAAAGATTTCGTCGTTTGCGGTATACTTGCCATCTCTTTTTTCTTTAAATGCCTTCTCCTTCTTACATAATACGCAGTTAAAACAGCTAATCCACCTATTGCTCCCATGAAAGCACCAAACGTTGAAATACCAACTGCTAGCGATACAGAAGCTTTTAAAACATATAATACGACAAAACTTCCTATCAATATAGTTAAGACCCGAAAGAATTGCTCTACAACTACACTTAATGCAGAAGGTCCCATCGACTGAAATCCTTGAAAGAAGCCTCTTAATAAACTCATTACTGGTACAAGTATTAACGCAAAACTTACAATTTGAATGTTAGTAGCGACAGCAGTTACACTATTCCCCGTTTGATCACTTCCATCAACTACAAGTTCAGCTAAATGCGGGGCTAATACATACAGTGTGACACACGATACAACTCCCATTATTAACATAAAAACGATACCACTCTTTAGTACTCTTTTAACTGTATGATAATCATTTAGTTGATCATATTTTGATACCATCTTTGAAACAGCGAGCGGTAACCCCATCGTCGCTATACTCAGCATAATCGTATAAGGACGATATGCATACGCGTATAGAACGTACCCACTCGTACCAACCATTGCTGTAAATGGTATAATATATATAAACCCTAACATTTTAGATATCATCGTTGCCATCGTTAAAAATATCGTTCCACGTATAAACGGTGACCCTTTCATCACATTCCTCCGCTACGCTTTATTATTACACATTATGGACAACTCCTTTTGTTTAGAACCGAAACAAATAAAAAAGCCAATGAATCATCATTGACTTTAACGTGTTGTTTTTTTCTTTTTCAAATACTTTAAACCGAAGTATAGTGCAATAAAGAGCACAGCTCCTATAATTATGTAATGTGTATAATCAGATGCATACTCTTTAATATGACGCCAATTCCCACCAAGTTTTTCACCTAAGTATATAAATAGAATTGACCATGGAATAATCGCTACAACCGTATAAAGTGTAAATAGTTTTAATGGCATCTTAGCTAGTCCTGCTGGAATAGAGATCGCATGACGTACTACTGGAATAAAGCGTGCAGAAAATATTACGCCTGCTCCGTAACGTTTAAACCAACCTTCCGCTATGTCTAAATGGTGTTTATTAATAAGTAGATATTTCCCATATTTCTCTACAACCGGACGCCCTCCGTAGTATCCAAGCCAGTATAAAAAGATTTGCGCTAAAGTACCACCAATCGTTCCGGCGATAACTGCCCCCACAAAACTAATTTTACCATCCGCTACTAAAAAGCCAGCATACGAAAGTACAATTTCACTTGGGATTACTTCAATCATTAAAGCAAGAGCTACTCCAAAGTACCCTAAGCTTGCAAAAAATTGCAATAACTGATCTATTATATTTGCTAACATGTTCTTTTCTATCTCCTTTTTTCTTCACATACCATCCCATTATCACATAAAGATTGCAATCTGCCAATATCTTCATTTTAACAATATGTACAATTCAAGCAGCATTAATCTATTATTTTTTCTTTCTGTGGGTCTTTCATATAAGCAAACATTTCTTTAATTTGCTCTTCTGTATTTCTAGCAATTGATAAATCCGGCAATTCATCTTCACCAAAAAACTCTATTTCTTCTGTTTCAATACTAACCTTCTTTTCCCCACCAACAATATTACAACCAATAAAAATCTTATATACATGCGTTGCTGAAGGCGATGGTTGATGCTTTTCTTGATCAAATATAGCTAGTAGCTTAAAACGATCTACTTCATATCCTGTCTCTTCGAAAACCTCTTTTGCTGCTACTTCTGTTGGCGTATAACCAACATCAGCCCATCCACCTGGAAATGCCCATTTCCCATCACTTTTTTCCTTCACAAATAATAGCTTTTCATTTTGACAAATAACTGCTCGTATATCAACTTTTGGTGTTTGATAGCCCGTCTCACTTGCAAATAGTTTCGCTACTACTTCCCAATCTGTTTTTGTGTAATGTGACATCATCGAAATCGAAATGTCTCGTAATTGTTGGAAACGTTCTATATCGTACACATCTTTAGAATACGTTAAACCCGCTTGGGCTATAGATTGTATTTGTTTTACCCAATCAATCCATTTAATCGTCATCTCTACACAACCCCATTCTCTATCAAATACATATCATTTCACTTTTTTGGTACACCTTTATTATACAAAAAAAGAGATTGATAATGTTCCAATCTCTTTCAAAATTAATCCAATTCATGTAAGTGGTCTTGTATATACTTCCTTCTTTTATTTATATATTCATAAATCATATCAGCCTCTTGATCAAACGTTTCTAATTTTTCTTTCATATATGGATCTTGTAGTAAATATGGACGAATCAATTCACACAACGCTTCTACTTTCGGCCTCATAAACGAAACTGTAAATTGGTCTTCTAATATTTCTTCTAAAATACTTCGATACTGCTTTCTAAATACAGGTATGTCTAACAATCTTGCACTTAACGTGTTATACCCTTGAATGCGAATATATTCATGATTAAGCGGTCTCCCTTGTACATCTCGCCCCCAAGTTGCATCATAATCCCACGGTATAACTTCAAATAAATTTGTCTCATCGTTATGGTATAGTGCATAGTTATGAACGAAACCGTCAAAGTTTTGCGTGAAAATTACTCCAGCTAACCATCGTAAATATTTATCTACATGTAGAAACTTCCCAATTTCTTTTTCATAATCTTCCCTCGACAAAGTATTCGCTTGAAATACAAATTCACTTAGTTGTTCTTCACTATTTTTATTCGAATATTTAAATTCATAACCCGCAAAGAGCTCTGTCTTAACATCTTTATCTCGCTCACTCATTAATGAAAAATTCGCATCATCATCTATCGCATAATAAATAGAACCACTCGGTAATCCTCTATTTTTCAAAAAGTTTTCATCAACTGATTCTAACTGTAAATATACACCTTGAATTTGACCATTGATTTTTATAAATACATGTTGTGATTTTGGCGAAAGTACACCAATATCATGAAAAAAATCTAAAGATAATTTATTTCGTATGAGTGACGGATCCATAAACTCAGAATTCAAATGAAACTCTTTCGCGCCTTGAAATTTTTTCGGTTTATAAAATACAACATGATAAGACTTTTTCTCAAATTCGCGAATATGAGCACCCCGGTATACGATATCAATGTCATACTTCTTTTTTCCATAAGTTAATTTTGCTGGCACTGGACTATCTGACCAAATATCTTTTTTCAATTCCACTAAGTACATTGGATGAACAAAAAAATCATATGAAGGCAGCATGTTTTCTCATCCCTTCTCAGTTCTCTTCATTCAATGTATGCGCCTTGTCTTGTCCATACATCCGCTATCATCTATTTATATAAAATTACACTCTTGTCCTGTTCAGAACGTCGTCATATCTCATATCATGTTAAGGAAAAAGAATACCTTTTCACTTTAATACATGATAAGGAGGATTTCTATGAAACGTGATATTAGAAAAGCTGTTGAAGAAATCAAAAGTGCTGGGATGGAGGATTTCTTACATCAAGATCCAAGTACTTTTGAGTGCGATGATGATAAATTCTCTCATCATAAATGTACTACAGGATGTAAATGCACTACAGGAGGTAGATGTCCAAGAACAAGATGTACTCGCGTGAAACATTGTACGTTCGTTACAAAATGTACGCACGTAAAAAAATGGACATTTGTTACGAAATGTACTCGTGTTCGTGTTCAAAAATGGACATTCGTTACGAAAGTGACGCGTAGAAAAGAATGCGTTTTAGTTACAAAACGTACTCGTAGAAAACATTGTACTTTCGTTACAAAATGCATACGCTTTGAAAAGAAATTTTACTGGACAAAACGAAGTTTCTGTAAAAAATGCGAATTCTTCCCTCACGGACACGGTCACTCTTGCGATGATTCATGTGATCACGGTAGAGACTGTCACGATGACGGACACAAATGGAATGATTGCAAAGATAGCAGACACAAGTCTTCTTCTTGCAAGAATAAAAAATTCGATCACTTCTGGTATAAAAAACGTAATTGCTAGTTTTTTATGTCCACCAAAAAAGGCCGCGTTGCGGCCTTTTTTACGTTTACTGAAAATGACTTATATCTGCAAATTGTTTTACTTTACCAAGATCTTCATCAAATTCAATTACACTAAGACTCGCGCTATGCATAAATGGCTCTCCCCATACATGTTCAATTTCAAGACCTGCAAAATGTCCTACAAGTAGTTTCGCTGCTGCAGCATGAGTAACTATTAAAATGTTTTCTCCTTTATGCTTTTCTAAAAGAAAGTGTATCCCTTCAATTACTCTTTTATAAACGGCCGCAAAGTTTTCCCCTGATGTTGACTGAAAAAGATGTGGTTCATTCCAAAATAAATGTACTTCTTCTGGATATTGCATTTCCAAATCAGCAATTGTTTGCCCTTCCCATATCCCCATATTTATTTCATAGAAACGTTCATCTTCTATAATTGGAATATCGCGTTCCCCTTTAATCAATTCAGCAGTATGACGTGTTCTTTCGCTTGGACTACTATATATGGCATGGAGTGGTAAATCCTTCATACGCTCCCCTAATTGTTTCGCTTGTAACATACCATTTTCAGTTAAAGCTGAATTTTTCCGTCCTTGCATTCGCTTCGCTACATTCCATTCTGTTTCACCATGCCTTGTTACATATACAGTTGTTTTCATTTCCCATTCCCCCTTATCAATTTGGTCGTAATTCCCATGGTTCTATTTGCCCCACAATCCATTCATTGCAATTACTTTCAATCCCATTAATTACTCCATCTGATATTTCTTGATGAGTAAGCCACCTTCCGAATGTATCTTCTAAAATAAAACCTAATATAATTCTATGATACAGGCAAAGCGTACCACCTATTTTCCCTGCATTCATACGCGATGCTTTACTGCCTAAAATATGAAATAAACTGTATGTCTCTGACGAAAATTCTATCTCCTTACAAATGAGTGATAACGCATACTTTGCACTTGAATGTATCCATGCCACAACTAATGTTATGGGACCATTTCTCTCAATTGTACCTTTAATAGCTATCTTTACTTCGTCATTATTATGATAATCTAACGGAAGGCATGTGATATTTTCTGGTGCAGAACTTGCTCGCTTCACATATTCTAATTTCACTTCATCTCGTCCAATAATAGAAACATGGAATCCTTGCTCACAAAGCCACATAGAAACTTTCTTTAACATCCCTGTTCCCCCGATTACAAGTGCATGCAAATGCTCTTCCTCCCTAGTAAAATGTCATATGTGGTTTTTCTTCCCTATAATAATTTAGACGGTCTTGCAGTGTCCCTGAATGAAACTCGAACTTGTGACCGTCAGGATCAACAAAATATATAGACTCACAATCTCTCACATTACGTTCTCTTCCTTGTAAAATATGAACATTATTTTCTTCTAACCGATGTAACAGGCGTTCAAAATCTTTTTGTTCAACAGAAAATGCGAGGTGCGTATAAGATTGATGAATCTCCTTTCTTGGAATATGTGCCTCTTCGTTCAGTGCTATCCATACTCCACATATATTGAAATATGCAAGTTTTCTCCCTTTAACTAATAGTTCTCCTTCTAACACTCTTTCATAAAACAGAATAGAGTTTTCTAAATTTGATACTGAAAAACAAAGATGATTGATTCCTTTCAACACTCCACGTTCCTCCTTAAACAAACAAAAGATGAGCGAAAATTCACTCATCTTTTATTATACTATTTCTTTGTAATATATGCCCATTTATAACTGAAGTCGCCACCGAACGTATGGTTAGCAATACCATTTACATACGTCTTCTCTAAGTAAGCTGTACTTTGTTGGTACGTAGGAGAGATTGCAACATCTTGACCAATTAAGATTTTTTCAGCTTCTGCAAGTGCTTTCCAGCGTGCTGCGTCATCTTTTAGTAGTTCTCCTTTTGATTTCGCTACTAAATCATCATACTTCGGATTTGAATAATCCATTTCATTAAATGAACTTCCAGTAACGAACATATCAATATATGTCATTGGGTCTGGATAATCTGGACTCCATGCAGATAATGAGAATTCATATTGAAATTTCTTTTCTAAATCTAACTTCTGCTTATATGGTTGTTGCTTCAAATTCACTTTAATACCTGGTAAGTTTTTCTCTAATTCTTCTTTAATAAAGTCGCCCACTTTTTTACGACTACCGTTATCATCATTTAGTAATTCTACTGTAATTGTATCTTGACCAAGTTCTTTCTTCGCTTCTTCCCACAGTTTTTTTGCTTTCGCAGCATTATCTTTACTGTCACGGAAATTTTTATTTACAGTACGGAAGTCTTTTCCATCTGGTCCTGTCGTAAACTTTTCAGGTACTAAGAAATACGCTGGCAATGATCCATCATTCAAAATTACATCCGCAATTCCTTTTTTATCGTACGCTAAATCAATCGCCTCACGAACCTTTTGATTTTTAAACGTTGCATTTTTTTGATTAAAACGTAGGAAATACATACGTGGGTCTAGCTTCGTTTTAAATTCATCTGGTTTATTCTTTTTATATTTGTCTACAAACTCAGAACTTAAAATGACACGGTCTGCTTGATCACTATCATATAAATTTACCCCAGTACTTGTCTCTTTTACTATACCCACATTAATTTCTTGTAATTTTACAGCATCTTTATCCCAATAATTTGGGTTTTTCTTTAACTGGTAACTTTGTTCATGTTTCCATTCACTCATTGTAAATGGTCCATTGTACAATAATTTATCTGCTTCTAATCCGTATTTATCCCCTTGTTCTTTTACATACTTTTCATTTAATGGGAAGAATGTAGGGAACGAAGTAAGCTCAAGGAAATAAGGTGCTGGTTGCTCTAATTCTACTACCAACGTTTTATCATCCTTCGCTTTAACACCTAATTGATCCGACGGTACTTCTCCTTTATTTACTTTCTGTGCATTTTTCACATCAAATAAAATAAATGCATATTCTGCTGCTATTGCTTTATCTAATGTACGTTGCCATGCATATACAAAATCTTGCGCTCGAACTGGATCACCATTTGACCATTTTGCATCACGTAATTCAAATGTATATGTCTTTTTATCTTCACTAATCTTCACATCTTTGGCCATACCTGGAGTTGGTTTATTATCTTTATCTAGACGATATAATCCTTCCATTGCATTTACAAATACACGGAAAGATACAGAATCTGTTGATTTAGATGTATCCATTGAAGGAATTTCAGCTGTTTCTAGCAAATTTAAAACTTGTTTATCTGCCATTCCCTTACTTGATTCTTTCTTCGTTGTCGAAGCCTTCTCCCCATTCCCACATCCCGCAACCAGTACACTAGTCGATAACGCAAGTGCAGCAATTGTTGTTGTCTTTCTTTTCATTCTTCCTTCCCCCAATCTATATGTATAAGTTAAAACTTGTATAATATATTTTATTATACAAAAGATTCTGATTATTTTAAATATTTATTTTCATAAAAAGAAAAAAAGCGGTCAGAAATTGCTTTCCCTCCGCTTTGTTGAATAGTATTTACTTGTAAGCCATCCTCTATATCAAATGGATTTTGAACTTTAAATATTTCCTCCATTATTTTCAAAAACTCTTCTTCATTTTTAGATTCACCGTTAATCGTAAGTGAATATGGTTCCACTTCTCCCAATTTATAATCAACAATAAATTGAATTGTCACCTTTTTCCTTGGCATCTCAGGACTCTCCCCCTGAAATTCTACTAATTCTAATCCTTCCGTTCCACGATAGTATATCCATCCTGAATTTTGAAAATAATTTTCGAACGATTCACCAATTGAAAAGACTGGATATTCATAAAGCGAGCTTGTACGAACTTTTTGAATAATATCCTGATCAGTTGGGAAAAAGAAATGACTGAACAAAATACTAGCAACTGCTAACATTGTAACGATCGTTGCTCCCATTTTACTCGTTCCTCCACTATCACGAATGAGATAATTTTCAACCGATTCATCTTTAATTTCACGTGCCTTTATGCGGTATATACGTCTTTCTGCAAATTGATAATATAATCCATTCGCAAAAATCCCTAGCCCGAATAAGATAAAAACGAGTAATAAAAACGTAAGAGGCACCATATTAATGATTGGCAATGCTACGTTGAAGCCCATATAATATGAAAACGCATCACACACTACTAATAACAGTATAAATAGTGCAGCAGGTAAATAATACTTACGATAGCCAAGCCAACCTACATTAAAAATAGCAGCCCAACCATTCCAGCTCCATTTTGCAATTCGCTTATTTTCAAGCTCCCATTTTTTTTTGTAGTACGGATATTGTCTCCCTACATATTCTTCTAATTCTTTGTCTATTAGCGAGCTTCCTTCACCTTGTTTATTATGCAGTTTTTGCTGACAGTTTGCACAATTTAACTGTTCATTCGCACAAGGTTGCCCACAATTTATACATTCCAAAACAATCCCTCTTTCCATTCATACTTCATTTCAAAATACCTTCGTGTTTTAACAGCCACTCTTTCCTCCATAAACCACCCGCATACCCTACAAGCTTTCCACTCTTTCCTATTACACGGTGACACGGAACGATAATTGAAATGGGATTACGACTGTTTGCTCCTCCTATTGCTCGTACAGCTTTCGTATTACCAACTTTCTCCGCAATATCTAAATATGAAGCACTTACGCCATAAGGAATAGTGTAGAGCGCATCCCATACATTTTTTTGAAATGATGTTCCCTCTGCAGACAGTGGTACAGTAAACTCTTTTCTTTTTCCTTTAAAATATTCATCTAGCTCATTTATACATTGATCTATCATTTCATTTGTATTTTCTTCTTGTCGTTCATCAACAAATATAACAGACGTAATGCCTTCTTCGTTCGCTGTAATTTCTAGCAAACCTAATTCACTTTTATAATAAGCCTGGTACATATGTCATCCTCCAATTCAGTTCATATTAGTCATTGTAACACGAATAGACAAAATTTTTCGTATAAGCGTTTTATTAGAGAAACAAAAAAGAGAATGGTAAAATATAAGAAAATTCAATCAAGGAGGCTATTTGATGCATTCCAAACTTTTTTCACCCTACACAATTAAGGATGTTACACTAAAAAACCGTATCGTCATGTCGCCTATGTGTATGTATTCTTCGGAAAATGAGGATGGAAAAGTAACGAATTTCCACCTCGTTCATTATGGAACTAGGGCTGCCGGTCAAGTCGGTTTAGTTATGATTGAAGCAACAGCTGTGTTACCTGAAGGTCGCATTTCTAACAAAGATTTAGGTATTTGGGACGACAGTCTAATTGAAGGATTACATACAGCGACAACTTTTATACATGATAATGGTGCAAAAGCTGCCATTCAACTCGCTCACGCCGGAAGAAAAGCTGAGTTAGAAACAGATGCGTTAGCACCTTCAGCAATTCCATTTAATGAAACAATGAAAATACCACTGGAAATGAGTAAAGAGCAAATTAAAGACACCGCACTAGCTTTTCAGAAGGCTGCACTGCGTTCAAAACAAGCTGGATTTGACGTTATTGAAATACACGGCGCTCACGGTTATCTAATTAACGAATTTCTTTCTCCACTTTCCAATAAACGAACGGATGAATATGGCGGTTCATCTGAAAACCGCTATCGTTTCTTACGTGAAATCATCGAATCTATAAATGAAGTTTGGGACGGACCGTTATTTGTTCGTATTTCAGCAAATGATTATCATCCTGACGGGCTAACCGTTCAAGATTACGTTCAGTATTCAAAATGGATGAAAGAACAAGGAGTAGATTTAATCGATTGTAGTTCTGGTGCAGTTGTACCGACACATATTGATGTTTATCCTGGTTACCAAGTACAATATGCTAAACATATTAAAGAACATGCTAACATTGCAACTGGGGCAGTTGGATTGATTACGACTGGGGCACAGGCAGAGCAAATATTAAATAATAACGAAGCAGATTTAATTTTTATCGGACGTGAGTTACTTCGCAATCCGTACTTCCCAAGAATAGCGGCAAATGAACTTGGTTTTGAATTGCAAGAACCGTATCAATATAAGCGGGCTCCTGGGAAAATCAATATGAATAAATAAAACCGAGAAGCCATTCTTCTCGGTTTTATTTATTCTATCGTTGTAATTTCATTTGAATTATAAATGTGGAGACCAGATTCTTCTCGCAGCGCAGTTATATACATCCCTTTCGCCACATCTTTAGCTGAAATTGGTTTATACTTTTTGAAAGCCCCTTTAAATATAAAAGGAATAATTCGAGTTAACTTTTCAGCCATTCGTTCACCAAAACGAAACTCTTGTCGATTTCCAACTAATAAAGACGGCCTAAAAATATGAATACCACCAATCACTAACTTTTGCAATTCCTCTTCCATTTTCCCTTTTACTTGTGAATAAAAGAAAAATGATTTAGGATTTGCTCCCATCGAAGACACAACAAGGAAGTTTTGCACCCCTTGCTTTTCAGCTAAACAAGCAGCTCGTAACGTATATTCATAATCTACTTTTTTGAAATTCGCCTTTGTTTTTGCTTTTTTTATTGTTGTTCCTAGACAACTAAAAACATCATCTACTGCAAAAAATTCTTTATATTCTTCTAATGCCGAATAATCTACTTTCTTCTGCTGTAACTTCTCATGTTGCCATTGCATTGGTTCTCTTACAAAAATAGTAACCGAATCGTAGTAATCTGATTCAAGTAATAGACGCGTTATCTCTTGTCCAACTAAACCACTTGCACCAAGTACTAACGCTGTTCGCTTATTCATATATGCATATACCTCTTATTTTACTTTTCTCTCCTTCAGTGACATGCAACTTTTAGGAGTTTCCTTCTTTTTATTTTACCATAAGTAAAGCACTATGCGTATGCATAGTGCTTTACTTACTCTTTTTTCTTTTCTTTCTCTGGTAATTTCGTTATCGTTGATGCATTCCCTAAATTACTTATTAAGCGTCTTAAAAAGATTAAAACGAAAGATAATGGCAATACTACCGCTAATATCAATAAGATAGCTTCCATTAAATATCCCAAGCGCTCATCCCCCTCTTCACCTTCCTTTCAAATATATGAAAGCAGCGTTGTCACATATGCATGCATTCACAAAAATAATACATCTATATTTGACAACTTTATAACAAAATCAAATCGTAATGATTATTATTTATTGCAACTTTATGAAAGATGTATTATACTAAGTTCGCAAACTAAAACGTAATTATTCCGTTTTGTATTAAAATGATATTTTTCTTCTATAATTGAAGATATATCCGTAAAAAAAGAAAAGAGGAGAACTTCATGCCTAAAAGATTGACTATATTTTCATTCTTACTTATTTTCACTTTAATTTTTACTGGCTGCTCAAATAAAAAAGAAGGTACTGCCAAGAAAGATGGAAAGCTAACTGTTTATACAACCATCTTCCCTCTTGCAGATTTCGCAAAAAAAATTGGTGGCGACTATGTAACAGTAGAAGCAATTTACCCTCCTGGTGCCGATTCACATACATTTGAACCGAGTCAAAAACAAACAGTACAAGTTGCAAAAGCCGATTTATTCGTTTATAACGGTGCTGAATTAGAACCATTTGCTGAGAAGATGGAAAAAACATTACAAAAAGAAAATGTTAAAATTGTAAATGCATCAAAAGGAATTAAACTTCGTGCTTCTTCTGAAGAAGAACATCACGATCACGGAGATGGTCATAAAGAAGATGATCACCATCATGATAAAGACCCGCATGTTTGGATAGACCCTACTCTTGCGATGAAACAAGCTGAAAAAATCAAAAATGCTCTTGTGGAATTACAACCTGACCATAAACAAGAATTCGAGAAAAACTTTGCAGCACTTCAAACTAAATTTACCGATTTAGACGATCAATTTAAAGCTGCTGTAGCAAATGCGAAAACGAAAGAAATTTTAGTTTCTCATGCTGCTTATGGTTATTGGGAACAACGCTATGGTTTAAAACAGATTCCTATCGCCGGAATTTCAGCTTCTGATGAGCCATCTCAAAAAGAGCTTGCTGACATTACAAAAACAGTAAAAGAACACGGTCTAAAATATATTTTATTTGAAACTTTCTCTACGCCAAAAGTCGCATCAGTTATTCAAAAAGAAACTGGTACAACAGTTTTACGCTTAAATCACCTTGCTACTATTTCTGAAGATGATGCGAAGAACAATAAAGATTACTTTACTTTAATGGAAGAAAACGTAAACACATTGAAAGAAGCAACAAACTAATTTACTATATTTTCTAAGCAGCTGAATCTATTGTTCAGCTGCCTTTTTATGTATGTATCCTTGACTTGACCAAAATAACAAGTAAAATTATCCATATTAGCTTTAAGCTATACTCTTTTAGAAGGTGAGTTGGAATTATGAATCTTCACATTTGTGAAGTAACAGCAAAAAATTGGCGTTCAGTAGCTGCTTTAAACGTCGCAAAAAACCAGCAGCAATTTATTGAAAGTAATGCGTTTTCTTTAGCAGAATCATTATATGAAGGAAACGGGACGTCAGTAGGTTTATATGATGGAGAAACACTTGTTGGATACGCAATGTACGGTTGGTATTCAAAAAAACACGAAAGCATCTGGTTAGATCGTTTTATGATTGACCAACAACATCAAGGAAAAGGATACGCAAAGCGTTTCCTTCGCTTACTCATTCAATTTTTACAACAACAATTTACATGTAAAATAATTTACTTAAGTTTACATCCGGGCAACAAACTTGCCATGGGCCTATATGAATCATTTGGTTTCCATTTAAACGGGGATATTGATGATGAGGGTCCAGTTGTAGGTGTTGTAATGGAGTTACTAATAAACGAAAACACAAGCCTGTGAAAACAGGCTTGTTATTATATATTTATCAATGTTATTTTCTATTTTCCGTTTCTTTCCCTTATGTGTTTCGTTATTGAAATCTAGTACAATCTCAATAGAATGCTCATATAAAAATAAGCCTGCAGTTGACGCAGACTTATTTCACACACTCCCCAAAATGTTCTTGGAACCATTCTTTATTAATATCTTTACCGATAAATACGACTTCACTTACTCGCTTTTCACCCTCTTGCCACTCTCTATCATACGAAGCAGCAAATAATGTATGTACACCTTGGAACACGATACGTTTATCTACTCCATCGATAGATAAAATCCCTTTATAACGATATAAATACTCCCCTAGCTCTTGCACGACAGCTGACATCCACTCATTTAGTTTTTGTAAATCTAACGGACGCTCTTCACGTAGTACAAATGATTTTACACCTTCTAAATGATTATGCTCTTTATGAGGATAAATTTGTAACGTATCTTTCGTTTTAAACGTTTGAATTTGTAATAATGATGGTATATCTACCTCACAGTTAGTTGCCTCGATTAACTTTGCAGTGGGGTTAATACCTTGCAGTTCATGCAAAAGATTTTCCTTTTCACTTTCTTCAATTAAATCTAATTTATTCACCAACACTACATCAGCAAATGCAATTTGTTCCTTTGCTTCTAGTCCCTTTTCAAAATGTTTATGTATATGGTAACTATCTACTACCGTTACAACGCCATTAATTTGGTATGCAGATTGAATAACAGGATCTAAAAAAAATGTTTGAATAATCGGGCCTGGATTTGCAAGACCTGTTGTTTCAATTACTAAGCCTTCAAAGTCCATTTTCCCTTCTGCTTTTACGTCCAGTAATTGTTTTAACGCAACGAGTAAATCTTCACGTACAGTACAGCATAGACAACCGTTAGTCATTTCCATAATTTCTTCTTCAACATTCATAATCAACTGATTATCGATACCAATTTGTCCTATTTCATTTACAATCACCGCTAATTTCTTACCGTGATTTTCTGATAAAATACGATTTAATAAAGTCGTTTTCCCTGATCCAAGAAAACCAGTTAATATTGTTACTGGAATCATCCCTTACATCTCCTTATAGCTATATGTGTCTACATTATAGCATATAGAGAAAATCGTTTTTGTAGCAAAACATATTTATTGTTTGTACGCTCCTCAAACTATATAATAATATGTAGTAAGAAAGCCTTTTCAAAATAATAATCATACATCAAGGGGGTACTTATAATGGAACGAGTTCAAATGGCCGAAACACTAGAATTTTCTCGTATTATTCAAGGATTTTGGCGTTTAGCAGAATGGAATATGACGAAACAAGAGTTACTTTCTTTCATTGAAGAATGCATGGATATGGGGATTACTACTTTCGATCACGCTGATATTTATGGCGGATATACGTGTGAAGGGCTGTTTGGAGAAGCTTTACAACTAAAGCCTTCCTTACGAGAAAACATGCAAATTGTTACCAAGTGTGGAATCGCTCCCCCATCACCAAAATTTCCAGAGCGATATGTTGCTCACTACAATACAAGTACTGAACATATCATAAAGAGCGCGGAGGATTCATTACAAAACTTACATACAGATTATATTGATGTATTACTCATCCATCGTCCTGATCCATTTATGGATCCAAATGAAGTGGCAGAAGCGTTCTCACGCTTAAAACAAGAAGGAAAGGTTCGTCACTTCGGTGTATCTAACTTTTTACCTTCACAGTTTCATATGTTAAGTTCATATTTAGATTTCCCGCTCATTACAAATCAAATCGAGGTATCTGCGCTGCAGCTTGAGCACTTTGAAAAAGGTACGATTAATTTATGCCAAGAAAAACGAATCAATCCAATGATTTGGTCACCTCTTGCTGGTGGCGAAATCTTTACCGGTCAAACTGAACGTGCAGTACGTGTACGTGAAACTGTACAAAAAGTTGCTAATGAGCTAGGTGTTACTAGCATCGATACGGTTATGTATGCATGGCTACTTGCTCATCCAGCTAACATGATGCCAATCGTTGGCTCTGGGAAATTAGATCGTATAAAAACGGCCGCTCTTGCTACAAAAGTTAACTTAGATCGTCAACAATGGTTTACAATTTTTGAAAGCTCTAACGGTCATCCTGTACCATAATATGAAAAAGAAGAGCTGTTTCTTTACAGCTCTTCTTTTTCATATGTATTTCTAGTCATTGCAAATACACACATGTCCCTTAATCCATTTTCATCTACCGCAACACTGGCACTTTCTAAAATACCCTCTAATTTAAAACCTAATTTCTCAGGTATCGCTCTACTCTTTTTATTTAGAGCATCACAACGAATTTCTACGCGGTTTGCTTTCAGTTCAGAAAAAGCATAATCCGTTATACCTTTCGCAGCCTCTACCATATAGCCTTTTCCACTAAATCTCGAATCAATCCAATATCCGATTTCAAATTGAGGTATATCCCAATTAATACGATGTAATCCGGCAGATGCAATAAATTCACCTGTTTCTTTCGAAAATACTAGTAACCTTAAATCCTCACGTTGCAAAAATTGAATATGTGATTTTCTAATACTTTCTTCTACTTCTTGCTCTGTTTGCTCTTTTTGTGCAAACACCATCCAAGGTTTTAGTTCTTGTATTGAAGCTTGAATTGCATCGTATACAACTTTACCATCTCCTGGTTTCGGCATTCGAATAAAAAGCCTGTCAGTATAAAATTCAGAAGGAAAATCGAATAATAACGGTTTCACTGTAAACACTCCCTATTTTTCTTTTATATATAATAATATCCATCTCAAGTTATATAGTAAAGAATTTTCTGAATTAAAAACTTTTTACTCATTCACTTCCACCGCTACACGAACTCCAGACTCAATCGCACCTTGAATCCATCCGTGATATAACGTTGTATGATCTCCAGCAAAGAATATTTTCCCCTCTGGCTTTACAATCGCTGGTTGTAGCTCAGATTCTTGACCGGCTTGAAAAAGAGCAAATCCTCCAAGTGCATATGGATCCAATGTCCAACTTTTTGATATTCCAGACATAAATTCATCATATACTTGACCACCTAATATCGTTGCTAAGTTGTGTAATGTGTAATAAATACGATCACCCTTCGATAACCCATCCCATAGCAACGCATCATAAGACCATGTATAGCTTCCTAACATCATAGCTGGTCCTTTCTGTCCAATTCCATGGCTTGGATAATAGGCGTAACGAATTGGCAAATCTGTTATAATTCTGCCACCTAATTGCCCTTGTTCTTCCCAAAATCGACTTTTAAATTGAATGCCTATTTTCGTCGCAGGCATATAATGCAATTCACGAATTGCTTTCCACTTTTCATGAGATATAGAGTCAAATGGATCTACTTCCACAAAACGCATTGTCGAAAACGGAATTGTAACAATAACTAAATCCCCTGTAATACTACTATATTCAAAAGTTTCCTCGTTTCGATAGAAAGCTGTCACACCGTTATCGTGTTGATGTAGCTTCATTAATTTTTGATTATAAATAATATTTTCTTCTAATTGCGGTAAAAAAGATTTTGGTAATCTATCGTTTCCACCTATTATTTCACAAAATCCGCTCTCCTCTTGCATAATGTATAAAAAACGTAACGTCTCAACGAATGACCTTTCTAAAAAACCTTCTAAATCTAATAAAACACCAATCATCTCAATCGTTATTGGTGAAAAATACGTATTATATTGATAAGGATGGTACTTTAAAAATTGTCCTGTAGAGTATCTTCCAAAATCCTTTACTACAACATCCCAATTTTTCTCTGGGTTCTTTTTTATAAAATTTATAATGGGCTGTACCGCTAACAATAATAGTTCCTCAGACGTTTTCCCAACTTCATTCATTTCCACAGGATATCTTAAAATACTTGGATCTTTTTCATATTGTTTTAATGTCGTTTTCCGACCATTTACGTAGATGATATCTGTCTCATTCCTATTAATAAAAGGACTCACCTGTAACCCAAACTTTCTTATATATGCCATCGTTAACGTGTGCGAATATGGAATTCTCATCGCCCCAACATCTAAATATAATCCGGTATCTTCCATTCTAACTGTCTCTATGCGGCCGCCTACACGATTGTTTGCTTCAAAAATCTTCACTTCATGTCCTGCAGCCTTTAATAAAGATGCCGAAACTAATCCAGCCATGCCTGCCCCTACTACAATAATTTGTTTCGGACGTGTCGTCTTATTCAATCCCTTATTTATAACTTGTAACGTTTCATCCATCTTAGTGTTATACATTAAGTCTTTCTGCACAATTCCACCCCTTACTTCATAAAGTGAAACTATAATCAGTGGGGTGTTCTTCCCCCACTGATTATTAGTTGAACCAATCGGGCTTTTATGGGCAGTTAATCTCCCACCTAACTTCATTGCTCCAGCCCAATTTTGAGGTGGGAGTTTTACTGCCCGTTAATGCGGGATAAAATGCGCATTAGTGGTTTAGTGCATTTTATTCATAAATCCCCATAAACATAACACCATTGCAATTTGAATATTCACTAAAAGTACATAAGAGACAGATCTCACATTTCTTTATGCTTCGTATAATATAGCAACTCAACGAAGGAGTGGTTGAAAATGAAACAGATTTATGATTACGACGCTACAAAAAAACATCTAGAATTAAAGAAACAAAACTTATGTAAAAAACTTAGCAATAAGAGACTATCTGAAAAAGAACGTGAACAGCTAAAACATGAAATTGACAACTATGAATATATTTTAAACTTAGTCGAAATGAATCATTATGAACGGGGATTTTCTCGTTGAAAGCGGATATAATATTATCCGCTTTTCATTTTGAGCATTTCATTACGCATTTTTCGTAAGTAAATATATAATAGGATGTACATTAAGATTGAGAGGTATATTCTATGATCAAATTAAGTGTATTAGACCAATCACCTATTTCAGATGGTAGCACAGCAACCCAAGCTATTTCACATACAGTTACGCTTGCACAAGAAGTAGAAAAACTCGGATTCACACGTTTTTGGGTATCCGAGCATCATAATTCCGTAAGCTTAGCTGGTTCAAGTCCAGAAATACTTATTTCTCATATTGCAGCGAAAACGGGACATATTAGAGTTGGTTCGGGTGGTGTTATGTTACCGCATTATAGCCCATATAAAGTTGCCGAGAATTTCCGCGTTTTAGAAGCACTTTATCCAAACCGCATCGACCTTGGTGTTGGTAGAGCACCTGGTGGTATGCCAATAGCAACTCGTGCACTACAAGAAGGAAAAATGGTCTCACTTGATCAATACCCAGAACAAGTTGCAGATGTTGCAATGTATTTACATGATCAAGTACCAGAAAATCATCATTATGCAAATTTAAAGGCTACTCCAGTTATTCCAACATCACCTGAAATGTGGATGCTCGGTTCTAGCGGAGAGAGCGCTAAAATTGCGGCGCACAACGGAGCTTCTTTTGCATTTGCACAATTTATTAATGGCTTCGGAGGCCCAGAAGTTATGAGGGCTTACCAGGAACAATTTCAACCTTCCTATTTAGGAGATAAACCAAAATCAATTGTCGCGATTTTTGTTATTTGCGGAGAAACAAATGAAGAGGCAGAAAAAATTGCTTCTAGTTTAGATTTATCAATCTTATTACTAGAGCAAGGAAAACGAACAACTGGTACACCTTCTATCGAAACTGCTCAAAATTATTCATACAGTGCGTATGATTTATTCCGTATAAAAGAAAATCGTCAACGTATGATCGTAGGTGATCCGACTTCTGTGAAAGAAAAAATAGTAAATTTAAGTAAAGCGTACAATACTGACGAATTTATGGTTATCACGATTACTCATCAATTTGAACATAAATTAAATTCTTATCGCTTACTAGCAAATGCTTTTAATTTATAATTGTAAAAGGGAGATACATCAACGACGATGCATCTCCCTTTCTTACTACTTATTGTTTTTACTTCCTATATATTCAATAGCTTCTTTTAATAACTCATCAAAATGATTAGGATAATCATGATTTAAGTTAGGCACAATTTTATACTTATGTTCTATATTCTTATCTCTTAATAATCGTACAAATTGCTGCGTGCATTCGAAACAATCTTCATCTTGATCCCCGCATACTATATATCCCTTTATATGTTTATCCTGTAGTACTTCCAGCAACTCATTCCATTCTTCAATCTCTGGAAGCCACGGTGCCATAAAAATAAAACCATCTACATCTATATCTTTTTGTAAAATCGTAAGTAAAGCTACTCTTGCTCCAGCAGAAAAACCACCTATTATTACATTTTCTACTGTATGATTCTCTATAAATTTATCGTAATGCTCTTTTAATTCTTCTTTCCCTCTATGTATATCATCCCAAACAAACCCATCTGAAAATTGAATTTGCGAAGACTGTGGTAACGCTAACGTATAATCTTGTGTAATAACTGATTTCCAATATGGTTCTATTATTCCTATATTTTCTTGATCACCATGCATTGTAACTAGTAGATTTCCCTTTTCCTCGCTGTAAATATATTTCACATCTGCTCGTTCTGTTTTCTTTGCTACTTCTTCTCTTTCTTTACATAATTGAACCATTTTATGAAACTCTTCAAACTTATGTAGTGGTTTTAAATCGTCGTCGGAAATTAAATATTCATTTCCATACCAAAATCCATTCTCTATAATAGCTTCCTTCATTACATGCAAAGCTTCTTCTTCAAGTCCTGCTGCACTTGCTAGTGCATATTTAAAATTATATATTTGTGCCTCATTACCTATTACACCTTTAGCATGTTCCATTATATACGTATACGCTTCAAAACTTCCTTTATTTGCATAACAACGTAACGTTTCATTTAATAACTGGATGTAAGTCATACTATTTTTCATATACCAATCCCCCGAAACCGTTTATAATATTTATTTCTCGAACTTGTATATCATCCTTTGATCATGGTATGTACATTGTTATATTCAATAACTCAACCTAACCATACTTGATCCTCAGAATGATATTTAATAATTACCGTATGTATACGCATATTACATCACCTCTTCCTATCCAATACGTGTAGTATAAAACTAAATAGACAGAATAGTCAATATATTTTTAACCAAAAAAAGACAACAATATATTATTGTTGTTTTTTACATCTACCCGCTCTTTTGTTTTTTTCTATCCGGTTTACTTGAAACTAAATAATGTTTTTCTGAAATATATAAGTCTCTTTTTAATAGACGATTTAAGTACGGCCCTAGCTTCATTCCACATATAAGGCGATCTTCACTACCCTCAACAATTGGAAACATTTCTTTTTCTGTTACATATTGATCTACTGCCTTTTGTACGATATCAATTTCTTTAACTAGGTTTAAATTTTCTTCTGTATGTTCAAATACCTCAAGCGTTTCCTTCGTAATAAGAAAAACATTTGTCGGAAATACAGGCAAATACGGCTTTAACAAATCATAATTTACTGTATAATCATCATTTACTAATACTGTATATACGATATTAGCATTTGTCTCTAGAAACTTAGCCATCGCTTGTTCTAATTCATCTTTCGTAATTTCCCGTTCTTCTTTTCCAGTTCTGAAAAAGCGAAACATTGCATCGCCTCCCTTTTACTATATTATAGCATAAAAGAAAACTGAAAAATCACAAAAAATCCATTGAAAAAATTTTTCAATGGATTTTCCAAAATATATTTATTTTTATTTTAAGAATGCACTTAGCATCCATACATGCTGTTCTAATGTCGTGTGAATTGCTAGTAACATATCAGCTGATGTTTCATCGCCAGCTTCACCAGCAACTTCCATACCTTCTTTTAATTCTTGAATAAGTGCAGAGTAATCATTCACTAAAGTTTGCACCATTTCCTCAGCTGATTCCTTGCTTGTCCCCTCACTGACACTAGATGTTGCAAGATATTCTTTCATTGTCGCTAACGGTTTACCTTCTAACGCCAAAATACGTTCTGCTAACTCATCAATATACGTCCCTGCTTCATTATAAAACTCTTCAAATTTCTCATGTAATGTAAAGAAGTGTGGTCCTGTCACATACCAGTGATAATTATGTAGTTTCACATATAACACATTCCAGTTTGCTACCTGCTTGTTTAATACTTCAACAACATTTGTTTTCGTACTCATACAATCCACTCCTCTTATCGTTTTGTAATGCTTATCTTTTAATAACCTAATTACATTTTACCATACATTTCCTACCCTTTCGAATGATTGGCTCATATGTAACAAAGTTTTAACACCTTTAATATTTCCCTAATATCATACAATTCATGTATTTTTTCAACTACTTCATATGTCTAATCGTCCAAGCTGCTACATATGCATTATAGTAAGTCAAGCTCATCATAGAAGAAAGAGGGATAACATGGACAATCAACAATGGCAAGTAGCAAAGAAAGTTGCTGCTACTTATATCGGAACTGTCGTTGGAGCTGGATTTGCTACTGGACGAGAAATTGTTGAATTCTTTACAGTGAACGGATTATACGGAACAATTGGTATATGTGTAAGTGGATTTTTTTTTATTTGGCTCGGCACAAAGATGATGTTACTTTCATCACAAATCGGGGCATTTTCAGCGCAAGATTTTAACAAATATTTATTTGGAGATGTATTCGGAAATGTTGTAAATACATTATTACTACTCGTATTATTTGGTGTAACGAGCGTTATGCTATCAGGGGCTGGGGCGGTATTTGAAGAGCAACTTCGTTTACCAAGACAACTCGGTATTCTCATTACAGTTATCGCCTGTCTCATTATAGGTAGCCGCGGATTACAAGGTGTTTTTGAAGTAAATACACTTGTCGTACCTATTATGATGATATTTATTATAGGACTTGCTATTACAACCTTTTTCCACAGTACAACACCTATTAGTAATACTATTCCTGCAGAGAGCTGGAATATGAAGTGGATTACTAGCCCTATTACATATGTCGCTTTAAATCTTTCTCTCGCCCAAAGCGTTCTCGTCCCGTTAGCCGGTGAAGTAAAGGATCGAAAAGCCATTTTGTGGGGTGGAATTTTAGGTGGTGCAGGACTTTCTTTAATTTTATTATGCAGCCATTTAGCTATCTTATCAGTCGACCAATTTTATCAATACAATATCCCAATGGCTGAAGTCATAAGAAGATTTAATGCAACTTTTCACTTTTTCTTTGTTCTTATTATTTTCGGTGAAGTGTTTACAACTTTAGTTGGTAATGTGTTCGGGATGACAAAACAAATGCAATCTATCACTGGGTGGAAAAGTAACAATATTATTTTCTTCATTTTACTAATTAGTTATTGCTTTAGTTACATCGGTTACAGTGAACTACTCCACATTCTATATCCAATCATCGGATGGGTAAGTATCGTTCTCCTTCCAATCATTGCTTTTAAACAACTTCAAAAAACATAAAGAAAGCATCCATTTTATTGGATGCTTTCTTTATGTTCATTCACAATCATCACATATTTCCCAGTACGGTCCCATTTCCAATGCCAAATATGGCTTTAATTGCAATCGAATCATTCGACTAGGCATGCGCTCTAAAACGAATTGAATCCCTTCTTCATCCTCGTCTAATTCAATTTTTGAAATAGCAATTCTTTGCATAGTAGAAATAGGAATTCCATCTTTATATAAAGTGATTTTCACCTCATCATATTCATTAAAATACAATTCAATACTCATTTGATTTTTCAACATTTCATCAACAATTTCATATTTATCATTTTGTTCTTGGATTATATATTTCCAGCCACCTCTATCTTTTTTTGGAGCTGCTTGAAATAATGTCATCAAATCCTCGTATAGCATAAGATAACCCCTCTCTTACTAAAAAACGATGAGTATTTTATATACCCTTTATCTCTATCACTATCCATAGTCATTGTACCATATATCACCGTTCTTACCGTATTCATTTGCTTCATTAATACTTACAAAACACTTTATTCTATCTTCATTATTATGTATCTTAGTCCGTTACTTACTATTCTACTGTAAGTTTTATTCAACACCTATTTTTTATTTGCTCATAACAAAAAAGAAGAGTGATATATATCACTCTCCCTAAATAAATTTCCCTGTAGCTGCTATTGCTAATACTATAATTAAAATTGTAAATAATAATGAGACAATTAAACTAAAAATGGGTAATGCTTTCTTTTCATTCTTCTTAAAAAGTAACTTTAAACTAAGAAGGATGTTTACTGGTACGAGTATGAAATAGAAATATTTAACAATTTGCACCGAGCTATCCGAAAGTGTTTTTAAAATAAACACTTCAATTAGAAACACCAAAAAAAATGAAATACTTAGCCAAAATGAGACATAACTAAGCCAAGAATGTCTTTTTGTACCCCAATACACTCCCATAATAATCTCCTTTATTTGTATTCTATATGATTGTAATTATACACAAAGTTAACAAATACCTCTATTTTTCGACAAATAATATGAGAAATTCAGTTTTAAACATCATTAAGCTATTCTCCATCCTCATTCATTATAAGCATAAATTCATCGCAGTTATTGCGTAAAAAAAAGACTGCCCCAATAGCATTCTGCTATTGGGGCAGTCTTTCTCTTTTAAACTTTAAATCTTTCAATTAATCCTTGCAACTCTTCAGCCATTTGAGATAATGTACCAGCTGCGGAACCAATTTCCTCCATCGAAGCTAATTGTTCTTCAGCAGACGCTGCGACACTTTGTGTACTCGTCGCATTATTCTGTGCTGTCATTGCAATTTGCCCGACTGAAATAGATACTTCATTGGCACCTTTTGACATCCCATTAGCCGTTTCAACCATCGTTTTAATTTGATTAGCAATTTCATTTGTAGATTGTAAAATCTCAGCAAAATTTTGCTTCGTTTCATTTGCAATAACTAGTCCAGATTGAACTTCTTTATTTACATGACCCATAGATTTTACTGTCTTACTCATATCATCTTGTATTTCACATATTAATTTACTAATTTCACTGGAAGATACGCTAGATTGCTCTGCCAATTTACGTACTTCATCTGCAACGATCGCAAATCCTCTTCCGTGCTCACCAGCTCTTGCAGCTTCAATTGCAGCATTTAAAGCAAGAAGATTTGTTTGATCTGCAATATTTTGGATTACTTCTAATATTTCACCAATTTGCTTTGATTTATTATTTAATAACTGTATAACTGCATCGGATTGTGAAACAGATTCTGCAATAGACTGCATTTGATTAACTGTTTTCCCTACTAACTTTCCACCATCTTCTGCTTTTTCACGAGTATGAGTAGAAGCCGTATTAATAGATGATGAACTATTTGCTACATGCTGAATTCCTTCTGTTACATCAAACAGTAACATTGCACCATTTTCTACACTTGTTGTTTGCGTCGTTGCCCCACTTGATATTTCATCCATTGCCATTGTAATTTGTTCCGTTGCTTCACTCGCTTGTCTTACACTAGCAGTTAGCTCTTCTGATGCCGCTGCAACATGCCCGGCCGAATCATTAATTCTTCCAATTAACGTTCGTAGTGAATCTGTCATCTCATTAAATCCTTTTGCAAGTTGACCAATTTCATCGTTTGAATGAATTTCAATTGTTTGCGTTAAATCTCCTTCACTTATTTCTTTAGAAGTGGCAACTAATCTCTTTAAAGGTTTTGTAATAGAAAGCGTTACGAAATAAATAAGTGCCCCTCCTACAACTAGTGAAATAATCATAACAATTAACATATTATAAAATACAGGCTGAGCAGCTTCGATTATTTCATTTGAGTACATCGTTCCACCGATTTTCCAACCTGTTTTTAAATTTGTAGCAAATACCATTTTCTTTTCACTACCGTCATACGTGTATGAAAAAGCGCCCTGATTATCTTCGTAAATTCTCTTTGCCCAAGAATCAGCTGCTTTATCACCTGATTTTTCTTGCGGGTGAGCAATTATTTTTTGTTTTCCATCTAAAATGAAAGTATATCCTTTTTTACCAATATTGATTAACTTTGTTGTTTTCAATAAACTCTCTAAACTTAAATCTACCGCAACAACACCATTTTTATCTTCTGTTTGTTTCGCAATCGTTACGACAATATGTCCATTTCCTTTTGCCTTATACGGTTCAGTGACCACGATTCCACCTTGTTTACTCACTGCATCTTTATACCAAGAACGAGTTGTTGGATCATAATCTGCTGCCATTTGTATATTGGGTTCTTGCACAAATTTCTTATCATTGCCGGCAACATATACTTGTTCAATATCTTTATTTAAATTAATATACTGAGATAACACCTTTCTTAATTCATCTTGATTATCTCCTTGATACATATCACTATGAACCACTCGTGCAAAGTTATTTATTTCGTTAAATTTCGCCTCAATCATTTGATTGATTAAATTATCTAATATTTTTATATTATCGTGAGCACTACTCGTAATTTGTGATTCAAAATTCTTTTTAGCCGTTTGATAAGACATTCCTCCAATAATAGAGACAGCTGCAATTAAAATTACCAAAAATGAAATTAATAGCTTTTTTGCTACTTTTATATCTCGAAACCACCTTAACAGTTTACTCATTATAAACCTCCTACATTTAAATATTAAGTTTTAAGGATGAATAACTAATTATGAATATATCCCATTCCCTATCCTCTATTTTTACAATTCGTTTTTCATAAACACCTTGTAAAGTTTAAACAAATATTCCCCCTTTGTCTATATATATGAATAATATTATTATAAAATTTGCAAATACAAAAAACCAAAGGAATAGTCCTTTGGTTTTTTACATTTTTTTATGTTGTTTAGAAATCTTCTTCCACTTATCACGCTCAGCTCTTGCGAGAATAGCATCTTGTTTTCTCATAAAATACGCCAATTCTCTTTGCAACTTTTTATAGCTTTGCAAACGATTTATCTTCATTAGCCCGTTATCAATTGCTTTATGCACTGCGCATCCTGGTTCATTTTCATGTTTACAATCTCGGAAGCGGCATGTTTTTGCAAATTCTTCAATATCAGAAAATGTTGTCTGGATTGCATCGCTTCCTTCCCAAAGCTGTAACTCTCTCATGCCAGGAGTATCAATGACTAAGCCCCCACTCGGTAGTTGGAACAGTTCACGATGAGTTGTCGTATGTCGCCCTTTACTATCTTCCTCACGTATATCTCCCGTTTTCGCTATCTCAATTCCTACGAGTGCATTTAACAAAGTAGATTTTCCAACCCCTGATGAGCCGACTAAAGCAATTGTTTTTCCTGAAGCAACAAATTGTTGTAACGAGTCAATACCTCTATGCTCTAAACTATCGACGACGAAGATCGGAACACCAATTGCAACAGCTTCCGTTTCTACAATTTTTTGTTCCACATCTTCACATAAACTACTTTTTGTTAAAACAATAACAGGCATTGCACCACTTTCATACGCTAATAGTAAATAACGCTCCAACCTTCTTACGTTAAAATCATGGTTAAGTGCATTCACTAAAAATAAATAATCAACATTTGCTGCAATAATTTGTTCTTCAGTTCTATTACCAGCTTCTTGTCTTGAAAAAGAACTTCTTCTCGAAAAAATACGATGAATGATTGCCTTTTTCTCATTTTCTATTTTCTTTATATACACCCAATCACCAACTGCTGGGTAATCTCCTTTCGTTACCGCTTCATGTCGAAACTTCCCAGACAGTTCTGCCATATATTCACCGTCATTACAAATAATGCGATATATATGCTTATGCTCAAGTAAAATACGCCCTACTTCATAATTCTGCTCTACAGCTTGCTCTTCAAAAAATGAATCCCAGCCGAACGACTCTAAAATATTTTGATTCAAATCAATATCCTCCCTAGTTTGTACTAAGTGGAAGGATTGCGAACTATCTTATATAATATCGCCCTTTCCATCCACGTTTGTATTTAATTTATTATTCATTACAGTCATATTCGCCATAATACATCACTCCGATCTTATTTTAATTACTCTCATTATATGGAATATTAATTTAAAAAGCTACTTTATTTGACGTAATTTTCAAATAAATCTCTCTTTAACATTCTAATTTGTCCACGGTGATTAATTTCATCTTCTATCACATGAAACCAAAGATAGTGCTGGTTATACGCTACATCGTTAGGCCACTTTCTTTCTGACATTAGCCATGTATCATCTACTTTACTCAAATACTTTAGCGACTCTTCTCGAACACTTTGCAAAAGTTGTACATAATACTGTATTTCATGACCATGAATCGTTCTCCCAACTTCCCCTAAATACAGTGCATCTTCCCATATTTCTAATTCTTCTTTTGTAAAGTCACGATTTTGAAATGAAATAAGCTGATGGGCTTTTTCTATAGATGCCATATGTTTTAATAAGGCGCCAATTGAATTCCCACCACTCGGCATAATTAAATCTAATTGCTCAACTGATAGATTTTCTATTTCCTGTAATGTTACCGCCCTCGTATGCTCCAGCATACTCACTAATTCCCCTATATTTTTCGTATAACCATCTACACTTCTTATTCGATACTCTATATTCATATCACACACCTCTTTCTGTATTCATATTATTGTAAATATGATTCATATAATAGACTGAAATATATCAGAATTTTCTGTTATAATTAAATTGAATAAGATTTACCCAAACAAACTTTCTCAATATGCTTATATGAAATATGAAAAGGAATCAATATGAAAAAATCGAATCTTATTCACTAAAAGGAGTGGATTCGATGGAAATGTATCAATGGCTAACCGCAGTTCTCGTTGGTGGCATTACTGGCTTCGTTTCCCATCTAATCAATAACCAAGGTAAGTTATTGCTTCCACGCCGTTTGAAAACTTTTTTTCATTTTGGATTTTTAACTGATATTTTCACTGGTAGCCTAGCCGCACTTCTTGGACTCGTTTTATTCGATGTCACCGCAATAAAGGAAATTATAAAAGTCTCCATTGTGACTGCTATTTCCGGTCAAACTTTTTTACTTCACCAAGCTCTAGGTGGTGAGCAGGCTAAAAATACGCAAATTGGAAAAGCTGATGAGAAGATTCAAGAAATTGACAAATTATTACGACGTTAGTCTATACTTTCTTTAAAAATTATTGTTATAATGAAAAATATATATTTTCTATTGCGTCGTTTGTCAGAAGAAAGGGTGTTTCGTATGACAAAAAAGAAAATAGAAGATTTCTTAACAAACACCGAAAAAGAGGAACTGCTAGAAAACTATAAATGTTTACGAGAAGCCCGCACAAAAAGCGAAGCTAACTATTTTGGTGAAGAAGTAAACCATCTACTAAATAAAGCAAAACAACGAATTATTAAAGATGCAGGCATACATGATGAAAATGCAGCAACTGTTCAATCAAAGAGAAAAGCACTGTTTTAGTTATATTAGCTAAAACAGTGCTTTTTATTTACAAAGATTTTCACCATAAGCATTTTTCACATTACTTTCACATCTATTTCACAAATATAAGTAATCCTATATGTTAAACTAAGTATATCCTTTTCCGAGGAACTATATGCCGATATATAAATCCCTATCTTTATAGGGATTTTTTATTTTTATACTATATGCTGTTTATATAGTATAAAAGAAAAGGAGCTTAGCATGCGATCTTCCTCTTCCTCACTACTCTTCTAATATTAAATCGATTTCTTTCCTTGCACCTTCATTCAATGATACATCCACCGCTCTTACACTTTCCCTTAGTTGCTCTGCCCGCTTCCCGCCAGGAATAACAGTATCAATTCCTTTGTTGTTTAATAACCATGCTAACGCTAAATGAGGCAATTCAATATTATTTTCTTTAGCTACATCTTTTAACTTTTCAACTTTTTTAAAGTTACTCTTATATGTATTTTCTTCGAATAGATTTACACTTTGACGCCAATCCCCTTTATCCAACTCAAAATCTTCTGTATATTTACCACCTAATATCCCAAAGGCAAGAGGCCCATACGGTATAAATGAAATACCTTCTTCTATACAATACGGCAATAGTTCTTCCTCGGCAGTACGATTTAACATATTGTAAGGCGATTGTACAACATCAATATGACCATGTTGATTCGCTTCTTTTAATTGTTCTATGTTTACGTTAGATATCCCAATTGAACGGATTTTCCCTTCTTCTTTTAGACGAATAAGCTCTCCGATTGAATCTATGTAACTTGTTTCAGGATTTATAAAGTGTAAATAATATAAATCAATATAATCTGTCTGTAACCTTCTTAAACTATTTTCCACAGCATTTCTTAAATAGCTTGGTTCATTGTTAATATACGTTTCTCCATTTAATAACGGCTGAATTCCACCTTTTGTAGCAAGTACAAACTCGTGGCGTTTCTCTTTTAATACCTCTCCTATCAATTCCTCCGATCTACCAAAACCGTATGAATCCGCTGTATCAAAAAATGTAATTCCTTGCAGGATTGCTTCTTCTATTAATCGTTTTCCTTCTCCCTCATTCACATCAACATATAAATTATGCCCCCTACTGCATTTGTACCTAAACCCAACTTTGAAATATTTAGTCCAGCCTTTTGCAATTTTATATACTTCATTTTTTCTCCCCTTATATTTCTATTGTTCGAATATAATTGAACAATAGAAATATATCACTTTATATGCTATAGTGCAAATATATTAACTTATACAAGTAGGTGAAAAAATGCGTACACTCTATCATCCAAATCGAGAAGAAATTCAATTTTCTTCTGTCCTATATGCACTTAGCGACCAAATTCGTTTACAAATTGTAAATATGTTACTAGAGAAAAATGAGCAATCTTGTGGTGCGTTAAACATTCCAATCGCAAAATCAACTTTATCTCACCATTTCAAAGTTTTACGTGAATCAGGTGTCATGTATACACGTCTTGAAGGAACACAACGTTTCATTTCAATTCGTGAAGATGACTTAAATGCTAGATTCCCGGGTTTATTAAACGTTGTATTACATGCGACAGAACCATACTAAAAAACATCTCACTTACAAATGAGATGTTTTTTAGTATTTGTTATTCTTTTAATAGATCTATTAATCCATTCCCTTCAGATGTACGCTCATATCCTAAAGGTACAGTTCTTTTAATAAGTTGCGCGTAAATTTCTGGCTCTGATAACTTTCTGCCATATTCTCTTTCGCACTGCTTAATGAGAAGTGCTAATGCACCAGCGACATGCGGCGTCGCCATTGAAGTTCCACTTAATACAGCATATTTCCCCTCTGGATACGTAGATAATATTTCATCACCTGGCGCTACTAAATCAATTTCTTGATTTGAATTACTAAAACATGCGATTTTCCGCTCTAAATTGACAGCACCAACTTCAATTACTTCAGCATAAGCACCTGGGAAATCTAGTTCCTCCGTATTATCATCACAATCTCCATCATTTCCTGCAGCACATACAACGAGAACATCTTGATTTACTGCATTTTGAATAGCTTCATGTAATTCCGGAACGTCTTGCGGACCACCAAGTGACATTGAAATAACTCTGACTTCTTCTTTATTAGGTCCTCTCCAATTTACAGCGTAATGAATCGCCTCAATAATTTGCTCATAGCTACCAGAACCATCTCCCGCTAAAACCTTTAACACTAGCATTTTAGCAAGAGGTGCGACTCCTAAAACACCGACATCATTTTCAGTCGCTGCAATCGTCCCCGCTACATGAGTCCCATGGCCGTTATTATCAAGGTAAATGTTCGGATCTCCTTCATAATCTTTCGTGAAATTTCTCCCACCAATAATACGATCTTTTAAATCTATATGATTAATATCACAACCTGTATCTAATACGGCAACGACAACATCTTTTCCTTTCGCACTCTTCTCCCATACTTGTGGAGCGTTAATCAGTTGTACACCTGGTGGAATTTCATTTACTTGTTCAACCACCTTATTTACGGTAAACGGAATCAATTGTATACCTTTTTGTTTATTCGCTGTACTACTGTTCATCGTAATCCCTCCTGAAAATATATTATTTTCATTTCAGACCACTATTGAATAGGTTTACATTTAACATTCGTTTTAACTGTTCTATTTTCCTTCATTTTAAATGTTTCTCAATATAACTTACTAACATTTATCCCGTGCTTTGCAGGCAATAACAGTTCAAATCATTCAACGAATGTATAAAAATAAAAGGACCATTAAATGGCCCTTTTATAGTTTTTTTAAAGAATGATATATAATCTTTAAAATATTATAAATGAAAACTAAATCTCACTTTTTTTTAAAAATTTCTCTATTTCTTTTATTAAATGTTTCGCTCCATCTATACTAACAGTAATGTTTCCATTTGCTAATGATATGTTCTGGTCTGAAACATCACCTGTTATTTGACAAGCATTGTAAGGTTCATATTTTTGTAAAATGACTTTATCTTCATCTACGAAAATTTCAAGTGGTGATTTAATTTGTATCCCTAATACATCTCTTAATTCTTTAGGAATAACAATTCGTCCTAATTCGTCTACTTTTCGAATAACTCCTGTTGCTTTCATATTACTCCCCCCTTACTCTCTATTAATTTTCCACCTCGCTTTTTCCATTTTATCACTTTTTGGCAATACTTGTATCTTTTTAGAAAATTTTGTACTCAAGTTAAAAAAACACAGTTAACGAATACGTAATCTCTCTTTCAATTGTTTTAAATAACGAGATCGTATTATTAAGAAGTATACAACTTGAATTCCTACGAAAATACTTAATACAATTGTATTTTCTTTAAACAGTGAGTACTCAAACATCTGTCCTAACGCAGTTAACGCTACTGCCCCATGTAATGTTGCAACACCTATCGGAACGAAGAATAAAAGTGCCAATCGAATTGTAACTACTTTCGATAATTCCCCACTCGTTAAGCCAACTTTTCGAATCATTTCAAATAACCGAGTATCATCCTCCAAATCAGAAAATAAACGGAAGTAAAGGAAGCTTCCTGCACATACGAAAAATACAATACCAATAAAGAAACCTACAAATAAAATTGGTCCTGCGATTTGTAAACTTTGGTTTTGTTCGTACTCTTCTGCACTAAACGTTGCATGTTCTTCATAAGGCTTCATCTGACTCGTAAGTTCTTTACCAACCTCAATTTCATCTTTCATTCCTTCAGTTTTATACATATAATCTTTTGTTTCTATAAATCCACCTTGTAATGAATCATATTGATTATTAGGGATTACATAAACATTTCCTCTTAATATTTTCCCCAATGAAGACGAAGTAACTTTTTTCACTTTTAAATGTTCATTCATATTAGGTAAAGTAATTTCTTTTCTTTCTTTCATCGGTGGTCCTGGTATTTCGGCCGACAAAAATAAAACCTCTTTATTTGCTACAGTATTAAATGGTTCTCCTGTTAACTTTGCATATTCCTTATACTCTGATTCTTTTATAAAAATGGCGCTTCTTAATGACTGCTCCTCCGTTTTCTTCGATGAGATATTAGTTTTTGAAGCTGCTATATTATGTTTTTTTAGTCCCTCATCGATGATCTTTAGATGCTGTGATTCATTACTATTCCCTTGCTTAGAGTGGTAATGAAACGCAATTGGCCTCTCCATAATCCCTTTCGTCATTGATGCAAAGCCAACTAATGTACCTATTGCCGAAAATGCTACAGTTGAAATTATCGTTACAATAAAGAACATTCTTGCGTTATCTCTCATACGGTACGCTAAATCTGACAACGTAATAATATTTGTCTGTGTCCAATAGAAACGTTTACTTTTTTTACATAGCCGAATAATAAAGACACTCAACTGCTTGTACAGCAAATACGTACCAATAATGACTACCGTTGTAACCGGAATCATCATCACAAATACCATAGCACCATGTGACATAAGAGCGCCTGTATAACCAGTACTAAGCAATACTACTGCTAATATAGAAGAAATACTCGATGCTTTCGGTTCTGGCTTCGCCTCTGCTGATCCTCTAAACAATTTCATAATATTATTTTTACGAACCATTCCGGCACTAAATAATGAAATAATCATAAATAATATGAAAAACATAATACTCGTTACAACAACTGCTTTCATTGGAATGTAATAGGATAAGGAAATATCTAGTTTTAATATCATTGGGGCTACAAAAATTAATACTCCTGAAAACAACATACCTGAAAGAATCCCGAAAATAATTGCCCCTATTCCAATCATAATATTTTCAAAGAAGATAAGACGCTTTAATTGATATTTCGTCATACCAAGCATCATTAAAATTCCTAGTTCACGCTTTCTCGTTTTTAAAAACATTCCCATTGAATATAAAATAAAGAAGAATGTAAATACGTAAATAATAGACTGTGCAAACGACATACTTACAAATACATACTGTCCTAATTCTCCTGCACTTAATGCCGGATGAAACGCAAAAAACGAATATACAAAAAAGGCCATAATTGCAAATGCACTACTCAAAAAATATGCTGAATATGTCCGTCTATTTCGCGTTACATTCCGATATGCGAGTTCTCTAATGTTCATATTACTTCTCCGCCCTTCTACTAACTATGCTTTTATAGTAGTAAAGTAGGGAAATACCTTCCATCGATTCAAATGACAAAAACCTTACATTTTTGAAAGGTAAAAAAATTGCTTAAACGAAACAGTTTCATTATAATGACTACATTCATATTCATACACACACCCTATTGTATATTCGTTAGTTTTGCGAAATAATAAAGGATAGAAGTATGTACCAATATATACATAAAAATTTTTTATTTACCGCTTTAATATGAATAGGAGGAAAACATAATGACATTACAAGAACAGATTATGAAAGCATTACATGTTCAGCCTGTAATTGATCCGAAAGTAGAAATTCGTAAACGAGTTGATTTCTTAAAAGATTATGTAAAAAAAACAGGTGCGAAAGGATTTGTACTTGGAATTAGCGGCGGCCAAGACTCTACATTAGCAGGACGTTTAGCACAGCTTGCAGTTGAAGAAATTCGTAACGAAGGTGGTAACGCAACGTTTATCGCTGTACGTCTTCCTTACAAAGTGCAAAAGGATGAAGATGACGCACAATTAGCATTACAATTTATTCAAGCTGATCAATCAACTGCATTTGATATCGCTTCAACCGTTGATGCTTTTTCAAATCAATACGAGAACTTATTAGGTGAATCATTAACTGATTTCAATAAAGGTAACGTGAAAGCTCGTATCCGTATGGTTACACAATATGCAATTGGTGGACAAAAAGGTCTACTTGTTATCGGAACAGATCATGCTGCAGAAGCTGTAACAGGATTCTTTACAAAATTCGGAGATGGTGGTGCAGATTTATTACCATTAACGGGGTTAACTAAGCGCCAAGGACGTGCTTTATTACAAGAGTTAGGTGCAGATGAGCGTCTTTACTTAAAAATGCCCACAGCTGATTTATTAGATGAAAAGCCAGGTCAAGCTGATGAAACAGAATTAGGCATTACTTACGATCAATTAGATGATTATTTAGAAGGTAAATCAGTTCCAGCTGACGTTGCAGAAAAAATCGAAAAGCGTTACACAGTGAGTGAACATAAAAGACAAGTACCAGCGTCAATGTTTGATGATTGGTGGAAATAAAACATAAAAAAGAAGCTAATCTTTTAGCTTCTTTTTTATATGTTAGCGATATACCCCTACTCTTTTCTCCAATAAATCTTGCAAGCAATCTTCATGTTGTTTACAAAATAACGGAGGCATTTTGTCTAATGGGAAAAATTTTAAATCTAACGTCTCATCACCGTCTATTTTTTTATTCCCTCCAACTATTGAGCATGAAAAGCACATCACAATTGTCTGTGCTTTATCTCCATTTGGATATGTTTGAAAATATTTTGTATACACTCCAATAAGCTCATGTATTTTTACATCATACCCAGTTTCTTCTTTTATTTCTCGAATCGCAGTTTCCGCAGCCGACTCTCCTATCTCCATTGCGCCACCTGGAAAGCCCCAAGCATTAAAGTCTCCTCTTTTTTGCAGTAATACTTCTCCCTCTTTATTAAATACAAAACCACCCGCAAAGTTTAAGAAAACATAATCATGTCCTACTTTTTCACGTAATTCTTTTATATAATCGGCCATTCCCTTTCCCCTTTTCATACGTCTTCCATCGTTATCTCACTATTTGCCAGGCAGTAAGATCCCCACCTCAAAATGTAGCGGAAGCAAAGAAATTAGGTGGGATATCAACTGCTCGTAAAAGCCTTCGCTTTATTTCTTATTTATTTCTAGCAATTCAATAATTCGATCTAGCTTCTGATTCATATTGATAACATGTTGTTTTTTTGCAGCGCTACTTTGCAATAATCTTCTAATAAACAAAGTAAATGATAGGAAAAACAAAACGATAAGTCCGATTACTAAACAAGTATATATCAATATAAAAATATTACTTCCGAACAAATCCATTTAAATTCCACATCCTTCCTTTTTATTTTATCACACAATTCTGTTTTTAAAAACGATACATAATAAAAAGAGCACCTTTTACAGATGCTCTTCTTCATTACTTAATACGTAAATGTAATTGTCGCTAATGAATAACCTGCCATTGCACTATATGGTGCTACTTGATAAGATACACGCTTTGCACCTTTTGGCCAATTTATTTCATTTAATACTTTCTTTATATCTTGCATTGTTCCATCCATGGACTGCTTATATCGTACTTCTACCTTCTCTGGTTTACTAGCAAATTGTTGCTGCAACTTTTGCTTAAATTCATTATAATTTTCCGCTCCATATTGTGCAGATAAGTATTGTAAATTTGTTTCTTTTAACATTTGCTCATATACGACGGTTTTTGAACTACCAGCTTTTATTTTGTTTGTTAACTCACCAAAGTAACTTGTAGTTGCCGCTGGATATTTACTACGATCCCAGTCGTGGTCTTTACTTAATTGTTCGTCAGACATATTAAAATATGAATATGTTACACGTCCAGCTTTATCTGGTACTGGATCATCGAATGTAGTATCAAGGTGGTACCATTTGTTTTCAATGTTCACTAAATTCCAAGCATGAGCTTGTCCATTTCCTGTACCAGTTACAATATGATTTTGAATACCTGCTTCTTTTAGTAATTCATATGTTAATAATGTATACCCTTGGCAAACAGCAGAACGGTTCGCTAACGCTTCATATGCTGTATACGCTTGATAAGAAGTGTCGTATGATACATGTTTCACAACATAATCATGAATAGCTTTTACTTTTTCATGCGCATCCATTCCTGGCTTTACAATTGAACTTATAATTGCTTTCGCCTGAGATTTTACATATTGTGTTTGCTCTTTTGATTCACGGTATTTCACTTGTAGTGTAAACGAATAGTTCCCTGGCATCCCTTTAATAGAATATCTAGTAGAGGCTACATTATATTTTACATACTCATCAGCATCTACGATTTTATTAAACTCGCCGTACAATTGGTCCATAATCTTTCTAGCATCTCTATCTTTTGTTTTATATGTGATTGTAATATTTTCTTCACGATTATCAATCTGTTTTTTTAGTTCTTTTCTGAAATCATCTAATAACTTTGCATCTGATTGTGTCGTCACTACAGTTGGATTCGTAGCTGCATAAGATACAGTTGACGATTGTAAGCCTCCCATTACAATCGTTGAACAAAGTGCGGCAGCTGTCATATACTTACTTGTCTTTCCCATCTTGTCACTCCTTATATTCTATAACTATACGAAAAAGTATCGTATAGTTTCAGAGTATACAATACTTTTCAAAATAGGTCATATGAGATTATGCATATTAATTAATTCACATAAAAAAGGTTACTCTTTTAAAAAGAGCAACCTTTTTTATTAACAAGTTTGTAACACACAGCATGTATTTTCAAAACGTCGATTTTTCAAATCTTCATTACCAATACAGAAATATAGCATTCCTAACTCTCCCCAAACCATATTACAATTTTTATGATCTGAATCGATTTGGAATAAAAGCGTCATTTGCTGTGGATCTATCCCCATATATTCTCCTGTCTCATGTAGTACTTCCTCTTGTACAGAGAATGGCTCACCAAACATTTGATGGTTATCGTAGTTATCTGGGATTAGTTCTTCAAGTAATTGCAAGAAACGATCTGAATCGGCCTCATCTTCAATGAAAAGTTCTGGTAATTTATACGTCAGTTCAAAAGTAATTGCGCATTGATTATATTTCGCTTGCGTTTCATCCGCTCTTCGTAATTGCTCTACTGGAACATCATAATAAAGTACGCGCCCAGCTTCCATTGGATTCACATCTTCTTCAAAGTAATTTTCAATGCTAAAGAAATATAACATTCCTGCCTTAGGTAGATTGTGATTCATACGAACGTTTTGTAAATCATTTAGATTAAATTGCGCGATAAAATGTAACGGATTTCCTTTATACATTGGATATTCAAATGTATCCGGTAAATCAGGAGCTCCCCCCATTTTTGAACTACCAATCGCAACCGTTTCTTGCTGCTCAGGCACAACTTTTACACAAGGAAATACAGTATTAATAAGTTCCTCTTTTAAATGTGTCAGTCCATATTTATCAATTAACACTTCAATTTTGTTATCCATATATTCTCCTTACATCTCTATACTTATTTGTATCATAGCACAAAGATTATACTCCATATATCACAAAATCAACAAGCCTTCCAAAAAACGGGCTTATCCCTCATACGCGAACAAGTTTAAAAAAGCATAGTATACATTGTTCCTACAAACACGATAGTTCTTTATTCCTTCCAGTACATTTTCCCTTCGTTCATTTTCATTTTTAATTTAAGGAGGAATTCCACATGGGTTACGGATATAGTTGCGGCGGTTACGGTTACGGCGGTAGTTGTGGTGGATGTGGTTATGGAGGTTTCGCTTTATTAATCGTTTTATTTATCCTTCTAATCATCATCGGAGCTAGCTGTTGGGGCGGCTTTGTAGGCTGCTAGTAAACTTAAAAACTATTGTAAAAAAGCACGTATATTACGTGCTTTTTTTACATTTTCATTTTTAGAAAGGAAGTATGTGCAATGAAAATTGATGGTGTTTTTGAAGGAGGCGGTGTGCGTGGAATTGCACATGTAGGGGCAATTTGCGCGTTAGCTGAAAAAGGGTATGAATGGGAGCGTGTAGCTGGAACATCGGCTGGTGCTATTATTGCAGCTCTTTTAGCTGCTGGCTATTCTTGTTCAGAATTAAAAACAATTATAACTGATATTGATTATAACAAATTTATGAAGAAAACTTTCCTTGATAGAATCCCGTTTATCGGTAAAGGAATAAGTGCATGGTCTACTCTAGGTATTTATTCCAATGTATTTATAGAAGAATGGCTTGAAGAATTACTACGAAAAAAAGGAATTCACTTATTTACAGATTTACCTGATTTAAACAAACTTAAAATTATTGCTTCTGATATAAGCAACGGTAAAATGGTTGTCTTTCCCGATGACTTGCCAAACTACGGATTTTTAAATTATCGCTTCTCGATTGCTAAGGCAGTAAGAATGAGTAGTACCATTCCTTTCTTCTTTGAACCAGTAAAATGGAGAACACCAAAATGGAAACAACCTTGTTATATGGTTGATGGTGGGATTTTAAGCAATTATCCCATTTGGATTTTTGACTCCCCTACCTCACCTCGCTGGCCAACTTTTGGATTTCATTTTGTAAAAAATGAAATTCAAGCTGATCCCGCCCATTATAAAGAGCCCATTTCCATGTTCAAAGGACTATTTAAAACAATGATGCAAGCTCATGATTTACGGCATTTAGATAAAGAATCAAAAGCAAGAACAATTACAATTCCTACAGGGACGATTACAAGTACAAATTTTGAATTAACGAAAGAGGAAAAAGAATGGCTTTACAATTCTGGTTATAACTCCGCAAATAAGTTTTTACAATCTTGGAACTTCAGACAATATGTTGATGAATATAGAAATGGAAATCAACATCGCAAAACCAATCGATTTTTCCGTCAGCTTGACTCATAATATTATTATTTTCATACGAGATTTCTTGACGCTTTAATAATAAATAAGCCTAGTAATTTCATATATTACTAGGCTTATTTACCAACTACGTACCCCACACATTGCTTACGGATAAGTTAACCCTTTCGCTTCTTCCGCGGTAATTACTATGTAACGATTTCCCGTTCTTAATCCTAGCAGTTCTGCTTTTTCGACTGCGTCCTGCTTCGTCTCTGCATAAGCAGCTAAATATTTATCTCCATCGATAATTTGGCAAATTACATATTGTTTCATTACTTTCTCCTTTTACATTTTAATTAGTTGTGCAAGTTTTTTTATACCTATTTCAATTTCTTCTAACGTTGCATATGAATACGATAGTCGCAAAAATTGGTTTGCACTTCTATCATACAAAGTACCTGGATTTAATATAATCTTTTCTTGTAAAGCTTTGTCAAATAAGCTACGATTCGAAACGGGTACATTCATATGTAACCAAATATAAAAACCACCTGTCGGTTCATACCATGTTGCTATTTCACGACAATATTTCTCTAACATATGTAACATAAAATCTCTACGTTTCTTCAATTCATTTCTTACAAACTGTAAATGTTCATCATATAATCCATTTGTAAACCATTCTGCTGCAATTTGCTGGGATATAGAACTCGAACCATAATCTGTTTGCATTTTTATATCTGCCAACCTTTGAATTACTGATTCAGGTCCAACAATCCATCCAATTCTTAAACCTGGACTAATCACTTTAGACATACTCCCGATATATAGTACAATTCCGTTTTTATCATATGCTTTTAAAGGCTTTGAAACAGGCTCATCAAACCATAAGTCTTGATACACTGCGTCCTCTATAATAGGCAATCCAATTTCATTACATATCTCCATTACTTCTTTCCGCTTCTCTGCATTCATACTAAAGTTCGTCGGATTATGAAAAGACGGAATTGTATATAAAATAGATGCGTTAAATTGCTTCTTATATTTCGCAATATATGATGCATTTAATCCATTCTCATCCATTGGTATTCCAATTAAACGCATTCCTGCTGATTGAAAAACATTAAGCGAATATAAATAGGATGGTTTTTCTAGTAAAATCGATGCCCCTTTCGGAAGAAGCCCCATAGAAATAAGTTGCAACGCTTGAATTGCTCCTGAAACAATTAAAATAGAATTAGGAGATACATATACACCATGCCCTTTTAAGTAGCCCGCAATTTTCTCCCTTAAATAGAGATTTCCTTTCGGCTCTTCATACCCAAGTGGCACGTTTGATTGCAACAGCTTATTCATTATTAGTTTCATCTTTTTTTCAGGTAAGAGACTCGGCGCGAGTTCACCTGTTCCTAAACGAATTACATGCGGATAAAATTCAGCTTGATTAATATCTTGAATAGCAGGAAGGTTCGGATAATGAAGCCCTGTTTCTACATAAGACTGCCAATTAGGAGGCGGAGCATATGTTGAAGTGTTCTCATTATTATTTACAACAATCGTTCCCTTTCGGCCATTTCCCTCAATGTACCCTTTTACTGCTAGTTCATCGAAAGCCATTACAATTGTACTTCGATTCACACCAAATGTATGTGCCAAATCTCTTTGTGAAGGTAACTTTGTTCCAACAGTCCATTCTCCATTAACGATTCTTTCTTTTATATACGTTTCTATTTGTTTATACAAAGGAGACGCTAAAGACATATCAGGCTTCCAAACTAACCTTTCCATCATACATATCACCTTACATTCTTTTTGGTTGGTGACCTCCCCAACCATATGGATGGATACAAATTTTCATTTCTTCTATACAATATACACTATCATAATGAATTAAAGTAGGAGGTAATATAATGAGTGAAGCGATTATTCACGGTATCATCCTTGCATTTGGCCTTATCATTCCATTAGGTGTCCAAAATGTTTTCGTATTTAACCAAGGTGCGAGCCAACCTAATATTTGGAGGGCAGCCCCTGTAGTATTAACTGCTTCTCTATGTGATACGTTACTAATATTAATTGCAGTACAGGGTGTATCCCTTGTACTCCTTACTTTTTCTTGGCTAACGACGACATTATATACGATTGGATTTATCTTTCTCATATATATGGGCTTCGTTATTTGGAGAAGTAAGCCTTCCAAAGATGTAAAACAAGAAAAAAGCATGCCTTTAAAAAAACAAATTATTTTCGCTGTATCGGTTTCGTTATTAAATCCACATGCGATTTTAGATACGATCGGTGTAATTGGGACAAATTCTATTCAATATATAGGAAGGGAAAAATGGGCTTTTACATCTGCAACGATTATCATTTCTTGGATTTGGTTTATTAGCTTAGCTTTAGCTGGAAAGTTTTTAAAGAGGCTAGACTCAACTGGAAAGGCAATCGTATTATTAAACAAAATTTCAGGACTCGTCATATGGGGAGTCGCACTTTATATGTTAAAACAAGTTATTTTCCCTAACTAAATTAATAGGATTGCACGCTAATTATAGGCCATGCAATCCTATTTCAAATTATGCAGTCGGTTCTGGATTCTGTTTTATTGCCTTTTCATCTTTTGCTGGTTTAATCCAAATCATTGCTATAACGGCACCAATAACAGCGAAAATACTTGTCAAATAAAACACTTCATGGTCCGACCCTTTCATAAAAAATGAATATAGGGGTGGTCCAGCTGCTACACCGATAAATCGCATCGAACTATAAAATGACGTAACCGTGCCTCTCTGCTCCTTTTCAATCCCTTGTGTAATTAGGGCATCTAAACATGGGAGTGCCATACCAATTCCTACTCCCATAATAACGAGACATAGAAGTAGTAAATAGATCCCTTTTATAAATAAAGGGATTATAACTGATGTCGCAGCCAGTAAAAAGCCAATATAAATACACTTCTTCATAACATTTTGATTATCTCCAATTTTTTTACCAGCCATATATGAACTAATCGATAATACAAGCAAAGGAATAGCAAGTACACACCCTTTCCATATACCATGAATGTCATACTTTGACTCCAGTATAGTAGACAAATAAAAGAGAATTCCGAATAAAATAAGCATTATAATTGCACCTAGTGCAAAAATGGCAATTAACCATCTTCCCTTTTCTCGAAACGTAGAGATAATAGCTTGAATAAACTCTCTTAGTGGTGGTACTTCTCCTTCTTGTTTTTTTGCTTTTACTAGTACCAGTAATAAAACAATCGATACTACACATAAAACTGGAATCGCCCAAAATGGTAAGAACCATACAATGGCAGCTAGAGCAGATCCTAAAATAGGGCTGAGTACTTTTCCAAATGTATTTGATGTCTCAATGATTCCTAAACCTGCGCTAACCTGTTTTTCATCTTTGTATAAATCACCAACACACGGTATAACAACTGGCATTGCACCAGCAGCACCAATACCTTGAATCGCTCTACCGATAAGTATCCAAACGTAGGGATTATCAACTTTCCATGATACCCAACCAGTTACCGCTCCTCCGATAGCCGCAATCAGTAAACTCGGAACCATTACCATCTTCCGTCCCCATCTATCTGATAAATAACCAGCAATCGGTATAAGTAAAATTGCAACTATGGAGTAAATTGTAATAATCATGGATACTTGAAACGATGAAATATGTAATTTCTTTTCGATAGTCGGCAGTATTGGAATGAGCATTGAATTCCCTAATGTCATAACAAGTGGAACTGATGCAAGCGCAATTAAACAACAGTTTTCTTTTTTTAACATGTTGACTTCGGAACCTTTCATCATATATTTCTTACCATATAATAGCCCTGGTGGAACGTAATTTTTCATTCCACCAGGGCTATTACATCTTTACTACTTCCCATTCATAACGAAAGAAATTGGGTAAAATATAGTATTATTCCTATTGTTTGAATCCAGTTCGCTATATATCCATACCAATTAATTGAAAAAAAAAGAAAGGAAGAATCCTTCCTTTCTCCTATAACCTTCTACATTTAGCGAGTATATCCGCCACCAAGTTGTTGTTCTGCCATCGCTACAAGGCGTTTCGTGATTTCACCACCTACAGAACCGTTTGCACGTGAAGAAGTTTCAGCTCCAAGTTGTACACCAAACTCTTGTGCAATTTCATATTTCATTTGATCTAGAGCCGCTTGTGCTCCATGTGATGCTAATTGATTAGAATTACGATTTCTAGCCATTACCAATCACCTCCTTGATATATATATAAATTGTGCCAAATTCGAATTTAAATACATGGTAATTTTTGGTTATTTTTAACTATAAAAAAAGAGACTCTAAATAGAGACTCTTTTATCATTTTATATTACGAAGTTACTACCTCTAATCTTCTATCTGTTAATACTTTCATTTCTTCTTTTAATATATCTTTCGCGTTGTGTCCAAACCATTCTAGCGAAGCAAAATAGTCCGTATCTCGCACTTCCCGAATGATATCATCATAATTTACAATACCTTCAAATAATGGAACCATACCAATACGACTTCCCGCTGCGGCATATACATTATTAGGTTCAAATACATGTAAATAATCCGCTGACGATATATTCTTAAAATGGTAATGTTGTATCCACGGTCTTAGTCGATGAAAACTGTCTATTGGATCTGCACCAGACTCCCATATATGAAGAAAATCAAGGTTTATTTTCAAATTCGGATGGTCTACTTCTTCTAATAATTCCAAAGTAGACGGCAACGTGTCCGTTAACGTATTTGGATGTGTTTCTAAAAGTACATACATATCATGCTGAGCAAATAAATCACAAATCTTGTGAATTCTCTTTACATACTCTTGTCTCTCTTGTTTCGAGAAGTCTACACTCCCTTTTTGTCCGGCAAACGTACGAATTTTATTCGTATTAAACCAATTTGCTAACATTACGAGTTGTTCACATTTCCCCATCGTTTTTTCAAAATCTGCTGATAATGATATGTCTAAATAATCACTTATCATCGTAATTTCTAAGTTTTTATCCTTTAAAAAATTCAACTCTCGTTCTGTCGTTTCACGCTCTTGCACATACAAATTTTGTGCATGAGTTCCCCACAATTCAATTCCTTCAAAACCGTTTTCATATGCAAATTGAACAATATCAGTAAATGAAATTAATTGATGACGAAATGAAATGGTACATAGCGAATATTTCATAACTTTAAACTCCCCTATCTTAAATTCAGTTAGCTTTTTAAAGAGTTACGACAGACTGATTTGTTTTCATACCTTTCCATGATAGAAACTGTCTCTCTAATTCCTTCTTAATTTGCAGTTCAATTGCATTCATTTCATCCAGTTTTTCAATAATCGATACGAGCATACCCTTATTATTCGTCATTGCCATTTTAATTGCACGATACTGTACATTTGTAAATCCTTGTACAATATCCTCTACCCGATCACACCAATAATCAAACTCCTCTTCCGAGTATTGTAACGTTTCACGGAAGTATGCAAAGGCATGTTCATAACTATATTTACGAATTGCAAGTACTGGTATTTGTTTTACTGCTACTACAAGCTTAGAGAGCGAATACCCCTCTTCCTCATTTGCCATTTTTATAATTAAATTTTTTAATTCCATAGTCAGTTCATTATCATACTTTTTGAATGTCTCAGTGAAATAATTAGCTACCATTTCTTGCGTCGGCTCCTGAATCGCCTCTACATCAATGAAATAACCACCACCGAATGGATTATCTTGAACAGAGTGAATCACTTTTTCTCTTTCCATATTCCCTTCCCAACGAAAATCAGGATCTAACATGAACCATTCTTCTTCTTTCTCTGTCTTCGATATCATTAAATAATGCGGAAATGGTTTTTGGTGAAACTTATTTTCCCTCTCTGGTAATAAAGACATATCCACCATTACAATTACATAACGATTTTCCGGCTTATTTTCTACTAATTCTAAAAATGTTTCTACATTTCTATCTTTATCTTTTGCATGATCATACCATTCGTTCACTTTAATACCATACAGTTTTTCATACCAAAGTAAATAATTATCATGGTTAATGTTTTCGGAGTGATACGAAATAATTCCGCCTTCTGTTATATCAAAGTCTCCATCCCATAGTCCAAAATAAAATGGACGAAAATCTATATCACCACGTCTTTTTATAATTTCACAAAAACAGCTCACTAAACAGTGCACTTTAATTGAAGTCATACTCTCATCCACTTTCTCCAAGGTTAGTTATTCACATTTGATTCTTGTAACGGCTGTAACTCTTCCATAAAATCAAGTAAAGATCCTACAGTAAGAAACGCCTTTGGATCTACCTCATCCTCTGGGACACATAACTTCAAATCCATTTCTATGTATACGATAAGCTGCAACATCATTACCGAATCTATATATAAATCTTGATTTAAACGCATTGTTTCTTCTAAATGCGTTACATTTCTCAGTTCCATTTTTTCTGTCATAATTTTCAGCACTGCACTCTTTAACGTTTCACGTCTCATGTTGTAACCTCTCCCATCTCTAGTAACTTTCTACTTACTTTTCCAGTTTTATTTTTCGGAATTTCAGTTACACTTTCAATTTCATACGGAACTTTATAAGACGGTAAGTGCTGAATACACCATTCTCTTATTTGTACTGGGTCAATATGAGAGATTACTTTCGCTTTTACGATTTCTCCCATCACTGGATGTTTCCCTCGGTATACAATGGCTTCTTGAATACCTTCTAATCGAAGCATCGTTTCTTCCACCTCTATAGGAAACACTTTTAACCCTGAAACATTGATTACATCATCCATACGCCCCATAAAGTGAAGGCCACGCTCAGATTCATACCCTAAATCTTTCGTATAAATTTCCTTTCCAGCAATTTTCACTACGATTTCTTCAGGCTCATTTTCATCTGATCCTATGTTTATACTTACATGTGGAAGTGGTTTTCCTAAATCTAAATGACTCTCCATATCATGACATATACTAATACAACCAGCTTCAGAACATCCATATTGCTGCATCATGTACGTTGTCATTTCATTTAGTTTATAAAATAATGTTTCGGGCAAAGGTGATCCGGATGTCATAATTTTATGAAACTGGAACGTTCCTAGTGGAAAACTCCCCATAATATGTAGCATCAATGGTACTGCATATATGATATGTTTTTCTGTATTGCGAATAATATTTAATGCGAATTTAGGGTTTTTATTCGTAATAATTATAGGCTTACTTCCTCTTGTAATAGAAGATAACGTACCACATATTAATCCGTACGAATGTGAAACAGGAGCCATAACAATCGGTACTTCATCTTCTTCACAATTTAAAGCTTCATTATAAGCAACGATTTCAGTATCAACTTCCGTCCATGATCTGCAAATCAATTTCGGTTCTCCCGTGGTTCCTGAGCTATATTGCAATAAAGAAGGCTCTTGTAGTAATGAATTCACTACTTCTAATTTTGTAAATTCGCTACATTCTCCATATAAAAGTCCCGTACAATTTGCACGCCTTGCCATTTTAATAGCCGTATCTTTTGGTGTATCTTCATGTATAAGAAGTACAGATGATTTCTTTTCTTTTAAGAAAAACACAAGTGTAATAATATCAAATGGATCTTTCAGACAAAGTGCAAATCTATTTCCTTTTGCTGCTTGAAATTGTTCCATTTCCTCGTAAACTTGTAATCTCGATTCAAAATCATTTTTACTATACTCTTGTTTATTAACGATTAGCATAATTTCCCCCTGTAACAAATGATTTTTGTATGTTAAGTTGCTTTGCACTATACAATGGATTTGGAACTTCATGAACAAGCGATTCTACATCCAAATATAAACGACGCTTCGTTAATTGCTCCGCATAGAAAGTAGCTGTGTATAATTGAATGGATTCAAATCTCTCTTTCAAATGTGGATATTTTCTAAAATGATTTTCAATTTCTTCGACAATCAGCATCCAAAAACGTTCTTCTTTCCATTCATATTCATCCGCAAGTATGAAAGCTAACTCTCCTAGATTAAATAAGAAAAGTGCATCTAAAACCATCTCTTGCAAACATTCGATGCGATCCATTTCAAAGAAATCATTCATTTTTCCGTTCACATACGTTTTATGCATTTTTGTAAACTCAGGGCATTTGTCAATTTCTTTCAAGTATGGACGATAAAACTCAAGTCCTTCATGAAAGTCCTTTAATGCAACCCGGACAGGTAGCCCTTCTTTATGGACTAAAATCATATTTTGACCGTGTGATTCTAATGCGATCCCGTGCTCTACAACAAGATGTAAAACCGGTATTATCGCTTTTTGAATAAGTACTTGCAGCCAATTTTCTATTCCATATTTGTTTAACCATGCGTCAATAATTGGTGTACTATCTTTCTTTTTTGCATATAAGCCATTAAAGGGAACTGCATCCTCTTGTTTATCTACATATTTGTGAACGCTTTCACGCCAAATACATCCTAATGAACCATATGTAGCTTTCTTATTCGTATCATACGTTACGCTCGAGAATTCCTTTAATAAAATCAAGCGCGATTCATCCCTTAAATAAGGATCCTGACTTACGACATCACTTAACCAATTTGATATAGCTGGTGCACTCACAACCGAATGTGGTTTCAACGTACGGATAGTTGAAGTATTAAGTAAATTCATCGATAACTTAACATACGGCTTCTTTGGATTCGTCATATTTCTTAATGTTCTCATTGACTGTTGGGCGCAGTAATCATCCGATGATTCCCCTAAATAAATCACATATTTCCCCTGTATATGATCAGCATAATTAGGAATAATAAAGTTCTCCCACTGCCAAGGGTGGACTGGGATAAACAAATACTGTTTTGGATTACATCCCATATTTTGAATACGATTTATATATTCTTCTATTCTCTGCACACCAATTTCTTCTGTTAAAGTATTGCTATAAATCATTTCATTTTCATAACCTACAGTCGCATATTTCTTATGTGCTGCAATCCAGATGAGTTTTATTGGCTTCATGAATTCATATCCATATTGAAAATTGTCACGATATTGAAATCCAATGCGCGCTTTATAGCTAGGATGATACGGGTGACCGTCTATTAAATGGCTTTCAAACTCATCGTAAGATTTTCGAGTATATTCCTCCCTTTTATTTCTTTCATATTGTGCAATCGTGTCTTTAAATATTGTTTGTTCTAATTCGTGAATAAAAGAATCTAATCTAGTTCGTTCTACGTTAACAACCCGAAAAACTTCTTCTAAAAATTGCGACACAGATTGTATTTCTTGTTGTTCATCTTGCACTCGTATTAGTAACGAGTCTACAGCAATACGTCCAAATGTCATCCTTTCTCTTCCGTGGCATTGGTACGAAACATTTTTATTTTCTTCATCAAGTCCTTGTATAATAAAAAGAATTTGTTCTTCCTTCTCTACACGAACTGGCGTTATAATCCCCTCATAAATTAACGATTCTACTAACTGACGTAACACCCTTCTTCGCACTGAAATGTATTCTTCTGATTCAAGTGCCTTCAATATTTTCGTGTGATACATATCCACTTTCATAAACTCCTCCACTTATGACGAAATACCAAATTCCATTATTTGTATTACGTGAAATTTTAACGCTATTTATGAACGAACAGCCACTTCTCTAACGAGTGGATTATGCACTTGCACATAAATTGCTTGCTCTAATGGATTTGTTAATTCATCGACATCGAAAAATCTCGTTAATAAATTTGCTTTACATGCCAACTTATCCTCTTCCAACAATTCTCTTAAAAATGTAGAAGGTTCACGGTTATATGGAAGGAATGATTCCAATACAGACCTTAATTCAGAAAGTAGAATTTCCTCCTTAATTAATCCTGCCGTACCAAAACCGTTAATAAGTCCAAACATATGATTAAAAATTAAATAGTAACGAAACCTTTCATCTACAATATAATCGTCATATAAATTCCCAGTACGTTCTCCAATACCAGATAACTCATTATTAAGCATCTCTTTCATTGAATTACAGAAATAAAATCCTTGATTATCACGGAAATAATATTTTACTGGATAACCATCCTTCAACTGTACAACACTATTTTGTTGATGAGCTTCTAATGCAACTCCATACTGTAAATACATCCATACCATCGGCTTTAAAGAAATATTTACATACCGTCTAAACCACTCTAAACTTACTTCTTCACAGCTTCTATTTTCTAACTCTGCTATATGATGAATTATATTCGATAAACGAGTGCGCTCTCCAGGAATAGCATCTTGAACTAGTCCAGCAATTAATGTAGCATCATTTGCATGTTCACTATAGAAAGGGTTCTCGCGAATAATTACTTCAAATCCAGATTCTTGTGTTCCATAATTTAATGTAATAAAGGCTGGATCACAAATAAAATCAAAGCCTGGAAATCTTTCTCGTACTTCACCAATAGCCGTATTTAACATTTCCTTCCCTTCAAGGCCACTCTCAAGTTCTTTCAACTTATTAATGCGCATTGAATTTGTTACTTTCACTGGAAAGGAAAACTTAAGCATATATTTCGAATGAGGATGATATAGCGTCCTAAGTGATGATGTTGCCATATAACACTTACCTACTGGACCAATATATTCAAGCACTCCTTGATTTATCCACTCTTGTACATAAGGTTGATGTAATAACCATTCAGCCTGAAGCGGATGAATTGGAATTAATGAATATTCATCTTCCTTACAGTACTTCTCTATAAATTCCTCATTTACCATCTCATCTTTACTTAATTCTTCTTTTATAATCGTTGTTGTAGAATCTAATAATAATGATTTTTCATTTACTATACTTTTATGTGCGCGAAAATAATGAAGCTGGCATTCTCCTTTTAATTCTGGAGAATACATTGCACTTTTCCAATCCAATATACCTTGTCTACTCTTTGGGGTAGGATGAGTTAAATGCCCAAATAATAAAGATTGCTCCGCCTCTATAAAAGTTGTATGGAAACCATATAATGCAGATGTATCTTCTGCTCTCTCTTTTGTAAATTCTTCAATATTTTGACAACTACAAATAACTCGAAGCATAAGCTCAGCAGGATTAGTTCCTTCTCCATAGTTGATAGACATCTCTTTTATTAAAAATGTAATAACTGTAACATAATCTGCTTTTATAACAGTTTTAGTTTCTCCAATTTGATAATAAAACTGTTCTCCAAACAAATGGCGATCTGTTGCTGATTTATATATAACTTCTCCATACAAAGTAACATTCTGTGCCGATAGCCGACAACATAAATATGTGGGGACTACATTTCTATTTAACGTATTACTGAAGATACTTTCCATTCTTTCATCCTCTGTAATCCATTCCCCACTCCCTGTTTCTCTTAAATAACAGTTTAAAAAACTTTGTATTGTTGCATGTTCTGCGATTTGTTTCGCATGCTGCATACTGGTCCTCCTCTTTATATTAACGCTATCGAAATTTTATAAAACAACCAATGATTGAATATCATTATCAATTATGATTCTAATTGATTGTTATTATCAATTCAAGAGTATATTTCAGAATTTTTTTATCTGACAAAATTTTTTTCCTTTTCTATCATTTATTTCATCTAATTAAAGATACAATAGAAAAATTTTTACTCTCAAGTTAACTATTCATTATTTTTCACATTACTCGTTATTAATCGATTGAACAGAGTTAAACAAAAAGGTATACCAATTAAAGGTATACCTTTTAAAAACATAAAGTTTACATAATAATATTATTTATATTCCTCCAGCAATACGCTGTTTCTTCTACCTGTACTCTCTCTAAAAATTTCGTATCAATTTTTTCAGGATTATATTTTTCATAAAACTTTTTAGCGGGATTATTAGTAACGACCCAAACTAAAAGAGATTGCATACCATTTTTTATACATTCCGACAGTAACACTTGAAATAATTTTTGTCCTATTTTCATTCCTTGATACTGTTGTAACAGATAAATCGCATATAATTCCCCATCACAATTATATGTACCGCTTCTTTCAACTCCCCCATCAATGAATCCGATTATTTTTCCATTTAACGTTTCTGCTACAAATCTGAATTGGTAATTATCTTCTTTTTGAAAAATATTCTCCCACTGCTTTTTTCTTTGTTCAAATGTTACATTTTCTAAAATTTCGTTTTCGAATATCCCGGTATACGTTGTTTTCCAGCTTTCCACATGTATTTTTGCTATTGCTGCAATATCCGATTTTGTCGCCCTTCTAATGTGTATCTCCACCATTCTCATCCCCTTTAGAGAATAATTATAGCAAACTGTTTTTTTTACGCGTAAAAAAAGAGTGAATTTTCATCACCCTTTTTTATCTACTTTCAACTTCAACTGAAACAACTCGATCAATCTCTTTTAGTGAACTATATAACTCAGTTGTATATAAATCTTCTGGAGCTAAAATAACCATCTCCAATTGCTGAAATGCACCACTATCAATATCTTTAATTTTCACTCGTTTTACATGCATGCCTAATTTTTTAATTTGCTTAAATATACCATCTAATTCTTGGTGCTCTTTTACAGTAATTTTTATAGATAAGTCCTTTTGTCTTAATGAATACGGGCCTGCAATTTTCACAAGGTGAGGCAGTACGTTAATCGCTAAAATAATTAAAATCATGGCAACGGTCGCTTGTAAATAAAACCCTGCTCCAATTGCTATACCTAAAGCTGAAGCAGCCCACACCATAGAAGCTGTCGTTAATCCAGAAATAACGTCATTACTTCTTCGTAAAATGACACCTGCCCCAAGGAAACCGATTCCGCTCACAATTTGAGCAGCAAGACGCATTGGATCCATATTTGTATGACCTGGAACAGAATATACATGAACTGATTCAATTGAAACCATCGTAATTAAACAACTTGCTACAGAAATAACCATACTTGTTTTCACACCAAGCGGTTTATTCTTTAGCTGCCTATCTATCCCGATGAATAATCCTAAAAAGAGCGCTAAACCTAATTTGAGTAAAAATTCATATGACATGTTTCATTCTCCTTACTTTACAATGTTTCCCTTCGAATAATTCACTATAACTCTTTTATGATATCTATTCCAGTCTTTTCTATTCATTTAACGATAAAAGCCGAAAAAACATTTTTACATGTTTTTTCGGCTTTATATTCCGATTAAGAACTTTCTTTATTTCTGTTCTTTAATCTTAATCTGCGCATCTTTATAAAATGCTAATTTACTGTCATTATACTCTTTTGTATAATTGTTAAACTGCTCTTTCGACTTTTGTGCATCTCCATTTAACTCATTAAAAGTTTTAACTTTCTCACCAATCTCTTTTAATTTCGTTTCTTTTACCTTTAATTGTTCGTACAGTTCTTTTTCAGTCGCTAACGCCTTCGTGTAGTTTTCATTCATCTTTTGGAATGCATCGTAACGTTTTTTATACGACTCTTCAACTGCCTTTGCTTGCTTTTGCACTTTCTTATCTTCAAGTTTTTCTATATTACTTTGAACGGATTTCGTTTCCTTCTGCGCTTTTTCTAGCATTTCTTTTTCATTTTTCAATACTTTTTCACGGTCAGCTACATTTGCAGTCGCTTGTTCTATCTTTTTCATAACTGCGTCATTATGATCTTTACCTTCTTGTAAAATTTGAGAATATAGTTCTTGACCTTGCTTCTCTAAATCCTCTAATTTTTTCGCTTCATCAACTAAAGACTTTTCTTGTGTCGCTGCTGTTTCAAAAGCTGTATATAAATTTTCTTCTGGCTTTTCACCGAAACAACCTGTTAATACCCCTACTGATAACGCTCCAACTAATGCTACTTTTCCATACTTCAACATTCATTCCTCCATTACATACGGTTATCATGCCAGAAGTTCACTGGGAAGTGACTTTCTTCATGATAAGCTTCAAACTCATAACCCTTTTCTTTTAACCCCTTTAAAATTGCTGGCACAGCAGCGACTGATTGCGGGTGAATATCATGCATTAAAATTACTTCTTGTGGTTTTGTTGCATTTGTTAATACGTTTTGAGCAATTTGCGCTGCAGCTGCATCAACTTGCATTTTATTATATTTCCAATCTAATGAATCAATTGTCCAATCCCAAACTTTAAAACCGCCTTCTACCACTTTATTTCGAAGACCTTCATTTAATCCAGGCATCGAACCATATGGTGGACGTGTTAATTTAGGTGATTTTCCAATAATATTAGCAATTAAGCTTTGGTCTTCTTTCATCTCATTTACATATTCACCATTTTTATATAACTTTGCAAAATTATGTGTCATACTATGCATACCTACATAATGTCCCTCTGCATTTTCACGTTTCACTAAATCCGGAAACTCTTTTACATTCGCTCCAATTAAAAAGAATGTCGCCTTCGCATCATGCTGTTTTAACGTATTTAATAATTCAGCCGTATATTTGCCTGGTCCATCATCAAATGTAAGATAAGCAACTTTTCTTTCTTTTCCATTAAAACGACTTGGTGCCGTTTTATTCAATTCAACTTTTGATTGTTCACTTGCAAGCTGTACTACATTTTCTTGTTTTGCAACAGCCTTTGCTGGTGAAGTAATTGATTGAAACATAAAATACCCAATAGCTACTGCTGCAACCGCTATTAAAACGACTACTACTCGTTTCATATTAAAAGCTTTTTCCATTCTATCGAATTCCTCTCCCTATTAATCTTATATATAAATCACCCAATGTAATTATACATCTATTTATTTTATTGCACGATATAAAGTGAAACTTTAATCAGTGGGGAGTATTCATCCCCCACTGATTATTAACCTTCACCAATCGATTGTTTACGGGCAGTTAATTTCCCACCTACCTTCTTTGCTCTAGCCGAATTTTGAGGCGGGAATCTCACTACCCACAAATAGCGTGATAAATAGACTGTATATGTATTATAATGGGAGTTTTATCAAAATTGTTGTTCCTATTCCTTCTTTACTCACAATACTAAGTGTACCTCTATGAAGCTCCACCATTTTTTTTACGATAGCTAAGCCAAGACCTGCACCTGCAGCATGATTATTAATCTGGTAAAAAGACTGCTCTATATATGGTAAATGCTCTTTAGCAATTCCAATCCCTTCATCTTTCACCTTTATCACTGCTTGTCCTTCATTTTTAGTCGCTTCAATGTATACAGTACCATTTTCATGTGAATATTTAATTGCATTTTGAATAATATTCAAGAAAATTTGCTTTAGCCTATTTCGGTCTCCCAACAATTCAATTCGTTCTATAGTATTAATGAATTGAATTTGTTTCTTTTCAGCGTTAGGAGTTAATTGCCAAATCGTCTCCTCTAGTATATCGTACAATTGCACCTTTTGTTTATATAAATTAAAATGATTTGATTGTAATCTTGAAAAATCTAACAATTCTTCTACTAAATGAATCAATCGGTCTGTCTCACCGGAAATAATCCCCATACCTTGCTTGATTTCTTCTTCTGTTAAATGTTCTACTGTTTTAAGCGTCTCACTCCAACCTTTAATTCCTGTTAAAGGTGTTCGTATTTCATGAGAAATAGAAGCGATAAATTCATTTTTCATCTGTTCCGCTTTTTCTATTTTATCAGACATATAGTTTAAACTATGTGCTAATTCACCTAATTCACCAGGATAATCTTCTTTAATTTTATTTTTCAACGTTCCTTCTGCGATTTGTGAAGAAGCTTGAATGATAGATTCAATTGGCTCAACAAAAGAATTTGCCAAGCGTCTACTAATTGAGAAGACAATACATGAAATAACAATACCAACGGCAATAGTAAACATAATAATTTCAATAATCTTTGCATTCACATGTGTTAATACTGTCGTATATTTTAAAACACCGATTGTTTGTCCTTGATGTATAAGTGGGCTTAGCACTTCTAGTTGTTTTTCATTATCTTTCGTAGTAGTAACTTGATTATACATTTCACCTTCCAATAAAGATTGTGGGATATTCACTTTACCTTCTACTTTTTCACCACTTGAAGATTGTATAACCGAACTATGACGATCAATTAACTGTAATTCCGTTCCATCTAATTGAAAACTACTAATTATGTCACCACTATATTCTTGCAAACGAATAAAATATAATGAATTGTATTCTGAGAAAAATCGAGTACTCGTCTTCGCATGAGATTCTATATATTGCACAATACCATTATAATAATATCGATAAATTGAGACCGAAAATACTACCTCAAACAATACAAGCATAAGTGTAATGACCGTCATAAAATATAAAGTCACTTTCCGTTTCATCTTATACTTTCCTTCCACACATATCCTTTTCCCCACACTGTAAGGATAAATTCGGGTTCTGATGGATTACATTCTATCTTTTGGCGTAACCGTCTCATATTTACATCTACGACTTTCGTCTCGCCTACGTAATTCGTTCCCCAAATCATATTTAAAATTTCATCACGTGAAACCGGCTTTGAGGATTGATTCATTAAGTATTGTAAAATCATATACTCTGTAGGTGTTAAATCAACCAATTGTCCATCTCTATATAATCTTTCTTCTATAATATTTAACGAAAACGGACCAGACGTAATTGTATTCGTTTTTTCTTTATGCACTTCTATTCTTCTTAATAGAGATTGTATACGTGCAGTTAACTCTACTGGACTAAACGGTTTTGTAATATAATCATCTGCACCAATTCCTAGTCCTTGCACCACATCTCCATCTTGTACACGTGCGGTTAACATAATAATGCCCATTTTTTTATTTTCTTCCCGAATAGTTTTACAAACTTGAAAACCATCAATTCCTGGTAACATGACATCAAGTAACGCTACATCAACAGTGTGATCACATAAAATCTGTAACGCTTCTTCTCCAGTACTAGCTTCTAATACATAAAATCCAGCACGCTTTAAATTTAAGACAATAAAACTACGGATTGGCATTTCATCTTCTAAAACTAAAATTGTTGACATAATTTCCACCTCCCTACTCTTGTTGATAATCCGCTAGCGGTTTTATATATGCTTTCACTTTTTTAAACTTTGATCGCTTCGGCACTGCATATACGTGAGAAGCCGTTTTCACCGCTGCCTCGAATCCTTTTATTTTGAACCATTCTTTCCGCTTAAAAATTTGGACTTCAAGCCATATTTCATTTGTATTTACGCCCAAAAACTTTTGAGAATTTGATTCCTTCTGCTGATCTGGGATAGTAATTTTCCCAATCAACTCTTCAGGAATTTTCACAAAATACCCTTTTTCTATATCGATGTATCTTTCTTCTATAGGTTTCGTTCCATCTTCACTCCACTGTATGTAACGTTCAAAGAGCGGACTATCTCCATGTGACTTATCTTCCCAACCTTTTGGACGTACAGTACGAACAAATTCAATAATACCGTCTTCATTTACATCTTTACTTTCCACCACATATTCATTGAATAAATCTTCTTTCCCATCTATAGGTAGTACCTCATAATGATCCTTATCAAATTTTGCTACATAAGTTATACCTGAATGAGCCCCAATTCCTGCATCAATTACAATCGCCTTTAATGTTTTAGAAATATGGCCCATTTGTATTCTTTGAATACTATTTATAAATGGATCAAATGTAACTTCTGATATTGTCTTAAACTGCTCAATAAGCTCAACTGTCAACTTCTCATCTTTTTCATAAGTAACAAGGCTTATATCATTAAGACCATTTCTATTTAGATCCTCTATAAATAACTTCGTGTAACGCCGATTATAAATCTCCTTCATATCATCATTTTCTTCTGAAAAAGCATACATAACATGTTCTAACGATTCACGATTTACAGAGATTCCAATTAATAATTCTCGCTTCCCATTCCCTGTAAAATCACCGACTTCAACGATATCTATATCCTCACCATCAAATTTATGCGTGGACTTTATTTTCCACTTATAGCCGATTTCCTCATATACAGCTAAATATACGCTACGATCTTCATTCGGCAATTTATAAAATACGATGGCTTCTTTTTTATTATCTTGTTTAAAATCCATTGACCAAATCATTTGTTTATCTTTATTAGACTTTGGAGTAAGCAACCGATAATTAACAGGCAAATCTTTATCTATTTGCTCTTTTAGTTCATTAATCCACTTTTCATTTGCAGGAGCTCCCATTAAATTGGTTGGAGCTTCAGACATTTTACATCCAGTCAATATAAAGACGATTCCCATAATGCTTATCCATTTTTGCATATGTTATCTTTCCTTATAACAGTATTTATCTTTACTTTTTGCTTATCCAATAATCTCATACATATGAGTATAATTTTTCTAGAATAAAAAATCGTTACAGAAAAGTTACAAATCCATTTCCATAAAAAAAGATTGGCAAAGGCCAATCTTTTTTACTTTTCATTTAGAACTGATTTTGGCGTTACACCTAGATGTTGATTCAGTTTATTTGAAATATCTTTCACATTTTTTTCATTTGGAATGTAATAATAAATACCACCAATACGTTTATCAGTACCTTCAATTTGCATCTTTTCCATTTGTAGATCCGATCCTGCCATGTTTTTCGTAATAGCAAGCATATCATCAAATGTTAAGTTTGTTTTCATGTTTTTATCAACTGCATCAAGTAGAGAGCCCATTTTGCTAATTGATTGAACAGACATTGCTTTTTTCGCAATTGCTTCTATTACAAGTTGTTGTCTCTGTCCGCGCATTGCATCACTATCAATTTTACGTGTTCTTGCAAGTGCAAGTGCCTGTTCTCCATTTAAATGTTGGAAACCTTTTTCTAAATGAATCATACCTGCTTGGTCTTTACTATCTTGCTCTGTGAACGTAACAGGTACATCAATATCAATACCACCTAGTGAATCTACAATTTGAACAAATGACTCAAAGTTAAACTTCACATAATAATCAACTGGAACATTTAAAAATCTTTCCACAGTATCTCGTGTACTTTCAACACCACCAAATACATGTGCATGCGTAATTTTATCTAATTTTTTTCTAGATGGAATATAAACACGTGAATCACGCGGAATACTAACTAATTTAACAGATTTATCATCTTTATTAATTGTTGCTAATAAAAGTGCATCCGTTCGAACCGCTTCACCATATTGACTTTTCCGCATTTCACTACCGTCTACACCCATAATTAAAATTGAGATATTATCCTTTAAAGGTTCCACTTCTTTATCACGTTTTGATGATTTATCAATTTGTGCATATGCATCACTTACAACCGCTTTTGCTTTATTATATATTAACGACCCATATCCTACTCCACCAAAAACAAGCAAGAACAATGGAATTATTATAAACCACTTTATTGACTTTCTTTTAGAACGCTTCTTATTACTTCTCGTATTTTGTTCTAATTCAGAGCTCATACCCATTCGCCTCTCTTTCTCTTTCCCTAGTATAATGTATGTCTAGTAATCTTCATATTGAATTTCCTTTCAATTACCTTACAAATTTGTAAGGTTACATTGTGGATTCAATATATATTCCATTTCACATTATACTCTCGTACTTATTTTTGGCAAGTCACTATTTACTAACTTCAAAAATTTAGCACTTCGCAACATTCGAAATTACAGATTTATCAACCTTTTCATTTCAAATAATCTGACTTTCAACTGAAAGAACGAACAAAATAGTGAGTCAAGTTAGTTATTAACTCTCTATTCATACAGTTATATTTCACATTATTGTTTCGCCAACGGCGTATACATGATTTTCTTCCCATTATTATAAATTAAAGCAGTCTTTGCTTTTAATTTCGTTTTTTCTATTTCCACATCTTCATTTGAGAAATTCACAATAATTTTAATATCTTTTCCATATGAAGTAGATTGTACTAGCTTATCTTCTGACAAGTATGCAAAGTTTGTCATTTCTTCTTTTACTGCCTTTTTATGAACTTCATTCCAAACTTTCAGATGCTCTGTAATTTCTTTTTTATGCTGATTCCACTCTACTTCATCTAAATGGTACAAAGGAGGAACATTATACAATAACTCATATAGCATACGGCTTCCTACCTCATCTTTCACTTTCAAACTTCCCCATTCCCAGTGATGCGTTGTAATGACGGAATCGTTGTATACTAATTTATATAAAGGAAGCGAATATACTGGATTTAAATATACTTGTTTATATTCTTCTTTCAATGGTACTTGTTTTGCATATTTTTCTGGAACATTTTGATTTGGTGAATAATATCCACCGACATAATACGGGCTTGTTTTGTTTTTCCGCATATCTTCATCGTCCCATTTAATAACTGGCGTTTCAATTCCATGAGCAAATGCAATCGTACTACTGGCAAAATCATTTCCGCCCTCAGAGCCAACTACCATACCTTTTTCTTGGGCAATATAATCCATTCGTTGTAATCTTGCTTTTAAATCTTGTTCCTGTGTCGTTACATGTTTTGATGAATAGTCATCATAAATTTCACCCGTTGCATCACAATCGATAAACCATGAATTATATTTAGGACCATTTTGCAATATATCGTTCATTCGTTCTTTTACACTAGGAAGTGATAATGTTGGATTTAGTTTTCGCCCTCTACCTAAAAACCCTTGCACCTTTTCTCCATTTTTCTTCGTTACAGTTGCCTCTTCATATAACGATGGATCATTAAAGGACGCTGTGTTCCAATTTTTATCACCTTTCTCATGAATGGAATGATAAGAATCATACGGACCAACTAAATATCCCATTTTCTTAGCTTCTGTAACAAAATTAGGTTGCATAAATCCTTGTTCCCAGTTCGGTAGACCAATCCAAGCTTTGTCTATCCCTTCTTCTTTCATTTCCTTTATTATATCCGTTCCATCTGCGTTTCCCCACTTACTTATATCTTCAACTGAATCACCAAGTACTGACTTTAATAAATGCTTATTTAAGCTATACAGTTCTGCTTTCGATAAGTGATCTATACCTTTTTTTAATAACTCACTAGCCTCCTGATCAACTTTCGGGAAAATATCCTCTTTATACAATTCCTTCATTGATAACACTTCGTTTACATAACGCAAAATAACATTTTTTTGATACTTATCAATGAAATCTTGTTTACTTACTTGCTCAAATACATTTAATTCCCCAGGCTCTGAACTATTTTTTTGAATAAGCTCTTTTATATGGCTAAACACTGGGCTATTTATTTGCTCTCTTAACTTCGGCCAATTTACATTACTTGCTGATAAACCATTTTGATTCCAAAAATAAAAATGAGCCGCTCCATAAAGTTTTTCAATTTCTTTATTTCTTCTTGCCTTTTCTTGTAATGTTTTAAATTCACCTTTTTCCATAATGTTATCCTTATACAGCTTAGCAATACTTACTGCATCAGTATTTGTGACATATAATTGAAAACCATATGTTTTATTTTTATTTATACTCGGGAATTCATGTATAAAATCAAACCCTATTTTCGGATCCGAATGAAATTTCACTTCATTATTAAATATATTATTCGCAATATATACAATGGAATATTTCGAACCATTTAATGCAAAAAACTTCATAGAAAATGATTCAGCAAATGAATATGCATCATCCTTTAAAAACTTCTTCCAATTCTCATCATTACTTGGAATTTGTTTACCTTCCCATAACGGAAGTGTATAATTTTCAGCCTGTACTTTCGGCCATGTAAAGCTTTCTGCACCAATCGATTCTACTTCAATATTTAAGTGGTCTTTTTTCTTTTCTAAGTTTACTTTTACTTTTTGATCTGGATATTCCCACGACATACGATCCTTATCTTTTTTTACATTCGACACCTTCATTATCGGCAGAGCTCGTGATGCCTGTTCCTTTACACCATCATGTTCTACAGTTAACGTGAAAGTCTCTGGATTTACATCGTAAGTAAAATCTTTATACGTCGCTTTCTTTATTTTAGACTCTTGTACAGCATTATTACCTTTTACATCACACCCGACTAAAGTCGAAAATGACATAGTTGTAAGAAGACATATCGCTATCATTTTTTTCATCTCCTGCACCTCCATCCCTGAATATACAGGGGATTTGTTACAGGAATATGGCAAAAAATAATAGAGCTAGCATAATGCTAACTCTATTATGAGTATAAAAAGTTCTCAAATAACTATAATTTATTTTTTAATATGTAATACAGCGGGACTTTAATCCTTGTTTTTTATTTTCACAAATAATGCAAATAAACAAATTAAAGTTTCGCTAGGCTTTCCTTAACTGAAAAAGTAAGTGTATATAATATATCCTAAAACTAACACTAAAATTAATATCCCTGTACCTTTCCAATTCATGCCCCCTGTCATATCACCAAGGCTACCTGATTCCGCTCTATTGAGCCCATCATTCAAAGAACCGGTAGGGTTATTTTTTAACTCACTTTGTCTTATGTGTTCTCTTTTTTCTTCTGGTGACTCTTTTGAACTCATATAATCACCTCCAAAATTAATACGCTCTTTACTGAATTATACAATACTCATTTTCATTTTATATGCTGATTTAAAATATATTTACAGCAAAAAAAAGCTAGCGATGCTAGCTTTTTTTATAATCCAATATGTTCTTCCTTATTTACAGAAATCCCTTTATGATCGATTTCAAGCTCACATACTTTCATAGCTGTAAATACTTTCGCTAATTGCTCAGCGATTTCTTGACGTTTCTCATACGGCGTTAATATAAAAATAGATGGTCCCGCACCGCTAAGTGCTGTGCCGTACGCACCGAATTCTTTTGCGCATTTACGAATAGATGGTAATAACGGTACGAGTTCTAAACGATATGGCTCGTGAAAATGATCTCTTTCCATCATTTCACCTACAACTTCCCACCGCTTTTGGCATAATGCTGCTACTAATACGTTGCTTATCGCACTAGCTTTAACTGCTTCATGAAACGGAAACATTTCTGGTAATACAGATCGACTTTCATCTGTATTTAGCTCTTCATTTGGAATAAGAGAAATTACGCCTAATTCCTTACTTTCAATCCTTACAACTGAAACATTCTTTCCATCAAGTGCTCCGATTACAGTTCCACCTAATATAGAAGCTGCAACATTATCTGGATGCCCTTCAAAATTTGTAGCAATTTGAACCTTTTGATCAGTCGTTAAGTTCAAATTAGCAAGTTGATTCGCAAGCTCTATTCCTGCTACAATCGCTGAGGCACTACTTCCTAGTCCTCTTGTTAGCGGAATATTACTAGTAACTTCTATTATATGGGGTGATAAAGACGGACATACTTTACATGCCGTGCTAACGATTAAATTTTTATCATCTGTCGGAATTGAATCTTCAAAGGAATGTATTACTTGCCATTTATCAGCTGTGCCCTTTACAACAACCTCTAAATACAATGACAAAGCTATTCCTACTGAATCAAATCCAGGTCCAACATTTGCTGTACTAGCAGGCACACGTACTCTCAATGGTATCACGACATAATCACCCCTTTTATATGTTCTTTAATTTGTTCTATATCATTTGAAACACTTGCAATATCTAATTTATTAGAAGAAATTGCGATATCAGGATCTTTCAAACCATTTCCAGTTAATACCGCAACTACTGTTTCTCCTTTTTTGATTTTTCCAGATTGAACATGTTTCATTACGCCAGCTAATGAAGCATTTGATCCTGGCTCAGCGAAAACCCCTTCCGTTTTTGCTAACAATCTATACGCATGTAATATTTCCTCATCTGATACCATATCTATCTCGCCTCGAGACTGCTCAGCAGCCTCTACTGCATATGACCAACTCGCTGGGTTACCGATACGTATAGCTGTTGCAATTGTTTCAGGTTCTTCAATTACATGTCCTTTTACAATTGCAGCTGCTCCTTCCGCTTCAAAGCCGTGAATTCTTGGCTTTTTGTAGCCTTTTTCTTTCTCATATTCACAGAACCCTTTCCAGTATGCTGTAATATTCCCTGCATTCCCAACAGGAATAGCGAGAACATCTGGCGCTTTTTGCAACTGGTCACAAATTTCAAACGCTGCTGTTTTTTGCCCTTCAATTCGATAAGGGTTCACTGAGTTTACTAATGTAATTGGCTCTTCTGCAGCAATGTTTCTTACAGCCTTAAGTGCATCATCAAAATTTCCTTCTATTGAAATGATTTCAGCTCCATAAGCGACTGCTTGCGCTAACTTTCCATGCGCAATCTTTCCTTCCGGGATTACGATAATACATTTCATTCCGAGGCGTGCCGCATATGCTGCAGCCGCTGCCGATGTATTACCTGTTGATGCACAAATGATTGCCTCAGAACCTTCTTCTTTCGCTTTAGCAACCGCCATTACCATACCACGATCTTTAAAAGAACCTGTTGGATTCGCTCCTTCATACTTACCATATAAGTGAATCCCTAATTGTTTTGATATATTTAATAATGGAATTAGAGGCGTATTCCCTTCCATTAAACTGACATCAGGTGTGTTTTCATTTACTGGTAAATAAGCAGCATACTGTTTTAATAGTCCTTTATACATATTGTTTTTCCTCCTCAATAATGTAATAACTGTTTATTTCACTTGCGACAGCTTCTATTGCTCCTAAAACTTTTTCGAATTGATATTTTGAAGTTTGATGTGTCACAACAACGACTTCTGCAAGCTCACGATTCAAAGGTAATTGAATCACTTCTTTTAAACTTACAGAATAATTAACGAAACATTCTGTTACTTTTTGCAACATCCCTGGCTCATCTTGTAATGAAATACGTAAGAAGTATTTCGAAACAACTTCTTCATCTCCTTGTAATTCATACGGCACTGGTTCTTTTAACGCACTTTTATTTTTCGGAACTTGATTCATATTTTTAACAATCGAAATAATATCACTTACTACAGCAGAGCCAGTCGGTAACTTCCCAGCTCCAGGTCCGTAAAACATCACTTCCCCTACTGCTTGACCGTGAACATACACTGCATTAAATTCATTATTTACATTTGATAACGGATGACGGCTTGGTAAAAGAGTCGGTTCTACACTTAAATGAATAGCTGCTCCTTGTTTCTCCGCTTTACCAATTAGTTTCATAGTAAATCCTAACTTTTCAGCCATTTGTAAATCTTCTTTTGCAACCTTTCGAATCCCTCTCACTTGCACATCATCTAATGAAACATTCATCGAAAACCCTAAATTCGCAAGGATCGCTACCTTTCTCGCCGCATCTAGTCCATCTACATCTGCTGTCGGATCTGATTCTGCGAATCCTAATTTTTGTGCTTCCTGTAAAGCCTCTTCATACGACCATCCATTTTGACTCATCTTTGTTAACATGTAATTTGTTGTTCCATTTACAATTCCCATTATTTTTTCAATTTGATCTGAAGCTAATCCGTCTGTTAATCCTCTTAACACTGGAATACCACCCGCTACACTTGCCTCATAACATAGATCACAATCATTTACGTTCGCTAATTGAAGAAGTTCCGCACCGTATACAGCCATTAAATCTTTATTTGCTGTTACGACATGCTTCTTATTTCGTAAAGCCTTCACAATATGCTGTTTTGCTTCTTCAATTCCGCCCATTACCTCTACTACAATATCAATATTTGAATCATTTAGAACTTCATCTGCATGACTTGTTACTGCAATTCCATCAATACAAACATCGCGTTCTTTTTCCAAATCACGTACAACGACTGTTTTTACTTTCACTTCGTATCCTGTATCAAGTGCGATTTTTTTATAATGTTCTTTCAAAATGTGGACAACACCACTTCCGACTGTACCTAATCCTAACACCCCAACATTAATAACGTTATGCATCTTCTAATCTCCTCCTACAATTTTATTTTTTATCTCTATCAATCACCTTGTTCTGCTTTTTAATCATGCAGGTGGTGGTTATTTCCGTACGTACGAATCGTTTCATGTTACAGCACCTCCTTTCAAAGTAATAAAGTGAAACTTTAATCAGTGGAGATTTTGTCCATTCCTCACTGATTATTAGTTGAACCAATCGGGCTTTTACGGACAGTTGATCTCCCATCTAACTCCCTCGCATCTGCCAAATTTTGAGATGGGAGTCTTACTGACCGTTAATGCGGGATAAAAAAACACACTCATCCCTAGGAAAGGGACGAATGTGTTTTCGTGGTTCCACCCTTGTTCCAATCTAGACGTATCTCCTCCTAGATTGCTCAAGTTCAGATAACGGCTGATACCGTCAATAATTACTAGATTACTCGTTCACTATTGAAGTTCAAAGGTGGTAAAATCATTTCTCGTGTTAGGAAGCTCACACCCTTGGCTTCCCTCTCTGTAAACCGTAAAAATGATTTCGTGTCCTTATCGTTACTTTTTCGTTCATGTTTATTTGTTAACTCATTATACTCGCATAAAAAACAAAATCAATAAAATTTTTTAATTATTTCAAATTTTCTATCTCTAAGGCCGTAAAAAAACACACTCATCCCTAGGAAAGGGACGAATGTGTTTTCGTGGTTCCACCCTTGTTCCAATCTAGACGTATTTCCTTCTAGATTGCTCAAGTTCAGATAACGGCTGATACCGTCAATAATTACTAGATTACTCGTTCACTATTGAAGTTCAAAGGTGGTAAAATCATTTCTCGTGTTAGGAAGCTCACACCCTTGACTTCCCTCTCTGTAAACCGTAAAAATGATTTCGTGTCCTTGTCATTACTTTTTCGTTCATGTCTATTTGTTAACTTATTATAGTTATCAAATTTTTAAAAAGCAAGCCTATTTTTATTAACTATTTTCAAGATCATTTTTTATTATATTTCACAATAATATTTTATACCGGCCAATCTATTTACCTATTTCGTAATTTCCCAACTTGTAAATTAATGTTTCACATAAAAGTATTCCATTCTAAAACGAGTAGATCTCTTCCTTTTAAAACTATACTAATAAAGGATTTTTAATACAATCTTTTCGTATAACTTTCTTCTAAAGAACGTGCAACATCTTCTTCTGAAGTATTCACTTTCGCATGCTCCAACAACATTTTTGCTGCTGAAGGTAACCCTTTTTTATTTAACCAAGATTCTGGATCCCACATCTTAGAACGAATAAAAGCTTTTGCACAATGAATGTAGCATTCTTCTATTTCAACAACAATTCCAAGTAACGGATTACGTCCATTCGCCTGCATCTCTTTCAAAATTTCTTCATCGTTTGTAATATATGCTTTACCGTTTATTCGGAGTGTTTCCCCAAGACCAGGAATAAAAAAGATTAACCCTACGTGCGGATTTGAAATAATATTTAAAATGGAGTCTATACGACGATTGCCCGGCCTTTCCGGAACGATAATTTTATTTTTATTCAATACATATACAAATCCAGGTGCATCCCCTCTTGGCGAAGCATCACACTCTCCTAATTTATTTGCAGTAGCTAATACTAGAAAAGGAGATTTAGACAGAAAATCTACACAATGATGATCAAGTGATGAAATAACTTTTTTCAAAGCTCGCTCACTTGGTTGCCCCAATATTTGTCGTAATTCTTCCTCTGTTGAAATAATCGATTTTATTTCCTTACTTTCTATCCCCATTTACAACCACCCCTTTTTTCTTTATTTTCCCAAAATTTAATACAAATATTGTATAATAAAATTTGCAGAAAGGGGAATTAAAATGACAGAGTGGTTAACGATATTTGATTCTGAAAAAAATACACTTGGAAAGAAATTACGTGATGAAGTGCATCGTGACGGTGATTGGCACGAAACATTCCATTGCTGGTTTATAGAAAAAGATGATGAAGATATGTTCTTATATTTTCAATTACGCTCTAAAAATAAAAAAGAAGCTCCGGGTATATGGGATATTACTTCAGCTGGACATATTATGCATGATGAAGATGTAGAAATTGGCGGCCTTCGTGAAATTGAAGAAGAATTGGGGCTTTCCTTTCAAAGGACTGATTTAGCATACAAAGGAATCTATAAAATAGATTATGAAATTTCAGATCTTACTGATCGTGAGTTTTGTCATATGTATTTTCACAACGTAATAAAGCCTCTTCCATTTGCACCAGGTGATGAAGTAGACGATGTGATGAAAGTACATGCAACTGCTTTTCTACAACTATTAAAAAGAGAGATTTCATCTTTTTCGGCTATTTCTGTTTTAAACAATAAACCAATTACAATAACAATTGAAGATATTTATCCGTATGATCTTACATACTATGAATTTGTTATAGAGCAAGGAAAAGAATTCTTAAAAAATAATAGTTTATAAATAAAATAGGACTCCTAGCATAATATTGCGCAGAGTCCTATTTTTTTACTATTGTTCAAGTATCTTCAATCTATTCTCTACTTGTATAAATAAACGAATGATTAATAACAGCATAACCACCATAATCGCTATTATTGTATGGGGATATCTAAACAGTATACTAATAACACTTCCAATTAATATCATGATGAATCCGTTTTTCTTCATCACTTCTGCACTATACTTGTTACCTGCATCCCATAACTTCTTATTTTTCATAGACCGTTTCGTACGATAACCATATGCTGCGTTAATATCTGTCGGTGGATTTTTTTGAAGAATACGTGCGGCAAGTATAAATATAATACCGATCAACATGCTTATTCCTATGTTTACTAGTGCATACAACAATTATATCCACCCCCTAATTTATACCTTCATTATACTATATAATCACCCAAGTTCCAATTATTAACATTTTCATTTTCTCTCTTTAGATGTCTGGAACATACTTGGAAGTGTTACAAAGCGCGCTCCTTTCGTTTTCAACTGTGGAATGATTTTGTCTAGCGCATCTACAGATCCTTGTAAATGCCCACCTGGAGTTGAATGCTGAAGTATGACACTACCTGGAAATGAATTCCCTAGCACATTATTTGTAATCGTATCAGCACTTACACCTTTCCAATCAACCGTATCAACACTCCACTGTACAATCATAAAATTTTGCTCTGTTGCCCACTTCAATTGATTTTCAAGTATTTCACCGTAAGGCGGACGTATAAACTTCGGTGCATAACCAGCTAACCGATTTAATATTTCTTCCGTTTTTATAATTTGATTATGGTACTCAGCCTCATTTACTTTCGCTAAATTTGGATGACTATACGTATGATTACCAATTACATGCCCTTCGTTTGCAATACGCTTTACTACATTCGGAAACTTTTCTGCATTTTCACCGAGCAAGAAAAAAGTAGCTTTCACATTATGTTGTTTTAACTTATCTAAAATTTTTGGCGTAAATACTAAATCTGGTCCATCATCAAATGTAAGAGCTACTTCCGCTTTATTGTATGGTCCTGAAAATGCATACGCATATTTTTCGACCCATGAAAATGGTGTCCATGATCCACGATCCTCTTCTTTCATTTGTGCTTCATAATTTTGAGGAACATGTAATGCGTATGGTAGCGCATTTACATAGTCTCCATAATAAAATGAATGATATGGCATATAAGCGTACGAAATATTGCGTTCTAGCCCTAAAGGAAATGGAACGAACATTTCTGGTGAATAAAAATAATACATGATAAAAACCTCCCTAAAATTTCATATGTGTTTCATCTGTACTTTGTTAGAGAAATTCTGATTCCTGAACAAAAATAAGACTGTCCGTAATTAGGACAGTCTTACTGATTTATATACTTAATAAATTACTTTACTATCTTTCGGTAATTTTCTTACATGCTTTAAATAGCTCGTCACTTTGTCATCATCATCTTGCGGATATTGATATTCATAAGTGTTAGCAATTTCGTTCGCAACTTTCCTAAATAAATTACCCATTATGAAAAATGAATCCCAAATATTTTCATACTCTGCATTTGAAAATGTCCTTTTAAACTGCTCCCAGACATCTTTTTCAACATATTGTTCGAAATACTTCCCAAACTTCCCAGCATTAGCTGTAAACTTTGTTTTCATACCAATATGCCACTCTAGCATTACAACTAACATATCTCGCATTGGGCCTTCAAGCATTCCTTTCGCATAAGTAAGCTCCTCGCGCCATAACCCTTTTCCTACATTTGTACTACACCACCAAAATTCATTACAGCAATCTAAAAACTCTTTTTCCGTAGGCTTTTTTACTAAGTAATCTTTATCGCTTGCTGGTGGGAATTCTCCCAGACAATTATCTTTATCAAGAAGCAGTTTACTTAAACTATCTTTTCCAACGAACTTTTTTATTAACTCAACTGGAACTAGTGTTAAATCAATCCGATTCCCATCCATGAACTGCATTAAATACGGAAACTTCCCGTCTTCATCTGCTGGAATTAATGACATTTCTTCCGGCATTTGTACAATCATTATTTCTCCAAATCTATGAATCCAATTATGATTAGATATAAAAGATTGTATATCATTCACAACATACATAATATCATAATCTTGAAAACAATCTTTTTTCACATTTGGATTTACACGCGATCCATTCATGATGACAGCTCGAATTCTTTCATCCTCTTTTGCTGTATTTATAATTAAGTCTAGCATTTCTTTTTCAGTTCTCATCTACTTATAGCCTCCAATTTTTTAATATATAATATAGCGTTATGTATACTGGAGGTCCACGAGCTAATCTCGTTATACACGATACATGTTATAATTTTCGAAACTTCTTTTTCATCCCTTTTTCCTTCTTACATCACTCTTTTACAACTGCCATCACAAACCCATCGTATCCCTTACTTCCTACAGTTTGAAGCGCTGTAGCACTAACACGTGGCTCAGCAGCTATTAATTCATAGAAACGGCGTATTCCTTGTACACGAGGATCGCTACTAGTATTGTCAATAACTTCTCCTTCACGTACTACGTTATCACCAATAATTACAGTACCCGGTCGTGATAGTTTTAGTGCCCATTCAAAATAAGCAGGGTTATTTTGTTTATCAGCATCTATGAAAATAAAATCAAAAGGTTCATACTGCTCATTTTTTATTTGTTGTAAAGAATCTAACGCTAATCCTGTTCGTATTTCAATTTTATCATTCAAATTAGCACGTTCAATATTGCTACGTGCAATTTCTGCATGTTTTTCATTTGCTTCCAATGTAACAACTTGTCCTCCAGATGGTAAGCCCCTTGCAATCCATATCGTGCTATATCCGCCTAGAGTACCAATTTCCAAAATGTTTCGAGCTCCTTGAATTTGTACTAATAGTTGCAAAAACTTCCCTTGCGTTGGCGATACATCATGTGCCGGTAAATTAGCTGCAGCGTTTGCTTGAAGGACCCTTTCTAATGTAGAATCTTTCGGTATTAATACATCACTCATATATTGATCAACAGCCGACCATTTCTCAATCGTACTCATGTATATACCATCCCCTTAAAGTTTTTTATGCTTTTCTACCATTCACACTTGATTATACCGAAAATTCCGTTTTATATACAAAAAATAAAGAAGGAACACCCACTCCATTACAGAATAGATGTCCCTTCTTTGTTAATACATGTAGCCCTTACGGATTAGTAGACCAAAGTCCTGCTGATTTAATAAATGTACGTTTATTTAATTTCAGCTGTGCTACGATAAACTCTGCAATATCTTCTGCTTGCATTACTTTATCAGGATTTCCATCAGTTAACCCTAAATCTACAGCCATATCAGTTGCTACTGTACTTGGAGTTAAAGCCGTTACACGAATGTTATGTTTACGAACTTCCATCGCTAACGATTCTGTTAAGCCAAGAACACCAAATTTAGAAGCACTATATGCACTTGTTACAGGCGCGCCTTTTTGTCCTGCTGTAGATGAAATATTAATAATATCACCAGATTGTTGTTCAATCATGCTTGGTAAAGCGGCACGAGTTGCATAGTATACACCCATTAAGTTTACTTGAATGATTTTTTCCCAATCAGCAACGTCTAATTCTAAAAACTTACCAAATTTAGAAATACCAGCGTTATTAATTAAAATATCGATAGACCCTAAACCGTTTTTTAACGTTTCAATTGCAGTCGTTACCTCTTCATACGAAGATACATCAGCAGTCGCAATAACAGCTTTTACGCCTTCTGCTTCCACTTCTTTCGCTACAGCTTTTAAGTTTTCTTCTGAACGAGCTAAAAGACCTACATTTACGCCTTCTTTCGCTAATGCGATCGCTACAGCACGACCAATACCTCTACCTGCTCCTGTAATTAAAGCATTTTTACCTTGTAATAATTCTGCCAAGTATAACACTCCTTAATCTTCTCTGTTGTTTATCATATTAAAAGTGTATCTATGTTTATGTAAAAAGGCAATGATGCACTTTCATGTGCGTAGGTTACTTGTAGGTAACCATAGTAGCTATATATGCCTTTTTAAAGAAAAATAGTGTTAGAAATCTTTCCACCTAACACTACTTTTCTTCATATTTAGGAATACACACAATAAATTCTGTACCATTTCCTTCCTCACTCTCGACTTTTATTTCTCCTTCATGAAGATCAAGTACTTTTTTTACAATAGCTAAACCTAAGCCACTTCCTCCATAGGCACGATTTCGTGAAGAATCCGCTTTATAAAAACGCTCAAAAATATGTTGTTTCTGTTCTTCTGATATACCAATTCCTGAATCACAGATACGCACTTCCACTACTGTCTCATGTTCCTTTAACTGAATAGTGATCGTACCACCGCTTGGAGTAAATTTAATGCTATTATGAATTAAATTAATCCACACTTGACTCATACTTTCTTGGTCTGCAGTTACATGGACTTTCTCTAAATCAAGATCTAATTCAATTTCTTTTTCAGCCCAGAGTGGTTCACTATTTAATACAATTTGCTTTAACTGTTGATCTAATCGATAGCTCACTCTTTCTGGTGTATACTCTTCGGATTCTAAAAGAGTTAGCTTCAATAAGTTTTGACTTAGTTTAGATAATCTCGTTGTTTCAGTTTCAATAATGGTAAGATAATGCTTTCTTTTTTCCTCAGAAAGATTATCATCTTGTAGTGCTCTAGCAAATCCTTTTATAGAAGTTAATGGTGACTGTATTTCATGAGAAACATTTGATACAAACTCTTGTCTCATTTTCTCCATCGTATTCAGTTCATCTGTCATATCATTTATACTTTTTACGAGCACGCCAATTTCTCCATCATACTTTTCTTCATTTCGTATTTTTACGGAGAAGTCTCCTTTTGCAATTTTTTGTATCGGTTCAATAATAGTCCAAATCATTGCCTCTCGTTTTGGCCTCATTAATATTCCAATTAATGTCCAAATAAGAATAATAAATACAAAACCGACCATATCACTAATTAGAAAGGCAACAAACGGCGATACATTTACGTCAAAAGCATTCAATAAACTAGTTGCTACATAAAATGCGATAGACCAAATGATAGTAAGAAAAGTAAAGAGAGCTAATACCGCTCCAAATACTTTCAGCATCTTCAACTTACTCATTCGTTTTCTTTTTCTCATTTACTTACCTCTAAGCGATACCCTAAACCTCTTATTGTTTTAATACTAAATTTCGACTTCTCTTCTTGAAACTTCTCACGTAACCGATTAATATGAACGTCTAGTGTACGTTCATTCCCTTCAAAATCATATCCCCATATTTCTTCAATTAATTGCTCTCTCGAACAAGTTCTTCCCGCCTTAGATCCTAATGTAAAAAGTAACTCGAATTCTTTTAGCGGTAACGTAACCGTTTGTTCCCCCAGTGTCACTTCAAACGTTTTACGGTTTAACAGTACATTTCCAACTTGAATCGATTGCGATACTGTAATTTGGTAACGTTTCAGTAACGCCTTTACTCTCACTACTAATTCTATAGGATCAAATGGTTTTACGAGATAATCATCTGTCCCAAGGTGAAATCCTTTTACTTTTTGTGATGTTTCTCCTTTGGCAGTTAGCATCAGAACCGGGATATCATAGTATTTTCTTAATTCAAAACATACATCAAATCCATCCATATTTGGCATCATGATATCAAGAATAACCATATCGACTTTTACTTCGTCCATTTTCCTAAGTGCATCTATGCCATCAATTGCCTCATATGTTTGAAAGCCTTCCCGCTCTAAAAAAACAGAAACGAGTTCTCTAATATGTGGATCGTCGTCTACTATTAAAATTTTAGGTATCAAAGGAACCATTTCCTTTCTACTAAGCATCTTTTATATTTTTTTAAAATGAATAATCAGCGGAGTACAACCTCCACTGATTATTCATTTTATAATGCACCCTCTTTAATTTTCAATTGTTGCGTTGCAAACTCACGATACATGTCATGTGTACGTAATAATTCATCGTGCGTACCGCTTCCTGTAAGGTTCCCTTTTTCAATAAAGATAATTTTATCCGCATCTACAACCGTAGAAAGCCTATGTGCAATAACTAAAGTTGTTCTGCCTTTCATTAAGTTATTTAATGCCTTTTGAACGACAGACTCGGATTTACTATCTAGACTTGAAGTTGCTTCATCTAACATAAGAATTTGCGGATTTCGAAGTAATGCTCGGGCAATCGCAATTCGCTGTCTTTGTCCTCCAGAAAGCTTCACACCGCGCTCTCCAACTTCTGTTGCATATCCATTTGGTAAATCATGAATAAATGCATCAACATATGCCATAGCTGCTATTTTTTCAATTTCTGCATCCGTCACTTCGCCCTCAACACCGTAACAAATATTATCACGAATCGTTCCATCGATTAACGGACTATCTTGTGATACATAACCAATTTGACGTCGCCATGACTGCAATGAATAGCTCGTAATTGATTCTTTTCCTAATTTAATAGCACCACCAGTTGGCTCATAAAAACGTTCTAATAATGAAAATAAAGTTGTTTTTCCGCTACCACTTGGACCTACAATCGCTGTTACTTTTCCAGATTCAATTGTGAAATCAATATTGTTCAATACTTTCTCATCTTCGTTATACTCAAAATGTACATTTTCAAGAACTATCGACTGCTTAGCATTCGAAACCTTCACACCAGTTTCATGATCTTCTACTTCATATTCTAAAATCGCATTAATTCTTTCCGTTGCACCAATTGCCTTTTGGAATTGTGTAAAGAACATAGATAACTGGCTCATTGGCATAATAATTTGAACTAAATATAAAATAAATGCTACAAGTTCACCTGTTGTTAATGCACCACTAGAAACTCGCATTCCACCATAGCCTACGATAATAACAAGCAGTGCCATTAAAACAAACGACATAACTGGTGAAATTAATGCTTGCACTTTTCCTTCTTTTAAACCAAATTGCAATAACTTTTGTATCCCTGTATTACCTGTCTCATATTCTCTTTTTTCTGTATTTGAAGATTTCACTAAACGAATTTCTGATAACACCTGTGTTAACACACTTGTAAAAGATGCTGTTTCATCTTGAAGCGCTTTTGAAATCTTATACATTTTTCGTCCAAGAGGAACTAAAATTAATACAGACAACGGAATAACCGTTAAGAGTAAAGCTGTCATTTTCCAATCTAAAACAAATAATACAATTAATGATCCAACAATTGAAATACCGCCTGTTAATAAATTTGACAAGTGCTCAGAAATTAATGTTTTCACAACACCTGTATCATTTGTCATACGGCTAATCGTATCGCCTGTTCTATTTTGATCATAATAAGATACTGGTAAAACAAGCACCTTTTTCCACAAACGTTCTCTCAGTCCAGCTACAATCTTCTGCCCAATATAATTTAGTAAATAAATAGACAATCCTGCAGCAATGGTTTGCATGACAAAGAAGGCAACTAGCCCAACAATTTGTCCTGTACTAATTGACGAAAGCGAAAAATTATCTACTAATCCTTTTGTTAACATCGGAATAAATAAACTCGCTCCTGTAGAAAGCAAACTCATTAACAATGCAAAAACAAGAATCCCTTTCGGAGGATTTGTATCTCGAATAAGGCGTAAAAACTGCCTCCAACTTCCTTTTTTCTTCATTTCATTTCTAACTTCCATTCCTGTTCATCTCCTCGTGTTAAGCCAAACTGCTCTTTCTAAAACTAGAATACAGTACAAATGTAAACTGAATGTAAACACACTTTTTCTATTTTTACAAAATATACATAAAAACTCATCTTTACAACAGATATAAACATCTGATATTATTACCTGGTACTTAATATTATTGTATGTGAATTATAGATAACTAATTTAAAATACTATATAAATCTCCAGTTATTGAAAGGAGTATCCTTTTTGCAAACAAATATACATTCTGAAAAGGAAACAATCATTTTTATTCACGGCTTAGTTGGCAATCGTCGTGCCTTCAAAAAAGAGCATAAACGATTTTCTGCCTCCTACAACATTATAACTTATGACTTATTAGGTCACGGCGACGATAAAGGAGAAGCTATTGAATTTTCATTACAGCGCCTCGTAGATCAATTATTGAAATTATATGAAAAAGAAGGTATTACAGAGGCTCATATTTGCGCTTTAAGCTATGGCTGTTATATCTCCACTATTTTTGCACAAATGCACCCGGAAAAGGTATTAAGCATTTGTCATATTGGTGGACATTATAATAATCCATCCCTTTTATATAACGTATTTCAAAAATTTTGGGAGAAGCGAGGAGACGAATACTCTAAATGGCTCTCTCAATACGCAAATACTATTTTTCCAAGCGGCATATTAAAAGCGAATCCGTTCGCAGTCATTTCAAGAAATATTTACTACCGTTTCGGATTACAATTACATTCATCCATAATTGCCCAATCATTACGACACCGGTTAGAATTCGATTTAAAATCTAAATTAAAATCACTTCCCCACCCAATATTATGGGTAATGGGTGAACAAGATCATCTCTATAAATCTTGCCTATTTGATTTAAAATCTATTCTGCCAAACGTTCTATATAAGGAAATACCTTTAGCAGGACATGCTGCAAACTTATTTCGTCCTAACTATTTTCATGACTTATATGATCGATTTTTAAATGGAAAGTTAAAATAAAAACTACTAAACTTCCAATTTATTCAACTATAAAAAGGCTTCCCAAGTTTCCTTGGAAAGCCTTTTCTCTATACGAAAAGTATAAAATACTTTTTCTTAGTATGCTTTTGTGTAACCTAAAATGTGCTTGCTCCAGTAAGAGTTGCTTACAGAACTAATACGTACACCAGTTGCATCAGTTTCTGCACTAATGAACTGACCGTTTCCTAAGTAAACACCCATGTGAGAAGGACCTGATTTATAAGTATTTTGGAAGTATACTAAATCACCTGGTTGTGGATTACTAGTTTTTGTTTTAGAGCTCCAGTATCCAGCAACTGTTTGACGAGCGCCTTTATGACCAGTTTGATTTAATACGTAGTGAATGAATCCACTGCAGTCAAAACCAGCAGGTGTTGTACCAGCAGTTCTGTATGGTGAACCATTTAAAGATCTAGCGAATCCAGCGATTGAAGACGTATCTCCACCTGTAGGTGCTGTTGGTTTTTGTACTTGGTTAGAACCTTGGTTAGAACCTTGGTTAGAACCTTGGTTACCACCAGTCACTCCACCTTTTACAAACTTAACATAGTCTGCACTTACGTAACCTGTGCGGCCATTATGGTTAATCTTGTACCAACCATTTTCTGCGCCAGTAACGTTTAATACTTTACCGTTTGTTACCCCACCAATTACAGCATTGTATGTAGCTGGGCCTGTACGTACTTTTAAAGCACCAGTGTTAACAACATAAGAACCACCAGTTTGAACTGTAGTAGTATTGTTGTTGTTTGTAGTTGGTTTTTGTGTTTCGTTAGATACAGCAGAACCACCTTTTGTTACGAAGTCTTTGCTTACGTATCCAGTTCCACCGTTGAAGTTGATTTTAAACCAATCTTGTACTTCACCTACAACTTGTACTGTTTTCCCTTTATTTACAGAACCTAATGCTGTATGAGAAGTACTTGGGCCTGTACGTACGTTAAGTGAAGAAACGTTTACTGTGTAAGTACCTGTTCCTTGTTGAACAGTTGTTCCTTTGTTACCACCAGTTGTTACGAAGTCACCACTTACATAACCTGTTTGGCCGTTTACACTTACTTTGAACCAACCGTTTTCTTGTCCAATTACTTGTAGTACTTGACCTTGTTTTACTTTAGAAATAACGTTATGTCCTGTACCAGCACCTGAACGAACATTTAATACATCAGCAGTTACTGTGTATTTTAATTCAGAAGTTGTTTCTACTTTTTTTGTTTCAGTTACAGTCGTTTGAGTTTGTGTTTGAGTTTGTCCATTAATTTCTTTTAGCGCTTCGTTCGAAACTTGTGCATGAGCAGAATCCATACCTGGAACTGCAACACCTGCTACTGAAGCTGCTGCTAAACCTGCAATTACTTTTTTCATAAGTTGTCTTTACTTCCTTTCCCTACTATCCTCTTAAAAAAACATATAAACTTAATACTTTACAATATTATCAAAGTAAAATATTCATCAAGTTCCATTTTTTAACAAGAGTTTTATTTTTCACACGTATTTCATTTTAAATGCATGAAGTGAATTCCGTGTGAACTTCATGTGAACTTTATCATTAAACATAGTAATTTTGCAACGATTTTCTTCAAATTTCTTATGTATCGCATGAAAATTCGACATTCCATTCATTATCTCAATATAGAATACTTATTTTCTATCCAATAAAAAAATTTATTAACGAATACAAAACAAACTATGTGTTTTCTTGATAAAATGAATTACATGAAGCGTACTCTTATCATGGCAAAAATTACTTAATTAATCAATAGTATAATATTTTCAGAAAACTAATTTCCTATACGATCTATGTTTTTTAAATAATTTGACGAATTGTAAGATTTAGTTCTCAAAACCTCATTCTATGTTAAAGAAAATACACACTCCATTGACTATTTATTTTTTTACTAGCTATGGAATTTTTGAAATATTTCCGTTATTATTTATATAATCATATAATATGAAACTCTTATCAACAAAGAGATGTGCAATAGGAATTTAAGGACTGCCGACTTCCACCATTCCAAATTGTAGTCTTACTAGTAATGAACAAGGAGGTGCATTTGTGAAAAACATAATAGACGATCACATAAACAAAAATATAGAATTATACTACGCCTCTATTCAGTTCGTTTCATTTATAACATTACAAAAAATATCAACTATTGAAACACGTAAAAAAGAATTGAAAAATCAGATGAAAAATTGCCAACAAAAAAATCCTTACTACTTATAAAGTGAAACTTTATAAGTAGTAAGGATTTTTTGCATCTCCCACTAATTATTATCCTTCACCAATCGGGCGTTTGCGGGCCGTTAATGCGTGATAATAAAAGGTGAACAGGTCGTATCCCTGTTCACCTTTTATAATTTCTACCTTATTTATAAATTTTCACACGATTTTCTAATGGTTGGAACTCTTTTTCGCCAGCAAGTACTACTGGTTTACCAAATGGCATTTGCGCAGTGAGTTTCCAGTTTTCTGGAACATCCCATTCTTTTCTTACTTTTTCATCAATTAATGGATTATAATGTTGCAATGTAGCACCAAATCCTTCAATTTCTAAAGCTGTCCAAATTGCAAATTGTAACATCCCTGAGGATTGCTGTGACCAAGTTGGAAAGTTCTCTTTATATAGTGCAAATTTTTCTTGAAGCCCTTCCACTACTTCACTGTCTTCAAAGTATAAAACCGTTCCATAACCACTTTTAAATGCATTCATTTTTTCTTCTGTAGGTGCAAAGTTATTTTCAGGTACAATTTTCCGTAATGTTTCTTTCGTAAGATCCCATAATTTATCATGTTGTTCTCCTAACAAAACAACAACACGAGCACTTTGAGAATTAAAAGCTGAAGGTGTATGTTTTACAGCATGATAAATCACTTCTTGAATTTTCTCATCAGAAACTACTTGCTCTTTACTAATTGCATAAATAGATCTTCTGTCTTCAATTGCTGAGTAAAAATCTTTTGCCATCATAATTCCCTCCAATTTTCAATTGAGGCTATTTCATATGTATACATCATACAACGCCCCTTCAAACTTATTATTAATAAGTTTATAACTTTATACTATCAACAAACATTGATAAACTCAAATAATAACTCTCACATTTTTTACCTTTTTACTTCCCGTGTTTTAAATAAAAAAGCAGTTTATCGTTACTAAAAATAAGTAACAATAAACTGCCTTCCTCATGTAATGTTCTAACTTAGCATTTTACTTAATTAACTAATCCAAATGTATATGACATTAACTTATTCGTCTCTGTAAAACGTTTTGTTTTACTGGAAGTCCCCATGACTACTGTAATAATTCGAGTATCTCCTTGTTTTGCAGTACCTGTAAAACAGTACCCTGCACTATCTGTAAATCCTGTTTTTAATCCGTCTATTCCTTCTATATATAAACTTTTATTATTTTTGTTTAGCATGTCATTTGTACTGATAACATTAATATTATTAAATGCTAACTGACTTTGACGTAAGTGAGTCACTTCTAATATCTCCGGATAATCTTTTATAAGATGATACGCCAGTTTTGCTACATCGGCAGCTGTCATCTTAGTCTCACTTCCATCAGGCTCTTGTAGCCCTGATGCATTTGCGAATTTAGCATGTTCCGACATTTCTAACTGTTTCGCTTTTGCATTCATAAGTTGAACGAAATCTTTCTCCGTCTTTGCCATATGTTCTGCTAACGCCACCGCCGAATTATTTGCCGATTCAATCATTAATGCATGGTACAAGTCTTTCACAGTCAATGTGTCATTCACTTGGACTGGGATTCTCGCACCCTCTGTTTGCGCTGCTTTCTCACTCATTTTCACCGGATCTTCCCAGCGAACTTTCCCATTATGTACACTCTCTAATAAAAGGTACGCTGTCATCATCTTAGACATACTAGCTGGCGCAAAAGCTTCATTTTCGTTATGTTGATAAATAACATCTCCATTACTCGCATCGATAATCATAGCTGCTTTTGCATCAACTTTTGGTGGGATGTACTTTGACGGAACTACTTTTTCAGTTAACCCAGTTTTAGGTAGCTCTGCCACTTGTAAAGGTGGTCCCTCTACATTTGTTGTACTCTTTTGAGTTCCTTGGAATAAGAACCAACATATCCCTAAAATAATGACTAATAGGATTGTTACTCTTCCCCATTTCAACCGATTCATTTCAAAACTCCTTTAGCAAACCTTTTATACACTCACAGTCAACCATAACAACAATTCCTGCATATCGTCAAGGTAAAAAGTATATTTATTCATATACAACAATTATTATTTCAATCTATTTATGTTACACTATGAATACTGAAATATAAGAATATTCAATGATAAATTCATAAACAAACTATTTAATAGAAAGGATTCATACAAATGATACTTCCAAAACCATTAAAATACGGCGATACTATTGGGATTTATTCGCCCTCTTCACCAGCAACCTACACTTCCCCAAAAAGGTTTGAACGAGCAAAATCTTACTTGAAACAGAAAGGGTTTCATATATTGGAAGGTTCACTTACAAATCAATATGATTATTATCGTTCTGGCAGCATACAAGAGCGTGCTGATGAACTAAATGATTTGATAAGAAATCCAAATATTTCTTGTATCATGTCAACAATTGGTGGGATGAATTCCAATTCATTATTACCTTATATCGATTATGATACTTTTCGAAATAACCCTAAAATAATGATTGGATATTCCGACGTATCAGCTTTATTGCTAGGAATTTATGCAAAAACAGGAACTCCTACATTTTACGGTCCTGCACTCGTTCCTTCTTTTGGAGAATTTGAGCCTTTTGTAGATGACACATACAAATATTTTTCAGAAACATTACTAAACGATCAACCTCTTCCTTACAATATAAAGCAACCGTTATTTTGGTCAGATGAATTTATTAATTGGGAAGAAAAAATGAAAGAAAAAGAACTTAGACCAAATAATTGGATTTCTGTAACGAATGGACAAGCTACTGGGCGTATGATTGGCGGGAACTTAAATACAATACAAGGAATTTGGGGTAGTCCTTATATGCCACCTATTCAAGAAGGTGATATTCTATTTATTGAAGATAGCTCAAAAGATGCAGCTACTATTGAAAGAAGCTTTTCCTTACTTAAACTTAACGGAGTATTTGATAAAGTCTCTGGTATCATTCTTGGAAAACATGAGCAATTTGATGATTGCGGTACGAATCGAAAACCTTACGAAATACTATTAGAAGTACTACAAAATCAAAGAATCCCTTTTCTAGCTGACTTTGATTGTTGTCATATGCATCCAATGATCACTATGCCCATAGGTATTCCAATTAAGTTGGATGCGACCAATAAAACGATACATATTTTAGAAAAATGGACGGTCTAAGCACACTTATATTATAGGAAGAAAATATAATGAACTTACCGTTAGAAAACAATGAAAAGCTCCGTTTATGAAAAACGGAGCTTTTCATTATTGACCTAAATTTTGTATCTTATCTTTCAAATCTCGCACTTGATCCATCGTCTGCATAAGCTCAGAGTTTTTAAATTGCTCTACATCAATTTTCCCTTCCTCTACCTTCTTCATAGACGTATCAATTAATGTATTTAACTTTTCATTATATCCGACGATTTGTTGGTGAAGATCCTTCGCAACATCTGGTGGTGTTAATTCATTAAAAGCTGGTATATCTTGTTTAATTTCATTTAGCTTCGCTTCCAATTCTTTTCGGGCTTCTTTATCATTAACAGCCTTTTCCGCTAACGCTGGAGCTTCATTTGCAAATGCGCTTATTTCATTCACATAGTCTGTTGCCTTTTGAGCATAATCTAATGAGTTCTTTCCTTCCTCTACTATCGAACAACCTATTAAACCAATTGAAACTATCAATACTAATAAAATTGATTTTATTTTCATTTTAGACTCCCTTCGTCTTTATAATTGTCTGTAAGCTTCCCTTCATAACTTCTAGCTTAATTGCTTATAACCTTTTTTCAAATAGCAATTTACCCACTTACATGCCCTATTATTGTTACAACATCAATTTCTATATGTACGCTAATAATATCTTCAATTATATCCATATATCCTTGTCCTATAGCTGTTCCATAGTGTAATGACAGCCCCTTCTTTTCATAAACTGACTTTGGCACTGTAAAAATAAATCTCCTCAAGTTTCTTTCATCAGCTGGTTCCATAATTAAAACAATCCCATCCTCATCAAACATATACACTCGCCCTCCAACTTTACATTCACTATGGCTCAGTATTGCCTTGGTCAACTAAATTTAAAACCTAAAAATACGATACACGCTGCTCTATAATTAAAATAAGAAGCATTCATTCTTTTTTTAAAGAATGAACGCTTCTTCAAAACGTTGTTTTAAAGGTCCTTCCCCCCTGTAGATGGGGGATATCACTTCCCCTCAATACACATCTCTTGCCTATCATTTTCGGACAATATAGAGCATATCTGTTTCAGATAACCCAAATTTCTTAGCGCTTTTCATTCCTTGTTTTTCAGCTATGTTATACAGTTCCACCTTAAATCCTGCATTCATTAATCGTTGAATAAATCCTGATTGATTATAAATTCTTACATGATCTTCATGACCAAAAGCTAATTTTCTTAATTTCGGTGTTACAATTAATTCATTCTCTATAATAGAATCTACATTCATTACGATTGGCACTTGAATAATTCCCCATCCATTTGGCTTTAATATTCTATATAACTCTCGCATCGCTTTTTCATCATCGAAAACGCGTTCTAATACATGGTTACATAAAATCACATCAAATGTGTTATTTTCATATACAATTCTTGTAACATCTATTTCTTTCATTAACTGATCCTTCGGTTCAATATCTCCACATACATATGTAATGTTTTTATACTGACTAAACCATCCTCTTACCTTTGCTTCCGGTGCAATATGAAGTACAGTATCATTTCCACTTAATAAATCAGTTTCCATTTCAATATAAACACGATATAACCTTTCACGATCCATCGAATCACATACCGGACAAATCCCCGTATCTTTATTCCACATCTCGAATTTATATTTTGGAAAATCGTAATGTGCTGGCCAAGGGGAAAATTTTGCAAATTGTTGATTGCAATATTGACAATAACATACTTCTTTCTCAAATATACGAGTAACTACCTTATTTAGTGCCTTCTCTATCTTTCCATTATCAATTTCATTTACTTGCCCACCTCTTACTGCATCTTTCATTATGAACACCGCATTTTCCAAACAATAAGTCAAGCACTCTTTATAATCTTGCTCATCATTTAAAAATCCACTATTATATGCATCTATTATTAATTCAATCCATTCCTCAATTGTCATGAATATAAACTGCTTTTCCTTTTGATTTCGTCCACTATACTGTCTAAAATAACTAAGAGGTTCCTGTATATAAACGACTCTACCTTTCTTCATCATATCGAGCCATGTTGCAATGTCATGAATAGCAGAATAAGCTTTCCCCTTAAAACAACCAAACTCCCCTCCAAAAAACTTCCGATTAAACAGAACTGTTGTAGGTTCACCAACTACATTTTTCAAGTTTTTTAACATATAATTCCCTAATTCTTTCCCTTCAAAAAGTGTAGTTTCTTTGGCAATTTTCATATTCAATGTTGATGGTGGTAAAACCTTTCCATTCTCATCAATTAGTTCCCGATATGATGTCACAAACGAAATGTTTTCTATTCTAAAAAAACAATTCATCATTCTTTTAATCTTTTCAGGATGAAATAAGTCATCATCTAATAAAAAGTTTATATACTCTCCAGTTGCAAGTTCTATACATTTATTAAAGTTCTCAGCTTCTAATGGGGTTTCACTTTTAACATATGTAATGCATTCATATTCACGTAAATATGGTTGGATCATCGCGTGAACTTCAACGTTCGTACTGTCGTCAGAAATTATTATTTCAACATTTTCATATGTTTGATTCAAAGCACTTTTGAGAGCTAATTCCAAATAATGAGGTTTATTGTAGGCAGGAATAAGTATGCTAACTTTCGGTAAATGAGAGTTATAATTCATATATTGTTTTTTCTTTTCTATATTAATTTTCTTTAGCTTAATTTGTTGATAAAAATCTAATGTATATAATAGTGATGATGGAACTATTCTTCTTGCATAGTCTAGAAAATTAGTTATTGCTTTGTCTAGCTCTGTTTCATTAGCTAAAAAACCATATTTTTCTCCAACTATAATACTATGTGAAAAATCTTCTAATCCATCCATAAGTTTATTAGATTCATTTAACTGTTGACCTGGATGTAATCGGAAGTAACTAAGTGTCTCCGCTATATATACTGCTTTTCCTTTACTTAATAAGGATAACCATGAGGCGATATCTACGTTGCATAGATACCTCCTTTTATCAAACATACCATACGGTTCTTTCAAATCATTTTTACGAAATAATACCGTTGTAGGTTCTCCTATATAATTCTTTTGATTTACAATTACACTATTTGCTAATTCCACCCCATCTACTATTGTGTCATTTTCAAATAGACGTACTGTTGAATAAATATGTCTTAATTCGTTCTCTTCATCATCAATTACTTGGCGATGGGATGTTACGAGCTTAATTTCATGATTTAAATCATTGACATAATATTTCATCATTTTTTCAATTTTATTAACATGAAATATATCATCATCCATTAAAAAGTTAATATACTCGCCGTTCGCCTCATTACATAACATAAGTGCATTTTCAAATTGCCCTAGAGTTGAGCTATTTTTTATATAATTAATATTTGAATACTTACACAAATATTTTTGTAATACCTTTTCTGTTTCGTCATTCGTACTATCATCTCCAATAATAATTTCTATGTTAGGATATGTTTGTTCTAACACACTACATAATGCTTTTTCAAAGTAGTGAGGACGATTATAAGTAGGAATTAATACACTCACCAATGGCATTCGATCTATCGCCTCTTTACTTTTTTCAAAATGACCTCTCATCTTATTCCTCCACCTTTTCGCATATTATTTATATACGCGACACAAAATCACCTGACTAAAACCGTATGGAACCTTTATACTTTTATGCAAGCTCGTAACAAAATATCCTACTTTTCACTCCTATATATACACATTCAATAATACAGACATTTGATTTACAGCTTTCCATTCATAATGATTACCATCCTAAAACAGTATTGAGCCAAACAAATCTATACGTTGAAATGAATATATATTTCTTAACAAAAAATAGCTACACCATAAGGTGCAGCTATTTTTACGATAAGTACTTAATCAAATTATATTCCTTTATCTAGCTCATAAAGCATACGATATCTCTCATTTTCTTTAAGTAATTGCTCATGACTTCCTTGCATTACAATTTGACCACGATCAAGGAATATAACTTCATCTACATGTTCAATTCCTACAAGATGATGCGTAATCCAAATGACTGTATTTTCTTCCGTTGCAGAAAACATTGTTTCTATTAAAGATAACTCTGTCTTTGGATCTAACCCGATAGTAGGTTCATCAAATACAATAATCGGCGCTTCTTGCATAAGCGTTCTAGCAAAAGCAACCCTTTGTCTTTCTCCACCAGAAAATCTCTTCCCCATTTCATGCATTTTTGTTTGTAATCCATCTGGAAGAGAAGCGATATGCAAAGCTAATTGTGCTTTCTCTAAAGCGTTCCATATCTCTTCATCATTAGCCTCTGGTTTACCGATTCGCACATTGTTTCCAATTGTCGTATCGAACAAATGCGGTTTTTGATTTAATACGGAAATATATTTGGATAAAAGATTCGTATGCGCTTGTTCACCATTCAATAAAACTTGTCCATGTACCGGACTTAACGCCCCTGTTAACAATTTTAGTAAAGTAGATTTCCCTGTCCCACTTCTACCTAAAATGGCAATTTTTTTTCCTGCTTTTATTTGTAACGATATATCTTTTAATACAGTCTCGTTACTGTCTGGATAACTATACGATACATGATTCAGTTCAATATCTACATGTTTTGGTGCACCGTAATCCTTATCTTCATGCAAATCCATTTCATCATGTAAAACACTATCACTTTCTACACGATTCAGACGATGAGCAGATTCTACATAAGATGGGATTCGATCGATGGCATCTGAAATCGGAATAAGCGCATTCGTTACAGATAAAGTCATTAATACGAAGGCCGCGATAACTGTAGGTGCAATCTGTTCACTTGCCGCTTCATTCCCAGTCCATATAATCATTGAAATAACTACAATACCTACTACTAAATGAATGAGACTGTCTCGAATATGATACCAGCGTTTCAATCTCTTCTCTGTTTTTAACAATCGATCATTTTGCTCTACATACTCATTAATAAATTCATCTTTTCGACCACTTGCCTGCCAATCCGATAATCCAAAGACTGCGTCTGTTAGTTGTTGATACAAACGGCTTCTTCCCTGCTTTAAAGTAACATGATGTCGCCTCATCAATAGTAATGATACGAATGGAAGAAGAAAAACGATAATAGCTAACATACAACCAGCAATCAGTGCAAATACGAAGTCAAATGTACCGATAACAAGTACGAAAATGCTATATACAACTAGTGCTAATATACTAGGGAATATTGTACGTAAATATAGGTTTTGTAAATGCTCTATATCTTCGGATAGTACACCTAACACATCACCCGTTTGAAATCGGGAACGAAAAAATAACGCCTGTGGTTCTACTATTCTGTATAGTTTCGTTCTCATTCGTTCTAATATGCGTAGTACGACATCATGTCCCACTAAACGCTCTATATAATGGAAAACAGCTTGCCCTATACTAAACGCACGTGTTGCAACAATCGGAACATATACAGCCATTACATTTTCTGGTCTAAGAGCAGATTTAGAGATTAAATAACCTGAAATAAAAAGTAACATCGCACCTGAACTAACTCCAAGAAGCCCAAGGAAAATAGTTAAAGTCATTCTACCTTTATTTTGCTGTATATAAGGTTTAATCCAGTTACTCATTTCTCTCCCCTCTCTTCCCTATGAAAATGTAATGTCTCTTTCTTTAACAGTTCTTCATACGTTCCACTTTCTTTAATTTCCCCTTTATTTAAAATAAAAATATGATCCATTTGTTTCATCCAATGCAGACGATGTGTTGCAAGAAATACTAACTTACCTTCAAACAGACGTAACATCGATTGCTTTATTTCAAATTCAGTTTCAATATCAAGATGCGCCGTAGGTTCATCTAATAAAATGATTGGTTTTTTACTTAAAAGTGCACGCGCCATAGCGACACGTTGTTCTTGTCCGCCACTAAGCATACGTCCACCTTCTCCAATTCTTTCATCCATTCCATTTGGAAGAGATGCAATGAGTGAGCTAAGCCCTACATCATGAATAACTTTCTTCATTTCTTCATCCGTTGTATTTGTCTCGTAGAAACAAATATTATCTTTTAATGAAAGTGGGAAAATATATGGTTGCTGTGGAATATAAGCAATATTTTTTTGCCAATCTTCACGAGTAGATCCGTCAATTCCCACACCATTTACTAACACTTTCCCACCGGACGGATAGAGAAATCCTGCTAACACATCGATTAACGTTGATTTCCCTGCCCCACTTTCACCAATAATGCCTATAGCACCGTTACCTTGCCAAGCAAAGTCAATTCCCTCTAATATAGCCTTTTTAGATTCATCGTTATTTACTTTTACATCTTGTAATTTCAAGCTACTTGAAGAATTCCATACTATATCTACATTTGAATCTTTCTTTTCTATTTCTTTTTGTTGCTGTAGAATTCCCTCTATTTGTTCCATCGCAAGTTGGCCATCTAATGTAGCATGATAATTCGCTCCAACTTGCTTAATCGGTAGAAAATATTCCGGAGCTAAAATTAATATTGTAAGAGCAGGCAATAAAAGAATCGTTCCATCTATTAAACGAATTCCTAAACCTACTGCCACAAACGCAATTGATAAACTTGTAAAGAAATCTAATGCAAAAGAAGAAAGAAAAGCAACTCGCAAAGTACGCATCGTTGCTTTTCTATATCTTTTACTAACCTTTTCAATCTTTCCTTCGTGCTGTTTACTTTTCCCTAAATACTTTAATGTTTCTAACCCTTTTAACGTATCTACAAAATGATTAGAAAGTACACGATATGTTTCATATTGACTATCAGCCATTTTCTGCGCTGCTAATCCTAAAAGAATCATAAATATGATTACAATAGGAATCGTTACAACTAAAATGATTCCAGACTTAATATCCAGCGTAAAAACATATAGTACAATTAATCCCGGAACGATACTACTTCTAATCATTTTAGGGATTGTCAATTCAATATATGTTTTAAATTTTTCAATCCCTTCAATCGATAAGGTAACCAGATGACCTGTTCCGACAGTTTGAACATATCTTGGTCCTAACGTGAAATATGCCTCTATTAATTGCTTTCTTAGCAACGATCCTGTTTTTTCAGCGAAACGTTCCACTAAAATTTGTGATATTCGAACCAACATGTGGCGCGCTGCAAACATGACCCCAAAATAAACAGTTTCATTCAACACAGATTGCACTGTTTCTCCATTAAATAAAAACGTAATAGCTCTCGCTAAAAACACTGTTTGCGCAATAATACTAAAAGCTTCTAAAATACTAATAATCGTTAACGCTACATATAACATACGGCTACCGGGATAAGACGGAAGTCCTCTTTTTCTTTTCATTAGTACTCCAAATCGTTGTCTGACTTAACAGGTTGTCTAAATACATAATAACTCCATATTTGACTTCCGATAACGAAAGGCAAAATAGCAATCGCAAAGTAAGTCATAAGTTTTAATGCATAAGCTCCTGATGCTGCGTTGTAAATTGTCAAATCATTCATTGCTCCTAAAGAGCTAATCATAACACGTGGGAACATACCGATAAATACACTCGCACTTAGTAAAATGATTGTTAAACTCGTCATAAAGAAAGCCCAACCATCTCTTCTTCTTTTATTTAATAAAGTGGACGCTAATAGTGCTACAAAAGCTCCAATTGGTACCATAATCCATTCTGTACCATGGGCAGTGAAAATATCGGTTTTCCATAACCCTATACCAGCAAAAATAAGAAGTGTTATTAATGAAAATGGTGCAATTTTTATTGCAGCAATTCGTGCACGTTCTCTCAATTTACCCGTTGTACGTATTGTAAGGAATTGTAGTCCATGAACAATACATAGCAGAAGGAACATTACTCCTCCAAGTAACGCAAATGGATGAAGTAATTGCAAGAATCCACCTACAACATTTTTACTCTCATCGATAGGTACACCTACCATAAAGTTTGCAATCGCAACTCCCCAAAGGATCGGAGGTAGCATACTTCCAATAAACATACCCCAATCCCATGCACTCTTCCATTTATGATTATCTATTTTCGCCCGGAATTTAAAGGAAACACCTCTTAAAATTAAAGCAAGTAGCATAAATACAAAGGGAACATAAAAACCACTAAATAAAGTTGCATACCAGTGCGGAAATGCCGCAAACATAGCGCCACCAGCACAAACAAGCCATACTTCATTCGCGTGCCAGAACGGTCCTATTGTATTCAAGTAAACTCGTTTTTCAAAATCATTCTTTCCTAAAAACCTTGAAACCATTCCTACACCAAAATCGAAACCTTCCAGTACGAAGAATCCAACAAATAAGATTGCAATAACTAAAAACCACAACTCATTAAGAGATAACATACTCTTCCTCCTTATCAAATGGATCATGGCTTTGATAATCCTTTTTCGTTTTCTTATTCGTATGTCCCTTAATAGTACGAACAAATAAGTACACACAAATTCCACCCATAATTAAATACATTGATGTGAATGAAATAAGTGAGAATAATACTTCACCGAATGTTACATTGGGTGATACAGCATCTTCTGTTTTCATTACACCAAATACTACCCAAGGCTGACGACCCATTTCAGTCATAATCCATCCTACTGTATTACCGATGAACGGAAGAGAAATTGCATACACCATTACTTTTAAATACCACGTTTTTTCAGCTAAACGATCTTTTCTTGATAAGAACCATCCGTAAGCTCCTAGAAGTAACATGAATGTTCCACTCATTACCATTGCTCTAAAACTCCAAAACATCGTATGCACTGGAGGAATATAATCTCCAGGTCCGTATTTTTCTTCATATTGTTTTTGAATTTGATTCATCCCTTCAACTTGACCGCTAAACTTATCATACGACAATAGACTTAGCATATAAGGGATTTGAATTTCAAATGAATTTTCTTTCTTCTCTGTATCAATTTTCGCAAATACTGTAAATGGCGCTGGATCCTCACTCGTATTCCATAGCGCTTCAGCTGCAGCCATTTTCATTGGATGTGTCTTAATTAATTGTTGTGCTTGTGCATGACCGAAGAACAATACAAGCGCTGTTGTAATCGTTCCAACAATGATAGAAATTCGGAACGATTTTTTAAATACTACAGTTTCTTGTCCTTTTGTAATTTTCCATGCACTTACACCCGCAATAAAGAATGCACCTGTTGCAATTGCCGCTGTAATTGTATGCGGGAACTGTACCCATAATTGTGGATTTTGAATAATCGCTAAAAAGTCATTCATTTGCGCACGACCATCTGCTGCCATTTCATACCCTACAGGTGACTGCATAAATGCACTTGCAGTTAAAATCCAAAACGCTGATAACATTGTTCCAATTGAAAGGAGCCAAATACATAGTAAGTGAATTCGCTTCGGTAGTTTATCTTCACCGAATACCCATAAACCTAAAAATGTAGACTCAATGAAAAATGCTAGTAATCCTTCAATTGCAAGTGATGGACCAAATACATCACCTACGAAACGTGAATATGTGGACCAGTTCATACCAAACTGAAATTCTTGTAAAATACCTGTTACTACACCTACTGCAAAGTTAATAAGGAATAATTGCGTCCAAAACTTCGCCATCTTCTTATATACTTCTTGTCCTTTTACCACATACAACGTTTGCATTATTGCAATAATAAAAGCTAAACCAATTGACAGCGGAACAAAAAAGTAATGGAAAATCGTTGTTGATGCGAACTGTATTCGTGCCAATTCGAGCGTTTCCATACTAAAATCACTTCCTTCATAGTTTTTATAATTAAAATTAATTGAGCAATCTTAAAAAACTCAATTATTAAGAAATGCGAAAAGACAAAAACATCTTGTATGTATTGTCGAAAAATGCAAAATTTCAGTTTTTCAAACTATTGCAATGCTATTTTTATCTTTTCACTATTTCTGTAGTGTTTTGATTCGTTAATCGAATTGTATAATATACCTGCATAGTAAATTCAGGTTATTTTTGACGTATTATTGACATCATTTTGTCTGAAATATGTCTTTTGTCATTTTTTTGAATCAGATTTTTCTCATTAGCAGAATGTGTTTTTTCAATATACGGCTTACTTTTATATCTATAAAACAATCGTTTTTTCTTCATACACTTGACTTTCACCCGGAAAAATGTCCTCGAAACCACCCTGGATAAATGCTTATTTTTTGTCAAGAGAAAAATGTATTTTCAAAATTCAAACTCGAAATAATGTTATTCAAAAATAGAAAAATAGCTTCCCTCTCCCTCGACTAAAAGTTCATTTTTTTGTCATTTTTCCAGAACAAATAAAAAACTGAGAGTCAATTAGACTCTCAGTTTTTTTATTTATTTTGCTGTATGTTTTCTAACGGCTGGTAAAATTTCAGTAGCAATTAATTCAATATTTTTCTCAATTTTATCAAATGGTACACCGCCAAAATCAATTTGTGCCATAAAGCGTTGTTGGCCAAACAATTCATATTGGTAAAGCATTTTCTCAATGATTTGTTGTGGGCTACCAACCATTAAAGCATCACGGTAATCTATTGCATTTGTAAATTGCTGTTTCGGATACCCACCACCGCGCAGTGTAAGCATACCAGCATTAATATGAGGGTAATATTCACTAAGTGCATCTTGTGAATTTTTTGCCGTATAAAATAAACTCGTTGTCGCAACTGGTAAACTAGCTGGATCAAATCCACTTTGCTGAGCAGCCTCGCGGTAAGCATCTACTGACACTTTAAAGTTAATTGCTGGACCACCAAGTGTTGTTATCATCATTGGCACACCTGCACGTCCTGCTTTAATTGCACTAGCTGGCGGTCCACCAACCGCACGCCAAATTGGCAGGTTATTGTTTTTAGCTCTAGGAATAACTGAAGCATGCTCAAGTGGTGCTCTGAACTGCCCATTCCATGTGACATGTTCCTCTTTATTAATTTTTAATAAAAGATCCATCTTCTCTTCAAATAACTCTTCATAATCATTTACATCGTAACCAAGTAAACTATATCCTCCAATACGAGATCCACGACCAGCTACGATTTCAGCACGACCATTAGAAATCAAGTCAATGGTAGCGAAATCCTCATATACTCGAACTGGGTCAGATGTACTTAATATCGTTGCGGAACTTGCAATTTTTATATTTTTCGTAGCTTGCGCGGCCGCCCTAAAATAACTGTATGAGCTTGCGTTGTAAAATGTGTTTGATGACTTTCGCCGACAGCAAACACATCAAGCCCTGCCTCATCTGCTAACTTAGCTGTTTCAATTCGTTCGTGAATTCTTTTCTCTGGCGTAATTTTCTCCCCATTATGTGGATTTAAAACATGATCACCGATTGAATATAATCCAAACTCAATTCCTTTTCTTGTATCTATACGGTATTTTTCCATAGTTACTCTCCCCTTTAATAAAGTAGTATTAGTTTTTTTCTAAAAACGTTGGTAAGTCAAGTGTATCTCCGTATTACCTACGCCCTCACTTGATTAGTCAATTGATAGTATAAAAAAATTACTCTTGCGGTAATTCTTTTTTTTCACTATGCTTATGAACTTTCGTCATCAGCTCGTATAATATTTTCTGCTCTTCTTCATTTAATACATCATCAAAAAACGAAGATTGAAATGCAAGTTGCTCTGGCAATGCTCTCTCTAAAGCTGCTTCTCCTTGCTCTGTAAGACTAATTGTTTTTGTTTTCCAATCTTGTTTTCGCACAATATATCCTTCTTTTTCAAGACGAGTTAACATTCGAGAAATACCGCCTTGCGTAACAGTAACCTTTTCAGCTAACTCCATTTGTGTCAACGGCTGATATGTCCGTATTTGCAAAAGGACATCAAATTGGGCTGTCGTTAAATCAAACCGTTTTAAAAATTCATTTGACATTTGATTACTTTGATTCGTAAATCGTATTAAACGTAACCATATTAACGATCCTATCGTATTATCACGCATGTTTTATCACTTCCTAGCGTTTATCTTATTATCACTTTACTACGCAAGTGATGTTAATGCAAGTGATAATTACATTTTTTTATATAACTCAACTTACTTGAACTTAACCAAAGGTATTACTCGTGTAGTATTAGGTCTACTTACCATTCTCTACATCTCCATAAAAAAAGGATTAAGCTCCAACGCCTAATCCTTATCATGCATTTATTTTTGTTTTCCAAAACGGTATGTTTGAAATTCACACCATCTAACCTATTATTTTCTTTTATCGTACCGTAAATTCATTCAAGATTACCGTCTTCATGTAAAACTTGTATAGGTTTGCATAAGAGACCCTTGTTTACACCCATCGGGCTTTTACGGGATAAATTACTTAAGTTCCACTTTTACTTCCTCCTTAGACATAACATCAGGTCTATAAATTAATTGAAGATTTGAATCTTTTGACTATACTAATCTTCTATATGTGCCAAAAGATGAATATGGTCATCCATTTACGTATGTTGGATTTGTTACAGGATATTATTTTCAAGCTTATGGTGCAGATCGTATATACTTATTCTTCAATAAAGAATTAAGAAAAGCAGTAATTTGTTTTGAGTATACATAAGATAACCAAGAAAAATCCATTTTGAACCTTTTTACTTGAATCAAAATGGATTTTTTATAAATAATTAATCTATATTTCAATTCCACATCTACTGTGAAATGTGTAGAACTTCATATATTGTAATATCCTTCATTGCTTCAATTTCAGGCTTTTCTTCATAAAAATCAAAATGACTATATCCCCACTTATCTGGGTTATAGACTATTACATTCCCTATACAATTTTCTGTATTCTGGACATTCTGATTCGAAATATTAAATTGAGCCCCAATCAATGAATCCATTTGAGAAATACTCCCTACATATTCAACAACATATCTACTTTTTCTAAAGTCATTACTTACATTAACAACGAATGGAACACCTATATTTATTTGTTGCCACCCGAACGATTGTAAAATATTATCGTAATACCCTTCAAAGATAAATTTGTTCATCCCTTCATGACCATTCCAAATATATAAAGGTGCATAGCAATTATAGAAATTCCTGTCCTTACCTGCCTCAGTAATTAAATAGGCCTTAAAATTCAACTCTTGAAAACCATCTGTTTTATGACCATTCTTTTTTACCCTTTCTCTAATAATCCTTATATCATAATCCTTTGGCAAAATAACCTTATATTGCATTCCAATCATGTTTATCACTCACTTTCAATCTTATATACATAATGATAAACCGATGGCTAACTAACGTAAAATAGGTATAAATTATGTTTGGTATCATTTATAATGATACCGTATAAGGGGCTGAAATGAATGGAAATAAATGATCTTATCATATTTAAAACTGTAGCGAATGAAGGCTCTATTAGTAAAGCTGCTAAAGAGCTAGGTTATGTGCAACCGAATATAACGGAGCGAATAAAAAAATTAGAACAAGAGTTAGAAACACCATTACTACATAGAGATAACAAAGGTGTTTCATTGTTACCTTCTGGTGACATTTTATTAGACTACACGAATAGAATATTAACTCTGTTAGAAGAAGCAAAAAATGAAATTAAAACGAGTGGTTCTTCTTATGTAATTGCGACATCACAATCTATTTTGACAAATTATTTAAGTATGCGCATTAAAGAAAATTTTAGGAGTTACCAACTATACATTGAAAGTAGTAGCCACTTACAAACACTGTTACAGCAACAAAAAGTTGATATGGTCATAACTTATGAGGATTATCCTGACGCAGCGTTTAAAAAAGTATTCACCACTTCAATTTCTGTAGGTTTATTAAAAGCGAAAGAAAAGTGTACCATTGACTATTCAAAAGAACTTTTCTTCGTTAGTAATGACAAGAAGTGCCCTTTTAGAAATAAGACAATACAATTTTTAAAAGAAAACAATCTATCTCAGCGCCAACTTCAACAGTTAGATTCTTATTCGCTTATGGAAGAATTTATCGTTGAGGGAAATGGGATAGCTTTTTTACCGATTAAAAATGATAAGTTAGTAACAATTGAAAATGTTCCAATAGAGAAATTAGCTGTTCATTTTTTTACGAATCGAAACTTTATTAAGCATACCCCTGATGAACTATTTGAGTAATAGAATGACTTTGTTTACAAACTTTTTTCAAAATAAAAACCCCTCTTGAACGTATATAAAAGAGGGGTTTTTTTTATATACAATTGATTTTTCACACGTTCTGCTCCACACCTGCGCTTTTCTCCTTCTTACTCCTTTTAACACTCTTCAACTGCTTAACCGTTCCAACTAATCCTTTCGGAAAAACTAGTAACACGATTATATACAATAACCCTAGAATAATCGTCCATCTTTCAAAAATCGGATACTCCGTCGCTAATTCTGATAAATAATATTTTAGTGATTCAATGATACCAGCTCCTGCAATGGCTCCGATTAACGTTCCAACCCCTCCAATCATTGTCATTAATAATGCATTTAACGTCATTTCAATTGAAAATACAGTGGTATTTACAAAGCGTAATGTGATGACGAATAGACCACCGCTAATCGCTGCAACTATTCCCGCCACTACACTTGCGATAATTTTATAATGAAGAACTTTATAACCAAGTGCTTCAACTCTTTGTTCATTTTGTGAAATTGCCTTTAATACTTTCCCAATTGAAGATTTGGTGAAAAGACGTAGCAAAATGAAAATATTGATTAAACATATAAACGTTACATAATAAAATGTAAAACGATCACGGAATATTTCTGGTACTCCAAATGTAAATCCATCTCCTCCGTGAGTTAGCCCACGCCATTTTTCAGCAAGTACGAAAAACAACTGTGAAATAGCGAGCGTTAACATTGCATAAAAATGACTTTTCAACCGTAAAGAAAGCAAGCCGATTATATAACTAACGATTGCTGAAACGATAATTGCCGCTATTATACCTATGAAAAAGTTTGTTATTGATACACCTTGTCGATCGAATAAAAGTGCTACCCCATATGCTCCTATTCCAAAGAACATACAGTGGCCGAACGATACAATTCCTGTATAACCAAGCAATATATCAAAACTCATTGCAAAAATAGCAAAGATGAAGATTTGAGTGAACAAAATTAACAAGCTCCGTGAATCATTTACGAACGGAAATACACTTAAACAAATGAGCATAAATACTCCGAAGTATACTTTAATTCGATTCGATGTGTTGTTCACCATTTCACCCCTTTTCACCAACAAGTCCAGTTGGCTTCACTATTAAGAAAAACAGTAACATTAACATATTGATTGCAAGTGATAAATCTGGCATGAAATATGCTGTAAAAGCTCCGGCTAATCCGACAATTAAAGAAGCGATTGCTGAACCTTGGACGCTACCTAACCCTCCAATTATTACTACAATGAAAGCTAAAATTGCATATTGCATACCCATTTCGGCGAAAACAACGCCTGAATATGGTGCAAATAAGAATCCACCTAACGCTGCCATTCCTGCTCCTAATAGAAAGACGAACGAAAATATAGCTTTCACGTTAATGCCGAGTGCTTGAACCATCTCCTTATCCATTACACCAGCGCGGATCATAAGACCTATCTTTGTTTTTTTGAGTAGTAATAGTAGAGCAATGTAAATTAGTATCCCAACTAAAATAACGAACAACCGGTATTTTATTAATATAACCCCTCCAAATGTATAGCTACCTTGTAACCATATCGGTAACTTTGCACTAATTGGATTCGGTCCCCAAAATATTTTTATACACTCACTAAGAACGAGCATTCCTCCGAGTGTAACGAGTAGCTGGCGAACATGGTTTCCATACACTGGCCTAATAAGAAATCGTTCTAAAATAAAACCAAGCAACATTCCCATAGCAACCGCTCCAACTAACGCTAACACATAACTACCTGTCATATTAAATAACCAAACGCCTGTAAAAGCTCCCCATGCAAATAAACCACCATGTGCAAAGTTTAAAACGCTCATTAGGCCGAAAATAAGTGAAAGACCTGATGCTAATAAAAAAATAAGCATCCCGGTTGAAACGCCGTTTACAAATAAGTTAATTAACACATCCACGTTCTATCCCCCCGTATCAATGTTAAGAAATACCTAAATATTTATGACATGTTTCTTTATCCTCTCGCAGTTCATTCATAAAACCTTTATGCACAATACGCCCATTATCCATAATGTAAAAATAATCACCGATTTGACTAGCCATCATAAAATTTTGTTCAACAAGTAAAACAGTCGTTTTCTCCTTCATTTTCAAAATTGCTACCATTAATTTTTCTATCATAATTGGTGATAGCCCCTTACTTGGCTCGTCAATAAGCAATAGTCCATCACTATTAATAAACGCTCTTGAAATAGCCAACATTTGTTTTTGTCCCCCGCTTAAAAGCCCACTTTTCTTATTCCAAAACTGCTTTAAATCAGGAAATAGCTCGAGCATCCAATCTATTTTCTCGTGAACTTCTTCTCCTTTTCCACTCGCAAGTGCGAACGTCTCTTCTACTGTTAAATCATGAAAAATCCCTTGATTTTCTGGTACATAGCCTATTCCTTTTCTTGAAATTAAATGTGTAGATAATCCATTGACCTGCGTACTATCATAATAAATCTCACCATTTGCTATCCGATGAAATCCCATAACCGATCGCAACGTTGTTGTTTTTCCCGCCCCGTTTCTTCCAAACAGTACAGTAATCGTCCCTTTCTCAACAGTGAGTGATACCCCTTGTAAAATATGAAACTGATCTAAATACGTCTCTATATTATTCACTTGTAATAGAGCCACTATATAATCCCCCTAAATAAGCACTTTGTACACGCTCATCTTTCATCATTTCTTCTGGTAACCCTTCCGCTAATAACTCGCCATGAAATAAAACGATAAGATGGTCCGACAAACCTAGTACCATATCCATTTTGTGTTCGATGAGTACGATTGTGCTCTCTGGATGTTTTTTAATATTTTCAATCACTTGTAAAATAGCCGGAACTTCCTCAACTGAAATACCCGCAGTTGGCTCATCAAGCAGTAATACATCTGTCTTTAATGCTAATAACATAGCAAGCTCTAACTTTCTTTTTTCCCCGTGAGCTAAATCTTTTGCTAATACCCCCTCTTTCTCATGAAGTAGCACTGTTTTTAAAAGACGTCTCGCCTCTCCAGTTTGCTGCTTTAACTTAGCTACATTCGGGAAAAAACTGTAATAATCTTGAACGAATGATTGAACACTTAAACGTACATTTTCAAGTACCGTTAACTCTGGGAATATATTTGTAAGCTGAAAAGAGCGCCCGATTCCTAATCTTGTTCGGTCTGAAATCGATAATTTTGTAATCTCTTTTCCTTTAAAATACACTTCACCTTTCGTCGGAGAAATTTGTCCACTTAGTAAGTTAAATAACGTTGTCTTGCCGGCACCATTCGGTCCAATAATTGAAATGAGCTTTCCCTTTTGTACCGTTAAATTAACATCTTTAATAACATGATGGTCACCAAAAGATACACAAAGATTTTTCGTCTCTAACAAATGTGTCACGAAATCCCTCCCTTTAAAGCTTTCAGTATGAAAGAAATACGTATAAAGAGGGTATCACCTCTTTATACAAAAACAACAGAAAATTCAGTCTATTTATTTTGAACTGGTGGTTCTGTCTCTTTCATCGTTAATTCTCGCTCTAACACTGGTACCGGATAATCAACACCATCTTGCTTTTTCAACGTGATAGAATATAGCGTCTGCATCGCTTGGTGGTCTTTCTCTCTAAATTTCATCTTTCCTTTCGGTGTATCAAATTCCATTCCTTCCATTTTCTTAATCAATGTATTTACATCTGTATCACCATTTGTTTTCTTTAATGCTTCCACAATGGAAATTGCCGCTGACATTCCTCCTGCTGTAAATAAATCTGGTACTGCACCATTAAATCTTTTTTTATGTTCTTCAACTAACCAGTCATTCACCTTATTTTTTGGAAGTGCATGATAATAAACAGAAAAACCTTGCATTCCTACTAATGCATCCATCGTTTTTAATGCTGGTATATCCGGTGCACCAGTAGAGACTTTAATACCTTGCGCTTCCACATTCATATCTTTCAACTGTTTCCAAGGTGAATTTGCCCCTGCCCAAACGATAAATAAGTAATCTGGTTTTGAGCTAATGATATTTTGAATATTTGCCGTAAAATCTGTTGAATTCGTGTCAGCGTATTGCTCGTTTACAATGTTTGCTCCTAATTTTTTCGCACCCGCTTTAAATGCCGCAATCCCTTCACGACCAAAAGCGTTATCTGGAGCAAACGTCGCAATCTTTACATCTTTTTTCGCAATTGCTGCTGCTCCTGCAATCGCATCTTGTGAGGAACTTCTTCCAGTTCTAAAAATATATTTATTCCAGTTCTTCCCGGTAATACTATCAGCAACTGCCGGTTCTACAACCATAATTTTTTCATATTCTTCAGCAAGTGGTAAAACCGCTAACGTATCACTTGAACTAGACGATCCGACTAAGAAATCAACTTTCTCTTCTTCTAATAATTTCGTAGCTTTCTTTACCGCTACATCGGCTTTCGTTTCCGTATCTTCTACTACAAACTTAATTTTTTTCCCTTCCACTTTTCCTGTTCCACCAGTTGCATAGTCTAACCCTAATTCAAATCCGTTCACTGTTTGCTTTCCATACGATTCTAATGGACCTGTTAATGATGCAAGAACCCCTACCTTAATCGTTTTTTCATCCTCTGTACTTGTTTTCTTTCCTGAACAAGCTGCCGTTATTAATAACGAACCTAAAACACAACCAGTAAACATCGTTTTTAGCCACTTACGTTTTTTCATCGACATTGTGATCCTCCCCATACTTTACTTTCTGATAGAATCAAACACGCCAAATTCCCCTGCCCGTAATCATGACTTTTAAACTATAAGATAGATAATGGAAAACTCTTGTAGTATCCTCTACATTCGGCACAAATCTATAATCACCTTCCTATTAAATGGAAATGGACATACAATCAATATATATTCCGTTATCCAATTGAAAATACTGTTTCATTACAGTATTCATCACGAAAAAAGCTGCAATAATTAACTTAAGTTAATTATTGCAGCCTACATAAAAAGCACTTAATTATTTTCTACCTTTTCTAACCCTTCAACCAATTGTTTCTTATCTAGCCCTTCCCCGATTACTACCAAGTTTGTCGGGAAACCAAAATCTTGCTCTAGTAAAGTTGGTACGCCAAACGAATATTGGAATAGATGAGGGTATTTATCTCCATGGAATTTCACAAAACCTTTCACTCGATAAATACTATCTGGTAAATTCGAAAGCCATTCATATAATTTGTCTTGATCAATCGATTTCGTAAATTGATACGTCATCGTTTGTATATGTAAATGCTGTTTAACATGAAGTGTCTCGTGTTCCCCAGCACTCACAAATTCAGCTTCTTCTATATCATCTAAAGATATATTACAATATTTTGTTTCAAACAATTTCGCATGATTATTTATTGCTTTCACTTCTTCAAGTACTTTGTTCTTATCTTCTTCTGTTAGTAAATCTGATTTATTAATAAGAAGGTGACTACTAAATTTCATTTGCTCATGCAGTAACTGTTGCACATTTGCACTTAATATACTTCGATTTAACCATCTTACTGCATCTAAAACGACTACAATTGATTTCACTTCTAAGAAAGGTGCTAAAATTGGTGATACACATGCATCTAACACTTCAATTGGATGTGCGACGCCTGTTGTTTCTATGTAAATTACATCTGGTCTTTCTTGCTGATATAATGAATGCAATTGTATTTCAAGTTCTTCCTTTAACGTACAACAAATACATCCTTTTAGTAATTCTCTTAACACATTCTCTTTACCAATAATATCTGTATCTACTGAGTATTCACCAATTTCATTCATTAAAACAGCAACTTTTCTATTCTTCTTCTTCTCCGCTACTAATAAATTTTGTAATAATGTTGATTTTCCACTACCTAAAAAACCACCTAATATATGAATTTCCACTTTATTCATTTGATCAACCATCCATTTCTTTATTTCAAACGTATTCAAAGCGTAATAATTACGATTTATATTTATCATTTTATTAAAAGAATAACAATTTGTAAATATATCTTCTATCTTCACTTTTCATTTACTTCATGAGCAACTCTAATTCCAGACTCAATCGCTCCCTGCATCCACCCATGTGTCAACGTTGTATGTTCTCCTGCAAAGTGTACGTTTCCAGCCGGCGACGCAATATAAGGAAATAATTCTAGCTCTTGGCCTGGTTCAAAAGCTGTAAATGCTCCGCAAGAATACGTATTCTTACTCCAGCTAAAAGATTCCCCTGTTATAAACTCACTATAGACTACATTCCCATATATTTGCGCTAAATTTTTCAATGCGTAACGAATACGCTCTCTATGCGGGAGACTATCCCATGTTAAAGCCTCATCCGCCCACGTATAACTTGCTATAACGATAGCTGCCCCTGGTGACTGAATGCCATAGCTCGGATAATATGTAAAACGTATCGGTAAATCCGTAATAGATTTCCCACCATACTGCCCGACTCTTTCCCAAAATCTACTTTTGAACTCTATCGCAATTTTAGTTGCAGCAATATAATTTAATTCACGAATTGCTCGTCTTTTAAAATAAGTGAATAAATGAAATGGCTGAACTTCTACAAATCGTAACGCCGAAAACGGAATTGTGATAATAGCAATATCACTTGTTATTGTAAATGGATCTAACGTTTGTTCATGTTTTACTTGCAGCATCACTTTATTATCTTCTTGTATTATTTTTTCTACTTTATAGGACATAAAAATATTATCCTTTAGCTGTGGTAAAAATGCATTTGGTAATGCATCCATCCCGCCCGTTATCTCGTAATATTTCGCCGTTGAAGTAAAAAAAATCATTTCCCGTAATACTTCAATTAAAGACATTCCCATATATGCTTCCATATCAAGAAGTACACCAATCATATCTATTGCTCCATCCGAATAATACTCCATTAAAAATAAACCAAGCGAATACGTTTTATACTTTTTTTCAACGATAAACCAGTTTTTATTAGGATCCTTCTTAATATAATTTAGTATTGGTTCTAATACTTCAAGCATTAGCTCTTCTGCCGTTTTTCCTCTTTCTTTATCCAAAACCGGATATTCAAGTATACTTGGATCATATTCAAACACATTCAATCTCGTTTGAATATGATTCGTATAAATGATATCTGCAAAAGTTTTATTTATAAAAAGGTTTAACGGTAGTTTAAATTTACGAATATACGCTAAAGTTAACTCATGCGTATCAGGAATTCTCATCGGTCCTGCATTAAAGTATAAACCCGCACTAAACGGTTCACGAATCGTATACACCCTGCCACCTATTCTGTTATTTGCTTCTATAATCGTTACTTCATGTCCAGCCTCTTTCAATAAAGAACCTGCAACTAATCCAGAAATCCCTGCACCGGCAACTGTAATTTGTTTGGGGTTATTCGTTTTGGCAAGCCCTTCATGAACAATTTGAAGCATTTGTTCCATCGATAATGGATTCCCCATACCATTTCCCCTTTTAAAAAGGATTTTACTGAATTATATTCAGTTAACTGAATTCCTATGTTTTGTTCGCAAATTTGAACGGATACATTTTCAAATACTTGAATATCTTTTATAAAATGTAATAAACTAGATATGAATTTATAGAAGTAGGACGTATTATCTTACATAATAAAATCAATGAAATTGCGAGGAATTGTGAAATGAAAAAAGGTATTAACCGTGTTGTATTAGTAGGAACAGGTGCAGTTGGATGTAGCTATGCTTACTGCATGATTAACCAAGCTGTAGCTGAAGAATTTGTTTTAGTTGATGTAAATGAAGCAAAAGCCGAAGGAGAAGCAATGGATTTAAGTCACGCTGTTCCATTTGCACCAGCTCCAACTAGAGTATGGAAAGGTAGCTACGAAGATTGTAAAGATGCTGATCTTGTAGTCATTACAGCTGGATTACCACAAAAGCCAGGTGAAACACGTTTAGATTTAGTTGAGAAAAACGCTAAAATCTTTAAACAAATCGTTCGCAGTATTATGGATAGCGGATTTGATGGCATCTTCTTAATCGCAACAAACCCTGTAGATATTTTAACGTACGTTACTTGGAAAGAATCTGGTTTACCAAAAGAACGAGTAATCGGTTCTGGTACAACGCTTGACTCTGCTCGTTTCCGCTATATGTTAGGTGAGTACTTCGACATTGGTCCACACAACATTCATGCTTATATTATCGGAGAACATGGTGATACAGAACTTCCAGTATGGAGTCACGTATCAGTTGGTATTCAAAAACTACAAACGCTTCTTGATAAAGACAACACATACACACAAGAAGATTTAGACAAAATTTTCATAAATGTTCGTGATGCAGCCTACCATATTATTGAGCGCAAAGGTGCAACTTATTATGGTATTGGTATGTCACTTCTACGTGTTACAAAAGCTATTTTAAACGACGAAAATAGCGTATTAACAGTTTCAGCATACTTAGAAGGTCAATACGGTCAAAAAGATGTTTATATCGGCGTACCTGCTGTTTTAAATCGTGGCGGTGTTCGTGAAATTTTAGAAGTAGAATTAAGTGAAGACGAAGAATTAAAATTCGATCACTCTGTTCAAGTGTTGAAAGAAACAATGGCTCCCGTTCTTTAATCGTATATTTCATTCAAAAAAGCAATCCAATTCATATTGGATTGCTTTTTTATATTTTTATTGTTCACCCTCAATCTAAACCGTAATATTATCCATAATAGAAAGGAGTGATTTTATGGATGATTCTTGGACAATTGTCATCCTCTTACTAGCTGTAGCGTCATTAATACTTTTTCTCTTTTTAATCATCAGAACGCTATTTCCAACTAAAAAATATGATAAGAATCTCGGGTTGATCCTTATTATTTTAAGCTTATTAGCAATACCGATAAGTATGTTCCTTATAGGAGGATGGGCAGGTATGGGGATTGGCATAATCGCGGTCCTTATTTTTGCTGCTGTTATTATAGCTTTAATTGCAAATAAATTTATAAAACTACCTCCTCCAAAAAAAAATAAGAAATAACCGATGTTTTCAAAAAAGACAACATCGGTTATTTCTATCACTTATTGCTTTTAATCAATTTATCATTATTTACGTCAAGTACATCTAATAAAAAGATAAAGATCGGTATCCCGATAATAAGCCCCCATATTCCGAGGAAGTGCTCTGAAAAGATGAGAATCATAAATGTATAAAAGACAGGCAAATTCGTTTTTGCAGACATAAATTTTGGATTTAAAAAATAACTTTCAAGAGCGTGAATCACTGTAATGAACACTAGTATGTACAAAACGTACATAACCCCACCTACGTTATAGGCAATGATACAAAGTGGAAACAGTGAAATGATTACGCCGGCAACAGGAATCAACCCTAATAAGAAAATCATAACAGCTAATACGAGAAGCTGTGGAAATCCTAAAACGATTAATGCAATGACAGTCAGGATACAATTTACAACTGCAATTAAAAATTGTGCTTCAATTACTTTACCGAACGACCTTGCAAACCTTTCACCAAAATATGCAATCTCCTCATAAAAAATCTTTAGTTTACTCTCTTTAAACTTAGAAGTAAATGTAATAATACGCTCTTTTTCTAATAAGAAAAATAAGCTTAATATTAGAGACAATAATATTTGTAAACTCACCTTTCCTATATTCGCTATCGATTGATAGATGACATCTACACCTTGTTCTATATATTTTGATACTTCCATTCCATTAATTGTCGAAAGTGCATATTTAATGATCTCATTATCCGGTGGATTTTGAAAAAACAGTTTAAATTGATAAATCAATTGTGAAATTTGTATCGTTAGCACAGGCAAATATTTATACAATGTCGTGCCGATAAAGGAAACTAATATTATATACAAACATGCGATAACAATTTTTCGATTCACTTTCAATTTCTTTGAAATAAAACGTTGAAACCGATCCATTAAAAATGTCAGTATAAACGTAATTAATATTAAATTGATCATACTTTTTAATCCGTATAATACAAACGCTAATATTATTAAAACGATAAACCGTTGAAACCCTCTACTTCGAAAAAAATTTTTCACTTCATTCATTAAGATTTAACCTCCCCCTTCTATGGATGTAAATTTGATATATTACAAAACGAACGTATTCATTGTAATACTATTACATTTTATGAACTTCTATAGACAATCTTTCTTACTAATTTGGAAGAATCCTTTTTTTCTTTTTTAATGTCTGATTTTTTATCTAATCCTTTCCTAAAAACTATTTTTAAATTCTATATTTTAGGAGAACGTCTATTTTTAGACTGTTGTTCATACGCATATCCAATATTGAAAAGTTCTTTTTCACCAAACTGCCTCCCGACAAATACAACACCTACTGGCTCTCCATTTTTATCATAGCCTGCTGGTACCGCTAATTCAGGATAACCAGCTACAGCTGATAAAAGAACTTCATCGTTATTAATCATGACTAAAGCGTCCAATCCTTTTTCTACTAAATATCTATCTAGCTCTTTCCTTGCATTTTCTTGACTCGTTTGAACTACTTTTTCAAATTCATCTTTCGTTATAGCAGATTTTTCAGAGCCCTCAATTAATGTTTGTCCATATTTCATTCTTCTTTTACTATCTTTTTTATTAAACGCTATAATCTCTTCTAACGATTTTACAGGCACATTTTTTTGCTTCGAAAGATAGTCGTTAACATTATGTTTGAACTCATATTCTAATGTTTGCAGATTATCTACACCCTCGCTACTTAACTGAATATCATCAGTCAATATCGCACCGGCATCTTGAATGTCTTTTCTAATCTTTTCTGCTACTGCTTTTCTATTTTCATCTTGTTGATCTACAGAAAAAAGAATCCCTATCTTTTTTCCTTTTAATCCATCTATTGATAAATCATTCGTATAATCTATTCTATCTCTATCTTTCATTTTTTCTGTCATAGCATCTTTTTCATCATAACCTACCATTGTATTAAATAACGTTGCCGCGTCTTTTACCGTTCTTGCCATTGGCCCTGCAGTATCAAGTGCTTCAGCTAATGGGATAATGCCAGCTCTGCTAACCATACCTAACGATGGACGTAACCCAACTACAGATTGCTGCGTCGCTGGTGCGACAATAGATCCCGTCGTTTCTGTCCCAATTGCAAGCGGTGCAAAATCTGCCGCAACCACTGTAGCAGACCCCGAACTGGATCCTGATGTATCAAATGTAATTGGACCGTACGGATTTAAATTTTGCCCTTTCTTCCCGCTATATCCACTTGGCATTGTAAAAGATAAATAATTCGCCCATTCAGACATATTTGCTTTACCTAAAACAAATGCCCCCTCTTCTTTCAACTTCTTCACAATCGTGGCATCTTCATCTGCAACCCAATCTTTTAATACAAAAGTGCCTGCGCTTGTTGGCATCACTTTTGCAGTTTGTACATTATCTTTTACGATGACAGGAATGCCGTATAAGTTCGATTTTTTATTTAACGACCTCTCTTTATCTAACTTTCGTGCTTGCTCTATTGCATTTGGATTAATCTCTGTAACAGCATTTAATGATATTCCATTTTGGTCATGTTCTTGTATTCTAAAGAGATAAATACTCGTTAATTCTTCATATGATAATTTTCCATCATCGACCATATTTTGAAGTTCATCCACAGTTGCATTTACAACTGCTTTTTCTTTTATCTTTACATTATCTATGTTGATCCCTTTAAGCTGGTTATGTATCGGCTTTAACACTCTGTCTTTATCATATACAATACGCTCTGGTTCCTTTGGAAAATAATTTTTATACACGTAATATCCACCGGCACATACCAATAGGACAATACCTCCGGCGATAGACAACGTTATCTTTACCCACTTTTTCATGTTGCTTCCTCCACTCTTACAGTTGCTCAGTTATATAAAAAAGAGAGTTACCTTTTACTTAACTCTCTCCAATCAAAATGTTAAATGAAAAAATGAATGATTTCAATCTAATCACTTCTTTTTTTGCATTTGCTTCGCTAACATTTCTTTCACTTGATTATACGTTAATCCTGAATTTTTATTTAAACGTTTTACTTCCTCGACATCAGTACCTACCACTGTATATTTTTTCTCGTCATTCATTTTCCTACTTCCTTTCTCACCTGACTATTTGTTATATTCCTTCCCTAAATGCTTATAAATTAACACTAATACAAAAAAGGAAGCTGTTTCTAAGCACAGCTTCCTTATCGTTACATATTGTATTTCTTAATAAAATTTCACTACATCTTCAGTAGGTAAGAATGTTCTTTCTGCTGGCTGTTCATTTGGTTCACCAAATGGCATTTGACCTACTAAGCTCCACTCTGCTGGAATGTTCCAAGTTTCTTTTACATCAGCATCTACGATTGGGTTGTAATGTTGCAGCGATGCGCCAATTCCTTCAGCAGATAATAGCATCCACACAGTATGTTGTAACATTGCATTACCTTGATGAGACCAGAATGGGAATTGATCTTTATATAACGGTGCATTTTCTTGCATTTTTTCTACAGTTGCTTGGTCTTCAAAGAATAAAACTGTACCTACACCTGTATGGAAACCTTTTAGTCTTTCTACAGTCGCTTCAAAGTTTTCTGCTGGTACGCGTGATCTAAGCGTTTCTTTTACGATATCCCAAAACTTTTCATGCTCTCCATCCATTAATACAACCATACGGCTACTTTGCATATTAAAAGATGTTGGTGCGTGTAAAGCTGTTTTTAACACTTCTTCAATTCTTTCTTTCGTAATCGCATCGTTTTTTGTTACTTTACGAATTGAACGACGGTTCACGATTGCTTCTTTTAAATTTGTTGTAGTTGCTGACATTTTAATTCCTCCAAATATTTGTTTTATTATTTATTTTGTTATTTCATAACAATCGAATTAGCAATATCCATCGGTATTACATTGCACACCTTCAAATGAATTTGTTTTATCCTTTTCAATTTCTTTATCAATGACCCTTTCTAGTGTTTCTTTACTAGCAAGCCCTTGAATGACTTCATCTCCAATCATGACAGTTGGAACAGCCATAATATTCGCTTCATCATATGCGTGCTGAATTGCTTCTTGATGCTTTTCTTTATATTTACGAGTTACTAAAGCATCTTTAAATTCCGCCTCAGGAAGTCCTACTTCTACCGCTAATTTTGTTAACACATCAATATCTTCAATGTTTTGCTCTTCTTGGAAAAATGCTGTGAATACGCGGTGATGATACTCATTACCTAGTCCACGTTCTTTCGCAAATTGACATCCTTCGAAAGCTAAATGCGTATATGGATGTGGGGAAACACGTGGCAAACGCATATCAATTCCTAACTTCTTCGCTGTCGGAAGAATGAAAGCATCCCATGAACCTAATTTTTCTGGCTCATTCCATGGGTCTATTTTTGAATATGGACTTGGACGTAATTCAAATGGCATCCATTCAATCTCTACATCTTTCTCTTTCACTACCTCATCTAATGGACCTTTTGCTAAAAAACAAAACGGACATATAAAGTCTGAGTATACTTTCATTTTTACAGTCATAATTTTTACACCTTACCTTTATAGTTGTAATCAATATAGTTACATCGATAATAAAAAAATATAGATAATATTTTAAGCATTCATTTTCTCTTGTAAAGATTCAAACAACTGCTCCATCGAAATATTTTTCAAAACTTCTTCCATCGCGGATTGTGCTTGAATTAATATAACTTCTAACACCACTTGAATATTCGCTCCAATTGGACAATCTGGATTTGGTTGCTCGTGAATATGAAATAGCTTGTCTTCTTCGACTACGTTCACTGCATGATACACATCTAACAATGTGATTTCATGTAAATCCTTTAATAATCCCGCACCACCTGGCCCGCGATTTACGTAAACAAATCCAGCTTGTTTCAAGTACGACATAATTTTACGGATTACTACCGGATTTGTATTTACACTTTCAGCCATATAGTCTGAAGTACAAAGTGAAGATGGATTGTTTTTCAAAATAGATAAAATATGAACAGCTATAGAAAAGCGGCTACTAATTTTCATCGTCATCACCACCTCGATGTAATCATTATAGTTACAACTAAAAAATAAGTCAATCCTTTTCACAGATTTTTTATAAGTAAATTAAAAAGTGTCCCATTATGATATATGAGACACCTCTTTTTATTCTGCAAATAGCGCTTGAAATTCTTCAATAAATAGCTGCACAGCGATTGAAGAATCCTTTAATGAAGGAGCAGCTAAAGCAATTTCTCTCCATACTTGTGGTTCCAATTCTCTCGTTTGCACATTTTTGGGTAAATTCGTTAAAGATAATTCAGCCAATATTGCAATGCCTAATCCTTCTTGAATCATATTTAAAGCTGTAGTAACTGTCGAAATTACATACTCAGCCCGAAGTGGTACGTTTGCTTGTTTAAACATATCAATAATGGGTGGTTCGTATCCACCCTTACATAATATGATCGGTTCATTCTCTAAATCACTAATTGTAATAGCGTCCTTCTTACAGAGAGGATGATCCTCTCTTAAGATAACAACCATTTTCCCCTTCGCTAATGGAACAATCTCCATATCTTTATTAGGCAAAATAACAATTCCTATATCAATAACCCTCGATACTAACCAATCTTCAACTTCTTTAATCGTTCCTTCACAAAGAACGACTTCTAAGTTCGGATACTTCTCCTTAAAAAGGTTTATCATTTTGGGTAAGAAATGTGCAGAAGCGCTCGGAAAACTCCCAATTCGAATCGTCCCAACTTCGTGTCCTTTCTCCATCGCAACTTCTTGCTCAATTTTCTCAATTCCATTCAATATTTCTCTAATATGAACAAGAATTCTCTCTCCTACGTCAGTAACAATTAAACCTTCTCTCTTATCACGTATAAGAATCGTAATATCTAATTCTGACTCAATACTTGAAATGGCATGACTGACAGCAGGCTGTGTCATATTAAGTGCTTTTGCTGCTTTCGTAAAACTACCTAATTCAACCGTTTTAATCAAAACTTGTAGTTGTGTAATGGTCATAACTAATCACTTATACCCCTTATAAAAAAGATTCATTTTATTTATCACAGTCGATATCATATCATAGTGAAATGAAATACAACAAGGAGGTCTTACCGTGACACAGCTTTCTCGAACAAAAACGGCCATAATCCTTACTTTTCTCGTTATTATGTGGGGAATTAATTGGCCTTTATCTAAATTTGCCTTGCATTATACACCACCTGTTTTATTTGCAGGCGTTAGAACCTTAATTGGGGGATTCATTTTACTTATTTTCGCATTACCGAAATACAAAGAGCTACATTTAAAAGAAACTTGGCATTTATACGTTATTTCTTCTGTACTTAACATCATTATCTTTTACGGACTACAAACTGTCGGTCTTCAATACATGCCCGCTGGATTATTTTCCGCAATTGTATTTCTACAGCCTGTTTTACTCGGCATTTTCTCGTGGATATGGCTTGAAGAATCAATGTATGGCTTAAAAATTTTCGGTTTAATTCTAGGATTTATTGGCGTGGGGGTTATTAGCTCTAGTAGCTTAACCGGCCATATTTCTATCATTGGAATCCTTCTCGCATTAGGTTGTGCGATTGGATGGGCACTGGGTACAGTATTTATTAAAAAAACCGGGCACCGCGTTAATGCTATTTGGATGGTAACACTTCAGCTTATTATTGGAGGTGTTTGCTTAGTTGGATTTGGATCAGAGTTTGAAAGCTGGTCTAGTATCGCTTGGAGTATGCCATTTGTTAGTGTGCTACTCTTTATTTCGTTCTTTGTTATTGCAATGGGATGGCTCGCTTACTTCACACTTGTTGGAGCTGGTGAAGCAAGTAAAGTTGGAGCTTACACGTTCCTTATCCCTCTTATCGCTATTATTGTAAGTTCAATTTTCTTACATGAGGCCATTACAATGAGCTTGTTTATCGGTCTATTATTTATTGTCGTGAGTATTTGCTTTGTAAATATAAAGCCGAAAACACTTGCTGTAGGGCAACAAGTTGAAGTGAAATAAATAAACGTGAAAAAGAGCCTACTATTTGTAGGCTCTTTTTTATACCTTACTTTTTACGACGTACTACAAAAACAAACGTACTTACCGAAGATACAATCGCTAAAACTGATAACACAATTGCTATTGTTTGCATATTACTTGTACTTTCATTCTTTCCCACACTAGATACTTCCCCATGTTCCCCAGTTAAGGACTTACCTTTTGCAATTGTAGTAACTGAATGCGGTTTTTCAGCTTTCTCATCGCCTGTCCATTCAACAATTTCTCCGTCTTTATATTGTTGATATGCATCCCAAGCTATCTTTTGTTCTTTATCTGGGTTTTTAGCAACGAAAGTAAATCGTTGGAACTGACCAGATAAAATCCCTTCTCCTGTTGCTTCCCATACTACAGTTTTAACTTTTCCAGCTGCATCTTTTTGCTCTTCCACTTTCCATCCTGACACTGGTTCATACTGTTGAAACTCGACGCCGGACGGTATTTTCAATGTAACTTTTGTCGTTGCTACATTCTTTTCAACTGGTACTTTTATCGTGTAAGTCTCCCAAGAGTTAACATCCGAAGTTGCTGGCTTCACAGTGACGTGCGCACTTACAGGTAACGAAAAAATTCCCATTGCAATTATTGTTGCGATCATTGTTGTTCCTAATTTTTTTATACGTTTCATTTTCTATTAGCTCCTTTTTATCTATACCTTCTCTTTATCTGCCGCCTACAATAAATTTATAATCCGTATCAAAGCTATCAAGAGATTTTGTTAATCCGTGAACTTGTATATTCCAGTTGCCTGTCATGTTAATATACATACCTTCCGCTTCATATTCTCCCGGTGAAATTGCTGAAACTTTAAATGACCCTTTGCCCATATTCATATCTAACGATTGAGTCGTCAATACAATTTGTTCCATATTAGTAACAGGCTGTCCATTTTCATCCTTCAAAGTAATATGAAATGTATTCTGTCCTACCTTATTGGGGCTTACATGTAAAGTAAGTTCATATCCATTATCTAATTGTTTACTCTCTGTAAAAGGTCCAGTAGGAGGCATCGGCGGTGTTTGTACGTTTGTCATAAAAGCTACGATTATGAAAACGATAATTCCAATGATCAACTCTACTTTCAGCGTAGCGCCTAATCCTTGTCGGGCTCGCATTTTCCCTTTCACATAATGAATAATTCCCAATATCCCCATGAAAACGAATAAAAGTATCTTTGCTAATAATGCTAATCCATACTTCGTATCAAATAGGGAATGAATCGTGGGAATAAAAAATGTACTGTTAAAAAGACCCGTTAATACAATGACTATGACAGCACCTGTTGCCCATGGTGAAAAACGCTTAATTGCATCCCAATACTTCGTCCACTTGTCATCCTCTTTACGTAAAAGAAGAATAATCGATGATAGACCGCCAACCCATAACGAAGCTGCGAATAAATGTAGAAAGTCCATAACGACAGCAATGTCTTTAAACTTCAAACCAAATGCGTGACTATTAAAGGCTTTCATAACGAGTAACCCAATAAAAAGTAATATTGGAATGCTCCATACTTTAAACGATGAAAGTTTCTCACGCTTCAACGCAAAATAAGTAACAATGATAAGCACACTAATAAGAGCCATTTGAGTGATCCATACATAACCAAAAACAGATAGTTGCAATGTTTCTTTTAATAATAGTGGATCAAATGCTTCTAACCACGAAACATCAGCATTTATTTTCGCTTGCAATGGTAGATTGCATAGTAAGCTAATGAATATACCTATTAATGATATCCATATTATTCTCTTACTCCTTGAGTGAACTTCTATTGCATCCCCTTTATATATAATAAGATTAAAGAATAGAACTCCTAAAAATAGTGAGAAACTTGTATATAGAACCCCGCGTTCCATAATCATATCGATTTGCGGGACATACCCCATCTCTTCTACTTGTACATCATCTGCTCCCGCTTCGGCTAACCCAATCTGGAACGGAATAACTCCTTGAATTGGATGTCCATCAGCTGAAATAGCTTTCCATTGAATAGAATAGAGACCGTCTTTAAGATTCTCTTTTACCCCTGCCTCTAATAGTTTTTTGTTTCTTTTATCAATATGAGCATCCTTTAAATCTACTCTTTTACCTGAGGTATCTCTTACAAACAATGTATTAAAATGTGAAACTTGTATATCCTCATCAAATTCGATTTTCACGACAGTTGGTGCTTTCTTCAACGTTTCATTTTCAACAGGATTTGATTTCACAACATATGCATGAGCAGACGCGCTTTTTGGTATCAATATAATAAGCACACATGCTATTACTAGCCATGCCCCTAACCTTCTCATTACTTTCACACTCATTTCACTTCTTTCTTCTTCATCGCTACACTTTCATTACTTTATACTTCCTAGTTTGATTTTCTGACGAAATATTAACCTGATTAAGTATAAATTTCCATGCTATATAATACTTACTTTCTCCCCGCTTTTAAACTACCAATATAATAGTAACTACCCTAATTAAAACAACTTATATTTTTAAAGTAGATTGTAATTATATCATAAAATATATTTATGTAAGTTCCTTAAGAAGAAAAGTTCTCGTGAATCATTTGTGAAGAAAATGTGAAATACATAAAGTGAAACTTTAATTAGCCCTCACTAATAGAGCTTTTACGGGCAGTAAGACTCCTACAAATAGCGAGATAAATTAAAAGGTGTTACGTAATAACGTAACACCTTTTAAAAAATATCCTTCTTCTATTTCTCTTCCGGATAATCACAATACTCAATAATCGTTCCTTCTGTATCCGCTGGGTTCAGGTAAATTAATCGTCTACCATGTTTATTCATTCGAAGTGTATGCTCTAATGTTCGAATACCTTGTTCTTTTAATTCTTCTAAAGCCACATCTAAATCATCGACACGATACGCAACGTGGTGAACACCTTTCCCTTTTTGTTTTATAAAGCGTGCTATTGGCGACGTCGTATTATTCGTCGGTGCAAGTAGTTCAATTCTATCTCCATCCACTTCTATAATAGCAACTTCACTTTCCACACCTGGTGCTTCACTTACGTAACGATCTATTAATTTCCCTGATAGAACCTGTTCATAAAAACGTATCGTACTATCTATATCACGAACTGCGATTCCGATATGATCAATTGTTTTTTTCATTTTATTTCCCCTACTACTTTATTTTTTACTCCTTATTAATAGTAACAAAAAAAGTTATAGAAACAAGTTCTATAACTTTTTCAATTAACTTATTTTCTTGTCCGCTCTAGTTGCAGGTTGAACTTGTTTTTTCACTTTTAAAACGCTAATGCCATATCCGATAAATCCACCGATAATCGCTGGGAAGATCCAGCCTAATCCTACTTCCTGCATCGGAAGGAATTTAGTGAACACTTGGCTTACTACTTCAATGTTAACTCCAGCTGCACTTAATCCATCGAATAAGCTGATGATAAATGTTATGATTAAACTCACTTGATAAACTTCAGCTCTTCCTTTAAATAGTGAATGGAAGAATGTTAAGAAAATCAATACAATTGCTAGTGGATAAATTGCTGTTAATACTGGAACAGAAACTGCGATTAATTGTGTTAATCCTACGTTTGCAACAATTGCACTAAATACACATAGCGTAATTGCAATTGCTTTGTAAGGAACATTTGGGAATAACTTATGGAAGAATGAAGAACATGCTGATACAAGTCCCACACTAGTTGTTAAACAAGCTACTGTAATCATTAATCCTAATAATACTCCGCCATATGATCCGAAATAGTAGTTAGAAACTTTCGCTAATACTTCTCCGCCGTTCTCTAAATGTCCAAGCTTTGCAACACTTGAAGCACCCATATAAGAAAGTGCTGTATAAATAATTGCTAAAATAGATGCTGCAATGATTGTCGCTTTTGCACAAACGACCATAATCTGTGTTTTCGTTTTCGCACCTTTTTCTTTAATTGCATTAATGATGATGATTCCGAATACGAATGATGCAAGCGTGTCCATTGTTAAGTATCCTTCTTGGAATCCTTTAAAGAATGCATGTGATGTATACCCTTCCACTGGTGCTTGCATATCTCCAATTGGATGAATAAAAGCAACGATTACTAAAATACCGATGAATGTCAATTTAATTGGCGTTAATATTTTTCCAACAATATCGACAATTTTCGCAGGATTTAGCGAAAAAAAACAAGTGATGCTAAAGAATATAATTGTGAAAAGAATTAAAGGTGTAGAACCTAATCCTTCTGGCATAAAAGGCTTAAGACCAATTTCATAAGAAACATTACCCGTTCTTGGTATTGCAAATAACGGACCGATCGCTAAGTATAAAACTGTTGTAAACACAATCCCGAATACTGGGTGAGCACGACTTGCTAATGACTGTAAATCATCTTTACCCGAAAAACCAAATGCTAGTACACCTAGTAATGGTAATCCAACACCTGTTACTAAAAATCCAGCGTTAGCAATCCATACATTCTCTCCTGCCGATTGACCTAGCATAGCTGGGAAAATTAAATTTCCGGCTCCAAAAAATAGTGCAAATAACATTAATCCAATAACTACTATGAACGAAAACGGTACTTTATTCGCCATAATATAACCCCCATTCAAATTTCCTTATCTCATTTTCCAATTTTAACTAATTGAATTTTCTGAATATTTAATTTAAGTATCAACTATTCTTGAACTCATTATAATTCGCTATATAATATTTTGCAATACTATTTTCAAACTTTTCTTTTATTTTATGAATATACATTTTTTAACATAGAATATAGACTAAAAAACCAACATGGTCATCCATGTTGGTTTTTCCATTTACTATCAGTAATTAAAATTTCGCAGCTACTTTTTTAACGTTTTCTATACCTTCTTCAACAATTTGTTGTGAGCGATCTGGATATTGATTGTGTCCTTCAATTACCACTGTTTCTGGATTTGTAATTCCCCAGAATCCAAGTACAGTTGTTACATAATTAACCGCCATTTCCATAGGAGCCATTTGCTCTGAAGAATAATCTGAACCACGAGCACCTAGTACAACTACTTTCTTATCACCAGCTAAACCTTCCGGACCATTTGCTGTATATTTAAACGTTTTTCCAGCTTGAGAAAGGTATGAAATATATGTGATTAATGGTGCGGGTACTGTGAAGTTCCATAATGGGAACGCAAATACAACTTTATCAGCTTCTAAAAACTGATTTAAATATTGATCTACTGTTGCTACAGCCTTCTCTTCTTCAGCTGTTAACTCCATTCCTTGACTACGTTTATATCCACCTGAAATTGCGATATTTCCGTAATAAGGAAGATCTAATGCAAATAAATCTAACTCTGTAATTTCTGTATTTGGGTTCGCTTCTTTATAAGTACTTACAAATGTTTCATACATTTTTGAACTAATTGCTTGCTCCGCTGGACGATCGTTCGCTTTTACAAATAATACTTTTGACATTGTTTTATTCTCCTCTACTTTCGTAATTTCTTCTTTTTTACCAAATAATGAGCTAAATAGTCCCATTTTCTTCACCTAATCTTTCTTTTCATATTCATTATTCATCATCATAAAAATTCTTATTCTAAGAAAAAGTTCCAATAGAGACCTTCATTTCAGGAATCTATAACTTTTTGTTATTTAATTACCTTATGTAAGTGATTGTAATATAGTCACTTACTTTAGTCAAGTAACTTTTAATAAAAAATAAAGTCTCGAATTGAAAATAATAATAAAACACCAAATACTACTTTATTACTTGTATAATTAACTTAGAGAGGGAAATTCATATTTAGAAAGGATTTATTCATGAGCACTATAGAAAAGATTCAAACTTTTATTATTCTATTTGCTGTTACATGCGGCATTGTACTCGGACAATTTAATATCATACATATGTATTCAGACAAATTTATTGTCCCCTTCTTATTTTTCATGTTATATGGATTATTCCTCAGCATCCCATTGAAAGAGATTAAAAACGGATTTCGCAATTTAAAATTTGCAGGAACAAGCCTTACCATTAATTTTTTATGGACGCCTTTCCTCGCTTGGGGATTAGGTGCATTATTTCTTTCAGATCACCCAGCACTTTGGGTTGGGTTTATAATGTTAATGGTTACTCCATGTACAGATTGGTACTTAATATTTACTGAAATAGCGAAAGGAAACGTAGCGCTTTCCACAGCGATTTTGCCTGTAAACTTAATTTTACAAGTATTATTGCTACCTGTTTATTTATTTTTATTTGCCGGTGTAATGAAGACTGTAGCGGTTTCTATTCTAATAGAAAGTATCGTAATCGTTATCGTCTTACCATTTTTACTTGCACATGCTACAAAATTCATTATGAATAAAATGAAAAACGCTGAAACACTCGAGAATAAAATCATTCCGTTTTTCAGCTCTGCTCAAATTGTATTTTTAAGTTTAGCAATTGTAGCGATGTTTGCATCACAAGGTAAATATTTACTCCAAAATATGAATGTTGTTTTATTATTACTCATTCCTGTTCTATTGTTCTTCATCATTAATTTTTTACTAGGACAATTTATCGGGCGCATCCTGCATTTATCTTATAAAGATACAGTAAGTTTAAGCTTAACAACATTAGCAAGAAACTCGCCTGTTGCGCTCGCTATTGCTGTGACTGCTTTTCCAGACGAGCCTCTTATCGCACTTGCACTCGTTATTGGACCGTTAATTGAGTTACCAGTACTTGCTTGTGTTTCACAAGTGTTGTTACTTATTAAGAAAAAACGGCAATACGCATAATAAAAAGCGTCCCACTTTGGGACGCTTTTTATTGTCGAGAAATTATATAAATGCAAAATTGAATTATCGGCTCTAAAAATTTTATACGTTATAGAAGATTGACTTTTCGTTACATTAACAGATCCTTTTTAATTAAAAAGGATAGGAAAAGTAAATATAACAAACGCTGCCCAAAGTCCGTAGATTGGCAAATACTTCGTAACGGCATCTTGGATAGGTAAAGGTCCGGATTTATTTTGTAGAAAACGCATATAAGAAAGCATAATCCAAATTAGATTTGCCCAAATCAGTATGTTGACTCCTAAAACAGCAAGTCTATTAGGCGTAATACCATAGGAAGAAAGTCTGAACACGATAGCTGACAAAGCCACACTGTCAATAATAAGTGCAAGAACAATTAAGACAAAATTTATATAATCTGAAATGTTCTTTTTCTCATCTGAGTCGCTCTCAACAATGGAAAATATAGTAACAGCCAATACAACAAGAAGTATTCCATTGAAGACCATCAAGAAATTGCGGTCCAAAAATGGATTTTTCCCAACCCATATAACCGTTATAAGATAGATCAACAAGGTGATCAGGACAAGCGGACTAAAGATTTTAGCTATATAGGGGGTAATATTTTTAGCAAACTTAAGATTCATTGATACTAAGTATGCAGCCACAATAGCGAGAGCGGCAGCACCAAATAAAACAACATTACTAAAATAGAACTCTCCTATATCCAAGTCAACAAAACTAAATAACCGCATGGTGAATACTGCTAGTATCATTCCGCTAACTGCCATGCTGGCATAAAGAATACAATATTCCAAATTAAATTTAATATAAGCTAACCTTGTACTGCCTTTTGAATATTCATTTCCTGTAAACGCAAGCCCTACCAATACCCATAAGAATATAGGAAGGTGTAAATAAGCAAGGATAATACTGTCTTTATCATTTAATGGCAGCATATTAAGATAAAGTCCAGAAATTAGGAACAACGCTGCAAGAGAATAAATAATACTTTTTTTCGGAGTATTATTGTAGACAAAATAGGCAGCAATAAAAGGGATTATACCAAAAGCCAGATTAATTGGAGCAATTGCTTCCTGTTCGACAAAGTGGAAAATGATTCTGGTGCTTAATCCGGCTAGAATTGCTAACATGCCCATGAATAAGAAACCCTTTTGAATCAAGGAGGACTTTCTTGTATTTCCCTTCTCCTTGAAATGTAATCTTTCATACCAAATACCCAAAACCTGAGAATCCGGATTTTGTTCCCATGCTTGTGAGAATGACTTTTTAAAAGCTTTCGGGTCTTTTCTATACATTCTCTCCAACTCATGAGGGTTATCCATATTTTCAATAATCAAATTGTGACTGTTCATATTTTTACCTCCTCTAAAAAAACAACGTTGTTACCTTTTCGATAAAAAGCAACTCGATTTTTTATTCTGATTTTGATTTTAATATAAATTTTATCGTTTTACAATAAAATTTTATTATTTTAGATAATATTTTTGTTGTATATTTTATTCCAAGCAAAAACAAAAAGCATTCCTCATTCAAAGAAATGCTCTATAACTTTTTATAGACATCGGTGTAAGCTACAGTCAGTTTTGAAACTTCCTCAAGTAAAGAACTTTTTATCCCGGCTCAATTTTTCGTAAGATGTCTTTATTACTTGATTGAAGGCTATTTTTGCTTTGTTCATATCTCCTAATCAACCATTTCCCAAAATTGAGATGCTACTTTGGAAATTCTTTGGTCTTTTAATTTTACTATTACAGGTTCTATATGAAAATCAAATTGTTTCAATTCAAAAAGCGTTGTATGTTCTAAAAATGATGATGTGTAATCCATTCTTGGAATAACGGATAATCCTAGTCCTCTACTAACAAGTGCTACAACCATCCGTATATCTTTACACTCGATAATGATATTTGGCTTGACCTGATGTTCATCAAACACCTTGAAAAGGTCTTCATTGAAAGAGAGCCCTTCCATTGCTCCTAGCATAATGAATGGGAACCTGGCAATCTGTTCAATCGTCACATGCTGTGATGAAAACGATGTTGCCCAACTTGATGGAATAATCACAGCGGTTGGTTGTTTTTTTAATATTTTCATCTCATATTGTTCACTATTGCCCAATCGTAAAAGTAAGGCAACATCAATTTCTCTTTGTTCTAGTTTTTTTAATAATTCTTCTGAATTTCCAGTTACTATTTTTATTTTGACATTAGGGTATTGTGTTCTAAACATACTAACATAGTCAATGAGCATATTCGAACATGTAGACGATACACCGATACTTACTGTTCCGCCTATACCTTGTTCAATTTCTTGAATTTGCTGCTTTACATCTTGAATTTGCATTAACATTTTATTGGCATATTGGTATAGTATTTCACCTGTTGCTGTAAGCTCCCATTTTTGACGATATCGATGAATTAAAGTTGTGCCAAGATCAGTTTCAAGCTTTTTTAATAATTGGCTAAGCGGGGGCTGCGCGATATGGAGCACTTCTGCTGCTTTAGAAATGCTTCCTTGTTTCACAATTTCTTTAAAGTAATATAATTGCCTGAAATCCATTGTATCTCTCCGTCATATGTTTTTTGATATGATTAGTTTATCATATATATTTTTTTCATATGTCGAATTTGGCGTTATATTTAATTCTATAGCTATAGTCTTTATATTGATAATATTAACTAGAAAGTGAGAGATACTATGAATCATTGGAACAGAACCTTGAAGCGCATCTTCTTATACGTGCTCGGGTTATTTTTTATGTCGATTGGCATTAGCATGTCGATTCAAGCAGGATTTGGTGTATCGCCTGTGTCATCATTAGCATATGCAAGTACGCTAACGATTGGTTTATCGATTGGTGTGACAATGGCGCTTGCAAATGTTTTATACATTATCATTCAAGTGATATTAAGTAAACGAATGGAGTTAAATGAATTTGTGAGTCAATTCATTATTTCGTTTTTATTTGGTTTTTTCATGGATGCAACGCTCTTCCTTGTCCAACTTTTCCCTGCACCTGAAACTCTCCTTGCTCGAAGTATATATTTGATTGTTAGTTTATTTGTTATAGCAGTCGGTTTAATGGGCTATACAACAGCGAAACTGCCATTAATGCCGTATGATGCATTAACTTATGCAATTAGTGAAAAATTTAATTTAAAATTCGGTAAAGCAAAAATTTTGAGCGATTTAATAAACATTTGTGTAGCTGGTGCACTTTGTATAATTTTCATTCAATCATTAGGCTCAATAGGAATTGGCACACTAATTGCCGCCTATTTTATCGGCAAAATTTTAGGGTGGATGATACCGTATTATCAACCACCTCTCCAACAATGGGTATTTAAAACAGAAAAGGCTGCCCAAGGAATCATAATAAAGTACAGGAAAAATAGATGAATCAAATTCCTCAGCCGAAATCAAATAATGAATTTTGCACCTTATCAAGTGCCAGTCCACATTAGGAATGGCACTTCTTTATTACTCCCTTTTCTTTGACCTTCTATCACTTTGGTTAAATGATAAAACAAACATTATATTAAAACTAACCTGCCGTTTAGTTAAAGAAAGATCTTTAAACTTTTTTATATTTTAAAAGACTTTATTGTAAATTAAATAACTTTATTGCTACTTAACGCTATTTCATACCATCTTTTCAAACAATTATTTCAAATAAATTTTAGTGCTAGTATACAAAACCCTGTAAATATAAAATAAAAAAGCATGACATAAAATTGTCATGCTTTTTCTTTTCTATCTATATTTCCAAATCGAATACAGAACATTTTACTCGGGAAAGAGCTTTGTCACTTGTTGAAACTACTTAATTCTCAAACACAAAATTAATCTTATTATCTTTCCACTCTAACTTCGCATCAAACGTTTTCTCGCCCTTTTTAAAGCCTTTAATTAAATCGGTCTTCTCACCTTTTAAGAGCTTTGTCATATTCTTTTGCGAAATTGTTTTACTTAATATTTTCTTCGAGATGGTAAAGTCACATTGTGTTGTATTGTAATTGGAACAACCGTAAAACGTAGATTTATCAATTACATCACCATCGCATTTTTTACAACTTCCAACCTTTTTACCTGTCGTAAATTTTGATCCTTTTCGCTCAATCGATTCAACATGTAATCCAGTGAAATCCCATTTCTCCGACATTTCTACCGCATCTTCAATAATTTTAGCTGATAGCTTTTTCGTTTGTTCCATAAATGTAGCTGGTGAAGCGGTACCTTCTCCGATCTCTGCAAGACGTTGTTCCCATTTTGCAGTCATTTCCGGTGAAGCTAGTATTTTGTCGCCGATTGCTGTAATTAATACTTTTCCCTTATCAGTCGCATACACTTGGTTTTTCTGCACATCTATATATTTACGGTCTTTCAGCATCGTAATGATGCCGGCACGAGTCGCTTCCGTACCTAAACCTTCTGTTTTCTTTAATACTTTCTCCAGCTCTTCATTCTCTAAATACTTACCTGCCGTTTTCATTAACGTAATAAGTTGTCCTTCTGTATAACGCTTCGGTGGCTGTGTTTTTCCTTCTTTCACTTTCACCTTTACAACTTTTCCTTGGTCACCTTCAGCTACAATTGGAAGAATCGTTTCGTCATCTTTATCGTCTTGGAAAATAACTTTACGCCAACCTTCTTGTATTTGCTGTTTTCCTTTCGAAATGAACGCAGCACGTTCGTCTACAAGAGTTGTAATTGTTGTGTAGTCAAAGATTGCTACTTCATAATGCGCCGCAATAAGTCGTCTTACGATCATATCGTAAATTTTCTTTTCATCGCCTGATAATTTGCTTGGATTGGTAACTTGTTCTGTCGGTATAATTGCGTAGTGATCTGTAACTTTCTTTTCATTCACATAACGCTTATTGTTCATAATCGATTCAACCGGAGCCGGTAATAAACCTTTATATTCATCAAACTGACTTAATTTCTGTAAAATATCAGGGAACGTCGCTGCTTCTCCTTGTGTAACATAGTTAGAATCCGAACGTGGATAAGAAACTATCCCTTTTTGATATAGTGCTTGCGTTATATCAAGCGTCTTTTTCGGCGAAAATTTAAAAGCTTTATTTGCTGTCGCTTGCAGTGCTGATAAATTAAATAAAAGCGGCGGCTGAAACTCTTTACGCTCCGTTTTCATTTCTTTCACTTCTGCCGGTTTCCCTTGACAAAAAGCCGCAATTTTATTCGCCATATCAGGGTCTTTTAAGCGGGATTCATTATCCTTCTCCCATTTCCCATCATATTTCTTCCCTTCAATATTAAAGGTTGCGAACACTTCCCAAAACGGCTCTGACTTAAAGTCTTCAATTTCTTTCTCACGCTTTACGATTAATGCGAGTGTCGGTGTTTGTACACGTCCGGCGGAAAACACATCATTCATTCCCTTTTTCTTTAGCAAAATGCTAAAAACACGCGATGCATTCATACCAACAACCCAGTCGGCGCAAGATCTTGTATATGCTTCGTAATACGTATTAATCGTATCTGCTTCATCTAGTAAATTTTTAAATCCTTGATAAATGGCTTGCTTCGTTAAAGATGAAATCCAAAGACGTTTCATCGGCTTTTGCACGTTACAAAGATTAATAATGTTTCGTACAATTAATTCCCCTTCGCGCCCAGCATCGCCTGCGTGAATAATTTCTGTTACCCCCGGATTATGTAACAGCTGTTTCACTACATTAAATTGCTTATATTTTGACTTTGTTACTTCAAATTGAAAACGTTCTGGAATCATCGGTAACGTATTAAGTGACCATTTTTTCCACTCCGCATGATAATGTTCTGGATTACATAACTGCGTCAAATGACCAATTGCCCATGTACAGTACGCTCCATTTGGAAATAACTCATTTGCTTCTACTTCTAAATATCCATCTTTTCGGCGATATTTAAACTGTGAAACAAGAGCCAAACCTTGATCTGGTTTCTCGGCAATAATTAATTTCATTGTATAACTCCCTATCTGTATTCCAGTGTTACTTTCATTGTATATATGTTTAGAAGCGATGATAAAACAACAATCTTATTTATCATTCGCGGGTCGCTCCCAAAAATGGGATAACTATAATATTATACGCTTTTTCTTTATTGCTTCACAATAGGGAGAGTTGCATTATCCAAGTATCCTCTCTTAATTCGTCTTTCGTAACATGGTAATTGGTATTTCTAGATTTCATGATTTTATAAATAATTCTAAATCTATTCACATCTAAATTAGCTACTACATTTCAAAAGATGAGATATCTTCTCTTTTCTATATGTCCTTGAAGTAAAAAAATGTGATTTGATATTACGATTAGTTCTCATATAAGAATCCGTCTCGCTCCAAACATAATTATGTTTGGAGCGAGACGGATTCATTTACTCAAGATTTTAAAATATGGGTTGAGGACTCTCCTAATCTATCCCATGCTGTGAATGCTCAATTAAAAGTAACAAAATTACATTTTTTAAATATCATACTTTTATTTCAAAGTTATACATGTTTAGTAAACCTTATGATCCGATACACAATTATTGCAGTAATCGAAATAATAAGAGCGGTTATCAAGCCAGATTCTCCAATCCAAATCTCTAATTGATATCCTGTAGTTGCACGTGCAAAAGGCCCTTGAATAATAGCATTCCAAGTGGTGTGGATGATAACCGACGGCCAAACACTACCTGTGATAAGTCGTAAATAAGCTGTAATATAACTGAATGGTACAATACAAAAATAGATGCCAAGTACAGAGTGAAAGACAGATGTTCCCTCTACATATAGACCAACAATAACAATTGGGACATGCCATGTTGCCCATATTAATCCACCAATAAGGATTGGATGTGAAAATTCCGCATCGACTAGCCTTGTGAGCATATAACCCCGCCAACCCATCTCTTCTCCCATAACTGGGATTAAGTTAAGCAAGCTTCCTAAAATTCCGCTCAATACTACTATAAAAATGAAACGTAATGGTATCGGTAGATACTGAAGTCCAAGTATATTGTAGATAGGTTCTAGCATACCACCTTGTGGGAGCTGAAACCTCGCAAATCCGCTAAACCAGGCAATCGAATATGTAATTCCACATATTATCATAGGTATTATCAGGGCCAAAGCAATCCCCTTCCATATCTTTAAGTTATCTAGACTAAAAGATACATCTTTAAAGCCTTCTCGCAGTATGATACGAGTTAGAATAGAAGAAATTGCAGGAGTAAACATATATACCACAATTAGCGGCATGCTTTTCGTAATCATTATTACTACATTTAAAAGAATAGAAATAATGAACAAAATACTTAAAAACAGTTGAAGTCCTTTTTTAGCACGTTGGACTTTATCCATATTGTGGAATGATTTTGCATGTAATATCATTGTAATCCGTCCTTCCCCTTTTATTAATTTGTTTATCTAATCAACTTCCTGTCATTTCGAGAAATACAACACAGAATGAAGATGTTTTTTCATATTGATTAATCAATCCCCCCCTCTTAAATTCATAATCTAGCCTTACTTACGATTCAATCATGTAATTATTCTTCATAAGTTGTCATAACCGATAGTACGAAACTGTAATGTTTAACCTATGACCTGTGTCAAATAATCTTGTGACAATATGTAACTAGAAAATATGATATGGAATAAATAAAAATTGAATTACGGCAATTGATTCGTGCAAGTACATGAATCAATCTTGCTTTTGAAAATAATTCAATTGAGGTGAAAAAAATGAATAAAAAAAAGAGGTATTGTGGAATGGTTGCAATGGTTAGTACAGCTATATTAGTCGCAGGAGGTGGAGAAGTAGGAAAAGCACAAACGGTTGCAGTTGAAGATTCAGCTCAATCAATCCAAAAAAATATCGTTAAATCAATACAATCACAGGCGCATCCATTAAAAACGATAGAACCGTCAAAACCATTTGAGGATTTAAAACCACTTAAGAAAATGATTGGGAGCGCACAATATGTAGGATTAGGAGAGAATACTCATGGAAGCTCTGAAATTTTCACTATGAAGTTTCGACTTGTGAAATATTTGGTTACTGAGATGGGTTTTACAAATTTCACAATGGAAGAAGATTGGGGAAACGGATTAAAGTTAAATGAATATATACAAACAGGAAAAGGAAACCCTAGGGAGTTTTTGAAATTGTTATATCCTACTGATGAAATTATTGCCATGATTGAGTGGATGAAAGATTATAATGCTGATCCATCCAATAAAAAGAAAATCCAATTTATCGGACTTGACTTAAAAACAATGGACCAAAGTGTCTTTAATAAAGTAATTGATTATGTAAAGCAGCATCGACCAGATTTGCGGGCAGAAGTAGAAGAAAACTATAAAGATCTTTCTTCTTTCACTGGAAGTATACAGGAATATATGAATCTTTCTCCTGAAATGAAAGCAAAGTTCAAGGCAAACGCTGAGAAAGTAGCCCAATTACTAAAAGATGAGAAGGAACAGACAAACAAAGATGTAGGTTCATCCGAGTACATCTGGGTAAAAGCAACAGCGAATGCAATAGAGAAATTTACCACAATGCTGCTTTCTAATGACTACCCAAATGTAATAAAGCTACACGAGCAATACTTGGCCGATCATGCAATGTGGGCACAAGAGACATTTGGTGGTAAAACTATGGTATGGGCACACAATATTCATATGGCTAAAGGAATTATCGATGAGAAATTATACCCTGATGCTGCGGGGCAGTTTTTGAAGGAACGTTTAGACAATAATTATGTCACAATTGGTAGTACAACTACGGAGGGAAATTTCACTTTATACAGCGAATATAATCCTTCCACCGGAGGTAAGATTGCAACAGATACTATTCCACAAAATGTAAAAAGTTTCAATTACACCCTCGGAAAAGTACCATATAAAATGTTTTTATTGGATAACCGTCACCTTAAAGGACACGCAGAGAAATGGGTTAGAGCAAAAAGGCCATTACTAAGTATAGGGGGACAACTCCTCCCAGACGGTTCGTTATACTTTGATACTTCATTGCTTGAGCAATTCGATATTATTTTTCATATCCGAAAAACAAGTCCATCTCATATTAAATAAGAGTACAAAACAATCCCTTCTTGCAGATCTAAGAACGGGATTGTTTTGTAGAGGATTAATAAAATCGTCTTGTTTTTAACTAGGAATAGGCTAATCCCCCCTTTTATCATCATGTAAAAATGTCATATGACATTTTTACACTGGTGAGTTTGACAAAAAAAGCAGTATGATGCGGTTATTACATAGATAGGAGCGATGCACTTTATGAGATTAAGATTTATCCAGAATGGTTATTTTTTATTACTAACTTTCATTACAGGTTTGTTTTATTTTTGTTTTTACTTAATAGCTCTGCTATTCAGTTTCACCCTTTCATTTACGGTAGTTGGGATTCCACTAGTTATACGTGTACTACAAACTACCACACCCTTTATCCAATTCGAGCGCATACAAACGAAAATTTATACTGATATTTCGACAGACTCTTACGATAGAAGTGTAACAACGGATACATCGGACTGGGCTCAAGTGAAATTAGGACTTACGGATCGCCGCACTTGGTCTGCTGTCTTTTGGTTAATGCAGAAATTTGTGATTGGCATTTTCAGTCTCATTAGTGCAATCATTTTTTATGTAATGCCACTTATGTTCCTGTTAGCACCACTATTGTATCGATACATCGATATGAATATTATTCTCATACAGATAGATACTTTTCCAAAGTCACTCCTTGTAATGTTTATGGGTATAATGTTTACCGCCATAAGTATTAAAATAGTAGATGGTTTAACGAAAAAGTTTGGAGGTTATACACGCAGTATGATTCAACAACTAAATCGATAGAAATTTGTAGTCTACGAATAGTAGGCAGTTTAAACTTAAAAATATAACAATGCAAGAAGGATTATTCTATAATATAGGAAATGAGAAAGAAGGCTACTTAGGGGGTAAATGAATTGTTTGATATGGTTAAATATTGGTTTTGGTATGATTGGATTATGTTAGGAATCCGTCTACTTGTTAGTGTGTCTACCATCCTAGCAACATTAAATTTTCAGGATGGTTTAACATTACCACTTTGGATTATTATTCTTTGGGAAATTATTGCCTTCTCTATTCCATGGGTGGCCTTGCTGTTCAATTACAAATATTACTTATTCACAGAAATATTGCTATATGGTGGACTATGTATATATTTAACCTCTTTATTTCCAGAAGCTTACAATATTTTTCTTATATCGGTGTTTCTTATCGCAGCAAATAGTAAGCATTTGTCCTATTATTGGACAGCTCCAACAACAGTTTTTGTAATAACCGGGATTTTCTATGCAGTTGCGCCAAGTAATAGCTATTGGATTATGGTCACCTACTACGGATTCGCTTATGTAATGGGATTCGCTTTCCATTTATTAATCATCAATCATAAACAAAATGAAGTAATTCGTAAACAAAACGCGGTACTTGAGCAATATATGTCTCAGATCGAACGCATCACACTGGCCGAGGAACGAAACAGGCTCTCTAGTGAGCTGCATGATACAGTAGGTCACGCCTATACTTCCATTATTATGGGGATGGAAACGTTGCGAACCGATCTTGCTACCGAAATGGGTGTACAGAGGCTAGATTCCCTGCTTGAAATGGGACGTAAAAGCATCGAGGACGTGAGAGGTTACCTACATCAAATGGATCCTCAGTGTCAATCGCCTTCCTTGATTCAATCTCTACAAAATCTTGGAGCTGAATTTCAGGAGCACGCTCAGGTGGATGTAAGCTTCCGAACATTCGGAGATGAATATCAACTGTCTCGACAAGCGAAGATAGCATTCATTCGTTGTTTACAAGAGTCCCTTACGAATGCGGTACGTCATGGTCAAGGGACTGAAATAATAGTTTCATTGCAGTTTGAACAACAATATACGAGATTAGAAGTGCAAGATAATGGAAAGGGAAATGTAGAATGGCAGGAAGGCTTCGGTATGAATACGATGAAAGAGCGGGCAATGAATTTGCAAGGTCAATTGTCTGTATATACAAAGCCAGAGGAAGGAATGCTTGTTACATGTACCATACCGCGACAAACTGAAATAAAAGATGGACTTATTCGTTTGTTAATTGTCGACGATCAGCCATTTGTTCGGGAAAGTTTGAGTACACTACTCGACAGGTATGAAGATATAAATGTAGTCGGTTTGGCTGAAGATGGCGATCAAGCCATCGACTTGTGTGGGCGCCTTCAACCTCACGTTGTACTCATGGATTTAGATATGCAGCAAATGGATGGAGTCGAAGCGACAAAAAAAATTAAGCAACAATGGCCACATATCCGCGTATTGATTTTTACAACGTTTCAGGATACGAAACAGGCGTTAGACTCGCTTCGTAACGGTGCGGATGGTTTTTTACTTAAATCCATTGAAACGTTAGAGCTAGCTAATACGATCCGACTTATTCATGGCGGTGGGACGCTGATTGATCAGGGTATGTCTCACAAAATATTTGAGCAGTTTGATGAGCAAAACGAGACACCACAATCAAAAGCAACTGCTTATGAACTAACAGCCAGAGAGATAGAAATATTGCAACTAGTAGCAAAAGGACTTCGATACAATACGATAGCTTCAAGGCTATATTTATCGAATGGTACGGTCAGAAACTATGCTTCCTCGGCTTACACAAAGTTAGGAGTACGTAACAAGGAAGAAGCTGTCCAGAAGGCTCTAGAAATTGGAATTATCGAATGAGAAAACGGTTTGTTATTTCTTTAGAGCTAGCTAAGCTGTAGTTACAAGATGCAGTAAGAAATAAGACTATAAATCTAATTTTCCATCATTTTTGGTAGGCAATTTTGAATAAGTTTATCCTGTTTTCAAATCTTTAAATAGCCTTACTACATTCAATATGTAGTAAGGCTATTATATTCTATATCAAAATTAAGCATCTTTATTATTACTATATCGAAACTAGTTTCACGTCTTTTCACCAGAAGCCAAACAATACTTCTCATACCTATTAAAGATCTTTATCTGTTTTTATGTTAGAGATTGAAGAGATGAAATAATATCTTTGTTCATTCTTTGGCTTCTTTTTGTAAAGAATAATAAATAAGTAGCAAGTACTCTTTTATGACATAAATCGCTTTATATTCGCTCCATTCTCGTTTCTTCTTTTGGAGGAGTAATTGGCGTATTTGAAACATGGCGGAGGCACAAAGAAGGGTGCTAATTTTATTTCGATCTTCCTTGCACCCAAGTAGCAATATCATTTATTACATACTCAGGGATATTAGCAGGACTATAATATTCATCCGGTTTACTTAATTCTCCATCTCCTTCTGTAAAGAAGTGATTTAACTTTGGATATAGTCGATAATCAACGTTATCTCGTTCTTTTAATTGCTCTTTCCATAGAGGAATTTCGATTTTTGATTGAACTTGATAGTCTCTTTCTCCTTGAATAATTAGAAGCGGTGTCTTTTGTTCTTTTGACATTTCTGCTGCTTTAACTTTACGAATAGAATCCCAAAATACTGCTGATCCTAAATAAAAACCTTTTGGAGGATTCTGACTAGAGAAGTTGGGATCATTTAATAATTCAAATTGCGATTTGTAAAATTTATATTCATCCGGTTTCATTGCTCCAATAGAAAAAAGATACTCAAATTGATCTAAAACAACATCTTGAATCGTACGGGCTGGTCCTCCCATCACAATCGCCCCAGCAATATTTTGATTTTGGTCTTTTTCAATCATTTTCGGAAGCATCATTCCACCTTGACTATGACCAAGAATATAAATTTGATTCTTATCTATCAGAGATTCATTTTTAAGAAAATGAGTCACAAGAAGAGCATCATCTGTTGTCTCTTTGTCCACTGTATAAAAAGGACTGGATTGTGTTTTCAATCCATGTTCATAAGTTCGTTTATTATAGCGAAGGACAGCAATTCCTTTCGAGGCAAGACCTTCAGCTAAATCACGAAATGGTTTTAAAGCAAACGCTGTTTCATCCTGATCGGTTGCTCCAGATCCTTGAACAAGAATAACCGCTGGGAAAGGACCCTTCCCCTTCGGAACAGACAATGTTCCTGATAATGGAAACGCACCACTTCCAACCACTACTTCTTTATCAACAAAGGATTCAGGCTTACTATATGACGGACGCTCTGCAACTGGACTAAACGACATACTAAGTTGAAAATCATCTATTTTTCCAGATGGATCTAGCTTAATTAATAAAGGTACTGTAAATTGTTCAAAAACTAATTTAATCTCTACATTTGTATGAACAGAATTTGTCTCTTTTTGTGTTACCTCTCCAATCTCCTTAAAAGAACCTGCTTGTAATTGCGCAGGGAGTTCCTTCCAATAACTCTTCAGCCATTCTTCGGATATTACTTTCTGTAATGATCGAGAAGTTAAATCAATTGCAGATTTATAGTCTTCTGTATCCATATAACGGATAAATGAAAGGGTAGTAGCTATAACAGGATTTTCACTTTCAGGATTGTCTATTTTTTTTATATTGTTGTTTGTTTCCTTTAATGTCGAAATAAATTGGTGATTGAACGGATTTTTATATGTACAAGGATATAAGCTTGATTTTAATACATCCGTATTCCGTCCCTCATACAAACTTGAATCATTCACAAAATTTTCAGGTGAAATTACTTCCTCCGCATATGAAACTGAAGGAATAGCTATTGTACAAATTGCACTAACAAGTAATAACCTATTCCCTATCCTTCTTTTCGTGCTCATATTTATTGATTCTCCTTTCGAAATTAAATTTTTTTATACAGCTTGCCCTGTACTATAAGAAAAATTAAAATTATCAAAGAGATTAATAGTCTACTTTACAATCCCCCCTAACAAATTAAAAAGCTACTATTAACAAACTTCAATAAAAAATGCCTTCTCCCTCTTTTTTTGACTGGATTTTTGAGTGGCATGGAAGGACCAAGCTGAATCACATGTAGCCGACCAAAGGTATACAGGTAAACCGGCATCCAAATTAAAATTTTTATGATTTATAAAAATAAAAATTCCTACTTTTGAATAATAAACGTAATCATTTGTATTACAGAAAAGGATAGATAAGGCTAAAATGCCTTTATCTATCCTTTTCTATCACATATAATGTGAAGGTTTTTTGTTTTGGGGTTAATTTGTTTTCTTAGCTTGATAGCGATGGGGTACCACCAAATGTCCATCAAATTAAGAACTTGCTTTACCCCAAAATATTTTTCATAAAAATTGTTTTTTGAACCAGAAAAGTATATTTTCAACTATAAAAACTATGACAAAATTTATCCGTTTTCCTTTTTATCTACTTGCTAAATTCAGCAAGCAAAATATTTTTAAAAGGGTCAGGACTATCAGCTTTAAGGCTGTTCAAATTGATGGCCAATGTATGCTTGCCTCCAAGTGTGCCCCCAGCAAAAGTTAAAAATCCAGGAATGCTTCCTCCATGCCCCCATATCGATACACCGTTTGAAAGCTTCATTTTGAAAATTCCAAGCCCGGAATCGCCAAGTTCATCTGTTCCTGTAGGGACTGTTGTAAGCATTTGCTTTAGTTGCTGTTCTTTCAGTAATTTGCCCCCAAGTAAATAAGTGAAGAATTTGTTTAAATCATCAGCTGTAGAAATCATATCTCCGGCCGAGCTCCCCATACTTGGGTTATAATAAGTAACATCTTTTGGCTCACTTGCTCCGTCTAATTGGATATATCCACGGGCATGCTTGGTTCCTGGAATAACGCTTGAATTTCCGGGTAAGAATGTATTCGATAATTCAAGTGGTTCAATAATTCGATTTTCAATTTCTTCCGCATAGCTGTTCCCAGTTACTTTTTCAATAATAATCCCTAGTAATACGTATCCTGTATTTGAATACGACCAGCTCTTTCCTGGAGCAAAATCTGGAGGCATGGATATTCCCATCTTTACTAATTCTTCAGCAGTATAAGATTTTTTTGTATCCATGATATTAAAATCCTTTGACGTTGTGTAATTAGCAATACCACTTGTGTGGTTCAATAATTGCCGGATAGTAATCTATTTATCATCATATCCATTTCCTTGAATGACACCAGGCAACCATTTTTCAATGGAATCGTCTAGATTCAAGCGGTTTTCTCCCGCTAATTGAAGTATAACTGTTGCAGTGAACGTCTTTGTCACGCTGCCAATTCGAAATCGAAAATCTGTTTTCATTGGTTTCTTGGTACTTAGATCCGCTACCCCAGCTGCATAACTCCGTGTTTTTCCGCCCTCAGAAGTTTTAGCAAGTATCCCTGGATATCCAAGTTTCAATGTATCCCGCATTGCCTCTTTGACGGAATTTCGATCTCTTTGGTTGCTTGTTGGTAACGAACTAGATAGATTTTGAGTGAGCTCCGCTTTTACACTTGAGGTTGGAGTTGTATAAAACAGGGAACCTCCAATTATTAAAAGGGCTAAACCTGTAAATGTAATTTGACGATGCTTTTTCATCAAAATATTCCTCTCCCCTATTCATATTGTATAAATGTTTATTTTCTGTTTGGAACTAATCACACAGCTTTCTTCTTAACCAACTGCAAAAGGACGACATTGTATTTGTAATCACTCTTATATCCGTTATTCTACAAACGGCTTTCTGACCTAAAAAATAGTCTATCCTTTGTTTGAGATGTATGTTAACTTTTGTAATGTCTCGTTTCCTCCATACAGGTCTTATTAATCGATTTGTTTCCCTATATAAATATATGGTCTTTCTCCTCTCACTCTTCTTTATATTTTAATCATACACAATGAAAATCTCTTTTTTCTTACCTCTTCCTTACAAATTCCTTACGTTCAAAATCACTTTTATAATTGATTATTTATTATTTTAATAACATTTAGTTGTATTAATTTGATAGGAATTTGACAGCGCACAAAAGTTTCTTTATTCCAAAAAATAAATTTAAATACATATTACTATTTAATATTCAATATCTTACCTATACATGTTCTAACATTATTCCTTATCATCTATATGTATTATTTTTCATAACAGCTTTCACGCTAAAAATAAGACATTTCATCATGATGACGATTAAGTATTTTTGAATTATGTTAAGTATGAGCATGAAAAATCTTTAACAAAACATCAGTTATTCTATTTCCTAAGAGATGAACATCGTGATGTAGCAATCCTTTCTTTTTTTCTTGGTAGTGGTATTCGTGTAAGTGAATTGGCCGATCTTCGTATGGAAGATATAAACTTAAAAGAAAGGCTAATTGATGTAATACGAAAAGGAAACAAAGAAGACTCTGTATGGATTACCCCAATTGCATTAAATGCCCTTGAAAAGTATATGGAAATTAGAGATAACAAATATGTTCTAGGAAAAGAATTAAAAAATGTGTTTTTATCAAAGTATAAACATACTGCACAGCCTCTTTCCGTTAGGGCTATCCAAGATATAGTAGAAAAATATACTAAGGAATATGGAAAAAAATGTATCCTCATAAATTAAGACACACATTGGCAAATAAATTATATATGGAAGACAAAAATTCGTTACAAGTGATGCAACAACTTGGGCATACCAGCCAAGATACGGCCTTATTATACACACAGCTTGGAGAAACAACTATTAAAGATAGCTTAGGCAGAATAGGAAAAAATAAATAATAAAAGTTCAGCAATGCAAACTTGCTGAACTTTCATTATTTTCTCTGTTAGAGTAGTGGTTTAAAATGTCATGCATTATTCATTACATATTTAATTTTATTATATAAAAAATACATAGTTAAAATTCTACTTTAATTAGTATATAAAAACGGTCTCTTGTTAGATTAGATAAATGAAAATTTTAGATTCCTACAATTGTTGTTTACGTTAAATGTGAATTTAACGTAAACTCGGGAAAATGGGGATTAACCCCTTCCCCCATCTGTTGTAGAAAGACATGAAACTCCAAACTATTTAAACAAGAAAGTTTAAACTAAAATTTTTTAGATTTACAGAAATAAACTCATCAAAAGTCAGCTCTTTTTTCATTTTTTTGGTGTTCACTCTTTTAAGTTGATAGCGATGTGGTGATACCCGTTTAGAACGATATCTTTGCCCTAAAAAAAATCGAACCATAAATTTGCCGGCAAGCTTATGGTTCGATTTAAATTATTTACTTTTAGTAACTACTCAGCCCCTCTATGAAAAAAGCCAGAAAAGCATCTTTTTAAATGGGCGAGAGGGACTGGCCATGCATAGAGGCAGTCAGTGCCTTTTCCTGCCACGCGCAAAGCTTTAAAACAAAGAAAGGCAGCGAGGTGTAGGTCCATTTTTATCTTCATCGCTGGAATTATACTCCTTACCAAACTTCTAAATAAAATGTATAGCTGAGTAGTTACCTTATTTTTCAAAAGAACATTCTGACTATTTCTTTTTCACTTCTTCTACAAATTCCCATGTCTCTCCGTTATCTTTTGATTGATAAAGTGCACTACTATCGCCATTGTAGTCTCCATCTGCCCCTTGTCCAACTAACATATTAAAAACCCCATCTTTCTCATATGGCATACTAGGAGAATCAAAAGGACTTATTGCGGACTGTGTATAATCTAATTTCACTTCATGCGGCGGATATTCTACCTTTTTAAAAGATACCCCCCCATCATCTGTGCGATATAACTCTCCCTCATTACCAGAAGGTCTAACTGCTCCTAAAAAACCAAGTTTATCATTTATAAAAGTGATTCCTGATACACTACCAATCCCCCTATTAAATGGGTCTGGATTAATAACCTCCCATGTTTCCCCTTCATCACTAGTCCTGCTTAATGAATAAAAGGCGCTCCCTAATGCTTTATCTGTCATATTTAGTTTATAACCAACTTCTTTCGATAGGAAAAACTGTTCTTTTTCATTCTTTAAATCTTGTTGTTCCTTCTCTTTAAGCCTATCTTCTTTTGGAGGCGTCTTTGATTTACTCCAACTTGCGTCACTTATTAAATTATATCTAGCAGGGACTAGCTCTTTCTCTTTTCCAGGGACAAATATAGATACAGTATATCCAATGATATCAGAAGCTGCTTCTTTAAGACTCTGCCCCTTACCATCCTCAGTAATATTAATAATTCCCTCTGTATTGGATCCCCAATTTCTTTTTCCATAATAAATCAACCCATACTTACTTTCATTCCATTTTTTGACCGTTTGCTTAACTGGAATCGCCTTAACCGTTTTAATTAAAGGTTCTACTAATTTATCATCATTATAATCAGGCTTTGCGTATCCGTCTCGTATTATAGTAATATCTTCTGATTTCTTCTCATTATAAGAGATTAAATAAGTTTCTTCTTTCCCATCAACATTTTTCCCATAAACAAATGTATCAAACGCTGTAATTGTTCCATCTGAATGAAATGTAAGATCAAAATCAGTTGCCATATACAATTTCTTTGGCAAAGGATATTTTTTATTTATATCTTCAAAAATACCTTCTACTCCAGATTTATATATATTATTATGTTTAAGTTTAACTGACCTTTCATGTTTTAACTTTTCTACAAACCATGCCAATTTGCCATTGTAATTTATTGCACTTTTATAAATCTGCATCCCATAAAATGATGTAATTGCAACAATAATGATAATAGAAATGGATCTCCATGCTATTGAATTAGTTAATTTTTTAGATTCATATTCTCTATTTTTTATCACCCGCATTGTAGTAAATGTAGTTATGGATATAAAAAGTACTATACATAATAACAAAATGTAAATATTATAATTCATTCTTCCGTACTGACAGTATAAGGCCAACTCATAACAAAAAATCCCGTATACAATTATTAGTATTGGATTTGTTACTAATGACAGAAGTATCCTTTTTGTATTTTCTCTAAATATAGAAACCACTCCTAATTACATGAATTACTAATATTAAGTATACTTTATTGTAAAGTAACAAAAAAGCTATTTAATCTTGCCGCCAAAAATACAATAGACATCCGTCTATGTAAATGGTAGATGTCTATTAAAGCCGTTTAAAAATTTAGTTGTTTCATAGACAATGGACTTTTGATTGAATACTAAAGTTGCTTCATTTGAGAGCTAAATATTGAAAATGAACCCTCATATATTAATTCATTCCCCTCAATGATATTTATCTTTCAGATTTTGTTGATGCTTTGTATAAAAAAGATTCTAAAAAGGTAATTGTAATTGAATTAGAGAAAACATGCGAAGGTTGGGAAATTAGTAAATCATAGATAAAAACGTCCTATATTTTAATAGGACGTTTTTTCTTCTATAAATAATGTAGTTGAGATGTATTGTACTCATAACTATAAATGTTTTTTAATTATGGACATTATACAAGTCGACCAATTCTCCAATATCTAAAAAGGACGGTTTAACTACTTACTTACTTACTTACTTATATCTATCTATCTATAATTCATTAAACCTACTTCTCCTCATACCATGGGTTTAAATGAATTAGTACTTCATATATTTCTGGGTTCTGATTTATAATAGTGGTTTTTATATCCCTACAAATATCATGTCCTTGCTGGATGCTTAAATGTGCCGGAACACTAATTCTAATATCAATTAATACATAGTGACCATGATCACGTGCGCGCATTCTATCAATTCTTTTTACAAAAGGATGGGCCTGAATTACTCTCTTATATTCACTACATTTCTCGGTAGGAATACCACCTTCCATTAATATATATATTGCTTCTTTCCCCATACTAATCGCTAACTTTAATACGAAAAAAGAAACAATAATACCGGCTAAAGGATCCCCATAAGCTGCATATGGAATGGAATAGATATTGTTTATCAAAGCAATACCAATTCCAATTACAGCTGCAATTGAGGCATAAACATCAGCAAGATGATCATAAGCAGTTGCTATAAGCCCGTTGCTTCTTGTTTTTCGACCAATTCGTATTGTGTATACATATAAAATTTGCTTCCATATTAATGAAATAATCGCTGCTATAAAAGCAATTATATGGGGTTCTGTCGCTGGTTCAAATAATGACTTTATCGATTCATAAGCCATAAATAAAGCCGCTAAAATTAAAATCACAGCTACAATTCCTGATGATATAACTTCTGCTTTACCATGTCCATAAGGATGATCTTCATCAGCTGGCTGGTTTGAAATTTTCATTGATCCCAATGAGGCTACGGATGCTACAACATCGGCAGCATTATGAATCCCATCGGCTAATAATACCTGACTTTTGAAAAGTAAACCGACTATAATTTTGATGAGAGTCAGAAATATATTGCTAATTACACTAATCCATGCTGCCAATAAGGACGTTTTTGGGTTAGCATTCATAGTTATCCCCACCTTAACTTTACTCTTGTTTCAAAATATTATTGTTTAATTCAATTGTTTAGTTATAAGTCTATATCTCATCATTTTAATTTCTTTCATACATTACCAAATAATAAGTATGTGGGTCTATACAAACATTTTCTCCTATCAGTAAAGGTTAAAAGCATAACTTACTTTGTTCTTTTATCCTTATTTGTTATGAAGTGTAAAAAAGAGTGACACAAAATGCCATATGCCTTTTATTATTCCTTTTACGTTTAGTATTGGAGTTACTTTAACATCCTTAAAATAGTAATTATGATTGAATAAAAAGACGAGAGTTGGAAATTAGGAAATCATAGAAAAAACGATTTATAAGATGTAATATTGAACCTAAAATAATTAAAGATAAATAAGATATACTACACGATGACGCATGTTGTTTAACAATGTAGTTTTAAGGTGTATTATCCCTTTGCTTGATACACCTATTGTTTATGTTTTTTATCACCCTTTTATCATTACAAACATCAAAGCGACTAATGTGTTGCTTTGATGTTTGATGAAATGTCTTCAGGTATGATTTCTAATTCACTCTGCACATTAATCTTTACTCATCTGATCACAACAATTATTTTTACAGGTTGTCCATTTCACATAGCTGTAGCAAATACTATAAGATTAAAAGCATATAATTGAATATGAGTGTAAGCTGTATACATTATTTATCCTTCTTTTAACTTCTTGGAGATTTTCCATATGATTGAGTATCTCTATACGCTTTTCTTTAATGAATGTTAAATGATAAAACTTTCAATTTTATTACACTCTTTGTATGTTAGTTTTTAAACTTTAATTAAACCTTCATTTATTTAAGAATTTATAAATCAGTTGAAATATTTGCATCAAATTCATCTGATTTTTTAGTATCTATTTTTTCCCCATCTATTGTCACCCTTATTTCTTGTTTTTGGTTTGCTGTTACTATCCAAGCATTCGGTAAATAACGATCTTCATGGGATAATGTAGAAGGTGAATTTATAACCTTTCCTCCTAAATATAGCGTAGCAGAAGAACCTCCATCCATAGCCATTGCATTTATTGCTCCTTTTTCATATAGAATATCTTGACACTCTTTTAACGTAGCTCCTATGCTATGTGTCTGCCTACCGTCAATCACTAGAAACATTATTGTGCCATCTTCTTTTTGCGCCATAATACTTCGGGGAGCAGAGCCCCAACCACCGTCTCCTTCTGTAATCATTTTTTCTCCATTAACAATTAACTGTGGCATAAATCCTGCTGCTGAAACGACTTGTTTATCCAAAAGTTGTTGGGTAGAATAATTCCCTGTTATCATTTGTCCAAACTTTGTTAAGCCCGTAATAATTGTAGGGGTATTTTTATCTATATTTGTATCAATTGCTTTCCCATTTTCTATTACTATTCCAGTTGCAATATTTCCTCCACCCCTTCCTGTTTCATCGGCAAATCCACTTGCATTCACAGCAACAAGTGCATGATTACGTTTTGCCATTACGCTAATTTTTTCTCCTCTTTTATCGCCCTGTGTTCCTTGATGGCTAACAAGTTTAACATTGAAAGGGTTACTAATAGTGACTAATTTTCCTTCGAAAAGAAAGCGACTATCTTTGTTACTTTTAATCGTTTCTACGTCAATTTTTATTGGCTGATTTTTTAATTCTTCTAATCTTTTTCCTGCTATTTTTTTATAAATATTCTCATCACTATTTAACCATTTTGGATGATTAATTCTATCTTGTAATTTATCTAGTTCCTTTTGGGATAGGAATGTATATTTCGCATATTGTGGATGCTGAGAAGTTAGTATACTCCCAGCAATTGTTACACGAAAATCTCGGCCATAGTTAGTACCAAATAATATTCCTATGCCAATAAGCATGAAAATAGAAAGAAGGAGCAAAATTCGTTTGAAGATTTTTCTTAGATGTTTCATAGTTTTATCCTCCGGCATTAATTACATTCAATGAATCCTTTAAAATATTATTTACCTAAAGACAAAAGTGTTTGTTCTCCTTATTCCCGAGTTCCCCACTATGTCTTAGCAAGCAAGGCAAAATACTTATTCTACATTTCGTATTTATTTCAGTGTATATTTACAAATTTAATAACGTTTTTGCAACCAAGAAATATATTACTAATCCTGTTCCGTCAACAAATGTTGTAATAAATGGACCAGAAACGACTGCAGGATCTAATTTAAATTTTCTCAAAATTAAAGGTAAAACAGCTGCGACAAGCGAAGCCCAAATAACAATAAATAATAAAGTGATTGCTACAACTTGTGCAACTTCTGTTCCAACCCCTAACATATAAGCACGAATGAGCCCAGCTACCCCAAGTGCAAGTCCGAGAAGCATACCAATTGCAAATTCCTTTTTCATTACACGGAAAATGTCTTTAAATTTCACCTCTCCAATACCGATTGCACGAGTAATTGTTGCTACAACCTGTGTTCCTGTATTCCCTCCAGTACCTACTAATAATGGAACAAAGAAAGCAAGGGCAACTACTGTTTCAATTTCGTCTTCAAAATACTTTAGTACTGTACCTGTATATGCTTCAGCAACAAAAAGAAGCAATAACCATGGTAGGCGTTTAAAGAAAATGCTCCAAATACTAGATTCAAAGTAAGATTGATTTAATGGTTCACTTCCACCTAACTTTTGGATATCTTCTGTAGCCTCTGCTTCCATAACATTCATTACGTCATCAAATGTTATAATACCAATCATTTCATTATTTGCTGTTGTTACGGGTATTGCCGCTAAATTATAATTCAGTAGCTTTTTTACAACTTCTTGCTGATCAACCTCAGCGGGTACTGAAATCACCTCTCGAATCATGATATTAGATAATATCTCTTCATCTGCTGCTAGTAATAATTCATGTATGGAAACGATTCCCTTAAGATAACCATGACTATCAAGAACATAAATATAAGAAATTGATTCTACATTTTCAGAATGTTCCCTAATGTACTTCAATGTCATTTTTACTGACCAATTCCCTCTAACTGCAACATAATCACTTGTGACAAGACTTCCTGCCGTTTCAGGTTTGAAAGCCATTAACTTTTTTACATTATGTTTTGTAATTTTATTTAGATACGCCATTAATTGAGCTTGTTTTTCCGGATGAACCGCAAGAAGTAGATCTACTGTTTCATCAATCGGTTGTAAATTTAGTAATTTTTTAGCTTTGTTTTCAGATAAGTGAATTAAGATATTATATTTTTCTTCTATACTCAAATGTTGAAGAATTTTTGAGCTTTTTAATACAGGAATCTTATCTAGTAATATGACTTGATCTTCAATTGAAAACCGTTTTATTTCTTGCGCAACATCATACGACGGATGACGTAAAACTTTATCTGCATCCAAATCATTTTGGGTTACAAGTAATTCATTTAATAATTTCTTCATGTTAACTCCTCCTCATATTGCTAAGGGAGACTCTAGAGTTTCATGAGTGGTTTTGTATTATTTTATCTGTCTAAAATTTTGATTAGAGCATTAATAGTTACATTGCAAGCAATTTATTAAGAACTACCTCCTTTTTGAATATAGACAAGATAAAAATAAATAACATTAAACAAAAAAACCTTACTCAAAAAGGAGTAAGGTTTTTTTACAATACAAATAAATGATTATTAAGACAGCTCTGCAAAAATCCCAGAGGTGCCTTTCTATCAAATCGTATACCACTCCCTCGTTGAGTTTTAGCACTGTATAGCATAGGTTTTTATAACCAGCTACATTAAAAAGGGCCTTAATCCGACCGTTCCTGTTGACCCATTGGCGTCTCTCGACATTTTTGGGCAGCAGCGTTTCTCTATACAGGAGCCTCACCTAACAAAGATTATTGAATTACTTCAAAATTTAAACCAGAATTTAATATTTGTCAACTAACTTTCGATTTGATTCATAAAAAATTCTTTTTTAGAGAAATGTAATTAGATTCTATTACAAATTTGAAATTTAAATACAATTAATTCAAAAAAACGTTATAAAACATATGAAATTTCGTATAAGAAACGTATTGTTTATGATTAATTTGTAACTTTATAGCAGAAGTTACATCATTAGTCATACCGTACTTCAAAAGAACATTCTTCAAAAAATCTTATTTTATGATTAATATCTTCTTTACTGTTTATCAAATTTATATGGTTAAACTACTTAATCAAATTATACATTCCAAGTCGCAAATATGTATCTATATGAGACAATTAAATACAATTTCTCAAATCATTTCTCAAAGATTTATAAAGCAATAAAGAATATAAAGTTAGCAATACGTTTACTTGACAAGCAAAAAAAAAGTATTTATGCTGGCTACACGAAACTAACACATAAAATTTATATTGCTAAACCTGTTAGGTGAGGCTCCTATACAAACACAGGCTATTGCCCAAAAATGTCGAAAGACGCCAATGGGTAGAACAGGAATTGTCGGATTAAGGCTCTTCTTAAGATAGCTAAGTAATGAATTTCCATTACTTTACGTTGTATAGTGCCAAAGCTCTACTAGGGGGAGAAAAGCTTTATTTAGTCATGCCATTTTGAAATCCCCCTAGTATGTAACTAGGGGGATTTTTACGTAAGAAAACAGGGTGTAAGCGATAGGATCTCTCAAAACAAAAATACTATTTATTAATTGGTGAGAACAAGATTCTATTCATTAGCAAATGTAATATTAAGTGTTAATGTAAATCAGGAGGATATAAAAATGAAAAAAATATTAAAACTCGATTATCTATTGCTCCTCCCTCTATTCATAACATGTACTTTAGGTATTATCATGATGTATAGCGCGAGCTCCATTGTAGCTGTTCAACATTACGGTTATAACAGTAGGCACTTTGTCGATTCTCAATTAACAAAGCTATTTTTAGGAACAATTGGGCTAATAGTTTGTGCTATTCTCCCATATGAAATATGGAAAAAACGAATAGTCTCAACCTGTATTATGATTGGGGGAATTTTTTTGTTAATTATGGTTTTATGGAAAGGAAAGGTCGTAAATAATGCTCAATCTTGGATCTTTGGAATACAGCCAGCTGAATTTCTTAAATTAGGAACAATACTTGTAACAGCCCGTTTTTTTGCATTGCGACAAGGACCAGTTAAACAAACTTGGTTTGGGGGCGGAAAACTTTTATTTTTTTTAGCTACAATTTTTTTCCTAATCTATAAACAGCCAAACTTAGGATCTGCTCTTTTAATATTAGGTATAGGTTGTAGCATATTTCTTTGCTCGGGAATAAATATAAATCTATTAATTAAAAGAACTATACTCGGTTCTATTTTTTGGTTACCTATTTTATATTTTTTGATTCAATTTAGTTTGTCAGAAGTTCAAAAGACACGTATTACTACGATTCTCAATCCCTTTGTTGATGCACAAGGGAATGGATATCAGCTTGTAAATTCTTTTATTGCCATTGGCTCAGGAGGAATTATTGGACGTGGATTCGGAAATAGCATTCAAAAAACTGGTTATCTCCCAGAACCACATACTGATTTTATAATGGCAATCGTTTCTGAAGAATTAGGATTTATTGGTGTATTCATTATAATGACCGGAGTATTAGCTATAGTTCTTCGCTCACTAAAAATTGCACAGCTATGTGAAGATCCCTTTGGAAGTTTTATAGCAATTGGTATAGGCTGTATGATTGGTATGCAATCTGTTGTTAATTTAGGCGGTATTACGGGAATACTTCCTCTTACGGGTACCCCATTTCCATTTGTAAGTTTTGGTGGAAGTTCTTTAATGGTTAATTTAATAGCAATAGGAATACTACTTAATATTTCAATTTTCAATAAAATTAAGTTTGATAATCATAATATATGATTATCAATATAAGATTCTATTTTTAATGGATGAATTCTTTCTCGTTTTGGACAGACTGATTCCGTAAATCAATCTGTTGTTTTTTCATTAGAATTATTGCTAAACAATAAAATAAACACAGTAAAAAAAATATAACATTGTAAAAATCCGTGGCAAGGGATGAAGCATTCATAATGGCTGAGAAAATATATATATAATTGGCTGGTCTCAATTCTTAAAATTCTTTTTATTATATAGATAAGCATAAAAATATTAGGAAGTTAATAGTAATATATATCAGATAGAAATTATTAAATCAAAAGAAAAAGCAATCATTGAAAATATAAAGCATTAAAGACAAGGCAAAAGATACACGAAACAAAGAATACGGATGCAAAAAATGAATCAATTTACGTATAGAGTACATTTAAAATACAGTTTTCAAGAGAAAACATTTAAGTAAAGCTTTACTACAGATTGGCGGGCAACCTGTAACAGACGAAACACCTCCTATTGTTAGAATGCCTACAAAAGCAAATAAAACCTGTTGTTTGGATTTATTTTCCTTTCATTTAGTTATTGTACTAGTAATTTATTCCATTTCAAAGATAGTGATGGCTACTATCATTCTTCTAGGAATACAGAATTATTAATGCATTCATTTTTGGATATTTATCAGTTCCAAGTTAACAATTCTAAATAAAATTACCCTTTAGGAAATTAAAGTGGAATGATATTTGCCAACAGGAAATTTTGCTAAGAAAGGACAGGGAATAAGACTATTGGTAGAGCTTTTACTGGAATTAATTGTGAGATTAACGTAAATTGCAAGAGTACGCTCGTAAAATTATGATATATATAAATCAAATCGGAGTGAATACGATATGAGAGCGGTCGCGAAAAAAGTAAAAATAATACGTTTGCAGGATGAATATTGTAAAAATTGTAAATATCAAACGGATGTAGAACAGTATTGTATTGAACAATGCGACATAGGAAAAAAACTTATTACGCTGGGTAAAAAAGAATTTAGAAAGAGATCGACAAAAGTAAAAACGATAGAAGAAAAATGGGATGAAAAGTGCAAACAAGCAATAATTTTATATAATCAAGGAGTAAATTATCCAGATATTGCAAAGGAAATGGGGTGCCACGTGAGTAATTTGTATAAAGAGCTCAAAAAACGTGGATGGTTACAAATGTAAAATCATGAAATAAATCCCCAAACAAGTTATACGATTGGAACATCCTTTGTATTTGATATGAACTGTATACTTGCTTATTTTCAGCAATTACAAAACAAACTATTTCATTTATATGTTCTAATTTTTGATTATCTAAAATTGGTATTTCACACCTTCTCATTTTTGAGGAAGAAGTCTTCTTTCGGAAAACGATAAAATTTTAACATTAAATTTCTGGGTTATAATTTCTAAAAAGAAAAACACCCGTTCTGATTAAGGACGAGTGTTTTTCTTTTTAGGTTATCTGACAGGGATAAACTTCCATGAGCTAGGTTTTTGTTTTTTTTCACCTAGTACAATCCAATTTTTCTTTGCATTTATATTCTCATAATTTAATGGATAGTCATCTGTAAAAATATTATATTCTGTAGGATTATCCAGGTTAATTTTAATTTTAAAATCAGCTAAACTATCAGATTTTTGAGCAAGGTGAATCCAACTAGAATAATTGGACCAATTTAAATATTGGAATTGGTCGTAATTTGAGTGCTTCATGCGAAGATATATACTCTCTCCGTGGTGTAGCTTTGCATCATTTTCTTTGTAGAATTCAAACTCTATAGGTGTACCAAATAAAGCATTGTTTTCTTTATTTGCAAGTGTGACATAATCGTAACGATTTGCTAAATACCATTCAAAAGTTAGACCTTGATAAGGAGATTCACTTGGTACGATATAATAGTTTTTCCCTGCTTCTATGACATTTCCTTCAATATCATAGATTAATGCAGTCTCTATACTTGGAGCTTTCACATTTTTAGTAAAAGTTTTAAACCAAAGATTTAAGAAACCTGCTGTATTACGCTGAGCTTCTCCTAAGCTCCGCTGCACAGCTGGGGTAACCATTTCTTGCCACAATTGTGCCTTACCACTATTATAATACTTAAATGTTTTATCATTAGTAATATTTTGGATTTCAGTTTTAGCTACTCGAGCTGCATAATCAATCCATTCTTCAGGTGTAGATAGAGAATTGTTATAATTCCCTCCAGTATTGACTGCAAATTGATTTTGAATGGTTGTAACATAATTTTCAAAGTAGCTATGATATTTTATAGCTCTCGTATCAATTGCGGTAAAATTTGCTGCATGCATAGGTTGAGTAGCATCTGTAAAGTAGTGCGTGGCTACTCCTAAGTAATAGAAAGCTTTTTCATAGTCCTTATTTCGTAAATGTTCTCCAGATTCATAAAAGTATTTCTTACCTTGTGTAAGAGCCGTTGGATTTGTTTCTCCTCTATAATTTTCTTTAGTATCAGGATCATAAAAATGAGATTTCCATCCGCCTTTAAAAACGCCACCTATTCCTGTACCACCATCGTTAAACTCTGCATTATAATCTGCATCATATAATCCTTTAGAAAATAAATCTTTATATTGTGGATAATTTAAAAAGTCCACAGCCTGCTTATTTGCTTCAATATTAGATTCTGTTTTCATAATTTCAATAGCTTGTTTTGCAATCCATAAATGTGTACTTTTATCAGAATGATACGGAGCTTCTGCAGACCATCTTGCAGTAATAGGATCATTCTCATTTAAATCAATTTGATCGAGATGAGCATAGCTACTTTGAGGACATACTCCTAAAATAGTTAAAGTCACTCCAGCTATACATAGTGTTGATACGATTTTTTTCATTTTATATTCCTTTCTAAATATAAAGATTCTTATGCGGATATTCATCTTAATAACCACAGTTAAATAGCTCTAATAAAAGAACAATGAGCAAAGGCTAACTGCTTAATTTTTGTCTTAAAGGAATACCACCACACATCGATCAAATTAAAAGTTTTAAATTGATCCTAAACAATAATTTTCCTTCTCTACCTCTAGTTATATATAAAAGCACGTCTTATTTAAACATATTTTTTTATGTAATTTTGCATATCCAAATATAGGGGATGAAATAACCTTCCATATATAAATGGATAGCATGTTCCATCCCTTCATGTTTCTTCCCACACTTACGAGGACAACCCCGCTGTCCCCCTTTTTTAACAATGTCTAATCCGACTCTTTGCTTTTCTTTCAATAACTCTCGTTCCCATTCAGCAACACCTTCAATAATATGAAGGAGCATTTTTCCAGTTGCTATTCTTGTATCAAAATTATAATCCAGACTAACTATATGAACATTTCGCTTTTCCAAGTTTTGAGCGAGTTCTAACATGTGTTTTAAATTTTTAGCTAATCGATTCATCCGAGCTTCAACAACTATATCTCCTTCTTGAGTTCCACCACACACCTATCAAGCTAAGAAAATATAACTACTCCCAGAACTAGATTTTGTCCTAATATGTAATAAAAAGCTCTTTTTTCATTTTGGGGTTGATTTGTTTTCTTAAGTTAATGGGCATGGAGTATCGCTACATGCCCATCGACCTAAGATTTTAAAGTACCTCTAGAACGAAAATTTTATGCACCGTTGACTACTAATCTAAAATGTACATCCCTTTTGTTTACTAGTGGTTCACTTATCTAACCTAAAGATAAGTATGTGGTCCTTTTACAATTTGAATTTCTTTTTAAGCTTCTTATATTTTCTATATGAACGTCTAACAATGTTTAACATGAAATACGGTATTTTAACAGGGAGAGGCAATTTATAAATGAAAGGCAAGTAAAATGTAAAATATGCCTTTTCTAGATCTCTCCACTTACTATCTTCTTTTGTTTTTAAGAAATCAGATACATCGACTACATATCCCCTTCCGTTTTCCATCATCACATTTTTCCCGTGAACATCACAAGGAGTTAATCCTTGTTCTCTTGCATACTCTAAAGCTTCATTGATATCGAGGATTACCTGCTTAGGAATTTTAATCCCCTTATGAATAGCATCGTATAAGGTAATTTCTTTTAAACGTTTCAATACTATGAAATTTTCTCCTTTATATATAAGCCTCGAATAAGAAGGATGATTTCCGATTCTTCGGTATACTTCTGACTCTTTTTCAATTCCTTCTCCTTTTCGCGCATAAACTTTCACTACCCAACCTTTGTGTTCTTTGTGCATAAATACTGCAGCATAATTACCTGTCCCTAAACACTTCCAAAGTCTAGGAATATCTTTAACTACTACAGGCTCGAATTCATCCTCACTTCTTATGCTTACCTCTTTTAATAATTCGTCCTTTATCAATCCCACAAAACTATTTATACTCATCATTTCCACTCCGTTTTTGCTAAAAGGGGTCCCACCCCATCGCTATTAAGCTAAGAAAATACAACTACTCCAGAACGAGATTTTGTCCTAACTTGTAATAAAAATAAATCCTATTGCTATAAAAGACAACAATTTTTCGTTCTTGGAACATCATAAATATTAACTTTATAACAGTGGGCTAGTTTAAAATTGCATCAAAAACCTAATTGAAATTAAATCAGGAATGTTATTTTAACCTGCTAATTTGCAGATGAACTATTTTTTATTTCATAACAATCCACCAATATTTCTTTTAAATATTCCTTATATTTGGAGCGTAGCATTTCCGGAGGAATTATTTTAATTTCTTTATCGAAAGACAAAAAATACTGAACCAGAAAATCCATCTCCTTTTCTCCAAAAGTCACAATAATGTATTTGTTTTGTTATTCTTCTTGAAGAGACATGTTATCGTAAATGCGTTTATAGAATTGTTCAACCCCTTTCTCACTAACTTTAAAAGAAAAAGGTCGTTGTGTATTGAATTGTTTTCTATATAACGAACTAATTGTCTCTTCAGTAAAAGGAATGCTTTCCTCATCTTCATACTTTGTATATTGAATATAGTCACAACGGAAATTTCGAAATTCTTTTTTGTCTAAATCCCAACTAAAGCAATACCAATTTCTATTTGTAATTAATAATCTTAAGTGTTAAATGATTCAATGATTGTTACCATAGCTACAATCATTGATTTCTATTACCTTTTTATTCAGTATTGCAGAGAAGAGTTCTCCTAAAAAGTGCGATTCCTTTTTTTGATTTATTCCTACAAATTGGATAACTTGATCTGCCTCATGAACTATCTCTTTTTGCCTCTTTGGGGTCCCATATCAAAAAAAGAAAATTGTACGTTTGGACACATTTTAGACACAAAACATCCGATTCCTTGTACGGTAGGGGATCGGATGTTTATTTTACTGTTTTATATCGTGTACAATTTCTCGCTTACGAGGTCTGTGTAGCAACCGAACCAAATCTTACTTTAAGTATTAGTGGATATCAAAAATAGTAATAACTAATCCAGATTAACATCCATCCGATTCACAATTACATATACCAATATGTTAAATGGCTAAATAATACAAACGGTATGAAGTGAATTTCTACTCTTTTCATACCGTTTTACATTTGTTTATAAGTTTCATACGAAATTCGTGGAAAGATGGCAGCATCCCTTTTATAACCAGGGCTCAAAAGTTACTATACCTGACAAGGGAAATATTAATGTAACGCTAGTTCCTCTATTCACTTCAGATTCAATGCCAATTTTCAATCCTAATTTTGAACACAGTTTTTCGCATAGATACAAGCCCATTCCTGTACTTTTGCTGAATCTTCTTCCATTCTCTCCAGTAAATCCTTTCTCAAAAACTCTATTTATATCTTTAGTTACTATCCCTACTCCATTATCCTCTATAGTTAGTATTACTGAGTTAGTTTTCTTAATTGAGTATATACGTATCATTTGTTCTTTGTTATTTGAGTACTTTATAGAATTTCCTATTATTTGATTAATAATAAATTCAACCCATTTTCCATCACTATATACAATCTCATCAATATCTTGTATATCTAATTTTATTCTCTTATGAATAAAATCTCTATAATTTCTTCTAATTACAGTTTTTACTACATCATCAAGGTTGATACGTACAGATTTTAAATTCGGATGGTTTGCTAGCGTTTCGTTAAAGTGTTGGTCGTACGCTTTATAGGAAAAGCCCTAATTTACTTCTTCATATTCCTTCATATTTTTATAAAAGGTGTTTTTCTTTAGTTCTAACATTTCCATAAATATAACAACAGTTATTTCTCTATTCTTCCATTTTGAATGAGTTTCCTCTATGTATGTATAATTATATGTTTTATATCACTTTAAAGGATATTTCTACATTTCTATTAAAAAATCTTTAATGGGCGCCAAACTTTAAAATAAAAGTCATAATTAATCCAAAAATAAAGGAAGACATACAAGAGGTACCGCCCATGCATATCAACTTAAGAAATTGATTGTTCCCCAAAACAAAAAAACACTACATTCTCATAAATCACTGTTGTAGTGATATGAATTTTTCGTTTTGGGATACTTTAAAATATTAGCTTGATAGGTATGGGACAGCAGTCTAATATGCTTGAATTATAATCAGTGTAAGCAGCTAAAAAAGTAATTGCTGGAATAGAAGTTAAGCATATGATCAAAAAAGGACAAACTCTCCAAGGTGAGAAATTTGTCCAAAACCATAATCTATTTGATTTCACAATATAAAATTCAATTCCGCTAGCAATCTTTCTTTTTTCATATCTCACGATTTTCACATGAGAACCCAAAATAGTGGATTAGAATAATGATTTAATACTTGCTAGTACAGTAAGGATACCTATAATAATGACAAATACATTGCTCGCTTTCCCTTTGTATTTAGCTAGTACCGGTACTTTATAGATTGCATACATCGGTAATAGACATAAGATAGCAGCTACTAACGGACCGCTAAGAGCATCAATAAGTCCAAGAATACTTGGATTTGCATAAGCAACATACCAGCATGTTAATACGACAAAAGTAAGGATGATTGTCTTAACTGTTTTTTCTCCTATATCTTTCCCGCGTGTTTGACTGGACTTGATAATCATGTCACGCATTACTTCATATGCTCCTATATAGTGTCCAAGGAAAGACTTTGTTATGGCCGTAAAAGCAATGATAGGAGCTGCAATAGTAATTACAGGCGAATTAAGCTCATTAGCAAGATATGATAGGATTGATAAGTTCTGTTCTTTTGCCATCATGAGATCATTTGGAGTCAAACTTAAGGTACTGCTCCAAACAAAGAACATAACAACAGAGAATGTCATAATATAACAAACCTTTTGTATTTGAGCACACTTGGCATCAGTAGCTTCTATTCCATAGGTAGCTCTTTGTTTCATAACAAATGATGAAATCATTGGAGAATGATTAAACGAGAATACAATGATTGGTAGAATCATCAATATCGTTCCAAAATATCCTGTTCCTGTTGAAGCAGTAGAAACATTTGAAAAACTAAGCATTGACGTATTCCACTGTGGAATCAAAGATATTGCGATAAAAAGTAAAGAAGCTATGAAAGGATATACGAGCATGCTCATTATTTTCACAGTGATATCTTGACCAAAATTTAGTATAGCGATAAGACCAAGTACTAATACGAGCGATAAAATGGCTCTTGGAGGCTCTGGCATATGCAATTGATGCACGATAAAACTACTTGCAGTATTTGTAAGTGCAACCGAATACATCAGCACGATCGTATAAATTGAAACAAAATATACTATGTTAAAAATAATACTTGCCTTATTTCCGAAATACTCTCTTATTGTCCCTGTAATCCCCTCATCAGCAGAATTAGAAGCATAAATCATTTTAGCAAGCGCCCTGTGTGAGTAATACATTACGGGATATGCCAGTATGGTAATTAGTAGTAATGATAATAAACCACCTGAACCTGCATTAATAGGTAAAAAGAGTACTCCTGCTCCAATTGCTGTTCCAAAAAGGCTCAATGCCCAGGTAGTATCCTGCTTATTCCACTTTTTAGGATCTGGATATTTATCATTTTTTACTGCTACAGTATTATCAGCTTGAAATTCTATGTTTTTTGCAGTATTCCCATTCATATAATACTTCCTCCTTGTGTCCTATTCTTACGTCTCTTTTTAGACTTAGGAATATAGATCGTTCTTGAAAAATGAATTACTTAAAAAGTGCGCCACATCGTTTATCCTTCTTCTCAGTTAATCAAAATCAAAAATTCCACTAGTCATCAACCAGATGGGTTTGTTACCACTTACAAAATGTTTCAATTATATAGTAGTATATTTTAGTGGTAATTCCCCCAATATACAGATATCCTTAGGCAAACAATAGAGAATAAATTTGTTACACTTTTCACAATATATCCGATAACTATTTATTGATTTGATTGTTTCTCTCCAAAGATTTTATTTTTAATGGAAATCCCTGTAGGTGTAGCGGCAATTCCGCCTAAACCTGTCTCTCTTAACTCGCGAGGCATCTGTCTTCCAACTCTATACATCGCTTCAATAACTTCGTCAGCATTGATGATATTGTTTACGCCGGCTAATCCGATATCCGCTGCTGCTAAAGCATTTGCCGTTCCAATGGCGTTTCTCTTTACACAAGGAATTTCTACCAAACCAGCGACCGGATCACACACTAAACCGAGTAAATTTTGTAATGCGGTTGAGAAAGCTTCAGAAGATTGTTGTGGTGTTCCTCCGGCAGCTTCTACCGCTGCTGCAGCCGCCATTGCTGAGGCACTGCCCACTTCAGCTTGACATCCTCCGTACGCTCCTGAAATACAAGCGTTGTTTGCGACTATCGTTCCAAATAACGCTGAAGTGAATAGAAAATGAATCATATCTTCATGACTTAACTGCAACGTATCTTTAATACTAAATAAGACTCCCGGGATTGTCCCACTCGCACCTGCTGTTGGAGTTGCACAAATAGCCCCTAATGCAGCATTTACTTCATTAACACCGATAGCACTTTGAATCCCTAACACCATCAAATCGCCAGAAAGTGTTTTCCTATTTTCTCGATAATTTTTAATCTTAACAGCATCACCTCCGGTTAAACCGGTTGGAGAAAATACCCCGTCGCCCTCGATACTTTTATTTATGGCATTTTCCATAGTCGCTAAATTTCGTTCCATTTTACTCCAAACTTCTTCATAAGAAGTTTTAGTTTGTTTGATTTCCTGTTCCATTGCTAATTCATAAATTGGCTTTTGGCTTTTATTAGCTGTATCCACAATTTCTTTTATGGTCATATACATTTTTTTCACTCCTTAATGGAACTAAAGAATAATAAGGTTAGCTATATTACTTAAATTTCCCAATTCCTTCTGCGCATTACCAGGCAATAGAGAATCCAAAGCGAATGCATATAAATATTTCTTGTTATCTTCTAAACTATGAAAGTTGTTAATTTCCACATCATATTGTTTAAAGATCCTTCGTAAGACAAATTCAAAGTCAGCTCTTTCAGAAATCGCAATAATAACTGGCAATGGCCCCTGCAGATCTAAGCTAAATCCGTCAATTTCAACATGTTTGACTTCAATCAATCCACCACCGACCGAAATACCCATCGTTCTAATACTTCGACTTTCATCCTCTAAATGTACATCTGCCGTATTTGGATGACCAGCAGGACTATCACCCGCTTTTTCAATAAAGGTAATGTCAATTCCTTTAGATTCTGCTATTTTAATAGCATCTGGCACTTTGCTGTCATCGGCAGCAAATCCCAATATCCCAGCAATAATTGCAAAATCAGTTCCGTGACCTTTATGGGTTTCAGCAAATGATTCATAATACTTTACCACAACTTTTTTTGGAAGACCTTGAAATAATTTATTGGCAACTGTTCCAATAGCCAAGGCACCTGCAGTATGTGAACTTGAAGGACCTATCATTATTGGCCCAATCACATCAAAACAACTTTTGTATTTAACAATCTTTTTTTCTTTAATAGATGCTACATTCATATTCATATAAACACCCCCATAATTTGTTATTTTTAATTGCAGTTGAATCTAAGTTATTAAAATGACTGATTCAAAACAAGACCTCATTGAATGCGTTTTCATTCTCGTGTCAAATACACTTCCTTTTAATCACATACCTTTCTTAGAGTAATCATGTCAGTATGTCCAATTTTAAAAGATTACTTGCAATGTCATTAGAATTTTTGCAAAAAACTAGGTTTGATACTTTCTCTAAAGGTAATAAATTCTCTCTCGACGCCCTCATTATAGCTTGTATATTTATGAGCTCAATATTTTTTTATTTTTAGAAAGATTGAATAAACAGAATCTTGAATGAGTAATAGATTACACTTAGCATGTAGCAATTGTGTCCTTTGTTTGAAGCTGTATTAGTTACTAGAAAAGCAAAAATAACACAGAGTTCCTTTCATTAACACATTGATTATATTGGAAAGTCATTATAATGATACTTATATTGTCCTTTGTTAAAACATCTAATTTTGGAAATGAAAGCTGTTGCAATAAATAATAAATGTAGATGACAATGAATCCATTAATGAAACATAAAATCATTTATTGATATTAATAATTAATTTTGTATTAATATACATTTTCAGAAAAAAGAAACTTCTTTTTATACTCTTAACTTGAAGTACTACTTTGACAATATTCACTAATTTACACCATCGATATCTACAGTTATGGAAACCCTAATTAGATTTAAAAAGAGAGAAGAACATTTGTGAGCTCTTCTCTCTTTTTTATTTACTTAAGATTACTATTCAAATTGCTTATTGCAATTACTTTAGCCTGACTTTTATATTATAAATCTAATTTCCATACTACTTCACAAGCTGATAAAAGGAAAAAAGTATCGATTCCGTCAAAATTAAATTATAAAAGAGCTTTGTTTTCCTGTAACAAATTATTTATCCTGCTATTCATTGGCAATACACTTCCACACTTAATAAATGTTCACTTTATATCCGTTTGCAATATTTGCACATACCACACCTCCGATAATAATAAGCAATTGTAGCGCCAAACAGAGCTAATCCCCAAATTGGCCATAATAGCTCTGGACCTTCCAATGCCCATCCCCTATGATCTAGCCCCCTTTATTAATAAACCCTCGGATGTACATCAAACCAGCTGAAGTAACCATTATGGAAACAAGTGAAGCACACAAAAAACAACTCCAAAATCCAGTTTTATTGTATATTTTGGAGTTACTTGACGTTTACCTTACAAACACAAGTAGAACAGTTCAAATCAATTGAACTGTTCTACTAAGGTTATTTCATTTTTTTAACCTAATTCCATTTTGACAAATTAAATTGCAGCTTCAACAGCCACTGCTATCACAAAAACTAAATCACTATATATTTTATGTTTAACTAGTTTTATTGATTATAAGAATATTCATTTTGGTTTTGCAACACCCTCAACGTGAATACATGTACTTTTTCATACGGATATTACTTACCTCTGTAGGTTCATAATCTCTGTATGCCTAAGTAAGTGTTTTAAAGCAGTTACATCAAAACATTAATTTTAATGTTTAATGATTTTTGATATTTCCTGATATTCCCATGTTTTTGAGCTACCCGACTGGATTTTTTTTGCTAATTCATTAGCATAGTTTGTTGTTGCCGGCGCAAATTTATTACGATCCCACTGATGATTTCTAGCGATTTGTTCATCAGACAGATTATAATATGAATAAGTTACTCGTCCTTGCACATCTGGAATTGGATCATCAAAAGTTGTATCAAGATGGTACCATTTCCCTTCAATTTTCACTTGATTCCAAGCATGTGGTTGTCCATTTCCAGTTCCGGTTACAATATGAGTTTCTATTCCAGCCTCTTTTAACAATTGATACGTTAATAATGCATACCCTTGACAAACAGCAGAGCGGTTTGCTAAAGCTTCATATGCTGTATAAGCTTGGAAAGAAGTATCATAAGAAACATGCTTTACGACATAATCATGGATTACTTTTACTTTTTCGTGTTCATCCATACCAGCTTTGATAATGGAATTAATAATTGATTTCGCTTGCGCCTTTACATAGTCCGTTTGTCCTTTGGATTCACGATATGTAATCTTTACTGTAAACGTGTAATTTCCTGGAATACCACGAACGGAATATTGCGTATGCGAAATATTATGATTCAAATATTCGTTAGATTCGACTGCCTTGTCATATTCTTTAACAAGTGTATTTAGAACCTCATTAATATTAGAGTTTTGGGATTTATATGTCATCGTTATATTTTCTTTTTGATTATTAATATGAGTTTTTATTTCATTTTGAAATGCGTCTAATAGTTTCCCGTCAGGTCGTGAATTATTATTTGCAGATGTAGTATTTGGATTCCAAACACCATTACTTTCAAGGTAGTACTGTTTACCATTATCTTGGATCCAGCCTGTTTGCATCGCCCCACTTCCATTGAAGTAGTACCATGCTCCATTTACCTGCTGCCAATTTGTTTGCATCGCTCCGCTTCCATTGAAGTAATACCATACTCCGTTTACCTGCTGCCAATTTGTTTGCATCGCTCCGCTTCCGTTGAAGTAATACCATACTCCGTTTACCTGCTGCCAACCTGTTTGCATCGCTCCACTTCCGTTGAAGTAATACCATACTCCGTTTACCTGCTGCCAACCTGTTTGCATCGCTCCGCTTCCATTGAAGTAATACCATGCTCCGTTTACCTGTTGCCAACCTGTTTGCATCGCTCCGCTTCCGTTAAAGTAATACCATGCTCCGTTTACCTGTTGCCAACCTGTTTGCATCGCTCCGCTTCCGTTAAAGTAATACCATGCTCCGTTTACCTGCTGCCAACCTGTTTGCTTCACACCGTTTACATTATAGTAATTCCATACTGATCCAGTTTGTTTCCAACCTGTATCAGCACTTGTATAAGTAGCTACTGTTGATCCCATCACTGTGAGACCGACTGCCATAGCTAAAACTTTTATATTCTGTTTCATAAATCTAATATTCCCCTTCTCTCGAGCTATTTATCTATCAAACATTAACAATGAGGGCGTTGCAAAACTAAAATAAATACTCAATATTATAAAGTGACACTTTCATTAGTAGATATTACTCTCCTCACTGATTGTTAGTTGATTCAATCGGGATTTTACGAGCAGTTAATGTGGGATAAATTAGACCAACTAGCCAAAAGATGACGATGCAACTCTTTGTCTTTCCGCTTATGAAACACATAATACATAGCCTCTTTGTTATAAGAGTTATCTTAGTCAATATTAGCGATTAAAGCAAGATTTGGCATTTATTTATCTATATAAACATATTAAACATATGGTACGTGAAATTTTTTTAACGGCGCATTATGGGGTAATTCAGGTCAAATGTTATGTTAATTATACGGAATTCAGATTTATTAACCATTTTGTTGTCACTTCTGTATACTGAGTACCTGTTATAATAAGAGGTTCTTTACATTCGGGACGTTTGCTTTTTGCAATATTGACTTGATGATCTATGTCTTTCAAACAGCTTTTAATATTTAGGATTTTTTGAGAATCATATTGTTAGCGATAATAGAATGTATGTAATTACGAACATTTATGTGTTGAAACGAAAATGAACGAATATTCAAAAATTAACTTTCATATTTATAATAAATAAAGAGCACTTTTTAATGTTTTAAAAGTACTTTTAATTTGATGTTGATGTGACGTAACCTTAAGTAGTTAGAAATTAAAAAAGGTCCCTTAATAATGTTAAAGGGACCTTACTCACACAAATAATCTGTAAATCAATTCATTTTTGATATACAGATCATTTGTATGATAATTTTTATAAATAATTGCTAAATAGTGAATTTACATAAATGCTTTTAGAAGTTCTTGAACTAATGGGATTGCTCCACCTATAAATTTTAAAACTGCCATTGCGATTTCCATATTATTCTCTCCTCTTTTTTCGTATTAAGATGTGGTTAATCTTTATACTCTCATTATAGTAAGCGCTTACAATTATAACAATACATTTCTGTATGCAATATTGCATATTTATACGTTTAGACAAAATTAGACCTCTATTAGTCATTCTTTAATGGTACCATAACGAGGTGAGAGTCTTTAAGGGTTCTCCTTAATAGGAGGAAATATGGAAAGAGTGCAAGAGATTGACAGTAATCTAAAATTTAAGGGTTGGGTTAAACAGGTATTAGCTGTAGGAGGAATGTTAGGGTTCTGCTACTTAGTCCTGTATGTTTTCTGTTTCTTAGTTACTATGTAAATATTATACAACTAAACTAGTAGAGTCTTGCCTAGAGAGGTAAGGCTCTTTTGTTTTGTATGAGATGAGCAAACTACATACAATACCTCTCAGGTTTGTCAGATTACTCTGTATGGCGCCTTTTTTCTCTATGTTCTAGGAACATTAACTCCTATCATTGAAAGGTAAATAAACTTCTATTTAAAATTTTTTTATCTTTGAAAAGGACTTACATCTTATTAATAGATTTGAATCATTTTTGCATATTATATTTATATTACCATATAAATATAATATATTAAAAATAATTTAAATGCAAGAATACTAGTAAGGGTACCGCAAGTATTTTTCAAAATAACGTAAGCTATGCGGAAAAATAAAATAAGCTGCCCATATGGACAGTTCATTTACATAATTATCGTTATCGGAATTTAACCCTCTAATATTCATTCTAGAAAGTATCCTAGCCAAAAACGGATGTTTAGTCGCTTTGTTTGAATTATGATTTTAGTAAGGAGTTTTGCTTTATCGCATACAGACAAAGCATTATCTTTATTTTCAATCGGATTTTCCCTGTCTTTTGATAAATCATATAGGTAGTTTAATGTCTTAATAAATCCTTTTAATGAAGATGCTATTATCCTTGGATTCCATTCACCTTCGCCATGTTCCGCAGTATATATTGGTAAATATCTTCTACTCATATCTACAAAGATAGGGTTTCCATATTCCTCCTCGTGCCCTATGACAAACCAAGACTGTCTCCAATCTCCTTTATTATCTATGCTATACCCCAATTGTTCCTTTTCTAATGCACTATTACTATAAATTATTAATCCACTATATCCAATAGATAGTTCTTTTTCTTTAAATGTGTCTAATAAATTATATAATTCGTTAATTTGTAATTTCATCAGTAGCGAGTACAAGGAAGAATCCTAACCTCGCAAGGGAACCTCCTGTTTTGTTCCGAAATGCTGACGGTATAACATATATATATAAAGACACCCTAAGGTACCTTCCTTCGACTTAAACCATCTTAATTTTAATAATATGTATTGAACTCACACCAAATATTATTGTATCAAGCTGGTGTATAGCGATTATTGGTAAACCGTTTTGAAAATTTGCGTTTTGTTGTTACTATCCCATGCCCATCAAGCTAATATTTTGAAGTATCCCCAAAACGAAAATTTTCTTCGTTTTGGGGAACTACCAATTTCTTAAGTTGATGGGCATGTATGGTGACCCCTATTAGAGAAATTTACTAGGTTATGGCTTTGACTCGGTTTTTCTAAAGAATACATCAGGATTATTCTGTCCGTTCAAAATATTTCGATTGTCACCCCAAGCATGGAGCAATGAATGGCCTGGACCTGTAATAACTTGATTGTATTCACCCATATAACAAGAAAATACTCTTGGATCAAAATTCACGAAAACCCCGCCGCTTGGTATATGATTATTAGGCACTTGAGAAAATGCAGTGCTAACCATACTTTCTTTACCTACTTTACCAACACCCTTATGAAAAGAGAAAGTTTTCATAAACACACCAAACGTTCCATTACCTATGCCGCCAACATTATTAGGATCATTAAAGCGGTTATATTGAACATGAGCTCCCTCTTTATTGACAGCTACTGATGGAAAGAATGAAAGGGGCAAATTATTGGAGATATTCACTTGAGTCCAGTTATTTCCTCCGTTTTGACTATAGGCTAAAAAGACATCGATAAAGATTGTACCTCCAATATTTCTACGTTGATTCCATACTACATAAATCGTACCATCTGGTCCTATACCTGCTTGAGGGATCTCAAACATCCTGATCACCCGTTGCTGCTCTGTTAATATAACAGGACGGAGTTCATTGGCTGGTCCGCATGGTACAACATCCGTAGCCGCTGCTGCAAATAGGCCAGCAGAGACTTGTACATTTATTGGGAAGGTATTTCCTCCATCGATTGACTTAGCCATACGAATGGAACGGTTCGCAGTATTTAGCTGAGCAAATGTGCCTGGCAAACGACTTTCATAAAAAACATATATATTCCCCGCTTTATCCACTACCGGAAAGGCTCCAAACACTGCATTAGCCCCAGCGACAATCGTTTGACTTGGAATAATAGGAGTTAATGTTACACCTGTTCCAAATTTTGAAAAACGAATTTTTGTACCTACATTAGGAGGGCCAAAGTCAGTCCATACAACATATAAAGCCTCATTTCCTGGATTATCAGCATCAGGACCTACTGTAATCCACGCTTTATCTTGATTTCCTGAATCACTAGCAGCTGGAGTCTGCCCTCGCCCAACAACTTGAGGAAGGTTCATAGTTATTGTTTTGTTTGGACTGATCGTTCCGGTTGAAACAGTGATTACACCTTCTTGCCTGCCTCCAATCAATTCATCCCCAATTTGTGAATAATAAAATACTCCATTTCTATCAACTGCTAAAGATGGATCACCAAAATTTTGACCTCCAGGATTGGCTGGTATTGACCCACCATCGGTCCAATTTTTACCTAAATCTTTTGAAAAGGAAAACCCTGAATAACTTGATGCCCCAGCTACCCCTGTGGCATTATTGGTATCATTAAATCCATACAAAATAAAATCTTTAAAACGCGCAAGGCTTGTCTCGCTTTGAGTTATATTTGGAAAACTAGCGATATCAACAGCAGGGTTATTCACTTGAACTTCTTTATCATTTGGTTTTGGTTTTGGCGGCATTTGATCACCCTTTCTATTATTTTTTTCAATATATAATATGAAAAAAACGAAAGAGTGCTTAGACTATTTAATAGATTTAAGTTTTTTTTGGAAGAGTCATTTAATCAATTAATTAGTCTTTAAACAAACCGAAAAAACCTTGCTGCTTTTGTTTCTGTACATCTCTAATGTTTTCAAGCAGGAGTGTTGGTCATATAAACATTGGTACCACTAAGTCGTTTACTACGAGGAGAATATTTCATTCCTTTCTTTTTTTCTCGTACAACGTGATTAATGCTGTCAACATACAAAAAAGAGTCCTGATTGATCAGGACTCTTTTTTGAACTTTTACAAAAGTAAACTTTTAAACACCTAATTAAAATTCTATTATCTATTTTACCACTTGGACAGATACTGGCTTCCAACCCTGATTCTCTACCCAATCAATATCAACCTTATATTTTTTATTACTTTGTTTATCTCGTATATTACCGTAAGCTTTATTATTACCATTATTCCCAATAAACTCGAAAATCAATTGGCCCTCTGGAACATCAACAGCATAAGAAATTGCTTCTTTCATCTCATTCCAATCTACTGTTCCTTCTTTAAATTTCATTTCAGGTTTTGTTCCTTGCTTTGTACCAATTGGCTTCCAAGAAGGATTAGTTTGAGAACCCTTTTCTTGAGATACCGATTTTTCTGCTTTTTGTTTCTCTTCTAACAGTGCTGCTTCTTTCTCTTCATTTTTCTTCTCTTCTAACAGTGCTGCTTCTCTCTCTTCACGTTTCTTCTCTTCTAACAGTGCCGCTTCTCTCTCCTCACGTTCCTTCTCTTCTAACTGCGCTGCTTCTTTCTCTTCACGTTTCTTCTCTTCTAACTGCGTTGCTTCTTTCTCTTTACGTTTCTTCTCTTCTATCTTTGTTGCTTTCTTTTCTTGAGCAATTGCTTTCTTTGATGTATCAGAAGGGGAAAACAACTGGTATGTCACTATACCAACTGTCACTAATACCAAAGTAAATGCAATATTAAAAATCACCTTTTTACGACGATTTTGTTGTTTTTCTTGAAACCTGCTTACTTGTCCCATTTTTTAAACCTCCGAGTTTATTTTCTCTTCTAATCTTTATGCATTTCTTATAATTCTTAATATTTTTATTAAACGATGGAAATGAATTACAATTCCCATACAAGATTTCATATCATAATAAAATTTGTGTTTTTTCAAGCATCTGACATATGTTATTCAAAAATATTTTAATACATTAAAAATTGATAAGCATCTGTTCGTAAGAAACCTTCAATTTTATTCAAAGGTGATTCCAATTACGTCCACATTAGATCTCCTGTAGAAATCTTTTTAACAATTAAGCCTCTTCTTCCCTTATTTATAATTTTCAAATTAAACTGCCCCCTATGGTACAATAAAGATGTGTTGTTTTCTACTGGGGTATGTCGTAAAATCAAAAGGGATTTTATCTCTTTTACCTTTCTCTCAGAGTAACTTTCACCACTAGGAAACTCTATTATTCCTAATGTAATCTTTAATTCGCTTTCATCAAAAATCCAATCCTTATTAAGTTCCCTTATCTTTTGTATAAAGCTTCTTTTGGTTTTTCCTATATAGATTAATGTTTCATTCTTAGCATATACTCTAGAGATTGCAAATATTCCCTTCTTAAAAGCTTCTTCTCTATTATAAAAATCATTTAAACTATACAATCCATACCACTTAATATGTACTGTTTCTATTAACCTCACCTCATTTTTAGATAATATTATAATTTCTGAATGTTCAAATTATTATGGATACATAGCCTTGATTACTTGAATTATAAATAGTGCTTTTCAATAATACATTTTATTATTACTAATTTCAATAATGAATATGTATATATCATCATGAATTTCCTATCATTTGTTTCGTCAAGTAGGGGTAGCGTCAGGAAAATGCGCATTTACAACGTTAAGGAAATCCCCATATTAAAAAGCCCCATTTATCAACATTTATATTGAGGAATTAGGTTCTTTTCATTATTCCGTTAAAGCGCTCCTTTAATTGAATAACCAAAATCTCACCTCACTCATAATATCACTTAATTCTTATTAAACTAACGCACCTCGTTAGTTTAAATGTAATTCTTCACAAATTCTTAGCAGGTTTAGTTAAAAATCTTTTTTATATAAACAAAAGAACTGAGCGAAAAATAACGCTCAGTTCTTTTACAAACATCCCATTTCATAAATGTGCGATCATATTATTTTCGTACAGCTTCAAATGTAATGAGTTGGCTATCTGTTGATGGTTGCTTTTTGAAAGTATAATCGGCAGAACAAGTAATATCAGTTTTACATGAATCATTGAATCAGTAGCTTTACATAGAGATTTTTTAGATTCCACTGATGATCCTTGCAGTTATCACACTAAAACAGTTTCTTCAGTATATTCTATAAAATTTTAAATACAACAATTCCTTATGAAGCATCATCTACTAAGATAACCATCATTTTTTGAGAATTATATTGAACTTACCTTTTTAAATTGTGCAGATAATTTGCAGATATATATTAGCATAAGTACTCTCCATTCGAACATATGATGAAGTGAATGATAGGACAGGGAGGTATCATGATGTTTGCTTATACGTTAACTGCCTTAACACTTTGTTGTATCTCAATTATTATTACATCATATATTTCTAAACGTAAGGGTACCCTAATGGAGTATATGGTATTTATTATGTCTTTTAGTATGAGTATCGGTTTAAGTATAGGTTTTTATTTAGGTATTCTCTTTAAAGGGGAATTACTATATTCTACTTTGCTTGCTATTTTGATTAGTGGTTGTATCGGTCTTTTAGTCGGTCTACGTTTTCACCTATATACTGCCTTAGAAGGAATGTTCTCTGGATTAATGGCAAGTATGATGGGAGCAATGATTACAGAAATGCTAAATGCGCAACAAGCTCATAGTATACTATTCATTAGCCTTTTACTTTCTATAACGATAACTATGTCATGTATAATTCAGCTTTTATCAGAAACCTTTACTACTTATATCCATCGTCGGTTTCTATTATTACTCTCCATTGGCGTAGTAATTATCCTGACTGTATTCATAACGTTCCCAGAGCATGTCCCGCCAACCTCTTCCACAGAAGAACAACATAAACATTAGCAGCTATAATCGATTCCCTCTAATATTTCATTATATTAGAGGGGATCGATTTCATTAATTTTATTTCTTAACAGATGAAGATTAAAAACACTTTGAATCGCTAGTCCAAAATTTCTACATCTATATAATTGATAACACATTAATTTCATAGATATTCAATTCTCTTTGCTTGAGAAGGTATACCATTCCATCTTGAAATAATAAATTTTAACTTAACCAATATATGTTTTTGGATCCATAGCATTGCTCTTCTGTGCATTCCATTCACCTTTATGGATTTCAAAATGTAAGTGCTGTCCTTCAGATTGTCCTGTATTCCCCATTATGCCAAGTTGTTGTCCTCGCTTCACTTTTTGACCAGCAGAAACAGAACGACTCTTTAAATGAGCATATACAGTCGTATATGTTTGTCCGTTAATATTGTGAGAAATAAACACAACATTACCATAGCTTGTAGAATAATAAGAGCGAGTGACTACACCTTCTGCGGCGGCAACAACCGGCACTATTCCTGAAGCAGCAATATCTAATCCGTGATGCATTTGCCCACCACGTTTCTCAAATCCAGAAGTATATCTTCCTACAGCTGATTGAATAAATTCATTTGTTGTATTTATCTCTTGGGATTGTCGCTGCTCCTCTGCATCAGTCTCACTTGCTTTTGATAGGAATTTACTTGATACATAACCGTTTTTACCGTTGTAATTAATTTTTTTCCATCCATTTTGTTCAAATAGAACTTGTACTTTTATTCCTTTTGATAAAGCACCGATTACACCATGATTTGTACCAGCACCGCTTCTTACATTTAACACGCTTACGTTAACATAGTAGTCATCAACTGTTGCTCCAGTAGATGGATTACTTGTTTCAGGTTTTGGTGGTGTACCTCTTTTAACAAATTTTACATATTCACTGCTTACATAACCAGTTCTTCCATTATGATTAATTTTCAACCAGCCATTTTCAACGCCAGTTACTTGCAATGTTCGTCCGTTTAATACACCACCAATTACACTATGGTATGTAGCAGGACCTGTACGCACACGTAAAGATGTAGCGTCTACAATGTATATACCGTCAGCCTGAACCGTAACATTATTTTGTTGTTCATTTGCATTAGAGCCACTCTTTGAAATGTAATCTTTACTAATATAGGCGTCTTGTCCTTTATAGTTAATTTTGAACCAATTTTGTACTTCACCAGTCACTCGAACTACTTGTCCTTTATACATAGAGCCTAAAATCGTATGGGAAGTACTTGGACCTGTACGAACGCGGAGGGAGGATACGTTAACTTTGTAATCCCCACTCGCTACTTGAAATTTCCCATTGTTATTGTCGCTTCCATTTGAGCCACTGTCTTTCACAAATTGACTGCTTACATAACCCACTTTTCCATTATGGTTAATTTTCAACCAGCCGTTATCTTCTCCAATAACTTGTAAAACTTTCCCTTCATACACGCGCCCCATTATTGCACTAGATGTATTTGGCTGTGTGCGAACACGTAATACATTAGCAGTTACAATTTTACTACGACTCTTACCTATATTCGTCTTTGCTAGTACGCCATTTTTCGAAATAAATTCACTACTCACGTAGCCAATTTTTCCGTTATGATTGACTTTCAACCAACTGTTTTCTTCTCCAATAACTTGTAAAACTTCCCCTTCATACACGCGTCCCATAATTGCACTAGACGTATTTGGCTGTGTGCGGACACGTAGAACATTCGTATTTACTGTTACTTGATTTTCATATTTTACTACATCAATAGTTTGCTCATGCTTCGTGTCTTTTTGTATAACAGTATTTTTCGCTTGAGCAGTACTAATAAATACACTTCCTGTAACAGAAGCTACTGCTACACTAGCTAAAATTTTTTTCATAAGTATAAAACACCTTCCTACAAACATATTCAAGTATCATTATGTTTTTATGTTAACTTCCATTTCTTTTCATTCTAACTATTCAGGAAAAGTATCCTTTTATTATCCACCATCTATACCTAGTAATAAAAGAAACTTAAATCCATTACACTTTGAAAATTCTCTCATTGCTTCAATCTAACACTACACAATGTAGTTTTAATTTCCAAAAAAAATAGCTACTAATAATCACCTATAATTAATACTACAAAAATAAAAAAATCATAATTTAGGCCTTCTTCATTTAACTTATACTTTTGCTTAAATATACCTGCTCTCCTTTCACACTACGAATTGTAGTATAAAATAAAAGAAAGGTCAAATATAAGTATTTAGCCTTTTGTAACTACAATACATTACATTTATCCATTTCTAATCTAATCATAAATAATTATGTTTTTTAATCTCTAAATAACCAAAAAACATTTTCACCTTGTAAACTCTTCCTACAGGATAGCTCTCTTATTGTCTAAACTTTTATAAAAATAATATTCCCAATTCACAACATGACATATAAAAGCAGCAATCTACTAAGATAACTGCTTTACATTATGATAAACTACATGAATTTCACATTATTCCGGCTTATTAGGAATATTAGGGTTTGGAACATAATCAGATGTGTAATCTGTATATTTTACTTCCGTTACCATCCCTGCTGAAGCATGGTGTAGATCGTGACAGTGGAACATCCACTCACCCGGATTGTCTGCTACAAAGGCTACTTCATATTCTTCTCCTAGTTTCAGATTTAATGTGTCTTTAACAATTGGAGAACCTTCAATCGGTTTTCCATCTTTACTTAATACTTGGAAGAAATGACCGTGCAAATGCATCGGGTGATCGTCTCTTTTAGAGCGATTTACTAATTTCACTTTTACTAAGTCACCCTTTTTCACTAGAATTGGATCAATATCTGGAAATACTTTTCCGTTAATTGTATAAACCATTTCATTTCCATTCATTTTCGTATTCAAGTCCATATTATATGTGGCAGTATACTGCTGCTCTAGTGTGAAATTACCTAATTTTTTCTCACCATATTTCGTCATATCTAATTTCGGTAGTTTTTCTTTTTCATTTGCTCTGTCTTTCATCTCTTTACTACCTTCATATTCAATAATGATTTTCATTCCTTTTGCACTTTTATTTGCTGAATGGTCTTCAACATACCATTTCCCAGGATTGTTAGCAGTAAATTCAACATCATAACGTTCACCCGGTGCGATTGAAATTACCTTATCCTTTATAGCTTTTGGATCGTTTATTGGTTGACCATCTGTCGCAACTACTTTTATATCATGACCGTGAACGTGTATATCATGTGATAGATAACCAGTATCAACGAGTCGAAGACGAACTTTATCACCCTTTTTCACTTTTAACGGCTCTACTAAATCACCGCTTTTACCATTGATTGTGAATAAGTTATACATACCCATATCATGACCTTCCATCTTCATATTTCCATGGTCCATTCCTGCCATATTACCAGAGTCTTTTTTATCACTCCCCATGTTCATACCTGAATGATCCATGCCTTTCATATCATCATTCTTTTTTGCATTTTCATTATCCTTAGATTTATTACCTTTTTGCGCTTTTGTCATTTCTTTTAACTGCTTATTAATTTCTTCTTTATCTGTTATCCATTCATCTAACATTAACGTGTAATCTTTATCATACTTTTCATTTGTATCCTCTACAATAAGAGCACCATATAAGCCTCTATCTAGTTGATTTACAGAATCTTGATGTGAATGATACCAATACGTTCCTGGTACGTTCGCTTCAAATTCATAGGTGAAACTTTTTCCTGATTCAACCGCATCTTGTGTCACGCCTGGAATTCCATCCATGTTATTTGGGACAGGATACCCATGCCAATGAATAGATACTGGTGCAGGTAATTCATTTTTTAATGTCACTTTAACCTTTTCACCTTTTTTCACCCTAATTTCCGGACCCGGGGATGAACCATTAAATGTCCAGACTGGAACAATAACACCGCTACTTAGCTTTTGTTTTTCTTCTTTCGCTACTAAAGTAACTTCTGGCCCTTTTACAACTTTCAATGGCTTTGTAGCCGTTTCAGTCTGTGTTGTTTTTTTATCATTCATATTTTTATGATCATTTGTTTTATTTGTGGTCGCAGAACATGCAGCAATTAAAGATATTACGGAGACTGTAACTGCTGTTAATACAAATCCCTTCATAGAAAATCCCTCCTTTTTCTTTTTCAAGATTATTATAGAAGATAATTTTCAAGAAAATATGGAGATATAAAATGAGCAAAATAAAAAGGCACCCAAAATTGAGCGCCTCTTCTAACTATTATTTTGTAACAACTTCATCTTCTTTTACATTTACATTATTGTTACTCATAAACCCTTCAATCTCTTCAACTGTTCTAATGATATCTTTTGACAAATTTTCATAGCCATCTTTTGTTACAAGGATATCATCTTCAATACGAATACCAATTGATTCTTCTTCAATATATAGACCTGGTTCAATCGTAATAACCATACCTTCTTCTAATACTCTTTCTTTGTATGTTCCAACATCGTGAGTATCTAAACCAAGAAAGTGACTGACACCATGATAATAATATTTAGATAGTTCCTCATCTTCTTGAATTAAACCAATAGCTTTACACTCTTCTGCTAGTACCTTTTTTGTATGCTCATTTAATGCAGCAAAATTTAAGCCTGGCTTAATAATCTCTGTTGTTTCTTTCAATGCTTTTAATACAATATTATAGATTTGTTTTTGGCGACTAGAGAATGTTCCATTTGCCGGGAAAGTATAACTAATATCAGCGTTATAATAGTCTTTTTGAGCGCCTAAATCTAGCAGTACTAAATCACCATTTTGAATTTGTGCATCATTATCTTCATAATGAAGAACTGTTGCATTTTTCCCACTTGCCAAAATTGTATTGAACGCATGATGCTTAATCCCAGATGACTTCAGTGTGAAATCAAACTGAGCTTCTAATTCATATTCCATCATGTCTGCTTTTGCATGCTTTAACACATTGTAAATACCGTCTTTCGTTACAGCAATTGCTTCTTTAATGATTTCAATTTCTTCCTCTGTTTTAAACACTCGTAATTCACAAATTTCCGGGTATACATTACCAATTGTTATGTGTGGGTACTGTTCTCTTACATGTTTAGCAAACGCTAACGTTTTCGTCTCAGTACCCTTCCACTCACGACGCTCTAAATCTAAATACACATGTTGCGCATTTTCTGCGAAAAGTGTATGTGCCATTGTCTTCTCAAAGCTATCTATATATACAACTTTTTGTATGCCTGAAATTCGTTCTGCATCTTCTTTAGAAACTGTTTTACCGACCCATTTTTCCATTACTGGATCTGATTTTTCAATGAAAAGAGTTTCTTCCACACCATTTCCAAACTTTTTCAACATGAAAATAACATTGGGCTCATCGATTCCCGTTAAATAGTAAAAATTTCGATTCGGCACAAATTTATAATGGGCATCTGCTGACATATGAGGTGCTTGTCCAGCAAATAAAATCGTAATCGATTCATCATGTAATGTTTTCGCTAATCGTTCTCTATTTTGAGCAAAAAATGTTGATTTCATAATAATCCCCCTAGCGTTCTATGTATAATTTTGAAACTGATTATCCAATATAATTCATTCTATTATTGTTATAATTTTTCGTCAATTAATAATGTTTATATAGAAGATAAACTTTCATTACTAGGCATCTAATCACTCCACAATTTCTTGACATTTATTCCATATACTTAATATCTCATATATATATAAGAAAGGAGCCTACAAACGTGAAACATTACGTAGGACTAGCCATTACTTCATTATTTATCATTACAGGATGCTCTAATAACGTAGAAACACCACCAGTAAAAAAAGAAACAGTTCAATCTCAGCCCCAAAATAAAGATAACGCAAATACGATTCCGCAAAACTTCTATAAAGAAATTACATCTGGAAAAATAGCGCACATTCACGGAATTGGCTATGCAGGAAATATGCCTGGTATTTCTATCGCAACTCATAGTGGTATAAAAGTTTATCAAAATGGAAAATGGTTTGAAACTGCTACACAGTTACACGATTATATGGGCTTTCAGGCAACTAAAAATGGATTTTTTGCTAGTGGGCACCCAGAACCAGGTGCAAATTTAAAAAATCCTTTAGGATTAATGAAAAGTTCTGATGGCGGCAATAACCTTGAAAAGCTAGCATTCTATGGAGAATCTGATTTTCATAACCTTGCTGTCGGATATAATACAGAAACGATTTATTTATATAACGAGCGTCCAAATTCTAAATTACAACAAGGTTTTTATTTCAGTACAAACAACGGACAAGAATGGAAAAATAGTAAGTTAAAAGGCCTTTCAAGTACAATCCATACATTTTCAGTACATCCGGATCAAGCGAGTGTAGTCGCAGTAAGTGCTAAAGATGGTATTTATTTATCTACAGATTACGGGAATACATTTGAACTATTCTCTACATCACTTGAATCGACAGCAGTTACATTAAGTAATGAAGATGTTTTTTACGCCCCTATCAATAAGCAAATGATAACGAAGAAATCAATTGCTACAAATGAAGAAACAAACTTACAGATTCCATCTTTAGATTCTAAAGATACAATTATGTATATATCACAAAACCCTCAAAATTCATCTGAAATAGTATTTGCTACAATGCAAGCAAATGTATTCCTTTCCACAGATAACGGTAAAACGTGGAAACAGATTACAAAAAATGGCTTATTACAATTTAATTAGAAAGGTGAATATAACGTGTTTTCAACAATTAGCGAGTGGAGTTATCAACTCATGTCTCCTTTAATGGATGTCACGAATGCTACGAAATCAATTCCTCTTTTATTTGCGTTTTTATTAGGCATAGTAGGTACCCTTGCTCCATGCCAATTAACAGGAAACATTAGCGCCATTACAATCTATGGCAATCAATCTTTACAAAAGGGACATATCTGGAAACATATATTGTTATTCATTTTAGGAAAAATAATAGCTTTTACGACGCTTGGACTATTAGTATGGGTGTTAGGAAAAGAAATTCAGCAAATATTAACTTTGTATTTCCCATGGTTACGTAAACTGATCGGACCTTTATTAATAATAATGGGGTTAATATTATCAGGTATTATAAAAGGTAGAAACTTCTTCTCTACCATCTTCCCTATCACATCTATACGAAAACAAAATGAAGTCAGCTCATTTTTGCTTGGGTTTTTCTTTTCGTTAGCTTTCTGCCCTACTATGTTTGTGCTATTTTTCGGAACATTAATACCACTCTCTTTAACATCTAATTACGGGTATTTATTTCCTACCTTTTTCTCTATAGGAACTGCTCTACCTGTCGTTGTATTACTGTCCATTATCTCCTACCTAGGCTTAAATGGAACACTACTTAAAAAGAGCCGAAAAATAGGGGGAAATATTCAGCGTATAGCTGGTGTACTTCTCGTTTTAATCGGACTTTATGATACCGCCCTATATTGGTAATACATACAAAAGGTAAGCTTCAGTGAAATGAGCTTACCTTTTGTATCATTTTATTCATTTTTCTTTTGTTGTAATTGTGTTAACAAATTCGTAACAAACGCGAGAAACAATGGATCTTTCTCTTTTTTAGGCGACCACTGCATAATGAGTTGCCGCGGGATTTCAATGTCTATCGGTTGCACGATAAAGTCATGAATAATTTGTTTATGAAGTCCTGATAACGGAACGATCGTTATACCGTTAACTTGTAAAGTAAGTGCTAATGCCGAGCTAATTGACTCTGACTCCATCACTTTATTCACTGTTATTTCGTTTTTCATTAAGTATGGTTCAAGTACTTCTTTACAACCAGAAAGTGGCATAATAAAAGGATAATTTTTCAATTCTTTACTAGTAAGATTAGGTGGAATATTCTTTGAAGAAACGATAACATAAGGATCTTCACCAATAACTTCATAGTGAAATCCTGGTATTAGATTTTCTTTTATAGAAATAGAAAAATCAGCACTTCCAGCAGACAGCCAATTTAAAACTTCTTGATAGCTTCCCTCTCTAACTGCAAGCACGTACTGACTTTGATCAATATTACCTAATTGGATACACTCTGCCAAACAATATACAGTAACGGAAGGGTACGTAGCTAATACAATCTTATACAAACTTTTATTCTTCAAGTGTAAAGCTGTTTCTTCAAGATTTTCATACTCCATTAGAAGTCGTTCTACACAAACTAAAAATTCTTTTCCATTTTCAGTTAACATCGTTCCTTGTCTAGAGCGCTCAAATAAAGTTAAAGCATATCGTTTCTCTAGTTTGTTTATAATATGCGTTATTGCTGGCTGTGTCATATGTAATTCCTTAGCTGCTAAACTAATCCTGTTCAACCGAGCCACATATTTAAAAACTTTAAAATCAAAGACGTTCATTCTGTTCTCCTTATATAAAAGATATTTATATCATCTATAAATAACCTTCATTATATTTATCAAACTACTTCCTATACACTAAGTATACACTATCAATTTTACAAAAAAATAAAGCATATAAACATTAGAGGAGTGTTGATTAAATGAGTACTTACGTTTTAGTACATGGAGCATGGCAAGGTGAATGGGCATGGGAATTAGTAAAACCTCAACTAGAGGCTTTAGGTCACACTGTTATTACACTAGACTTACCTGGAAGTGGGAAAGATACAACTCCTTCACAAAATATAACGTTAGATTCCTATGTTGATGCAGTAACAGCTACTATAAATCAACAAACTGAAAAAGTTATTGTTGTTGGACATAGTATGGGTGGAATTGTGATCACTCAAACCGCTGAACTTATACCGAATAAAATCGATAAATTAGTATATCTTTGTGCATTCTTACCACAAAACGGAGAAAGCCTTGGCAGTAAATTAGATGGTGAAGCTGGTCCACAATTCTCAATAAATGAGAACGACATGACAGCTGAACTTATACCTAATCTAATTGAAAAAACATTTTTAAATGCTACCGAAAATGAAGAAATTAAAGAAGCATCTTCCAAAAAAATGCGTCCTCAGCCACTAGGACCATTTCAACAACAGCTAAAAATTTCTGAAGAAAACTTCGGAACTGTAGATCGCATTTATATTGAAACAACTCTAGATAGAGCGATTCCAATTGATTTTCAGCGCCGAATGAATACAGAAACTCCATGCTCGAAGATTATTACTTTAGAAGCTGATCATTCTCCCTTCTTTTCAAAAGCAACAGAACTTGTGAATTGTTTACATGCGTTAAGCTAAATTTCATTTAATGAAAATAGACACCCGCGGGTGTCTATTTATTATGCTAACTAAGAATTGTATGTTCTTCTCTACATTTGCATTCCCTTTTGCTTCATCTCCCACTTTTTATACAGTAATACTGCACCAAATAAGAATACCCCCGCAACAAATGAACCTACTGGTAACATCTTTATCATTTCATCTGGAAATACGAGCGGCAGTAATGGAAATGCATATGCTGCTGGAATACGTACACCAACTATTTTTAATAAAATAAGCATTAAAATCATATTTAATAAAGTGACTATAATCCATGAGTCGATTGCAAAGTACAATAACGTTCCAACAGTTGGAGATGTAGTTAATACTACTATTTGTTTACATGCCATTTTTTCATTGTACATCGGTTTTTGAAGTGATTCATACACAACAACTAATATTGGCGGAATAACCGCTAATTGTTCATGACCAGTGATCCAGCATATACTTATCCAAATGAAATTTAGTATTAGAAATACAGCCATATATTTATATTGGATGTTAACTTTTCTCTCAATACCGCTATTCAATTTAAAAACAAGGACACCAACCATTAAAATAAATGTTAAAACGAAGACTGAGATAACAAATGACCATTCAGTCGCATTTGTCACTAAAGGTAATAAACCTGTCGCAATAGATGGTGCTAAATTTGATTGTATAATACGTAAAAACAGCATCATAAATATAAGTGTTACGCTTACTTTTGCTATATAAGCTAAATCCATTTGATTCACCATAAAACCAATACCAGCTGTTACTGACGGTGCAATAAAGATTTTTTCTGGCTGCCTTAACCAACCTGGCTCACGATACGCCCATAAAGCAATTGCCATCGCTGCTATTTCCGGCAAAATGACTTCCGGATCATTTAATAACACACCCGCTGTTACCATAGCTAAAATAAAGAAAATAGCAATCGTATATGAGATGATTGTTTCTTTTTTTGAAATTACTGCATTCATTATTACATACTCCCTTTACTTACTACTCTCACAATGTAAAACAAAAATTCAATATACCCTACTAAGGTATTGTATATTAATATCTTTTCCATTTCAAGTATTTGTAATTTTTTCATTTTTCATCACCCATTACACTTACAAAAAAAGGATTTTTATAGGCGTTGACACTCATTGAAAGATAGGTTACAATAACTATACATTAGTAAGTAACTAATGTAATTAAATGTAACTTGAGGTGAAAACAAATGAAAAACATTTTATTCCGTATTAACGAATTATCAAAAAAAGAAAAAACATCTGGATTAACAGTTGATGAAAAACAAGAACAACAAATGTTACGTCAAAACTATACAAAAACATTTCGTGGAAGTTTAGATTCCATTTTATTAAACACAAAAATTGTCGATTCAAATGGTTTTAATGTTACACCAGTTGCATTACAAGATGCTCAAATTCGTTTGAAATTAAGCAAATGAAATTAAAGCTAAAGAAACAATTGTATAAAACATAAAAGAGCTGGACTTTTCATAATGAAATTCCAGCTCTTTTTCTACTTAATATTGTTGTTTTTGCAATGTAACATACGAGCGATACATTGCAATTCTCCACGACACAATCATCGCAAATGCGAGTAAGAAAAACATCCCGCTTAATTGCGCCAAATCAAGTGTTTGGCTTAAATATGATTTTAATGCGACTCGTACAGCTAATAAACCAATTAAAATAAATATAAATGCTTTTGACGGTTTCATATATATATGTTCGCCTCTTACTTCGAACTTAGTTGTTTTAATAAGAAATATAGAGAAAATAAGTCCTGCGATAATTGCCTCTACTATTTCTAACGATGTTAATCGGAATTCCGGTAAGAAGAACATCATGGCGCCAGTACTCATAAAAATTGGCGGCAAAATAATTTTCTTTTTCGTAACCGGCTTTTTCGCTGACTTAAAGCGAAGAAACATAACACCAACGGCCATACAAACTGCTACGATACTTGATAAAAGTGCTACACTCATACTCTCCACTCCTATCTATTTAATAGACTTTTTGAGTAAAATCATAAACCAAACGAAACCGATACTTATAATAACATGACCTAATCCAGCCATATGGCTTAAACCGTTAAAGTCAGTTCCATTTACTTGTAGAAGACCTCTACATACCATTGTTACGATAGTAATAATTAATCCTGTATTATATACAACAAACCAGGCATGAAAACTTTTTGTTTCTTGTATTTGAAATACTTTAACTAAAGCAACAGCGACTAAAAAGAATATGAATCCAAGCACTAGTACGTGTGTATGTACTAATTGCAACATAGTGGAACCTTTAATTCCTTGTGCTTTCGTATACTTTCGCGCAAATACTCCTGATAATAAACCAATAATTAAGTAAATGAATGCTGCATTATATAATTTCTTCATTCTATTCCTCCTGCTGTAAATTTTCCATATTCGCTGCAATCATTTTACGCAAAGTTTATGAACGGAATATGAACAAAATATTACATTCTATTTTTAAAGAACAAAAAAGCCATTCCACAATTATTAATTGCGGAATGGCTTTTCAACTTATTTTAAATCATCAATTGTGAAAGCACCAGGCAGTAACTGCTCAACAGTCACTTCTTTTTCGTCACCTTTTACATTCGTTAGTAAAACTCGCATTTTCGGATCACAAAATTCAGCAATCACTTGTCTACAAGCACCACATGGTGAAATAGGTCCGTCAGTTTCTCCTGTAATGACTAAGTAACTAAAGTCGCGCTCCCCTTCTGATACTGCTTTGAATATTGCTGTTCTTTCTGCACAGTTACATAAACCGTAAGAAGCATTTTCTATATTACAACCAGTATAGATTTTACCTTCTTTTGTAACTAATGCAGCACCAACCGGAAATTTTGAATACGGAATATACGCTTTCGATAACATCTTATTTGCTTCTTCAATATATTTTTTCTTATCCATATTATTTCCTCCTCAAAGTAAATGTAATGTTGATTAGTCAGTAATAACAGTATGAACTAATTTAGGAGCCACTGCTGTTTCAGCGATAGAAATATTTTCATAAATTTTTGCTTTTACATCTTCTACATTTTCACGATTTGCGTAGATCGTTACGAATGGCTCGCCTTCTTTTACTGCATCGCCAACTTTTTTACGTAACATTAAACCTACAGCTAAATCGATTTCATCTTCTTTCGTTGCACGGCCTGCACCAAGTAACATTGCAGCGATACCGATTTCATCTGCAACAATGTTTGAAATCACGCCTGAAGTTTTAGCAGGTACATCAATTATATACTTCGCTTGTGGCATTTTTTCTGGATTGTCTACAATTGAGCTATCTCCACCTTGATTGCTTAAGAACTCTTTAAACTTCTCAGTTGCTTTTCCGTTTTTCATAACTTCAATTAACATTTCACGAGCTTCTTCTAACGTATTTGCTTTTTTCGCAAGTACGACCATTTGACTTCCTAATACAAGTACTAATTCTGTTAAATCTTCTGGCCCTTCACCTTTTAACGTATCAATTGCTTCTTTCACTTCTAGGGCATTACCAATCGCAAAGCCAAGAGGTTGTGACATATCTGAAATAACAGCCATTGTTTGACGTCCTACATTATTTCCGATGCGTACCATTGCATGTGCTAATTCTTTTGCATCTTCTTCCGTTTTCATAAATGCACCTGCACCGGTTTTTACATCAAGTACGATTGCGTCAGCACCAGCTGCAATTTTTTTACTCATAATTGAACTTGCGATTAGAGGAATTGAATTTACTGTTCCTGTTACATCACGTAATGCATAAATCTTTTTATCAGCAGGTGTTAAGTTTCCTGTTTGTCCGATAACAGCTACTTTGTCACGGTTTACAATATCAATGAACTGCTCTTTCGTAATTTCAACGTGGAATCCTTCCACTGCTTCTAATTTGTCAATTGTTCCGCCCGTATGTCCTAAACCACGACCTGACATTTTTGCTACTGGTACATCTAAAGCAGCAACTAATGGTCCTAATACTAATGTAGTTGTATCACCAACACCGCCAGTTGAATGCTTATCTACTTTAATGCCTTCAATTGCTGATAAGTCGATCGTTTCTCCAGACTCCACCATTGCCATCGTTAAATCTGCACGTTCACGATCTGTCATATCTTTAAAGAAGATTGCCATTGCAAGTGCACTCACTTGATAATCAGGAATACTTCCGTCTGTATATCCATTAATAAAGAATTTGATTTCTTCAGTCGTTAATTCTTTGCCGTCACGTTTTTTTGCAATAATATCTACCATTCTCATTACAATCACCATTCCTTTTTATATGATATGAATCTATTAAAATAATAAGCCAACGATTGTTGCTGATAAGAAACTTACTAGCGTTGCACCGAAAAGTAATTTCAAACCAAATCTTGCGACTACATTCCCCTGCTTTTCATTTAAGCTCTTAACTGCCCCTGCAATAATTCCAATTGAAGAGAAGTTTGCAAATGAAACTAAGAATACAGATATAATCGCTGTCGTTCTGTCTGAGAAATTAAAGTTCCCTTGCGCTAAATCTGTCATAGCGACAAATTCATTCGATACAAGTTTTGTTGCCATAATATTACCGGCATTAACTGCTTCATGCCATGGAACACCCATAATAAATGCAAATGGTGCAAATACATAACCAAGAATTTCTTGGAATGAAATACCGATTACACCTTTAAATACTGCATTAATGAATGCGATAAGAGCAACGAAACCAACTAACATAGCTGCTACTGTAATCGCAACTTTAAATCCATCGATAATGTATTCCCCTAATACTTCAAAGAAAGTCTTCTTCTCTTCTTCTTGCACTTCTAACATATCTTCTTCTTCAGTAACTTCATACGGGTTAATGATAGAAGCAATGATAAAGCCACCGAATAAGTTAAGCACTAAAGCGGTTACAACATATTGCGGTTTTAATAACACCATGTATGATCCAACGATAGACATAGAAACTGTAGACATTGCAGATGCACATAATGTGTACATTCTTTTCTCTGGCAATAATCCTAGTTGTTTCTTAACTGAAATAAACACTTCAGACTGTCCTAAAATCGCAGAAGCTACCGCGTTATATGATTCTAGTTTACCCATTCCATTTACTTTACTTAATGCTAGACCGATAGATTTCACAATAATAGGTAATACTTTAATATGTTGCAAAATACCTATTAAAGCTGATATAAATACGATTGGCATTAATACACTTAAAAAGAATGAAAACTCTTTTTGATTTACTAATCCACCAAATACGAAATTCACACCATCAGCGGCATATTTTAATAATTCCCCAAAACCATCTGCTATTCCGCTAATTAATATATTCCCTACACTTGTATTTAATAGTAAAAACCCCAAAATGAATTGTAATATAACCATCGTTATGATTGGACGATATTTGACTTTCTTTCTATCATTACTAGCAAGCCAAGCGATACCTAAAATCAATACGAGGCCAAAAACACCGATTAAGTATTTCATAAGCCGTCTCCTCCCATTCGTATCCGCTTACATTCTTTTCAATTGTTAAAGCAATAGATACACTATACTTTGTGTATCTATCGCTTTTCACACTTTATTAATTAGTAGTTATCTGTAGCACCTTTTGCATCGTTTAATACGATTGCAACACTAGCGCTTGCTCCAACACGAGAAGCTCCAGCAGCTACCATTTTATCTGCATCTTCACGTGTACGAACTCCGCCAGATGCTTTTACACCAACGTTTGGTCCTACCGTTTTACGCATTAATGCGATATCTTCAGCAGTTGCTCCGCCAGTTGAGAATCCAGTTGAAGTTTTTACGAAATCAGCGCCAGCTTTTACTGATAATTCACAAGCACGAACTTTTTCTTCGTCTGTTAGAAGGCAAGTTTCAATGATTACTTTTACAAGAGCTTTTCCTTTTGCTGCTTGTACTACTTCATAAATATCTTTTTCAACGAACTCATTGTCGCCATCTTTTAAAGCACCTACGTTGATTACCATATCAACTTCAGTTGCACCTTTTGCGATAGCATCTTTTGTTTCGAATGCTTTTGTTTCAGTAGTGCTTGCTCCTAATGGGAAACCGATTACAGTACAAACGTCTACATCATGTCCAGCTAATTCTTCAGCAGCTAGCTTTACCCATGTAGGATTAATACAAACAGAAGCGAATTTATATTCCTTTGCTTCCTCGATTACTTTCATAACATCTTCTTTTGTAGAATTAGCTTTTAAAATTGTATGGTCAATTAACTTTGCAATATTCATTATTATCACTCCTCATATCTTTTAACAACTTCATTCTAACTCTTAGTTGAACAAATGTAAATACACTTTTGAAATTTTGTTCATTCTTTTTTAAAAGGAATTTTCTTGTAGTAAATAAAGCGCATTCTAACTAAGAAACAATTCACATTTAAAATCAAAACTTTTATATTAACAATGGTAGTATGTATCTCAATATCCATAATTATTTTTAAAAAGGCAATTTGTATTCAAAAAACACTCCCATAATTCATACATAACAAAATAAAAGGCTTTCTCAAAATTAACATCTTGAGAAAGCCTTTTATTTCTAACCTTTTTGATAATGTAACAGTTCTTTTGCTGTATGCTGATCAATAATTAATACATTTGCATACCCGCCACGTAACGCACCATCAATTGCTTGTATTTTTCTATTACCACCTGCAACTAAAATAGAACGTTTCTTTAATTTAAGTTCCTCTAACTCAATTCCAATGGTACGCTTATTAATTTCTTCACTACTAATATTTCCGTCTCCGTCAAAGAAACGTGAACAAATGTCACCGACAGCTTGTTTTTTCAGAATGTTCGTTTCATCCTTATCTAAATATCCTAATCGGAATAATAACGCTTCATCACGCACTGTTCCGACAGTGAAAACTGCAATATTTGCTTGTTTCCCCATTTCAATAATGTGATGAATATGTCGATCCTGCTCTACTAATTCTTTTGTCACCGCATTATCAAATATAACTGGGAGCGGTAAATTTCTTGGTGTCGTTTGAAAAGCCTCTGCAAATAAAGCAATGGTCTCATTCGCATATGTATTTACACTCGAATGACTAATACCACCTTTTAGCTGGACAACTTCTACACCTTTCACATGTTGTGGTACGATTTTCCTAGCAATTTCATACATCGTCATTCCCCAGCTTACACCGACGATATCACCGTTTTTCACTGTCTTTTCCATGTACTCAGCCGCATATTTACTAATATACTCAGTAATCGTTGCATATTCTGGCACTGGAGAAAATACTACATGCGCCTCTAACAAGTTGTACTTTTCTTTCAATAAATTCCCAACGTTATCTAAATCAGCAAATGGATCGGCTATACTAATTTGAACAAATCCTTTTTCTTTCGCGTACTTTAATAATCTAGAAATCGTCGGTCTTGAAATATTTAATTTGTTAGCAATTTCTTGCTGACTATAATCGGATTGATAATATAATCTTGCAACTTCAACGCTTAATTGTTGTTTATCTTTTTCCATAATAACTTATTACAAACCCTTTCCTGTATTTCCCTTTCGTTACAAGCATTATACAGCTTTATGCAAAAAAATTCGACTACCGAATTTTTACTAACTGAACTTCTACTTCACTTAGTATATACAATGAAACCTTTTTGTGTAGATTTACAAACTCAATATAGATACACTTGAAACATATAAATCGATTTATATGTAATTCATTCTTTTTTCTTTTTCTGTAGTAACGATAACAAAGCCGTTCAATAAGAAACATGAAACATCGTCTAAAAACTATTCAAATACCCCTCATAAACTGAAGATACTGTTTATGAGGGGTATTCATTCAATTTAATTCTATAAAAATTGGATGGAAACAATGCAAGTTCTCACTTATTTAGAATAAGAGAAAAGATGATGTTTTATTTGTTCAATAAAATAATGATGGTGTATATTATCGTTAGATACTCGACTTGCCATAATAGCTCCCTCCATTGAAGATGCAAGAAAAGAAGCGAGCGATATAATATCTAAATCTTCTTTAAGTTCTTGTTTCTCTATTCCTTCCTTTATGAGAGAGGCCATTAACATTACTGTATCATCATAACCTTTTGCTGCTGCTTTTTGTAATTCTGGAAATACTCCAGTACTTTCAATTGCGCTATTAAGTAATGGACAGCCTCCAGCAATAGGGGGGTTATTAGCTGCATCTTGATATACAAGGAATATTGCAAGGATTTTATCGATTGCTGTCTTTTTATTTTCCATCGCTTTATGAAAATGGTTCCACATAATCTCACCACTTTTGTCGTAGGCAGCAAGGACAATTTCTTCTTTATTTTTGAATCTACGATAAATAGCTCCTTTAGATAGTTCAGTAGCTGTCATTATATCCTGAATGGATGTATAAGTTATTCCATTAGTATTAAATAAATATAAAGATGTTTCAATAATCTTTTCTTTTACCTTATCAACTTTAGTCATGCTTTGTGGTCCTCCTAATAAAACGAACTTAATATTCAAGGTGATTTTTACTATGATTTTTTTGAATTTTTATTGTAAGTATAAATAAGTTTGAAGCAAAAATATCTTATCAATCCCTATCTTATAGGAACCTAAAACAATACAGTTTGAGGTTCATTAAATTATGTTATCTATAACATTCGAATGAATTTTCTGTTAATAACAATGTGAACAATCGGTTAATTCAGTCATATTATACAACTAATTCTATTTAAAACCATAGAAGAAGTAAAAATATATAGTTAATTTTAATGTATAGACATATAACTATTATATATAATTTTTATTAATATGTTTAGCTAAAGGGATGAGCTACTCCCACTTTCATTTCATTCTATAAAAGGGTAATCATTAATGATTGCTGTAATTTGATTGTAAATAAACAACCGATATATAAATATACTCGGTTTTTACTATTTTGATTTTGTTAATAATTTGTAAAAAGGGTTTAAAAAACTAGAAACTTATAGTATCATTAGATTCCGAACCGAACCGTTCGGTTCGGAATCTTGTATAAATTAGAAGGAGAACCTTATGCAGAAAGAAAAATCAAAGATTCTAAGTAATTTAATTATGGAGGTAATAAGGTGAACTTTATTAAAATGAATCAAAAAGAACTTATTATGCTACTAGTTTATCCAATGTTTACACTATTTCAAATTGGCTTGTTCATATTATTTGGCATATCACTTTTAACTAATGTCAATTTAGTTGAATCAGAATTTGCTCTTGGTGCCATGAGCTTGACTATACCTACTATTCTAGGAGTAATGTTCTTTAGGAAAGAAATTATTCAAAGTTTTACTTATTTTAAAGAGAAGACAATTTTGAAAATAGTAAGTATTCCTATAGTGGTTTTATTTATGGTAATTGTGGAAAATTCTATTATGCATTTTCTAAATACAGGTCAGCCAGAGAACCAAGAACAGGTCCTTACACAAGGGGCAGAGATTCCTATTATATTCACATTGCTCCTATTTGGAATTATGGGTCCAGTAATTGAAGAAATTATGTTTCGCCATATATTATTAAATCGTTTTTCGCATTATGTTGGTACTGCTATTGCATCTATCATTTCAATTATAATTTTTACAGTACTTCATACGAACCAGCTTTCGGATATTGCTATTTATTTACCTGGATCGGTAATTCTTACTGCGGCTTATCTTATTTCTAACAGATCCATTGCATATGTTATGGCGATACATGTGTTAAATAATTCTATTGCTTTCATTCAAATGTACATGTCATAGTGAGACATATGTTAAACAATGGCATTACTTTCATTCTAAACTAGACTTGTTTCTGTTGCAGAGTTAAAAAATAGAAATAGATATTAATAAATGGGGAGTGCAATTTAGATAGTGACTAATGATTTGTGTAATTCCTTGCACGTCAAAAAAACACAGTTTGGATGTAAACTGTGGTTTTTTTTATATAGGGGACCCACATCACAATTAAACTAAGAAAAGCAAATATCCTGAGATAAGAAAATTGGTATGAAGGTGTGAAATCAATTATAAAATGGTAGCTTTAGAATAAATGAAACGAGAAATTACCGTCATTGTTTATTTCTCATTTCATTTACATATTTATTTTTGGAAAAATAACCTAACTCCAAATACTAATAATACTGTGCCAGTAATACCCTCTATTGTACGGTTCACTTTTTCTTTTCTTAAAAAAGTTCTTAATTGACGTATTAGCGTGATATAAAGCAAATACCATATTGCTGTCAAAGTCGTAAATGTGAGTCCTAACAAAAGAAATTGGAAGAAATGACTTTGATTGCTCACAATAAATTGGGGTAAAAAACTTAGGAAAAATACAGCAGTTTTTGGGTTTAAAATTGCCGTAGTAAATCCTTGTCTAAAACTTTTAATTGCTCCAATATCTTTATAGTCCATTTCTACTGAACCTGACATATCTTCTTTTCTAGAAAAAGCACTTTTAATTGACTTCACAGCTAAGTACATTAAATAAAAAGCCCCAGCATATTTTATAAATGTAAATAACATAGCAAATTTCATTAGGATGGCAGAGAGTCCTAGCGTAGCCATTATTGTATGAATCATCATTCCAGATATCGTTCCTAAGACGGTCTTTATCCCACCATTTTTACCATGCGAGATAGTATTTTTTGTAACTAAGGCAAAACCAGGACCAGGCATAATTATGATTAGCATTGCTGTAAGGATAAATAATAAATAATTTTCCATGTTCTAATATTTCCTTTCTAATTTTTAGTTTTGCTTACAGTATAGCTTTTTTCATTAAAACATTACATATAAAAGGCTTGATCAGAAGTTTATCTGGGTTATTAGTATCAATTTGGCTAAACATTATCCCAAAGCCATATTGATAACACACATGGCAAACTTATATATCAAACGACAAGTTCAACTCTCACAAAAAACAGGATAAAAAAATAAACAGCAGAACTAGTCCACTGTTTATTTCGCCACACCTTCATGTAATTTTTCTGTATAATCTTTTACATCTTTCCAGCTATCTTTTGCTGTATATAAATCTTCTTTTATAAACGTAAACTCTTCCGGACTAATTCCTTTTACGTTTTGTAGTAAATTATTATATTTTGCACCTACTGTATACCATTGATTTGATATGTTTTGTAGTGCTGTAATTGCTGCATCAATTGTTTCTGTCATATTTGTTGTTTTATTTTTCACATCTGTCAAAATTGCGACTTCTGCTTGTGCGCCAGAAATTCTATCTTTTAAATTGGCTATTTCTCTTTCTGCATTTGCGATATCTTTTTTCGCAATCGCAATCATCGGTCCGCCAGCAAGACATGTTATTAACGCTACGCAAAGTACACCACCAGCAATAACCATATCATTACTCTTTTTAATCGAATCATTATATGTATTTATTTGTTGCTCTAATGCTGGAATACCAGCATTCGTACTCGCCAAAATCGAAGTTAATTGATTTGTATCTTCTTTAAAACTGTTTGTATCTTTCGCCATTCTATCGCGAAATGCTTTTAAATTCCCTAATAAAATATCTACTTCATTTTGATTTTTTAAAATGTCCGCATACAACTTTTCTAAATCCGCTTTTAATTTACCGCTATCCTTTTGATTAATCGCTACTAGCATGCTATTATAGTACGCTTGAAAAGTATTATTGTAATTAATAATATTTTGATCCGTTTTCATAATTTGAGGCTTCATATTATTTAACCAATACGCTGCATTAATTTTTGCATCTCTTTGGTGCTGAACCATATTTCCTTTAAACTCACTATTAATTGAACTTATTTTACTCAAATCAGTCTCTTGCTGATTTTGAATTAATTTTGCATATGAATCCATTGCAAATATGCTCGATGTCGTTTGCGCCATTACATCTTGGAAACCTGCTGGTCCAAGAGAATAATTTTTCGCATTTTCTTGCAATGTTTTTACGTTTTGTTCCGCTGCAAAAGGATGTAAAGGAAACGCGTTACTTGTTGCGAATCCAGCAATCATTATCGTTAAAAGACATTTTTTATAGAATTTATTACGCATAATTATCACCTATTCTTTTTATGAAGATATGAAACGTTAGAGGTAAAAAAAGCTCCTGCTCACTACTGAACAGGAGCTCTCTATTATTTAAAAATCATTTATCTGTACGTAATGCTGTAACAGTTCAATTACTATTATGCTTTTTTCGTATCTACTACTTTAATATCCTCAGCATAAATCTTTTCTGCATAGTCCTTAATGTTTTTCCAGCTATCTTTCGCAATGTTTAAATCTTCTTTAATGAAAACAAGATCGTTTGGACTAATTGAATCTACATTTTGAAGTAAAGAATTGTATTTTGATCCCATTGTGTACCATTGGTTTGAAATATTTTGTAACGCTGTAATTGCAGTATCAATTGTATTTGTTAAATACTCTGTTTGTGTTTTAATGTTCGTTAATCCTGCTACTTCTAATTGCGCAGTTGTAACTTGTCCTGTTATCTTTTGAATTTCTGCTTGTGCATTATCAAGCTCTTTCTTCGCTAAAACAATACCAGCTGTACCACCACCTACAGCTGCCGCACCACCTGCAATTAACGCGACTCCTAGCGGCGTTCCTGCACCAGTTGCAATAACTACTGCACCACCGATAATTGCAATTGGTCCTAACGCTGTAGCAACTGATGAACCGATAATAATTGCATTATATTTACTAATTGCTTCATTGTACGTTGTAATTTGATTTTGCAATAGCGGAATTCCAGCGTCTTGACTAGCTAAGATAGATGTAATTTGATTTGCATCTCCCTTGAAGTTTTGCGTATCTGACGTCATTTTATTGCGGAATTTCTTCAAGTCTTCTACTAATTGATCTACTTGTGCTTTATTTTCATTAATACTACTTGATAATCTAGTTAAGCCTTTCGTAAGAGTCGCTTTATCTTTTGCATCTACCGCAGCAACTAAAGTATCATAATAGTTTTGGAATTTCGTATTGTAATTAATGATATTTTGATTCGTTGAAATAAGCTGTGGCTTTAATACATCTAACCATTGCTTCGCATTTCCTCTAGCTGTATCTTGGTGCTGAATCACTTTCCCTTTTAAAGCCGCATCAACAGACGATACATTACCAAAGTTAACATTACCTTGTTTAATAATTGTTAAAGCGTACAGATCCATTACTAAAGCGTTTGAACCTGTTCTTTCCATTGCATCTTTTAGGCCTTCTGGTCCTAATGAGTATTCCTCATAGTCATTATAAGCTTTTGCTACAGCATGAACTGGAGCTTGTTTCACTGTACTTTCAGCTGCATACGTATGGGCCGGCATAATATTCCCTGCTGCAAATACTGCCATAAGTGCTGATAGAGCCATTACTTTATAAGGTTTTTTTGTCATTTTTCTTCTCTCCCTATATCGCTAATTATTTTTCTGTTTAATGTACTTCAACGTTTGTAACATAATCTTCAAATTGATTTGTTTGCTTATTCATTTCATCACTTACTTTTTTAAGTTGATTGAAATGTTTTTGAAGTAAACTACTGTCTGTATACGTGCCTTCTTCAATATTTGTTTGAATTTGGATCATATTATTATTGAAAACTTTCCAATCCGCTAATAACGTTTCTAAAGTTGCGATTTGGCGATCAATTAGTTCTGTAAAGCTACTTACTTGATCTTCAACGAATGTAATTTGAGTCGCCTCTGATTCAGTCTGTGATAACTTTTGAATAAGTGGTAATAGCTCTTTTTGCTTTTGTTGAATACGAAGAGCTGCTTCCCTCGTTTGACTATCTGCAGCATTTACAATTTCATTACTTAAAGTACCGATAGAAACAAAGTCGATTGTTTTCGTTTGTGCAGTTTGATTTGTAATTGTAAATACTTGTTTACCGATATTAATAGAACCTTTAATGATTTCTTGCGGTCTATTCAAAATAGTAGTTAGTTCAGCTTGAATTTCCCCTTGAATTCTTTTAATATTTTCTCTTAATTTCACAATATCCCCATTTGATCCTTGCAGTGTTTTTATTGCTTCATCAGCTTTAATCGATAAGTTATTGCTATCTTTGTCTAATACTGTTTTAAATCGATTTAACTCTAATAAATCTTGCTCCATACTCTCTTGGATGCTTTGTACTTGCAGTTGTAATTTTCCATATGCATTTGTAAAATCTGCTTTTGCTTGTTCATCTTCATTTACGTTTCCTGCTAGTTCATAGAGCTTACTATAATAACTATTAAATCTAGTACTATATCTCATCATCTCTTGATTTAAATCGATTAACTTCGGATTATATTCATCGATCCACTCTCTTACATTTGCCTTTGCAAACTTTTGATGATTCGTCAAACTACTCATCGCATTCACCTTAATGTCTGGCTGTTGTAAAATAACTAATCCGTATGCTTGTATAAGCGGTGACTGTGATCCTAACATTCTAATTGAATTGGATAATGTATTTGGAGCAATTACATTTTGTGCATATACTGCTTTCACTTCTGTTTGCCCCCCCTTAGCGTAAGCGCTTACAGGAATGAAGCAACTCGTAGATACTGCTGTAACCAATAACCCTGTAATTAAAGTCTTTTTCACTTTAACTCCTCCTATGTATTAGCAACTATTACTATCGCATTTTATTATTCTATTTTCTTGCAATTAATTTGAGATGGTTAAAATAGAGAACATTCTCACCGTGATTCGTGTACGAACCATCTCTCCTAACTTTTTTCTACAGTACTTACTTATTGTTATAAAACATTTCATACCTTTTCATATGTGCTTAGTATGAATAGATTTGTATAAAATTTCTATTCTATTGCAATTTTCACATTCATACAGTGAATATATTACATAAAAATATTATTCATTTTAAACTAATTCACGTATAAAAGTATGAAATTTCGTTTTGTTTTCAAGTAAGTTTTGTACTGTAAGGTCATTTAAACACAGCTATTTATATAACGTAAAGAAGTATTTTCATTCCCTTTATTTTCAAGCTCTCATGTCCTTATCCCAAAATAAAATTCGTTTCACTTTCCCGATTAAAATATCCATATATCACAACAGAAAACACTACTTACTCACAATGGATAAAATTATATTAATATAATTTTTAGTTAAATATGCAATAATGCATAGCGTATACACAAAAAGGATAGCTTCACTTTCGTGAAACTATCCTTAAAAAATCTTCTTACTTTTTCAAATGATATGGAACTGTCGTAATAACAACATTTCTCTTATAGAGTAAATACGCACGTATGAGTAAACTTGATTGATTATGAAGAATGTTATGCCAGCCTTTTTTCGGAATAAACTGTGGTATAACGACCGTAACTCGATAATTTGATTCACTCGCTTTATATTGCACTGTATCAATGAACTTAGTTAGCGGCTGAATAATACTTCTATAATGAGAATGCAATGTAACAAGCCTTACTTCAGGTTGCCACTTCTTCCATTTCTCTTCAAATTTCTTTTCCTCTTCTCTGTCAAAAGCAACATATACAGCGATAACTTGATCTGCAGAAAGAGCCTTCGCATAGTTCAATGAATTTTCTACTACATGAGTCATACCAGCTACAGGCACGAGAATTACATTCCCCTCAATCGGAATAAGAGGCTCACAAGTTTTTAAACTTAATTGATCACCGACTGCATCATAATGCTTCTTAATTCGATGGAACAAGAAGATAATAGCAGGTAAGAAAATAAGGATCGACCAAACTTGAGCGAATTTAGTTAAAAAGAACATGCTCATAACGATAAAACTAATGACTGCACCAATTAAATTAACCGTTAATCTTAAAGCCCATCCTTCAGGTTTTTCACGAAGCCATTTTAATACCATACCCGTTTGAGAAAGTGTAAATGGAATAAACACACCTACTGCATATAGCGGAATTAAATGTTCTGTTTGACCTTGGAAAGCTACAATTAAAATAATCGAAGCAATTCCAAGTATAATAATACCGTTTGAGTAACCAAGACGGTCTCCTCTAATCGTAAACATTCTCGGTATGAATTTATCTTTTGCAAGGTTAACTGCTAATAATGGAAATGCAGAATACCCTGTGTTAGCAGCAAGAATTAATATTAAAGCTGTTGTGCCTTGTATGAAATAGTACATGAAATTACGTCCAAATGTTTGTTCAGCAATTTGAGAAACAACAGTTACTTCTTTACTCGGTGTAATTCCGTAATAATAAGCTAAAAATACAATTCCTGAAAATAACACAGCAAGTAATGCGCCCATCGCAAGCAAAGTTTTTGCTGCATTGTTTGGTGCAGGATCTTTAAAATTTGGAATTGCGTTTGAAATCGCTTCAACACCTGTTAAAGCCGAACTACCTGATGCAAATGCTCTTAACAGTAAGAACAAACTAATTCCCGCAACCGGCGTTCCAATCGGCGTGTGTAAGGTCGGTGAAACGTGACCAGTTAAAATATTGTATATCCCTACACCAATTAATATAAATAGTGCTAAAACGAATAAATAAACAGGATATGCTAAAACGGAAGCTGACTCTGTTACACCTCTTAAATTTAATATGGTTATAAATATAACAAATATAATCGCAATGATTACATTATGTGCATGTAAGCTAGGAAAAGCAGATGTTAACGCATCTGTACCTGCTGATACACTTACTGCAACAGTTAAAATATAATCCACTAATAAAGACCCTCCAGCTATTAAGCCTGGATTCATCCCTAAGTTTTCTTTTGATACAACATATGCGCCCCCGCCATGTGGGTAGGCAAAAATAATTTGACGATAAGATAAAATAAGAGCTGTCAATAATACTAATACCCCAATAGCGATCGGAATGGAATACCAATACGCAATCGCTCCAAGACCTGCTAAAGCGATTAAAATTTGCTCTGGTCCGTATGCAACTGATGACAATGCGTCAGAAGATAGAATGGCTAGCGCCTTCGTTTTATTAAGCTTTTGCTCTCCTAACTCAGTTGATTTTAACGGCCTTCCAATTAAAAATCTTTTAATAGATGAAACCACAGCTGTCCACTCTCCAATAATTTTGTACGAACGATTCTGCTTGTTACAGCCAGCAAACTATTTCTTCAGAAAACAAAAAATGTCTACAAGCCATAGCGAAATAGACTTGTAGACATTATTTTTTTTGTCGCACAAGCTCCACCTTCCTTCTCAATATAACGCTTACGAGGTTAGCTGTCGGATTCGGGCCTATGAGTAGCCCTACCTTTTTTTAAGGATTCACCCCATCGGATTATGTACTAATCCGTAAGAACGGGTCCCCCGTACCATGCGGTTTCAGCGATTTAGAAAATTGAAACTGTGGATTATAATACTCCTTTATTTTCAAAATGTAAACAAAAATTTTTAAAAAGAAAAAATTTAAAATGATTGCGCATAATCCGCTGATAAATATACATAATGAATACTAAAAAACCCTTAAAGGAGACCCGTATGTCTAAAAAGAAGAAACCGCTTTTTTCCGATTCATATTTAGATGCAGTAGCAAATGAAATTAATCAGTTATATGGTAAACGTGAACAGGAAATAAACTTGACAGAAAGAATTAAAAGAAACAAATAATTTGTCATACGCAAATAAAAAAGATAGCAATACACTTATATATTGCTATCTTTTTTATTATTTCATACATCTAATTCTATTACGGGTTTGTTAAATGTCATTTCTTCATACACCTTCAAATTTTGATATACCACTCCTAGTAATGGTGCTTCTAAAGAAAATTGTTCTGCTACATCTAGTAAGTATCCTTGCAAATGCTTCCCTTCAATAAACGAACCTTTTTCCATATCACGCTGCATAGAGGACTTCATATCATAAGAAATTTTATCAATCGTTTTCATATGTTCCTGGGCAATATTATCTTTAACTGGAGCTCCTAATACCCTCATAATTTGCACAGATTCCTCAAATAAATTTCGGATAAATTCACGTCCACCTTCACTTTCACGAATTGGTCCTATCGGTGCACGCATTAATGTTGTAACGCCTGACATGACAGTAATAAATAAATATTTATGCCACATATCTTGCATAATATTTTCACTTAAAACAAAGCTAGCTTTCGTACCTATAAATGCTTTCGTAATACGCTTTATTCTCTCTGAATCTTGAGGCTTAATTTCTCCAAATACAAGTCTGTTGGCAGCACTAGTTTGTACAATTTCTCCTTGATCGTTTAACGTCGTCTCAATAAAGCATAAACCGCCCATTACTTTTTCCCCGCCGAATTCTTTTTGTAATAGCGATAAATGAGCGATACCATTTAACAATGGAATGATTACAGTATTTTCGCCAACAAACGGCTTCAAATCTTGAATTGCCTCGTTTAAGTGATACGCCTTTGTTGAAAATAAAATCACATCAAATGGAGAAGTTCTATCTTCTTTCGTTATCAATTTCGGTTGAAAGGAAAAATCTCCATTCACACTACGAATAACAAGTCCTTTTTCCTCTAATTGTTGTTTTCTTTTGCTGCGAACGAGAAATGTAACATCTTCTCCCTTTTCTACTAATCGGCCACCAAAAAATCCACCGACGCCACCAGCTCCTAATACTAAAATGCGCATACAACATCCCCTTTTCCTCACACAATTATACTAGTTTTAGTATACATAACATTATACATGTCCCTTGTTAAATTGGCTGAATTTTCATTCTTAATCTATTGAAAAAACAAGGTTATTTTCAAGAAAAATTGGGCATGTTGTTTCTATAGCTTATACGGAAAGGAAACAATGTAAATGGAGGCAATACAAACAATCGAAGAAAAAGATGTAACAACAGCTATATTTCAATTTATATTCCCGTTTTCGTTTAAAACTGGATATGAACAAAATATGTTCCCTTTCTTACAAAAAAATAATTTCCGTCCTTTTCGACTTGATCATCTTGAAGATGAAAATACATATTACGGGCAGTTTCAAGTTTCACATCAAAATATGGAAGCATACTATCTTTCATTTACGAATAAAATTCTTTTTCCTCATTCAGAACATCAAAAGGGACTACAGCGCTATTCTAAAGACCTTAATTTAAATGGACATTTAACAACAAATCTTATTTCCGTTCCATTCAAGATACATTCTATTGATGTAACCCTTTGTCCTTATGAGCTTGGCTTCTTAACAATTCGAACAGAAGTCAAAACCGCCCCAAACATGACATTATCAGAAGCCATCGAATTTGCTTCTCGCTTCCGTGTGCTTGAAACTAGAAATGATACAACCGAGACCATTTGTATTGAATGTGATGGAAAAAAATATTCACAAGTAGAAAAACTTATATTCGGCGATTTATATCATGGCTTAACAGACTTCTTTGAGAATAAGAGGTTGCGGAGTTCATACTTTCAAACATTCCCCTTCTTTGAAGACCAACGAATGTATGTACAAACCTTATTATCTATTAACAAAAAGTCAGACCTTCATGTAGTTGATGTATATCGAGCTTCCAGTCTTTCCGGATTAACAGACGATGGTAAGCCGTATATTAGTGCAAATAATGTTCCTTATATTCACGATTATTTAACAAAGCATTCTTATCAAAGATGGGCTCCTAACCGTTATTTTATTATGGAAGAACATATTTTCACATGTATAACAAATGAAGGTGAACAAGAAGTCACTAAACTTGCTAGTCAAATGTACGGAGAATTTTATTACGCTTTATTATTAAACCTATTTCATAAAGTTGTTTTATTAAAGATGGCGAATGCTTATGCTGAGCTAAATATTGAACAAGATACAAATGAAATAGAGAAATTAATTTATTCAATCAATTCGTTTACAGCCAATTATTTTTCTTTAGAATTAGTATCTCAATCACAAAGTGAAGATATTTTCTTCCGCTTAAGAAAACTTTTTAACATTGAAATTTTATACTCGAACGCGAAACAAAATCTTGATAGTTTGTTTAAATATCAAGAAAATGTCGCCGCTAAAAAAGATAGCCTTTTATTATTAATTTTAACGCTCTACTCTGTAGTAGGCCAAATGTTAGGTTTTACTATGATTGACCTTTTAAGAAATACAGATTCAAACAAAATATCATCTCCTCTTGAATTTTTTGCACTGTTAATAGCAATTAGCGGTATAGTCATTTCCTTTATTTTAGGTGTACAAAGTTTATACCAATGGGGTATACAGCATCGAAGAAGACAAGCGTGGGTAAAACAAACTGTACTTTCTGCTGTGAAAGAAAAAGAGGATAAAAATTAAAGACGATTCTTTTTAAATTACAAATACATGATGCGTTTCAGTAAATGAAATTTTTATCAGCGATTTTTTAAATATATGGACTTACCGACAAAAATCGACAAAAGACAGAACCTAACAATATAAAAAGGGTGCTCCAAAATAAAGTTTGGAGTACCCTTTTTTATTACACGAATTCAACTTACTTACCTGCTTCGATTTTCTCTAATGCAGCAGCTACTTGTTCTTCCGTTAATTCATGTTGTATTACGTAGCGGTTACGTGGGCTTACACGACATTCATGAGAACATGCACGTAAATGTTTTGCTTCGTTTTCTTCAGAACATAAAATTTTCTTGTTACATTCTGGATTTGAACAGTTTACATAGCGCTCACAAGGTTCACCTGTAAAGTGGTCTTTACCAACAATAACATGTTCTTTTTGGTTTACTGGTACAGCAATACGCTCATCAAATACGTAACATTGTCCATCCCATAGCTCGCCTTGTACTTCTGGATCTTTTCCGTACGTTACAATTCCGCCGTGAAGCTGACTTACATCTTCATAGCCTTCACGAACTAACCAACCAGAAAACTTCTCACATCGAATTCCGCCTGTACAGTAAGTTAAAATCTTTTTACCCTCAAGTGTTTCTTTGTTTTCTCTAATCCAATCTGGTAATTCACGGAATGATTCAATATCTGGTTTAATTGCACCTTTAAAATGCCCTAAATCGAACTCATAATCATTTCGTGCATCAATAATAACTGTATCTTCTTGTTTCATCGCCTCATAAAAATCTTTTGGCTCTAAATATTTTCCAGTTATTTCTTTTGGATTAATATCGTCTTCTAGACGAAGTGTAACTAATTCTGGACGCGGACGTACGTGCATTTTCTTGAATGCATGGCCTTCTTCTTCATCTATTTTAAACACGATTCCATCAAAACGTGGATCATTGTTCATTGCTTCCATGTATTTCTCTGTTTGTTCTACAGTTCCAGAACAAGTTCCGTTAATACCTTCTTTTGCTACAAGGATTCTACCTTTTAATTCAAGTGAATTACAAAATTCTAAATGCTCTGCAGCGAATTCTTCAGGGTTTTCAATTGTTGTGTACATGTAATAAAGTAATACTCTATATGGTTTTGTAGTTGCCAATGTATTTCTACCACCTATCTAATTTTTAAAATCATGTATAAGTTAACGTTCATATCAAAACATATATAATAAGAAAATGTATCCAAAGTTTTATGCATCCCATTTTCTTCTCTTTATACTATTTTCTATAAGTTAACAAAAATAAAAAACAAGATTACACACCAAAACACTATGGTTATGTTGCAATCCCAATATATTATATATCATACAAATCCATTTCCATCAATTAATATGCTGTATAATAGGCTTTTTGTTCACATAAATTTCAAAAACAGTCCTTTAATTTATTATCTTCTCCTTTATTCAGCGCCCATAAACTTCCAAAATATTTTTGTATTTCCACACCATTAATTGTACAAAGTCATATAATTTGCATTAAGGAAACTTTTATGTTCAAATGAAATCAACACATAACATATATAAATGTATTGAAATAATGAGTAAGAATAAATACAATAATTTCATCAAGTTAAGATTTCAAAGGGGAACACTACTATGAATAAAGATATATCAAAAGACGAACAAATCCCTTCTCAAAGTACAACTGTTCAATCAGCACATTTAGCGCTAAGCGGACAAACGAAAGGCTTAAAAAGACTATTACCATTCTTAGGGCCTGCTTTCATCGCTTCAGTCGCTTATATTGATCCTGGAAATTTCGCAACGAATATTGCTGCTGGTTCACAATATGGTTATTTATTACTTTGGGTAATTCTCGCTTCTAATTTAATGGCTGTATTAATTCAAACTTTATCAGCTAAATTAGGAATTGCTACTGGGAGAAACCTTCCAGAGATAGCTCGTGAAAATTTCCCGAGACCTGTTTCCATCGGTTTATGGATTCAAGGTGAACTTGTTATTATGGCAACTGATTTAGCTGAATTTATTGGAGCAGCACTCGGATTGTACTTGTTATTCGGAATTCCAATGTTACCAGCAGCTTTAATTACAGCAGCTGGATCGTTTATTATTCTTGAATTTCAACGCAGAGGCTTTCGTCCATTAGAAGCAATCATAACAGGGATGATTTTTATCGTTGTTATCGCTTTTGGTGTCCAGGTCTTTTATGCAAAACCGGAATTAAGCCCTCTTCTTTCAGGACTATTTATCCCAAAATTCCAAGGCGTGGATAGTATTCTTTTAGCAGCTGGTATTTTAGGTGCGACAGTTATGCCACACGCAATATATTTACATTCCGCCTTAACACAGCGCCGTGTAGTCGGAACAAATGATGAACAAAAGAAAAAGATTTTCCGTTTCGAATTCATTGATATCATTATTGCAATGGTTATCGCTGGAGCCATTAATGCGAGTATGTTAATTGTAGCAGCTGCTTTATTCTTTAAAAACGGCTTGCACGTTGAAGACCTTGACGTCGCTTTCAACCAATTCAGTAATTTAGTCGGTCCTGCATCCGCTGCTTTATTTGGAATCGGACTTTTATCAGCAGGATTATCTAGCTCGTCTGTCGGTACAATGTCTGGTGACATTATTATGCAAGGATTCATTCGCATGCATATTCCGTTATATTTACGCCGATTTATAACAATGATTCCACCTCTAGTTATAATTGCTCTAGGTGTAAACCCAACTTATGCTCTCGTTATGAGCCAAGTTGTCTTATCGTTTGGTATTGCCTTTGCATTAGTACCGCTTATTATGTTTACAAGTAGTAAAAAGATTATGGGGGCACTCGTTAACCACCGTATAACAACTTTCATCGCTTGGATAATTGCTGCACTCGTTATCGTTTTAAATATTTTCTTACTGTATCAAACATTTATAGGGTAATGAAAAAGGGTATTCCAATCAAAAATGGAATACCCTTTTTAGTAAAATAATTCTCTTCTAATTACCTTTTACGTATGTACCTCTTTCCGGCATCAGCGCACCTTTTTTAGTTCGAAAATAAAGTGGCAAGCCTTCCGTATAAAACATACTCACCTCGGATGGATTCTCTCTTTGATGATGGATGTGTAAATGCGGCTCACTTGAACTTCCAGAGTTACCAACTTGGGCAAGAACGAAGCCTTCGTTTACATGTTGTCCTTCTTTAACTTTAATTGACCCTTTCTTTAAGTGAGCGAGAATCAAAAATGTCCCTGTTTCATCTAACCGTAAATAAATATGATTCCCGGCCATTGACTGAAAATCATCTGATCCCAGAACTAAATCTTTTTCATCATTATTAACTGATACAACTGTTCCAGAAGCTGGCGCCATTACTGTCGCTCCATATATTCCATAATCCTCTAACTTACTACTTTTCACTTCAGCAGGTGGAATGAGAATATCATATGCCCATCTTTCATTTGGTTTTATCACATGATAATTCTTCTCTAGGCGATCACCACCCCATCCTACTAACGCCCGCTCATTCAAAGGAAAACGAACGACTATTTTAGGACTCGTAGACTGTACATCTGCTGGGTATGCAATTCTCCCAATGTTAGCGAACCACCCGACAGGCCAAGCTCCAATGATAGAGAACAGAACTATTAAAAGTAGCATTCTATCTATTCGCTTTCTAAAGATGCCTTTCCAAGCAAACATTACTACTGAGCCTATCAAAACAAAAATCGAAACTACGCTAAATGCTTGTATCCACCACCAAACAACGACTGATATAATACCATGAGCTAAATAAACTACACTCCAACTTATAATTAAAAAAGAAACTATAATTGCTAACAAACTTTTCTTCCACATGCTGTATCCCTACTCTCATATCTTTGTTCTCAATGATACGAAGTAAAAATTACGGCATATGAAAGAAATACTTACGACTTTCTTACTTTTTTATACTGTGGTAATTTCACAGTGAAAATTGTTTCTTTATCGTTACTACATACAGTTATATCTCCTTTATGGAGCTGAGCTATACTTCTCGAAATTGCAAGTCCCATTCCTTTCCCACCCGTATGAGAGCTACGTGATTTTTCACCACGATAAAACTTCTCAAAAACGTAAGGAAGACTCTTTGTCGGAATACATTGTCCAAAATTTTTAATTTCTACTTCAACATTCCTTTCTCTTTGGGAAATTTGAATTGAAATTTCTTTTCCATCTTTCCCGTACATAATGCTATTACTAATTATATTTTCAAATAGTCTCACTATAAGCGCTACATCAACTTTTACATATAGCTCTTCATTACTTTTAATATAAAAACTCATATTGGCATCATCTAACTGTGGTAAAAAATCAATCATGACCTGTTCAATTAATGCTTTCATATCTACTACATTTTTATGTAATTCAATCTCTCTATAGTTTATTTGACAGTATTCTAATAAATCTTCAACTTGATTTTTTAATTCATAACTTTTTCGCTTTAATATGCTTACATATTGTCCACATTCTTCTCCATGTGAATGAAGCTTATTTCCTAGTAAGTCCGCATAACCAATTAGAGATGTTACAGGCGTTCGTAAGTCATGTGAAATATTACTAATCATTTCATTTTTCATTTCCTGTGATTTTTTTTCATTTTCAATAGACTCTTTTAAACTTTTGGCCATTCTATTGACATTCGTCGCTAACTCACCAATCTCATCGCTTTTCGAAATAGGTATATGTATTTCCAAATTACCATTGCTTATTTCCTTCACATTCTTATTGATCTCATTCAATCTTTTTATAGTTGTCTTTGTCAGTAATGCAAAATATATAGTGGTTAACAGCAGAAAAAACATAAAATAAAAAAACGAATATTTCTCTTCTAGCGCGACAACGTCACTATATATACTTCCAAATAAAATTTGAACTAATATGATACTTACCGTAGCTAACAGAATGCTACATATAAATGCAAAAAAGAATTTAGCTCTAATTCCTTGTAATGATTTAATCTCCAATTTTATACCCGACTCCCCAAACATTTTGTATAAACCTCGGTTCTTTTGGATTCTCTTCAATTTTATTTCTTAATCTCGCAATATGAACCATTACCGTATTATTACTTTCATAGGCCCTTTCATTCCAAACACTTTCATATATTTCTTCAATCGTAAACACACGGTTCTTTGCAGCTGCCATTAAGTGCAAAATATCATATTCAGTTTTTGTAACATTAATTGTTTGTCCATATATCTTTACTACTCTAGAAATTTCATCTATTTCTAAACCTTTAATGTTTATTTTCTTTTCCATTACTTGGACAGCAATTTGATTAAAATATGTATACCTTCTTAATTGAGCTTTCACTCTTGCTATAAATTCAATTGTACTAAACGGCTTCACAATATAATCATCTGCCCCAGTACTAAATCCAATTACTTTATCTACATCCGATGATTTTGCGCTTAAAAACATAATTGGTAAACTATATTTCTCTCTAATCCTTCTACACAGTTCTATACCATCCATTTGAGGCATCATAATATCAAGAATAGCAAGTTGAATACTGTTATTATTTATTATCTCTAATGCCTCTTCTCCGTTATGAGCACTAAAAACAGTAAAATCTTCTTGCGTTAAATTCACATTAATAAATTGAACAATATCTAGATCATCATCTACAATTAATATTGAGTTTTTCTCCATTTCTAAACCTCTTTTTTGAAATATATTCCACATCCCATTTTAACATAAATCAAACCTACCCTTTCATCTTGAATAATCTTTATTTTCAGTTTAAATTATATAATAACAAATGCATTCTAGTTTCATAAGAAATGGAGTGAAAATATGTTTCCTATATTAAAAACTGACCGACTCATTTTGCGAGAACTTACGGAAAAAGATGCACCGGGTATACTACAATGCTTTTCTAATACTGATGTACTGCGCTATTATGGCCAAAAACCATTACAGAATGTAGATCAAGTAAAGCAAATTATTAATAATTTCAAGTTGAGTTACAATGCAAGAAACGGTATAAAATGGGGCATCGAATTAAAAGATAAAAAAGAACTCATTGGAACAATTGGTTTTCACGATTGGTCTTCTGAGCATAAACGAGCAAATATAAGTTATGCCTTTCTCCCTGAACACTGGGGAAATGGCTATGCTACGGAAGCAGTTTCTGAGGTTATATCATACGGTTTCCACACGCTTCATTTAAAACGTATTGGTGCAATTGTCTTTCTTGAAAATGAAGCTTCAAATAAGGTGCTATTAAAATTAGGTTTTGAAAAAGAAGGCGTTCTAAAAAATTATATGTATCAAGATGATATTCCATATGATACGAATTTTTATGCTTTATTAAAATCGGTTTAATAGAATTTATGTGTGAAGAATTCGTATCCGTACAACGGATCCAAATAGTAGATTTTTAATGAGGGATGGAAAAAAACGATCGGTTTTCATTTCTTAGATTATCGTACGATTGATGCGAAGTACAATACATTATAAAATCTAAAAAAACGGGAAATGAGCAAACTTTTACTCATTTCCCGTTTTTACGTTCTTTTTCTGTTTTCGCAATGCTTTTGGAATGTATACACAGAAAGGTTCGCTTTCCATGTAATCCCCCGTCATCGCATATGCTCTAGAACGAGATCCCCCACAAACATATCGAAACTCACAAACACCGCACTTTCCTTTATACTTGTCCGGATTACGAAGGTTTTGAAAAACAGGAGAGTTTCGATAGATTTCAGCTAGTGCTGTCGTTCTAATATTCCCGGTTTTAATAGGCAATAATCCACTTGGATATACATCTCCAATATGAGAAATAAATACAAAACCGTTTCCGTCATTCACCCCTTTTGGAGCACGACCAAGCCCATCAATTCGCCCTGTCGTCCCATTCATCAATACATCCTGATATTGAATGATCTGATTTGTCTTGTTATTTTCTTTCATTTTTTCTTGAAGCACAACCCGTCTATAGTGCTGACCAGCTGTTGTTTTAATATCAAAAGAAACCTTTTTACTAAGCTTATATAGCCAATGGAATACCCTTTCATGTTGGGCTGGTGAAATCATATCTTTTTCCTTACCTCGTCCTGTTGGAACTAAGAAAAATATACTCCAAAGTACACATTTTAATTCTTCTATTAACATTGCCATTTCTTTAAGTACATCCACATTATATTTAGAAACAACAGTATTAATTTGAATAGGAATTTTTAATTCATGCAAATAACGAATGGAATTCATTGTTAATTGAAATGATCCTTCTGTCCCTCTAAAATGATCGTGTATTTCAGCTGTTGGTCCATCTAAACTAAATGCCCATCTAGCAAGTCCCACTTCTTTTGCTTTTTGAATCGTTTCTTTCGTCACGTTTGGAGTGGCACTTGGCGTCATAGAAACTCGAACACCTTTTTTCACTGCATATTCCGCGATATCATATACATCTGGACGCATTAATGGATCTCCACCAGTAAATACAAGCATTGGATTTTCCATTTCATATATATCATCAATTAGCTTTCTTCCTTCTTCGAATGTTAGCTCTAGAGGATGACGATGATACTGTGCTTCTGCACGACAATGCAGACATTTTAATTGACATGCCCTTGTTAACTCCCATATCACAATAAACGGATTTTCATTAAAATCACGATTAATCAAGATTAACCCTCCCATCAATTGATATTCTAATTGTAAAGTTATATATGTATTTATGGTGTGAGATGTATCACAAATAAAAATCTTCAGTCATAATAATGCCCCTATACTGCTATTAATCTAATGTTTCTACCTTCCTCTTCAACAATCACAAAAGCTCTTTGTTAAAAATATAAACACCCCTTTAGACTAAATGATCTAAAAGGGCAAAGCTTCACAACTTTTTATAAACATCGCGGCTTTCTTCAACAGATTTTTTTTAGTTAGAAGACTTAAATTGTAAAAGGTCATAAAAAATAAAGGACGATACATATTATGCATGAATAATATGTATCGCCCTTTTAATTGTTGTTCAACAATCGCTCCCGTTTGTTGAAGATCTTAATTAGTACATGATAATCTACAATTCAAATAGGCACTTCGATTAAAGTCCCTTTATGTCCGGTTGTTTAGACATTTCCTAGATAGCTTCGCGTCATGTTTTGAAGAACAATTTTTCCATTCTTACTATGTTTTTCGAATAACTCTGACAGGAGAAAAACAAATTTTTTATATTCTTCTTCATCCTTTTTCGGAGCATAGGACGCTGATAAATTCCTTCCCAAAAAACCTTCATAATCAAAAAGTAAATCATTTTGATACTCTTTAAACTCATACTTTCCATCCTTAAAAAAGGTGTTAAATACTTCGGGAGTTTCCTCTATTCCATCGCTAAACCCTTTGAAAGTCGGGCAGGTTTTCTGGCAAATTTCTGCATTCTCTTTCATAATCGAACTAGTTAAATCTCTACTATTCCAAACGAGAGCAACATTTGCCTTTTGTTTCAAGATTCGTTGGCATTCCATTTTGAAAGCTGCTTTATCAAACCAATGAAATGCTTGAGCAACAGTTACTAAATCCACACTATGCTCTTTTAAAGTGGTATTTTCAGCTGTTGCTTTTATTGATTGAAAACGAGCATATAGTTTTAACGATTGCTCAGCCATCTTTCTCATGTCATCATTTGGCTCAACTCCAATAACCTTTAAACCTCTTTCAAGCAACTGGTGGCTAAATATCCCCGTACCTGAACCAATATCAGCCACAATTCGGTCCTCTTTCAGTTGGTTAGCCGAAAACAAATAATCAATATATGCATTAGGGTAATCGGGGCGATATTTCGCATATATATCGGCCTTGTCGTTAAAATTTTCTGTTGTTCTCAAAGTACTACCTTCTTCCCCACGATATTATGTACAGAAATAGGAATTAAATAATTAATTCCAGCTTCAATCTCTAAGTCTACAACTTAAGAATACAGCCAAATGGATCTACCTTAGTTCCAATATGAATCCCCGTTAATATACCCTAATTTTTTAATAACTGACCAGTTTCTCAGTATTAAAAGTAAGAAATTGAGCTTTTTTCTTAGCTATTTAATTTCGTTTACTACTAACTTCTTTTTACTTAAATAAACTGCTCAATCTGATTTTTTTGCAACTTTTTGTGAATACGTAACAACAATTACGCATTCATCTTTTTTATGTGCTGGCAACAACCCTAAAGGGTTTCCCAACACTCTGTAAAAAAACCTTACTTTTAAAAGTAAGGTTTTTTTATTTACTTCTTATCAACATAAGCATTCTTATAAGTATAAACGCCACCAAATTGATGTTTTGCAATTCCTTTTACATAATCCTTTTGTACATAAGCTGAACCAAGATGATAAAGCGGTGCCACGGCAGCGTCTTCTAATAAGACCTGCTCAGCCTCTCGCAACGCTTCCCATCGTTTCTCCGGATCAAGTACAAAATCATTTTTCGCTTTCCTTATTAAATCATCGTAATGAGAATTCGAGTAACTCATTTTATTATTCGGATTCCCCGTCGTAAATAACTCTAAATAATTAATTGGGTCTTTATAGTCAGGTCCCCAATTTGCCATCGTTATATCGTAATCACCTGTTTGTTCTAACTGTAACTTTTGCTTAAATGGCTGCTGTTTAATTTGTAACGTTAATCCATTCAAATTCTTTTCTAAATCACCTTTTATATATTCTGCCATACGTTTTGCATTATCTTGTTCAAACGTTAAAAACCCGAGGTTTACTTGCTCTACTCCAAGCTCTTTTTTCGCTTCTTCCCAAATCTTTTGCGCATTTTGCAAATCATATGAAGAAATATTTCCGTTTTCTTTTCTAAAATCTTTGCCAGTCTCTTCATTCATATGACCAACTGGTACAAGTCCATTTGCAGGTTTTGCCCCGTTATTAATAAAGTGAGCAACAAAATCATCTTTATTTAATGCTAATGAGATAGATTGACGTACTTTTTTATTGGCTAACGCATTATTTTTCTCATTAAAACGTAGCATAGCGATTCCAGGATCACTTGACATATGTAATTCCTTATTCCCTTTATACTTGTCTACAACTTGAGAATTAATAGGTACTCGATCCAAATCGCCGGCCTCATATAAATTTACAGCCGTCATTGTATCCTTTACAATATGAAAATTTATTTCGTCTAATTTCACTTTCTTTTGATCCCAATATGTAGCATTCTTCTTTAATTGGAACTCTTGTTCATGTTTCCATTTTTCTAATACAAATGGGCCGTTATATATGAGATTACTAGGTTCCAATCCGTATTTATTTCCTTGTTCTTTCAAAAATGATTCATGCTGTGGTAAGTATATAGGCAGTGCTAACAACTGTAAAAAATACGGAATTGGCTGTTCAAGTTCAACCTCTAACTTATAATCATTTATAACTTTAACCCCAAGTTCATCAAGTGACATTGTTCCCTTATTTATTTCTTTCGCATTTTTCACATGAAAGAACATGTCCGCATATTGAGATGCCGTTTGCGGGTTAACTGCACGTTTCCATGCAAATATAAAGTCATTTGCTGTTACATTGTCTCCATTTGACCATTTTGCATCTTTACGCAAATCAAATGTATATTTTTTACCATCTTCACTTCTTTTAAACGATTTTGCTACTGCTGGAATAGGATGATCTTGATCACCTAGCACATACAACCCTTCAAATATGTTTTGCATAACGTGTGATGATGTCCCATCCATCGTTTTTGCAGTATCAAGTGAAGGAATTTCTTCTGATACTGTTACATTTAACACTTGTTTTTTAGCCTCTGCATCACTTTTATTCGCTTTATTATTACAAGCTGTTAAAAATAAAGATGTAATAATTGCCATTACCATTAAATGGCTCTTTTTTCGCTTCATGAATTGTTCTCCTTAAAAATAAAATATTATAAACGTTATATATTATAACAGAAATATTAACAGAAAGATGCGACATTATATTGAATATTTATTCGCTCAAGAAAAAAGCTGTCCTTTTTAAAAAAGGACAGCTTTTTCAAACAACTTGCACATACCTATCTTTGTAAACCTCGTTTATAACGACTTGCTTCAAATATAATACGCTCTTCATCTAACGTTTTACATTCACCATTCCAAACGACACGTTTTCCGTTAATAATTACATCACTTATATCTTTTCCACTAGCTGCATATACAAGGTGTGATAACACTTCATCAGCTGGTTGTAAATGCGGTTTATTAGACGGATCAATCGCAATAAAATCAGCACACTTTCCAACCTCAAGTGATCCAGTTGGTTTCATACCAATTACTTCTGCAGCTCCTTTTGTCGCTAGAGAAAGAGCAGTTTCTACTGGCAATGCTGTTGCGTCTTGATGAATACCTTTTTGTAATAAAGTTGCAATGCGCATTTCTTCAAACATATCTAAATTATTATTAGACGCAACACTATCTGTTGCAATCCCTACTTTAATTCCTGCTTCTAGCATCGCTTTCACATTCGCTATACCAGAACCTAGTTTTAAATTACTATTCGGATTATGAGCTACTCGAACATCATGTTCTGCTAAAAATGCACGCTCATTTTCATTTAATACTACACCATGCGCAATAACTGTTGGGCGTTTAAACAATCCGCAACTTGCTGCATATTCTACCGGACGTTTTCCGTACTGCGCTTCAATATCACGTACTTCACGCTCTGTTTCCGAAAGGTGAATATGAACCATAGTTTGATTTTCTACTGCAATACGTGCGCACTCTTCTAACAGTTCTGTGGAACATGTATATGGACTATGTGGTGCAACCATCGTAGTTAACATTCCACTTTCGTTATAATAACGCTTCACATATTTCTCAGCTTCTTCAATTGCTTTCTTTTCATCTTCTTTCGTTCCAAAGCTAAATAAAGTTCTTGAAACAGCAGCGCGCATTCCACTCCTTGATACCGTTTCCATAATTGCATCTTGATCTACTCCAATTGGATTAAACATATCAGAGAATGATGTCGTACCACTTTTCACCATTTCAAGTAATCCTAATTCCGTACTAGCGACCGCAAGCTCTGGAGTAAACTGACTTTCAAGTGGCCAAATTCTCGTCTCAAGCCACGGCTGTAATAACATATCATCGCCAATACCTCTTAAAAGGCTCATTACAACGTGTGTATGTGTATTTACAAGCCCTGGTAAAACCCACTTTCCTTTCATGTCAATTACTTCATCTACTTCAAAATCATTAGCGAATTCTCCGCTCTTTACATCTATAATTTGATCATTTTCTACAATGATATATCCATTTTCTATCACTTCGTTTTGTTCATTCATCGTTACAATTGTAGCGTTTACATAAGTTGTTTTCAAAAGTATTTCCCCTTTCAACTCTATGAAGTTCCCTTTAATAAGTTACCACCATTATAGTAACTTATTAAAGATTAAGAGTCAAAAGATAATTTGAATTCTTTCGTTATTTTTCCCTTCAAAATGCTATATTGTTTTTCATTTGTATCTGCAAATGCTTCTTCCCGATTTGATTCCACATCCAAATAATTCAGGTTTTCATTGAATTGAGCCTCTGTAAAATCAAACCTCTGTCCATCTATAAAGTTATAAAAATGCCACACGCCCCCTATTTTTGTCTTTTTAATTTTCCCTCCACATATATCTTGAACGACTAGAGCCGTTACACCACACTGTCCCTTTGCTGGATTTTCAATTGTCCACTTTGAACTTGTTTCAATCGACCACGATTTTATTAGTGCTTCATATATTCTTTTTTCCTTTACATCATCCATTCTAATCTTCCCCTACTATTAGTAGTTTTACACATCATATTTCAAAAGAGGCAGTAAACGACCCTTAAAGACAGTTGATGGTGTCTCTCCTATTAACTGTGCTCCCATTTTCAAGTAATATCCTTTTGCATTCGGATCACTATCAATCGTAAAACTTTTTAATCCTAGTTCATTGGCTTTTTCTATTACATACTCCCAAAGTATTTTCCCGTAACCTTTTCCTTTGTAATCAGGATGAATGTACAAAAAATCGAGAGCTTTATCATTACGTAAAAATGAGAAAAAACCAATCTTCGCATTATCGTTTTCTAAAACATATACAAAATTATTTTTTATGTATTCTTCTGTAATTGTTAAATCTTCCTTACAAGCAAATATGAATTCTTCACTATAATCCCACGTTGCTTTTGATTGTAGTGCGAATTCACTTAATTCATTTGCTTCTGCTAATGCAGCTTCTCGTATTTGCATAGTTTATTTATCCTCTCTTTTATTACTTGTAGTTCTATTTTCACATTCCATAGTAAAATACGATACTTTACAATTATTCTATAAATATCTTTACTATCCCTCGCTGCAATACTTACATCTCCACGCATTTAGTTCATAAAATAAAAGCGAACACTCACTACAGAGCAGTATTACACGTGCTTCTTATAGTTCAGTACTCGCTTTTTCTCAAAGTAGAGCTATGTCTTTTACAACGATTCTAGTAACTTTTTAACAAAATGAATGGAATGATGTGAAGCTGAAACACAATTATCTTCAAATACTTCAATACCAGACGCTTCTTCTGTATCTGTTATAGATCTAAACTGCTATAAATGGAATCGTATTGGCATAACAAACGTGAGCTATACTTGCTGTTTCCATATCTACACAAAGTGGGTTGTATGTAGAAATTATTTCTGTACGGCCACTCTCACTTATAAAAGCCTCTCCAGTAACTATCTTTCCGAAATAATCATTTTGGGTAAATTGATTGTTCTCGATTACTGCTCGGCTTAATTCAAGAAGTTTACTATCCGTTTTAAAATATACACTTTCCATCCATGGATGATATTCAGTTAATATTCCTTCATCCACGTCGTGATACGCAATTTCTGTTGAAATGACTGTATCTCCAATTTTTAATACTTTATCGATTGCTCCTGCAACACCTGTTACAATAATATGCGTCACATTAAACTTATCTATTAATATTTGAGCTGCAATAGCTGCATTAACTTTACATACACCACAATATAATGCAACAACTTCTACATTTTCATATGTCCCACTATGAAACGTTAACATCGCAAGATTCGTTATTTTTTTATTAGACATATCTTCAATAAAAGGCATAATTTCATCTTCTGATGGCCCAATAATTCCAAATTTCATACACTCGTCTCCTCACTAAATTTATATATAAAACTTATATAGGCATTCAATCGATCTTCAAATATATATAGCCGCTACGCAAACTCCATTAGCGACTATCCGTACTATCTATAAATATAAGCCCGAACTACAAACAGTTTGGGCTTAGCTTTCATTCTCATTTATTATGCGCATCTAACCAAGAAATTAAATCTTTAAACACTTCATCTCTATTCACTTCATGGAACATTTCATGTCTTCCATTTTCATATAAACGTAGTGTAACATCTTTCACACCACATTTTTTATAGTTTTCATAAACTTCTTTTACACCTTTTCCCATATCTCCAACAGGATCACGATCACCAGAGAATATATGTATTGGAAGATGTTTTGGCGTCTTCTTGTATTCTTCTAGTTTATTTACTTCTAATACACCAGAAAACAGTTCTCTATAAAAACTCGTCGTACAAATGAATCCACATAACGGATCCGCGATATATTTATCAACTTGATTTATATCTGAAGATAACCAATCAAATTTCGTACGATTTGGCTTAAAGTTCGAATTGAAGTTTCCGAAAGATAAAAAGTTTAGCACTGGACTTTTCGTTTTTGCCCCACGCAATTTCATTTCGATTGTTGCTACTTTATGACCAATAGCCCCTAAAAGCCCTGGATTTCCACCTGTTCCTGAAATCAGAAATCCATCATATAGTTCACCCCTAAGTTGTACAGCACGTCTTGATAAAAAAGAACCCATACTATGTCCTAGTAAAAACAAAGGACTTGACTGCTCTTCTTTTATCCTTTCTGAAACAAAGATAACATCCGATACAACTTGATTCCACCCTATATTTGGTTCAAAATGACCATAATCTTCTTCTTTTTTTACTGTTTTCCCATGTCCTTTATGATCATGCGCATAAACACCATACCCTGCTTCCAATAAAGCATCTACAAATTCTGTATACACCCCTGCATGCTCTGTCATGCCATGTGCAATTTGAATAATTCCTCTCGGATCTCCTTCTGGTAACCACTTACGCAAATAAATTTCCGATCCATCCAATGCCGTAACGAAACTTTCCTGTACGTTCATTTCGTCAGCCCCCAACTCTATTATGTATCTCAAAATAATGAATATCCGTTCATTATTCTTATTATGTATTATATGCAATTGCTTTCATTATGACAAATACTGTACTTTTCCGATTAGCTATCAAACTATTATGTTGACGAATAACCAATAAAATTATATAGTTACTTACATAAAGTAATTATTATATTTTTAGGAGGTTTCTATTATGATGCCATCACTATTTTTAGCACATGGTTCACCAATGCTTGCTATTCAAGATACAGACTATACACGATTTTTAAAAACACTTGGAGAAACATATAAACCGAAAGCAATTGTTATTTTCACTGCTCACTGGGAAAGTGAAGTATTAACGATTTCCTCATCAGATAACGAGTACGAAACAATTTATGATTTTGGAGGTTTTCCCCCTGAGTTATACGAAATCAAATATCGTGCGAAAGGCTCTTCTAGCATTGCATCTATGTTAGAAACAAAATTTAAGAACAAAGGTATTTCAGTCCATCATAATATGACGAGAGGTTTAGATCATGGTTCATGGACACTCCTGCACCGCATGTATCCAGAAGCAAATATTCCTGTCGTGCAAATATCAGTAAATCCATTCCTTTCTGCAAAAGAACAATTTGAAATTGGAGAAGCACTTAAAGGACTTGGACAAGAAGATATTTTAGTAATCGGGAGTGGCGTTACCGTTCATAATTTACGAGCACTGAAATGGAATCAAACTACACCTGAAAAATGGGCAATTGAATTTGATGATTGGATTATGAAACATATGCAGAATAACGATAAAGATGCATTGTTTAATTGGGAGAAAAATGCGCCTCATGCACAATTAGCAGTACCAAGAGCAGAACATTTTGTTCCTTTATTTATCGCTATGGGCAGTGGTGAAAGTGACGGAAAAGTCATTCACCGTAGTTACGAGCTTGGTACATTAAGTTATCTTTGCCTTCAATTTTAAAGAAAAAGGATGAAGCATTCATTGCTTCATCCTTTTTTCTATTTCATTCACTTAGTTAACTAACTTCCAAATGTTGTTTCTCTGATACCTCTTCGTTCTTATTATGAAAATAAACCCAAATGCATGCAATAAATAATAGTGATGATGTAGAGAAGAAAACATATTGGAAGCCTGCATGAGCTGCAATTTGCCCCCCAAGCACTGGACCAATCATATTTCCTAAAAACTGAAACGACTGATTATATCCAAATATTCGTCCCGTTACATGGGTTGGCGTATGTTGTTTTAGTAGAGTTTGTACGGAAGGTAATAATCCTGCTTGTGCGATACCTAATAAAAATCGAAGAATTAATAGTTGCCAAGCTGAGGTTACAAATGCTTGCGGGATAAAGATAATCCCTGCAGCAAACAATGCTACTACTAATGTTTTTTGAGGACCGATATGATCTGATAATCTTCCTAATTTAGGCGCTGCCAAAATAACTGCTAATCCTGTCGCAGACATAACTGCCCCTGCAATCATTTCGATATGATCTGTTCCTGGTCCTTCCAAATTCTTTACGTACAATGTAATAATAGGTTGAATTGACATATTGGCAAGTTGAATAATAAATGTTGTTACAAATAAACTAATAATTACATGCTTTGCTGGGACCATCGTCCATACTTTTTTTTGCTGTACCTTTTTTGCTTGAGCAGAGTGATTTTCTTCATGTAGGAAGAAAAAGACGATGAGGAAGGAAAGGAATAAGAAAGCTCCTGTAACAAGAAAGACATGACGCATTCCAATTAACTCAGACAAATAACCGCCTAGTAATGGTCCGAGTAATGAGCCACTCACGCCCCCGGTTGAAATTGTGGAAATTGCCCAACCTGAATGCTCTTCCGGAGTTTCTGCTGCAATAAATGTCATTGCGGTTGAAAGGAAACCAGATACTGCTCCCATCAAAAATCTAAGTGCGACTAGTTGATACACATCCGTTACAAACCCCATAAGCGTCATAATAACCGCCATACCAAGGCTAGCACGTATAAGCATCAATTTCCGTCCATGTATATCACCAAGCTTTCCCCATATTGGTGATACAATCGCACCCATTAAAAATGTTACACCAAATGCAAGTCCCGACCACTGTGCAATACTCGAAGTGCCAGTCACTCCTAACTCCTCAATATAAAAAGATAAAAAAGGAATTACTAAACTCATACCGGCTGCAGTGGTAAAACAACCTAGCCAACAAATCATTAAATTTCGTTTCCAGCTGGCCATTTTCACACCTTCTTTCATTCGATACCCATTCTACACCTTTTCTTGTAAAAAGTTTAGTAATTTGATTTAGACGTAATATTCATTACAAAAGCCGCTATTTCCTAGCAAAAACCATGTAAATTCCACATTTTTCTCATAATAAAACCAACTCCCCTATATGGAGTTGGTCAATTATCTTCTAGCGGTATTAAACGAGCATTGCAACTTCTCTCATAAAACTCAATCGGACCTGCTTGTCCAATAATTGCATATTCATATCCGTCTTGCTTCATATTATATAAACAATGATGCAACAATTCTTTCCCTACACCTTTCACACGATTTCGTTTCGCTGTCCCCATCGGACCAAATAGTCCTTTCTTTCCCCTGACTACATCATAACAAGCGAAACCTACTATCGCTTCGCCCTGCTTTGCAATATAAATAGGTACCTTTTCTTTATATGTCCGAAATCCATAATCTATCGACTGTAACCAGCGTTCACCAAATTTCCACGTAACAAAACGTACTAATGTTTCAAAATCAGCAGAGCTAGCTCTTCTAACATTACAAGATAATTTATTATAAATGGGATCAAAGCATTTTAAATCCACCGCCAAATCTCTTGGTTCAGCTATAATACGTAACACATCTTTTTGTATTTCTTTGTTTATAACTTTTTCACTCACTATACCTAAACGAAATAATGCATATATTACATGTCCTTCATTTATTAATACTTGCTGAAAACGTTCCATACGTTTCTTCGCTATTTGCAAAATTTCTAGCGTTTTATTAGCTAATTTATATTGTTCTATTTTTATGTACTCTATTTCATATTGTTCTTGTAAAGAAAGTTCTTCTAAAAAATCCGTGCCAACTTTACGAAACAAATACATATATAACTCTGCGCACACTCCTGTACCTTCTTTACACATGCCGATAAAAAGATGAACTGGTTGAATTATATTATATTTAGTCTCTTTTGCTGCAATCTCCAGTATTTTATGAACACGTTTTGTAAATTGGAATTCCCCCATATGTATCTCCATCCTCAACTACTTTACTAACAAACCGTAACCATAAATAATTGAAACAATTACTCCAACTACCAATATACCTGGAAGTAAATTCGCTACTTTAATTTTAATAAATCCAAGTAAGTTTAATCCAATGGCGAATATCATAATGCCGCCCGTAGCTGTCATTTCCACTATAAATTGATTCATTAATTCTTTCGGGACAAAACTATTAATTTGTGTTGCAAAAATGGCAATAGCACCTTCATATAAAATAACTGGAATCGCTGAAAATACTACGCCGATTCCTAGAGTTGTCGTTAATATAATCGAAATGAATCCATCGATAATCGCCTTTGTGAATAAAATATTATGATTTCCGCGAATTCCACTGTCCAATGCACCAAGTATCCCCATCGCGCCAATTGCAAAAATAAGCGTCGCTGTTACAAACCCTTCTGATATACTCCCTTTCCCCTTCGATCCAACTTTATTTTCTAACCAATCTCCTAACAGTTTTAACTTTTCTTCTAATTGTAACCATTCCCCAATTACAGTACCAATAACTAAACTTAGAATCACAACAAGAAAGTTTTCACTTTTTAATGCCATTTGAAGGCCAAGTACAGTAACCGCTAAACCGATTGCATGCATAATTGTTCCCTTCATACTTTCTGGAATCTTACTAAATAATTTACCAAGTAAAGTACCGAATATAATACAAATGCCATTTACAACTGCCCCTAATATAACCATTTCTCATTCTTCACCTTTCGAATTCTTTATTTCTATATTTTGGTTTACACATTGATTTACAAGTTATCTATATGTTAACTTAATATTGAGAATATTAACAAATGAATTTCACTACTATAACCCGTTTTTTTGTAACTATACATATTTCGATAACTACCTTTAGTGGATTCATTTTAATCTAAATGCGGAAGTTTTCAATAACGGGATAAACTCAAAAGGAAGGTATATATGAAAACTTTACTAAAACGATTTCTGTTAATAGCCTTTTGTATTACACCAATTGTTGTATTAATCAACTACTCTTTTATTTCAAAAGCGAAAGACAAACCCGATTTGCAAAGCAAATCTAGTAAAACAGTTACAAAAAGCAAAAAGAAAATAGAAGACCCGGAAATTACACTCACTTTCTCTGGTGATACAATGTTCGATTGGCAATTACGTCCTATTATCGAAAAAAACGGGGCTGATTATCCATTCCAACATGTAAAAGAAGAAATAACAAAAGCAGATATTTCCTTTGTTAATTTAGAGTCGGCCTTTACAACGAGAGAAAAGAAAGCACCTGGGCAATTGTTTTGGATTAAAAGTGATCCATCTACACTACAAGCCATTAAAAACACTGGATATGACATCGTAAATATTGGGAATAACCATACACTTGATTATGGGCAAGATGGATTATTAGACACTATCTCTCACGTAGAAAAATTAAAGTTCCCTTACATCGGGGCCGGAAAAAATGCAAAAGATGCATATACTGCACGAGAAATGACCGTAAAAGGGAAAAAGTTCAAATTTCTTTCCTTCGTTCGATTTATGCCTGATTCTAATTGGGTAGCTGGTGACAATAAACCTGGCGTTGCGAACGGATATGATTTAAATCTTGTAACTAAAACAATTAAGGAGCAAAAACAAGATGCAGACTATTTAATCGTCTATATGCATTGGGGCGTTGAAAAATCAAATCGTCCAGTAGAATACCAAAAACAATATGTACCTAAAATGGTTGAAGCAGGTGCTGACGCTATTGTCGGAAGTCACCCGCATTGGTTACAAGGGTTTGAGTATTATAATAAAGTTCCTATTGCTTACTCATTAGGTAACTTTTTGTTCCCGAGTTATGTGAATGGAAAAAGTGCAGAAACTGGCGTCTTAACTTTAGCTTTTAAAGGAAAGGATATCCAAATGTCATTTAACCCTTACATCATTCGTAATAACCAAGTTTCCCCAGTAAATGAAGAAGAAAAGAAAAAAGCTCTACAATATTTACAAACGGTTTCAACTGATGTAGAAATTGATAGTACTGGAAAAATAATAAACACACGTAACTAAACAGCACGAAATCTATTTCTCTGTAACAAATACTACAGAATAGTCGATAGACATACTGAAAGACTTGTTAGAAAACGTTCTTAGAATATTTATAGCCATCCTGCTTTTATGCTCCTTTTTTCTGTTAGACTACTAAAAAAATAAAGGGAGAAAGAAAACTTTCTCCCTTTGAATTTTCATTGTACATAATCATTCGTATCGCGATATATTTTTGGTTAACTAGCTTTCTCCTTCATGAATTTGGAGAGTATTTCGTTTAACTATAAAAAGATAGAACAAGTAGCATTTTCCTTGCTTGTATCTATCTTTTTTTATTTTTTCTACTAAATAAGCAAATCAAACAAAACAGGATTTTTATTAAGCTCCACAAATTGAATATTATTTTCTTTAAAACGAGTAATTAATTGCTCATAATCTTCTTTATGTTTTAATTCTACCCCGACCAGCGCTGGACCATTTTCTTTATTATGTTTCTTAATATACTCAAAGCGCGTAATGTCATCTTCTGGTCCTAATCCTTTATCAAGAAATTCTCTTAGCGCACCTGAACGCTGTGGAAATTCAATGATGAAATAATGCTTTAACCCTTCGTAAATGAGAGAACGTTCTTTCATTTCTTGCATTCTATCAATATCATTATTTCCACCACTTAGCGTACATACAACTGTTTTACCTTTTATTTCATCCCTGTATAAATCAAGTGCTGCAATAGAGAGTGCACCAGCCGGTTCAGCTACAATTGCATTTTTCTTATACAGTTCTAAAATCGTCGTACAAACCTTTCCCTCTGGTACTAAAACAATGTCATCAATGACATCTTTACAAGTTTCAAATGTTAACTTCCCTACTTTTTTGACAGCTGCTCCATCAACAAAACTATCTATTTTCTCTAATGCTACATTTTCGTTTTGAAGGAAAGCCTCTTTCATAGATGCAGCCCCCATCGGTTCTACACCAATTACCTTTGTAGCTGGACTAACACCTTTCACATATGTACCTACACCCGATGCTAACCCACCGCCGCCAATTGCTGTAAAGAGATAATCAACTGCCTTATCCATATCGTGCATAATTTCAACAGCTACTGTTCCTTGCCCTGCAATTACATACGGATCATCAAACGGATGCACAAATGTCATCCTATTTTCCTCACAATAGCGCTGCGCTTCTTGAAAAGCACCATCAAATGTATCGCCAACTAACATGATTTCTGCAAAGCTACCACCAAAAAATTGAACTTGTGATACTTTCTGTTTTGGTGTCGTTGTTGGCATAAAGATTTTCGATGGAATATTTAATAAATTACACGTATACGCAACTCCTTGTGCGTGATTGCCAGCACTTGCACAAACAACACCATTTTGTAATTGTTCTTTCGACAAACTTTGAATTAAATTGTATGCACCGCGAATTTTGAAAGACCGAATTACTTGCAAATCTTCTCGTTTAATATACACCTCACATTCGTATTTTTCAGATAAAACCTTATCACGTTGCAAGGGCGTTTTCATGACGATATCCTTCATACAGTTATGAGCCATAAGGATATCTTCAATCTTCACTCTCTCCTTCACATTTTGCACCATTTTCTATCATCCTTATCTCTTTTATTTTGACTCAATCAAAATTCGGCACCTTTAGAACTGCACCTGTATTCGCCGATGTTACCATCTGAGAATATCGTCCAAGCCAGCCCGTTTTCACTTTCGGTTCTGGTCGTTTCCATTCTTTTTTACGTTTTTCTAATTCCTCATCACTCACTCTTACTTCTAGCAAGCGTTCCTCAACATCAATACATACAATATCCCCTTGTTCAAGTAGTGCGATTGTTCCACCCGCAGCTGCTTCTGGTGAAATATGCCCTACCGAAATGCCACGTGAAGCTCCAGAGAAACGTCCGTCCGTTAATAATGCAACCTCAGCACCTAATCCCATTCCAGCGATTGCTGATGTTGGTGCTAACATTTCAGGCATACCCGGTCCGCCTCTTGGCCCTTCATAACGAATGACAACTACATCTCCTTTTTTCACTTTCCCAAGCATAATGCCAGCCAATGCCTCATCTTGTGAATTAAAAATAACGCAAGGTCCTTCAAATCGTTTTACTTCGGTTGCCCCGCTTTTAATAACCGCTCCATCTTTCGCTAGATTTCCTTTTAAAATACGTAAGCCCCCCTCTTCACTATGAGGGTTTTCAAGAGAATGAATCACTTCCTTATCTTTAATCTCTGCATGAGCAATGTTTTCTCTTAATGTTTGCCCAGTAGCCGTAATACGGTCTAAATGAAGTACCCCTTCTTTTCTGCTCATCTCTTTCAAGATTGCACTAATTCCGCCCGCTCGATCAATATCTTCCATATGCCAGTTAGAAGCTGGACTTACTTTACATAAATGCGGTACACGTCTTGAAACAGCATCAATACGGCTCATATCATAATCTAGCCCTGCCTCTTGTGCGAGTGCTAGCGTGTGTAATACTGTATTCGTTGATCCACCCATCGCCATATCAAGTGCAAAAGCATCGTCAATTGCTTCTTCTGTTACAATATCACGCGGTTTAATATCTCTTTCAATTAAAATTTTCAGTTTCTCTGCTGCTTGTTTAATTAACTCTTCACGTCTTGGATCAATTGCTAAAATACTACCGTTTCCAGGAAGGGCTAAACCTAATACTTCACATAAACAGTTCATAGAGTTCGCTGTAAACATGCCGGAACAAGAGCCACAAGATGGACAGCCATGATCTTCAATATCTTTTAATTCTTCTTCTGAAATTTTCCCAGATTGATAAGCTCCTACCCCTTCAAAAACAGAACTAAGGTCAACAACTTCCCCCTTAGATGTTTTCCCAGCTGCCATCGGTCCACCTGAAACAAACACAGTCGGAATGTTAATACGAAGAGCTGCCATCATCATACCTGGCGTAATTTTGTCACAGTTTGGGATACAAATCATGCCGTCAAACCAATGTGCATTTACAACCGTTTCTACTGAATCTGCAATAATTTCACGACTCGGTAGCGAATAACGCATACCGATATGTCCCATCGCAATACCATCGTCTACTCCAATTGTATTGAATTCGAATGGTACCATACCTGCTGCACGAACGGCTTCTTTTACAAGTTTCCCAAACTCGTTCAAGTGCTTATGCCCTGGAATAATTTCAATAAAAGAATTACAAATCGCAATAAACGGCTTATCAAAATCCTCATCTTTCAAACCAGTTGCTTTTAATAAACTTCGATGTGGCGCTTTATCAAAACCTTTTTTAATCATGTCGCTTCTCATCTTGTCAAATCCCCTCTTACGTATTTTTCACTTATATTCTCTTAATCTATTTCTTTACTAACGTTTTCTTTTCTGGTTCCTTAATCCAGCTCATCATTTCACGAAGCTCTGTTCCTACTTTTTCTAACTGATGATTTTGTTCTGCTTTTTTCATCGCGTTGTATGTTGGACGACCTGCTTGGTTTTCTAAAATCCATTTTTTCGCGAATTCACCTTGCTGAATTTCTGTAAGTACTCGTTTCATCTCTTTCTTCGTTTCATCTGTAACAATTCTTGATCCTGTTACATAATCTCCAAACTCTGCCGTATCTGAAATAGAATGGCGCATGTTCGTTAATCCACCTTCGTACATTAAATCAACAATTAACTTTAATTCATGCAAACATTCAAAGTATGCAATTTCAGGACGATATCCGCCTTCAGTTAACGTTTCAAAACCAGCTTTTACAAGTGCAGTTACTCCGCCGCAAAGCACAGCTTGCTCACCGAATAAGTCTGTCTCTGTTTCTTCCTGGAATGTCGTTTCAATTACACCTGCACGTGTACAACCTACACCTTTTGCATATGCAAGAGCTACATGTAATGCCGTGCCGGTTGCATCTTGATGCACTGCAACTAATGCCGGAACACCATTTCCTTCTTGGAATACACGGCGAACGAGATGACCTGGGCTTTTTGGTGCGACCATCGCTACGTCTACGTAACTTGGCGGATTAATTTGTCCGAAGTGAATATTAAATCCATGTGAGAAAAGTAACATTTGCCCTTCACGAAGATTCTCTTCTACTTCTGTTTTATAAACATGTGCTTGTTGTTCATCCGGCAATAACATTTGTACAACTTGTGCGGTTCGAACCGCTTCTGAAACGGACATTACTTCAAACCCATCAGCTTTCGCTACTTCATATGACTTACCAGGACGAATGCCAACTACAACTTCCACACCAGAATCACGTAAATTTTGTGCTTGGGCATGACCTTGAGATCCATATCCGACTACCGCAACTGTCTTCCCTTGTAATAACTCTACTTTTGCATCTTGCTCATAATACGTTTTCATATTCCATACACTCCTTATAATTTGTTTACTTGTAGTACATTGATTAATTTTTTCAGCTGACTGATGAGTAATGTTGCTTCTTGTTCTGTACAAACTGTTGTTAACTCCATTTCATTTTCATTTAAATTTAATGAAGAAATATAATAACCACGCCGAGCAAAAATTCCACTTATGCGTAATAAGACGTTTGGGTCGTTATGGATAACTAGTGAAAAAGTATGACTCATTCTTCCCACCTCTTCATCATCATTTCATTATTCCCTTTGTTTGGCGGAACCATCGGAAATACGTTTTCACCTTCTTCTACACAAAAATCAACTACGACAGGACCTTCGTGCGCAAAAGCTTCTAACATCACTTTTTTCGCCTCTGTTGCATTTGTTGCTCTTAGCCCCCTCACTCCATATGCTTCTGCTACTTTTACAAAATCAGGTGATCCAATTTTTGATTCTGATAAACGATTCTCATAAAACATTTCTTGCCATTGCCTTACCATCCCTAAAAATTTGTTGTTTATTATAAATACTTTTACAGGTATGTTATTTTCTGCAATTGTTTGCAGTTCCTGAATATTCATTTGAAAAGAAGCATCGCCCGCAATACAGATGACAAGTTCTTCTTCTTTAGCAAGCTGGGCACCAATAGCTGCTGGGAAACCAAATCCCATTGTTCCTAATCCACCTGAGGTAAGAAAAGTACGAGGTTTTCTCGCTTTATAGAAGTGAGCAGCCCACATTTGATGCTGTCCTACTTCTGTCGTGACAATTGCTTCACCGTTCGTTAATTCACTTACTAGACTAATAACATGCTGTGGTTTTAACTCACCTTCTTTTTGATTGTAGGAAAGAGGATATTCCTCCTTCCATTCCTCTATTTTCGTAAGCCATTCATTTGTTTGTGTACGAATTGGCATATGCAACAACATTTGTAACGCTTTTTTCACATCTCCAACAATCGGATATTCCACAGTTACATTTTTATGGAACTCCGAAGGATCTATATCAATATGTACCTTTTTCGAATGCGGAGAAAAGAGTTCTAATTTTCCTGTTACACGATCATCAAAGCGAACACCTAAAGCAAGTAGTAAGTCACATTCTGTTACTGCCATATTTGCAGCGTACGTACCATGCATACCGAGCATTCCTAAAAACAATGGATCTCCCGGCGGATATGCACCTAGTCCCATTAAAGTTGAAACGACAGGAATACGATTCTCTCTTGCAAACTTGATGAGTTCTTCAGATCCACCTGAATGAATGACACCTCCTCCAATATATAGAAGGGGACGCTTTGCTTTTGAAATTGCTTTAGCCACCTTTCTCAGTTTCATACTGTCTGGTACAACTTCCGGTTTATATCCTATAATGTTAACTTCTTCATTAAAGAAACTTGTCACATTTGCATTTTGAATATCTTTTGGAATATCAATTAATACCGGTCCCGGTCGCCCACTATTAGCGATGTAAAAAGCTTCTTGCACGATACGTGATAAGTGATTTACTTCACGAACTTGGTAATTATGCTTCGTAACAGATACAGTAATTCCGACAACATCAGCTTCTTGAAATCCATCTTTACCAATTAAAGGCGTTGCAACTTGCCCTGTAATAACAACTAAAGGAATCGAATCCATATAAGCATCTGCTAAGCCCGTAACTAAATTCGTCGCTCCTGGGCCAGAGGTAGCAAAGACTACCCCGACCTTTCCAGAAGCTCTCGCATACCCTTCAGCCGCATGAATGGCAGCTTGCTCATGACGAGTTAAAACGTGCTTCAATCCACTTCCATATAACGCATCGTATACTGGCAAAATCGCTCCGCCCGGATAACCGAAAACAGTCGTTACACCTAATTTTTTCAAGCATTGAATAACGTGTCCGGCACCTGTCACTTCTTCGCACTGTAATTTCTCACATGTTGTATACTGTTCCTCCATTTCGATTAACTCCTCTCCCTTTCTACGCTAAACTTTCCGCCAGTCCTGGAACACGTACTCCTCTTTCTCTCGTCAATTTTTTAAACTCTTCAGTTAATCGTTTCGTTACACTTCCTGGTTTCCCATCTCCAATTTCTCTAGAATCAACTTTTACAACTGGGATTAACTCTGCTGCCGTTCCTGTTAAAAACACTTCATCTGCTACATATACGTCATGGCGAGTAAATGGCCTTTCCTCATACGAGATATTAAGACGCTCACATAACTCGATAACACTATTTCTCGTAATACCTTCTAGCGCCCCTAAATACGAAGGAGGTGTTAGCACTTTTCCATCTTTCACAATGAAAACATTATCTCCAGACCCTTCACAAACATATCCTTGTTGGTTAAGCATAAGCGCCTCGAGTACGCCTGCTTGCGCTGCTTCAATTTTTACAAGTACATTATTTAAATAGTTCATTGACTTAATACGTGGATCTAATGCATCTGGCGTATTACGTCTTGATGCTACAGATACAACGCTTAGTCCATTATCATAAAATTCCTGAGGGAATAACTTTAATTGTTCTGCAATAATAATTACGCTCGGTTTCACGCAAGTCCTCGGGTCAAGCCCTAAATCCCCTTTTCCTCTTGAAACAATTAATCTAATGTAGGCATCAGCGTATTCATTTTTTTGAAGTGTCTGTAAAACGGCCTCTTCCATTTCTTCTACCGGCATTGGAATCGTCAGTAAAATAGATTTCGCCGATTCATATAATCGTTTCACATGTTCTTTTAGACAAAATACATTTCCTCCGTAACTACGAATCCCTTCAAATACACCGTCTCCATATAAAAAACCGTGATCATATACTGAAACAACTGCCTTTTCTTTTTCTACAAATTCCCCATTCATATAAATGTACTGGTTACCCATCTCACATCGCTCCTCTTTTTTTCTCTCTATTTTTGCAATCTATTTCTACATCGATTGCTGAGATAAGTATTTTAACAGAATATTCAGTATATAAATCTTAAAAATATACTCATCTCAACAATCGATTACGTACATACTTGTAGCAATCCATTGCTGAGACGAGGGAATCGTGGTACCACTCAGCTTCCTTACACTTCTCACGAAATATAAGCTTTGCAAGTCCAATTAGACTTTTGTTTTTCTATCGGAAACAATTCCGCTACTTTTTACTAGTTTTCAAAAGTAGTGCTCCGAGGTGATCTTCAATGATTCGATTGTTACTACCCTCACAGCCTTGGGGCAGCTCTCTGAAACAATCTATATCATTTACTCTCCTCTTCCACGCATTCTTTTATTCTATTTTTATAAAAGAAAAACTCTCGCCTCAGCAATCAACTACTACAACTTAGTAGCTTTGATTGCTGAGGCGAGAGTTTCGCGTTACCACTCAGCTTCCTTATACTTCTCGCGAAATATAAGCTCTGTAGGTCCAATCAGACCCCCGTCCTTTTACCGGAGACGATGCCGCCGCCCTCTACTCAGTTTCCCTTTCGCAAGCGATGCTCCGAGGTGATCTTCAATGATTCGATTGCTACTACTCTCACAGCCTAGGAGTAGCTCTCTGAAACGATCATAATCATCTACTTTCCTCTTCTTTGCATATACAACATATAAAGTTAGAAAATTCTTAATTAACTTTTATTTGTTACACGTATTATAGGACGCGGTTCTTTTCATTGTCAACATGTTTTTTAGAAAAAAATAAAATTCATTCTATTTACTAGAAATCTATTTATTTTTTCTCAAAACAAAATCGGAATGAACTTCTTACACATACTCATATATTACTTAAGTATGTTCGCATTACTACATAAAGAAAAACTACTGACAAACATATAAAATTTATGGGGAGATGAGAATAATATGTTAAAAGGAAAAGTAGCGTTAGTTACAGGAGCAAGCCGAGGAATTGGACGTGCTATTGCTAAACGTTTAGCAAATGACGGTGCATTGGTTGCTGTTCATTACGGTAATCGAAAAGATGACGCTGAAGAAACTGTTCATGAAATTCGATCAAATGGTGGCCAAGCTTTTTCTATCGGCGCAAATTTAGAATCCTTACACGGTGTAGAAAACCTTTATAACGCTTTAGATACTGAATTACAAAAGCGCACTGGTGAAACACAATTTGATATTTTAATAAACAATGCCGGCATTGGTCCTGGTGCTTTTATTGAAGAAACAACTGAACAATTTTTTGATAGAATTGTTTCAGTAAATGCAAAAGCACCATTCTTTATCATTCAACAAGCACTGCCACGTTTACGTGACAATAGCCGAATTATTAATATTTCATCCGCTGCGACCCGCATTTCTTTACCTGATTTCGTTGCATACAGTATGACGAAAGGCGCTATTAATACAATGACTTTTACGCTAGCAAAACAGCTTGGAGCACGAGGAATAACGGTGAATGCAATACTTCCAGGATTTATTAAAACAGATATGAATGCAGAACTCTTGAGCGACCCGATGATGAAGCAGTACGCTACTACTATTTCCGCTTTCAATCGCTTAGGTGAAGTAGAAGACATTGCCGATACTGCTGCATTTCTCGCTTCTCCAGACAGCCGCTGGGTTACTGGACAATTAATTGATGTGAGCGGAGGATCTTGTTTATAAAAAACATATATTTTCAAATCTTTTTTATTGCGCAATAAAACAATTTATATAATACTATATAAAACATATACATTTAGGAGGATTACAGCAATGTCCGAAAAAACATACGAACTCGCAACCTTCGCAGGCGGTTGCTTTTGGTGCATGGTAAAACCATTTGATGAACTTCCAGGTATTCATAAAGTGCTTTCTGGCTATGCAGGAGGTCATATAGAAAATCCAACATATGAACAAGTAAAAGCTGGAACATCTGGACATTTAGAAGTTGTTCAAATTACATTCGATCCTTCTATTTTTCCTTATCAGAAATTACTAGACTTATATTGGCCACAAATCGATCCAACTGATGATGGCGGACAATTTTTTGACCGTGGTCCATCTTATCGTACCGCTATTTTTTATCATAACGAAACACAAAAAGCGCTTACTGAAAAATCAAAACAAGCTCTTACTGAAAGCGGAATGTTTAAAGATCCAATCGTAACTGAAATTCGCCCGGCTGCACCTTTTTTTGAAGCAGAGGAATACCACCAACATTTCTATAAAAAGAACCCAGAGAAATATGCTACTGAGCAAAAAGAATCTGGCCGTGCAGACTTTATAAAAGAAAATTGGCAAAAAAAATAATAAAAATGCATCGTGCTTTCTTTACAAGTACGATGCATTTTTATCTTTGAAACAGGTACCATACAATTACAAAACCAATCGCTGTTAATGTCCAAAGTATTATTTCGTTTTTCACTCTATTCTTTTTATTTGTCATTTCATCTCCTCCTAATAGTTATTAAACATATTCAAGATTTCCTTTGTTTAATTGTCCACTTGATGAACTTAAATACATCCGTACAAATTCTTATAACAAGAGTACCAATGATTGCAATTGAAATTACTAACATCTGTCCAAAACTAAAGAAGTTGTATATGTTATATAGAGTACGATACATACAAGTAGAAGATTTGGTAAAAAAAGCAAAAATCTTTTAAGCATTTCTTCACCTCTTCTTATGCTTTTAAACTACGTCTCCTACTGTAACTGTGAAATAAAACTTGTTCAAAAATGTCATATAAACCCTCATTTAACGAAAAAAAATAAGAATCCATTTTGAAAAGGATTCTTATCTTATTCAACAAAATTAAGGTTTATTATATTCCACATATCTTATTCCATACTTACTCCCGAAATAGAATAATATTACTGGATATTTATTAGCATTTTAATATTTTGATTGCCCTACAAATATTAAGACGAATAAAACGGTTGAATCATCCAGTCGTAAAAAACTAATTACCCGGCAGGAGAATACCGCTCCAGCTACCTACATCGCATTGGCCAAATTCATTATTACCTACCGCTACCACCGTTCCGTCTGATTTAAGTCCGACCGTATGTGCACAACCAGCCGCTATTGCTACAATATCTCGCCAATCACTTACATTACATTGGCCATACTCATTCCAACCTACTGCCGCCACCGTTCCGTCTGATTTAAGACCGATTGTATGATTCGTACCAGCTGCTATTGCTACAATACCCCTCCAACCACTCACGTCACACTGGTTATGTTTACCATTCCCCACTGCCGTCACCGTTCCGTCTCGTTTAAGACCAACAGTATGAAGATAACCCGCTGTGACCGATACAATACCTCGCCAGCTGCTTATATTGCATTGGCCATATCGATTATTCCCCACTGCCGTCACTGTACCGTCCAATTTAAGACCGACTGTATGCCAGTCACCCGCCGCAACCGCCACAATATCTCGCCAGCCACTTACATTGCATTCTCCTTCTTTATTTCGGCCCACCGCCACTACCGTACCATCCAATTTAAGGCCAATAGTACGACGCCATCCCGCCGCAACCGAGACAATATTATGCCAATCGTGTACATTACATTGGTCATGCTTATTCCAACCCACAGCTACCACAGTACTGTCACATGCAAGACCGATTGTATGTGCATTACCCGTGTTCGTCGCCATATGAACATTACCCGCTGCGACTGCTTCAATATCACACCAGCTGCTTACATTGCATTCTCCTTCTTTATTTCGCCCCACTGCTACTACCGTGCCATCCAATTTAAGAGCAACGGTATGACCACGACCTGCCGCTATCGTATCTTTAGGCCACCGTTTCGCTTTTAACATTTCTTCTTTCGGTGAAATGTAATTCATGTTTTTCCTCCTTGCATATAAGCAACTGTATCCAAATAGATATTTTTATCTAATTTCATTATAAATGACCCGACTTTTTTTATAAATTTACAGCTACAAAAGAAGCCTATTATTACTTCTTCAAAAAATAAAAACCTCCAGTTTAAATACTAGAGGTTCCTTCTTTATTTCTTCAATCGTTCAATAAAATCATTCAATTTATCAAGTGACTTCATATTCTGATTACAAGCTACACCGTCTTTGCAAATATAGTTTCCCTTTTTAACGAAAGTTCCTGGTACATCACCTTTAATTTCCACTAAAAACATTCCTACTTCTTCATGCCCATGACATAATGAACAAATGCTTTTTTTATTTAAACTTTGAAAAGTTCCTTGCAGACCAACAAACTTATTTTTATCATTTTTCGCTATAATAAATTTCCTACTGGATCCTTTATCAATCCAGCTTAAATAGGATAATTCTTTCATATCCAGTTCTTCCATATCAGGAAGTTTTAACTTTTTCGCCTTAGGAAATAATTTTTTTAATGTTTGCGCTGTAACTTCCTGAAACGGAATGACATACGGATTTATTTTCATTAAAAACGATTCTGCATCTTCTCTATTTTGAACTGTTAATACCGTATCGATTAACTCTTTCTGTTCATCCGTTAAATTCTCAAATACATGTATTATTTTTTCAATCGCAAGTGATTTTAATGCTTGAATTACACCTCTATCATTTGCCGTTGCGTGCCCATTTGCTAAAATATAAGCTTGTGATTTTATAAAATTATATTGATCACTTCTAATAAAAGCTTCCATCTTTATCACTCCATACAAATTGTTGATCTAGTCTTATTGTATACAATGATTCAGTTTTTTGATATGTAAAAGATAACTTAGAAACAAACATTACATACATCGCCTATTCTCTATCGCTGCATTTCCTGACAAAAGAAACCATCGTCTGTTTTCCATTCTGCATATAATACGTCTTCAAATTTAGTAATTCCTTTTTGCTTTATTTGTTTATAAAGCCATCCTTCATCAAAACCTGCTTCCCTCAAATTATCCTTAACTACTTTCCCATCACTAATTAATGAAATCGGTAAGTATACAGGCTTATGTTTTAAACTTAAATCATTTATAGTAGGAGATTCATATTTACTTTTTTTCAATACACTTATGTTTCCGTTAGGTTCCAATATCATATACTCAACTTCTCGAATTGAAAATATATCTTTTTGTTGCCTAAGCATTTGTTGTAATTGGTTTATATCCAAATGATTTACGCTTAATTGTTCACGATCAATCTTTCCATTACGAATAATAATTGAAGGATATCCTTCAAAAAACCTTCTTGTTCCCCTTATTTTTTGTGTTATCACTTCTATAGTATAAATTAAAATTACCCAAACAAATACTGAATACAAAATAGACCATACTTTAATTTTAGGATCATATATTGAATTTCCAACGAGCTCACCTAGGACGATTGCAGAAATAAAATCAAAGGGCGTTAGCTGAGATATTTGTGTTTTCCCTAATATTTTTGTAGCAATTAATAGAACAAAAAAACCAACTAAAAGCTCTATCGTTATTTGTCCAATATGATTCATATATGTTCACCTTTCTACTTTTCAAGTGCTCTGTATACCATTTAATAAAAAAAACGGCACATTTTTTCTATTATCATGCCCGTTCACACCTCATATATCCAATACATATAAAACAAAAAGAGTCTGATTCAAAGTAATATATGAATCAGACTCTTTTCCTCTTATTTAGAATACACAATCTTTTTAATCGTTTCCCCAGAAAGAAAATATTCTTCTGCAAGTTGATGAATAGCAATTCCGCTTTTAAATGCTGCTTTAATCGCGTTATTTCTTTCATCTAATTGTTTTCTTCCTCCAGATCGTGTACCCCATTTATAATGTTTCGTTTCTTGTTTTGGAATGTAAATTGTTTCACCTTGTATATACTTTTGAATTTCAGCAATTAAACTTTCTGGTAAAACTGCCGCAGCCTTTACGTATTTCATTTCTGCTCGCCCCTTATTTTTTATGGTTCATTTCAATAAGGTGCAAAGCCAAATATAAAAAATGATACGAGCTCATTTAGGCGATTGTATATTACTTGTCTACCTCACGCAAAGTATCGCCATTTCCATACTTGGCTTTGCATGAGACGTTGCAGTGTCTGGCAATTGAATTATAATCGCCATATAAACACCTCCTAATATACCTTTTGCATTTTATTATATGATAAATTTCCTCTCCTTGCATCCACACCCTTCTTAAAGCACGAAATTACTTAGTTTGATATAATACTTTTTAATCAAATCAAAAATCATTGTGAGGTTACATTATGAAGAAAAAAATTATCATTACAATCGTTACACTATTCTTTATTATCACAGTATTATTCGGAACATACAAATTGATGAACGCAAGAAACTTTCAATTATTTGGAGATTTAACACAACGCGTAGAAACAAATGAAAAAGTAATCGCTTTAACTTTTGATGATGGCCCTACTAACAATGTAAAACAAATATTACCTTTACTGGATAAATACAACGCTAAAGCTACTTTCTTTTTAATTGGAAATGAACTAGAGAAAAATCTATCATTAGGAGAAGCTATCACGCAATCTGGGCACCAACTTGGAAACCATACATATTCTCATAATAGAATGGTTTTCAAAACACCTTCTTTTATTAAAGATGAAATAGAAAAAACGAATTCATTAATCCGGCAAACAGGATTTACAGACGAAATTGATTTTAGACCCCCTAACGGAAAAAAATTAATTGGGCTACCCTATTATTTAAATAAAAATAATATCGAAACGATTACGTGGGATCTTGAGCCTGATACTTTTTATAAATCTACAGCTGATAAAATTGACTACGTTAATAAAAATGTAAAACCAGGTTCTATCATTTTATTACACCCTATGTATGATAAATCTAATGAAAATTTACAGACCATTGAAGGTATTTTAGACTCTTTATCTAAAGAGGGATATCAATTCGTCACAGTAAATGAACTGCAAAAAAGAGCAAAATAAGGTGAAACTTTAATCAGTGGGGGGTGCCCATCCCCCACTTAACTTCTTCGCTTTCGCTGAGTTTTGAGGTGGGGGTCTTACTGCCCGGCAAATAAAAGGATAAAAAAGGTAGCGTATCATATAACGATACGCTACCTTTTTTGTTAAATAATTCCAAGTACATTTAGGAATACGATAATAATCGCAATTGGTGCGATATAGCGAAGTAAGAATAACCATAATACGAATAGTTTATAGCCTTTATTTTTACTTACACCAAGCTCTTTCATTAATACATCTTTCTTCATTTTTAAAGGAACAAAGATAGAAACTAATAGAACACCAAGCGGCATTAATACGTTACTAACTGCATAGTCCGATAAATCAAAAATAGTCTTTCCAAAAATCTTCAGATCACTTAATATACCAAATGATAATGCTGATGGTACTCCAACAACGAAGATTAATAATCCAACGATTAAAGCCATTTTTTCACGTTTCCCTTTACCTTTTGCAGTTAAAGATGCAACGCTAATTTCTAACATCGAAATTGCTGATGTAATAGTAGCAAAGAAGAATAGTAATAAGAAAACGATGAAGAATAATTTTCCGAACGCCATTTTACTGAAAATAGCTGGCAATACGATAAACAATAATCCTGGTCCTTGAGATGGTTCCATTCCAAATGCGAATACAACCGGGAATATCGCAAGTCCTGCAAGTAATGTAATAACGAGCGTTAAAGCTACAATAGAAAATGCTGAACGCGGTAAACTTTCTTCTTTCGGTAAGTATGAGCTATACGTTACCATAACGGCTACACCGACAGATAATGAGAAGAACGATTGCCCCATCGCATATAAAATAATTTCTGACGTTACGTTTGAGAAATCAGGTTGTAAGAAGAAGCGAACTCCTTCACCAGCACCGTCTAATGTAAGTGCACGAACAATTAAGACAAAGAATAAAACGAATAGTGCTGGCATGAAATATTTATTTACTTTTTCAACACCATTTTGTACACCTTTACTTACGATGAAAATAGTAATAAGGATGAATAATAGTTGTGATCCGACTGCTAAATACGGATTGGAAATGATTTCACCGAACGTAGCTTCGTACGCCCCATTTCCTTCCCATAGTCTACCTGTAATTGCATTCCATAAATATAATAAAATCCATCCTCCTACAACACTGTAGAAAGAAAGTAATATGAAACATGTTACAATTCCTAATTTACCTAACCACGGCCATAACGTTTTCGGTGCGATTTCTCTATACGCATCAACGGCCTCTTTTTGTGTACTTCTCCCAATAACGAATTCGGCTAATAATAGCGGTAAACCAATTAATAATGTGAAACCGATGAAAATAAGGAAGAATGCGCCGCCTCCTCCGATGCCGGCCATATATGGGAATTTCCAAATCGCCCCAAGACCAATTGCTGAACCTGCTGCAGCTAATACGAAACCTAATTTCGATGTCCATTGCTGTGAATTCATCTGTTAATCTCCTCTCTTTATCTTTTTCTGTTTTATAATTTGGTGTTTATATTGTTCTATCAATACTTTTTTCTAATACGTTCACTTCCTCCCTAATAAAAAAACGTCCCTACGTAAATACGTAGGGACGACAAAAATATCGCGGTACCACCCTAGTTATGAAGATACAACAAAAGTAAGACCTAAATAAAAACGTCCCTACGTAAATACGTAGGGACGATAAAATATCGCGGTACCACCCTAGTTATGAAGCCACAGCAAAGTTAGGACCTAAATAAAAAACGTCCCTACGTAAATACGTAGGGACGATAAATATCGCGGTACCACCCTAGTTGTGAAAAAATCTTCACCACTTTATTTGATAACGGTATAAACTACCGTCTTCCATTTCCTCATAATGTGAGATTTATGAAAGATGCTCCAGGACGAACTTCATGAATAATCTATATACTGATTCACACCAACCATCAGCTCTCTGAAATAGGGAGATTTTCATTACTATACCCTTTCATTGCCCAAATATTATTTTCCGAATTGATTACTATCATTTTTATCACACATTAAAAATAGTGTCAACTTATATTTTAAGTTTTTATGTCTTATATTCTATTTAAAAATTTGAAATATGACTTTTGTATGAATAGTATTTGAACTTATATGGTTTATACTGTATTAACTTCTCTAACAGGTTTATAGTAGTATACGGTAAAGTGAAACTTTAATCAGCGGAGGATGCCCCACTGATTAAAGTTTCACCAATTTTGCGTTTACTCGTAGTAGCAGGGCTTCCACTTAACTTCTTTCTCCAGCCTCATTTTGAGGTAGGAGTCTTACTGCCCTCAAAGAGCGAGATACATGCAAGGCAACATGAGTAGGAGGAACAAATTTTGTCTACTTCAAAAGTTTTAAAAGGTACTGCTTTACTAAGCGGTGCAACAATGATTTCACGTATTTTAGGTTTTATATACTTCTTCCCTTTTCAATTATTAGTTGGAACACAAGGGGTCGCTTTATACGGATATGCATATACTTGGTATGGTATTTTATTAAGCTTTTCAACTGCCGGTATTCCTATTGCCGTCTCCAAATTTGTTGCAAAACATAATGCACTCGGTGATTATAGTACAAGTAAAAAATTGTATAGCTCGAGCATAAAATTAATGCTATTTATGGGCTTTTTAGGATTTTTAATTTTATTTATTGGAGCGCCTTACATATCACAATTTATTATTCGCTCTAAAACGCCAAATCCACAATTTATCGCTGACGTAACACTTACAATGCGGGCATTAAGTTTCGCACTTATTATCGTACCGGCTATGAGTGTTACACGCGGCTATTTCCAAGGTTTTCAACATATGAAACCAAGTGCTGTTTCTCAAGTCGTAGAACAAATCGCACGCGTTGTTTTCATTTTAGTTGGTAGCTTCATCGTTTCCAAAATATTAGGAGGTTCCGTAGCCTCTTCTGTTGCTGTTGCTACATTCGGTGCTGTTATCGGGGCACTTGCCAGCGTCTCTATTTTAATGCTGTACTGGAAAAAGTATAACGGATTAAAGCCTCCTGAAGGTGAATTAAAGTCAAGGGCATCCGATATTCCATTACGAAATATTTATATGGAATTACTTCGATATGCAATCCCAATTGTATTTGTGGGTATTGCAATTCCACTCTATACGTTAGTAGATCAATATACCGTAGCTGATGTCCTTAGAGCGATGGGAGAGCCTTTAGAAACCGCGAATGCAGTTTTCGCTTATATAACGAACTATGCACAAAAGTTAATTATGATTCCGGCTTCACTTGCAACTGGATTCTCATTAACAATTATTCCGGCTATAACGAAATCATTTACAAGCGGAAAACTAGAAGAATTACAAGAACAAATTTCAAAGATATTCCAAGTATTGTTATTCTTCACTATCCCAGCTGCATTTGGTCTTGCTAGCATCGCTTACGATGCATTTCGAATGATTTATGTAGATCCTAAAATTGCACTTGATGGATCACAATATTTAATTTCATTTGCACCTTCTGCTATATTAGGTGCGATTTTCACAGTTTCTGCAGCTATATTACAAGGCATTGATTATCAAAGAAAAACAATGATTGCATTCTCAATCGGTATTCTTGTGAAGATTGTAGTAAACATACCACTTTTACACTTATTCGGTGGACACGGTGCTGTACTTGGAACAATTCTCGGATACCTCGTTTCGAATATTATTATGTTGTATTGCATCATTAAGTTTGCGAAATTTAAAATTGGTGAAACGGTGAAAACAGTATTTCTTATTACGATATACTCCGCAGCAATGTCTGCTGTTGTAATTGCATTAAAAGCAATTATAAGCTGGATTATTCCTGGCCAATCTTATATCGAATCACTGCTCATTGTATTTATATGTGGTGCGGCAGGAGGGCTTGTTTACCTTTTATTCGTATTAACGAGTGGACTCGCTTCACATATTCTTGGTAATCGTATTCAACGTTTACCTGTACTAGGAAAATTAGTAAAATAAAAAAACAAAAGATGTAACTCGTTGTTACATCTTTTGTTTTTACTTTGCATATTGAATGCGTTTTTGTTGCTCCGCAATATTTAATTCTGGAGTATATTGTTTTACTAAATGTAATACCTCTCCCATTAACAATTCTAACTCTTTCACACTATTCTCTGGATGTCCTATTAAAATATTCGCCATACGCTCATATAAATTTTCAGGCTTAATCCCCATTCGTTCCACATTATATGGCATCCATTTAAATGCAGGATGATGCACGTACATGCGGTTCAGACCAAATAAGACTCCAAATATATTTCTTTGAACTTCACAAATAACATCATATAGCATAAGCCAATCTTTTCGTTTTAAAAGAGCCTCTCGATTATGCCAACGATTGCTTAACCAAAGGTTTTCTGCAATCATTTTTTGCGCCAATTCTTCTGGATACGCTTCAACTCTATCTTTTAGAGTATGTACTTTCACTTCTCCATACAAACTCACACCATCATGAATGGATGATACAATACATTGTTTCTCATAATTGATATCATACCGCTCTACAACTTCTGAAATAATTTTTTCTACGGTCACTGTTAAAAAATTACTAATCTCTAGTTTAATTCCTTCTTTCGTCAAATACGTCTCCGACCATTCTTCTTCCTCGTAAGGATAATATGATAAAATTTTTCCACCAATATGATTAATAGGCTCTTTACGATCCTCATCCTCTGGTGGTTCCGACCATAAAATATGTAATTCAATATCTGAATGTTCATCCTCTAATTTTCTAGCTACTGAACCTGCTAAAATAATAGCTTCGATTTTCGGGTTTTTTCTATAAATCTCCGACATTTCTATCGCTTTCTCTCTTAATCCCATTTCATTCCCCCCTAAAACTGCAGCACTCCCCTTACTCTTCATTTATCTATTTCGATATTGCATATTATATTACCTTTTCAAATTCACACTTAATCAAATTTCTACCCAATAACGCTGAACAACTTTACCAGTACGAGAAGAAACTACCTCATTTTCTAACACACCGCCAACCTTTTGAATCGTTTTAGCAGAACCGATATTGGATTTATCGCAAGTTATTAATACTTTCTGCAATCCTAATTTTTGCGCTTCAGTTAATGCAAGCTTTAGTTGTTTCGTAGCGTAACCGTGGCGACGTTTATTCGGATGGACACTATATCCAATATGACCGCTTTCCCGTAATAATTCTGGATTTAATCTATGTCTAATATTCACAAAACCTATAAGTTCCCCTTTTTCAAAACTTAAAAACTGACTAGATGGCACTCGATTCGCTTGTAAGTTTTCTCCTACTTCTTGTATACTCACTTTTTCAAACCATTCAGCTAGGGAATCAAAATTTTGTAAAGAGCTACTACCGTGTGGTTGTTCTCCTGCATGTAAAAAAGCCTCCCGATACTCTATAATTTGTTCACTATATTTATGCGTTGGTTTTAATAGTTTCATCGTGCTTTCCCCCTCTTAATCCCCTAAAACAAACCCCTTAATAGCTCTATTTCACCATTAAGGGGTTTCTATCATTTTTATTCAAATAACCCCATACTCAAATAACGTTCACCAGTATCAGGTGCAATACATAAAACTTTTTTACCAGCGCCTAGGCGCTTCGCTATCATAATTGCTGCGTACACAGAAGCTCCTGAAGACGGCCCTACTAATAAGCCTTCTTGTCTAGCTAAGTTTCTCATTGTCGTTAAAGCCTCTTCGTCTGCAATTTGAATAATTTCGTTATACACTTCTGTATTTAAGTTTTTCGGAATAAATCCTGGACTTGTTCCTACTAGTTTATGAGGACCTGGTACACCACCTGATAAAACGGGAGATCCTTTCGGTTCCACTACTGCAATATATAAGTTTGGTAATTTCTCTTTTAACGTTTCACCAGTCCCTGTAATCGTTCCGCCTGTTCCTGCCGTTGCAACAAAAGCATCAAGCTCTCCATCCATTTGTTCGTAAATTTCAAGTGCAGTCGTATAACGGTGAATATTCGGATTAGCTGGATTTTCAAATTGTTGCGGGATAAAACTATTCGGTATTTGTTTTTGCAGTTCTAACGCCTTCGCAATTGCTCCTGGCATTCTTTGTTCTGCTGGTGTTAAAACTACTTCTGCCCCGTATGCTTTCAATAAATTAATACGCTCTTTTGACATATTGTCTGGCATAATTAAAATCGCTTTATACCCTTTAGCAGCTGCGTTCATCGCTAAACCAATTCCTGTATTCCCACTTGTCGGTTCAATAATTGTATCCCCTGGTTTAATGAGACCATTTTCTTCTGCAACATGAAGTAAATTATAAGCAGCACGGTCTTTCACACTACGTGATGGGTTAAACATTTCTAGTTTCACATACACATCCGCTGCGTCTTCCGGAATAAATTTAGATAATCGGACGACAGGTGTATCTCCTATTAATTCTGTTACGTTTTCACATAATTTCATAGTACATCCCCTATTCTATCGTTTTCTTATCACTTGGTAATAACCATGAAGTAAGTCCAATTAACGGTAAACAACTACATAATATCATAATGAACTGAAGGCTATATATATCAGCTAACTTTCCTAGTACTACAGCACCTAGAGCACCAAGGCCGAACGCAAGACCTACAATTAGACCTGATACCATCCCTACTTTTCCCGGAACAAGCTCTTGCGCGTATACAACAATTACACTAAAACTACTTGAACTAATAAAACCGATACATAAAAATAAAGGTACGACCCACACAAGTGAGACATGTGGTAATAACAGTGCAAGTGGCGCTGAACCTAACATTGAAAATACGATGATGTTTTTCTTACCAAATCGATCTGCTAACGGTCCTCCGAAGAAAGTTCCTAACACACCAGCAATCATAAATGCGAATACGAAATACTGGGCATTTTTTATAGATAAATCATAATGCTCAATTAAGTAAAATTGATAGAAATTCCCGATACCGGCACCGTACCAAGAGCGCACAAAAGTAAGAAAAACAAGAAGTATAATAACGAATTTAATGTGTGTACTTACAATTGCATTTTCCGCCTCAAGTGCAGCTCTCTTCTTCCTTCTTACAGCGCCGGTTGCTAATTCATTTTTGTACCAATTCGATACGAAAATTAATAATATAATTCCTACTGCTGCAAATGCTGTAAAACCTAAAGAACCAATTTGACCAAGCGGAACGAAAATTAGCGCTGTAAAAATGGGAGCTAAGGAATTCCCCGTGTTTCCCCCAACTTGATAAATCGCTTGCGCTAACCCTCGTTTTGCACCTGCCGCCATATACGCAACACGAGCGCCTTCTGGATGAAAGACTGCAGAACCTAAGCCAATAAATAAAACAGAAATAATAACAATAATAAAGTTTGGTGCAAACGCGAGTCCAATCATTCCAAGCATACTCGAAAACATGCCGAGTGGTAATAAAAATGGTGACGGCTTCTTATCTGAATACATACCAAACACCGGTTGCATAATCGATGACGTCATATTTAACGCAAACGCAATCCACCCTACTTGCATATAGGATAAATTCATCGTTTTTTCCAAAATAGGAAACAACGCCGGCACAACTGCTTGCATCGAATCATTTAAAAAATGTCCGAAGCTAATCGCAAATAATATTCGGTATATTGTCGGTGTTTCTACAGTTTTTTTTTGTGAAACTGCCTGCATATGTGAATCTCCCCTTTCTGTACAAAATATTTATTAAAGTAGGTGTAATAAATTCTGACTTTTGAAACATTTCCATTCTATACTGCTTTCATTTCTTTTTCCAGAAATATAACTTAACTTCCGTCATTGGCTTGCATCCTTGTAACTTTCAGCGGTAAAACATTACAGAAAAAGGCAACCCAATCACATACTGGGTTGCCTCTCAAATTAAATCGCAAAACGCTTATACTTTTCGTAATCACTCGTCTTACATTCTAGTTCAATTTTTGTACCTTCGTTCTCATAACTCGTAGATAAAACGTGCGCATGATTGTTGAAATACGAAACTACCTGTCCTTGGTCATATGGAATTAACATTTCACACTTCGTATACTCTTTATAAATATACGAGCGAATCATTTCTACAAGCTCTTCAATTCCAACATGCTTCTTCGCAGATAAATACACGCGGTCTTCTTGTACTTTTGGAATTTCAACATCTATCATATCTGATTTGTTATATGCATATATCGTTGGAATATTTTCTACTCCAATTTTCTTTAACGTTTCATTTGTAATATCAATTAATTGTTCATAATTTGGATTTGCGTAATCTACAACGTGAATAAGTAAGTCTGCTTCTGCTACTTCTTCTAACGTTGAACGGAACGCTTTCACAAGATGATGTGGTAATTTACTTACAAATCCAACCGTATCCGTTAATAAAAATGATTTATTATCTGGTAAATCAATATTTCGTACAGATGTTTCTAATGTCGCGAATAACATATCTTTTTCAAATACTTGTTTTTCTTCCGTACCATTATAAATTTCCAGCATTGCATTCATCGTCGTTGATTTTCCTGCGTTCGTATAGCCTACTAATGCTACAACTGGTACTTCATTTTTCTTACGTTGCTTTCGCTGCGTTTGACGCTGAGCAACAAGCGCTTCTAAATCTTTATTTAAAACTGAAATTTGCTCTTCAATTTTACGACGATCTAACTCTAATTTCTTCTCACCGACACCTTTATTTTTCGTACCAACGCCGCCGCTCTGTCTTCCTAATGATTCACGAAGACCGATTAAACGAGGCATCATATACTGAAGATGCGCTACTTCTACTTGCAGCTGCGCTTCTTTCGTTTTCGCACGTTGCGCAAAAATATCTAAAATTAAAATGGTACGATCAATAACTTTACAGTCTAAATCTTCCTCTAAATTTCGAATTTGTGAAGGAGATAATTCGTCATTAAAGATTACCATATTCGCATCTACTTCATTTACATAGGCTGCTACTTCTTCAATCTTTCCTTTTCCAATATAATGTGATGGATTTACTCGTTGTAAATTTTGCGTCACTTGCCCGATTACCTCTACATCACAAGCTTCTGCAAGATTCGTTAACTCTTCCATAGAATATATAAAATCATCTTCATTTCCTAAATTCACTCCAACTAAAACTGCTCTTTGTAATAATTCTTCCATATATTTATTCCTCCATTTCGATTACGTAAAATAAAAAACACAGGTCGCTGCCTGTGTTTTCGTAAACGGATAAGGGTTCACCAAAGAAATAGAAGAAAGTTATACTTTCATCCTATCTCATAGTCAATAAGTCTCAAGATCATATACGAATCCACAACAAGTGTTCACCTATACGATCCCAATCTAATTTTAAAGGCAAAACAAAAAGAGGGCGTATTCGTCCCTCCCTCTTTTTCACATATAAGCTTAATAAAGGGTTCCTTTAAAATAGGCAGACCAATCCCGTTCACTCTGTACACAGACAGAGCCTTTGAGCGCTATTCAATTATCGGCACAAAGTATTGAGACGTAATCTGATTAAGATCAAAGGAAGCCCCTCCGTTCATTTTAAGTTATATAAAGTGTAGCATAAGTAATTCGCTTTCACAAGGTTAACCCCCCTATAGAAACAGAAAGAAAATCTTTATATTTTTACTTTAATCGTCATTTTTTGCGTGTTCTTCTCACAAAAAAACTAACAACAGCAATGATCAATAGCAGACCTATGGATATGATAGCAACTTGCCACCAACTGAAACCACTCACCATTCCACCTTTTAAATTCACTTTCTTCGTCGGAACAGACTCTTTTGCAATATGACTTAAAGCCGCTTTGTCCACCCCTGCCTCATCCAATCTCTTCGTTCCACTACAACTATGTGTGTGTAATTGTTTTTCTGATCCCCTTTGAGAAGAAAACACTAAGTACTCTCCTCCCTCTACAAAGTGAAACACACAATCACCACCATTTGTATATACGATAATTTGCGAAGAAGTTGTCCCTTTCCATATTTTCTTCACTTCAAATAATACTTCAATCCCAATCCCTTCTTTCCTTCCAATCTCAATTACTTTCCCCTCAAACACTACATCATTTTTTTGAAATGCATCTTCTGCTGTTACATTAATACAATCACAGGCATGAGATTTCTCTGGAAAAATAATAAGAATAAAGCTACAAATAATGACAACAGGCAACATGCGCAAAATTCTTTTCAAGGAGCCCCACTCCCTTCATTATCAATTTCAATAGCTTCTCGTATATTATTTTTACGCTACTCGTCAAATTCCTCTAGAGTAAATTAAACGGTATCGTTTCCATACAATAAAAGTCTTTATTGACATTTTTATAACCTGATATTAGTATCAGGTTATAAAAATAAGTTAGGAGATGTCCCTATGAATTCTAAATCTCGTATTACCGCAATTGGTACTTATGTTCCAAATCAAATATTGTCTAATAACGATTTAGAAAAAATGGTCCATACGAATGATGAATGGATTGTGCAAAGAACAGGCATGAAAGAAAGAAGAATTGCTAACGAAGACGAATACTCCTCACACTTAGCCATTAAAGCAGTCGAAAATTTGTGTACAACATATAAGAAAAACTTAGAAGATATTGACTGTATCATCGTTGCTACAACTACTGCTGACTATGTTTTTCCTAGTGTCGCTTGCCAAATACAACAATACTTCAACATACCTCATACACTAGCTTTTGATTTAAATGCGACTTGCGCTGGTTTCACATACGGACTGCATGTCGGTAATAGCTTAATCACTTCTGGATCACATCAAAAAGTACTCGTCATAGCGACAGAGACATTATCTAAAGTTACTGATTACACCGATAGAACGACCTGTATTTTGTTCGGTGATGGCGCTGGAGCTATTTTATTAGAAAGAGATGAAAACAAACCAAGCTTTATTGCTGCTCACATGGGAACAAACGGTGACGGTGGTATTCATCTATACAGAACAAACTTATCTACTACTATGAATGGCACACCACTACAAACAAATGAAAAAATCGTTCAAAACGGAAGAGAAGTATATAAATGGGCTGTACGAACAGTACCATACGGCATAAAAGAACTATTACATACTGCAAATTTGCAAATAGATGATATAGACTGGTTCATACCACATAGTGCTAACTTAAGAATGATTGAATCTATTTGCGAAAAATCAAAAATATCTATTCAAAAAACATTAACGAGTGTGGAAGATATGGGGAATACATCTTCCGTCTCTATTCCACTCGCTTTAGATTTAGCTAGAAAAAAAGGAAGATTAAATAACGGAGATACACTTTTGCTATACGGATTTGGCGGTGGACTTACGCATTTAGGGCTTATTGTGGAGTGGGATTTAAGTTAAGTATTGAAAAAGAGGTTCTAATTAGTAACTAGAACCTCTTTCTCATTTAATTTCTCGCCCCTTTTCGAGACCATATCACAATAGGAATAAGCAATAATGCTAGCACTCCTCCCGCTAATGATAATGCGGCATAACTGGAATTCGCTACTATCATACCTGACATCGCTCCACCAGAAGCCCCAGCTAACGCAACAAATACATCTATTTTGCCTTGTGTTTTTGCACGTGTAGAAGGTATAGTTGCATCAACAATTTGAGCTGTGCCACTTATTAAACCGAGGTTCCAACCTAACCCAAGTAAAGACAGAGCAACAATTAATAATAGTAAAGAATCACTCGGCGCCATCGCAGCTATGACACCCGCCGCTAATAAAATTATTCCACCAGCTATACTCATCGTAGTTCGTCCGATTTTATCAATTAACATTCCTGTAACGAGAGACGGAAGATACATTGCACCTACATGAAAACCAATTACAAGCCCTACTGCACTTAAACCATGACCATGATGCCCCATATGAACTGGCGTCATCGTCATAATCGCAACCATCACTATTTGAGTAAGTATCATAACGATTGCTCCAACTGTAATACCTCGTTTGTTTTCTTTCACTTCTTCTGTTACTGGTTGCCCTTTATATGTATGTTCTCGTTTATATGTTTCTATTATGTTAGCAATAATTAATGGATCTGGACGAAGCATAATAAAAAGGACAAGACCCGCCAGTATAAATGCCGCTGCTGATAATATAAACGGACCTGCAAGGTTAGGAATTCCGATTGAATGGGCAAAATCTCCCATTACGCCTACTAAGTTCGGTCCTGCAACTGCACCGAAAGTCGTCATAACCATCGTAATACTAATAGCAGTTGCTCGTTGTCTCTTATCTGCTAAATCGGTACCAGCATAACGAGCTTGTAGATTCGTCGCTGTACCTGCACCATATATGAGTAAAGAGACTAGTAATAAAATAATACTATTTGTTAAAGCAGCCAATACAACTCCAATAGCCCCTAGCCCCCCTACTATAAACCCTGTTGCAAGTCCTATTCGGCGACCATATTTTTGCGATAACTTCCCAACAAAGAAAGCCGCTACCGCAGACCCCATTGTAAACATAGCAGCCGGTAATCCTGCATATGCATCTGTCCCAAGCATTTGCTGCGCAAGAAGTGCACCTACTGTAATTCCAGCAGCTAATCCCGCTCCACCGAACATTTGTGAAATACTTACGATTATTAATGTTCGTTTATATAATTTTTGTTGCTCTTCTTCTGTGTACATACGATTACGTATTGAAGCATCTGCTATCTCTATCATTTCCTCACCCTCTCTATAAAACTAATACCTCTTGTTAATGTACTATAGAACAACAAAATCCCAAAATTTAAAATGCTACAGTTTATTTATTAATGTAAAGAACCCCACGGTTTATGTTTCGCTCATTACCGAGGGGCTCCCAAAATCACAGGGTAGATCTTCCTATATTTTACATTAAAACTTTCGACTATTTTACAACTACATCTTGATTATTTTCAAAGCCCTCTGCCTTACCTTCTTTCATTTCATAATAATAAGAAGGTAATTCTATACCATGCTCTAAGAAATAATCCTCAATTAATGAAATAATCACTTTCAATGTTTTCAAACGTGCATATAATTTATCATTACTCGCGATAATTTGCCACTTCGCATTTGGCTTACTTGTTTTTTCAAACATGTCTTCCATTGCTTCAACATACTCATCCCATTTTTCACGATTACGCCAATCTTCGTCTGTAATTTTCCATCTTTTCAAAGGATTTTTCTCTCTATCTTTAAACCTCTTTAACTGCTCCTCTTTACTTATATGGTAGAAGAACTTCCCTATTATGTAATGGTCATCTGTTAGTAGTTTTTCAAAATCATTAATCTCATCATATGCTCTCATCCACTCTTCCTTTGTAGCAAATCCTTCCACACGCTCAACTAACACACGACCATACCATGAGCGATCAAAAATAGTAATTTGCCCGTACTGTGGAATTTTGCGCCAGAAACGTTGCAAATAATGGTAACGTTTTTCATGAGGTGCAGGCGCTCCAATTGGATTTACTTGGAAGCCACGCGGGTCAAGATGTTCCGTCACCCGCTTAATTGCCCCACCTTTACCAGCCGCATCCCAACCTTCCATAACGAGCATAACCGCAATTTTTTCTTCTTTTAAAATTTGCTGTAATGCTAATAAGCGCCTTTGATATTTTTCGAGTTTCTTATTGTACTTAGATTTTGATTCAATTTTTTTCGTTAAATCTACTTTAGCAAGATGCCCATTTTCCATAAAACAAATCCCCCTTGTTGTATGATAATATTATTTTAACATATTTTTGGTAAATTTTTCATATTACAAAAAACTGTGCAGGAAAATCTCTACACAGTTTTTCACTCTAACTTTACATCTACCTCGATATTCCCTTTTCTATTGCTCACAGCTTTCATAAAGAATATAGCAATTAAAACAACTGTAATAACCGTGCCTGCAATAGGAGATATGTTTAGTGGAATGTTATAAGCAATTTTCACATTTTACAATCGAATGATTGGGGGCATCCCCCTTCTAGTGAAAAATAAGCAAATACTGTAAAGCCAATGATTACTACTGAAAATTATGTAGTTACAACTCCTATTGGTATTATAAGCAGCGTAACATTTGAACTTTCTCTTACAGAACTGACAATTGAATATATACCTAAAATAAGACTAAGTATCGCAACACTTATATACACAATTACTGCATACCAAGGATTAAAGTCTAATAAGAGTCCAGAAATAACTATATACAAAAATAATAGTTGCAGAAAAACACTGCTCCCCATACTTATTAATATTCTCAACATACACTTCCCCTTATGTTCGCTATTTCATTTTTTCCGATTACATTTGATGTGTATTAGCATATGGATCAAATGTAATAATTCTTAACAATCACCCTTATATTAAATGGTATATCCTCTTATAAAGAGAAGATAATAACAAATAAATCCGTTACAGAATGGGAGTTCTCAAAAATGAAACGAAAAATATTCTCTCTCTTTGTGCTTATTTGTGTAGTACTACCAATGCAAGCTAGCGCTTACACATTTCAATCGCTACCAATTGTGTTAAAGTCTAAACAATGGTATATCGAAATTGATAAATCTCATAACTCAAACGAACAAATAATCCGGTCAAAACAAGGTGTATATGATACGTATAGTTTACTCGTAAAAAATATCGGTACTGATGTTTCAAATGTATCTGTAGAAATACTTGATAACACGCCTACATCTAAAGCTACCTTTACACCTACTACATCTGATGAAAACATTTCAAAAAGTCATACAAGCTTTGACTACATGGTATTTCCATTAGATTTTAATAGCCATAATTTTAAAGTCGTTATTACTTGGGAAGAAAAGAATTTCTCTTACAATGGTCATCCGGTAAATGAGGGTAAAAAAATGAAACAAACATTTGTATTTAATGAAGATTAAGCCTTATTTTAAGTATGGCTTAGTCTTTTTTTATGAAATCCGATTGGATTGCTTCTGTCACTTCTTTTGCAATTGCCATTTTCGTTGCTTTCTTGCAAATACATGTTTCCCATATATGTACAGAAGACTCTTCATTAGAAAGATGCTTCAATAATATGAACCGTTCATACTCTATTTTATTATCAACAGGAGTCACAATATATACAGTAAAATTCTTCGTATTAAATACCTGTTATTTTACAACATATTCGCCTTGTAGTTCCGATTCTAAAAATTCGTTGAAGCAATCTACAACCATATAAGATAACTCCTTTCATTATTCATCCAAATTTTTAATCAAACTTACGAATACTTGGGACAGATAGCGCTATTACAATTGTAAAGATTACGAATAATGCTAGCATTAATATAGTTACCTCTCCGCCTATTACATTCGCTAACCAACCAACAACTACATATCCTAATGGTAATAAAGCAAAAGAACCTAACATATCAAGGCTTGCTACTCTTCCGAAAGCTTCTTCCGGTACGAGCTCTTGTAAACTCGTTTCCCAAATGAGTCCAAATATCATCATACCGAATCCTTCAATTGCCATTAAGAATATTAAAGCAGGCGCCCAAGAAATAAAAGGCATAACTAATAGAGCGAAGCCGCTAATTAAAACACCTCCATAGGCCAGTAACCCTCTCTTGTGCCACCGCTCTTTCCCACCAAATATTAATGCGGCAATTACAGCACCGCCACCAGAAGATGCCATTCCCAGTCCGTAAACGTAAGCTTCAAAATGATGATGAATATTAAATAACCATGGAATTAATACGACGATAATGCCGGCATAACAAATATTTACGAAAGAAAAAACGAAGATTGTAATCCAAAGCCACGGATGACTTTTTAAAACTAAAACACCCTCCATAAACTCCTTTTTATAATCGACCTTACTCTTTTCAATCGATTTTATTTTTTTAAACTTAATTTCTTTTAAAAATAATAAACATAAAAATGATAATAAGTACGTTGCTGCATCTAATCCAAATCCTATCCCAGCAGATGCAACTGAAACGATTAATCCACCAAGTGCTGGTCCAATTAACCGTATGCCTTGATTACTCATTTGCGTTAATGCATTAGCTGCATTGCGAATTTCAGGTACGAATACTTTCGCCCTCACGGCAGAATATGCTGGCTGAAATATCCCTTCCATAAGTCCATATACGGCAACGAGGACATATAACAGCCTAATCGTTAACAAATCCGTAAATATAAGTGATGCAAGTAATAGCATTACTATACAGCGGATTATATCCGTAAATAACATTAATTTTACTCGATCAATTCGATCTACAACTAACCCTGCAAACGGTAAAGCAAGAATATTAGGTAGCATATACATTGCCATAGTCATCCCCATTACAACTGTTGAACCAGTTAGTGAGTAAACAACGACTGGCAAAATAACCATTGTTATAGAACTCCCTAAAGTTGAAAGCAATTGTCCAATCCACAAAAACTTAAAATGCCGTGATACTTTAACTGGCAACAGTAATTTTCCGACATATCCTAAACCTTTTTTGGTTTGTATTTCTCCCTGCATTTTCCTCACCTCTTTTCACTTAACTATAAACTCTATAATAAACATCTGAAAAATATTAATATTCTATTTTAAATTATAATATGAAACTACTATATATATGGTAAAATTATCAAAAAAAATACAAGGGAGAAAATATGGTCATGCCTTCCAATTCACCTAACATCGAGCACCAGATCTATACAATGTGTATGATCCAGCGTAACAATGAAATTTTACTTTTAAAACGTCCCAATCATCGAGGCTTTCCTGGCTATATAGCTCCTGGCGGAAAAGTAGATTTTCCAGAAAGTATCGTCCAAGCTGCTATACGAGAAGTAAAAGAAGAAACTGGACTACACGTTTCTAATTTAACTTTTAAAGGGGTAGACGAATATGTAAATCCTAAGGGGCATGTTCGATATATGGTATTCAACTATTGGACCGACTCATTTGAAGGCGAGCTTCTTATTAATCCTCCTGAGGGTGAATTAGTATGGGTGCCAATCGATACAGCACTCAATCTTCCTATGCAAGATTGGTTTAAAGAAAGATTCCCATTATTTTTTGAAAAAGGTACGTTTGAAATTCAACGTGTTTGGGACCGAGACTTAGATAAACAAGTCGCTATGACAATTACCCATACGTAAAAAAGCTTGGAATCCTTCCAAGCTTTTCTTACTTCACCTCTATTTTCTTAATCTCATAATCAATTTCTAAAAACTTAACTCCGAATATCCACATTTTATGGTGAGCAGTTAGCATGTGACCCTTTCCCTCTTTAATGATAAAAATCTCTGTTAACGGTAAACGGATTGTAAAGAAACCAGTATGTAAATAAATCCCCTCATCTCCCTTACTATTTTCTCTCAACTTACTAGTAATGATTAAATCATTGCTATCATTACATACTTTTAAAATACCTGTCATATTCGAATAAGGTAAAGGCAATGCAATATTCATATATGTCTCGTTCTTATGCGTATGTTTTGAATACAGAGCCAAAAAAATAGACTCTCCTGCTTCATTTTCCCTTAGCCAAGCCCTTACATTCTCTCTCCCATCTTTCTCATCATTTACACCTATGATAGAACCATACATTGTTTCCCACTTATCGCCCATCCCTAAATGTATTTGTCCTACTCGTTTACTCATTTTCGTATAACAAAATGCAAATGGACGGAACCAACGAGCCCATTTAATATTCGATTGTAACTCATACGCTGCTGTATTTTCATAAAAACGAATTATACTTAAAGGAACCTTCGTCACGTCAAATGACTCACTATGAAAATCATTTATTTTATCAACTAAACCGTTGTATTCCTTACTATCTACTAAATTTCCATTCTGTAAAAATGTCCCACCAATTCTCACGCTTCCTCTTAATCTACTCATTGGTTTCCCATAGTACTTATAATTTGGAGCACTCTTTTCAATCATCCAACCTACAAATGCTGGTAATGCTACTCCAATACCATTTACCACACCGTGAATCCAAACCATTTGAGCAATTGTAATCGTCAGTACTTGTTTTAAATTTCCGTATGAATATATGAGTGAGAACATAATTGTAACCATGAGCGTACTAGACGAAATGATTAAGAGAACCTTTGCACGAATAGCATTAAATTTCGCTTTCCAAACGTAAATACCATATCCATAAATAGCACATAAATATATCACAACTGCAAAAAATTCAAATATCCTCAAATATGTAATTCCTATTGCAACTGTCATAGGTGAAATCATGATGATAAACATAATAGCATCATACACTTTACTTCTCTTTTCTCTTTTTCTCCCTATTAAACCAGCTGATAATGGCAATAAAAACGCCGAATAATGAAAATGTGCAGCTGTGAGTAAAACAATGTCAGAGCTAAAATGCATAATTGAAAGTTTTGCTACTGAAGCAAAAAACCAAAAACCACCTAAAAACAAATAAATAAACGCACTATCTATGACGGTCTCCTCTAACGGCTTCCATCCTCTTTCTAGCAATCTACTTACACCAAATAACGCAACAATTCCTGTATATACAAACCAAACTAGCGCAAATAAATAGTGATTTGTGACGAAAGCTAGCATTGCGCAAATTGCTGCGATTGGATATAAAAACGATACGAATTTATAAAATAATAAATACGATCCATTTCTTGTTCTTTTATCAATAATACAAAAAGACATCGGTATAAATAATAAAACAGATAATAATATAATTGCTTCAACAGGATTTATATTCGACCACTCACATATTAGAAAAACAACATAACAAGCAAGCCCAAATATTATATTTTTCATATCGTTTATTCCCTTTCTACAAATGTTCCCTTGTATGAAAAAAGCGAACCAATTAACGGGTTTCGTACTTGTACATGAATTCGAAAACATTTCAGTGCTTCATCATAACTTTCAAAAATTTTTGCTTCTCCGTATAAAAATTTCGGTAACGGAATTTTTCTCCCTAACATATAAAACCATTGTTTTTTTGAAGAAATATGCATTCCACCTGCCTCGTCAATATGAAAATTCAATGTAGAAACAAGTATATGCGGCTCACCAAAATAATCTACGATTTCATGTTTCTCCTCATCCAGCTGCATAACGGCGTTAAAATATCTTTTCTTATTATGAAAATAAAAAGTACGATTCCACCGTACAGATTCATTTCCATGTTCATCCCGCTCAGCGTAATTATGTATCGTAAACGGAACTTCTTGCCCTCGCTCAGAAAAAAACATTCGGAACTTGGCTGCAATTTTTAATATCATTTTAACGAAAAAAGAACCTCCGTAAATTTCATCCATCTTCCCTTCTCCGACGAAGCTATTTTCTTCTGTAACCTCATAGCGTTTCTGTAATTTCGGATGAAGTTTTTTATAAGAATCCCCTAATAGTCTTTCATAAATATTAGTCATACACTTATCCCTTTCTCGTCCTCTTACAATTGTTTGCGCTTGGCAAATCAAAGCTATTCAAATAACCGACAATCGATAATCCGATTAGAAGAAGATTTAATGTGATTGGATTAAACGGCCCTGTAAAGCTTGCGATATTCGTCCATCCTGCTGCTATCGTTAAAGCTATTAACATAACAATATGCATTATAAATATTTTTCGTTTTGGAAGTGGAAGTACCCATATGGCACCAAAAATAATTTCTAATATCCCAATCATTTTAAGTATAAATACACTGCTTTCATTCGACCCAATGAGTGAAAGCATCTTCACTTCTTCTGGATGGCTAAAAATTATTTTCGGGACAATTCCTTGATATATCCATACAAAAGCAAATAAAAAACATACGAGCCAATACGTCATTGTTCTTCTAATTAGTAACCTAGGATGAAGCCCCTTTTCTAACCATAATTTTAAGGCATCAAAACTCCAAGCAGTCGCCCAACCTAATAATGGACGAAACATATATGAATCAATCACATTTCCTATACGACCATATCTCGTATCATAATCATATTGCGTTTCAAAATGAATACACTCTTTATGCGGTGTATACTTCCAATAACCACGCCCTATTCGTATAAGTGATAATGTATTGTCTGTCCAAAATTTCAAAGAAGAAATCCGTTCACCAGTTTCTTTTCTTATTTCACCTATCGATTCCCCTTCTCCGCCTATTTCAAGCCCAAATCCTATCTTTGTTTTATATAAAAACTTCTGTGGTTCTCCCTCTTTTTTCTCTAAATACGAAATTTCAGTAAAACGAGCATCCCATTCTGTATGTAGGTCTGGTTCTTGCGTATATTCCCATAATTTCTCTATTGTCGTTTTCATTTCTGTTGCAACATAAATAGGCCTTTTTCTTTTCATACTCCGACCTCCTACACTCTATATTTTTAATGTACATGTAATATATGTATTTTGCTACATTTTTCACAAACTTTATCTCTAAAAAGAAAGAATTTTGAAAATACATATAAAACACTTGATTCCCTGAATAATTTAAATTATTATAAAACAAATGTTACCAACAACTTCATAAATCAAACACTCTCGCCTAAAACGTGAGATAGAGGTTGCAATACTTATGAGTATTCTAATGGAGACACAGAGATGTCTATGAAATTGGATGAAAGGAAGTGTTGCCGAAATTGATAAATTTCTCTGCATTTATCAATTGGGGCTGTTTTCGAATAGAAACAGAACTGTCATATGTACAGACATGTACGTATGAAGAGCTATCTACAAAAAAGAGATATCATTTTCATGGTATTCCTTTTTTGGCGGTTTTTTTATTAGCTCCGTTTTCTGTTTCCCTTTTCCTGTAACAGCACCATCCTCACTTATTTGAGATGGTGTTTTTTGTTTTTCTCTCTGGTAACTACAGGAATATTGGGATTTATATATGTCCTAATCTATTCTTAAAAATGGACGAAAGAAGGAATTCGTAATGGAAACGATTGTACAAAAATTTGGTGGTACTTCTGTCGGAAGTGTTGAGCGCATTCAACATGTGGCAAATTTAATTATTGAAGAATATGAACGAGGACATAGTATCGTCTCTGTCGTTTCAGCAATGGGGAAAAGCACAGATGAACTTGTAGCACTTGCTAACGCTATTGCGGAAAATCCGAGTAAACGTGAAATGGATATGCTTCTATCTACAGGAGAACAAGTAACTATTTCATTATTAACAATGGTACTACAAGCAAAAGGTTATAACGCAATTTCATTAACAGGATGGCAAGCTGGTATTACGACAGAATCTGTACACAGTAGTGCACGGATTACTGACATTAACGTTGAGCGTATTCAGTCTTATCTTACTGAAGGCACGATTGTTATCGTAGCTGGTTTCCAAGGAATCAGTGAAAAAAATGAAATTACAACGCTTGGACGTGGTGGCTCTGATACGACAGCTGTTGCATTAGCAGCGGCACTAAAAGCGAAAAAATGTGATATTTATACGGATGTAACAGGCGTATACACGACGGATCCACGAGTTGTAAAGACAGCTTACAAATTAGATGAAATTTCTTATGATGAAATGTTAGAACTGGCAAACCTCGGCGCCGGCGTATTACATCCACGTGCTGTTGAATTTGCCAAAAATCATCATGTCGTTTTAGAAGTTCGCTCAAGTATGGAACAAGAAAACGGAACAATTGTAAAAGGAGAATGTAACATGGAACAACAATCAATCGTTAAAGGTATTGCTTTTGAAGATAATATTACACGTGTCACAGTGAAAGGATTGGAACAAGGTTCACTTTCAATAATTTTCTCTACGTTAGCTAACGCACATATTAATGTAGATATTATTATTCAAAGTATTACAAATGAAGGAACTGTTCATCTTTCCTTCTCTATCCATTCTAATGACTTACAAGAAACACTAGAAGTATTGGAACAGAACCAAGAAGATCTTCACTATGAGTCTGTAGAACATGAAAATCATTTAGCAAAAGTATCAATTGTAGGATCTGGTATGGTATCTAATCCAGGTGTTGCTGCGAATATGTTCACTACTTTAAAAGAAGAAGATATTCATATTAAAATGGTAAGTACATCTGAAATTAAAGTGTCTGTCGTTATTGACCGCCTTCATTTAGTAACAGGTGTGGAAGCACTTCATCAATCATTTATGGCGAAAATTGAGCCTTTAGTGCAAATGAGCTAATTTAATATTTTTATTGCAACTTACAAAAACATATTAATCTATTTCTTTCCTATATAAATAAAAAGCTGTTTGCATAGATTTCAAGACTCTACGCAAACAGCTTTTTAATATATTATCGATATCCAAAAATCATTATAAAACAATGAAATTATTCTTTAAACTCTTTCCTAGGAAATATAGTTGACTCTTCTTACTTCTTATCACACATATCGTTTCTCTCTTTCCCTTGAAAAAATGATCTATATTCATTGAAAATAATTTTCTTCACATCCGAGTAAAAGACCATCATGAATAGTGCAATTCCTAATACAACCACCTGTATTTTTTCATACTCAATGAACGCACTCATAATGAGCAAACCACATCCAATATAAAAACCAAACTCATTCTCTTTCTCAAAATCCGCCTCTTCTTCATCAATATGTATTTTCTCTTTAAAGCTTTGATTCCCTTTTATTAACTCATCTAGCGTAACGTTGTACATTTCGCTCAGTAAAATTAAATTATCAATGTCAGGGTAACTTTTATCATTTTCCCACTTATAAACCGCTTGCCTCGTCACACCAATTTTTTTAGCAACATCCTCTTGCGAAAACTCCTTTGATTCTCTTAGTTTTTTTAGCTGTTCTCCTATACTCATAACGTCCCCTCCTTTAGCAAATTATTACATAAAGGGAGATAAAAAAGAAAGAAACTATTAGTAACACGCACTGTAAACCACTAGTTTACACAATAAAAAAAGGGAGAGTAACTCTATTTTCAAGCTACTCTCCCTCTCACTTATATTAATTAAAACAGATGAATGTTTTCTTTCTTACAAGCTTCACGTAAATCGTCAGGCCATACAGAAGATTGAACTTCACCGATATGTGCTTTGCGTAAAAAGTACATGCACATTCTTGATTGTCCAATACCACCACCAATTGTTAATGGTAGTACATCTTCTAAAATACCTTTATGGAAATCATACTCACGTTTGAAATCATCACCCGTTTTTGTTAACTGTTCATCAAGTGATTTACTATCAACACGAATTCCCATTGATGATAATTCGAATGAAGCTTGTAATACTGGGTGCCAGAATAAAATGTCACCGTTTAATTTCCAATCATCATAATCGGCTGCGCGTCCGTCATGCTTTTCACCTGAACGAAGTGCATCACCAATTCCGATAATGAAGACTGCACCGTGTTCTTTTGCAATTGCATGTTCACGGTCTTTCGGCGTTAATTCTGGATATTTATCTTCTAGCTCTTGGGAAGTAATGAAAACAACTTCTTCTGGTAAATACTTTCCAAGGAACGGATATTTTTCAAATAAGTGATCTTCCAAATCTTTGAATATTCCATAAATTGTCCGTACTGTTTCTTGTAAGTAATCTACAGTGCGCCATTCTTTTTGAACGATTTTTTCCCAATCCCATTGGTCGACGTAAATGGAATGTGTTGCATCAAGTTCTTCATCACGACGAATCGCGTTCATGTTTGTATATAAACCTTCACCAGCTTCATATCCATATTCATGTAGTGCAAATCGTTTCCACTTTGCTAGTGAATGAACAATTTCTAATTCTTCTCCTGAATGTAACATATCAAATTCAATTGGACGTTCTACACCGTTTAGATGATCGTTTAATCCTGATTTTTTTGTTACGAATAATGGTGCAGATACGCGGAATAGTTCAAGACGTTTTGCTAATTGGTCTTCGAAAAATGTTTTAACTTCCTTAATTGCGATTTGAGTCTCTCTTACTGTCATTAATGATTGATACATGGTGGTTTCCCCCTAAAATGTTTGGATGTTGTGAAAAGAAGCCAACAAAAAAAGCCCTTCTTCCCCAAAAAACTGGGACGAAAGGCTTTGGTTCCGCGGTACCACCCAAATTAGCAACAGAGGTTGCTCACTTATACAGTACGGAGATGAAGATCTCGATACTGTTCTTCTTGTAACGGCGAAGTGCCCGGCTAAGTCTACTTTCCTATAAAGGGTTTCGGTTAGCAACTCCAGGAGGTTCTTCATAATAGGCTTCGTATCAGGCTCACACCACCCCTGACTCGCTTAGACTACGTCCTACTACTACTCGTCCTTTCATAGTCGTTTTGTTGTCACATCTCTGAAACATTTTATTAATGATTATTCTATACAAAAAATAAAGAAAGTCAACAAAAAGTTTTAAAATATTTTTCAATTCTATATTTTACGGCTTTATTGATTGTTGTTAATTTAACATCTTTACTTCTTCTGCCTCGTCAATCCAAAAAATGTTTCACTAACCGAAACTAACGTATACACAACAATTAGTGTAATCGTTCGAAATATAGAATCCGCAGTATTTCTTATTATTTTCATTTTCTTTGTAATTCCTTTCAGTTTACTTGCAATTTCATGATATACTATAGCATTCAAGCAGTTTGTTTTTACTTAAAGCAAACATAGTCATTTATCAAGAGTATTTTCTAATTCATTGACTATTATCAAACAAGATTTTTATATAACGGAGTGATCATATGAGCAAAACGAAAGCGAAACCGAAAAAAGGTGTAGGACAAGGTACAGGAAGTAAAGGATGGAACCGTTGGCAATCAAGTGCAAAGAAAAAGAAAGCAGCAAAGCCATATAAAAGTAAAGGCACAAAGAAGTAATTTAAATACCATTTGATTTCTTTACTTTGTTCAAAACAAAATATAATTATTAAAACAAAAAACTATGCTCTCATAAATTTGAAAGCATAGCTTTTTTTATTTTAAATCATAAGAATTTCTCGAATTTCTTCCTCAGTTATGGAGGATAATTTCCCTTCTCCTGGCTCAATTACTTCAGCAATTAAATTTTTCTTCGTTTCTTGTAGTTCATGCATTTTCTCTTCAATTGTTCCGTGGGCTACTAACTTAATAACTTGCACCGTATTTTTTTGTCCCATTCTATATGCTCTATCTGCTGCTTGTTGTTCAACAGCTGGATTCCACCATAAATCATATAATATCACTGTATCTGCACCAGTTAAGTTAAGACCCGTACCACCAGCTTTTAAAGAAATAAGAAACAAATCGCCTTCACCTTCGTTAAACCGATTGCATAGCTCTACACGTTCCTGCGCTGGTGTACTCCCGTCTAAATAAAAGTATGGAATCGCTTGACGATTTAACTCACGACCAATAATGGAAAGCATCTTCGTAAATTGAGAAAAGATCAAAATTCTCTTCCCAGTACTTCTACATTCTTCTAAAATCTCTAACAGTTGTTCAAATTTAGCTGAACTGCCTTTGTAATCATCAACGAATAAAGCAGGATGATTACAAATTTGTCGTAATCTCGTTAAACCAGCTAATATTCTAATTTTATTTTTACGTAACGTATCTTTGTCTAAATGTTTTAACGTTTCTTCCCTTAATTTCGCTAAATAAGCTGCATACAATCTCTTTTGGTCTGGTAATAACTCCGATGACTGTAAATGCTCTATTTTATCTGGCAACTCATTTAATACGTCCTCTTTTAATCGTCTTAATACGAATGGTTTCACTCGCTTCGCTATATCCTCACGCCTTAAATCACCGAACTCTTTTCTTCCTGGTAATAATTCTGGGAAGACGACATGGAAGATAGACCATAGCTCTTCTAACGAATTTTCTACAGGTGTTCCTGTTAATCCGAAACGATACTCCGCTTGAATCGTTTTCACCGCTTTTGCAGTTTGCGTTGTAGGGTTTTTAAACGCTTGTGCTTCATCAAGAAATAGTGTATGAAACGGCCTTTCATACAACCTTATATCTCTTCTCAGCAATGGATATGACGTAATTATGACATCAAATTCTGCTATATCTTTTAAAATTTTCCGGCGCTCTATTTGATTTCCATCTGCAATAACTGCTCTAATATGCGGGGCGAATTTTTTCAATTCACTCAGCCAATTATAGACGAGGGACGACGGAGAGACTACTAATATAGGCATGTTTTTCTCTCGAATTTCAGGCAAAACAGAGTCTATAAAAGCAATGCTTTGCAGTGTTTTCCCGAGTCCCATATCGTCTGCTAAAATGCCTCCAAAACGGTAATAGGCGAGTGTTTTCATCCACTCGAATCCATACACTTGATACTCTCGCATTTCTGCCTGTAAAGTATTTGGCACAGCAAATTTCAATTTTTTCGGGTTTTGAATATTTTCTACTAGCTCTTGAACAGAATCATCCAAACTTAAAACATTACCTTCGTGAAGTCCGTTCATCCATTTTACACTCCGGATAAGCGGAACATTCACTTCTTCCCCATGTAAAAATTCTTTCCGAATACTCGTTTCTTTTACAAATTGATTAATTTCATTAAACTCTTTACTCTCCAGTGATAATAAAGAACCGTTCGCTAATCGGTAATATTTCCGTTTCTCTTCAAGAGCTACTAATACTCCTTTAATTTCCGCCTCCGGTATTCCTTTTATATCAAAACGAAATGACAACCAGTCTATCCTCTCTTTTCGTCTAACTCTAATAAGAGGAGCTGTATCTCCTTTATGAATTCGTAATTTGATTGCTGTCGTCGCATAAATATCAAGTAAACCTTTTAATGTTGGAACGACGTGATATAAAAAATTGTACTCAGCTTCTTCATTATGCATAAAGTAACCGCCTTCCGTTTTCGCAAAGGCACTTTCACTCATAATATCTAAAATCTCTTTTTCCTTTTTCTCATCACGATTAAAAACAGACGGCTGTCCATCCTCTTCTAACGGATTAATTATGACGTTTCCATAGTGAAATTCAAGACCTGCTAACAAGCGATTTTTCACTCTATCTAAATATAATTTCGCTTTTAATACGGGTGTTTCAACACGATCTGATACTACCTCATCAATTCGTACAGTTCCTAGCTTCATTAAACCTGGTACAACTTTTGCTACAAAATATTCCATCTTATCTGCCGGAATGTATAATTGGTTACTACTAGAGCGATTCATCATTTTTTGTAATTCGATAAGCCGCTTGCAATCCTCAGCGTTCAACTGATACAGTTTCCCTCCAAATAGAGCATAACTATACGTATCCATTACCTCAACTCGTTGTAAGCCATCAATATAAAGCGTAAACCCACTGTTACTCCCTTTATTAAACTCAAAATGTAATGGAAGGAGTCCTTTTGAAATTTGTAAACCATGAAAAGATTGTCCATTTTGATTCAGTCTCACACACTCAACTTTAGAAAGTAAAGAAAGCATATCCCCCCAAGACGCTGGCGGTATTAAAATCATGCTATCATCTTGTTTTGCATGTACTTCTAGCGTATCCTCATACATTTTTTCATTATGATGAATTTTAATAAGTTGCTGAATAATCGCATCTGTATCTTGTTTAAAGCTATGTACATCTGGTGTATATGTAAACTCATTGGAACAATTAAAAAGTTCTCTTCTCTCCACCTTAAAAAGAAATTCTCTAATCTGATTTACGAAATACGTTTTGGCAAGTTTCAGCTGCATTCCTAGAAGCGCTCCACCTTGTTTCGTAACTACTGGTGTACAAATAAATTCAACATGAAGTATTTCACGTGTATCAAAACGATGTTGTTTACTTTTCGGTCTCAGTGGCTTGTCTGCAAACAACTGAAACATCCCACTTGTTAATTGATCATTCCCGCTCATGTGTTCACTACTAGCTGGGCGCATTCCACCCGTTTGCTGATTATAATTTATTTGTATCAATACTGCTGCAACATGTTGACAGTACGTTTGAAAAGACGCTAATGACGGACAACTACATTTCGCAACAACATCACCCTTTTTAATTTTTTCGACTGTAACATGAAAATCTTCGTTTCCTTTTACTGTCGCCTCGCAAATTTCTTTATTTTCATCATAATGATTTATTATTACTTTATTTGATTTATAATAAGCTTCGCCTCTTTTATATGAGGTCTCTCCGCACACTTCTTTAATAATCGATTTATTTAACGTAAAACTCATTGCTTTGACACTTCCTTACTGTAAAACCATTTTCTCTTACTTAACATTTTACATGCTTCACGAGAAAATATAAAATGTTGGTTTAACAAAAAAGATACTTATTTATAAACGCCTCAGACTGTAAGCAAATAGAGTTTCAGCACTTGTCCCTAAACTCTTAAAACCGCCTATTATACAGGCGGTTCTGAAAGGTTCCAGCATAGTATTTAAATATTTTCTACATTTTTCATGTAAAAGTTTTACTGGCCATCGCATCAATAATTTAAAAGATATGATTTTATGAAGAAGAGTGATAAAGGTTTTTCACACACACACCGTAGAGATGGATGTGCATATTTTGATGCAGGGGGCTTACTGTCTATAATAAGAGGATAAAGTAGATAATTTACATATTTTCATGCGTGCCCTTATATAAGACTGTTATTGCGGCTAGTATAAGGATGATCCCCATACAAGCAGGTGCGGCATGCCCAAGTGAAACATAAATTTGACCTCCAATAATCGGCCCAATCATTCTTGCTAAAGCTTGAATAGATTGACTACCTCCTTGAATCCTTCCTTGTTCACTAGAATCGACAGACTTCGAGAGCATCCCATTGAATGAAGGTCCAAAGATGGAATCACCAAAACCATATATAAACATTCCAGCGATAAGAAACGGATAAAATGAGAACAAAGCTGATGCTGCAATAAGACTATAACCTATAATCTCCGAAACCATTCCGAGAATTGCTATCTGTTTATCAGTAAGTTTTGTCAAAAGTTTTGGCATTATAAAACTTTGTGAAATGATATCTTGGAATCCCATAATTGAAAACATAAGTCCGATTAACGCAGGCTTCCAACTAAAAGTATCCATTGTAAATTGTGAAAAAATTGCCTGTAAAGATCCATTTGGTATCCAAAGTAAGAATGCTGAGACAAGTAGCCATTTTAAATTTTTCATGGAAAGTATATTTGCAAGTTGTGTAAATGGATTCAATCTTACAAAGGTAATCTCTTTCAATCTTTTATTTTTGTCAAGGCTCTCAGGCATATATAAGATTCCATAAACAACATTTAATAAAGTTATGATTACTCCAAAATACATAGGTACAGAATAACCAAACTTGGCAAGATATCCACCTATAGTTGGTCCAATAACAGTGCCTACTCCTACAACCGCACTTACCCATCCGAAGTATTTCGTTCTTTGTTCTGGAGGAATAATATCTGCAAAATATGCGAAGATAGTGCTTATGCTCCCTCCTGTTATACCTTCTATTATGCGCCCAGCAAATAGTATCCATAGAGCTCCTCCTATGCCAAAAACTAAGTACCCGATTGCGGAACCGAAAAGGCATACTAAAAGTAATGGACGACGACCATATTTATCACTCAAAGCTCCAAGTGCGGGAGCCGCAAAAAATACGCAGACTGCATAAACAGAAGTTAATAGCGTAACGAAGACCGCTTGTTCTGCCGAATTACTTGTATACGGCTGCACTAAAAATGGAACGACAGGTATTATAATGCTGAATCCTATTCCACAAAGAAACACAGAGATAAGACCGAATAGTAAGGCGTGTTTATCTATGACTCTTTCCGTATTATGTTCATTATGTGATCTGAATTTGGACATTTACATTCTCACCCCAACAGTTATTTTTGTTTCCTTATCAACAAAACAATAACTCCATTTTGTTTCCCTGTCAACAAAATTACAACAATAAAAAAGGCAATCCATCCTTGGACTGCCTTTCGTTTCATTTTTATTTTTTAAATAGATTACGACTTAATATGTACACCTTGTTTCTTTATTTCTGTATCTAAATGTCTACTATACTTTTCCACAAAGCTAAGTATACTATCAAATTCTTCCTCGGTTACTTGATCAAACACAACTTTATCCCGTTCTTCAAACTCTTTGTGCAGATCCTCATGTATTTTATAAATTACTTTCCCTTGTTCAGTAAGCCTAAAATAGATTTCTTTCTTATTATCCGACTTCTGATAACTTTCGATAAGGCCTTTTTTTATAAGTTTTTTTGTTATTCTACTTATGGCACCGCGAGTCATATAAAAGGACTCCGCAAGTTTTGTCACGTTAGAATCTACATTTTTTTCAATGTATTCGATACAATGTACTTCAGAAGAATTATACCCCTTAAGACTGTCTTCCATCTTATCCTTATTAAGCCAAACAATCTTATTATATAAGTCCCTGAAACCCACTATGATCTTTTCTTCTTTATTCATGCCCTGTCCTCCTCCCCGTTGGTGCATTAACCATATTATATTTATTTTTTGCTTCTATTCCAACTCTAATGAAAAAAGAGAGTCAAAAGCGTGTTGAGCACCAAGAAACTCAATGTCATTTGAACAAGACTTTGTCTACAATCTGAAACACTTATCTCTTTTCATTCTATCTCCATCAACCGTTTTGCCTCAAAATACAACACTTGAATAAACTTCTTCGTGTTAATACGTATATGACCAGAAGCCGCTACTTCATCTTTCGTCATTTCTGTCATCCGTTTTCTAACTATAGTAAAATCAAAAAATTTCGGAGCATAGCTTTCAAATTTCGGATTCGAAAAGTCTGTTAACCCGAGGGAAGCTAAGTGATTTAACGATTGATAAATCGCCCTTCTTACCCTTTGCTCAGATGCTTTCTTCTCTTTATCAATATCCGTATCTAAAGCTACATCCCCTAATTTCCTTATTGTAATATGATGGAAAATATCTTTTAATGCAGGAAATCCAAATTCAAATGTTTGTGCCTTTTCCTGCCCATATAAATATTCCAACATACTAAGCAAGTCTTTGCTTCCGTTCTCTCCCGCAATACCGAGTTCTGATAATAAATAGCGCCCTGAATCCGCTATTTTCTTCCCTTCTTGTATTGGCTCATTTCGAACTTGCGGCTGTTCCCACTTAAAAACGTTATTCAATGATTTTTGAATATCATGTATAGAACGCTCCAAACGAATACGCTCCATTACTTTTCGTACAACAGATACAACTTCAATTTTATTCAGTGGCTTTGTAATATAATATTCTACTCCAAGTGTATACGCCTCACCTATAAGTTGCTTCGATTCAACTTGAGAAATCATAATGATCTTCCCAGTAAAAGCGGACGCAATATGACGAACTGTTTCAATTCCGTCTCGCATTGGCATTAATAAATCAATAAACAAAATATCTACTTTTTTAAAATTCAGTTGGTCCGCTTCAATAAAAGCTCCGTCTTCCGACTCTCCAATTACTTCCCCAAGATCTCCATCTTCAATAATTTGCGAAAGCATAGAACGGAAAACTTCATCATCATCTACGATATAATAAAACAACATTATTCCCCTTCCCGCTTTAAACTGCACTCCGGTAAACAAACGATAAACTTACACCCGCCGCCAGTTTCTCGTTCTTCTAATCTCACTTCTCCACCTAGCTCTGTTACCATTTCGTTTATGTAAGAAAGTCCAATACCTGTTGACGGTGTTCCCGTTTGATCATACTTTGAAGTAAACCCTGGCTTAAATACTAATTTCTTATACTTCTGTGCAATACCAGGACCATCGTCAATTACTTCAAAGAATATATGTTTATCTCGTTTATATAGCTTTATACTAATGAGACCTCTATCCTCAATTGCTTCCACTGCATTTGCAACTAAATTATTAAAAATTGATAGAACTGTATACACGTGATATGCAGCGTGCTCACCTTCTATATGTTTAGAAAAACGTATATCTTTTCCTAGCATTTCAGCATACTTCTCATTTATTCTTACAATTATTTCCGCTAATTCATGTCCTTCTACATACTCAGCCACATTTTTATCTAATAACAGTTTAGATAACCCTGCAAAAATCCTTTGATTATCCTTTTTTATTTCATGCACTTCTCCTGCTATTTTTAAAGCTGTTTTGCTATTTAAGTCATCGTTCGCTTGTAAGTTTCGATATAGTTGATATGCTTCCTGTGTAATTAACTCAGCATTTTGTAACGTTTTTTTCAAATGGACAGATTCCACATATAAATTAGAGAGATACATTAACATATTTTCATTTTCTTTTCGAACTTGGGATTCTTTTAATTTCGTTTCATATAAATTCATCATATTTAAAAAACCGAGCGCAAAGAAACTACGGAAAATAGCTATAATGATTAGTTTATTCACTTCAGAAACTGTTATCGTTGTGCCTAGTACGAGCATATGATAAAACGCAAGTTCTGACATACTTGCAATAATTTCAATTGAAATTCCAAGGCACCCAATAACAATTGGCTTCTGATGAAACTTATTTACCCTACAAAACGAAAAGAGGCTTCCATAAATAAAATAATAAAAGAACACAGGATAGCGCAAATAAAATGATTCTGTCATATGGAATGAACCTTGCAATACCCAGTCAAGACTTACACGGAATAAAACTACAGATATACCGACGAGAACACCTGCAGCTGCTGCTGGTATTCTTCTTAAAAATAATAATAAAAAGAAGAAAAGCGGTGTCCCGAAGCTAACACGAAACATATCATTAAAAGGATGAAAATTAAGCTCTCCAGCAATTGGGACAACTACCATTAATATAATTAAAAGATACATATCTTTCTTCCATAATTGATTCCAATTCAAAGCTGCCACTTCCTATATATTTTTCAAAATGTATAAGTAAAGCCCGTTTATTATTATAAACGGGCTTTTTCTCTATATACTAACCTTTTCTACCGCTTTTATTTGACGATACTCAGGCTTCCACATTGCTTCTTTCACTGCAATCTTAATATCGTTATCACTTAAGTTTTCTCTAGCAACACCTTCTGCAACTGCAACTTTCGCTACTTCAATTGCAACTAGTTCAGAGATATTACGTAACTCTTCAACTTCTGGCAAAATAGGTGCTCCTGGCTGACTTGTATCTACCATACTTGCAACTGCTTCAGCTGCTGCTGCGAACATTCCATCCGTCATGACGCTTGCACGAACAACAATTGTACCAAGACCTAGTCCCGGGAAAATAAGTGCGTTATTTGACTGTCCAATCACATACGTTACACCGTTATATGTAACTGGTTCAAACGGACTTCCTGTTGCAACTAACGCTCTTCCTTCTGTCCACTCGATTAAATCTGCTGGTTTCGCTTCCGCAAGTGGTGTTGGATTCGACATTGGTAAAATAATTGGTCTTTCTACGTGAGAAGCCATTTCTTTAATAATCTCTTCTTTAAATGCGCCCGCAACTGTTGATGTTCCAATTAAAATTGTCGGTTTTACATGTTTCACAACTTCAGCAAGCCCGATCACATCATTTTGTTTCCAATCACTTACTTCCGCTTCTTTTCTTGCATATGGAATTTGGAAATCAAGAAGACCTTCCATATTATCTGTAACTAATCCGTTACGGTCAATACACCAGAAACGATTATGAGATTCTTCATCTGATAAGCCGACGCGAACCATTGCATCTCTTACTTGATCTGCGATACCGATTCCAGCCGTACCAGCACCAAACACAACAACACGGTGCTCACTTAGCGGTACACCAGAAGCTTTTACTGCCGATAATACAGCAGCAAGTGAAACTGCCCCTGTACCTTGAATATCATCATTAAATGTACAAACGTCATGACGATATTTATCTAAAATTTTTCGTGCATTTCGAGAACTGAAGTCTTCCCAATGTAGAAGCGCCTTCGGGAATTGTTTATTTACCGCTTGAACAAACGTATCAATAAATTCATCGTACGCTTCACCTGTTATACGAGGATGACGATTTCCAATATAAAATGGATTGTTTAATAATTCCTCACGATTTGTACCTACATCTAAAATTACCGGTAATACACGGCTAGGATCGATTCCAACTGCGGCCGTATATACAGCTAATTTCCCGATTGCGATGTTAATTCCACCAACACCCCAATCACCAATTCCTAATATACCTTCTCCATCCGTTACAACGACTAAATCAATGTTTTCAGCTGTTGCACCGATATTGGCAAATGCATCTTCAATACCTGATGGATCGTTAATTGATAAATAAATACCACGTGGTTTACGGTATTCATGACTATACCTTTGAATTGCTACACCTACAGTTGGTGTATATACAATCGGTAACATTTCACGTAAATGATCTGTTAATATACGATAAAATAATACTTCATTTCGATCATGTAACGCCGTTAAGTATACATTTTTTAATAAATCATCCGGCTGAGAACTAAATTGTTCATATGCTCGGCGTGCTTGTTCTTCTAATGTTAAAACAGCTGGCGGTAATAAACCTTTTAAACCTAACTCTTCTCTTTCCTCTTGTGTGAAAGCTACCCCTTTATTTAAAAGTGGTGTTGATAATACTTCTGCTCCTCTTAATGTTGTTTCTAATGCACCATTAGAAGCCACTGTAAACTTACTCATAACATCCCTACCTCTATTCATATATAGCATTTCTATATTGTAAACAAAAAAGAGGGGATTGTCCCCCTCTTCTTTTAATTTTTCTTTAAAAGAGTTGCTCCTGCAATCCCTGGATGTGTCATTTCGAATGGATCTAGAATTAACTCTAAATCTTCTTGTGACAATACACCATTTTTTACACAAAGTTCACGAACGGATTGACCTGTTGCAATTGCTTCTTTCGCAACACGAGCTGCTGCTTCATAACCGATATGAGGGTTCACGGCTGTAATAATTCCTACACTTTTCTCAACGTACTCTTTTAAACGATCTTCATTCGCTTCAATTCCTTTTAAGCAATTATCTGTAAAGGCACGGAAACCATTATTCATAATGCTAATAGATTGAAGTAAGTTGAAAACAAGTACTGGTTCCATAACATTTAATTCTAATTGTCCTGCTTCTGAAGCAAGACAAATTGTATGATCGTTACCAATAACTTGGAACGCAATTTGGTTAATAACTTCTGGCATAACAGGGTTTACTTTCCCTGGCATAATAGAAGAACCTGGTTGACGAGCTGGTAACATAATTTCTGCTAAACCAACACGTGGACCTGATGCCATTAAGCGAAGGTCATTCGCAATTTTAGACATATTCATCATACATACTTTTAGTGCTGCAGATACTTCTGTGTACGCATCAGTATTTTGCGTCGCGTCCACTAAATCTTCTGCACCAACAAGCGGTAATTCACTAATTGTAGCAAGATGTTTTACAACTGCTTCAATATACTCTGGATCTGCATTTAAGCCTGTACCAACTGCAGTTGCTCCCATATTTACTTCATATAAATGTTGACGTGATTGCTTAATACGTTTCATATCACGTTCTAGTACGCGAGAATACGCTTTAAACTCTTGTCCAAGACGAATTGGTACAGCATCTTGTAAATGCGTACGACCCATTTTAATAACATGGTCGAATTGTTCTGCTTTTAATTCAAATACATCATGCATATAACCCATCGTTTGTAATAAGCCTTCTAATGCATTTAATGTCGCGATATGAATCGCCGTTGGGAATGCATCGTTTGTTGATTGTGCCATATTTACATGGCTATTTGGACTAATATAATGATAGTCTCCCTTTTCCATTCCTAATAATTCAAGAGCACGATTGGCAATGACTTCATTTGCATTCATGTTCATTGAAGTACCCGCACCGCCCTGAATTGGGTCGACGATGAAATGATCGTGCCATTTTCCATCTAGAATTTCTTGAGCAGCTTCTGCGATCGCGCCGCCTTTATTCAATTCCAATCTACCTACATCTGTATTTGCAAGTGCTGCTGCTTTTTTTACAACTGCGAATGCTTGAATTAAACCTTCATGAATTTTGTAACCTGTAATTGGGAAGTTTTCTACTGCACGCATTGTTTGTACGCCGTAGTATGCATAATTTGGTACTTCTTTTTCACCTAAAAAATCTTTTTCAATTCGCACACCATTTTTAACTTCAGTTAATGTTGCCATGATTATTCACTCCTTAACGATTTCTTATGCTGCTTTTGTTTCTTTGACTGTTTCTACATATTGTTTTGCTTTCTCATTATCGAATTCGCCTTCCCACTTCGACATAACAATGGCCGCTAATGCATTTCCTAATACATTGACAGATGAGCGAATCATATCTAAAATGCGGTCAATTCCCGCAATTAACGCGATACCTTCTAGTGGTAACCCCATTGAACCTAACGTTGCTAATACAACAACGAACGATGCACCTGGAACTCCCGCCATACCTTTGGATGTTAACATGAGAACGAATAATAACGTTATTTGCTCCGTCAGTGACATGTGTACACCATACATTTGTGCAACAAACAATGCCGCTAACGCTTGATAAATAGCCGATCCAGTCAAGTTAAATGTATAACCTGTCGGAATTACGAAAGAGGCAACTGCCTTTGGACAACCGAACTCTTCCATTTTTCTCATTATATTAGGTAAAACAGCTTCTGAACTTGCTGTCGTAAATGAAAGAATAAGTTCTTCTTTTAAAATTTTTATTAATGTAAAAATGTTTACGCCAACCATTCGTGCATTAATACCTAATACAATCACAACGAATAGTATAACAGTTACGTATACAGCTAGCACTAGTTTTCCTAACGGAAGTAGTGTTGCTACACCAAATTTTGCAACCGTAACAGCAATTAATGCGAATACACCGAATGGTGCAAACTTCATAACTTGATTTGTAACCCAAAACATTGCTTCGAGTACACCTTCAAAAAAGTTAAAGACAGGCTTTCCTTTTTCTCCAATTGCCGCAACTCCTAAACCAAATAACACGGAGAAGAATATAATCGGTAATAAGTCACCTTGTGAGATAGATTCAAATACGTTTTTCGGTACAATATGAACAATCGTTTCAGCAAATCCTTTCTTCTCTGTTGCATCTGCAGTTTGTTTATAAGAAGAAATATCACTTTGCTGTAAATTGCTCATATCAACGCCAGTACCTGGTTGGAATATATTCGCTGCAAGTAATCCCATTAAAATAGCAATCGTCGTAATAATTTCGAAATAAAGAATTGTCTTACCGCCCAGTTTCCCAAGCTTTTTCATATCTCCCACGCCAGCTACCGCAACAATTAATGCTGAAATAACAATTGGTACTACAATCATCTTAATTAAATGAATAAATATATCCCCAATTGGTGTGATATAAGAAATCGCCGTTTTATTGCCATAAAAGACTGCCCCTACTACAATCCCTAAAACAAGCGCGACAAAAATTTGTGTTGCCAATCCGAATTTTTTCATTTATGTTCATCCCCTTCATGCGAACGCTTTCAATTTGAATTTATAAAAGCTACTCACACATCATATAAGCGAACCTACAAAATCATACAAAAACCTACAAGTTTGTCACAAAAAATTCAAATATTTTTCTTCTATTTTTCATTGACACCATTTTGTTAAAAAACGATAAAATATACTTGATAAGTAATCAGATTGTTTCGTATAATCAAAAAGATATATACTTAAAACAAATCGAAATGAAAAGGAGTGGATAGTATGAAAAACTACACAAAGCAATTCGTCCTATCTTCTTCTTTTCTTTTTCATTTTCTTAAAAAGGAACAAAGGCATTCGCCTTTGTTCCTTTTTTATTGCGATCTATATAGGGGGAATTGTTATGAGGCCATATAAAAGAGTTTTAATAAAACTAAGCGGCGGCGCTCTTGCCGATCAAACTGGAAATAGCTTTAACTCCAAACGATTAGAACATATCGCAAACGAAATTTTATCCATTGTTGATTTAGGTATCGAAGTATCCATCGTTATCGGTGGCGGTAACATTTTCAGAGGTCATCTAGCTGAAGAATGGGGAATTGATCGTGTAGAAGCTGATAATATCGGTACGTTAGGTACGATCATTAATAGCTTAATGCTCCGCGGTGTTTTAACTAGTAAAACAAATAAAGAAGTACGCGTTATGACTTCCATCCCTTTTAACGCAGTAGCTGAACCATATATTCGCTTGCGTGCAGTCCATCATTTAGATAACGGTTATGTCGTTATTTTTGGAGGCGGTAACGGGCAACCTTTCGTTACGACAGATTACCCAAGTGTACAGAGAGCAATCGAAATGAATAGTGACGCCATATTAGTCGCAAAACAAGGAGTAGACGGTGTCTTTACAAGTGACCCAAAACATAACAAATCAGCGAAAATGTATCGAAAGCTGAACTATAACGATGTTGTTAGACAAAACATACAAGTCATGGACCAAGCCGCTTTATTGCTTGCTCGGGACTACAATTTACCAGCACATGTCTTTAACTTCGATGAGCCTGGGGTGATGAAGAAAATATGTTTAGGGGAACATGTGGGGACGTTGATTAATGATGATGTTTCGATGCTTGTGCATGAATAATAGTTATTTCTCATGAAAAGGGTGTCTATAAAAGACACCCTTTTCATTAACCTTTATAAATAAAAATCAGCCAATCCCCCCAACTTCTCCTTACAACGCTCCCAAAATGATAACTTCTCAAAAAATTCTTTCGTCATTTCTTTCGAATCATGAAAATCTTGCGTTAACGCCTCATTCACTTCTGAGACGATAGATCCACCATGAATATACAAATTCATCTCATCATTAATATAGAAGCTACGTGCAGTAAAGTTCGTTGTACCGATAACAGTTAATTCATTATCAATTAACATTAACTTCCCATGAAACATTCCTTTTTTATACCCATATACAGTAATCCCATTATTAACAGCTTGACGTATGTATGGATACGCCGCTTCTTTTATAAGAGGTAGATCTGGTTTATATGACCAAAGTATTTTTACTGTAACACCACGCTTTTGTGCTGCGATTAAAGCATTCATGGATTCTTTATTTTTTGCTATAAAATACGGCGTTGCAATTACAATGGAGTGTTGAGCTTGTTTTATGAGCTCTATATATTTTTCAGCAACGTAATGCCCATTGTAACTAGTCATAGTATGTAATGTATTCCCTTTACTAGCTTTATTCGTACTCCTCTTTATATCTTCTTTCGTATCTCGTTTCCAATCTAAAGCGAATTGCTGTTCTAAATCTTTTGCTCCTTCTCCTTTAAGCCGTACATGATAATCACGCCAATATCCAAATCGCTTATCTTTCCCTAAGTACTCATCTCCTATATTAAATCCGCCTGTATAGCCAATCTCCCCATCAATCGTCGTAATACGGCGATGATTACGATGATGAAGAGAATAAAACCCGAATGGTAATTCAGGTTTTCTACTATATGTAAAATGCACACCACTTTCCTGCAATTCATTTTTCATCTTTCTTTCAAATGATAAATCATTAATGCGATCAACCGATAAATAGACGTTTACTCCTTCTTTCGCCTTCTCTTTTAATAAGTTTAAAAAAATATGACTACTTTTATCATCCGACAAAATGAAAAAATAAGTGTAGATGGAGCTTTTCGCTTTTTTAATATCTTCAAATAGCTGCTCATATAATGACTTCCCTTCTACATATAATTGAAAGTCACTATAATGAGGTGTATACTCTGTCGGCATGTTTTTCCCAGCTTCCATTTTCCTACCTAGGGTAACATCGATATGCATCCAAATTAAAATAAAAACGAAAATAGCAATAATAATAGAAGTAACTCGTAATATTTTTTTAATCATTTTGATTTCCTTCCGATCATTTTCTTTCCACCCTTCTATTTTGTCATTCAAGTTTAGATTTCATGCTTCATACAAAAAAGGATGCGACTTAACGTCACACCCATTTCACATTAAACAAAATTCCTCGCATCATTATTTCTTCCAAACTTATAAATTGCAATTAAGAAAAATGCTATTGCGAAGGCGAATAAGATTAAAATATTCAAATACAACTCAGAGAATGGAATACCTTGCTGTAGTTTTGCTATCGTATCTAGTAACCAGCGCTGCGGTAGGAAATCAGCTACTTTTTGTACCGCTTTTGGCATAATGTCATATGGAAAATAACATCCAGCAAGCAAACATGTTGGTACTATCACTAGATTTTGCATTGCATTTGAAGCAGCCGAACTTTTTGAAAAAGACACAATGACTAATGATAAACCAATTGCAATTAAAGCGAATATCATAAGCACACCAATCATTACTATGAAAGGCATATTAATATTTGTATGAAAAACATTCGTCATAAATAATACTGCAATGACACTTTGCAATGTTAGTATCATCATATTTACCGCGACGTTGGACAATATAAATTTCTTTCCATCAATTGGTGTTGATAATAATCTAAAATACGTTCTATTCTCTTTTTCTTTTAAAATAAATCCTGATAAGTTCACTGCTGAAAACAGCATAAACATAATAAGGTAACCCATCGTTTGGTTTGTCATATCTTTATTTTTCGAAGTATCTTCTAGCGTCTCAGTTTTCATTTTAAATGAACTTTTTTGATACCCTGCGTACATACTATCAAATGTACTTTGATCTGTTCCTGCTACTTTACTAATAGCTGCTACATTATCAATATAGTTATATAAATATGATTTTATAAATGCTGTTACTTGATCACCTTTAATCGATGCAATCTCGATATGATTAGGTTTCCCTTCTCGAACACTTTTTGAAAAACCAGAATGTAATGTAATAACTCCATCAAGTTTTTTGGAAGTGAGTTTATCTTCTACTTCCGACTCCTTAACCTTACTCACTTTCACATGATTTAATCCTTCTAAAAACTTTATCGTATCATTTGCTATCGGCTCATTTTCTTTATTTACAATCCCGATATTTAACGTACCTTGCCCCGCATTTCCGTATATCGAAAAAGAGATGAGCGTTCCGATTATCGGCAAACTAATAATAATGAATAATCCTTTTTTATTTTTCAAAAGGACAGATAGTGTTTTTTGTATGAGCCATAAAATATCTTTCATACTATAGCCCCTCCCGTCTACGTAATGCAATAATTGCAATTAATAAAAAGAGTGCTGAAATCCCAAGATTTAAACATATTACCGGCAGTGCCGCTCCTACATCGTTTGCATAAATAATTTTCATGACAGCTGTGTTTGCCCACGTTAATGGTGATAAGTTCGTAACGAAATTTTCTTCTACTACGAAGTATGCACCACCAAAAATAGAAGCTAACTGTATAACAACAAGAATAATTGCTCTCGATGATTCAGCTGTTTTCGTAATATACCCGATCCCTAAACCGAAGCTAATTGCTAGAAAGACTTGTGTTAACAAAATAATAAATATAATTCCAAGATGGTCGCCCCAATTCGCTTGAAATACAAATTTGCTAAATAACATGACAAGTAATACGCAAAGGGCGTTTGCTACTAGGCTACCAAGTACTTTTCCAATGAATATTTCAGCCTTACTTATAGGCGCAGCAATGAGACGATCTCCTGTTTTACGTATTCGTTCTCCTCGAATTAAAGAACTCGCTCCCATCCCAGCATATAGTGCGATCATCGTCGTCATTACAACCGCATAGTAATCCATAGAACCTGGCTTTTTCGCAGCTTGTAAAGATGTTTCTTTTATATAATCATTATGATTCCCATTTGAAATAACTGCGCTCACCTTACTAGGATCTACTTTTGCCACTTCGGTTGCTACATTGTACTTATCAACAAATGTTGTAAGCATACCTTCCACAATACTTCCCTCAATACTACTTTTGTCACTTCCGTAAAACTTTGCACCATCTTTATTTAATTCTACATAAGCAGCATATTTATTTTGCTTCACTGCCTCTTTCCCATCTATACCTTCAGAAGCTTTTTTAAAATGAATACCCGATTTATCGACTTCTTTCGTAAATGCTTCAAACGATTGAGAAAATGTGCTACTCGCTTCATCTTTATATAGCACTTGTATATCCTTAATCGATTGACTATCACTATTAAATGCATTCGTTAACGCTGTCCCTAGCACAAGCATAAGCACAATAGGAAATGCTAACATAAAAACTAAAGTTCTTACGTCCCTGAAATCTCTTTTAATATGCATAACTGCAATATTGAAGATGTTCAATTGATGAACCTCCCTTTACCTTTTCTTCATTTACCTTTTATTTATCTCGTAAGTTTCTTCCAGTCAACGTAAGGAATACTGTTTCTAAGTTTGGAGCCTGTTCCTCTAACGAACGGATTTCAATGTCATGATTAATGAAATGCTGAATAATTTTATTTAAATTGTTTAATCCTGCATCCGAGTTTACTTTAATTACGTTCTCTTCAATTTGAACAGCTTTCACACCGTTTATCTCTTTTAACTGCTCTACATCTAATTTTTCTACCGACTTTACTTCAATCCAAATATCTTTCGTGTCGGTAATAATTGCTTTTAACTGTTCTTTCGTTCCTTCTGCAATCACTTTACCGTGATCTACAATTGCTATTTTCGTACAAATCTCTTCTACTTCTTCCATGTAGTGGCTCGTGTAAATAATGGTACTTCCCATTTCATTTAATTTTCGAACAGACTGGAGAATATAGTTTCTTGACTGTGGATCAATTCCAACTGTCGGCTCATCCATAATAATTAACTTCGGTCTATGAGCGATCGCACAAGCGATATTCAGTCTTCGTTTCATCCCGCCAGAAAAGTTTTTCGGGTAATTTTTATGTTTATCACTAAGCCCCACAAATTGAAGTGCTTCCTCTACTCTCGCTTTTAATTCAGCTCCTCTTAACCCGTAAAGTCCAGCAAAGAATTTCACATTTTCATAGGCATTTAACTCTTCATAAATTGCAATATCTTGCGGAACGATACCAATATTCATCTTCGCAAACCGATTATGCTTCTTTATATTTTTTCCTAATATGCTAATTTCACCTTCATTACTTCTTAACAACCCAGCAATCATATTTATCGTTGTACTTTTACCAGCACCATTTGATCCTAAAAATCCAAATATCTCTCCTTCTTTAATAGATAAAGACATATTATCAACTGCGATGAAATCACCAAATTTTTTCGTTAAATTTTTAATTTCTAATGTATTCATCATTTCACCCCTATTTCGGTTTCTCTGCTATTTATTATAAACAAAAAAAATGAACCTGCTCAGTGCAGAAGTTCATTCTTTTCACATGAGATTATTCACTTTTTTCATATGAGATGATTCATCTTCGTCCCATTCTTTTATATCGGCAGCAACATTGTTACTGAAAAACCACTTGTCCCATCTACAATAATTTTTCCGTTTACTGATGCCGTTCGCTCCTCCATCCCCATAATTCCGAGACCTTTCTTAACGAGAGCTGCACCTTTTCCGTTATCCTTCACTTGTACTTTCACCATCTTGTTAAGTACATGAATATCTATGGAAATGACTGTCGCATCAGCATATTTCATTGCGTTTGTAAGTGCCTCTGTAACATTTTCACCGATAATTTTCCACTGAATAGGAGAAATCATATCTAAGTTACCTTTATATACGAAAGGAATATTTACATCATGCTTACCGGCAAATTCCTCTATGAATAATTTCATACGATGGATACCAATTTGCTCAGTTGGTGGCTTCATATTTTTTAATGTAATGCGAATACTTTCAATTCCATCTTTTGAAATGTGAATTGCATTTTGTAATAACTCGGCAGATTTTTCTTTATCTATTTCCATTAACCTCTTTGCTGCTTCCATTTGAATTAGTGCACCCGTCATCGAGTGGCCAATTTTATCATGAATTTCTTGTGATAGCCGGTTTCTCTCTTCTAACTTAAATGTGTATTCTGATTGCTTTATGTACTCTTTATTTTCATGTAAGCTTTTCGTCAGCCGCTGCATATCTTTTCGCATCTTATCATTTTGTGATTCAAGCTTTAATACACGCGATATATACCGTTCTGCCATAGTTAATACAATGAAAGAAAATGCAACAATTAATCCATATGTCATTCGAATACTTTCATCTGTAAAGATAATAGGAATCATCATAACGATAAAGAGCTGCCATTTCTTCTCTATATATCGAAATACAAGTTCATATAAATTCAATGGTAAAAACAAAATAAAAAGCGGATGAATCTTCCATGTAAATAACATAACTACGCCAATTGACACAGAAGTTAATATGTTTTTGTACGTATCTTTTTTAAATATAGAAATCAGTACGTTTACAGAAAGATATAAAAGCAAAGTAAATATAATCCATGGTAAGTTCGCGACATTTAAATAAATGTAACTAAACACAATATATATAAAAACAATTAATTTACTTACAATTAACCAAAATTCCATATCATTAATCTACTTTCCCTGTTAAGTAATAAATCGCAATTTGTGTGCGATGTTCTAGTCCAGTTTTCCCTAAAACCGATGTAATATAATTTGCGATTGTTCCCTCTGATATGAAAAGCTGCTTTGAAATTTCTTTATTCGAGAAACCTTTCGCAATTAATGCGATAATACTAAGCTCCCTTTCTGTAAAAAGACTCTTATCTATTTTACATTCTTCCTCTTTACTTTCCATTAAATTAGATTTAATTTTATCAAGTACTACATCTTGCATAACAGTTTGACCGTTATACACTCCTTTTATCGCATCACGAATACGTTCCGGATCATTATTTTTTAATAAATAACCTTTTGCTCCGTTTTTTACTGCGTCCAATATATATTCATCATCATCAAACGTCGTTAAAATAAGCGGCTTCGTTTTCGTCTCTTCACAAATTAACTTTGTCGCCTCTACCCCGTTCATGTTTGGCATGCGGACATCTAAAAGCACAATATCGACTTCATGTTTCTTACAATATGCTACAGCTTCTTTTCCATCATTTACAGTATCTAACACTTCAAACTCTTCGTATGTATTTAAAATAATTTTCATGCCTTCTCTAATAAAAGAATTATCATCTGCTATTAATATTTTAATTTTCATGTTTGTTAGTATGGACGTCCTCCTACTAACATTCACATCCTTTCTCCGCGTAACATTTCCTCTTTGCTCATTATATACTCCTTTTTACCATTTTTTCACACCTTTTTCATATAGCCTCCTTTCTAAAAATATATTATTCTTTTTTTACAACATGTGTAGGGTGACTTATCATTTCTTACGTCTATATAATAGAATGCGTCAAAAAGGAGGGAGAGACCCATTGAGGAAAAACAATTAATTGAAAAAGCACAGCAAGGAAGCGAACATGCTTTTCGTATCCTTGTACAAACGTATCGTCATTATATTTTTCAAGTTATCTTTTCTATTTTAAGACATGAAGAAGATGCGAAAGATGTTACACAAGAAGTATTCGTAAAAATTCACGCCTCTCTCCCAAATTATCAATTTCGCGGATTAAAAACGTGGATGGCGCGTATTGCCACCAATCACGCTATTGATTATAAAAGGAAGAAAGCTAGAGAACACGAAGAACTCTCCTTATGTAAAGAAACTGAGGAAAATATAAAATCCTCTCATAACATTGAAGCTTTACTATTGACGAAAGAGCAAAAATTACTCATTGCTCAAAAACTAAGAGAACTTCCTGAAAATTACCGTGATGTCGTTCTCTCGCATTATTTAGAAGAAAAAAGTTATCAAGAAATTGCTTTGCAGGAAAACATCGAAGTGAAAACAGTCGAAATGAAACTGTATCGGGCAAGAAAATGGATTAAAAAACATTGGAAGGAGGAAGAGTTTCTATGATGCATTATTCAAAAGAAGATTGGCGCAATTATACATTAGATTTTATAGAAAGCAATGAACGTGAATCTATGGAAGAACATCTTTTTGAATGTGATTATTGTTTAGCACTTTATATGGAAAGTATTGATGAACAACATGAAAACCTTCCAATGATAAATGATGATTCATTTACGAACGAAGTTATGACGCAAATTAATTTTGAAACACTACAGTCTAATGAATATATAAAAACAAACTCACTAAAACGCACAATTATTCACTACATAATTGCGACTGCGGCTACAATTATTTTTATGGTAAGTGGTTTATTCCAATATATTTTTACAGCGACATCAAATTTCGAGAAATCTTCAAAACATAACGAGTCTTCTATCTCACAACAAATTGTAAACAAATCGGTAGACACATCAACAAAGGACGGAGGTTCAAAGCATGAATAAAAACCCCTTTTTAGCACTTGTATTAGGGCTAATTCCTGGGCTTGGACATTTATATTTAAAGAAGTTTGGACGATTTATTTTATATAGCGGAGGGGCTGTATTTCTATTTATCTTTGCAGCATTTTGCACAATAGCATTAGGAGAGCGTGATATTGCTTTTCTTTCTCTATTTTTACTAGTCGTGTTATGGGCGATCAATTTATTAGATTTAGTTATCACTATTATTAATCAATCGAAAAAACAAGCGGCCGGAGAATTTACAGAGTCCTCTAAAGAGAGCGAACGATTTTATATCATTCTTCTATCAATTATCCCTGGACTTGGTCATTTTCAATTAGGACTTATGCAACGTGGACTTACATTTTTAGTAGCTTGTACAGGAATTGGAAGTATGATCATTTTCGTTGCCCTTTTAACATCTCAAGAAAGTTTCCTTATCTTTCTCGTAACGTTACCTGTTTTATGGATTTATAATTTCTTCGATGTTGTTCAGCAACTCCAGAAAAAAGAACGCGGAGAGCAACTAGATGACCGTACTATTTTCGAAGAGTTTGAAGAGCATCGAGAACAAGGAAAGAAAAATAAAACATTCGCTTCCATTTTAGCAATGTTTCCTGGAGCAGGACATATGTATTTAGGCTTACAGCGCCGTGGTCTTCAGCTTATGGCAGCCTTTTTACTTTCCATATATTTACTCGACTTATTAAGACTTTCAGCGTTTTTATTTTTAGTACCCATCATTTGGTTCTATAGCTTTTTTGATGCGTTACAGCAAACTGCAAAATACGGAAAAGAACGTGTTAATGACGAACCTATCATAGATTATTTTATAAATCATCAAAGATGGATCGGTATCGGATTAATTGTATTAGGTGGTTATTATTTATTAGATCAAACAGTCCTTCCTATTTTGAATGACTATTTTGCAACTATATTTAATATTCATCTTAGCGAACTATATTATCGCTATTTCCAAACGTCTATCGTTGCTCTCCTTTTAATTGGCGGCGGCTTTAAATTGTTACTTGGAAATAAAGAAAATAAAGGTGGTACAAACGAATGAGAACATGGCGCGTTGGAACATTCTCAATGGGGCTTTCCATTATTACATTAGGTTGCTTCTTACTATTTTCAGTCATTAAAGGCACCCAAGTATTGGATACATTAACAGCATGGTGGCCTGTTTTACTTATTATACTTGGCGCTGAAATTTTACTATACCTTCTATTTTCTAAAAAGGAACAATCATTTATTAAATATGATATTTTTAGTATTTTCTTTATCGGCGTTTTAGGAAGTGTTGGAATTGCTTTTTACTGTTTATTATCTACTGGATTACTAGACGAAGTTCGTCATTCTATGAATACAACGAGGCAAACGAGTAATATTCCAGACGGACCACTTGATATACCTGAATCTATCAAAAAAATCGTAGTAGATGCAGGACATCAGCCTCTAACGATAGAGGGAAATAATACAAATCAAATTCATCTTTTGGGAACGTATGAAATGACGACGAAAGCAAATGAAAAACTCAATTTAAAACGAGATGATTTCCTTTCCGTTCAAACGGCTGGAGAAACGATGCATATCACATTAAAATCATTACCTGTTCAGCATACGTTATTTAACTCGGCACCACAGGTGAAACCAACGCTTGTTCTTCCGCAAAATAAAAATGTGGAAATCCGTGCTTCAAATAACGAACTATCTCTTTATCCAGGTCAATTACAAAATAATTGGTTTGTACAAGAAAGCTCAAGAGTGTCTGTCCATCTTGCAAAAGAGAGTGATGTATCTTTAACAGCAGTAACAAATCAAAAAGAAACACATGGAAACACACCTTGGGAACAAGTTGAAGATTTAACGAAAAAAGAAAATAATACTTCAGAAGAAAATCCAGAATTAATCGACCGAGAACATTGGTATAAAAATTCGATTAAAACTGGAAATGGAACGTACAAATTAAATATTGAGAAAGCTTATAATTTGAATATGAACGTTATCGAAAAATAAGAAAAACCTTCCACAAATGTGGAAGGTTTTTCTCATATAATCGCTTTAATTCCTTCTAAAATTAAGCCAATCATAAATCCGCAAACAGCCCCGTTCACTCGGATCCACTGCAAATCTTTACCGACGTTATTTTCGATCATTTCAATTAATGTTTTATCGTCTAGTTTATCAAGGTTTTCTTGTACAAGTTTTCCAATTTTCGAATGATTCTTTTCAACAAGTGTGACAACTTGCTTTTGTAACCAATCTTCTATTTTTTGAACCGTCACTTCGTCTTCTTTTATTTTATTCATTTGCGTTTGTAAAAATGGAATAACATATGTATCAGCAAATTCTTCTTTGTTTACAAAGGTAACTGCTCTTTGTTGTACTTGCTCCAGCATCTCTTTTATTTTGTCAGTAGCATCCCAATTCGCAATCCACTTTTCTTTCCAATTTTCTAATTCCTGTAGTAAAGCTTCATTTTCTTTTACATTTATAATTTCTTGGCGAATTTTTGATAAGATAAGTTGTCTTGTGCCATTATCTGCATCTTGTAAGCTGTTAATATTGCTAATAATAAATTTCTGCAAAATGCCGCCAATTTTATCTTCATCTACAATATTCATAAACGATTTCAAAGTAAACTGTAAGAATCCATCTACTTTTATGTTTTCCATCGCCTTCATACCTAAGCTTCCAAGCTGGTAACGAGCTTCATCTTGCGCTGTCCAATCTTTCACTTTTACTAATATGTAATCAAGTGTCTTTTCATCATATTCTTGCACAACTAATTGATCAACAAGCACTTGTAAGATGTTACTCGTATTAATTGTATGCAAATATGTTTTAAGTTCTTTTTCAATAATAACAGCTAACTTTTCTGTATCTATTGAAACAATCGCTTTCTCAGCAATCGTTACAATTCCCTTTTTCACAGCATCAGACTGCATTTCTCTCTCAGCAATTTGTAGCACCATTTGCGCTAACTGCATTTCTTTTACTTTATTCGTAATACTTTCTTTCGTCAGCCACTCATTTTCTAACGTATGAATGAGCCCTTTCGTTACTCGTTTACGGTTTTTAGGTAACAAAGCTGTATGCGGAATTGGGATTCCCATCGGATGACGAAATAATGCTGTAACCGCGAACCAATCCGCAAGTCCGCCAACTAATCCAGCTTCAAATCCCCCTTGTATAATCTCTCCAGCTATCGTTCCTTGAAAAGGGATAGAAGCAGCAAAGCCTACTCCCATAACCCCAAGCGAAATACCCGCTATATATTTAGTCTGTAATGACATCGTATACACACATCCTCTTATTATGTAAAATAAAGCTGTTTTGTTATATTTATTCGATATTAGTAATCCTTCATATCTATACTATAAAGAACTATTGTGAAAATAACAAAGATTTTTATGTACATGAAAAAATGAGGCTACAACTAGCCTCATTTTTCTTATATTGTTAATTCCAAACCTTTCTTATAATACCCATTCATCACATCTTCTGGAACCATGCTCCCACCAGTTCCCCACACAATATGAGTACCTTTTTTCACCGTCTCTGTTAACTGTTGCTTTTGTAAATACTCGTTTTCATTTTTACATACATTCACTGGCCCAACCATACCAGCTAATGCAGAAGGCTCTAAATTAATATTTTCCTTATCAGCCAGTTCTTTTAATAATCTATATAACTCTTCATCACTTACTGTGTAATTTCCGTTCAAAAATGGTTCTATCGTTTTACCGACAAATCCAGACGGTCTTCCTACTGCCAGTCCGTCCGCGTCTGTTATATTATCAATCCCGATATCTTGAACGGCGATTTTATCATGAAGTCCTGTCATTAACCCGAGTAACATACATGGAGAATGTGTTGGCTCTGCAAAGAAACAATGGACGTTGTTTTTATACAATAACTTTAAACCAAATGCTACCCCGCCAGGTCCCCCACCTACTCCACACGGAAGATAAACGAATAAAGGATGTTCTTCATCTACTATAATCTCTAACTCTTCTAATTGCTTTTGTAAACGAGATGCTGCTACTGCGTATCCTAAAAATAAATCATGTGAGTTTTCATCATCTACAAAATAACAGCTAGGATCTGCATCTGCTTGCTGACGCCCCTCTTCTACTGCTTTACTATAATCAGCTTCATATTCAATAACATTTACACCTTTATTTCTTAATAAATCTTTTTTCCATTCTTTTGCGTCTGCTGACATATGGACAGTTACGTTAAAACCTAGTTTCGCACTCATAATCCCAATACTTAGCCCTAAATTACCTGTAGAACCTACCGCAATTGAGTATTTTGCAAAAAACTCTCTACATGTGTCACTATCTAAAATAGAATAATTATCTTCCTCTGTTAACATTCCATGCTGCAGAGCTAATTGTTCAGCATGTTTCAACACTTCATAAATCCCGCCCCTAGCTTTAATTGATCCTGATATCGGAAGATGACTATCACATTTTAATAGTAATTTTCCTAGTATAAGTTGCCCGTAATTTTTCTCTAAAGACTGTTTCATTGAAGGTATTTTTACTAAAGGTGATTCTATAATACCATTCGTTTCTTTCGTTTCAGGAAAAACTTTCGCAATATATGGTGCAAAACGCTTTAATCTCTCTTCCGCGTCTTTGACATCTTCTTCATTAAGTGGTGAAGCTGTTATTGCTGTTTCATATTTTTCTATATTCGGGTTTATCCAAAATATTTCTTCTGTTGCAATAAGCTTGTTAACTAATGGATACTCTGCTTTTAATACCTCTATTTCCTTCATTCCGTTTCCTCCTCATATCCTTGTAGCTTGCTATACAATAAATTATAATTAAATTAATTTTAATATAGTTTAACATAAATTATTCATTTTAGTTAATTTTAATTTAATTTATTTAAATATAATTTAATAATCATTAAGGAGAATGTTTTATGGAAAATATAGATATTGGTAAAAAGATTGAAAAGCAAAGAAAAGAAAAAGGTTTAACTAGTAAACAACTAGCAAATATGGCTGAAATTACACCATCTATGTTAAGTCAAATTGAGCGTGGTTCTGCTAACCCTTCCATTCAAACGTTAAAGGTACTCGCAAAGGCACTGGATGTTCCAACATTTAGTTTTCTACTTGAAGAAACAAATACAGACGATTTAATCGTGCGCTCTCATAAACGAAAAAAAATGATTATCGATAATTTATCATATGAAATGCTATCGCCTGATTTCACAGGTAATTTAGCAACAGCAATTATGACTGTTCCCCCAAATACTTCTTCATCAGATAATATTCTAGAACATAAAGGTGAAGAATTAGCATTTGTATTAGACGGAACAATTACATTGTATTTAAATGAAGAAGAGTACACATTAGAAACTGGTGATAGTGTAAAAATACCTGCTTATTTAAAGCATAAATGGGTAAATCAATTCGAGAAAAATGCAATTGTCTTATTTTCTGTTACCCCGCCGATTTTTTAATATATAAAATAAAAATAGCCACGCACGGATACTCTCCGTACATGGCTATTTTTATTTTTTCGGCATGAACAAAATGCCTAAACTAATAACACAAAAACTAAGTATTTGCTGTATTGACAGGCCAAATAGAACCGAGTTTTGTTCACTAATAAGCGAAATAACAATATGAGCAGTCCCCTCACAAATTAGAAAAACACTTATATTTTTTCCAGTTCCTAATCTTTCATTTTTCATCCATAACAAACCAATTACACAAAGGGCGAGGATGATCTCGTATGCGAAAATAGGATGATATAAAAATTTAGATTCATATATTTTCATTCCCCATGGTAGTGTCGTTTGTACACCTACTTCTCGATGGAATAGAAAATAAAAGATACTGCTCACGCACAATGCAAAAGGCAATGCATCAAGTAAAATATGAAGCAAAAATTGCTCCTTTTTACTTTTCCAAACAATGTATGCACTCGCAATTATGCCCCCTATTAAAATGTGCTGCATGCTTCCTACAGCTAGTAATGCTTGCAATGGCGACCTAAAAGCCCATACTGGATTTAAAATTGCCGGTGCAAATTTCCATACAAATACGATAATAAGAAACGCATTTGTTACAGCATCCATCATTTTTTCATACGGTACATTTTGATGCTTCATCTTTCGTTTCATCAGCATAAATCCAAATAGACTTCCAATTATAAGAGATACGGGTTGTAACCTCATGATCCACTCCATCGCTGCAAAATCCCCTCTTAACCCTCAATTAATTTTTGAAATTTCTTTTCTAATTGATCTGGAGGTAATACCCCTCGTACATGATCTACTATAATTCCATCTTTATTAACAAAAAATGTCGTTGGTAAAGAAAATACTTTATAATCTAATCCAGCTACTCCATCCATATCTAGAAGAACTGGAAACTCAAATCCATAGCGATCCGCAAATGCAGTTGCTTCTTGTACTGGGTCACTAACAGTTGCATTTACTGCAAAGATTTCAATATCCTTTTTATATTTGTCATAAAAACGAACTAAGTCAGGTGCCTCCATTTCACATGGTCCACACCACGATGCCCAAAAATTAATAATATATGGTTTTCCCTTCGCATCATTTAGCGAATACAACTTTCCATCTAATCCTTTTAATGTTATATTTGGTGCTTTAAACCCTATTTGTGGTAATACTTCTTTCTCTTTTAACTCCGCTTGTTTCGCTTTTCTTTCCTTTTCTTCTTTCTTTGAATTATAAAAGTTAACACCCGCCCAAACGAGTGCTCCTACTAATATAATAGCAATTAGTTTCTTCACTTTTCTTCCTCCTCATTTTTTAAAATCCTGTAAATCCACCAAATAGGCGAATAAAGAACGCTGTAATTTTCGTCATTTGATTTGTATACAATAAAACACCTGTTACAATCATCATTACGCCGCCAATTTTCATCATGACATTGGCATATGTAACAATCCATTTTACCTTCCCAATAAAGAATGCCATCACGAAAAATGGAACCGCAAACCCAAGAGTATACGCTGTAATATAAAGAAGTGCCCCTTCAGGATTCGTCGCGCCAAGCATGAGTACAGCTGAAAATATCGGCCCAACACATGGCGTCCATCCCGCTGCATATGTCATACCGACTAATATCGAACGAATATATCCAGTCGATTTACTTCTATACTGCACCTTTTTCTCTGCCATAAGCCACTTAGGCTGAAACAATCCAGTCATAAATAACCCCATCAAAACAATAAAAACCCCACCAATTTGTTGAATCAATTTTTGGTTAGATGAGAATGTTATTCCAATCCAGCTTACCGACAAACCTAACGCATAAAATATAACCGAAAATCCAATCATAAAAAATACGGTATGTATAATCGCTGATTTTTGCATAATCCCACGATTCTCTTTTAAATCTTGAATTGAAACACCTGTAATATAAGATAAATAAGATGGATATAGAGGTAAAGAGCATGGCGATATAAATGACAATACTCCCGCCCCAGCTACAAGCCAAATTGTTAAATCTGCTGCGTTCATTTTATTCCCCCTAAAAACACTACACCTAGTAGTGTTAATTGTTAAAAAAAGAGGCTATATGCACTCTCCGACAATAAGTACAATCGACATACAGAATAAACCTAGCGTTACATATACCGAATTTGTATGTAACGGGATAGTAAGCTTCACAACTTTTTCATTTAACACTTGCTCAATTCGTAAATTTATTGCTGTTTTTGCAAATGAAGCTGTCACACATCGATTTTCCATTGTCTTTATTTTAATTAATTTTAATAACGCGCTACCTAACTCGAATGAGGATTTCATTTTTTGCATCGCATATTTATCTGCTGCTAACTCTTGATACGTATGGTATCGCTGTAGCAGCCCTTTTAATATCGGGATGTACAACATTCCTTCTGCTAATAACGTAAAACAAAATAATTTTAGTGGATCCCGATTGTTTTGATGATATTCTTCATGAAAAACAATCGCATCAATTTCTTCCTCTGAAAACGTGTGAATTATCCCTTCTGACATGACAACTTTCGGACGAAATAATCCAATTGTAAATGCTGCAATTTCCTCGGTCGGTAATATATATATTTGTTTTCCTTTTCTAATAAAAGGTACAAGTATTTTTTGTAATTTTTTACTATAGAAAAATTGCCGCCAAACTCTTTTGCACACTATCAGTACAGTAAGTAATAATAATCCAGCTATTATGATACGAATCAACGATAGTTCTTTCATATGTTTTTCTAACTGAAACAAGCAAAACTTTGAAAGAAAGAACGCCTTATTTTGAAAAAGAAATGGATATGTAACGTAATACGTTAACATACAAAAAAAGAGAGTACTAACAATTACTGCTAACAATACGATTTTACGCATTTGCCATTTCATTTTATCGATCCTCTTTTTTTAACTGACTCAATTTATCTTCTAATTTTTTTAGTAAAGTCGGATCAGCCTGCTCTAACTCATCTAACATATGATTTACAACTAAATCTCCAAATTCCCCCATTAATTCCTGCGTCATTTTCTTCGTTTGATTGGATAAGAATTCTTCTTTTGTTTGTACAGCATGATATATGCCACTTCTTCTCACAGTCTGTTTTTCTAAGTGTAGTTTCTCTACTAACCTGTTCATAACTGTCATAACAGTATTAAAGTTCACCGGTGATTCTTCACTTAATTTCTGCTGTACTTCTTTAATGGTAATACCTTCAGTGGACCAAACAATCTCCATTATTTTCGCTTCAAGTGGTCCAAAGAAGTGATTTAACCCTTGCTCATTTAACTTATAATTTTGAGTAAACATAGTATGGCTCCTTTCACACTACAGATTGTAGTACAAATTAAATGAAAGGTCAAACACGAATGATATAAACTGCTATCCACTAATTATGAATATCCATTCATTGTAAACCTAACTTCTCTCCAAATGTATCAAATAGATACTGCTCTAATATTTGTACACTAAACTTCTCATTACGCCCAAGTGCAAATAATTCCCGATTTTTCGCTACGATAGTGTCTAACGGAATAGCTACATTATCCACTATTTTTGTAATTTCAATTATATTACTTTTCACATTGACTTCCGTTTTAAATTCAACATTCTCCAATACTATATGTGAACGTCTTCCTGATGCAAAAAAAGTAAAGTTAGGATTTTTAACGACGCCAATTTCACTCTCTAATGCATATAAATAATGAAAAATTATATCTCTATGTCCATCTTTTATTACTTTTTCATCCTTCTCATCATCTAAGTATTCTTTCAACTTCGTTGTAAATTCAAATCGAAAATCCACTTTTTTCACGCTCCTTTTTTCATTCTATACCGAATAAATATATTAATATAATTTTACCATATTGTAATACAAGTTCCTATAAAAAGTAAAAAATACGTTTGTAAAATCCCTAGTATTTCCGACGCCTTTATAAAATATATACACTCATTCAATATTAATTAATGAGTCGTTATATCCATTTAACCATATTGTTTCCATATTTTGAAACAATAGTATGCAATATTATATATCAATAAACTGTTTCTAATTCATCACTCTATATAATCATCATTCCCTTTACTATTCCAATATATTTAAACTGTATTTTCTCTTTATTCATTACATTAGAGAAGGAATGTAACTCTCTTCTATCGAATTTTTACATAACAAAAATGATTAGGTGGTGCTTTACTATGAAATTAGCTGTCATTGGTGGTGGTGATTTACAAGATTTAAATCACTTTCATATTAATGAACGACTTATAGAATTAACAAATAAACAGTACCCAAAAATATTATTCATTCCAACAGCTAGTCATGATGATGAAAGCTATATAAAATTATTTTTAGACACGTTTGAAAACCAATTCCATTGTGATGTACAAATTTTACGTACAATAACCGATATGCCTTCTAAATATGAAATAGATGAGATGATTCATTCAGCCGATTTCATTTACCTTGGTGGTGGAAACTATGTTGAAATGCTTACACAATGGAAAGAACATAAACTAGATGAGAAATTACTATTGGCTCTCGAGCAAGGAACACTCATTGCAGGGTATAGTGCTGGTGCTATGTGTTGGTTCACATCTAGTATCCGATCAGATTATGAAGGTTCTGGTTATGTAGAAAGTAACGGCTGGGGGATTGTTAACAAAAGGTTTTGCCCACATTATAATCAATTAAATAGAATGAATGCTTTTCATTCCTTTTTACAAAATCACCAAGGTAATATAGAGGGGATTGCACTAGAAGATGATTGCGCTTTATATATTACAGAAGAATCCTTTGAAATTATCGGTGCACCAGAAAAAGCGTGGGAGTTTTATATGAGTGATAAAAAACTTATTAGACAACATTTTGATATCACTTTAAAAAGCTATTTATAAAGTGAAACTTTAATCAGTGGGGGTTTTCTTCATCCCCACTAATTATTAGCCCTCATCAATCAGGCTTTTGCGAGATAAACATACGCTTCAAAAAAATGTCCCTAAGTATAATAACTTAGGGACATTTTCACTATTTAACTAACTAATCGTGTAATTCGTTTCTTCTGCCATGAAAGCTTATAATATGCATACTGTAATATGAGACTAACAATAAATGCTGCTGGGTATCCAATCCATATCCCTTCAATTCCAAGGCTTGTATGGTAAGAAAGATAATATGCTACTGGTACTTCAACTAGCCAAATTGATACAACACCAATAACAGTTGGCCATAATACTGTACCACTCGCTCGCATTGTCGCACTAATAATTTGTGCATGACCGAAAATTAAATAACTCCATAATGTAATCATAACTAAACTATGAGCAATATCAATTGTAGTTTGACTCGTTAAAAATAGTGATAAAATGTCTCTTGAGAACAAGTAAATAAGAGATATTAACATACCACCGATAACATAGTTCATAATAATTCCAGCCTTTACAACTTTCTGCAATCGATCAAATTGATTTGCACCAATTGATTGTGCCGCAAAAATAGAGACTGTAATGCCAAGGCTAACGGCTGGCATTTGTACATAACTGGCAACTTGATTCACGACGCCATAAGCAGCTGTTGCATCCGAACCATAACGATTTACAAACGCGATTACCGCAATTTCAGATAATGAAACTAATATCATATTAATACTCGCTGGAATACCGAGTCGTAGCAATAGCTTTAACAACTCACCATCCATTCGAAGGTATTTCCTTACCGTTCCATCTAGTTGTAGTGGATGATTTTTCTTCTTTAAATACACTAGCATGACAATAAACGTAATAACTGTCGATATAACAGAAGCATATGCTGCTCCATACACATCTAATTTCGGAGCTCCTAACCAGCCAAAAATAAGAATTGGTAATAAGATCATATTTAGCGCTGTACTTACAATTAAAAAGTAAAATGGCGTTTTAGAATCTCCTGTCCCTCTCATAAATGTTGTGTATGCAAAATATAAAAATAATACTGGCATCGATATAAATAAAATTCTTGCATAATGTACACTTATTTCAATTATATTTTCTGGCGTTCCCATTAGACGCATAATATCCATTGCAAAAATACTGCCTATTATCGCCAATGCAACTCCGATAATAAACGTAAATGTAAGTGTCGTACCAACGATAGCTTTTAAACGATCTTCATTTTTAGCGCCAAACGCCTGACCAATTAAAATAGAACTACCCGACCCAATTCCAATTACGAATGAAACGAGTAGGAAAAATAACGGAAAGAATGCTGATATAGCTGCTAAATCATTGACACCAAGCCATCTCCCTACTACGACCATACCAAATAATTGTCCAACTGATTGAAGTACATTACTTAATAATAACGGTACTAAAAACATAGACATCGATTTCCAAATCGGTTTACTCTCACTTTCTAACTTATGTGACTCCACACCTTCTTTATTGTTATCTGTAGGTGGTTTCAAATTACATTTCTCCTTTTATTAAAAATCTTTTTTCCATCTCTATCTCTTTGTATAGTTGTTATAATGATTTGCTTCTATTCATTTTCTTTCCGCATTATTATAACTTCACCCAATATTGACTTCCATCTACTGTTCTATCTAAAAATCCATATTCAATTAAATATCTTCTTAAAGTCACGAAATCTGGATATACATTTTCTAAAATTGTATTCACTTCTTTTTCGGAATACTTTTGATTACTATCAAACTTTTTCACTAAGTGACGTAATATAATTAATTTACGCTTTTGCTTCTTCGGAAATTTAGAAAGCGGCCCATCTAATCCATCTATAAAATGAGTTTTTAATACTTCATCATTTTCTTCTTCCGTAATATTATATCGATCATCCACCATCGTTGCTGTTCTATGAATTGGTACAAATTTCGTTTGTACCTTCGATTTTTCTTCTGATAATTCCATTAACGCTAAAAATACTTTTGCTTGCTTCATCTTCTCTCGCAATGTAAAACGATGATTACGAATCGTCGATGTGCTACCGCCGTCCATCTCTTTTACAATTTCTTTATCATTCAGTCCCATATGGAAAAACTGAACCATCTTCTTTTGTAAATCGGTTAAACCAGTAAACTTCTTATCAAGATTTAATAAATAATCAAACATAGACGTATGCTCACTATGCATATGCAATTGGACAAACTTCTCTGCTTCATACAAAACTTGATTATGTTGATAAATAACTCCTTTAATAAACGCTTCTCCACATGCTAAACAAATATACTCCTCTGCTTCCTCATCAAACACATACCCTTTTTTCAATTCCTCTACCGACGCATCCCAAAACTTCTCTGAAATATCGTTCACACTAAACACTCCTTCAAAATGTTTATTTAAAAACAAACAAATTACAATTACGTTTATTATCACTTCATCATCTTAACATACAGAAATCAGACATTTCAATGTTTCGTTTACCTATTTTGCAAACTTTTATAAAATCATCTATAAATTTCTCAAATAACCGCTAACTATAATGAAATTATTATTCCATGGAGAAACTGTAATAACTTAATTAAAGTGATATCCGAAATGAAACAAACCCTCTATTTACCCCCTATCAAATATTCCATTTTAACTACAAAAAAGGCGCTTCCTTTTATGGAAGCACCCTTTCATCTTTTATATTTTTTGTAAACAACCTCTACTAAAACTTTACTTGTCTCTATAAATACATGTTTTCGGTTTCCATCCTCAACCATTTTATTTGAACAGCCACTCATAATCATTATACAACTAAATATGACTAGCGCTACATTTCTATTCTTATAAGCCACTTCATGCCACTCCACTATAAAAAAACTTCATTTACATTTATCCTATCAAAAAATTTTACACGAATAACAAACCCAAAAAATATGCAATCTTGCATATTTTCGCGTTTCATTAAGATATTGTGATTTAATTTATTTAAAGAACACTTTTATCGAGGTGACTTACTTGAAATTTAAAGCAAAAAAAAATCCATTTCACGTCATTTTCATTATATTATTTATAATTATTTTTTTCATTTCACTATTCTTCCAAAATGAAAATTCTATTTTTTTTACTCTTATGATGCTGTTAAATATCGTGAATCTTTCTTCATTCTATTTTTCACACTATAATATAACGAAATCATCAATTGTTGTAAAACACGGTTTCATACTGCGCACTGAAATTCCATTTGAAGACATTCGTCACATTAAATACTCTGGCAAAAAACTCCGTTCAGAAAAATGGACTCGACAGCAATTAGAAATTGATTACAATTTATTTGATGCCGTGAAAACTTTCGTACCACAAGACGAAGAAAAATTCATTTCACTCTTAAAAGAGAACTGCCCACATATAAAAGTAATCCATTCGACCACTACCAAATAATATTTCAGAACTTACAGTTGTGCAGTTGAAGAAAACATAAAAAGGGATTAAAATTTATATGTGAGAAAGAAGCCCAGATTCGAAATTTCGAATCTGGGCTTCTTCTATTATTCTTTTGGAGCGATCATTTTTTTCGGATCTACAATTTCGTCAAATTGCTCTTCTGTTAATAATCCCGATTGCAATGCTGCCTCTTTTAAAGTTAAACCATCTTTATGAGCATGTTTTGCAATTTTCGCTGCATTTTCATACCCAATATGAGGGTTTAATGCTGTAACAAGCATTAATGAACGATTCACGTTTTCGTTAATTACTTCTTCATCCGCTTCAATACCAACTGCACAATTATCATTAAACGAAACAATTGCATCCGCTAATAAGTGCGCTGATTGTAAGAAGTTATAAGCAATAACTGGTTTAAATACGTTTAACTCAAAATTCCCTTGGCTCGCAGCAAATCCGATTGTTGTATCATTTCCCATCACTTGCGCCACAACCATTGTTAACGCCTCACTTTGTGTTGGGTTTACTTTACCTGGCATAATCGAGCTTCCTGGCTCATTTGCTGGAATAATAATTTCTCCAAGACCACTACGTGGACCACTTGCAAGCCAACGTACATCGTTAGCAATCTTCATTAAATCAGCCGCTAATGCCTTTAATGCACCATGAGTATATACAACTTCATCATGGCTCGTTAATGCATGGAACTTATTTGGTGCAGAAATAAAGTTCTTACCTGTAAATTGGCTAATTTCCTCAGATACCATATCACCAAATTTAGGATGAGCATTAATACCCGTTCCAACTGCAGTACCACCAATTGCTAACTCTTTCATATATGTATTGCTCTCAGCAATCATACGCTCAGTTTTTTCAAGCATACGGTGCCATCCACTAATTTCTTGTCCCAAAGTTAACGGTGTTGCATCTTGTAAATGTGTACGACCGATTTTTATAATATGTTCAAATGCAGTTGCTTTCTCTGCTAAAGTTTCTTTTAACTTCGTAATTGCTGGTAATACGTGATTTTCTACCGCAATTACACATGCTACATGAAGCGCTGTTGGAAATGTATCGTTTGAACTTTGAGACATGTTCACATCATCATTCGGATGAATATGTACGTCAGATCCCTTTTCTTTCAAAATTTGATTCCCGCGGTTTGCAATTACTTCATTCACATTCATGTTAGATTGTGTACCACTACCCGTTTGCCATACGACAAGTGGAAAATGCTCATTCCATTTCCCTTCAATCACTTCATCAGCAGCTTCCACAATTGCTTTTGCTTTCTCTTCTGATAACTTCCCTAGTTTTTGATTGCTAAGGGCCGCACTTTTCTTTAAAATCGCAAATGCTTTTACAATTTCAAGCGGCATTTGCTCTGTTCCAATTGGGAAGTTCTCTTTACTTCTTTGTGTTTGCGCTGCCCATAATTTATCAGCCGGAACTTTTATTTCTCCTAATGTGTCTCTTTCAATTCTGTACTCCATTTTTTCATCCCCTTGAAAATTTAATACCTACATTTCTTATATTAACAGACTTCCCTTCAAATGATAAGGATTCTCACTCGTATATATAAATATTTGATATTTATTTTTTAAAATTCCTCTTGACCTAAACTTAAGTTTAGGCTGTATCCTTTCCATTGTGACCTACTAAAAAGATACTGGAGGAATTCAATATGAAAAAATACGCTTTTGTAACAGGTGCAAATAAAGGAATTGGATATGAACTCGTTCGCCAATTAGCAGAGAAAGGCTATCACGTATTTTTAGGTGCTCGCAATGAACAACTTGGTCAAGAAGCTGTGAAATCTTTAAATATTTCCAACGTTTCTTATGTTCAAGTAGATATTTCAAATTCACAATCCATTCAAAAAGCAATGAAAAAAATGTATGAAACGACTGATCACTTAGATTTACTAATCAATAACGCAGGTATAGCACTAGACTTCAATACGCTACCTAGCAAATTAAATATTGAAACTTTACGTCAAGGATTTGAAATTAACTTTTTTGGAACTTTCCAAATGATGCAAGCCTTTTTACCATCATTAAAGAAGTCAAACAACAGCAAAATAATAAATGTAACAACTGACATGGCTTCACAAACAATGTTCGCTAATGGTGAAACACATCCAATTAATGCTTTAGGATATAATTCTTCAACAACAGCTATTAACGCTTTAACATTAGCTTTTAGCAAAGAATTTGGTACTAACGGTCCAGCAGTTTTCGGGGTAACACCTGGTTTTACAACTACCGACCTTAATGGAAATGCACCTGGTGGCCATACAACCAATGAAAGTGCTAAGATTATTATTAAATATGCATTAAGTGCAACAAACTATAATGGTAAAATATTAAATAAAAACGGAATTATACCCTGGTAACAAGAGGATGAATCGCATGTATTATACAATTGGTCAAGTCGCCAAAATGCACCACTTAACTATTTCTCAAATACATTATTACGATCGACAAGGACTGTTCCCTTTTCTTCAAAGAAATGAAAAAGGAGATCGAGTTTTTAACGAAGAAGCACTCAAATATTTAGAGATGATTTTATGTTTAAAAGAAACTGGTATGCCTATTCAAAAAATAAAACAATTTATTGACTGGTCCATGGATGGAGAATCTACTATCCTTCAACGATTAGAATTAATGAAACAACAAAAGATAAATGTTTTACAGCACATTCAAGATACTGAAAAGAACTTAAAAAAGATACAACAAAAAATCACTAAATATGAGCATGAAATAACCTCAATAGCTCAAAATACAAAATAAAAAAATCACCTTCTACAATGTGTAGAAGGTGATTTTTCATTTATGATGCTTGCTTTCCTTTATCCGCATCATCTACATACCAAATGAACTTGCCTGTATATCCGTAAATAACTGCTAAAATTAACGATACAAAACTTAACCACATAAATGGAATATATGATAACGTTGCTACCCCTAAAATACCAGCCATAAAAATACCATTATCCGACCATGGAACCATACCTGAAGTTAACGTTCCACCTACTTCTGAGTTACGTGCTAATACACGACGGTCTATTTTTAGTTTATCATAGCTATCTTCCATAATTTTCGGCGTTAAAATAAGTGATACGTACATCGCACAACCAAATACGTTCGCTAAAAATGCAACGATTAATGTAGACAACGTTACATTACCTGCAGAATTTAATTTCTTCTCAAATTTCGATACGATTACTTTAAGAACACCTAGCTTTTCAAGTAATCCACCAAAACCTAAGCCAAATATAATAACGGCTACTGAGCCAAGCATACCGTTAATTCCACCACGGTTTAATAACTTATCGACAAACTCAACACCAGATTGAATTGAGAATCCATTATAAGCTGTTCCAATTGCCTCCCCAAAGTTCATCCCTTGGAAAAGAGTTGCCCAAATTGCACCGATTAAAGCTCCCATTGCAATTGTTGGCATCGACGGTTTCTTCATTGCTAATAGAACGATAACAATGACCGCTGGAACAAGCATCCATATTTTAATATCAAATTGCTTTAATAAAGCTTCTTTTAAAAACTCTACTCGGTTCAAATCTACATTATCCCCGCCGTACATCCAGCCAGCTACAGTAAACATAATACTAGTAATAATATACGCTGGAACGTCTAATACAAGCATAGCTCGAACGTGAGCAATAACATCTACTTTTGCCATAGAAGCTGCAAGAACTGTACTATCAGAAAGTGGTGATAATTTATCTCCGAAATAAGCTCCCGAAAGAACTGCACCAGCAACAAGCGGAAGTGGTAATCCAAGCCCTTCACCAATCGCCATCATAGCTATACCAGCTGTTCCAACTGTTCCCCATGATGTTCCGGTCGCAATAGAAGTTATAGAACAAATAATTAAAGTTGCCAGTAAGAATATGCTTGGGTGGATAAATTCTAATCCATAATAAATTAATGTTGGTACAACCCCACCAGCAATCCATGTTCCAATTAAAGCCCCTACTGCAACTAAAATAAGAATAGCTTCTAATCCATTAGAAATTCCTTTTGTAATTGCATCTTGCAATTCTTGATAACGAAATCCTAACCTTAATCCAAGCGCAATAACTAAAAACCATGAAATAAACAGCGCTAATTGAATTGGGAGATCAAAAATCGTTTGGAAGGAAAAGACGACAGCAAGAAATAGCATTAAAAGAACGATAATTTCTGGTATCGATGGTAATCTTACACTTTTCATTTTTTTCTCTCCTTACAAGTCGATAACATGATGTATGTCGTCTTACATGTATGTAGTATACAATTAGCGAAGACAAAACAAAATTTTCATATTATTTCGATTTATTTTTCCAGTATAATATATTGGACACCTTTTCTATTGTAAAAGTAGATGTTACTTTTCGCAATGGAAAATATAAAAAATGTTACATTTTTATTTAGATAGAATAATCTAAGAATAACTTTTTTAATATTTGCCACAATAAGATTTTTTACTATTATCTTCACCTTTTAAGGACTACCATTTTTCTCCCCAAAAAAAGCACACATCATTAAAATGATGCATGCTCCACTTTTATTTATACAAATTTTGTATTTCTTCTTTATTTTTAAGTATCTCCGAAAACTTATCACTACACCCTTTTGGAAATAATACTCCGAGTCCGTATGAATGTCCAAACTGAAAATGAGGGTGCTTCGCCTTGATCTCATCCCAAAACTTATACACGCCAAAATCACCACTTCTCACTTCAATATCATGAAATAATACAATACCGTTTTTGGAAACTTTAGGTAACCACGTTTTATAATCATGAGAAACAGCTTCATACGTATGATAGCCATCAATATGCAAAAGATTTATCGTTTCATCTTGAAACTGATCTATAGCATCATCAAAAGTAGACCGAATTAATTTTCCTATATTAAGGTAGTTAGCGCTCACAACTTTTTCTACTATTTGAAAAACCCCTTCTCCATATGGACCTGTATGCCCATCTCCAGCCCAGGTATCTACAGCAAAACATTTTGTAGTTAACCCACCATCTTTTACTCCCTGACAAAAACTGAAGAAGGAAGCACCTAGATGTGTACCTAACTCAACTAAAGTTGCTGGTTTTTCAAATCGTACTAAGTCATATGCGAAATTTAAATGCCCACTCCACGCAGATTGTGACCGAATAATAGGACTAAATTTTTCAAAGTCAAACGATGGTTTATGAGTAACCCAGTTCATTGCATATCTCCTTATACACATATTTTTAACAAACCAAATTACTCTTATCTTTATTTTTTTTTCATTGCGATTATGATTATATTTCATAAAAATATGCAGAATTTATTCTTTTGAAATTCAATTAAAGATTCATTGTCTCGCCTTCACTTTAAGCCGGATGATTGTCAAAATGATTCCTAATACAGCAAAATTTTTATGGTATATTCCAACCTTAAATCGTAATCATTATGATTTATTATTGATTTTTCCTTTCCCATCATTTATTATAAAACGTAATTATTACGATTTGAAGGAGAGATTATTTCATGAAAAAAGTACCTATCACTGTATTAAGTGGTTTTTTAGGATCTGGAAAAACTACCTTACTACATCACATTTTGACTAATAAGAACAACTTAAAAGTAGCTGTTATCGTTAATGATATGAGCGAAGTAAACATTGATGCGTCCCTTATAAAAAAAGGTGGTTTTTCACGCACAGAGGAAAAACTAGTAGAAATTCAAAATGGTTGTATTTGTTGTACACTACGAGAAGATTTAATGATAGAAGTGAATCGTCTTGTTGAAAATGGTGATATTGACTATATAGTTATTGAATCTTCTGGTATAAGTGAGCCTATTCCAGTTGCCCAAACCTTTACTTATACAGATGAAGTTCTTAACATTGATTTAACGAAAAATTGTCACCTCGATACGATGGTTACAGTTGTAGATGCACATAGATTTTGGGATGATTTTGCAGATGGAGAAAGTTTGCTAGACCGAAAACAGGCAATCGATGAAACTGATACTCGGGAAGTTATTGATTTATTAATAGATCAAATTGAGTTTGCAAATGTAATTATTCTTAATAAGATAGACCTACTAGAAAAAGAAGATGTGATAGAACTCCATCATTTACTAAAGAAATTAAATCCTAGCGCCAAGGTTATTGAATCTTCATTTAGCAAAGTACCATTGCAAGAAGTTTTAAACACAAATTTATTTAATTATGAAGAGGCCAGTCAATCGGCTGGCTGGATGCAAGAATTAAATAGTGACCATCATACACCTGAAACGGAAGAATACGGTATTCATTCCTTTGTGTACCGTCGTAAATATCCTTTTCATCCTGAACGCTTTATGAATTGGCTAGAAAAATGGCCATTAGATGTTGTAAGAGCGAAAGGATTTTTCTGGCTCGCCTCTCGTAATACTATGATAGGGCTTCTATCACAAGCTGGTTCCTCTATTACAATTCAAGGTGCTGGTGAATGGATAGCGGCATTACCTGAGGCGGAAAAAAATCAAATCATTACAGAAGAACCAGAAGTATTGAAAAACTGGGATGAACAATATGGAGATCGAATAACTGAACTCGTATTTATCGGAATTGACATGGATCGTTCTTTAATTGAACAATCATTAGATAGTTGTCTATTAACAGAAAAAGAAATGAAACAAGATTGGAATAACTTTGTTGATCCTATTCCAGCTTTTACTTATACTTCATAACAAAGTGAAAAAAGGCTTCCGTAGCATGGAGCCTTTTTTCACTTTGTAGTACTCTTATTTAACATATTTGCTTTCATAAGAAACACCATTGTACCGAAAACAATTAAGGTAGCATATCCGACACCAACTACATCACCTATTTTTTCTAAGCCAAACGGTAATAGTATAGTAGCAACTCCGACTATATAGGAAAATACTCCTGAAAGCTTCGCTAATTTATTTTTATCTCCAACAAACGTTTCTTCTTGATATCCTGCCAACAAAAACAATCTCTTTTTCACATGTATTTGATACCCTAAAAAAATGATAAGTAATCCAACAAATAAACAAACCAAAAATCCTGCTAGCATTTCAATACCACCCTCTCTACAATATTTTACCACGTACAAAAAAAATTTCGTCTCCATTATTAATAACTTTTCATCTAATTAGAAGTTTCAGTTTATTGATGCTCTTTTTTGTGATATATTGCATATTGTATCCAATATATATTTTTGGAAGGAGGATTATATGTCTTATGGATCCAAATCGATTAAAAGGAATTATAATGGTCATAATCGGTGCTTGTTTATGGGGCTTGTCCGGAACAGCTGCGCAACAACTTTTTCAATATGAAAATGTTTCAACCGAATGGTTAGTTACGATCCGTTTGCTTATATCTGGGGTTATTCTACTCATTATTTCATCATTCGGAACGAGAAAAAAAGAGATTTTTGCCATCTGGAAGCAAAAATCCGACGCTAGTAAAATGATTTTGTTCGGTCTTTTCGGCATGCTTGCTGTACAGTATACGTACTTCGCCTCTATTAAAGAAGGAAACGCTGCTGTTGCAACTTTGTTACAATATTTAGCCCCTATATTTATCACTGTATACTTACTTTTCAAATGGAACGTTCGTCCATCAAAAATTGATTATATTTCAATTACACTCTCATTAGTAGGGACTTTTCTCTTATTAACAAACGGGTCTATGTATAACTTAGCTGTATCTACACCAGCTATCATTTGGGGCATTTTATCTGGACTATCTCTTGCATTTTATAGTTTGTATTCAAAAAAATTGTTAGAAAAGTGGTCTTCATCTGTTATCGTTGGCTGGGGTATGATTATTGGGGGTATTGGTGTAACGATTTTACACTTTGTTTCCACAAACGAATTCATTTTATTATCCACTATAAAGTATGTAAAACTAAGTACCCTCCCGCTCATTACATTTGTAGTCATTTTCGGGACACTCATAGCATTTTATTTGTACTTAGATAGTATAAGATACCTTACGCCGAAAGAAACAACGTTATTTGGTTGTACAGAGCCGCTCGCAGCTATTATTTCTTCCGTACTTATTTTGCACGTACCGTTTCAATCTTTTCAGTTATTAGGTGCTTTTTGTGTCATTGTAATGGTGCTTATATTAAGCCAAAAGCCGGATGAAGGAAAACCGAAGCTAAAACTTATGAGTAGAAAAAAACAAAACATACAATGAAAGGATTGAATTATTTATGCCTGTCCCTCAAAATTATAAAAAACCTGGAAGAGTTTCCGCAAAGTCACTCGTTTTAACCCAACTACAAGATTGGATTATAGAAGGTGTATTACAACCAGATGAAAAAATTAATGATGGGGAATTGGCGGAAGCACTAGGTGTAAGCAGAACACCAGTTAGAGAAGCTTTACAAATTTTAGAGCTTTCTGGGCTAGTAGAAATGATTCCCGGTCAAAAAACGAAAATTGCTCCTATTAAATTAGAAGACGTATCTATCATTTATGAGACGCTGGCCGGTCTTCACTCAATTATAGGAAAACAAGCACTTCAAAAAGTTACAGATGCTGATATTAAACTACTTTCCGAGATAAATGATACTTTTCAACAATCTATACATGAAAAAGATTCAAAAAAAGCTTTAAAACTAGATATACAATTTCACAATACAATTACTTCTATTGCTAAAAACCGATATATTGAACCTTTTCTAGAAAATATGCAGCTTCACGTTTTACGACTTGAATATTTGTTTTTCCAAAACTTTGTACCTGCAAGTCAATCTATTAAAGAACATCACTCTATCATTCAAGCACTTCAAAAGCAGGACGAAAAACAAATGGAACAAATGATGGCTCAAAACTGGCTCCGTCCCATGAAAGAAATACAAAAAATGATTTCTATGAAAGAATAAGAAAGCTGGTTACACAAAAATGTAACCAGCTCCCTCTTTACTAATCTATATGCTATGCCTGAATATTCGCGTAATCTTCAATATCTTCGTACTCTTTTTCCAATTCCTCTAAAGATAGCTCGTATAATTGTCTGTCGCGAATCTTAAACACCCCTGCTCCAATTAACTCATCAATTAAATGCCTCTTACGATTTTCAACAGCAAAACGGAGTTGACTACTCATCTTTTAAAAAACTCCTTTCTACGATCATTGAAAATGATAATCTTTATCAATTACCACTTTTGATTATAAAAGATGATTCTTAATAAGTAAAGTAATCTTATGAAATATTTACCTTACAAAGTATTTGTGGCCACATTATATATATGTATGCCCTGCGAAAAATGTTATGACACTTTTTCTGATCCTTTTTCTTTCATACTTTGCAAGTTGTCTCGCTATGATAAAACTCACCTTCCATTTCTACTTGGATGGTGACATGTTCTACATGAAACTTCTCCTTTAATACATCCGTAGCCTCTTTTAATACACTTTGCGTTTCATTACCTTTTATAATTAGGTGGCAAGTTAATACTTGAAAATCCGATGTGACAGACCATATGTGCAAATCATGAACTTCTTTTACAATCGCAATCGTTAATAATGTATTTTTCACCTCATCCATATCTATGTGCTGCGGTGCACCTTCCATTAATATATGGACTGTATCACGTGTTACACGCCACCCACTAATAACGACTAAAATAGACACAAGAATACTAGCAATTGCGTCTGCAACATTCCATCCTAAAAATTTAATAAGTAACGCAGCAATAATCGCTCCAACTGACCCTAATAGATCACCTAGTACGTGTAAGAAAGCACTTCTTAAGTTCAAATTACCTTTCACATCTCCGCCTCTCATTAATATCCAAGCTGATAAAATATTAATAAGCAAACCAAGTACAGCAATAATGAGCATCCCATTACTAGCAATCTCAACTGGTTCTTTAAAACGACGAATTGCTTCAATAAAAATGTATATAGAAATGACGATAAGAACGACACCGTTACATAATGCCGCTAACATTTCGACGCGCTTATACCCGTATGTTTTTGCAGTCGTCGCTGCTTTTTCTCCAAGCTTAAACGCAAGTAAACTTAAAGCCAAGGATACTGCATCACTTAACATATGCCCCGCGTCAGATAATAGTGCTAAACTATTTGTTACAAATCCGCCAATAACTTCAGCAACCATAAAGCTTGTTGTTAGTAAGAATGCAAGTAGTAACGCCTTTTTATTTTTAGAATGCCCGTGATCATGTGAATGTCCCATACTTATACTCCTTTAAGTGCCATATCTGTATGTTAGTATGAAACAAACTCCCCATCTTTATCCCGAATTGACCGCCCGTAACCCCCGCTTCCTCTGTATACACACTTCGCTACTTTTTAAACAATCCCTTTTTCTCAAATAAAAACAAGACTACTTCTTTTTTATTTTCATATTGTTTACTATTGAAAGAAATTTTAAGGAGGTTACGAAAATGAAACGTTTATTTCTCTGTATGGAGCGTGAACTTGTTGTAGTGAAAGAACAAGATGGTAACTACGAAACGACTTGTCACTTGCAAAATATGCAACCTACCTGTATTGCCGTTGATCCGTTCCAACAAAATCGTATATATTGCGGAACATTTGGACGAGGTTTATGGTTAAGCGACGATGGCGGAGATTCGTGGAGACCAATTGGGGATTCCTATCGCTACTTTGATTTCCCTAAAGAAGATGGTATTTTACACTCCTCTATCACTTCTATAACGATAAGCCCTAATGAACAAGTTAACGAATATGGAGTCGTTTATGTAGGGACTGAACCGAGCGCTTTATTCCGTTCAGAAAACGGTGGTGAAACATGGACGGAACTTAAAAATATGAAATCATTATTATCTTCTTATACGTGGGCTTTCCCGCCTAGACCTTTTACCCATCACGTACGCTGGATCACAGTTGATCCAAACAATCCAAATACAATTCACGTTTCAATCGAAGCTGGTGCTGTTATTCAAAGTAACGATAAAGGGCATACATGGATTGATAAAAAATTCGGTGCTCCTATCGACGCCCATCAATTACTCATGCACCCCGAAGCCCCCAATCGCCTTTATGCATCATGTGGTGACGGATTTATGGGCGGACCTGATCGTGCCTATCTTGAAAGTTATAACAGTGGAAACAGCTGGATCTCATGTAGTGAAGGACTTGAGCATCATTATTTATACAGCATGGCTATCGATCCAGCTGATTGCGATACTGTTCTCGTTTCTGCTGCGCCAAGTGCCGATCTCGCTCATCACCGTATTCCTTATGAATCTTATATATATCGAAAAACGAAAGATACTCCTTTTGAGCAAGTACAGCAAGGACTACCGTCTGCAATCGGTACAGTCATTTCGATGTTTGCGACAAATCCAGCAGAACCACATACGTTTTACACTTTAAATAACAATGGCGTCTTTCAATCCAATGATAGCGGCGAATCGTGGGAACAACTAAACATTCCGTGGAAAGATGAGTATAAAACGCAGCATCCGCATGCTTTACTCATAACTAGTTTTTAACGAAAAAGAGACTGCCTAATGTTTTTAGGCAGTCTCTCTTTTATTTCTTTAAATCAATTACAATATCATCTAACACAATACCCTTATTGCCTCCCAGTTTTCGAGACACGAAACTCTCCTTTACTTGTCCTCCAACTATTGTTACCGAACCATAATTTTCAGGAGTGTGAATTCTTAAATTAACGTGAGGCGTTATTATTAGCTTGGTTGCATTCTCATTGAGTTGTTGGAATGTTTTACTCCAATTAAAATTATAAGAATCCTCACCTGAGCCTCCATTTCCTTCCCCAGAATACTGATTACCTAAATCATCCCTCACTTCTAAATCGATATCCACTCCATCCCATACACCCCTTATTTCTTGAGATACTTCTTGATTGTAGTATAAAATAAACGACATTGGTGTTATTTCCATTCTCTCCATATTTACTTTTACACCATCTTTTTCTGTACTACCTCTAATCAATTGCTCTTTATTTTCTATTCCTCTTAGATTAATATTAAAATTCCAATCCCCTTTTATCGTTTCTTCTGTTTCTAAAATGTCTATACTTTTTATACTCCATTCAATGTTCACTGTAGTTTCTTTACTACTAACTAGATCGCTGCTTGTTTTTATTAAACCTGTATATTTTCTATCAGCGACTTTAGTAATTTCATTGCTTCCTGATTGGGCACCTGCTCCTTTAATAGTTAAAAAATCCAATGTACTTGGATTTTTGCCTAAATCTCTGTTACTTTCTATAGAGTAGTTTATTGATACTGTCTTCCCATCGAAAATCGCATCATTTACCGTTATCTTAATTCCATTGCTTTCTTTTATCATATTTAGTACTATAGCGTATTGTTTATAATTATTATGAAGCTCCGCCGTCTTCTCTACGTCAGCTTTATAATTTTCATATAACCCTGTTCTACCATTATCTAAAAATCGGAATATGTCCCCTACTATTGGTAGTCCTCCAGCGTATGTAGGAAATCCGATGCCAAGCATGGCAACCGATACGCCGACTAAAATAGATGCTGCAGCAACACCTTTTTTCCAACTTTTCATCTTTTTCTTCGTACGTATCGACTGTTTTAAGTTACGCTTCACTTTTTCTTTTTCAATTTCAGAAGTCCCAATTTCCTCAAGTTCTTTTTCATCTATATCAATATCATTTAATAGTTCATAAATATCTTTCATATTGCACTACCTCCAAAACTAATATTCGTAGCATTTTGTTGTAGTTTCTTTTTCCCACGGTACACGCGATTATCGATCGCTGCCCGAGTTAACCCTAACTTGTCTCCTATTTCTTCTGTCTTCATACCGAGAAGATATTTCATAATGAATACTTTTTGATCTAACGGTTCCAATTGATTAATAAGATTCAATAATTCTTCCCTATCTTCCATAACGATTAATTCGTCTTCTGCCGATTTTTTGGTACTAATATGAAACTCATCTGAAATGATTTCTACTTTTTTATTCGCTTTTCGGTAATAATCAATTGCTTTAAACTTTGCAATTGCCGCAATCCATTTTTTAAAGTCACTCGGCTCTCCATGAAATTTATTTGCGTTATTCCAAATGGAAAGAAATATATCATTTATGCATTCCTCCATCAATCCATCATTTTGAACTGGAAGAAGAACTTTATGCGTGATCCCCTTTATGAGTGGTAAGTATGTATCAACAACAAATTCTAAGGCATCTTCTTTTTGCCGCTGTAATCTTTTTATAAAATTTTTCTCATTTGATTTCATGTAGCGATTCCCCTTATTTTTTTGTAAAAGCTTTTACACCCTATATAACGTCCTGAAAAATGTTTTCTCTCATCTTTTTTATTATTTTTTTATGTAATGGAATACTTTTCCTCAGCCATTGTCTCATATAACTTTGCATTTGAAGAAAATTTTCTCAAGTCTACAGTTTAATTCATGTAGTACACTATTTATGTAGTCATTCTTTAACTTAGTGTACATTTTATTTTGTTAATCTACTTTTAATTATTTTAAATTAGGAGATGAGATGTGTATGTGTGGAATTACAGGCTGGGTAGATTGGAAGAAGGACCTTTCCAATGAACATGTTGTTTTAGAAAAGATAGCGAATAGTATTGAGCATCGTGGTCCGGATGCTGAAGGATTTTGGTTTTCACCTAGAGCGGCTTTTGCACACCCGCGATTAATTGTAATTGATCCAGAAGGCGGGACACAACCAAAAACATTCCGTGCTGGTGATTATACGTATGCTCTTACTTATAATGGAGAAATTTATAATTTCCGTGAGCTGAGAGAGCAACTTCAAAAATGTGGACATGCATTTGAAACTCATTCAGATACAGAAGTGTTACTACATGCTTATTTAGAATGGAAAGAAGACTGCGTACAACATTTAAATGGAATTTTCGCTTTCGCCTTATGGGATGATCAGAAACAACAATTATTTTTAGCACGCGATCATTTAGGTGTAAAACCACTTTTTTATACAGAAAGAAATGACAGTATTATTTTCGGTTCTGAAATTAAAGCATTATTAGCGCATCCATCTGTCCCTGCTGAAATTGATGCGGATGGAATAAATGAAATATTTGGATTAGGGTTATTTCGAACTCCAGGATGTGGTGTGTTTAAGCATATTCAAGAAGTACGTGCTGGACATTCTATAACATTTACACGTGATAAAAAAGTAGTTACGAAGTATTGGAACTTAGAAAGTAAGATCCATACAGACTCTATAGAAGATACATCTTCTCATATTTTATCTATTTTACAAGATACAGTAAAAAGACAATTAATTGCCGATGTTCCACTCGTTTGTATGTTATCAGGCGGATTAGATTCTAGTGGTATTACTGCACTTGCGGGGAAAGAATTTGCAGAGGAACACAAAACACTTCACACATATTCAATCGACTTTTTAAATAGCGCGAAAGATTTCGAACTGACATTTGCTCGAACTGGTCTAGATGCTCCTTGGGTAAAACGTGTTTCTGAACATGTAGGGACGTCGCATCATGACATTATTGTGAATGCTGAAGAATTAGCAAATCACTTATTCGTTCCCCTTCATGCGAAAGACTTACCAAGTGCAGGCGAAATGGAAACTTCACTATATTTACTATTTTGCGAAATGAAAAAAGATGCAACTGTAGCTTTATCCGGGGAATCTGCCGATGAAGTATTCGGTGGGTATCCTTGGTTTCATCAAGAAGAACTATTATATGTAGATAAGTTTCCATGGTTAACAAACTGGAAAAACACATCTTCTCTATTATTAAACGACGTATCAAAGCAATGTAATCCTGAGCATTATATTCATACACGATTCCATGAAGCTGTTCTTGAAGTACCTACTCTTGAAGGGGAAAGTAAAAAATCCGCGAAACAACGCCAAATGTTTTATTTATTTTTAACGAGATTTCTCCCGTTCTTACTTGATCGTAAAGACCGTATGAGCATGGCTGTAGGATTTGAAGTTCGTGTACCGTTTTGCGATTATAGATTAGTTGAATATTTATGGAACGTTCCTTTCAACATAAAAAGTATTGATAATATTGAAAAAGGCATTTTACGTAGAGCACTAAAACCAGCTTTACCTGACGATATACGAAATAGAAGAAAAAGCGCTTATCCAACTTCACAAGACCCACACTACTTACAAACGATTCGTAATTTAACACTTGATATGTGTAGTAATAAAAACAATCCTATTTTCTCACTCATTAACCATTCCATTCTACTTTCAATTGCTGATCAAAGTAATAAAGAGATTAACACTTTTGAAGCGAGGAGTGCTATGGAGTATATGCTACAAGTAAATGAATGGTTGAAAACGTATCATATTCATATTGCTTAACAAAAAGGAGTTCAAGGACAACAAACCTTGAACTCCTTTTTATTATGAATTAGCGCATTGTCTATTTTCAGTATCGATAGACCATCCGATAATGGTGGCACAATCTCTACCTTTCCACTGCAGTACATTTGTTAATACCGGCTCAATCTGTAAGCTATTTCCGTCGTGTAATATTTCTACTAAAGATTGATCATCATCAAACCTTCGTTTATCACACTCTAAAATACCGTCCGTTGCCATTACAATGTGATTCGTACCTTTTTCTAATCCCCTCACACCTGAAGTAAAACAAGGTGTATTTGCTGCGAAAATATTTTTCCTGCCAATATATTCGTAATTCTTCCGTTTATTTAATCGTCCTTTTCCATTCTTCGTTTGCTCAGAATGGAATAAGTATGCGAAACAATCACCAACTGATAGCCAATATAAGAACTCGCCTTTTCGCAAACAAATTAAACATGCAAGTTCTTCATCATTTTGATCACATTTTTCAATAAATAACTCATCTGTGAATAAGGCTAATAAGTACATATGTGTATGATGAAAAGCTAAATGTATTGGGTATGAAAATAATTCTTTTAGTTTCTCTTTTCTTTCTGAAATTGCTTCTATTATATAATTGATATTTTTCGTTTTATGATGTGTATCAAAAATCATAACAAATTCAAATTGTAATTCAGGATCCCACCAAGCAAGCACCGCATCTCCTCTTTCATATGCATCACTTTCTTGATTTCCACCGTATACGCCGACTGAAAGAGGACCACATTTTTCAACATGTATTTCATCTACATACATCTGTTCATGACTAATCCATTTAAATGTATTCACAGCTATCATCCTCTCTCTTGCTAAATGTATACCTTTACACATAGATTACCTTATATTTCAATAAAAATAAACTTTTTCAATATTTTTTATCCAAATAAAAGGATTTTATTTCTGTATTAACGAATATATCTTATTATACGATATAAAAATAGGGGGATTTATTATTATGAAAGACATCAATCAACATTGGGAGAGTATTTATTATCACTTACGATGTGAATATGAGGACAACCTTTCCCACCAAGCAATTCGTATTTTACAAATCGTTTCCCGTGAGAAAAATATAACAATTGGAAAAGTTGCTTCTGAGCTTAGTCTCTCTCATAACACAGCATCTGAACACGTAAAGCGCCTTATTCAAAAGGATTTCCTCCTTAAAGAGAGAAATAAACAAGATGAAAGGGTCGTAAATCTTACATTAACAACCGAAGGAATGGAAGTATTAGAAAAGCATACTTTACTAGATAAAGAAAAGATAAAAATATTAGAATCACAGTTATCAAAAGAAGAACAACAATTAATTGAAAAAGCCTTTTCTTTATTAGCGAAGGAGGCAAAATATGCATTTCCTCGTTAAAGTTATCGTTTCGGCACTTATTATCGGTATCATTACTGAAGTCGCTAAACATTATAGTACGATAGACGGCTTTATCGCTGCCCTTCCTCTTGTCAGTTTACTTAGTCTATTTTGGATTTCTTTCGAAGGTGGTAACAAACAAGAATTGAGTCAATTTGCTTTAGGTGTATTATATGGATTTCCTGCATCAGCACTACTACTATTTATCGTCTATATTAGTTTAAAAAATTCATTTGCACTTAGTACATCTGTCCTACTCGGTATAGGTGCTTGGTGTATCGTTTTTGCTTGCCAAAAATTATTTCAAACTTAGGAGGAATTATTATTCATAAATTTGTAGAGATATTGGGACAAAATATAGAAGTATATATAAAAGGAAGTAGTAAACAAACTATAGTCATTCAAACTGGAATGACTTGCTCCTTTTATGATTGGCTTCCCATTATGAAAAAGCTTTCCGAGCACTTTACAGTCGTTTCATACCATCGCCCAGGTTACGGAAAAAGTGAGTTGGGAATGTATCCGCGTACTACGATACAAGTAGCAAAAGAACTACATATGTTACTAGACAAACTATATATTCATGAGCCAATCATTCTAATCGGTCATTCCTATGGAGGATTATGTGCACAACATTTTGCGATGTTACATGAAGATAGGCTACAAGCAATTCTTTTAGTTGATTCTACTTCCATGAACTTACACCGATTAGACGAACTTCATTTACCGATTTCTGATCAAACTGATTCTGATGATATGTGGCTTCAAAAATATAATACGTACTCCAAAATGGATGTCGACACACTTTATAATGAACAAAAACCTATGCTCGTCAACAAACCAAAACATTATATAGAATTCTCTACATCACCCTCATTATATAAAGCGACGGTTTCTGAACTATCCGAGTGGAAAAACTGTGCTCGTTCAATAAAAGAGCTAGATATAATATTAGAAATACCATTAATCGTTATCGGTAGAGATCCTCATTATTCTATTACTCAAATGATTGAGGGCGGCATGCCAAAAGAGGAAGCAACACAACTTGAATCGACGTGGCAAAAACTAATTCGTGAACAATTTCACCTCTCTATAAACAGTCAATATATTCTAGCTGAACATGCTAGTCACGGAATAGAAAATGATCGACCAGATATTATCATTGAAGCTATTCACTCATTACACACAAAAAAAGGAAGCAACTAAAGCTGCTTCCTTACTTATCTATTCATAATCTTCTTCATCATCAATTTCTTCATAATACGAATACCCATTGCTTACATATATAGGACCATTCGCAACATCAATACGTAGTACCCATGCCCATGGCACAGCTAAACGTTTATGTAATGCTCGCCAAAAGTTCATCGATTTTCTTTCATACTCCTGGAACTCCTGAAGTAACTCTTTATAGGAGGAACCGTCTAACTGAATATTTGCTTCTAACAAACGAGAATGGGCACAGTACTGTAACTCTAGCTCAGCAGCAATTTCCATTTCTTCTTCCGTTGCCATACCAATAATTGTTCCATCTGCTGGTGCAATTTCATATACGTTGTGAACTTCAATAAGCCCTTCTTTCTCTTTCTCAAACATGTAAACAGCCTCCTTTAACATATATTTTTTATGTTACAAAGTCATACTTCTACAATAACTTCTCTCTTTCCTCTTTTTTTGATAAACTTTTACAAAATATTTATCCGATGACCTGCTTCCTCTATTCTTTCAGCAGAAATGAAACGATTATTATCAAAAGTTAATTTGTACACGTCAGGCATTTGAATTGTTTTCCAAAACTGAAAATCATATTTCGAATCAAAATAATTCATAAGTAACACCATAATATTCCCATGAGTACCTATTACAATATTCTTCCCTTTATATTTTTCCAATATATTTTGCATGCATAATATAGCACGCTTTTGTGCTACATCATTTGATTCTCCGCCTTCATATGCAAAAGTCCAATCTTCCCACACATTCTCAATGGCATCATTAAAATCTTCTACTGGCTCTGAACTTAATAACCTTTCCCGTAAATCTTCTTCTATTTGTATCGATACATTATATGTATTCGCAATTCCTTGTACAGTTTGAATTGCTCTTTTGTACGGGCTAGAGATCACAACATCAATATGTCCATCTTTTAATAAGCGTGTTACATTTTCTGCATCACAGTGTCCCTTTTCAGATAAAGGCCGTTCACGTTCTTCTTTTGTATATGTTGAGTGGGCATGGCGAACGAAATATATTGTCGTCATTCTTCAACTTCCTTTCTTATTTTCAATCTATATTCAATGGCATAATTAGAAAATCCTGTATCATTTATAGAAAAGAGTGCTTTTTAAAAAGCACTCTTTTGTTTACATAATAAAATTATTTCATTATAATTTATTTCTAAATTCCTTACTTGTTATAAAATCTTGAATAAAATAATCTATGTTATTTCTAAGTTTTTGATATGTAACTTGATCATCTATATCGTTAAACATAATTACAACTTCCACCTTATTGCCGTTTTTATCCGTAGTATACAAACTTTTTGTCAATACGAATGCGGTAGAACCACCCTTTTGTCCAGCATATTCAAACTTACTATTTTTAACTGTTCCGTTAAAAACATTCTCAATTTCATCTTGCATTGATTTTGGAAAATAATTTCTACTATTTATTTTCCCCATTATACTCATATAATCTTTAGCGTTTGCACCCACTAATCGATCTGACCAAATTCGCTGAAATTCCATATCTACCTTTAATGGGATATCCCGTTTTTTCCATTCTTCTTCATCTTTCATCCATTCATGTATTTGTAACACATGTTTATTATACTCATCCTTTGACATGTTACGTATCGTTTCTAAAGATTGATTTTCTGGCTCATGAAGCTCTTTTTCTACATACCCTCTCATATATAGTGAAGCAGTATACGAAGAGAACTTGTCATGACTAGTAAGCTCTAACTCTTTTATACTTTCATTTACTCTTTCTATTCCAAGCTTTTCTAACAAATATGTTGTATTTGCATTCGAACTATAATGAATCATCCCTTTAGCGACTTCTTCCAAAGCGATTTGTCCATTTTTCACTAACTCTCTCGCTTTAGCATCTTCTAACCAGTTAGGATGCGCTCCACCATCAGTGTTTTTAACGTAATATTTTTCTAGCTCCTGCAATGAAATTTGTTCATCTCGACTTATTTTCCCTTCTGATACTTGCTTAGCAAATTCAACTGCTATTACGATTTTCGCCGTACTCGCCAATGGTAATTTTTTATTTGCATTTATAGAAGTTAATACTTCTCCATTTCTTTTAATAAATAATGAACATGTTTCATCGTCTTTATGTTCTTTTATGTACTTTAATACGTAATCAGGATCTTCTTTTGACAAATAGTACTTCATAATGACAAAGAAAGCTATAACAGCTACTAGAATCACTCCTGCAACAATTCCTATAATCTTAAATATGTTCACAATATACCCCCTCTAATAAAGTGAAACTATAATCAGTGGGGTTCTTCATCCCCCACTGATTATTAGTTAAACCAATCGGCGTTTACGGGCAGCCCGACTCTCACCTAACATCTTCGCTCCAGCCGAATTTTAAGGTGGGAGTTTTACTGCCCGTTAATGCCAGATACATTCCCTTCTATATAATTATTATAACAAATTTAATTACAAAATTATACAAAACAGAATAACTCTTCCTAAAAAAGAAAGAGTTACTCTATTTCACATGAAGTTATTTGTCCATTTAACGTAACGACTATATTTGAGTCGTCACTTTCTTTAACTTCTTTTAGCCGTTTGGAGTTAGGTGGACCAATTACAACCGACTCCTTAATTGGCGAAAGGTCCTTCTCTAATTTCTCTGCACTTACACCGTATGCAGCTTGAAATACTTCTGGTGGTGTTAATCTAAGTATGTCTGATCCTTCTGCTGTTTCAAACTGATCGTTATTGAAGAACAAATGTAATTGTACTTCCTCTGTTATGGCTGTGATCCAATGCCACCATCCCATTGGAATAAAGACTGTTTGCCCCGCTTTTACATGATAATTTTGCAATTGATTCGTTTCAGGATTTAAAATGGATGTAACTGCTTCTCCTGATACAACAACATCTAATTCCCATGCATTCGGATGCCAATGCGGTTCTCGCATATGTCCCTTCGTCATAAATAAATCAACAAATGCTCCTCCAATCATTGCTGGTAACTGCGTTGAAGTAACTTCATATGCAACGTTTTTCTCATCCCTTTTAAAAAAGACATTTTTTCTTGAATCAAAGAAAAGGTTTGGAGTTCCTGAGCTTTTCTTTAAATTTTTATTATCTGGAACATAACCTGACGTACTCATATCATCCCTCTTTTCCGCTCCTAACATTTTGTACTTAACGATGTATCGTATGGAAAAAATAGATGATATGTGCCTATTCAGCACATAATAAAAAAACATGCTTTCATTAGGAAAACATGTTTTGTGATAGCCTTCACATTGTTTAGTTAAATAATAACTCTTTTACTTACCATGATGTAACATTAAATCACTAAGTTCTTCTTCAATGTGATTTAATTTCGCAACGCCTTCTTTCCATTTATGAATATAACGTGAAACTCCAACGAAAAATAAAACAATAATTGTAGAAAGAATAATACCATACACGATTGCTACAGTACTCATAGTTACACTTCCTTATAATTAGTAATGTGGTTATTAGTTATATTTTTATTATAAACCTTTTTCTTTTAAAATACTTCGATTTCAACTTTTTGTAACAAAATTGATTTTTCTAATATTTCGTTCGTAAAAATGGCATATTTTTCACAAATTATACAAAACTTCACCATATGTACTATTACCATATGAGTTATATTATTAAATAGAATAAAGGGGATGATATACTATGACGACTTGGTTTATTGTACTGTTAGTTGTATTTGGGGCATTTAAAATTATCGTTTCTAGCCTTCCTAACTCTGTTATTGAATCCATTATTAGCAAGTACGAAACACATCCACAACTTGAAGAAGAGAATGTGACTGTTACTATTAATGGGAAGAGCGTAGAAGACGAAAAAAAGTCTCAAATCATTCATGATTTTAATGAAGGTTTATTTTTAGATCGCTATTATGCACCGCCTCACAATGAAGGCACTCCTTTAATTATCAATGCAAAACGTGGCAAAAAGGATTTTACATTTTATATTTATAGTCACGAGGAGCATGTTGATGTTGTAAAACAACATAAAAAGAAGGTAGTTGCTTATAGTTTACGCTCTAAAAATCTTCAAAATAGTGATATGTTCGTGTCAGCTGACTTAGCTTAATACTCATATATTAGAAAAAGGAATCCACGAAATATGGATTCCTTTTTTCTCATTTACTGAAAAATAAGCTCTGTCTTCAAACTATCTTTCGGTAACAACCATCCTTTTTTCTCTATACTCGCCATTAATAATTCTCTTTGTTTTGTCGCAATACTTTCCTCATTTGTTTTAAACGACACTTCTATTACGAAGTCATCTTCTATCTTCCCAGTATTACTTAATGGCCAAATTTCAATATTCGTTTTTATATTTTCAAATTCACCTGTATATCGTTTCATTAATACAGGACCGTAAATGTGAGAATCCCTTAACATTTCTTCTCCCCAATTCGTATACAACCATTTGTTCATTTTCCCTGGTAACTTTTCTATTAACATATTTTGAGAAGCTTGTTCATTTGGTAAATCAAGTACCCCATATCCTTTAGCACTGTAACTTTTCTTATTTGAAATACTTAACGTTTTCTTCCCAAATCCCCAATCTATTTCCGCCTCATAACTATCAGTTTTACTATCAAATCCTTCTTTTTTAGCTACTTCTAGTGCATCTTGAATTACACCATTTTGAATAGGATATCTTTTTTTATATGTTAGCTCAAAATCTTTACTAAATTCTTTCTTTCGAATTCTCGCAAACCAACCTTCGTTACTTAAACTTTTATTCGCCGTATCTAAAAATTGCACTTGTATTCTTTCATCATTTGTACCAGCTTGGAAATGTTCTAGTACCTCTTGCTTCATCTCTTTGTTATAACCTAATACTTGTTCTGGCTTTAATAATAACTTCACTTCAAAACTAGGTTTCATTGGACTAGCAGCAAACCCTTCCATCACGTTATAAAGGAAACAACAAAAGAAAATGCTTACGAATACAAATACTTTTTTCATATACCTATCCCCTTTACATTTTAAATGACTTCTATACGTTCCATTGCAAGTGAATATATATTTTCATATCCTGCTGTACTTAGCTTTTGTTGTAATCGATCCGTATCCTCTTTATGAGCGTGCACTAACAAAGTATGTTCCGGTAATAATATATTTAACATTGCCTTAACATCACCCATACTTTGATGAACTTTATACGGAACTCGATTCACCCTACATGTATTCCTTACATGCTCTTTCATAACTTTTTCTGCAAAACTCTCTTTCGCAATATGTCCTGTAAAAATAATGGAATTCCGTTCTTCATGCCGAAGTTGTTCATAGTATAACTGTGCGCGTTTCGTTTGCATATTCGCATCACTCATTACAACTATTCCGTAACTATTTTGTATACTAATGTCATGATCCATAACGATTATGTTTCTTTTTAAACTCTCCATAACCCATCGAAGTTCTTCATTATTTTTTATCCAATCTTTATATAGGAACATCTCTTCAAATCCAGCCAAAATTTCTTTATCTACTATAAGCGGAAATTCTTTATATCGTTCATATAAATACAATACTATATCTTGCGCCCTACCAAGTTGCGGCAGCGGTAGTAATGCTACTCCTTTATTTTTCATAACTCGTTCAATTTCTGCACATAGATCGTCTAATCTTTCATTTTGCGAAACATCATCAGTGTGGTAAGCGGCATCTACAATTGCAATTTTTATATTGCTTCGCAACTTCTCAGGTAAATTAGCTCGTAGTATATTAGATTCTGCGGAATAATCACCAGAATAAAATACGTATGTATTACACATATCCACTAAAAACCAAACCGCTCCTAATACATGCCCACTATACCCCCATTGAAACCGCAATGTAGGAGTAATCTGTATCCATTCATTTGGATTACTAATCTCATCAATACATACATAGTTTAAATCTTTTACATTTTGATCGTTATAAGGTACATTCCACCCTTGCGAAAGATTGTAGTTTCTCCATTTTTCAAAATAAGCCGGAAGTTGTTCCTTTGTATAACGAGTTGTCCAAATTTTTTTCTTATATCCATACTTCGCTAATAAAGGTAAACCCATCGTATGATCTTCATGAATATGCGATAAAAATACCGCCTCTAAAAATGGAACGACTTCTCTTTCTATTTTTGGATAACTATCTTCATACGATCGATTAATGCCACAATCAAATACGATTTTTGTCTCTTTATTTTTTACAAAATAGCAGGAACGACCGTACTCTCCTGCTCCTCCCCATACTTCTACCCTCATCATGCGACCCCTTTTCTTTTTTGCTCCATATGTTGCAGAAGTAATAAGCATAGTGTTGTAAGTCCAACAGAAACAACTGCCATCGCCATTCCTATAGATACTTCCCCCTGTTCAAATTGAGCAAAAATAAACGTTGCTGACGTTTCTACTGATGGAGGTAATACGAGAAGCGATGCTACTAACTCTCGTATTGAAATCGTAAATGTCATCGCCCATCCAGCAAGAATACCAGGAATAATAAGAGGCAATATTATTTTCCTAAAAATATAAATATAATTCCCGGAAAAAATACTTCCTGCCTGCACAAGAGAGTCATCAATTTGTCCGAGCGATGATTTTACATACTGCACTGTATAAGGTAAAAAAAGAACAACATACGTTACGATAACCATAACAGGTGTATTGTAAATGGACATAGGCATATATGGTGAATTCCAAAATAAAATAAGACCTACAACCATCACTATTCCTGGTACCATATTCGGTAACATACCGCACATATCAAGCCATTTTTCAGAAGACTTCTTCCCCTTTCGAATCATAAGTGCTAAAAAGACTCCAATCATTACAGCAACAACCGCTGTTACGAGCGAAAAAAGAAAACTGTTCCATAAAGCTTCTAATCCTGGAGAACCCATTGTAAACAATGCTTCATAATGACTTATTGTAAAGTTATTTACATGTAATCCACCGCCTCTTAATTTCGACAATGAAGCAATTAGTATAGAAAAGTATGGGATACCAATTGATACGATTAGCAAACTAATCACATAAACCCATGCTACAACGCGCGCAAATATAGACAAAGTATACCTTTTAGATTTCACACCTTTTCCACTAACCATTGCATATGAATACTTTCGATTCAATACATTTTGCATATACCAAATGAGCATACATGCACTAAGTAATAAAGAAGATAATGCTGTTGCACTACTAAAATCAATCGGCCAACTCGAAATAAATTTATGGATTTCTGATGTTAACACGTGGAATCCTATTCTACGCCCAAATGTAGCTGGTGTTCCAAATTCAGCAATCGTCTTTACGAAAATGAGTAAAGCACCCATGACATAGCTTGATACTAATAACGGCAATATTATTTTTCGTAAACGATAGAAAAAGCTCCCACCATGAACTGCTGCCGCTTCTTCTTTACTACTCCCAATCTGAAGTAACGTGTTTTTCAACATGAAATAAAGGAATGGGAATAAATGCAGACTCATAATTAAGACCATACCTCCTAAACTAAAAAACGATGATGAAATCGTCTTTAGCATCGGAAAAAATTGTTCAAAATAGCCCTTAGGTTGCATGAACAAAATCCATCCCATCGATCCGATATAAGGCGGGGTCATAAATGGAATCATAAAAACAATATCTAACTTACTATACTTTCCTACATCTGTTTTACTCATAATGAACGCCAATGGAAATGCAAATATTGTAGCTCCTATTACAACGAGTACACCTAGCAGCATCGAATTCAGAAAAATCCCAGCTAATCCGCCACTCTGCATGACTTCAAAAGGCTTTAAAAAATTCCAACTGCTATTTTCATATACACTAGAAAATAAAATGAGAAAAAGCGGAATGACGATTAACATCGCCACAAGTAACAACGCTACTGTCATTCCAACTTGTCTTACTGACACGAATCGATTTACCATGTAATCACCATCTTATTGAAATACTTTCTTAAATTGTTTTCCTATTGCATCTTGTTCTTTCTCAACTGTTTTCCAGTCAATATGTAATACTGGAATCTCTTCTACATTCGGTCTATTTTCAGCTTTTATATCTTTTCTACCTGGCAATAAATACGCTTTAGAAACTTGTTTTTGTACATCATCTGATAATAAATAATCAATAAACTCTTTTGCACCTTCTACATTTTTACTACCCTTCATAATGCCTGCTGCACGTGGACTAATAACTGTTCCGCTTTTTGGATATACGATATCAACCGGTTCACCCTTAGCTTTTGCACTGTACGTCATATAATCAACACCCGCAATTACCATATCTTTCGCACCTGTTACAACTGGGTCTAACGCTTCTTGGTTTGCCCCCGCTACTGTACCTTCATTTTTCTTAAGTTGTTCAAATAATTTCCATCCATCTTGTCCATTCTTTTTCACATATCCTGTTACAAAGTCTAAAGCTGAACCTGAAAGTGCTGGATCTGGAAGATTCACTTTTCCTTTCCATTCTCCTTTCGTTATATCGCTCCAATCTTCAGGTGCTGTTTTCACATTTTTTGTGTTGTACACAATTCCTAATGCGGAAGCACTATATCCGAAATAATGTCCTTTATCATCTGACCATTCAGAACGTAGCTTATCAGCTTGTTTCGCTTCTTTATAAGGTAACGTTTGACCATCTTTCTTTAGTCCTTCCATCGCTGGTAAAGAAGCGAGTACGACAACGTCAACGACTGGATTTTTCTTTTCAGCTTCCATTCTCGCTAAAATCTTACCTGTTGTTCCTTGAAACATTTCCACTTTTATACCGGTTTTCTTTTCAAAGTCCTTTTGAATTTTTTCTGCTAATCCTTTCGGTCCTGCACTATATACAACAATTTTCTTTTCATTAGAATTTTTATTTTTTGCATCTGCACTACCTGTCTTTGAACTACAACCTGTTACTACAGCTGAAAATAGTAAAGTACATACAAATAAAGACTTAAGCGAACTGAATTTCTTCATACGACTCTCCCCCTATATGATGAATACATTTTTTTGGTACATATAACGATACCGGTTTACCGACGCTTAGCTTACTATTGTGATAAGCTGTCCATACACCGAGTGTCCCCATGTTTACTTTCACTTCATAACGTTCTCCTACATATGTAACGTGCTGAATTTCACCTGTATACGTATCGCACACTTCATTTTTTGCCCAGTTCACGTGCTCTGGACGAACCATTTGTTTATTCTCTACAAGCCAATTTGCCTTACCAACAAACTTTGCAACAAATTCATGAGACGGCTTCACATAAATATCTTCTGGCGTTCCTTTTTGTAATACTTCTCCTTGTTTCATGACAATAATTTGATCTGACATTGACATAGCTTCCGTTTGATCATGCGTTACATACAATGCCGTTAAGCCAATAGAATGAACGATATCCATAAGCTCTAAGCGCATTTCTTCACGCAAAATTGCATCGAGTGCACTAAGCGGTTCATCAAACAAAATAAAATGAGGTTTTGTTACAATTGCTCTAGCAAATGCAACACGTTGCTGCTGTCCACCAGAAAGTTCGTGTGGATATCTTTTCTCCATACCTTGTAAACGAACTCGTTTTATCGCATCTTCTACCTTTTCTCGTAAATGATTCGTTTGCTTTGTAGCCCTTAATCCAAATGCAACATTTTCAAACACAGTCATATGCGGCCATAAAGCAAAATCTTGAAATACCATACCGATATTCCGTTCATGAGGAGATGTTTTTATTTTTTTCGCACCAGAATACATACACTTATCTCCAAAATATATTTCACCTTTATCCGGCTCTTCAAGCCCTGCAATCATTCTAAGTAAAGTCGTTTTTCCGCATCCAGAAGGTCCTAAAAGTGTGGTAAATTCCCCTTGTTTCATGACAATTTGCAGTGGTTTTAACGCCTGTGTTTGTCCAAATGTCTTTTCTAATCCGTGAATTTTAATATCCATTGTTTCACCTCTCTCCCCTCATTCTTAACCTGCTTTCATTCTATATGGAGGATTTATACTGAATGTTAATGTACTGTAAAGATTAAATTAAAAAACTTCTAATAAACTATTTATTTCTATAGATTTTTTCTATAGTTAAAATAAAAAAGGCGGGCAATTCATAATGAATATCTTAAAATTAGAAATTGTAGTGCTTATTAAGAAATACAAAAAGCTTACGATTGTTGCAGAAAAACTTGGCGTGAAACAACCTACTATTACATTTCATATAAAAAGCTTAGAAGAGGAACTCGGTGTGTCTTTATTTGAATTACGTTCCGGAAGGTATTTCTTAACAGAGGCTGGCGAGGCATTGCATCATTATGCTTGTAAAATAGATGCACTTATGAAAGAAGCTAGGCGGGTCACACAAGAGTTTAAAGATTTTCATAAAGGTGCTATAACAATCGGTGCTAGTTATGTACCAGCGACTTATCTTTTACCAGAAGTTGTTCACCAATTTCAATGCGAATTTCCTAATATAAAAATAACACTCATGGTAAAACCAGCTCCTGAAATTCGAATCATGCTACAAAATCATGAAATTGATCTCGGAGTAATTTCTGCTGCACCATTTGATGAACCACTTTTAAAACAAACGAATGTAATGCCTGATACACTTGTTCTCGCTTTTTCCAAAGAACATCATTTTGCTAAAAAGACAAATGTATCATTACAAGATATCGAAAAAGAACGTATATTATTGCATCGTAATCCATCTACAACGAGAGATTTACTTACACAATGGACACTAGCACATAACATCACATTCCAATCTGAAATTGAACTAGATTCATTAGAAACGATGAAACAAATTTTAAAATACGGGAATGGCGTCGCTTTTATTTCTAAACTTGCTATTGAACAAGAAATACAGCGAAATGAGCTATGCTATATACCAATTCCAAGATTTGAATTTCAGCGTAACATTTATACGATTCATCATGAGGACAGATGGAATTCTAAAATCATTTCTTTTTTACTACATAGCATCCTTTCTTTCGCAGCCAAAAATTAAAAGGCTGTCGTTATACACGACAGCCTCTTAAACTAAAACTCTATTTATTTTTCTTCGCCTCAATTTTTGCTTGTGCCTCTTCAGCCTTATCTAATGCTTCTGAAACTTTTTTCTCTTTTTCTTTCACTTCATCTATACTATCGACAGCTTTAATAAGTTTATCGATTCCTTCTTCTTCTACTTTTCTCCGCTTTGCCACTCTTTCATTTACTTTCTCTTCCACATCTTTTGCTTTTTGAAGCATATTCTCTGCATTTGATTTTACAGATTTTTCAAGTTCATCATCTTTTTTCTTTTGTAACACTTCATTTGCAATATCTTTCGCTTCTAAATACTTACCGTCTTTTAATGCTGTTGCTCCGTGATCCATTATCTCGGCAATTTCTTTATATGATTTCGCTTCATTTCCTGATTTCTCTTTTTCTGCTTTTTCGAACCACATTGTTGCATCACTATATTTTTCATCTTTCAATGATTGCATACCTGTTTCAATATACGTGTCATAATTGCTACATCCAGCCATTACAACTAACAGAAAAAGCATAACAAAACTTATTTTTTTCATGATGTTTTCTCCTTTTCTTTGTCTGCTCACTTTACTGTAACATACATGAAAAAGAGTTTCAAAAACTAAAATACTAATTTGGTCATTTTTTATCATTAAGTCAAATTTTCTTTTAGGCTGACACATCCACTTGCTTTTTTGCTACATGCTTCTTCACTCCAACTAAAACAACTAACAATAATCCTCCGCCTATTGTCATCATAACAATGCTAGTCGGTAACATATCTAATAATAATCCATATACAATCATACCAAGCGGTGCAATGGCAGTAGCAATTGTTTCAAGCAAACCGAAAACGCGGCCTAAATAACTTGGATCTGTCGTCTTTTGCAAATGTACTTGCATCGGGATATTTACAGCCATCATTGATATACCCGTTAAAATCATAAAAGCAATATAGTACATAAAACTTACTACTTTCGGAATGGTAACTAACAATGGGAAGACTGTACATAAACTTAAACCCGCAAATAAAAACAGCCCAATATAAACAGAGCGAAACGGATTATTCACTTCTTTACGTACTGATAATGCAATCGCACCAATTAGCATCCCGACTGCTAACATTCCCTCTACAACACCGAGTTGCTTCGAGGATAAATGCAGGTTTTGAATAATAATAAATGGTAGTGAAACGAACAGTGCACTTGCAAAAAAGTTTACCCATAGCCCTATTTTCATTAAACCATATATTTCATGCTGTCTTTTTATATATGAAAAACCTTCTTTTATACTCATCAAGAAATGCTCTTTACTTTCAACCATTTCTTTTTTATATAAATCAAATACGATAAATAATTGTACAATTACCGCTAAAAAGAATGTAATACTATTTAACAGAAAGAACGACTTAATTGAAAAGAAACCAAATACAACTCCGCCAATAATTGGTGCTAAAATATTCGATAATGATGCTGCAGTCTGGTTCAAAGCACTCGCTTTTTGAATACGCTCCTCATCTACTAAATTAGGAATAGACGAAGTTAATGCTACAGAATAAAAACTTGCACAAATTGATAATAATGCCGCTGATACATAAATAAACAGTAGTGATGGCCCAAAAGTAGTTGCAAGAATAAACATAATAAGCATCGTTAAACTACTTAATAAATCTGTGCCAATGACAAGCCATTTTCGATTGACGCGGTCAGCTACAGCACCTGCAATTGGGCCACAGATCATTCTTGGTATTGATCCGCAAATAAGAGTAGTTGCAAACCCCATTCCTGAACCAGTTGTCTTTAATACGTATAACCCCATTGCAAACGTATAAATACCCGCCCCTAACAAGGACGTCATTTTTCCAATCATCATTAAAATAATATTTCTCGTTGCAATCTTCATTTTCCAATCATGTTGACCTATACTTACATCCCCCATTATGACACTCTCCCCTTAAAAGTTAAATTGTGTTAAACTTATTATATAATCAACTTTCCAATTTTTACAATAAAAAGTTTAATTGTGTTTAACTTTTAAATTATAAAGGAGCATATAATGGCTACTCTCGGTGCAAAAATTAAAACGTTACGAAAAGAAAAAAAGCTTACTCAAACTGATTTAGCAGGTTCAGAACTGACAAAAAGTATGCTAAGCCAAATTGAAAACGGAAAAGCTACACCTTCCATGAAAACATTACAATATATTGCTGAAAAACTTGGATGCGAAACGAGTTTTTTACTAGAAGATGATGATGTGGAAACGATAGAACTCATTCAACAAATGGAACAACTAATAAAAGCAAATAAGTACGATGAAGTATATGAGATCTTACTACCTATCGTTCAAAAAGAGCTACCTCCTACTTTGAATACCGCTCGTTTATATAAACAATTTGTAACAGCTGCGGCTAAAATGAAAGATTACAATATTGAACATTACGTGGAAAAGGCTACTTCTATTTTTGAAAAATATACGTTATACCGGGAAAGTACGGAAACAAAATTAAAATTATCCTTTACGATATTCACACGTAAAAAGTATGCTGAATGTTTACAACTCATTGCTAGCATCCGAAATGACTATGAAGAGAAACATTTAGAAATGGATCTCATTATACATATCGAGTTATATTTATATGAGGCGATTATTTTTCTTGCATATGGTAATTACGAACAATGTGAAAGTGTCATTTTAGATGCACTTGCATTTTCAAAAAAACATCAAGTGTATTATAAAACAGATGAATTTTACCGTATTTTATCTTACCAAAAAGTCCTAACGGCTGATAAAGAACAATATTTACATTACATAAAAAAATCAGAGCAATTTGCCATTTTTACAGAAGATACTTTATCTGCAGCGGTTATTAATCTTTTAAAAGCTTACTACTACAACACAATTACTCATGAATATACTATTGCATTAGAACATGTAGAACAATTTCGAGAAAAACTAAAAGATGAGCGAATTTTTCAAGATGATGGATCGTATTATCTTGAAAAAGGAAAAGCTTTGTATGGTTTAAAACAATACGAAGAAGCTTTAAAAACATTACAACGTGCTATCATACCAGATTATATAAACCATCCACTTGATCACGCACGGCTTACAACAGCTGGGGCATATCGTGCTCTTTGTTATGTCAAACTTAATGATAAAAAAAGAGCTCTTGAAGAAGTAACAGAAGCATATGAAATCGTACAGTCCTATCCTGATTCCATCTTCACTTCATTTATTAAAGAAACATTACAAATAATACAAAAACTTTAAGAATGTCTCGAAATGGTATATTATTCCTCTTTTTTAGCAAAGATAATAATGATGGGAGGAATATAAATGAATATTCAACGTGCAAAAGAGCTTTCTGTGTCAGCGGAACATGCCAATGTCAGTTTTCAAGGCATGCCTGTTATGATTCAACACGTCGACGAAAGCAACGAAACCGCCCGCATATATGAAGTAAAAAATCCAGGTCGCGAATTAACTGTTCCAGTTAATAGCTTAGAGGAAATATAAGAAACGCCACTTCAATTTTTTGAAGTGGCGTTTTTCTTTCTTTAGATTATTTATTATAAATTTCTTCTATCTTCTATTTTACATGGGATGAAAAAATTAGAATTTTCTACTTCTTTTCTTTTTGTGACCTGCTAAAATACAAACTATGGATGAATTATTCGTACTATACATTAAGGAGGAAAGACAATGAAATCTGATTTAGAAAAAAACAAACCTTATTATGCAGTTATATTCACTTCTAATTTATCAAATGATACAACAGATTATAGTACCGTTGCCGAAACAATGGAGGAACTTGCGAAACAGCAACCTGGATTTTTAGGTGTAGAAAGTGCACGAGATAATTCGGGCCTCGGCATTACAATCTCTTATTGGGAATCACTTGAAGCAATTGAAAATTGGAAAAAGAACGCCTTACATAAAGAAGCGAAAAAAAGAGGCCGTGAGCAATGGTATGAAAACTTCCACTTGCGTATTTGCCTTGTAGAGAAAGAATACAAGTTTCAAAGAGAAATTTTGTAATGATGAAGAAAAAATTAGCTCTCGTTGTTTCACATGAAATATATGGTGTAAATGATCATATGCATCATGTAATTGACCACTTCACTTCATCTCAAATAGATGTATTCTGCCCGAATCTTCTAAAATTACAACAGGCATTTCATTATAATAATGAAGAAAAAGCATACCAATATTTTATGAACCACATTGGATTTGATGGTGGAAAAAAGCAAATTGAGGAACTCATTCATAGCCTTTCCAATCGTTACGCACATATTGGACTTATCGGCTTTAGCGTTGGAGCTACCATCTCATGGCTATGTAGTAACAATCCAAAACTAGATTTTATTATTGGATGTTACGGCTCTCGTATACGTGATTATGTTCACATGAAGCCTGCATGCGCTACATTACTCATTTTTCCTGAAAAAGAAATTAGTTTTTCAGTATCCTCCTTAACGAAAACATTACAGCAACAAGATAATCCTTTATTAGAAATAAAACAACTACAAGGTGAGCATGGATTTTTAAATCCATACACTGAAAAATATAACGAACACTCTACAAAACAAGTATACAATTTAATAGATTCATTTCTTATGAATGCACTCTTATAAAGGAGGTTCTAATGCCCCTTACATTACTCTTACTTATTTTCATAATCATTGCCTTTATATCAGCGCTAACTCTCATTTTTATAACAGTTAAAAATGAGAAATTTTTAAAACGTCCCTATTCACAATCCATTATCGTTTGTATTTTATTTTTGACAAATTTGGTACTATATGTAACAACTTTTTATTCGTTACTCCCCAAGAAAATGAGTGAGTTCATATTTTTACCCATTTGGTTTTTCCTTTGCATTTTAGGATTTATCGTCTTCTGGCGCGAATGGAGAAATAATCGTGTGTTCTCGATATGTATCGGTTTTCTTTCTTTTATTAGTTTTCTATTCGGAGTGTTGTTGTTAGTTCTTTCAGGAATGTAAAAGAAAAGGAAGAAAAGCACGACATCAACTTTTCTTCCTTCTATCTTTACCTTTAGACTTCACTGTCACTGATTCACAAGGTGTATAATAAATTTGAGGTGTCGCCTTATCAACAAACATCATAAACGTAATAAAGCCGATAATAAAGAAAATAAACAACGTTAACAATATTGCTCCTATCGTTAAAAGTATCATAACACCACCCCTATATATTTCTTATTATTACACCTTTCGCTATTATATAAGCCGAATCCTTTCTAGAAAAAGAAACGTAACAAAATAATCACAATCACTCCAGTTAATACGGTTCCTAATAGACTACGAGTATAGATTGCGACAAGAAATGTTGGAATTGCGGCGATAAGATAATCCCACTGCATCGTCTCATGCATAAATAATACTTGTGCTAAAAGTGCTGCTAATATCGCAATTGGTATGTAATTTAACCATTTTAAACCCCAGTCTGGAATTTGTATTTTACTAAATACGAGAAGAGGCAAAATACGCGGAACGAGTGTGACAGCTCCTGCCGCTAGTAATAGTAATAATACATCTAATCTCATTTCCATTTTTCAATCAGCACTCCAATCGTCGCAGCTAGTAATGTTGCAATAATAACTGCTATACTATCTGGCATAAATAAGTGTGAAACGTATGCGATAATAATCGCTACAATTGCTACACTGAGATGAATTGCTAGTTTCGGTTTACTACTTATTAGCTGAAGTACAAATAATCCGATAAACATCGCTGGTAATGCATAATCCATCCCGTACGTATGAGGGTCTGGTATCCACTCACCAAAAAGCCCCCCGATAACTGTAGCAAGAATCCAATTTAAATACGCTGTTACATTAAGGCCCATCATCCATTTCTCGCCTAAATATCCTTTTTGCGCTGCTTGTTGCACTGCAACGCCGAAAGTTTCATCTGTAATTTGCGAACCAATTATTACATTTTTAAAAAGAGGTATCTTCGTGAAGTAAGGCGCAAGTGCCGCACTCATTAATAAGTGACGTAAATTAACAAAGAACACGGTAAAAATAATTGCTGAAGCTGGGGCACCTGCTGCATACATCCCCGCTAATATAAACTGAGCAGAACCTGCGTAAATTAACGTGGACATAAAGGCGATTTCTATGACCGAAAAACCTGCTGTTTTCGCAATAACACCAGCTGCTATACCAATGCTCAAATATCCAAATACAGTTGGTAAACAATCCTTTACACCTTGCTGAAATGAATCATCGCTCTGCAGTGTCATATGTGCTTGAGCTTTATTCACCATTATCTCCCTCCATTTCTTCCATCGTGCGTTTGCCTGTTACGACATGAACTAAATCTATGTTTTCACGCCATAATGTATCTAATTTATCAGCTCCAAACTCCTTCGTAATCTCTTCCACCATAATATCGTGCCGAACATACTCTGTAGCGACGAGTACTAAAGCTGGATCATACGTTGTCACCGCCCATGAAGTGCTATCATTTGAAAAGTTAGCAATTAATACTTCTTCCCCATCACGCGCGATAACAGTTAAATGACCTCCCATTCTCTTTTCAACGACGTGAGGTGTCATATAATTATGATGAAATGTCGCTCCTATTTTTGTTTCTGGAGCACCAAATAAAATGGAAAAAATATGTACGCCTTCCTCTTCCTTTTGATGAATGAACGGCTCAATCTCGTGCACTTGATCTTCCCATACTGAAATCCATAGCTCTTCTTTTGCTCTATTAATTATATTGCATATTTCTTTCAAAACACGATCATTTGAGCGAATATGCGAAATTACATCAATTTGCCGCTCTTGTTCTAAACAATTTAATTTCTGGTCTAAAAATGCAAAGGACTTTTCAAAGTCTTTTCGCATTCGATCCATTAATTCCGTAGCTGGCACTGGTACATATTTCACTGGTTCAGAAGGAACGATATGCACCGCTCCTTTATCCATCAACTTGCCAAGTACTTCATAAATCATCGAACGAGGTACCCCTGTTTGTTTACTCACTTCGTATCCTGTTACTGGGGAATGTTTTAATAATCCAATGTACGCTTTGCATTCATATTGGGAAAAACCTAGCTTTTGTAACTCTTTTATTATTTCATCCATCGGTAACCCCTCACAATCTACATAGCTCTCATTTGAAAACGATGCATTCATTTTATATTAGTAGTTATTACTATACCTACTAATATAAAAAAAGAAGACCTATAAAGTCAATTGATAATTCTGAAATTTTAACAAAAAAGAAAAAGCCTTCTTATGAAAGGCATTTTCTACATAGTATTCTACTTATTTTAACAGCAAAGTATTTAATGAAGTCCCCTCTAAATGTTCACGCAAAGTTGAACCTGTATATTCTTCCCTAAATATACCCGCCTTCACAAATAACGGAATAACTTCACTAAAGAATAGATCCAATGATTTCTGAGGCCCACCTGGAATTGCAATAAATCCATCTAGTGCTCCTGCTTCAAATCTTTCCATAATTTGCTGGAATACATCTTGTGGTGTACCAATCGCAACCCAATGAGCAGAACAAACAACTTCTGGTCGTTCTAGTATTTGTTCAACAGTTGGTTCATTTTTAATGATGAAATTCCGTAATAATTCGGCATGTGTTTTACTACGTACAGTTTGCTCTCTACTTGGCAACATATCTTCCTTTATCTTACTTTCTAGTAAAATTCCTCTAGCATCTAATCCGAGTACCATTTCAAGTAAAGCCAATCTCTTCTCCATTGTGAGATGTTGATGAGCTTGCCTATGCATCTCTAGCGCTTCTTCATATGTATCACCGATAAAGAAATACAATCCAGGTAATACCCGTACATCATCTTGCTTTCGGCCATGCTTTTCTGCTCTTCTTCTTAAATTTTGACGAAGTTCGATTCCTGATTCTATATCTGGCATCGCGGCGAAAATCGCATCCGCAACAGAAGCAGCGAAATTCCGGCCAGCCTCTGAAGCACCCGCTTGAAATAATGGCATTTCTCCTGAAATATGCTGCGGAATATTAAGTGGCCCTTTCACCTCAAAGTATTCACCACTGTGCTCAATAGGCTTTACCATCTCTCTAATGACTTCAGTGTTATCTACTTTCAAAACTTCATAAGGATGGCTTCTCCAAAGTTTCCTTACTAACTCTGTACATTCTGCAGCTTTCGCATATCGTTCCTCAGATGGCGGCATCCCTGTCTCACCAAAGTTTTCTGCACCATCAATGGATGTGACAATATTCCAACCTACTCGGCCATTACTAATCCAATTTAAAGATTGTAATTGCCTCGCAAGTATGTATGGTGGATAAAACGATGTGGAGGCAGTCGTAACCACTCCAATTTTTTCTGTTGCATACGCAATAGCAGTAAATAATAATGTCGGATCTAACATTACATTCCCCTTATTACGAGCGATTAAATCCGGGTGCGCCACTAAATAATCTGCTTTAAAAACAAAATCTAACTTAGCCTCTTCTGCCTGTAGTGCCAACTCTACTTGTTCATCTATCCCTGAATTAAACATACTCTCTTGTTCTTTCTTTCTAGAAATTAAACATAATCCAATGCAAAGTTTCTTTTTAGTAGACATAAATACACCTTCCCCTTCGTTTTTAATTCACCTAGTTAAACAATTGATACGACCATCACAACTTCCATTCTTATTAAACAACATAAAATGATAATGATTATCATTTTATGTTGTAACTGTAATAAAAGCAACCAAAAAAAGACTCCCCTTAACGGGAAGTCTCCTTTATCTCAATATTTCATTCGCTTCTTTTTCATAAATTTTATCAAATGAAGTCATAATACGCTGAGATGCTTGAATCATTTTTTGACTCGACATAAGATCTGCCATCTCTTTCGTCATATCTACATTTGAATTTTCTAGCATATGATTTTTTACTATTCCTGTTCCATTCGGTAAATTAGCAATATTTCCTTCTGCTAGTGTAAAGCTTTTGTTTTCACGCTGCACGAGACGAGCATTTGTTTCTGCATCTACTGTTTTTGTTTGCAACTGTGCAATTACGATTCTCTTAATATCTGGTTTTTGCAAAGTTCCCTCGTTAATTTCTCTATAAATTTCTCCATTATTAGATACGAAGAAATTCACATTTTCAGGAATACGAATACGTTCATTATTTACATCCATAACATATGCACCAGACGATGTTTGCAAATAACGATCACTATTTAATGTGAAGCTTCCATCTCTCGTTAAAAACGTTTCATCATTTTTAGATGTAACGAAAAATGATGATGTGCCTGCCGCACCGTCATCTAAAAAGAAATCTGTAGCACTATTTGTAATTTGTACATTTCCTTGTACTAAGTTCACATGCGTCGCAGCTGGTACTACAGCGTAATCGACCGAACCGATATTTGTCATAGCCCCATCTCCGCGGCGATATGTGTCTTGTACATCAAATACTTTAGAAGTCATATTTTCTGCTTTAAATCCTGTCGTTTGGGCATTTGCAACGTTATTCGAATGAACATTAATACGCTGCATGTAATTCATCATTCCCATAGAACCTATATAAAGACCGTTCATATTCCTTTGAATAAGGCAACCGCCTTATTCTTCACCTCTTTTCTTACGATGTTTGTAACATTTGTTTCGCTAAATGTTCAGCTGTAGCGATATGTATATGTTGCTTTACGTCTTGTCCGTCTGTCATTAATACAATTGGAGCTGATGAAACTGCTGGAATTTTCAACAATTCGCCACTACTTGCTGTTTCATCAAATTTCGTAAACACGATACCATCTATATGAATATCTTTAAAGTTCGTAATAATTTCAATCATATCTTTACTTTTCATAGAAGCTGATAACGTTAAACAAATATAATCTGGTTCTACTTGTCCCATCGTTTCAATCATTTCTTCTACTGTATCTGACGTACGATAATTTTTTCCGGCTGTATCAATTAAAATATAATCGACGCGTGCTTCTTCTTTAAAATACGTAAGTGCTCTTGTCATTGCCGCTTCATCACGCACAGCGATTACTTCTGATCCAATTGTCTTTACGTAATCTTGCAGTTGCTGTACTGTCCCAATGCGAGAGTGATCCGTCGTAATAAAGCCAACCGTTTTTTTCTTACCGTGAAATTGCCATGCCATTTTCGCAAGCGTCGTCGTTTTCCCAACGCCAGTTGGACCGATTAATGCAATTGTTTGTACTTCTTTTTCAAATACATTTTCAGTGTTGAAGTGAGATCTCATATCTTCTAATATATACCCGATTACTTCCTCTTCTGTAATCATCGTTGCATTTTCAAACTTCACTTTTAACTTTTCAGCATATGCATGAATGAAATATTGTTCTACATCGTTTTGTTCTAGCATCCGAATTACTTTTTGAATAATAAACGGTACAGATTCTTGATTTTCTTTCTTTGCAACTACTTCTTTTTTCTTCGCCGGAACGACTTGTTTCACAACTTTTTGCTTTTTCGTTACTTTCGTTTCTTCCGTCTGTTTCACCACGACGATTCCTTTTTCAAACAGCTTTAATAGTTTCTCTTTTTTTCTTGCCCATTCTTCACTATTTCCTGTTTGCATTGCCGCGTATGACATAGAAGTCGTTACGTTTTCTAAATTGTGCAGTACTGATTGAATTCCATTCGCCTTCACAATTTGTTCTGAAGGATCATTCACAACATCCATTAATTGTTCATGAAATTGTGCTGTTCCTTCATTCACTTCTTCCTGTTTATCCTCTGGAAAAGCAACTAACATTTCATAATCCTTTTTCCAAAAAAACGGGATATTTCGTTTTACACTTTCATCGACAACGTAATAATAATCTGTACCATATTGGTCAAATAACTTTCGATACAATTCATTTTTCGAAGCTGCTTTTATTCGCATTAACGCTTCTTTCTTTTCTGTACTTTCCATTACTTCACCCCCTACTATTCAATATAGGCAATTTGATCTACAACAATTTCTGGTGCTAATTCGCTAATACACAGTACTTGTGCTTCCACTTGATAACGTTCTAGCAGTCTTACAATCGCAAATCTGAAATCTTTTCTACGCGTTAATAACACTGGCTCTCTTCCCATTAAACGGGCTTGTTTAAAGACGCGCTGTACTTGCTCAATGACACGTGTTTCTAAATCTAAATCCCAGTTTAATAAGTAACCTTGATAGGAATTGTTCACAACATCCGCATCTAGCTCTATTGAATCAGAGAAAAGCGCCGCATAAATTTTCCCGTCCGGATTTTTCGCATTTTCACAAATAACTTTTGAAATACATTCACGGACGAATGCCGTTACACCATCAACATGATTTTGATACACTTCTTTTCCGTCAATAATACCTTCAATAATCGTTGGTAAATCACGGATTGAAATACCTTCTTTTAGAAGTTGTTTAATAACATTTTGAACGAGTGATAAATCGATTTCTTTCTTCTTAATCTCTTCTAATAAAACGCCATTATCATTTTCAAGCGAGTTAATTAAGTCTTTCACATGTTGACGCTGAATTAACTCATGAAGATTACGTCTAACGACAACATCTAAATGTGTAATTAATATACTAAGTGGCTCTAACACTTGATAGCCTTTCATTTGCGCATCTTGCACCATATGCTCTAAGATCCAATATCCATCTTCACCGAAGATTGGATCTTTCGCTGGTTCTGCATCTAGATCAGCCATTACGTTCGGTGTTTTTAGTGCTAATAAATAACCTGATTTTAAAACACCTTCAGCCGCCTTCGCACCTTTAATACGAATAATGTAACGACCACGTGGTCTAAAACTCGTATTATCTTTAAAGTTAATGCCAGGAACGTTAATACCAAGGTCAGTAATAATCGATTTCCTCATAAGAACAACTTTATCACGAGCTGTTTCCCCATTAATTTTCTGCTTTACAAGTGCCGCTAAATCTAAACCGAGTTCTACAATAATCGGATATTTATCTGTAAAGACTCCAAATGAATCTTCCACTTGTTGTAATTGCTCATCCTCGCCTTGAATCATTTCTAATTCTTTTTGGAGCTCGTCTTCTTTCTCTTTCTTTATTCGCTTTTTATTGCGAATTCCTAAGAAGATAATTGTTCCACCAACGAGAGCAAACGGTAGGAATGGTAGCGGAGTAAAAATACCCATTGCGATAAACAAACCACCGAGCGCATATACAACAACTTCATGCGCTAATAACTCTTTAAAGATTCCTTCTGTTACCGTATCCGGTGAACCATCAAATACACGCGTTACGATAATACCTGTTGAAATCGCAAGCATTAACGAACCGATTTGGTTTACGATTCCGTCACCGACAGTTAACTGTGTATAATGAAGAGCCGCATCTGCAAAGCTCATTCCTTGCTGCATCATTCCGACAATTAAACCGAAGATGATATTTACGAATAAAATGACAATCCCGAAAATAACGTCCCCTTTAATGAACTTCCCGGCACCATCCATCGCCCCGTAAAACTCTGTTTCCATATTTAATTTTTTTCGTTTTGCTTGTGCATCTTTTTCTGAAATAATACGCTGGTTTAAATCCGCATCGATAGACATTTGTTTCCCTGGTAAAGAATCAAGTGTAAAACGAGCTGCTACTTCAGCTGTACGAGATGCACCGTTTGCAACGATAAACTGGAAAATGATTAAAACGATAAAAATAACGATACCAATTAATAAGTTTCCGCCAATTACGAACTGACCGAACTCTTCAATAACATGACCCGCATTTCCGTCTGTTAAAATCGCTCGCGTCGTCGAAACGTTAATCGATACGCGGAAAATCCCGATTAATAACAACATCGTCGGAAATGACTTTAATTCATCCCACTCGTTAATACTTGTCGCTCGCATATAAATAAGTACTGACATACTTAGTAGAAAAACGATAACGATATCAAGTACAAATGGTGGAAGTGGAATTAGGAGCGCCACAACGAATGACGCTGCTAAAAAGATAGAAAAATAGGTTCTTGCAGAATCCATCTTAAACAAAGAGATCCCCTCCAAACGCGCTATTATACTTCAAGTTCATTCGTTTGAATTAAATAGCGCATAACTTCAATTACAGCTACGTATAAATCTTCTGGAATCGTCTCATCTTCCTCGACTTGATAATATAAAGACCGAGCGAGCGGACGGTTTTCCACCATCGGTATTTCTTGTTCACGGGCAAGCGTCCGTATATATAATGCGAGCTCATCTTCCCCTTTTGCAACGACAATTGGCGCCGCATCAACTTGTTTATTGTAACGAAGTACGACTGAAATATGCGTCGGGTTATTTACAATAAACGTTGCACCATCCATCTTTTTCGCAATAGTCCCTTGCAAGATGGCATGCATAAAGTTTTTTCGTTTCCCCTTTACTTGTGGGTCCCCTTCATTATCTTTATGCTCTTGTTTTACTTCTTCTTTTTTCATCTTAATATCTTGCTCGTACTCCCACTTTTGATAAATGAAATCAATAATAGAAAGAACGATTAAAATAATTAAAATAGCTAAAAAGATAAATTTAATTTGCCTAATAATTTCAGTAAGTGACGCAGTCCAGTTAAATCCAATCATACTCACGATCTTCTCTAAATTCTTTTTAAAAAGAACGTACGCAACGTAACCGATTAATCCCATATAAAACAGTGATTTCAAAATATCTACTAAACTTTTACGACTAAACAGTCTCGTAAAATAGTTTTTCGGATTAATACGTGATGCTTTCGGCTTTATGACTTTAGAAGAAAATAAGAAACCGACTTGAATCATATAATTGAATAAATGAAAAGCATATACGAGTATTAATATAGGAGCTGATACTTTTAGTAGCAAAATCCCCATTAAATAAAAATACTCGGTCGAATCTGTACTTTTTCCGATTTGATCAAACAGCACCGCTACAGAATTGGCAATCTCAAACCCTAGCCAATCTCCGAAAAAATAAACGACAACTGCTAATACGAGAATAGAAAATAAATTATTTAAATCTTTACTCCGGGCGATATTCCCTTCTTCACGCGATTTTTTACGCTTCTGCGGGGTGGCCTTTTCTGTTTTATTATCCTTTGCCATACGCGTCCCCCTACTTCGTTAAGAAAAAGTTAAATAGTGTCGTATACTCTTCCAGTAATACATCTGTCATATTTTTAAACACATAACCGAGCATTGGTACGCTCATTGCAATAAATAAAATACCACATGTAATTTTAATGACGAATGCATTCATAAAAATATTTAATTGCGGTGCATTTTTTGCGATTAAAATTAGGACGAAATTAATAATGAATAAGCTTCCCATAAGCGGTAAAGCAATTTCGACCGCTGATGTAATCGCAAATAATAACGTTGCGAGTAGACTATCTAAAAAACTAGTCGTCAACAATTTTGAAATCGCCTCTGTATATTGAAACGACTTTAAAATCGTGGCAACGAAATAGTTAATGCCGCCAAGTGAAATAAAAATAATGAGAAAAAATATATCGAAAATTGTTGATAGTAAAGTAGACTGCGACCCTGCGTTTACATCAAACAAACTTGCCTGTGATAAACCGATATCAAAGTCTAAAATATGTCCGGCCATTTTCGGAATGTTCCACAGCATTTCTACAATTTTTGCAAGGGATAATCCAATTACAATTTGCGTTGCTGCATAAGCTGCGACGTCCCAAACTGTCTTTATGTGAGAGACATCAACTTGATCGGCCACTGTAATCGAAAGACCAAGTCCAAATGTAACCTTTGCCATTGCAGGAATCGACCGTCCTGAAAAGAAAGGTAAAAAATATAAAAATGAAGTAATACGGCAAAACGCAAAAAACGTCGCCGCCCATAATTCCATATTCATTTCAGTTCACCTATCTTAGTACGAACGCAATAGCGATGGAATTTTATCAAATAAATCTAAAATAAGCGTCGTTAACTCTTGAAACATCCACGGACCTAAAATGATAATAACGAGTACAATACTCGCCATTTTCGGTAAAAACGTCAGCGTTTGCTCTTGAATTTGCATCATCGCCATAATGACAGCGATGATAATAACGACAATCATACTTACACCGGCAACCGGCATTAAAATCATAACCCCTTTATAAAAAAAGGTTTGAAAAATATCTATAATTGGTGACGTATTCATTTATATGACTCCTATCACATAGCATCAAACACTTCAGGCGACCGTTTTAAACATTATATCGACGATTTTTGTATATCCACCTAAATATACGAAAACGAGTATTTTAAACGGTAAACTTAAAATCATCGGCGGTACCATCATCATCCCGAGGTACATTAAAAGTGTACTAATAATCAAATCTATAAATACAAACGCTAAATAAATGAACATCCCCGTTAATAATCCTTTTTGAATTTGCGTTAACGTAAAGGATGGTACGAGCGTAAATAATGAAAGATCTTTCAAATCTTTCGGCAACTCTTCACCGCGTACTTTCAGCATCATTTTTAAATCATGCTTATATGTATGTTTCGCCATATAATCTTTCATAATCGGAGCTGTCGTCTCCGCAGCTTGACTTACTGTTATTTGTTCTTTCGTCATCGGATCCCACACATCACTCTTTAACTGACCTAGCACCGGTTGCATCGTAAATAGTGATAAAAACAAAGCAAGTCCAACAAGCACTTGGTTTGGTGGTAAGTTCATTACCCCAAGTCCTTGACGAGTTATTCCAAGAACGATCATAAAATAAGTAAAATGCGTAAATAAAAGAACGATAGAAGAAGATAATGATAGAAGGGTAACGAGTGCAAATAACTGTACACTTGAATTACTCGTAAACTCTTTTCCATTTTCGAAATTAATAAAACCGTTCGGGGCTGCATACGCTGGATTTACAAAAATAATTGAAAAAACGATAGAAAATACGAAAATAACGGCTAATACTGATAACTGTTTCTTTATTCTCATGATGGATCCTCTACTTTTTTCGTTTCACTCTTCACCGCGTCTTCTAGCGCTTGTTGAAACTGATTTCCTGTTCCTGTTAATTGCACAGACTGCACACCGTTATTACTAATAACAGTGAATACTTGCTTGCCATCCACTTCAAATAAAAAAGCACTCGTTTGATGATTTAAATATACACCGTCTTTTACTTGAATATGGCCATTTTCACCTTGCTTAAAAAACTGCTGTTTGCGCGTCTTTTTCGTCATATAATATGCACCGTAACCGAGTGCACCAAACAGTAAAACGACTTGAAATAAGGTCGTCATATACGACATATGACTCCTCCTCTACTCTTTATCTTGCATTTGACTTTGCGCCTTCATAAGCGCAGCTTGCTTCTTATCAGCTTCAATTTCAGAAATAATAATGCCGAACTTCTCGTCCATTACGATTGCTTCACCGATGCCGACCTTCATATTACTTAAATACACATCTACTTTATGTCCTAAGTTTTTCTCTACTTCAAGAACATCGCCAACTTTTAACTGCTTCACATCACCGAGCGTAATAGATGACTTCCCAAGCTTTACACCAAGTTCAATCGAAATATCTGAAACAGTATCTATATGTGCTTTACTCATTTCATTTCGTTTTCCCGCAAAATCTTCTAATCCCATTAAGGACACAGGAGATACTTCATGCTTCATATGGATCCTCCTACTCTACAAAACTTTTAAATAGGAGCGCCTTACGCGTTCCATCTTTCCCAATAAAACAATTAAATTTATGCTTTCCATCTACATAACCAAGTAATTCATCCGAAACTTTCGTATGAAGCGGAATAATATCGCCTTCTTCAATTTGTTCAATGTCACTCATTGTCATTTTCTGCTCACCAATCGCAACATGAACAGGTTTGTACACTTGATTTACTTTCACTTCCACTTCAGACGTATACTTTTTACGTTTATCTGAAGAATGTTCGACAATATTTTCAGACGTTAATTTATCCATAATTTCTTCAACAGATAAGAACGGAATCCCGATACGCACCGTCGTATTCCAAAAATCTGTTTTCATATTTACGTTCAGTAATGAAATTATATCGCTCGCTGTCGTAATCTTTAATGCATTCGGATCTGTCTCCGTCGTTACAAACTTCGGTTCAATCGCAACAACACTTTCAAATGATTGCTCTAAATTTTTACAAAGAAGCAAGAATATATTATCAAGCGTTAAAAACTCAAACGCCGTTAGCGGTCTGCGCATCGTAAAGTTACGCTTACTATCCCCACCAAGCCAACATTCATGAATATAAATAACAAATGCTAAATCAATCTCAATAACAATTTCTCCAAGCTCTGGTAAACCGAGATCAATTACGCAATATAAATAATAATCTTTCGGCATTTTCTCCACATACTCACTCGTAAATGGAACTTGCTCAACTGTTGAAGGCTCTAGCTCAATCGGAATACGCATACGCGCTGACAACGTCTGTGACGTCTGTTTTCCAAACGTAGAAGCAATCGCTTGCAAACTACGTAAATGCTCCACACCGAACTTCTCTGGTCTATTAAAATCATACTCTTGAAATTTCTCTTGCTTCCCTGCTTCTTGTGCAAAAGCTGGCATTTCCTCGCCTTCATTTACCGCCTTCAGCAGGGCATCAATTTGCTCTTGGCTTAATTTTTCGCCACTCATGACAATCCCCTTCCCTACCTTTTCAATTCAACGATTTCAACGTACATCTTCCCGTTTTTCGTCAAAATCTTTCCGGTTCCAATCTCTTCATTCTCAAGCATAAGACGCACCGTATTTTTCGTTGAATTTTCAAGACGATACAATGTACCTTTCGTAATATGAAGCAGATCTTCAATTTTCTTTTTCGTATTTCCGATTTCAAAATAGATTGTTAACGGAATATCATCTTGTAATTTCAAATCTAGCCAACTCCCATATCATGTTCACGAAAATTTCATGTTCTCTCTATATATGAAATTTCTTATTTTGAAACGTCGATATTTAATATTTTTTTAATATATCCTTGCGTTTCTTTAAACGGTGGTACGCCTCCGTACTTTCTCACATTACCAGGACCAGCATTATAAGAAGCAAGCGCCAATACTAAGTCACCGTTATTTTTCTTTAAATAACCGCTTAACTCTTTCACGCCGCCCTCAATACTTTCAGCTGGTGAAAATGGATTTTTTATACCCATCTCTTTCACATTCGCTGGCATAAGCTGCATAAGCCCCATCGCACCTGCATGTGACACCGTTTTCGGATTAAAATCAGATTCTACTTCAATCATTTTTTGAATTAACGTTTTCGGAATTCCGTATGTACGACTTACGCGATCAATAATATCCTCATACTTCCCTTCATTGGAAGAACGTATTTTTTGAATATTATACTTCTTCGTTAATCCCCACGTATCAACAGCCTCATTTTTCGTTTCTGGGAAACGTCGTTCAAACTCTTTTTGCGCGACTTGCACTTCATCTGCTTTCTTCGTTTCAGCCTTTTCCTCAGGCTTACTCGCTTCCTCTACTTTATGAATAGATTGTTCCGGTTTAGTAACAACCGTTTCTATTTTCGTAGATTGTACCGGCTGACTCATCTCTTCTATATTTGCCGGTTGCGTAGTACCCTTCGTCTCCTTCGCAGGTTCACTCTGCAACTTCTCTTGAAAACGACTACTAACGAATGCTTGTGGACTACTTAGCTTTTGCTGAATTTGTCCTTTTTTATATGCAAGCACTTCTTTTACTATATTTCCAATTACCATAATATCACCTTTTCGGTAAACAAAGATAATCTAATATTAGAGTTTTTTTTTAAAGTTTGCAATAATCCTTTTAATAATTATGTAATAAAAAAATGAATATATTGTTAAACTGTTATTTTTTTATATTTATTAATTCGAATTTTTAGTTGACACCTGTTGTAGCAAGGATTACAATAAATCTCGAAATTGATTTTTTCGCATATTACCGTTTTTCAATTTGCAGAAAAGTCAATATAAAAAAATGGGGGTTTCTTAACATGAGAATTAATACAAACATTAACAGCATGCGTACGCAAGAGTACATGCGCCAAAACCAAGCTAAAATGAGCAACGCTATGGACCGTTTATCAAGCGGTAAACGTATCAACAACGCTTCTGACGATGCAGCAGGTCTTGCAATCGCAACTCGTATGCGTGCTCGTGAAAGTGGATTAGGTGTTGCTGCTAACAACACACAAGACGGTATTTCATTAATCCGTACAGCTGATTCAGCAATGAACTCAGTATCTAACATCTTACTTCGTATGCGTGACCTTGCAAACCAATCTGCAAATGGTACAAATACATCTGAGAACCAAGCAGCTCTAGATAAAGAATTCGGCGCATTAAAAGAGCAAATCAATTACATCTCTACTAACACTGAATTTAATGATAAAAAATTATTAGATGGTTCTAATGAAACTATTGCAATTCAAACATTAGATAACGCTGATGAAGGTAAGAAAATTGATATTAAATTAGCAAACGTTTCTACACAATCACTAAGTATTGATAAACTAACAATTGGTGGCGCATCACAAAAAACAATTGATGATGTTGCAGGCAAATTTACTGCACTTAATACAACAACTACTACTGACAAAGCTGATATTCAAAAAGAAGTTGATGCTGCTATGAAGGAATTCGATAAAGTTAAAGGATCTATGTCTGCAGCAGATGCTAAAGCCGTTACTGACAAATTAGCAGACTACAATAATGCCGCAGATACAGATGTAGCTAAAGCTGCTGCAGCTAAAGCCTTAGGCGGTGCGTTCGATAAAACAAAAGTAACTGTTGCTAATCCTAATGCTGCTGTCGCTGCAATTGACTCTGCACTAGAAAACATTGCATCTAACCGCGCAACTCTAGGTGCTACATTAAACCGTCTTGACTTTAACGTAAATAACCTGAAGAGCCAATCTTCTTCTATGGCTTCAGCTGCTTCTCAAATCGAAGACGCTGACATGGCGAAAGAAATGTCTGAAATGACTAAGTTCAAAATCTTGAACGAAGCTGGTATCAGCATGCTTTCTCAAGCAAACCAAACACCACAAATGGTTTCTAAATTATTACAATAAGCCATTTGAGCTAGTTTCCTGAATAAACCTCTCTGCTTGCGGAGAGGTTTATTTTTCTATATAAATAAATTATTTGTAAAACGCTTCTTTTTTTAGATGGACGGGAGCATCCGCGATATGTAGAAGCGGTCAGTGCCTATTTTGATCCCCTCTTATGTTAAAAGAACAACAGCAAATGAGCATAAGCCTTTTTATCTATCCATAGCCGTTTATTAGCTTTAGAACACTAACTATATCAATCTATAAGGAGTGTCTATTATGCGTATTGGTACGAATGTTTTAAGTATGAATGCTAGGCAATCACTATATGAGAATGAAAAACGTATGAATATTGCGATGGAGCATTTGGCGACTGGTAAGAAGTTAAACCATGCTTCTGATAATCCAGCTAATGTTGCAATTGTGACTCGTATGCATGCACGAGCGAGTGGTATGCGTGTGGCGATTCGTAATAATGAGGATGCGCTATCAATGCTTCGGACAGCGGAAGCTGCTCTTCAAACTGTGACGAATATTTTACAGCGTATGCGTGATTTAGCTGTTCAGTCTGCGAACGATACAAATTCAAATAAAAACCGTGATTCGTTAAATAAAGAGTTTCAATCTTTAACAGAGCAAGTTGGCTATATTGGTGCGACAACTGAGTTTAATGATTTATTTGTATTTGATGGACAAAGCCGTCCTATTACGTTAGACGATATCGGTCATACAGTACATATGACGAACCATATCCCCCCTTCCCCTACACAACATGACATCAAGATTTCAACAGAACAAGAAGCAAGAGCAGCGATCCGTAAAATTGAAGAAGCCTTGCAAAATGTATCACTTCATCGTGCTGATCTTGGGGCTATGATAAATCGTTTACACTTTAATATTGAAAATTTAAATAGTCAAAGTATGGCCCTAACAGATGCTTCTTCTCGAATTGAAGACGCGGATATGGCGCAGGAAATGAGCGATTTTTTAAAGTTTAAATTATTAACTAAAGTTGCGCTCAGTATGGTTTCACAGGCTAATCAAATTCCGCAAATGGTTTCTAAATTACTACAATCTTAAAAATTTGTCTTCCCTCTTTGAAACGATTCCACACAAAATAAAAGGGAAATACATATAAACTATGTATCTCCCTTTTATTTTGTACCCAAATTTTATTACTGTGTTACAGTCATAACTTGTCCACTACGATCAACCATAATTTTCATTTTCCCGTCTTGTGCGTTATATAACCCTAATTTATGCAAATCTTGTTTACATTCTTTTACGAAGTAAGGCAATGTGCGAATTTGATCGATATCAGAGCTCGTAATGAAATGAATTAAATGATGCGTCATTTCTTTTATATCATGAACAAGCTCTTCCTTTTCTCGCTTTAGTCTTTCATTTTCAGCTCGTAATACATGCAATTCGCTTTCAAGACCACGTACATCCTTTTCATTTTCCGAACGCCCAGCAGCCATGCTTGAAAGCTTATAAATGCCTTCCATAAACTGATGGAGTTCATCTTCTTTTCTTTCACTACATTGACTAATTGTTTCAAAATTATCAACGATACCAGATATAACTGTTACAAGGCTTTTTTCATTCTCTGTATTTTGAACTTCTTTTCTTACTTCTTGCTTGTTTTCCTTTTTTATTTCAACGATTTGTTCTTTTATGGGTGTATATTTTCGCTTTCGTCCTGGTTTTTGCTTTTCAATATTTTCAAACGGTATTTCGCATTTTTTCAATTTATAGTATGTGTTTTGCAATTGACTTTCTGTTTTCGGAAAAAGATTTAGTTCATTTTTACTAACGTATTTTGAAATATTTAAAATGTTTAAACCGTGACGTTGACAAAATTGATACACTTCATACAGTAACTCTAGCTCAGACTTCAGCCATGTAATTGTTGATTTTTCATAAGCTCGCATACCGCCATGTTTTTCTATATCTATTTGGAATAAAACCATTCTATTATATAAATCGACTAACTCTTCATACTCCACTCGGAATTGTTTCTCTATTTTTTTAAATTCCGTTTCTAATTTCATATCATTCATTTTATTATTTGACATGTTTTGTAAAAGTTTTAATACATTGATTGCTGTGTGGTGATACATAATCTGTGCCACTCCCCCTCATCCTTTCACAATTCTCATCTGACTCCCATGTCTTTTAAGAAATAGCAATTTTTACATATCCATATTATAACATTTCGAAATTGTCTGTCAAATAATTAACATACAAAAACGTATGGAAAGTGTAAAAAAGAAAGAGTATTTTTTAATTAATATGCAATTATACATATTAATTACATATAATTATATTATATGGTATTTTTAATATATTTTCACCGAAAAAGTTTGCGCTACCACGAAATATTACTAACATAAACCAAAATATGTTCTCTTATATTTTTAAACAAAAAAACGTTACTTATTAATTAAACCAATTGAAAATCTCGAAATAGAGACGATTCTTACAACCACAAATACTCCTTCTACCTGTACAGCGTATAGAATACTAAAAAGGAACTAGCCAGTACTACTATACATGGCTAGTTCCTTTTTCCCCACTAATAGAAGAAAGTTTCCAACCCTCAGTCGAAAGCTCTCTTCTCCTGCTTACTTGAAACCACTCCATATCTTTGGTCTTACATCGTACAGAGCTCTATTAGGCACTGACCGCTTCCAAACTTCGCTAGAGGTTCTATTCCAGCAAAAAAAACGCTTTTTAAAACTCTTTTACAACACTAACTTATCAACTAAACCAATTAACTCTTGAATATCTGGCTTACTTACTTGAGCATTTGCTCCTACAGCTTCACCTTTATGGAATAATTCATTTGTAATTAATGAAGAGAAAATAATGACCGGTAAACGATTCATTATTTCACCATCCTTAACCACTTTCGTTAAATGATGTCCATCCATTTTTGGCATTTCAATATCAGTAATTAGCAAGTGAATGTGTTCAAACATTTTTTCCCCTTGCTCTTTCGCTAATTTTTCAATTTGTGCTAACGCTTCCGCACCATTGCTGAAGAAGTTCATTTTCGTATATCCAGCTGATGATAAAGTTTCTTCTAGTATTTGGCGAAGCATTGCTGAATCTTCTGCAATATAAATAACTTTTTCAGCACGATCTGTTTTTTGTTCTAAGCCTGAAAGTGATTTATTGTCATAACCAGTACCGCTAATTTCACATACAATTTTTTCATAGTCTAATAGTAAAATAATTTTCCCATCTAGTTTTACAATGCCAGATGTCGTTTCTTCTAGTCCCATTGATAAGGAAGCTGGTTCATCAATTTGTTCCCATGAAATACGTTGAATACGATGTACTTCGTCAACGCGGAAAATAACTTTCATTTGGTTTAATTCTGAGATGATGAATTTCGTTTGATCAAGTGGCTTTGTTGATTTTAAATTAAGAGCCGTTGCTAAGTTAATAACAGGTAAAATTTCACCACGTACTTGAACAACACCTTCAACTGCATGATGAGATTCTGGCACAGTTGTAACAGGGAATGGATTAATGATTTCACGTACTTTCATTACATTGATACTAAATAGATTTTCACCAACAGTATATGTGACAATCTCTAATTCATTTGTTCCACTTTCTAATAAAATACTTTGTGCTTGTGACATAAAGGTGTCGCTCCCCTTCCATTAATTCCGTATATTTAATTATTAAGCTTTATAAAAGAGAAAAAGTCAACTACCTATATGAAAAATATAGATAGTCGAACAATTTATTTACGCTTAATCTTGTATAAATGAAGCAAGTGCCTCTAATAACACTTCTTGTGCCCCTACAATTTCTGTCGGCATTGCTTCCCATTTTTTTGAAAGTTCCGTTTCTACTCTCATTCTTAACTCTTGATTCATTTCTTCGAGTACATATTGTTTCGTCGCTATATCAACATCAAGTAACGCGAGTGCATATAGTTCTGGATCGTTTATTTTTTTAAATAATTGTTTTAATATAGCCGGCGCTATATGTTTTAATTTTTCAATATGAATTTCCTTATCCGAAAATAGTAGCTCGTATTGAATAAACGCAACATTTTCTTTAATTACTTTAAAATAGCAATTATTTTTTTTATCATTCACAAAATAACCGTTCGGATCTGCGATAATACTCTCTACTTTACGAATTAGATCTGGCAAACTACTCGCCGCCATTACAGTCCGCTGCTCAACCTCACTTGGCGAAATGAATGTAACGCGATACTTATTCTGCGCCATCCTCCTCACCTCTCCTTTTATAAAAATGTATCCCCACAAACTATCCAAAAGGCACTGGTTTGCTATGAGACAATTATCTTATCTCCAACCAACCATCACAGTACCTCTCCATAGCACTACTCTTACAACTACAAGCCCCTCAGAACCATAGTTGTTATCCATACTATACTACAATTCGCTTATCTCTTATTAAACTACCTTGGTAACACTTCATACCGCTGTTTCCACAACGTTCGAGCACCCTTATAAGCACTTAAACCCTACCACATCTCTCAAACCATTAAAAGGGCTTTTAAGAGCTTTTAAGTAACTCGATATTATTGAACCAAAACGCAATTTGCTGATCCGTTATCCCTGATAACGTAACAAAAAACTCACGGCACTTCATCTCGTCCTTAAACAGTTGATACTTCCAAACTCCATCACTACCAACACTTACGAAATAAAACTCATGAATACGGCCAATGATGGCTTCCTTTTCACCAAATGAATACGGAGGCACTTGCTTAATTTCAAATTGATCCGGTAAATATACATGCTCTTCTCGTTCCATTTTTAGCACTTGCTCGGCAAGTTCACGTTTATTTTCGAAAAAAGGCAATTGTAAAACTCGCTCTTGTCTTGTCATACGAATAAAAAACCCTTTCTACTACATTACAAGTTTTCTTTATAATATATTATCGAATTAAGTTTACAACTTCATTTAATACTTCATCTGACACTTTAATTACTTTCGCATTTCCTTGGAATCCACGTTGATACAGCATTAAGTCAACGAACTCAACAGATAAATCTACGTTGGCCCCTTCTTGCGCGCCACCACGTACTTTACCTGCACCGTTTTGACCAGATGCACCAAGTGCTAAAATACCTGTTGTATTCGTCGCTGTATAGTTACCATTACCTGTTTTCATTAGACCGCCTTCGTTCGGGAACATCGCAACAGCTAATTGGCCAGCAGATTTCATACTTCCATCAGAATATTTTACCATTACATATCCACCGTCAGCAATGAAGCAATCTTTAACCGTCGCTGCTGCTCTACCATCTACGTCTGTTACTGATAATGTTTTATCTGTTGGATGGTTTGTTAAATGACTTAAGTCTAAATTTATAGAGCCGCCATCAAATGGAATATTGGCTCTTTGCTCTTTCGGATTAGGATTTCCAACAGCATCAAATGTCATATTACCACCTGCACCTTGAACATCCTTAAACTCTGTTTCTTTTTTCGAGTCATTACGCATCTGTACTTTATATGTATAATTATGTTCGCTCGTTTGTTTAAACTCTACACGCATTGTCCATGTATTCCCCGCATTATCATATACAGGTAAATCTTGTGTAATTTGTTTTTCACCAGTTGGAATATTCCCTTTAATTGTCCCTTTCGATGTTCGAATACCACCAATTGCTGTTCCCATTGGAATTTGCAACGGTCCTGGGATTCCAGATAAATCAACTTCACCAGTTGCTTCATTTGCAGGATATGCAAATACATATTGACCTTCAGTATTCGTAATATAGTAATCTGAGGATATCCCAAACGTACCTTTACGAGTAAATTCCATATTTCCGCCTTTTGAATCACCTACAACGAAGAAACCATTACCTTCCATTGCTGCTTGTGTTTTACCACCAGTTAACGTAATTGTACCATCACTATAATCTGTAACCGTACCACTCATTTTCACACCGTTACCAATACTTTTCGGATTCGTTCCTGCGTATTTACCGTCACCTTTTGCACCAATCGAATTGTTATATAGTAAATCATCAAACATTGCTTTTTGTTTTTTATAACCAACTGTTTGTGCATTAGCAATATTATTTGAAGTTACACTTAATGCATTTTGTGTTGCATTCATTCCTGTAATACTTGTATATAACGCTTTAATCATAACGTATGGACACTCCTCATGAATTTGTAGTTTTTACTTCTTCAGTTGTTTTTTGCTCTTCTTTCTTGACATCCTCTGGATTCGTTTCTCCAATCGGTTTATCAGACACTCTCTCAACGAAACGAAGAGATACGACTTTATTATTAATAATGAGCTGTACATCATTATTCTCTGCAAGGCGAACCGTCTCTACTTGACCAGTTACTTTGTTTCCGTCGCCGTCAACACCTCTTACGTACTTCCCTAAAAACTTCATACCGCCATCAAGCGCTGTCGAATACATCGTCGTTCTTAAAGAGTCAACTGCTTTTGTCATATTTTGCACTTGCTCCATAAGAGATAACTGCGCTGTCTGGTTCATCATTTGATTCATATCCATTGCATTAAATGGATCTTGATGTTGGAAACTTGATAAAAACAATTTTAGGAAGTCATCTTTCCCCATTACCCCAGGAGTCTTTTGTGCTCCTGCTGAAACTCCGTTTGTTTGTTGAACTGGCGATTGTACACCATTCACAGATGCGTTTTTTGCTTGCGCTCCTGCTTGTAACGGAATATGATTTGTACTCGTTGTATTTAACCCAACTGTTGGCACGCTTTATTCCTCCAATAATCCCGCAAATTCTTTTGATTGTTGTTTCTCATGTTGCGTACTTGCTAATTTCTGCTTTTGTCTTTGTTCTTGTTCTCGCTGTTCTTTACGGTTTTCATCTTTATCCGAATAGCTAATTTGAATATTAATTTCTTTTTCTTTTAGCTTTAGCCTCAATTCATCAAAAATGATTTCAACACGTTTTTTTGCATCGTGTTTTTCCATTTCTACATGCACATCAATTTGGTCGCCATGCTTTTTCATAAATACAGTTAACGTTCCAAATTTTTCTGGATTTAGCTGGAATAAAACACGTTCTTGTTTCACTACAAATTTTTGCAATGCTTCTACTTGCGCTTCCATTTTCTTTCCTAAGTCAGGTAATGTAACCTTCTCAGCGCCACTATTTGATTTTCCGATTTGATCAGTACTCGTCGCTTTATTTAATAACTCCGCACCCGTGGAACTCGAATCACTTAACGAATCGACTTCTGGCAACTCTACCTTCACATCATCGCTCTCTGATTTCAGAAGATCTACATCTTTAGACTCTTCTTGTTTTTTTGCAATATTACAAGTTTCTGTCTCTACAACTTTCAAAGCCTGCATCATTTGCTCTGGCATCTTCACTTTGTCTAACACCATTTGCATTGTATCTTCTAAACATATAGCATTTTTAATATTCATATTTGAAAGGAGCTCTTGTAATTGTTGTAATTCACCTGCGGGTAATTCGTTAAGTTTTATATTTCCATATTCTTTATACAGCTCTTGTATTTTTTGTATGTATTGATATAACAATTCTGGTTGCACACGTAATTGCTCAATTGCAACCATTTGCTCAGATACAGCTAATAACAACTGTTCTGTCTCTTTTTTTTCTTCTTTCTTTACACTTGGTTCTTCTTTCGTTACCGATGGTTTAGAAAGATTATATTCTTTTTTCTCTTCTTTTGGTGCTTCTTCTCGTTTCGTTTTCTCCGTTTTCGGCTGCTGTTTATTTTCCATTCTCAACGTACGATCAAATGAAGAATTTTCATTTTTCGATTGTATTTCTAGCCCTTTTTCTTTTTGCGGAGGTAAACTTTGTTGCACCGGTAATACAGACTGTATCACTACATTCACCTCATCCATTCATACACATTTTTAAATCAAGAAGCATTTTTTCTTCTAGCTTTTCTTGCACTTTTGCAAGCTTCTTACAATCTTCTTGATACATTTCATCAATGACACGTTCTTTTTCTTTTACTTGCTCTAAAAGGCTTTCATTTTTTTGAATAAAACCTTCTGTTTTTTTTATTTTTCGATTCCATTCTTCTATTCTTTCAGGTGAAAACGTATGTGAAGAAAGCATGCCAGCCATAATACGTTGACCAGTTTGTACGACTTTGCTACGTGATTTCACAACGTATAAATCATATTCTTTTTTTTGTTCTATTTTTCTTTTTTCAGCTGTTAGTTCGTACACTTCTTTTAAAATATGTTCTTTTTCTTGATTTATTTGCAATTTTATCGTGTCGTACTGCTGTTTATCCACCTGTTTTCATAGCCCCTTCCTATTATAACGCTCTCTTTTTCTATTATATAGTTTTTTTCCAAAAAAATCTGTGAAATATTAAAAAACAAAAAAATAAGACCCCTTTAGTAGAGGCCTTATACTATATGGTGTATCGCTTGAACGATATCATCAAATTGGAAACTATCCGATCGACCTTGCTTTAAAAACGTATTTATATCTTCTACTTTATTTTTACATTCAAAAATATAAGCATTTTCTTCATTTTCTTGAATCGTCCCTAATTTAAAGTACAATTCATTTTCTTTATAAATAGATAAGATTTTTCTCATTTCATTTGCAAGTTGCCAATGGTTAGGCGACACAATTTCTTCCATAATCCTACTTACTGAATCTAACACTGAAATGGCAGGATAATGACTAAGCGTAGCAAGCTCACGCTTTAATACAATATGTCCATCTAAAATACCACGTGCTAAATCTGGTACAGGACCGTTTAAATCGTCTCCATCAACGAGTACGGTATAAATACCTGTTATAGATCCTTTTTGTGTTTTACCGGATCGCTCTAACAACTTCTTCATATAACTTTCCATTAACAGTGTTTTACCACCAATCGGTAACTCTTTCACTGCAATATCAACACTTCGGCGCGCATCAGCAAAACGAGTAACTGAATCCATCATGAGTAGTACGTTATTGCCTTGATCACGGAAATATTCAGCAATGGATGTGGCAAGCTTTGCCGCGCGAAGTTGCATCAGATGGCTTTCATCTGACGTCGCTACAACAACAACGCTTTTCCTCATACCTTCCTCGCCTAATTCTTTTCGAATAAAGTCTTTTACTTCTCGGCCACGTTCTCCTACTAAACTAATAACGTTAATATCAGCTTTTGCATTTTTTGCAATCATTCCAAGTAAAGTAGATTTACCAACACCTGATCCAGCGAAAATACCAATCTTTTGACCGATACCAATTGTTAGCATAGAATCAATTGATTTTATTCCCGTTTCAAATACATCAGTAATCTCTTCACGCTCAAATGCATGAATAGGGGGGGCATCTAATTTTATTTTCTGTAGTGGAATGTTTTCAGCGTTCTCATTTAACACTTCACCATTCGCACTTAACACCTTTCCAAGTAAATGATCACCACGAGGTACAACAACATCTTCTGCAATTAATGTAACTGAATCCCCGTAACATACTTTTTCTGTCTGTCCAAATGGGAGTAACATATTATTCTCTTTTTCAATCGCAATTACTTCACATAAAACATTATGTTCTCCAACGAAACAAACATCGCCAATTTTTGCTTTCGGCCCTTTCGCTACGAAAAACTGTTCTTGTACACTATGAACTTTACCAATTTTCGTATAAAACGGTGTGTCGATAAACGTATTCCACTTATTCTGTTCATTTATGAGCTTGTTGTTCATACATTTTGCTCCTCAAACAACTTCTCTTCTTCCCATTTCTGACGAAGCTTCGCAAATATAGGTGCAAATTTAAATTCAAAAAACTCTTTCTCTTCCTCCAAAACAAATTCACCGAACTGCAGGGAGAAATCATATTTCCATTCTACTAATTGTAGTAACCAATACTCTTTCGTATTTTCCTTCTCTTCTTGAATACGTTCAAACGTTTCTGGATGTACTGTTATTATTAATTTTTCAAATGAAGTAGGCAACGTTTGAACGATGCCAGTTAAAATTGGTAACACATCAAGTAATCGCGAATCTACCGCTTGGTTTACGATTTTTTCTGCTAGATGAAAAGATTGATCCCACAATAACTCTGTCCATTCGTATGCTGTTTCCTGTTGTTCTTTTTGAAACTGCATACGTGCTACTTCCATCTGTTCCATTTGTTCATGAATATGCATTTGAAATTGTTCTTTATCTTGTACTAGCTGCTGACGCTCTCGTTCTAGCATTTGCTGCCCTTGTCTTAACTGATTCATTTCCATATGTAATGATTCTTGCTGGGCGCGAAGCTCTGCATGATCAGCTTGTAATTCTTCCTCTTCTATTTGGACTGAAGCTGGTTTTGGAAATTGTAATTCATACGTTTCTTCAGAAAAAGAAACAGAATTCTTCGGAATTCTGTTTTTAAATAAGGACATCCCCTTCACCTCTTTGAACGATAATTCTTCCTTCTTTTTCTAGCTTTTTAACTGTACCTGTAATCGTTTGCTGCGCTTTTTCAGCATCCGTCATCTTAAGCGGTCCTAAGCCATCTAATTCTTCTAGAATCATCTCTTTACGGTTTGAAGACATACATGTAAATAATTTCTCTTTAATTTCTTCTTTTGCAATTTTAAGTGCTTTCGCAAGAACACCGTTATCTGAAATTTCTTCCAATACACGGCGAAGCGCAAGATCTTCAAGACCAAGTAAATCTTCAAAGACAAACATATTTTCTTTAATTTTCTCAGATAACTCATAATCGACTTCATCCAGCTTTTGAAAGACTGTTTTTTCAACACCTCGTGAAACATTATTTAAAATGTTCACGATCGTTTTCAAGCCATCTGTTTTATTAATTGCACTAAATGCCATATTATTTAATTTCGCTTTTAACAACTCACCAATTTGATTAATTAATTCACCATCAACTTGTTCTAGTTTTGCAATACCCATTACCGTCTCTACTCGTTTATGATCTGGCAATCTCTCAATTAATTGAGAAGCAAGTTGCGGTTTAATGTAAGAAGCAATTATCGCAATCGTCTGTGGTGATTCATCATTGAGCACTGTAAGAAGTGGTTCTAAATCTGTAAGTGAATTTAAGAACTCAAACGGATTATCTTTGTTATACCAAAGATCTTCCAATAATTTTTCCAGCTCGTCTTCGGGCATGTTTTTAAATATGCGACGAATGTACTCTTTATCTGGAGTGACTAAGTTTAATTCTTTTACATTTAATTCATATAAGAACTCCCCTAGCACATTTTCTAACGTTTCTGGTTTATATACACGAAACTTCGCAATTTCACGAAGTAATACTTCTTTTTCCTCAGCTGTCATATATTCAATGACTTTTGCTGCCACCCCTTCGTCTAATGTACGAATGAGGATGGCAGCTTTTTCTTTGGAGGAGATTTCATCTAACATCGTTGTTCCTCCCTTACTGTCCGTTTAACCATTTTTTAATTACTTTTGCAGTACCTTCTACATGTTCTTTCGTAGCTTCCTGCACTTGATCATCTAACGTTGGTTCTTTCGGTCCTTCTGGTTCCGGTGTTGGCTCTGGCACTATTTTTTCTTCAGGAATTTCCAGAATACTTTCATTACTTGCGGCAATTTCCTCTTCGGCTAAGTATTCTTCATATTCCTCTTCTTCTCTCTTTTTCTTACGTCTTGCTAAGAAGAACCATACTAGACCAATTAGTGCTAACAAGCCAGCTGTAATTCCACCGAATAACCACCAGTTCATACCACTTTTTTCCGGCTCTTTCTCTTTTTCAACTTTCGGCTGGTCGAACTGAACAGTTACAACGTTAACTTGACCGTTTGTAAAGTTTCCATTCGGATCAACTTGAAGCCCAGCTGCTGTGCCAATCGCTTCTTTGAAAGTCGTCATATCAATTTTTCGTTTTACTAACGTATCATTATCTACCCATACAACAACATTTGTTTTCGTTAATTCTGGATGTTTCTTAATTGTTTCAACTGTTTTATCTATTTCATAGTTTTCAATTTTGTTACCATTTTTATTATCATAGACAACTTTACCGTTTTGATTATTGTTCGTACCGTAGTTTGGCACGTCACCGTTCGCTGTAATACCAGCACCTTGCTTCGTATCTGCTCCTTCTTGTGCAGTAGAGCTTTCCTCTTGCTCTTGTTTACTACGAAGCACACCTTTATCACCATATTTTTCTGATTGACGTGTAACCTCATCGTAGTTTACAGAAACTTTCGTATTTACTTTATATTCATTTGACTTAAACATCGTCATTAACGTTGCGTCAATATCTTGCTTTAACTTACCTTCAATTTGATGCTGCATCTCTACTTCTTTTTCATAAGAAGAGGAACTGTTAGAATGCGCTTCATCTGCTCCTTTTGAGATGATACCTTTTTTACTATCAATAACACTTACTTCTTCTGCTTTCACGCCAGGAACTGCCGCACTAATCATTTGCTGTATACCAGCAACTTGATCAGCTGTTAATAATTGTCCACGCTTCACACCAACAGTAATCGCCGCTGTTCCCTTTGCTTTTTCTTCATCAAAAATTGTTTCTTTTTCAGGTAATGTAATTTGAACATTTGCCGTTTCAACCGTCGCAAAATTTCGTACAATATCTTGCTCCAATTGTTTTTTCGTACCGACAATTTGCTTCATTTTTTTATCTTGCTCACTTGACCCGAGCGAGCTTTCTAATAATATTTCCTCGCCGCTCTTAGAATTAAACGGTAAGCCCATTCCATTCATTTCTTTTCGAACCCATGGAGCATCATTCTTTTGCACACGAATTGAACCATCGGCCGCTAATTGGTAATCGACACCTAACTTCGATAATTCTGCTGTAATCTCTTGCTTATCTGCATCATTTAAATTTTGATATACAACAACATATTTATCTGGCAAGGTGAAGTATAAAAGTGCTCCTGTTACAACCGCTAAAAGCGCAGCACCGATTACTAACTTATGCCACGTTTTTAACGATTGGATAACATTTTTTATCTTTTCCATTTAAACACACCCGTCCACTTTCCTAAATTTGCATATTAATTAGTGACTTATAATTTTCAATAAGATTATCACGTACGAGAGCAGCCGTTTTCATTTGAGATTCAGCTTTTTTTTGCTGAATTAAAACGTCATGTGTTTCTCCTACCCCTTTTGTTAATAAATCATATACTGCTGTTTGCGCATTATTTTGCGTTTGATTCATATCTTCCAATAAATCAATAAACTTTTTTCCCGGAGCTACAGAAGTTTCCGAAGTTTTCGGTGCACCAATTGACTGAATTGCTCCAAATGGCTGTGTATGTAACATTGGTTGAATTTTCATATCCCTATCTTCCCCCTTATCCTCGTCCAATTTCTAAATCTTTATCGAGCATTTTTTTGTTCGCATTTAATACACTTGTATTTGCTTCATACATTTTTTGAGCAACCATAACATTCGTCATTTCAGCAGTTACATCAATATTTGGATAACGTACATATCCTTCTTCATTTGCATGCGGATGCGTCGGATCATACACTAAGTTTTCCGTTTTGTCTGCTTCAATACTTTTTATTTTCACTCCGTTAGTAGGAGCCCCGTCTAACATACTTGCAAAACTATTATTTGATTCTAGCACCACACTACGACGCTCATATAAATCTGCCCCCGGAGCGGCTGTCGTATTCGCATTTACAATATTGTTTGAAGTAACTTCCATCCACTTTCTCGCTGTCGTTAGTCCTGAGCCACTTGCATTCATTGCCTGAAACATCGTTGTCTCTCCTTCTACCTTTAACGTCCACGTGCCGCTTGGTTAATTGCGTATTGTGTATTAATTGCATTAATTGAAATACCGTATAACTGATTTGCTTTCATTAAATCTAGCATTTCTGTCGTTACATCCACACTATTTCCATCTTGATTCTTTTGCATTGATTTCGTTTGAATCTTTGCATACGTATTTTTCATATTTACTGTCGGTAAGTGCATTTCATTCGTTTGATATAAATCTGGATTGCTCTTTAAATCAGCCGCATTGTTCTTATATAACGCACTGCTCTTACTCATCTGCTCAGCAAATGTTACATCTTGTGCTTTATAGCCAGGTGTATTCGCATTTGCAATATTACTAGAAACAGTATTTCGTTTCGTTACTAAATAGTTCATATAATGGCTTACATCACTCACTAAATCTGGCATATTCCACACCCTTCCTTTTCTACCTTAATGATCCACTGATGGAAGTTTCACTTCATTATTTATTTTATTATATGTATTTATTAAAATATTAACTATTATGTACCCTTACATATTTTATTCCATTTTTCCATTGTTGTCTTTAGAAAAATACAAAAATATAAAAAAGAATACAAAAAACTGTATACAGACAGTGATCCGTGAACTATTTTCATATATGAACTACACATTAAAGTTCATTTTTATATTATTTAGATTACTACTATTTTTTCATTACAGTCATAAAATGAAACCTCAATCAGCGGAACTATTTACTTAAACAAAGGAATGGATCCCCTTTAAAAAGGGGAAATCCATTTGTAAACTGTATTATTAATATTTACCGTAAAATGAATTAGCTTTCATTCGTCCATCATTTGTCATAATCATTTCTTCCAAAATCTTTTGCTTATCTCGAATATGCTGCGCTGCCTTAATAATGAATGGACTTACTTCTGCTGCAACTTGCGCACGCGTTTCTTCATCCAATGTCATCATCCAGCGATTTAACATCTCACTCTTCTCAGCAAACTCTCCATCTGACACTTGCAATTCACCGATTTCATTAAAACAGCCGACAAACGTCCGATAAATATCATTGTTCATTTTCAAGTGCTCCGCGGTAACCGTCTATTAAATCTTGTAACACTTTCACAATCGCATCCATGTCTTTTGCTTCACGCGTTACTTTCATCGTCTGAATTTGAATACTAATCCAATCGTATAAACCATAAAGACTATCATATAAGTCTTTCGTAATTTCAGGGTTCAATTGAAGCTTCAATTCTTCAAAAATACGTTCTAACTTTTCAAGAAGCGCGTCTCCTTCTTGTAGTTTAAAAGTATGTAAAAGCTCTTCTAAATTACGAAACTCTACAATACATCTTTCATAGATAAAAATTGTATTTTTAATCGGATTACTCGTCATAATATCATTTTGCATATAACGTTGCCATGCTTGCATACCATCACTTCCTTAACTTTCATTAATCATCACTTTTTTGTTTTGTCATTGCTTTAATTGTTTTTAGCTGGCTATCAAGCGCCGCTAATGTACTTTCTAATTTTTGATACTTCTTCACAATTTCATCTTGCTTTTGCAAGTTTTGCGTCTCGATATCTTTAATCTTTTTATCTAAATCACTTACACGTGAGTCAATATTTTTTACTCTCTCACCGACTACACCTTTATCACCAAATAGTTTATCAAGTGGCTCTTCCATCATTTTTCCTAAACCGTTAGAACTAAAGAAAAATTGCTTCGCTGCATCAGGTTTTTCTTTTAATGCTTGTGTTAATTTTTCATCATTAACTTCCATCGTTCCATCTTGCTTTAATTGAATACCAAATGTGAATAAATAATTACCATCTTGAGAAAATGTTACGACATTGTTCATCGCTTGACGTACACTTTGCATAATGGCTTGACCTTGGAAAGCCCCACCTTTTCCGGCAAAGATATCTACCGTACTAACAGCTTTATTATAATCCGCAACCATCTTCTTAATAACATTCGATGCATCTGTTACGTTTGAGTCATTTACTGTAAATTTTAGGTCTATACCTTTTGTTTTTGGATCTGGTGTTGTGCCAGCATCTGGTGTCCCTTCCACTTTTGGCTCAGTTACCTTTAATAATTCAATTTTCACGCCTGGAAGAGCCTCAATTGTATTGGTAAAGCTTTCAGCTGTGATACCATTAATACTATATTTAGCATTTTGCGCTTCATTGATTACATTAAGCGCTACTCCATCCGCATTAGCTAAACCAATATCTTGAAATAGTGTAGATGTGTTCCCCTCAAACTTAATTACTCCATCTGTTCCTTCTTTTTTCGAGGTCATGAAAATTTTATTTCCAAGTGTATAAGCTGATACGCCATAATCTCCATCATTAATCTTATTAATTAAATCTTTATATGTCATATCAGTTGTTACTTTTAATTCTTTACCGCCTAGTTTTAATGTTTCATCTTTAGGAAGCTTTGCATTTATATCTGTAATGTCATTTGAAGCTATTTGATGACGCTGCGCTAGCTGTGTAATTGTCATATTAAAAGTTCCTGCAATCGCACCACCATCAGCTTTTACATTTATATAACCGTCTTGTGTTGTCGTTACTTTTTTTTCATTCCCTTTAAAAGCCGCTAAGTTTTTAAATGTTTGTGTGAAAGAACTAAATTCTGATTTTAAACTTGTATATAATAATTTATCATTTGTAAGGTCGTTCTTTTCTTTCGTATACGGTGTTTTCCTCATATCTAACGCATTCATTTCTAATTCGACGAAGTTTGAAGTATCGATCATATTATTTCCGAGATTCCAAATTTGTTGTCTACCACCAATACCTGTCATCGTTGTTCCTGCCATTTTTCTCACTCCTTATAGATTACATGTAGTCTAAAATACTCGTTTTACTCATCGTGCTAACTGCTTTAAGCGTCGCTTCATACGTCGCATTTATATACGCTAAGTCAGAAATTGCTACCGCTAAATCGACATCCTCAATTTCTTTACGATTTTCTTGAAGCGCTAAATTTTGCTCGCTTAAAATTGTTTTAAATGTTTCCATTGTGTTCATTGTCGAACCAACTTCAGTTGTACGGTTAATGATGCCATCTAAGTTTTTCTTATTTTCTCCTAATAACGGTTGTAACGCTTTTTGGTCACCTTTTTGCATCGCTTCGCTCATCTGTTTTAACGTTTTTATAACCGGAGATAATAATGCTTCTCCGTTACGAAACGCTTTTAATTCATAACCGTCATTTAGTTGCCAATTTACATCATTTTTTCCACCTTGGTATGTACCATCTTCTGTAAATGGTTGCTTCTCCGCACTATCACCACCGAAAATATAACGACCTTGCTCTTTCGTATTCGCTAAATATACAACTTGTTTTAAAATTTGATCAATCTCTGCACCGATGGCTTTCAATTCTTTTTCACCATTTGGCTCATTTAATGCCTGCACCGTTAATTGATCTGCTCTCGTTAAAGATTTAAAAATACCTTGTAAAGTATTCTCAGTTTGTGTTAATACATTTTTCGAATCGGCTAAATCTTTTTGCATTTGTTCCATATTTGCCAATGAATGTTGAATTGCAAATGATTTACTTGCTGCAAGTGGGTCTTCACTCATAAGAAGGTTTTTCTTCCCCGAAGTTACTTGATTTCGATGATATTGCTGTTGCACGTTCAAATCCATTAACTGATTCTTTGCCCAGCTTGCATTTTGAAATGTAGATACTCTCATCTCTCTCTTCTCCTTTATCTATATTTGAATTGGTGTTAAGAAGAATCCACAGCTTCCTATCGCTATCCTCTTAACTCACTTAACCTACAACCATTTTATATTTCTAGTCTTACATCGATTGGGCCAATGATAGGCATTGAACGCCTCTCCCATCCGTAGGTCCTCTTTCTAACCATAAAAAAGAGGGGATTTCTTTTCTAATTCACATTATCTAATAATCGAAAATAGACTATCAAACACTTCATTCATCGTAGTAATCGCTTTAGAGTTCGCCACGAAATATTTTTGGAAGGCCATTAAATTTACCATTTCCTCTTCCATATTTACCCCTTCGACGCTCATCTTCTCTTGCTGAATACCTTCTAATAAGTCTCCATGAATTTTTTGATAAGCATTCACTGCACTTTTATCAGAAGCTACACCTACTATGAATTGGTCTAATGCTTGTTTATTAGAAAGGCCTTCTTTATAATCGCCATCTGTAATTGCTGCTAGTTTATTTGCTGTTTCAGCAGATATTTTCATTTTCGAAATGTCTTTTGCAAATTCTGGATTTAATTTCATATCTTTCGCATAATCGCCAACGAAGAAATCTTTTCCCATCACTGTATTCACTTGATTTTTCACTGAACTCATTAAACCTTCAAGGTTTTTTTTATATTCAACAATCTTCGCTTTCGTATCAATCGCTGATTTTATTGCTCCGCTAGTTACAGAGATTTCTGAACCGTAAATCTCAACTGACATTGGGTCTTTTTCTTTATTTAATTGAAGGGGATATGTATCTTGTCCACTTACTGTTAAAACACCATTCATTCTAACGCTTGCAATATTAGGATTCATAGATTCATAAGATACTTCTATATTGGCATACTTAGACATCTCTGTAACGATGCGATCTCGTTCGTCTAACAGTTGATTCGGTACTTGTGTGCCTGCTTGTCCAATTTTTTTATTCGCTTCTGCTAAACTTGCGGCAAGACGATTAAATTCATTAACATGTGCTTCAATATCTTCTGTCGTCTGTGCTTCCACTGTATCTAAGTTTTTCGCAAGACGATTTACTTGGCTTGTGAACTTCCCAGTTTCAGAAATTAATGTATCGTAGTAATTTGGTTGTTCTGGATTTTTTGCCACTTCACGAAAAGCATTAAAGAAGCCGTCCATTAAACTAGATAATGAATTTTTTCCTGTCGTCCCTACCATAGACTCTACTCGTGATAACGTTGAATTCATGTAATTATAGTAAGAGAGTTGTGATAATTGATCATTAAACTGTTTCGTCTTCACTTCATCAGTAATACGATCGACACCTAACGTTTGTACACCGTATCCAATTCTCTGTTCTGGCGTATGACCATTGCTTGCTCCAACAGATCCGTAATTCACCATTTGACGCACATAACCCGGTGTATGAATGTTAGACAAGTTTTGTTTCGTTGTTTGTAACCCCATTTGAGCCGCTAACATGCCTGATAGCGGTGTATTATAATCAGATAATCTCATAAAGCTTCACTTCTCCTTTACAATAGTTCATTCATAAAGATTTGCGAATTATTGTTTCGCTCCAAATTATATTCAGAAACGGAATCCACAATACTTTCTGTAGTTTTTAATAGTACGTTTAAGTAATATTGATTTTTTAAAAGAATCATTTTTACATTCTCTTCTAATTCAACTAAGTTTTTTTGTATTTTTTCCATTTTTTCAATTTCTTCATGGGAAAAATACGAAAATAATGCACTCACGCGAGATGGCTCAACGCCCTTTTCTTTACAAAACTGAACAACCATTTCTTCAAATGCGCTCGATAATCCTTTTAAACCATCAATGTACTGCAATTGCTCTACTTGCAACTTTTGAACTGCATTTACATTTTTATGTTTTAAATTCTCATATATTTGTTCTCCAAGCGTTTGAATGTTTTCATATGCTTTTTGAATAATAACGAGCTTCTCATATAATTGTATGTACATATAGCTTCCTTCCTTTTACAAGACTAAATTTACAATTAAACCGTGGATTTCTCCAATTTGATTTAACATTTCTAAATGTCCAGTTTTTGTATTAATTAAGTTCATCACATCTTCTAATTCATTTAATCCCATTTCTGCTTGTTTCACAATCGTCATTTTCTGTGAATATCCGTAACGCGGATGACGAGACATAACGTCTTTATATTGCAATACATTATCTACGTAAAAATTCAAAAATGATTTCACTGTATTTTTGTATTCCATGACATTATCAAGCGTTAATTCCATTTCAATTTTCTCTTTTATTTCTCCAATATTATCGACAAACGCTTCCATTTGTTCTAGCAATTTATCTTTTTTCGGATCTGCATGCAAATTATCCGAAAATGCAAGTCCTGTCCTGACATTTGCTTCTTTCGGCATTTGAGTAGCAGGCGGTATATGCGATAAAATTGGATTATGCGAGATAGAACGTAGCATATATATCACCTATTTATTTTTTTATTTCTTCCTAAACTTAATCGTAAAATCCAGTTATTTATAATTATACTCTGAACAGTAATATTTTGCAGTTATTTTTTATAAAAGATATGTTACAATTTAGCATGAGGTGGCACAATTCTATGAATATTTTTCTTTGTGGTTCAAATCAATTAACAGCATTAGATCAAGATGAAATTAAAAAATTTCTAACTGACTATGCTCACAAACATAAAATTTACATATTATGTTATAAATCTATCGAAAATGAAGTTCTTCGTTTTTTCATTGAAAACGAAAGACTCGCTCAAAATTTATGCCTTTACACGCTACAACCGTTACAAGCATTAACAGATGAATTTCAAGAAGTCGTTCATTACTTAAAAAAACACGGAGCCGAGTATGTTGCTTTTGATCATCCTTCCGACTCCATTTATCGATCAGATTTTATGTTTTTTGTAAAACAAATTATTGAAGATACCGATTTAGTTCTCTGTTTTTATAACGGGGACAAACATACATCTGTCATTCCCATTGACGTTGCAAAAGAAGCAGGTATTGGTGCTGTTATTTATGATTTACCGGGTTTACATGACAAACAGATGAAAAAAAGCTTTGAACAAAAAATTCGTATGATGTAAAGGGGGAGGCACAATATCGTTATTGTGCCCATTGTAAATATGATAATTGAACAAGATTATGATCATTTTATCGCGAGTTTTAAACAACAATACAATATGGATATCGCTTCGTATAAACAGGATAGAATGCGCCGTAGAATCGATGCTTTCATTTCAAGAAAAGGATTTGACAACTACGCAAATTTCTTAAATCATTTACGTGCTGATCAAAATTTATTTTTAAGTTTTATTGACTATATTACAATTAACGTTTCAGAGTTTTTCAGAAATAAAGAACGTTGGCAAACGTTAGAGACGAAAGCACTGCCAAAATTACTTGAACAAAATAACGGGAAATTAAAAGTATGGAGTGCTGCTTGCGCTGCTGGTGAAGAACCATATACACTCTCTTTAATTTTATCGAAACATCTTTCTCCATTTCGCTATGAAATTCAAGCAACAGATCTTGATTTTCATATTTTAGAAACTGCGAAACGCGGTCAATATACAGAACGTTCTTTAAAAGAATTACCTATCGATTTGAAAGAGCGTCATTTCACAAAAGAGAATGATACATATTCATTGCATCAAAACATTAAGCAAAACGTTTCGTTCAAACAACACGACCTCTTAATGCAGTCATTCGATACAAATTACGATTTAATTATATGTCGTAATGTAATGATATACTTTACAGAAGAAGCAAGAGTAAAGCTTTATGAAAAGTTTAGTCGTTCTTTACGAAAAGGCGGTGTACTATTTGTTGGTAGTACAGAACAAATTTTAACACCCGAACGTTACAACCTTCAGCGGTTCGATACATTCTTCTATGAAAAAATATAAAGTGAAACTTTAATCAGCACATACCAATCGGGCTTTTACGGGATTAAAAAGGTCGTCACAATGAAGTGACGACCTTTTTATATAACTCGAATTAAAATGATACCAACAATCCATATAAAAAGAAAAAGAAACGTCATAGACCATTTATGTTCTTGCATTGTATGTTTCAACGCCTGTGACAATTGTGTCATATTCATTTCTGCGAGCGCTCTCCATACACTGACATCCCGATCTTTTGCCGTGCGGTCTGTAACGCTAATTAAAATGGTTTCGTTAGACAACTTCGTTATATAAGCAGTAATAACCGTTACCATTAAATTTATATTTCCTTCTGAAGAATCACTCTCCACTCTAGAGATAAGTGCACTTACATCTAATAACGGAATATGTACCTTTCTACCAAATGATAGTTGTACTTCAGCGAAATCATATGTTCCATCTAATAAAGGAAGATCTTTTATATGCGCCTGCTTAACAAGTCCTTGTAAACTTCTAATTACTTGTTCAAATATTTTTTCTGTTTGCTTACCTTCTCCAGATAACGTATGTAACTTTTTAAAGAGTTGTAACATTGTATCCATCTCTTTAGAAAGTATTTCCTTCATAATCTTTCCATCGCCTAAACTTGCAAGTAAAATGCCTATTTCATTATTTTTCGAAATGATTTTAGACTGCCCACTAAACACTAAATTACTATGCTTTCGTTCTTTCTGAATTTCATGTTCCGAAATAGCTGCAGGCTGTTTTAATGGTTGTAGCGTCTTATTTTCAACTGTCGTACGGTTAATTTCCATTTAAATGCCTCCACTACTACGAAATGATTAGCCCCATTCTTTATTACTCTTTAAAACTAAAAATAGTACAAATAAACCTGACATAATAGTAAACACATTAGAAGCTTGTACTCCTTGTTCACTTCTTTCTTCTTTCTTATCTTCTGGCTCTGTTTTCTTTTTCGAAACGTCTTGCTTGTCATTTTTACCTGTTTTCTCTTTTTGAGCCTTTACATTACTTACTTCCTTATTATCTGCCAATGGGTCTTTTATAACGTGAGGGAATTCCTCTTTCTCTTTCAATGTTTCTTGTATAAACTCATTTACTTTCTCGTCTTGCTTCGGAATTTGAACAACTGGAAGTTTTTCTTCTGGAAGCACGATCTCTACTTTCGAATCTTCTTGCTTACTAATTTCTTTCTTATCTTCTACTTTATTTTCATTCTCTTGCTCTTCTGTTTTTTTATCATCTTCCATTTTTTGTCCCAAAACAGAAACGATATATTCACTTTCCGCAACAAGTTTATTGCCTGCAGCATCCACTATTTCTACAAATAGTTTATACTGTCCATTTGGCAAGGCATCAGTTAGTTCAAATACTTTTTGCCAATCCATGTCACGCTTGTTGTAGTCTAATAAAAAGGGAATTTCTTTATCATCTTTCCCTTTTAATGTAACGCGCACTTCTTTCACAGCAGATTCTACATCGGCAGCTTTCACTCGTATATGTATAGAATCTCCCTGTTTCCGTTCAATTAAGTTCTCTTTTGCTTCATCAATAGTAACTTTATGTAACTTCGGCAATTCTTTATCTATAGTTGGTGTTTCATTTCCAATACGAACGAGCGGGACTTTCACTTCATTTTCTATGAGCTCTTCCTTCTCATTTTCTTTGTAACTTTGAACGAGATGAAGATTCCAATCACCTTGTAAATCAAAACTCTCGACTTTATAGTTAGCAATCCATCGCTTCGTTTCTTCATCATACTCAAAAGATAGCATTCTTTCTTGTGCATACTGCTCGCCATTTCTTTGTAACTGCAATATACCTTTCATACTTTGAATGTCTTTCTCGTTTGGTTCTACAGTAATCCGCATTTCTTCGCCAACTTTTAGCTCTGGCTTATTTACTGTAATAACACCTTGATCCGTTTCTATCTTTCTTTCGCTCTTTTGTTCATTCGTCACTTCTTTTTGTTCATCTTCACCTTGATTTATTTCTACTTGCTCTGGCTGTTCTTGAAGTTTCTTATTTTCTTCTATTACTTCCAATTTATTTATTTTTTGCTCTGGCTCAATTTGTTCTTCCGCCTGACTTTGCAGGGGGAAGAACAAGCACACATGTATACATAGCCAACTCATTAGAAAAAACTTTACGTTTTTCATCTACTCGTTCAAACTCCTATTTCAACGCCTTATAGCGATTTCGTCACTTTTACTCCGAAAAACCCATCTACATTTACAAGTTCACCATATGCCACTAATACATCATTCACATAAATTCGAATCGGTTCATCAATATCTTCATCTAGTACAACCGCTTCATTTTCTTGTAAACTTAATATATCTTGAATGGTTTTCACAGTACTTCCAAATACAAATTTCACATTCATTTCTACATTTTGTAGAATGGATGTATCCATATATACTGGTTCAATCTGTTTTACTTCTTTAAATTCAATAGGTTGTACAACTGGTGCCGCAATTTCTTCCTCTTCAATTTCTTCCGGGACAATCTCTTCTTGCTCCTCCACCATTGGATACAGAAGTCTTCTTACCATTTCTTTCGCTTCGGAAATGGGTAAAATTTGATACATTTTCGATTGAAGAAGATCGCCAATTTCAAGATTGAACGTAATTTGAACGAGTTCGTCCACTTCCATTGACTCTCCCAAGTATTCCATTTCTTCTTTTAACGTTACAAATTTGACATTTGGCGGCGTCATGTCCATTTTTTCTTGAAACATTTCCGACATCGCTGTTGCAGCATGCCCCATCATTTGGTTCATGATCTCTTTAATACCGCTTAGTTCTAATTCACTAAGCTCTTTTTCCGGATCAACTTCCCCTGTTCCCATCATCATTAAATCTACCATTGTTAAGGCAACATCTTTCGTAAATACGAATACGTTCTCATTCTTTAGCCCTTCAACAAAGTCGACATTTAAAATGACAAATGGCACTGGTACTCCATCATAATGACGAACATTAATCGCCTCTACATTTGGTGTACTAATCGTGACTGGCTGATTTAAAAGCGTTGATAATACCGTTGAAGCTGAACCGATTGAAATGTTCGCAATTTCACCGAGTACATCTTTCTCTTCTTGTGTTAAATGCTCTTTTTCAACATGTTCCTCTACAATCTCAGTTTCAACCAGTTCCGCCGGTTCATCTCTTTCTTCTACTTCACCAGATAATTGCAGTAATTTATTTATCATTCGTTTCGCATGTTCCACCGAAACAATTTGTACAAGTTTAGAGTTTACAAGATTATCTATTTTTAGATCGAACGATACTTTAACTATTGTGTTATTTCCAGTTATTTCAGAGATTTTCTCCATCTCTTCTGATAGCTTTACGACTTTAATTGTCGGCGGAGACATATCTACTGTATCTTGGAAGAATTCCGACATAGATGTAGCTGCGAATCCCATCATTTGATTCATCGCTTCTTGTACAGCACTTAGCTCTAATTCACCAAGTTCTTTTCCTTCTTCCACTTCACCTGTCCCCATCATCATTAAATCAGCAATTGATAGTGCAACATCTTGCTTAAGAACAAGAAGGTTTTCCATATCTAATCCTTTTGTAAAATGAATATTTAACACAACATGTGGAACTTCAACATCACTTGTATCATATAAATCTACCAATTCTACACGAGGAGCAGTAATGTTTACTTGCCTATTTAAAATTGTTGATAATACAGTCGAAGCTGAACCAAATGATATATTTGCGATTTCGCCAAGAATATCGCATTCTTGAGGTGTTAAATGCTCATTTTCTTTTTCTAGCACAATTGTGCTCGTTTCCCCGTTTGTGTGTTGCTCAGGCATTTTCCCTGCCTCCTCATTTCTGTTTTTCTATCAAATGATATAAAGTGACACTTTAATCAATGGGACTTCTATCCATTCCTCACTGATTATTAACCCGCAACTAGCAGGATAAACTCTCAACTTATTACACTCATTATATTTTAACAAACTGATTATACAAATCGTTACTCTGTATTTATTTCCAGTTATATAATTATTTTTATACATTCATAATAATTAACCAAAAAGCTCCCCAATTGTATACAAGTGGGGAGCTTTCCTTCATTCCTATTATAAACCTTCTGGGTTTAAAATGAGGACCACTCGTCCATCACCGAGAATCGTCGCACCAGAGAAATAGTTAGAACTCTCTGCAAAGAAGTCACCTAATGACTTTAAGACGATTTCTCTTTGACCGATAATTGTGTTTACAATAAGCCCATAGCTACGATGTGTATTACGAACAATTAACACAGGAACCATTTGACCATCATATGACGCAAACGCCTCATCTACTGTTTTTTCACCAAATACTGTACTTAAATGTTTCACTTCAATAATTTGGTTACGATAATTTAACACATCTTTTCCTTGTAAGGATTGGATGTCTTCTCTCTTAATTCGAATTGCTTCCACAATATTTCCAAGAGGTAAAGCATAACGCTTATCGTTCGTTTGAACAAGCATAGATTGAATAATAGACAAAGTTAACGGAAGTTCAATTCTGAATGTACTTCCCTTTCCTTCCTCAGAATCAATAATTAAATGTCCACCTAAACTATGAATCGTATGTTTTACAACATCTAATCCAACACCACGCCCAGAAAGATCCGATACAACTTCAGCTGTACTAAATCCTGGTTGGAATATAAGATCAAACACTTCACGATCTGTTAATCTATTCGCATCTGCTTCTGTTACAACACCATTTTTAATCGCTTTTTCTAATACTTTCCCTTTATTAATACCGTTTCCATCATCCGTAATTTGAATAACGACATGATTTCCACTATGAAACGCCTCTAATTTAATCGTTCCTGTCTCATTTTTACCTGCATCACGTCGTTTTTCAACAGTCTCAACACCGTGATCAATTGCATTTCGAATTAAATGAACAAGCGGATCACCGATTTCATCAATTACAATTTTATCAACTTCAGTAGTTTCTCCTGTAATTTGTAAATCGATTTTTTTACCTAAATCTTTCGCTAACATTCGTACCATACGTGGGAAACGATTGAAGACCGTTTCAATTGGAACCATGCGCATGTTTAAAAGTACATTTTGAATATCTTTTGAAATATCTCCTAATCGATTTAAATGCTCAATTAATTCCTTGTTTTGAATCGTTTGTGCCAATTCATCAATGCGCCCACGCTCAATTACACTTTCTTCAAACATATTCATTAATGTTTCGATTTTCTCTAATTGAACACGAATGGAGCGATTCTCCACTTTAGCATTTTTCGTTTTTACTGTGCTTTTAGCTGGTGTAGTATTAGCTGATTGTTTCCGTGCTTCTACAGGTGATACAACCTGCGCAACTGCAGAAGATTGTATCATTTTCTCTATTTGCACAGCTTCTTGTGATGTATGTCCTTGCTTCACTTCTACTTTCTCAATTTCAGAAATATGAAGCACTACTTGTTTCAATTCTTCTACATTATAATCACTATCCATAAATACGGTGAACTCAAATCCGAAAGCATCCGCTTCAATTTCTTCAATACTCGGAACAGTTTTTTGTATATTACCTACATTTTGCAATGCTTCTATACACATAATGGCACGTACTGCTTTTAAAATAGCTTGCTGTTCTACCGTTATATGTACTTCATGCGAAACTCCACCATCGTTACCTATATGATCTTGCTCTATATGTTCTGTAGGCGTTACTACATTACCGTGCAATAATGCTTCTAATTTCTGTTTAGTAGAAACTACATCAATATTACCCATTCCGCCTTGTTGTACATCTGCAACCATCTTCTCTAAATTATCAATGCACTCAAAAATCACATCAATAATATCCGCATTGACCACGATATTCCCATGACGGATTTCATCTAACACATTTTCCATCTTATGCGTTAAATCTGCCATTTCCGCAAATTCCATACTTGCAGACATACCTTTAAATGTATGGGCTGAGCGGAATATTTCTCCTACAACATCCATATCGGCTGGATTTTGTTCTAAAGTTAGCACATTTTCATTTAGCGATTGTAAATGTTCTTCTGATTCCTCAAAAAATATATTCAATAGATCTGTTTGCATTTTAATCCCCTACCTGTCTAACAAACATTTCATTTATGTATAACAATTTAGTGTTTTAAAACGAGAAAAAAGGGGGCCACACGTGTATCCTCTATCACTGTTTTGATTCCTTGTGGCACCCCTTTTATATTAGCTATTTGCTACTTTTGTTAAAGCTTCGATTACACGATCCGCTTGGAATGGCTTTACAATAAAGTCTTTCGCCCCACCCTTAATTGCATCTAATACCATACCTTGTTGTCCCATTGCCGAACAAATAACAACCTTTGCACTTGAATCAATTTTAATGATTTCTTTTAATGCTTCAAGTCCGTCCATTTCTGGCATAGTAATATCTAATGTTACAATATCAGGTTGAAGTTCTTTATACTTTTGAATTGCTTCTACTCCATTCTCCGCCTCACCGATAATTTCAAATTCAGAATTACTTTTTAATAAGTTTTTAATCATCGTTCGCATGAACATCGCATCGTCTACAACTAAAATTTTATGTGCCATTCTTTTTGATTCTCTCCTTCTATGTATAAATATATCTTAATATTTCACCTTATCATTCTCACTCATTATACAAAATAAAATGATAAAATTTAATATTTTTTTAAAAGAATTTTCGTATTTTTATTATTTTATTATTAAAATAACAATATACTATTCTTTTATATAAATAACAACGCGACGATTTTTCTCCCAGTTTTGCGGTGAATCATTTGGTACAACTGGCTTTGTGTCTGCATATCCTACCGCAGCTAACCTCTTATCGTCCACATTATACACTTCGATTAAGTGGTGAATCATATTAGCTGCTCGCGCTGAAGATAATTCCCAGTTAGAAGGGAATTTCTCATTATGAATAGGTCTACTATCTGTATGTCCTTCCACAACGATTGGATTTGGTACTGATTGGAAAAATCCGACTAATTGACTCATTATCTCTTTTGCTTCTGGTTTAACGTTCGCATCACCCGTATCAAATATTAAATTATCTACGATAACGACACTTACCCCTGTATCTTCTCGATATACATTCACTTGACTAATACCGTTATTATCTACATATGCTTTTAACTTTTTATATAATTCATCCATTCTCTTTTTTGAGATCATTTTTTCATCATTTTTTTCATGTGTTATATCTGGTATTGTATTTTCCATTACTTTTGCATCTACTTGCTCCGCATCGCTAAACTTTTCAAGCATCTTTGACAATTTTACTGCATCCTGCTTTGATGTAGCAACTAGTAATACAAAGAAAGTTAATAATAACATCGTTAAATCTGTAAAAGTCGTCATCCAACGAGGCGATCCCTTTTGCGATCGTTTTATCATCATACCACTCCTTGCAATATTAGGCTGCTCGTTTTTCTTTTTTTATCTTCGTTTCGTACACATACGTATCAAGTTTCAACTTTAATTTAGAAGGAATTTGCCCACGATACAATTCTGAAATTGCTTCAATTACAAACTTCTTCTCTGTATATAAATCCTCAATACCACGATACACCTTTTCCGCAAGAGGTATTGCAATCATATTCGCAAGTACTGATCCATATAATGTCGTTAGCATCGCCACTGCCATTCCTGTACCAATTTGTGATGTATCTTGCAAATTTTGAAGCATAATGATAAGACCAATTAAAGTCCCTATCATACCCCAAGCTGGAGCGAAATCACCAATTTTATCTAATAATGTTGCCCCTTTTCTTAGCTCATACACTTCTGTTTCTATATCTTTCATTAACACTTCTTTTAATTCATCTTCATCGTAGCCACTTAACATTAAACGAATCCCCTTTTGAATAAAAGGGTTGTCTACTTGTTCTCCATCAACTTCTAAAGAAAGTAAACCGTTCTTTTTAGACTTTTTCGAAAAATTAACGAACAAATCCGTTAACTGTTCTAAATCTTCTTCTCTTCTATGTAAAACAGTAAAAATACTTTTCGTATATTTTTTTATTTCTCCAAATCGATACGCCACAACAATTGTCGCTGCCGTTCCCCCTATGACAATTAAAATAGATGGAATATCTAAGAAGTTTTTAAAAGCTTTTATTCCACCGCCACTAAGTACGATCGCCGCTATTACAATAGCGAAGCCTACTATAATGCCCATTGGACTAGAAATATCAAACTTCCTTTTTTTTCTTTCTGGTCTAGCAAATACTTGTTTTTCGTCTCCCATATTCCTGCCCTTTCCTTTTCATTTTTATAAAACATTTTTTTATTTTAATAATGCGTTTTCACATATAACGTTCATTATACGCTCATCATCTATTTATCGCAATATACTCATAAAATTGACACATTTCATTTCCATATTAGAATTATGGTATGGAAATAAGAGGAGGATCACGATGGAACATAACATTTTACAAGTCATTGCATTAGCAGAAAAACTAAAATACGAAATGCGACATAGCTGGCTTTCTAACGGACGCCAAGAAAGTGTTGCCGAACATACATGGCGCATGTCTCTAATGGCCATTTTAGTTGAGCCTTATTTAGATCAAAAAGTAAATATTGAAAAGTTACTTAAAATGGTTATTATTCACGACCTAGTCGAAGCTGAAGCTGGCGATATCCCTGCTTTTGATACAATGAATAGTCACGAATTACAATTACAAAAACAAAAAAATGAACTTGAAGCAATTTTAAATATTAAACAAACATTAAAAGGTTCTCTCGGTGAGGAATTATATAATTTATGGATGGAGTTTGAAGCGAAAGAAACGTACGAAGCAAAAGTTGCTAATGCGCTTGATAAATTGGAAGTAAAAATTCAGCATAACGAGGCTGACATTAATACGTGGCTACCAATTGAACATAAAATGACATTCCAAGTCGCAAAACATACAAACTTTGACTCTTTCCTATCTAAATTACAAAAAATTATTGAACAAGATGGAGAAAAGAAATTATTAGCTGCTGGCATTGACGTTGAAGCTTGTAAGAAATAATGAAATAAGACACTCTACTAGAGTGTCTTATTTCATTATTGTTGATACTGCCTGCTTGTAAATCAGCTGTTGCTTTCCATCTACTAACATTAAAACTGTAAATTTGTCTACGCCAGCAACTTCTCCGACTATTCTCACACCACTCTTTAAGAAAACTGTAACAGTACCTTTTTCTTCTTTTATTTGCTTATAAAGCTCATCTTGTAAATGTTCCAATAACGTTTCTCCCCTTTCTTCCGTTGAATATCTTAATATAAAAAACTATAAATTATTCATTTATGGACCTTATCTTTTACATTCATAAACTTATTAATTAGTATATCTAAATCTCGGCTAAATAACAAAACTTTATCATGATCCAATCCGTGTCTCGCAACAAGTTGAATTAACTCTTTCTTTTTGTTTTCTATTTTATTTTGTAATCGTCCCATCTCCATCTCTAAACTAAAACTCCCTTTTCCCATAATATTACTTGTAAAATTATAGTACATATTCCCTCATAAAAAAATATAAAAATGGTTTTTTTTACAATTTTTACGTTTTTAACATACTCTTAATCCGTAAATGCTTTATTTAGTAAGATTTCCCGCACATGTAATATAGAAAAACCTGAATCACACAGACATTTGTCTAATTCAAATACAGACTGGCTCCTTTTCCACATGAAAAACATATTGTATATAGTAGTCCATGAATTATATAGATTAATTTACAAAAAGGAGGAAAACACATGAGCTATGGTGGTAGTTGTGCTGGTTTCGGCGGTGGATTTGCTTTGCTTATCGTACTATTCATCCTTCTAATCATTATCGGATGTAGCTGCTGGGGTGGCGGCGGATACGGATATTAATCATCCTATCCTTACCAAATGAATTAAAAACTATACGAAAACAGCTCATATTTGAGCTGTTTTTTCATACTTTCGTATGAATTTATATCCCTCTTATTTCTGATTTGATCTAACAAAATATCGTTTACTATGAAATAAGAAACATTTTTACTAAGGGGGATTACAATGATTAAAGGTCTTTATGAGGCACATTTACCCGTCCGTAACTTAGAAGTATCAATACCTTTTTATGAATCACTAGGGCTAAAATTATATAAAAGAGGTGACGATATTGCTTTCTTTTGGATTAAAGAAAATGAGAGTTGGCTCGGACTTTGGGAAGGAACAGAATACAAAGTTACTTATCACCCATCTTTGCGACATATTGCCTTCCAAGTAAGCTTGCTTGATTTAGAAAATGCAATACATTGGCTAAGTCAAAAAGGAATTTCAGCAAGAAAAGACTTTGGAATGGAGCCAATTGAACCGATCGTTTTTCCAGAATTGGCACACGCCTCCGTATACTTTAACGATCCTGATGGAAATAGTTTAGAATTGATTGCACAATTACCTGTTGAACTTTCTGCAGCAGAGAACATGTATTTAAGTGAATGGAAAAGACAAGTTCAAGCATCATTAATACATGAGGATTAATCTTTTATGTCAGTTTCTTATTCCACACTGCTTAAAACAAATACAAACTTTAGAAAGCTGTTTTATGGTCAAACATTAAGTGTACTGGGAGATTGGTTTCATACGGTAGCTTTATTCACATTCGTTTATAGCGTAACAGAATCTCCGTTTATGATCGCACTAACTTTTATGAGTAAAGGGTTACCTCAACTTCTTCTTAGTCCTTTTATTGGAGGGTTTGTGGATCGATTTCCAACAAAGAAGATTATGATTTCCACCGATGTTTTAAGAGGAGTTATTGTACTCACTTACTTATTAGCAACCTATAAGATTGAAATTATTTTCGTAGCTAATATATGTTTGTCGGTCCTCTCTTGCTTATTTGAGCCTGCTAAACAATCAACTTTAAAAATGATTATTAGGCAAAAACATTTAGTAACTGCAAATACACTTTCTAGTACAGTTAATGGCTTTATGTCAATTATGGGCGCCTCATTAGGTGGGATTATCGCCCAGGCTTTAAGTATAGAAATTGCTTTTATCATTAATAGCCTATCATACTTTGTTTCCGCTTTAATCATTTATAAGTTGAATATCCCTTCTCACAAAAAATTTAACATAAAAAAGTCATTTTTTGTGGATATAAAAGATGGATACACGTACATATTACAGAAAAAAATTATATTAGCATTAATTCTTGTCGGAATTTCATGGGGGATTATTGGTGGTGCTTATCAACTTCTTTTAACAATTTATGCCGAAAGGATCTTCCATGCTAATATTGGAATTTTATATAGTGCTCAAGGATTAGGTCTTATTATTGGTAGTCTATTCGTTAATCTATATGTATGTAAAAATAAGGAGACAATGAAAAAAGCATTTGGCTTGGCGTACTTACTACAAGGATTTTTCTTTCTCGGATTCGTTCTATCCAATCAGCTTATTATCGGTATTATTACTTTACTCTGCATGCGTATCGCAGGGGGCATTATCGTCCCTTTAGACACAACCTTATTACAAATGTATACCGAAGAAAACATGATTGGTAAAGTTTTTTCATTTCATTATTCCATATATGGTTCTCTCATTCAGCTATCTATGTTTATTACAGGCTGGCTTTTAGAAACCCTTTCTCCGCAAGTAATTGGTTGCCTGTTAGCTATATGTTGTATTTTTGTTAGTTTTATATGGCTTTTCTTATTTTATCGCGGGAAGCTTAGTGAAGCTCCTACCGATACTATATAGCTCACTGCTAATTTTTATTTACTCTCATTTGTTATCGTTATATAACAATCAAATTAAATAAAATACAAGTCATTTCATTTCATTAAAAGGCCCTTTACTTGAACACCATTTGAGAGGAAATCAAATATTTATGTTAAAATAAAAGTAATATTGTGAAAGATTGCACTTATTCTATAGGCTCAAAACAGCTACATTCGATTTTCGTAGTAATAAAATATGTATTGAATTTGATTAAATAGGAGGGCTGTTTTGGAGATTACATTAATTTTCATATGTATAATATTGGTGGCTTCTGTTTTGCAAGCCAGTACAGGTTTTGGCTTTTCTATAATGGCAACACCTTTCTTACTCATGTTATTCTTGCCACAAGAAGCTATACAAATAAACATTATTTTATCATTAATTATTTCCATATCACTCATTTGGAAAATAAGAATGGACGTTGATTTTATTTTACTGAAACGGTTTATTTTTGGAAGTATAGCCGGTGTACCTTTTGGAATTTTAATCTTCATTTCCGTTAACATAAACACTTTTAAATTAACAATTAGCATCCTACTCTTACTATTAACATTGTTGCTAATATGCAATGTTAAAGTTAGATCAACACCGTTTAGAGATTTCGTAGTTGGTGGATTATCAGGACTTTTAACGACGAGTATCGGTATGCCCGGACCTCCTTTGTTACTTTACTTTACAGGAACTGATACTGAAAAAGAGAAGTTGAGAGCAACTACTTTGGCTTTTTATCTGTTTATATATTTCATTAGTCTACTAACTCAAATACTCTTTACTGGAACGAACATAACAATTTGGAAATCAAGTTTTTATGCAATTCCAATTGTATTTTTAGGTTTGTTTATAGGTCAAATTATTTTCAAATGGCTTAATCAACAAGTTTTTAAAATATTTACATATATCCTTTTGAGCTGTACAGGTATTTATCTTCTTATTGATAGTTTGCATTTGTTATAGAAAATGCTTTAGATTGCGCAATAACAGCTTGGTTTAAATGAAATTATTGTTGTATTTTTAAGCTACAAAATCATCCGATAAAAAGCGGCTATTATGCCGCCTTTTACATTAAATATTTTATAAAGCAAAGACCTGAACTTACTATCACGAGTATATTAAAGAATAAGAAAAAACCTTTTTCGAAATCTGTATACTTTTCTACTTTTACTCCGCGTTTTTTCAACTCCATAATAATCATCGCAACTTCATGTGCATACGCAATACTTCCAAACTGTATATAATTGTTATTATATTTAATCTCAAAAACGTTTTTCATTTTTTTATGTTGCGAAATAGATTGTATATCTCCTATTGGCATGCTATGTTCATTTGTTTTTTTGAAATAACAATCTAACCCTTTCATTATCATTCTTTTATTCGTTAAAACGATATAATAATAAAAAGTAGCTCCTACGTAATATATATTCGGTATAACTTTGTTATTTGCCATATATCCTTCATCTACTAATAGTTCCTTCTGAATTTCTTCACCAGCTTGTAATTCGTTGCGAATTGATTCTTCTAACATTTGTAAAGTTAATTTTTTTAATAACTCTCCATTTCTCACATAATACTTATCTATATTTATAGACTCATTCGCTTCTTTCTCTAAACGTGTAATTTCTTCTTCTGAATATTGGAGCTCATTTAACATCGATAATAATCTTTTATCCATATTACACACTCCCTTTCCACAGTTTTTGAAGTTTTTTCTTTCCACGAGAGATTCGATTGTATATATAGTCAGCCGTTACTTTTAATTCTTTTGCAATATCGTCAATGGAATATCCATCAATATACCTCTTTAAAAAGATATATCGATCCTTTGTATTTAAATCTTGTACGATTTCCATAATCTCTTCTTGTTCTATTTCATACTTATCATGGATACCTGCATCTATTTCTACGTCTTTATCAATTTTATTCTCTTTATATACTTTCTTTTTATATTCCAATGCCTTTAATTTAGTAATACCAATCATCCAAGATTTTAAGTTGCCCTTTTCTATATCAAATTGTTCGATTTGAAACCAAATGATAGTAAATACATCATTATAACAATCATCCACATATTGTTTTTCAATAGGGGTACTTAATGATTTATGAATAATGTACAAAATTAATTTTCCATATTGATCAATCACTTCTTTCAAAGCATCTTGATCACGTTTTTTCATTGCTATAATTAAATCCTCTTCAGAATCGAAAATCATAAACATCATCCTTCCTCAGTTCCCCTTTAGCAGCTGCTTTTACTTACTATTGGCATTTCATTCTCATTTTCTATCACTTTTGTAAAAATTTATTAATTTTTATTTTCACTTTATATAATAACAAATAAAAAACCGAAGTTAAAAAAGTGAATCCCACTTTCTCAGCTTCGGTTTTACAAGTAATGTTATAACTTAAACTAACGTCTCAGGTTTGTCTTTTTACTCATTTTTTATTTAACCCTTTCTCACTTAAAAACTCTTTCATATGCATTCTTTTCTCTTTGGACATAAATGAGCTCATTGATTCCGTCCATGTTATGTTTTTTTGATTTGATGATCTTTCTTTGTAATATGCGCTCATCGTTTCATCATATTCGTTTAATAATTCATCATATTTCTTTTCATCATATCCATTTTCATGAAGAATTGCTGCTACCGGTAAACGTGGTTTAACTCCATGTTCTTCATCTGGCACACCGACTGTCATTCCAAACACAGGATATACTTTATCCGGTAAATGAAGCAATTCACTCACTTCTTTCGGGTTATTACGAATACCACCAATATAACAAATACCGTATCCTAATGATTCCGCTGCTAGTGCTAAGTTTTGCGCAAAAAGTGAAGCATCTACCGTCGCAACGATAAAATCTTCCACCCCTTCATGCTTTATCTCTGTACCATGCTTTTCACACGCCATTTCAAGTCGCTTTAAGTCTGCACAACAAACAAAGAATGCTGCACACTCTTTCACGTGACGATTTCCGGATAGTTCTGCTAGTTTAGCCTTTAGGTCTTGATCGGTTACATATACAACAGAATAGGCCTGTACAAAATGCGAGGAAGCGGCATGCTGCGCAGCTTGAACCATTCTTTCTACTACATCTTTCGGAATGGATTCTTCTTTATATTTACGAACTGAAACGTGTTGCTCCATTTTATGTATGATCTCATTCATGAAAAACACTCCTTTTTTCTCTTCATAATGAAAAATTAACATATCTTTTTCAATATTCACAACTTATAAGCACAAAAAGAGCAATTCTTTTTGAATTGCTCTTTTTAAAATGTCTATCAATACGGTAAATGAAATTATATCAACGATAATTTAAATATATCAACGATTCCTTGCACTATATCAACGATTTTTCGAATATATCGACGATTCGACAAGAAATATTGATTTACCGACAAATAACGACAGGATTACACCAATTTATTTCTTGTCTTATTACGCTGCTTTCAAAACTTTAATACCTTTTACGATATTCCAAATGAAGTAGTAAATTCCTACAAGAATGAATACTGCATATGTGATAGCCATCCCAATTCCCGCGCCATCAGATTGATCGAAGCCTAAACCGTATACGCCTGATACTGCTAATCCAGCAAATAAGATTGCGTACGGAAAAACATGTGACCAAAATGCTTTTTTCGCGTGATATTTCACTTCATCTTCCGCAACGAAGTACACGATAATTGGCAGTAAAAATGGTGCAAAAAAGATACTAAAGTAACATAGTGAAGATAGAATATTATTTCCTTTCATCCGATTCACCTCTAAATAGTTTTTGTTATCTTTATTATGTCAGGAATCCATTCTAGAAACTATCGCTTTACCTTTCATTAAGATGACAGTTTTGTAAGATTTTCCTCAAAATAAATCCCGCCTCGAATCTCGGGCGGGATTACTTTCACTATATTCGATTCATAAACCAATATTGCGTAATGGCTAAATATTCTCGGACATTCGATGGGATGATAATTGGCTTCGGTGTTTTGGCAGGAAGCCCTTCTAATTGCAAACCTTGTTTTGCTGCTATTTTTTTCGCTCTAAACATATGGAAATCGTTTGTTACGATCATACCTTTTTTCATATTGGCTGGAATTAACGGTTTTGAGAATGTAATATTCTCATCTGTACTCGTTGATTTATCCTCCATTATAATACGGTCTTCTGCAATATTTTGTTTCATTAATCCTTGTTTCATCGCTAATGCTTCTGAAATATCTTCACCTTTTCCTTGTCCGCCAGATACGATAGCGATTGTTTTCTCATGTGATTTTAAATATTCAGCTGCTTTATCAATACGATATTGTAATGAGTACGATGGTTTCGTACCATTTACTTTCGAGCCTAATACAATGATATAATCAGCATCGTCGGTAGCTTTCATATGCCCATGCTTATAAATGTTATATTGTAAAAAAACCGCGTACACGGCGCAAACCGTTATAATTGCTATAATATACTTAATTATTTTCTTCTTTCTCATATCCATATACTCCTATGTTCTTTGCTTCTTTCATCATAATATCCATTTATTCGTTTGTATACAGACAAATTCCAAATAACCCTTATTTATCCTCTAAAAGGTAATATTTCTATTATTTTTGGGAATAGTAAGTACAACTTCGCACGAAGGAGTGTCCCTATTGCTTCTCTTTTTATGTAACGTATCATTCTTTTTTATTTTATTTTTACTATCGCTTAAGTTACTCGGTAAATCTGCATTAGCACAACTAACTCCTCATGATTTTGGGGCTATTATTTTTTTATCTTATTTAGCTTTTCAAGCCATACCAGTCGCTGGTGCTTTACAAGCATTTCTCGGTATGGTCGTTATTACATGTTTGCACTTACTTCTTACAAAATTAAGCTTACTCAACAAACTAAATCGTTTCATTCTCGGACACCCCATTATTTTAATTAAACATGGTGATATTATTTTTGAGAACTTACAAAAAAGTAGATATCCCATACCCGAATTGCTTTCTAACCTTCGCGTCGCCGGATATCCAAGTGTTCATGAAATTGAATACGCTATTTTAGAAGCGAATGGAGCCATTAGCATTTTACCAAAGCGAGAACTTGTACCATTGACTCCAAAGGATATGAATATACATGTTAAGTATGCTGGATTACCAATCGCCCTTATTGTCGATTCTCAAATTCAATACGATAACTTAAAGTTGATCCATAAAGACGAAAAGTGGTTATATAAAGAGTTAAAAGAAAAAGGCATCACAAATATTAAAAATGTGGCTTTTGCGTCTGTTCAAGAAACGGATGGGTCTTTTGCGATTAGTTTAAAAGAATGAAAAATCCCCTTACTTGCTCAAGGGGATTTTCTTCATTATATTGCTTCTTTCTTTCCTGCCATATGTAACGGAACAGGATGTTTCATACGATTCATCGTAAATACGATAATTGCTGTCAATACTTCCGCAACCGGCATAACGAGCCAAATTCCGTTTATTCCAAATAACTTTGGCATAATCCATAACAACGGAATAATAAATAGTAACCCTCGGCTCATTATAATAAGTACTGATTTCTTCGTTTGTCGCACTGATTGGAAGTACTCTCCATACACAATGTTGTAGCCTAAAAATACGTATTGGATAAAGAACAAGCTAATACCTGTTAACGTTAACTTCAATAGTTCTGGCGATTGGACATCAAATAGACCAATGATATATTTCCCGAAGAATAATCCGACAATTATCGCAATGCCTCCGAGTACAACCGCAATCTTCACAGCAAACTGTAATCCTTCACGCAATCTTTCTGATAAATTTGCACCGTAATGAAAACTTGCGATTGGTTGTAATGCTGCTCCAACACCAAAGAATAATAGTAATGCCATCGCATGAATACTATTCACCATTGCATAGGAAGCGACTCCTACTTCTCCTGCATATTGAACGAATGCGATGTTAAAACCAATCGTTACGATTGCTACTGTACTTTCTGCTGTAAAACTTGGGAAACCAATCACCATTATTTGTTTAACTGTATCCCATTCAAAATGGAATTTCGTCCACTTTAAAATACTACTCTTTCTAAAGAAGTGAGTTAATAATACAAGGAAACCAATTGCTGCCGAAAGAATAGTCGCTGAAGCAGCACCTGTTACACCCCATCCAAAGATGAAAATAAAGATATAGTCAAACACTATGTTTAATACAGCCGTTACAACAAGACCTGCCATTGCTAAATTAGGATTTCCATCATTTCGTATAAATGTACTTAAAATATTTTCTAACACGTATATCATTCCAAATGTTAATAACACGTGTAAATAGTCTAACGCATACGGTAAAATCACTTCATTTGCACCGAATAAGTATGCTAAATCTTCTATTCTCCATACGCAAATAGCCGCTAAAACGCCTACGATAATAACTGCTACAGTCATAGATTGCGTAAAAATAGACCTTGCTCTTTCAAGTTTATTTTCGCCTAGTGCAATCGAATATAATGTTGCTCCGCCCATTCCAATCCATAGTGAAATGGAGAAGAAAATCGAAAATGCTGGAATAGCGACGTTTACTCCCGCTAAACCGTTCGCTCCAACTCCCCTACTAATCATGACCGCGTCAATCACAATATTAACTGACATTAATACCATTCCGAGAACTGCTGGTATTAAATATGAAATAAATAAACTTTTTATCGGTTTTTCTCTTAATTTTTCTGTTGCTTCCATACTAATATGCTCCTTTTTTCAACGCTCTGTTCACAGTTTAAACCTTCAAGTAACTTGAATGTCAAGAGAGAATTTAAAAATAGGTAACTTAATTATCGTCATTGATGCCGATTTGTAATTAGTACGAGTCTTACACCTTATTTCATTGTTTTTTCATTATAGGGATTTGAATTTCCGTTACTTGCTCCTCTGGATTTTCTGTTACAGACCAATCAATTAATGCAATCTCAATCGAATCTCCGCTCACTTCATATCCCTCTTGAGAGATGTATTTCATTAACTCCTTGTATGTTTCATCTGTTTCTTCATATGGTCCATGATGATAAGCACACGCAAATATACCTGCTTTAATTTCATCTGAACTATGTACTTGAAAAGGCATATAATCCAAAAGAATAAAAACACTATTGTATGATTGAAATTCATTTTGAATTAATGCTTTTTTGGCAACCGTTACACCGATATCTCCAGAGAATAAGCTATTATCTATTTGTTTCATATTCTTCTGCAACGAATGGATATAATACTCAAACATATCATCTGTTGTATTTGGTGCAACCGCAATCGCTGTAATCTTTCGCTGCGGGATTTCTTTAACTATGATTTTTTCAGCTTTTACTTTCGTCGCTTCCTTAATTACATAAATTCTATGTTCCATTTTTGCTAAAGCATACTCAATTTCTCTTTGCTTCTTTAACATCATTTCTTGTTGCTTTTCAAGTAAATTAAGCGCATAAGATGGGTTCCGCTCATCAATATATTTCTTAATTTCCTTTAACGGAATATTTAACTGTCGTAAAAATTTAATCGTATCTAACAGTGAAAACTGATCAATTGTGTAATAACGATAATTCGTTTGCGGATCGACAATAGACGGGTGAAAAATTCCTTTTTCATCATAATACCTTAATGTAGATTCTGCGATATTATGCATTTTTGCCATTTCTCCAATTGTAAAGCGTTTGTTTATTAACATATTCCATTCTCCAATTCATTAAAAATGTTTCCTTATTTCTTCTTATTATATATTGATTCCCTCTATACCTAAATCGAATCTCATCATGAAAATCTGCTATTTTTTCATTGATTTTTTATAAATTTTATTATATATTGATTACAGGTTCAAATTACAAGTTCAAAAGAACTTGTAATTAGACCCTTTGTTTAATGGTTTTTACATATTTTCATTAGGCAAATTCCGAGAAATCGTTTAATAAAAATACAAAGTGATAAGGAGAGGATCAAATGGAATTCGAATTTTTCTTTCAAATTGCACTTATTTTATTAAGTACAAAGCTTGCTGGTGACCTTAGTGTTAGATTAGGTCAACCTTCTGTACTCGGTAAATTAATTGTCGGTATCGTTATCGGTCCAGCCGTATTTGGTTGGATTGAAAACTCAGAACTTCTAACACAATTAAGTAATGTTGGTGTTATTCTTTTAATGTTTATGGCTGGACTTGAAACAGACTTAGAAGAATTAAATGCAAATCGTAACTCTTCTTTAGCAGTTGCACTCGGAGGTATCATTCTTCCATTCGTAGGTGGTTATATTTCCGGTCTTGTTATGGGAATGGAACAAGGGAACGCTGTATTTTTAGGATTACTTCTATGTGCGACAAGTGTTAGTATTTCCGTTCAAACACTTCGCGATTTAGGTAAGATGAAAACACGTGAAAGTACAACGATGCTTGGAGCAGCTGTATTTGATGACATTCTTGTTGTTATTTTATTAGCATTCGCAATGAGCTTCTTAGGTACAGACGATGTTAACTTAACAATGGTTATCTTGAAGAAGGTCGTATTCTTCGCTTCTATTATTTTAATCGGATGGAAAGGTGTTCCAGCGATTATGCGTTGGTTATCACCACTACGCGTATCTGAGTCTATCGTGAGCGCGGCTCTTATTATCTGTTTCTCATTCGCATATTTCGGCGAATTATTAGGAATTGCTGGTATTATCGGTGCTTTCGCAGCTGGTATCGCAATTTCTCAAACGAACTACAAACATGAAGTAGAAAAGAAAGTAGAACCGATTGCTTACGCAATGTTCGTTCCAGTATTCTTTGTTAGTATCGGTATGAATATTACATTTGATGGTATTGGTAATCAAATTTGGTTCATCTTAGCATTAACAGTTATCGCTGTCTTCACAAAACTAATCGGTTGTGGATTTGGTGCACGCATGACTGGATTTGATGCAAAGTCTTCTGCAATTATCGGTGCTGGAATGGTTTCACGTGGTGAAGTTGCACTTATCATCGCAGGAACAGGTCTTTCTTCTGGACTATTAGCACAAGATTACTTTACAGCTATCGTTATTGTCGTTATTTTAACTACAATGATTACACCACCAATGTTAAAATACACTTTTGGTGCCAAAGATAAAGCAATGAAAGCAAGTAAATAAGTTTACTATAATAAAAGGAGATTACTATTTTATAAAATAGTAATCTCCTTTTTCATTTTCTCTTTAAACAATCTCATTCGTCTTTAACCATTTTTCAAAAATAGTCCTTGCTTCTTCATCATCAATATTATCACGAAATGAATATACTTTAATGCCATAGTCATCGATATATTCACCTAGCTTCATTTCCTCCACTTTCTTATAAAAATCGTCTACCTCATAGTGCGGAATATAAGCATCCCAAACTGGTTCCTTTATTCTTTTGTACGCTGTCACTTCTAAATCATATCCATCTTCATAATATCCGATGTGATAATGTTGACTAGGATCATATTTCTCCATTCATATCCCCTCCCTTTAAAAAACTACCATATTTCACGTAATAAACAAAAGCGAGCCTTATATTACAGCTCACTTTTGTTCTTTTATTTGATTAAATACGCTCCATCGCTGTCTTCAACGTACCAACAACGAAAGCAATTTCTTCACTTGAAATAACAAGAGGCGGCGCTAATGTTAAAACATTATTATACCCTGCTGTTGTCATACCGTTTCGTCCTATAATTAAACCTTTTTCTTTACAAGCATTTACAACAGTCGCGATTTTGTCGTTATCAATTGGTTCTTTCGTCTCTTTATCATTTACTAGTTCAATTCCTACTAATAGACCTTTCCCTCTAATATTTCCAACTAGCGGATGTTCCCCGATTTCTTCTTTTAATTGCTCTAATAAAAGTGAGCCCATTTGTGCAGAGCGTCCAATTAAATCTTCATTTTCCATAATCTCTAAGTTTTTAAGTGCTAATGCACAAGCCGCCGGGTTTCCACCAAATGTATTAATATGGCGGAAAAATTCATATTCCCCAGTTCCTTTAAATGCTTCATAAATTTCTTTTTTCACAGCTGTTGCTGATAATGGTAAGTATGCACTCGTAATACCTTTCGCCATCGTAACGATATCAGGCTTAACATCATAGTTCATAAATCCAAATGCTTTTCCTGTACGCCCGAAACCACAAATCACTTCATCACTAATGAGTAGCGCACCGTGTTTTTGACATGTTTCATGAACAGCTTTCATATAGTCTTGTGGTGGCATTAAAATACCTCCGCCTGTAATGATCGGCTCCATAATAAATGCGGCTATCGTTTCACTTAATTCCCATGTCATAACACGATCTACTTCTTTCACACACTCTACATCATAAATATTTTGTGATTCCATTTCTGGCATACGATAACAATCTGGCGGTGTTACGTGTAAAAATCCTGAGGCAAAAGGCTCATATTGATATCTACGCTGCGCTTGTCCCGTCGCTGCCATTGTCGCCATTGTATTTCCATGATATCCTCGGTAACGTGACATAAATTTATAACGATGTGGTTCACCTTTATGTGCATAGTATTGCCTTGCTATTTTAAAAGCTGTTTCATTCGCTTCTGACCCACTATTTGAGAAGAAAATAACATATTCTCCTCCAAGCCACTCATTTAACTTTTCAGCAAGCTTTATTGCTGGCTCATGTGATTGCGACATCGGAAAGTACGATAATGTTTGTAATTGTTCATAAGCCGCTTCTGCGAGTTCTTTTCTTCCGTACCCACTATTCACACACCAAAGACCACTCATACCATCTAAATATCTTTTTCCATGTATATCTTCAACCCAGCACCCTTCTGCTTTTGCCCCTACCATTGTACTACTTGGACTAAAGGGACGCATGCCGTGCCAAACATATTGCTCATCTTTTGCTAATAATTCGTCAGTTTGTTTCGTTTTCATCATTTCTTCCACCTTCCATAACAACTTATTTTTCACAAAAGCTGCGCTGGTGCCATGATGATTTAAATTTCTCCCTGCTTATTTTCATTCCACAAAATTATGACAAATCCTACTTACAACACAGTAATATTTATCCCGCATTAACGGGCAGTAACACACCCACCCCAAAATTCAGCTGGAGCAAAGAAGTTAGGTGGGAGATTAACTGCCCGTAAAAGCCCGATTGGTGCGGGCTAATAATCAGTGAGCATGCCCCCCACTGATTAAAGTTTCACTTTATAAGAAAATGACAAAAGAAAAAGAGCTTTTCTTTTAATACGAAAAGCTCCTCTTTTTTAATGTGAAGATGCGTCGCTAATACCATGACCAGTATTCGATTTCACAAGAATTTCATCAAACTTCGCTACATCTTCTTTCTTACTAGAGAAAATAGTTCCTAAATATGCTGCTAGGAAACCAAGCGGAATCGAAATAATGCCAGGTGTCGTATATGGGAATAAGGCTTCTCCAACAAAAATAGCTTTTCCAGCTACAGGGTTCCAGACGTTTGGACTTAACGCTACAAGAACAATTGCTGATACGAGTCCAACGACCATACCAGAAATGGCACCCGTTGTATTAAAACGCTTCCAATAGATTGTAAATAATATAACTGGTAAGTTTGCACTAGCCGCGACTGCAAATGCTAATGAAACTAAAAATGCTACGTTTAAGGTTTGCGCAAATAACGCAAGTATAATAGATACTACAGCTACTCCAATCGAAGCATAACGAGCCATTGACACTTGCTCTTTTTCCGTAGACTTTCCTTTACGGATAATCTCGTTATAAAAATCATGCGCAAATGCTGATGCTGCTGTTAATACAAGTCCTGCTACTACAGCTAAAATGGTTGCAAAGGCAATGGCTGATACGAATGCAAATAAGAAGTCCCCACCTAATGCTTTAGCTAATAAAGGTGCTGCCATATTACCAGCTGGATTTGCTTTAATAATTGCCTCATTTCCTACAAACGCTGCTGCTCCAAACCCTAAGAAAATTGTCATAATATAAAATGCGCCAATTAACCATGTCGCATACACAACAGATTGACGTGCCGTTTTTGCATCTCGCACTGTAAAAAAGCGCACAAGAATATGTGGTAATCCAGCTGTACCAAGGACTAGTCCTAAATTTAAAGACAGTGTATCAAGACCATCTTTATACTTTACTCCTGGATTTAAAAACGAATCTTTTAATGGTGTAGCTGTTTTCATTTGAGCAAACATTTCAGTCACACTAAAATTAAATTTTGCAAAAACGATAACAGAAATAATAAATGTACCAGCCATTAGTAATACAGCCTTAACAATTTGTACCCAACTCGTAGCAGTCATACCACCAAAAATAACGTACACTGTCATTAATGTGCCAACGATTAAAACTGCTGTCGTATATTCTATTCCTAATAATAATTTAATAAGTGCACCCGCACCGACTAATTGGGCAATCATATAAAAAATTGAAATTGTCATCGTATTCAGGGCAGCAATACCGCGAACTTTTTTCGCATCAAAACGCGCTGCAATCATATCTGCCAATGTGTACTTCCCTAAATTTCTAAGCGGTTCTGCAACTAGGTATAATACAACTAAATACGCAACTAAAAATCCAATACTATAAAAAAATCCATCAAATCCAGTTAACGCTATCGCTCCAGCAATACCGAGGAATGACGCAGCAGACATATAATCCCCAGCAATGGCCAGACCATTTTGCCAACCCGTTAATCCCCCTCCAGCCGTATAAAACTCACTCGCATTTTTCGTTTTTTTCGATGCAAAATAGGTTATGACGAGCGTACCAAGAACAATAATTAAAAATAGTGCAAACGCAGTAGTATTCAAATTCAACTCCTCCCTTTTTGCATATCTTGTAGAATTTTCCGCGAAATTTCATCAAAGGATTGAGCTTTCTTACTATAAATCATACATAATGACCATGTCATAATAAATTGCGCAAAAGCAAATACCCATGCCCATGTCACATCACCGAATGCTGGTGTATTAAGCACTTTCGAATACGATGTTAAAATAGGTAGCGCAATAAAAAAACTGAAAAAGAAAATACTCATTGGAACGATAAACTTCTTCTTCGTATTTAATAACAATTGAAATTCTTCTGACTGAACAACCTCTGTATAATTCACTTCATTTTGCAACTTACGTGCTGACGTATCATCTCGTTTCATCCCCTACTCCCCTCTCCAACTCGAAATACACTTCCCCTTCGCATACACAAAGACTAAATTTTATAAATATTCAGAAACTTAATTTCATTTTAGACAATCCATACATTCCTGCAAAGATTTTTCGGTAGACATTTTTCGTCAATTTTCTCTAAATTTTTAATATACTTTTTCACAATAAAGTGCAACTTAAATCCGTATGGGTTTCGTACACCCCACACCGATTATTAGCCCGATTCTAACAAATACCCGTACACATTTTTTCCTCGTTAAGAAAGAAGTGGTGCTTAATTCAACGTCTTTTCCATCTTTAAGCGTTCCAAATATAAAATCGAATACTGGATTTGAAACACCAAACCAAAACTTTTCGTTTTTATAATGGTGTAATATATGCTGTTTTTTTAGCCACCTTCCAAACTTAGTGACGGGACGAATCGGCTTATGTGCAATATAACGTTTCCATTCATAAACAAGGAGCATGATAATCATTCCGATTCCAAATGAAAGTGTAACGGTAACACTTTTTGTAATACCATATGATATAAGTAAATATATAGTAAAGCTAGGTACACTAAACCATACAGGCAAAAATAAAAGTTTCAAATCATCTGGGTATACGTGATGATCATAATGTAATCTTCTTAACATTTTTAATAAAAATACGTTTTTAGGCGGCTTTAAATGGAATAAAAAACGATGGGTCATATATTCGTTAAGCGTATAAAAAACAATACCAAACAGACACGCTAACATACCGATCCATGTGAAAAATTGCATTTTTAAAATAATGATGAAAATAAATAAAATACTATACATAATAACAATATCATGCTGTAAAAAGAACTCTTTCCCTACTCTCTTCATCTTACTTCCCCTTTTTCAAAAAAAACAGCCGCAACGTATCGTTACGACTATTTCTTTTCTATTCACTTTACAAATTTGCCCGCTGTTCTATTGTCGAGAAAAAATTGTTTGTTCCAAATATATTTTGCTTCGGAATAATGTGTTCTACTGCAAACACTGTTACTTCTCCCCTTTGTACCTCTCCAATAATGAGTCCAAATACTTCATGATTTACTGCAAACGTTGGTTGTTTCGTTTGTAGCAATCTGGCTGCAGTATTAAATACCGCTTCATATAATGGATCCCTATCAGTAATTTCTTTTCGGATTTTTGGTGCTAACGTAATAATAATTTCTTTTCCGTCAATAGTGGTTCGATACATAAAAATCTCCCCTTCAATCTTATGTGAACAACTGTAAAGCTTTGTATGCAAAATGGATAGAATATCCTACTAAAATAATACCTGCTCCGGCTGTTATGTAGCCAAGTGCTTTCTGTTTTAATAAAGTCCTTCCAAAATGTACAGAAAAAGCAATATTTAAATTCCATAAAATAATACCAACAATAATGCATAGACTGTACAAGAAAGCTTCTTGTTTCGTTACCTTCGTAAGCAATGAGCTAAGTGTGCTTCCATATATACCAAACCAAAAAACAAGATTTAATGGATTGGATATAGCAATTAAAAATCCTGCCATAAACGATTGTTTAAGGCCACCTACCTCTTCTTTTTTATATTCCATATTCGAGTGGGAAATTCCTTGTTTTACACTTTGAAATCCTAAATAAAATAATAAGAAAAACCCCGTGCAGTACATAAAAGCTTGTACGTATGTATACATAAACACAGAAGATAAACCGAAATAAATGAGAAGCATAAACAAAATATCTGCAGTCATTCCACCAATTCCAACAACCCACGCATGCCAAAACCCGCGTTCAATTCCTCGTTTTAACATTTCAATATTAATTGGACCTACTGGTGCCGCTAATGAAATACCTAATACAATTTGCTGTATAATTGCTCCAAACATCGCTCTATCCTTTCTACTTCCTTTACTATTAAGTAATGATGTAACCTTTAAAAATAGACTAGCTTTCATAATAAAATACCCTTTTTTATCCAAAATATACAAAAGAGCCATCTAGATGATGGCTCTTATTTCTCTACCTTATGATGAAAAGGACATTTCTCTTTTATTGGCTCAATATCGTCTCCAATAAAATATTGTTTCCATTCTCGATGGTCAGGATCACCGTAATGACTAATGTTAGGATGTTTCGGCAGCTGATCCCACTTTTCAACTCGTTCACGAACCATTTGTCTTGAATACGCCCCTTTGGGACGATCACCTTCTAATCCATCGAAAATGGTACGTGGCTGAAATCCAATAACGAGTGAATTTCCTAAATGCCTAGTCTTTCTCTGTTTATAAGCCGGTGCATTCCCAAATGCAAATATCGGTTCACCACCGAATGAAAATTCCCATAAATAATGATTTGGATCTTCAGGAACTTGCTGCGGCCATGTTTGATTATCGTGTTCATGTAAATACTGTAGTACTTTCCAAAAGTAATCACGATAATATTCAAGTGATTGTTCTTCACATTCCGGTTCCACAAAAAGAAAAAAGCCTCTTCTTACAATCGGTCGCTCTTTCATTAACTCTAAAAAAGATAACATTGTATGTGGCAAATGACTCCAATCATTATGAGAAAGAAATGAATAACGAAGTTCATTCTTTTTCAACGCTGTTAAACCGAAATAACATGGGAAAGTTGCATCTAACACGACGCTTGAAAAATTTTGAAATTCTTTTGCAACCCAATTCGGTATATCCGTTCTCATTCTCATTCCTTCATTATCTAATAAGTACGACTCGTTCATTCTTTCACCTCATTATGTATAGCATTCAATAAAGAATATTACATAACCAGCCTGTCCTATACCTTTTTGAACATTTGACCAGAAAATTATTTAAAAATACAAAAAATAAAATCGCTTACTTGACTAATTTCTACCAATTCGTGTATATTTAAATTAATCATTTAGCAGAATATTCAAGATTATAGCATTTTTAGTTTATATTATCTTTTCAAATGAATTTCACTAAATGAAAAAAGCAAATGTTTTTAGGAGGAATTGTAACATGCAAGGAAAAGTAAAATGGTTTAACAACGAAAAAGGTTTTGGATTTATCGAAATGGACGGCGCTGACGATGTATTCGTACATTTCTCGGCTATTCAAGGTGACGGCTACAAAGCTTTAGAAGAAGGTCAAGAAGTATCTTTCGATATCACTGAAGGAAACCGTGGACCTCAAGCTGCTAACGTAGTAAAACTTTAATCCAACATATGACAGGAGGTTACCTTACTTGGTAACCTCCTTTGTTATTCCTTTGTATATTTCCGTTTTACAGAGCGAAAACTATGTGAAATGCGCAATTCACAAAGGAGGCAATTACAATGGGTTCAGAAGTAAATGATTTTGAAGAAGTGAAATTCCGTGTAGAAACAGCACAAAAAATGGTAGGTTCTGCAACAATTTCAATGGATCCAGACACACTGGAGCATGCCACTACTGCAGTAGAAGCAGCTCGCTCTCAACTTGAGATTATGAAATCTGTTGCAACAGATTTAGATGAGCCATTTTTAATGAATGAGGAAAAGAAATTAAGTAAGTGCGAGCATCAATTACATGAAGCGAAGCACTAAAAAAACATCCAGAGAGTTTTCTCTGGATGTTTTTTATGACAACTGTTCTCCATATTTTTTCAACGTTTCTCCAACTGTACATTGCCTAATACAAAATGAATGGGCATAATATTTACTATTCGTTTTCCGATTATGTTCTCGTAAAAAACATCCTTCACAATACGTTTCTAATAAGTCATTTACCTCTGTAATGAGTTGCTTTTTATCCACCTTTGCACCTCTCTATTCGGTTATTTCTTTATGACTATCAATGACTGTCCCTTCTAATGCTTGCGTTGCTAATTGATGTGCTTCTTTATTTTGTTTTCTAGATATTGGCTCACATACAAGCTTTAATTTCATTTGCTTCGCCTTTCGTTCAATTTGATCTAAGTAATGATTTAAATGCTCATCATAGCAAGGCCATTCTCCAGCCAATTGCTGCAGTACAACTTGAGAGTCTCCACGAAGCGTAACTGCTTCATACTTAATCCCTAATTCTTCGAGTATATTTATACCGTATAATAATGATGCATATTCGGCTTCATTATTATCATATATACCTTCTATATATGCGTTGCGGCGAATTCGGTAGTTTATATTTCCTTTTTTATAATACACACATATACCTACTCCAGCTTCTTTCGTCTGAAGATCATACCCACCATCAAAATAAACATGTATTTCTTGAATCTCTTCCTCCACTTGTTTACTCAGCTTCTTCATTTCTTTTAATGACCATTCTGCATCCATTTCATCGTAAAATAAAAGTTCTTTCGCTCTTCCTGTTTTCTCAAAATCCTCCGCAAATTGAAGTACTTCTTCTATGTTCATATAATCTGTCGTTAATTCCGTCTGCAATCCGCGTTTTGTTTTATATAACCAATGAATTTTATATTTCATGCTAAATTCCCCTTATATAAGAATTCTTATTTATATTTTATTATATTTTATCAAGAGTCACAGTATTATATTCAATATAATCACATACAAAAAGAGCTATCCCATTGGAATAGCTCTTTCATCTATTACATAAATCTTTCAAATTGTACTCGCTTATTAATCCAGTACATTACAGGCATACCAATCGCCATTACTACGAATTCACCTGCTGCACATGTTAACCAAGTCCACATAAATGGTAAATCAAATGCAAGATGAAGTTCAATTGCAATCATAAACATTGTAATCGTAAAGATAACTGTATTAAAAATCATACGAGCCCAAACACCTTTAATGAATCGCATAGAAATAATCGTTGCAACTAATGCAAGAATAGATTGCCCTACTCCAAATACTAAATCATAAGCGACCATAGGTGAGAAAAAGAGATTCGTTAAAAATACACCTAATACAATTCCGTAACTTGCTTTCTTATTAAATACAACGAGATGATTAAACATCTCTGAAATACGAAACTGTACACCTGTAAAGCCAAATGGCTGAATAAGCATAGAAACAGCAATATATAATGCCGCTATAATACCATTACCGACTATTGTTCTTATATTCATGACAAAATCTCCTTAGTTTTTTTACGTGGGATGGTTTCGAACCACGTTATTCGTTTTTTAAGCAACAAGATTATATTTTACGCATTAGACACGCTTTCGTCAATAGATTCCTATCATCAACTACCTTTTTTCTTTTAGACAACGTATAATGAAACATATGAAAGATTTAGGAGGTTTCACTTCATGACAGCAACAATACAAAATGAAAAAGTAATCGTTTCCATTTCTGACAAAGGTGCAGAATTGCAAAGCGTTCGCTTAAAAGAAGATAACACAGAATATTTATGGCAAGGTGATTCTACTTATTGGGGACGTCGCGCACCAATTTTATTCCCAATTGTCGGCCGATTAGTAGATAATACATACTACGTAGATGGTAAACCATATTCTTTAACTCAGCACGGTTTCGCTCGTGATCTTACGTTCTCTGTAAAAGAACAAAGTGAAACAAAAATCACTTATATCGTTACTAGTAATGAAGAAACATTAAAAAAATATCCTTACGAATTTGAACTACTCATTTCTTATGAGGTAGAAGAACAAAATATACATGTTACATATGAAGTAAACAATCCTGCTTCAAAAGAGATGTTCTTCTCAATCGGAGCGCACCCTGGATTCAACTTCCCTCTATTAGACGGCGAATCATTTACAGATTATCATCTATCATTTAACGGTTCTGAACGCTTAGAAACAAGTGTATTAGAAGGACCTTATCTTTCAAGTAAAAAACAATTAATCGCTGAAAATACGAATGAATTGCCACTTACATACGATTTATTCAAAAATGATGCACTTATTTTTGAAAATATGAATACGAATGAAATTTCTATTCGTTCTCATAAACATAATAAATTTGTAAAAGTAGAATTTGCAGGATTTCCATTTGTCGGCGTATGGACATCAGGGGATAACGCACCTTTCTTATGTATTGAACCTTGGTATGGAATCGCTGATGAAATAAATCCAGCAAAAGATTTCAAGGAAAAAAAAGGAATTCAATCTTTACAAGCGAATGAAACATTTACATGCCGTTACAGCATCACAATCGGATAAAGTGAAACTTTAATCAGTGGGGGATATTCATCCCCACTGATTATTAGCCTTCACCAATTGGGCATTTACGGGCAGTTGATCACCCACCTAACTTCATTGTTTCAGCCGAGTTTTGAGGTGGGTGTCTTACTGCCCGTTAACGCGGGATAAGTACTCTATCCCCTACTTCAAAGAAACATTTTTTTAGGGGATAATCTTATAATTTGGAGGTTTCTCATTTTGATTGAAGTGTATATTGATGGTGCATCAAAAGGAAATCCTGGTCCTTCTGGTGCGGGAGTATTTATTAAAGGCATACAGCCACCTGTACAATTATCATTACCACTTGGAACAATGTCCAATCATGAAGCGGAATATCATGCTTTACTTGCAGCATTAAAGTATTGCACGGAGCATAATTATAACATTGTCTCTTTTCGTACAGATTCGCAACTTGTCGAGCGAGCTGTTGAAAAAGAATACGCAAAAAATAAAATGTTTGCACCACTATTAGAGGAAGCACTACAGTACATAAAAAGTTTCGATCTCTTTTTTATTAAGTGGATTCCAAGTAGTCAAAATAAAGTCGCTGATGAATTAGCTAGAAAAGCTATCTTACAAAATTAACGGGGGTATGAGTGTGAAAAAAGAGTGGCTTGCTCCTCTCGCTTTATTATTTGTCTCTTTTATTTGGGGAGCTACGTTTGTTGTCGTTCAAAATGCTATGTCTTTCGTTGGTCCATTTACTTTTAATGGCCTTCGCTTTTTATTCGCCGGAATTATTTTATTATTTGTTCAAATGATTTTCTCACAAAAAACTTCGAAACAAGATATAAAGCAGAGTAGTTTTGCCGGATTAATTGTTGGATTCTTTTTATGCGTTGGCTATTTATTACAAACATTCGGCTTACTCTATACAACTTCTTCAAAAGCAGGTTTCTTAACAGGACTAAGCATTGTTATGGTTCCAATCTTATCTTTTATCTTTTTAAAACAAAAGGCTACCATTTTCGTCGTACTCGGTATCACTGTGGCAACAGCCGGTTTATATTTATTAACAGCTGCTGATTCTTTTCAATTAAATATAGGAGATATACTTGTTCTCGGTTGCGCAATCGCATTCGCTGCCCATATTCTCATTAACGGTTTCTTTTCTAAGAAAATATCACCTTTATTACTAAGCACATCTCAAGTATTAGCTGTAGGTATATTTTCTTCTATTTGCGCTTTTTTGTTTGAAGATTGGGAAAAATTATTTTCAGTATCGCTATGGACAAATCATTCCTTTTTATTCGCCCTATTTCTAACTTCCTTATTTGCGACATCCATTGCTTTTTTCATTCAAACATCAGCTCAGAAACATACTTCCCCAACGAGAGTAGCAATTATTTTCGCAATGGAGCCCGTTTTTGCTGCATTAACAGGCGTTCTCGTTGCTAACGAACAACTTTCTATGTCTGCTATTTTCGGATGTCTATGTATTTTTCTAGGCATGATTTTTGTTGAACTACCTTCCAAAATAAAAAAAGAAGCGCAGGCCGCGTGAAGTTACGCTTGTAACTTCCGCATAAAAGCCTTAGCGCTTTTTTTATCTGTAATTTCTTCTTCTTTCAATCGTTCTAATAACGCAACAAAATAACTGCCATCAAACTGTAATTGATGTTTAATTGTCGCTTCTATTGCTGCGTTCACAATTCCATCAGATGCACCAGTATATCCTTGCCCGAACATAATAAACCCTTGTGCTTCCTCTGATAATTTAAATCCTTTCGTATGTAAGAATGAAAGATAATCTTCTACTGTTTGCATGATATTCCCACCTACTCAAAAATTCTCCACTTCCTATCATACATGTTTTTACACACTATGAGAATGAAATTTCTTTGACAACTTTGTAAATCAATCGTTTACTTCGCTTGCAATGGAGGATTTCCTAACAATCTGAAGGAATATGTACAGTGGAACTTATTTCATATTAAAGGGGAGACACGATGAAACAAGCACTATTAATTATCGATGCTCAACAAGAATTAATTGATGGAAATGAGCAAGAAAATGAAGTTTTTCGTAAAACTGAGTTATTAGCTACACTAAATACAGCTGTACAGAAAGCAATTGATTCAAATGCCCTTATTGTTTTCGTAAGAGATATCGATGTTGCTTCTGGTAGCGGCGTGGGATTTGAAGTACATAATCAAATTCAAGTACCTCAGTCTGCAATCCTTATTAATAAAGCAGCAACGAATTCATTCTATGGCACTTCTTTACTTGAACTTTTAAAAGAAGAAAAAATTAATCATATTGTGATAGGTGGATGTAAAACTGAACATTGTATTGACACAGCTGTTAGGACAGCAACTGTACAAGGATTTGACGTTACATTAATTAAAAACGGTCATTCCACAACTGATTCTAACGTATTGTCTGCAGAGCAAATTATTGGTCATCACAATAAAATTTTACACGGTCATTATAACGTTGATCATTTTTCTATGGTGAGAGATATCGAGGAAGACCTCTTCCAACCAACTCACGACCAATATCGTGATTAATAAACAAAGAATCCTTCATTCAGAAGGATTCTTTGTTACCCAAAAATTTGTGCTGCAATACTATATAGTTCTCCATTTCTTTTCAAAAATTGATCACTATTTTTCATCATAATTGGTGGTGTATTCACCTTTTTAAAACCAGTAACCTCTAATTCTTTCACAAAATCTTTCTTTACTTCTGGTACATCTATTCTTAATTTCCCATTATGCCCTTTTGCTAAATAATGAACAATATTTATTGCCATCTCATCATTTTTAGCAACTACCGGTCCTAATATTTTATTTTCCGGCGTTTGTATACTCAAACCATATCCTAGTATATTTTGTTCCTTATCCTTCACAACAGTGCACTGTTCACTTTGCATCATTCTTTTCTTTAAAAACTCTTTTCTATTTGTTCCAAACGCATATTCATCTATTTTTATTATTTCTTCTAAATCACCCTCTTCATAATCCATCATATATTCTTCATTTCTTGCACATTTATAATTCGTATTGTACGAGTTACATATGTATTTAGAAACATAGCTTACCACCCTAAATCCTAGCTTTTCGTATAAATACTTCCCTTCATCTGTAGCAATAAGCATAATTGGTGTTCGAGCTGATACGCTATTCATGCATGAATGCGTTATCGCCTTTCCAATTCCTCTTCCCTTATAATCTGGATGTACAATTACCATTCCGATAGACGCTACTTTCTCCCCATATAATATTATTGCCGCGCTAGCAATAAGTTTCTTTCTCTCATTCCACACGCCGTATACAATGCCTGCGTTAAAAATCGTTTCAATTTCTTCTCTGCTATAATCCCAACCAATATAAGAAGATAATGCTACAATATCGCCTATTTCTTCTTCCCTAAGACGATCCACCCTAATTTCCAATTCAATCATACTCCATCCTCTTATCTAGACATTTAAATCATTATTACTAAATCAACTTGTACATGTTTCCCTTTATCTATCACACACATATCTTATTTTGACCAAGACTATATTGTAAATGAGGTGACAACATGCCCATTACGAATCGATTTTCTACCACCACTAACGGCGCACTCGCTATTACAGGAAATACTTTAGGCTTAAGTAAAATTAGTAATCAAAACCGTGCTGGTACAATCGGGGCAATTGGTGCATTCGTAACTACGAATACTGCTTTACAAGTACCTACTTTTCCTGCTGGTACAACGTTAAACTATACACAAAATAGTTCTACCGCTATTTTAAATATCCCTGCTGGTAGTACGATTCTTTACGCAGAACTCGTTTGGGGTGGAAACTATTTATCTCGTGATCAAAACATTACGAATGTATTAGGAAATCCAGTTTCTTTTACAACACCTGTTTCAACATACTCGATTACTCCTTCAGCTGTTACAGCTTCAAATCAAACATTCGTTTCAAACTCTATTACATTTGGCTTTTACACTCGTTCAGCAGACGTAACAACTCTTATTCAAGCTGGAGGCTCTGGTTCCTATACTACGGGGGCTGTCCCTGGACTTGTAGATCCTATTGATGCTTCTAATGGAACAATTAATTCGGCTGGATGGACACTTATCGTCGCTTATCAAAACGGGACATTACCTGCAAGAAACTTAACAATTTACGTAGCTGGTAACCGCGTTTCTGCTGATACTGGTAGTGCAGATGTAGCTGTTTCAGGATTTTTAACACCTGCAGGAGGACCAGTAAGCGGGAGATTATTTTTAAGTTCTACTGAAGGAGATGCAGATTTAACAGGGGATCAAGCATTATTTGGACCAAATTTCAGTTCATTAAATGCTTTATCTGGGCCAAATAATGCTGTAAATAATTTCTTCGGTTCTCAAATTAATAATGCCGCAGGGAACTTAGATACAACGGGGACATTTGGAACGCGAAATCAAAGCGCTTCTACAGGCACAAACATCTCCGCTGGAAGACAGGGCTGGGACATTACTTCCATTGATATTTCTCCTTATTTAACAAATTCTCAAGTGTCCGCCGCAATCCGTTTAACAACTAACGGAGACGCGTATATGTTGAATACAGTCGGTTTACAAATCAACATAAATTCACCTAACATACAAGCAACGAAAAGCGTGAATAAAAGTGTTGCAGCAATTGGAGACGTTCTCACTTATACAGTTACTATCCCTAACACCGGGCTTCTTCCGGCCAATAACGTTATTTTTACAGACATTCTCCCTAACGGTACTTCCTTTATACCTGGCACTGTAACAATTGATAATGTCCCGCAAACAAACGCAAATCCGGCCGCTGGTATATCTCTTGGAACAATTAATAATGGTGCTTCTCGTACAGTAACTTTCCAAGCTACTGTCGTTTCTCTTCCAAGTCAAAACCCTATCTCTAACACTGCTAATATTACATTTCAATATACACCAATTGCTGGAGGAACGACTTTTAACGGTCTTGCAACAAGTAACTCTGCTGGAACACAAATTAACCTCGCAGATATTAATGGTACAAAATCAGTTAACAAACTTTTTACCGATATTGGTGAAACGTTAACATACAGTATTTCCTTAGCTAATATAGGAAATATCGCCGCAACGAACGTTATATATACGGATCCGATTCCTAGCGGGACTACTTTCATTCCAGGAAGTGTAACTGTTAACGGAGTTACTCAAGCAGGAGCGAATCCCGCTACCGGTATATCAATTGGATCGATTGCCGCAAATTCCACTACTACTATTTCATTTCAAGTATTCGTTCCGTCTATCCCTCAAACAAACCCAATATTAAATAGTGGTACAACAACATATCAATACATTCCTGTACCAAATCAGCCGGCAGTAAGCGGAACTGATACGACCAATATCGTATCTACTCAAGTGAATAACGCTACTGTAACTATGGCAAAAGCAGTGGATAAAAATTTTGCAGATATTGGTGATACACTAACGTACACCGTTTCCTTTACAGGTACAGGTAATACGAATGCGAACAATGTTATTTTTACAGATGTCATTCCTACAGGAACAACTTTTGTCCTAAACAGTTTAACAATAGATGGCACGACACAAGTTGGAGCAAATCCGGCTAACGGTGTGAATATAGGATCCATCCCAACTGGTACAACCAAAAATGTTTCATTTCAAGTAGTAGTAAGTGCAATACCCGCATCAAATGTCGTACCTAACGGATCAAGCGCTTCTTATCAGTACACCGTCAACCCTAGCCAATCACCCGTTACAAAAAATATTTCCTCTAATCTTGTTTCCACTCAAATTAACAATGCGAATGTAACATTAACAAAATCAACAAACAAACAATTTGCTACAATTGGCGAAACGATAAGTTATACAATCCTTATTACAAACAGTGGAAATACGGCGGCTAATAACGTTCAACTAACAGATCCACTTCCAAATGGAACGATTTTAACATTAGGTTCTGTAACGCTCAATGGCGTTTTACAAAATGTAGATTCTCTCGTTGCTTTACCTATCGGCACAATTCCTGGCGGTGCTACTTTCACCTTATCCTTCCAAGTAACAGTCATTAACATTACTGCACAAAACCCTATCATTAATAATGCTTTCGCCTCTTATATTTACACTGTAAATCCAAGCCTACCACCAACTTCAAAAACAGCAAATTCTAATTCTGTTACATCAACAATTAGACTAGCAAACCTTCATGCTAATAAATCTGTAAGTCAAACGTTTGCGGAAGTTGGAGATGTATTAACTTATACCTTTTCTCTTACAAACGATGGAAATGTTGCCGCGAATAATGTATTACTATCCGATTCAATTGCGAATGGTACTGCCTTTGTACCGAACAGTGTTATAGTTAACGGTGTTTCTCAACCGGGCGCAACACCAGCTAGCATCAATATTGGTAGCATCAATGCTAATGCTACAATTACAGCTTCATTCCAAGTATTAATAACTAGCATTCCAAACCCAAATCCTATTTCAAATAGTGCCTCCATTTCCTATAACTTTATCGTTGATCCAAACGCTTCACCTGTAAGTAAAAATACAACTTCAACTACTACATTTACTCAAGTAAACGATGCAAATGTCATTTCTGCAAAAACAGTAGATCGAGAGTTTGCTACCGTAGGGGATATATTAACTTATACCGTTATTTTGACAAATGCAGGAAGTGTTTCTGCTGATAGTCCAACTTTCGTAGATACAAATCCAGATGGCACTACCTTTATTCCAAACACTTTCCTTATTAACGGTGTACTCCAAAATAACGCAGATCCAAATATAGGCGTTCCGTTACCTGGCATTCCTGCTAACGGCTCACTTACCGTCTCTTATCAAGTAACTGTCACCTCTTTACCAACACAAAATCCAACAGTAAATTCATCTAGTACACAATATAGCTTTATTCTAAATCCGGGCGATCCACCAACTATAGAAACATCTTTAAGCAATACTGTAAGTACACAAATTAATTTAGCAAATGTAATTATTTTCAAAGATGTAGACTTAACTATCGCTGATGTTGGGCAACCAATCACATATACAATTGCCTTAGCTAACCCTGGAAATACTCCAGCAAATAATGTAGTTGTTACCGATATACTTCCTACTGGTACGACTCTCGTACCAAATAGTATTTTTATAGGTGGTGCTTTACAGTTAGGTGCGGATCCAAGCGTTGGTCTTCAAGTTGGTACTATTCCAGCAGGTGGTATTACAACAATTGTCTTCCAAATTAGTGCAAATAGTTTACCTTTACCAAATCCAGTTCAAAACAGCGCTGCACTTCAATATAGCTTTATCGCCGATCCAAATTTACCTGCTGTTGTGAGAAACGCTACTAGTAATATAGTAACTACACAAATTAATACTGCTAATATTGTTGCTACGAAGCTAACAAGCACAAATTTCGCTGATGTTGGTGATGTCATATTATATGCAACTATTTTAACGAATAACGGAAATATCCCTGCTTCTAATGTAACATTTACAGATATCATTCCAGCGGGTACCCTCTTCATCCCTAATACTGTGACGATTAACAATGTCCCTATAGCCAATGCAAATCCTACTAACGGCATTTTTATCGGTACGATAGGTGCGAATGCATCACGTATCGTTTCATTTCAGATTTTCGTACCAAGTATCCCTGCTGTAAATCCGATTACAAATCAATCAGGCACTACATTCCAATATACGTACGATCCATCCAAACCAGCTGTAATGCAGATGGTTGCTTCTAACACGGTACAGACAACTATTAATAACGCCTCAATTGCCGCTACTAAATCTGCAGATAAACAATTTGCTAACGTAAATGATATTATTACGTACACGACTACTTTAACGAATAGCGGGAACACACTTGCATCAAATATCGTATTTACAGATGCCATTCCAAGTGGGACGTCATTTATTCCAAATAGTGTAACAGTAAATGGTACGACACTCCCTAATGTAAGTCCAGCAAGCGGAATTGCAATTGATCCAATAAACCCGAATACAAATACAATCATCTCGTTCCAAGTGCAAGTAAATACCATCCCGAATCCGAATCCAATCCCGAATCAAAGTAATACAGCATACCAATATGTCGTAAATCCTAGCTTACCTCCAGCATCCGCCAATGCGGTAAGTAACGTAATAACAACTCAAATTAATAACGCTACAATCGTCGCTACTAAATCAGTGAATACACCGACAGCTGCAATTGGAGATATCGTAACCTATACGATTGCAATGGCAAATACGGGGAATATCCCTGCTAGTGCAACCGTTTTAACAGACGGACTTGGACCAGGTGCATCCTTCATCCCAAATTCTGTTACGATAAATAACGTATCCCAACCTGGATTAGATCCTTCATTAGGTATTCATTTAGACGATATTTCACCAGGAGGAACTACTTTTATTACATTCCAAGTAAAAATTCTTGAGATTCCTCCTAGCGGTACTTTAACGAATAACGCCCTTGTAAATTATGAATATACAGTGAATCCAAACCAAACACCTGCTGTTGGAAGCACTGTAACAAACACGACTGCTACCCCAATTGTTGACGCTACTTTAGTTTTAATTAAAAATGCGAGTACAAATTTCGCTACGATTGGTGATACGATTACATTCACTTCATTTGTTACAAACACAGGAAATACTACTGCGAACAACATTGTTTTTACAGATACAATTCCAAACGGTACTGCCTTTGTCCCAAATAGCTTTAAAATAAACGGCGTAACTATCCCGAATGCAAATCCACAAAACGGTATCAATATTGGTAACTTGAATTCAAATGCATCGATTACACTCAGTTTTCAAGTAAACATTACAACGCTTCCAAACCCTAATCCAATTCCGAACAAATCATCGCTTCAATATAGTTTTATTGTTGATATAAATGAACCACCTGTTTCACGAACAGTTCAATCTAATAAAACTTTTACACAAGTAAATACAGCTTCCGTTATCGCAACAAAAACTGCAAGCAGTGCATTTGCTGCTGTCGGAGATACAATTACGTATACAACTACTCTCACTAATAGCGGAAATACTACCGCAAACACACCTATTTTTATCGATATATTACCACCTGAACTTTCATTCGCTCCTGATAGCGTACAAATTAATACCGTCCCACAACTTGGATTTAGGCCAGATAACGGGGTTCCTTTAGACTCAATTCCAGTTGGAGGAACGACAACAATTAGCTTTCAAGCTATCGTTGGCTCAATTCCAGCTACAAATCCAACATTGAACCAATCTAGCACAACATACTCTATCATTGTGGATCCTACCCAGCCGCCGGTGACAGAAACAGCTACAAGTAATCCAACTTTAGTTCAAATTAACGAAGCGATTATTCAAGCAACGAAAAGTGTGGATCGAATATTTTCTGACGTAGCACCTGGAAATTCATTTTTAACGTACACTGTTTTATTGGAAAATATAGGCAACTCAACTGCTACGAATATCATTTTTACAGATCCAATTCCGAATAATACAGTCTTTATAGAAGATAGCGTTCGAGTAGGTGGCGTTTTATTACCTGGAGTAAATCCAGCAAACGGGATACCAATTGGGGATATTATCGCAGAGGATTTTATAAACGTCACCTTCCGCGTGCAAGTAGTTAGCATTCCAAATCCAATTTTCACAATTGGACCTGGGGGACCAAACTCACCGGTTGTAAACGGGGCTTCCATTGATTATCAATTTATGACAGGACCCAATTTACCACTCGTTTCAAGAAATACGACATCCAATCCTGTTTCGACACAAATAAATTCCGGGGAAATTGCACTTGTTAAATCTGTAGATAAAACTTTCGCAACGATCGGAGATACAATCTCTTATACAATTACATTAAGTAACCCTGGAAATGTCACTTCACAAAATATTATCTTCACGGATATTTTGCCTGATGGAACGACATTTATATCTGGCACTCTTACAAATGACTCTGGTACACAGCAAATTGGAAATCCAGCTAGCGGGATTCAGATTGAAAACATAAATCCAAGCGGAACGGCCATTATTACTCTCAACGTACTTGTTACAAACATTCCAAGTATAAATCCAATTTCTAATTTTAGTTCGGTACAATTTGCACATGTGATTGATCCTAGCCAACCTGCCGTATCACAAACGAATGTATCTAATACGGTTTCGACAACTATTAACAGTGCGATATTAACAACCCAAAAAAGTGTGGATAAATCTATTATTTCCGTCAGGGATACACTTACGTATACAACAACTATTACAAATACAGGAAATACACCAGCTACAAATATAACTTTTACAAGTGCAATTCCTCCTAGTACTACTTTTATACCAGATTCCGTCACAATAAATGGCATCCAACAGCTTGGTGCACAGCCAGCACTCGGAGTAAATATACCAAATATCGCGCCTGGTGAAACAGTAACTGTTACCTTCCAAGTAAATGTTATTTCTGTTCCCCCTTCAAGTTCAATTATGGGTAACGATACAATTTTATATTCTTATACTGTTGATCCAAACGGAACTCCTGCTACTACTTCTACTTCTACTTCAACGAATATTGTCACAAACCCAGTATTAGATGCTATGATAACGATGATTAAATCAGTCGATCAAACACTTGTAACGCTAGGTGATACCATTACCTATACGACCATTTTAACGAATAACGGAAATACAAATGCAACGAATATTACTTTCACTGACCTTATACCAGATGGTACAACGTTTATTACTGATAGCGTTACAATAGATGGCATCACGCAAATTGGTCTTAATCCTAATACAGGTATTACGATTGGAGCAATTGCTCCTAGCAGCTCAATATCTATAGCATTTCAAGTGACCGCTACTTCTACACCAGTTCAAAATCCTATTGCAAATTCCGCTACTGCTTCGTACACATTCATCGCTGATCCAAATGCACCAATTGTTTCAAGAAATGTTACTTCAAATACAACGTTTACTACAATTAATACAGCTACCATTCTTTCACTAAAACAAGTCGATAAGTCCTTTAGTCGTATTGGAGATACACTCACCTATACTGTCACTTTAACAAACAACGGAAACTCATCCGCACAAAATGTTATTTTCACAGATACAATACCGAGCGGAACTACATTTATTGCAAACACATTTTCTATTAATGGAATTCCTCAAAGTGGTGCGGATCCATCGAACGGTGTAAATATTGGTCCTATAACAGCCGGGACTACAGTAAATGTTTCCTTCCAAGTAAACGTAATCTCATTACCAACCGAAAACCCAATTGTAAATTTCTCATCGACATCGTATCAATTAGTCTCACCACCTGATGCAGAAACTTCAATTAGTAATCCTGTTTCAACGCAAATTAAAGAAGCCATATTATCCATGACGAAAAATGAAAGTGTATCCTTTGCAGATATCGGGCAAACTGCTTTTTATACCACTTCTATTTCGAATGTAGGCAATACGGATGCAACGAATATTGTATTCACAGATGTATTACCAAGTGGACTCACGTTTGTTCCTAACACATTAACTGTCGATGGTATTTTACAACCTGATGCAAACCCAAATACAGGTGTATTACTTGCAACACTTCCACCAAATGAAATATATAGTATTGTTTTTCAAGTTACAGTGAACAGTATTCCACCTAGTAATCCGACACCCAATACAGCATCTACTAATTATGAGTTTACTGTTGATCCAAATAATCCTCCTGTTTCAAGTACAGCTAATTCTAACACTACGCTTCTTCAAATAAACAACGCGACTATTATTAGTACAAAAACAGCGAATCTTACTTTTGCGGATATTGGTAATATAATAACGTTTACACTTAACCTTCCTAATACAGGGAATGTGGCTGCAACTGATGTAACGATTATCGATATTCTTGATAGCAATTTAAGTTTCGTTCCAAACAGTTTCACAGTTAATGGGCAAACCATTCCAAACGCTGATTTATCCACTGGTGTAAATATAGGCTCCATTAATGGTAGTAATGCGGCAATCGTCACATTCCAAGCAACTGTTACTACACTTCCAACACTCAATCCCATTTCTAATTCTGCTTCTACCACATATCATTACGTCGTTGACCCTAGCCAGCCATCTATTACAACTTCCAATCAATCTAATACAACGACAACACAAATTAATAGTGCTATCCTTACTGCACAAAAAAATTCAAATGTATCTACGGTAGATATCGGGCAGGATATTACCTACATCGTTACAATTACAAATAGCGGAAATGTTAGTGCAACGAATGTTATTTTTACCGACCTTATTCCAGACGGAACTTCCTTTGAACCGAATAGTTTTACACTTAACGGAACTAGCATCCCAAATGCGGATATAGTTACAGGCGTTCCAATTGGTGATATCGCGCCAAACGAATCTGCCGTTGTAGCATTTCATATTAATGCCAATGAAATTCCGCCTATAAATCCTATTACCAATCAAGCTAGCGTTAGCTTTCAACATATCGTTAATCCAGCCAATCCTCCAGTTTCAAAAAACATTACTTCCAATAGTGTTACAACAAAAATTGAAAGTGCTATTTTAAACACTATGAAAATAGGAGATAAAGCATTTGCAACGATTGGTGATACGATTACGTATACAACGACTATTACGAACACAGGAAATATTCCAGCTAACAACGTTGTTTTCTCAGACCCTTTACCGACATGGACACAATTTGTTGCAGGATCCGTTGTTGTTGATGGCACTCCATTACCATCTGCTTCCATTAGTGACGGTGTTGGTATAAATACAATCAATCCAAATCAAACTGTAACAATCATATTCCAAGTGCAAATCGTAAGCAATCCAACAACGTTCACACCTGAACTCCAAAACTTAGGGTTTGTTAACTTCCAATATAACGTAGGCAATGCATTACAGGCTCAGCCTGGCAACGTGGAAACGAACGTCTTCGTTACTTCTATTAACTCAGCAATAATTTCAGCTGTAAAAACTGCTAGTACAGCCTTTGCGAATATCGGAGAAACGATCACTTATACGGTTTTGATTCAAAATAGCGGCAATACAAACGCTACGAATCTAAACTTCTCAGACCTGATTCCAGCAGGAACGATCTTTGTTGAAAATAGTTTTGCTGTAAATGGCAGTATCATTCCAGGGGCAAATCCAAATAATGGAGTTAATATCGGAACCGTTAGCGCGAGTAGTTCCTTAACTGTTACTTTCCAAGTCATAGTTACATCTACTCCACCTTCAAACCCAATTACAAACGTAGCATCTATTCAATACGCATTTATTGTTGACCCGGCAGCCCCTCCTGTTACAGGCACAATAAATTCTAATAGCGCTTCAACACAAATTAATAACGCTACTGTTACAACGGTTTTAGAAGCAAATCGAACAATCGTATCTATCGGAGATGTAATTACGTATACAGCAACATTAACAAACACTGGAAACTTTCCTGCAAATTCTGTATTACTCATTAATGGGATTCCTGAAGGGGCATTATTTGTTCCAAATAGTGTTACGCTTAACGGGATTTCACTCCCAGATGCAAGTCCAACACTCGGTATTCCAGTTGGTATTATCGCACCAGGTAATTCTGCTACTATTACGTTCCAATTTCTTGCAACTTCTATTCCACCTCAAGGGGCAATCATAAATCAAGCCATTACAAGTTACACGTATATCGTCGATCCGAGTCAACCTCCAGTTACAGCAACATCCTCATCTAATACGGTGACTACAGCTGTCATTGATGCATCGTTATCTGCAATTAAAAATACAGATTCTCTCGTACAATCTACTGACGGTACAATCACTTACACAGTAGTCGTTCAAAATAACGGAAATACAACTGCAAATACAGTTACTTTAACAGATTTAGTCCCAGAAGGAACTGCATTTATCCAGAATAGCGTGACCATTAATAACATCTCAGTTCCAGGTGCCGATCCAAACGTAGGAATACCATTAAACTCCATCGCACCGTCAGAAATCGTCACCGTCACATTCCAAGTTATCGTCCAATCCATTCCAAGCGTGAATCCAATTTCTAATACAGCCCGTATTGACTATACTTTTATCTCTGATCCGACCGCTCCTATCATCTCTCGAACAATTACGTCTAATCCAGCTTTCACACAAATTTCGGACGCGACTGTTCTTTCTTTAAAAGCAGTCAATGCACAACAAGCAACAACAGGTGATATTTTGACTTATACGATAACACTAGAAAATACCGGAAATATTCCAACTACTAATCTCATATTTTCGGATACTATCCTCCAAGGGACTACATTCGTAGAAAATAGTTTTACACTTAACGGAACAGCTATACTTGGTGCAAATCCAAATGTAGGTGTTACTTTGCCTAACCTAGCAGCAAACGCTACTCACCTTATTTCGTTCCAAATTCTTATTAATGATTCATTCTCGCAAGAATCAATTACAAATCAATCCAATACAACGTATACAATTCAACCAGATCCAGGGCAACCGCCTATTACTGAAACATCTACAAGTAATATCGTCATTACAAATTTCGTGCAAGCACAATTGACAATTACAAAAACATCCAATCCAACAACTGTAGATATTGGTGGAACTATACTTTATATTTCTGAAGTGAAAAACATCGGTAATGTTGATGCAATAAATATTATTTTCACAGATTCTATTCCAGCTGGGACTACATTCGTTCCCGATAGTGTCACAATTAACGGTGTCCTGCAGCCAGGTGTAAATCCAGAAAACGGAATACCGATTGGAACAATTCCAGCAAACAGTTCCAAAACGATACTATTTCAAGTGCAAACAAATAATCCACCTACTGAAACTGAAATTGTAAATCAATCTTCAGCAACTTACCAATATGTAAGTATTCCTACAGCTCCACCGGTGAATCGCTCTGCAAATTCTAACGTTGTTACAACATCACTTCAAAATGCAAATATTATTTCTGTCAAAAGCGCGGATGTAACTTTCGTAGCAATTGGGCAAACTATTACCTACACAAATACACTACAAAACATAGGAACCGTTCCAGCTAACAATACCGTGTTCATTGATAACATTCCAGAAGGTACTATATTCGTCGAAGATAGCTTATCAATAAATAATGTGATTCAGCCTGGAGCAAATCCTGAAAACGGAGTAATTCTTGGCACGATACAACCAAATGAAACAGTCACTATTTCATTCCAAGTACAACTTACAAATATACCTGAGAACAATACAGTCATTAACATTTCAGACACTTCATATGAATACCAAATTGACCCTAGTTCTCCAATTATTCAGCGTAGATCGTTATCAAATGCAGTAAACACGGAAGTGCGGACGGCTAATGTTCGTGCAATTAAATCCGCCAATAGATCCATTACACGCATCGGTCAAATCATCACATATACAGTCGCAGTTACAAACGCTGGTACAGTACCTATTACAAATACTCTCCTAATTGACGCGATTGCAGCTGGCACCACATTCGTTCCAAATAGCATCCTTGTAGATGGCATATCAAGGCCTAATGAAAATCCAATTACTGGAATCACCCTTAATATTATCCTTCCAAATAATACGATTATCGTTACATTCCAGGTAAATGTAGTCTCTACACCTTCTCAAAATAACATTAATAATATCGCCGTCATCCACTATGAGTATCAACCAGACCCAAGCTTACCACCAATTTCAGAAACGACCTCCTCCAATACTACAAATATACAATTTATTGATGCTATTCTTATCGCTACAAAATCCGCTAATACAGTATTAGCTAATATTGATGAAACCATTGAATATACAGTACTCATTCAAAATAACGGATCCACTACAACTAACTCCATCTTTTTTACAGATACTATAGAGGATGGAACAGTATTTATTCCAGAAAGTGTCATAGTTAACAATACTGTACTTCCTGCAGCAGACCCGAATATCGGCTTTTCCATTCCTAATATCGCATCAGGTCAAATGGCTACAATAATATTCCAAGTTTCCGTTACGAATTTACCAGCTGTAAATCCAACACCTAATACTGCAAACATCGTCTACGACTTTATTTTCAACCCTGACTTTGCACCAATTCAAAAATCTACTATTTCCAACACTACTTTCGTTCAAATTAATGATGCTGATATCGTTTCACTTAAAACTGTTGATTTGACTTCTGTAACGATTGGTGGCATTTTAACTTATACAACAACTTTAACGAATACAGGAAATACGGATGCTACTGCTGTTGTATTTACAGACAACATTCCTGATGGAACAACCTTTATAGACGGTAGCGTTTTAGTAAATAACATTCCACAGCTTAACGCCAATCCAAGTACCGGTATACTCGTAGGAACGATTGCTCCTAACATTTCTATCCCAGTCACATTTTCTGTTACAGTCGTAGCTCTTCCAGCTAGCGGCCATGTTCAAAATCAATCAACTTCTCGTTATACGATAAACGGGGAAGAACAAATATCGAATAGTAACATTACCTTCACTGAAGTTATTTCTGCTAATGTAATTGCGACAAAAACAACACCTCTCCAATATGCTGACCTACAAACTATCATTCCTTATACAATTTCCATCATAAATAACGGAAATATACAAGTGGAAAACATTATCGTTACAGATATCATTCCAGCAAATACGAGCTTTATAGAGAATAGTGTTATTGTGAATGGCAACGCTCGTCCAAATGACAACCCACTTAACGGTATACAAATTGATAGCATTCCGCCTAATACGACAGCAACTATTCTATTCCAAGTACGGGTTACTTCCATTCCGCAAACAAACCCAATCTCTAACACGAGTACAATTCAATATGAATACACAGTACCAGATCAACCACCTATTACCGAAACTATTATTTCATCAGCTGCCGTAACAGAAATTCATCACGCGAATTTAAATAGTAATAAAGCTGTTGACCTTGCATTTGCAACGGTCGGTGATACGTTAACGTATACGATTACCCTAAATCAAACTGGTAATGTTGCAGCAAATGATGTAGTTATTCAAGATATTATTCCTCAAGGTACTACGTTTATTGAAAATAGCGTCATTGTAAACGGAGAAACTCTTCCAGGAGTGAATCCAGTAAGCGGCATACCAATTGGCACTATAATGGTAGGTGGAAATGCTATCGCTTCCTTCCAAGTAACTGTAACTTCTATTCCAACACCAAACGAACTACACAACAACGCAATTACTACTTTTAACTATATAGTCAACCCAAATAACATCCCTGTTACAAATACGACTACAACAAATACCGTCACAACTACTGTCCAAAATGATAATGTCATTGCCATAAAATCTGTTGGTGTAACAAATGCCTTACCTGGTCAAACTTTAACGTATACAATTACGATTACGAATAGCGGTAATGTAACGATTGAAGACCTTCTTGCCAGAGACACCTTACCAATAGATACGACTTTTGTTGTTGGTAGTGTTACGATTAACGGAATCAATCAGCCTAATGAGAATCCTGAAAATGGTATTACATTAGGTAATCTTGCTCCTAATGAATCTGTTATTATTACGTTCCAAGTGACAATATCTTCTTCTACTCTTCAATCTACAATTAATAATAATGCTTCTGTTTCCTATACCGTTATCATCGATCCAACAAAACCACCTATTACAATTACAAAACAAACAAATACCGTTACAACGACAGTCATTGATCCGATGGTTCGCATTGAAAAAACAGCAGACAAATCTATCGCCGTTATAGGAGATATCATTACATTCACATTAGCGGTATTTAATCACTCCCCAATCCCGACAATCAGTACTTCTGTTGTAGACAGTATTCCAGCTGGTACAACATTTATAGAAAACAGTGTAACAATTAACGGTACTCCAGTTCCAAATGTTCGTCCAGACACTGGTATTAATATTGGTTCTTTATCTGCAGATACAGTAGCAACTATAACATTTCAAGTTCTCGTAACTTCTATTCCTTCAAACAGTACAATTATAAATTCTGCAATAGTTACCGCTGCTTTTCAATTGACACCACAGGATCCAATTATTACTTTCATTGTTAATTCAAATATTGTTCGTATACCAGTTCAATTTGCAACTGCAACAGTCACGAAAAATGCTTCCGTCAGCTCAGCTTATTTAAATCAATATTTTGATTACACGGTGCGTATTACGAATACTTCCGAGATTTCACTTTCAAATATCTCGTTACAAGACACCATTCCAGCAGGTTTACAATTTATAAACGGCACTGTCTTCATTAATGGGGAACGCTCGCCATTAGCGAACCCGAATATCGGTTTCCTAGTTGCTACTAATTTGGAACCGAACGAAACAATTATCGTGTTATTCACAGTACAAGTGATAAGTCCACCTATTCATAATGAATTTAAAAACACAGCAAACGTTTCTTTACAACTTCAAGTCTCGCCTACCGATCCACCAATTACAGTAACCGTTACAAGTAACGAAAACATCGTCACCTTTATTCCAGAAAATCCAGATGACACACTACCAAATTTTAATTGTTTCTTTGACGGTGAACGTTTCATACGCATTACTCCTCGAAATATACGAAATTACTTTTGGACTTGGATTTGGTGGCGTTAATCAAAAAAGAAAAAGCTTGTAGTTCGGATAATATACAAACTACAAGCTTTTTTCATAAACAAAATTATCAATTACTAGCAGCACTATATGCTACATGTCGTTTCTCAATCCGTTCTTCAATTTCTTTCATATTCTCTTTATTAGTTAGTAGGGATTGTTTATTTTCTATTAATAATTGTTTAAAGGATTTTCTCACTTTTTTTCGCATGTTTATTTTCCTCCTTGGGGGATGGTTTATATAAAAGATAACTTGAAACTTTAATCAATGAAAGGATGTACCCTCACTAATTATTAGCCTACATCAATCGGGCCTTTACAGGGAGTTACTCTTCCATCATCACTCTTTATTCAGCGATAATATTGATATAGAAGTCCCACCGCCCGTTAATGCGGGATAAGGATTTATCTGTGTAGACTTATAATAATTGATTGTTGTGAAATCCATTTGAACTTCACATGAAAATTCCGTTTATTTTCTGACAACTTTGTGAACAAAAAAAGAAAGACCGATTCATTCTAAATCGGTCTTTCTAGTATTTATAACATGTTTATTAATATTTCAGGTCTTCCCCAATTCATTTCGTTACATACAAAGCGTAGTTTTTCTTCGTCCATTGTGTGTAACCCTTCTTCTAACGAACATGAAATTGGAACTTCACAATGAATTTGCGCTAATTGTAAAGAGATATTTAAATTCTCTAAATCACTTTCAATTTTTGTACGCTGCGCTTTCGTTAATGATGCTATATTTTCTAGTACTGCCGATACTGTGCCGTATTCTTGAATAAGCTTATACGCTGTTTTTTCACCAATACCTTTTACGCCTGGATAGTTATCACTCGTATCTCCCATGAAAGCTTTCGCATGGACAATTTGCCAAGGTTCTACACCTTTCTCTTCCATGATTTTTTCCGGTGTGTAATACTCGTAATTTCCAATTCCTTTACGAAGAAGCATAACTGTAACATTCGTATCAACAAGTTGAAGTAAATCTGTATCACCTGTCAAAACATAAACTTCTGCTTCATTGCAATATTGTTTTGCAAGCGTACCAATACAATCATCCGCTTCATAACCTTTCATGCCTATTACAGGCATAGATAATTTCGCAGTCATTTCTTGCACTAAATCAAATTGCGGAATTAATTCTTCTGGCGGTGCTGCACGATTTGCTTTATAATTCGAGAAAGATTCCGTTCTAAATGTCGTACTTCCCATATCCCAGCACGTTACAATGTGCGTTGGTTCGATTGCTTGTGTTGCTGTTAATAAATGCTTCATATAACCATGAATCCCGTTCGTCGGGGTACCATCTTGTCGTTTCATAAATTGTCCGTAGACACTTGTTGCGTAAAAAGCACGAAATAATAGTGCCATACCATCAACTAATAATACTTTTTTCATAATTCCTCTCCTACTAACAAAAAATAATAACCTCACGTTATCACGTAAGGTTATATAAATAGATTACCATTCTACGTTTTTTCAACTTTGTCTATTATACATTGTTTTTATATATTTAGCATCATTAACACATTAAGACGTTCTACTGCAACAAGTATGAAGTATTCCTGAATACGTATTTTTACCTGTTGAAACAACTACAGCCTTTGCATTTCCACCAATAATATTAGTACCTTTAAAACATACATTTTCAAGTTCAAGTGGATTATAGTCTTTCATCCGTTTTAATGGAATAAATCTTTTACGTTCAAGGTGGTAGCAACTTTCAAATTTCTCAACATTTGCATCGTTCCCTGTCAACACAGATTCATTTACCAATAAATCATTTGCATAAATGATACGTACATCTGCCGGTACTATATCACCTTCTGAAAGAAAAATCATATCTCCTGGTACAAGTTCTTGTACTGGTAACTTCATCATTTTCAGTTCGTTATTTAGCCCTGTACTACTAGCACATTCTACTCTAGACACAGTAATTGTTTCACATTGCAATTGATCACGCACATGTTGTTTTGAAAAACCTGGAATCATTCCACTTAACTTCATTATTACTTCTGCAATACGCGCTCTTTTTGAAGTCAATTCATTTCGACCGTATACTTGAATACGTTTTTGCGCCTCTTTCATAGATAATCCGTCTCTTGTTGTTTTAAAATACGCAAATACAGATTTTACATCTCTTGTTGCAATTTCAATCAATAAATCTTTATTTTTTTGAAGCATTGTTTGTTCTTTCATTGATTTTTTACTTTGTTTATATGACGTGTTACCCACAGTTTTGTTTACATATAACATATTATCGTCTCCTCCTTTACAACATAGGAAGAAACGCTTTGTTTCTCAATTTATCCACTTTACCGTGAAAGTGTCTAGCGCTTAATTATGTATATAAACGCTACATTATGATAAATATAGAGGGAGGAACAAGTCGTTTCCTGCCTACATCATATATTTTTGATTTGAAGTATATGGGTAACGGAACCGAGTCAGAATTTGACATGCTCCTCACCTCCTCGTTTATTTTTATAGTTTATATTATGAAATGACTCATAGATTGGTAACAAAAAAGACCCTTACTCATAAGAGAGCAAAGGTCATTGCATACACAAATAAACGATTCCTAATATAATTAGAAATCTACGGACCTCTCCCTCGCCGAGTTTTAGCACTGTATAGCATAGGTTCATTACCAGCTACGTTAAGAAAAACCTTAATTCGATCATTCCTGTTGACCCATTGGCGTCTCTCGACATTTTTGGGCAGTAGCATTTCTCTATACAGGAGCCTCACCTAACAGAGACTTATTTTAATTACATAGAAAATGTTACTCTTATTTAAAATAGATGTCAACACTTTGTATGGAAACTTTTCCTTATTACAGAAAAGCCCTCTCTGTTGTTAGCCTATTTTCTCATATATAGTACAAGTTAGCGAACAAAAAAAACTTACGTATAAAACGTAAGTTTTTAGTAAGTTACACAACCAGCAATTACAATACCAATTGAAAGTGATAAAAACATAAGAAACAGGCCGACTGCTTGATTATCTTCTTCAAGGCTTTTATTTATATTAAAGCGTGGTGTAAGCCACTCAGCTAAATAATAAACAATAATTTGGGCCAAAATACCAACCGCTCCCCACGAAACCATATCCAAAAGTGAAATGGAATTAGCGGCCGTTGAATATAAAACGATAGCTAGCCCGAGTACCCTTCCTCCAAGTACATAACTGACCGCTTTGTTACCCTGAGCCATTAACTTAAATTCTTTCACTTTCGTTGTCACTTCCATAAGGAACAAACCTATACATAAAAGTACGAGTGATACTGCTAAATATAGTAAAAAATTAATCATTTATTTTCCCCCTTCGTAATACCTACTGGTAAATAATAAGATTCATTTCCTGTAATCTTTTCCCCAGCACGTATACCGATACTGCTCGCTTTTCCAGCGATTAAAAACGCCCCAAACACATACGATAGTTTCTCCACTCCTTTTTCAGTTTCCAAACATACAACTGGAAGCTCTATATACTTTTGAAATATCGGCAATGACGTTTTATATGTTTCATGTGCATTTCGAATCATAATATTCGTGTCTTTATCGCGAATTGTAATTGTGTCACCTTCCCTACCAAACGAAGGTTTTTGAACGAAAGAACCTTTTCCTAAAAATAAATCTGGTTCTAAATATGTAGGTAGCATATATTCTTTAACCCACTGTTGTTCCTCATTTGTATAAAAAGCCCCTTCTTCTGCTAATCCCCAAATAAGACACTGAATTGATTTTGGCTGAAGTAAAAAGGCAGACAAAGGATTTATAATAAAGAGATTTCCGTCTTTTACAAGTTGCAGCAGTTCCACACCTACCAAATCTCCTGTTTCAGGATCTTGATCCTCAATTAAATCTTCTATCGGATACGTTTGGCGATATAAAACATCAATCTTCGCCCCATCTTTATCAACTAGAGCATCTTTCGTAATTCTAAGTTCTGACATTGGCACTACTTTATTTTCAACATGGCATAACTGACTTAAATACATAGTCGTATTCCAATCCTCAATATGTTCATGATGTGCTGTAAAAACAACATTTGGATTGTCTAATCCCTTTGTCGCTTCCATTACAGCTTTCGTAACACCAGAAGATAGTAATCGTTCTTGATCCGAGTTTGGATCATCATAACCTAGGTTTTCACAAACTTTTCCATTCATTTGAAAGCATTCCATAATAAAAGTTGGTGTATCACTATTAAACTCAAGCATTTTAATTTGGTTATCAACCGTTATAACGAAATCAAATCGTGAAATAACAGATTCAGGATATAATCCTATCATTCTAATGAATGATAAGCTCGCAGGAGGAAAACCAAGCTCAAGAAGCTGTTCGTCACTTAAATTTCGCAAAAGTCTAGCAGTCTTAAAAAATATTTTACCCATTCGTTCAGTCGCTAAGTGTAATTGTTCCAAAGTCTGATTTGTTATAGAAAAAACATGAAACAAACTATATTCACATTCATATAAATCCGACCAAAAATTCGGATATTTTAAATAAAATTCTTTTCGATCCCTTATGTATTGCGACATATTTTAGCCTCCAAATCCTCCCTTTGAACCGCTTCCAATTCCACCTTTAAATTCAGCAGACGATTGATACGATTTAAACGCCGATGAATTTTTAAAAGTGGATTTATTTTGATAGTATCGCCCACCATAGAAATAATGCCCACGATAACCTGAACTACTATCATCACACTGCCATACCCCAAGTTCATCATCCCAATCCCAATCAGAACAACTATTATCATTCGGTTTTGGGGGAAGATCTTGTGCGCAACCAAATAAAGTGCCAGTCATTAAAGACGTTACGACACCACCTACTAGCCATTTCGTTTTTGTCACCTTCGCACTCCCCTTTTTAAATTCTATTCCTATTATATAGGATGGCATGATAAAGTAGAAGAAAAAGGAAGAAGAGGGTAACTAACTGTTACGATTTATTTAACCGATTATAACCAATGTTAATTAAATATATCAGTAAGCCCTGCTAGTCAAGTGATTGGCTAGTAGTGAGGGTTAACTGCGGGCAATCCCTAAAGCTGATTGAACTACAACGTGGCTAGAAATAGCGAGCGTGAATGTCGCGAAAGCAGAAAAAATCAATCAGATGATGCAAGGTTAAATCCTAAACATTAGAACAATGGGTCTTCCGCCTCGAATCATCTAAGTCAAAAGTGATAAGATGAACGTTCAACGACTATCTCGTATAACTGACGAGAGTACATCACAAGCCTATGGTGCTGGAAAAATCCTCTATCCCTAAAGAGATAAACATATAGTCTGCGCTCATGTGAAAACATGAGAAGTTCATAAGAGAACTGGCTAAGGAATTGCGCCCTTAGTTGAACGAGATAAATTTAATTAAATCTATCAAACCTCATTGAATATACCGAACATACGTACTATTGTAGGTTCAATGAGGTAAGAATAATAATGAAATTTTTACGAGTTAGTCAAGTATCAAAATTAACAGGTTTGCATCCGAGTAGTCTTACGAGAATGCTGGTGGAACACGCTACTATTCAGAGGAATCCATCTTTCATTATCTAAAAGGTGAGTGTCCGAATAATCGCACAGTAAAGGAGTAGGCTTCTGATGATATTGGCGAAGAAAGTCAGACTAATTCCAACGCCTGAACAAGAACAAGTGCTTAGAAACCATGCTGGTGCTGCAAGATTTGCTTATAACTATTGTAAAAGAATGAGTGATAGATACTATAAGCTATTTGGAAAATCTGTTTCACAGTTAGCTTTACAGAAACGATTTACAAAGATCAAAAAGCGAAAGAGATCTGAGTGGTTAAAAGACATCAATGCACAAGTTCCCAAACAGGCTTCAAAAGACTTTGATACGGCGAGAAAAAATTCGTTCAAAAAGTACAAAAATGGTTATCACACTTCTTATAAATCCAAAAAAGATTTAATTCAAGGATTTTATGCCAATTATGAAAGACTGGTTATAGGAAAGAAAGTAGTTCATATTCAGTCCATTGGAGTAGTGAAAACAAGCCAACAGCTACCAAGAAACAAAAAAACATCCAATCCAAGAGTTACATTTGATGGTCGTCACTGGTGGATTAGTGTAGGGTTCCAAGAAGACTATGAATTACAAGAACTAACCAATGAGTCGATTGGTGTGGATGTTGGTTTAAAAGAGCTGTTTGTAGCTTCTAATGGTACGAAAGAACGAAATATAAACAAAGATGCTAAGGTTAAAAAACTTTTGAAAAGGAAAAAGTCAGCGCAAAGAGATATGTCTAGGAGATTTAAAAAAGGTGTGAAAATTCAATCTGCCGGATATGAAAAAGCTAAAGCTGAGCACCTGCGGTTATCTAGGAAAATTATGAATATACGAAATAACCATATCCATCAAGCAACAGCTACATTGGTGAAAACCAAACCAATGAGGATTGTTGTGGAAGACTTATCTATCTCAAACCTGTTAAAAAACAAAAAACTATCGAAGGCACTTTCCTTTCAAAAATTAAACTTCTTCTTTCAATGTTTGTCATACAAGTGCGAGAAGTATGGCATTGAGTATGTAAAAGCTGATAAATGGTTCGCTTCAAGCAAGATTTGCTCATGTTGCGGAGTTAAATACGACCATTCAGTTCAACCAGAAGGACAGTGGAGTTTAAAGATTCGTGAGTGGCGTTGTGTTCCATGCAATAGCCATCACGATAGGGATGTAAATGCTTCGATAAATTTATCAAGATGGGTAAAATAAATGCTTGATAATAGGAGGTAACGATACTGCCTCGTGTGGAGTGTTATACCCCTCGTCCCTTTGGGGTTGCGAGAACACGATGAAGCACTAACTTGTGTAAATTTGATTGAATTATATAGATTTAGTTAAGTTTATCGTATCGGATAAAATGCGCTTAGAATATCGACTTAATGATGAAACGAAAGGGTATCCTGCTTTATGGAACTACGCCAATATTTCTAATTCTGAAATTATCGCACGCATGACTTGTGAATATTTTATTAAAGAGAAAAATACTTATGTCGTTACTGCAACTTCGGTTGATCCAGACGGAACAGCAGTTATTTATATTCAAAAAGATGTTTTCGCCAATGACCCTTCAGACCCTACATACTCCCACATCGGTTTTGAAATTAGAGAACTAAGTGAAACGAGTTCAAGCTTAGTAGATAGTCAAGATGTATGGAACTACGAAGAAATTTTACCATCTCTTCATTCAGATATTATATATATTCAGCGAGACGGCATGTCTATGGAATTCTCCTTAGATTCAAGAGAGATTGATGAAGACAGAAAGTGCTACATTTATTACGGAAACTTCACAGGTGAATCAAGATAATATTGATATATCTATGCAACAAAAAAACCTTACGTATAAAACGTAAGGTTTTTATATAGCCCCACATATGCCGTTCTCTCTAGATGTCCATAAACCTGCTCTCACAGGTGGATGCTCTCACAAATGTTTGTAACTTCCTTCTTAAAAAGATGGCATGTTAGCTACATTTAAATATTGAACTTCCATATTAAACTTATTGGTTTAAGACATGCATAAGCTACGTACACCGTAGGAATTTTATATAAGGTTAGTTGAAATAAGACCCCCGCACGTGCCGCTCCTCGTAAATGTCCAAAAACCCGCTACTCGCAGGTGGATGCCCTCACAGTTACCGTACATCTTCCTCCACAAGGAAGGCTTGATGATGGTCGCTAAATATTGAGCTTCCGTATAACTAACATCGGTTTTAGACATAAATAAGTTACGTACACCGCAGGATGTATTATTTACTTGTCGTTATATTATCACATTGTTTCCAATGTGTAAAATACAAAGTTTTTCGAGCAATCTCTTGCTTGTGACCTTATTTTAATACAAATTATTTTTGCATGCAAGTGATTAATCTTCTTCTTTTGCAATTTGATTTTCTGGATAAGAAATCCAATCACTCCAGCTACCTGCATACAATTTAACATTTTGGAATCCAGCCAATTTTAACGCAATGATATTTGGACATGCCGTAACACCAGAACCACAATATACAATGGTTTCCTTATCTTTCGACAGATTTTGGAATCGTTCTTGTTGCTCAGCTTCATTCTTAAATTGTCCTGATTGCAACATTCCATCCTTCCAAAAATAGTTTGCTGCTGTCGGAATATGTCCTGCTTTATGATCGACAAGTTCCTCTACACCAGCATAACGTTTCGGCTCTCTTGAATCAATTAACGTAACATCTGCACCTGCCTGGATATTCTCTCTTACTGTTTCCATCGATACAAGCATATGATCTTGTATGTTTGTTTTGAATGTTTTTCGTATAACAACAGGAATTTCCGTTGTTGTCAGTAGTCCATTCTCTTTCCAAACCGGGAAACCACCATCTAATATATATACTTTCTCATGTCCTACATAGTTACATAACCACCATAAACGAGCAGCATTTGCACCAGCTTGACTGTCATACGCAATTATTGTCGTATGTTCATCAATACCAACCTCCGAAAGCTTGTCCGCAAACTCTTCAATGCTTGGCAACGGATGGCGGCCACCATGTTCTGCTATAGGACTTGATAAATCTAAATTCAAATCAAAATATAACGCATGAGGAATATGTTCTTCTTCATACTTTTCTCTACCCCAATTAGGATTCGCTAAATCAAAACGACAATCGATTACACGGACGTTCTCATCTTCTATATGCTCACGTAACCATTCGACTGTAACTATCATCTTTAACGACCTTCTTTCTCTTGTAAACGACTTACATACTCCATAACCATTTCTTCTGTAACATATTTACGCTGTAAGGTAACACCATTTTTTGCAAGATCATTAATTTGCTTTGTTACAACATTAATGACATCAACCGAAAATTCTTTCCCATTTGACGCAAGAGATACGGCTGCTTCAATAGCTGCTTCACGCTGCGCATCTAATTGTAAACATGCTTTTACACTTTCATTTTGTTTACGAGAATGTGCTGTAATTGCTTTATGTACTTCCATCTTCTCTTCCCCCTAAATAAGTTATACGTTCTAATTCAATTCCATTGCAAGCCGAATCATATCACGGCATACAATGCCATTTTCAATAATCTCTTCTTCATAATGCTTCGAAAAGTAATCAAAATCAATAGAAAAAATACGAAATCCACATTTTTGATATAAAGCAAGTTGTGAAACACTAGAATTGCCTGTACCAATTTCAAGTTTTGACATACCATATCCTTTAGCAGTTTCTACGGCATGCCTTAATAGCTTCTTCCCAATCCCTTTTCCTTGCAAATGCTCTGCAACCGCAATATTCATGATTTCCATCGTCTTCGGCCTTGTTTCCAAAAGAACATACACACCGATGACGCTGCCCCCTTGCTTTGCTACGTATGTTAACCCTCTTTGTACATATATAGCTATTTGCCGTTCACTTGGATCAGCAAGTAGCAATAAAGACTTCGGTATAGCCTCTTTTAAAATACGTTCTATTACAAAAGACATAAAAAATCCCCCCATCTCTATTGTTCTAAACCCTCCTTGTCTACCATAAATAATAGAAAGGAGGGATTCACCATGGACAACAATGAGAAAAAATGCAACGTCATCTCTATTGATGGAAAGAAGAAGAAAAGCGACACGTATTCCTATCCAAAATTAGTAGTTGAAAATAAAACATACGAATTTTCTTCATTCGTCTTATGCGGTGAAACACCAGATGGCAGACGACTCGTTCTTACTCATATGATTTCTACCGATGAATTTGCTGGATTTGTCAAATCTTTAGATACTGTACTGCAAAAGAAAATTGAACGAATCTTTTTCTCATAACGACTATATAACATAAATTTCTTTTTCAATCTCTACTAACTGCTTGTGCAATTGTTCTTTACTTTGTTCATATAGAAATACATCGATCGTTTCAGCCAATGCAAACAATATACTTTCATAATAGTTCATCACATCTTGTTGCATCACTTTTTGGAATAAGTTCCACTTCATATCCCATTCTTGCTTATAATGATGAACAAATAAATCTTTTTCATCGGCTACATAGTTTGATACAAGCGGTTCTAATACAGATTTAGCGTCTTCTTGCATAAAAGCTTTGTCATTCTTTTCAAAAAAGCTTTTCTCATTTTTAAAATGTGCCAGTGCTTTTTTGAAATCTTTTATTTCAACTGAAGGGAACGGTTCTTTATGTGTAATATCTTTATATTCATACCCCACTGTTCCATTCATAGAAATTGATTGATTTTCTACTTTACAGTTCACTACAATTTCGTCCTTTGCACGCTTCATCGCTTCGTCTATCCATTTTTCAAGACGTAATGATGTCGCACGCATTTCTTGTAATAAATCATGCTGAATAAATGCTACTAATTCCATAACACACTGTTGCAATTGTGTTTTCACATTTCCATCCGTTCGAAGTGACGCCGGATTAATAAATTCAGTAAACACATCGTTATAACGTAGGAATAGACGCTGTTGCACGTAATAAAGCAACTCTTTCACTTCATTTTGCATCGCCTGTTCTTCAGCAAGTACACTATATGATGAAATGATATGAAGTAGTTGATCACGCTCTGCTTCATATTTTTTCGTTTGCTTCTCTTTCTCTTCATTCCCCTGCTTTGCACCATTTATCATGTTTACTAAAAGCTGATCTGCCCCTTTCAACGCACCATATAGAGCATGCACAGAAACAAGCATTAAATCTCTCATCATAAAGGACGTAAATGATTCCTCAAACTTAGTAATTCCAGAGTTTTGTAAAATACCATACTTCTCTTTTTTAACATTCTTTCCTTGTTTCTCTTCAAGCGCACATAAACTTGAAATTGCAAATAAACGCGGATTTCTAATACCGTATTGCAGTAGCTGATCTGCGATATAACCTTTTACCATTTCAAGTTCTTCTTCAGACTCTGCTAAATCCGCCGCATTAATTAAGAAGAACATTTTATCAAGAGCAAAAGTATCCTTTACACGACCAAGCTGAATTAAAAATTCACGATCAGCACGAGAGAATACATGGTTATAATATGTTACAAATAAAATAGCATCTGCGTTTTTAATATACTGGAATGCAACATCAGTATGGCGAGCATTAATAGAATCCGCTCCAGGTGTGTCTACAAGCGCTACTCCCTGCCTTGTTAAAGCACAATCATAATAAAGCTCCATATACTCAACGAAGCATGATTTTTCTTCATTCGCTACATAATCAGAGAACTCTTCTAATGTGACTTGTACTTGTTCTCCTAAATAAGTAGAAACTGCATCATACCCTTTTTGTACCGCTCGTAAAAAGCTAAATGTTGTTTTTTGCTTCCCAGTCGGTGAAGGATATTTCATAACTTTATCAATTTGTGCTAACGCCTCATCTAACGTAGTAATCTCATAATGAAACAGCTTATAAACAGCTTTCATATCTTCTAATAGAGCTTGCTTTGATTTGAATTGAACCATTACTGTTCCGTGTGGTTTTTCCTCTGTAACCGGCAAAATTTGATTAATCGTTGCCGTCGTCGGATTTGGTGATACAGGAAGTACCTTCTCACCAAGTAAGGCATTGGCAAATGATGATTTCCCAGCACTAAAAGCTCCGAATAACGCTACTGTAAATTGTTTCGTTTCCACACGACGCCTTTTTTCTATCACCTCTTGCTGTACATGTTTCAGCGCTGGCAATGGCTCTAATATCATTTCAGCTTTCTTCACTTTCTCTAATATACGCTGAATATTTAAAGCTGCCGTTCCTTTTATCTCTTCTTCATGAGCCGCTACATTATCATTTACAATTTCCTGCTCTTGTAGTGTGAATTTCTCACTAACAATTTGTTTTTCACGTTGCAATATCTCCTCTATTTGCAATCCTTCTGGTGTAGCCACACGCTCGTGCCAAACATTTTGTAAATAACTTTCATATGTCTCTAAACTGTTACTGTATTGTAATTCCGTCTCTTTTGCCGTTTGCAACATCGTATATTTTTCAATCTCTTCTTCCATACGAGCAACTGCTTCCTTCACTTTTTGCTTTAAAACGACTGCACTTTTATCAAAAATTTGCTGTGCTTTTGTAAAATAACGTTTCTTCAGTTCATTCGCTACATCCGCTGTATAAAGAAGTAAGTAATCACCTGTGAAACCTGCACCTTGTTTAATGACTTCAGCTAACATTTCTGGTCCAAAAGCAATTTCTAAAGCATATATGTCTTTCCCAATTTCCTCCGTGAACAATCCTTCTTCTTTTAAGAAGGCTACAATAAATTCTTTCACATGAAAATCAAGTTGCGTTTCAACAGTCTTTTGAAGGGCAGAATAAAACGCCTCTACACGTCTTTGTTTTTCTTGCTCCGTCTTTCCTTTCGCAAATAGCAAACCAACTTTAAACTTTGTTAATTTCGTTTCTAAATATGCATTTGCCAATTCTCTCATTTCAAATGGCATTAAATACGCGTTATCTAATATAGCTTGTAAACCTTTTATAAATTCGTTTCTCACATGAGATTCTTTACTAGCCTCGCGATGTTTAGTTTCCGTTAGCTCTTCTTTCTTTTCAACTATTTCTGAAATCGAAAGCGGTGATGCTAACTCTTCCTCATATGTCAAAAGAGCTTTTTCATTTTCAGAAACAATAAACGAGAAATGTTCTCCCATTAAATATTCTGTTTCTCGCTCCATTCCCTCTCTTACATACTGCTCTTTTTCTTTCATAATAGAAGTAATTAATGTTTCTAAACTTCCAATTTCATTATGTTGATGGTTCATCATTCGTAATGACGTATAATAAACTCCATCTACTTCAATATCCCAGTTAGAAAACGATTGTTTCACACTATCTTTATAATCCTCAAATGATAATTCATTTTCTTTATGTTTATCTATTTGATTTACAACGAGATAAACCGTTTTATTACGTTGTTTCAATTCTTTAACAAATTGCAAATTCACTTCCGATTGGACGTGATTATAATCCATCATATAAAAAATTACGTCTGCTAGATGAAGTGTCGATTCTGTCGCTAGTTGATGGGCATCATCTGTCGAATCAATTCCTGGTGTATCAACTAACATAACTCCCTCAGGAATTGGCGCATCATTTCGATAAATATGAACACCAATTACCTCATCGCCATCTTTACAAATCTGTTTTAATTCTTCTGCTGAATATGCACCGTCATATTCGTACTGTTCTCCAGATTTGACCGTTACAACAACACGATCTAATCCCTTTTCAATTTTGACGACGTTAGCGCTTGTCGGAATCGGACTTGTTGGTAACAACTGCGCTTTATATAGATGATTCATCATCGTTGATTTCCCTGCCGAAAAGTGTCCGCAGAATGCTATCATAAGCTGCTCTTGTTTATATTTTTGAATCACTTCAAACAACTTTAAGCTATTCTCTGCATCGCCGTGTTTTTGCCACTCTTCATAAAAACAAACAAGTTTTTTCATACCGTTTGTCTGTACTATGTTTGTCATCCCCTTGTTCCCCTTTATCCAAGATGTATATACTTTTTCCCGCTATTTGCGAGCTCTTAATCAGTGAGAGATGCATCTCCCCATTGATTACAGTTTCACTTTACTATCATACTAAATTTTCAGCATATTCTCATTAAAAATAAAAAATCCCTTTCATTCTTTTTACAAATGAAAGGGATTTTATGTCATTTTATTCATTTTGCTGTTCCTACTCCATTTAAAACATATTTCGCAATAACTGCATATACAGCGACTGTACCTGCTACTAATGCATATACCATACTCGCGCACCAACCTTTTTTTGATAATGATTATCACTTTTGAATACATTTTATCATTAAAGAGAATCATTATCAACAAATTTCTAAAAAAGAAAGCTCCTTCGGGAAAAGGAGCTTTACTGCCTGTTTTAAAGAAGTTTAAAACTTGCTGTGCACTCTTATTATATCTCATAATACACATCTTAACAGTTTTAAAAATTGGAAATCCCCTCTATCCCCTCCCCCTTACATTTTGTATAATAAAAGGGAATTACTTATTAAGGAGGAAAATAATGACACAAAATCTCACGCAAGGCGAGAGGATACACTCAATTGATATCATTAGGGGAATAGCTGTACTAGGTATTTTTCTTGTTAACTGGCCTATTATTGCTGGAATTGACTCACGTGATCTTTCAGGAGTTTATGAGGGACTAGATAGTTATATCCGTCTAATTTACGATATGTTTATTCAAACAAAGTTTTATACTATCTTTTCGTTTTTATTCGGACTAGGCTTTTATATTTTTATGACTCGTGCTGAAGCGAAAACAGATCGACCAAAAACTTTATTTGTTCGTCGCTTACTTATTTTATTATTATTTGGTTTCTTACATTATGTGCTTTTATGGGACGGAGACATTTTACATACTTATGCAATCGCTGGATTTTTCTTATTTTTATTTTATAAGAGAGAACCTCGTACCATTTTAATATGGGCAATTGCTTTATTAAGTATTTTTCAATTTCTTATACTAATTGCTAGTATTAGTGTTGCCTTAATGTCAAAGGCTGAACTTGGATTCTCCTTACCAGTCATGCCACTTGAAGACTGGGTGTCACAAATACAAAATCGTTTCCATGCATTTTATGCTGATGGAATAGTATTAAATATTACAATGCTCCCAGAAACAGTTGGGCTATTTTTACTTGGTTTATACGCCGGTAAAAAGGATATTTTCCGCCGCACGAAAGAGTTAGATACAAAACTTAAAAAATGGCAAATTATTACGTTCATTTTAACATTACCAATGTGGTTCTTCATGGTTCGTTACTTCTTATCAAAACCATTTTATGAACCAATTTATATGCAGGCCTTTACAATGTTCAGTGGAAAAACATTATTCATCTTCTACATTTTCACGCTAATGCGTTTATTACAAAAAGAAAAATGGCAAACATTATTACGCCCATTCCAATACGTTGGACGAATGGCGTTAACAAATTACATCTCACATACAATTGTTACATTACTTGTATTCGGACTATTGTTCAAAAACGATTATCTTGCTCCATTATGGGTAGGACCTCTATTTTGCATCAGTTTTTATACGTTACAAATCTTTATTAGCCGCTGGTGGCTTTCACATTATCAATACGGGCCACTTGAGTACATTTGGCGGCTTGGTACGTATGGGAAAATGATGCCACTTAAAAAGAAAAGCAAGGTCTCATAATGAGACCTTGCTTTTCTATGCTTCTCTTACTGCATTTTGCATCGAAACTGGCTCTTCTTTTACTTTCCCTTTTCGCTGCGGCACCATATTAAATACAATATTTAAAAGTACTGCTGATGCACTTCCTAGCACAATTCCGTTATCTGTTAAAATACGAATATTTTCTGGAAGTTGTGAGAATAATGTAGGAACGACTGTAACCCCAAGCCCAATTCCGACAGAGCATGCAACAATTAATAAGTTTTCTTGCTTTCCAAAATCAACGCTACTTAACATTTTAATACCATATGCCATAACCATACCGAACATCGCTAACATCGCACCACCAAGTACTGATTTCGGAATGATTGTTGTAATAGCTGCGATTTTTGGAATGAACCCAAGAACGATTAACATACCACCACAAGTATAAATAATAACGCGATTTCTTACTCCTGTTAATTGAACAAGTCCTACGTTTTGAGAGTAAGTTGTATATGGAAATGCGTTAAAAATACCACCTAACACCATCGCTAACCCTTCTGCGCGATAGCCTTTTGTTAATTCTTTTTCACCGATCTTTTTATTACAAATATCAGATAACGCAAAGTATACACCTGTTGCTTCTACAATCCCTACACAAGCAACGAGAATCATCGTAATAATTGGCGTTAATTCAAATGTCGGTGTACCGAAGTAAAACGGCTGAATACCGTGGAACCAATCTGCTTCTCCAACAGCTTGCAAGCTTACTTTCCCCATAAACGCTGCAACGATTGTACCGAACAAAAGACCTAATAAAATAGAAATAGAACGGATAAATCCATCAAAGAAACGATACATAATGATGATAAATAATAATACGCCAAATGCTAACGCTAAGTTTTCAAGACTTCCGAAATCTTTGCTTCCTACTCCGCCAGCCATATCATTAATCGCTGCTGGAACAAGTGTAACTCCAATTACAGTAACAACGGACCCTGTTACGACAGGGGGAAATAATTTTACAAGCTTTCCAAATAATTTCGCAAAAATAACAACAAACAAACCGGCAGCAATAATTGCTCCATAAATAGAAGACACGCCGTATTGTTTCCCAATTGCAATCATCGGTCCAACCGCTGTAAATGTACAACCTAGTACAACTGGAAGTCCAATACCGAAAAAGCGATTTGATAATGCTTGTAAAATTGTTGCAACGCCGCACATTAATAAATCAATTGAGACTAAATATGTTAACTCTTTTTGATTTAAGCCAAGTCCGCCTCCCACAATAAGTGGAACGATAATTGCACCGGCATACATAGCAAGCATATGCTGCATACCTAGCGATGCGATTTTAAATGGATGTTGCTTCATCGCTTATTTCACCTCCGCAGTTTCTTGCTGTACAAATGTAACTGTGCCGTTATCAAGTGATGCAATTTCTGCTAGTGACTCAACACGAACGCCTTGTTCACGAAGCTTCTTTCCTCCATCTTGAAATGCTTTTTCAATAACAATTCCAATTCCCGCAATGCTTGCTCCAGCTTGCTCTACTAAACTCATTAAACCCAAAGCAGCCTGACCGTTTGCTAAAAAGTCATCAATGATCAATACACGATCATTTTCATCAATATGAGTGCGAGATAGTGAAATTTCATTTGTTTCTTGTTTTGTAAATGAATATACGTTTGCAACATACATATTATCTTGTAACGTTAACGATTTACGTTTTCTTGCAAAAATTACTTTTACACCAAGCTCTAATGCAGCCATAACCGCTGGTGCAATGCCAGAAGATTCAATCGTCACGATTTTTGTAATGTTCTCTTCCTTAAAACGTTTAGCAAATTCTTTTCCAATCTCTTGCATAAGTACCGGATCAATTTGGTGATTTAAAAATGCATCTACCTTTAATACGTCACCAGATAAAACCTTTCCTTCGTTCAGAATCTTTTCTTGTAATACTTTCATGTTTGTTCCTCCTCTTATGCAATAAAAAAACTCCAAAAGCCGCCACCACTCGTTACAAGTGAGAGACGTGCTTTTGGAGTTTCGCAAAAAAGAATGCTTAACAAGCAAATATATTCGTCCTCACTCATAGTCAAAGTATTTACGGTACTTCGGTAGAAACTTGCAGGCCATATCCCCGCGATTATATGAGTGTAGCTAACTATTTATTTTATAGAAGGATTATAACGCAATTTTTATACTTTGAAAAGTATTTATTAATAAAACACGTACAAATTTTATAAAAACACTATTTTCGTTCGATTTTTGCAAACTCTTACATTCTCTATTACAACTTCGTTAAAATGACTGGCCCATCTTTTGTAATCGCAATTGTATGCTCGTATTGAGCAGATAATTTCCCATCCATCGTTCTTGCAGTCCATCCATTTAAATCAACTTTAGAATAGCGCATACCTACATTTACAATCGGCTCAATTGTAATTACCATGCCTTCTTGCAGCTTAGGTCCTTGTCCCGGTTTACCAAAATGAAAAATTGCTGGTTCTTCATGAATCTCTTTACCAATCCCATGCCCCGTAAAATCTCTTGCAACAGAAAAACCTTCAGCATTTGCATAACTTTCAATTGCAAAACCAATATCCCCTACATGATTACCGATTATCGCCTGATCAATTCCTTTATATAAAGCACTCTCAGCCACTAGCAATAACCTTTTTGTTTCGTCAGAAACATCCCCTACTATATATGTCCATGCAGAATCTGATAGCGCACCATTTAAGTTTACTACCATATCAATTGTGACAACATCTCCCTCATTTAAAGGAACATCGGCCGGAAACCCATGACACATTTCATCGTTTACAGACGCACATATCGCATATGGATACCCGTTGTAACCTTTCTGCTCAGATGTTGCACCATGCTTTTCTAAATACGCTTCAACAAACGTCTCAATTTCTTGTGTTGTTATTCCTGGTTTTATCATTTTTCCTATTTCTCTATGACATGAAGCAAGTAATTTCCCAGATTCATGCATCAAATCTATTTCACTTTTCGTTTTAATTGTAATCATTCTACCTCTCCTTGCTAAGCTTGCTATTTGCTACTAAAGTTCAATCATACACACCCTCTAGCAAAAATTCCAATTACAAAAGCAAACATCATTTATTTCTATTTTTTAATATACATTTTTCGGATGTTTATTTAGTGTTTTTTATTGATATTCACTTATAAACAACGTATATTGTTACTATACTATTAAAAGGAGGGTTTTTAAAAATGATGCATGCAGGAAGACTACGTCAGCAAACTTTGAACACTAAGTAACTTAATATGTTCAAAGGCTCTGTTTTCATAAAGCAGAGTAAACGGGATTAGTCTGCACATTTTTAATAATCTTCAACGGAAAAGTACACTTTCTGCATGGAGAAAGGCAGATATATATCTGTCTTTTTGTCGCATGTTTTTTCATACAAAGAGAGACCTCTATTTCTTATATCCTCGTTTACTCTTAACCACAGACAGAAGCCCGTCTGTGGTTTTTTTATGATTACATCTTCTTATATCTCACTAATTTGATCCTATTGGTGTAGTTAGGGGGAAAATGGTAACAGAATACGTACTCAAGCATTAAGATTAAAATAAGCATTTGGAGGAAATAAAAATGAACACACTTAAAATTAAACAATTAGCAACTAAGGAAGGCCTAAATATCTTAGAAGATTCAATAAAAATCAATGAATCTGGTGTTGACTTTCAAGTAGCACACGCTAAAGATCAAAACGGAGATAAATGGATACTAAGAATTCCTCGTAGACCAGAATCTATGAGACATGTCCTACAAGAAAAAAAGGCATTGGAAATCATAAAAAACCATGCAGGATTCCAAGTTCCTGATTGGTCTATATTCACTGAAGACTTAATTGCCTATAAGCAACTAAGTGGCGTTCCTGCCGCCACTATTGATATAGAACAACAAGGATATATATGGAGCTTTAATGAAAAAAACGCACCATCTGAATACCATATTTCATTAGGAAAAGTTCTAGCGAATTTACACTCATTACCTCAACAAGAATTTAATAATATCGGTATTGAAATTCTTACTGCTAATGAATTAAGAGCTTCTATGGAACAAAGGATGAATCGAGTGAAGGAACAATACTATGTCAATCAAAAATTATGGGATCGTTGGCAAGCATGGCTAACTGAAGATTCTTTTTGGCCATCTCATGTAGGAGTAACGCATGGGGATATACATCCAGGTCATATCCTGATTGATAAGAAAAATAATGTAACTGGCTTAATCGATTGGACAGAAGTAGGGATAGCTGATGTTTCTATAGATTTCACATCACATTATCTGCTCTTTGGGAAAGATGGACTAACAAAGTTAATTAGCTCTTATGACAATGCTGGTGGTAAAACTTGGTCAAGAATGGATGAACATATTATCGAACTTCTAACAACAAGTAGTATCACTGTTGCTGAATATGCTCAAGTGTCAGGTTTGAAAGAGATGCATGAAGCAGCTGTACACATGCTAGCAACTGAAAGTTAATGTAGTTACAAAAAAAAAACTTTAAACTAAAAACCAGAAGAACTCTCTTCTGGTTTTTAGTCATTTTCACATATATAATTCATTTTCAAAAACTCAAAACAACTACCGTTCGTCTCCTGGATAAACGTTCCAACTGCTTCAAATCCTGCCCTTTTATATACTTTAATCGCTCTCTCATTAAATGTCGCTACTGATAGTGTTATATAGTTGCAGCCGTATTTTTCTTCACTAAAATCTAGTCCAGCCTTCACGAACTTTAACCCTAATCCATTGCCAGCTATATCAGGTCTCATTCCAAGTCCTATATCAACCGTTTGATTATTCATTTTAGAAAAACTCAAGTAACCAATGAGAGTACCATTTTCCTTCACAGCAAACGTATCGTCTCCTCTCATTTCAGTACTTAAAAACTCTGCTAAATCTTCTTGATCTGCCTCTATATCATAAAAGGAATATTTCCCTTCATAATGCCAGTTGTATGCAATTTCCTCTGCTTCCTTTTGGTTCATTACTGTAAATGTATAATCCATTCTCCCATCCCCTTTAAAAAAAGAGCTGCAATTAAGCAGCTCTTTTTTATAACTCGTAAATCTCTCTATACTTCGCTTCTAAATAATCAGCTAAGTAGTTTGCATTTAGCCCTTCACCTGTTACATCTTCTAAAATTTCAAGTGGCTTTTTCGTTTTGCCATATTGATGAATGTTTTCCGTTAACCATTCACGAATTGGCGTCACGTTACCTTCTTCTAATAATGCATCAAAGTTTGGAATATCTTTTAACATTCTTTGCTGAAATTGCGCTGCATACATGTAACCAAGCGCATAAGATGGGAAGTATCCAAATGAGCCACCAGCCCAGTGAACATCTTGTAATACACCTTGTGCATCATTTTCTGGACGAATTCCTAAATATGCTTCCATCTTATCATTCCAAGCCGCTGGTAAGTCCTTCACTTGTAGTGTACCATCAAATAATTCTTTCTCAAGCTCATAACGAACCATAACATGAAGCGGATATGTAAGCTCATCTGCTTCTATACGAATGAATGAAGGCTTCGATTCGTTAATCGCATCATAAAACTCATCGACTGATATATCGTTAAATTGACCGTCACTATACTCTTTTAATAAATCATAATTTTTCTTCCAGAATGATTTATTACGACCGATAAAGTTTTCAAAGAATAATGATTGCGATTCATGAATACCCATAGATGTTCCACTACATAGCGGTGTACCCTCAAACTTTTCTGCAATATTTTGTTCATATACAGCATGACCACATTCATGAATTGTTCCAAACACAGCCATACGGAAATCTTTCTCATCATAGCGTGTTGTAATACGAACATCCCCTCTATTTAATGTAATTTCGAAAGGATGTACCGTTTCATCAAGACGCCCTGCTTCAAAGTCATAATTCAATTGCTTTAATAACTCTAATGTAAAGTTCTTTTGTTTTTCTTTCGAAAAGTGTTCCGATAAAGCACTTGTTTTTAATCCCTTTTTAGACTCTGAGATTTCTTTTACAAGCGGCACGATACGCTCACGAAGTTGACCAAATACGTGATCTAACACTTCTACTGTAATACCAGGCTCATACATGTCTAATAATGTATTATATTTATATGTTTCGTAACCCCAATATGTAATAAATTTCTTTTTGAATTCAACAATTTTTTCTAAGTACGGACGGAACATTTCGAAATCAGATTTTTCCCGTGCTTCTTCCCACACACTTTCCGCTTTCGCTTCTAATTTCACATACGCTTCGTATTCAGCTTGTGGAATTTTCTTATTTCTATCATATTCTTTACGACACTCTTCAACCATTTTCTTCGTCGTTTCAGAAAGTTTATCTTCAGATATTAAAGCTTCAAGCTCAGTTAAGTAGTTCCCCATCTCATCTGAAGTCGACATAGCAAACACTTCTGACGAAAGCATCCCTATGACTTCTGAACGCTGATCCACACCTTTTTTTGGTGCACCCGTTCTTAAATCCCAAAACATTAAGCTTAATGCTTCTCCGTAATTTTCTATCTTCTTCACATATGTTAAAAATTGTTTTTCTACTTCATATGTAGCAACTGTCATCGTATAAAAGACCTCCTTTTTCTACCTCAAACTTATTTCGACACGAAAACATAAATTCCTTTTATAATAGAAAAAAAGCTTGGCAAGCACCAAGCTTTTCCTTATAATTCTTTACCTTCTACCGGAAGTACTTTTTTCACTGCTTCTATCACTTTTTCATCTTCCGTATCTGATAGGAAGATTGATATAGCACCTTTATCGTCGCTCGTACGAATTAAACGTCCAATCCCTTGACGAAGGCGTAAAATCATATATGGCACATCTACATCCCAGAATGGATTATTTACGTGCTTACGTTTCGCTTCAAACACAGGATCGTTTGGAGGGAATGGTAATGACCAAATTATTACATGTGATAATGATGAACCCGGAATATCTAAACCTTCCCATAAATGAACGGCACAAAGTACAGTCTCTTCTTCATTTTGGAAACGAGAAACGAGCTGACTAATTTCTTGATCCCCTTCATATAAGAACGGAACTGACATTTGCTCTTTACTTACATATTCTTTGAACGCTGCAAGTTCTTGCGTTGTACGGAATAATACAAGCGTACGTCCATTCGTTTTCTGTATATTTTCAAGTGTATATTGACACTTTCTTTCCCATTCATTTTCTTTCGTATGCGATAGTAAGTTTACTGCCATTTGCTCTTCATAATTAAACGGTGAGGCAACTGAGAATGATAAGTAATCTTTTACCCCTAAGCTATTTGCAGTAAATGCGAACGAATCGTTGTCCGATAATGTCGCAGAAGAGAAAATGTATGGAATTTTCTTCGAGAATACTTTTTCTTGTAACACTTCTTCAACTGCACGCGGCATAATAACTAACGTGAAGGCACCATCACCTTCTTCACCCCACGTAATTACATTTTTCTCATGCATGAAAAGACGAAGTGAATGTTCTAACACATCTAAATGTTCATCAACGATATTTAAATCGTATGTGTTTACTGTATGCATTTCACTCTCAAATACTAGTGCATCACCGACTTCACCGATTTTTGCATAAAGTCTTTTCGCTTCTGCGGTTACTTTTTCTGTCACAGTAATTTCTAAACGATCAGAACCTTCAATTTCCTTTTTATTCTCTTGTAACACATCAAAGAATCGCTCTGTTTGCCAAATTGTTTCTTCTACTAAATGTGCAAACTCTTCACGAATATCGTTCTGTAACAATCTCGTTAAAAGCTGCTCCATCATCGTTTGCTTTAAACGGTACGTTAAAGCTTTTTGAGCTGCATATTCTACAAGATGTCCTTCATCGAATACAACGCAGCTACTTTCAGGTAATAACGGAATTTGTCCTTCACGTTTACGAGCATCGTACGTCCAAATATGATCCATATAAAAATCTTGAGAACAAATGATTAAATCTGCCGCTTTACGATAATGTTCACGAGAAAGAGTTTGTCCACAACGATGACGTGAATCACAAGTGAAGCAATCTTGGAAGTAATCCCAGTTTACTTTTGACCATTCCTCATCATTTAAAAGTGGAAATTCTTTTCTGTCACCATAGTGAGTAAAGTTTTGCATCGTACCATGATCAAATACAAACTGTGGTAATTCATAATATACGTCTTCAATTACTTCTGGAGCTCGTCCACTCATAACATCTTCAAGTTTACGTAAACATAAATAGTTATCCATCGATTTCGCAAGTCTTACGTCAACAGATAGTCCTAATGCTTCTGATAACTTAGCAATGTCCCCTTCTTCTTTCACAAGCTGCTCAATTAATGTTTCATCTGCACAAGCGATAATAGCAGGTTTTCCTGTATAACGCGCATAACAAATTGCATATAAAAGGTATACAATCGTTTTCCCTGTTCCTACACCCGCTTCTGCGAACATAACTTTTTTCTCTTGGAAAGCACGCTCTAATTGAAACGCCATAAAGATTTGTTCATCACGCTCTTCAAAGCCTTTTTCCGGAAGGATGTCGTAAAATACATCTCCAATCCACTCATTCAACTTATCATAAAAATTATCTTGTTTTCCTACTTCAAATGGTAATCTCTTCTCAGTAAACATCCTTAGCCTCCAACCAAAAAGTTTTTCTATAAAACGATATAGTAACTGCTACTCATATGTGTGCAGCCACTTTCCCCTGTTGCAATACTTAGAAATACACGAAAAAAAATTTTCCTTTCGAAAAAGGAAAATTTTCTTCTATATTAATGACTTTAAATACCGTTTATCAATCGCTGTTTCATGTGAAAGAGCTGATAAATATTCTTCTTGCGCTTTTTGTATTTCATCTACAATTACGCCTTGACTATCCACTTCTTTTCCGAGCTCATCATACGTACGGTGAATAGCTTTTTGAATCATCGATAATTGAAAACTATCCATATCACTGCCTCCTTTACGCATTACATAATAGCCAGTATATGCGTGCTAGAGGAGTTTTATACTATGAATTACGCGGTGGACGTTTTCCGAAGTATTGGTAGTAATCTGTACGGATAAATCCGTTAAATAGTTTACGTTTCTTCGATGCATCTTTTCCATAACACTTCTCAAATGCTTCGTAACTTGTTAATACATACGCTGACCACGTATCTAATGGGCGAAATACTTGTCCCATTTCTTTATACAGTTGTTCAACGAGTGCTTTTTCACTTAAACGTTCTCCGTATGGAGGATTCGTTACGACGTAGCCATAATCCTCTTTTGTTGTGAAATCTTTTACTTGCATTTGCTTAAATGTGATTAAATCACCTAAACCTACTTCTTCTGCGTTTTCTTGTGCAACTCGAATCATACGATGGTCAATATCAGATCCAATGATTTGTAATGGTTGATTATAATTTGCTAAATCTTCAGCTTCTTGACGAGCTTCGCGCCAATTTTGTTTACCAACCCAGCCCCATTCATCCGATGCAAAGCCTCGGTTAAATCCTGGTGCGATATTTTGTCCAATTAATGCAGCTTCAATCGGAATTGTTCCAGATCCACAGAAAGGATCCACGAAAGGACGATCTGGCTTCCAGTTCGTTAACTTAATTAGAGACGCAGCTAATGTTTCTTTTAAAGGAGCTTCCCCTTGATCCATGCGGTACCCACGTTTATGAAGTCCAACACCACTCGCATCGATTGTTAATGTTGCAATGTCTTTCAACATTGCAATCTCAATACGGAATAACGGACCATCTTCTTCAAACCAAGTTGTACGTTTATATGTTGTTTTTAATTTTTCAACGACAGCTTTTTTAACGATACGTTGGCAATCCGAAACACTGAATAACTCAGATTTTAGAGATTTACCGATAACAGGGAATTCTCCGTTCTCTGGAATATAATCTCCCCAGTTTAATGCTTTCGTTTTTTCAAATAGCTCATCAAATGTTGTTGCTTTAAATTCACCAACTTTAATTTTCACACGGTCCGCAGTACGTAACCATAAATTCGTGCGACAAATCGCCTTTTCATCTGCTTCAAATGTTACTTTGCTGTTTTCTACTTGACATTCATAACCAAGATCGCGAACTTCTCGGGCAACTAACGCTTCAATACCCATTGCCGCTGTTGCAATTAAAGTAACTTTTCCCATTTGCATTCACCTCTTATGTATATTCAAACAATAATTAATAGCAATTTGTCCTATTAATCATTACATTTTACGAAAATTTTTCTCATTAACCATTGTAACTCATAATTTATAACTTCATACAAATAAAAAGCCCTCCTCTAACAAAGGAGAGCTGAGTTATTTCATAGTTGGTTCATAACGTTCTGTAAGCCATGTTCTGTTCCTTTGTACTGCAAACGGCCCACGCCTCGTACTCCGGTAGCAATCATCTATCTACAGGTTATGAAAACCTGTCCTTTTCCGTCGTTCATTTCCTTGGAAAAGATTCCCCTACCATTATTTGGGTTTCTCGCTCGTGGGGTTTACCTCGTTCCACTCCTATCATTTCTTCAAGGACTTCGTCACTGTGGCACTTTAAAGGTAGTCAAACCATATCCGAAAGGACTTAGGTTTTTTCCCTGCCGTTAAACCAGCCTTACAGCCAGAATACCCTAGCTTATGAATTGGCTAGGCACGAACACTACAGCCATCTCAGACCGTGCGAGCATGGACTTTCCTCTACAACGTTGGCGTTGCAGCGATTGCCCAAACGTTATGACATCCATTAGTATAGTGGAAACAAAAAGATTTTGCAATGTTTTTTTCTATGTACAATGCCTCAACCTTGTTTCCACCTTATTTTATTCGTATAACTTACTTCCAAATACAGCTTTTTCTAAGTTGGATAAACGTTTTAAAATATCCGTATTCGTGTTGTTATATACCGGTTGTGCAACTGGTGTTTGTACAGGTTGTTGTGGAGCTTGTGTTGCAGCTAGTTTTTGTTCTTCTAATTCTCGTTTTAAACGAACATTTTGTTGCTTCAATTGATCAAATTCTTTGTGGAAAGCTTCATAGTCTTTAATAATCATATCAAGAAACTTGTCTACTTCTTCTTGTTGATAACCTCTCATACCTGTTTTAAATTCTTTTTCCAAAATATCTTTCGCCGTTAATTTAATTTTATCCGAAATCATTTTCTTCACCTCAAATTTTTGCCAAAACTTTCATTAACTAAATTTTTTCAGAAACAATGCCTTTTGTCAATCATATATACGAGTACAATATTACATATTACTCTGCATTATTCCACTGTTCCTCTTCTATTATATCTTGTAAATCAGAAAAAAGAATGAAATAACTGTGATAATTTTCTATTTCTCCTTTTTTCTTAGCTACTTCTACAATATATTTAGGACTCCCAGGCTTTTCTTCATCATATACAGCTAAAAGAGCATCACTTTTTTCAATAAAAAATTGATTCTTTAATTTAAATTGCTCTGGGCTTTCGTACTTCCGTTTCGTAATACTATCAATGTGATCTGCTTGTGAAAGAATAAATTCGTAATATTCACGGTTATCTTCTTTCCAATTTTCTTCTTGTTCTAAAAAAGGAGTAAATACCGCTAATTTTAAATCTGGATATTCTACTTGAATTTCAAAAACAACTTCAGCAGCCCACAATTCTACACCTAGCTGGCCGCTTATAATAACCCACTCCAAACCATCTTCTACAAAAGCAGTTAATTTACGATGCAGCGCTTTTTTTATGCAGTCTACTCCTGGATGATCCTTTTTAAATATTCCAAGTTCAAATGGCTTATATCCTGTTACAGCAACAACTTTCATATCAACACTCCAATTACAAAAAAAGAACTAGCATTTTGCTAGTTCTAACATATCATTTACTTTTTAAATATTCCACCAACGTTTGGTCCAACATTTGGTCCTACATTCGGTCCTGGTCCAAATGGGGATACATTCGGTCCTGGTCCAAATGGAGATACATTCGGCCCTGGTCCAAATGGAGATATTTGATGACCGTGGTGATGGTGACCATGACCACATGGTCCACATCCACCGCCAAATCCTGGATCGATTGGATCTACAACATTTACATTTGAGTTTGTTTGCGGGAAGAAGTTTTGGTTTTTAATTTGTTGATGGTGTACATGTGTCGTATGCGTTGGGAAAATGTGTGGCACCACCGTTGTTGAAAAAGAATGTGTTACACACTGTTTCGTCGGATGAATGACAGGAGCAGTCGTACAAATAGGTCCTACAGGCTTATGCCCTCCAAAACAAGGATGACAATGATGCATAGTTTTTTCTCTCCTCTCTCGTTAAGAAAATCTGATTACACTTTACAATATGAGAAAAGAGGTGAAGCCGTTTGTTATATATACCCATTTGTTTCATGGAAATTTGTCTAGTGCTACACTTCATTCATGCTATTTCATTATGGACAACAATCCATCATCACTTACCAAAGAACCCTCCAACCTGCTTAACAATCCCCGTCACTTGATTCATCGCATTCATCATTTGTCCAGCTGTATTCATCATTTTATTCACATCATAGTTACCATCTGAATTTTTAAATTGGGAAACAAAGCTCGAAAACTGACTTGGTTGCTGTTGTTGCTTTTGTTTATTCATCGTCGGATACGGTTGTTTTGGCGGATAAAACATCGCTTGTTGATTTCCATAGGGAGATGGTGATGGTGGCATATAATATTGTGAGTTCATATAAGTTTGCTGCTGATTCATATAAGATTGTTGCTCTTGTTGCGATTGATTCATATAGGGTTGCTGTTGTTGCTGTTGATTCATAAACGATACTTCAAATGGCTGGTAATAATTTTGATTTCCATAATGAGGCTCGAAAGGATACATATTATACCGTAAATATGTATCCGTATTATATTGGTACATATTTTGCTGTGCATATGGATTTGGTTGCTGATATACGTTAGATTGTTGAAACATGCATTCTCTCCTCCTTCACATAAGTTTCTACATATATAATATGTACTTGTAAAATAATTTGTGTGACGGAGTATCTGTCTATTTTTGTCGGAAGTTTAAATTTTTAAAAAATTAAAAAAGAAAACCCTTCCATGCTATGATAATTAAGAAGAAGATTCTCATGGGGGAGGAATCAACATGGTATTAGGGGATTTAAAACAAGCGTTTTCTCAAAAGAAGGGGTATTACACAGAGAATGTAAATGAATTATTAGACTTTGCGAGACATTGTTATCTCGAAGGAAAAATATGTATATCGGATTACCGAACATTAATAAAAGAATTAGAAATAAACGGTGCAACAAAACCTACAACAATGACAGAAGCTTAAAAAAAACAAGAGGGTTTCCCCTCTTGTTATTTACATTGCTCAACTATATTTTGCAAAGTATACGAAATGGCTTGATGTGTTTCAAAAAAACGTTTACCTTTTCCTTTATTTACAAAACATTGTAACACATTCGTTTGTAAATTATCGTACACTTGATCAATTTGCTGTACATGTATATACTTCGGTTTTTCTTCCTTAATCCACGTATAAGCTAATTCTTTCCACACCTTTAATTCCTCATCTACTATGTCTACAAACGGCTTCATATCCTTATAAAAGTCATATTCAATTATTTCTCTTTTTTTTACATTCGCTTCATTATTATACTGCATGAGTTTTTCTGAAGACTGTATTAATGCTTCATACTCCATTTCATTCCCACCTTATTATGCACTCACTACGATGTTTTGAAACGTCTTCACCCAATTCCCTTTTTCTTCGTGATGCACTAATTTATTTTCCATATGCTCAATATGCATTTCTGTTATTTCTATCTTATTACATATTTTTTCGCTCTTATCCTTCAATGCATGATTTATTCTAATTCCTATATTCATTTCCAGCAAATCGAGAGAACTTAACATTTGATCCATTTTTTTCATTACATCTACTTTCTGAACCATCGCCATATACAAAACGCCCCCTTCTTTGCTTTTCCTTTGTCATGTAATTTCGCCGGATAATTCTTCACTCCTGCACACATGACAAAACTAGTTGTTATTCGTCAAAGAAATCATTTTGAATGTCATTTATAGAAATGGTAACAATACAAAAAGGAGGTGTATGAAGATGGCAAAGAACAAAAACGAAAAAAAGAAAAAACAAAACAAACAACAAAATAAACCCGAGACTGGTAATCCAAAGCTTGATGGCCCAAACTTCCCTGCTACATAAAGTGAAAGTTTAATTAATGGGGCTTTTCCAAACTACTAATTTCTAAATCCCCCTTAATCTTCTACTTTCATTCAGTTTTGAGATTAAAATCTTAACACACTTAGCAGGATTTCTTCACATTAAGAAGTCCCATCTTCATTTATAAAGATGGGACTTCTTTTTTATTATATCATGAACTCGTCTATTCTTTTAACAAAACGATTCACGATAGAAACAGCATAGATCTGCTCCCTCTTTCTTCTATACCATTCCTTTATATTAACTTCATCCTTCGGTTCTTCAAATAAAAACAATGCATTCATTTTCGAATCTTCACAAAACCAATCCCTCATTGTTATTTCCTCATGTGCAACAAGAGAATACACATCTCTTAGTGCAGGTGTATAGGATTTTCTAGTTCCCCTTAAGTAATATTCATAATCTTCTCTAGAGCCAGTATGTTTAGTTTGTAGTGCAAAATTATAAAATAAACGTTTATAAGTCGGATGAAACAATAACCACGCTAATTTTTTCCCAAGCTCTATACGCTTTTGCAACGTTTCAAATTGATAAACTGAAAACCCATACATCCCCCCTTCAATGGTTGGAAAAATAACTGCACTAATATGCAACATGTCTTGAACTTTAAAAAGCGCCGTATGAAATACATGTTTTTTAAAGTAGCTATTCTCAATAACTGGTTTTTGAATTTTATTTTGCTCATTTATAATAAGCGCTGTCATAAGCCTATTCATATCTTTTTTCTCCCAGAAAAATGTCCATTCTTTTTCCATGAAAAGTGATACGTTGAAAAATTGCAACAAATGAAAGAGAGGTATACGTCTCCTCTTGCTTTCTTCATATAGTAGTAACTGAGGAAATGCATCTAAGAAAATAATCCAATTAGCCTGTTCATATATGAGAAACAAATGTTTTTTTACTAATCGAGGCAAAACAGTAGCATAATATCTTCCTTCTAAATCAGTCATATTCCAGCCTGCATTTCTCGAAACCATACTCGCTAAAAAAGACCACCTGATTTCACTATTTCTTACATAAAATTTTTGATACGATTGTGTCCGAGAAATGTTGTCCATATTAGCTATTTCTGTTTTCTTTTTAATAGTGTGAATGATTGCTTTTTCTTCTTTTGTACAAACCATATTTTTACGATATTGTTTTATTTTTTCGTAATCATTCCATGTAAACATAAATAAGTCATCATGCCTTTCTTCAAAAAGGTCACATCTTTTTTCATTTTTTGATATAATCACCTTTGTAAGTAATTCTTAACAAGTTGGGAGTGGACACACTATGACCATTCGTTACCCAAATGGAAAAAGGTACAATCAAGCTTCACTACCTCCTAAAACACCAATAAAAAAACATACTTATAGTAATAGAGGTATGTCCCTTGAAGAGGAATTGAATGAAACAAATCAATATTACTTAACCCATAATATTGCATGTGTACATAAAAAACCTACACCTCTTCAAATTGTAAAAGTAGATTACCCCGCTCGAAGTGCTGCAGTGGTAAAAGAAGCGTATTTTAAACAACCTTCTACAACGGATTACAACGGTGTATACAAAGGGAAATACATCGATTTTGAAGCGAAGGAAACAAAAAACAAAACTAGTTTCCCACTTCAAAACTTCCACCTTCATCAAATTGAACATATGAAGCAAGTAATTGCTCATAATGGAGTTGCATTTGTTATTATTAAATTTACACTTTTTGATGAATTTTATTTACTCGATGCGAAACATATTATTGCATTTTGGAACCGTCAAAATAATGGTGGGCGTAAGTCAATTACTAAAGAAGAAATAGAAGCGCATGGATCATTGTTATCATGCGGTTATCACCCTCGGATTGATTATATCCGTGTACTAGACACGGTTTATTTTTCGTGATAGAGTCATCACTAAGGCTCTTTTTTCGACTTTTGAGGGAGAGAATGAAAGGTAGGAGAAAGTATAATGTCAGATAATTATCGTTCTCGTACAGAACGAAATCACGCGAAAAATCAAACGGAAGAAACAAATAAAGAAAAAAAACCAAAGAAAAAAGGCTCCTTTTTTAAGAAGTTCCTTATAGGTTGTCTACTTCTTGGTATCGTTGGTCTCGTAGCTGGCGTTTCCGCTTTCTTTGTTATGGTAAAGGACGCTCCAAAATTAGACAAATCAAAACTTGTCAATCCTTTATCAACAAAGTTTCTTGATAAGGATGGGAAGTTTTTCTATGAATACGGTGCGGAAAAACGAACCCATGTTACTTATGATCAAATTCCAAAAGTAGTTGAAAATGCATTCCTTGCAACTGAGGATTCACGTTTCTATGACCATAATGGAATTGATTTTAAACGAACTACAAAAGCAGTTATGGAAAATGTCACTGGTGGTTTCGGTTCCCAAGGTGGTAGTACGATTACACAACAAGTAGTTAAAAACTATTTTCTAACGATGGAAAAAACCGCAAAACGAAAAGTGCAAGAATGGTACTTATCTTACAAATTAGAGCAACAATACTCTAAACATGAGATTTTAGAAATGTACTTAAATAAGATTAATCTAGGTAATCGCTCTTACGGTATTGCAACAGCGGCTCAAAAATATTATCAAAAAGATTTAAAGGACTTACAATTACATGAAGCTGCGATGCTCGCTGGCTTACCTCAAGGTCCTAACATTTATGATCCAACAAAACCAGAAAATGTTGAACGAGCAACAAATCGTCGTAATATTGTATTAACATTAATGAATCGACACGGCTATATAACAAAAGAAGAAATGAATAACGCAATAAAGATCCCTGTAACTGAGGGTCTAAAAAAATCAGAACTAACTGAAATGAAGTTTCAAGCATTTTTAGATGCTGTCGTAAAAGAAGTTGAAAAAGAATACCCTGATGTAAATATCGGTTCAGATGGTTTAACGATTCATACAACCCTTGATCAAGGTGCTCAAGAGTACGCTGAACAAATTATGGATGGCAATCTCATTAAGTATCCAAACGATCAGTTCCAAGGATCATTTGTATTTATGGATACACAGTCTGGAGAAGTTCGAGCAATTGGTGCTGGGCGTAAAGAAAGTAAGTCTACTTTCAAAGGTCATAATATGGCTGTTGATTTAAAACGCCAAGTTGGTTCAACAATGAAACCAATTTTCGATTATGGTCCTGCAATTGAAAACCTTCAATGGTCTACTTATCATCAATTAAATGACTCTGAATATACTTACTCTGATGGCACAAAGATTAAAAATGCTACCGGTAATTTTAAAGGTGACGTTTCACTTCGTGAAGCATTGAAGAAGTCATTAAACATCCCGGCTTTAAAAACAGCTCAAGCAGTCGGTATTCCTAAGGCAAAAGAGTTTGCTGAAGGTTTAGGCATGACGTTTAAAGATGGGATAGCACATGAATCTACTGCAATCGGTAGTAATGAAAGCTCTCCGTTAGATGTCGCTGGGGCTTATGCAGCATTTGGAAATGACGGTGTATACAATAAACCTCATTTCGTTAAAGAAGTTATTTTCCCAGACGGAAAAAAGAAAAGCTTTAAACCGAAAGAACAACGTGCAATGCACGACCATACAGCTTACATGGTTACTGACGTTCTTCGTGACGTAGTAAAACCTGGTTCCGGCGGTACAGGGCCAACAGCATATGTTTCTGGCTTTGACGTTGCTGGTAAAACAGGAACACAAAACTTTGATGCAAGAGATGTAAAAAAATATGGCATCCCAGCTGATGCTAACAGAGATAGCTGGTTCGCTGGATATACACCACAATATACGATGGCTGTGTGGACTGGTTACGAAAAGAATGGTCCAGAAAATTACATTAGCGATCGTTATACTAAAATTGCGCAACAAATGTTCCAAGTAATGATGAGCAAATTCGCTACAGATAAATCTCGTTTCGAACGCCCTTCTTCTGTACAAGAAATAAACGGCGAGTTATACGTAAAAGGTGCGAAAAAAGATGCAATTAAAGAAATTAAAGTAGATCCACCTAGTGGCCTTAATGTCGCTTTCGATGGCGCTAGTACAGTTACACTAAACTGGTCTGGCCCAACAGCAGTTGATGCTTATGCGGCAACTTATAAAGCTACAGACGGTTCTAGCGGTAGCTTATCAGTTAGCGGTACAACAGCTACTCTTGGTGGTATTAAGCCTGGTGTTACTTACAGCTTCTCTGTAGTAGCGAAAAAAGGTACTGGAACAAGTCCTGCAGTTGGTGCATCCTTCACTGCCCCTGGTGGAACTCCAGACGCTAAGAAAGCTGAGGAAGAGGCAGCCAAAAAGAAAGCCGAAGAAGAAGCTAAGAAAAAAGCTGATGAGGAAGCTCAGAAAAAAGCTAATGAAGATAAACTAAAACAAGAAGAAGCTCAGAAAAAGGCTACTGAAGAACAGCGTAAACAACAAGAGCAACAAGAACAACAACGTAAACAACAAGAAGAGGCTCAAAAGAAAGCTGAAGAAGAAGCTAAGAAAAAAACTGAAGAAGAAGCTAAGAAAAAAGCCGAAGAAGAAGCTAAGAAAAAAGCTGAAGAAGAGGCTCAAAAGAAAGCTGAAGAAGAGGCTAAGAAACAACAAAATACAGGTGAAGATACACCTCACGCAGACGGAAATGTTGTTACAACAGAGTCTTAATACAAAAAAAGAAGTCCTTTCTCTTAACGAGGAAAGGACTTCTTTTTTGTTATCATTTTCTTTACATATAACTTTTCTATTTCAATATACAACTGTGCTAACTGAATATAAGAATGATAATTATTTGGTTTCTTTATAATGAACGAATATCGCTCCATAAAATTAACTGGTTGTACTTCCAATTCACTCGTGTAATCTTCCATTTCATTCAAACTATGAACAGGTTGCTCATTTAGCCAATATACAATTGATAACAAATGTGCTGCAAAAAGAATCATCGGGCCTTCAGCTTCTTGTTTCTTTCTGTTTCGAAATAATGTGGCAATGTCTTCATGCTTATTTTTCCATACATTCAACATTACCGGAATACTGTTTTCAATTTCATTCCACGGCTCATATTGTCTTTCTATATCAAATATAAAGTAAGTATTTTGTATGATTTCTTCAAAAGATTGGTCTGTATGATACTTAATCGAATTTGCGTTTTTTTGAAAAAATGGTAAGTACCGAAATTCTTTCGGTACTCCTATAACTCGCTCCATCCTTTATTTCCCCTTCATTCGCTTCTTTCCTTCGCGACACACTTCTAGCAATCGACACTCTTCACATTGTGGTCGCTGCGCTTTACAGTGATAACGTCCAAAGAAAATCAAACGGTGATGTGTAACGCCCCATTCATCCATCGGAATTTTCTTCATTAATGTTTTTTCGACTTCTAATACAGAGTCTTTCCATCTACAAATCGCTAATCGTTTGCTCACCCGCTCTACATGCGTATCGACAGCAATTGCCGGTATCCCAAATGCTACCGATACTACAACATTTGCTGTCTTCCGTCCTACACCAGGTAACTTCGTAAGCTCATCTCGATCTTTCGGCACTTCTCCATTGTAATCATCTAATAACATTCGGCACAATTTTTGAATATTTTTTGCTTTATTTCTATACAATCCAATAGAACGTATATCTTGTTGTAACTCTTCTAGAGAAACACTTAAATAATCTTCTGGTGTTTTATATTTTTGAAATAAATTTTTCGTCACTTTATTTACAAGTGCATCTGTACATTGTGCAGATAATGCCACTGCAATTACAAGTTCGAATGGATTATCATGAATCAATTCACAATGTGCTTCTGGATACATATCCGCCATTGTGTCTAAACAATAACGAATTTGCGTTTTATTTAACATAGACTTCCTCCTACATTACTGCTCCAACCAATTATAAAAAGGCACTTTCCCAGTAAATTTCGTCTCTTGTGTTGTTACTTGTTGCGCTCGTTGCTGATTTGCTCTAAATTTACGTCCTTGATTTTGAGCTTGATCTACTGTTTTAATTCCATTCTTTTTCCACTCAAATAAAATACGATCAATATATCGGAAGTTCAGCTTACCGCTCATCACAGCTTCTCGTAGAGCCGCTTGAATTAAATTCGGATGATGTTGATCTTGATCCTCCCACATTCCCAATGTTTCACATTCAAATGGAGAAAGTGGTCTTCCGAATTCTTTTTCAAATACTGTATATAAATTTACTTGCAGTTGTTTTTTTTCTTTTTGTTCTTCCTCTATTGATTCATTCATTAAGAAATGCAATATTTTTTCCCATAGCGGTTGTAAAGAATAACTTTCACACATCATCGCTTCTGATCTTTGTCCACCTTCTAGTGATAAAAAACCTTTTTGAATCAATGTTTGAATTACTTCCATACATTTCATTTCCGCTATTGTCATTCGTTCGGAAATCTCCGACGGAGTCGGAAACGAATTTCCCGATTCTAAAAATGTATGCACATGAAGTAAAACCATAAATTCCGTTTCATTTAACCCTAATTTTTTATAATGCATCATAAGTAATTTTGGAATCGCAATGCTTCCCTGTTCAAACCACTGTAACATCATTTTCTTTTTCATCACCAAACACCTCGTTCTCTAGTATAACACACCTTTCGCTATTTCTTTTTGCCACAATTCGTCAAAAAAACCTCCCTATTATATAGAGAGGTTTTTTATTGTATTAACGAAATATACAATTAAGCTTTCACTTTACTTTTCATAAACGTATGAATACGTTCTAATGCTTTCTCTACTTGTTCAAGAGATGTCGCATATGATAAACGAACGTTATTTGGAGCCCCAAATCCTGTACCCGGCACAAGAGCAACTTTTTCCTCTTCTAATAAAGCTTTCGCCCACTCATCAACTGTATCATATCCTGATAAAGCTACAGCCTCTTTTACATTAGGAAATAAGTAAAACGCGCCTTGCGGTTTAATACAAGTAAAGCCAGGGATTTGAATTAATTTATCATAAATAATGTTTAATCTCTCTTCAAATGCTTGGCGCATTGTTTCTACAGGTTGTTGTGAGCCTGCATATGCCGCGATTGCGCCGTATTGAGCGATTGAAGTAGGGTTTGACGTACTATGACTCGCTAAGTTCGTCATCGCTTTAATCAGCTGCTTATTTCCAGCTGCATATCCAATACGCCATCCTGTCATAGAATGAGATTTAGATACACCATTAATAATTAGGGTTTGTTCTTTTAATGCATTAGAAAGCTGGGCAATTGAAGTATATTCCGCACCACCATAAATTAACTTCTCATAAATTTCATCTGAAACGATTAAAATATTATGTTCTAAACATACTTCTCCAAGCTGTTGTAATTCTTCTTTGCTATAAATCATTCCTGTTGGATTGCTCGGTGAATTAATAATAACTGCTTTCGTTTTCTCTGTAATTGCCTCACGCAACTGCTTTGCTGTAATTTTGTACTCATTGTCTTCTAAACCTTCTACATAAACCGGATTACCGCCAGCAAGCTTTACTTGTTCTGGATAGCTTACCCAGTAAGGAGTTGGGATGATAACTTCATCTCCTTCATCAAGCAACACTTGGAATAATGTATATAATGCATGTTTTGCACCATTACATACAATAATTTCAGATGGATCATACTGAATTCCTTGATCGCGCGTAAATTTCTTCACAATTTCTTGTTTTAACGATTGTAATCCACCTGTTGGCGTATATTTCGTATGTCCTTCTAACATCGCTTTATGCGCAGCTTCCATAATATGCTCTGGTGTATTAAAGTCAGGTTCTCCTGCCCCTAATGCAATTACATCATGACCTTCTGCCTTTAACGCTTGTGCCTTTGCTGTAATTTCTAAAGTTGAAGACGGTGTTAAAGCAGCTACTCGCTTTGCTAATTTCATTTGTAGTTCCCCCTACATCTATTTTTGAGCGCTATATCGTCTTAAAAACGACCCATCTTTAAATTCAAGATAGTAGTAATTATAACGATTGTCATAATCAATATATGTAACTTCCCATAATGGTACTTCTACTGGTACACCATCTCTAATACCTTTTTCAAAGCCTAATTTCACTTTCAGAATTTCTTTCGGCTTTCTTTTTGATTCTTTATCGCCGACTTGTTCTATTGTTCTTTGTATAGCCTCTTTTTCGGAAATACCTTCACTCTTTTTCCTTACTACGGTATCCCCTTTTTTCTCAGGCACCCAAACGATAAGATGTTCTCCCTTTTCATCTGTACCCTGTACGACTGTATATGCAGCTTTTCCGTTGTAATAATCAACAGATGTCACTTTTGTAAGCTTTGCTTTTTCTTTAGCAATTTCTACAGATTTCGACTCTTTGGGAATTTTCTTATCCATCGCTTTATTATAAACATACGCCCCATATATTCCGCTAGCAACGATAACGATAATGATTGCAAAGATCCACTTTTTCATTGTATCACTACGTTCTGTAAATCGTAAATACAGCTGTTTCTTTGTCTTTTTCGTCTAATGCTAATCCGAACATGAGGTCCTGCTCTTTTAACGTACGATTCAAACTATCAACAATTTTATACAAATCTGACGAATATTTAATACGCGTCGTTGATAGTACTTCGATTTTCTTCTCCATGAAAAAACTCCTCCGTTACACAAAAATTTCTAATTATAGAAGAACGCAATGCGGTTACAATAAGAGTACATTCTTTACAACCCCTGCTTCATCACCCATCTATTATAGCAGGACATGTACAGCAAAAAAAGGTTTCAAGTCGAAAACCAATACATTTTGTATACAAGAAGTAAGAAAAATAAAATTCCTCCTACCCACATTTTTACGCCTGAAGTTCATAAGTACTTCAGGCGTATTTTTCTTCCAATTTTTATTCATTTGACGGTTCTTCTAATTGCACCAACAACTCTTCTAACGGTCCTTCATAAAGAGGTACATTAGGAATTGATTGTAAAAATCTTTTTCCATAGGAAGAACTCGTCAATCGACGGTCTAACACTACTACCGTCCCCGTATCAGTATTCGTTCGAATTAAACGCCCAAATCCTTGTTTGAAACGTAATATTGCTTGCGGGAGCGTTAATTTTGCGAATACGTCCTCACCTTGATTTTTTAGCCATTCACCTTTCGCTTCCATCATCGGCTGATGAGGAGGTGTAAAAGGAAGACGGACAATGACAAGGCAACTCAAGGCATCTCCTGGAATATCGATTCCTTCCCAAAAACTGCTCGTGCCTAACAATATTGACTTGTCGAACTCTTGAAACTTTCGAATTAAGCGACTTCGACTCCTATTGTTTACACTTTGTGTTAATAATAGATAGCCTTCTAATTCATCATTGCTTTTCAAATTCGCATACGCTTCTTTCAGCATTTCATACGAAGTGAATAAAACGAGCATTCTCCCTTTTGTAACTTTTGCTATCTTGGCAATATGTTCCGATACAGATTCAATATATTCCTCATTACTTACTCGCTTAATAAACGGTACATCCGTTGAAACCATTAATTTCATTTGTTTCTCATAATGGAATGGCGATTGAACCTGTAAAGTATTTGGAGCAAAATCATGTAAGCCAAGCTCTTCTTTTATATAGTCAAATGTATCGTTAACTGTTAATGTTGCAGATGTAAAGATAACACTCTTTTTTTCTGTTAAAAATTCATCAGCAAACCTTTCTCCAATATGAACTGGTTGCGCGTATAAAATGGTTGAATGAATCGTTCCTTTCGTCTCCGTCTCCATCCAAGTTACATATGCATTTTTTTCCAATATGAGCAACTGTAATGATTCTGCCATCTTTCTCAGTAACCCACTTAAATGCATAAATTCACCCGTAACAACATGCATTTCCCACTCTAACTTACTTTGCAATATATCTACTTGTTTCTCAAATATGGTCACTATTCTTCTTAATTCATATACAAAACGATTTGTTAACTCAACAATACTATCCCACAACTTACCTTGCTCTACTTCCGTGTTATATCGATAAATGAGCGGCATATTGTTTGTTCCTTGTTCTTGCTTTGTTTGTTTAAATATAAAAGTACGTAACATTTGGAATAGTTCATCCGCATCAAATTTAAGTTCCTTCAAACTATGGCTTATCATACGGAAAGTAGAACGAGATGCTTGCTCTGATTTTTTCATCATTTTATATACTTTAGAAAGCACATCATCCGTTTCTAGTGTACCAAGTCGAGATAAAATCAATTGAAAATACATACAAGAGAACTGCTCACCTAGTGTTCTACTCGCAGCTTCTTCAATATGATGAGCTTCATCAAAAATTATATGTTCACATGAAGAAAACAGTGGTTCTTCACTTGAAAAATCTTGAAATAATAATGCATGATTTGTAATAACGATATCTGCAAATAAAGCTTTATTTTTCGCTCGCTGATAAAAGCATCGACTAAACCAATTACTTTGCATACCGCCCGGACTATACGCATCACTACAAATACGATTCCAAAGTAACTTTCCGCCCTCTGGAATATTTAATTCATCTCGGTCACCTGTTTCAGTTTTTAATAACCAAACTAAAATTTTCGCCTTCGTAAGTGCCATATCGTAATTTTTTTCTTCCTCTTGCAAAGCATATTCAAATTTATGTAAGCAAAGATAATGCTTTCTCCCTTTTAGAAGAGCTGTCTCAAATGAAAATGGCATTATTTTTTGCAATAACGGAATTTCTTTTTCAAGTATTTGTTGTTGAAGTTGTACCGTTTGTGTACTGATAACGACAGGTTCTTCTTTTTTATTCGCAAAATAAAGACTAGGAAGTAAATAAGCAAGAGTCTTTCCCGTCCCTGTACCTGCTTCAATAAGAGAAAAACGAGAATCTCTTAACGCCGTATATATCTCTTTCATCATCATTTGCTGACTTTCTCTTCTTTCAAACTTCGGCATATGTAATTCCAGTTTATCCATCGTTTTATTCAAGAAAGCATCAAATTTTAATGAATATGTTTCTCCAAGACTTAAGGAATAGTTCCGTTTTCTCAGTGCAATATTGCGATACACTTCATATTCCGCTTTTATTTCTTTACCATGCATTACTTTCTTTAAAATATTTTCAGAAAGCACATCAGCTATATCACTTTGGAAAACATCACTCAATTCATAAAGTGATTGTAATGTAACAAGTGGTAATTTTTCAATTTCATTTAAAAATTGTAAAAACAGCTCTGCTGTCGCAAGAGCATCACTATCCGCACGATGTGGTTGATCGTGTTCGAGTTCATGTTTCTTAGCTAAATCACGTAATTTATAACTATCGGCTGTTGGCAAAAGAATTTGTGCCAATTCAACCGTATCGATTTTAGGACAATGTATTTCTGTATATCCAGCCTGCCTTAATTCTTCGTTTAAAAAATTCCAATCAAAGTGAACATTATGCGCAACGAAAGCGGCACCTTGTAATAGCTCAACAATCATCGGGGCTACATCTTGAAATAACGGGGCTTGTTTTACAAGACTTTCATCAATCCCTGTTAATTCTGTAATAAATACGGGAATCTCTCTCTTTGGGTTAACAAAAGATGAAAAAATCTCCAATATCTCTCCATCTTCTACTACAACAGCTGCAATTTGGGTAATTTTATCTTTCCCGTCTTTCCAGGAGTTTCCTGTCGTCTCTAAATCAACAACGACATAACGTTTACTCATATATGTAACACCTCAATTTCTTACCTTTCAAACAACAATAATTCATATAATGTTACTATACCACGTTTTATCTCATCTTAATGAAAAGATGCACAAAAAAGCTATCTCCTGATATAGAGATAGCTTTCCTCTTTTATAATGTTGTACCAGCCTTTTCAGCACCTAACATTTCAACAATTTGATTTTGATCGTCTAACACTGCAATTTTTGGTTCTTGTTTATGAACCTCTTCTTCCGTAACTAAGCCATAACAAATTATAATTACTTTATCTCCCGGTTGTACAAGCCTTGCTGCAGCACCGTTTAAACAAATAACACCGCTACCGCGTTCGCCTTTAATAACATATGTCTCTAAGCGCGCACCGTTATTATTATTTACAATTTGAACTTTTTCGTTCTCTACAAGATTTACTGTATCCATTAAATCTTCATCTATTGTAATACTACCTACATAGTTTAAATTTGCCTCCGTTACAGTTGCACGATGTAACTTTGCTCTCATCATTGTGCGAAACATAGATGCTCCCCCTTATTTAACCGTTAATGTTATATTGTCAATTAATCTTACATTTTCAAACTTAACTGCAATAGCTAAAATGATTCTTCCTTCCATTTCCCCTACTATTGCCAATGACGGATATGCATATAAATCCGCATAATCTACAGTACCTTTCGTATACGTCTCAATATGTTCTTTCACAAGATTTGTAATGATTTCTGAATTACGTTCGCCTGCCTCAATTCTTTCTTTCGCTATACATAGACTGCGGTATAAATGAGAAGCCTCTTCACGTTCTTCTTGTGATAAATACACATTACGAGAACTTTTTGCCAATCCATCTTCTTCTCTTACAATATCAACTGGTACGATCGTTACTGGAATATTGAAATCAGTTACAAATCCTTCAATTACAGCAACTTGTTGTGCGTCTTTCATACCGAAATAAGCACGATTTGGCATTACAATATTAAATAATTTCATTAGTACAGTCGCAACTCCAGAAAAGTGACCAGGTCTTTGTTTTCCACATAATACGTCAGTACGCTTTACAACTTCTACTGTTGTTGTTTGTTCTGCCGGATACATTTCTTCTACACTCGGATAAAATAAATAATCCACACCGTTTTCTTTTGCTACACTTTCATCTCTCTCAATATCACGAGGGTATCGCTCTAAATCTTCGTTCGGCCCAAACTGTAGTGGGTTTACAAACACACTTAAAACTACAATTTCATTTTCTTCTCTTGCCTTGCGTAATAAAGTAGCATGCCCTTCATGTAAATAACCCATCGTTGGAACAAAACCAATATTCTTTCCACTTGTACGAAGTTCGCTCGTAATTTGCTGCATCTCTTGCACTGTAGTTATGATTTTCATTACTGTTTTCCCCCGTATAACGCTAAGCATTCTTCTTCTTTCATTGTGAACGAATGTTTCTCTTCAGGAAATTGCCCTGTCTTCACTTCAGCAACATATTGAGAAATCCCACGTACAATTTCCTCTTGAACAGACGTATACTGTTTTACGAATTTCGGAACACGATTTACCCCATATGAGATGAGATCATGATATACAAGAACTTGCCCATCTACTTTTTGTCCCGCTCCAATCCCGATTATTGGAATTGTTAATTGCTTCGAAATTAATTCTGCTAACTGCATTGGCACACATTCTAACACAAGTGCTATCGCACCAGCTTCCTCACATTTCTTTGCATCGTCTATTAATTTCTTTGCACTTTCAGCATCTTTTCCTTGCACTTTATATCCACCCAATACTCCCACAGATTGAGGAGTTAAACCTAAATGCGCTACGACAGGAATTCCTGCATTCGTTAAATAATGAATCGTTGATATAACTTCTCCAGCACCTTCTACTTTCAGTGCATGTGCTCCGCTCTCTTGAACGATGCGGCGTGCATTCACCATCGTTTCTTGTAACGATATGTGATAAGACATAAACGGCATATCAGTTACAATAAATGTTTCTTTCGCTCCGCGGCGTACAGCTTTCGTATGATGAATCATATCCTCTACTGTTACAGGTACTGTTGAATCATATCCGAGTACAACCATCCCAAGAGAATCTCCAACTAAAATCATATCGACTTCAGCTTCTTCTGCTAATTTAGCAGAAGGATAATCATACGCCGTTAGCATCGTAATCGGCTCACCTTGCTCTTTCATCTTCAAAAAATCTGTTTTTGTTTTCAAAAACTACTCCTCCTTTATGCAGGAGAGAGGCGATGGCCGAAATCATATAAAAAACCCCTCTGGCCATAAAAGGGCAGAAGGGTTGTGTGTTAGTCGGCATTATTCATCCCTCTGTCCCAGTCCGTTATTGGATCAAGGCAGAATCCAAGTTATTATTTTTTGTACTGCTTCGAATCATGGTGCAGTTCGCTCTGATACTGCCCACATTCGAACTAATTATAGCAAAGTACAAAAAGAAATTACTACATTTTTTTGAAAAAATAATTTTTTATTTCCATTACGGTATGTGAAATTTAACTAGATAGTGTATATGCTATATAGTTTTTACAGAGAATTCAGTCCTAAAAAATAAGTGGGTGTGTTTCCCATACATACCTTACAACTCCAAGTTAATTTCTTTTGTAATCCATTTAAATGCAAAAAATTGATTTAAAGATACTGATATTTTATTTGACTGTATAGTATAAGCCTAAAACTATTGATGCAGGTTAATTGAAGAAAAGCACTTAGAAAAGGAGAATTGCGAATGTCTATGAACAAGTGGTTATTTCCATTACTCGGTTTGTTTGTAATGATTGTGAGTGTGATAACTTTAGACTCCATCAACGTAGTTGCCTCAGCTAACGTCGTAACACAACCTATTGAGTCAACGAAAGTGATTGAAGTCGAACTTAACGATGATTACTTTAATCCGAATGTCATCACTATTCCGATTGAAGAAACAACAACATTGTTATTAAAAAATAAAGGTAAGAACGAGCACACCTTTACAGTGAAAAAACTCGGAATTGACGTCGTAGTTGAGTCAGGAAAAGAAAAAAACATTACCGTAAAACCTAAAAATACTGGTACATATGAATTAATATGTAGATACCATCTCCTTAAAGGAATGGAAGGAAAAGTAATAATCAAATAATAAGCAGCGCTAATCGAACGTTACTCTACATACAACTTAAGTTGTAAAAAGTGTATTGTCACATTACAAAGCCTACTCAAAAATATTGAAATAAAAAAGAAGTTCCAAAAAAGGAACTTCTTTTACTTCATTTCGATATCCGCAGAATGAATATGATGTATTTTCCCTTCATGGTCCTCCAGAAGCAATACACCCTCTTCTGTAATCCCTTTTGCTAGCCCCGTAATCGTCTGTCTCATCGTTCGGGCAGTAATTTCTTTCCCGATGCTCACAGCGTAACTTTCCCAAAGAATTTTAATTACAGAGAAACCATTTTGTAAATACTCTTCATATAATTTTTCTAGTTGTAAAAAGATTTGTTGCATAAGTTCCGCACGAACAATTGGCTTACCTGATTCAATCGCTAAAGAAGTGGCAATTTGCTGAATTTCCTCATCAAAATGTTCTTGTTTTTGATTCGCATTAATACCAATTCCCATAATGACAGCATTGATTTTATCAGGATCCGCTTGCATTTCTGTTAATATACCTACAGCCTTTTTACCTTGAATTAAAATATCATTCGGCCATTTAATTCCTACATTTACACCTGTGCATTTTTCAATTGCTTGTGCAACGCTAACAGCCGCTAGCAGAGTGAGCTGCGGGGCATGATGAACCGGGATCGATGGACGCAAAATAATACTCATCCAAATTCCTGTTCCTTTTGGCGAATGCCACTTTCTACTTAAACGGCCTCTACCTGCAGTTTGCTCTTCCGCAACGACAATTGTTCCCTCTTCTACTCCTTCATAAGCAAGTTTTGCTGCAATATGCTGAGTAGATTCAACTGATTCTTCAAAATAAACCGTTCTACCGATACGCTCTGTTTGTAATCCTAACTGAATTTCGTTAGCAGTTACTTTGTCTGGCTTCCCCGCAATGCGGTAACCTAATCGACGCACAGCTTCAAGTTCATATCCCTCATTCCGAAGGTCCTCCATATGTTTCCACACAGCGGTTCTTGAACAGCCAAGTTTATCACTAATCGTTTGGCCAGATACAAATTCTCCATCCGCTTCAGAAAAAACTTGCAACAACTGCTTTCTTATAGTAGATTGCATCTTTGCAGCCACTCCCTTATACTCTCTTTCTCATTAACTACATTTCCTTGTACGATCGCTTCTTCGATTTTTTGAAGCATTTCAGCAACCCACGGACCAGGCTTTTTATTCGCCCAGTTTAATAGATCATTCCCACTCACATTCATGTCTTGACGACCCTTGATTGGCAATGCATGAAACATTGATTGTACTCGTTTAACAGATGTAGGGTTATAGTTTTCAATCATCGCTTCATATACTCTCTCTGCCATTTCAGCGATATGAATTCCCGTTTTATAAAGAAGGACTGTATCCCAATCCTTCTCCTTTCTCGTACGAATTGTTAATAAAACTGCGACAATATCTTTTATTTTTTTATTCGAAAACTTCCATTGACGTAAAAATACAGATGGATGCTCTTCTCCGATACAATATAAGAAAAATGCCCATGCCTCAATGTCTGTTTCAAAAGAATCCCATTTATACTGCGTAGCTTTTAACAGTCTCTCTTCTGACATTTGTAAATAGGGCAAATGAGAAAATAGCTTTGTCTCTACTAATTCTTTGAGGCCCTTCACACAATAGGTACCAGTTAACAGTTTCTCAAACTCTACTGTGATGCGCTCAATTGCTATATGTTCTAGCAAGTGCCCATACGTTTCAATCGCTTGCTTCGTTTTCGTTTCTAAAGAAAACCCTAACGTACTTACAAACCGAATGCCACGCATCATTCTTAGTGCGTCTTCTTGAAAACGATTCGCTGCATTTCCAACTGTCACAATTTCTCTCTTTTGAATCGCTTCCTGCCCAGCAAATAAATCCACCATTTCGCCTTCTTCTGTCATGGCAATCGCATTCATTGTGAAATCACGACGTTTTAAATCCTCTTCTAATGAACGAACAAATTGAACACTACTAGGTCTTCGAAAATCTTCATATTCGCTTTCTGTTCGAAAAGTGGTTACCTCATAAGGTTCACCATTTTCTACAACAATTACAGTTCCATGCTCAAGACCAACAGGAACATGTCTTGGGAATATATCCATTACTTCTTCTGGTAAAGCAGATGTCGCAATATCAATATCTCCAATCGGCCTATCGATAATAAGATCTCGTACGCTCCCACCAACAAAATAAGCCTCATGTCCTTGTTGTTTTAATATCTCAATAATAGAACTAGCTTTTTTAAATCTTTCCATTTTTGTCATCCCTTAGTATGTCATAGTAAATTGCTTCATATTGTGAGACGATTTTTTCTGAGCGGAACTGCTCATAAACACTTTCTCTTGCTCGCTCTCCCATATTACGGTGAAACTCTTCATTCTTTAATAGCTGAATGGCTTGATTGGCCACACCTGTTGTATCGCCAACTTCACATAAATATCCTGTTTCACCATGTTGAATGACTTCTGGAATACCTCCAACCCTTGTTCCGATACAAGGTACACCACACGCCATCGCTTCTAATAAAACAAGACCAAAACTTTCCTTCTCTGATAGAAGCAACATTAAATCACTCATCGCAAGCAGTTCTGCAACATTATCTTGCTTCCCTAGGAATAAAACGCGATCTTCAATATGTAAATTCTTCACTATCTGTAAAATTGTACAAAATTCTGGTCCGTCTCCAACAAGAAGCAATTTCGCATCAACTTCTTTAGCAACTTTAGCAAATGCCTGAACAACATCCTGCACACGTTTCACTTTACGGAAATTTGAAATGTGAATAAGTACCTTTTCACTCTCACTTATACCGTATTCTTTCTTTAATTGAGACATATTACGCTTGAAATATACACGTTCGTCTATAAAGTTATATACCGTTTGAATGTCTTTATTTGGTTTTACAAGCTCATGCGTTTCGTCAATTAATGAATGCGAGACAGCAGTAACAACATCAGACTGCTCAATACCAAAACGAATTAAATTATTTAACGAAGGGTCGGAACCTAACACAGTAATATCTGTTCCATGCAAGGTTGTAACAATTTTAATACGCTCACCAATCATTTGTTTCGCTAAATAAGCACAAATTGCATGCGGTATTGCGTAATGCACATGTAAAATATCAAGACTTTCTCTTTGTGCAACCTCTGCCATTTTACTCGCTAACGCTAAATCATATGGTGGATATTGAAATACAGAGTATTGATTCACCGTCACTTCATGAAAATAAATGTTTGGATACACTTTATTTAATCGAAATGGTAAACCCGATGTAATAAAATGAATTTCATGCCCGCGTTCCGCCAATTGCTTTCCTAATTCTGTTCCAACAACTCCAGAACCACCTACAGAAGGATAACATGTAATACCTATTTTTAATTTCATTTACATCCCCCTATTAAATCAGCATGTAATAAAACCGGTTTCTTACTCATAAATCCTTCGGCATACAAGACTCCAACTTCTTTCCCAAACACCTTCTCACGAGCGACCACAGTTTCAACGTAACCTTCTGTTAACGGCGTCTTAACACCATCACTCCCTGTTGAAAACTGACTTTCATACGCTTCTAATGCTTCCACTTTTTGCGATAGGTACTCACTAATATCTATACAAAAATTCGGTTTATGAAAACCATTAATCATATAATTATAAAAAGACTCCACACGATGCGGTGGAAGTTCTGGCATATATTTACGGATTCCTGCTGAAAAAATAGCCTCTTCCACAAGCTTTGCACAATTTGCATGATCTGGATGACGATCTTCATCGTATGGTGCAAAAACGAGTTTTGGTTTATATGTACGGATCACCTTTACAATTTCACGTATAAACTCTTCTTTCATATACAAACCACGATCTGGCATCCCTAAATTCAGTCTCGTTTTTACTCCCATTATACGAGCTGCGATCCTTGCTTCTTCTTTTCTCAACTCTATCGTTCCATTTGAAGAAAGGTCAGCTTCTGTTAAATCACAAATACCTACTTCAAACCCTTGCTTCGTATATTTTGCAATGGTACCCGCCATGCCGATTTCAACATCATCAGCATGAGCACCAAACGCTAATATATGTAATCCACTCATAATTGTTCCCCTCATTTTCTTAACTTGCGATAATCTAAATCCCCTCGTTCTAATGCGTGCATTAACATTTCAGCACTTGCCATGTTCGTTGCAAGTGGAATCGCATATACATCACATAAACGAAGTAATGCATTTACATCTGGCTCATGCGGCTGAGCAGTTAGTGGATCTCGGAAAAAAATCACCATATCCATATCGTTTTTTGCAATCATGGCACCGATTTCTTGATCGCCACCAAGAGGACCCGACTGATATCTTGTTACAACTAAGCCAGTTGCCTCCATAATGCGAAGTCCTGTCGTTCCTGTTGCAAACAATTCATGTTTTTCAAAAATTGGTTTATATGCGTACGCAAACGAAACCATGTCATTTTTCTTTTTGTCATGTGCGATTAAGGCAATTTTCATCCGTTGTCTCCCCTTTAGTCGATAATGTTTTCTAAACCGTACACAAGATGATCAATGTTCATTACTGTTTCAATTGATAGTTTTACACCTGACATAAATGATGCACGATTGAATGAATCATGGCGAACCGTTAACATTTGTCCATCCCCGCCGAACATTACTTCTTGGTGTGCAATAAGTCCTGGTAAACGTACACTATGAATGTGAATACCGTCTACATTAGCACCACGAGCACCTTCTAGTTGCTCTACTTCGTTTGGATGACCTTGCTGCTTTGATTCACGATTTTGACGAATTAATTCTACTGTTTTGACAGCTGTACCAGATGGTGCATCTAATTTTTGATCATGGTGTAATTCAATTACTTCAACGTCTTGGAAGTACTTCGCTGCCATTTGTGAAAATTTCATCATAAGAACTGCACCAATTGCAAAGTTTGGAGCGATAATTGTTCCTACTTTATTATCTTTTGCATTTTCTGTTAATTGCTTTAGTTCTTCTTCCGTAAATCCAGTTGTACCAATAACAGATCGAAGTCCACGTTCAACTGCAAGTGTCACATGTTTCTTTCCAACTTCTGGTGTTGTTAAATCTAATAATACATCTGCTTCCACTTCATCTAAACAAGTATGTAAATCTGCGTAAATCGGTGTATCTAACATCGGCATACCAGGTAAGTCTGAAATCTTTTCTCCACCGTGCTTATAGTCTACTGCTGCTACTAAATTGAAATGTTCTGTTCTTTCCATAAGAAGGACTGCTTCATGTCCCATACGTCCTCTTGGTCCAGCGATAATTACTTTAATTTCTTTCATTATTCTTTCTCTCCCTCATCAATGCGTGTCCAGCGATCTTTATCACGTGTATTAAATTTTTCCATTACAATGTTATGCGCTGTTTCTAAATCAATATTTAAACTATTTGCCATACAAATCATAACAAACAATACATCTCCAAGCTCTTCTTCAATACTACGTTCTGTTTCAGTTGTTTTCTTCGGTTTCTCACCGTAGTAATGGTTTACTTCCCTCGCAAGCTCTCCTATTTCTTCCGTTAAACGAGCCATCATTGCAAGCGGACTGAAATAACCTTCTTTAAACTGACCAATATATGCATCTACTTCTTTCTGCATATCTTTCATCGTTTTTGCTTCCATACTAATCACCTCTAATCCTTCCTCTTTCATGTTAGCCAATTCATCGCGATTTGACAAATATTATTCCCCGCCAAACACCTATTTGCGACCCTTTTTTGGATAGACTATAATGAAGTGAAACTTTCTTTTGCGGTTTTGGCAAAAGATCAGCTAAAATCAATTGTTTTTTTATAGCCTTCACTATTTTTATTAACAACTAGAAATTACTTATCATTATGTTTTACCGTTTCAGCGGAGCAATGCAATCTACATAATTAGGGGGATTTCTATATGACATCAAGTTTGAAGATTCGAAATATCATTTTCATTTTAATCGGTTCCGCTATTTTTTCTTTCGGTATTGTGAATATCAATATTGAAAATCACCTTGCAGAAGGCGGATTTACCGGTATTACACTATTATTGTATTTTCTATTTAAGTTTGACCCTTCTTATTCAAACTTAATTTTAAATATCCCTATATTTTTTATTGGTTGGAAGTTACTTGGAAGAACGACATTTATCTATACACTAATCGGCACATTCAGCGTATCTTTATTTCTATGGATTTTTCAGCGTTACGACGTTCTTAACTTACATTTAAACTTACAAAATGATATGACACTCGCGGCTTTATTCGCCGGGGCATTTATCGGTATCGGTCTTGGCATAATATTTAAATATGGGGGGACTACTGGCGGTGTAGATATTATCGCAAGACTCGCTCATAAATATGTTGGCTGGAGTATGGGGAAAACAATGTTTATGTTTGATGCTATCGTCATTATCGTCTCTATTCTTACCTATTTATCATACCGCGAAGGCATGTATACGTTAGTTGCTGTTTTTATCGGAGCGAAAGTCATTGACTTTATGCAAGAAGGAGCCTATGCGGCAAAAGGAGCAACTATTATCTCAGATAAAAACGATGAAATTGCTGCCCAAATTTTATCTGACATGGAGCGCGGAGCAACCTTTTTAAAAGCTGTTGGATCGTATACGAAAGTGGAACGGAACGTATTGTATTGCGTTGTCGCTAAAAATGAAATCGTGAAATTAAAAAATATTATTACTTCTGTAGATCCTCATGCCTTTGTTGCTGTAAGTGACGTACATGATGTAGTTGGTGAAGGTTTTACATTAGATGAAAATAAAAATCCGTTACATAATTAAATTCAACTAGAAAAGCTCTTTAGCTTTTCTAGTTTTTTATTACATATTTTTTCAGCTTCTCCCAATCCTCATAAATAAGCTCCAACAAACTCCGATTATAAAAAATAGAAGCTGGATGAAAGGTCGGAAAAATAGAATATTCTTTTTCTGTCCATACAAATTCTGTACAGCAACTATCTTTCAATTGTTGCACGGGTTGTTTTAACAATTCTCCATGAACATCTGTAATTTTATGATTTTTACCGACTAAACGCTGTAATGCAATATTACCAAGCGTAACGATAACAGGAGGGTCTATATGTTCCAACTCATAATCTAATAAAGGTGCATGAGCAAGTATTTCTCCTTGATTTGGTGTTCTATTATACTTTTTCTGTATTTTTTCGCCATTTCGTTCTTTTTTCTCTCGCCATTTATATGGCCTACTCCGGACCGCACTCGTAATATATACTTCTTCCCTTGTAACATGAATACGTTCTAAAAACTCCATTAAATGTTTTCCAGCTCTACCGCTAAACGGAATCCCATTATGAATTTCTGTTTCACCAGGTGCTTCACCAACGAGCATAATTTTTGGGTTTCCAGGGCCTTGTCCACTTAGAAAACCTTCTAGCTGATACGAAGTACTACGCTCTTTCACTTGCTTTACTATATGGTCTGGATATTCCATTATCTCCCCCCTCATCGTATGCTACTTAATGATGATTTCCCTACAATATTTCTTTCATTTTATCCTGTCCATTTATTACAGATAATAAAAAAAGACTATCAAAATTGATAGTCTTTAGTCGTCGCTACGCTGCATACCAGTATATATTAATACAAGACGTAATAATTCAAATACAGCTACAGCTGCAGCTGCTACATATGTTAATGCTGCCGCATTTAATACTTTACGAGCTTGGCCGTACTCATCTGTCGATACGATACCAAGTGCTTCAATTTGTTGCATTGCGCGTTTTGATGCATCAAACTCAACTGGTAATGTAACAAGTTGAAAAACAACACCTGCTGCCATCAAAATAATTCCTAGCAACAATAAACCAGACATTTGTGCAAACACACCAATTAAGACGAAAACCCAAGACATATTCGAGCCAAAATTAGCAACTGGCACTAATGAATGACGAACACGCATGAAATTATAATCTTTTGCATCTTGAATCGCATGCCCTACTTCGTGTGCTGCTACTGCTGTACCAGCAACTGAATGGCCATAGTAGTTATCTGTTGATAATCGAACTGTTTTGGCAGTTGGATCATAATGGTCTGATAAATGACCTGGCGTTTCTTCTACAGCTACGTTGTATAATCCGTTTTCATCTAAAATTTTCCGAGCCACTTCTGCTCCTGTCATACCTGATGTTGAATAAACTTGTGAATACTTGCTATAGGCACTACGTACTTTTGACTGTGCATACAACGGTATGATCAAAATGATCGCGAAGTAAATTAAATAAAACATCATGAACCTCCATTGAAGTTTTAATTATAGTACTTCTCATTCTATTTTTTTCTGCCACCATTGTCAATGAATAAACCTTACAATCCGTATCTTTATTTATCCCGCTATTTGTAGACAGTTAGACTCCCACCTCAAAATTCTGCTGGAGCAAAGAACTTAAGCGGTATATCCACTGCCCGTAAACGCCCGATTGATGAGGGCTAATAATCAATGAGGTATGAACCTCCCCACTGATTAAAGTTTCACTTTATCGCATTATCTATTTTTAGAATGTACATTACTTTTTCTTTTCTCTCGCTCACCTTTATACTTTCTCCATCCAACATAAGTTAATGTGAATAAAATAAGTCCTCCAGTAATTGTCATAAACCAAATGAGAGAGGGGGCAATTTCATCTTTTTTTACTGTGTGAAATATCTTTTGCAAATCTCCTTTAATGATTCCTAATTGCATTTGCCCACCTTTCGTTTTTAACATAACGTTACGAAATTCATCCAAATAAGATAAATGAGCATTTACACGTTGCACCTCGTTTTCTGGCAAAGCAATCATTAGGCTTGGGTAAATAATATTAAATTCATTTAAGAATGTATTTAACGTTTGCTGAAACTGTCCAGTATCTTCTTTTTTCATCGCTTTTTCCATTTGAGAAAAAGCATCCATTACTTTCCCTTCTCTTTCCATCCAAAGCGGTTGATATTTCGATACTTGCGCATCAACAGCAAGTTGTAATGCTATCACATTATCAATTTTAACTTGCTTACCTAAATCTTCTTCCGAGAGAGATTGTTTCGCTTTGTCGTAAGCTAAAGAAATGACTCTAATTTGATCTGGTGTTACTTCTTGCTTCTTTTCATTCCCCTTCACTAAAAACTGCTCCGAGAAATATTGTAATACTTGTACTGCTTTTTCATCTTCATTACGCTTCACTAACTGTAACGAGTCGTCTAGCAATCCCGTTAGTTCACTCCACTCTTCAGCATATATACGTAACGGAAACATTATAATTAGAAATGCTATCAATCCAATTAATGTTCTCTTCATCCCGGTCCCCCCTATAACTACTAGTACAAAATATGTGGAATTGGACAAGAATAGAACAGAACTGCCCCGAAAAATATATTATCGTTTTACAAACAAAAAAATTCTCTTTAAGCAGAGAATTTTTCCTTTGAAATCCTTTTCTTTTTTACGAAATATCTATACAAGCTGTAACAAAGTATACTACCACCTAAAATGAATAATAAAATAGCACACGCCGCATGCATAAAAAATTCTTCTGGTAGCATTAAAATAATCGGATCCGATTCAATATCAAACATCCAATAATCGTTACTGAATAACAGCTTATGGAATAATACAAAACTCTTTTCAAAATTAATAGCGATTGGCAACACCAGTGCTATCGGAAATATAATTGTTACAATCGATCCATGCAGTAAAAATTTTTCGTTTTTTCTTTTTAATAAATAAACGCCGCCTATCACTACAATCATAATTGTCGCATACATCACATATTGAATCTTTACTATAATATTTTTAACATCTACAAAATGAATACGACCATTTGTAGACATATCTAATGTCGGTAAATGTAATGCTCCGTCATAAAACGGAGATAAATATGTAATTAGCACATCATAATTTCTCTTAATTTCATCTTTTGTCATATCCGCTAAATCTGGAATGTTTAAAAAATCAATTTCAAAATAATACAGCCATTTTCCATATATAACTGCCATTGTTGCAAGTGCAAAAATAGAAAATGCTATGCTATATGAAACAACTAACGTAATCAATCGATCCAATATTTTTCCACTCTTACTTCTCTTCATTTTCTCCCCCTAAATGTTCACACCATCATAAAGAAAACTGTTTTCGGCGCTCACGTAAGCAATAATAGTATGTGATGCACAGTACGACAATACTTAACCAAAATGTAAAATAACCAATTTTCTCTACAAACAAATGCATAATTCCGTATCTCGGCATTTGCCAAAATAAATAATCAATTGCGTCATTATGTAATGTCCATATACCTGCTACTACAAAATGCCATTTTTTTATACGGTAAAACGGAGCATATAACACTCCCTGCACTGCCATTGCAAAATGCGATAGCATTAACATATACCCCATCAGGCCAATAGGACCTTTCACATAAATCATAACCCCATTTACAACAACAGCCCATATACCATATTTTATTAAAGTTACAATTGCCAGCGCCTCTATTAATCCCCAGTTTCGCTTTACCAAGAAAGCAATTAAAACAAAGACAAAAAAGAGAGTCGCCATAGGACTATCTGGTACAAACGGCCAAAATATAGGTGACGTTTCTTTTAATTGATTTCCATACCATATAAATCCGTAAATTGTACCTAGTATGTTAACAATCAATAAAAATAATAATACTGAGCGTTGTCTTAACATTGCATACAAGTAAACCAAGCTGTATGTCCAACACCTTTCATTCTTTCCTCAAACTCTACTCTATTATATAGTAAACTTTCTGTCATCAAAATAAAAAGCTGACCACAAAATTTGTAGTCAGCTTTTCTATTATTTTTTATTATACTTTGCAACGAATTCCGAAAGCTTTTTCAGTTCTTCATCCGTACCTTTAAATACACCTTTAGGCATGGAACCTTTTCCATCTTTCGCAATTTTAGCGATTTCTTCAGGTTTTAAAGTTAAGTTCTGCAAAGCTGGTGCTGCCGCCCCGCCTTGTAAATTATCACCATGACACGTTAAACAAGTATTTTTTTGCATTAACTTGTAGCCGTCATCATTTTTATCAACTGGTGCTGTTTTTACAATTGCACCTTGTTTCTTTGCGGCTTCCCAGTCGTGGTGTGCTACAGATTCCCAAGTTAAAAAGATAATCGATGCAATTGCTAAAAGCATAAATCCAGTTGCTACAGGACGCTTCAACGGGCGTCTTTCTGGACCTCGATCGAGAAATGGAGCTAACAGTAATGCTCCAAACGCAATCCCTGGCATAATAAACGCTCCAATTACAGTAAATGAACCAGAAGCATAAGAATACTTTAGTAACTGATACAAAAATAAGAAATACCAATCTGGAAGTGGTATATATCCGGCATCTGTCGGATCCGCCATTCTCTCAAGCGGTGACGGATGTGCCACTGTTAAACATAAATAACCGATTAAAAAAACTGCACCAACCATCCATTCCTTTAACAAGAAGTTCGGCCAAAATGCTTCTGTTTTTCCTGGGTATTCAGAATAATCTTTTGGAATATTTGGTTTCCGAGCTACTGGTACTCGAGAATCTCCTACAAATTTCATTCCTTTGCCGCGATGCATAATCTCCCTCCTTTAGTTCTTTCCCCTTTAATTTAGCAATCTCTTATAGTGGACCGGAAATACCTTGTTTGCGAATCATGATGAAGTGGAAGGCCATTAAACCTAGAAGTGCTGCTGGTAAGAAGAAGACATGAATAGCAAAGAAGCGAGTTAATGTTTGAGCGCCAACAATTTCGGAATGACCAGCGAGTAATGTTTTAATATAAGGACCAATGAGCGGCGTTTGCTCTGCGATTTGAATCCCTACTTTCGTAGCAAATAACGCTTTCATATCCCACGGTAATAAATATCCGGTAAAACCAAGACCTAACATAACAAAGAAAATAAGAACACCAACAATCCAGTTTAACTCACGAGGTTTTTTATACGCACCTTGGAAGAAAACTCTGAGTGTATGTAAAAACATCATTACAATTACGAGACTAGCACCCCAGTGGTGCATGCCACGAACAATTTGCCCGTACGCAACTTCATTTTGTAAATAGTAAACAGATTCCCACGCATTTTTAATATCAGGCACATAATACATCGTCAAAAACATTCCAGATAAAATTTGAATTACAGTAACGAAAAAGGTAAGTCCTCCAAAGCAATAAACGAATGCAGAAAAGTGATGTGCCGGGTTTACATGTTCAGGTACTTCATGATCAGCGATATCGCGCCATATCGGTGTAATATCTAAACGTTCATCTACCCAATCATAAATTTTATTTAGCATCTACTTTGCACCCCCTTTTGGCTTCGCTTTCCCTAAATACAGCGTTCCATCTTTCACTTTAGACTCGTACACATCAAGCGGAGCAAGTGGCGGTGTGCCTTTAATGTTCATACCATCTTTTGTATAACGTCCTCCGTGACACGGGCAAAAGAATTGATTCGGATGTGCTTTGTCCGAATTCCAGTTCACTGTACACCCTAAATGTTTACACACTGGAGAAAATGCAACGATGTCTCCGCTTTCATCTTTATGCACCCAAGCAGATTTTGGCTCTTCAGACTTGTACCATCCGTCAACCTGTTTCACCTTAAAGTCGAAACGCTTCGGCTCTGTTGTAATATCCTTTACTTGCGCAACAGCAACCATATCTGTTCCCGCTTCTTTTCTTAACACCGGATCAAGCGCAAATCGCGTCATCGGCATTAAAATACCCGCTGCCATAAAGCCTCCTACTCCTGTAAGTGTGTAATTTAAAAACTGTCTTCTTGACACACGATGTTCTTTCTCGCTCACGAAAATTTCCCCCCTCTATCAGAAATTGTCCCCTCGTGAAAAATAATATAAAAAATAAATACTAGGACACTATCATGATATAATACCCTCATGCACAGGTCAATATCATACTACTCATAATAATAAGAACTTTCTGTTTATTGCTATTTTCCCCATTTTTCTTCTAACATTACCATTATATTTTTTATATGAGCGTGAATGACTTCTCTCTTCGCTTGATCACTAAATTGTTCTAACGCTAATGAGGGTAACCAAAATAAATCCCCCTGTAACTCTTGCATATCTTCTTTCCATGAAAAATCACTTGTAACATAAGCAATATGTTTAAAGCCTTGACTTTGTAAATGATCTGTCCATTCTTGCAAACGAGCTTTTTCATTCTTTTGACTTTCTACTAAATACGTAAATGCAGGTAGTAAAAGCACTCTTCCTTTATATTCTCTTTCCAACTCCATACTCAACAATTCAATAAATTCACCTTGTTCTACTACCGTTTTCATTTCTTTTGCTGCTGAAATTGACAAAAGAGGTATTACCCCTGTATCTACATACTCCCTTGCTTGCTCAAACTGTTCCACGTCTTTTACAATCCATTTCACATTTCTTCCCTCCCTCCAGCTAAAATGACAGAACTTTCACTTTATATATATTAAACCATACTAAAAGGGGTAAAAAAAGAAAAACTACCCAAGATAGGTAGTTTTTCTTAAAAAAAGTCCGAAATTTGTAAAAATTCAATAATTCAAATAAATCCTATAAAGTCTTTAACTCCGCCGTTAACCTATGAAACGCTTCCTTATCTTGCTTATCCAACGCTTCATCAATTTGTTTCAAAAGACGTTCTCTTCTAAATGAAAATACACTCTCTTCTAAAAATCTCTCTGCAAGTAAACGATCTTTTTCATTTACTTCAATATGCTTTGGTAAATATGGATTGTCTTCTAATACAGCTACATAGTTTGCGTTTTGGAACGATGATTTAAAGTTGAGTTGAATATAAATATCCTCATCTCGATTTAAACGAATATCATGAAACGATTTTTCAGCATCTGTTGTCATAACATTTTGTTTAAAAAAGTGAAACGGTGTGTCTTTCACGCAATTTGCTGACATCACTAAGCCACGCGGACAATATTTTGCATGCTCTACGAAGTGGACTTTATGCATTAATTGGTCGTGACTCATTAAATAATTCAAAATCCATACACATTCACGCTGTTTCAGTTGGTAATTATTCAAAAACCATTTCACAAAATCCTTCTTCTCGTTTACAGAAACAGGGGTATTCATAGCAATTAAGTCCCTCCTCTGTCTTTCTCTTTTCTTTTTAGATTCAAGAAGCGGCATTCAGTTTCCTTCCAACTTATGAAAAATCCTCTAAATTATATAACAACTCTTCAATATGAATTTGTGTCGGGTCTAGTTGTAATAACTGAGTAAACACTTCTTTGGCCTCTTTTCGCATTCCTTCTTCCAATAAGAAATAACCGTACTCTTCCAAGAAGTCTGGATGATTCTTAAAAGAAGTATATGCACTTTCATAGTGCTTTAATGCATCCGAATACATTTCTAATTGTTTTTTTGCAAACGCAAGATCCCAAAGTAGTTGTGTATCTGGCTCTCCGCTATCAATAGCACGCTCTACAACTGTGATTAACTCTTCATACTTTTCTTGTCCTTTTAAAATATATGCATATTTTAATATTGCACCTAAATGTCCTGGATCTAACTCAAGCGCTTTTTGAAGCACTTCCTCTGCCTCTGCTACTTTTCCTAATTTAGCTGCAATGCTCGCTAATTCTACATAAAACGGAACAGCAAGCTCATCTACTTTAATTCCTTCTTGAAGTGTTTCATAGCTTTCTTGCAGCATTCCTTCTTTTTCATAGCTTTTCGCTAAATACATGTATAGTGATGCGTACTCAGGATCTAATTCTTTTAGTTCTTGCCAAGCACCAATTGCTCTTTGATATTCTTCTCCTTGATATAATGTGAAAGCATATCCAAATAAGGAGTGAATATCTTTTTGCTCCTCTAAGCCTGCTTCATAGTAAGAGATCGCTTCTTCCCAGTTTCCAATTGCACTTAACGTTTCTGCGAGACGAAGTGCAATGACAACACCCCCCATTACTTTATGTTCCGCTAATAGCGACTCGTAATAAGTAATTGCCTTTTGTTCTTCACCTTTACTACTATATAATTCTGCTAATCCAAACGTAATAACAGGTTCGTCAGGCATCAATTCTTTCGCCTTTAATAGTTTTTGCTCTGCTACATCATCAAAACCTTGCATTTGGAATAAATCTGCAACAAGCAATAACGATTGAACATATAAATCATCATTTTCTGGAATATCATGAAGTACTTCAATCGCTTCATCTTCTTTATCTAAATCAATATATAATTCTGCTAAAAATACCGTAAATTCACTCTCTTCCGGATATAGCAAGCGTAAATCTTCTGTTATTACTAGCGCCTCATCCGTAAACCCAAGTGTATGATAGTAGCGAGCGATATCATACTTCTCTTCATCATTCGCAACTTGTAATTGTTCTTTTAATAATTGTAATCCTTTTTCCGCTTCACCATTTTCAATATATGACACAGCTTGTTCAAACTTTTGCATAAACGTCTCCTTTAATTCTAAAAAATATTCTCTTCTGTTCATTTATCCCGCTATTAACGGGCAGTCAGACCCCCACCTCAAAATTCAGCTAAGGCAAAGAAGTTAGTTTGGGGATCAACTGCCCATAAAAGCCCGATTGGTTCAACTAATAATTAGCGGGGGATAAACATCCCCCACTGATTAAAGTTTCACTTTATCATAAGCAACGCACTGTTATAACGCAACCTTTAGAATGGGCATGCTCCTTCTTGTACTTTTTCTTATAGCGTAGCTACTTGTTCAAAAAGTTCGGATGTGACACCGATCCCTCACTACTTTCTATTGTACCGTTTTCTTTCATGACCGTGCAAATAACTTCCCTTATTAATTATGAAGCAACACCAACCAAGCTTTTAGGAGCTGTTCATGCGGGATAAAAAAGACTCCTATAAAAGGAGCCTTCACAATTTCTTAAGAATAGGTTTCTTCTTTCTTAACTTGCTCATTTACAAGCTCTTTCAGTAATTCTATAATTTCATCATTTTCTTCTTTCAATCCGACGGTAATACGAATGCCATCATGTATTCCAAATGCAGCACCAGAACGAACAATATATCCTTTCTTCATTAATCGTTCGAAAGCTTCATTACCAGAAATACCAAGTTTTAAGAAAATGAAATTTGTTTGAGACGGATAATAGAATACGTTATATTCCTTACAAAATGCATAGTATTGATTTAACCCTTCAGCATTTTTTTGCACACAGTCTTGTAAAAATGTTTGATCTTCTAATGCAGCTATTGCTACAGCTTGGGCTACAGTCGATGTATTGAACGGTAACCTTGCTACTTCCAACTGCCCGATTAACTTCGCATCACCAATCGCATATCCAATTCGAAAAGCAGCTAAGCCATATGCTTTTGAAAATGTACGTAATACCATAAGATTTTCATATTTTTCAAGAAGTGGCAATGTTTGCGGATAGTCTTTTGCTTCCGCATATTCATAATATGCTTCATCCATAATAACGAGCGCTGACTTAGGTACTGATTCTAAAAATGAAAGTAATTTTTGTTTCTCTACATATGTACCTGTCGGGTTATTCGGATTACAAATCCACACAATCTTCGTTTTATCATCTACTTGTTGTAACATTGCATCTAAATCGTGAATGCCATCTTTAAGTGATACTTCACGAACTTCTGCCCCTTCAATAACAGCATGGTGATGGTATTGCGAGAATGTGGGATTCGCCATTACAACATTTGTTCCTTCATGTAGTAAGGCACGGCTAATCATTTGAATAACTTCATCTAACCCACTACCAAATAACAGTTGTTCCGCTTTTACACCTAAATGATCAGCTACTTTTGTCCGAAGTTCAAAAGCATATCCATCTGGATAAAGAGCGTATTGACTCACTAATGATGTTAACGCTTCTGTCACATTCGTAGAACAACCGAATGGATTTTCGTTCGATGCTAATTTCACAATTTTTGATAATCCATATTCTCTTTTTACTTCTTCAATATTTTTCCCAGGTACATATGCTCTCAAAGTTAACAATTGCTCTTTCACTCTCATTTTTCTTCCCCCAGTCATTTTATTGAATTCGATTACAGTAAGGGATTATAATCCCTTACTGTAATCTTTTATCATAACCGTCACTATTACGAAAACACCTCTAAATAAGCACTTCATAACTGTTCCCTATATTTTTAAGCCATATCCTTTTGAAATGCTTCTAACGCAATATGAACAGTCTCATCAGGAATAGATACGACGTTCACCACCCCATATTCCTGCATAAGTACCATATGAATTGTTCCAGCATTTGCTTTCTTATCTTGTTTCATCAGTTGAACGAGGCGCTCTACATTCAAATCGCTTGGCATTTTTGGATAGCCGTATTGCAAGAACCACTGCTTTATCTCTTCATAAGCAAGATCAACTTTATACACTTGCTCACTTAAAAATAAAGCAAATAACATCCCAACTGCTACTCCGTCACCGTGGGTAATATTTCCATATCCAATCTCTTTTTCAAGAGCATGCCCTAGCGTATGTCCAAAGTTCAAATGAGCACGTACACCTTTTTCTGTTTCATCTTGCGATACAATATTTGCTTTTACAGGAATCGCCTTCATTAATATGTGAATTAACTTCTCATCACGAAGATCCGCCAATGTTTGCACTTCTTCTTTTAACCAATGATACAGTTCAACATCACCAATCAAAGCATGTTTTATCACTTCTGCAAAACCTGAACGCCATTCTTTTTCAGGAAGAGAGTATAAAAATGGTGTATGATATACAACCGCTTCTGGCTGATGGAATGCACCAATCATATTCTTCCCTAACGGATGGTTAATTGCTACTTTCCCGCCTACTGCACTATCGTGAGCTAATAAAGTCGTTGGAACTTGGACAAAGCGAATGCCACGCATAAACGACGCAGCAACAAAACCAGCCAAATCTCCAATCATTCCGCCTCCAAGTGCGATAATTAAAGAATTTCTATCTAATTTATTTTCAAGAGCTGACGTATGAGCCGCATAGAAATTTTCAAAAGACTTCTCTTTTTCACCACTCGGTACAACGAATGAAAATACTTCTTGCTCTACTTGCAATGCATTCACAACTGTCTGTAAATGTAAAGATGCAACAACTTCATCTGAAATGATCATTACGTTAGATACAACTGGCTGCATATTTTGAACAAATGTTGTCAAATGTAATAATGCCTCTTTCCCAACATGTACATCATATTCTTTTGATTTCGTTTGAATATGTATGTTTTCCATTAAAATCCCCTCGCATATTCATTATGTTTCTCCATATTTTCACGAATAAGATCCATACGATCTAATCCAAATTGTTCTATTAAAGCAGTCGCTAATTCCCAAGCCACAACAGCTTCTGCAACGACACTAGCTGCTGGTACAGCACAACTATCTGAACGTTCAATGCTTGCTGTAAAAGGTTCTTTCGTATCAATATCCACACTTTGAAGAGGTTTATATAGTGTAGGTATCGGTTTCATCACACCGCGTACAACAATTGGCATTCCAGTCGTCATACCGCCTTCTAATCCACCTGCATGATTCGTTCTTCGTGTATATCCACGTGCTTCATTCCACAGAATTTCATCATGAACTTCACTTCCGGGTCTATGCGCTGCTTCAAAACCAATTCCAATCTCAACACCTTTAAAGGCATTAATGCTCATAATCGCGGCTGCTAATTTCGCATCCAGTTTTCGATCATAATGCACATAACTTCCTACTCCAATTGGCATTCCTTCCACAATTACTTCAACGATGCCACCGATTGAATCACCATTTGCTTTCGCATCATCAATTGCTTTTATCATTTGGTTGCCAGCTTCTTCATCTAAACAACGTACAGGTGATGCTTCTGTAATACTTTTTAATTCTTCAATTGAACGATACGTAATCTCCTTAGCTTGTACACCGCCAATTTCAATTACATGGCCTGCCACTGTAATACCAAGTTCCGCTAACACTTTTTTAGCAACCGCACCAGCAGCAACACGCACTGTCGTTTCGCGTGCTGAAGAACGTTCAAGTACATTTCTCATATCTCTATGACCATATTTAATCGCACCATTTAAATCAGCATGTCCAGGTCTTGGTTTTGTTACTTTCCTCTTCATTTCTTTTTCTTCTTGTTCCGTTAACGACTCTGCACCCATAATTTTTGTCCAGTGTGCAAAATCACGATTTTCAACAACAAGTGCAATTGGAGAACCTAATGTCTCTCCATGTCTAACACCACTTGCAATTTGCACTTGATCTGTTTCAATTTGCATGCGTCTACCACGCCCATATCCCTTTTGCCTTCTAGCTAACTCTTCATTTATATCATCCGCTACTAAAGGCAGTCCTGCTGGAATACCTTCTATAATCGTTGTAAGTTGTGGACCATGAGATTCACCAGCTGTAATATATCGCATACGTTATTCCTCTTTTCGTATATGTATTTATCTCGCTATATTAAGCAATGATATTATCTTTCATTACTCTAAAAATATGAAAGAAATTATATGATTGATCAGCCATTCGCTTATTCTCCGATAGGCCTTTTACTTTACATATCAATATATCATAACCGCTCTAACTTCGTAACTAATCCAAATAAAAAAAGTGCAAGAAGAATACCCCTATTCTTCTTGCACTTTTTACTATTATCACAGTGATTAAAGCGTTTACAAATTATTTCAAAATAATTAGTAAATCCATTCATTCATTAATTTTGAGTAGTCTACCAATTCTTCTTCTTTAAAGAAAATAGCAATCTCGCGCTCTGCGCTTTCTAAAGAATCAGAACCGTGGATAATGTTTTTCGCAACAGTTACACCGAAATCTCCACGAATTGTTCCAGGAGCCGCTTCATGTGGTCTTGTTTTACCCATCATATTACGAGCTGTATCTACTACACCTTCACCTTGCCATACCATTGCAAATACAGGTCCAGATGTAATAAAGTCTACTAATTCACCAAAGAAAGGTTTTTCCTTATGCTCACCGTAGTGTTGTCCAGCAATTTCCGGAGTGACTTGCATTAATTTTGCACCAACTAATTGAAAGCCCTTTTTCTCAAAACGAGCTACAATTTCCCCAATGAAGGCACGTTGTACACCGTCTGGTTTTACCATTAGAAATGTTTTTTCCATAAAAAATCTCTCCACTTCTGAATTATGTATGTAATTGTATATCCCCACACACATATTAACACCCTTATCACAATTGTGCAATAGTTTTGAAATAGAGAGATTATTTTATTTTTTAGAATAAACACTAAAATTTTCGTTTTCCAATATACTTTGCAACATTTTGTAATGCATACTTTGCTTGCCCACGTGGGAGTGGTTTTATTATTTCCAATGCTTTATGTAAATAACGTTCGCTAAACGCAAATGCTTGATCAATAGCTGTACTATTTTTTACAGCATCAATAATTTCTTTCATTTCACTTGCTGTTGTATTTTCATGTACAGAAGTGATTTTCTTGCGGAGTATTGGATCTTCCATCGCATATAAAGCAGGCAGCGTAATATTTCCTTGTAGTAAGTCACCACCAGCAGGTTTTCCAAGTTTCTCTTCTGTTGAAACGAAATCTAAAATGTCATCAATAATTTGATAAGACATTCCTACGAAATACCCATACCAAAACAAACGATTTACCATATCACGATTAGCACCAGCAGCAATCGCCCCTAGCTGACAACTCGCAGCAATTAATAATGCTGTTTTTCGCTTTATCCTTCTTAAATACGTTCGTAAATTTTGGTCATAGTTATATTTATCTTTAATTTGTTCAATTTCACCTTTACATACTTCTAAAATTGTATGCGACAGTGCCTGATGCGCCTCTGGAATTTCGATATTTGTTACACATTCAAGAGACTTAGCAAACAGATAGTCTCCTGTATACATTGCAATACGATCTCCCCATTTCGCATTCACAGTCGCACTACCGCGTCGTAAAAACGCTGCATCAATAACGTCATCGTGAACGAGAGAAGCCATATGAATAAGTTCCAACGCAACAGCGACGTGCTTAATTGCGTCTAACTTATAATCCCCGAATTTCCCTGCAAGCAACACGAATACAGGACGAATTCGCTTCCCACCAGCTTCAATGAGTTGTAATGCCGCCTCTTCTACTAATGGCTGTTCAGAAGCAACTGTCTTTTTTAATTCTTTTTCTATTACATTAATATCCGATCGTAAAAAAGAGTACATAAGTTGTAACTTCATATTGTTCACCTTAACCTAAAACTTCTTTTTTCTATTTTGATTCTGGTTTCATACCTAAATGCATCGCTGCTACTCCAAAAGTAAATGGTTTCACTTGTACACGTTCAAGTCCAGCTTCCTCAAACATTTGAGCCAATTCTTTCATCCCTGGGAATGTACTAGCGGATTCTTGAAGCCATGAATATTCTTTATAGCTTTTCGCAAACATCTTTCCAAATAACGGCATGATATATTTAAAGTATAAAATATACCCTTGTCGAAAACCAATCATTGTTGGTTGCGATGTTTCTAGGCAGATTACTTTACCACCTGGTTTTACTACACGTGTCATTTCTTTTAATACGTGTAAATAATCTGGTACGTTACGCAAACCAAATCCAATCGTTACATAATCAAATGTATGATCTTCAAATGGAAGTTCCATTGCATTTCCATGTAGAAGTTCTACTTGTTTTAATTGTAACGCCTCTACCTTTTGTTTACCGACAGATAACATGTTTTCACTGAAGTCTAGGCCAACAACCTTCCCCTGCTCACCTACAGCTCCTGCTAGCGCAATTGTCCAATCCGCTGTCCCGCAGCACACATCAAGCGCTTTACTGCCAGGTTTTACATCCATAATACGCATCGTCTCTTTACGCCATGCTTTATGTCTTTGAAAACTAATTACAGAATTCATCACATCGTATTTATCTGAAATTTTCTCAAATACATCATGTACTCTTTCTTCTTTTGATTGTTGCATGCTCGTACCTTCTTCCAATGTAAAATTGCTTATGTCTTCGATTTATCTCTTAACACAGAATTTATTTCACTTATGTCTGTGTGATCTTCTAAAAATTGATCTTCTTTCTTTCGTAATTCCATCATCCATTCATTAATAACTGTTTCTGCATCAGCTTTATCCCCTAAAGCCTCTTGCACTGCTTGAAAAACAGGTGAATGTTGTTTATCAGCATACAGTTGACATTCTTTTTGGAGACGATTTTTCCCTAATACATACGTTATAAATGGTTTCCAATGTGATAAATGGAAATGATCACATGTTTTTTGAAGGAGCGCAGATTCAATCGTTACTACACTCTCCATTATGTTATCCATCTTGTCATGCGCTTTTTGGTATAGCATAATTTTATGTTCATTAATCTCTTTAATTCCTTCAGCAAGCGCGCGAATTAAAACAATATCACGATTCATAGACAATAAGTAATAATATAGCCCACTATAGTAATCACCTGCAAGTACTGTTAACTGGCGGCGTTTATGCGATTCAATCGCTTCTTCCCCCGCTTTGTTTGATACTCTTTCATGTGTATCAAGCGCAATTTGCACAAGCATAATCGTTACTACATAATGCTCAATTTGTTCTATATGTAAATTTTCACTTTTTAAAGCTCCATATAACAATGCTATTTTCTCTTCATCAATACATGGTTCTTCAATATAGTTTATGAAATAAGGATGGCGTAATTTCTCCATCAATTTCTCTTTTATACCCGCATACCCTCCGTAGATGTCACACACAAAAAATCACCCTTGTTTTCTAATTCATAAAACTTATTATAACACATACATTCTATTTTCTATAACCAAAACTTGGCTACACCTTCCATTGATGTAAGCAATCTTTCTATTCTCACTCTGCCCAACTAACACTATATCATTTATTTACTTGTAAAAAAAAGAAAAGCAGTTTCCCGCTTTTCTTTACTTCGTTTTAATAAAAGATAAAATTTCACTACGCGCTGCAGCATCATTTTCAAGCACACCACGTACTGCCGTCGTTATCGTTTTCGCACCTGGTTTTTTCACACCACGCATCGTCATACACATATGTTCTGCTTCTACTACTACCATTACACCATGCGGCTCTAGTACTTCCATGATAGAATTAGCCACTGTTGATGTAATACGTTCTTGTAGTTGTGGACGACGTGCAATTGTATCTACAGTACGAGCTAATTTACTTAACCCCGTCACCTTTCCGCCTTGCGGAATATATGCAACGTGAGCAACTCCATAGAATGGAACTAGATGATGCTCACACATCGAATAAAATGGTATATCTTTTACTAGTACAAGCTCTTCGTGATCTTCTCCGAATACTTTATGCAAATGCTCTTTTGGATCTTCATGCATCCCCGAGAACACTTCTGCGTACATTTTTGCAACGCGCTTCGGTGTATCAAGTACTCCCTCACGATTTGGGTCATCTCCGATTGCCTCTAAAATAAGGCGTACTGCGTGTTCAATTTGTTCTAAATTAACTTTTGCCATCCGCTAGCCCTCCCGAAAACCTAAAAGTGATACGAACACATTCTAGCATATTTATGTTTTTAAAAGCAAAAAGAAGAGTTCCCAAAAAGGAAACTCTTCTTCCCTGTTAATATGTAAGGATTATTTAACCGCATCTTTTAACGCTTTACCAGGTTTGAATGCAGGTACTTTACTTGCAGCGATTTCAATCTCCTCACCTGTTTGTGGGTTACGACCTTTACGAGCCGCACGCTCACGAACTTCGAAGTTACCGAATCCGATCAATTGTACTTTATCACCTTGTTTTAAAGCTTCTAAGATAGAATCAAAAACAGCGTCTACTGCTTTTGTTGCGTCCTTTTTAGAAAGGGAACTTGCTTCTGCAACAGCATTGATTAAATCTGTCTTGTTCATGCCATTCACCTCCTCCCAAAGATAAGACTGTATAATGATCATAAAATGAGTCTTACTTTCATTTGTAGGCAATTTTTACAAATTCTATACTACAAAGATGTAGATAAATCATTATCAACGCCTATATTATACGATTCTCCTTTATAATTCAATATTTTTAAGGAAATTGTTACTCTTAAAATGTGAAAATCTGATGAAACTTGACAATTTACAACAATGTATTAGATAATGACTGTTTATTTTTCTATTCCATACGTAAAAAATAAAAAAATCCCTCTACAATGAGAGGGATTTTTTCTTATAATATAATCGCAATTAATCCGCCAGATCCTTCATTAATAATTCTTTCTAGTGTTTCTTTTAATTTATATCTAGCATTTTCTGGCATTAAAGATAGTTTTGCTTGAATTCCTTCTCGAACAATAGAGCTAAGCGAACGTCCGAATATATCGGAATTCCAAATTGATAATGGATCATCTTCAAAATCTTGCATTAAATAACGAACTAATTCTTCACTTTGCTTTTCAGTACCAATAATCGGCTCAAACGTCGATTCAACATCTACTTTAATCATATGAATAGATGGAGCTACCGCTTTTAATTTCACACCAAACCTTGAACCGTGACGTATGATTTCCGGCTCATCTAAGCTCATATCAGCTAGTGCAGGTGCTGCTACACCATATCCTGTTTGCTTTACCATACGCAGGGCATCCGCCACTTGATCATATTCTATTTTCGCATGAGATAAGTCGAGCATAAGCTTCAGTAAATGATCTTTCCCTCGAATTTCTACCCCTACTACTTCTTTTAAAATTTGATCGTACAATTCATCTGGCGCATATAAATCAATCTCTGCCACACCTTGCCCCATATCAATGCCAGCTAGACTTGCCCGATCAATAAATTCATATTGACTAAACTGCCAAACGACACGGTCCACATCACGAAGACGTTTTATATCCTTCACAGTCTCTTGAACTGCTTCTTGATAACTTTTGCGTAACCAATGCCCTTCATTTAGCACCATTACCCAACTAGGAAGGTTTACATTCACCTCTAATACTGGGAACTCAAATAACGCTTCTCGAAGTACATTATATACATCTGTTTCTCTTAAACTCTCTACACTCATCGCAATTACTGGTATATCATATTCTTCAGATAAACTTTGGCGTAATTGCTCTGTATCCGGATGATACGGCTGTACAGTATTGATAATCATAATGAAAGGCTTTCCAACTTCTTTTAACTCATTTACAACGCGTTCTTCTGCCTCTATATAATCTCTTCTTGGTATTTCGCCAATCGTTCCATCCGTTGTAATTACAACACCAATTGTTGAATGTTCTTGAATTACTTTGCGCGTGCCGATTTCTGCAGCTTCATGGAATGGAATAGGCTCTTCATACCAAGGAGTATTAATCATACGCGGGCCATTCTCATCTTCATAGCCTTTTGCTCCTGGAACCGTATATCCAACACAATCTACTAATCGAATATTTACTTCAAGTCCTTCATCTACTTCGATAGAAACCGCTTGGTTTGGAACAAACTTCGGTTCCGTCGTCATGATTGTACGACCAGCAGCACTTTGAGGCAGTTCATCCTGCGCTCTTTGGCGGTCAGATTCATTCTCAATGTTCGGAATAACAACAAGTTCCATAAATTTTTTAATGAATGTTGATTTCCCTGTTCGAACAGCTCCTACAACTCCAAAATAAATATCACCGCCTGTGCGTTCCGCAATATCTTTAAAAATATCTACCTTTTCCAAGTGATTCCCTCCCTCAAAATTTTTGGGAATAATTCCGCGTATATAGTCAACTAATACCTTCTCTAACGTTGCCTATAATATCTGATATAATATAATGGTATTCTAGAAGTTCGGACAATATATCAAATAATTTTGTCCAATTTCATATGACTATTTAAAAAATACTTTTTGTTTGCATCACAAGTTGTATAACATAAAAAACCTTTCTTCTAGAACTTATTCGCTAAAAGAAAGGTTCATGACTTATGATTTAAAAAAAATTGGTTCTCCGTCCTTCACCGTATACGGTAAAGAATATGCGGGAACAAATGGGGAGTCTTTCGATAGTATATTTCGAATATCTTCCCCTTCCTTAAATTGCCCTTCATTTTTTTTCAACACTTCATATAAGTCGATTCTGTAGTCAACAAATACTTCTCCTTTTTCATTGATTACAAAAGGAAGTCCTTTACCAGAATACGGACTTGTCACTTGCGGTACATCTTTATATCCTAGTTTTTTGTAATCCAATTCATATACCCCGTCTGAAATTACTTTTTTAAACGGTGGATATCTATGTTCATCACGGTACATCCTTAGTTTTAATGATAATTCCTGAATTTGTTCAACCATCCTTATATCAATTAACTTTACGGTCGGATTTGTTTCAACATCTATTAATACGTATTGGTATACCCCTCCACTTTCATACGCATTCCCTGGTGCTTCTTGTATGTAGCGCGGAGCAATTTTTTGAAAATCGATTGGATACTTTTGATAAATAGGTGTACTCATATCACGCGTTTTAATTGGCAATATCCCACCATTTTGTTCCTTATATGTCGTAATAGCTTTTTGAACAACTTGTAACTGATCTTCATAAGGAACAGCATTTTGTTTCATATTTTCTTTCGGATACATACACCCTGTTAAAACGCTGATGCAACAAAATATTAAAATAATATGGATTTTTTTCACTAACAATCACCTTTTCACGCTAGTATAACTTACTCCTTATGTAACATTTTGAGATACACTCCTCTTACTGCTCCACAGGTCCACTAAATACAACAAGAAAAATAACAATACCCGACACAATCATGAGGGTGTACGCTACTAACGCTGTAATCCCTTTCAGAAATTTATTTTTCATTTTATGCCTACTTAATAAAATAAAAACTACTGCAACAAACATAAATCCCATTGCCCCTAAGGAAAACCACATTTTTATAAGCCCTTCTGACATATATACACCCCTTTACTTCCAATCTATTTTTATACTATTTTAACAAATTAAAATCTTTAAACAAATACAATTCATCATTTTAATGTAAATTAACAAAATTTATGTACAAAAATATAACCGAAGCGCATTATTTTGCGCTTCGGTTGACCAAATATGCCCTTACCAGCTCTATTCCCATTCTTTCATGGCTATCATATGCAATCTACAATCTCTTTGTTTCTCATAATTTATTTTTTAAACATTTTGCTTAACGAGCCAAAATCTGCTGGCATATTATTGTTAATAATCGCTTTTACAATTTGATCCTCTTGCTCTTTCGGCACCTCACGTCCTGCCATAAGAGCTACTTGATGAATCAATTGACGAAGCACAGTTTCATCACGTAAATTCGCATTTTGTACAGATGACGCTAATTTAAAAATATCCTCTTTGTTCACTTTCGCTTCCTTCTCAATATTATTAAAAATGTTATTATCCATTCTTTTCACCCTCTCCTCAAGTTACACTTCATCCTATGCAAAAATAAAAAAATGGTGAAAAGACCCAATCAAAAAATAAAAAAGCGACAGGAGTACAAATTGTACTTCTGTCGCTTTTATTTAAAGTAAATCAGGTATAGCTTCCACTTCATGTTTTCGAACGCGTCCCATCAATGAGCCTACTGCATCCTTTACATCATTCCCATTGAACAACACGTCATATAAAGCAGCTGTAATCGGCATTTCAACTTCCATCTTCTCTGCCAATTCATGAGCAGCTTTCGTTGTTCTTACGCCTTCTACAACCATCCCCATACTTTCTAACACTTCTTCTAAAGAGTGCCCTTTTCCGAGCATATTTCCAGCACGCCAATTTCGGCTATGAACACTTGTACAAGTTACTATCAAGTCTCCCATACCAGTTAGACCAGCGAACGTTAAAGGATTTCCGCCCATTTTTCTTCCTAAACGAGCAATTTCCGTTAAACCACGTGTCATTAATGCCGCTTTCGCATTATCACCTAATCCAAGACCATCCGTTATCCCTGCAGCTAATGCGATAATATTTTTTAAAGCACCACCAAGCTCAACTCCAACAATATCAGGATTTGTGTATACACGGAAGTAGCTATTCATAAACAAATCTTGTACTTCCTCAGCCGCTTCCATACGCTTCGCTGCCGATGTAACAGTTGTCGCTTGACGTAAGCCGACTTCTTCAGCATGACTCGGTCCAGACAGTACAACAACATCTTTAATCAAGTTCTCTGGAATTTCTTCCTCAATCACTTCCGAAATACGTTTTGACGTACCTGGTTCGATCCCTTTACTTGCATGAATCCACGTAACTGGTTCTGTAACAATTTCTTTCATCTCTTGTAATACATCTCTGTACGCTTTCGTCGGTACTACTAACAGTACTGTATTTACATCTACTAATGCTTCTTCTAAAGAAGAGTAGGCTACGATTGTGCTTGGCAATGTAATTCCTGGAAGATATCGACTATTCTCATGTTTCGCATTAATCTCATCCATAAGTTCAGAACGATTTCCCCAAATACGTACATCATGTCCATTGTCAGCTAATACCATCGCTAACGCTGTTCCCCAGCTACCTGCTCCTATTACTGTGATTTTTGTCATAAAATCACATCCTCTCCATTAGTCTCTTGCTCTAGCGATAATGTGAATCGGTGTTCCTACAAAACCGAACGCTTCACGTAAACGATTCTTTAAGAAGCGCTCATATGAAAAGTGCATTAATTCTGTATCGTTTACAAACACAACAAATGTCGGTGGTTTTACCGCAACCTGTGTCGCATAGAAGATCTTCAGACGGCTACCATTATGAGTCGGCGTTGGATTCATCGCTACAGCATCCATAATTACATCATTTAATACATTCGTTTGTACACGGATACTATGACTTTCATTTACTTCATTAATAACTGGTAACAATGTTTGTGTACGTTTTTTCGTTTTCGCAGATAAGAATACAATCGGTGCATAGTCCAAGAATTGGAAATGAGCACGAATATTTTCTTCAAATGCTTTCATTGTTTTCTCATCTTTTTTCACTGCATCCCATTTGTTTACAACGATAATAACAGCTCGTCCTGAATCATGAGCATATCCAGCAATTTTTTTATCCTGTTCAATAATTCCTTCTTCTCCGTCTAAAACGACTAAAACAACGTCAGAACGTTCAATCGCTCTAAGCGCACGAAGTACACTATATTTTTCTGTGCTTTCGTATACTTTCCCTTTTTTACGCATACCAGCTGTATCGATAATTACATAATCTTGACCATCTTTGCTATATGGTGTATCAACAGCATCACGTGTCGTTCCTGCTATATTACTTACAATTACACGTTCTTGACCAAGAAGTGCATTTACAAGTGATGATTTCCCTACGTTTGGACGTCCAATTAAAGAGAAACGGATTGTTTCATCGTCATACGCTTCTTCTTCAATCTTCGGAAAATGATTTGCAGCTTCATCTAACAAATCACCAAGTCCTAAACCATGTGTACCTGAAATCGGGAATGGCTCACCGAATCCTAATGCATAGAAATCATAAATGTCACTACGCATTTCTGGATTATCAACCTTATTTACCGCAAGTACAATAGGTTTTTTAGAACGATATAAAATTTTAGCAACTTCTTCATCTGCTGCAGTTACACCATCGCGACCATTCGTCATAAAAATGATAACATCTGCTTCATCAATCGCTACTTCCGCCTGTTGACGAATTTGTGTCAAGAACGGCTCGTCTCCAATATCAATTCCACCTGTATCAATAATGTTAAACTCATGATTTAACCATTCTCCCGCACTATAAATACGGTCTCGCGTTATACCTGGTATATCTTCTACGATTGAAACTCTTTCTCCAACAATTCTATTGAAAATAGTAGATTTTCCTACGTTCGGGCGGCCTACTATTGCTATTACTGGTTTCGGCATATACTTTCATCCTTTCAACTTGCTTCTGTTTATTATGTAAAAAACCCTTCTTTGTGCAAGAAGGGATTTGCATTCCAGAATATTTCTCAACGTATCAAAACACCTCATATTATAACACACGTTGCTAATGTTTCACAATAATATATACATTCTCTTGTAAGCGATGCGCAATACCATCTAATATCGCCTCTAAATTATTTGCAACAAATTCTAGTTCCTCTTTCGTCTCACAAGTAAATAAGGGAGCTCCGCCTGCAAACTTTTCCGGTGTCGTTGTAATTACTGCGAGAATAACACTTTCTAACATCATCTTTTATCTCCCCTTCCTTTCGGGGCTTCCGATGACATATGAACGGCACTTTCTAGCGTTGGCACATTCCCTATGACACCTATCGCTTTCTCGGCATCTTGGTCTTGCGGCAAGACAAAGATGCCAACTCTTCCATCTTCTAAATCACGCTTTGCTAACGGTACAAGTGCTGGTGTACCTGAATCCCTATATATCCCTAGAGCAACAGAGACATCATGTAAAATAGCTTGCCGTTGTCCTAAATTTGCAATTGTAACCATCGCATCAATTGATTTCGGTTTTAAAATAAAACCCATTCCATATTTCATAATTTCTTCTTGCCTTGCCGGCAATCCAATATTCATAATATAAATATTATCAATATAAAGCCCCGCTCCTTCAAAGCGAAGCGGTACATGCTCGATATCAACAAGATCATGTAACCTTTTGCCTGACATTAATTTTTTCGCAATAAAAAATGCTATTATAGCCATAATTACTCCAGCAATCCATGAATGGAACCCTATATACGCAAACGTCGTTGCAAATGACGTTAACATCGCCAAATAGTTGCGACTTTCAAAAACTAATGCAATTCCTTCAATGTATGTATTTCCACGCGGTACGAGCTCATATCCATCTAATTGTTGAAGCGTATTTCTTTCCATATTACGCACATCACGAAATTGCGTCGCTGCTAACGTAAGAAATGTAATGGCAGAAAAATCTTTTTTCAAAATAGACGGGATTGCAATCGCTCCTAAGGCTGCGGCAATTAACCCCATCGCAATATGAATAATTTTCCCATGAAGCCTCGTTGGATATTGCCGCGTATCCGTGCGAAGCATTAACACTCTCGTTACCGTCCCTGCTATTACGCCACATAAAATGGCTGGTGTATATTCAGTCATGTATTACCCTCGCCTTTCTTTTACGTGTTTTCCGCTTAAACTGTTCCATGTATACTGATACTTTTGCAATCCAAAATAAAATTGTCATAAACAATGTAGAAACGGCGATGATATCAAAAAACGCTAAACTACCGTAATCATAAGGGAAGTTTAGTTTTCGAAAAATAAGTGTCACTAACAACTCTCCTTGCAACATCCCTATATATAAAGAACATAATCGCAGGAAACGATCTCCATGCAATAAAACTGATGCATACACAAGGGCACCACTTAACAGAAACAACCTATCCACCACAATCCAAATCGGGTCATATACTTCTAACAAATGAAAACTTGTATATAACATTGCAATAATAAGCGCCGAAAGTAAGGTATATATTTTTTTCCAAATAGAATATAGCGTAATCCCTATAAAAGAAATAATACAAAGTAAAAGAGCATTTATTGATACCGTGAATGAAGCAATCGTTACATGTAACGGAGAGCAAATTATAAAAATCAATATACAAGCACTTAACTTCCATCGAATAGATTCCTTTTTCATAAAGAAAGTTACGATAACCCACCCTATCCAAGCTACAAAATAAAAAGTACTCCCATCCATCATTTCACCTCCTATGTTTTCCATTATGGGAACTTTTTATGAAAGTTAATCCCCCTTTCTTTACGCATAGTTTTTTCATATAACAGCAACACTTTTAATAAGGAGGTGCTATTCACAATGGGTAAAGATCGCCAAGAACGAAAACTAAGAGAATCACGCCGCGTTGAATCGGATCGCGACCAATCACTTCAATATCCTGGTGCAACAAGTCTTGATACACCGGAGCAAGCTCGCAAGCAAAATCAGCACTAAACATACAAAAAGACGGTTTCGATATTGTCCGAAACCGTCTTTTTTCATAATTATTTTAATGATTTTTATTTATATTGAAATAATATTTTATATACTAATCTTCCCATGACTTAATTTCACCTTCACCTATTTCCCATAGGAAATTTAAGCTCTCTCTAATAATTCAGCATCACCTCTTCTATATTTTTTCATTTTTGCAACCTCTTTTTCAATTGCAAATTCCGCCGAATAATATTTTTATATACAATTAATCTTATTAAACGTCTGTTTTTTATAGAATACTAATTCCGTTCCCTACTTTATATTACAAAAAAGAATAAAAAACAAAAAACCAACCGTTCGGTTGGTTTTTTATCTCCTACTATAATGCGTTGTATCAATACCGCGCTGCATTAACCAATGATACGTTTCGCCCTTTACAACAAGAGGTACAGATTGCAACTCTTCTATCGTCTTCGCACCAAGAGCTGTCATAATAAATTTTAAATCTGTATGTAAAAGATCAATTTCACCCACTAACTTCTCGATACCATCTTGCATTAAAATACGTAAAAAGTATCCAGCAAATGCGGTTGTATTCGCCCCTAATGCGATTGCCTTCGCCACGTCAAGCGCTGTTTGTATGCCCCCAGATGCAATAAAAGAGAGGTTGTTATTTGTAGAGGTTGCTTCAATAATCGAGGTAGTTGTTTGTATGCCCCAGTTATTAAAATAAGAAAGCATTCGCTGTCTTCTTTCATTTTCAACAGCAGCAAAATTTGTACCACCTTGTCCACCAATATCAATTGCCGTTACACCTATACTCACTAACTGTTGCACTGTTTCCTTACTCATCCCAAATCCAACTTCTTTTACAATGACAGGAATTTTACTCTTTAAAACAATTTGTTCAATCCGCTGAAGTACCCCCGTAAAATCACGATCTCCTTCAGGCATCGTTAACTCTTGTATAACATTTAAATGAATTTGTAGTGCGTTTGCTTCAATCATATCAACGGCACGCTCTGCCTGTTCGACAGTTGCCTCACTACCTAAATTCGCAAAGAAAATCCCATTTGGATTTATCTTTCTAACGACCTTATAAGAAGCCGCCTCACGCTCATCTTTTAACGCTGCCATTTGCGAACCTACAGCCATAGCGAGATTATGATGTTTCGCTACATATGCTAGTTGCTCATTAATATGTAACGTTTGCTCTCCTCCACCACCAGTCATCGCATTGATAAAAATCGGCGAACTTAGTGAAAGTTCGCCGATTTTTGTTTCACATGTTATAGTATCATAACTTGAATTTGGCAAGCTTTGATGCACAAAATCAATATCATGAAAGCCATGCGTACGAGACTGACCAGTAGAAAGAGCATATTCAATATGATCTAATTTACGTTTTGCCCTTACCACTCGTACCCCTCTTTATTTCTTTAATTTTTTCAGTTGTTCACCAATAATATCACTTAATTGGAAAGTAGCAGAATCAGCATTTGGCTCATATTTGCTATAATCTTCTGTTACATTATTTTCTTCAAGTGCTTCTTTTATACTTAAAGAAATACGTTTTTCCGCTACATGTACTTCAAGTACTTTCACTTTTACTTCTTGTCCCATTTCCAATACTTCATTTGGATTTTTCACGTGACGATTTGCAATTTGAGATACGTGCACAAGCCCTTCAACGCCAGGTAAAATTTCAACGAAAGCACCGAATGTAACTAGACGTTTTACTACTCCCTCACGAATATCACCAGCTTTTATTTCACCAGCAACATTTTCCCAAGGTCCCGGCTGAGCTGCTTTAATTGATAAAGAGATACGTTGCGTATCAGCATCAACAGATAGCACCTTTACCTTTACCTTTTGACCTTGCTCTAGCACTTCAGATGGTTGCTCCACACGTTCGTGTGAAATTTGCGAAATGTGAACTAAACCGTCCACACCACCAACGTTAACGAAAGCACCAAAATCCGTTAATCGTTGTACTGTTCCTTCAACAATATCCCCTTCTTTTAACGAAGAGATTGCTTCTTTTTTCTTAGAATCTAGTTCTAATTCTACTACCGCTTTATGCGAAAGGATTACACGATTTTTTTCGCGGTCTAATTCAACAATTTTTACCGCTAATGTTTTTCCTTTATAGTCAGAAAAGTCTTCTACATAATGTACTTCTACAAGTGAAGCTGGGATAAAACCACGAACGCCTAGGTCCACAACTAATCCACCATTCACGATATCTTTTACAGTAACATCAAATACATGACCAGAAGTAAATTTCTCTTGTAATTCTACCCATGCTTTTTCTGCATCAACAGCACGTTTAGATAAAACAAGATCATCTTCTTCTAATTTAATAATTTTCAATTCTAGTGTTTGATCTAATTCTACAACATCGCTTGCTTTTTCAATATGAACGTTAGCTAATTCACTAATTGGAATTACGCCATCTGTTTTGTATCCAACATTTACAAGCACTTGTTTTTCTTCAACCTTCGTTACAGAACCTGTAACAACGTCACCAACTTGTAATTCTTTTGAATCCATAACTTCTTCATTCATTTTCTCTACCATGGAAATACCTCCCTACAGAATTGACAAAGCATTTTTATGTATATACGAAATGAAAACAAATGTTTTCATTTGCATGTTTAAGAATTTATCATCACATACTCTTTTTCAATAGCATTCATAAGAAAATATATTAATCCTATATAAATAGTATACAGCAAAATCATCTTGAAGAAAGTATGTTTTGAAATATAATAGCGAATATATTCTGACAGTTTTATTCCTCTTTAACTAACTTCTTATAAATCGGCTCATTTGTCAAGGAAAGAGACTCACAATTCACGTATCCTTTACATTTCTATACAAACAAAAAAAGAAAGAGGATAATCCCCTTTCTTTATTTCGCAAATACTCCTGAAACAATACCCATAATTTTTTGGACGACTTCTTCAATTGATAAAGAAGTTGTATCTAATTCCAATGCATCATCAGCCTTTTTTAGAGGAGAAACTTCGCGTTCTGAATCCAATTTATCACGCTGAGCAATTTCTTCTTGTAACTGCTCTAAATTAGAATCGAAACCTTTATTTATATTTTCTAAATGTCTTCTTTCCGCTCTTTCTTCTACAGAAGCAAGCATAAAGATTTTCACTTCAGCATCTGGTAACACATGTGTACCAATATCACGGCCATCCATTACAACGCCGCCTTTTTCCGCTAATTCTTGTTGACGACGAACCATTTCTTCACGAACAAGACGATGCTTTGCCACAATAGATACTCGATTCGTCACATCAGGCGTACGAATAACTTCCGAAACATCTTGTCCATTTAAAAATACAAGTTGTGTATTTTCTCCTTGTTGAAATTCAATATTCACATTTTTTACAACTTCCATTAGCTTTTCTTCATTTTCAATATCCACTTTTTGTTCAAGGGCTGCATATGTAATAGCACGGTACATTGCGCCTGTATCAATATAAACGTAAGAAAGCTTCTTTGCCACAACTTTTGCAACTGTACTTTTCCCAGCAGCTGCTGGACCATCTATAGCAATTGAAATTCGTTTATCCATTGTAACACCTCATTTTTTCACTTATAAAACAAAACGAAAAGCAGGTATTCATCCCTGCTTCTTCTCATTTGCTTCACGTCATTAAATCCTCAATTATTGTAGCATAATCCTTCCTAGAAGAAAACGAAAACTACCTACTCACCTGTAAGATTTCTTCTTTATTTTTCGCGACGACACCTTCATAATAAACAATTTTAGATAGATATTTTATTGATGACTTATGTATAAATAACAATTGCACAACACAAAGACAAATAAATTGAATTATTAATATACGAATGATAATTTTCTCCACCTTCTTCAAGATATCCACTCCTTCCCACCATATACTTACACATTACATTTCATGATTTTATACAACGTACATAGCGCAATTAAATTTATTGTCATATTCCAAGCATGCTTTTATACATTTTCATTGTCGAATTTACTCAAAACATGTTATGTTCTAAATGTATTTTTCAACTTGAAAGGGGTATAAGCATTGAAAAGAATCCTAGTTTTACACACAGGTGGAACAATTGCAATGGAGGAAGATAAAGAAACTGGGGTCATACAACCAGGAGAAAAAAATCCTCTTTTAAAATTCATTCCTGATTTAGAAGGCGATGTTGATTTAATCGTTGAAGATGTGTTCCATCTACCATCTCCTCATATGACACCAAGCGAGATGTTACAATTACAAGTCATCATTGATGAAAGAGTAAAACAAGACAACATTCATGGCGTAGTCATTACGCATGGTACGGATACATTAGAAGAAACCGCATATTTCCTAGATTTAACAGTCAAAGCAACTATTCCAATCGTAGTAACAGGCGCAATGCGTTCTAGTAATGAATTAGGTGCTGATGGTCTATATAACTTCTTATCAGCTGTAAAAGTAGCTAGCAGTAATGAAGCTGCAGAAAAAGGTGTTCTAGTCGTATTAAACGACGAAATTCATTGCGCTACAAATGTAACGAAAACACATACAAGTAATGTTGCAACATTCCAAAGTCCACAATATGGACCAATTGGAATGGTAACAAAACGTGGTGTTGTTTTCCATCACGCTTTAGTACATCATGAAACGTATACAGTAAATAACATCTCTAAAAACGTAGTTGTTCTAAAAGCATATGCTGGTATGGATGATACATTGTTAGCAGCAATTGAAAACCTTCCAGTTGACGGAATTGTCATTGAAGCGCTTGGACAAGGTAATTTGCCTCCACGTACACTCCCTAGTTTAGAACGATTAATAAGCAAAGGAATTCCAGTCGTATTAGTTTCACGTTGCTTCAATGGTATCGTTCAAGACGTATATTCATATGAAGGTGGCGGCAAACAATTAAAAGATATGGGCGTTATATTCACATACGGCTTAAACGCTCAAAAAGCACGTATTAAATTACTAGTCGCATTAGAGAATACAAAATCACATGAAACAATCCAAAATATGTTTATGCACGAATAAAAAAAGCTGTCGAATTTTTCGACAGCTTCTTTTTATTTTTCTCTCGACGCAATGGTTTGCGCAATCGCATCTCCATGAAATCTACCGTTCTCGATAAATATTTCATTTGCATTATTCCCAGCGGCAATTACACCTGCAATGAAAATATTTTCAGTGTTTGTTTCCATTCTATCCTCTGTATAAATCGGACGCCCAGTTTCTTCATCAATTCGAACGCCCATCTCCGTTAAGAAACTATGATCAGGATGGTAACCCGTCATCGCAAATACAAAATCATTTTGGATTGTAAATGCCCCGTCATCAACGGTATACGTTAATGTATGTTCAGTAATTTCTTTCACATGAGCCCCAAAATGCATTTGAATTGTACCGTTTCGTACTAACGCCTCAAATTCCGGTAAAATCCACGGCTTAATGCTCGGCGAGTACTCACTTCCACGATACAGTACCGTTACACGCGCTCCTGCTTTAACAAGTTCCAACGCAGCGTCTATACTTGAGTTTTTTCCACCTATAACTACTACATCTCGATCAAAATAAGGATGTCCTTCTTTAAAATAGTGAGCTACTTTCTTCAGTTCCTCACCTGGAACATTCATATAATTTGGATTGTCATAATATCCAGTGGCTACAACAATATATTTCGCTATATATATTTCTTTATGTCCGTCACGTTTCGCCGTCTCAACCTTAAAAACTTCTCCATCTTTTTGAACTTTCTCTACTCGTTCGAAAGCATTTATGCGTACAGATTTACGCTTTACTACTTCGCGATAATACGCAAGTGCTTGATTTCGAACTGGCTTACGGTTTTCGGTAATAAAAGCTACTTCACCAATTTCTAATTTTTCACTAGAGGAGAAAAATGTTTGATGAGTTGGATAATTATAAATCGCATTTACAATGTTTCCTTTTTCAATTACTAACGGATTAATCCCTACCTTTTGCAACGAAATTGCTGCTGCTAATCCGCACGGACCGCCTCCAATTATGATAGCTGTTTCTTTCTGCATACTCGGTTCACTCCTAGTCTTCTACCTCTGCACTATTTATAAAAACAAGAAAAAACCTACTTACAACAGTAGGCACCTATCTTTATTGTATTCATTTTTCATACGTTTGTCATCTAAACGAAACGTACATCCGATAGACATCTGCTAAAAACTGTTGAAATTTAATACCTTGTTTCCCTAATACATTTTCAGGATCAATCTTTCTAGCTGGATCAAGTGTTTTATGTGATACGATATCTTTTTTCGGATTCAAGCCAAAGTTTTGACATAAATAAGCATGATACCATGTAAAACGCGTATACGCTTCCCAAAAGTTAACATCACCGCCATAACAAAGTTCCACACCAATGGCAGCCTTATTCGCATCATAACCATATAAGTCATTATCCGTCGACACACCATATCGAACATGATACGCAACTTCATTTATAGGAACAATTTCCAATATTGTTTTGTCATCTATAAATGTATGCGCCGAAGCTTTCGGTTGTATTTCATTAAAGTAATCCCGATTTCCTATTGCATTGCTACCAGGATTCCCTGTATCATGACTTACAATAAACCTTACTTTAGAAAGAGGAATTCCCGGTCGTGAACTTCCATATCCAATATAGTTACGCTCTATAGGAAACATCGCCATTACTACCAACTCCCGCTTTAGAAAATTACCTTACTTCCTTATATATGTATTCGGTAGCAATGTCCTTATCGCATATTTCTTACACGAAGAGAAAATCGAAAATATTTGATGTGAACACCATAAATAACAAAATACTTACAGCGACTCCATAAAAACCGTAAAACCAAACACAATCTTCTTTCGTATCTAAGCCGAAAAATTTATTTACTGATTGTAATAATGTGCCACGCTTACTTTTTTTGTTTCGTAATACTTCCACTCGTTCTACAACATCTGCTGGCATCATAAATCTTTGGTCTACTGTCATTTTCATCATTTATCTCTCCTTAAAATCATTTCCGTTTTGTTTATCTAAGGAGAGTATAGCACGTTTGTTCGTACAGAACAAGCGTTCTTTTATTTTTTTATTTTATTTTTCAACAAGCCAAGTAATAATCGTGAATATAAAAGCGATAATCGGCCCTACTACAACCACACCAAATATTAAAAACAATAAGCCTTCTCCGAACATCCGAACGACACTTGTTTTTCGGGCTTTCGTCGTTCTTGAGAGTTCTCCCTCTAAGCTCTTAACCTTTTCTTCTAATTGTTCTACTCGTTCCATCATTTCATTTTCCATATACAACACCTCACACTAATACTCCAACAAAAAAACGTGATTCCCTCGAAAGGAATCACGTTTTTTCACGATATAATATTATACCCAACCTCTGAAGCGACTTGCTTCAGCCATTTTACGAACACCAACCATATAAGCTGCTAAGCGCATGTTCACTTTACGAACTTGTGCTGTTTCATAAATAGAATCAAATGATCTTACCATTACTTTTTCTAAGCGTTGTTCTACTTCTTCTTCTGTCCAGTAGTAACCTTGGTTATTTTGTACCCACTCAAAGTAAGATACTGTAACTCCACCAGCACTTGCTAATACGTCTGGAACAAGTAAAATTCCGCGATCTGTTAAAATTTTAGTTGCTTCTAAAGTTGTTGGACCATTTGCAGCTTCAACAACAATTTTTGCTTTAATATTATTAGCATTTTCTTCTGTAATTTGGTTCTCAATTGCAGCTGGAACTAAAATATCGCAATCAAGTTCTAACAATTCTTTGTTTGAAATTGTATTATTAAATAGTTTTGTTACTGTACCGAAGCTATCACGACGGTCTAATAAATAATCAATATCTAATCCATTTGGATCATGTAATGCACCGTAAGCATCTGAAATTGCAATTACTTTCGCACCTGCATCATGCATAAATTTAGCTAAGAAGCTACCCGCATTACCGAACCCTTGAACAACAACACGCGCACCTTTAATATCAATGTCGCGTTTTTTTGCAGCTTCGCGAATACAAATTGTTACACCTTTCGCTGTTGCTGTTTCACGTCCGTGTGATCCACCTAATACAAGTGGCTTACCTGTAATAAATCCTGGTGAATTAAATTCATCAATACGGCTATACTCATCCATCATCCATGCCATAATTTGAGAGTTTGTAAATACGTCTGGAGCCGGAATATCTTTTGTAGGACCAACGATTTGGCTAATTGCTCGTACATAACCGCGGCTTAGTCTTTCTAATTCACGGAATGACATTTCACGTGGGTCACAGATAATTCCACCTTTACCTCCACCATACGGTAAATCAACAATACCACATTTTAAACTCATCCAGATCGAAAGTGCTTTCACTTCATTTTCTGTTACATTCGGATGGAAGCGAATTCCACCTTTCGTTGGACCAACAGCATCATTATGTTGCGCACGATATCCTGTAAATATTTTAACAGTCCCGTCATCCATACGAACTGGTATTTTCACTGTCATCATACGAATTGGTTCTTTTAATAATTCATATACTTCGTTTGGATAACCCAATTTTTCTAATGCTTCACTAATAACAATTTGTGTCGAATTCAATAGTTCAAAATGTTGTTCCCTTTGTTGTTGTGTTTTTGTTTGAGTTCCCTTTTCGGCTACCATAGTAAGTAAACCCCCTGTAATTTCACTTGTTTAGTAAACCTTCATTGCCTAGTATACACCGTTAAATTTGGAATGCAATAGAAAACGCTAACAAATATATACAACTTATTTCGTATTGCAAGCGTTTTCACTATTATTATAGTCCTTTTATTGCTTTTAGAAAAGTAAAATACTTAAATATTTAAATATTTTTTATCTCACTCGAATACAGCGTCGCGAAACGGTATATTTAATTAAGAAAACGTTTGTTTAAATATTTATAATTGACCCTAGCCTTACTCCTCTTATCCAAATAAAATACAAAACCCCAGCTATGTTATATTAGCTGAGGTTTTGCTTTTTCACAAAGTAATTGTATACTTGTTCAATTGCTTGAGAAGCCATTAATTCTTTACCATACTCCATTACACGGTAAATGGTTGCCGTAGACGGATTACCGTATTCTGCTAAAATAGCTATAAAATCCGCCTTCAATAATTGTATTTGCTCTTCTTCTTCCATCCAAAGATAGAAACGCCCATCCCATGTATATAACTTTCCGCCAGTTACACCAAGGTTATATAAGCGATTCGACAGGTTAATTACGTCGTCTAGTGTAGCAAACTCATAAAGTATGTGCTCGCTCTCATCTAGAGTCACTTGCATTTCAATAAACTCGTCACGGAACTCATCATCTGTATCCACTTCTTGATTTTCCTTCGTTACTATTACAACCATGCCTTGTGCTTGTAGAGAAAATACTTCAACTGCAATCGGACCATCTGCTTCAAATCCTAATTCTTTATTTGCTTCTTGCATCATATCACGAAATAGTTGCTGTACTTTCGGTGCATTTCTCCATAAATCCTCTTTCGTTAATCCTCGTTCAGATAAATCATCAAATGTTAGGAAAATTTTTATCTTATTATAATTTAATCGTTCCAGCCTCATCTCATACCCTCCCTACGTAACCATTGAATCTAATTTTTATTATATGAAATAGAAAATAGATGGTTCTTTCCGAACAACTATTCTAACATTTTTAACCATTCATCCCATTCTTCTTTCGTATCGCCGATTAGGATTGTTTGAATGTTCAACTGATCTCGAGCGCTTATTTCCCCTATAACCCCAACAGAAAGGTTCTCATTTTTTTCTTGCAATAAATCCCCAACATTCATCGCCCTTTTCAGTTCTAGGCCATTTTCAAAAGAGACAAATAAATGTTTTGGCTGTATTTGCTCAACCGCTAATAACATGCCATCTCCCTCTAAACTTGTCCTAATATGTATCGCCTCATATCCTTTTAAACGTAAATACATTGAGAAAATAAATCCTTTCAATGTATTATTTTCTAACACAATTACTTTGTGTATGGAAGAAAACGTTGAAGCATTATGATACACCATTCCTAGACGAGTTTGTAAAAATGATACGGCATATTGGAATTGCGTCATTGCAATCTCATTGTTATTTTTTAGTGTCAACAATTTGTTTGTCACTTGAAGAATAATACCGGTGATAACTTTTTCTGTTGAATAAATACTAAAAGCCTCATTTATTAATGCAGAAGTTGTAATTTCATCAAATTCTAACAAAGCTTGTAGTAAATCGTCCACTAAAACAACTTCTTTATCGTAATGTATTTCTTTTTGGGCATTACTCTGCAAACGATTCCCTTCTAATAACTGCACTGCTTGTCCAATCATCATACCGGAAGAAACCTTCTCCATTAACCATTTCAAAATTCGAATATGCTCTTCTGTATATAATCGATGCCCAGCTTGATTCCGCTTTGGGGCAATAATCTGATATCGCCTTTCCCATGCACGAAGCGTACTCGGTTGAACTCCAATAATATTCGAAACAGCTTTTATATTATATTTTCCATTTAGAGTTGGCATCATTTCCCTCCACATAACGTAATAATATGTGTTTGAGCAGGTGCTCGAAAACGAAGTGGAATCAATGTTGTTCCGTATCCATTACTAACAAAGAGAGTCGTATTTGAATGATTATATACGCCACCTTTTAAATATTTTTCAGATGGGAATAATCGAATCTGTCCTCCATGTGTATGTCCACTTAACACAAGTGAAATTTGTTCTTTTCCAGACATTTTTTTTATTATATCAGGGTTGTGACTAATTAAAATACGAAATCCCTCTTCTTTACAATCAGCCAATGCTAAGTCTAAACGATCACGTTCCAATCCAACATCATCTACACCGAGTAAGCAAATTTTCTCTCCTAACTCAGATTCAAATACAACTCTTGTATTATCTAAAACTTTCACATTATTTTCTAATAGCAACGCATCTAATTCATGGTATTCAATCTCATAGTCATTATTTCCCCATACAAAATATACAGGAGCTATCGCTCTTAACTTTTGAATATTTGCAGAGATTTTTGATAAAGGTACGCCCTTTTCCGCTAAATCACCACCAATAATAACGAGATCTACTTTTCCCTTTATTCGCTCAATTAACGAATCTGAAACGACTCTTCTATGAATATCAGAAATAAAAAACATATTCATCTGTTGAAAACTTTGCGGGAATTCTTTAAATTCTAAAGTATGTTCCAATACCGTATTACGCATCGCTTCTTTATACATTACAAGAAGAAATATTATACCTATACATATGAGAGTACTTAATATTGTAATCCATATCATATTTTTACTCCCCTACTCATAAAGATAATCCTCAGTTTTTATAACAAGCTACGAATTGCTTAGTTTACTAGCTCTCTTGTTTTACGGACTTATCTTTTATCGGAATTTTTAATTCTTGACCTGCACTCACTTCATCTTCTTCTAAGTTATTATACTTTTTAATAACTTCAATCCCACTTTCATCTGAAAAATATTGCTTCGCTATACTTTCTAAAGTTTCTCCCTTTTTCACAGTATGCGTTACCACCTTCTCAGATTGTTTCTGAGTTTCAGATTTGGCTGAATCAAAAAAAATTACTTCAAACGCACTTTTACCAGCATTACTACTATCACTTTTCACCTGAATATATTTATCCGTATACCATAAAATACTAATTGGTAGTAATATGAATAGACACGTTAATACTCGGACAAAAATGTGATTCATTTTAAACTTTTGCTTTTTCTCTTTATTTCTATGAAGTTCACTTCGCGGCGGTAAACTTTCATCTTCTTCCACTTGCTCAACTTCTAATTCCTCTTCAAAATCAGGAATTCGTTTCCTCATGTTGTTCACCACCACCTTCCATTTATTTTCTTAGTTGGAGTCCCATTATAAAATCAACAAGAAAGTGTGCAAAGATTGTTATAAATAAATTCCCTGTCCATTCAAATACATAACCAAAGACAAAACTAATAAAACATACGAAACAAAACAAAAATGGCTTTGTTATATACCGAATATGTAAGACTGCAAATACTAAACTTGCTATTATAATTCCGAAATGAGTCTGCATTACACCTCTAAATAAAAATTCTTCTGCAAAGCCAATAACGAACGTAATAACGAGTAAATGCATAACTGACATTCCTTGAAACATCTTATCGTTAATACCACCATCATCAAACCAAGACTCTGGAAATACTCGCATTGCAACATAATCTAATAACACAATACCAATCGCTAATAAACTACCTACTATAAGTATTCGTACAGGTTCCCACTTCCAAAGACTAAAAACTTCTTTTGTATCTCGAAATAATATATATGCTAGCAAACAACCAATACCAATAATAATTAGCTGTGTTATATACAGATTCAGCCTTATTTCTTTCGGACTCATATCTTCAACATTATGCCTTTGAATGTTCATCATTCCTCCATCTTCTCTAGGCCGAAAAGCTTTTGTAACTCTGTTTCCCAATTATAGTCGAAATCGGATTGTTGCGCTCGTCTTTTTTTATACTCCGTTTTTGTAATACCACAATAATCGCAGCAATTTTTTAACTCTGTCTCTTTTCTATAACCGAACTGTTGAAGCACATATTCACGCCTACATCCTTTAACTTGTATCCATGACTTCATGTTTTCTAGCTCACTATATTTATTACGCAATCTTATTTCTACTTCAGCTATTAATCTGTTCATGATTTCATCTGACAAGCTCTCTAATATTAGTTTTCGCCGTTGTATGATCCCAAGCCGTTCGAGATGATAGCGGATGAAACGCCAATATTGTTCATTAAATCTTGCTGCATTATAACAAATTTCTTCTACATCTTCTATTGGTAATTCTTTCGTTTGAAACATTCTTTCTTGTAGTAAAGAAAATAAAAATTGTATTTGCGACTTACTTGGCAATTCATCTTCAATAATTGAAATTGGCAAATCGTGATCCAACGGACTACATAATAAAAAGGCTATACTCGGTTCGCCATCTCTTCCAGCTCTTCCGATTTCTTGTAAGTAGGAAGCTATATTAGTCGGATAATGGAAATGAATAATATATCTCGTATTCGACTTATTTACTCCCATACCAAAAGCACTTGTGCATATTACAATTTGCAATTGGTCATTCATAAATTGCTGCTGAATTAACATACGCTCTTCATGTTCCATACCACCATGATAAAAAGCCACACCAGTACAGCCTTTTCCTCTTAAATATTCCGTTAAACGTTCTGTCCATGCTCTACTTGAACAATATACAATCCCTGGCCCCTGTAAATACATCACATGTTCCAAAAGTGCTTCTTTCTTCTCTTCTATCGTCTCTATAAATTGCACTTCCATTGCAATATTTGGACGATCAATAGAGTATGCATGCTGCGAGACATTCTTTAAACTTAAACTCTCTGCTATATCTTGCAGTACATCCTTTGTCGCTGTCGCTGTTAATGCTAGTACCGTAGGAGATCCAATGTTCTCAATTACTACGTTTAATTTTTTATAATCCGGTCTAAAATCATACCCCCACTGCGAAATACAATGGGCCTCATCCACAACAAACATTGAAATATGAATTTTCTTCAATTCTCTTATTAATAAATCCGATTGCAACATTTCTGGAGACACAAAAATAAATTTATAAAAAGCCAATTTTTTCATCGCTTCTCTTTTTTCACTTAATGTCCGAAAACTATTAAATGCAATCACTCGATTTTTCACAACATACTTTAATTGTGTAACTTGATCTTCCATTAAAGATAATAGTGGTGATACAACAAGCACTGTTCCTCCTTGCATTAGCCCTGGGAGTTGATAGCACATAGATTTCCCTCTTCCAGTCGGAAGCATCGCTATAACATCTTTTCCTTCTAATAAGTCTGTAATAACTTCTTTTTGTCCTTGACGAAATTCAGAATATCCAAACCACTTATATAAATATTCCTCAAGTTTCATTTATACCCTCCATCCGTGCCAATACAAGACGGACTTCAAAATAAGATATCTCTTCCCCAACCGCTTGTTTCAAGACACGTAACTTACGTGTTTGTAATGTCTCAATTACTTCTTTTACTTTATCTATTTTGTCTTTCTCCATAAACATCTCAATTGAAAATTCTTTTTCTCGTAAAGCGATTTCTACAAAATGATCTTCTATCGTTGCAACCTTCAAATTCCGAATTGTTGCTATTTCTTCCAGAAAGCGTCCTTGTCTCCAAAGATTATATGTTTTTTTCGTAGATATGCTAAATAAATCAGCCTTCTCATTTGGATAAGATATAATTTCAGCTAATAACGGAAACTCACTTTCTTTATTACGAACTTCTTGAATAATGAAATGAATTGTACCCCAAAATAAAAAATACACTCGAAATACATCTTGTTTCGTAATTTCCGCTAATTGTTGCAACGTACAACCGATGCGTTTATAGCCCGTTAAGCGATATGTTACGATTGTCGCCTCTAATGGTTTATTTTTTTGTAAAAGAGTATACATCTCCTTCCACAACCTTTTAGCCAATTCACTTCTCATATATGGTATTCCAGTGAGAAAACGTTTCACCCACATCATTATTTCTGTATCTTGCTGAATTGGAATAAATTTCGTATTCACCTGTTGTAAATTCGAAATGGTTTGAACGATTAATGATAATCTCTTCCAAAACGTTTCACCTATTTCACCATAGTGTAAACCATGTAAACACGTCGGAAAAGCAAAGTCATCTTTCCATTTGTTTAATTGCATGTTACCAGCAGTCGTTACTACGTATGTATTTTCATGTATAGATTGAACTAAATCCGTTTGTACCAACTTTGCAACTTCTTGATCATAATCAGCTCTATTCAAAGATTTATAAATCCCAAACAAAAAAGAAATTTGAAACATCTTCCCATCTTGTAATGTTTGCGATGACCTCTTTCCTTTTAATAAATAATAAATAGAAGAAACGGTCCTTTCGCCATTCAATTGTTTTAAACAATACAATAAAGTATATTGTAGTTGCATTACCGCTTCCCCTTTCCAATTTAACTTAATTCTTTTTCAATATGATTACAACGTCTACTGTTACTCATTAACCTTATCATATCGGTACCATATGCTTGTACATACTCTATTGTACCAAACGAAATAACATTTACGTATTTTGAAAATCTTATGACATAATTCAAAAATAAGTTGACACTCTAATTGATAAGCATTATCATTATAATTTTATGTTGAAAAGTTTTACAAACCGTTTTACAATAAGGTTATAATTTTTATGGCGAGCTTTTCACATACATATTATCAGGAGGGAAAAAAGATGGCAAAATATACAATCGTTGATAAAGATACTTGTATCGCATGTGGTGCTTGCGGCGCTGCTGCACCAGACATTTATGACTATGATGATGAAGGTATTGCATTTGTAACATTAGATGATAACCAAGGTATCGTTGAAATTCCAGATGTATTAATTGAAGATATGATGGATGCATTCGAAGGTTGTCCAACTGACTCAATTAAAGTTGCTGACGAATCATTTGACGGCGACGCTTTAAAATTCGAATAGTCTTTTATTAACTTCAAAAAATGCCCCTCATATTGATGAGGGGCATTTTTTGTTCCCTATTTTCATTCTACTTAACAAAAAACCATTAGTAGTTTCACACTACTAATGGTTTTATTTTATATGTTATGCATTTTTCATTTTTGCAAACACCCATACTTTCAGGCGTGAGAATAATGCTACAAATACAATTGTTACTACAATTCCTTTAATTAAATTAAACGGTAAGATCGCTGTTACAACAGTCGTTCTTATAGCCTCACTAGACATAGCAGGTGCATTTAAAAACCAAGTGTAAGCTGGGAATATGATGATATAGTTTAATACACTCATAATTAGCGCCATTGTAATTGTCCCTAACATTAGTCCTGTCGTTAAACTCTTTACAGTACGATACTTTCTAAATAAGAAAGCTGCTGGTCCAATAAATAAACATCCTGCAATAAAGTTTGCAATTTCTCCAACTGGCACTCCTACTAAACTACCTTGAATCCCGTAATGTAAAATATTCTTTATTCCCTCTACAATTATCCCCGCAATTGGTCCAAAAATAATTGCAGCAATTAGAGCTGGCACATCACTAAAATCAATTTTTAAAAATGGCGGAAGCCCTGGGAACGGGAAATCCAACATCATTAGTAAATATGCAATACTACTTAGCATTGCTATACTCACCATCTTTACTACACTGTTTTTTTGTTTCATCGTTCTCTCTCCTTTTCCATCGATCATCTCATGGAAAGTGGAAAGGTTCTGCTATGCCTATTTTTTCATAGAATGAAAAAACCCTTTGTGTTTTACACAAAGGGAGAATTTAAGGCACATCAAACAGACGTTCAAATTCCTATCTTTTTTGAACGCTTGAACCTCCATCTTCTCCCATCCAGACTATACTGTCGGCTTTGGAATCACACCAAATCCTGCCTTAACGGCTCGCGGGCTTAGAACGAAATCATAAATAGTTCATCACCGCCGGTCGGGATTTTCACCCTGCCCCGAAGATAGACCGATATTCTATTTTCCCCTTCATTATACAACAACCTAATAACATTGTGAACTAAAAAATTGTAACTTATTTAAAATTAGTTATTTATTTTTTATAACCCATTAATAATTGCAAAATATTTTACAATACACCCCATATTTTTTATTATTAGGCATTTCTCTTTTGAATTCCCTAGTCATATATAATGAAAAGTGATAAGATGTTGAATTGTTAAGATAAGAACATTTTCTGAGTTATGGAGGAAATGTCATGAAGAAAGATAAAAGACACTCTATTCGAGAAGCAATGAAAAAAAACTTAAGAAAAGAATACTTTTACTTAAAAAAAGAATTACTTTTCTACTGTCCAATTGATTTAGGCACATTCTCAAGCGAGACATACTATGCTGCTTTCGATGAAGATGGCATCAGTATTTATCAGTATGATAAAAAAACAGAAAGTAAATTAAAATTGTGCGAGCGTCATCCATGGAAGAGTTGGAATAAAGTGAAGGTTGATCACTATTTGACAACTTCTCAATTTATTTTTCAAGGTGAGCGTAACTGGATATTATCCCTTTTCCAAAAAGGAAAAGAAGCTCAAAAAATTATCGAAGAGCATACATCTTTACAAACAGAAGTTGTTTCTCGCTCTTTCTTAAAAAAACTTCCTGGTTTTCGTTCTAATACACCGTTGAATAAATACATCGGCAGCATTTGTTACACTGCACTTATTGCATTTTTATTAAAATGGATGATTCCATTTCAAGCACCACAAATCGCCCTGTACTCTCTTTCGATTGGTTGTATGCTTCTTGGCTTACTTTGTTTGACAATCGGTTTAATTGAACCGACTATTGTACTGTTTCGAACAAAAGAAAAAACAAGAACAAAAGTTTTTTACTTATATAGCTACTTAGCTATTTCTGGATTTATATGTGTCTTTATTTTTTGGTAAAAGAAGAGCTAGTTAAACTAGCTCTTCTTTACTTTACGTATAATTGTTGATTTGGATAAATTCGCTCTTGCTGCAATCCATTTTTTGCTTTTATTTCCTTAAGTGTCATACTAAATTTCCGTGCAATATTAACTAAAGTATCCCCTTTTTGTACGACATATAATGAGGAAGAAACAACTTCATTTCTTTGTTCATTTAAAACAAGTAATGGATTCATCGCATTCTTTTTCGCCATCGTCCATCTTCCTTGATGAAGTTCTAAATGTAAATGTGCACCTCGTGATTCTCCTGTGTTTCCTACTTCTCCAATTATTTCTCCTTTTGAAATATAATCCCCTTGAACTACGTGTCTCTTATTTAAATGTGCATACACAGCCTCATATTCTCCATGTTTAATAAATACAACGTTCCCATAACTATTTGAATAATAAGACTTTGTCACCTTGCCATCTTGAATAGCTGCCACAGGTACTCCGATCGGTGCAGCTATATCAATACCGTAGTGTTTTCCATGCCTTGTCCCAAAATAATCACTTATCTGTCCTTCCACAGGCCATGTCCATCGATTTTCTTCTGCGTAAACATGTAATTGAGATAAAAACAGTACAGTCAATAACATGACGCTACATTTTAACACTTTCATATACATCCTCCGTTTTCTAATTACCACCATACCTTCTCTATTTTGGTATATTACAGAAAAAAGTATACAAAAAAAAGAAAGTGAATTACTCCACTTCCTTCTCTTTCTTATCACGAAAAACTAATGCGCTACGGTTATACTCCACATCTTTTACTTGTAATCGAGTATTTATTACTCTAGCTACTGCAAACAAATAATCAGATAATCTATTTACATACTTTAGAACAACTTCATTTGTTTCCACTTCTTTTTTCAACGATACGATAGAGCGCTCTGCTCTTCTTACAACAGTACGTGCAATATGAATGGTAGCCGATGCCTCGCTACCACCTGGTAAAATAAAGCGTTCTAATGGTGGCGCTTCTTCTATATACAAATCAATCCTTCTTTCCAAGCTTTCGACCATTTCGATCGTTACTTTATAAGGGATTTTCTCCTCCACTATCGCCAAATCTCCCCCGCAATCAAATAGTTCATGTTGAATATTTTCAAGGTCATTGTAAACATCTCCAAATGCCCCGCCTTGTAGCTTAGTCATCGCATATCCAATATGAGAATTCGCCTCATCTATCGTGCCATATGCTTCTACACGAATATTATCTTTATCCACCCTGCCACCTATTACACTTGTTTTCCCTTTATCTCCTGTTTTCGTATATAATTTCATTTCTTCACAGCACCTCTCTCGATATTCTTAATTCGACTAAGATAGAAAAAAGTTCTACTATAATTTATTTAATTGATTTTACAAAAAAATAAAAAACAGTAGAACTTTATTTATTATTAACTTTAAAAACATATATCTAAATTATACGATTCGGCAAATATACAGAGAATGTAGTTCCTTCTCCAACAACACTTGAGACAGAAATTTTCCCATCATGGCCTTGAACAATATTTTTAGCAATCGCAAGCCCGAGTCCTGTTCCACCCTTTTTCCCGCGTGTTCTTGCTTTATCAGCTTTGTAAAAACGATCAAACAAGAATGGAATATCTTCTTCTGGAATACCAGCACCTGAATCTTGCACTTCGAAAGTAAGACCATTATTTTCCGTATGAATTACAAGTGCAACATGTCCACCTGCATTCGTATGACGAATTGCATTATCAATTAAATTCGTCAACACCTGTTCCATACGGTCTGCATCAAACGGATATTGTTCAATTGGACTTTGGAAATCTACTGTTAGTTCAACTTCTTTATCCTTTGCAATCCCTTGGAATTTACGGCCAATCTTTTCGACAAATGGATGAATATCTACTTCACCAATATGTAACTCTACGTGGCCACTTTCCATACGAGCTAAATCTAATAATTCATTTACAAGTTTACCTAAACGAACGGATTCATCATAAATGATTTGAACAAACTCATTAATTTCCTCTTTCGTTTGCACAATATCATCTAAAATCGCTTCACTATACCCTTGAAGCATGACCATTGGTGTACGAAGTTCATGTGATACATTGGCAATAAAGTCTTGACGCATCTTCTCAAGACGGCGTTCTTCCGTCATATCACGCAACACTGCTACAGCCCCACGAATTTTCGTTTGATTGTAAAGCGGCGTCATAAGAACTACGTAGTTACCTTTTTGCAAATTAATTTCAACAACTTGTTGTTGCTCACTTTCTACAACGCGATGGAATAGTTCCACAAGTTCAGAAGGTAGTTTTTTACTTAGCTCTATCTCTTTTTCTTCTTGCCAAACTTGTAAGAAATTTTCAGCCGGTGGATTAATAACTACGACTTCACCTTCTTGATTTAACGTAATAACTCCATCTGCCATACTACTCAAAATACTAGCTAACTGTTCTTTTTCTTGCTGCAAAGCATTCATATTAAACTTCAACTGTTTACCCATTTGATTTAAGGCCGTTGCAAGCTCACCAATTTCATCCTGAGATACCATAGGGGCCTTTGCATCAAACTTCCCACGTGCCACCTCAAAAGCAACCTCACGCATTTTACGAAGCGGTGCGGTAATTCGAGTAGATAAGAAGAACGCAAAGAAAGTTGTTAATATAATCGCAATCCCAGCCGATAAGAAAATAAAATCAGTCGTTCTCTCCATACCTTGTATTGGTACTTGTAAAGATTCATATACGAACACTGCACTTTGATTTTTTGATTGCACCGGTTTTCCGACAATCATAATATCATTTTCAGTATTTTTATTCTTCCTACTATTAGAAGCTTTTCTTATGTTGTTTTTAATTTCTTTTTTATCTTTAAAAACAGCAGCTAATTCTTTATCTTCTTTTAAATCATCTATTGTTAGCGTAACTAATCCTTCTTGTTTCGGAGAAGATGAAATCTCCTTACCATCTTCTACAATAATGATTCTTGAAAGTGGGTCAGAGAATTTATACGCGATATTCTCAATCGTTTTTACATCGGCACCTTCTTCAATTAACTCTGAAACACTTGTTGCAACTTTCTGAAGCCTAGCTTCACTCATATCAACATAATACGTTCTAAAAAACTGTGAAAGTAAAATCGCAACAAATCCAAGAACAAACGAAACGAGAAGTAATATGGTCATCCATAACTTCCCTACTACACTTCTCCAAAGCATCAGTCGTTCACAACCTCAAACTTGTAACCCACGCCCCAAACGGTAACAATCATCTTCGCAGCATCTGGTGATTTTTTACTTAATTTCTCACGTAAACGCTTTACATGCGTATCCACTGTACGTAAATCTCCGAAGAATTCATATTGCCATACTTCTTTCAACAATTGCTCTCGATCGAATACCTTATCAGGAGCTTTCGCTAAGAATAATAGTAATTCATATTCTTTCGGCGTTAAGTTCACTTCATTACCATCTGCAGTAACACGATGTGCATCGTTATCAATTGTTAAGTGCGGGAACACAGTAACATCTTTCGTCGTTGTATCTTGTGTAAAGAATGTTGTTGGTACAGCACGACGTAACACCGCTTTCACACGAAGCACTACTTCACGTGGGCTAAATGGTTTTACAATATAATCATCCGTTCCAACTTCAAATCCTTGTACCCGATTTACTTCTTCACCTTTTGCCGTCAACATAATAATTGGTGTCGCTTTTTTCTCACGAACCCCTTTGCACACTTCGATACCATCTTTACCAGGCATCATAAGATCCAATAAGATTAAATCATAATCATTTTGCAACGCCATTTCTAAAGCTGTATCACCATTATCTGCTTCCTCAATTGTGTATTGCTCTCTTTCTAAGTACATTTTCAATAAACGACGAATGCGATCCTCATCGTCTACAATTAAAATTCTAAATTCATTTTCCATTTCTACCCGCTGCATATTTTCACATCAGCGGTTCACACCTACCCTTCTACACTATTATATTGCGCTATTCTCGGTTATTTAAGCACTCCTCTAAATGTTTCACTTCCCACTATTATGCTTCACAAGAATAATAAAGTTTGTTCAATTTTTTTCCAAAACTATGTATTTTATTTGAACAGTATATTATGTCCTCGACATCATTTTACAAAATCAACCGCTACTTTGTCATGTTTTTCTCAAAAAAGAAGAAAATTTGACAAAAATAAAATAGGAAAGTGACATACACTCTCCTATTTTATTTCTCTATGCATATGAATGTAAACCCGCAATGATTAAGTTCACTACAATAAAGTTAAACATAATGATCGCAAAACCAATTACTGCAAGCCACGCTGATTTTTCCCCATGCCATCCTTTAGATAATCGTAAATGTAATACTGCCGCATAAAAGAGCCACGTTATAAGTGCCCAAACCTCTTTCGGATCCCACCCCCAAAAACGCGTCCATGCTATTTGAGCCCAAATCATCGCAAAAATTAGCGCACCTAATGTGAAAACTGGGAATCCAATTGCAATAGATCGATATCCGATTTCATCCAGTAAATCACTATTCGTATTCTTTACTAGTGGCTGAAGTGCCGCTGATACTCGTTTGCGTAAAACAAGTCTTAATACAACATAAAGTAGTGTTCCAACTATTACTGACCAAATAACAGTATTTAATTTTTTCGCATTTACAATCGCTGGAACTTCGACTGTCGGTTCTAATTTATTTTCTGTCAGTAACTTCCCTTCATGTGGTCCAACTAAAGCTGGGAGATTATACTTCATCTCGACTTGTTGTTCATTTTTATCAATCCATTGAAACTTAGCTTCATATTTCATACTGGAGAATACTGTCGTTACCGCAATAAATCCAACTGTACAAACAAGTGTGAACACTACCGTTTCTAACCAAAATGTACGTTTACTTCTCGTTGATTGATCTACATTTTTCAATAAATACATAACGCCCGTAATAAAACTAATTGCTAAAATTGCTTGTCCTGCTGCTGCAGTCGTCACGTGAATGTGTAACCAGTTACTTTTTAAAGATGGGATAAGCGGGGATATTTCCCTCGGGAACATACTTGCATAGGCAATTAATAAAAGAGCAACTGGTAATGCAAATAGTCCAATTATACTTACGCGGTACATAAAATACATTACAATAAATGCTCCGACAAGCATCATACCGAAAAACGTACCGAATTCGAAAAAGTTACTAACTGGCGCATGACCTGATGCAATCCACCTTGTAACAAAATATACTGTTTGTGCTATAAATCCTAAAATTGTAATCGTTATTCCTACATTTGCCCATTTATGACCCTTTTCTTTAATTGCTCCCCCAAAAAATAGAGTTGCTATTAAATATAAAATAAATGCGGTAAAGAGAAAGTTACTACTTATTTGCACCATATCGTTTCCCCACCTTAACTAATTTTTTTATCAATTACTTTATCATTTGGCTGTGGAATTGCTGTACCTTCTAGTATTCTTTCAATATCTTTCTTTAAACCGAACCAATTTTTATTCGTATGTCCTGCAATCCACCATTCATCATTAACACGTTGTATCCAAATACGGCGATGATTCCAATACATACCTTGAATGACACCAACCATAAATATAAATCCTCCAATACCAAGAATCCAAAGCGTTAAATCTTTCCTAACCGTTAGAGCTGTCGCATTTTGCATTTCAACACCTGCAAATGACATTTTATATTTGTTGTTTCCATCTGCTTCTATATTTTGCTGAATACCAACGAAACTCACTTCACCATCTGGCGTCTCAGGCGTAAACATTTTAAATACGAATGCAGGGTTGTTTGGTAATTTTGTTTTTGTATTCGGTTTTCCATTCTCATCAAAATAAAAATCTGGAAAATAGCTTAATAGTTCTAAAGAATAACCATTTCCTAAATCGTATTTTTCTGTAGGATTCGCTAAATCTACTTTAATTGGTCCCCACTTTTGATTATTTTCTTTGTTTTGCAAGTGGAAGGACATACTTTTAAATTCACTTTCTTTATAATCCACTTGATACACTGCAAATTGATCAAATTTCAATGGCTCATTCACGCGAATTTCCGCTTCTTTTACTTTTTCTAATTTCGGTTTTTGCCCTGCTATATTTTCGCCTACCGCTTTATATAATACTGCATTCGTTTGGAAGTTTTTCGCAATCATTTTATCCCCAACACGGTCTATCGCTTCATCAAAAACTTCCTTATCCTTACTTTTATCATAAACTTCTTTTATAAACTTCTCATTTTTTAAATAGTATTGACCATCCGTCCCTGGTACTTCTTTCGTTTCACCATCACGTAACCAAAGAGCTTCGTCTACGTACATACTCGGTAAAAAACGAAGCATCGCACCGAATAAAAAGATAATAAGGCCGATATGATTTACATATGGACCCCAACGTGAGAAACGTCCCTTTTCCGCTAAAACGTTTCCGTCTTCCACTTTCACGTTATAGTTTCTTTTCTTTAAATTCTTTTGCACTCTTTCCAAGTCACCATCTTGCGGAGTACCAGTCCCGTATAATCTTTGTCTCTTTAAAAAGCTAGGATGTCTTTTTACCCCTTGTTTTTTTAAAGCTTTATAAAGGGGAATAACACGGTCTAAACTACATATCACAAGTGAAGTACCGATAGAAGCAATTAAAATCATGTACCACCATGAACCGTATAAATTATTAAATCCTAATTGATAGTATAATTGCCCTAAAAATCCGTATTCCTGTTTATAATATTCAGCTGGTGCAATTCCTGGCGTTATGTACATTTCTTGCGGAAAAATTGTTCCTATCGCTGATGCAGCTAAAGTTATTACGATTAGCCATACACCTACTTTTACAGAAGAGAAAAAGCTCCAAATTTTATCGACTATCGTTTTTGTTTGCGTGAGAGATCTCCGCGCACTCCCCTCATAGCGCATATCCAATAGTTTTACATTTTCATTGCTTTCAAATGGTTTCCCACAAGCTTCACAAAAAATGGTTCCTATCGGATTAACATGTCCACACTCACATTTAATTTCTTTCAACACTCTCACCGCCCCTGTATCTATATGTACTATTGTATATTCTAACCTCAAGTTACCGCAATACTCAGAATTTTTAAATCAGAGGCGCTATAGACATGCACCTCTTATGTAAAGGCTTTCTTTATTACGGAGTAATTTTCTTCAAATAGCCTTCTAACTGTTCTTTCGTTTGTTCACCTATAATTTGCTCCACTACTTTTCCATCTTTATCAATCAAAAAGCTTGTCGGTAATGGACCTACTCCATATGTGCCTATGATTTTTGTTCCTTTATCAATGGCAACTGGGAATTTCAAATCATATTGTTTCACAAAGTTCTTAACAGCAATATCTGTTTCATCTGCATCTAACGCAATAATTTCAACGCCTTTTTCTTTATACTTTGGATATAATTCATTCATATAAGGCATTTCTTTTTCACAAGGTTTACACCAAGTTCCCCAAAAGTTTAAAAATACACCTTTACCCTTTAAGTCCTTTAATTCAATTTTCTTTCCTTCCAAATCCGTCACAACAAAATTAGGTGCTTCTTTCCCAATTTGCATTTTCTCTTTATCAGTGAAAAACCCTTGATAAAGGGTAAATCCTACAGCACCGCTTAAAATGAGCAGGATGATAACACGAAATAATAAGCGATTTTTCTTCATCTTGTCTCCCCTCTCCTCGGTAAATGGTATGTATTCTTTTCTGTAAATGTTATATTGAATAAATCACCAGCAGAGCACTCCACTGGTGAAATTTTAACTCTATAGCTTATCTTGGCTTTGTAGAAGCAAGCGCGCGTAATTGTTTTACCTCATGTGGTGTCAATTCTCTTGCATCACCAGGTCGCAAACTACCCACTTCTAAAAAGGCATAACGTTCACGTTTTAATTTCACTACTTTACAGTCTAACGCTTCAAACATACGACGTACTTGACGGTTACGGCCTTCGTGAATTGTTAATTGTACAATCGCCATCTCTTTACGCTTGTCCCAAGAAATAATTTTCACATTTGCTGGTGCTGTCTTTCCGTCTTCTAATGTAACACCTCGTTCTAACATGCGAATTTTCTCACCTGTTAATGGCCCTTTTATTTTTGCAACATATGTTTTTTCAACTTTATATCTCGGGTGCATTAATACATTAGCGAAGTCCCCATCGTTTGTCATTAATAATACGCCAGACGTATCATAATCTAAGCGTCCGATTGGGAATAAACGTTGTGTAATTTCAGGGAAAAAGTCTGTTACAACATTTCTTCCTTTATCATCTGATACACTTGAAATTACGCCAGTTGGTTTATATAGTAAAAAATAAACAGGTTCTTCTTTTTCAAGAGGGATGTTATTTACTTCTACTTTATCTTGAGGAGTTACTTTTGTTCCTAACTCCTTCACTATTTTTCCATTAACTTTCACTTTTCCTTGCTGAATTAATTCCTCAGCCTTTCTTCTCGATGCAATACCTGCTTGTGCAATCACTTTTTGTAATCGTTCCATTTCTTTTTTTCACCTCGAATTTATCTTACCTTACATTAGAAAGACTTGGCAACCGCATACGTTTTACGACTGTTCGCCTCGTCTCACTTAAACAACATAGCGATGATATTAAACATATAAAGGGCAAATCATGTTTTTATCCTTTATTATTGTCCATATTTTTCATATTTCTCACAATAAAAGTTCATCATTTTGTCAAAAATACTGCATAAAAAAACCACTATTAAGCTACACCTTAATAGTGGTCGTATACGTATTATAAGCGAAATAGCCTAAAAAATGAATAGTATTACTGAAACAATAAAGAAACAAACACAATTGAGCAAATAATCCCGATTAAATCTGCAAAAAGTCCTACTTTTAATGCATCCCCCATTTTTCTAATCCCAACAGCTCCGAAGTATACTGTTAAAATATAAAAAGTCGTATCTGTACTCCCTTGCATCGTAGAAGCTAATCTCCCAATAAACGAATCTGGTCCATATGTTGCAATTAAATCAGTCGTAATACTTAAACCAGCAGAACCCGAAATTGGACGTATAAGCGCAAGTGGAACGATTTCTGCTGGGACATGAATTAAATCTAACATCGGCTTCATTACAGATATCATCGCATCTAAAGCACCTGATGCCCGAAAAATAGAAATGGATACAAGCATTCCAACCATAAACGGTAAAATGGAAACTGCAATTTGAATCCCTTCTTTTCCTCCCTCAACGAACGATTCATACGTTGGGACTTTCTTTATCGTGCCATATAAAAGGATAAAACCAATTACACAAGGGATTACCCATAATGAAATTGTATTTACAATACTCATTTTTTCCGCCCCTTTCTACTCCTTCTTCGGTAAAAATAGCGGTCAATCCAAATTGCCCCAATCATAGAGAGCACTTGTGCAATGAATGTTACCCCAACAATTTCAGTAGGATTTGCTGATTCATAAGTCATTCGAATCGAAATGACGGTAGTAGGAATTAAAGTAATAGCTGATGTATTTAATGCTAGAAACGTCACCATAGAGCGACTGGCCGAATCCTTTCCTCCATTTAATTCTTTCAGTTGTTCCATCGCTTTAATACCAAGAGGGGTTGCTGCATTACCTAGTCCAAAAAAGTTCGCCATCATATTCGATAGAATAAATCCCATTGACGGATGATCCTTCGGTATTTCTGGAAACAACCTTTTTACTATCGGCATAAAAAGTGTAACTAACTTTTTTAACAACCCTGCTTCCTCTGCAATTTTCATTAAGCCAAGCCAAAATACTAAAACGCTAATAAGTCCTATGCAAATCGTTACCGCATCTTTTGACCCGTCAAATACAGCTTTCGTTACTTCTTCCATCGTTCCGTTTATCATGGCATACACAATCCCTATGACCGCCATCGCTGCCCAGACGAGATTAACCATCGTTCCCAACACCTATCATGTAAGAAAAAATTTCTTTCACATTGTTCCAGTACATACCCGTTGCAGCTACTAACTTCCGTTTACTATAAAATAAATTCCGTTCTCCGACTTTTTCATTACCAACATAAATGTCCGTCTTCCCAACCTTTACTCCATCCGTAAGTTTTGCACTTTTATCGAGTTCAACTTTTAATACTACGTTCTTTTTTTCTTCTTCAGTTAACGGTACCGAAAAACTATTTTTCGTATAAACATGATTGGCATATTTCTTTTCATTTATTTCAGCAAGCGCTCCTTGTCCTAAAACTTTTGTTTGCTTAAAACGTTCAAACCCTTTGTCAAATAGATTCATATGATCATCCCAATCACTAGAAGCACTCAAAGTTACGACAATTAAATCTAGTCCATCTTTTGATGCCGTTGTAACAAGCGTTCGTCCTGCTTTTTTCGTAAAACCTGTTTTCCCACCTGTTGCAAATTCATAATAGGATGTCACAAGCTTATGTTTATTTTTCCACGGATAATCCCATGAATTTGATTTATACGTTTTTGTGCCAAAAATTTTCTTAAAGGTCTCGTTCCCCATTGCATATTTCGTTAACAGTGCCATATCATAAGCCGAAGAATAATGAGAGCCATCTCCATCCAAACCATGAGGATTTGAGAAGTGAGTATCTTTCATTCCAATTTGTTTCGCCTTTTCATTCATTAAATATACGAACCCCTCTATACTCCCTCCTACATTTTCAGCAATTACTTGCGCTGCGTCATTACCTGATCTAAGCATAAGTCCGTATACTAAATCCTCTAGCTTCACTTTCTGTCCAGGTTTTAAATAAATCGCCGATCCTTCCACCCTGACTGCTTCATTACTAACTGATACCATTTCTTTCATTTTTCCTGATTCAGCAGCTAACAAGGCTGTCATAATTTTTGTTATACTAGCAATTTTTTGTGGCTCATGTTCTGCTTTTCCGTATAATACACGACCAGAACTTTGCTCCATTAATACAGCATTTCGAGCGCTAACATTACTGTTCATCTTTGCATATGTAGGAATCGGCATAACGCTTGCGTACATAATAAGAAGCGTAATGATTACACAAATTCGTCTCATATTTCCCCCCACGTCCTTTTGGCACTTTTTGTACAAGTGTATGCTTGGCCTTTTAAAATATGAACGAAATCTTCCTTCTGTTCCCATTAAAAAAGACGCAAAGAATTTGCGTCTAATATGGTGTCCATTCAATTTGTTTCGCAGTTTCAAATCTTTTTTCTACATCAGGCCAATTCACAACATTCCACCAGTTTTTAATATATTCATCTTTTCGATTTTGGTATTGTAAATAATACGCATGTTCCCATACATCTAGTACAAGGAGCGGTATCGTATCCCATTGTGTAAACAATTGATGAAGTGTACTCTGCAAAATTTCTAACCTTCCAGATCGGGGGACCCAAACGAGAATCGCCCAGCCCGAACCTTCTACTTTAGAGGCTGCTTCCGTAAAATGTTTTTGAAAACGTAAAAAGCTCCCAAAATCTTGTTCAATTTGTTGTGAAAAAGCCCCTCTTGGACTTCCACCACCATCTTTTTTCATGTTATTCCAAAATATCGTGTGTAAATAATGTCCTGATCCATGAAAAGCCGCTTCTCGTTCCCAATGCTTAATTAAATCAAATTGATTGGTTTTTCTCGCTTCCTCCATCATCTTCTCTGCTTTATTTAACCCTTCTACATAACTACGATGATGTTTATCATGGTGTAACATCATAATTTCTCTAGAAATATACGGCTCTAACGCGTTATATGGATAAGGTAATGGCGGGAGTGTATGCCCTCCAATTGGAACAGCTCGTTCACTATCCCCTCTTTCATATAGTTCATATTCCTCTTCTTGCATAAATACTTCCTGCAGATGATGTTGAATATGTTCTACATCATCGCTTATTTCATACATAAACTCCGCATCCGTTTCGTACTCATGCTCTTTCATACGCTCTAATAATGTCTGAATTTTATAAGCAAGCATATGGACATCATACACTTCCATTGCGCGGCTATCTAATACGTGAAGAACACTTTCACACCAACTTTCTACTTCATGAAAGTAATCTGTAAATACACCTTGCTGACTCATGTTACACCTCCTTATTGCTATCCACTTAAATATATTCAATGAAAATCCCTTATATAACTGTACAAAAGGAAAAGAAGCTAAGTCTCCTTAGCTTCTTTTCCTTAATTAGTATTTGTGTAACATCTTCGTTTGGTAATCTGTCTCATAATATTCTAGTTCTTCACGCATCAATTGAAATTTACCTTCTAAATTCTTCATCACTTTCTCTATAGATGAAGGTGGTGTTTGTTGAAAAACGATAGAATTTTTTCCTGTATATGCAGATCGACTATTTTCATACCAATGATCACTCTTCGGGGAAAAAAACTCTGCAATTACTTGATGATATATCTTATATAAAATTTTTTCAGCTGCTGTTTTTCGAAATGGCTGGCTATTCAGCAAAACAAAACATGCATCATGTCCTTCTTCGCAAAAAACGAGAAGACGTCTCATTGATGCTAATAACCCTTTATAATATTGCTCGTTCCCAGCTGGTGTCTCTTCTAATAAAAAAGGCAACGTATGATAATTTACATAATTGGTTATCAAAGTAATCGCATCTTCTAAAAATATAGAAACTTGTTCTGTTTGATTTTCAACCATCAAATTAGACATTTCTTCCCTCTCCCTTTCCATTTCACGCTATTTCTATTCTTTTATTTTTATGTAATTCAGCCAATATTTCTTGTACTTTCAACACTGTTCTCTCATCAAAATATTGTTGAAATTCTTCTATATTATTTAAATATAAACGTTTTTGCGCACGGAGCTCCTTATCTTTCACTAAACAACATATCGCTACAATATCCCGTAAATATATGTCTTGTTCTTCTACTTTACACACTGGATTTCCTTCAAAAGGAGTAATTTCTTGTATAACTTCTTCAAAATAGCGAACGTATAAAACTGAAAAAGTTTTCTCTTTATCATTTAATATATATGTCACTTCAGATCTGTTAAAAAAATCTTCTGATGTATTAGGTTTTGCTTTCTCTAACTCATGCCCCGCATAACCTATTATAATCATATACTTCCCCTCTCTTCCTTCTTTCACTCCATTTTAACTTAACTTTCTGATAAACGAAATATTCTTTTAAATATACCTATATAAAAAATAGCTTACCTATACAGGAATTTACCTTTTTATTTTTCTTGAAGTTTGTCATAATAATATTATTGTCTCAGTTTTCTTATACAAGGAGAGTTGTATTTATGTCGTTTTCATGGAAACGTTTCTTACAAATCGGGAAAATTATCTTCCCATTTGTTGTATTAACAGTTGTATTCTTTCAAGCAAAAAAAGAATTAGCGGGCATTTCTTTTTTAGAAGCGATTGATACAATTAAAAACATTCCAACTGGAGGAGTCTTTTTAGCAATTACACTTGGTGCATTCGCTGTATCAACGATGTTCTTTTATGATTATGTTATGCTTCGTTACTTAAAAGCTGATATACCTGTCCAAAAGATTTTCCGTATCTCATGGATTGCGAATACTTTAAATGGTTTTATTGGATTTGGTGGCCTCGTTGGAGCTGGTGTACGAACAATGCTTTATCGTCCATACATAAAAGAAAATGGAAAACTTATTAAAAGTATTGCCTGGATGACGACTGCCTTTATTAACGGATTAGCCATACTTTCATTCCTCGGTCTTATCGGAATATTAGACACAAGATTTATTTTGCATGAAAAACCGTGGTTATGGCCTGTCCTTATCTTCTTTGCCCTTTTCGTCCCTATATACATCGGCTTTTCTAAACTTAAAAATAGAAAAACAACGCAAACCGAAGGACAAGAAGAGGAAGAGAAAAATCCAACTGTTTTATACTCATTAGTTTCATTAGTCGAATGGGTATCTGCTGGTATCGTTATGTACGTCATTTTAATACTGTTTGGAATTGAAGTTGACTTTCAAAAGTTTTTAGGTGTATATGTAATTGCTGCCTTAGCTGGCGTCGTTAGTCTTGTCCCTGGTGGGCTTGGTTCATTTGACCTTGTCTTCTTAACTGGACTAGGACAATACGGCATTGATACAGGTGTTTTACTGCCTGCTATGTTACTATATCGCCTCGTCTATTACATTTTACCATTCTGCCTTGGTCTCATTTTTGCGGCTTTCGAAATGACAGGAGTGGCCATTAAAAAGTTTGAAGATAAACCTTTTATTGCGCCTGCATTAGAAACCACTGGCGTTATATGGACTTTGCAGCGTGACTTTCTAGGGAAATTAGGTTCATGGGCATCTGCTGCTTTAACAGTATTTGCTGGCTTAATGGTTATTTTATCGACTATTTTACCAACAAGTATAAACCGGGCACACGCCTTACATATTTTAGCTCCAAAGCATCTGATTCAGTTTTCTTTTAGCTTATCGCTAACATTCGGTATTCTCCTTCTAATCCTTTCAAGGGGAATATATTACGGAACAAAACGTTCTTATTATATGACAATTATTTCTTTAATTGGAGCCGCTATCTTTAATACGCTAAAAGGAATTGATATTGAAGAAACATTTATTTTGTTAATCGTACTCGCTGTATTATATATGCTTCGTAAAAGATTCGTACGCGAGAAAATGGAAGTCTCACTTTCTGATATCGTAAAAGTTTTTATATTCTTACTTGTAACGTTATATTTATATAAAAACTTAGGTATTTTATTTGCAGGTGCAAAAGAAGCTTTTAAACCTGATTTCGTCGTTCGTAATATTACCCAAGTGAAACGAAGTGCATTAGCAGCTGCCTTTTTCGTTCCTACTTTTTTACTAATTGGCTCACTCATTGCCAATCGTTATCGAAATGAATTTCCCGGGCAACCAGCAAATGATAAAAGGTTACAAAACTTCTTAGATGAACACGGTGGAAATGTACTTAGTCATTTAGGTTATTTAGGAGATAAACAATTCTTCTTTAGCAGTGATGGGAAGGCGCTCCTTCTCTTCTCCATAACTGGAAAACGTCTTGTTGTATTAGGTGATCCAATTGGCAACCCTTCCTCCTATCGTAATGTGTTGCAAGAGTTTTTAGCTGAAGCTGATCGATTCGGATACATTTGTGTATTTTATCAAATCGAAAGTAAATGGATGAGTTTATATCATGATTTTGGTTATAACTTCTTTAAACTTGGTGAAGAAGCTGTCGTTGATTTAAATACATTTACAATAACAGGAAAGAAACGCGCTGGTATGCGAGCGACTTTCAATCGTTTTGAAAGAGAAGGCTATACATTCTCTATTCATCAGCCGCCATTCTCAGACGAATTATTCGAAGAGTTACGGAAAGTTTCTGATGCATGGCTCGGTGGAAAAAAAGAGAAAGGTTTTTCACTCGGATACTTCGATCGTGAATATATTAGCCGTGCTCCTATCGCTACATTATCTGATGCGGATGGAAAGATTATCGCATTCACAACCTTTATGCCCGTATATCAAAACGGATCATTGTCTGTTGATTTAATGCGCTATTATCCAGATGCACCTAGTGGAATTATGGACGCAATTTTCATCCACTTATTCCAATGGGCAAAAGAAAATGAATATCACTCCTTTAATATTGGTATGGCGCCACTTTCCAATGTTGGGTTATCAACACAATCATTTTGGTCTGAAAGAGTTGCTGCTGCAATCTTTAATAACGTTCGTTATACGTATAGTTTCAGCGGATTACGACATTTTAAAGAGAAATACAAACCAGCATGGAGCGGTAAATATTTAGCATTTAGGAAGAATCATTCTTTACCAATTACGATGCTCTCTGTAACAAAACTAATAGGAAAAAGAAAAAACAGCTAAAAATTTAGCTGTTTTTTCTTTTTTGAACTTGTACGATAAAATCCTTCTCATATTTCTTACCATTTATATAAAAAGTTCCCCACAGTTTATACGTGCCTTGGGCAGGAAATGTAATACGATACTGTAATTGCTCATCCGTATCAACAGGCATAGCGTATAAAAAGTTTTCCCTCGTTTCATCTACGATATAAAGAGTTTCCTCTTCTCCTCTCTCTGAATGTAATTTCAATTTTTCACCCTTTTTTGCTTGAAACTGAAATGTTAACGTCACCGGCTCATTCGGATGTAATGCACCGAATAAAAGAGAAACTTCATGCTCTCCAATTTTTTTTGTAAGTACACTATCGACTGGCAGGTTCACCTTCTTCTTATTTTTTTCTTCTTTTTCTCTCCCAAAATCTGTCTTCGCGAATGATTCTACTGACTTATTTTTGTTTTCATATAAAAATATTGTATACGCTTCATCTTTCGCTATTTTGGAAGATAACTTATATGATCCATTCCCTGCAAATGTAGGTTTAATCTGTTGTATATGTTTTAACTGTTCATCTACAATAACTGCCCGAATTTGATCATTTACACCACGAACCTCATTATTCTTTTTATTTAGTAATTGAAACAAAATATCTACTTTATCATTTCCTTTTCCATTTGATACATCCCATTTTACTTCTTGAACATCTCCTACCGTCTCTACGGTTTCCTGATATTTTTTTATGTAAAATCCTCCCGCCACAATAAGTACCAAAGCTACAAGTCCAATGACAAGATTTTTCAAAAAATCACCTACCATTTTTATTGTCTCTGTTTATACAAAACTTCTTTCATATATATTCTAGATTATGATTTATGAAATCCTCCTCTTTTGCACATATTACAAATAATTAAAAAGATTTTAATTGAACGGATTCGTAGTGTATAATGCAAATGATATTGATTTCTATCAATACATTATAAGGAGGACTTTTCATGAGTGTACATATTGAAGCAAAACAAGGCGAAATCGCTGAATCTATTCTATTACCTGGTGATCCATTACGCGCAAAATATATCGCTGAAACATTTCTTGAGGACGTTACTTGCTATAATAACGTGCGTGGTATGTTAGGTTTCACTGGAACTTATAAAGGAAAACGTGTATCTGTTCAAGGTACAGGTATGGGTGTTCCTTCTATTTCTATTTATGTAAACGAACTAATCCAAAGCTACGGAGTTAAAAATTTAATTCGTGTTGGGACTTGCGGTGCAATTCAAAAGGACGTAAAAGTACGTGACGTTATTATTGCAATGACAGCTTGTACTGATTCGAATATGAACCGTTTAACATTCCCAGGTTTTGATTTTGCACCAGCTGCAAACTTTGACCTTTTAAAGAAAGCTTACGATGCAGGAACTGAAAAAGGATTACACGTTCGTGTTGGTAACGTTTTAACAGCAGATGTTTTTTATCGTGAAAGCATGGACATGGTTAAAAAACTTGCAGATTACGGTGTATTAGCAGTAGAGATGGAAACAACTGCTCTTTACACATTAGCAGCGAAATATGGTGTAAATGCATTATCTGTATTAACAGTAAGCGATCACATCTTCACTGGTGAAGAAACAACATCTGAAGAACGTCAAACTACATTTAACGAGATGATTGAAATCGCTTTAGATGCAGCAATTCAACAATAATACATTAAAGAACTCGTCATACGTCTGTCGAGTTCTTTTTATGTGACTTTTTATAAAAAACTACTTTAGAAAGAGACAGATTTCTCCCTCTACTTTCTTGTCACGTTTGTTATAATAAAGTGAAATCATTTACAGTATTTCTCATAAGAGGTGAAGCAGTGAAAAACAGAAGTATCGTCTTTAAACTATTTTTATTAACATCAACATTATTTACAATCATATTCCTCCTCTTTTTCCTAGGACAGTCTCTATTTTTAGAGAAATTTTATATTAATAAAAAAGTAAAAACCGTTCAAACTGCCTTTGAAAAATTCGTAGATAATTACGAAAAAAGCGGCAAAAGTTATGAGGAAATTAGAAAACTAAAACAAGAATTTCATGATAAAACAAATGCTGAAATGCAATTTTTAGATTCTAATGGCATTATTAAAAGTGAAAACAATTTCTACATTGATGTTATTGATTCTAAAACTCAAAGTACGTATTCCATTCCACTTAATAATCTTTTAACACCCGAAGAATATATTAAATTCGAAAATTTAGGTTTAAAAAAAGATGGACCAATCAGCGTCTTGGGGTTCTTACAGGGGAATATTATAACACCAATAGAATTGTCAACACATTATAATCGATGGCGAAACGAACATTTCAATTCGGATTTCCAATCAATTAATAGTAATCCTCCTAAAAATGGACTTACAAATCGATACAAAACTACAACTAATATCCGCCTTACTGGTGTTATATCTAAGTTACAGCTCCCATCCAAAGCTGAGGTTCGGCTTGCAAATGACATTGAAACATTACGAGCCGTTCAATATTTTACATACACAATTAGGCAGGGTACTTCTGATTCAAATAAATTAACTATATACCCATTAGGCGTTGAAGAAAATTTACAAAGCCGCATCTTTGTAAAACCTATTATGGAAAACAATATGGTTACAGAGTACGCCTTTGCGATAGTATCTTTGCAACCTGTTAATGAAGCGATGCTCGTTTTAAAAGATTATTATGTCTATGCCTTAATCATTGTGTTTCTCGTGATTATTTTATTATCCTTCTACTATTCAAAAATTATTGTGAAACCATTAATTAAGATTAATCGCGTTACAAAGAAAATGGCTAATTTTGATTTTAGCGAGAAACTACCTGTTACAGCAGACGATGAAATTGGCGGGCTTTCCGGCAGTATCAATACATTATCTGTAAACTTAAAAGACAGAATTGATCGATTAAATGTTGCCAATACAAAATTACAACAAGATATTGAACGTGAACGTCAATTAGAGAAGACGAGGAAAGAATTCATTTCTGGTGTATCCCACGAATTAAAAACACCACTTAGTGTAATTAGAAGTTTCGCAGAAGGGATTCAAGATGGTGTTAGTAAAGATACAACGTATTATACAGATGTTATTTTAGAAGAAACAGAAAATATGAACAGACTTATTGTTGAAATGTTAGAATTAGCAAAACTAGAATCGGGTACGTACAAACTAGAAATGACAACATTCTCAATCGGTGAATTAATTCAGCAAGTCCATACAAAGTTATTATTTAGCATGGAGGAAAAGCAGTTACAAGTGGACGTCGATGCAGACACTTCTATATTTGTTAAAGCGAATCGTAGTCGTATTGAGCAAGTAGTTGTGAACTTACTTAGCAATGCAATTCGCTATACGCCCGATGGAGAAAGAATACAAGTCTCTGTTATAGAAACCGAAGATACAGTAAAAGTCGAAATCGAGAATACAGGAAATCCTATCCCAGAAGAAAGTCTTGAAAAAATTTGGGATCGCTTCTATCGTTTAGATGCATCACGCAGTCGTCATACTGGTGGTACCGGTCTCGGGTTATCTATTGTAAAAAACATTTTAGATCTCCATCATGCCAAGTACGGTGTATATAATACGAATAATAGCGTTGTATTCTATTTTAATTTACCAAATGTAAAAGAAGTCAAATAATTTGTCTTAATTTCACTAGGAGTTCACATGAAATTCACACTCTCCCTTTATAGTAAGAAACAAGTTAATCCTTTCCTTTACACATATAAAAGAGGAGAGTGCGTGAAATGAAACAAGCAGGACAACCTATTCAAAGTGAAAAACAATTAGAAACTATCAAAAATATACTTTTACAATCTTCGAAACGTGATGGCTTATTATTCGTATTAGCCGTAAATTCTGGCTTAAAAGTAAGCGAAATCTTACAATTAAAAGTTAGCGATGTCATCGATGAAAACGAAAATGTTCGCCATTCCATTTTATTTTACAATGAAAAAGTAAAGAAACATAAATGGTTTGCTGTAAATGAAGACTTACAGCACGCAATCGAAGACTACATGAAAGAACGTAAAACTTGGAAACGCAATGAGCCATTATTAAAGTCTCAAAAAGGAACAAAATCTATTACGAGACAACATGCATGGTACATTTTAAACAAAGCTGCAAAAGAAGTTGGATTAGAAGGGATTAGCTCACATACACTTCGAAAAACTTGGGGCTATTGTGCATACAAATCAGGTGTTGACATTGCATTTTTACAACACTTCTTTGATCATAGTACTCCATCAAAAACTTTAAAGTATATCGGTATCGCTTAATACCTCTTATACATAAAAAAGGTTACCATTTAAAAAATGGTAACCTTTTTTATGTTTCATATTCTCTTTTCTTTTCTTGTCTCTCTTATATTGTAGTGGTACTCTAATAATAAGGGGGAGAAATTATGAACACACTTACAATTGAATTACCGCAAGAAACGGCTGAAAAACTCGATTTATTAAAACAAGCTTATGAAAAGAAAACAGGTGCTAGCATTTCTGAGAGCACTCTCGTTCAAACACTTATCTCAAAAGAATTTATCCAAGCGATAACTCCTTTTGATTTACAACAATTTATTAACGGAAAAGAACAGCATTAATGCTGTTCTTTTTTTATTGCTATTTAAAATACAAAAAAATTTTACTTATTTTCCGAAAAATCATTGACAATGATAATGATAACCATTATCATTTATTATGAAGCCAACAATTGATGAATCAACCAAACGCTCAGTAACATTGTTACCCCTCTTTTTCATATAGAAAGGCACTGTACATTCCCCCTGTTTGTACAGTGCCTTTCTTGTTTTATCATCGTTCAAATAAATTTAATTGCTCAGGCTTTGGCTCACCATATGTAATGTTCATCATTTTCATAAGTTGTTTCGCATTATCCGCTGCATCCCCGCCCGAATTATTATTAAATAATACGTATATGTCCTTTGTCTTCTTTTTTAGTTGCTCTAGTCGTTCTACCCATTCTTCCAATTCTTTATTGTTGTAGCGATATAAACAGCGAACCGCCCTCCAATTTTCCCCTTTATCCAGCCAGCCATGAACGTTTCGACCATGAAAGCGGATTAATGTTATATCCGAATCCGTCGCCTCTAATACGAGTGGAACCGAACCAATTCCCGCTTGCGGTTCATCACAAATTGTATGAATCCATTTTTCTTTCTCTAAAAATTGTAGCGTTTTATCTCTCATTTCTGGATAAAACCATGTTTGATTTCGAAACTCTATCGCACACGGTAAACCTTCCATTTTCTCTTTCGTATATCGAAGGAAATCTACATTTTTCTTTTTGCAATCAAACCATGGTGGATATTGAAATAAAATTATTTTTAATTTATTCGCTTCTATTAAAGGAAGAATCGATTGTTTATACACATCAAACATCTCATCAAACGTAGAAAAAGGAGTTTCTCCTTTCATATGCCCTGTCATTCCTTGATACGCTTTTACGACAAAAGAAAAGTCTGTCGGTGTTTCCATCGCCCATTTCGTATAATTTCGTGCCGGTTGCATCGCATAAAATGAACTATCCACTTCGACAATAGGAAAATGTTCACTGTATGTTCGTAATTTATTTTTATTTTCATAGGGATCTATATATAAAGAATCATGATCTCCCCACCCTGTCACTCCAATGAAAAACAATCATATTCCTCCCTTTCAGTTTTCATCTTATATTCATTCTACTGATTTCCCAATCATCTTGGACAATCAAATTCATTAAGTAACTCTTTCTTTAAGAGTATCCGTATAAAAATATGATATACTAAATGGAAGAATTTTTAAATTGAGGGGTTATTTATTTATGCTTCCAACCGATGATATTTTATCTCATGAAAAACGAATAGAAGAACTAGAAAATAAAGTACGTTTTTATGAAGAACTTGTGAATCAATTGCCGCATCATTTCACATATAAAAATCCACATATTGGTTTGCAAATAAAGAAAACAAGAACAAATCATTCCATTCAAAACATACGAAAAGAGAATAAAGAAGCTGATTTTCAACTTACTTGCGATTCATTATTTTTATTTGAACAACTTGAAAAACACTTTGTTCATATTTTTGATGCTTTTTCACATCATGTAACCTTTATTGATAATAAGGGGAATATTACATTATGTAATCAAGCTGCTGCAGATGATTTTGTTGTAATACGAAACGAAATAATTGGAAAGCCAATTCAACAATTACTTAACTTACCTGAAGAAAAAATTAAAGCTATTGAAACCTTAAAAACAGGAACCGAAATATATAATGAAGAGGTTTTAGACAAAAACTATGGCATTATTAATAATCGAATTATTCGCGATTATAATGGAGAGATTTTTAGAGTTATTAGCGTTTTTCATTATTTAAACACAGAACGTGATGCAGAGAAATTTTCATTAGCAGGACGAATTGCCGCCGGGATTGCACATGAAGTACGCAACCCACTTACAACAGTACGGGGATACTTACAGTTTTTACAAGAGAGTGTATCTCCATCCAATAAAGAATTATTTAAACACTTACTTATTCCTGAATTAGATCGTGCAAATAGTATTATTACAAAATTTTTATCTATATCGAAAACACGCGAATTTAAAAGAGAACCGTTTCCCATCAATATATTTTTACGTGAATATATTCAACAGCTACTAGCAAGTGAGGTCTTTTTGCATAACATTTCAATTGATTATAATTTTTCTAATGAATTAGATGATATTTTAGTCCATATTGATCGCCATGAACTTGTTCAAGTGTTTTTAAACCTATTTCAAAACGCCGTTGATGCTCAAGGTGAAAAACCTCTTTCTATTCAAATCACTAGTTATCGCCTAGATAACTTCGTTCGGATTACTTTCACAGATAATGGAACTGGTATTCCTCCAGCTATTCAAGAATATATCTTTGATCCATTCTTCTCAACAAAAGATTCAGGAACAGGACTGGGCCTATCAGTAACAAAGAAAATTATTCAAAATCATAACGGCACATTAAAAATGACTAGTAATCAAGCTGGTACAACTTTCACTATTTCTATTCCAACTTTATCTAAAACAAACCATGAAAGAATGAATGAATACAAATGAGGTATTCCTCCACAAACCGCATGCCAATTGTTAGATACTCTCAACAATTGACATGCTTTTTTATGTTGAACTAATCTTCTTTAATTTCTATAAATCTTTCTCCATAACTTAATTGTTTTTGCTTGGTAGGCAAACTTCTTATTTTTTTAGAAATAGTAGTTTGTCCATCACGAATTTAGTATAAATCTCATCTTAATATATAGTAACGACTATTGATTCTATGAAAGAAAGGGATGAAAAGATAAACAATATAAATAAAGGAAAAGTATTTTATGGTAATGATTGTTGCGAAGTAAGAGCTTGCAGTCATATTAATATCTCTAAGTCCGAACTGAAAGAGTTTGTTAGACTTCTTCAAGCACTTGGTCAAGCTATTCAAGCTGTCTTTCAAACCCCTTCTCAAAATAATATAGATAATCTAATTGATGCCCTAAATAATCTACAAAAGTTCCTCAATTGCTTAGATTTATCTCCGGCACAAAAACAAATCGGAAATTCTATTATCACTAATCTATTAACTATTTTAAGAACAACACCTTTCTCATGCGGAGCATTGTACGTTGAGCTACAAAGCTTGCTAAGTTATTTAAAGTAGATTGTTGTACTATCGACAAATTAGTTAAACTCATAACAGAGATCCAAACTATTCCTAGTTCAATACGGATCAGATTGCCTTGGAGGAGGTGATAGTAGGACTCAAGGGGCTTAACTGGTGTCCAAGGACCGGCGGGCGCTCAAGGTGCTACTGGTGCGACAGTCCAGCGGGTACTCCAATTCCTGTAACTATCGCGTCCATCGGAAACTCCAACGCACAAACTATATCTCCTGGAACAAACATCCAATTTAATCAAGTTTTTGAAATAAATACTATCACTTTTAATGACACTTCAGACACTTTAACAGTTTTAGAAACAGGCGTATATGATATTAATTTCTCAGCGTCTACAACTTTCCCAGGCTCTTCACCGTTTGGGTTCGGTATTTCCTTCAATGGTCAACCACCTACTCGTAATTTTTCAACTAACGTTATCAGTAGTGCTGTTTCTTTCTCTACAATCGTTACTTTACAAACTGGTACAACAATCGCTGTACAACCTACAGCAAATACTATTTCTATTCCTAACACAGGTGATACAACAGCAACACTATCTGTTTTCCGAATTTACTAATTTCACTAAATAAGCGTATTTATAATAATATGCATCATTTGACTGTAAATTAAATTTCTCTTTTTATATAGAACCGGGCACTTATTTGGGAGGATAAGTGCTCCTTCTTTACGTTTCTTTACCTCAAATTTACTCTATCTTAATCCTCATTTTGTATGATAAATAGTGAAGTCAAAGATATGAAAGAGGGATGAAAATGAGAGTTATGTCACTGATACGCATCTGGGTTGCTTTTATGGTATGCATTATTTTATGTGTAGGATTTTTTTTAACTCTAAAATATTCCACTATATCAAAAGCAGAGAGAAAAACAGTTCCATACAAGCTTTTGTATACAAAACAAAGTAACATCCCTTATTCCAATGCAGCAAATAATGAAAAAAAGGTTATAAAAGGAATGCTTATTACGAAAGCTTCTAGTTACGAAACGCTACTTCAAATTGCTGAAACGATTAAAGATCAGTATATAAATAAAGAAATTGATGAAATCACGCTTTCTATCCATAATGAAAATAATGGTAGTTATGAAGAAGAATTACCTTACGAACCTATTAGTAAAGGCAAAATCATTATCACATATGATTCTCAATCCTCTGGCAGTACGAACATTATACTAAACGAGTAATATCATTTCCCAATTGGTATGGGCTAATCATTAGCGGTGAATAAACATCCCTTAATGATTGAAGTTTCACTTTATTTTTCATACGAAAAAGAGGTGGATTTCGTTATTCGCCTCTTTCTTCTTTTACCAAAGTGATGGAATCCACTCTTTCACTTTATCAAACCACTCTTGCTGCTCTTGTTTTCTTTGTTGTTCCTGTTCTTTCCTTCTCTTCTCTTCTTCTTTTCTTCGTTTTTCCTCTTCGATTGTTTGCAATTGTTTTTTGTAGTCAGCCTCTGGTATTAGTGATAACTGGAATGCTTTTTGAGCTGGATTTGCATTTGCTTTTTTCATGATATCCCGGAACATCGTCGTCGTAATTTGACTCCCTCCTGGAACATAATGCTCGCTATCTGTTTTATCATATCCTACCCAAATCGCACCTACTAAATCTGGCGTATATCCAACAAACCATGAATCCTTTGCACCATTGCTTGGACCATTTACAATTTGAGTAGTACCTGTCTTACCCGCCGTATCAACATTATTAACTTTCGCTTTTTCACCTGTTCCCTTTTCGACAACACCTTTTAATAAATATGTCATCTTTTGAGCAATTTTTTCACTCGTCACCCGCGTCTCTTTCTTATACCATTTCCCAATCGTTTCACCTTCAGCGTTTTGAATTTCTCTAATTGCATGAGCCTCCACTTGAACACCATCATTTGCAAATGTACTATATGCTTGGGCCATTACAAATGGAGATGTACCTACATGCATTCCGCCTAAAGCAATCGGATACGTACGATCTTCTGGCACTATTGGAATACCAAATCTCTCTAAAGATTTCAATCCTTTATCTAATCCTATTTGTTCTAACAGCCAAACTGCTGAAACATTATACGACTTTGCCACCGCTTCATACATTGTCACATTACCATGGAAGGTAAGATCACTATTTTTCGGTTCGTATTCTTTAATACTAAATGGTTCATCTTTTAATATATCGTATACTTCATACCCTTGTTCTAACGCTGGTACATATACAGCAAGAGGCTTTAACGTTGAACCTGGTTGCCTTTTTAATTGAGTAGCATGGTTAAATTGTAAAAACTGATACGGCCCTCTGCCTCCAACTAAAGCTGGAACACCACCAGTTTTTGGATTCACAAGGACCACTCCTGTTTGCATGAGCTGATCTGAACCACTATCTTTAAAATAGTTATCATTATTCACAACATCTTCTACAGCCTGTTGTTTTTTCGAATCAAGCTCTGTATAAATACGATAACCACCTGCTAAAATCTCATTCTGTGTTAATTCGTACTTGTCCATTGCTTCTCTAACAATATAGTCTACATATTGAGAATATTTACCTTTGTATTTATCATCCACACCACGTTTTAATACAAGACCGGACTCTTTTTCTTTATTGTACTGTTCTTCAGAAATATACCCTTGCTCTTTCATTAAACTTAATACGACATTACGTCGTTCAATTGATTTATTAAAGTTTTTATAAGGCGAATACGCAGACGGCGCTTTAATCAAGCCCGCAATCGTTGCAGCTTCTGAAATTGATAAATCTTTTACATCTTTATCAAAATAAGATTTAGCTGCTCTTTTTATACCCCAAGCCCCTTCACCAAAATAAATTTGATTCATATACATTTCAATAATTTCATCTTTTGTATAAGTACGTTCTATTTTTTTAGTTAGAAAATATTCTTTTATTTTACGTGAGAACGTGCGGTCTTGTGTCAAAAATACATTTTTCGCAAGTTGTTGTGTAATTGTACTTCCCCCTGCTACAACTTCTCCTGCTGTAATATTTTTAAAAACCGCACTTATAATTCCACTATAGTAAATACCGTGATGGTTAAAAAACTCCTTATCTTCTACTGCAACAATTGCCTGAACCATAATGTTAGGAATATCTTTCCTTTTTACGCCTTCTGTTTTAGAAGAAGCCAATTTAGTCGCAACTTCATTGTTTGCATCATAAATTAAAGTCGGTTGCGGAACAGCTTGTTTTAATTCAGATATGTCTTGAATGGAAATTATTATATTTATAGCAATAAATAGAGTAACGAATAAACTGCCCAATACAATTAATGAATTGCGTAGTTTCTTCCTCTCATTGAACCACTCAAGCGTTTTTTTAAAGTGAGTGTTCTTCAATTTCATTCGTTCACTTCCTTCGTTTGTTTACACTCTTCTTTTCAAAAGGAAGAATATACCTCCTTTTAAATTTATTATAATAACGTAGTCCTTCCTATAGTGTAAAGCTTTTCTTTCACATTCATACTTTTTGCAAGAAAAGGACATTCTACAAGTAAGATATTCAATATCGATTATTAATATTATTAATACAACAATGAGAGTTATGTTAAGTTTTTGTAAACTTTTCGATAAAATGTTTTAAAAAACGACAGTTTTTTGTTAGAATTGACTAGCCAATATATTTTACATATATTACTTTTGTGGGGGTAACTAATAATGGTCTTTAAATCAAAAAAAGATAAATTTTCTGAAATGTTAATGAATGTTTCTGAAAATTTAAAAGAAGGCGCGCAATTTTTCGTGGAGTATAAAATTAAAAATGCTAGCGATTTAAAAGAGTTTTCTATGCGCATGAAAGAATATGAGTCAAAAGGTGACTCATTTATTCACGAAATCATTATGGAGCTAAACAAAGCGTTTATTACTCCTATTGAACGTGAGGACATCCTACAACTTGCAATGAGTATGGATGATGTATTAGACGGATTAGATCACGGTGCTGGTCTGTTCGAAATGTATTCTATTACAGAAGCTGATGAATACATGATTAAATTCGTAGAAGCAATTAATCAATGTGCAATTGAAATTGCAAACTCTGTTGAACTACTGTCTAAAAAGAAGTTGGTCGACATTCGTACGAACGCGATTAAGATTAAGGATTACGAATCACAATGCGATGATATTCGTCGTCATGCGATTAAACACTTATTCTCTCGTGAAAAAGATCCGATTAAGATTATTCAATACAAAGAGATTTACGAAGAGCTTGAAGAAGTAGCTGATAGCTGCCAAAGCGTTGCAAACGTATTAGAAACAATTATTATGAAGAACGCGTAAGGAGTTTGATCATGGATACACTCTTGATACTGACCGTTTTAGTAGTCATTTGCGCTTTAGCTTTTGACTTTATCAATGGATTTCACGATACAGCAAACGCTATTGCAACGGCTGTTTCAACGAAAGCTCTAAAGCCTAGACATGCAATTATTATGGCAGCTATTATGAACTTTTTAGGTGCAATGACATTTACAGGTGTAGCAAAAACGATTACAAAAGATATCGTTGACCCATTTGCTTTACAAAATGGTTCTCTTGTAATTTTAGCTGCTTTACTTGCGGCGATAGCTTGGAACTTAATTACTTGGTACTACGGTATCCCAAGTAGTTCTTCGCATGCAATTATTGGCTCAATCGCAGGTGCAGCTATTGCTGCTGCTGGTATTAGTTCATTAAACCTTAAAGGATTCATTAAAATTCTTGAAGCTTTAATCATTTCACCGATTATCGCTTTTGTTATTGGTTATATCGTATACAGTATTTTTAAAGTGGTCTTTAAAAACTTTAACTTAACGAAAACGAATAAAAACTTCCGTATATTCCAGATTTTCACTGCAGCATTACAAGCTTATACACATGGTACAAATGATGCACAAAAAGCAATGGGAATCATTACGATGGCTCTTATGGCCAATAACTATCATACTTCTAGCGACATCCCGTTCTGGGTACAATTATCTTGTGCAATTGCAATGGGTCTTGGTACTTCTGTCGGTGGATGGAAAATTATTAAAACTGTCGGTGGACAAATTATGAAAATTCGTCCTGTAAATGGTGTAGCTGCTGATTTATCATCATCACTTGTTATTTTCGGTGCAACATTCATTCACTTGCCAGTTAGTACAACGCACGTTATCTCTTCTTCTATTTTAGGGGTTGGTGCTTCTCATCGTGTGAAAGGTGTAAAATGGGGAACTGCAAAACGCATGTTAATTACTTGGGTTATTACACTTCCTATTTCAGCTTCATTAGCTGCGTTATTTTACTACTTATTACACTTAATCTTTTAATCAAAAGTCGTCTTCCTTATTTTTCTAGGAAGACGACTTTTTTGTGAACAAGCCTATTTCTTATTAAAAAGCGTGTATAATAATTGATGGACAAGTTATATAGAGGAGTTGGCAATTTTGGAATACATCATGTTACTTTTCATCGGATTAATCGCCGGGACCGTCGGGAGCCTAGTTGGGCTTGGGGGCGGAATTATTATCGTTCCGTTATTAATTGGATTACACAGTTTATCACCACAACTCGCAGTAGGAACTTCTATGGTAACAGTCGTTTTTACAGGACTGGCTTCCACCCTTACGTATATGAAGCATAAACGGGTGGATTATAAAAGTGGACTTATTTTATTTATCGGGAGTGGCCCTGGTGGTATTATCGGATCATGGGCAAATAAATTTTTAAACCAAGATACATTTTCTTTATATTTTGGGATTTTCCTTATTTTAGTCTCCATTCTTCTTATGCTACGAGACAAATTAAAACCTCTTTCCTTATCAAATATGTCTGTCATTAAGCGGTCTTTTACAGATAACAAAGGAAATACTGTACACTATCAATTCCCACCGTTTCTTGCTATCTTTATCGCCTTTATAGTTGGGTTTATATCTGGATTATTTGGAATTGGTGGCGGTGCCTTACTTGTTCCAGCGATGATGCTTCTTTTTGCATTCCCAGCACACATTGCTGTGGCAACTTCGATGTTTATCGTATTTTTATCAGCAATTGTAAGTTCTGCAACTCACATCTCTCTTGGAAATGTTAGCTGGACTTATGCATTAATTCTTATTCCTGGTGCATGGATTGGCGGAAAAATCGGGGCTTATATTAATACAAAATTAAGCGGTAATGCCGTAATTAATTTATTACGTATCACATTAATAATTCTTGGAACTAGATTAATCATTACTTCACTTTTATAACGCGTTCTTTCTAGAATGCGTTTTTTTATACACATGAATATAAAAAAGCTCCTAGGAGAACAAATAAAACTAAACAAACACTTAATAGCATAAAATTTGAAATATGTACCTTCTTCAAGTTGATCACTCCTATAGCTGCGACTGTTATCTTTATGATAGCGAAAAAACAGTTCGCATGCAGTTACAAAGTGCTAACAATGCAAAATCATTTATTACAAATTTTATCCTTTTATTTCATTTCCTTGTATAATCTATCGATTCAATAAAAAAAGATGTCATATTGACATCTTTTTAGTGAAGAAGTGACCATCCCATAAAGTCTTCATGTACTTGGCACGCCCTCTTATCGTTTCGATCATATAATTCAGCATAACTATCTGTTTCTTCATCATAGGCCATCGTATAAATAATTTGGCCGTCTATTTCAACGGATAGAACGACTCCACCTTTCATCTCTTCTACATGAATGATAGCATTCGCCGGTATTCTCATATCCGTCATCTTCATCGCATCTAACAATATACTAAACCCCCTACAGCGTATTCATTGCTAGTACTATTACACACTAAATAGTATACTACTGTAATAGCATACATTTCGTCAATGAAATTGCTGTTTAAATAGCATATTGTCTTTATACATATACGCTAAAATAGAAGAACTAGAAATGTTTAAATGGGGGGCTAATATTGATTCTACACAAAGGAGATGTACTATTCCGTCAAGGCGAGGACGGTCCTTTATATTTTATAAAAACAGGTTTATTAAAAGTGGTTCGACTAGAAGAAGACGGAACACCATTTCTATTCAACATTATCGTTCCAGGTGAAACGATACCTCACCATTCTTTAATTTCGCCGAAGGAATATCACGGTACTGCTATTGCTTTAATAAAAACAGAAGTTGAACCGATTACTAGTAGCGAATGGTACGATAGACTTCAAGCAAACCCTAAATCATATGCCGACATCGCTATGCAATTACAATCGAAACTAAGAATGATGCAACAGCGGATTGACCAATTGTCAACTGTCTCTCCGAAAGAACGTCTTCATCGTTTACAAGAGTGGTTCACACTATATTTAGGTGACATTCCTATATATGAAATATTAACGCAAACTGAAATTGGTCAACTGATAGGTATACGCCGTGAAACAGTAAATCGGCTGTTAAGAGAACAAATAAAAAACGAGGTAAAATAATACCTCGTTTTTTGCTTATTCAAACTCACCCTATTGTAAGCTTGCTGCTGGACCAAAAAATTCATAATGAATATGCTCTTGTTTCACACCTAAATCAATTAGTGCAGTATTTATATGCTTCATAAATGGCACTGGACCACAGAAATAAAATTCTGCTTCAGTTGTCGGAATAATAGTTTGTAACCATTCACCTTCAATGAATCCTTCTTTATCAAAGTTTTTTATTTCCAAATCTTTTTCAGTCGGCGCAGAATAGCAAGTGTATGCTTTAACTTGTTCGTATTCATTGTCTACTGCCTTAACGTGTTCTTTCATCGCATGTGTAGTACTATTTATCGCTGCATGAACAAAATATACATTACGTTTTGAGTCTTGTTCAATTAACGTATTTAACATACTCATCATCGGTGTAATACCTACTCCACCACTAATTAGTACAACTGGTAATGTTGAATCCATATTTAATACGAAATCTCCCGCTGGTGCACTTACTGGCAGAATATCTCCTTCCCCTACATGATCATGTAAGTAATTAGATACTTTACCACCTGGTGTATCTACACCTTCTTCTTTTTTTACACTAATACGATAATATTCTTTTCCAGGAGCATCAGATAAGCTATATTGACGATTATGTGTATATGTTTCACCTTCAATATTTATTTGAATTGTTACATATTGTCCTGGGATGAATGAAGAAACTTTCCCGCCATCTTCAGGTTTTAAATAAAATGATGTAATAACGTCACTTTCTTTCACTTTTTTAACAACTACAAAGTTTCGGAAATCTTTCCATCCACCTTCTTTATGTGCAGCCTCTTCATACATCTCTGCTTCAATGCTAATGAATGCATCAGCAATGACTCCATACGCTTCTCCCCATGCATTTAAAATTTCATCAGGTGCACCTGCGACCTCTTTAATCGCTCGTAGTAAACATGTACCCACAATCGGATAATGTTCCGCTTTAATACCTAAACTTCTATGCTTATGACCAATTTGTTTTACAACTGGAATAATTGCTTCTAAATTATCAATGTACATCGCAGCTGCATAAACAGCATTTGCTAACGCTTGTTGTTGTCTTCCCTTTTTCTGATTCGTGTGGTTGAAAATATTCAATAACTCCGGATGTTCCTCAAATAAAATTTGATAAAATCTCGTTGTAATTTCAACGCCTTTTTCTTGTAATAATGGTACTGTTGATTTTACGATTTCAATTGTTTTTGCACTTAACATTGTATCCCACTCCTCTATTTCCTTAACTGTTTTTAGTTTAACTGAATTGTATTATACACATTGTGATTTTAATCACTATTAACACGGTGTTTTTGTGAAAAATATATGAACATTGCACTTACAAAAAGAAAATAAGCCAACTAGAATGCTAGCTAGCTTATTATTTGGACTGTATTGCTTGTTCAATTACCCTTATATCTTTCCCATCTCCAAATTCTGTATACCCCCAGATGTTCGTTTCGCCTCTATATTTATTTACGATAATATCTAAGTCATGGTATACACGATGGGCATAAACTACATACTCAATATTTTGAAGCTCCACACCTTTTTTTACAATTTCATAACTTCTATTTACATCACGTTTGATCTTTTCATTTTTTATTTCTGTATGTATGTTTTTTAAAGATGATTCTTGTTCTTGAAACCATTTCTTTAAATGGTTCCAGTCCCCGTCTGTATAATTCTCTGCCTTACCATAATTTAAGAAATTATTATAACTTTCATGTGTCGTACGAATAAAATCAAGCACTTTTGTCTCTTCTTGTACCGCTTCTATTTGAGCTATTGTATTTACCCCAGCGGGCTTATTCGCATAATGTAATAGCACTTTCATAAGACTATAACTCGCAATGATCATCACGATTATAATGCTGAACACACTTAGCAATTTCCTCATATACAGAACTCCTTTTCTACTATGAATATTACAATAGAGTGTTTCACTTCTATCATTCGCTCGTAGAAATACAATTCCTGTTTAAATTCTTCCTATCATTTCGACACTATTTTTCTACACATTTCGCCTTGGCAAATGCTCCTGTAAAACAATATAACCTTCATAAGCTGTATAACCAAGTATAGCTATTAATCCGATATAACAAGCGAATACTGTCCATTTCGTTTTCGCATCAACTTTATAATAGTTTTCTTTTTGTACTTTTTCTTTTTCCCATTCATTTAATCGTCTTTCCGCTACTTCAAATGCCTCCCTGATGTAAATTGTATACTCGTCTTTTTCATCCTCATATGGAACATAGTCTAGCGGCTCAAACTTCGGCAAAAGATGCTCTAACACTTCCATTCTTTGAAGTTCCCCTGTTTTTAATTCTTTTGCATGCTCTCTTTGTCTTAATACATTCATCTCATGATGCATCATGTATATAGTCCGATGCACAGCACCAGTTTCTTTTAGTTCCTCTTCAAGCTTAGCAACATATTCTTTCATTCCATCAATTCTATAACCTAATTCTTTAATCGGCTCATCTCTCTTTATTACTCTATATAGTTCCATACAGCCGATAATGAAAATAAATCCTCCCAAAATACTTTTAAAGTAAATTGAATAGCCTAGCAATAAAACAAGCCCTGCTCCCCAAATTTTCGTACTTACAACTGAAATAATCCGGCCACCATCTAGCGGTGAAACGGGAATTAAATTAAAGAAATTAATCATACTTCCAAACAAAATAACAAGTGCCCAAAACGGCTCTTTCGTGATCATATAAAGTGGAATAGCCGGTAAAAATGAAAGTAATCCGAAAAGAGGCCCCATATAAGCAATATACGCTTCATCTTTTGCGTTTTTCGGCATCTCTTTCATTCCAATAAGAGCCCCCATAAATGGAATGAAGATTGCCGGTGATGTAGGTATCCCTTTTCTTCTTGCCGCCCATAAATGACCCATTTCATGAACAAATAACAAATAAACAAGTGCTACTCCAAATTTCCAACCATATATAACTGCGTATGCACCAAGTGATAGAAACATACTAAATACAGTTGAAAACTTTGCTAATTTAAAGATTGCGAATACCCACTTTAGCTTAGATAGTAAAAATAACCCTATTGCAACAATAATTCCCCATAATCCTTTTTTATTATTTCTCATGTCCCTCTCCTTTATCTTATTGAAATGAGCTATATGCACCCATTTCAGTTTATTCTATTCTCTATTATGACACATTTTTTTCTTTTCTTAGAAATAATGTTTATATCATCCATTTTTAGACAAAAATACAAATGAAAGGAGGTAGATACAAATGAAATTACAATCTCTCATTATAGGTGCTCTCTCTTTCTTAGCCTCAACTCTTATTTTTTATACCGTTAGCTACCTATTATTATTAGATTGGTTGCCAAATCACTTATTCATCGCTCTTATGATTCTATCCGCTCTTATGATTTCATTTCTTATTACACGAAAATCCATAAATGAGCCATCTGCAAAAGCAAAGTAATAGAGAGGGGATTCTCTCCCCTCTCTATTATCATTTCCTAGGAAAGTCCATATAGACTTTCCTATTCACTTTATCTTTGTAAATCCATTTTTTCACCATACTCTTTAACAATTTGAATGATATTTTGAAAAACGCCTATTTTTTCTTTTTTATTATTTAATATTTTCAAATCATAATTTTCATAATATGTTTCTAATGCTTTTAATTGTGATAATGAAGCATCTTTTATCGGAACAGTAACATTCAATTCATACTGTTTATACCCCTCCTTTACTTTTTCACCTGAAATCATTTCACTCTCTTTTGCTCCAATTAATTTTTGAACCTTTTCCGGGAAAATCAATTGCAAATAATATTCTTGTTCCTGTGCTAACTTGTTGTAAAGTGATTGCGAAATCGTATAACGTACCTTATAATTCATTTTTTGATCCCCTGCTTTAATATGAAACGCTGTAATCTGCAAATCTTTTTTCGTTACTTCTGTTAAAGGATCAACCTGTATCTCGTCTTCTTTTTGTTCTGGAATCTTTGGAAATATAGACAAAAGTTTTTCCGTATCTTTTTCGTTCAACATGTACATAGCCTTCTTATATTGCAGCCACCCTCGTCGATCTTCTCCTCTTAACCATGCATAATACTTTTCTTTTTTCCCATCTCTACTAATTTGTATTTCATATTCAGGTTCACCAAAGCTACCTGTTATTTCTTGTTTTTCCGCATTATTTATAATATCTATTACGGCCTTAACTTCTGACTCCTGTAACTTTTTCTCTTTATGTTTTTTTTGTATAACAGTTATCCCTATTGTTTCTTCCACTTCATTCACCGTCTCCTCTACTTGTTTCGTTTCTTTCTTTTGTTCTGCTTGACCACACGATGCTAGTAAAATCACACATAAAACCATTACATACTTCACTTTCAACTCAATCCCTCTTTTCTAATAAGAAATCCTTATAACCTTCATATAAGAAACAAAAACATGAGATCATATTAAATAAGCTATACTATACACTGAAGGGAGGATTTTACAATGTCCATTAATTTTCATGATGCAAATAATAAGTACACATATGCAACTAGAAATGCCCATGTTTCTTGGGAGGAAATGATAAAAAACATTACAGATATACAAAACAAACAAATAATTGACATAGGCTGCGGCGGTGGTATTTACACGAAAGAACTTGCTCTTATGGGAGCCAAAAATGTTGTTGGACTTGATTTTTCAAAAGAGATATTACAAGCTGCAAAAGAAAATTGTAGCGGCTTTCCAAACATTTCATTCATTCACGGTGATGCACATAGCATCCCATATCCTGATGAAACATTCGACATAGTTATTTCGCGCGCAGTTATTCATCATTTACAAGACATTCCTACATTTTTACGTGAAGCTTCTCGTATATTAAAGAAAAACGGTGTACTTATTTTACAAGATCGAACCATTGAAGATTGTACAATTCCAGGAAGCCCTGAACACATTCGCGGATATTTTTTCTCGGTATTTCCAAAACTCATTGAAATCGAATCAAAAAGAAGACCAAAAACTGCTACTATACAGCAAGAATTACAAAAGCATTCTCTTCACGTGTTCCCTTCGCAAACACAATGGGAAGTACGAAAAATACACGATTCTGTAGCAGCATTACTACAAGACTTATCTCCTCGAACCGGACGATCCATTCTATACGAATTAACAGATCATGAGCTTGCTCAACTTCTACATCATATCCAAATCGCATTACAAAACATCTCTCCTATTATTGAAAGAGATCGGTGGACAATTTGGAGCGGCAGGAAATTGTAAGGAAGGAAGCCTCACAAATGAATGTGAGGCTTCCTTCTTTCATAATCTAATTTTGCAACACTCTTGATATCCTCCACTTCTGGCCTGTGCACTCCCACACTTCGGACATACTAAATATCTAGACTGATTTGTCAACAAACTACCTTTTTGAAAGAGTAAAACTTCTGCTTGTTTAAACGAACGCGAATAATATAACCACATAAAACCAATTATAGCAATAATGCCAAATAATACTCCCATCGCAAGCATTTCAGTCACCTCTTTTGGTTTGTTCTTTCCAGCAAGTGGATTGTTTTATTATTCTCTGTAAATTCTATTAATACCTTCTTTACTCCTATAAATATCAACTTTCTCTACAAATTTTACAATTCTCTACAACTATTCACTCCCGTTTTACACTTCATCATTTCCTTCACAATAACAAATATCATCTTCGATATTTCCGCATATAAATATATCTTCCAAAAAACATATTGACTTTCAAAAAAAAACATGCAACAATACTGTCAGAATACTTGAACTAAAATTCATTGACGAGAACGAGTACGTTATAAGACTGTTCCCCAGAGAGTTGGCGATTTGCTGAAAGCCAACGTTCAGTGCGTAGCCGAAAATCATCTCCGAGAAGTAGAACCGAATGTTACAGTAAGTTCTTACCGGCTGTCCCCCGTTACAAGGAACACGTATCATGTTGTACGTTGCAAAGCCGTATACATATAGATTTATTTCTACATGTATAAATTAGGGTGGTATCGCGGGTAAATATAACTCGTCCCTTTCTTTAGGGGCGAGTTTTTTGTGTTCTTACAAATGAATTTTAAAAAAGGAGGAAAAAAACAATGAACACTGTATCAAAAAAACATATTTTTTTCACAGGTCTTATGCTATTTTCTTTATTTTTTGGGGCAGGTAATTTAATTTTCCCTCCCATGCTTGGACAAAATGCAGGTGAAAACTTTTGGCCTGCAATGATTGGATTTTTACTAACAGGAGTCGGCTTACCTTTATTAACTGTTATTGCAATTTCTTTATCAGGAAACGGTATGCAACAACTTGCAAGTCATGTTCACCCATTATTCGGAATTTTCTTTACCGTAGTTGTATATATTGCAATCGGTCCATCTATGGGGATTCCGCGCGTCGCTAACGTCGCCTACGAAATGGGTGTTAGTTCTTTCTTACCAGAAACAATTCGCTCTAGTAGCCTAACGTTATTTTTATACACAGTCATCTTCTTTGCTATCGTATTTTGGCTTAGTTTAAATCCATCTAAACTTGTTGACCGTATCGGAAATATATTAACACCTATTTTATTACTCTCTATTTTCTTATTGTTTGTTAAAAGTGTATTTACACCACTTGGGCAATCCGGACAAGCAATGCAAGAATATCAAACTTCCCCAATCTTCAAAGGTTTTATGGAAGGATATTTAACGATGGATACTATTTCAGCACTTGCATTTGGGATTATCGTTGTAAATGCCATTCGCTCTAAAGGTGTGAATGATCGTAAAACCATTGCCATTGCAACAGCAAAAGCAGGATTTATTGCTGCTACCGGACTCGTACTTGTATATGGCGCACTTGGCTGGCTCGGTGCGACTAGCGTCTCTCTCGGATACGCAAAAAATGGTGGACAGCTACTTACTGTTATCGTACAACAACTATTCGGTCCATATGGTCTTCTTCTATTGTCTCTTATCGTTACACTCGCTTGCTTAACGACATGCGTTGGACTCGTATCTGCATGCAGTCAATATTTCGCAACATTATTGACTACATTCTCATATAAAGCATTCGCGAGTATCATTTGCGCATTAGGGTTACTAGTTGCTAACTTAGGTTTAACAAAAATTATCGCCATCTCTGTTCCAATTCTACTTGTTGTATATCCAATTGCGATTGTACTCGTTCTCCTATCGTTACTACATAAATATTTCGGCGGTTATCGATCTGTTTATGTAGGTGCTTTATTCGGGGCAGCAGTTGTGAGCGTATTTGACGGATTAAAACAAGGCGGTATTCCAGTTTCATTTATCACACCCTATTTTGAATTTATCCCTTTATATAATGAAGGAATAGGCTGGCTAGTACCAGCATTAGCCGGAGCTCTTATCGGCCTTACTATCGCTAAGCTAAGCGGTGCGAAAAAAGTTCCCCTACTAACCGAATCCAGCGAAGCAAAAGCATCCTAAAAAAACTCCCGAAAGGGAGTTTTTTTACATTTGATAAGCAGTATGATTAAAGCTGCTTATTTTATACGCTTTCGTATAATATTCAATATTTGTATCAACTGTCTCTACTTTGACAACATCATAGCAATCTTCTTGCTTTACTAAAAATAAATAATACTCTTCTGTCGCCTCAATAATTGCAATTTTATCTGTTTCAACATTATATTGTTCACAAAGCGCTTGTAATGCGTTCACATAGTCCCCTAATTTTTTAGACTTATCCATTTCGAATATAGTTTGAACTAACATATACATTCTCCCCTCTGTATGTACTGTTAACAGCTTGATGATAACGCTTACATTATTTATCGTCAATAAAAAGATGCAACGATTTTACTGCCAAATCCAAATTGATGCAAGCTAATAATCAGCGAGGAATCTCCCCCGCTGATTAAAATTTCACTTTCCCCCGCATTAACGGGCAGTAAGACTCCCCCTCAAAATCCAGCGAATACGAGGAAGGTAAGCGGGAGATAACTGCCCGTAAAAGCCCGATTGGTGAAGGCTAATAATCAGTAGGAATAACCCCCCACTGATTAAAGTTTCACTTTATCATTTCGTTAATTGATGTCTAAATGCATAAATAACCGCCTGTGTACGATCACTTACATTTAGCTTATTTAATATGTTACTCACATGTGTCTTTACTGTTTTGAGGGCAATAAATAACTCATCTGCAATCTCTTGATTACTTTTCCCCTCTGCAATTAATAACAAAATTTCAGACTCTCTTTCTGTTAACTCCTCATGTAAAGGTTGTTCTTTTTTCTGGCGCATACGAGACATCATTTTGCCAGTAACTTTCGGCTCTAATACCGTTTCTCCATCATAAGTAGCTCTTACAGCGTCTGCAATATCACTTGCTCGGGATGTTTTTAATAAATAACTTGTCGCTCCTGCCTCGATAACAGGATATAGCTTTTCATCATCTAAAAAGCTCGTTACAACTACAATTTTCGCTTCTGGCCATTCTTGAATAATAGCACGTGTCGCTTCAACCCCGTCCATTTCATCCATAACAAGATCCATTAAAATAATATCTGGTCTTAATTGCAACGCTAGCTCTGAACCTTTTCTTCCATTTTCAGCTTCACCAACTACTTCAATATCTGGCTGCGTTGATAAATATGCTGATACTCCCATTCGAACCATTTCATGATCATCAACTAGTAATACTTTTATCATGATTCTCCCCCTTTCTCAATCATAATTGGCACTTTCACTTCAATTTGCGTACCTTTTGCCGGAAAGCTAAGTACTTTTAATGTTCCACCAATTTCATGAACACGCTCTTGCATTGATCGTAAACCGTATGAACCCGCTTTATTCACTCCCACTTCAAAGCCAACACCGTCATCAATAATTTTTAAAATCGCATATTGATCTATTTTACGAAGACGTACTTCCGTTTTCTTTGCCTTCGCATGTCGTAACGTGTTTGATAGAGCTTCTTGTACAATACGGAATAAATGATCTTCTACACCTTTTTTTAATTCAATTGGCTCAATTAACCATTCAATTTTCATATGTTGCTTTCTAGACAGTTCTGTTAATAATTCTTCTATACCCTCTGTTAACTTCTTACCTTCTAACTGTACTGGGCGTAGATGTAAGAGCAATGCTCTCATTTCTGATTGTGCATTTACGACCATATTTTCAACAAGTTGTAATTGTTTTTTTGTCGTGTCTGGAATTTCAGCTACTTGTTCATTAATGGCTGACATCATCATCGACATTGCAAAAAGCTGCTGACTTACTGAATCATGCAGTTCCCTTGCTAATCTATGCCTTTCTTGAGAAATCGCCTCTTGCCTCATCTCTTCATTCCAATGGGCTCGTTCATTCGTTACTTTTTGAAATAATCCCGCTTGCTCCTCTAATCGACGAGCAAGGCCGATTACTTTTCGTTCCACTTCATGGAATTCATCATCCGCAGTAAATGAAACATCGTTCGGAAAATTCCCTCGTTCTACTTCAAATAGAAACGTATTTAATCCTTGTATACGCTGCTCAATATAATAGCCGATTGCATATCCTATAATCCCCCCGATAAGGAGACTTGTGCTCATAATAAACAAGCCAATTGGAACAGAAGCGATGGATTCTTCCCATAATAAATCATAAACTTGTTGCTCGCTTTTCCATACATACACAATTGTACAAATAAGTGCGATACTCACTGAGGATAACATCGAATAACGAATATACATCCACGAAATATTTTTTTGTTTTTTCATTATACTTTCCTCACTTCCGTATCACCTACTACAAGTGAAGAAATGATTTTTATACGACGAGGAGCTTCTTTATACTGTTCTGTTCTAAATGTAACATTACGATTAAAACCTGTTTCTTCATGCCCTGGCAGGAGTACTCGCCCAACAATTACAGAATGATTTAAAGACAATTCAATATCATACGGTACATATAAACGAATGTTACCAACGACACCTCGAATAACAATTACCGTTTCTCCCTCCGGAATCATAGCAGTTGTTAAATCAATCTCGACATCACAAGCACCATATTGGACGTTAATATCTTCAAGTTCATAAATATGATCCATCATTCGTACATTGCCTACGAACATATTTTTTATATACGGTTCTGTACGATATATTTGTTTTTCTTCATCTATATATCCCTTTTCTTTAATTTCAACTTTCATTACTTTTTGCTGATGTCCTTGTTGAATCAGTTGATAACCAATTAAAGCTAAACAAGCAAATACGACAAGTACAAACGCTGCTGATGAAAATAAGAAGAATAAGAATACTATACCACCGACAAATAAAAATACATTCCCTCTTACGTAACGATTCTTCTTTCGATAATGTCTTCCAAACATAAGCATAATAAATGCAAAAATTAGACCACCTGGTTCAAAATGTCCAAGTATCATATCAAGAAATAGACCGAATCCAAATATGATGAGGAGCATCCCCATTAATTGTGTTTTTGAAAAGCGCTTCTTCATTTCAGCTCCCCCCTCCTTGTCACATATACATAGAAGAAAAGGCATTGCTTTCCAACACCTTTTCTCCTATCACTATATCATAAGCCTGTTTTATAATATACTACAATTATTTTGTTACTTCTTTCGTTAACGATACTTCATTTTTCTCTTTCATTTCACGCTCAAGCTTTGCAATTTTCATATCAAATGTATCACGCTCATGCTCTTCATTTATACGAAGCTCTATGTCACGAATGTGATCTTCAATTTCTTTGAATCGTAAGAACGGATTATTTTCATCCATTTTATGAATAGCAGTATTCATACGGCGGTTTGCATGCGCCATATTTTCACGAGCCATTAATTCCATACGCTTTGCGTTCATTTCTTTTAATTTATTTTTCATTTCTGAAAGACGACGCTCTAACTCATCAATTTGCTCTACAACACCAGCATACATTTCTTCTAAGCGAGTTACTTGCCCTTCATAATACGCCACTTCTTCTAATGCACGTTCATGCAGTTGTAATTCGCCTGCTTCTTGAGCAATGATAGCTTGCTTTGATCTTTTGTTAACAAAATAGCGTGCTTGCTCAAGCTCACGAGCGAAGTTAGATTTTAATGTTTTATGACGCTGAATTAACTTCTCAATTTTTGTTATTTCACGCTCACTATCGCGTAAATATTGGTTTAACATTGCAATTGGATTTTTTCTTTCTTTCTCATCTAACACATTATGAAAATCAGCTAAAATTGCATCGCGTACACGTCCGAATAAAGATTGTTTCATTATAAATCTTCCTCTCTTCTACTTTATTTATAATTTATTGTTTTATTGGTTTATTGTTTTAGTTTTTCATTAATTTGTTCCACTCATCTTCAAAGTTGCTATATGGTTTAGAACTTTCTGAAGCTGAATCAACAACTACATCTTTTTCTTTTTTCCATTCACGGTATCCGTAGTACAAAACTACCAATGCAGCGATACCAATTAATGCTGGTGAATGAGAAAGTGCAATGGATAAACCGATTAAACCAACAATGCCCCAAGCTAGCTTTCCAAAAAATGATTTAGCTCGCACAAATGATTTATAGCTCCAGTACACAACTCCTGCTCCGATTGCGAATCCTACAATACCAGCAAGACTACCAAGAGCAATTAAAGCCAAAATACCGGCCGCGATAAACGCTAGAAATTGTTTCATCTTGTGCTTGCCTCCCTTCGATTTGATACTCTTATCTTAACTATTTTTTCATTTTTCCATAACGAGCTTAAGAACCGTTTTCAACTCAGACTTAAGACCGAGATACATTCAGCCTTCTGTAAAAAACATAAGGTAGAATAGGATGATTCACTCTTTTACCACACATAAAAAAACCGTGCAGAGAATATTCTCTACACGGTTTCAATTACTAAAGTTATCATTCATATTAAATTATGCTGTTTTATGATACTCTTTTTTCTCCGCCACTTTCGAAAACTTCGGAAATCCAATCAAAATCGAAACAATTCCACATACCCCAACTAAAATTGGATAAAATGCATACGGTAACAGTTCAATCGGAGATAAAGCAGCAAACCCTGCCGCAGTTAACATTTGAGCACCATACGGAATTAATCCTTGCACACAACATGAGAAAAGGTCTAATACACTTGCTGATTTACGGGGATCAATTTCATATTGATCTGCAATGTTTTTCGCAAGCGGGCCTGTAAAGATAATTGAAATCGTATTATTCGCTGTACACATATTCGTCATACTCACTAAACCAGCAATACCGAACTCTGCGCCTTTTTTCGAACGAATATTACGCGTTAAAAGATTCATTAAATATTGAATCCCACCATTATATTGAATTAGTTCAACCATACCTCCGATTAAAATAGCAAGTAATACTAACTCCATCATACCGCCCATTCCAGTCGTTACACTTTTAAAGAAACTCTCCAACGTGTAACTTCCATCTATAAGACCGATAGCGCCAGATAATACAGTTCCACCAGTTAACACAATAAGTACATTCCAGCCAAGTAGCGCGGTAATAAGTACTCCTGCATACGGTAAAATCTTTATCCAATCAAAACTATGAGCTTTAACCTGCGTATCACTTCCTGAAGTAATTATTACTAATAGTACAATTGTAATAATAGCAGCTGGCAATACAATTAAAAAGTTCGTTTTAAACTTATCTTTCATTTCTGTTCCTTGCGAACGAACAGCTGCGATTGTTGTATCTGAAATAAATGATAAATTATCACCAAACATCGCTCCACCAACAACAGTAGCCATCGTAAGTGCAATTGAGATATCAGTTTGTCCACTAATACCTACAGCAATCGGTGCTAACGCTGCAATTGTTCCCATTGAAGTTCCCATCGCTAATGAAATAAACGCACCTATAACAAAAATTCCAGCTACGATAAATCCTGGTGGCAAAATAGTTAACGCTAAATTAACAGTTGAGTCTACTCCGCCCATTCCTTTTGCTGTTTCAGAAAATGCACCTGCAAGTACAAAAATTAATACCATAATCATAATATCCGGATTTCCTGCACCTTTAGCGAATCTTTCTACTTTCACATTAAAACTTTCTTTACGATTCATCACCAAAGCAATTCCTACAGCAATTGAAATCGCTACAAGTATCGGCAATTTATAGAAATCACCCGTAATAATTCCAGAACCAATAAATAGCGCTAAAAATATCCCAAGTGGTAATAAAGCTAAACCATTTCCTCTCGTTTCTTTCAAAGTACCATCTCTCCCTAGTTTCAACCTTTTTTTAATGAATAACAAAAGACCTCTTCCAACGAGAAGAGGTCTTATACATCTATAAGGAACGCTCTTCTCATCTTTCAAGCACATGCTTGCTGGATTTGGCACAGCACTCTAAAATCGAGTCCGCTGCCGAGGCATCGTAGGGCCAGTCCCTCCGCCTCTCTTTATAAGAAGGTTTCATATTTATTTTTTAATAATAATTTCTTCCCTAACTTTACTCGCTTACAAAACAAAAGTCAATTATTTTTTGTATAGATTTTTTTGGTAATTATACAAAAATATGAATACACCAATCATTTTAACTTTTTGATTTCTTTATCTAATATTGAAATCCAATAAAATTCACTATTGTTTATGGCTTCCATGATCCATTTCGTTGTTTGCCAGGCTAATTCATATTCTTCCTTTGTAACATCACCATTTTTATAAGCGTCCTCTAACTCATCTTCATCCAATACATACATCTTACCATTCGGCAATAGCACTACATCTAAATATAAATCATCAAAATACGGTAAACCCCGGTCGTCTATTTCGTATTCTTTCGTCACATCAATATAATATTGTACTAAATTCCCCTTATTATCTAACATAGCTGTAATCGCAAAGTTTTTCCCTTTTATGAAATACTGAATCCACGTATACTCATTACCTGCGACACAAATTTCTTTACCATCATATTCTTTATAACTAGGTTCTCTCACCTTTTTTATGTCCAGTATTCCTAGCATGCCCTCTTCTACTTGCTTAACCATATAATCCTTCTCTATTAGTCGCTTCCACGAAGAACCGTCACCATATTTACGTTTCATTACGCCCGCTCCTCTTCTATATATAGAAAAGCTCCCACATATATTATGTGAGAGCTTGTTCATATTATAATTAAGCTGCTTGACCCTTTTCAGATATCTCTTTTAAATAGGCTTGTCCTTTTTCAGCGTCATATTGACCTTCCCACTTAGACATAACTACAGCTGCTAAAGAGTTACCTACAACGTTAACTGCTGTACGAGCCATATCTAGAATACGGTCAATACCTGCAATAAAGGCTAAACCTTCTGCTGGAATACCTACTGTACCAAGCGTTGCTAATAATACAACGAATGATACGCCCGGTACACCTGCGATACCTTTTGATGTAACCATTAATACAAGTAATAATGTAATTTGTTGAGAAATAGATAAATCAATACCGTACATTTGTGCTAAGAAAATAGCCGCAATTGCTTGATATAAAGTTGATCCATCTAAGTTAAATGAATAACCTGTCGGAATAACGAAAGATGTAATTGCTTTCGGACAACCGAACTTTTCCATTTTCTCCATGATTTTCGGTAAAACTGTTTCTGAACTTGCTGTAGAATACGCTAAGATCAGCTCGTCTTTTAAAATCTTAAAGAATTGGAAAATGTTAATTCCAAATATTTTCGCTGTAAGTCCTAAGACAACTACAACGAAGAAGATCATTGCTCCGTATACTACAATTAGTAATTTCCCTAACGGAATTAATGAAGCTAAACCGAATGTAGAAACTGTAACACCAATTAATGCGAATACACCAAATGGTGCAAACTTCATAACTTGGTTCGTTACGTAAAACATTGCGTCTGCTACACCTTGGAAAAATTGTAGAACTGGTTTACCACGTTCACCAATTGCTGCTACACCTAAACCAAATAATACAGAGAAGAAAATAATAGCAAGCATATCACCATCAGCTAATGATTTCATAATGTTCGTCGGAACAATATTTACAAACGTATCCGCAAACGAATGACTTTGTACTTGCTCTGTCGTATGTGTATATTTAGAAATATCTGTTTTTGTTAACTTATCCATATCAACGCCTTTTCCAGGTTGGAAAATGTTCGCTATTAATAGACCAACAACAATTGCAAGTGTTGTAATAATTTCAAAGTAAATAATTGTTTTTCCGCCTAGTCGACCTAACTTCTTAACATCGCCAACACCAGCAACCCCAACAACAATACTTGCTACAACAATCGGTACAACGATCATTTTAATTAATCGGATGAAAACATCACCAATTGGTTGTAAGTACTTCGCAACTGCTGGATTATCAAAGAAAATCGCACCAACTGCAATACCTAACGCAAGACCTATTAATATTTGCCATGCAAGTCCTATTCTTTTCATATTTGTTGTAACCCCCTCTTCGATGTATCACTCTATCCCTCATTCTATCTCTATAAAACTAAGAAATTAAGAGTATTATATATTATTCGACAATTCACTACATTTTGTCCCTGTTAAAAATCATAAATCAAAAAATTAAATCTGACAACAAAATAACTTTTCCCGAACGCAAATAATTTTCTTGACAAAAATAAAACCCATGTCAGAAAACCTAACATGAGAACGATTCCTTACTAGTGTTTAATTGACTCCCTACATAATTTTTCGCTATATACAACAATCCTGTTTATTCCTTTATTTTATAAAAATACCTAAATATACCTTTATTTCATATGTAAAAAAATATAACTTTCATGACAATTACTGTTGAAAAATGATAAATTCCGACAAAACTTAGCAATTTTATAAAATTTTCTTTACATTATGATTACAACGATAGACACACTTCTTCTTATGATATATAACATTCATAGGGAAAGGAGCCAGACAACCATGAAAAAGAAATTTGCAGCGTTTAGTGTTTTAGCAGCAGGAACGATTTTTGCTTCCCCATTACTTTCACCCGTATACGCTGAAACAAATCAAGATAAATTATCGAATATACAATCAGAATTAGACGGCAAACAAAATGACTTACAAAATAAATCAGCTGAGAAAGAACAAATAGAAAAAGAAATCCAAGATTTACAGAAAAAAATCGACGAATTAACTACTTCTATTAATAAAAACGAGGCTGAATTAAACGATACAAAAAAAGAAATTAGCAAAACACAACAAGTAATTGCTGACAAAAAGAAACATATAGAACAATTACAAACAAACATAGATACACGTCAGGAAGTTATTAAACAACGATTACAATCTATGCAAGAAAAACCACGTACAAACATCATTACAGAGGTATTAACAAACTCTGCAAACATTGCTGACCTTATTGATAATATGTACTCCGTCAGTTTAATTTTAAACAATGATACAGATATTGTGAAAAAACAAACAACCGATCAAAATGCTGTGGCGACAGAAAAAGAGGCTGTTGAGAAAAAAGAACAACAACTAAAAGAGGCCGAACAAAGATTAATCCAAAAACAACAAGAGCTACAAACAAACCAGCAACAGCAACAATCATTTATTAATGATCTACATACGAAAGTAGCAAAAGTAGATTCAGAGATTGAAGGACTAGAAGAATCAAAAGGCATTTTAGAAAATCAGCGTCAAGCTGTTCAAAAAGCAATTGAAGAAGAAAAACGTGCAGAAGAGGCTCGTAAAGCCGAGGAAGCCCGCAAGGCAGAAGAAGCTAAACAAGCTACTACATCTGCTCAAAAAGCTCAAGCAGCTTCACCGCCACACGATACAAATACTGGCGGCTTTATTAAACCAGCAGCTGGATCAAAAACTTCTGGGTTTGGTACACGTTCTTTAGATAACCATAAAGGTATCGATATTGCCGCTTCGGGAACGGTTCCAATTATTGCTGCTGCAGATGGTGTAGTTATCCGCTCGGAATTCTCATCTAGTTACGGAAATGTTGTGTACTTATCTCACCGTATAAACGGAAAGACATACACGACAGTATATGCACATATGAGTAGCCGTTCTGTATCAAATGGACAAACTGTAAAACAAGGCACTCAACTTGGATTCATGGGGAATACTGGCCAATCATACGGGCAACATTTACACTTCGAACTTCACCTTGGAGAATGGAATGTCGGCAAGACAAACGCAGTTGATCCATCTTCATATATCGGATTATAAAAAACTCGGTGCATACCGAGTTTTTTTCTTTACACTTCACACACTATAGGCATTCTACATAGACTATAACTAAATGCCTATCGTTTACGGGGTGATCAAAGATGGATACACAATTACAACAAAAAATAGAAGAAGCTAGAGAAACGTATATTGGCCGGTTATTTACATTTGGCGGCTCAGCATTGTTTTTAATCGGTTCTTTCATCGCAGTCGTTACAGCCTACAAAGCATATAATCGTCTATTACATTCATCAATGTCAGCATAAAAAAAAGACGGGGGACCCCCGTCTTTTTTATGCAAACATTTTAAATACGCCTATCGCATTTAAAAATACGATAATTACAGTTACTGGAATAACATAACGAAGCAAGAAGAACCAAATGTTAAATAACGTCTTCCCTTTCGTTTCCGTAACTTCTAATTCTTTCATTAATAACTCTTTACTCATTTTATTTGGTACAAATAGCGAAATAGCTAGTACCCCTAGCGGCAGCAATACATTACTTACCGAGAAGTCAACGAAATCAAAGAATGTTTTCCCAAATATTTTCACATCACTCATAATTCCAAACGATAATGCTGACGGAATTCCAACTGCAAAAATAAGAATACCAATTAATAATGATGCTGAAGGACGCTTCTTTTCATTACCTTTCGCAACAGATGCTACTACAATTTCAAGCATTGAAATAGCTGATGTTAAAGTCGCAAAGAAGAATAAAATTAAAAACATAATAAAGAAAAATTGTCCAAATGGTATTTTTGCAAATACGGCTGGAAGGACGATAAACAGTAATCCCGGTCCTTCCGTCGGTTTAACTCCTAATGCGAAAATCGCTGGGAAAATCGCTAATCCCGCAAGTACTGTAACGAAAACAGTTAAACTTACAATAGATGTTGCTGATTTCGCTAAATGTTCTTCTTTCTTTAAATACGAACTATACGTTACCATTACCGAGGCACCTACTGTTAGTGAGAAGAAAGATTGTCCCATCGCATATAAAATCGTATCTGCTGTAAGCTTTGAAAAGTCAGGTTTTAAGAAGAACTCTACTCCAGCAAAAGCACCATCAAGTGTCAACGCACGAATAATAATCGCGATAAATAAAATAAATAATAATGGCATCATATACTTACTTGCCTTTTCTATACCTTTCTCTACACCTTTACTTACGACAAAAATAGTACAAAGCATAAAGATAAATTGCGCTCCAATCGCACTTACTGGATTTGAAATCGCCTCACCAAACACACTCGCATAATCGACAACACCATTCCAGAAACTACCTGTAACACTGTAGTATAAATACAGTAAAATCCATCCACCTACAACACTATAGAAAGAGAGTACACTAAAACATGTTACAACTCCCATACGACCAATCCAAGGATATACTTTACTATTTGGCACTAATACTTTATACGCTGTAACTGCCTCTTTTTGTGTACTACGACCAATAACAAATTCTGCTAGTAATAGCGGCATCCCAATAAATAAAGTTAATAGTAAGAAGACTAGGAAGAATGCGCCTCCCCCGCCATTACCTGCAACATATGGAAATTTCCATATCGCACCAAGACCTACTGCTGCTCCGGCTGCTGCGAGTACAAAGCCTATTTTCGACGTCCATTGCTGTGTTTCTTTCATCATAAATTCCCCTTTTCTGAATATTTAAACTTTTAACAATTATACACTTTCATTTCATACTCGCACACCTCCTTTAGAAAATAAAAAAGTCCCCTACACGCAAATATGCATGTAGAGGACGATATATGTAATGTAAATACCGTGGTACCACCTCAATTGGACTGATAAATCCCACTTGTTCAAGTACAGGAATCATTCCGATACTCTATCCTTTTAACGGCGGAACCCGGGTTGCCTACTACAATGTTCAACATACCTCTCGCAAGCCCATTCTGTATATTTTATCGTACCGGGCTCACACCTTACCCCAGCTCTCTGAACGCATCAAATATACGTACTCTTCTTGCTCATCGATTTCATCTATTGAAGTTACTTGTGATTATAAATTATATTTTTATACTTGTAAAGCGCTATTTACTTTTTATCTCTTTAGAACTCTCTCCTCTAATTCTTGTAAAAACTGTTCTCTTTTTCTCTCATTTTGCACATATGCTGATTTCAATACTTCTTGTAGTAATATATGCCGTTCTTTCTTTTCTAACTGTAAGTCTTTTAACTTCACCCTTACTTCATATAAAAAATCTAAATATATTTCGTATGTTTCATCGTATTTATTCGCGATATCATCTCGAATTTTTTTTGCGAGTTTTGGACTTGCTCCTCCGGTAGAAACCGCTATATTAAGTAACCCACGATGAATCGCTGCCGGAAAGTGAACATTGCCACTTTCCGGGTTCGTAATAACATTTACCAATTGATTCTTTGCAGCATCTTCAGCAACTTGTTCATTTAATATAGAATCACTACTCGCCGCAACAACTAAAAAAGCATCTTTAATATCACTTTTTTCATACTCTCTTTGATACCAACGAATTTTCTTCTCCTCCACAAGTTTCACTAAATTTACATCTAATTCTGGACTTACTACTACTATATCCGCACCTTGTTTGAGTAAAGGAATTATTTTAAATCCGGCAACTTTTCCTCCACCAATGACAACAACCCGTTTCTTATTAACTTGCACTGTAAGTGGATACATATGAATCTCCCTTCAATAACTCCTTCGTTTTCTGAATTAACATATCTTGAACCACTTCATTTTTTCCTAAATACGGACTTATTTTTATCTCATCCAACTCATATTGACGCACTTCTTTCTCAATATGTTTCATAAGTAAGCCTGTAAATAACAAATAAGGTAATACAATAATACACCCTTCTTTTCGCTCTACAACTTCCTTTAATTTCTCCTCAAATTTCGGCTCCGCAGCTGCTAAAAAACAAACTTCTACTTTAGCAATTTTTTCTTCTGCTTGAAATAAAGTAGCGATCCGATTTATATCTTGTAAAGTTTCAGGATCGCTACTACCCCTTGCAACGAGTAAAAGTGTTACTTCATCTTTATATTCTTCAATACCACTTCCGTTATATACCGACTTTATAAGCGTCTCTGATACACCAAACGGATTACCATACGTCACTTTAATATTAGGGTATTGATTATTTAACTTTTGTAATTCAAAAGGAATATCATTCTTCACATGGCCTGCTGCTAATAAGAAAACAGGAATAGCAATAATCTCTGTCGCACCACGCTTCGCACATGTACGAAATCCTTCTTCAATAGAAGGATTCGCCAGCTCTAAAAAACAAACTTCTTGAATAGCCGCTTCTATACGGCTCATACATGTCGTAATAAATTGAATTGCCTCTTCTTTCGCTGCCCTCAAACGACTTCCATGACATATATATAAGATGGCTTTCATTTTATAACACTCCGCTTACTTGATAAGTCTGTTCCGTTTGTTTTTCAAACCAATGAATTTTCTCTCTAAAACGGACAACTTCTCCAATTACAATCATACTCGGATTTTGAATTTGTTCTTTTCTCGCAACATCTACAATTGTCCCTAACGTCCCGACAACTGTACGCTGCATAGACGTCGTTCCCCGTTCAATAATAGCAGCAGGTGTACCTTTATCTTTTCCATGCTTCATAAGTTGTTCGCATATGTAGGGCAAATTACTAACTCCCATATATACTGCCAAGGTCTCTACACCTTTCGCTAAATTTTCCCACTTCACTTCCTCTTCAGCACCTTCTTTTCTATGCCCTGTCACAACCGCAAAACTCGCACTTGCATCACGATGCGTCACCGGAATACCAGCATAAGCAGGTGCAGCTATTCCAGCTGAAATTCCAGGAACGATTTCAAATGGTACACCCTGCTTTGCTAACGCTTCAGCTTCTTCCCCCCCTCTACCAAATACAAATGGATCACCGCCCTTTAACCTCGTTACAACTTTTCCTTTTTTCGCATATTTAATAAGAAATGTGTTAATTGTCTCTTGCTTCATCGTGTGATAATTCGGGAGTTTCCCGCAATAAATTAAATCCGCTTCAGGCTTTGCATATGAAAGCAATTCTTTATTCACGAGACGGTCATATAAAATAACATCTGCCTTCTCAATACATTTCAATCCTTTAACAGTAATTAAATCCGGATCGCCAGGACCCGCTCCAACTATATACACCTTCCCCATCATCTCTCCTCATTTCTACTATTAAAATGAAACTTCCATCCTTATGCATGAATGGAAGTTAGTATACGTTCGTATTTCAATGTTATTTACTCATGAACAACAAATGCCGCACCTTTTCGAATCTTCTTTTTTTCAAATAAGGAGATTTCCTTTACTTCTGGCAACGGTAAAAAATGCTTTTCAAGCTCAATCTCCGCAAGCTTAAATGCCTGCTCTTCACTTTGAGCAACAACAACAATCGGAACGATATTATTCGCTAACACAGCTTCAAATCGATATAATTCCATATTGCCCCTCCTAAGACGCTATTACTTCTTCTAACACGTTATTTAAAGCTATTTGCAATGTATCTACACCGATACGTCCGACAAAATCATAAAATGTTTCGGCAGGTAACTTATTCTCTTTAAAATAACTTATAAATGATGCGAGTACATCCGGTAAATCCTCGCCATCTATTTTCCCTTTTAACTTTTGATTATAGGCACCGCCATCTAACAACGTTCCACCTACATATATTTCAAATGCTTCAACAATCCCTTTTTCCTTCGTTTTCATTTTTACCCCTTGTAATCCGATGTCAGCAATTTGACGTTGACCACATGAATTTGGGCATCCTACCATATGAATTCGAACTGGAACATCAAGTGCAATTTCTGTATCTAAGTATTCTGCAATTTTCCGTAATCTTTCTTTCGTTTCTACTAGAGCAAGATTGCAATATTCAATACCAGTACATGAAACCGCATGACCAATAAATGATTTCGGACTTGCAGATATCGCTTCAAACAACGGTTCACTTAATAAACCCGTTACATTTTCTGGTGGAACATTCGGAATGATGAAGTTTTGTGAGTTACACGTACGAATTTGTCCATTTCCATACTGCTTTGCAATTCTTGCAATCTCAAACATTTCTTTTGCATGTAAACGACCTACCGGCACATTAAAACCGACATATTTTAATCCATCTTGTTTTTGATCTTGAACACCATAAAAATAGCCTGCATTCCATCCTTTAAGTGCACTTTCTCCTTTACTTTGCAATGGTCCTGTATACTCTATTAGTTTCTCTTTAAATTTCTCTGCTCCCCAGTCTGCAACAAGAAATTTCAAACGAGCTAAATGACGTTTCTCGCGATATCCAAAATCACGGAATATAGTAGCAATCCCAATTGCTACCGCCTTCACTTCTTCTGGTAAAACGAACACATCTAATTCATCAGCTAAATATGGACGGGCTGATAATCCACCGCCTACTTTTATATGAAAACCAACTTTTTTCTCACCATCTATTTCTTTCGTAGCAGGTGTAAATGCAACACAGTTAATCTCTGCGTTTGCCGAGTTATAAACGTTAGAACTAATAGACATTTTAAATTTACGTGGTAAGTTAGAAAACTCTTCATTATGTTGGAAATAGTCATATACCTCCTTCACAATATGCGTTGTATCAAACAGTTCATTCGCATCAATTCCTGCAAGTGGATTACCTGTAATATTACGTGTTATATCACCACACGCCCCTGCTGAAGATAACCCAACTCTTGCTAATCTTTTAAAAATATCTGGCATTTGCTGAATTTCTAACCAGTGAAACTGAATCGCCTGTCTTGTCGTAATATCTATTACATCACGTCCATAATCCTCAGCGATAGAAGCAAGCACTTCCGCCTGCGCATTTGTAATAATCCCTGAAGGAATATTTACACGCATCATAAAATAGCCAGCTTCTTTCGGTCTTTGCAAATACAATCCTGCCCATTTAAATGCGTCCCACTCTTCTTTCGGAATAGATTCGAATCCATTTTCCGCATAGTAAGGAATATCATTAAAAATTTCCAAACCATCTTTTGCTAATTTATTTTTCTCAGTCTGATTTAATTTTTCATTATTAGCCCATACTTTTTCATAACTCATTTTTAAATCCCCCTATATAAAGTGAAACTTTAATCAACCCTCACCAATCGGGCATTTACAGCCTGCTCCAGCCGAATTTTGAGGTGGGCGTTTTACTTCCCAGCAAACAACGGGACAAAACTACGCTCTTGTAAGTACTTCACGATTTGTTCTGCACATTCTTCAATAGAATACTTGTGCGTTTCTACAATTAATTCCGCTCGATCTGGTTCCTCATACGGTGAATCAATACCTGTAAAATCTTTAATATCACCTTGTCTCGCTTTTTTGTATAACCCTTTTGGATCACGTTTTTCACACTCTTCAATTGGACATTTTACAAACACTTCTATAAACTCATCTGCCGCTAATAGATCCCTAACTTGTTTTCGATCTACTCGAAATGGTGAAATGAACGCTGTAAGAACAACAGTACCTTGATCTACAAATAGCTTCGCCACTTCGCCAATACGCCTTATATTCTCCATACGATCACTTTCAGAAAAACCTAAGTCTTTATTTAAACCATGGCGAATATTATCCCCATCTAACACATAATTTCCAATATTCTTTTCAAATAGTTTACGAGCAACCGCATTCGCTACTGTAGATTTACCCGAAGCTGATAAACCAGTAAACCAAATTACAAAACTATGATGCCCATTCTTCACTCTTCTCTCATTTTTCGAAACAGAAGCTGTGTGCCAAGTAATATTCGTATCCATCTCGTTCTCTCCCTATTCTGTTACTACTTCTTTTTTCAAACCTTTAATTAACACTTCCACTACTTCTTTACGACTAAATGTACTTGGCGGAATCTCACCATTTCTTAACATTTCTCTTACTTTTGTACCTGATAAAATGACACGGTCCTCTTTTCCATGCGGACACGTTTTCGTTGAAGCCATCGCTTCACATCTCGTACAGTAAAAGCTATGTTCAAAAAATAGCGGCGTAATCCCTAACTCTTCCACTGTAAAGTTCGTAAAGATTTCCTGCGCTTCGTATGTTCCGTAATAGTCTCCTACCCCAGCATGATCACGTCCTACAATAAAGTGGGTACACCCAAAATTCTTTCTTACCAATGCATGAAATATCGCTTCCCTTGGTCCTGCGTAGCGCATCGCTGCAGGAAATACACCTAAAAAGACACGATTTTTCGGATAATAGTTTTGAAGCAACACTTCGTAGCTTTCCATCCTTACATCAGCAGGAATATCATCTGACTTTGTTTCCCCAACGAGCGGATTTAAAAAGAGACCATCTACAATTTCAAGAGCAGATTTTTGAATATACTCATGGGCACGATGTACCGGATTTCTCGTTTGAAATCCAACTACTGTTTTCCAGCCACGTTTTTTAAATTCTTCTCTCGTTTCAATTGGGTCTAAATGATAAGAAGGAAATTGCTTATTTTCCAAGCGTTTTATAAGCGTAATAGCTCCTCCAACATAAACATCTGGTCGTTCATATAATTTTTTCACGCCTGGATGAGCCTCATCCGTCGTTTTATATACAAGTAAAGCTTCTTTTTCTTTATCAGGTGCAAAAATATCTTCTATTTGAATGACACCATATATATTTCTATCATTAACAAGTTTTACTTCCTCTCCAGCTTTCAGTCCCTCTGCTACTTCTTCTGTTACTGGCAATGTAATCGGTATACTCCATACGCTTCCATCTGCTAAACGAAGCGTTTCTACGACCGAATCATAGTCTTTTTTCCCTAAAAAACCAGTAAGCGGACTATATCCCCCTGTCGCTAGCAGTTCTAAATCACTTAATGCAATGTTGTCTAATTCAATTTCTTTTTCAATTTGTGATACGTCGTATGTCTCATCTACACGGTTTATTAATTCGTTTCTTGTAGTCATTTTCTATATCCCCTCTTAGCTTTATTTCAAGATACATCTTATTGGTAATGAAGACCGCATTCGGTTTTCATTTTCCCGGTCCACCTACCATCTCTTGAATCACCACCGGCACCTACAGGTAACGTACACTTCTCACACCCGATACTTGGATATCCAATATCATGTAATGGGTTGTATGGCAAGTTATGTTTGTATACATATCGCCATACTTCTTTCCACGTCCAATGAATAAGCGGACAAACTTTAATAGATTGAAAACGATGATCTTGATTTATAAACTTTGTATGCTTACGCGTTTCTGATTGTTCCCTTCTTAAGCCCGATATCCACGCTTTTTCCTCTGTAAGTGATTTTTCTAACGGCAAAATCTTCCTAATCTTACAACAGAGATTCGGATTGCTTTCCCATAGTTTCTCACCGTGCAACTTCGCTTGTTCATCGAGTGTAAGTTCCGGCTGTTTTTCTATAATATTTAATGAAGGAAATCGTTCTCTTACTTTTTGAATTAATTCATACGTTTCTTGAAAATGAACATTTGTATCCAAAAATACAACTTTAGCAGATGGATTTACTTGGTTTATAAGATGCAGTAAAACCATGCCTTCCACTCCGAAGCTACACGCGTATACAATTTCATCTTTATATTCTTTATAAGCCCAACTTAATACGGATAGCGCGCCTTTCGTTTCATCTTCCTCTGAAAATGAAACACGATTTTCTTCCCACGTTTCATACGTCAACATGTTTTTTCCCCCTGTAAAAGCAAAAAGACGGTTTTAATCTATTAAAATAGATTAAAACCGCCTCTAGTTTTTCTAGTCAGCGCTTTTCACTTTAAACGTACTTTTTCACTTTTCTCTAATTGAATTACTTTTCCATCTTGCACCACAATTGTAATTGAACCATATTTCATATCAGCAAGCATCGCTTGAATTTTCTCAGATACTTCATCAAAATGTTCCCGTACGCTCACGCGAACAGCCCCCCCTTTTTATTCATAAAAAAAATCTTTCCCATTTCGAAAAGACTGTTCGGTAATATATTTTACCTTATCTTTCAAAATGGATTCCATTTTGCTGGATTTAGCACCTTGCTTTCTATAAGCAGGTTGCCGAGCTTCTTCGGGCCAGTTCCCTCCGCTTCTCTTGATAAGCTTTGTATTTGTATTTTATCACAATTCTGATTTTTTTCAATCCTAGTTTTCCGATATATTTTAATTATTTTATTTTATCCCGCTATTTGCGGGCAATCCCCCCCCACTGATTATAGTTTCACTTTATAAAAAGGAATTGCCCATTCGAACAACTCCTTTTCCTTATTTAAACAAGCTCTTTAATACGTATGCGATCGTTCCCAATGATATTTTCGTACGTTTCACGTTCCACAACAATTTGCGATGTGCCACCTTTCGCAAAGACGACGGCTGGTCTCCGAATTCGATTATAATTATTCGCCATCGAGTACCCATATGCTCCCGTACAAGAAATTGCTAGTAAATCAGAAGAAGCAACTTTCGGTAGATTAATATCCCAAATTAGCATATCTCCACTCTCACAGCATTTCCCAGCAATTGAAACGAGTTCCTCATTCTCATCATTTCCTCGATTCGCTAACATCGCTTCGTAACGAGCGCTATATAAAGCCGGTCTTAAGTTATCTGTCATTCCACCATCGACGGATACATATTTCCGAATGCCAGGAATTTCTTTCACAGATCCAACTGTATAAATTGTCGTTCCCGCATCACCTACAATACTACGGCCTGGTTCAACCCATATTTCTGGCAATGGATATTCACATACTGTAAATTGTTCTCTCACTGCACTTGTTACAGCTCGCACATATGTCTCAAGAGTTAATGGTGTATCTGACTCTGTATAGCGTATTCCAAATCCTCCGCCTACATTTAATACTTTTACTACATAGTTCGTTTGCTCTCTCACCTCTTCCAAAAATTTACGAAGAACTTCAATCGCTCGAACAAAACCAGCCGTTTCAAATATTTGTGATCCGATATGTGAATGAATCCCTAACACATTATAATTTGATTTTTGTAAAGCAAGCCCAATTGCCTGCATCGCTTGACCATTTGAAACGCCAAATCCAAATTTTGAATCCTCTTGGCCTGTCGTAATATATTCATGTGTGTGCGCCTCTACTCCAGGCGTTACACGAATTAATATGTTTACAAATTTCCCATGTTGCATTGCTAAATCGTGTAAAACTTCTAATTCCAAGAAATTATCTACTACAAAACAACCGATATTCGCCTGAAGAGCCATCACTATCTCTTCTTCTGTTTTATTGTTTCCATGAAAATGAATACGTGATGCTGGAAATCCTGCTTGGAGCGCAGTATATAATTCCCCACCCGAAACAACATCTAATGACATGTTCTCTTCACGAGCTACTCGGCACATCTCCATGCACAAGAACGCCTTGCTTGCATATGCTACTTGATAAGAGAAACCACTTTCTTTAAAAGCACGATGAAACGCACGACATTTCCCTCGAATAGACTCTTCATCGTATACATAAAGTGGTGTTCCGTATTGTTTTGCTAGCTGCGTCGTATCGCACCCTCCAATTTCTAAGTGTCCTTGCCCATTGATTCGGCTTGTGCCGTGTAAATACATTTGAATTCCTCCCTTATTTCCTCTAAAACTCATAACCCCAATCTTCTATTCATTGCAGCACGCTTTTAGATAGACAAAAAACGCGCGGAACAATGTTCACACGCGTTTCTTATTAGGAAAAATATATATTGAAAAAATAAACAAGTTGTTATCTTCTCAAAATAAGAAACCGCATCAACATCTCCAAATAGCTCTCCATAAAATAAATCTTATGACAGTACTACATTTATTCAATGCAGTCCCAATATATGAATAAGGTGGTTATTCTTATATTTCGGCAATAGTCCCTTTCAACCCATGGTCACAGATTCCACTAAATCTCCCATAGCTTACTCTTTCCTATCGCGGCCTCTACCTTTGAGAGTAGATGAGGTAAGTCTATTTAATTTTCAAACATCTAATTGTTGCTATTAACAATACCAAAGGACCATTTTATTTGTCAAACAATTTTTTATATTGTTTTTTTACAGTTTAATTTCGTATCATTTGGTAAGCGCTTTACTATTATCTTCGTTACTTCCCATTCGCCTTCTTCATTATTAAACGTAATAGTTACTTTTTCAAATGGTGGAACAATTTTCCCACCAATCTGTTCGTACTTCGTCACTTCAATAACCGTTTGAAATAAATATGTACCACTATACACTTTTTTTAAACTAATAATTTTAGGACATTGATAAGGTTTCAAACTCCCATATTGTTTTTCAATTGCTTTATTTATTTTCGGAAATAAAACAGAATAAAGTGCATCTTCCATAAGAGGTGCATCATACTGAGCTACTGATACACTCGGTGAAGCAAAGAGTATAAAAATACTGCACATTATAAGATAAAATAATTTTCGCATTATAACCTCCGCACCATTACGCGATACTTTCTATGTTTAATGAATTACAATAATCGCGCATAGAAATTCTATTTTATTGTCTCCTACTTCTCTTTTTCTACTCAATTGTTGCAAAAAAAGCCCACAACCCTCTTTAATTTTCGTATAATGATACTCATAGTATAATAATCATAATAACAAAAGACTGTTCGTATATATAAAGTGAGGCGCTAATCAAACCGGCTCGCAAGAACTGTCATGCTTTCTAGGAGAGGAGTATATTATGCTACAACATCTGTTTCCAAAATTACGATTTGCACTCGTTGCAGTCGTTTTATTATGGATTAAAACATATATTGTGTACAAGCTAGCGTTTGATATTAAAATTGATAACTTCTTTGAAGAATTTATGCTGTTTATTAATCCACTAGCTGCGTTACTTTTATTTTTCGGTTTAGCTTTATTTGCATCTAAGCATCGAAATCGAATTATAATTGGAATTAGTTTTATACTGTCATTTATTTTATTTGGAAATGCAATGTTTTATGGGTTTTATAACGATTTCGTTACCTTCCCGGTTTTATTCCAAACAAATAATATGGCTGATTTAGGGACGAGCATAAAAGAGCTCTTTACGTACAAAACATTACTTTTATTTGCAGATGCAATTATTTTAATGTTTATTTCACGTAAATTCCCATCATTTGGTGATAAAACACCACTTTCACGATCTGAGAAGAGAACTTTCTTTAGCGGTGTAACTGCGTTATTAGCACTACAAATTGTTGTTTCAGTTATTTATAAGCCACAAATGTTCTCACGCTCATTTGACCGTCAAACTGTCGTGAAAAATTTAGGGTTATACACATATCATCTATTTGATATTACGCTTCAATCTAAGTCTTCGGCTGAACGTGTATTCGCAAGTGGCGACGGATTCTCTGAAATTAAAAACTATACAGATGCAAAAGATAAGCAAGTTGATAAAAACTTATTTGGAGCTGCAAAAGGTAAAAATGTAATTTTAATTTCAATGGAATCTACACAAAGTTTTGTTATTAATAAAAAAATAAATGGAAAAGAAATTACTCCATTTTTAAATGAATTTATTAAAGATAGTTTTTATTTCGATAACTTCTATCATCAAACGGGACAAGGTAAAACTTCTGATGCTGAATTTATCGTTGAAAATTCACTTTATCCGTTAGACCGTGGTTCTGTATTCTTTACTCATGCAACAAATGAGTATACTGCCACACCAGAACAATTAAAGAAATACGGATATTCTTCTGCTGTCTTCCATTCAAACGATAAAACGTTTTGGAATCGTGACGTAATGTATCCTGCGCTTGGTTATGACCGTTACTTTAATTTAAATGATTACGTAGGTACGGAACAAATGTCTGTTGGTTGGGGATTAAAAGATAAAGAGTTCTTTGAACAATCTATTCCAAAGTTAAAATCTTTACCGCAACCGTTCTATACAAAATTTATCACTTTAACAAACCATTTTCCATTTCTTCTAAATCCAGAAGATCAATATGTTGATGAGTTTAATTCGGACAGTGGTGTTTTAAACCGTTACTTTCCAACTGTTCGTTACACGGATGAAGCTCTTAAATTATTTATTAAACAGTTAAAAGATGAAGGACTGTATGATAATTCAGTTATTGTCATTTATGGTGATCATTACGGTATTTCTGAAAACCATAACGCAGCTATGGCCCAGTTCCTTGGGAAAGACGCTATTACACCGTTTGATTCTATGCAATTACAACGCGTCCCTCTCATTATTCATGTGCCAGGTCAAGAAGGAAAAACGATTTCTAAAGTATCCGGTCAACTTGATATTAAACCAACGCTCCTTCATTTACTTGGGATTAAAACAAATCAATCCGTTGAATTTGGAACGGACTTATTTATTAAAGAAAAAGATCCACTTATGGTAATGCGTGATGGTAGTTTTGTTTCGGAAGATTATGTTTATACAAAAAACATGTGCTATAAACGAAATACAGGTGAAGAAGCTGCTATATCACTATGTCAGCCGTATATTGAAAAAGCAAAAACAGAATTAAAATTATCCGATAAACTCATTTATGGAGATTTATTACGTTTCGATCCTAACAATCGATATAAAACCGGAACAATGACAACAAAATTTGAATAGTGCAAGAAGCAACTTTATAAAAGTTGCTTCTTTTTCCACTTATTTTCCAAATCATTCTCCCATGAAATCTTTCACAAATTGGTAATTTCTTTCGTATGAGGAAGAAATTTATGGTATGATAAAATAAGTAAACTTTCATACACTAATTAAGAATTTATTACAGAAAGCAAGGGATCAGATTTTGTATAGAGCAGCTATTCCAAACTTATTTACGCTCGGAAATTTATATAGCGGATTTTTATCAATCGGCTATGCATCTTTAGGATATTATAAATCAGCTGCTATTTTAGTACTTATCGGGATGATGTTAGATAGTCTTGATGGTCGTGTTGCTCGTTTATTACGCGTTGATTCACAAATGGGAAAAGAGCTTGATTCACTCGCAGATGTCGTAACATTTGGTGCAGCACCAGCTGTTTTAATGTATTACACATCTTTCTCAAACTACGGAATCATCGGATTATACATAGCGGGATTATTCCCTCTTTTCGGAGCATATCGTTTAGCACGATTTAATGTAACACCATCTTCTACTTCAATGAAATATTTCACTGGAGTACCGATTACAGCAGCGGGAGGGCTTGTTGCTTTCTTAACATTATTTTCACATACCATTCCCAAAATCGTTCTTATTACAGTCTTTGTAACGTTCGCATTTTTAATGGTGAGTCGTATTCGTATCCCAAGTTTAAAAGATGTACCAATTCCAAGATATAGCATCATTATTACATTATTTTTAGTTGGAATCATTATCACAATGTATCAAACAGGGATCGGGAATTTTTCTGTTTTCTTATTCATTGCTATTCCACTATATATTTTGTATATGCTATCTCAATTTATTAGACAAAGACCGTCTAATAAAGCGAATAAAGAAAAATAAGAAAAACAAAAACCTTCCGTATTCGGAAGGTTTCTTTTTATTCCGCTATTTGCGGACAACCTGATTAATCGGGAGGCCTTACAAATGAAAGTCTCACTTTATTTTGTAACTAATACTTTTGGATTTACAGGTGTTACAGGGTCTTCACCGTTTAATACAGCTAAAATATTTCTTACTGCCATTTCAGCCATCGCATCACGAGTTTCGAATGTTGCATTCCCTACGTGAGGAGCAAGCACCACATTCTTTAATCCTTTTAGTTCTTCCGTAATTTTCGGTTCAAATTCAAATACGTCAAGAGCTGCTCCTTCAATTTCTTTCGTTTTTAATGCATAAGCAAGTGCTAATTCATTCATAATTGGTCCACGCGAAGCATTTATAATATATGCTGTCTTCTTCATCATTTTAAACTGTTCTTCATCGATCATATGATGTAATTTTGGATTATAGGCACAGTTAATTGTAATAAAATCTGCCGTTTGTAACAGCTCTTCTAATGTTACATATGTCGCTTCTAGTTCAACTTCAGCTTCAAGCTTACGATTTGGTCCTGTATATAAAACGTTCATTCCAAATGCTTTCGCACGCTTTGCAACTGCCTTCCCGATTTCGCCAAGACCGATAACTCCAATTGTCTTACCGTGTACTTCGCGGCCCAAGAAAAATAATGGCGCCCATCCGTTAAATCCAGTTGTACGACATAACGTATCTCCTTCAGGGATTCTACGTGCTGCTGCTAAAAGAAGTGCAAATGTTAATTCTGCTGTCGCTTCAGTTGATACTTTCGGTGTATTCGTTACCGTAATCCCTTTTTCTCCTGCATGCAAGTAATCAATATTATCGTAGCCAGCACCATAGTTTGCAACAATCTTTAAATTAGGTGCCGCATCTATAACTTCTTTCGTCACCTTTGTAGAAAGTAAGCTTAACAATGCATCTTTATCTTTTACACGCTCTGTTAATTCATCTAAAGAAATTAACTCTTCTTTATCATACATTTCTACATCATGATCTTTTAATAGTTCTAATCCGATTTCTGGAATTTCCCCTGCTACTAATATTTTTGCCACTACTAACACCTCTTCTATAGAAAATAAGATATCTCTTATATTTCATTGTAAGAAATCCACTTATAAAAACCAAGGAATTTGATTATAGTTTTGAAAATCGACACTTTTCCATGAAAAAAGAGGAGATGCAACTCCCCCCTCTTCTTACGCTTTTTCCTGCGATTCTTTTCCGAGCTTTACATCAATTGTTCCTTCTGCAACTGTATCGCTAATTTGCTCCTCAATAACTGATTGAGATGCAGCATTCGTTTCAGAAGTATAAGCTTGTTGCTGTGCACCTTGTACATTTTGTTTATTTTGTTGTTTCGCCATTTCTTACCCTCCTTTTTTTCTTTCTTATTTTGAACAAAAAGGAAGGTTTTCATCAAAAAATCGTGGGTCATTTTATAATTGTTACTTCTTCTTCAAGTAGTCTCATTACTCTTGCTCGTTTCGTAAATGTTGCGATATGAGTAATACCATGATTTCGTAATGTTTGCACATTTTCTTTTACGTATTTCCCTAAATCATTCGGATAATGAGCATCTGAAGAAATAGTAATGGGAACACCATGTTTAGCTAACACTTGTAAATACAGTGGACTCGGGCACATTTCCCGTACAGGATAACGATAGTACAATCCCGCATTTATTTCTGTTGCGGTATTAGTTTCTACTAATGCACGGGCTATTTTCTTATAATAAGAAAGCTGTTCATTCTCATCCAACCTGTAATTAAATACTTTTATGTTATCAAGGTGGGCTATAATATCAAATAACTCGGAACGAACTGCACTCTCAACTGTTTTGAAAAACGTATCATATAGTATATGTAAATCATGCTCTTCAAAATATTCTTTCGTATCTGGATTATCAAACCCCCAGCCGTTTAAAAAATGAACAGACCCAATTACATAATCAAAGTCTCCTAGTGCTAACAATTCTTTTAGCTCTTCTTCACAGCCAATAAAATAATCCGCTTCAATTCCAAGTTTAAGTGTAACGCCTCTTTTACTCCATCGTTCTTTCGCCTCTTCAATCGACTTTGTAAAATCGTATAGTGAAACTACTCTTACTTGGTCTAACCATTCCTTCTGTAAACGCCCAAGCTTCGAATCACTAATATTCACATATTTTTCATAATATACTTTCGACTCATGAAAGCGGTATAAATGATCCACAATCCCAACTTCTTTTATACCTTTTCGCAATGCCTCTTCTAAATATAAATCAATCCATTTCGCTGTAAATGGTCCTTCCTTCACACGTCTTTGCAGGCGTTCTTGCGTCTTCATAAGCCATTCGATAGAATGTCTTTCTTCTTGAAGCGGCTCATAATATTGTAGCGTTTCATTTATTTTGGCAAGCCAACCTATTGAATAAGGCCCTTCTTCTAAATGAAGATGATAATCCACTTTCATACATATTCCCCCTTATAACGTATCTATTTCTTTTCGTTCCCCTACTCTCGAAAGCTTTCCATTTCTTTCTTTCACTTCTTCCATAACATCTTCTAGTGAAATGTTTTTTTCGGTTAATAGAACAAAACAGTGATAAAACACATCAACCATTTCTTTTACTAGTTCTTTTTTATCATTATTTTTAGAAGCAATGATCACTTCAGAGCACTCTTCCCCAATTTTCTTTAAAATTTTATCTTCTCCTTTTGAAAATAAATAATTTGTATATGATTCTGGCACTGGATTTTCCTTTCGGTCTTCAATTGTTTCAAATAATAATTTAAGGACATCTTCCATCTTCATCCCCCTATATAACTTTATAATGAAAACATGTTTTCTCTCCCGTATGACAAGCAGGTCCTACTTGCTTTACAACAACTACAATTGAATCTTGATCACAATCTAAATAAAGGGATTGAACATACTGCATATTGCCCGATGTTTCTCCTTTATTCCATAACGATTGTCTTGAGCGAGAATAAAACCACGTCCTTTTTGTTTCTAACGTCTTTTCATACGCTTCTTCATTCATGTAAGCGAGCATTAAAACTTCTTTCGTATCTTCCTCTATCACCACTGCTGGTAATAACCCTTTTGAGAAGTTAGGCTTCATAGTCGCACCTCAACGTTTGCTTCTCTTAATTTTCTCTTTACATCCTGCACAGTCTCTTCACCATAATGAAAGATTGATGCTGCTAGCGCTGCGTCGACTGTTGTCTTTTTAAATACCTCTATAATGTGATCCGCATGACCACATCCTCCTGATGCAATTACCGGGACGGAAACGCTACTTGAAATTGCTTCTGTTAACTGAAGATCGTATCCATCCTTCGTTCCATCTGCATCCATACTCGTTAGCAAAATTTCTCCTGCCCCTAATTGTACGGCGTGCTTCGCCCATTCGATTGCATCCATTCCTGTATCAACCCTCCCGCCATTAACGTATACATTCCATTTACCTTCTGCTACTTTTCTAGCATCGATTGCTACAACAATACATTGCGAGCCAAAATGTTCTGCACCTTCCTGAATTAGTTTTGGATTCCGTACTGCTGCTGAATTAATTGAAATTTTATCCGCACCGGCTCGTAGCAGATTGTATATATCTTGAACATTAGAAATCCCCCCACCTACTGTAAGAGGAATAAATATTTTTGAGGCAGTTTTTTCTACAACATCTATCATCGTTTTTCGCCCTTCATGTGTCGCAGTAATATCTAAAAATACAATTTCATCTGCTCCCGCATCATTATATAAAGCCGCTATTTCAACAGGATCACCGACATCTTGTAATCCTATAAAATTTACACCCTTTACGACTCGCCCTTCTTTCACATCTAGACATGGAATAATTCGTTTCGCTAACATAGCTTTGTTACCTCTAGCACTTCTTCTAAATCAATTGTATTCTCGTAAAGAGCCTTACCAATGATAACACCATGTATATTCATATCATTTAACCTTTTCACATCTTGAATAGACGCCACTCCTCCAGAAGCAATGAGACGAATACCCACACTTTTTTGCAGTAACCCTAATTGCTCAAAATTTGGTCCTGCAAGTGTCCCATCTCTCGAGATGTCTGTAAATACAATCGTTTGAACACCTATACTCTCCATTTGCTTCGCTAAATGAATATAAGAAATTTCAGACACATCAAGCCAACCTCTCGTTGCTACGAAACCATTTTTCGCATCAATTCCAACAATTATTTTCTCTTTATATAGCCGAACTGCTTCCTCTAAAAATGACTTATCATAAAGAGCAGCTGTTCCTAAAATGACTTTTTCTACACCTGCTAACAATAACTTCTCCACTGCTACAAGCGATCGAATCCCTCCTCCAACTTGCACAGGAATACGTACCGCCCTGCATATTCTTTCAATGATAAACAAATTTAAAGACTCTCCAGCAATTGCACCGTCTAAATCAACAATGTGTAATATTTTCGCTCCAAGCTTTTCAAATATGATCGCTTGCGCAACCGGATCTTCATTCATAACCGTTTCTTTACTAAACTCTCCTTGATAAAGTCTGACACATCGCCCTTCTTTTAAATCGATAGCTGGGAAAATTTCCATGCTTCTACCACCCCTTTAAAATTCTTTAAAATTTGTATTCCGACTTCCCCACTTTTTTCAGGGTGAAACTGCGCTCCAAATACATTTCCTTTCGCTACAAAACCAGGTACTTGCACCCCATACTCGCTTGCCCCATACACAATCCCCTTTGGACAATCTGCATAATAAGAGTGGACATAATATACGAAAGAACCGTCTTCTATTCCATTCCAAAGTGGTATTTCTCCTTCTTTCTTCAATTCATTCCATCCCATATGTGGAATTTTATAAGGCACTTTTAATTTCCGAATAACACCTGGCAATAAACTTAATCCGCTACAGTCTTTTAATTCCTCACTTTTTTCAAATAAAAGTTGCATACCTAAACATATACCAAGGAACGGTTTCCCTAAATTCCCAATCTCTTTTAGCACAAATACTAATTTTTTTTCTTCTAGAACGTCCATCGCTTTCGGAAATGCCCCTACTCCTGGTAAAATAACGCCATCACTTCTCAATATTTCCTCTCTATCATCCGTTACGATATACTCTGCTCCAATATATTTTAATGCCTGTTCCACACTACGAATATTTCCCATCCCATAATCTACAATAGCAATCAATTACAACATCCCCTTCGTTGAATTTACACCAGTAATGTTGTCATTTTTTTCGACTGCCTCTCTAAGCGCTCGACCAAATGCCTTAAATAAAGCTTCAATTTTGTGATGTGTATTACTTCCGTATAAAATACGAGCGTGTAACGTAATATTTGCTGCATGAGCAACTGCTCTAAAAAACTCTTCCGTTAATTCTGTGTCAAAATCGCCTAATTTCGGATTTGTTAACTCGCCTTGAAACACAATATAGGAACGTCCACTTATATCAATTGCGACAAAACCTAAAGATTCATCCATCGGTACATATGCGGAACCGTACCTATTAATACTCTCTTTATTTTGCAGTGCTTCTTTCAAGCAATTTCCGAGTACAATTCCAACATCTTCAACCGTGTGATGTGCATCGACAAACACGTCACCTTCAGCTTCAATTTGTAAACCAAATCGTCCATGCCTTGCAAATAAAGTTAGCATATGATCAAAAAAACCTACTCCTGTTTGAATAGAAACATTCGTACTTTCATCAAGCTGCAAACTTAATTTAATTTTTGTTTCTGTCGTTTCACGTACTTGACTCGACTGTCGCATTATTCTTCCTCCTCAAATCTCATTTGGACTGCTCTTGCGTGTGCATATAAACCTTCTTTATTTGCAAGTTCTACAATATGATGTTGTACATTTTTTAACGCTTCCTCTGTATAAGAAAGAAAGCTTGATTTTTTTACGAAATCATCGACTGATAACGGGGAGAAAAATCTTGCTGTTCCACTTGTCGGTAAAACGTGATTCGGTCCTGCCAAATAATCGCCGAGCGGCTCTGGTGCATATGGCCCAAGGAAAATAGAGCCTGCATGTTTCACATAAGCTAGAGCATTCATTGGCTCTTTTATATGTAACTCTAAATGTTCTGGAGCTATTTCATTTGATAACTTTAGTGCCTCATCTAAAGAAGAAACGATAAAAATGGCTCCATTTCTTTTTATTGATTCACGAGCGATTTCACTTCTTGGTAATGTTTCTAACTGTCTTTCTATCTCTCTTCCTACTTCTTTAGCTAGTTCTATATTCGTTGTAATACAAATCGCTGTTGCCCTCTCGTCATGTTCTGCTTGCGATAATAAATCAGCAGCGATATATTTGGCATTGCCTGTTTCATCAGCGATAACTACAATTTCTGATGGCCCAGCAATCATATCGATATTTACTATTCCGTATACTTCTCGCTTCGCTAAAGCAACGTACAAATTTCCCGGTCCAACTATTTTATCCACTTTCGGAATCGATTCCGTCCCATACGCTAAAGCAGCGATTGCCTGGGCACCACCAGCCATATAAACTTCATCTACACCTGCAAGACCTGCGGCAGTTAATATATGCGGGTCAATTCCTCCTTGCCTTGGCGGTGTTACCATTACAATTTTTTTCACACCTGCCAGTTTGGCTGGCAATACATTCATTAATACTGAAGAGGGATACGATGCCTTCCCGCCTGGCACATATACACCTACATTTTCTAACGGTCTAATGAGCTGCCCTCTAATTATCCCATCACTTTCGCAATCAAACATAGATTGCCTCTTTTGCTTTTCATGATATGAGATAATGTTTTTCTTCGCCTCTTGTAGCGCCTCTAAAAAAGAAAGTTCTACAAATGCACTTGCTTGTTTTATTTCTTCTTCACTTACACGAAAAGTTTTAACATCCGCACCATCAAGCTTTTTTGTATAGAAAGATAAAGCCTCATCTTTACTTTCTCTTACGTTTTGAACGATTTCCCTTACACTTCTTTGAACAGTTTCTTCTATTATATTAGCGTTTTCTCGCAACACTTTTATTTTGGATAATGCCTCCTTGAAGTCTTCATAAATGATCTCCATTGTAAGCCCTCCTATTTCCCTGATAAAATTTCTTGCTCCATCACATTTATAATACTGAATATTTCGTCTTTTTTAGTTTTTAAAGCTGCCTTATTTACAATCATTCGAGCGGATATAGAATACATTTCCTCAAATACAATGAGCCCATTCTCTTGTAGTGTTTTTCCTGTTTCAACAATATCAACAATCGCATCTACTAATCCAAGAAGCGGAGCAATTTCTACAGAACCTTCTATTTTTATGATTTCTACATCTTCTCCCTTTTCGTGAAAATAATTGGAAGTGATGTGTGGATATTTCGTAGCAATTCGTTTCTTTCGGTAACTCTTCGGATTATACGTAGGAATAGAAGCGACACAAAATTTACACATACCCACTCCTAAATCCAACATTTCATATATATCTTTTTCATTTTCCATTAAAATATCTTTTCCAACGATCCCAATATCAGCTACTCCATGTTCTACATAAGTAGCAACATCAACCGCTTTTACTAAAATAAATGAAATGTTTGTATTTTTACTTTGAAAGACAAGCTTTCTCCCTTTATCTTTAAGCTCTGAACAATCAATTCCAATTTTCTCAAACAGCGGAATAACATGTTTCTCTAATCTTCCTTTCGTTAACGCAATTTGAATGTTACGCATGAAGTCTCCCCTTCTTTCTGAACGACCCATTTCTCTTTCCATACATATTCCACCAATGATTCATTCCTTGCCTCAACGACCGTTACTATTTTATTGTTTCTTGCAAATTGAAATGTGTCGTTTAAATTAGAGAATAAAGATAACTGGGCATTCTTCCCGTCCTTTCGAAGTAAGTTTCTTAACCTTTCAGCTTCCGCTAATCTATTTAATTCATAATGTATCATCATATCTATTGGCTCTCGTTCATAAGATTCTTGTTGCTCTTGAAGTGCCTTGATTATTTGATTTACTTGCACCGCGAGGCCAACCGCTGACACCATCTCTCCAAAATTCCCAATTAACTCATCGTATCTTCCACCACTAACAATCTCTTCTCCAATTTCATATATATACCCTTTGAAAATAATACCCGTATAATAGTCCAAATGTTGAATCATGCCTAAATCAATGGATATATAAGGTCCATAGCCTAGCCTTTCAACCGCTTCATATATTTCTTTCACTCTTGCAATGGCCATTTTCATTTCATTACTTGAGGCGAGTTTTTCTGCTTCCTCAATAACCTCTAAATTCCCAAATAACCTTGGTAATTTCTCAAGTAATTTTACTGTTTCATCGCACCGATCTAATTTCTTTTCTCCGATAAAATTTGAGAGAGCAGCATAATTTTTGCTTTCTATATACGTTCTAAGTACTCTCTCTTCTTCATCATGAATAGAGAGCTTTTTTACAATACATTTATATAACTCTACCTGCCCAATTTCGATTGTAAAAGATTGTACCTTCAACCTTTGTAGTGCTTGCATTACACTTATCACACATTCAATTTCAGCTCTTACATTATCAATCCCGATAATTTCAATACCACTTTGTACAATTTCATTATATTTTCCAGACAGAGACTCATTCGCCCGAAATACATTTCCACTATATGTCACCTTAAGAGGCGTATCCCACCTTTGCGTTCCAATTACTCTCGCTAAAGGAATCGTCATATCTGGACGTAACACGATAATCCGTCCCTTTTCATCAAAAAATTTATACATCTTCTCTTCATCTATCGGCCGATTTTGAAAAGCAAACACATCATAAAATTCAATTGTAGGTGTCCTTATTTCCTCATAGCCTCTCTCTAAAAATGTACGTCTTAATTTTTGTTCCACTTCTTCAATTAACGTACATTCTTCAAATAAGTAATCTCTCGTTCCATTCGGATTTGCCCGCTTCCACTTTGTCATCTGAATTCACACGCCCTTCCCTTTCTAATGTATGCCCATTCCATTCACCCAAACCGAAAATAAAAAGAGCCTTGTAGACAAAATACCTACAAGGCTCTTTAGTAGAGTGTAGGTACAACGGGAATAACCCTTGTGCCTACACGTTTTCACGTTAGGTTCAAGGGTTTCATGTATGATGATGTAGTTGTGTAAGCATTTTAATAGATTGTACGATATTCATAATACTTACTCCCTTTCTCCTCTGATTTTTCCATATTATATAACAGTTAATTCTGAATGTAAATACATTTTTAATATTCCGTTATTTCTTAATATAAAGCTACTTTTCTTTCATACTCTTCAATTTCTTGTTCATATTGCATCGTAATGGCAATTTCATCTAGACCATTTAATAATTTTTCTTTCCACATTTTCTCGATTGTAAAATGAAACCTGTGCGTATTTGTAGTAATGACTTCATTCTCTAAATCGACTTCTATTTGATCTCTCGCATTTATTGTAGCAAGTTGTTCACGCATCTCTTTATCCATTACAATCGGTAACATACCATTCTTCATACAATTCATATAAAAAATATCTGCAAATCCCCCTGCGATAATAACGCGGAAACCATAATCAGCAAGGGCCCACGGAGCATGCTCTCTTGAAGAACCGCATCCAAAATTATCACCTGTAATTAATATACTTGCTCCCTTTCGTTCTTGTGCATTAAGGGGAAAATTAGGATTTTCATGGCGCTCATTATCGTAACGCCACTCATCAAATAAATACTTTCCAAATCCTGTCCTTTCAATTCTCTTTAAGTATTGTTTCGGAATAATTTGATCTGTATCAATGTTATCATTCATAAGTACTGCGGCAGTACCTTTATGAATACGAAATGGCTCCATCGTAACTCTCCTTTCTAATATCAACAAAATGCCCATATAATGCAGCAGCTGCTGCCATAGCTGGACTTACTAAATGTGTTCTTGCCCCTTTCCCTTGCCTTCCTTCAAAATTACGATTTGAAGTAGACGCACAATGTTCTCCTTCAGGTACTTGATCTGGATTCATCCCAAGGCACATTGAGCATCCAGGCTCTCTCCATTCAAACCCCGCTTCTTCAAATATGTGATGTAAGCCTTTTTGCATTGCCCGCTCTCTCACACTTTTTGATCCTGGTACAACGAGTGCCCGCACACCTTCTTTTACCTTTTTCCCTTTTACAACGGATGCAGCAATTTCTAAGTCAGATAAACGTGAATTTGTACAAGAACCAATAAAGACATGCTTAACAGGAATTTCAAACGTACTTTGTCCAGGACTCAATCCCATATATGAAAATGCTCTTTCATCATTTTCGTTATGCTTTTCTGGTAACTTTTCATCAATAGGAACACCCATACTAGGATTTGTTCCCCAAGTTACGTATGGAGCTAGACTCGTAACATCTATTGAAATATGTAAATCATAAATCGCATCTGAATCCGTATAAAGCTCCGAACATTTTTCCGTGAAAGATTCATAGTCTTTTGGTGCATATTTACGCCCTTTTACATAAGAAAATGTTTTTTCATCCGGTGCAATAATGCCTGCTTTCGCTCCTCCTTCAATTGCCATATTACAAAGTGTCATTCTCTCCTCCATTCCCATATCACGAATCGTCTCTCCGTAGAATTCCATTACATACCCAGTCCCAACCGCTACACCGTACTTTGAGAGAAGATGTAAAATAATATCCTTTGCATAAACGCCTTTCGGTAACTTTCCTGTTAATTCAATCCCCATCGCTTTCGGTTTTCGTTGCCACAACGTTTGAGTTGCTAATACATGTTCTACTTCACTCGTACCAATACCAAACGCTAGCGCACCGAAAGCACCGTGAGTTGCTGTATGGCTATCACCACAAACAATCGTTTTCCCTGGTTGTGTGAGTCCAAGTTCCGGCCCGATAACATGAACGATTCCTTGCTCTTCATCACCAATATCAGCTAATCGCACCTCAAATTGTTTACAATTTTCACGAAGTGTATCCAATTGCTGCTTCGCAATGCGATCGGTGATATTCCAAATATCTTTCGTTGGAATATTATGATCCATCGTTGCAAACGTTAATTCCGGTCTCCGAACAATTCGATTTGCAAGCCGCAAGCCTTCAAAGGCTTGCGGTGAAGTTACTTCATGAATAAGATGAAGATCGATATATAATAAATCCAATCCATTTTCATTTGTTGTAACTACATGTCTTTCCCAAAGTTTATCTAGCAACCTTTTCCCCATTATCTTCCTCTCCCTACTAGTGCCTGCTCTTCCATTTCTTGAACAACCGCCTTCGTAAATGAAGTTGTCGTCTCATCTCCCCCAATATCAACTGTACATTTTCCAGATTGAAGAACTGCAGAAATTGCCTCTTCAATCGCATATCCTTCTCTCGTTAATCCAAATGATTGCCCAAGCATCATCGCAACCGAACGCATCATCGCAATTGGATTCACTTTATTTTTCCCTGCAATATCCGGTGCTGAACCGTGAATAGGCTCATATAAAGAAGGCCCGTTTTCCGCATGACTCGCTGATGGAAGCATTCCTAATGACCCTGCTAATACAGAAGCCTCATCACTTAAAATATCACCAAACAAATTCTCTGTTACGATAACATCAAATCTCTTTGGGTTCCGAATTAACTCCATAGCAGCTGCATCTACTAAAATATGCTCTAACTCAACATGAGGATAACGAAGAGCGACTTCTTCCGTAACAGTTCTCCATAATTTACTAGATTCTAAAACATTCGCCTTATCAATAGACGTTACTTTTTTCGATCTCTTACTCGCTAATTGAAAAGCATAAGAAACGATACGTTCAATTTCATGACGATGATACGTAAGTGTATCCGTTGCGACTTCTTCCGTTCGCTCTTTCGGATAAGAAAAATAAATACCACCTGTTAATTCACGAACGACAACGAAGTCAATTTCATCAGCATTTTTTAATGGGGATAAATGCGAAGTTGAGCTTTCTACCGTTACAGGGCGAACATTCGCAAATACACCAAGTCCTTTTCTTAAAGCTAATAATCCTTTCTCCGGTCTTTCTTTCGCACCATCCCAACGAGGTCCACCAACTGCCCCAAGTAAAACCGCATCACTCGCTAAACAAGCGGCAAGTGTTCGCTGTGGTAATGGTTGCCCCGTTAAATCAATAGCAACACCACCAAAGTGCTCATCTTGCAAATGAAAATGATGCCCATATAGTCTCTCTACCATATGCAATACTTCCTTTGCACTTTCCATAATTTCCGGGCCGACACCATCACCAGCTAAACAAACGATACGTTTTTCCAATTTTAACACTCCTTTTAACTGAATTTTCAGAACTTTATTTTGATAGGTGAGGAAAGCTTCACTCACCTATCAAACCCTTATTTTACAAGCGCTATAAACGATTTCAATTTTCCAGCTGCATGAACATATGCTCTCGCCGATGCTTCCAATACGTCTTGCGCAACACCAAAACCTGATACTTGATGCGTTCCTTCTTTTAATTCAACATGAACATGAGCAAGTGCGTCTTGACCTTGTGTAATAGATTGTATGCGATAATCTGCCAATTCACATTCTAATCCTAAAATTCTTTGGATTGCATTGTATATTGCTTCAATACTTCCAGAACCAGTCGCTGCATCTTCGTATATAGTTCCCGCCTCATCTTTCAATACAACTGTCGCACACTGTGTACTATTCGATACGAAGTGTACTTGCAATTGCGTAATGTTATATTGCTGCGCTGCAAAAGCTGCTTCACCAAGCATAAGTGCACGTAGATCTTCTTCCGTAATTTCCTTTTTACGATCAGCTAATTTTTTAAACGCTTCAAACACCACATCGCGTTCTTCGTTTGTAAATTCATAGCCTAGTTCTTTCATTTTTTCTGTAAATGCGTGACGCCCAGAATGTTTGCCAAGTACAAATAGGTTTTGAGATTCTCCTATAAGTGCTGGTTCAATGATTTCATATGTTGTCACTTCTTTTAAAACACCATCCTGATGAATGCCTGATTCGTGAGCGAAAGCATTCGCTCCCACAATCGCTTTATTTTTCGGTACAACCATACCCGTTAACCTACTTACTAATGTACTTGTCGATTTAATCTCTTTTAGCGTCATCGAAGGCTCCGCCTTATAGAAATCTTTTCTAATATGAAGAGCAACTGCGACCTCCTCTAGTGCAGCATTCCCTGCTCTTTCTCCAATGCCATTAATCGTTCCCTCTACTTGCAGTGCTCCACCTTCAACCGCAGCTAACGAATTTGCCACCGCCATCCCAAGATCATCGTGGCAATGACAAGAGAAAATCGCTTTTTCATATGAAGGAACGGATTCTTGTAAGTATTTAAATAAGGAATAGTATTCTTCTGGGTTCGTATAACCTACTGTGTCTGGAATATTGATTACATTCGCTCCTGCACGTATCGCAACTTCTACTGCTTCAGCTAAAAAATCTCTTGATGTTCTTGTCGCATCTTCTGCAGAAAATTGCACTGTCGGAAATAAAGATCTCCCAAGCGTAACCGAGCGATAAATACTATCTAACACATCTTCTTTTGACATACAAAGTTTATATTTCATATGAATATCACTCGTAGCTAAAAATACATGTAAACGAGGAGATACAGCACCTTTCACAGCTTCATATGCTCTTCGAATATCACTTTCTTTCGCTCTAGCTAAACTCATAACTGTAGCATTTTGAATGGTATTTGCGATGCGCTTTACCGATTGAAAATCGCCTTCGGAAGCTGCTGCAAAGCCAGCTTCCATGACATGAATACCTAGTCTCTCTAATTGCCTTGCAATTTGCAATTTCTCTTGTTCATTTAAATTCACTCCTGGTGATTGTTCGCCATCACGTAGCGTCGTATCCATGAACAAAATCTGCTTCATATTATTTGACCCCTGCCTTTACTCGCGGCTGTACGAAAGGCATCATTTCACGTAATTTACGTCCAACTACTTCGATTTCATGTTCATTCTCTTTCTCATTTGTCGCATGGAAATTTGGTTTTCCTGCTTTATGCTCTGCAATCCAACCTTTTGCAAATGTACCATCTTGAATTTCGGCTAGCACTGCACCCATCGCTTTCTTCGTATCTTCCGTTACAACACGTGGTCCTGATACGAAGTCGCCCCACTGCGCTGTATCTGAAACTGAATATCTCATATTTTCAAGTCCACCTTCATACATAAGGTCAACAATAAGTTTCAGTTCATGTAAACATTCAAAATATGCAAGTTCAGGCTGGTATCCTGCATCAACTAGCGTTTCAAATCCAGCTTTTACTAGCGCAGTTACTCCGCCGCAAAGTACAGCTTGCTCTCCAAATAAATCTGTTTCTGTTTCTTCTTTAAACGTCGTTTCTAATACGCCCGCTCTCGTCGCTCCAATTCCATCAGCATAAGAAAGTGCCTTTTCAGTCGCAACTCCTGTCGCATCTTGATATACGGCAAATAATGCAGGAACGGCTCCGCCTTCAGCAAACGTACGGCGTACAAGATGCCCCGGACCTTTAGGCGCTACTAGAAATACATCTACATTAGCTGGTGGTTTCACTTGATCAAAGTGAACATTAAATCCGTGTGCAAAAACGAGAGAATTTCCTGCCTGTAAATTTGGTGCAATTTCCGCTTCATATACTTCTGGCTGCAGTTCATCAGGTAATAAAATCATTACTACATCAGCCTGCTCCGCTGCTTCTGCTACTGTATATACAGAAAATCCATCTCCTTTCGCTTTATCCCAAGATTTACCTTTTTTTAAACCTACTACTACATCAAATCCGTTATCACGCAAGTTTTGCGCATGCGCATGACCTTGCGAGCCATATCCGATGATTGCTACTTTCTTTTCTTTTAATACATTTACCGTTACATCTTTCTCATAATAAACCTTTGCCATTTTCATTTCCCCCTATATTTAAATGATTATTGAATTAACATAACTTGCTTATCTTGTTTTTTCATACTACGCGTAAATGCTGTTACACCCGTTCTAGCAATTTCTTTCAAACCGTATGGACGAAGTAATTCAATTAATGCTTCTACTTTCTCCTGCGTACCAGTTACTTGCACAACTATGGAATCCTTCCCAACATCTATTACAGCGGCTCGAAACGGTTCAATTAAACTATATAATTCTGCTCTTGCTACTGATGTTGCGACTTTAATAAGTGCAAGTTCTCTTGCGATCATCGCTTCTTCTGTAATATCTGACACTTTCAAAACATCAATTTGCTTATGAAGTTGTTTAATTAACTGCTCCACTTGCTGTTCATTTTCAACGTGTACAACAATTGTCATCCGTGATATGTCCGATGATTCTGTATGACCTACTGAAATACTTTCAATATTAAAATGTCTTCGTGTCATAACACCTGTAATTCGGTTTAACACACCACTTTGATTTCGAACTGTCGCTGTAACAATTCTCTTCACCTTTTTTCCACTCCCTCCATTTGGTGAACACCTTTCCCTGGCGCAACCATCGGCATTACCTTTTCTGATTGAAGTACACGGCAATCAATTACGACCGGTTCTTGTAATTCAATCGCATGCTGTATTTGCTTCTTTGCAAGAAGTGGATCATCTATGCGAACTCCTTTTATGCCATACGCATTCGCAAGAGCGACGAAATCTGGTTGACACGACAGTAAAGAGTGCGAGTATCTTTGATTATAAAATTCATCTTGCCATTGTCTTACCATTCCTAAAGCTTCATTATTTAAAATAAAAACTTTAACAGGTAAGGAATGTTCTTTTAAGACACTTAATTCTTGCAGGGTCATTTGAAATCCAGCGTCACCGACAATTGCAATAACTAGTTCCTCAGGCTTTGCAATTTGCGCCCCAATTGCTGCTGGAAATCCGAAGCCCATCGTTCCTAATCCACCTGAAGTTACCCATTTATCTGGATTTTTCAGCGGATAATATTGTGCGGCCCACATTTGATGTTGCCCAACATCTGTTGTTACAATCGCTTCTCCTTTCGTAAGTTCATATAACATATCAATTGCGTATTGAGGTTTAATACTTTCAGAATTTCGTTTGTAAGAGAGTGGATATTTTTCTTTTCTACCCTTTAATAAAATGAGCCAATCATGATGATTTTCTTTCTTCCCTTCTGATTGAAGTAATACTTTCAAAGCTCGCTTAGCACTTGCAACAATAGGAATTTCAGTCGGCACATTTTTTCCAATTTCTGCTGGATCAATATCGATATGTGCAACAGTCGCCTCTTTAGCAAAATAAGCTAAATTCCCAGTAAGACGATCATCAAATCTCGCACCAATATTGATCAGTAAGTCGCATTCATATAGCGCCATATTGGCTGTGTAAGAACCATGCATTCCTCCCATCCCTAGAAATAGTCCATCATCTGGCGGAAAACCACCAAGACCAAGTAACGTATGCACAACAGGAATTTCATATTTACGAGCAAAACTTGTTAATTCTTTCGAAGCTTTCGCATGCAATACACCTGCTCCAGCTAAAATTAACGGTTTTTTTGAAATCTCAATTGCTTGTAATAATTTGTTTATTTGGAGTAGATTCGGTTCATAATTAGGGTTGTACCCTGGTAAATCCATTTGCACGTCACTACATCGTTCCCCTTGTTCTACTACCATATCTTTCGGAAGATCAATTACGACTGGACCTGGTCTTCCAGTTCTAGCGATATGAAATGCTTCTTTAATAATTCGAGGTAAATCCGAGGCCTTTCGCACTTGATAATTATGTTTTGTTACTGGCATCGTAAGCCCCATAATATCCGCTTCTTGGAAAGCATCACTTCCAATTAACGTTGTTGCTACTTGCCCTGTAAATACAACAAGTGGCAATGAATCAATCATCGCATCAGCTAAACCAGTAATAACATTTGTAGCACCAGGCCCGCTTGTTGCAATTACAACCCCTGGATTTCCAGTAATTCTGGCATACCCTTCAGCTGCATGAATGGCCCCTTGCTCATGCCTTGTTAAAATATGCGGAATTTCACAGTCATAAAGCGCATCATAAAGAGGTAAAACGGCACCACCCGGATAACCGAAAATCACTTCTACGCCTTCCTTTTCTAGCGCTTCTAACAATAGCTGTGCACCAGTTGCCAGTTTCTCTTCCGTTTTTGAAGACATTGTTCTTATAAGCCCCCTTTTTAAAAAAATTTATAAATAAAAAAAATCCTACGTCCACACTCCAGCTATGTGCTGAAGGGACGAAAGATTTCGCGGTACCACCCTTCTTCGCAAGAATACTCTTGCCTCAGTGACCCATAAATGAGTCTAGCTAATAACGGAGCTACCGTCTAAGCCTAACCAAATGCTTCAGCTTAGCACTCAAGGGCGATGTTCGTCGACGTGAACCATCGGTTTCCAGCAACCACCGACTCTCTGTGAGGCTTCACAATCAACTACTCCTCCCTATCAACGCTTTCTCATTTCATAAAGAGTTATTATCCAACTTTATTTTCTTCGTAAATTTTCTCTCCATCTTCTACAACTAATTTACGGAATTCTTCTAGTAAACGATTCGTATGTAGTCCCGTTTTTCCTAAACCAATCGTCCTACCATCTACTGTCGTAACAGCAATAACTTCAGCAGCTGTTCCTGTTAAAAATACTTCATCAGCTACATATACATCGTGTCTTGTAAATAACTCTTCTCTTACGTCATACCCAAGTTTTTCGCCGATTTCTAAAATTGCGTTTCGTGTAATACCTTCTAACGCTCCAGCAGAACTTGGTGGTGTAATTAATTTATTTCCTTTTACAATAAATACGTTATCTCCTGAACCTTCAGCTACGTATCCTTGATCATTTAACATAAGTGCTTCTTGTACTCCAGCTAATTTCGCTTCAATACGAACTAAAATATTGTTTAAATAATTTAAAGATTTTACTTGAGGTGATAAAACATCTGGTCGATTTCGGCGCGTTGCAACTGTTACAACTGGAATCCCCTTTTCATAATATTCTTGTGGGAATAAAGATAGTTGTTCTGCAATTACTACTACATTCGGTGTCTTACAAGAATCAGGATCTAACCCAAGATTTCCTGCTCCTCTCGATACAACAAGGCGAATGTATCCATTAGATAATTTATTTTTTCGAATCGTCTCAACAACAATATTCGTTACTTCATCTAACGAATATGGAATTTCTAACATGATGGATTTCGCTGATTCATATAACCGGACAAGATGCTCTCTCAAACGGAAAACATTACCGCTATAAACTCTAATGCCTTCAAACACTCCATCGCCATATAAATAGCCATGATCATATACTGAAACTTTTGCTTCGTCTTTTGGAACAAATTCTCCATTTAAGAAAATCCATTGTTCGTTCACTGGAAAGCGCCTCCTATGTTCTATGAATTTTTTATTGTTTCCTAGTTTACTCTCCTTTCTAAATAAATCAAGTAAATTTTTAGAAAATTTTTAATTTTTAATCGTACGTACATCTTTAATCATATTGATTTAACAACATTGTTAACGTTTACAAAAAGTCAAAAAATTTTTTTCGCCAATTTCCACTAAAAAAAATATTTGTTTAAAAGAAGGATTTTCTCTAAGAGGTACGAATCTATTGTATTCAATAAACGGACGTCCGATTTTATAAATTCGGGAATATATAACGACTTTTGCTGAAAAAGGGGGAAAATAAAAAAATTAGTGCTGTGTAAAAATAACATTCATATTTTTCATTTCGAAATCATAATCCTATTTTTAAAAAACAATTTGTCAAAATGAAGGAGGAAATAAATATGGCGTGTGTACAAATTAAAGGAACGAGACAAGAGGTAGTTGAAATGCTACAACTATTTGATCTAATGGATACGAAAGGTTTTTGTAAATTCGATAATTATGTAGAGGTAGAACCGAATAACAAAGAACATAATAATTTTATCGCTTCAATCGATATTCAATCTAATCCTTCTTCCGCACAGGATACATTAAACGATCAATTCGTTAGTCAAATGCTTACTGGTGTTTATAACGACTAAACAAATATATGCTTCCTACCATCTTTTCATAAATATATGCTATAGACTTGAGCATACTAGCAACTAGATGGTAGGAGGTGAGAATTATGGCTAGAATTGGCGTTGAAAACTCATTAACAGATGTTCAACAAGCTCTTCAGCAACAAGGACATGAAGTCGTTACACTTAACTCAGAAAATGATGCACAAGGCTGCGATTGTTGTGTTGTAACTGGGCAAGATTCTAATGTGATGGGGATTGCAGATACATCAATAAAAGGATCGATAATTACAGCTCATGGTTTAACAACAGATGAAATTTGTCAGCAAGTTGAGAACCGTATTTAAAAGTCATTTCTCATTATGGTATAACACACAAAAGAAAGAGGACTCCTTTTAAAAAAGGAGTCCTCTTTTTTATATTCACCTAACGGGAAAGTAACATATACTGGATGAAAGCCCTACCTCTCTCTCATCATTACGGTTCCAATGACCGCTCCTTGATTCACTAGTATACATATATGGCTTACAAATACAATTTATAGGGTTTGTTCACAAAAGTTGTTGATAAAATTACCCGATCTTTCGCAAACTTTTCGTATTGTATTCATAAGAGATATTTACTTTACACTAGCTGTAACCGAGACACGAATTAAAATTTTAACACCAATACATTAACTTGTCAATATTTTTTACAAATTAAAAACAGACAGTAACGGTTTGTCTGTTTTAGAATGGAGCTTTTTCTTTTATTACATATACAACAAAGCCGCTTACTAACATAAATAAGCCAACTACTAAGTTTTTAATATTAATCATACATTCCTCTCCCTTATTCCACACATCTTATTATATATTTACATTTCAATTATTCCGATCATCCTAAAGCGCACTTTTTCTAATATATCACAATTCCTAAAAATTGCAAGTTCACTTTTGACGACCATTCACAAATTTATCTACAGTACTTGGTACAGTGTTTAAAGCTTTTTCAATTAAATGTGTACTACTGTTAAGATGCAATACTTGTACTCCGTTAGAACCAACTACTAAAAAAGCAACGGGACTAATGGAAACCCCAGCCCCACTTCCGCCTCCAAATGGATGCCCTGGCTTATTCTCTTTATGCTGACCTTGTCCACCATTATGTTTTTCAGTAATGAAATCCCCTTTAAAGTCACTTCCACCAGCTCCAAAACCAAACGCCACTTGAGATACTGTTAATACTACATTTCCGTCAGCTGTCGAAACCGGACTTCCAACAATCGTATTTACATCTACCATCTCTTTTAAATTTGTCATTGCTGTTTTCATTAAATTTTCAATTGGATGTTCCATTATGTACTGCACCCTTTCCTCATTATTCCTTTTTATACTTTCCAAAATAGAGGAAGTCATACTAACTTTTCCTATTTCAAAAAAACAATTTTCTTCTACATGGATATTACTCCCTGCCTATCCTCGGATAAAAAAGAAAAAGAGATACATACTACTATTGAACCTTGTTATGAAAGGAGTCATGACTTTGACTGAGAAATTTGATGATTACAAAAAAAGAGATAGAATAGATAGTGATTATAGTGACTATAAAGAAGAATATGCAGCTGAAGTTGCACCACAGCGCATTGATTATGATTACGATAAGAAAGAAGATAAAGATGATGTAAGATCGTCTGCCGCTGGATCAACTGCCGGTTTTATCGCTCTTGCCTTATCTATATTATCACTCTTCACCTTCCCAACACTATTTGGTCTTGTTTCTGTGTTACTAGGAATTTACGCTTATAATCGCGGAGCTACTGTAACTGGTGGTATCGCTGCCATTGTTGGTGGAATTGCTGCACTCATCGCGATTTTATTCCGTGTAGCACTTATCGGTTTATTGTTCTCCCTTTTTTAAAAAGAAAAAGGTATCTCGCTTTATGCGAGATACCTTATCCTGTAAATACATCTTCTGATGGATATTTTATTTTTTGTTTTGCTGGGCGTGCTAAAGAAAACACAAGTGTTAGCGGTCCAATTAATCCACAAAACATAACAAACATAATAATACATTTTCCAAATGCTGATAGCTTCGCAGTAATCCCCATCGTTAATCCAACTGTGCCAAATGCTGAAATTGTCTCAAATAGTAGCTGAATAAAGCTAAAGTCTTCTGTAAGCATTAATACAAATACTGCTGTAAAAATAAGTATTTGACTGGCAACGACAATTGCTAACGCTCTCGTTACTGTCGACATTTTAATTGTACGCTGAAATAAAACAATTTCCTCCTTCTTTCTAAAGAAAGAAAGGACAGATGTAATTAAAATAACAAACGTCGTTAATTTAATACCTCCACCCGTTGATACACTTCCTGCACCGATAAACATTAAAACCATCGTAAATAATATAGATGATTCTTCCATCCCTCCATAGTCAACTGTATTAAAACCAGCTGTACGAGGTGTAATACCTTGAAAGAAAGACGCCCATAACTTTTCATTTAAAGATAAATTCCCTAACGTCTTCACATTATTATATTCCAATACAAAAATCACAATCATTGCTATAACATTTAGCGCTACTGTTCCAATAATCATTATTTTTGAGTGAAGTGATAATTTTCGAAAACTACGACTATACCATATATCAATTAATACGGTAAAACCGAGTCCTCCTATTACAATTAAGGAACAAATTCCAATATTAATAATAGGGTCTCCTACATACCTTGTTAAATTATCTGGCCAAAGAGCAAACCCCGCATTATTATAGGAAGCAATTACATGGAAAATACTATAGTATAAACCTTTCCCAAAACCAAACTCTGGAATAAAGCGAAACGATAAAAAGATGACTCCAATGAATTCAATACAAATAGAAAAAATAAAGACACGTTTTACTAATTTTACAAGACCACCTATATTTGTTTGATTAAATGCTTCTCCAATTAATAATCGATGGCGTAAGCCAATTTTTTTACCTAGTACCCAAACAATTAAAATGGCAATTGTCATAAGACCTAAACCACCTGTTTGAATTAGAAACATAATAACAATTTCACCAAACATCGTAAACGTACTTGCAGTATCTACTACTCCTAAACCCGTTACAGTCGCTGCCGACGTTGCTGTAAAAAAAGCATCTACCCAACTAATATGTACTTTCGTTGCGAATGGTAACTTTAATAACAAACCTCCGGCCACAATTAAGCAGAAAAAACCTAATGCTAATATTTGTGGTGGGTTTAATTGTATAAAACGATTATACAAACTTTGTCTTTTTGTTACTTTCATATCACTAACTCCCTTTATTAAGTGAAGCTTCTATCCTCTCATAAATACAGGTTTTTAAGAACCTACAAGTAGCGGGATAAACCTTATATTCTCATAACATAGTTGAGCATAATCCTTTTTTTCATAGATTTCAACTTTTATTTATATTCGAACTTTACTTCATTTTATGACAGAAAAACTTTCTATTATCTTTCTCTTAACTCTACAACTCTTGCAACAATAATTTTATATGTACTATTTTTCAAATCCCCATACCTTTCACTCTATGTTCACATGGGGGTCACATCTATCTTTTATAGTATATGTATCGAAGCTGTTCCTCCCTAATTTAAGACATTCCCCAGTGTCTTTGAATAGCTTCCATCCCTAATTAAATTGACATAAATTGTCCCCTTCCTTTGACCATCTTTTATACGATGGTCTTATTTTTTTGTCTTTCTATCCTTTTTTAAACTCCCTCTCTCTTTCACTCTATGTTCACACGAAGGTCACATCTATCTTTTATAGTATATGTATCGAAGCTGTTCCTCCCTAATTTAAGACATTCCCCAGTGTCTTTGAATAGCTTCCATCCCTAATTAAATTGACATAAATTGTCCCCTTCCTTTGACCATCTTTTATACGATGGTCTTATTTTTTTGTCTTTCTATCCTTTTTTAAACTCCCTCTCTCTTTCACTCTATGTTCACACGAGGGTCACATCTATCTTTTATAGTATATGTATCGAAGCTGTTCCTCCCTAATTTAAGACATTCCCCAGTGTCTCTGAATAGCTTCCATCCCTAATTAAATTGACATAAATTGTCCCCTTCCTTTGACCATCCTATGTGATGGTCTATTTTATTTTCTGAAATTTATTCTTTCTATAAACTACAGAAAAATCAGACTATTCATATAAAAACAAATAAAACCTTGCGAATTTTTCAGAAAATATTGTCAAAACAGGGATTTTTTCGGTACAATTCATTTAGAAAGTAATTGTACAAAAACAAGGGGGGATTTTATTGAAGCAAACAAAAGCGATCTTACTTGCATTGTTTCTTGGTCTAATTGTTGGACTCACTTTAAATTTAGCTGCACCATCTATTTTTGAACCTTTAAATCAATATGTGTTTAACCCAATTGGCCAACTGTTTATTCGACTCATTAAAATGCTAGTTGTTCCTGTTGTATTCATTTCCATCGTACTAGGGGCTGCTGGTCTTGGAGATCCGAAACAACTTGGAAGAATCGGTTTAAAATCAATTTCATTCTTTCTCGTCACAACAGCAGTTGCTATCTCTATTGCAGTGACATTTGCACTTATCATCAAACCAGGAACTGGCGGTAACTTTAAAACAGACGGGCTTACGTATGAAGGTGCAAAAACTGAAACATCTTTCGTCGATACATTGCTGAATATTGTGCCAGATAATCCAGCTAAAGCGATGGCTGATGGTAACATGTTACAAATTATTGCCTTTGCTGCATTAATCGGACTCGGTTTAGCTGTTTTAGGAAAACGAGTTCAAGGTATCCATTCATTACTTGAACAGGGCAACGAATTAATGATGTATCTTGTTAATCTCGTTATGAAATTAGCCCCAATTGGAACATTTGGTTTGCTTGCTTCATCCGTTGGTAAAATGGGGCTTGCAGGCGTCGCTGCGATGTTCAAGTATATGATAGTCGTTATGTTAGTACTCATTATTCACGGTGTCTTCATATATGGCGGCTTATTAAAGATATTAGCAAAAGAAAGTATTATTCGTTTCTTTAAACATTTCGGACCAGTAATGGCAATTGGATTTAGTACATCTAGCTCTAATGCATCTCTTCCATTCGCAATGAAAACGGCACAAGAAAAACTTGGAGTTCCAAAAGCGATAAGCTCCTTTGTACAACCACTAGGTGCAACGATTAATATGGATGGCACTGCCATTATGCAAGGTGTGGCAACTGTATTTATCGCTCAAGTGTACGGAGTTGAACTTACATTAGCACAATTAGCCATGGTCGTATTAACTGCTGTACTAGCTAGTATCGGCACTGCTGGTGTACCAGGTGTTGGACTTGTAATGCTTACAATGGTTTTAAATCAAGTAAACCTACCAGTAGAAGGTATTGCTTTAATTATCGGTATTGATCGCATCCTAGATATGTCTAGAACAGCTGTAAATATTTCCGGTGATGCAATTTGCGCAATGATTGTCGCAAAATCAGAAGAAAAATATAATACAGATCAATCGGCAGCATCTTAAATCAAAAAAGGAGTGAAATGATTCACTCCTTTTTTGATTTACTTCCTTTTTTTGAACGATATTCTTTCCCTTTATTATCGTTACCAGTTTCGAATTCAGTACTAAATTCCTGATTAAACTTTCCTGATTTTGGTGAACCTTGATTCGCGCTTCCTTTACTACCATTACGATTCGTCATATTTCTCCCTCCTTCCATTATTAGTAGTATGGCGCTCTATCTTTTTTCATACACATTTTATTTTTATAAGCTATTACACAAGAAAGAAGACCTTCCACATATAAGGAAGGTCTTCTTTTCCACTAGGTAAACGTTTTCTCGTTTGTAATTAATTAAATAAGTTTTTGGGAAATAGAAATCATTACATTCATTTCATCTTCTGAAAGTGCGGAAAATCTTTCTTGTAAGTATCGTTTTTTCGCCTCTTCCATTTTCGCAACTAAATCTTTCCCTTGTTCTGTAATCTCTAAATATACAACTCGGCGATCTGATGTAGAACGTGAACGGGTTACGAAACCTTTATTAATTAATTTTTCTGTAACAGCTGTAATATGACTATTCGACACATTTAACTCATTAGCGACACGTGATACCATTTCTTTATTTGTACGATTCAATATTCTAAGGACGATGAACTCATTCCACGGTATGTAACCACCAAATATTTTTCCAATGTCATTACGCAACGTGCGAAACATCGCAAAAACATTTGTCGATAGTTCTTCCATTAATTGTTCTCTATTTTGAGACAACTTTGACAGCCCCTTTTATTTCATTTAGTTAAATAAAAACCTTATTAATAATTTTACATGAAATCTTACTTTTTGTCACCTTATTTTCCCATAATTCGTAGCTTTTTAATATGCATTTCGTGATACAATGAACTTGATTTTCCAGAAAAAGGAGTTGAGGTAGTGAGTGAGGAAGACAAATTTTCTAATCTCAGTCTAAAAGATAGGACTATCGTTATTAGTTTTGTTGTTTTTATTCTCATTACATTTTTTACATTTACATTTACATTTATATTTTTTGTATATGTAGGAATCTTTCAAATTACGGGTATAGAATACTCATCACGAACAGCTATACTACTCTTTTTTTTACTTATTCTTTTATTAGATGGTATTACATATTTTATATTCATTTTCTTTAAATCGCTCCTACAGCCAATGATGACAAGTATGCCAAATTGGCTCTCAATTGCTCTTCTCTCCATTATTGAAATTACACTAGATTGGTTCGTCATTCATACTGCCGACGACTGGATAGAGAGCGTACAAATGTCCAACATAGCTGAACTATGTGTCGCACTATTCCTTTACACACTAAATATATTATTTAGTGATAAGAAAGAGTAAGAATACAAGCTTTTCTATATAAAAATTGGTACAATAAAAGCAAATCATACTAAAGAGGTGTTAATTATGAACTTACAACAATGGGCTGATAAAGGTATGTCCTTTGATACATATGTAAATGAAATGAAAGTAAACCAATATGAGCTATTACATATTTACAATAACTTTTTAATTCCAAATGAATTACTCCCAGTTTTAGAAGAACGCCAAAATGATGGCTGGCGTGTTATCGTATTAACAGCCGACTGGTGCGGAGATGCTCTTTTATGCGTACCTGTTATGAAACGAATTTCTGAAGTTGCAAATATTGATATGAGCTTATTAATTCGTGATGAAAACTTAGAATTAATGGATCAATACTTAACAAATGGAACAGCACGTGCAATTCCAATCTTTATTTTCATTGATAAAGACGGAAATGAACAAGCTGTCTTTGGACCACGCGCTCCAAAAGTACAAGAATTAGTAACTTCAATGCGCGCTACATTGCCTGAAAAAGAAGATCCAACATTTGAAGAAAAACAGAAAGAAATGTATGCTAATTTCCGTGCTACATTAGCTGATGATACTTCTCTTTGGGAACATGTAATGGAAAGTATGATTGAAAAAATAGTAAAATAAAAAAACTGCCGAAATCGGCAGTTTTTTTTGCAAAATCATAATCTTTTTTTCTGAGAATATGCAACATCTACGCACTCTGCTAAACGCTCCATCTCACCCATATATACCGCACGCGTCATCCAGCCAGTCAACTTGTACATAATCTTATATATAAAGTTCTTCGGTTCAAATTCTACGATTAAAGTAAGCGATGTACCTTCTTCATCCTCTTCTAACATATAAGTTGCAGCAGTATAACCTTGTTTCATTTCACATCCAACTGATACGATATACGGTTCATCATACTCTAAAATTTCCGCCTCAAATTCATATATTTTCTTCCCCATTTTTTGCACAGATATATATTTATCACCTTCACGAGGTTTTTCAACATCTATATTTGAAGGATACCTATTTTCTACCATAAAGGTACTCCATTCTAGTATTTTCTCGTCATTATGTACATAATCAAACACAACATCAATTGGTGCCGGAATTACTATCTCTATTGCAAAACTCACTAAACTGCTCCTCTCAAATACCCTATAAATTTTCTCTATATTAATGTAACAAAATCATTATGTCATATTTTACATAGTGAAATACAAGTAAATGAGAGCAAAAACTTTATTTTCTCCTGCTATAAAAGAAATACCCTATAGAGTAGACTTTTTCAAGCGTCTAATCTATAGGGTATTTCTGGTGATTTCTTCTTACATAATGAAGAAGAAATAGAATACCGCAGCTAAAATGAAACGATAGTAAGCAAACGGTGTTAGTTTTACACGTGCTAATAATTTTAAGAATGAAACAATTGCAAACATCGCAACAACAAATGCTGTAATAAATCCTGTTGCAAATAACGGTATATCAGCCGTACTTAATATATCCCAACTTTTAATTAAATCTAAACCACTTGCAGCCACCATCATTGGAACTGCTAAAATGAACGTATATTCAGCTGCTGCTGTATGAGACACGCGAGCTAATAAACCACCACTTATTGTTGATCCAGAACGAGAGAACCCTGGCCAAAGCGCTAAACATTGGAACATTCCAATTGTAAATGCTTGTTTATATGTGATTTCATCTAACGTTCTTGCTGTACTTGGTTTTGAAAATTTCTCAGCAACAATCATTAAAATACCACCAGCTACTAAGCTAATGACAACTGGTCCTGGACCAAATAAAACTTTTTTAATTGTACTATGGAATAATACGCCAAGTATGCCAGCAGGAATCATCCCAATAATAATATGTAATAAATTCAACGACGGTCCGTCTGTTACTTTACCTATGCCAACTAAAGACCATAAACGCTTCCAAAATATAACAACAACTGCTAAAATCGATCCCAATTGAATAACAACTTCGAAAACTTTCGCTCTCTCGTCGTCAAATCCAAGTAAATGACCTGTTAAAATCATATGTCCTGTTGATGAAACTGGTAAAAATTCTGTTAAACCTTCAACAGCACCCATGATTATTCCAATTAACCAATCAGCCACGAGTAGTGCCTCCTTAATAACGAATATGTAATTTTTTCACACCTTATCATAATACCTTATCCCTTTTCAATGTGCATCCTTTTTTTATTGCTTTTATATATACTGGTGCGTATTTCTTTTTTATTTTTTGATTAAATTGTATGATAGGAAGGATTGTTTTTTTATCGGAAAGGGGATTTTATGAAAGAAACTACTTCATTCTCACAAAAGCTAAAACACTTTGTATTACTATTCTTCCCGATTTTCGTAACCCAAATGTCATTATTTGCAATGAGCTTTTTTGATACGACAATGTCCGGACATGCCAGTCCAATTGATTTAGCAGGTGTGGCTATCGGAACGAGTATATGGCTCCCAGTTAGTACAGGATTAACAGGGGTTTTAATGGCTACTACTCCTATTGTTGCCCAACTCATTGGATCCAAGAAAAAAGAGGATGTTCCTCACGTTGTCATACAAGCAGTTTATTTAGCAGTTTGCGCTAGCTTCGTTGTTATCCTTATTGGCTTCTTCGTTGTTCCACCTATTTTAAATGGCATGCGATTAGAAGAACCTGTTGAACGTATTGCAGCACAATTTTTAAGTATTATCGCGATTGGAGTTATCCCATTATTTACTTATACTGTTTTGCGTGGATTTATTGATGCATTAGGAAAAACTCGAACAACGATGATCATTACATTACTATCATTACCGATTAACGTAGTATTAAATTATGTATTAATTTTTGGGAACTTTGGTTTCCCTAAACTCGGTGGTGTCGGTGCAGCAATTGCTTCTGCAGCAACCTATTGGTGCATTTTAATTATTACCGTCATTATTATTCGTACGAAAGAGCCATTCGCATCTTTTAATATTTTTAAACAGTTATATCGTCCTTCTCTTTCGAGTTGGAAATCATTTTTAAAACTTGGCGTCCCTATCGGATTTGCTATCTTTTTTGAAACGAGTATTTTCGCTGCAGTTACACTAATGATGAGTAACTTTAGTACGACAACAATTGCAGCGCATCAAGCAGCTATGAACTTCGCTTCCTTGTTATATATGACTCCTTTAAGTTTAGCAATGGCAATGACGATAGCAGTTGGATTTGAAGTTGGAGCAAAACGATATGATAACGCAAAACAATATGGATTTATCGGCATTGGATTAGCCCTTGCTTTCGCTCTTTTCTATTCGATTCTTCTTTATTTCTTTGATGATGAAATTGCATCTATTTATACGACAGATGCAAATGTTCACCATTTAGCAAAAGAGTTCCTTATATTTGCGATTTTATTTCAAATTTCAGATGCAATTGCAACTCCTGTACAAGGAGCACTACGTGGTTACAAAGACGTAAATGTTGCGTTAATTATGACATTAGTCGCTTATTGGGTAATCGGTCTCCCTCTCGGTTACATATTAGCAACGTACACTGACTGGGCAGCAAAAGGATATTGGATTGGTCTTATTATCGGTCTAGCATTTGGTGCTAGCTTCCTTCTAATCCGTCTCTTCCAAGTTCAAAGAAAATATACAACACAAAACAGCCGCTAACGCTAGAGCGGCTGTTTTCTTTATGCATATTTTTTCTTGTAACGTATAACATAATGAAAAAGAAAGGTGGATACATATCATATGGACGAAAAAGAAACAGATCAATCATTCGATGAAGAATTCGCCCCTGAAATCTCACCTGGATACCAGCAAGATATACATAAACCACCTAAATATAAAAACGCTTCGTTTTTAATGGGTATTACTATTTTCGCTGCTGTATTACTCGTACTCATTATTTTCGTCTATTTTTAAGGAAAGGTGACATATTATATGAAGAAACAAGATTCAAATCACTCAAAAAGAACTGTGAAAACGGAAAAAGGATATGTAGGCGATTCTGTTTATACACAGAAACAAGTGGAGCAAGGAAATGTATACATTGCTCAAAAAGAACTTGGTCAACAAAATGAAAATCTTTAACCCCCTCTACTCCTCGAGGGGGCTTTTTATCCCGCTATTTGTGGACAGTAAGAGTGAACACCTTACTGATTAAAGTTTCACTTTATTGTACGTACTGCTTTTGTTCGAGCACCCTAAATATATTATTAACCTTTACAACTTTCACGTCATAATTTACTTTCATTTCACTTCTCTTACCATTTTCAGTACCCGCAACATACGCTACAGCATGATAGAGAAAACTCTCATCCGTCACTTCACGTATCTCCTCGTTTGTAAATTTATACTCTAAATCTCGAAAACGATTTGGATAATAATTTTGTATTAATTGTTCATATCCCCTACTTACAAATATCTCTTCGCCTTTTCGCTTCACATCTTCTTTATTATGAAACTCAAACACTGATAATTGTGCTGTCACAAAGTGCTCTCCTACCTGTTTCATTTCTTTATGAGTTAAAGTTTCTATACTTTTATTCTTTAATTCCTTATTTAACTCGTACTGATCTATCGATTTAAAGGTAGCGAAAACCGCCTCTTTATATGACCAAAACAAACCAAAAGCGATACATATAGAAATGATTACTATTCTTTTCTTCACCATACACCCCATCCCTATTCATAATGTTAGTTACATATTAACATATAGAATGAAAATTCTGATATTATAAAATGGAATATCAGAATTTTCACTTAGAAACGAGGAACGATTATGGACTCTTACAAACAGTATATAAAACAGGCTCTGCCTAATCTTTCTATACATTCATATAAACAAAATGAAGAAGGATGGGATAATATAGCGGTTATAATTAATGACGACCTACTGTTTCGTTTTCCACGAAAACAGGAATATGCTAAACGAATTCCGTTAGAAAAAAAACTATGCACACTTCTCTCTCATTCGCTACAAGAAATTGAGGTTCCAAAGTATCACCTATTATATAAAAAGGATACTGATACTATTCCGCTTTGTAGTTACTATACTCTCATTCATGGTGAACCGTTACAAAAAGAAATAGTTACCACACTAGAGAAAAAAGAATTGAAAGCAATCATTACACAATTAGCTACTTTCCTTGTGGCACTACATAATATTCCTGTAAAACAAGTTACAACGTTAGGATTTCCAATTGAAAAAACAATTACCTACTGGAAAGAGCTACAAACAAAATTAAATCAGTATCTTACTAACATGTTTACTTCATTACAGAAATCAGCCTTACATCATTTATTCGAAAATTTCTTTGCCTGTATAGCTACATCCACTTTTCAAAATACAATTATTCACGCCGATTTTACACATCATCACATTTTATTTAATAAGCAGAGCAAGAGTATTTCAGGGATTATCGATTTTGGTGATGCTCAAATTGGAGATCCTGCCTTTGATTTTGCCGGGCTCTATTATGATTTCGGACGTGAATTTACTACATCTGTATACGAACAATACAGTACAATTATTTCTCACCACGATCCATTACTCATTCACCGTATCACTAGTTTTTATCAATACAGCCCTTTACTACATAATATTATTTATAACTTTGAAACAAAGAATGCGCTTAAATTCATAGCAGATACAGAACAGCTAAAAGCGATATTACAGGGACGAGATTAAATTCTCTCCCTATATTCTTTCTCCTCATACATCATTAACTTTTTATCCATTTCAACAATAACTTTGTACAATTGAAATGCCTGTAAAATTTGCAGTTGAATTCCAAAAGGAGCATTTTGTTCTTTTAACCATTGAAATACTTTCGTTTCATCTTTCATTGATTATTCCTCCTCTTATAAAGTGAAACTTTAATCAGCGGGGGCATCCCCCACTGATTATTAGCCCGCATTAAAATCTGCTGCAAATATACCGTAAATGATGAAAAGCTTTTCATGTCAATAACAAAAAGGATGCAAATTTGCATCCTTTAATGTACGATATTTTCCTTCTGCTTCACTTCTTCCTTTACTTCTTCCCCCTGGCATTCACTACGAAAAGCACAACTCGTACACTCTGAACGAAAATGACGCTCTGTATAGTGCTCAGGTTGCTGTAACATTTCTTTCATTCTAAATAAATCATCCATTCCAGTTATAATATCTTCCTGTTTCGGAATGTATTCATACTTAGTTCCTTCTATTAAATTAATAATTTCAATTTTCCCTGGAAGAATGCCGAAAGCTTTATAACTGAATACTGTCATTAACTTCTGACAAAGAGCTAGCATTTCCTCATCCGCATCAATAACATATTTTTTAATTACAAATGACTCTGTACTCCACTCACCAACTTCAAATGTCAATGACATGTGGACACCTAACTCTTCCATATATGTTTGAAACTTCTCATACAAAAACAATGGTGGCGTCTGACTATCATCTCTTTCAACAAACTGTAATAAGTGATCAGTTAGCTTTGCTAATACGATATAGTACTCCGTCTTCGAAGCAAACATACTAATCCTTACCTTTTTCCAATACTTTTCTATTAATATTAAAAGTACAATTTTCGTTTGTTGGCTCGCAGGTAGCGTGTAATACTCATTAATAATTTGATTCACAATCATTTGTGCTATTTGTTGCCATTCAAATGAAGAAGGTTCTCTTCTTTTTATATGACGGAAATAAAATTTATGTGGACAACGCATAAAATCATACAAATGATAATCTGTCATCGTTTTTATTGCGATTTTCTCATGCAATTGCTCTTCATCTCCCTTCTGCCATTAAGAAAGGTGTTTTACGAATTCAGCTCCAAACTGTAAACATTTTTCTACATCTTCATCTTCTGGCGTTAATTCTACTTTTAGTCCTTCTAACACAACTGCTGCTCCGCGTTCCTGCAGCTTTTCTATTAAAATATCAACCGCTACTCCGTATTTTGGATAAGCCGAATCACAAGAACCGAATACCGCTGCTTTTTTACCAGTTAAATCAATAGAATCCATTGCATCATAAAAATCTAAGAAGTCGTCTGGAAGATCCCCGTCTCCCCAAGTATAAGCGCCTAAAATAATACCATCATACTGTTCTAATATAGAAGCTTCTGGTGAATCCATAATATCAATAACTTCAATCTCATTCTCTGTTTCACGAATGGCGCCTGCAATATGATCTGCCATTTCCTCTGTATTTCCACTCATACTTGCATAAATCATTACTAGCTTACTCAACTGAATCTCTCCCTTTACTATGTATCGCTTTTTCTGTTTGCATTTTATTCTTCTCATCTACATATTCAGAACGAATTACATTTCGTTGCCATTCCATATGCTGATCAACATCTTTATTTTTATTTTTTAATCCCCTTCGCAGAAGGTGATATTTTTTTCTCATTAACATGTCGCATCCACTCTATTGATAATAATTATCAATTTCAACTGTAACATTAGATTAATTGAAATTGATTATCAAAGTCAATAACTATTTTTAAAAAAATGATTAAAATGTACAAGCTTGTCCGTTAGCTATTCATATACTATAAATGAGCATAGTTCTTTCTCAGCCCTCTCTGACGGAAAGAAATAAAAGCAACTGCGATAGAGCGCAGTTGCCTTTTTTTATATGCACCTATGATTTTAGTAGTCTTATGGCCGCCTCTAAAAATAATTCCACTCCATAAATTAAAGCTGATTCATCTACATCAAATTTTGGATGATGGTGCGGATAACAAGTATTATCCTCTTGATTCCTCGTCCCCAATTTAATGAAGCAACCCGGTGCTTTTCTTAAATATGCTGAAAAATCTTCTCCCCCCATAGAAGGTTCAAGCTTCACAACACGCTCATTCCCGAACAAATATAGTGCGCTTTCTTCTACCACTTTTGTAATATATTCATTATTAATAACAGGATCATATCCGTAACGATACGTATATGTGTAATCCCCTCCATGTGCTTTTGTAATTCCTTTCACGATTTGTTCAATTTTCTCTTCTGCTTCCAATCTTAACGTTTGATTAAAAGAACGCACAGTTCCCATTAAAGTTGCCGTATTGGGAATAATATTGTCAGCCTTTCCCCCATGAAATTGCGTAACTGAAACTACCCTCTGCATAAAAGCACTTGTATTTCTTGATACGATATGTTGTAAATTTGTAATAATCTGCGCTCCAATAGCAATAGGGTCTATCGTTTCTTCTGGCCGCGCTGCATGCCCTCCTTTACCGTGAATTTCAACTGTAAATACGTCTGGCGCTGCCATCATCGGCCCATATACAATTCCTATCTTCCCGCTTTCCAATCCAGACATAACATGTAAACCTATTACATAATCAACACCGTCCATCACACCCGCCTCAACCATTTCCCTAGCACCACCAGGATATACCTCTTCTGCATGCTGAAAGAATAGACGAATTTCCCCTACAAACTCTTCCTTCATATTTGACAGCGCCTCTGCTGTACTTAACAAAATAGCCGCATGTGCATCATGCCCACACGCATGCATCCTTCCTTTATGAACAGATGTATAAGATTTACTTGTCTCCTCTTGAATTGGTAAAGCATCAATATCAGCTCGAATCGCAACTACTTTACCTTGTTCCACACCCCTTTTAATTGCTAAAACACTGTATTTCGTTGGCCTTGTTACTTCAAAAGAAGAAAATGAACATAACGTATCATATATAAATTGCGAAGTTTCTTTTTCATGAAACGATAATTCCGGATACTTATGAAAATGCCGTCTCCATTTCATAATATTTTCTTCTGAAATAAGACTCTTCCACACTCTATTCATGATAATTTCCTCCTTTTAAAAAAGAGCTAGAAATTTAAAGTTTACTCAGCCTTTGTTGATTGCATGAAAAAACAAATATTATATTTTTCACGCCTTCTCACAATCCACTTTTATGTATTCATACAATCCACTTTCTATTTACATGTCAAACCCATTACAAATTCATGCCGAATGTAATATAATTGCTAAGTTAGGGATTTTCTTTTTTAGTATTTAGTGCTAATATCAGAAAAGAGCCTTTTGTCTTATTTTTACCTAAAATGTGGAATTTTGTTTTTTTCACAATAATGTAGGACATGATACCTACAAAGAGCTATTATTTCATTAAGAGAGGGAAAGACATGGAAAGATTAAAAGAGATATGGTCTCGACCACTCACACAATGGGTTGCAAAGACGGTTTATTATCTTGCAATTTTATTTGCATTACTTTGGTTGTATGGATTCCATGATACAAACACAAGTACATTTATTTACAATGAATTCTAGGGTGGGAACGTTATGAAGTTATTAGAACAAATTGAAAAGTGGGCTGCAGAAACGCCTGATCAAACCGCTTTTGTTTGGCGAGATGCGAAAATTACGTACAAACAATTAAAGGAAGATTCTGATGCGTTAGCACATTGGATTTCTTCTGAATATCCAGATGATCGTTCACCAATTATGGTGTATGGCCATATGCAACCTGAAATGATTATAAACTTTTTAGGGTGTGTAAAAGCTGGACATGCTTACATTCCTGTAGATTTATCTATCCCAGCTGATCGCGTACAACGTATCGCTGAAAATTCTGGTGCGAAATTACTTTTATCAGCTGCAGAAGTAACTGTAACTGATTTACCAGTTCGCATCGTAAGTGAAGACAACTTAAAAGATATTTTCTTTACTCATAAAGGGAACATTCCAAATCCTGAACATGCGGTAAAAGGTGATGAGAACTTCTACATTATTTACACATCAGGAAGTACAGGTAATCCGAAAGGGGTTCAGATTACTTATAACTGCCTTGTTAGCTTTACAAAATGGGCTGTAGAAGATTTCAACTTACAAACAGGGCAAGTATTCTTAAACCAAGCACCTTTCTCATTCGATTTATCTGTAATGGATATTTACCCATCATTAGTAACAGGCGGTACACTTTGGGCAATCGATAAAGATATGATTGCACGTCCAAAAGACTTGTTTGCTTCTCTAGAGCAATCGGATACTCAAGTATGGACTTCAACACCATCTTTCGCTGAAATGTGTTTAATGGAAGCATCTTTCTCTGAGAGTATGCTACCAAACATGAAAACATTCTTATTCTGCGGTGAAGTGTTACCAAATGAAGTGGCTAGAAAACTAATTGAGCGTTTCCCGAAAGCAACGATTATGAATACGTACGGTCCAACAGAAGCTACTGTTGCTGTAACAGGTATTCACGTTACAGAAGAAGTGCTTGATCAATACAAATCACTTCCAGTTGGCTACTGTAAATCAGACTGTCGCCTTCTTATTATGAAAGAAGATGGTACAATTGCACCTGATGGTGAAAAAGGTGAAATCGTAATTGTCGGTCCAAGTGTAAGCGTTGGATATTTAGGAAGCCCTGAATTAACAGAAAAAGCATTTACTATGATTGACGGTGAGCGCGCCTATAAAACAGGCGATGCTGGCTATGTAGAAAATGGTCTTCTATTCTATAATGGTCGTCTTGATTTCCAAATTAAGCTTCATGGTTATCGAATGGAATTAGAAGAAATTGAGCATCATCTTCGTGCGTGTTCTTACGTAGAAGGAGCAGTTATTGTTCCGATTAAAAAAGGTGAGAAATACGATTATTTATTAGCGGTTGTTGTTCCTGGAGAACATTCGTTTGAAAAAGAATTCAAATTAACATCTGCAATTAAAAAAGAACTCAATGAGCGATTACCAAACTACATGATTCCACGTAAATTCATGTATCAATCTTCTATTCCAATGACACCAAATGGAAAGGTAGATCGCAAAAAATTATTGAGTGAGGTTACAGCATGACCGCATATGGATCATTTTATTTTTTCGCTATAGTGGGCATTTTATTAATACCTACTATCATAGCTGGATTAAAAGGTAAAATGTTGCGTAAATATAATGCCGTTTTAACATTAGTCATGATTGCTATTATCTTCTCGGATAAACCAAAGCAAGCGATTATGTTAGCCGCATTTATTATTTGGCAATATGCCCTTATTAAAGGCTATTTAATTTTAAGAAAACAAAATAATAGTACATTCATGTTTTGTATAGCTGTTATTTTATCGATTTTGCCACTTATTTTGGCAAAAATCGCACCATTTGTACCTGAATTGCATTTTATTGTTTTCGCAGGTATGTCTTACGTAACATTTAGAGCTGTACAAATGGTCTTTGAAGTTCGTGATAATTTAATTAAAGAACTTTCCTTCTTTAATTTCTGGGAGTTTGTTTTATTCTTCCCTGCGATTTCAAGTGGACCTATCGATCGTTACCGTAGATTCCAAAAAGATATCCAAAAGCCACCTAGTGCTGAGGAATATCAAAAGTTACTATATACAGGGCTTAACCGTATTTTCCAAGGTTTTCTGTATAAATTTATAATCGCGCACTTGATAACAACATATCTTGTAAAGGCAGTATTCGCCAATCAAGATACACTTTTATCTAATGCGATTTTCATGTACGCTACTAGCATGCAATTATTCTTTGACTTTGCAGGTTATAGTGCGTTCGTAATTGGTATCAGTTACATGATGGGAATTAAAACGCCAGAAAACTTTAATAAGCCATTCCTTAGTCGTAACATTAAAGACTTCTGGAACCGCTGGCACATGAGTTTATCATTCTGGTTCCGTGACTTTATTTACATGCGTTTCGTCTTTTTTGCAACGAAGAAAAAGTTAATTAAGAACCGTTACACTATTTCGTATATCGGTGCATTTTTAAACTTCTTCATTATGGGAATTTGGCACATCCAAGGAAGCGCTGTTGCGCAGTATGTTATTTATGGTCTATATCATGCCGCACTGTTTATTCTATTCGATATTTTCGAACGAAAAAACAAGAAGCATAAGTTTTGGCCAAACAATAAATTTACACACGTCCTTGCGATTGTGATTACGTTCCACGTTGTATGTTTCGGTTTCCTTATTTTCTCTGGACACCTTAACAGATACTTTTAATGCACCCTTCTTATTCTATTAAGAAGTTGCACATATAATATATTCGGATATAAAGGAGATTTTAAAAATGGCAGAATTCAAAGAGCAAGTATTAGATATTTTAGAAGAAGTATGTGAAAACGATATTGTGAAAGAAAACTTAGATGTTCAATTATTTGAAGAAGGTATTCTTGATTCTTTCGCTGTAGTATCTTTATTAGTTGAATTCCAAGAGCGTTTAGATATTGAAGTTTCTATTTCTGATTTTGACCGTGACGAGTGGGCTACACCAAACATGGTTATTAAGAAGTTGGAAGAAATCCGATGAACAAAGCAAAATTTGGTCCGATGCTTTTAGCATTGGCCCTTTTTGCTGTATTCTTACTTATTCCGACGCGCTTCCTACTTCCACTTTTAAGTGATGAAAAAGTAGAACAAGCTGCAACTTCTTTGAAAGAAGAAAAGATTCAAAGTATGATTTTACAGCAAAAGATGTTAGCAGATCCGAAATATCTTCCGATGTACGGTTCATCGGAATTCGCACGTATGGATGCTTTCCATCCATCAAATTATTTCAAAGTAAAGCCTGAAGGGTTCACACCATTCCTTCTTGGACGCGGCGGAACACAAGACCTTGTACACGTATTAAACTTTGCATCTACAATGGATCAATTGAAAGACAAGAAAATGGTATTCGTTCTTTCTCCGCAATGGTTTGTGCCACAAGGTATTGATGAAACACACTTTGCACCTAACTTTTCAAAACAACAAGGCTATCATTTCCTTTTCAATGATGACTTAAAGCCTGAAATGAAAAAACAAATTGCAAAGCGTTTATTAAACTTTGAGATCGTTAAGAAAGAAACTTTACTTAAAGTTTCGCTTGAAGGTATCGCTTATGATGATACAAAGCATAAAGTAAAAGCACTTGCTGCTAAACCTTTCGCTTATGTGTATCGTAACATTTTAGATCGTAAAGATTTATTTACAGCAATGTTTGATATTAAACCGCATAAAGAAAAACTTGACCCTTCATTAAAACAAATGAACTGGGATGAAGCTCGTAAACATGCGGATCAAACAGGTGCAGCAGAATCAGGGTCTAATGAATACGGTATTGAAGACGATTACTTCAATAGCAAAATTAAGAAGAAATTAAAGCAGCGTGAAGGCTACTTAAAAAATGATGCTTATGACCAATCACCAGAGTATGAAGACTTACAACTTGTACTTGATTTATTAAAACAATCTGGTGCAAAACCACTCTTCATTTCTGTTCCTGTAAAAGGTCCTTGGTACGATTACGCTGGATTCCCGAAAGAACGCCGCGAAGCGTACTATAAGAAAGTTCATGAGCAAATTGAGAAAGCTGGTTATCCAATTGCCGACTTCTCAAACCATGAATATGATAAATACTTCTTAAAAGATCATATGCACTTAGGTTGGAAAGGCTGGGTTTACATCGACGAGGCCATCCAACAATTTTATAAAGCAAACTAATGAAAAGACCGCTTGAATTATTCAAGTGGTCTTTTTCTATATACATTTTGTAATTGTTCCATTACATCCTCTGCTTCTTTCACGACCCGCTCCACTACGTGCTGAGCTGGCTCAATTCTTGCTAATGCCGATGCTTGTCCCGCCCAAAGTGACATATATTCTCCCTTGTTTTGCGTCGCTGCTTCTTGGCGTATTTTAGAAGTTAATACGTTTTGCACTGGATACATCGGAAGCCCTTCTTCTTTTCCTTCGTGTCTCTCTATAAATTCATTACGAATACCCCGTGCATATTTCCCGGAAAACGCACGAGTTACAATTGTACTCGTATCTGTACTTTTTAATACAGCCTCTTTATATACGTCATGTGTAATACTTTCTTCACTCGTTAAAAAAGCTGATCCCATTTGAACAGCTTCTGCCCCTAACGCAAATGCCGCAACAAGCCCTTGTCCGTTCATTACACCACCTGCTGCAACAATTGGGATATGCGGAACTGCCGCTACTAACTGCGGAATTAACGCAAACGTACCAATCATTGCATCTTGTTCTTTCCCGATAAACGTTCCTCTATGACCTCCTGCTTCGCTACCTTGCCCGGCGATAATATCTACTCCTAGCTCGGCAAGTGCTCTCGCTTCTGCTACATGAGTCGCTGTTCCGATGACTTTTATTCCTCTTCTTTTTAATTCATCTATTTCTTCTTGTTCTAACGTTTGGAATGCAAAGCTAACGACCGGTACCTTTTCTTCTACTAACACTTGTAATTGTTCTTTATAACTTTTTGGAAGATTTACTACATCCTCTTCCTCAATACCTAACTCTCTATTCACTCCATTAAGTAAGACTTTCGCCTCATTTATCTTCTCTTTTTCTATCTGCACCTCTTTCGTTAACAGTAAATTAACACCGAAAGGCTTATTTGTTAGTTCCCTTATTTTATAAATCGCTTTACGAATTTGTTCTGGGCTCATATAGCCTGCTCCAAGCGTTCCTAATCCTCCGCTATTACTTACAGCTGCAACAAGTTCTGGCGTTGTAATGGCACCCGCCATACCTGCTTGAATGATGGGATACTTAATTTGCAATATGTCTATTACTCGACTTGTGAACATCATTTCCCCTCCTATCCCCCTTATATCTTCTTTATTTGACAAGCTTTCCCCTTCTTTTACAAGGGTTGAACTTCATATGAAGCGAATATATTGAAAGAGAAGGAGGCTGAAAACAATGATTTATCCAAATGCGTTAAAACATGGTGATACAGTAATGATTATTGCACCGTCTGGTCCACCTACAATTGAAAGTGTATTAAAAGGTGTAAATGTATTACAAGAGATGGGATTATCCGTAATAATTGGGAAGAGTATTTATGAAAAGTATGGGTATTTAGCTGGAAGTGACCAAGTTCGTCTTGATGATATACATGAAGCCTTTACAAATAATGAAGTAAAAGCAATTTTCTGTGCACGAGGTGGTTACGGAAGCGCTCGTCTTCTCCCTCACATTCAATATGAAATCATTCAACAAAATCCAAAAATTTTTTGGGGATACAGCGATATTACAGCTTTACATACTGCTTTCTCACGTTATGCAAAGCTTGTTACGTTTCATGGTCCGATGATTGAAGAAGTAGGCAAAGGTATAGATTCTCTCTCTTTATCTTCTTTCAATCAGCTCTTCCACCCGTATTCTTCTATCTTATCTGCATCAGAATGTATCGTACCTAGCTCAGCCTGTACAGCTACCGGTACATTAGTTGGAGGGAATTTAGCTGTTTTAACGAGTGTAATTGGTTCACCCTATGAAATAAGTACAGCCAATACACTTTTATTGCTTGAAGATATCGGGGAAGAACCGTACCGCATCGATCGTATGTTAAATCAACTACTTTTATCTGGAAAGTTTAATGAATGCAATGGCGTTATTTTTTCAAGTTGTCATGATTGCACCCCTTCTAAACCATCTCAATCATTGCAAACAATATTATATGAATATTTCATGCCATATGATATACCTGTCCTATTCGGTTTACCGATTGGACATATAAATCCAAATATCGGTATTCCCCTTGGAGCTACAGCAACAATAAATACAAATAATAAAACACTCTCTATTTCTTCAGGCGTAGCACTCCATGTTTAAATTAAAAAGGAAAAGCGATTAAGCTTTTCCTTTTACTTATAATAATTAAAAATTCGTCCAGATGCGATATCTGCAATTTCTTCCGGAATAAATGTTTTACTTATATCAGTACCAACATTTAATACAGCTGTTGCATCCTTCTCAATGCCACCAAATAATTCTTTTCCACGTATCGTAATAAGGGGTGTACCTTCTGGCAACACATCTTTTACAAATTTCAATTGTGTAAAGAACGGAACGATCCATCTACCCTCTCCTTGGAAATGACGCAAACGAAGTGTTCCTTCCGTTGCCCCGTCTTCTGCTTCAAGTGAACCAGCAACATAAAACTCCGTTGATAAGAGCAATTCATAAAATTCCTTTTGCTTTTGTTTATCCTCACCTGCTAAAACGAGTACTTTTTCTATTTTCTTTACTGAAATTTGCTCCATATGATGCCACCCCTATTTTCAAAATGATTATACTTAGATTATACGAAATATTCTTATTTTTTTCTACATAATTCCGTAATTATTTTCTTAAAATAATTTTAAGATATCTTCAGTCGTAACGATTTTAGCAAATTCATCATGTAAGTTTACAAGTGTCATATTGTGAATGTCCTCTGCACTATACTCTGCCCCGTCCAGACCTTTCCGATTGAATGTAGCCGTCGCATCGCTCACTAAATACGTTGTAAATCCTAAATTACCTGCCATCCGTGTTGTAGTCTCCACACAATGATTTGTTGTTAATCCTACAATCACTACCGTATTACATTTTTTCTCTCTTAATTGTTCTTCTAAATTTGTCCCAATGAACGCGCTATTAACGGATTTCTGGATAATTATTTCATCTCGCAGTGGTTTCACTTCTTCTTTAAAGTTTACTGTTTCTGCTTGTTGATAAAACATCGACTGAACATTTTCTTTATTTACATGTTGAATATGAAAAACTGGTCGCTTCCTTCTTCTCCATTCTTCTAATAAACTTTTCATATTTTCTTCAGCAAAAAGATTATTTCGCTCCCCCCAGTATGGTAATTGAAACGCCTTTTGTACATCAATTATGATAAGTGCTATTTGATTAATCATCATTTTCTCCTTAATTTGGTTGTAGTTGAAATACAAAACCAAATTGCTGCGACGCAGTAATAAAACAAATATAAGCACAAAGTTCTACAATTTCTTTTTCCGTCCAATATTGTTTTAATACATGAAACATATTATCATCTATCGCCTTTCGATCATGAACAAATGTATGCGCAAAAGTAACGGCTACACTAATCTCCTCTGCCTTTTGCACATCATCAGGTCTTCCCTTTGCCATGCAATACGGACATTCATTCCCATACGCTAATGTTCTTCTCACTTGCTCCTTCAACTCTGCTGAAAGTGTTCCTTTATTGTACAGTGTATCCTCTAACGTACTCCACGAATGTAATATATCTGGATTATGGCCTAATAACTTTTGAAACTTTGTATCTCCTACATTTGATAATGAAATTCTCTCCATCATTTCCCCTCCTATTTCCTTCTATTTTATTGTAAAATAAATGAAGTTCACTTTACATTTCATATGAATCTTAATTCATATTTTTTCTTTACAAAAATTATCATTTTGCTGGAGGTATATTTACAAATGCAACTAGACCGTGTTGATCGAAAGATTTTAAATGAATTATATAATGATAGTCGCCTTTCCATGCGCGAATTAGCAAAGCGAGTAAACTTATCCGCTCCGTCTACTACAGAACGTGTTCGTAAACTTGAAAGTGAAGGAATTATTCAAAAATACACAATCGATATTGATTATAAAAAAGCAGGACTTGTTTTAGATTGTATTTTAGAAATCACTTTAAAAAATGGTGATACAACACGTATGCAACAGTTTATCCAATCTTATCCATCTGCAAGTTTTTGTTACCGAGTAACAGGAAGCTTATGCTACATTGTAAAAATTTCTGTTCCTTCACTCGTTGAACTTGAAGAATTTATCAATGATGTTTCTTCATATGCAACGACAGTTTCTCATATCGTATTATCAGAAGTATCTCTTACTCCAGACATTGAGCATATCTTCCCAGAAAATTAATTTATTTTTATCACGCTATTTGTTGGCAGTAAAACTCCCACCTCAAAATTCAGTTGCAGCCAAAAAGTTAATAGGGAGTCTGGCTACCCGTAAACGCCCAATTGGTGAAGGTTAATAATCGGTGAGGATGAATAAAACTCCAACTCATTAAAGTTTCACTTTATTCACAAAAAATCTAAAAACCCCTTACAAAAAGAATAAAAATAATATATTATGTATTAAAATACATAAAGTTCGAGAAAGGGGCTTTACATTGAAAATCTGGTTTTATGAAAAAACAGCACAATTAGATGACTTGCTTGGTATTTGGGACAATGTTCCGACGATCCCTCGAATTGGTGAAAAAGTGGAGCTTTTAAAAACTGTCCGCACTGTTACAGATATTAAATATGTAAAGAACGGTAATAATTTTCGTGTAGAAATTATTACGAATTAAAAAACATCTCTCCTTTTATACAGGAGAGATGTTTTTTAATTATCTATCATGTGCTTTTTTTATAACGATTTTATCTTCTTCTACAGAAACTGTTACATAATCATTTTCTTCTAACCGAAGCTTATTTACCGCTTCATCTGGTAGTTCTACAGCCATCAATCTATCTGTTACGATCACTTGACTATACAATTCATTTTCTTGTGATGCATTCACTACCTTTTCTTCATTTATGAAGCGCACTGGTGGCACACCCACTTCTTTTACTGTACGCCATTGTTTCCAAACATAAGGAATTAACCAAAGTAACCCAACAACTGTAAGACCGATACCAATCCATAAATTACTTTGTGCTTGTAATTCAGGAATTGAGATTGCAGTATCTTCTTCTCCACCGACAAATTGCATACTTGTCGCAATTAAATTATTAAGAGCATGCACAGCAATATTCGTCCATATATTTTTCGTTTTTATGTATAAAAGGCACATAACAACACCAAACATGAAAGCACCAATAACATCAAAGTGTCCTAAACCAAAAATAAGTGAAGATATAATTACAGCTTTTTTAATTCCCCATTTATAAGCCATTCGCTGTAAAAAGAATCCCCTAAAAATAATCTCTTCCATAATAGGTGCTAATACACATGCTGAAATGAAAGTAAATATCGTCATATATATGTTACTCGTATTAATAACAGTTCCATCTTCTAACATGGTAACTAAGAAATTCGGTAACGTATGTGCTAATATGTAAAATTGAATATGAGATATACCGACTGAAAAAATCATTCCCATTATCGTTGCTAATAAAATGAGTCCCCACGGTAAACGTCCTGGCTTATCAAAGAAACTTTTAAAAACAACATTATTTTTATTCGCTTTTACGTACAACCAAAATAACGGAAATACAAAAAATACAGTTATTTGTGAAATAACCTCTAACGTGCTATCAGAAACATTTGATAAACCTAATGGAATCATCGTAAGAAACAACCCTATCATCATCCATCCAAAAAAGCTACGTAGTCTTATACGTGAAAATGCATATTGCAATATTGCACACCTCCAAAGATTGTTAAAGTAAAACTTTAATCAGTTATAGGGAACCCTTCTCCTACAAATAGCAGGATAACTATATTATAATATGAATATAGTTGAAAATCTTCCTGTTTTTCTCAAATACTTTCGAGCAACGTATCTCTTAACATATATAATAACGAATTTATTGGATATACCATATCACAGTTCTTCAACTTCGTTACAACTTACATTTGCTGTACTTAAATAGCTGGAGAAGATCCGGTATTCTATCGCTAACAGCATCTCAAATTAACAATACAGAATACTAGAAATGTAAAAAACTATGTAATAAAAATCCCCGTTTTTACAAACGGGGATTTCTTTTATTATAATACGTCACGTTTTTGGAATAATGCACTTGATGCTACAAGTAATACAGCAAAATATGCAGCTAAAAGTAATAATGAAGTTGTAAACGTAAATTCTGCAAATGGTGGCTCCATTCCACCGCTTACCAATTTATTACTGTCGTAAGCTCTTAAATCTAAATGGAAGAATACTACAAACTTCGCTACACCTTTTGCAAACATCATTAGTGCAATAGTAATTGCTCCTTGCAAGAAATATAAGAACAACGTAATAATTAATGGCAATACGGATTTTCTAAATACATTTGCTAAGAAAAAGGCAAGTGTTGCAAAGAAAAATGGTGATACAAGCTGATATAACATCGTTTTTAAAACAATTCCTAACGTTAAATCTGTTTTACTACCATCCATTACAATACCACCAATAATCGTTGCAATGAACATACCAGCAAATATGATAAATAGCATCGCTAATAACACAGTAATATATTTAGAAAATAAAACTGTAAGTCGTTTTCTTGGACGAATTAACAATTGTTTAATTGTACCTTTTTGGAACTCATCAGTAAGAGTACGGGCTGCAAGTGTGATCCCAAAAATTGTTGCGAATAAAACGATTAAACCAATCTCTGAGTTTGCATAATCTAAATACGACCCCTTAAACTCATCACCTTTTCCCCACTTCATCATTGCTAAATTTCCTAAAATTTCGAGTGCCGCAATGACACCGATTAAAATATACATACCTTTTTTCGCATGTAACTTTAAAAATTCATTTTGAATTAATTTAAACATTACGCTTTCACTCCCCCAGTAATCGCTAAGAATTCATCCTCTAACGTTTTATTTTGAACGGTAACACCATATACAAGCACATCAGCATGCACAAGTTTTTTTACAAGCTGTGGAATTCTCTCTTTTGTTACAGATGCCACAATTACATTCTCCTGTGCTTTACCTTTAATAATTTCATTCGCTTTCTGAACTTCATCTACTTCAAACGCTACTACTACTGTCTCATCATGTTTCGCTTGTTCATGTAAGTTGTACTCTTGTACAAACTCACCTTGTTTAATAATTACGACGCGATCACACATTAATTCAATTTCACTTAATAAGTGACTCGATACGATTACCGCGATATTCTCTTCTTTCGCTAGTCGTTGTAAATAATCACGAATTTGGCGAATACCAGCTGGATCTAATCCATTTGTCGGTTCATCTAAAATTAATATTTTCGGCTGATGAAGTAACGCCTGCGCAATTCCTAAACGTTGTTTCATACCAAGTGAGTATGTTTTTACCTTTTTATGAATTGCATGCTCTAATTCAACAAGCTTTACAATTTCAGCGATGCGCTCTTTATTAATAGGTGTAATTGCCATGTTCGCAAAATGCTTTAAGTTTTGCATACCAGTCATATAATCATATAGTTCCGGATTTTCTACAATCGCTCCAATTTGCTCTAACGCCTTTTCACGTTCCGTGCGAATGCTATGACCACAAATTGTAATATCGCCTTCTGTCATAGAAATAAGACCTGTCATCATACGAATTGTCGTCGTCTTACCACTACCGTTCGGTCCAAGGAATCCGTACACTTCCCCTTCTCGAACCCCAAATGATAAACCTCGAATAATTTCTGTTCTACCAATCTTTTTTCGAACATTTTCTAATTTTACTACTACATTTCCCAATGCTGATTCCTCCTTTAGACTTCTAGTTTTTTGTCGATAATATAAGCAATTACATATATTATTAGAGCACTAACAATTACCATAAAACTTATATTAAAAATATTAAATCCATTTTCTTGAAACATCTCAATAAAAAGACTTTTACTTTCACTACGATATTCTACTCTTCGCAATTCTTGGAAAGCTGGAGCTAATTTTCCTAGCAAGGTTATCGCTAAAGTAATCGTTATATTTACTACTAGAGAAATAATAACGATCAGTATATTTTGTGCTTTTTTCTTTTTAGTGAGCAACTTAACTAGAGTAATTACTAATAAGATTTGTAACGTCACAAACAAAAAATCAAACAAATCGCTTATTGCATATATTAAATTATTCATTATGCCCACTTGCATTATTTCTTTTGCCTCTACATATACAGAAGTCGTAGGAAAAGCTAATACATAACTTACGTAGAAAAGAACTCCACATACCCCATACCATATAGCCATTGCAATATATGAGAAAATAAGCATAGAAAACACATATTGTTTCCCAGATATTGCTGTAATCCGTAACATTGGATTGGTTAGTAAGCGAGAATATGACTTCATTGTTTGCAAAAACATATAAATTACATAAAAAAGAAAGATAACCATAATAATCCCAAATATGCCCTCTTGTCTATTGATGGCCGCATCACTCTTTCTTACAATCATTTGCGAAAATAAAACCGCTTCAATTAGCACAAAAAGTAAAAAAGTAACAATGTATCTTTTCTTATTTACATTCCACAAATAGGATAGTATTGACTTCACTTACTAAACACCTCCTTAAACAGTTCATGAATTGCTTTTCCTCTCTGAAAACGAAGTTCTTCTGCATTTTCATATAGAACAATTTCCCCATCTTTTAAAAAGATTACTTCATCAAAAATATTTTCAATTTCATTTATTAAGTGAGTTGAAATTAATATAGTACAATCTTCTCTATAAAACTGTAAAATTAAATCCAATACGTGTTCTCTAGAAAGAGGATCAATCCCGCCAAGCGGTTCATCCAGTACGTATAACTTCGCTTTTCGAGAAAATGTTAAAATGATTTGTAGCTTCTCAATCATCCCTTTTGACAATGCTTTAATTTTTTCTTCTAACGGTATTTTAAATTCCGCAATCGTATCTACCGCTTTTTGAATATCGAAGTCTTTATAAAAATCTCGATAGAAAAATAAAGCATCTTTTATAGTCATCCAATCATCAAAGACTGGCTTATCGGACATAAATGAAACAATTTCTTTCGTCTCTAACCCAACTTTTTTACCGTTAATTGTAATGCTACCTTCAGAAGGGTGCTGCAAACCTGCAATCATTTTCAATAACGTCGTTTTCCCGCTCCCGTTATCTCCAACAAGCCCTATAATTTTCCCTTCCGTAATCTCTATGTTTAATTCACGAATCACTGCTTTTAACCCGTATCTCTTCCATAAGTTTTCTATTTTTAATAGTTCTGTCATTCGCTCTCCTCCCTCTTCTCATGTAAGGAAGAACGAAGAATTGAAAGGATTTCGTCTTCTGAAAACCCTAAGTTATCCATTCCATCTATAAAAGAATGAAGTAATTCTTTCGCCATATCTTTGCGCAGCTCCATAATTTTCTCCCCTTCATTCGTTACATATCGTCCCATTCCTCTACGCGTTACAACAACACCATCCCGTTCCAATTCTTGAAATGTTCGTTGAATTGTATTTGGATTTACTTGTAATTCACTCGCTAATTCACGTACAGAGGGAATTTTATCACCAGGCGATAAATGCCCAACTACAATTTCTTTTTTTATGTATTCCATTACCTGAATGTAAATGGGTGTATTTGGAGAAAATTCTATTTTCATTTCTTCCCTCCTTCTGTCTTAGTGTACTAGTTAAATAGTACACTAAGACAGAGTATATGTAAATACTTACAAATAAAATGTAATAAAAAGGCAGTGCAACTTTCGTTACACTGCCTCCTTGCAATCAAAACTAGTACAGTAAAAAATATGATAGTTTTACTAGTTTGAATCCGTATATAATTTTATACAAAAATTACTTTCCTTTTACTTGCGCTAGTACAGATTTAAACGTATTAATAACTGTATCTACCTCTTCATAACTAATTGTAAGAGATGGTTCGATACGAATTGTTTTTGAGTTAATTAACGTTCCAGCAACGAGAATACCTTGATCAAACATTGCCTTTGACACTTCGTAACCAATCTCGTCTTTATGGAATTCAATACCAATCATTAAACCTTGACCACGAATTTCAAAGATTTTATCCTCGTGCCCTTCTGCTGCTTGTTTCAATCCATTTAAGAAATACGCCCCAACTTCAGCAGCACGTTCTGGTAATTTCTCTTCCAATAATACATGGATTGTTGCAATTGCAGCCGCACATGCCAGCGGATTCCCTCCAAATGTTGTTGTATGCATAAATGGATTTTCAAACCAACTTTGGAATACTTTTTCTTTCGCAACGATAGCTCCTGCTGGCATGACGCCTCCACCAAATGCCTTCGCCAGACAAATAATATCCGGCACAACATCATATAATTCCGCTGCAAACATTTTCCCTGTACGTCCCATTCCAGTTTGCACTTCATCGAAAATAAGGAGTGATCCAAACTCATCACAAAGCTCTCGTACTTGTTTCAAATAATTTTCTGGAGGTAAAATAATACCGCCCTCTCCTTGAATTGGTTCTAAAATAACTGTTGCAACATCTTCTCCCACTAATGCGCATGTCTCAAATGTTTTTCTCATCATATCAATATCGCCAAATGGGACATGACGGAAACCCGGAATTAATGGTAAAAATGGCTTGCGGAACATTCCTTTTGCCGTCCCAGATAAAGCACCAAGGCTCTTACCATGAAAAGCACGAGTTGTAGAAATGAAAGTTGTTCGTTCACTATACATTTTTGCTAGTTTTAATGCTGCCTCTACACTTTCAGTTCCACTATTTGTGAAGAAGGCATATTTCAAATCACCAGGTGTAATATCCGCTAAAATCTTTGCAAGAATCGCTCGAAGTGGATCTAGTAAATCTTGACTGTGTAATGCTTGACGCTTTAGTTGATCTGTCACAGCTTTTACTACTTTCGGATTACGGTGACCAACATTGTAAATTCCGAATCCACCTAAACAGTCAATATATTTTTTACCATTAATATCCATAAAACAAGATCCTTCATCAGACCATTCTACTGCCGCAAATTGTCCATCCTTTGTTACTGTTTTTCTATATGCTAGAAAACCAGGATTCACATGCTCTCTAAATCCATCTACTGTTTCTTTTTGAATCCAGTTTGCTTCTTCTTCAGAAACTTTTTCTTTTTCAATTAACTGTAGTACTTTCGTAATATACTCATTTACATTTGAACCTTTTACATCTTGTTCATTCAATTTATTTTCCACGTTCGTTCCCATTTATTTCACTCCTATATTCTTTTTATTTGCAAACCAACCAATAGGTTCTACTTCTAGATTTATATTAATCTGCTTAATTTCTTGAAATTCCTCTAAACCAAACGTTCCTAGACTACGACCTATACCACTTTGCTTATATCCACCCCAAGGTGCCTCATTGTATGTTGGATGATAGCTGTTAATCCACGTAATTCCTGCGCGAAGCTTGCGAATTACACGCATTGCTTTCGCACCATCAACTGTAAATACCCCTCCAGCTAAGCCATAATCTGTACCATTTGCTAACTCAATTGCTTCCTGTTCATTTTTAAACTTTTGAATTACTACAACAGGACCGAAAATTTCTTCCTGTACAATGCGCATATCGGGTTTTACATTGACAAAGACCGTTGGTTCAATAAAGAAACCTTCACCTTTTCCACCAGTCAGTATTCGCTTACCTCCACAAGCGATGTCTGCGCCTTCGTCTTTCCCAATTTCAATGTAGCGTAATACTTTTTCCATATGTTCTTGACTTACAAGTGGTCCCATTTCTGATTCAGGATTATCACCAGGCCCAACGTTAATTTGCTGCGCTCGCTCCACAAAACTATTAATAAATTTATCGTAAACGCTTTCTTCAACAAGGATTCTCGATCCTGCTGAACATACTTGTCCGCTACCTGCATAAATACCAAATAGTGCATAATCAATAGCTGTTTCAAAATCTGCATCTGCAAAAATAATATTCGGTGATTTGCCTCCAAGTTCTAGCGAAATCTTTTTCATATTATCTGCTGCCGTTCTCATAATGTGCTTACCTGTTTTTGTTCCACCTGTAAAGGAAATCATATCCACCTTACTACTCGCTGCAATTTCATTTCCTACTATTGGGCCGGCCCCCATTACCATATTAGCAACACCTTTTGGTAGCCCTACTTTTTCAAGGATTTCAAATAGCTTTGTCGCAGTAATTGGTGTCACTTCAGAAGGTTTAAACACAATTGTATTTCCAGCTGCTAAAGCAGGTGCAATTTTCCATACACTCATCAATAGCGGATAATTCCATGGAACAATTAATCCACAAACACCAACTGGCTCTCTTACAACCATTGCTTGCATTGGATCGGCTACATGATATGTTTGCCCATCTGGCTTTGTAATCAATCCAGCATAATAGCGAAAACAAGCCGCTGCATCTCCAATATCTCCTTCTGCCTCACGGTATGTTTTTCCATTATCCATTGTTTCAAGATACACTAACTCTTCCATATTTTTATCAATTTCATCTGCTATTTTAAATAAATATGACGCCCTTTCAGCAGTGGATGTTTCTGACCAAATTCCACTATCGAAAGTCGCTCTTGCCACTTCGATCGCGTATTTTGTATCCTCAATTGTTCCCTCAGGTGCATATGCTATACCCTTGCCATTCGCAGGGTTAATTATTGTTCTTTTTTCTTGATTACTAGACTCTCTCCATTCACCGTTTACATACATTTTTAAATCTAGCACTATATTGAATCCTCCTTTATTAATCGTTTATATATTTATAAGCAAGTTTCATGCCAACATTTAAAGCACAAAGGAATCCTATAAAAACTAACTATATTCTTACGTGTAATAAAAAAGAAGTATGCGTTGTTGCATACACTATTCCACTTTGCATAAAACAAAACGTAGATCAGTACCATTACCGTCTTTCATTTTGCTGAAATGTGAGATGATAGTACTTGCCAACCACGAATAGCGGAAAACTCGCTAAACTAACCAAAAAGGAGAAGTCTATGTGACCTTCTCCTTTTTTAGGAATACGAGATTATATCAGTTGGCATTCCTTTTTCACTGACAATCCTTTGATATTTTCGACTCACTGAAGATTGGCTAATGCCAAGAGCTTTTGCTGCCTTAGTCGTTGTTTTATACTGCTTCATTGCAAGTAAAATCAATTGTTCTTCTACAGAATGTAGTGCTTCTTGTAACGGTAATACTCTCGTAATAACTGGTTTTGATTTTTTAAAGTCATAACCGGGGGTTAAAAACTTACTAACAAACTCAGCTTCAATTACTGGATCATCTGCTGATACTACTAAACGTTCAATCATATTTTGTAATTCACGTACATTTCCTGGCCATGAATAAAACTCTAGTAAGTTAAGTGCATCCGGAGTTAAATGATAGTTTTTATTATATTTTTCATTTAACTGTTGTAAAAAATGAAAAGCGAGTACTGGAACATCTTCCATTCGTTCTCGTAGAGGAGGCACTTGCAATGGAATTACATTTAAGCGATAAAATAAATCTTCACGGAACGTTCCTGCCTCTACCATCTTTTCCAGACTTTTATTTGTAGCGGCAATAATTTGTACATTTATTTTCGTAGGTATTGTACTTCCAATAGGAATTACTTCTTGTTCCTGCAGGACCCTAAGCAATTTCACCTGCAAATGTAGAGGCATTTCTCCAATTTCATCTAAAAATAAAATACCTTGATCAGCTCGCTTGAAATATCCTTCTTTTCCATTTTTATCTGCTCCTGTAAAAGCACCTTTCGTATAACCAAATAGTTCACTTTCTAACAAAGTTTCTGGAATTGCACCACAATTTAATTTTAAAAATGGCTTTGCAGATCGCTTTCCAAGTTGATGAATTGCTTGAGCAATTACTTCCTTCCCGACGCCCGATTCTCCGGAAATAAGAACATTGGAAGAGAAATCTGCTATTTTTTTAGCTTGGTTTATAATTTGCTCCATTTTCGGACTACAGTAAATAAGTTTCTTAAGAAAACGATCTTTATTTTTAAAATCATCTAATTCCTTCTTATATTGCTCTGATATTCTCTTTATTTCATGTAATTCCGTCTTTAATCTCGTAGCTTCTGTAATATCTCTTGAAGCAATAATAATACGATGAAGCTCTCCGTTTTCATCAAATACAGGATTTCCAACTGCCAATATTTTTCTTCCACTTTTTGTTTCTTGTACAACTGATACCTTTTTTTGTTGCTCTAATACTAATCGCGTAACAGATGGACTAAATAACCCTTTCTGTTCTAAGTCTAAAAGGTTTTTACCTAAAAGATCCTTCAAATTACTCCCCCAAAAATCATTAATAACGGTTTCACTGTAACGAATTAATTCCCCTTTATGATTAACAACTAATATTTCATCATAAATACTAGACAAAATTGCATGCAAATCTTTGTTTAAATCCTTTATATATTCAATTTCCATTGCCATGTCCTCAACCATCGGCAAATCTTGTACGATAATAACCATTCCTTCAATATTTCCATCAAAGTTTGGAATGGGACTGTAGTCAACTAATACACCCATCTCATTTGTGATTTGTAATTGATTCAAAATTGTCTTTCCCGTTGCAAATACGTTATTAATATGTCCTTCGTTAAAAATTTGTTCTGCTGGTACATTCATTACTCTTTCAGGTGTAGATTTAATCATCTTCAAACCAGATTCATTGCAATTTACAATTTTCTTTTCACGATCCACTACAAAAATCCCCATTGGAATAGACGTTAAAATAATTTTTAATATATCAACACTCTGATTTTCTTGTTTAAATAGTTCTGCAAAAACATCTTCTCTTCTTATATATCCTATTAACTCATCCATTTCATTTTTCACTATCGCAATCGGCGCTCCAATAATTTGAAACAGAGCTGTTAAAGAAATATTTTTACTAAGATAACATATTGTATCTAGCGAAACTGCATTTGCAAGCAATGCCTTGGAATGTAAGTCCTTACTGTTTGATAGCAGATCCTTGACATGAACGTATGCAAATAATTTCTCTCCCCTTTTTAAAAATAGAAAAGGTTCTTTTATATTTTCAACGTCTATATTCCATTCCTTTTCGGATTGATCGATAGGTAGAGAAACAATAGGTCTAATTTTATTACGAGCAATGGAAAACATTCTGCTATTCCTCCTTTGGGCTACTTAATTTGTATTGTATCATTAAATGCAGATTTTTTTAATTAATCTGAAAACAAAAAACATTCTTTCCTTTACTTAATAAAAAAAGGAAGATGAGCACCTCCATCTTCCTCATTGTTCTATCATTAATCACTACCACTAACGAAAAGGTCTTCTTGAATATAAGCTAATACCATACCTGGAATTACTTTATCTCCTGCCTCTACTTCTAAAGAGTGAACTTCTCCGCTACATCCCATCTTAATTACTTCCAGTTTACCATTCATATCTTTAATCGAAAATAATGGCTCCCATTCATAAACTCGAGAATCCTTAACAATAGAAACTTTTTCAATTGTTCCATAGCATGGACTCGTAATAATATCATAGTACATAATCAATCATCCCCTTCTTTTATTCTATTAATATTGCTCTTCTAACCTTTGTGACTGAAGAATCATATAAAAAAAGCTTTGAAACTCTTCTATGTCTTCAATCTCAATTCCTAACCTCGGTGCCCAATATTGTTCCTCTACAATATCTTCTTGACTTAATAAAATCATTCTCCCATTTTGAATAGAGGTAACCATTGCTTTTCCAAGAAACTGTTGTGAATACGTAACAGCTATATCGTAACGATGACTTTTCGACAAAACACAATAATAACCGATTGGTTGTCTCTCCACTTCTTCTAATAAAATATCCAGTTTCATTTGAGCCCTCCTTTAGGTTAAAAATGCAACCAACCTCTTAGGCGCGATGCTTCTACAATCTTACGAACTCCTTCAATATAAGCAGCAATTTTCATATTTACTCCAAAGTGTTTTGAAGTGTCAAGTACGTTAGAAAAACTAGATGTAATTTTCTCCTTTAAACATTGATCAACATATCGCTCTGTCCAATAATATCCTTGATTATTTTGACACCATTCAAAATAAGAAACAATAACACCACCCGAGTTTGCTAAAATATCTGGAACAACCAAAACTCCCTTTTCTTCTAACATCGTTATCGCCTCTTTTGTTGTTGGACCATTTGCAGCCTCAATGATAATCTTACATCCAAGCTTTCCTGCATTATGTTTCGTAATGACTCCCCCAATTGCCGCTGGAATGAGTACATCACATTCTTTTTCTAACAACTCCTGATTAGAAATTATTTTACTAAAGAGATTCGATACTACACCGAAAGAATCTCTGTTTTCTAATAAATAAGGAACATCTAAGCCGTCTGGATTATAAATTCCTCCTATAGCATCTGATACCCCAACTACTTTCACACCAATATCATATAAATATTTCGCCAAATACCCTCCAACATTCCCAAATCCTTGAATAATAACTCTCATATTTTGTAGTGGAATTTGTTTTAACTCACTTACTAACTGAAGCGTATACAATACACCTTTAGAAGTTGCTGTTTCCCGTCCTTGTGATCCTCCTAGCATTAATGGCTTCCCGGTTATAAAGCCTGGAGAGTCAAACTCCCTAATATGGTCATATTCATCTAGCATCCAAGCCATAATTTGCGCATTTGTGTACATATCAGGAGCCGGAATATCTTTCGTCGGTCCCACAATTTGACTTACTGCCCTTACATACCCACGACTCAATGACTCTAATTCTCTAAAACTCATCTCCTGTGGATTACAAATAATCCCGCCCTTTGCGCCTCCATATGGCAGTCCTGTCACTCCACATTTCAAGCTCATCCAGCCAGCAAGTGCTTTTACTTCTTCTGCCGTAACATCTGGATGGAATCTAATACCACCTTTCGTTGGCCCAGCTGCGTCATTATGCTGAGCACGATACCCTTGAAATACCTTTGTTGTTCCATCATCCATACGAACAGGAATACTTACTTCTAAAAAACGCATTGGTTTTTTCAGAAATTCAAATACTTCGTCTGGATAATGTAAAAAATGAAGCGCCTCTTTTAATATAGCTTGAAATTCCTCTAAAGGATTTTCAACCTCACCTGTATGTTTTTCTGACTGAATCGGCACGATAACACCTCGCTTTTTATTTTTACTAATTATACAAAGCAATAATCGTGCCAAGTGAAAATGCTACGGTAATCATATTGTGTCACCCTCCTACTTATGATGCTTTGAATGACTTATGCAATACTGCATGATTATTAAATATAAAAAGCAAAAGACATCGGGATTTATCCGATGTCTTTTGCTTTTTACATTTCCTGCACTTCTTCAAAATGCATTTGCGGAGGAGCTAAGCGGAACATATTTGTAATATATAAAAGATATCCCATTCCAATAGCAGCCCAGCAAATACCGAGAATAAGTGAATGAACATTGAGATTAAACCATAGTACTGCTACAGTACCAGCACCTAAAATAGGCATCACTAAAAAATTTAAACAGTCTTTTATCGTTTTATATCTTTTTTTCTTAATTACATAGTAGGAAATTACAGATAAATTAACAAATGTAAATGCAATAAGCGCTCCAAAATTAATAAGTGATGCTGCCGTTTCTAAATCAATGAATATCGCAGAGAGTGAAATAACTCCTACAATAATAATGTTATATACTGGCGTTCGCCAACGAGGATGAATGTATCCGAATATTTTTTTCGGAATGACATTATCTCGACCCATTACGTACAATAATCTAGACACACTTGTATGAGAAGCTAAACCAGACGCGAGTGTCCCCATAAGCGTTCCTACTAAAAAGAAAGCTTGAAATAGTTTTCCACCAACATATAGCGCAATTTCTGGAGACGCTGATTCTTTATCTTTAAATACAGATGTATCTGGAAAGAAAGATTGTGTAAAATACGTAGTTGTAATGAATAAAACTCCACCGATTAAAGCAGTAAGAAAAATAGCCCGAGGTATTGTCTTCCTCGCGTTTGGTGTCTCTTCCGAAAATGTAGTTACTGCATCAAAACCTAAAAATGAAAAACAAAGAATTGTTGCACCTGCAACTAACGGTGATATTTGTATATCTGATTGAAAAAACGGCTGAATGGAAAAAACTTCTCCTGTTCCCTCTCCCGCTAATAAACCTTTTATAACTAGAAAAACAAACACGGCCATTACTAGCACTTGAAATATTACTAAAAACGTATTGAAGTTAGCAGTAACATTTACGCTAATAACATTTATAAGTGTAATCAGTAGAATAAAACCAATGACCCATATCCAATTAGGAACACTTGGAAAAAATGCTGACAAATAAATTCTCGTTAATAGTGCGTTCACCATCGGCAGAAACAAATAATCCAATAATGCGGACCATCCAACAAGAAACCCAAGTCTTGTACTAATTGTTTTCTGTGTATACGTATAAGCTGATCCTGCGGTAGGAAAAACCTTTACCATTTTGCCGTAGCTTGCAGCGGTAAACAACATCCCTGCTAATGCAATCAAATAAGCTCCTGGAACATGCCCACCTGTTTTTTCCGAAACGATTCCAAACGTATCAAATCCAACCATCGGTGTCATATACCCGACCCCTAGCATAACAATTGACCAAAGCCCTAACGAACGTTTTAAACCAACTACTTTTCCCACCTATCATTCCCCCTACTTTCTCTATCTCATTTTCATTTGAAAATCGACAGCGAAAAGGAAACGCTTTCAAATAGCTGTATACATCACACCAACTATTACAGTTCCCTTTTGTTTTTAAATATCATGCAATTTTCGAGCCAAAATGTATGTAATTAAAAAATTCAATTCGAAAGAAAACATATAGGTGGAATGAGGCCTCACTTCTTCTCATTTTTTATTCATTTTGACATAAGTTATTCAATCTCTCATACTGCTAAATATAAAAAATAAAACTTTAATTCGTGTTTTTTATTTTCACTCCCTTACAAATTTGGTTTTTATGAGATAGGAATATTTCCATGAAATAATAACATTATGTAAACTATCCATAGAAAAAAGCTGTCTTTTCTATAAAGACAGCTTTTTCTATGACACGATATTAAAAATTGAATGCGAAGTCATCGTCAGATAACTTTTCAACGTTCGTTGCTTTTACGTAACCATTTCCTTTTACAGAGAAGAAATCATGGTTTTTCGTATCTGTACGTAGACCATTTAAAACGATTGGGTTAATTTCTTCTTCTTCAAACTTCGGCTCAAGTCCTAAATTCATAAGTCCTTTATTCGCATTGTAGCGAACGAAACGATTTACATCATCTACAAGACCGATAGAAGTGTAAATTTCTTCTGTGTATGCCATTTCAATTTCATATAGTTCCATTAATAACTCTTGCGTTTCTTTTTGCACTTCTTGTTGATCTTCTGCAGAAAGCTCTGCGAAAAGTTGTTGTGCTAAAATACCGACGAATACGCCGTGAATGGACTCATCACGAATGATTAGGTTAATAATTTCACCACTTGCCGTCAATTTACCTTGACCTGCTAAGTAAAGTGGATAGAAGAATCCACTATAGAATAAGTAACTTTCTAAGAACACACTTGCTACCATTGCCATGTATAACTCTTTTTTCGTTACTTGAGGCTTTAATAAACGACGATAGTAACGAGTAATAATACCAGCCTTTTTCTCAAGTAATGGATGATTGTCTACCCATTCAAAAATATCATCAATTTCTTCTTCCGTAGCTAACGTTGTAAAAATATGACTGTAACTCTTCGCATGTACTTCTTCCATAGCTCCCATGAAAGCTAATACACTTTTTGCTTGTAAATTTTCAAGATGAACAAGTACAAGTGGCATCCCTTCGCCACCTTGTTTCGTATCTAAAAGTGTTAAACCACCTAATACACGCTTATAAGCAATTTGCTCTTCTTTTGATAATTGTGCCCAAGTATTTTTGTCAGAAGACACCGCGATTTCTTCTTCTGTCCAAAACTGAGCGATGTTTTGCTTCCAAAACATTAAACTAAAATCATCTTCCTTTTTGTTCCAGTTTACCGCACGCATTCAATCGCCCCTTCTCTAAATAAACATGAAAAATTGATAACTAAGCATGAGCAGGGTTCAGAAAACCCTGCTCATAATGTCTCACTTTTTTATATTAAACGGTACAAGCTACGCACTCTTCCACGCTTAATTTACGTGTTCTCGTATAATACAGACTCTTTAAGCCTTTTTTATGTGCATAGATGTAGTAACGTGCTAACTCACGTGTTGAAATATCACTATTGACGTAAAGAATTGTACTAATTCCTTGGTCAATATGCTCTTGAATTTCTGCAATTAAATCAATTAATTTAAACTGATTCATATCGTAAGAAGATTTATAGTACCAGAACGTATCTTTTGATAAATACGGCATTGGATAATATGTTGTCGCATTCGCATACGTTCTTGATTCGATTTGACTTACGATCGGCATTACGCTTGAAGTTGCATTTTGAACGTAACTGATAGATTGTGTTGGAGCGATAGCAAGACGGTATGAATTATATAATCCATTCTTCTGCACTTGCTCTTTTAAACTTGTCCAATCTTCTTTTGTTGGAATATGAATTCCTTCAAATAGTTGCTGAACTTTTTCAGTTACTGGGCTGTAATCTGTCGTTTCATACTTCTCAAAGTATGTGCCGTTCGCATAATCAGACTTATCGAAGTCTTTAAATGTTTCGCCTTTTTCTTTAGCGATTTCCATACTTTTCTCAATAGAGTAGTAATTTAACATCATAAAGAATGCACGTGCGAACTCTTTCGCTTCTGCACTTTCATAACCGATTTTATTTTTTGCTAAATATCCATGTAAGTTCATTGCTCCAAGTCCAACTGAATGAAGCTCATCATTTGCTTTTTTCACAGTTGGTGCATTCGGAATGATTGTCATATCAGAAACAGCTGTTAAAGCTTCCATTCCTGCATGAACTGCTTCACGAATTTCTTTATTTTCCATTACATTTACGATATTTAGTGATCCTAAGTTACAGTTAATATCGCGGCGGATAATGTCATCTGTACCGTAATCATTTATTTCAGAAGTTTCTTGTAGCTGGAAGATTTCTGTCTCGAATGTTCAACCGAGTTCGCTACTCCTCAGTCCGTTGCTCATGCAACTGCTGTATGTCACCATACAGGACAGACTATATCATCACCTACAGCATTACCTGATTAGGTGCTCCGCTTTTCGAACGCCAATCGCTTGCGCTCTACTCCCATAAGGGATAGTCGTTAGGCTTTTACTTATCTTAATCTTTCAGAAAGTCTCTTATTACTTTATGTTGTCTGATCACTCTGCTATACAAAATAATAAGATACATTCTGAACTTTTCTATGCTCATTCTAAGATAAGATTTAGCACGGTAGGTTACCTCAAACTTGAGGCTTTCCCCGTTTAACGGAGTTTTCGACTAGCATTTCTACTAGAAGGTGCTACATATTTAACACAAGTTCGACATCTTCACAGTTCCAATATCCTTCAGTGGATGCTGGTTATTTGCATTTGATTTAAACATTAAGTATGGGTAACCAGACTCAAGCTGAATCATTGCGATTTTAATAAGCATATCACGTGCACTAATATCTAGCGGCTTCTTCTTCACTTTCGGATTGCTCATTAATTCATCGTACATTTCATCAATATCAATATCATCTAAATGCTTGCCATATTCTTTAAACACCGTATAAGGCGCGAAAACATGGAAAGGTTCGTTTTTCTCAGCAAGCTCAAAGAACTTACTTGGAACGATAATTCCGATTGATAGAGACTGAATACGGCTCTTCTCGTCGGCATTTATTTTCTTTGTATCAAGGAATTCGATAATATCCCAATGGAAGATGTTTAAGTATACTGCACCAGCACCTTTTCGTTGGCCAAGTTGATTCGCATATGAAAACGAATCTTCAAGCAATTTCATAACAGGTACTACACCACTTGCAGCGTTATCAATCCCTTTAATTTGCTCACCACGCGCACGTAGCTTAGATAAGTTTAAAGCTACTCCCCCGCCAATTTTTGATAATTGCATTGCAGTATTAATGTTAAAGCCGATTGAATTTAAGCTATCGTCCATCTCTAACAAGAAACAAGACACCATTTCTCCTCTTCTGCTTCTTCCCGCATTTAAAAAGGTTGGTGTCGCTGGTTGGTAGTTTTGTTTTACAATCATGCTTGCGAATTGTTTTGCCTTCGCAACATCACCGCGTCCTAAGTATAATGACACAATTGCTACACGATCTTCATAGCTTTCTAAGTATTGTTTTTGATCATTCGTTTTTAACGCATAATCCTTGTAGAACTTAGATGCTGCCATATAAGATTGGAATTCGAAGTTTTCACCATAAGCGATGTTATATACTCCTTCTACTTCCTCCAAGCTATACTCGTCCAGAACATTGTAATAGTAATCATGTTCTTTCATATACTCCATTCGCTCTGCCACGCTATTAAAAGGAACGGTATTCTCTCTAGCTTCTTCCATAAAGACTTCTAATGCCTCTTTATCTTTATGAAGCTGATAAAAACCGTCCTGCATTTGCGTGATTTCATTATTCAGTTCAATGTGTCGCAATCTCCCGCACCCTTTCCTTAAAATATTCTACATCGTTATTTGTTCCTGATAACTCAAATTTTGATACAATAGGCACTTCATATTTAGCAGAAATTTTGTCAGCACTTGCACCGAACATGTCTCCCCAGTTACGATTGCCGCTTGCAGATACGCCTTTTAATTTGTCATTATTGCGCTCTAAAAATTCTAAAACACGTTCTGGTACATTGCCAAAACCTGTTGTATACGTAATAAGAATAAAGTCTTCATCTATTACTAGATCTTCACCAATTTGAACGGCCGGCATATTTAATTTGTGAATGAAACGCTTCACGTTTCCTGTCATAGAATCATATGCAACTAACATTTCCGACCCTCCCTCTCCAATCTATACTCTTTGTATGTCATTTCTTGATTTCTCTATATATTGTATTACGTTTCAAAATAAGACACAAGATATATGTATAAATTCTTTCTTTTTTTAACTTTTACTTTTCGACAAGACCGCCGATTTTTTTCAATACAATGACTATGAAACAACATTCTAAAACTCATGTCAATAAAGTGCTTTTCAAAAAAGTTGTCAACGAATTTAACCTCATTTTAAAAAAAGTTAACAATATATTTTGTCATAAAACGGCAAATGCTGGAGGAATATATTTCTCCAGCATCACGCAAAAAAGAACAGACATGAAACGATAATCTGTTCTAACAAACGATTACATTTATCAATTTTACTTTATTAAATATTATACATATACTTTCGTTGCTCGTTACATACTAAAAGATAACTATTATAGAAAAAGATTATTATTATGGCGTTTCAATTTATGTATGAAAAGTTTATTCAGAGTGCTCAATACGCAAAATATCTTTTACAAATATGTGATGCGGATTCTCATCTTTATCAAGCATTGTACATACAGGAGCTTCTTCATCAAAGTATACGATCATTCCTTCTATGTACTCATATGTCTGTTGAACTTGTACAGTTACTTTAATTTCTGCCGCTTGCTCATACGCCCTTTTTATTTTCTGAAGCATTTTTGTTGAACATTTTCGTTTCTCTGGATACATAACCATTCCCATACATCTATTTCCGGCTCTATCTTTCCACATATAATCCCAATGCGGTAAAATGCCTTGTTTAAAATCGCCCATAATTCTCCTCCCCTTTATCTTCTATTTATGAACGTGGCGTTTTTGAATATGTATAAATTACCTGTCCGCCGCGTTGTGCATTCCCAATAATATGTTTAAAATCTTCTCGACTTACTACAACTTTCCTAAACGTATAAAATACATCTTTCGTTGCAACATACTCCTTTATCTCACCATTTTTCAGCTGATCCAAAATTGTATTTGCTAATTGTTCATCCATGTATTTCACCTCTATGCAATATTTTATTTTATCGTATCTTTTATAGGTCAACAACTGTAAATTTTTCCTGTTGCTATGCCTTCATTTCATTTTCATTATTTTACAAGCAGTATTGCTTTATTATATGTCCACTAAATATCATATACTAACATAGCTACTTCTCTATATCAAACATTTTGGCATTCAATCATACAAAGTTCCATACCACTATGTTACAATATACAAATAGAACTAGGAGGGATACTATGATTCGGAAAGCAACAAAGACAGATGCAAAGGCAATATCTCCTTTATTGTATAATGCTCTGCATGAAATTGCTGAAAAAATCACTGGTAGCACAGTTGAAGCAAATGTATTACTAGGACTTGAAAAATGGTTCGTAAAAGAAAATAATCGATTGAGCTATGAAAACTGTTTAGTGGCGGAACAAGATGGAAAGGTAGTTGGGGTTATTGTCGCTTATCACGGTAGTGACGCTCAACAACTTGATGCACCAATCATACGCCACTTAAGAGAACTACATGAAGATGAATCCATTACGTTAGAAAAAGAAGCTGAACTTGATGAGTATTATATTGACACGTTGTCAGTTTCAAATATGTACGGCGGACGTGGCATTGGCTCTAAGTTAATCGATGCAGCTGAACTTCATGCAGCTGAAACAGGTTATGAAAAAATCGCCTTACTTGTTAATTTAGAAAACAAGCGTGCTTTTTCACTGTATGAAAAACTAGGTTACAACAAAGATAAAACCGTAATGCTCGTTGGCGAACCTTATGCTCATCTAATAAAACCATTACGTACATTAGTTTCTATATCTTAAAAAAAAGCACACGATTTTATATAAAATCGTGTGCTTTTAAGTTAATTTTGTATTTAATACACTTCCATTCATCGCCTCATGGAACGTATACTTTGTATATCCCCACGGCTTCCGATGAAAAATAGGAGGTCCAGACCATCCCATCGCCCTCAGTTCCGCACCAATCATCGTATTAAAATAGCTATGTCCTACTATCGCGATTTTCCCGTGCACCATTGCATAGTGATGTAACATGTTAGCAGCTTCTTTTGCCCTTCCCCTTGCTTCCTTATACGACTCAACATCTTTATGATACCCAACCATCCATAAAGCACGTCCAATAAAAAACCAAGTCCCCGGCTTACATTTAAACCATTCTGGTGCAAAAAAACTCGACGGTACTTCTACTTCCCTAAAAAGAGAATTTTGCACAAAGGACAAAGAATTCATTAATTCCGCTGCTGACTGTACAGCACGTCTTTGATCACTCGATACAATTAAATTTGCCGATTCTACTGCCTCAATTGTTTCAATCGGTATGTTACATTCCCTACTCATACTATCTACATCATATCTCTTCAGCCATTCATGAAATGAAGTAATTGTCATCGGTTCTATAGTACTATTCAAGCGACCATGACGAATAAAAGATATCCACATTCTTTTCACTCTCCATTCATCACTTACGAACTATATTATGTACTATTTCTTACATTCATCATAACATGCTGAAAATAAAAGTTACATATTGTTACATATCTCCGCCACTACTATGAGTAACTGAAGCATCTATTCCATCAAAATATGTATTCGTTTCATGTTGACGAATTTTCTTCAACTGTGTATAAGAAAATAAATATAAGAACAAAGCTATAAAGCTCCCCATAATTTCAAACATTATTTTACCGCTCCTATTTCCCCCTTATTAAACAGACCAACATCCATTTTCATTATAAAGATATAAACACTTTTTCTCCAGCATCATATGAAATATGGATATTATCTTATAAAATATGAATATTTTTCGACTTTTTCCTTTGAAAACATTTACAAAACAGGAAACATAGTTCAAAATAAAGGAAAATAAAAAATCCCAAATTATTCTTTTTTGGAAAAACTGTAACAAGGAGAGTTGCTTATGCAGATCGCAGAAACTGGAGATATCATCGAATTTAAAGGTGGAATGCAAGGCCGTGTTCAAAAGGTAAATCAAAACTCTGTTATTGTTGATATAACAATTATGGAGAATTTTAGAGAACTAGATATGGAACCTCTTACAGTTGTAAGTCATAAAAACTATACTGTCATTAATCAAAATGCATAATATAATAGAAAGAAAAGTCCTGTATAGTATACAGGACTTTTCTTTCTATTAACGATTATCAATCGTTTCCGGATATAGATCGTGGTTCATCATACGGTAATCTGCCATTTGTTCATACTTCGTTCCTGGTCGACCGTAGTTGCAATATGGATCAATTGAAATACCACCACGTGGTGTGAATTTGCCCCATACTTCAATGTAACGCGGATCCATTAATTTAATTAAATCATTCATAATTACATTCATACAATCTTCGTGGAAGTCACCGTGATTGCGGAAGCTAAATAAATATAACTTTAAAGATTTACTCTCTACCATTCTTTGTTCAGGAATGTAGCTAATATAAATTGTTGCAAAGTCTGGTTGTCCTGTTTTCGGGCATAAGCTTGTAAATTCAGGACAATTGAATTTTACAAAGTAATCACGGTTTGGATGGTTATTATCAAATACCTCTAAAATTTCTGGGCTATATTCAAATAAATATTTTGTATTTTGATTTCCTAATAATGTTACATCTTTTAAATCTTCATCTAATCTTCCTGCCATTTTAAACATCCCTTCTCTTTATACGCCTCGTTTATTTCCCCATACTAACGCATGAAGCTGCGGCAATACTTTCGCATCATTCATTTTTTTACAATTAACAGCTTTTTCAATAAGCCACTCATACTTATCTAATAATTTTTTAATAAGCATTGCATCATCCACTGTTTTCGTATCATCGTTCCCTACTTGTAAGAAAAATGGTACAGATGGATAACGTTCGTGCATCTTAACTGCATATTCAAAGTCGCGATCATCGAATACTACTACTTTTAAACTAATATCTTTTCCTGCTAGTTTCTGAATTACAGCATCTAACTTTTGATAATCTGTTTTCATTCCCGAACTTGGTGGTTTTGGCGAAATGGTTATCTCATCAATTTGAAGTAACCAATCTTGCCATTTACTCCCTTGTGTTTCTATCGCCGTTCGCATCCCATTCTCTTTTAATATAGAAAGAAGCGACTCAATATTTTTCAATAAAACAGGATTCCCACCCGAAATCGTAACATGAGAGAAATTTTCTCCTCCAATTTCAACAAGCTCATTCCAAATGTCTTCCGCTGGCATTTGTCTAATTTGATCTTTTGCCGATCCATCCCATGTAAAAGCAGAATCACACCAAGAACAGCTATAGTCACAGCCAGCAGTTCGAATAAACATAGTCTTTTGCCCGACAACCATGCCTTCTCCTTGAATAGTCGGACCGAATATTTCTAAGACAGGAATTTTACTCATCGAGCATCCACTCCCGTCTTACTTCCGCATAACTAGTTGGCGTCTCAAATAGACGAACAAATTCAACACGAGCTCCTTTATATTCGTTCACACGATTATCTTTCGTTAATGCTTCTGCCATCTTTTCATAAATCCAAACGACCATATTCTCAGCAGTCGTATTCATCGCTGGTAATGTTTCGTTTAAATAACGATGATCTAAATATATTTCAATTTCGTTTTTCCAAATTTCTTTTATATCTCCAAAGTCAATTGCAAGGCCTATTTCATTTACATATCCACTAATCCCAAATACAACTTTATATGTGTGACCATGTAAGTTTTTACATTTTCCTTCATAACAGTGTAAATGGTGCGCTGCATCAAATGTAAATTCCTTGCTGACCATTACTCTTTTATTATGATATTTGAGTTGTTTACGTTGAATATCCTTGTCCATTTTTTGCAAATTTTCTACGATGCGAAATCCAAAGAAATTATCCATTAGTTGTTCGCTCCTTCGCGTTCTTGTAAGTACGTATCTAATCCTGCTTTACGAAGTTGACATGCTGGACATTCACCGCAACCATCACCAATGATTCCGTTATAACATGTTAATGTTTTTTCTCTAACAAACTCGAATGCGCCAAGTTCATCAGATAATTTCCACGTGTCTGCTTTATCAATCCACATAAGTGGTGTATGAATGACAAATGGATAATCCATAGATAAATTTAATGTAACGTTTAACGATTTCACAAACACGTCACGGCAATCTGGATAACCACTAAAATCAGTTTCACATACACCCGTTACAATATGACGTGCCTCAACTTGTTTTGCTAATACAGCAGCAAATGATAAGAATAGTAAATTTCGTCCATCTACAAATGTCGATGGCAATTCACCTTCTTCATGTGTAATCTCCATATCCGTTCTCGTTAACGCATTTGGAGCAAGTTGATTTAATAGACTCATATCTAGTACCGTATGTTTAATTCCTAGCTCTTTCGCAATTTCCACTGCACAATCAATTTCTAATTTATGACGTTGATTGTAATTAAATGTTACAGCTTCTACTTCTGCAAACTGCTCTATTGCCCAAAATAAACATGTTGTACTATCTTGTCCACCACTAAAAACAACAACTGCTTTTTCTTTTTTCATTTCACTCATTCTCCTTCTCTACTACGAATAAGAAGAAAGAACGTTCTTGAACTGTCACAATAAAAAAACAAAACAATACCTAAGGATATTGTTGTTTCCATAGTTTTTTATAGAGGGAGTTCGCGAACCTCTCCCATGCGGTGCATGGAATTTCTTCTTTCATTGACAAAACATATTGTAACATATTGTATACTACCAGAAAAAATTTCTGATTTTTCCGCTATTTTATATTCCATTTCTTTCATTTTATAGTATGATTAATTTACTATTCGGAGAGAGGAGGCATCCCACTGAAACACTTTATTATTTACCTCTTTTTAAATATTTTATCCATTCTCGTTACAATGCTTATTTATCACTTATTTTGGAATCAAAAAGGGAAACGGTCTCCTAAATTAAATTCAGCTATATTTATTGTACTGTGTTGCCTCGCTACAATACTATGTATCACTTTTGCAGCAAAAACAAATAATGGTTTTCAATTTGATATGCGTCATATCGTATTAATTGTCGGTACATTGACAGGAGGGCCTATTGCTGGTGGTTCTATTTTAGCTGTATTAAACATATATCGCTTCTTATTAGGAGGAATAGGTGTTTTCCCATCCCTTATCGCTTCTATTGTTCTATTTATTGTTCTACTATTAACGTACAAATTTTTCAATCGAACTTCTAATCGTATAAAAATAGCACTTGCTATTATTTACAGTCTCACATATGGATTTAGCTGGATACCCTTCTTCCTTTCAGAAGTTACAAATAAGGTAGATTATATACCCCATATTATTGTGTATGAGTTATGTACGATGCTTGGTACGATCCTTATTTTATATTTACTACACATATTACAAACTCAGGTTCGTCTCCAAAATGAGCTTATGAACGCTGAGAAATTTCATTTAATCGGTGAAATGGCAGCTTCCATCTCGCACGAAATTCGCAATCCTTTAACTTCAACGAAAGGATTTTTACAACTATTGCAGTCTGATACATGTACCGAGCAAGAACGGAAATTATATATCGATATTGCCATTAATGGTATTGAGCAAGCAAATCATGTTCTCACAGACTATTTAACCTTTGCAAAACCGAGTATTGAAAAAGAACAAACACTACAACTCGAGGAAGAATTACTGCATGCACTATCTTTAATTACACCACTTGCCAATTTAACAAATGTCCGTACTCATTACATAAAGCAAAGTACTTCTTTCTTTATCGCTGGAGAGAAGCAAAAACTAAACCAATGCTTATTAAATATTTTAAAAAACTGCATTGAAGCTATGCCAAAAGGTGGCGATCTTTATTTCACATTAGTTCCTGATCATAAGCATATCCAGCTATATATAAAAGATACAGGAGTTGGCATGGATCAAGAACAGGTGAAGCGCCTCGGTTCTCCTTTCTATTCAACGAAAGAAAAAGGGACTGGTCTTGGAATGATGGTTGTATTCAGTGTTGTTCAAGCTATGAATGGAAAAATTGATATTATAAGTGAAAAAGGAATCGGTACAACCTTCTTATTAACCTTTCCACTCATACAAAAAACGTGATGAAATAATCATCACGTTTTTTCTGTTCCTTCAACTAATTCAGCAAAAGCTTTCACTTTTCCATGTGGTTTTTGATTCTCTTTACGTGCTTTCCAAGCACGCTCTTCTTCTCTCTTTTTCTTGGACATACTTTTCAACTCCTTCTTTTCTTTCTCCATGTAGTATTCCAAAGTAAGAAAGAAAACTATGCATGTATCAAAAAAGAAGTGGTTTCCCACTTCTTCCACTTTATCGCTGCAAAATTGCGTATTTCGCCTCTTTTAACTGTGTAAGATGTCTTTGTTCATGTAAATCAAGAAATTGAACCCACTGATACAAATTCAAATCATTAAAAACAGGATGCTTTAATCCATTTTCAACTAATTCTTTTTCATCTATGATACTATGAAGCGCATGTAATAGTTCTTGTCGTGAATGTTCTAGCAATTGAATTCCTTGCTGTTTTTTCATTAAAGTTTCTGTTGGTTGCATTTGCTGAGGAGCTTCTCTTTTATGTGTGCGATCAAGCGTAAGTTGGAGGTCTTTAAATGGAGTCGCATTTCTTTCATTTTTGTGTAGAGCATATACAAGGGCAGATGTGACAGATTGTTCAACTAAATGTAAGTGATGTAAAATTTGAATAATACTCCATTTATCACGGCGTGGCTTTACATTCACTTCTGTATCATTTAACATTTCAATTTCTGATAATAGCGTGCTTCGGGTAGACTGCAATGAGTTCACCAAACTTTCTAAACTCACATCCATATTAGATTGAAGCATACTTCTTTCCCCCCTTTTTGTTGGTGAAAAGAGGTGCTCCTTATTAGAAACACCTCTTTAGTATTCTGAATTTTCTTTTATTATCTCATCATTTTCCCATTATGTCGATGTTAAACATGTGAAAAAAAGCGCATGTTTTTTACAATTTTGTGTCGTCAATCGCATGTAACCATGCTTCAATTTCTGTAATGACACTTTTCACACAACCTTCAGCAAATGGTGATGTTAAATTTGCCACTTCTACTAATTCTAAGAATGATTTACTTCCACCTTGTTGGCAAAGGTTCACATAATCTTCCCATGCCTCTTGTCTATTATCTCTTGCGCGCTTCCAAAATTGCAGTGCACAAATTTGAGCTAACGTGTAGTCAATATAGTAGAACGGCGAGCTATAAATATGCCCCTGACGTTGCCAGAAGCCACCGCGCTCTAAATAATCATTATCTTCATAATCACGATGCGGTAAATATTTCTTCTCTATGTTACGCCATGCTGTCTTACGCTCTGCTGGTGATGCTTCTGGATTTTCATATACATAATGTTGGTATTCGTCGACAGATACACCATATGGTAAAAACAGAAGTGCTGAACTTAAGTGTGAGAAATAATATTTATCTGCATCTTCTTCAAAGAATAGTTTCATCCATGGCCATGTAAAGAATTCCATACTCATAGAATGAATCTCACACGCTTCATATGTTGGCCAATTATATTCTGGAATTTCAAATTTACGACTTTCATATACTTGGAAAGCATGACCAGCTTCATGTGTTAATACATCAATGTCACCAGATGTTCCATTGAAGTTTGAGAAAATAAATGGCGCTTTATAATTTTCGATATATGTACAATATCCGCCACCAGCTTTTCCTTTTTTCGCAACTAAGTCTAATAAATCATTATCTAACATGAAATTGAAAAATTCATCTGTTTCAGCTGATAACTCTTTATACATCGTTTTCCCATGATTAATAATCCAATCTGCATCTCCTTTTGGAGTTGGATTACCTGTAGCAAATTCAAAGTTTTCATCGTAATATGCTAGCTTTTCTACACCGATACGTGCTTTTTGTCTCTTTCTTAATTCCGTTGTAACTGGAACGATATAATCAAGTACTTGCTGACGATAATTCGCAACCATCTCCGCATTGTAATCTGTACGATACATTCTTGCATATCCTAGTTCAACAAAGTTTTTGAAACCTAAAGATTTCGCAATTTTCGTTCTTACTTTAACAAGCTCATCATAAATACGATCTAGTTCTTCCTCATTTCCAGCTAAAAATCCGTAGTATGCTTCACTTGCTGATTTACGTTCACTTCTTTCTTTTCCTTGCATAAATGGAATCAGTTGCGATAATGTTCTTTCTTCTCCCGCAAAGTCAATTTTTGCAGATGCTAACAACTGTGTATATTGTGAAGACAATTTATTCTCTAATTGTAAATCTTTCACGATTTCATCTGAATATGTTTTTAAATCACATTCTGCTAGAGCGAATAATTGCTTTCCGTAATAGGCTTCTAATTCTTCACGAAATGGAGAACTAATTAACGCCTTATAATATTTTGTTCCATATCCTTGTACAACTGGAGAGTATTCATCAAAGAAATCTTGCTCCTCCTTATAAAAAGCATCTGTCGTATCAACAGAATGACGAATGTAACAAAGATTCCCCATTGTACCAAAATCATTGCGAATTTCATTAATTGAATTGATAACTTGTTTTTGTTCTTCTACAGTTTTTGTGTTATCAAATTTCTCTAAAGCAACAGTAAATTTCTCTTTTAATTCTTCAATATTTGGCCGTTTATATTCATAGTCTTTAAATGACATGAACGAGCCTCCTCTCCATTATGTATACCTTTACTATAATTCAATACTTCTTCCCAAATCCCCTCTTAGTTTTCAACAAAATTCGGCAGCTGCCATCTTACTTACTTATATGCAAAAAAGCCTTGGATTTTTTATCCAAAGCTCCTTTGGAACATAGTATCACTTTTCATACTTTCCAATTTTTTTCAACAAATCAAGTAATTCATCCTTTTCATCCTTCGTTAACATTTCAAAAGACTGATGTATAACTTGCTCATGCCCCGGAAAAATAGAAGCAATAAAACTCTCCCCAGACTCCGTTAATTGCGCATAAATAACACGTCTGTCATTCGGACATGGGATTCTCTTTACTAATCCCTTTTTTTCCAGCTTATCTACAACATATGTAATGCTGCCACTAGCTATTAAAATGCGCTCACCAATTTGCTGAAGTGGTTGACCACCTTTATGATATAGCAGTTCTAATACAGCAAATTCAGTTGGATTTAACCCGTTACTTTGTATAGATTTATTTGTAGTATCCATAACAGAACGGTGTACACGAGATAATGCAATAAATACTTTTAAAGATTGAGAAATATCTTCTCGTTCATTATTTGATGTCATACAACTTTCAACCCTTCACTTAAATTCTCAGCAATAAAAAGAAAATACAGCTTAATACTTCATGTGAGTTCCGAATGAGCATTCACTCATCCATTTCTTCTCCCCTAATATATTACGAATCATTCTTGAATAAAAACATGACAATTTTAACATAGTTTATATATAATGATAATAAAAAAAGAAGGAGTACCACATTTGAAAGTCAAATTCCAAAGCATAGTTTTATATATATTGCTTGTTATCCTACCAACGATAGTGATTGGTGCTACATTTTATTCCTATCATACGTATAAAATGAAGCAGGAAAACAAAACATCTGCTCATACGGTTCTCTTTTTATATAGAGACTATTTAGATCATCACCTTGGTGAAGCAATTTCTGCCTTAGAAATGCTTGCAAAAGTCGTAGGTACCGAGACTGGTAACATAAATGGGATTAAACAAATTGTGCATGATACAGATGGAAACGATGCGCGCTTTTCTGGTCTATATTACGTTACACCAGAAGGAATCATTACCATCGCATCAGAAAGCGAATCAAGACCTGTAGACGTCTCAGACCGCAAGTATATTCAAGACGCATTACAAACTAAGAAAACAACTGTATCATCCGTCATTACAGATCGCGTCCTTGGACATCAAGCTATTATAATCGCTTCCCCAATATTTAACAAACAGAAGGAACTCTCAGGCTTATTGTTAGCAAGTTTACGCTTTGACTACATTTCATCTTCTTTAAATGCTATTAAACCACAATACCATTTCGAAGTAACTGATAAACATGATGTAGTTTTTCTAACTGATGACAATAATGAAACAAGCGATGCGCATTCTAATATGCTCACTACCCCACTCCAAAGGTTAAATTGGAAGGTCTCTGTTTCTCCATTACCTATCCACAAGCAAACTTTATACCAATGGGTTGCAATAGAATGTATAGCTACTTTATTTTTAATGTCTATCTTATTTTTACTCGCTCAATATATGTTATTAAAACGGCAAACAAAGCTGGAAAGACAACAAAATGAACTGCAAAAAATTGAATTGGTTGGAACTTTTGCAGCGAGTACAGCCCACGAAATCCGCAATCCTCTTACGGGAATTAAAGGACTCGTTGCGCTATTAAAAGAAAAATATAAAGATGAACAGGATCAGTTTTACTTTTCCATCATCGAACAAGAAATAGAGAGAATTAATGAAATTGTAAGTGAATTTCTTATTCTTGGAAAGCCAACTGCTATCATTGAACAAACATATGATGTGAGAACTATTCTAAATGAGGTAGCATTGATTATTCAATCTGAGGCGAATCTACATAACATTGTATTCCATCTACATTTGCCAGACCATCCTGTTCATATCCGTTGCTCAAAAGACCATATGAAACAAGTGGTTTTAAACATTACAAAAAATGCAATTGAAGCCATGACTTCTAGTGACACACTAACCATTGTCGTAACAGACAATGAAACACACGCACAATTGCAAATTATTGATACTGGAAAAGGTATTCCAAAACATATTCAAAAACACCTCTTTCATCCGTTCTTTACTAATAAAGATACTGGAACAGGTCTTGGACTTGTCATATGTAAACGAATTGTAGAGATGTACGATGGGCATATTTTTATTGACAGTAAAGAAAACAAAGGAACGACAGTTCATATCGAAATACCGTTACATAAAGTATAATTATCCTTATCACAAAAGGGTAATTATACTTATTTCATAAAACCCGCCACAAGCATTCGCCAAAAATTATTCGATTTTCCTTCATATCCGATTTGGAAAATAGGTACCTTTATAATGGAAAACCATTTTGGTGTTTGTTTTTCTTTATAGCGCTGGTATTGTAAAATAAGCTTGTCCAATTCTTGACTAACTTGAATTGTTTCCCTACTAGTTAACCCGCTTGTTAATCCTAGTTGAATCATTTCTTCACGCTTCATATGAATATCACGTGAAAGCTTTTCTAATGTGTACTTCCTTTTTACAGTAAACATCCATATCCCCCTTATTATTCTTCCATGCTCTCAACTTCACTTCACTATTGACCTTTTACCTGCTTAATCATATTCAAATTTGAAGAATCAGAAAATTAAACATTTTCTCCCTGTAATTTACAAATCTTTACCCTCACTTTGAGAATTATTACAAATTATTCTATCTTTGTAAATACATTCGCAATAATAGACATTTTTTTCATCTTCTTTTTTTACAAATACCAATTAAATAGCGGTTTCTCTATTTACCATATACTTTTCTTCGACATTTTTTGTTTAATTTATATAAAAACGCAAAACATAATGATGATTGATAAAGTGAAACTTTAATCAGTGGGGGGTTTTGTTCATCCCCACTGATTATTAGCACTCACCAATCGGGCGTTTACGAGCAGTGGATCTTCCCCCTAACTTCTTTGCTCCAGCCGAATTTTGAGGTGGGAATCTTACTGCCCGCAAATAGCGGGATAAAATAGAGAGGAAATATTTATATGCGCAAATATACGATTGCATTGCTCATTTTTACTATGTTCTTATCATCCTTCTTGTTTCCGATTCAAGCCAATGCCCATACAAATAAAGTAGCTATTGTCATTGATGACTTCGGAAATAATATGAAGGGAACTGATAAAATGTTATCACTTCCCATTCCACTGACTGTTGCTGTTATGCCTTTCCTTCCTTCTACAAAAGAAGATGCAATAGCTGCCCATAAAAAAGGCCATGAAGTTATTATACATATGCCAATGGAACCTATTAAAGGTAAAAAAGAATGGCTTGGACCAAAAGCACTTACAACTGATTTAAGCGATGAAGAAATAAACAACCGACTCGAACAAGCGATTAAAGAAGTACCGCATGCAATTGGAATGAACAATCATATGGGATCAAAAGTAACAGCTGACGAAAGAATTGTACGTCTTATACTTACAGCTTGTAAAAAACACGGTTTATTTTATTTAGATAGCAAAACAAACCCTAATAGTGTCGTCCCACAAATCGGAAAAGAATTAGGGGTGCCTATTATTGAAAACCAACTATTTTTTGATGATGTTTATACAGCAGGACATATTTCAAAACAAGCTCAATTACTTATCAAAAAAATTCAAGAAAAACCAATTATGGTAGCTATCGGACACGTTGGGCCTCCAGGTGAAATTACATCACGTGTTATAGAAACCTCTATTCCCAAAATTCGCGAGCATGCAGACTTTATTTTTTTGTCTGATTTAGCATTATCTCCACCTGCTGTTTCAAAATAAAGTGAAACTTTAATTAGTGGGGCATTCACCACTAATTATTAGCCCTCACCAATCGGGCGTTTACGGGCGGCGGTGCTCACAAAAATAGTGGGAGACAATTCATCACTTACACGAAAAAAAGGTACCACTCTACATATAGTAGATTGGTACCTTTCCTTTTCACTTAAATATAATCTACATGACTCACTCTGAATCCTTTTTTTTCTATTTTTTCGATTAATTTCTTTAATCTTTTTTCATCTAACTCATCTGATATATTTACGATAATACGGCGAATATATTGATCACCGTTATCTAGCGTAAACAACCCACCGATATTATATGCTTTTAACAATGTCCCAAGCTCTTTAATCGTTCCCTTACAATCTTGTGTTGCAATTGTTAATATATAACCACCCGTCCGCATACCGAATGAGTCTTCAATAACATCAAATACATTGGAATGTGTTAAGATACCAACAAATTCATTATAATCATTTAGCACCGCTAAAAATGGGAGACGACGAATCACATAAAACGCTCTGAAGAAAGAATCCTTTTCAAAAATAAATGCAGAGGAATTTTCTAACATATCTCCTGTACTTACATGCTCTAATCCGCTATTACACTTCTTTTCTAATAAATCTACTTTATAAATAATCCCCATGAATAGCTTCTCATCTTCTGCTAATACAGGGATTGCTCGAAATCCCGTTTCATTCATAATTTGTAATGCTTTTTCACCAGTATCATTTATCTTGCAATAAGTCACCTGCTGTTTTGGCAGAAAATGATATTTAACTCGCAAAATATGTTCCTCCTTACATGTCAACATGTAATCTATATATAATAAGGAGACCTATATTTTATGAGTAAAATTATTTTTAAAACGCTTTCATTTATTTATGGAATTGTAACAACATCGCAAACATTTTTATATAACAGAGCTCTTCGCACCTTTTATCATTAACAACTTTACATGATAGTTCATTAAATATTCTATACCCTCTAGCCATTTTTTCGCTTCTTCTGGCGTTTTCCCCCACACAATCATGCCGTAATTATGAACGAGAACTACTCCTCCACCTTCAATAAAATTCGGAACATTACTTTCTAACAAATCAGCAAATTTCTTTTCATCTTCTACAATTGGAATTGTCATTTCTGTTATACCTTCTTTTCCAAAAACACGTTCCACGCTACGTTTATCGAATGTTACTTCTCTTTCTTCTCCGTATAACTCTGATATTAAATGGCTATCTACAGTCTGTACTTGTAAAATACATTCCGCACTGCTTTTTTTATAAATATCCGCATGCATAAATGACTCTGCCGCTGGTTTTTCCTCGTTTTCAAACACTGGCTCACACATGCAATTGACAACAATAAAATCCTCTTCTGAAAACAATCCTTTATCTCTTCCCTCGACATTCACTAAAAATGTTAATGGCTCTTTTGACGTACATAACGATAAACTAATTTTTGTACCATAAAACCAATCACGAAGTGCCAATTCAGATTTCACATCTTTTAATTCATTCCATTTCTTCAGAAAAAATAACATTTCGTCACCCCCGTCGTAATATTTATATAATGTTCGAATCCTTTCTATGTAAAAGGAATATTTTTTGATTATTCTAAAAATTTAATTGAATTATCACATGAGAATGCTTTTTTGTCAATATGATTTCAACGCTCCTCGTAAAAATAGGCTACTCACATACCAATCCCGCCGTCCATGTCCTACTTCATTTTACAATAAAAAATACGTTATTCTTCTAATGAAAGAATAACGTATTTTTCTCATTTGCTTTAAGTTCGTAAAGAATGACGGATCTTTTATCTTCGCATTCGCAACTGTTAAAAATTTAAAATGCGGCATATATTTCAATGCACGATAATCAATAATCTCATTCGTATTTAAAAACAAGTCCTTTACTTGCAATAACTCTTCTTTCGTAATTGGTGTATTTAAATCTTTTCTATTACATACTTTTTTATTAACAAATTCTCTTAATTATTTATCTGTTATCATATTTTGGCTATCCACTTGATTCTTTGTTTCCGTATGGCATGAATTAGAGTTATCATCTGCTTTCTCTGTTTCTTTGTCGCCTAATGTCGCTACTACTAGCGCCTTAATATAATTTTTTCAAAATAAAATTCCCTTATATTGATAACTGTAATATTACATGTAAAATATGTTTCTAGCGATACACAATAAAAATCCCTTTATTCAAAGGGATTTTTTACCTATCGTATGAAGAATTTCACTTTTTTCTTTCTCATTAATAAAACCAATTTTTTGTAAAATATTTGCATACAATACAAGTTTATTATATATGCGTTCTGACATATTCCCCCTTCTTTCCTTCAGCCAACTTTTTTTATATTGGTAAATTATATGAAGGAAATGAGAAAATGTGTCCACTTTTTGCATGAATGCAAACCTTTTATTTCATTACTGCTTTCACTTTATTTAACACACTGTCCATTGAATATTATGCTTCTTAACTTCTTCTTCAAAACTATATGGCATTTTCTTATCACAAATAACATGTTGAATACGAGAAAATCCTGCTATTCTATAATTCCCTTTTACGCCTACTTTTGTATGGTCGCATAAAATATATGTTTTCTCAGCTAATTTCATCATCGCTTCCGACAGTTTTGCTTTTTCTAATTCAAAACTGGAAACGCCAAAACTAGGTAATAACCCATCAATCGAAACAAACGCTTTATGAAAATGAAATTGATGAATCACTTGCTGAGAAATAGATCCTGATACACGCGAATGCTTTGGGGATACTTTTCCACCAATAAATAAAACTTCACCGTGAAACATCTTTTTATTAATAGAAGAGATTAATTGTGTCGCTACTGGAAAAGAACTCGTAACAATCGTTAAATTTTTTCGATGAACAAGATATGGAACCATCTGAAGTGGTGTACTTCCGTCATCAATTGCAATGACATCACCATCTTCTACAAATGTTGCTGCTTTATAACCAATTCTTTTCTTCTCTTCTATATGTAGCATTTCTCTTTCTAACATCGGCGCCTCTATCCCGGCACCTGGAAGTTGAACAGCTCCACCATACACTTTCTTCAACTTTTTTTCACGATCTAACTCTTCTAAATATCGACGAATTGTTTCTGTTGATACAGCGAATTCTCTCGCTAATTCTGAAACCTTTACTTTTCCTTTAAACTCTACTTTTTCAAGAATAGTCCGCTTTCTTTCTTCTCCTACTACAGACATAGCTTCACCCCATTTGTATCTACCTCATAAAGTTCCTTGCTTATACAAAATTATAATTTTCTTTGTAAGTAGAAACCTCTTCATGAATATAAATGCCGCGCTTTTCTAGTTCATCAAAAACAAGTTGTGGATTTTCGAAAGCTTCTTCAGGCGTAACAACACCCATTTTATTTACATTCCCATTTGCAATTAACTCGGTAGCAATTCCAAATGGAATACCGACGTTTCTCGTATAAGCTCTTAAATTTTCCCATCCTACAATAGATCCATCAGATAACGGATGTGTATGATATAATACATGTCTCTGTTTCTCATTATTTTTCATACCTACTACTTCTACATGAAGTGCATAACCGTATACTTCCGTCTCTTGACCTTCTTTCGATTGTAATAAATACTGCGAAATACAATCCATAATGCCAATTTCTTTCCCGTTTATTTCAATTTGATCATTACGCAATATGCCGTAATCATATAAAGCACGTACGAGCTGCATATTTTTCTTTGGCCAAGTTCCTCTCGTCTCTATCAGTTTGACACCTTTATTTTCTAGTGCCTTTGCTAACGTAATCGTTTCAGAATGCGGAATGATATACTGCATTGTTTTACCATAAGGCGCTGGCAATTCAATTTCTCTTGGTCGCGCAAAAGGAGGTACTTGCTTAAACTTACCATCTTCATATACTGTACGCGATGGTAAATTTGGATCATATTCATATGTCGTTGTTTCTGTAATTGATGCAGAAAAAGCAATTGGACGATACGAACCGTGACTTACACGAACATACTCTACAGTATCTAGCTGATTTGCTGCATGCATGGCCATCATTTGCGTTACACCTGGTGTCATACCAAATCCGGGTAAACATGTTTTTTCATTTTGAACAAATATAGCATGTGATTCATTTTCTTCACCAAATCCATTCAAATTCACACCGTGACACCCAGCTTCCGCAATACAACGAGTAGACAATCCATTTAACTTTATCGTCGTACCATCCATTACAATGTCATAGCCTTTCATTTTTGCAACTGTATCCTCATGATTTGTCACATCGACTTTCACAAAATCAACACGAGGATCGTTGAGCCATTCTACTACTTTACGACCTTCTTCTTCGTTAAAATCGGCTACTGTAATCGTCTCAAAAGATGAAAATTGAACTAAATCCAAAATCGCTTCACGACAAATTTTACCTGCTCCACCTAAGCAAAATACTTTCAACCTATAACAACTCCTTTGGCGATACTATCAACTAAACGATTTATATCTTCCTCATGTACATCACCGATATTTCCAATACGGAACGTATCTACTTTCGAAATTTTCCCTGGATAAATTACAAATCCATACTTCTTTAACTCGTTATATAACTCCTGAAATTCAAATCCCTCTGGGTAAATAAACGATGTAATAATAGGAGATTGATATTTTTCATCTACTAATGACTTAAATCCAATTTCTTTCATTCTGTTGACCAATAATTTTTGATTGTTATAATATCGATTGCAACGTGCTCTTACTCCGCCCTCTTTTTCTAGTTCAAGCAAGGCTTGATAAAAAGCGTGTACAACATGCGTAGGTGAAGTAAAACGCCATTTCCCATTTTGCTCTTCCATCGTTTCCCATTGATCATATAAATCAAGAGATAAAGAGCGTGCTTGCCCTTTACACTTTAGTAATTCCTCACGATTTGCGATAACAAAACCAAATCCAGGAACACCTTGAATACATTTATTCGCACTACTAATTAAAAAATCAATTTGCAAATCAGCAATGTCTATTTCAATCCCGCCGAAACTACTCATTGCATCAACAATTGTAACCTTCTCGTATCGCTTTCCTAATTTACATACATCTACAATTGGATTAATAATACCTGTAGTTGTTTCACAATGAACTACTGCAATATGAGTAATCTCTTTATCTTCTTGCAATAACTTTTCTACTTCTGCAATATTAGTAGGTTCCCACTCTTCTGTTTGACTCACGACCACATTTATATGTAACATCTCTGCCATTTGCACAATCCTCTTACCGTATGCACCATTTGTACAAACAAGAAGCTTTCCATTTTTAGGAACGACAGAACCAATCACTGCTTCAACTGAAAACGTACCGCTTCCTTGCATTAAAACCGTTGTATATTTCTCTTCTTCTTTCGTTGCTAACGATACAAGTTTAGCTCTTACATCTTGCACCATTGTGTTATATTCAACATCCCATGTACACCAATCGTATAGCATAACTTCTTTTACCGTTTTTGTTGTCGTCAATGGTCCTGGCGTTAATAATAAGTAGTGATTTCCATTCATGATCCTTTGCCCCTTTTATGAAATAATAAGTTCTTGTTTCTCGATATGTTCAATTACGTTCTCGAGTTCTTGCATCGTTTCAATCGTAAAATGAGCTCCGTTTTCAACGAAACGATTACGAACTACTTCCATCTTTTCATGAAGTTCTACCGGATCCATAGTTTCAACTTCCCACTCGCTTAAGCCGAGCTCGCTACTACCGAGAATTACGCCAACAGTCCACATCCCAGCATTTCTGCCCTCGTTCATATCTGACACCGTGTCTCCCACTTTTATCATATGATTCATCGGATACACACCAAGTTCCATCGCATTTTTATAGCACATCCACGGGTACGGACGACCTGCTGGAACATCATCTGGCGTCACAAGAAAATCAGGTTTATACCCTTGTAATTTTGCTTCTTTTGCAACAATATCCATCATTTCTCTCGTATAGCCAGTTGTTGAGCCAATTTTAATGCCTCTTTTACGTAATGAAGCCATCACTTCTCTTATCCCATCAATTGGCGTGGCATAGTTTGGCAGAATAGCAAAGAGAATTTCTTCAAATTCTTTATACATCTCATGAATGTCTGCTTCTGTTGGTAATTGTCCGAAAACACGCTTCCACTCATTCGCAATACGAGGCATTTCTGTTAGTGCTCTTACATGATCTATTTTTAATAATCCCATTGGCTTACGTGCTTCTTCTGCTGTAACTTCAACACCACGTTTATGAAAAATTTTCATGAATACTTCCAGTGGTGCAAAACATCCGTAATCAACTGTCGTACCTGCCCAATCAAAAATAACTGCTTCTATTTTCATTCTATCCATCACCCTTCTTATTTATCTCGCTGTTCGCCAGGCAGTAAGACTCCCCCTCGTAAAGAAGTTAGGCGGGAATCATGCTGCCTTAAAAGTCCGATTGGTTCAACTATTAATCAGCGGGGGATGCCCCCACTGATTAAAGTTTCACTTTATCTTTGTTGCCATTTTGACGTTCGGTTACGAAGTGCTTTCGTTCCCCATTCATATACAACTCTTACTACAATATTAGTAACAACAACAAGTACACTCATCGCAGCTGCTGGTGCCACATTTCCTGCATCATCCATATTTACAATTGACACAGCAGCTAGTTTAAAATCAGCTGCGTATAGGAATACAACTGCCGAGACAGTCACCATGGAATTTACGAAATAGTACATTACCATTTCTAAAATGGCTGGTAGACACATCGGTACCGTAACTCGAAAGAATGTTTTATAAAACGGGATCCCCATCGACTGTGAAACTAGTTCAAACTCTCGATCTAATTTCTTTAAAGCTGTCGTTGCCGTAACAAATGTTACAGAATAAAAATGAATGATATTAACTAGTACTAACACAGCAATTGTTCCGTATAGAGAATGAAACGGGTTCGTTACGGAAAGTCCAAATATTTGTATTGTTGGTTGACTAAAGAAGAAAACGTAGCCTAACCCAAGTACTAAACCTGGTATTGCTAAAGGTACGATAGAGAAAAAGTAACCTGTTTTTCGGAAAAATTGTAGCTGGTCTATTTTCTCAATTACATACGCGAACACAAATGTTAAAATTGCCCCAATAACCGCTGTAACCGCTGAAACAATTACACTATTTTTAAACGCTTCAAGTCCATCTCCCGTTAAACTTGAAAAATTAAAATGCTCAAATGTAAAACTCATATTATACGGCCATACTTTTACACTTGCAGCAATACCAACTGCAACGAATAAAAGAATAATCATAAGCGTTATTACGCTACAATATACGAACGAAATAACATCTCTTTTCTTATTATTTATTATTCTGTAAGGTACTGCTTTTGAAGATAAAAAATTCGCCTGTTTTCTTTGCGTAATACGATCAACTGCAAAAGCAAAGATAGCTGGGATTAATAAAATCATTCCGACAGTTGCCCCCATTGGCATATTTTGCTGTCCAATTACTTGTTTATATACGTCAGTAGCAAGCACATTATATTGTCCTCCTACAATTTTTGGCGCCCCAAAATCAGTGAAACTAAGTGTAAATACAACGAACATTGCACTAATTAATCCGTACTTTACACTAGGTAAAGTAACAGTAAGAAACTGCTTTGTTTTACTCGCTCCTAACATATTAGAAGCTTCATATAAACGATAGTCAGATCCTTGAAGAGCAATTAATAAAATAAGGAATGCTTGCGGAAATGTATACATAACTTCAGCCATTACAATTCCTACCGGTCCATATAAAGGGATTTGTATACCTTCAAATAAACCAAACATTCCTTTCGTTATTAGCCCTTGATTACCAAATAAATATGTAAGTGCTATACCGTGCATCATCGTTGGCGCGAATAATGGTAATAACGCTACGTACTGAAATATGCGCTTTCCAAAAACATTCGTACGAGCGATCGCATATGCGTAAATGAAAGCGAGTGTAACGGAAATAATTGTTGTCGCGCCCGAAATCCATATCGTATTTTGTAATGATTGAACTAAAGTTGATGTTGTGAAATATTTACTGAAATTCGCAACACCAATGAAAGCTCCATCTTTATCGTAAAAGGCTTGTGTAAACAATTGTAATAAAGGCAATACAAGTATGATAAGAAATGAAAGAAGCATACCGATAATTACTAGTCTCTGTATCCACTCTTCTTTACCGATACGTCTCTTAATCTTTTTTTTCGTATTTTCTACCTGATAATTTTCTAACATCTCCATCTATACAATGACCTTCTTTCCATATGACAACATATGATTTTCTGAGAAAGAGATTTGAATTTGCTTTCCTTTCCTAATAGAAGTTGCTTCTACTTCTGATGCCAATATATCCACTACGATTTTCTCGTTATAAAGGTGTGTTTTCTCTTCTATGACCCGCACTTCCGTCCGGTATACAGCCCCCCGGAATTCCATGCTTTCTACAACAGTTTTCATACCATTATTGTGCACAACTGTTACATGTTCAGGACGAATTGCGTGTTCTTCATTATTTTTCGAAAAGAAATTAATAGAACCAATAAAATCTGCCACAAACGGATTGGCTGGTCTTTGGTAAATCTCCTCTGGTGTTCCAATCTGCATAATTTCCGCATGATTCATTACAACAATTTTATCAGCCATCGTTAATGCCTCTTCTTGATCATGCGTTACCATAATAGTTGTTACTCCGACTTTTTCTTGCAAATCACGCATTTCTCTACGCAACTTTTCACGCACTTTTGCATCTAAAGCAGATAACGGCTCATCTAGTAACAAAATATCGGGAGACAGAGCGAGCGCACGTGCAAGTGCTACTCGCTGCTGTTGTCCACCAGATATTTGAGCAGGATATTTATCTTTTACATTCAGTAAGTCAACAAGTTCTAACGCCAATAGCGCTTTCTCTTTTACTTCTGCTTTTTCATATTTTTTTGTCTTTAAGCCGTATTCAATGTTTTCAAGCGCCGTTAAATTCGGAAATAATGCATACGATTGAAAAACCATTCCGAAGTTCCGCTTACCAGGCGGCAATGCTGTAATATCTTTTCCATTCACAGCTATACTACCTGTTGTCGCTTCTTCTAACCCTGCTAAAATGCGAAGCAACGTCGTTTTCCCACAACCACTCGGGCCTAATAAACAAACAAACTCATTTTTTTTCACTGTAAAAGAAATATCTTTTAACGCTGTAAATGTATCAAACTGTTTTTGAATGTGTTGAATTGATAAATATTCGCTCATTTTTCTCTCTCCCACTCACTTACTTTTTCGATTCTGCTTTTTGACCAAACTCTTTTTCCCAACGCTCTAAAATTTTGTCGCGATTTTCTGCTGCCCATTTAAAGTCATTCTTTTTGTATAACTTTTCTGTCACATCTTTCGGGAATCCATCTGGAAGTTTATAGTTATTTTTAATTGTCGCAAATCCATTTTTCTCGAAGTATAACTTCATTACATCATCTGTAATTGCCCAGTCTAAAAACGCTTGTGCTAATTTATCATTTTTCGCATTATCTTTCTTAATAAGTGCATTCGCTTCTACTTCCCAGCCTAGTCCTTCTTTCGGCAGTACAACTTCAACTGGTGCACCTTTTTGTTTCTCTTTTAAAGCGCTATAAACCATTGACACACCAACTGGATATTCACCTGCACCTGCTAATTTCGCTGGTTTTGAACCGGAATGCGTATAAGATGCCATATTATCATGAAGTTTTTTCATGTAATCCCAGCCCTTATCTTCACCCATAATTTGCAACCATGCAGAAACTGTTAAAAATCCTGTTCCAGAAGAAGCTGGATGTGGCATAACAAGTGTTCCTTTATATTCTGGTTTCGTTAAATCTTCATATGATTCTGGCATCGGTAAATTTTTCTTCTTTAATTCTTCTTTATTTACAGCAATCCCCGTCATAAACGCAGTATTACCTACCCATTTTTCAGGTTTCTTATCATCTTTAAATTGCGGAAGGACACGATCCGCTCCTTTTGGAGAGTATTCTTTTAACATATCTTTTTTCTCTAAAGCTAATAGACTAGACGCCGCAGTTCCCCACACAACATCTGCTTGTGTATTTTTTCCTTCAGCTAGCAATTTCGCTGTAATAACTCCTGTTGAATCACGAACAATGTTCAACTTCACATCCGGGTATTTCTTTTTGAAAGAATCAAGATAAATCGGTACAAGCTCTTCTTCAATCGCTGTATAAACAGTTAACGATCCAGATAATTTATCATCTTTCACTTTTGCTCCAGCACTTTCTTCTTTCTTTGCACCACACCCCATTAATAACGAAAATACCATTCCAGTTGCTACAGCTTTAAAGATTGTTTTTTTCACTGTCTCTCTCTCCTTTTACAAATCTTATGTACAACTCAAATATAAACAATTAGTGTAAAAGCAGTATTAAACCAACATTAATCTTTTGTTTGTTGTTTGTTTTTGTGTAATACGTTGCTACTTCTATGTTTTTTCACATTTTTCTGCTAATATAAAATATTAAATTTACAAATAATTAAAAAAACCTTTATAATCCCACAAAAAAACGAGGCGTTTGTAAAAAACGCCTCATTTTTGTTTACCTTTTTTTGAATTTCGATTTGCATACTTTGCACTGTTTTCTCCTTCATACTCTAATGCAAATTCTGCATCTGGTAAGCTTTCTTTCGGAGTTTTATTATTGTTAATTGCTGCATTTTGTTTCACTTTTCTTTTTACCAATACGTTCACCTGCTCTCAAGAAATTACTTTCTACTCTAGTTTGGAGCAATCTGAAATAACTATTACTGGCAAGTGTTAACAAGTACATAAGAGCTTATAGATGGAAATACTACATACGAACAAACCTTTACAAAAAGGAGCGATTACTTTGAAAGAGAAAGAAACAATCCAATCGCCAATTTTAGACGAGACGCTCCCTCATCAAATGAACTTCCCTTCTTTTAAAGGAACAGGAAAAAAGATGCAACAACCTTTTGTAAATCAATATGATGTTGTAATTGGAGACAGTAAATACAATTCCGAGAACAGCCCCTTAAACAATTGGAGTGATGAGGTAGACCCTGCCATTATGGCTGGGGATGAATGGATCCATCCTACAAATGATATCGGGTGGATTGCAGAAGAAAATCAAGAATTACTTAAAAAAGAAGTTGATAATAAAAACGACGCTTTTATGCATCCCCAATTCGGAATTAACGATTAAAAAAACCATTCTACCTAACGCAGGTAGAATGGTTTCATACTATCCAATAATAATTCTTTCTTTCGGATATTTATAGCGAGGTGGTTGTTCTCTTCCACCACTAGCTAATATAAATGTTAAAATACCGACGCGTCCGATAAACATAAGTACAATAAGTACAAGTTTACCCACAGTTGTTAAATCTGGCGTAATACCTGTCGATAAACCTGTCGTCCCGAAAGCAGAACAAACTTCAACGATCAAGCTCATAAGCGGTACATTTTCCGTAATGGATAAAATAAATAGTGCCGTGGCACATAATAATATCCCCATCGTCATAACGACAGATGCTTTTAATACATCCTCTTCATGTAGCTGTCGTTTAAAGACTCGAACCGTTCTACCGCCCCTTGCAAATGTATATAACGATAATATACTAACCGCAAATGTTGTCGTACGTATCCCGCCCCCAACCGAACTTGGAGATGCTCCAATAAACATTAATATACTCATAAATAAAAGCGTTGGTTGTGACAATTCACGTATATCCATTGTAGCGAGTCCACCGCTTCGCGTCGTCACAGATTGGAATAACGTATAGAAAACAGTTTCATGCCATGACTTTCCTACTAAAAAATGATTTCGTTCTAGTAAAAAAATCATGATGGTTCCAACAACAACAAGTGCAAAAAATGTTGTTGTCGTCAATTTTGTAAATAACGAAAAACGAAAAAGTTGTTCTCTCTTCTTACTAAGAAATTGCTTCACTTCCATTAACACAGGGAAGCCAATCGCCCCTAAAATAATGAGTAACATATGAATCATTTGAACGATATAATCTTTTTTGTACGGGATTAGCGATTGTCCTGTTAAATCGAATCCACCGTTCGTCGTTGCACTAACAGCGGCAAAGAAACCGTGAAAATAAGCTTCTTGCCAAGTCGGAAAGTACAGTAAAAATCTTGTACCTAACAGGATGGCTCCAATGATTTCTATCGAAATAATTACAATTAAAATAGAACGCATTAATTCTACAAGACCCGATAAATTTCCTTGATTATGGTCTGCCATAATTAATCTTCTTCGCTGCAAACCAATCTTTTTACCCGTTATAATCCAAACGAATGTGCCAAGTGCCATGATGCCTAATCCGCCTAATTGTAAAATTAGAGCTAATACAATAATTCCTGCTGTTGTAAACGTATCTGAAATCGTAACAACTGAAAGTCCTGTAACACTTACCGCACTAACAGATGTAAATAGGGCATCGATAAATGTCCATTTCACACCATCCTTCGTAACAAATGGTAAACTAAGTAATATTACCGATACGACTACTGCTAATAAATAAAACAAAACAATAAGTTGTACGGGGCGTAATTTTTGTAAAAACTTTTTTATATCTCTCATTCCATCACTTCGCTACCTTTTTTCTATCGATTAAATAAAGAAAAATCATCACTTTCTTTATTTGTAAATAACTGCTGAAATAGTTTTGCAAATACCATTCCGTATACAGTTCCATTTCCCCCATATGGCAGTGCGTAATATAAATTATGTATCTTTTTATCTTCTTTTAAAATAGGGAGACCATCATGACTACCACCAAATGCTGCTGCCCAATAATACTCTGCCTGTATATTATTAAACTGCGGGAACATTTCTTTTACAATATTAATAAGGATATCACGCTTATGCAATAATTTCGTATCGCCGATATTTTGAATTTTCAACGCCTCATCTAATCCGCCTACAATAATGCGGTTTTGATACGTTCGAAAATATAGGTAAGGCCGTGCCGTTTCCCAAATTAATGATTTCTCATGCCAACCTTCGAACTGATCTATCTTATTTGTAACAACTGCATAAGACGTTTCTACTGTTGTATTTTTTTCTTTCTTTCCAAAAAGCGCTTCATAACCTGTCGCCATAATAATATTCTTTGCTGCTATTTTATTTCCTGTTTTTGTGTAACAAATTAAATCATTTTGAATTTGTTTAATATGTATTGCCTCTGTATGTTCATATATAGTAGCACCCATTTGCTTTGCTTTATGCAAAAGACTATGTGCTAACAAATATGGATTCACTTCTGCGTCACCGCTTGTATATAATGCTGCTTGTTTTGCAAATGAATAACGTTTCTTAATATCAGACTCTGTAAAATATTCAACTGGAAATTCATAATAGCGTAACGTATTATATTCTTCTTGTAAAAATGAAATATCCTCATCTCTACTCGCATAATACAAACTATTTCGCGGAATAAAATGGGGATCAATATCGAGAGTCGGTACAACCTTCTCCATTGTTCTAAGGGCTTCATAACAAAGCCTATATGCCCGTACCCCTTTTACTTTCCCAAATGTATGAATAAGAGAGGTTAACGATTTATCATGAAGAAATTGTAATAAACCTGTATTGGCAGCTGTGCTACCACATGCAATTGCTCTTTTTTCAATGAGCGTAACACGCATTCCTATCTTTGCTAATGAATACGCTATATGAGCACCCGCTTCGCCACTTCCGACTACGAGCACATCACATATCATATCATTTTCTAACGTTGGATAACAAGGTACAGAAACTCCTCTATTCCAAAACAACTTACCAGTCATAAGCTTCATAATTATACTCCTAAAATGTAAATTTCTCCTTTCTATGTTTTGTTATTTTCCATAAAAAAATCCAACTAACACAACGCTAGTTGGATTTTTTATTTTTAATTGGAACGCTCTTCAAGCCAATTTCCAATCGTCGGATATGTTTGTTTTACAGCTGTTCCACCGTAAACGATAGACATATGCCCTGTTGGTAAACATACATATTGTTTATCTGTGCTAGAAATATGATCTAGTAAAGCTTCTACTTGACATGGCAGAGCGATATGATCACGTTTCCCGGAAATATTTAAGACATTCGCCTTAATATTTGCAAGGTCTACCTTTTGTCCACGAATAACGAGTTCACCTTTAACCAATTTATTATTTTGATAAAAATCACGAATCCACTGTCTGTATGATTCACCCGGGAACGGAATGCCATCGCCAACCCACTTTTGAACTAATTTCCAGCTTTCGACGAAGCGCTCATTTTCTGAACGATCAACTAAAGCAACGTATGGACCAACAAAATTCGTAATTGGTTTTAACATCTTATTTCCGAAATCAATCATTTCCGGCGGAATATTTCCGAATGTATCAACCGCCTTATCTAAATTGAAATATTTCTCATCTAATAAAGGACCATATAATCCTGTTTCAGAGAAATCGAAAGGACTTGTCATAAAAATTAAGTTACGAATTGGCATATGCGGATGAAGTGCCGCATAAATAGACGTTAGCGTTCCACCCATGCAATAACCAAGTAAAGAAATCTCATCCGATTTTGCAGTTCGCATTACTTTCTTCACTGCTTTTGCAATATAATCGAACACGAAATCATCAAATTTCAAATGACTATCTTCTAAACCAAATGTACCCCAATCAAGCATATACACATCAAAACCACGATCTACTAAATATTCCACTAAACTATTTCCAGGAGTTAAATCCATAATATATGGCTTATTAATAAGAGCATATATTAATAAGATTGGGACTCTCTGTGTTTTTTCTTGTTTTGGAATGTAACGATAAAGCTTCGTTTTATTCTTCGTCCAAATAACCTCTTTCGGTGTTAAACCAACTTGTGGTTCTGGTTCGCGTAATAAAATTTCGCTCGCTCTTTTCACACGGCGATATGCTTTGCGATATTCTTCTGGGTACAACTCCAATTGCTTTTCCCATTCTGTTACGAATGTAGTCATTTTTCTATCTCCTTTTCGGTCGATTTCTTTCTAAAAAAAGAAGTGCATTCCTGATATGGATATGCACTTTTTTCTTACTTCATTACATGTATAATCCACCGTTAATGTTTAATTGCTGACCAGTGATATACGCACCGTCACGGCATAGGTATACTACACCTTTTGCAATTTCATCAGCTTGTCCAAAACGTTTTTTCGGGATTTTCGCAACGATTTTTTGACGCACTTCTTCTGGTACCTCTGCTACCATTTCAGTATCGATAAATCCTGGGCAAATTGCGTTTACAGTTACATTTGTTTTTGCAAGTTCTAACGCTAATGATTTTGTAAATCCTAGCATACCTGCTTTTGCTGCTGAGTAGTTTGTTTGTCCAAATCCACCAGCTTGACCAATAATAGAAGAAATACTAATGATTCTTCCTTCTTCTGCTTCCGATATGTATGGAAGTACCGCACTTGTCGTATTAAATACACTACTTAAGTTCACGTCAATTACGCGCTCCCAATCTTCACGATTTAATTTTTTGAATGTACGATCTCTTGTAATACCAGCATTATTAACAAGAATATCAACTTTACCAAAATGATTCACAGCTTCTTCTACAAGTCGGTTTGCATCTTCTACTTTAGAAACATCCGCTTGAACTGCATAAACGTCATGCCCTTCTTTTCCTAGTTCATTTACTAAGTTTTCAGCTGCTTCTTTACTGCTGTTATAGTTAATAACTACTTTTGCTCCCTCTTGTGCTAATGCTACTGTAATTGCTTTTCCAATTCCTTTTGCCCCACCTGTTACGATTGCTACTTTGCCATTTAATTGAACCATTTCTTTTCCCCCTTAAATGAATTTGTGAACGATTATTATGAATCATTTTGGTACCCATACTAATAGAGTCCATATATTAATTATGTTTCGTTGTTTATACGTGAAAACGAGATTCTCTCTCTCTCTTTTACACGTTGTAAACAAACGCTATTATCATTTTTTATTTTCTGGCTTATTCGCCGGCTTTACTTCTTCTTTTACAGGTACTTGTAGTTTAGCTAGTACTGCATTTTGCTTTTCTAGCAATTCTAAAATTTGATCAACTTTCGTTTCTAACGTGCGAATATCTTGTTTTACTTTCGTAACATCACGCTTTAATGTAGGAGCTTGTCCTAACGAATCCACTTTCTCTTCTAGAACTTCCTCAATATTATCAACTTTATTTTCTAAGTTAATAACAAGCGTAGCTACTCTAGCGATATCCTCTTTCGTTGGCACGTTCACTTGTTCTAAATAACTTTTTGTCGTATCATTTAATGCTTTTTGATAAAACAAATTCAAGTCTAGAACGCTGCCCATCCAAGCAGAATATTCTTCTGTTTTAATTGTTTCATTGAGCGCTTTTCCCCAAAATGTTTCGGTTTGTTCATAAGCATTTTTCCATGCTTGCAATGGATCGAATTTTTGATCAATCACTTCGCCTACACTCCCTTTTTTGTTTTTGAAACAATTCAACCTATTCACTATTTTCTAATATTCTGAATAAAACTTCAAGTCTATATTTTATTTTTCTTTATTTTCCAACAAATGTATTGACATTAAAAACAGATAGGTGTAAATTGCACTTATAAGCAAAAAATTCCATCTAACTGATTCATGAGGTGATGTACAATCATGCTACATAATGAACCAGAACACCCAGAAAGTTTGGAAAAAAACCAAGCGAAACAACCAAACTCCATGCCAAAAAACTTCTTAGTTCCTTTCTTACTTCTCTGTCTAAAAGACTGGAGTCTTCATGGTTACAAACTCATTCAAATGCTAATGGACATCGGCTTTTCTTCTGTTGACCAAGGTAATGTTTATAGAACACTACGCAAGTTAGAAAAAGAAAACCTTATTTCTTCTACTTGGGATACAAGCGATGGAGGGCCAGCAAAAAGAATTTATTCTTTAACTGAATATGGAGAGCAATATTTATCAACATGTGCGACTTCTTTTGAACATTATCAAAATATGTTGCGGACGTTTTTCACGTTATACACCAATGCATTCTTTCCATTTTCTACTTCTCCAGAAAAGGATGAAAAGGATTCTTCATCTTCACCTGGTGGTACAGCAGAGTAATCTGCGTTCACAATATGCAAAAAAACATTTGGAGGTCAAACAATGGAAACTAAACCATACGAATTAGTCGATGCATTTTGGAAAAACTGGTCTCAATCTCTTTCCCTCTTCTCTTCAGCTGGGAAACAATTAGAGCAACTTACTTTAGAAACGTTAAAACAACAACAAGACGCTTTGCATAAATTAACATCAGGAGTAAATGAACTAGAAAAAGAACTACAACAATTCACAGCTCAGTTCAATAACCAATATACAGATTACGTGAAGCAATTAACTGGAAACTCCTTAAATGATCAAATTAACGAGTGGCAAGGGAAATGGAATGAGCTTTCTACTCAAATGCATCAACTTACTGTTTCTCCTACAAAAACATCTTTGTCTATTCTTACTCAAACTAGCGGTCAATTTGAAGAAACAACAAAACACTTTATTGAACAACAACAATCGCAACGCGAAGAGGTTCAAAAACAGTTAGAAGTTTTTTTGGGAGAGTTCAAGTCCAAACAACTAGAACTCGCAAAGCAGTTCGAGGAAAACTCAAAAAATCTATTTACTTCCATCAAGTAAGAAAAATGTGGCAACTAACTGCAGCACAAACAAAACTCTTTCTTCCTCCTACTACATCAAGATGGCTTACATTTTTCGATATGGAAAAGAAGGAGGACAAAATGAATCCATTTCAAGAAGCACAAACTGTTCCGGAGCTTCGTTATGATGAGATTCAAGTCGGTGATCAAGCATCTCTAACAAAAACAATTACGGATGAGGACGTTATCAATTTTGCAAAATTGACTGGAGATGTAAATCCTATTCATATTTTAGACTCTTTTGCAAAAACGACAATGTTTAAAGAACGTATTGCTCACGGTATGCTCGTTTCAAGTTTTATTTCTACTGTTCTTGGAACGAAACTCCCAGGAAAAAATACGATTTATTTATCCCAAAACGTTTCATTCCGTGCTCCTGTCAAAATCGGCGATACACTTCGTGTAGTGGCAGAAGTCATTAAAAAACGGGATGATAAGAAAATCATTACATTACAAACAAACATCTACAATCAATCCGATGATATTGTCGTGGAAGGTACAGCGACAATACTGAAAAAAGAGTAGCAAATTTGCTACTCTTTTTTCTATCCAAGAACTTCTAATCACACCGATTACTTCCGGGTATGAGTACATCGTTTCCACATAAAATAACGTTACCAGTTTAGATAGTACTTAACTTGGCTGAACTGGACTACTCAAAAGGATGTGTGTCAACATGGTAAAAACAAACAAATTACTAGTTCCAGGTGCAGAACAAGCACTTGAACAATTTAAATATGAAATTGCACAAGAATTCGGTGTTAGCTTAGGCTCAGATACAGCATCTCGTTCTAACGGTTCCGTTGGCGGTGAAGTAACAAAACGTCTTGTTGCTTTAGCTCAACAACAATTACGCGGATAATACTATAACATATGGCTTAGAGGCAGATATTCTCTGCCTCTTTCTATTTGCAACATACATAATAGCGCTTTTTCACATACTAGTAAGAACAAACTGAAAGGAACGATATGTGAGATGAAACGGATTAATATTAGCATGAGCCCTCCTCGTGTTCTTACTTTATCTTTTATTGTATTATCAATTGTCGGCACATGCTTATTAAAACTACCAATTGCTACAACAACATCTATTTCATGGCTCGATGCCTTATTTACAACGGTTTCTGCTTGTACAGTTACAGGGCTTGGTGTTGTGGACACTGGAAAAGTATTTACCTTATTTGGTCAATGTGTAATTTTAACACTTATACAAGTTGGCGGTCTTGGCATTATGAGCTTCGCTGTTTTAATTGCAATTATGCTTGGCAGAAAAATCGGTCTTCAGAATCGCATTTTGTTACAACAAGCACTAAATCAAACGAATATCGGCGGTGTCATTCGTCTTGCCAAAGCATTATTTCTATTCTCTTTTACAGTAGAATGTATTGCTACTTTGCTCCTCTCTTTTGAATGGGTACCAAAATACGGAATTGCTAAAGGGTTCTATTATAGTTTTTTTCATTCGATCTCTGCCTTTAACAACGCTGGTTTTTCTGTGTGGAGCGATAATTTAATGTCCCATTCTCATAGTATTCTCGTCAATCTCGTTATTTCTTCTCTCATAATTTTAGGTGGAATCGGTTTTACAGTGATTATAGATATAAAAAGAAAAAAGAACTTTAAAAACCTTACATTACATTCAAAACTCATGCTCTCTTCTACTCTAATCGTCAATATTATTGCTACCGTTTTTATTTTCATATTCGAGTTCCATAATTCTCTTTCTATGAGAGGTTTTACCCCATTTGAAGAAGGAATGGCTGCTTATTTCCAAGCAATTTCAACGCGCACTGCCGGATTTAATACCGTTGATATTTCTGCATTAACAAAACCTTCCCTTTTATTAATGATGCTTCTTATGTTTATTGGTGCTGGTAGTGCTTCAACTGGTGGTGGAATTAAGTTAACAACATTTTTAATTATGTTTTTTGGCGTATTTAAATTTTTACAAGAACAAGATGATATTGTTGTGTTTAAAAAATCCATTAAAGATACGCTCATTGTCAAATCATTGACCATTACTATTATTTCCATTTCATTTATCTTTGCTGCTATTTTAATTTTAAGTATTACTGAGCGAGTTCCTCTATTGATGAGTGCTTTCGAAGTATTTTCAGCATTTGGAACAGTCGGTCTCAGTATGAATTTAACGCCACACTTAACGATAATTGGAAAAGCTATTATTATCTTTATGATGTTTTTTGGAAAAATGGGACCATTAACATTGGCTTTTTCATTTGCACGCAAAAAGAACCGGAAAATAAAATATCCGAACGAAGATATTTTAACAGGTTGACAACCGTATAAATTATCCATATAATGAGAGTACAATAGCATATCTCCAAAGGGGAGTAGCGTCCAAGAATATTTCTTGGAAACAAAGTCGTCATTACGTAGAACTTAGTTCTTCCGGCTTTGTTGGCATTTTTATTACATATGTCTAGCAAGACCTTTGCCTATTAACGGCAGAGGTCTTTTTTGTATTCATCACCAAATTCTTCCAAAGTTAATAGGCAGGAGTATGGGGAAACTAAATAGTGGGGAAATTCTTCACTTATTTAGTACTTATAGAAATGAGAGGAGAATGTACATGGATGTATCATTATTATTGGAGTATGGTTGGGTATTACTCATCCTGATTGCACTTGAGGGGATTTTAGCGGCTGATAACGCGCTTGTTCTTGCAATTATGGTAAAACATTTACCAGAAGAAAAACGTAAAAAAGCACTATTTTACGGATTAGCGGGGGCATTTGTTTTCCGATTCGGATCGTTATTTATGATTTCGTTCTTAGTCGATGTATGGCAAGTGCAAGCAATCGGTGCTATTTACCTTATGTTTATCGCTGGTAATCACTTATTTAAAACGTATGTTAAAAAGAATACGGATGAAGACACAGAAGAAAAAGAAGCAAAGAAAAAACAAGAGAATTTTTGGTGGACTGTATTTAAAGTCGAGGTTGCTGATATCGCCTTTGCAGTTGATTCAATTTTAGCTGCTGTTGCATTAGCAATGACTTTACCGAAAACAGGACTAGGTACAATTGGTAGTCTTGATACTGGGCAATTCGTTGTTATCTTTGTAGGTGGACTTATTGGATTAATCATTATGCGATTTGCAGCAACTGCTTTCGTACAAATATTAAAACGTAAACCAGGACTTGAAACTGCAGCATTCTTAATTGTAGGTTGGGTTGGTGTGAAGTTAGCAATCTATACATTAGCACACCCTGCATTAAATGTAATTCCGCATTCATTCCCAGAATCTACTCCGTGGAAACTTACATTCTGGATTGTATTAGTTGGAATCGCAGTTGGCGGTTGGTTCTTCTCGAAAGAAGTAGAAGTAAAAGTAGAAAAGAATTTAGACGAAAAAGCGCTGTAATTACAGCGCTTTTTCTTTTTTATTTCAATTCCCTCTCTATTTTTAGAAAAAATTCCATTATACTACCTTTTGTAATCGCTTTCTTATTTTATGTATGTCCTTTTTGTGAAATATTGCACAAACTTATTGAAACTGTGAACGAATCCATGTACTTTATTCATATAAGGAGTATTTATAGAAGATTTACTAAAGGAGCGTATGACTCATGCTAGAACAAGGATTAGATTATGTTGTCAAACTGGCTAAGAGCAAAAAGAAAATGCTAGATATAAATCCGATGCAATATTTCATTCGTGCTGCACTTGCGGGCATTTATATCGGTTTTATTATTGTACTATGTTTTAAATTAGGTAACTTTTTTCACATTGCAGATTCACCAGCAACTTATTTAGCTGCTTCCATGTTTTTCGGGATTGCCCTCGTACTTATTATATATGGTGGTGCTGAATTATTTACTGGAAATACAATGTACTTCACAGTAGCAACTTTAAGAAAAGAAACAACGATTTCTGATACACTTCGCAACTGGATTGCATGTTATGCAGGTAACTTAGCGGGTGCTTTATTCTTTGCCTTACTATTTTACGCAACTGGCATTTTCGAAGCGATTGATCACGGTCATTTAATGAATAAAGTAGTTGAAGGAAAGATGAATACACCTACAATGCAATTATTCTTTAAAGCAATTTTATGTAACTGGCTTGTCTGTCTTGCCTGCTTCTTACCTTCTCAAGTGAAAGGTGACACAGCCAAAATATTAATGATGATGATGCTCGTTTTCACTTTCTTTTTATCTGGTTATGAGCATAGCATTGCAAACTTATCACTGTTTGCTTTATCTTTAGTATCACCACATCCTGAGACAATTTCTTTTGCAGGCGCTATTCATAACTTAATTCCAGTTACAATCGGTAACATTATTGGCGGGTCCGTATTTGTCGGTATGGTATATCACTACTTAACAAAGAAAACACCTGATGTTAAACAGGAAGAGACTGTAATCGCAGCAGCTCAACAAGAAGAGATTATTCCTTTACAAGCACATATGAAACATTAAAAACTCCAAAGTTAGACTTTGGAGTTTTTAGCTCCCCACATATTTCACAATAATACTTGCTTCAATCTCTCCTTGTTCTTTTCCACCCTCTATTCTTTGTTTCATCTTATCCATACCAATGACATCATTTGTGTGAAAGTGGATTTCCTTAACATATAATCCCTCTTTACAAAAAATATTTACGAAATCAAATCCATTACTCTGCCGCCATCCCATATTAAAGTCGAGAGAAATAATATTTACCTCATTCTCCCTAACAAATTGCAAGGCAGTTTCTACTGTAGTTGCGGGCACATATCCAAACGGACAACCTCTTTGATCATCCATATATATTCATTCTCTATCCCCCTCTATTTTGAATACACAATTAATACATAACATATTGCTCCAAGACTAATAAAAGGGCCAAATGGAATTGGTTTACTTGCTTCTATACGCTTTAATAAAATACCCATCCCGAAAAAACAAAGACTACAATAAGACGCTAAAAATAAAATAATAAAAACCCCTTTCAATCCCACTATAAATCCAAGTAGCGAGAGTAATTTTATATCCCCTCCACCAAGCCCTTCTGGATATATCTTTTGCATACAATATAACAAAAAGAGTATAACCCCACTACCAACTATACTATCTATCCACGTAACTAACGGTACAAAAATACATTCTAAAATAAGCAGAAAAGCAAACGAAATTAAAATACGATCAGGAATTAACATATATATATAATCTGTAACGGAAATAATAAGAAGTAACGAAAAAAGCGATAAAATGATGAGAAGCTCTCGTTCTACTCCAATCATATATACAGTAAGAAAAAATATTGTACCGGTTACAAATTCAAATACTACGTACAGAATCGGAATTCCCCTCTTACAATTCGTACAGCGCCCTCTTTGTATACAAAATGAAATGATTGGAATTAGTTCTTTTGGCTTTAGTACATACTTACAATAATGACAATGCGAACGCGGTGTAATAATAGACTCGCCTAAAGGAACCCTTATTGCGATTAGCATAAAAAAAGAACCAAACACCATACCCACTAACAATGCATATATATAAGTGAACATCCCTTCCTCTCCTTTCCAAAAGAACATAACAAAAAAAGGAGAGAACTTCTACTTCATATTATCCTTTATTCTACTAAAAAAGCAGGCCATTTTCTGGCCTGCTTTCCCCTCTTTTATACGATGAAATATACCGCTTTTAATGGTCCGTGTACTCCGACAACAAGATTCATTTCAATGTCAGCAGAGTTACTAGGTCCTGTAATAAAGTTAATACAAGATGCCGCTGTCTCGCCATTTTCTACACGTGAGTTCATATCCTGAACTGCTTGCGTAATACGAGGCACAAGTGTTTCACGTGGAATAATAGCAAAGTATACAGTCGGTAAAAAGTGTAAAGAACGTCCTTGCCCTTTATGACTTTGTACAACAATTGTACCAGATTCAGCTAATGTATAATCACTAAATGCAATACCGATATTCGCTTTTTCAGCTATACGCATATTTTCGTCTTTTCTCTCTGGATCCCATACGTTTACTTCAATATCTCGCTTTGGAAGTTCTTCTTTAAATAAAGATGTTAAACCATATGCATCAAAGCGTTCATCTGCTGATAATAAAATAGGTCCCCCGCCGTTTTCCATGATTACTTTTTGAAGGTCTTCATACAAACGGTCATTTGTCGTTTCTACTACAGTTGTATGAATGTTTGTACATTGCTTTTTAAATACTTCTAGTAATTCTTCTTGTGAATAATCTTTTAACGTTTCTATATTCACATTACTTTTCCATACTGGACGCTCGACACCTTCTCTTTTACGCGCACGCCCAAGTTCTTTTGCAATGTTATCTAGAAAGGAATCACGGTTTTGAATTAATCCTGCCATTATTTATTCCCGCCTTTCTTATGATCTTTATACCAATCACGGAATCTTTCTTTACTTGGCGCTGGGAATTCACGAATATCCGTCCAGTTTTTAAGTGGTCCAACACCTTTTGATACACGGTTACCAGATGTGAATGGACTCATTGCTGCTGGTGCCATTTTTGAGCCCATTTTGTATAATGCAGCTGAAGAAGCACCCATACTAAACATTTTCATCGCTAATTTTTCTGCAAGTGGCGCACGTCCTTCTTGTTCAACGATTACTTGGCGATGCTTTAATAATAAATCATGTAATGGAATTTTTACTGGACAAGCCTCTGTACATGCTCCGCATAAACTAGATGCATAAGGAAGCTCTTTGTAATCATCATATCCACCTAAAAGTGGTGTTAATACCGCACCGATTGGTCCTGAGTAAATCGATCCATATGAATGTCCACCAACGTGACGATATACAGGACATACATTTACACAAGCTGCGCAACGAATACATTGCAATACTGAACGGAATTCAGATCCAAGAATTTGAGAACGACCATTATCAACAACAACTAAATGGAACTCTTCAGGTCCATCAACTTCCTCTTCTTGAATTGGTCCTGCTACTGTTACATAACTTGTTAACTTTTGACCTACCGCACTACGGCATAGTAAACCAACTAAAACATCTAACTCTTCCATTGTCGGAACCATACGTTCCATACCCATTACTGCTATTTGTGTTTTCGGAATTGACATAACAAGATCCGCATTACCTTCGTTCGTTACTAAACAAAGAGATCCCGTATTTGCAACAGCGAAGTTACAACCCGTCACACCAATTTCCGCATCCATAAATTTCTCACGAAGTTGTTTACGAACAAACTTTGTCATCTCATATGGATCATCAGAATTTTCATAGCCAAGTTTTTCTTTAAATACATCGCGAATTTGCGTTCTATTTTTATGAAGTGCAGGCGCAATAATATGTGAAGGTGGATCGTTATCTACTTGCAAGATATACTCTCCTAAGTCACTTTCTAACACTTCACAACCAATTTCTTCAAGCGCATGGTTCATACTAATTTCTTCTGTTACCATCGACTTTGATTTCACTACTTTTTTCGCTTGTTTCTTTTTCGCGACGTCTTGAATATACTTTGCTGCTTCCTCTTTCGTTTTCGCAAAGTACACATGGCCGCCTCTTTTTGATACATTTTCACTTAACTGCATTAAGTAATAATCAAGATTTTCTAACGTATGTTGACGAATTTGTTCACCTAGTTCACGCCACTCTTCCCAGTTTCCCAATTCGTCCGCTGCTTTTAATCGATTCGTATATAAACGCGTTTGTGCAGAAGATACTGCTCCACGCATAAACGAATCTTGAATTCCATCGCCTACGCGATCATTAAATTTTTTCTCACTGATTTTCATAGACATAGCTTATGTTCCCCCTTCATGAGCGACTATTCAGTACCTCAGCAATATGCATTACTTTTACTTCTTTTCCTAAACGCTCAATACGTCCGCCAATGTTTAACAAACACCCACAATCTGCACCGATTAAATAATCAGCACCTGTTTCCATTACACTATCTACTTTTTCATCTACCATTTGCTCAGAAATCGGAGTCATCTTAACTGAAAACGTTCCCCCAAACCCACAACAATTTTGCACGTTTGGCAGTTCTCTCACAGTTAATCCTTTTACATTAGACAATAAAATTCCTGGTGCCTCTTTTACTCCAAGCAGGCGTGTCATATGACAAGACTTATGAATAGTAGCTATTCCTGGTAAACTTGCACCCACATCTGTCACTTTTAAAACATCTACAATAAATTGTGTAAATTCATATGTTTTATCAGCAACCTTTTGTGCACGTTTAGCCCATTTCGGGTCATCTTTAAAAACATGCGGATACTCATGAAACATTGTCGCACAAGAGCCAGATGGCGTAACGATATATTCTGCATCTTCGAAAGTCTCAATCATATGTTTCATCGCTTCTTTTGCTGCTTCTACATGGCCGCTATTATAAGCAGGCTGACCACAACAAACTTGTGCTTCCGGAAATTCAATTTCACAACCTAAACGCTCCAACACTTCAACTGTTGCTTTACCGACATTTGTTTCAAACATATCGACTAAACAAGTAACAAATAAAGTAACTTTCATAATTATTACTCCCCCTCTTTACAACTTCGCCAACAAACATATGGTCATCAGATGACTTAAGAGAGAAGAAATAGGCTCAACCATGGCCTATCCTCTCCCTTTTCTAAAGAAAACGCTTACTTAATCTTTCTCTATTTTATCAGAAAATTAGATTTTTTGAAGATTAAATTACGAATTTATATCGTTTCTACCTGTGACAATATGTTCTACATTTGTTAAATGCTCTAGCATTGCTTGCTGCGCTAATTCTACATCTTGTTTTAAAACCGCATCATATATAACTTGATGCTCTTCTATAAGTCGTTCTGATGTCGTTTGTTCACCATATAAAATAATGCGTCTTGATTCACCAATCGTTTCAGCAATCATCTCTGAAACATGATTCATGAGTTCAAGCAAAATGCTATTATGCGAAGACTCTGCAATTCCCATATGGAACTGAAAATCTGCTTTTTCGCCAGCCTTTTCATCTCCAATGCTCTTTGCCATTTCATCTAACCAATGTTTCATATTTTGCAAATTATCTTCCGTACGTTTTGCCGCTGCTGCTCGAACTGCCCCCACTTCAAGCACCTTTCGCACTTCTAATAAATTCAAAATATCTTCTTTCTTCATTAATAATCTATTGTTTAATGATTTTGTTAATGAAGAAGAATCAAAGTTCTTCACATATGTGCCTTCTCCTTGCTTCATTTCAATTAAGCCCATCGCTCTTAGCGCACTTAACGCTTCACGAACAGCAGATCTGCCAACTTGAAACTGCTCAGCTAATTGATGCACAGGAAGTAGCTTGTCACCAGGTTTTAACGTACCATTTTTAATCATTGTTAAAATAGCTTCAGATACTTCTTCGTAAATTTTTTTCGGTTTAATAGATTTGTACTCCAGTTAAATCACCTCAGTATCTTCCAAACAACAATTGAAACGATTTATAAGAACTTAGCATCCATACCTATTTTAGAACGAATTGGTAAGAAGTACAAATGTTTTGTTCATAAAATAGTCAAATTTTTAATATTTATTTGCTATTAATTTATATCTATTCCTATATTCATTTATATTCAATTGAAAAAGCATGTCCTTTACATTAGAACATGCTTCCTTCATCTTGTATTTTTAACTTAATAAATACTGTTGTTCCCTTACCTTTTTCACTTTCTATTTTCCACTCACCATCATGTATATGAACAATTTGCCTTACAATCGCAAGCCCTAAACCTGTTCCACCATGTTGGCGACTTCTCGCTTTATCAACTCGGTAAAAACGCTCACCAAGATTCTCTAAATGCTCTGCATCAATACCTATTCCTGTATCCTTTATTTTCAACTCACAGTAATCGTCTATTTGCTCTAGCGTTATTATGATATTCCCGTTTTGATTTGTATACCGTATCGCATTATCTAACACGTTATGAAGAACTTGTTGCATACGATCTTCATCAATCATTACGATAATTTCAGGATTTAAATTCGTTGAAATACGAAGTTTTTTTTCTATAAACTTTAGTTCATACGTATCTAACACATCTTCAATAAGCTGCGAGAACACAATAGGTTGCTTCTTTAGAGGAAAATGTTCACCTTCTAGTTGCGCTAAATCTAATAAATCATGAACGAGACGCTGCATACGATCCGCTTCTTTATGAATAAGCTGCGTCACTTTTTCTTGCTGCGGTCCCTTTGCTACACCATCTAAGATAGCCTCACTATACCCTTTTATATAACTAAGCGGTGTTCTAAGTTCATGCGAAACGTTAGCCAAAAATTCCTTACGCTTTACATCTTCTGTTTCTAAAGAATGCGCCATTTTATTAAATGCTTTTCCTAATCGTCCAATTTCATCTTCTGAAGAAATGGTAATCCGCTCCGAGAAATCTCCAGTAGCGAAATGATTGGCAACCCGCTCCATTTGCGAAAGCGGCTTCGTAATCGCTATAATAATTTTTCTCCCAATCCATATCGTAATTAAAATCATAGCAATTGCTAGCGGGGCTAAAATAAGACCCATATCATATATTAAGTCTTTTATACTTTTTAAAGGAATATAAGAATATACAATTCCAACTAACTTTTTATTATCTAAAACAGGGATAACAACCCCCATAATATTCCGATCAAAATGTTCTTCATATCCTACCTTTGTCACCGTTTTACCATCTAGTAGTGTTTGTCTATCCCCTTCACTTATAAGAGAATGATGATGCACATCAAAAGGCAAACATGCGCTTAGATCACGAGGATTGGAAACGAAAAGAACGTCTGAACTAGATATTTGATCAAATGCTCTTACTTTCTCTTCAAAAGTTGACATTCCTTCATTCTTATCATATTGCGTTGCAAGACGCTTTCCTTCCATTACTAATGAGTCTTTTAAATTATCAACGTATAACTTTTCATACGAGTATAAAGATACAAAATAAAGAAAGGAAACTGTTACACATACTGCACATACTACTGTAAGCCAAAGCTTTTGTACCATCGTAAACATACGTTACACCTCAAATTTATAGCCTACACCCCAAACAGTTTGAATGTAGTTTCCACTTTCTCCAAGTTTCAAACGCATCGTTTTCACATGTGTGTCTACTGTTCTTGTACTTCCCGCATAATCATACCCCCACACCTTTTCAAGCAATTGTTCCCGGCTAAATACTTGTCCTGTATGTTGGCAAAGGAAATATAGTAAATCAAACTCCTTTACTGTAAGAGAAATCGGATCGCCATCTGCCTCAATCCTCCTACTTTTTTCATTAATAAGAATGGGACCAAATTGAATCTCCTCTTGCTGTTCTTGCTTTGTATAACGTCTTAGTACAGCTTCCATACGAGCAATTAATTCACCTGGACTAAACGGCTTTACAATGTAATCATCTGCTCCCATGCGTAAACCGTTCACCCTATTCCACTCTTCACCTTTTGCCGTTAAAAATATAATTGGCACATCTGACGTTTTTCGAATCTCTTTGCAAACTGAAAGTCCATCCATCTCTGGCATCATAATATCTAATACAACGAAATCATAATGATCTGACTCTAATTTTTTTAGAGCCTCTTTTCCATTTTCAGCTTCTCCCCACTCGTATCCGAAGTTATCTAAGTACATTCCGACAAGTTGCCTCATGTCACTTTCATCATCTACAACTAGCACTCTATATTTACCCATTGTCCTTCCCTTCCCTCTCTATGAGTTGAAATGGTCCTTTTCCGACTTTAATTGTTTGTTTTATTTTCATACTTTTCATATCCATGACGCACACTTCATCACTATCATAACTTGCTACATATCCTTCTGCCCCGCTTTTCAAAAATGCAAATGGATTTGAGCCTACTTCAACGGAAGCTACCTCTTTATACGTACTAATATCAAATTTTCTAAGCGTATTCGAACCATGGCTTAATGCATATACGTACTTATTATCTTTCGTTATGTTCACAGGCATAAACGGGGCGTGTAAAGAACGTACCATTTCGCCGCTCTGTAAAGAATACACTAATACTTTCTCATTCACTTGATTTCCATCACCATGTCCGCCAATCCATATCTCTTTTCCATCCGGACTAATCGTTGCTCCTGTTGATGCTGGTGGAATCATAAAGGATTGTATAACCTCTTTTTTCTTTGTATCAATTGTCGTTAGCTTCGTATCATAAAAGTTTAGTACAGATAACTGGTTATGATACTCTACCAGGGTTATCGGTCCTTTTCCTGTTGAAACACTTTCTGTCTCTTTCCCTTCTATCGTAAAGAACCTTACCTTTTGTGCATTTTGATCGGCGGCAAACAATTGTTTTTTATCTTCTGATACAACCACATTTACAATGCCTTTTCCAGTTTTATATTTTTCCACTTGCCTTCCTTCTGCTAGTGAATATACATACATGTATTCTAACTGCTTACCATATACAAGTATGTCCTCGCCGTTTGGAAGTAGTGCAATTCCTGCCATCGGTTCATTTAATTCCCATGTCGTAATTAATTTATTAGTTTTTTTATCAATAAAACTAATACTGCCTTCTTTTATATTCGTTGTTATAATAATACTTTTATCTTCAGTAATTGGTGTATATGAACTTCCTTGACACCCTACTAATAGAAATAAAAAACAGAGAAGAAAAACATACTTTCTCAAAAGATTCCCTCCATTTTCGAATGATTTCGTTATAATTGTAAAATAACAAATAAATGTGTGGAAAGTGTGAAATCTTCCTTTCTTATTCAACTTACATATATAATGTACAACAAATAGAATTTGAGGTGTGCAAATTATGCTTTTTCCTGATTTAGCGAATAAAATTGTACGGGAAGTACGCAGACTAATTACAGAAAATATTATTATCATTAATATACAAGGTGTTATTATCGCCAGTACAGATGCAAAAAGAATCGGTCAATTTCATGAGGGAGCACTCCGCTGCGCGAAACAAAAGAAAACCGTCATCATTACAAAAGAAGATGAACGACGGTTGCAAGGTGTAAAAGCCGGGATGAATCTTCCTTTACTATTTCATGACGAAGTAATTGGTGTTATTGGAATTACAGGAGAACCCGACAATATTTCACAATACGGAGAAATATTACGGAAGATGACCGAATTATTAATTCATGAAAACTACTTTTTAGAGCAATTAGAACTTGAACACCGTTCTTATGAAGCATTTGTCTTTGATTGGCTTCAAAATACAGACTGGTCTTCAAGTTTTCTCGATCGTGCAAAAACACTTGGCGTTGATTTATATAAGAAGAAACAACTTATTTTGTTTTCGATTGATCAAAATGATACGATGCTCCAGCGTAAAGTTTGGCAACATATTCGCAATCTATTAGCAAAAGACCATCTATTTGTTCGCTGGGGAAATGATCGATTTATTTTATTTTCAGCGATGAGCTCTAAAGAACAAACTTACCTATTTTTAAAACGGTTAAAACATGACTGTGAAACTTTATTTTCTATCCCTTTATATATCGGGATTGGACAAACCGTTACGCCAAGCAAGATGCACATATCATATGAACAAGCACTACGAGCGCTTTCTGTGTCACTTGAAACGAAAAAAATTGTATTTAATGAAGATTTACGTTTAGAAATGTGCTTACAAGATATTTCTATCGAAACGCGAGAACAGTTTCTAGAGCGTACCATTGAAAACTTAGTACAATCTCCTGAGCTCATGCACACTTTACGTTTATTTATCGATTATAACCAATCTTATAAACAGACAGCTGAGCAATTACATATACACATTAATACATTGCATTACCGACTAAAAAAAATTGAAGAACATACCGGACTTGATCCGAAACAATTCAAAGATTTAAATGTTTTATACTTCGCACTCCTTTTATTAGATAATCATACAAAAAAGAACGATAAAACAGATTAATCTTCAGATGATTATACATAGAAAGAATCCTCCAACTTTTTTATCATTATAATGAAAGCACTGTTACAACGTTTTTATTATGACTAAACACGTTAACAGTTTGAGGGGGATTTCCAATGTTAGACAAGCAAATTATTCATTCATTCGTATCCATTGTTGGCGAAGATAATGTAGATACATCCAATATGGGGCGCTTAACTTATAGTTATGATGCCACTCCAAACTTCCAAGCAATGCCTGATGCAGTCATTGCTCCTCGTAATACAAATGAAGTAGCTGAAGTGTTAAAAGTATGTAACTCTCACAAAATCCCTGTGTATGTTCGTGGTTCTGGAACAAACCTTTGTGCAGGAACTTGTCCACTAGAAGGCGGTATCGTCCTTATTTTCCGCCATATGAACAATATTTTAGAGATTGATGAAGAAAATTTAACAATTACCGTACAAGCTGGTGTCATTACACTTGATATTATTAAAGCAGTAGAAGAAAAGGGATTATTTTATCCGCCAGATCCAAGCTCGATGAAAATTTCTACAATCGGCGGTAATATTAATGAAAACTCAGGCGGATTACGTGGGTTAAAATATGGTGTAACACGTGATTATGTAATGGGTCTTGAACTTGTCTTACCAAATGGTGATATCATTCGTACTGGTGGTAAATTAGCAAAAGATGTTGCTGGTTACGATTTAACTCGTCTATTTATCGGTTCTGAAGGAACACTTGGAGTAGTAACAGAAGCGATATTAAAACTTGTTCCTATGCCTGAAACGAAGAAAACAATGCTGGCACTCTACGAAGATATTAATGAAGCTGCACGTGCTGTTTCTTCTATTATTGCAAATAAAATTATTCCAGCGACACTTGAGTTTTTAGACCAACCGACAATTGAAGTTGTAGAAGAGTTTGCACAAATCGGTTTACCAACTGACGTAAAAGCAATTTTATTAATTGAACAAGATGGTCCACCCGAATTGGTCGATCGAGATATTGAAAAAATGGCTAACGTTTGCCACTCTATGAATGCAGTTGATGTTCGCGTTGCAAAAGATGAAGCGGAAGCAGATGCACTTCGTACAGCACGCCGTAGCGCACTATCAGCACTTGCAAGATTAAAACCGACGACAATATTAGAAGATGCAACAGTACCTCGTTCACAAATTGCTCCGATGGTTGAAGCTATTAATGCCATCGCAAAAAAATTTAATATTCCTATTTGTACGTTTGGACACGCTGGTGATGGAAACCTACATCCAACTTGTATGACAGATGCCCGTAATGAAGAAGAAATGCACCGTGCTGAACAAGCTTTTGCTGAAATATTTGCGAAAGCAATTGAGCTTGGTGGTACGATTACTGGTGAACATGGTGTTGGTGCGATGAAAGCTCCCTATTTAGAAATGAAATTAGGTAAAGAAGGTATTGCCGCTATGCAAGGGATTAAACAAGCCTTCGATCCAAATAACATTATGAATCCTGGAAAGATGTTCGCGAAAGACACTCGTAAAAGAGTGGTGGTTGAGCGATGACAACATTAAATAAAGAAAACATTCAAAAGGAATTTAAAGAACGATTAAGTGAAGATGAGCTACTAAACTGTATGCGCTGCGGGTTCTGCTTACCTACTTGCCCTACTTACATTCAATCTGGGTATAAAGAATCACATTCGCCGCGCGGACGTATCGCATTAATGAAAGCTGTCGTTGATGGTTTAATCGAGCCAGATGAAGATGTTGAAAATACTTTAAACGTTTGCCTTGGCTGTCGTGCTTGTGAACCTGTTTGTCCATCTGGTGTGAATTATGGACATTTATTAGAAGAAGCCCGTGATATTATTAATCAAAATAAAAAATTCTCTATGCCAGTGAAAGCCGTTCGTAAAATCGTTTTTGAAGGATTATTCCCACATCAAAATCGAATGAGAACTTTAACTGGACTTATCGGATTTTACCAACGTTCCGGCTTACAAACGTTAACTCATAAAACAGGTATTATGAAGTTATTCCCTGAAACACTTGCAACGATGGATCTCGTTTTACCAAAAGTCCCTAAAATGAAAGCAATGAAAGATCGTCCTACATTTTTATCTGCTGAAAGTACAAAGAAAAAACAAGTTGCATTCTTCACAGGCTGTTTAATGGATACGATGTTTTTAGAAACAAATAACGCAACGATGAAACTTCTTCAATTAGCCGGTTGTGATATCGTTATCCCGCAAACACAAAGTTGCTGCGGTGCATTACATGGACATGCTGGTGAAAAGAGTGGAGCAAAAGAATTAGCGAAACGAAATATAAAAGCATTCGAAGACTTAAACATCGACTATATTATTACGAATGCAGGTGGTTGCGGGGCTTACCTCGTAGACTATGATTATCTTCTAAAAGATGATCCAGAATGGGCTGAACGTGCAAAGCAGTTTGTTTCTAAAATTAAAGATATTACCGCTATTCTAGTAGAACTAGATTTCCATAAACGAACTGACTTACGACTCACGCCGCAAATTATTACGTATCAAGATTCTTGCCATTTACGTAACGTTATGCGAACATCTTCTGAACCTCGTATGCTACTAGAAGCCATTCAAGGCGCAACATACCGTGAAATGAAAGATGCGGATCGCTGCTGTGGTTCGGCTGGTATATACAACATTGTACACTCAGAATTATCAATGGAATTTCTAGATTATAAAATGGACCGTGTACATGAAACAGATGCAGCAACAATTGTCACTGCAAATCCAGGGTGCCTATTACAAATGAAACTAGGTATTGAACGTGAAGGTCTTTCTCATAAAATGAGAGGAATTCACATTGTAGATTTATTATTAGAAGCAATTGAAACTAACTCGTAATAACTCGTAACATACGTAATAATAGGAAAACGGCTATCTCCTTCGTCTATGTAAAGAGATAGCCGCTTTTTTGTCTGCTACAACATTAAAAATATGTTACTTTATTATAAAAAAGAACAACAGAAACATTACAGTTTTGTAAAAAACAATCCAGTATATTCCTTAAAAAAACGTTCAAACCATTGATACAATAGGATTCTTCATTTTCAATATAGGTACATTTATCCAAAAACCTCCTATTAAAACGAAGTATAAAAATGCTGAAAATTCCTTTTACACTCTACGTTTCTCTTATTTCTCTCCTTTTCTCTCCTTAGGATAAATTAGGTAAATTTTAAGTCTATGAATTTTTTTCCATCTTTTTTCTCGTAAATTGTATGCTACGATGGATTTGTCAGTCAGACAGGCTGTCAAAAACAAATCGTGTGAAAACAAATTAAAACTTTATATAGGGGGACACACATCATGAAAAAGCGTGTTTTATTATCTGTAGCTGCTGCAACAGCTCTTACTTTAGGAGTATCTTCTTTAGATGCACAAGCTGCAACAGTACAACCATCTAACATAAAGGTTCAAAATATTCAGCATTCAAAAGTGATGATGAAGCAAATGAACCAACAAGAGTTACAAGCATTCTTACAATCTATGGGAGTTGAATCATTAGCACAATGGCAACAAGGAAACTTCCAACCAAATTGCTTCGTTCCTGGTCAACAACCTACTGAAAATGTTGTAACTGAGCAACCAACAGCTAAGCCAGAAACTCAAAAGCCTGTTGAACAAAAACCAGCTGAGCAAAAGCCTGCTGAACAAAAGCCAGAAGCTCAAAAGCCTGCTGAAAACAATAATACGCAAAAACCTACAGAACAAAAACCAGCTGAGCAAAAGCCTGCTGAAGAAGCAAAATCTTTAAGCGAGTTCGAACAACGTGTTGTTGAATTAACAAACGCTGAGCGTACAAAACAAGGCTTACCAGCACTAAAAATCGATACTGAATTAAGCAAAGTAGCGCGTGTTAAATCTGAAGATATGCAAAAAAATAACTACTTTGATCATAACAGCCCTACATACGGGTCTCCGTTTGACATGATGAAGAAATTTGGTATTTCTTATACATCTGCAGGTGAAAACATCGCTCAAGGCCAACGTACACCTGAAGAGGTAGTACAAGCTTGGATGAACAGTGCTGGACACCGTGCAAACATCTTAAATAACGGCTTCACTCACATCGGTGTTGGTTATGTAGAAAGCGGTAACTACTGGACACAACAATTTATTACGAAGTAAATAGATAAAAAGAGTCTTCTCATAATGAGAAGACTCTTTTTAAGTTTCGTAACTTTCTATTATGTATGAATATAAAATGTAGGACATAAACAAAATAGATCCGCAACTTATTACGCTAAGCAATACATAAAATCCCCACTTCAAGTTCAAAAACAAGGAAAACAGTATACCACATGCCATCACTTGAAAAATTCGTCTACTCACTAAACGAATTTTTTGTAATTTAATTGGATCTTTTTCTTTACCCTTTATCTTTTTAAAATCTTTGCTAAGCATAAAAAGAAACATACTAATCCCGATCGTTAATCCTGTCTGAAAGGATATAAAACTTCCAAAATTAATAACGAGAATAAGCATATGAATAAACAACATAAATAAAGTAATCGTCTTTATAAATCCGCCTATAATGAAATGCTCTCCTCCATTAAACTTATATATATTATGTGAAATAATATACACAAATCCATGTAAAAAAATAATAAGAACCGGAATAAATGCAACAACAACTTGTTTACTCATAAATTCGTTCGGCCCACCATTTTCGTTCCAATGTACTGCCAAACGTTCTGGTAAATATGGATAGATGCATAGGGTAAATAAAAGACAAGCGAAAAATATTCCTAGTATATATTTATATTTGACCAAGTAATTCTCACCTCTCTTTTCTCTTTACGGCTTCGCTTCTTTTAGAGAAATTCCTGCAAAAATTTACTTTTCTCAAATTAAAACTTACACTTTACACATTTTCCCTTTGAAATTCTTTCATTATATTGTTTAATTTTGTAGGAAACGGTACATCAATTTCGATCTCTTCTTTCGTAATTGGATGCAAGAAATTAATTTTCATTGCATGTAACGCTTGCCCTGACATATATGTTGTTTGTCCACCATATAACACATCCCCAACTAGCGGATTACCATTATGGCTCATATGCACACGAATTTGATGCGTTCTACCTGTTTCTAATTGTAAGGTTACAAAGGTTGTATTGTGCTTTTTAAAATACTTTTCTACTTTATAGTATGTAATAGCTTCATCACCCTTTGGGGAAACACGACGTCTCGTAGCATGATGTCGATCCCTTCCAATAGCAGCGTCAATTGTACCCTTCTTCTTTTTCACTTTCCCTTCAACAAGCGCAGCATACGTTCTTTTTATTTTTCGTTCCATTAATAAACGATCCATAATCGCGCCAGCAATTCTATGTTTAGCAAACACGACACCACCTGTCGTATCTTTATCTAAACGATGAATATGGCGAACCTTCGTCTCTAAACCTTGCATTTGAAAATGAAAAGCAACAAGGTTTGCAAGTGTTCCCGTTCCACCTTTTTCGGCAGGGTGTGTGTCCATTTTCTCTGGTTTATTTACGATAAGTACGTGATCATCTTCATATACTACATGTAACTCACCATATTCTGGCTCTACACCGTACTCTTCCTCCATAAACATGTGAACTTGGAATTTATCGCCCTCTTTTAAAAGCTCATTCCATCTTCTCTGTTCACCGTTAACAGTAACACCTTTTTCCATACGAAGCTGATGTAATAACTTTTTCGGTAGTTCCCATTCTACTTTTAATAACGATTCGATACTTATACCATTCCATTTAGCCGGTACAGTAATTTCGCACCATTCGCCCTTCTTCTTTGTTTCCATACTATATCACCTTATTTCTATTGATTCTCTCATTGTAACGGAAAACACGCTTTGATGCATCGTCAAAAATAGAGGACAGCCTTATAATCGACTGCCCCTCACGCTCTAAGCCTTTTCATTTCCTGCAATACTTCTTCAGCTTTTTGCTCATACGATAAATCTTTGAAGAAATCCGCCAATCGTTTATAGTCGTTGTATGTATCTAATAAGTCGTCTATTTTCTCTCCTTTCATAACTTGCTGCTTTTGCTTCATTTTTACTGGATACCGATAGCCCGATAGCTCTTGTATTTTGTAATACTCATCCTCTACTTGAATAACCTTTACAAGTTCCTCCTCTTCTGCGTCCATCGTATATCCATCAAACTCTCTAAGCAGTTCATAAATGATATGAGTCCATTCATCTTTTGGATAAAATCCTTTTTCTAATCGATAACCGACAATGCGATACATATGCCCATCGTTTTCTGAAAATTGTACTGTATCATTTAGCTTAAATTTGAAATAACGAAACATTGCCTTCACCTACTTATATGTAATGTTCTTATCACATACTATTTGCAAAATGTAGGCCTTGCTATTCATAAAAAAATACTCATCTATAAGATGAGTATTTTTTATGATGATTTTTCTCGTTTTTTCCGAAATGGCAGCCACCAATTCCAGTCTCCAAACAACTTCATTAAGCTTGGTACAAGCATAAGACGAATAACGGTTGCATCAAGGAATATCGCTAATGCCACGCCAAGACCCATTTGCTTTACTGGTAAAATATCAGTAAATGCGAACGCACCCGTTACAACGATCATAATTAAAGCAGCTGACGTTATAATTCTACTCGTTGAAACGAGCCCTTCTAACGTTGCTTGATCATTATCTCCTGTTTCTTCATAAAGCTCATGAATACGTGAAATAAGAAATACTTCATAATCCATGCTAAGCCCAAATACAAGGCCGAAAATGAAGATTGGTAATACAAATAAAACAGGACTCGCTTCTAAACCAAAATGACCACCCTCAAATAACCAAACGACAATTCCAATTGTTGCACTTAAACTAAGTACGTTCATAATAATTGCCTTAATTGGAATGAGTATAGAACGGAATGCGAATAATAAAATGACAAAGGTTGATCCGAATATAACTGACATACCAATTGCAACTTTATCTTTAATTTCATCTTCTAACTCTTTTTGGAACGTCGTCATTCCGCCTAGGTAGTACGTAACATCATTTTCTTTATAATTACTTTTGAAATCACGAACCCACTGTTTCGCAGTTTCTGTACGAGGCTTCGTATCCAAAAAGACTTCTATTATTGTCTTATTTCCTTTTGAGTACGCTTCAAATACAGGAGCTATTTTTGCCGCTTCTGGCGACTGCAATATACCAGCAACTTGATCTGCTTTCATTCCGGTTAACCCATCGTATAAACTTCTTACCTCATATACTTTCTCATCATCTTTTAACTTTTGAACAACTTCTTCTATCTTTTGTAAACTCTCTTTTTCTTTTATATTTTTTTTCGTCTCTACTACTAATGTAACATCAGCATGTGTTTGGACCGTTTTATTAAATGCTTCTTCATATTTCTCATAAGCAACTCTAGTGTCACTCTTTTCAGGTAACGCTTCAACACCAGGAAACTGCAAATTAGCTGTACGTAGCGGTAATAAACAAATAACAATAAATGTTGTAACAGCAATAATCATTATGATTGGATGTTTCATTACAAATTGTGCAAATTTACGCCATGCCTTTGCCGGTGTATGTGCTACTTGATTCTTTTTTAATATTCGTTTTCCAATTAAAGATAATAGTGCTGGAAGAAGTGTAAGTGAGAATAAAATACTCATAATCACAACAATCATCCCGCTTATGGCAACAGACTGAATATAATCAATTTTAAAGAAAAATAAGCCTGATAAACCAACGAATACGCATAATCCTGAAAATACGATCGCACGTCCTGCCGTTTGATACGTAATCGCTATCGCTTCTTTCACCGTTCTCTTCGCAACTTCCTCTCGAAAACGATTCACAAATAACAGTGCAAAATCAATGGATAGTGCAAGTCCAATCATCGGTGCAACATTTAATACGAAAATAGATAACTCTTTGTCGCTACCTATAAAATATAAAATCCCCATCGTACTAATGACACTAAGCGCGCCATTTACAATCGGTAAAATAGATGCCAAAAGGCTACCAAATGAAAATAGTAATACGAGAAATGCAATTGGTAAACCAATCATCTCTGCTACTTTTAAATCATTTTGTGTTCTTTCATTAATCTCTTGATTAATTTTTGGAAATCCTGTAGGTGTTACTTTTAATGCTGTATTACTTTCCTTCTCAATAGTATCAGCGAACTGTAATGTCTTTTCCATACGTTCTTTAGTTGTTTTCCCGGAAAATAATATTGTCGCATAACCGATATTATCTTGTAACATTTCTTTATTTTGCACTGGATGATGGAAAGATTCATATTTCTCGTTCTCTTCAACCTTCTTTACAATGCTCTCTATTTGCTTTTTAAAATCCTCATGTGAAGCATCCTTATTCCTTTCAAAAACGAGTAGGAGCGTATCTTGAGACCTCTTAAAATCTTTATCTAAAATTTCTTTCGTCTTTTGATAGTCCCCTTCCGTTTGAAAACCATCACCACCTAATACTCCCGGTAGCTTTGGAGCAAAAATACCGAGTGCTATCGCAAGCAATAGTAGCGCTACAATTACTGTATAACGAAACTGATACAAGAAAGTTCCTAACTTCCCCCACTTATCCACTTTATGTACATTTGTCTTCACACATTTTCACCTACTTTAAATAATTCAATTATCACTTATACTGTATCACATCTTCATACAAACAAAAAACGTCTGGAAACACTATAATGATAGTTTTTCCAGACGTTTTTTATCTCTCTTTATTGAGCTGAAGCCTCTTAGTAAGTAAACGATGATAATAAATCGCGATAATTAACAAAATACCACCTACGCAATAACCTGCTAAAATATCAGTTGGATAATGTACATTTAAAATAACTCTACTTAATCCAATCGATACAATTAATATACCCATCAAAATGGTTATAACATATTTCCCAGTTACACTCTTCAAATTTGCCGCAATGATATAAGTAAGAAAACCGAATGTCATAATAGATAACATTGCATGCCCACTAGGGAAGCTATACCCAAGTGCATCTAATGCTTCATTTAACGACGGACGCTCCCTTTTCACAATTTCTTTTATTCCTTTATTAACGAGATGTGTGATCAAAACCCCCATTGGATACACGATCATTGCAGCATAATAACGTTTCTGCCAAAAAACAAGCAAACTTATAATAAGTATAGTTACAATTCCAATTGCTGATCCTAACTTTGTAAAGTATGAGAAAAAAGTAAGTGAGCTCTCCGTTTGTAACCCCTTTACTAATCCGCGGACATATGTATCCATCACTGTAACGCCACCTGCATGTACGCGCCAAGCAATAATACTAAATACCGTAAGTAATAAAATAACACACATTACCTCATACTGATGTAACTTCTTCTTCAAACGATTTCCTCCTACTATGAAAAAATGCGATTTCTACTTTAGAAACCGCATTTCCTTACTTATTTACCTTTTGTTTTTAATTCTGTCCAGTAACGATCATAGTCTTTTAACTTATCGTCTACATCAACAAGCCATTCTGTGCGATCTAATTCTTCTTTCGTTAAGAAGATCATATGGTTCTCACGATATTCTTTACTATGAAGAGGGTGAGCTTTTTCATTTGGATTACTGTACCCAATTGACTCGTAGTTTTTCACACTTACTTTCTCATCTAATAAATAGTTCATAAACTTCTCTGCAAGCTCTTTGTTTTTTGCACCTTTTGGAATTGCTAACGTGTCGGCCCAAATTGTGCCGCCTTCTTTTGGTACAACGTACTCTACATCTTTATTATCTTTTGCGATAAATGCTGCATCTCCAGACCAAACTGTTCCGATCCAAGCATCTTCTGTAATGAACTTTTGTTTAATGTTATCTGTATCAAATGCTAATAAATTTGGAAGTAGCTTCTGTAAATCAGTAGCTGCTGTCTTTAACTCTGCATCGTCTTTCGTGCTGTTTGAGAATCCATGCTTCTTAAGACCCATTCCTAATACTTCACGAGAATCATTTAGTAATGTTACATGTCCTTTATATTTCTCGTTCCATAAGTCAGCCCAGCTTGTAGGTGCTTCTTTCACATACTTTTTATTGTATGCAATCCCTGTTACGCCCCAAGTGTATACTAAAGAATATTTATTCTCTGGGTCAAATGCTGGCGTTTTGAAATTAGAAATCATATTTTCGATGTTCGGGATATTCTTCTTATCTAACGGCGCTAATAAATCCATTTTCGCCATTGTCTTAACCATGTAATCAGACGGCTGAATTAAGTCATACTTTGCGCCACCAGCTTGTAATTTCGCAAGCATTTCTTCGTTACTTGCATACTTATCATAGTTAATTTTTACGTTATATTTCTTTTCAAAATCTCTTAGCACTTGCTCATCAAAATTGTCAGCCCAGCTATAAATGTTTAACTCTTCTTTCTTTTCACCACAACCGGCAAGTACACCAGCAACAAGGCTAAAACTAATTGCTGCGCCAGCTATTCTTTTCATTAATTTCATCGGTTTTACCCCCTCGTACTTTTTATATCGTTCGTATTATAAAGGAAGGTGTCCTCCAGAGTTTTCTTCACCATCTGCACCTTTGTTACGGAAGATTTCCGATAGCACCATTAATCCTACAATAACAACAATTAAAATTGTAGAAAGGGCATTAATTTCAGGTGATACTCCGCGCTTAACCATACTGTAAATGTATAATGGCAATGTTGTTGATCCTGGTCCTGATACGAAGAAACTAATTACAAAATCATCAATTGATAATGTGAATGTTAATAACGCTGCTGAAACAACTCCCGGTGCAATTGCCGGAAACGTCACATGGCGAAACGTTTGCCATGGCGTTGCTCCTAAATCATTTGCAGCCTCTTCTAAATCACGTCCCATGCTAGAAAGACGGGCCGCTAAAATAACAACAACAAATGAAATACTAAATGTAATATGTGCGATAATAATTGTTGTTTGTCCAAGTTCCATACCTAATTGACTAAATAGGATAAGTAAAGATAATCCCATTAATATATCAGGAATTAAAATAGGTAAATATACAAGACCATTAATGGCCCCTTCAAAACGATATTTGTAACGATGTAATGCTATCGCAAAAAACATACCAAGTATCGTTGTTACAACTGTTGTTATAACTGCAATCGTCATACTATTTACAAACGCATCAATAACATCTTGTTTTTGAAATAAATCTGTATACCAATGGAATGTAAAGCCTTCCCATTCCGCATTAATTCGAGAATCATTGAAGGAATATACCATTAAAACCATCATTGGAAAATACAAGAACAATAAAATTAACCAAGAATAAGAAACTAAAAACTTTTTCATTTTTGCCTATTCCCCTCCGTTCCCATCATATTTATATACTTTCGTTGCACGATAATATAAGTAAATTAACAGAACAGAGAATAGAACAACAATCATAGATAACGCAGATCCAAACGGCCAGTCACGCGCACCTAAGAATTGGTTTTGGATTACGTTTCCGATTAATGCTACTTTCGATCCACCCATCACGTCTGATACAACAAACATTCCGATAGAAGAAACGAATACTAAAATAGAACCAGTAGCAATTCCTGACATCGTCATTGGTACTGTTACATTCCAAAATGCTTTTACTGGTGTTGCACCTAAATCATAAGCTGCTTCTAGCTTACGCTTATCCAGCTGCTCAATTGCTGCATACACTGGTAAAATCATAAATGGTAATAAAGAATATACCATTCCAAGTATTACAGAAGGCGTATTATATAGTAAATTTAACGGTTCACTAATAATACCTAATTTTAATAACAGTGTGTTCACAAGACCTTGTGAACGTAAAATAACAATCCACGCATATGAACGAACAAGGAAGTTAATCCAAAACGGTATCGTTGCCAATAATAAAAGAATAGAACGATATTTACGATCAACAATTGTAATTGTATACGCAAATGGATAACCAATTAATAAACAAAGTACTGTTGTAATAACAGCAATCTTTACTGTTTCCCATAATGTTCCCATATACAATGGATCAAACACACGTACTATATTATCTAACGTAAATTGCATTTCCACTGTTCCGTATGCTCCGCGCTGCATGAAGGCAAAACCCAATACGAATACAAGTGGAACTAGGAAGAAGATTAACAGCCACGCGACTGTAGGTAGTGCGAGTAATTTCCCTTTTTTCAATTTAAGGTCACCTCGTCCTCTTGCTCCCATCCTACATATACATTATCTCCAATGCTCCACTGTGCTGCTTCTTCAGCTGTTTGATACGCCATCAATAATTCTGCTGTTTTCTCATCACGTACATAAAGCTTTTCCATATTTCCAACAAACTCAATGTCTTCAATATGTCCAAGATGGTAATCTTCTAAAATTGGTTCTTCAACCGAACGTACCTTTACATTTTCAGGGCGAATTGCTACGTAGTCTTCCCCGTTTTTCACAATATTATTTTCACCGATAAATGTCGCAACGAACAACGTTTTCGGCTTATTATAAATTTCTTTCGGTGTTCCGATTTGTTCAATATGTCCTTTATTCATAACGACAATACGGTCACTCATGCTCATCGCTTCTTCTTGATCATGCGTTACGTATATGAACGTAATCCCTAAATTGCGTTGTAAGTTTTTCAATTCACGTTGCAAATCTTTTCTTAGCTTAAAGTCAAGCGCTCCAAGTGGCTCATCCAATAGTAATACACGTGGGTTATTTACAATCGCTCTCGCAATTGCTACACGCTGCTGCTGCCCACCAGACAGCTTCATAGGTTTACGATTACGGAACTCTAGTAACTGCGTTAAACGCATTGCCTCTTCAGCACGTTCTTTCTGTTCTGCCGCTGGTACTTTTTGCATTTTCATACCGAAACAAATATTTTTCTCCACATTCATATGCGGGAATAGTGCATAATGTTGGAACACTAAGTTCATATGACGCTTATATGGCGGCAAATCGTTAATCTTTTCATCATCTAATAAAAGATTCCCTTTAGTTGGAGTTTCAAATCCTGCGATCATACGAAGTAACGTCGTTTTCCCGCAACCACTCGGCCCTAAAATTGTTAAAAACTCTCCTTCTTTAATATCTAAAGAAAGCGGTGGGATAATCACTTGATTTCCAAAATGTTTTTCTACTGCTTCAACTTTAATAATTTTTTTCATTTTCCCGTCCTATCTACCTTAAATTTTAATTTTTATATTCATGAATAAATATTTATGTTTTATAGACTATTTTTTGTTTCGATCCAAACAAAATGGTTATTTAGCAAGCGTTCGCTTCTATTCTTTATGTAGTATGTTTGATTCATTTTTTCATGATACATAATGTCGAACAGAAAAACCCCTTCCATTGCGAAGGGGCTATTATCATACGGCTACGCCTACTGATAAACACCATCATCATTTTAACAACTTTCGTATGAATTTTAAAGCACTTTTTGTAGAAGAGTAACGAATTTTCATATCGAATGCCGTAGATTGGGCTAAAATGCTTTTATAATGTGAAAAAGTCCGAAAACTTTCTTCCCCATGATAACTACCTAATCCACTACTTCCAACGCCCCCAAAAGGTAAATATGGCGTTGCAAGATGATAGACAACATCATTAATGCACCCTCCGCCATATGAAATATTACTCGTCACTTTCTTTTGCACTTCTTTATTTTCAGAAAATACATATAGCGCTAACGGCTTCGGATGTTGCTGAATTGTGCCAATAACATCTTCTATTTTGTCATACTCTATAATCGGTAAAATCGGACCAAAAATTTCATCTTCCATAACAGCATCTTGCCACGTGATATCTGTTACTATTGTCGGCTCAATATGTAATGTATCTTTTTTATAGTTCCCGCCAATTACGACTTGACCATCTTGTAAGAATCGACATAATCGTTCAAAATGACGCTCGCTCACAATTTTTACGTAATTGTCATTGTTCAGTGGCTCTTTTCCATACTGCTCCGTAATTTCATGTCTTAACGCCTCGATTAACTGTTCTTTCACGGAAGAATGAACGTACATATAATCCGGTGCTACACATGTCTGCCCTGCATTTAAAAACTTACCCCAAACAATCCGCCTTGCTGTTACATCTATTTTTGCATCTTTATGTACAATACATGGGCTTTTTCCGCCAAGTTCTAACGTAAGCGGCGTTAACTCTTTGGCTGCTGCTTCCATCACAACTTTTCCAACACCAACACTACCTGTAAAGAAAATATAATCAAACCTTTCCTTTAACAATGCCGTACTCTCTTCTATCCCGCCTTCTATTACCGCTACAAGCTCTTCTTGGAATAATTCCTCTAACATTCTCGTAAGCACTTTTGAAACGTTAGGCGTTAACTCTGACGGCTTTAAAACAACTGTATTCCCAGCTGCCAGCGCTCCTACTAGAGGTGCAATTGCTAACTGAAACGGATAGTTCCATGGCGCAATAATAAGCGTCACACCATACGGTTCTGGTACTACCTTCCCCTTCGATCCGAAATGAGTTAATGCTGTTCGAACTCGCTTCGGTTTACTCCACGATGACATATGTTTCAATTGAAAAGAAATTTCTTTTAATGCATATCCCACTTCCGTTGTAAACGCCTCATGAACTGACTTATTTAAATCTAATTTCAATGCTTGAAATATCTCTTCTTCAAAACGCTGAATTCCATCATAAAGCTTTTTTAAATTATTTTTTCTTGTTTCTATACTTCTCGTATATCCATTATAAAAATATTGCTTTTGTTTATTTACAATAGAAGAAATGCTCATCTATTCACCTTCTCCCACTATTTTTATCCAATTCTTTCATTATTTATATAGAACTTTTTTACTCGTAAAATTACATTATATATAATTTTTTCTTTTATATAAAATTCATTGCTCACAAAAAACTACCGAAAGAAAATCTCTCGGTAGTTTTACGGTATTAACGGTATAAACGAACAGCACCTGCAGAATTATCATCAGCTTGTCCTACTACTTCAAACTTAAGACCAAGCTTCGGTAAAATACGTCCTGCATCTGGAATCTGTTGATTAATATACGTTTTCGAATCATCAAACTTCGGTACACCAGCTAAGCCATTGTACGTATACGTTCCACGCGTTGGAGATACAACTTGCCAAGCTGGCGTTTTGTCGAATGAGAACGCCGCATCAGCGATTTGGAATCGTGTACTACTGTCAATTGTCGGCTTACCATTTAAAGTTCCTACAATTGCTTCTGGATGAGAATCAACTACACCAAGGAAACCGTGTCCTGGATGTAAACCAACCCAGTTATCTGAGTAAGCTGAGTCTGCATACCATACAACCATACCTGAGTTATATTCTGGACCGCGAGCAAATTTCAATGCGCTATCTGATCCAGTATGGTTTCTCCACTCTACATAGTAGTTATGTTTTTTCTTCTCTGTTCCGCTAGAAACAACGAAACCATCTAATTTAAATTGTGATGTACCTTCTGCATCATCTGAGAATGCAACTTTACCATCTACTGTTAATGATGCATTATCAAGTAGGAAACCATTTAATGCTAAACCACCATCTGTAATGTACTCAAATGTTAATTTTACTTTCTTACCTTTGAATTGACTTAAATCATATGATTTATCAATCCATTTTCCATTTGTCGAATCTGCATTTCCGCTATTTGCTTTCTCGCCAAGTCTTTCAAGTAACGTTTGTTGTCCATCTTCTGTTACAGCGTGTACTTCAAGGAAATCATACTCAGCTTCAATCTCATATAATGATTTGAAATCGAATTTCGCATTCGTTGCATTTGTTAAATCAAACAGTGGTGTTTCCATTTTCGTGTGAAGATTGTCACCTTTTGTGCTGTAGTAATACTGTTTACCAAATGCTGGCTCAATTGTTTTTACATCTTTATCTGGTAAGTTAACACGAATCATACCTGGTCGGTTAGATTTCGTAACACTTTGGTCTAAATATGTTGCTAGACCAATACCTTTATTTAATTTCTCGTAATCTACTTCTACGATATTTGCCCAGTTACCACCGATTGTTTTTTGGAAAAACTCTTTATTTTGTGGTGAGAAACTTGTTGGCGTTGTTCCAGCGATTTTACCAGCCCAGCTACCGCCACTCATAACAGACCAAGCTTGAATTGGCTCACCATGACCCGTATAGTCTGTATCATACTCATCTGGAAGACCTAAATCATGACCATATTCATGCGCGAATACACCAACCGCACCATCTTCTGGTTCAATTGTGTAGTCGAATGCTGCCATCTTTCCGCCCCAATATGGAACTTTCGCTTGCGTACCTTCAATTGCGAACGGCTTTGGTCCAACTGTCCAGCGATGTGACCAAATTGCATCATCACCTAATTTACCACCGCCAGCTTCTTGTCCAACACCCGCATGAATAATCATTAAGTGATCGATTAAACCATCCGGTTGATTTTGATTTCCATCACCATTTACATCGTATTGATCGAACTGATCAAACTGTGATAAATCAAGACCGCTATCTACAGCTGCTTTTAATGCATCTTTTACTAGATCACGTGGTCCTTTTGGTCCTTTATTATCATGGCCTGTAGCAGCATCTGCACCGTAATCAGCAGCTTTACCAGGAACTGTTAACCATTTTGTAACTGTTCCGTCCACTGTGTAACTACCACCGGATTGCTCTTCGTAATATTGTTTAAACGTTTCGATTTTGCTTCCATCCTCTAATGCGAATGGCTCATCACCGAATAACATTTTTTCATAGTGTTCTTTGTTAAAGTCTTCCGAATACATATAACCAGGTTCTTTATCAATGTTGTTATGTTTAAAGTCAGCGTACTCTACAAGTAAAACAAGTACCTTATCTTTACGAACATCGCCGTTATATGCTTTTTGTTTTGCTGGAGAAGTTGGTACTTTACCATTTAATCCGCCTTTAACTGGGCCTGTCGCTGCAGGTGTCCCTGTTGCTGGCTGATTTAGTTTTTCTTTCGTGTCTGCTTTCGCATCTTTCACTTTCTTTAAAAAGTCTGATGCTTCTTTCGTAAGTTGATCCCCATTCGTTGCTTCTTTCCCAGGATTTTCACCCTTTTTGTTCTCTACATACTTTTCGACAGCTTTCTTTGTTTCTTTCTCTGAAGCTGACGAATCAATTACCCCACGCTTTTTCAGTGCATCTGCTAAACGCTCTTCTGGAATTAAATGGTCATCAACTGGGCTCGTAGCTGCTTTATTCCCAGGCGTTTCAGCGTACACAGACTGAGTGCCCGTGCTAAATGAAAGACCTAATACAGCTGTCAAAGCAATTGATGATAATACTTTGAATGGTTTCTTGTTCATCCCTTATTTCCTCCCCTAATAAATAATATGTATTACAATTTGAATTTTATTAAAAATTCAATATTTTTTCAATATTTAGTTAGATTATGTAATTTTTTTAATATATTTGTAAAAATTTCATAGTTAGTATACGGATATATCACAATTCAACAATGTTTTCTGAAAATATTGAAAGTTTTTATCGAACAATTTATAATTATTTCCATCGAGGGAGTTTAATGGGGATTTTATCTTTGTTTTACCTACACAATATTTGATAATTCGATACATAAAATAAAAAATTCGGTTTTATTATCATTTATTCTGTAGCAGCAGTTATGACCGATAATTAGGGAGGAATTACAATTGTACAAAGATAAGACGGACACACTGGATCAAGAATGGATTGATTTAATACTTGAAGCTCTAGATGCTGGTATCGCCCTACAAGATATCGAACACTTTTTCCAACGTATGAAGCCATCAAGTCAAGCTCAATAGCCTTGTTCTTTTTAACGAAGTTTATGTTATAATAATGACATCATAAGACGACGACATATTGATAGAAAGGTGCGCAAACATGATTGGAGAACGTATAAAACGCCTTCGTTTACAAAAAGGTATTTCATTAACTGAACTTGCCGAAAAAGCTGGTGTTGCTAAATCTTACATTAGTTCTATAGAACGAAATTTACAAAAAAACCCTTCCATTCAGTTTCTTGAAAAAATCGCAGCAGTTCTACAAATTCCAGTTGATACTTTACTTCATGACGAAACAGAAAAGGAAGCTCACCTAGACTCCGAATGGACACAGCTCGTTAAAGACGCAATGAACTCTGGTGTCTCTAAAGAACAGTTTCGTGAATTTCTTGAATTTACACAGTGGAAGAAAAATCAAAAATAATATATAAAAAGGAGTGCTTACAAACTAGCACTTCTTTTTCTTTATAAAAAAAAGCGGGGGATACCCGCTTTTTTTTTATTTTTCTTCCCCAGCTTCTTGGTTAGCATTGAATGTCCACTCTAAATTCAATGTATCACCTTGGAATTTATTTTGGTCTTGACCATTATCTTCGAATACAAATTGTACCCATAGATAATCCTCTGTACCAGCTTCTAATCCACCTTTTTCTCCCCACTCAGGAGCAAAGATGTCTTTAGCTAAAAGATCTGGATCCGCATTTTGTAAGTCTGCTAAAGTTGTTTCATATACAGGCTCACTTTGTTTATCCCAGTTCCAAATAAATTTTACTTTAATGTGCTTGCCAAAGTCTTCCCCAGCATTATCATTTTTTGCATCTTTCACAGTATACTTTGTTGCTAATTTAACGTCTTTAATTGTTAACGAACCATCGTTCTTTAGTAAGAACTCTTTCTTAACAGAATCCCCTGGTTTTAAATCTTTAATATCCACAAGCGTTTTAGGGTTTAATGTAAGATCTAACGTCCCAGCTGCAAATGTATTATTTGATACTTCTTTATCGCTAAAGAATGCAAACGTTCCTCCACCAATTAAAGATAACCCCAATGCTGCTGATGCAACTCCCATACCTAATTTCTTTTTCAGACTCACAATCAATTCCCCCTAGCTGTTTTTTGTATTTTTACATTGCTATCTCTCATATAAATTAAGAGATGTAAATAAAACTATATTAGCGATGCTAATATTTGTTCTTTTTCAAAAACCTTAAGTTCATTATAACGAACAAACTTATGTAAATACAACAACATTTTTTAGTATTTTCAATTATTTTTATTTCTCAATATTATTTAGATTTTTCAGAAAATAATATATACTACTTTATACTAATTTATAACTTTTTTCACACGCAAATACATTTCATATTATAAGAAAAAAGAAAGACAAAGAGGTGAGGGCTAACGTTCCCTCACACTCCTATAAAACATTAATCGTTTTGCTTATTCGCTCGTTATCTCTTGCACCACATTCTTGTTTTCCAGCTGTTTCACTAAAGCAGTTACCCCGCTTTTATCTGTTTCTATTTTTTCTGTTCCTCTGCTTTCTTCTGCTCTTCTAGCTTTTTCTGTTCTTCTACTTTCTTTTGTTCTTCTGCCTTCTTTTGTTCTTCTGCTTTCTTCTGTTCTTCTACTTTCTTCTGTTCTTCTGCTTTCTTCTGTTCTTCTGCTTTCTTCTGTTCTTCTACTTTCTTCTGTTCTTCTACTTTCTTTTGTTCTTCTGCTTTCTTCTGTTCTTCTACTTTCTTCTGTTCTTCTACTTTCTTTTGTTCTTCTGCTTTCTTCTGTTCTTCTACTTTCTTCTGTTCTTCTACTTTCTTTTGTCCTTCCGCTTCAAGTGCAACGTTTAATTGTTGCTGTAGAGCCTGAATTTGCTCATCAATAGCTTTCAAACTAACTTCTTTCTCAATATAATCTCGCTTCTCTTTTATAATCTGAAAGCCTTCATTCACATATAAGGCTACTTTTTGAATCGACTCATCTTTAGTTACTTTTAATTCTTCCTGTATTTGGTTGTAAGGAGCTTCTATTTCAGTATATACATTTTGCAAGGCTTCCTTCTCAGAAACAATTTTCTCACGACCTTGTTGCCATACAGAAATTGCCTGTTTTATTTCTTCAATAGAAGTTACTTTCAGTTTCCCCTTCATTGTTCCATACTCATGCTCAATAAACTTTTTATGTTGCTCAGCCTGTTCTTTTAATGTAGTAACTGTTTTCGGAAATATAATTGCTGTAGAAATACTCGCTTCTACTTTCGTTTCATGAATGAATGCCGCTTCTGTATGCGTCATAACTTGAGATCCTAAATAAAACGTAATAGAGCACATACACGGCAATATAAGCATCTTTTTTAAATTACGTGGTCTTTTCAGCATCTTAATCTCTCCCATCGAACATTCCGTTCTTTATACAGAACATTATCTTTATTATAATAAAGAACTATATAAAATGATAGCTATATACTAGAAAAATAGAAAAAGGGCTATCCATATGATAGCCCTTTTTTATTATTATCTTTCTTCACCTGCTGTTTGTTGTGCATCAAACGTCCAATTTAATTGTAACTTATCGCCTTGGAATTGATTTTGATCTTTCCCATTATCAACGAACTCAAATTTCACTTTGAATTTATCAGATTTACCTGCAGAAATACCTTTTTCATCCCAGAACCAAGCAGCTAAATCATTATCTACGGCTGTAAGTGTGTCACCCTTCAATTTATCTAATGTAGTTTGTTTCACAATTGTCTCATGCTTATCTACATTTTTTAAGAATGTTACTTTAATATGTTTACCAAAATCATCTTTATTATCTTTCTTTACATCTTCTACATTATAATCTGTTTTCAGTAGAACCTTTTTAATATTTAAGGAGCCTTTATTTTCTAGTTTAAATTCTTTTTCAATTGTATCACCAGGTTTTAAATTCGATACATTAACAACTGTTGATGGATTTAATGCTAAATCAAGTGTACCAGCCGCAAATGTATTGTTTGACACTTCTTTATCACTGAAAAACGCAAATGTTCCTCCACCAACTAATGCTGCTCCTAGTACTGCTGATGTGATACCCATTCCTAACTTTTTCTTTAAAGTCATGTCCATATCCCCTTAATATATATATATTTGTTAACTTCCTAAACGGAAAGTATAACCAAACGATCTAGACGGATTGTTCTACTTTTTTATCTTTCTTTTCTCCGTCAATGCTACGAATAGCGCCAAAAATAGAAATCGCGGAATAACCAAGTAAAAAGACGCCTGGAATAATAAGAAGTAATGCTGCTCCCGCTTTTGAATTCGCATAATTCAGTAAATAACCAACGTACGGAACTGTAATATCTGCATATTTCCCAACTACATTTTCTGCAAGTACTGGTTCTAAATCTGGTCCGTTGTTGTTATCCCCTTTTGTTTCATACATTACTTTTCCATTTGTATCTTTCACACCGATAATACGGTGAGTGATAATTTTTTGATCTTTCTCTTTAAAGGTAATAACATCACCTTTTTCATATTTAGAACCATCTTTCTTTGGCTCTATTGCAATGATTGATCCTGTTAAAAACGTCGGTTCCATCGATCCTGAAAGAACGCTCTTAAACTGATATCCCATCACTGTCGGATCCCCACCGCTCGCTTTTGAAGAAATGACTACAAAAGCTAAGAAAACCATCAATGCAAATAAAACAAATGAGATCGCGTTGCTAATTATCTTCCAAATTAATTTCATCGTCTCTCTCCCTCTCCGTTGTTTTATATTATTTGAAGTATGCAATGCTTCTTGTGTTCTTTAACAAGAACACAAGTAAATGATATAACGAACTTCGAGTTATTGCAATAAGAAAATTTACAATTATTAGTTAAACTTCTTTTCCGTATATAAAAAAGACTGTGACAAAATCTCTTCACAGTCCTCATGCTTTTTTACTTTTCTTCTGATTTTATTCCTTGTCTATTATGGCGCACCACAGCATATAAAATGACTCCAACTAATACAATCGCACCTATCCCAATACTTATCACTTTCACATTTGACTCTGTTATTTCAGGCTCAATTGTATCCTTTTTAGGCATCGCAAAAGTAACATCTTCTTTTGAAAGAACATTTATCGTCGCAATTGTTTGATTATTTTTCGTAATATCGACTGCACCAACTACCTCACCACGATGGATTCCCTTATGATACAAAGAGTCTTTATCTAATGAAGCGGCCCGAAAAATAGTTTTCACATTTTTCCCTTCATCTTTCTTAAGCACAAGCTCTGCACTTTTTTCAAGTTCGCTATCAATATCTTTATTTAAATACGTTGTCTTTTGATGCCAACTATGTTTATCTAGCACCGTTTGTTTCGTAAATTGCCCAAAAGAATATTCCGCCATCTGCTTTAAATCCTCATAGATTTCAGGTCTTTGAGAAGCCATTACTACATTTATAATACGATTTCCATCTTTCTCATTTAATAAAACGAGCGTATTACGTGCCTCATTCGTAAACCCCGTCTTACCGCCGATACTATATGGGTTCTCAAAATAAATAGATTTATTAAAAATAGACACCGTCTGCCTAGATGTAGTAACTGTCGTTCTTTTCGTATTCATCGCTTGCAAAATTTCAGGATACTTTTGCACACCTCTCGTAATCATAGCGATATCATACGGCGTCGTATAATGGTTCGGATCATGCAGTCCATTTGGTGTTACAAAGTGACTATCTGTAGCACCTAACTGTTTTGCCTTTTCATTCATCATATTAGCAAAATTCTCAACACTTCCACCAATATGCTCCGCAATCGCATACGACACATCATTCGCACTTAACACCATTAAAATCATAAGCGCTGTATTTCTATTCACCGTCTCGCCGGGTTGAAACTCAATTTGATAATTACTCTTCTCTTGATCTAATGCTAATTGCGAAAATGTAAACTGATCCTCTGGCTTCGTATGCTCCATTAACAAAATCGCTGTTAACACTTTCGTCACACTAGCTGGATACGCACGATGATGTGCATTTTTGTCATACAACAAATCACCTGTTTTCGCATCAATCGTAGCTGCAAACTGACTAAAAACATTTGGCCCTTCCTTAGGTGGTGGTGCCACTTGCTCCGGATTCACTCCAATATTCGTCTCAGCACGCAACGTCATAGGTGTCAATAAAAACAAACCAATAACTGTAATAAAAACCAAAATTTTCTTGAAAATTACCATATGACTCTCCCTTTTCACTTTACTCCTACAAATAAAAAATGAATCTACCAATCTATATGTAATTTGTATTAAATTGGAAGAAAAATCACTATTTTTTACTATATCATATTTTTACGATAAAGGACATAATTATACAATAAAAATAAGAAGGAATTACTCTTTCTTATCCTTCTCATCAATTAACGAATCTATTAACTTCTGACTTGCTTCCTCAGGCGTAATCTCATCCGTCATCCCCATAAATGACCAACCTTTAGAATCGACCCACTCAACAAGCTCTTGCAAAAACTCATCATGCGTAACATCTACATCAAGAATCGAGCCATTAATCGAAATCGTTCTATTTCTAGAAACGCGCATCTTGAACGTTTTTCTTACCATTACAATAATTCTCCCTCTACTCTTGAATATTTATAAAGTTAAACTTTAATCCGTGGGGGTTTTCTTCATCCCCCACGGATTATTAGCCTTCACCAATCGGGCTTTTACGGGCAGTTGATCTCCCACCTAACTTCTTTGCTTTCGCTGAATTTTGAGCGGGGATCTTACTGCCCGTTAATGCGGGGTAAAAAAATCTTGTATCTCTGTTATACATGATTTTAAGTAAATTGTAAAAAGGATATATTGGCCAATTTGAATATCGAAAGTGAAAATCCCTTATTCTACATAGCCATCACACGTTATACAATTTGTCATACATTACTAAATACATCCGTATAAAAACAACACAACTTTCATTTTATCACATCAAATACACTTTGCTTTCGTACAATCAAATGGAATATATTAAAAAAACTAAAAATGAGGAGGAATTCTATGGCACATTGTACATATTGTAAGACGAAGTGGAAAATAAAAGATGTATGGTCGATACTTGTGACATTTGAAAAAGATTGTCCGTATTGTTTTGGAAGGCAATACCTTTCTAACGATACCTTTCATCATGCTAATGCTGCTTTACCTTTGCTATTCTTATGTCCTTTACTTGTTGATTTAAGCGATGAAAACCCTTTGGATAAATATCGTAAATAATATAACCTCTACATTTAAAACCTACTTTCTATTCAGTTTCCTTCTTATTAATTATTCCTTTATTCACTTCTAGCATGATTGTACAAGATCCATCTTTAAAAACTTCCTGTATAAATATTGTAAAATTTCAGTTAATTATATATAATTGCTTTAGCATTATTATTAAAGATGCTATTACATAAGTATTTTTGAAGATCCCGTAGCTCAGCAGGGAGAGCGCCACCTTGACAGGGTGGAGGTCGTGAGTTCGAGCCTCTCCGGGGTCATATCCTTTTGTATCAACTGTTGATAATTTCATATTTTGAGCAAAACTAACGGTGAGTACCGCTCAAGTTTTGATCGAAACTCCTCCTTTAACTCTAAATGAGAATGAAGGAGTTTTTTTTATGTCTTTAACATACTTCACAGAAAAAGAAATCGTAAAAAAACGACAACCCCACAAACGGAAAACTAGCAAAATTTCAAAAGAATATTCTGTTGAACGCGTATTCGAAAGATTTATTGATAGTAAAGTAAAACAGAATTCACGCCCCAACATCATTGAATCAATTCCTTCTTATGTTTAATAGTATAAAAGCATTTCATGGAACACAAAATGCTCAAATATTCTATATGACCGATATTACAACAAATTTTATTTATGACTGGGTTTATTGATTAAAAAATGAATGTGTATGCTTTGATGGCCATATTTACGTGCATCAAGATACAGAAATAGGAATCAGAACAATGGAGCGCTATGTAGAAATGGGGCCGTTAGAAGATGCAAGTTTGGTAGCGGAAATTCTCAAGGAAACGAGATGCTGTGATTTACTGCATGTAATAAAATTGTTTGATTTTCAATCCGCTGAGCAAATTGAACATATCTCACGAGGTAACCCAAGCACCTACTCAGCACAATGGTATACAACGGTCTATGTTTGACATAGGCCCATTTTTTATAAGGAGTAATTGCTATGATCGACGTATATATAATGCAACCATTCGATAAAAGGGAATTTGCCAAAACAGAAATTTTATTGACTTCGGAAGTGACTGAAATATTGAGGATTTCAATGGCTCGTATGAATGCGCTATTGAAAAAGGGACAAATCAAACCCATCAGACGGACGAAAGGCACGAGTATATTTCTACGTGAAGAATGGTTAAAGGATATGGAATGAGGGTACAAATCTATAATTGAAGATGTTAAAAAATCGTATCATCAAAAAATTAAAGAAAATGTTAATGAGACTTTATCAGACTTAGCATGATGAAAAACGAACTATAGTATTGGTTCGTTTTTTATTATGCACTTTTGCATACAGGATTATTTTCTCTTGTAAATAGGTAATAGTAGTATATAATAAAAATAATATTTTACCAATAAAAGGTAACGAGGAAGGTGGGATAAGTAAATACCCAAAACGTATTAACAGATTTATTCTATGTAAATCATGATACATATATGGAATCAAAACTATGGAATTTTATGTAGAGATTAGATTACTACACGACACAAGATTACTAGCGAATACATTCGAGGAAAAACAGCGTTCGATTAGATTCATGTTATAAAACTACTTAATGTGATATCTATTGAACGAATTGAGAATATACTTAGGAGGAATTTCAAGTGAAAACATTTGGTAAAGTATTATTAACAGGAGCTTTAGCTTTGGGCGGTTTCACGGTTATGAACATTGATACAACTAAAGCACATGCCGACGGAGCAAGCGAGTTCTGTCGTTATATCTGTGGACCTAGCGAAACGGTGAATGGTGTTACAGTTCAAGTACACGCTACGGAATACCGATTTGGGCAAAACGTAATTGCAAGAATTACAAATGACCGAACTGAGGATATTCATTACAATGTCAGCATCGAAAAGAAATATGGAGATAGCTGGGGAGAATATGATACTTTCTTCAATTGGAAAAATCAATGGGTTCCAGCTGGAAGTAATGATGAAATTTCTACTTTCACAGGATATGGCGAAGATATTGGAGATAATGGAACATACCGTTACAAAGTTGAAATTGTAAGCGCTGATGGTTCTGTAGATACAATTTACACAGCAGGAATGACAGTTACAGGAAGAGGAGAATAATCATGAAAAAATAAGCTTTTCGGAGCTTATTTTTTTATATATAAAATTGAATATCGATATTCAGAAATAGATAGGTAGGGAACGAAACAGTCCCTACCTATTTTATAAATTCCACGTATTTACCTAATGGTGCATATGTGTTTATGATCCTACTTCTTCTTTTTCTATCGTTTACAACATAAGGTTTTTTAAATTATCAACGCTTTCTAAATTGACAACACATTCTTTTATATTTATTTATATACATTTTACAAAAAATAAAGAACTACATAGATTAACCATGTAGTTCTTTGTAAATATAAGTCTCAAAAATGAATGAGCTAATCTTATTTCTTCCCTAACTTGATTGCCTTCTTTATATTACTAAATGCACCTTTACCATATAATAATACGCCGCCGCGGTAAACACGGCTCGTTAAACCAATCATCATACATATTGTTGCTAATAGAATCGCTAATGTAAGCGCAATCTCCCATACTGGAATATTGAGGAATCCAATTCGTACGAGCATAACAATAGGAGTAAAGAAAGGTATATAACTAGTAACGGTAACAACCGTGCTGCTTGGATTTGACATTCCATAAAGTGCGATATACAAAGCAGCAATTAACATAAACATCAGTGGCATAACAGCTTGAGAAGACTCCTCTATACGACTAATAATAGAGCCGAGTAGACAAGATAATGAGCCATATAATAAGAATCCTAATGTGAAGAATAAAATCCCATACGCCACTAGAGTAGGAGCAACAGAGTTTAAATCAATACTATTTAAAATATCATTTTTCGATTCATTAATTGCTATTTTATACCCAACAGTTGCGACCAAGCCCCAAATTATCATTTGTGTAATACCTGCCAATAATGTTGAGAATAGCTTCGCATATAAATGTTTTGTAGGCGAAATACTTGAAACAACTAACTCCATTACACGAGAAGATTTTTCTGTTGCAACATCTGTAGCTAATTGCGCAGCATACAATAATATCATAAAATAATTTAGCATGATAAAGGTATTAATTAAAATTCCTACACCCTCTGTATGTTCTCCATCTTTAACCTTATCTGAAACAGTTTTGGTATGAATTTCTACTGGCGTCGTTAACACCTTTAATTCATCTTGCGATAGATTCAATTGCTGAGCGAAATTAGAAGATTGTATTTGAGATAAAATCGTTTGAACCTTGCTAACATCTTGCTGATTTACATCTGTCTCAGTTATATACGTAGCCTTTAGTTGTTTATTTTCCAATTCCTCTACAACGATAGCATATGAATAATCACCATTTTTAACGCCCGATTCTGCTTTTTGTTTATCCGTACTATGTTTAACATGCATCTTACTATCGACATTTTTAAACACTTGATGAATAGTTGTATATAATTCTTCTTTTTCTGTAACAATGACAACTTGCTCTTCCTCGTTACCTACAAAATAGTTATAAATTTTGTCAAAGTTCATCAGTCCTATAATTAACATAGAAATTATGATTGTAATAGCAATATATGATTTAGCTTTTACCTTAGATTTATAGTTTTGTAAAAAAATCGTCCAGAAACTATTCATGCTGTGCACCTACTTTCTCAATAAAGATGTCATTTAGTGTAGGCTCTTCCACTGCGAACTTTTTAACATACCCTAATTTCGTTATCTCTTTAAATAAAACATGCGAAACTTCTTCATATGAAATTTTAAGAGTAACTGCATTCTTACGTTTCTTCATACTTTCCACACCTTTTATTTCTTTTAAATGATCAAAGTCATGATCGCCAACGATTATAACATTCTTTTTACCAAAGTCACTTTTAATTTTGGCAATGTCTCCCTGAACAACAGATACTCCTTTGTGCATGATACAAATGTGTTGGCATAATTCTTCCACATGTTCCATACGATGTGAACTAAAAAGAATCGACGACCCTTGTTTTTGCATATCAAGAACAGCTTCTTTTAACATTTCAACATTTACTGGATCTAAACCACTAAATGGTTCATCTAAAATTAAGAGTTCAGGCTTATGTATAATCGCTGTTATCAGCTGAATTTTTTGCTGATTCCCTTTTGAAAGTTCTCCTACCTTTTTGTTCAGATACTCAGTTATATTAAAACGCTCCAGCCAATAGTGCAGTTCTTTTTCTGCATCTTTACTTTTCATATTCTTTAATTTTGCAAAAAAGTTAACTTGTTCTTTGACAGTCATTTTCGCATAAAGACCACGTTCTTCTGGTAAATACCCAATCTTATCTGTAACATCATAATTTATAGGTTTACCATTCCATGAAATGGTTCCGCTTGATTTCGATAAAAGTCCAAGTATCATTCGAAATGTAGTCGTTTTACCTGCTCCATTCCCGCCCAAGAACCCAAATATTTCACCTTTCGGTATCTCGATATTCAAATTATTCACTGCAACATGCTCGTCAAATTTCTTTGTTAAATCTTTAATTAGTAAACTCATTATCCACAACCTTAATTCCCAAGATGATTTATTTATACAATTGTATATCCATAGTCAACCACAATATTTTGCCCTCTAATGGCATCACTTTTATCAGACATTAAAAATAAGATGACATTTGTAACATCTTAAATTCCGAAAAATCTTCTATATGGTATCTTCTTTAATAACTTATTTCCCTCAAAGGACTTCAAATAGCTTTCGTTATTATCGTTTATAATATAGGACGATGGCACACAATTCACTGTAATATCTCATTTTTTATCCTTCAAAAATGAATCATTACCAACAAATGTTATATTTCGCATTATAAGGTTAGCATAAGATTAAAAATAATTAATATGCAATTTTGCATATTTTAGCACTCCTAATTATTTACATAGTGTTGACCACCTTTATTTAAAGAAGCCCCCACATTCACTTAAAACACGAATTTGTTAATCAATACTTTTTCTTTAATTTTTCATGGGAGAACTGAAATTAATTAGTAACCCTGTTAAACACCTAAATCTTATAATTAAACTAACTAATCTTCCTCTAATAAATTGTTGTCTTATTTAACTTCACAATTAATAGTATTCAGCAGGCATAGTCACAACATCTTCGTACATCTCCTCATTAAAACTGAAAGAAAACTAATTAAAATCTGGTCTAGAAATTTCACTTTTCTACGTTACAGGATCTGCCTAAGAAAACATCGAATACAGTATCTTCCCTGTTACAACTAGCTTTATGTTATATATTTATAAAAACATGATATAAAATTTTTAGAATGGATATCGTGAGTTCAAACCTCTCCATGGTCATAAAAAAAGACACCATATCACCCTACTACGTGATATGATGTCTCTTTTTTATGTAAGTCAATCACTTCCCACCAAACATCTTCTCCAAAGCTTTAGCATTCGCAAACAATACTTCTTTCAAGTTATCGTCAGCAACGATTTTGTAGTCACCATCTTTATTTTTCTTTAAGTTTAGTGTAACTTCGCGTGTTGCCATTATTGCATCTTTATCTGATAAATGTTTGACGATAGCTGACGTCATTGTTTTTTCGATTGCTTTTTCAGATTGCTCTTTATCTTCGCTAAAGGCACTAGCGAAGGCCATTGGCATAACTTCTCCCATTGCTTTCGTTACGGCAACAGATAGATCAGCAGATGTAATTTTCACTTTCACTTCTGCTTTATCATCTGTTTTTGATACTTCTTCTAGTTTTTCAAATTTAAAGTTTTTCGTAATTGCGCTTAGCATTTCTTTTGCTTCAGCATCATCTGTTTTTTCATTTAGTTTATTAAATTCCTTGTCACTTTCAACGAATGTACGAGCCTTCTCTACATCCCCTTTTTGTATTGCTGTTAAAAATTCTTCAGCAGTATCTTTCGGGTTTGCACATCCTGCTAGAACACCAACTGTTAACCCTATTACCATCATTAGTAGCAATAATTTCTTTACCTTTTTCACGTTCATTCTCCTCTTACCTTACCTTTTCTTTTCTAGTAAGCCATCACTATACAACAGTATAAAACTTACATTACAAACATTTTTTAGTATAACATTTATACGATTTATTTTCTATTCTTTCCCAAAAGATAAAGAGCCTTGTAGCATTTCTACAAGACTCTTTATCTTTTAATCCGTATCCGTAGCACAAATTAACCACATTTTATGCTCCTTACTATCTAATAACATCCAAGTAGCATCCCATGCAACATCGTAAAACCAATCTGTCCAAGGGTGGTCACTTTCAAACACTTTAATATCTTCGTATCGATCTTGGAACATATATTGGCATACATTAATCGCTAATTGCTTCGCAGCAACCGGCCGTTCTTGAAATGCTTCATACGCTCCGCCCCACAAAATTTGAGCGGCAATGCTACCATCAAGCATGACTGCCTGATGCTCTTTAAAACGAAACTTATATTTATCTGATGTATGTATTTTTAATTCTTCTAAGTTATTGATTATATCTAAAGAGTTGCAGATTCTTCTGAAAAAGTGCTCGTGTCCATCTTCTCCATGTGGTATTTCTTTGAAAAAGTTTTCGTTATGTACTTTAAAACAGCTTATAACCGCTCCACCATTTAAGTTTTGTTTCTTATATGTATTTATAATTTGTTCAATAGATGCATGGTTTGTTTCTATTTTTTCAAACGTTCCTGCTCTCCATCTCATAATGCCGCTACTCTCTATTAAAGATTTGTTATTTCATTATAAATATCAAAATAAAACCCAGCAACTTTAAAATTGCTGGGTTATCCCTTATTCATATTCGAAACAATAATAACAATTACGCTAAGCACATCATGCCCCGCTACCATCCACATACTCCTATCAAAAATCATCAATGATAACCAAAGCGATATATTAATAGCAGCAAATAATACATATAAAATGAAATCTCTCTTTTGTAGTGCTTCTCTATTCATCAAAATATAAATGAAACCGATAGGAGGCAGAATAAAGCAAAGGAAAAAGACAAATATTTTTCTTAACGACCACGGGTATGAAGCTATTGTCTGCATATGAGTCTCCTTTTCTATTATAGTACTTGCTTTAACATCGGCCTTACTATTCTATATTCATCACCATAAGGTTCCTTTATGATTAAAGGCGATTGATCATCTTTTTTTTCTTCAATCATTGTGAATACTTCTGTTTTTTCTTGTAATGTATTAGATTCACTATTTTTAGTAGGTGCTTTACTTGCTTCAATTTTCTTTGTCACTTCTCCGAGCCTTTGTCCGACTTCTTCTGCTTGAGCAGGTTCATCCGTAACGTAGTATTCTTGGTCCTCCCATACTAATATAGGTGGTACTTGTTCTCGTGTGTTACATATTATATAAGTAATACTAGCTACAAGTAGTAGACTTGTTAATAAAAAGAAGATAGCTTTTTTATTCATATACTATTCTCCTTTTCTATTATTTTATTGGATTATACAATATAGCTTCCATGTAGTAAATGGTTTTTGTGGTAATTTTTAGGTTTTTATACAAAAAGAAAAACCTTACAAAAAGTAAGGTTTCATTTTTAAAATTTATAATGATTGAGTAATTAATACAATCATTACGATGATCGCTATAAACATAACAACTAAACAGCCAATCATTTTATAAAATCCTCGTTTCGTTAACGTCCCGTTTTGAACGTCTTTACGAATGAATAGGAACACCGCTAAAAATAAAACGATCCCCATACCAAAAGCATACATCATTTGCATATGTTAATCTTCCTTTCTCTCTTCCATCTTAATATCTTTTTGCCAAAACAACAAATGAGATAAAGACGGTACTCATTGTAAGTGCCATAAGTATATGTAATAGTTCAACCGCAGATAGTGTCATTACTTTTAAATTTAAGCCGATAGAGAAAAGGAGATAATACGCTGTTAATGCAAAAAAACTGAAGAACATCCCTTTATAACGAATGAGTTTCATTCGCTCATCTTTTTCTTTAAATTGCGGGTGTAAGTAACTTAAGCAGAAACACATAATCATCATTGCTAGTAACGTATAAGTAGGACTTGGTGGTGCTGAATGTGTCATTATACCTGCTAGTATCATAAATCCACTCATAATTAAAAAGATAATTCCCATAATAACAAAATACTTTTGTGAATCATTCATCCTTTCTCCCCCTCTTCTTTTCCTTCATAAATAAATACATGTTCTATCGTTGTTTGAAATGTTTTCGCTATTTCAAATGCTAATGGAAGTGATGGATCATATTTCCCTTTTTCAATTGAAATGATGGTTTGTCTGGAAACTCCAAGTTTCTCAGCCAATTTTTCTTGAGATAGTCCAAATTTTTTTCGATATTCGACCATTTTATTTTCCAAGGAAATTTCTCCCTCCTCCCTTATATCGAGTATATATGTAAAGTAAACTTTACATCAAGTTTCCTTTACATATATTTCAGTTTGTTTCACGCTATTTATCCCGCATTAACAGGCAGTAAGACTCCCACCTCAAAATTCAGTGAATACGAGGAATTTAGGTGGGAAATAACTGCCCGATTGGTGAAGGCTAATAATCAGTGGTGGATGGACAAACCCCACACTGATTAAAGTTTCACTTTATTATAGAAGAAACTTTTTCAATTTCAGCACGTCTATTTTGTAATGCAACATGGAACAATGTATATATCCGTTACTATATCCCTTCTCCATTTTTATAAAAATTTAATATCTCCATATTTGTTTTATCCTTTTAAAATATTTCATTTGCCGCTTTATTAGATGAAATGCGTTATTTGTTTTACGGTATTTTTCGGCATATTAATAGAAACTAACGGTTTATGAAGCATTTTTTATGTTTAGCCACTTTTTTTGTAGAAATCCTTCGTTTTCCTTTCAATATTTAACACTACCGAAATAAAGTTTACTCTAAATTCATAATTTTTTATTTTTTATACTATATTCCGTTATATTGTTGTATAATATCAATGAAAGCGCTTATTATTTCAATATACATAATTCGAACTTTATTTTATCGAAACATTCTAACTATTATACCTATATGTAAATGCAACAATTATAGTTGTTAGTGTAGGTATACCAAATATATCCACTCCATTTTTCTGTAAAATTACTTTATAACATGAAAGATTAACTTGGGTGATAAGTTATTGTGAATGTTTTTTTACAAAACAGATAAGTAATAGTGTTTGGTATTATGTAAATTATTGTAATAACATAAGAGTAAAGACAACATTTACATTAATTATTAGTTCATCAATTATTGAAAAAGAGCAAAATGCACCTTTTGTATAGGAAAAGGATTATATGCATTGGGAGGTTTAAACAAATGACGAGGAAGAATACAACGACAAACCCTTGGGCCAAGTTCCATGGTCCGAACCTTGGTTATGTTATTGAACAGTATGATCTTTACGTAACTGGAGCAGGTTCTGTTGATGCGGAATTACAAGAGCTTTTTGAAATTTTTGGAGCTCCTTCGTTTCAAGATGATGTCGTAACAGGGGACAACACAGCAACACATTTTTCTCCTCAAAACACAGGTAACATTGAAAAAATTCTTAAAGTCGTTCAACTTGTTGAACAGATTCGTTCTTTCGGGCATACGTTGGCTCACATCAACCCGATGGAAGATGCTGCAAACGGACAATCTCTTCTTGAGAAAGCAATGAACGAATTGAGCGATGCTGACTTGAAAGCGATTCCAGCTAAAACAGTATGGCAAGATGCACCAGAGGGTATTCACACTGCACTTGATGTAATTCATAGATTAAAAGACGTTTATACAAAATCTTTAGCTTATGAATTCTCACATATACAAGATAGTGAAGAACGCGCGTGGTTGCATCAAATGGTGGAATCAAATTCATTGCGTCAACCATTATCAAATAAAAAACGAACTGCTCTTTTAAAACGTTTAACAGCTGTTGAAGGTTTCGAGCAATTCTTGCATAAAACATTCGTTGGGCAAAAGCGTTTCTCTATCGAGGGCGTTGATATGCTTGTACCAGTTCTAGATGAAATTGTGCTAGAAGGTGCTAAAGGCGGCGTTGAAGATGTCATGATTGGTATGGCTCACCGCGGTCGTCTAAGCGTACTTGCTCACGTATTAGAAAAACCATATACTCACATGTTTGCTGAATTCAAACATGCAAAAATAGAAGGCGCAGTGGCAAATGCTGGCTGGACTGGCGACGTGAAATACCATTTAGGTAGAGAACAAGTCGTTGGGAATGAAGAAGTTAGCACTCGCGTTACATTAGCGAATAACCCGAGTCACCTTGAGTTCGTTAATCCTGTTGTGGAAGGTTTCGCACGTGCGGCTCAAGAAAATCGTAAAAAGTCTGGTCTTCCAGAACAAGATACTTCTAAATCATTCGTAGTTTTAGTTCATGGTGACGCTGCATTCCCTGGTCAAGGTATTGTATCTGAGACACTAAACTTAAGCAGATTGAACGCGTATCAAACGGGCGGAACAATTCATGTTATCGCAAACAATGCAGTTGGTTTTACGACTGATAGCTATGATTCTCGTTCTACGAAATATTCAAGCGACCTTGCAAAAGGTTTTGATATTCCGATTGTTCACGTGAACGCTGATGATCCAGAAGCTTGCCTTGCTGCTGCTAACCTGGCGATTCAATATCGTACGTTGTTCAAAAAAGACTTCTTAATCGATTTAATTGGTTACCGTCGCTACGGTCATAACGAAATGGATGACCCAGCAGTTACGCAACCACAAGTGTACAAAAAAATTAAAAATCACCCAACTGTAAGAGCAATTTATGCAGATCAATTACAAGCTGCTGGTGTTCTAAATGCAGATGAGGTTGAAACAATTACTCAATTTATACAAGAACAATTAAAATCTGATTATGCACAAGTACCACCAGCTGATACGAGCGATGCAACAATTCACGTTAAAGTACCAGATGTTGTTGCAAAAGGCATTCAGCCAATTGATACTGGTGTTGAACTTGACTCACTTCGTGCAATGAATGAAGGTCTATTATCTTGGCCAGAAGGCTTTAACGTATATCCGAAGGTGAAGAAAATTCTTGAACGCCGTAAAGATGCTCTTGAAGAGAACGGTAAAATTGAATGGGCACTTGCTGAGTCATTAGCATTCGCTTCTATTTTACAAGAAGGTACACCAATTCGTTTAACTGGTCAAGATTCACAGCGTGGTACATTCGCGCATCGTCACATCGTATTACACGATACTGATACAAATGAAACATATTCACCATTACATCGCTTACCAAACATTAACGCTTCATTCTCTGTTCATAACAGTCCGTTATCAGAAGCTGCTGTTGTTGGTTACGAGTATGGTTATAACGTATTTGCTCCAGAAACTCTTGTTATGTGGGAAGCGCAATATGGTGACTTCTCAAATACTGCGCAAGCATTATTTGATCAATACGTTTCAGCTGGAAGAGCAAAATGGGGTCAAAAATCTGGTTTAGTTCTTCTATTACCACACGGTTATGAAGGTCAAGGACCAGAGCATTCTAGTGCACGTCCAGAGCGTTTCTTACAGTTAGCTGCTGAAAACAACTGGACAGTTGCAAACTTAACGAGCGCAGCACAGTACTTCCATATCTTGCGTCGTCAAGCATCTATTTTAGGAACAGAAGCTGTTCGACCTTTAGTACTTATGACGCCGAAGAGTTTATTACGTCACCCACTTACGCTTTCAACTGCTAGTCAGTTAAGCGAAGGACGTTTCCAACCTGCTTTAGAACAAGAAAACCTTGGCATGAAACCAAATAAAGTTAAACGTCTTGTTTTAAGTACAGGTAAAATGGCGATTGACTTAGCAGCGGAAATCGAGTCTGGTAAACATGAATACAACTTAGATGAAGTTCATGTCGTTCGCATTGAACAGTTGTATCCATTCCCTGCTGAAAAAGTTCAATCTATTATGAAACGCTTTAAAAACTTAGAAGAAATTATTTGGGTTCAAGAAGAACCTCGTAATATGGGTGCATGGCATTACATGGCTCCAATTCTGTTCGAACTAGCTGGAGATACAGTGAAAACAGGTTACATTGGACGCCCAGATCGTTCTAGCCCATCTGGTGGCGATCCGTTCGCTCACAAAGCTGAGCAAGAACTAATTGTGGCGCACGCTTTAGATGTGAAGTATAACTTCCGTCAAGATAAACAAGAAATTGAAGTTTATAGCAACTAAAAGTAACAATGAATTTTTCCCGGCTCGACTTGGGCAGATATTCTGCCCAAGTCGAGCTAACAAATGGAGATTACCGAAGATTAAAGAAGACAAAACACACCGTTAGGCAAATAAGGGGAGGACATTTAAAATGATCGAAATTAAAGTACCTGAGCTTGCAGAATCTATTACAGAAGGAACTATTTCACAATGGCTTATCAACGTAGGTGACAAAGTTGAGAAAGGTGGCAGCGTTGTTGAGCTTGAAACTGATAAAGTCAATGTAGAAATCATTGCAGAAGATTCAGGTATTGTATCAAAGTTACTAGGCGAGCCTGGGGATACAGTTGAAGTTGGCGCAACTATCGCAATTTTAGATGCAAATGGCGCACCAGTGGCAGTAAGTACACCTGCACCAGTGGCTGAGCAACCAAAACAAGAAACAGCTGAAGCACCGAAAGCTGCTGCTCCAACTGCTGAACAAGCTACGGCTCTACAAGGTTTACCAAATACGAACCATCCTATCGCATCACCAGCTGCTAGAAAAATGGCTCGTGAATTAGGAATCGACTTAAACGACGTACGTAGCACAGATCCACTTGGACGTGTGAGACCACATGATGTACAAGCTCATGCTGCAGCACCAAAAGAAGCACCAGCTGCTCCAAAAAGTCCAGCTCCTGCTCCAGTTGCAAAAACGGAATTTGAAAAACCAGTTGAGCGCGTAAAAATGTCCCGCCGCCGTCAAACAATTGCAAAACGTCTTGTAGAAGTACAACAAACATCTGCAATGTTAACAACATTTAACGAAGTTGATATGAGTGCAATCATGGAATTACGTAAAGAGCGTAAAGATGCTTTCGAGAAAAAACATGATGTACGTCTTGGCTTTATGTCATTCTTCACAAAAGCAGTTGTTGCAGCATTAAAACAATTCCCATTATTAAATGCTGAAATTCAAGGCGACGAGCTTATCATTAAAAAATTCTATGATATCGGTATTGCAGTAGCAGCTCCAGATGGATTAGTTGTTCCAGTTGTACGCGATGCTAACCAATTAAACTTCGCTGAAATCGAAAGCGAAATTCGTAATTTAGGTATGAAAGCACGTGATAATAAACTTTCATTAAAAGAGCTACAAGGTGGTACATTTACAATTACAAACGGTGGTGTATTCGGTTCTCTAATGTCAACACCAATCCTAAACAGCCCACAAGTAGGTATTTTAGGAATGCACAAAATCCAAGTAAGACCCGTTGCAATTGATGCAGAACGTATGGAAAATCGTCCGATGATGTACCTTGCACTATCTTACGATCACCGTATTGTTGATGGTAAAGAAGCAGTTAGCTTCCTTGTTGCTGTTAAAGATATGCTTGAAGATCCAAAATCATTATTATTAGAAGGTTGATAGACTAATAGTCTATTAGAGGCTGTAGAATAAATCATTCTACAGCCTTTTTTTATTGCGTTCATACGGGACAAATTTCATGACATAAGCTAATAATGTATGCTTAAAACGTAAGGAGGATTAAAATGAATAACCTTCCAGCTCATGCAAAGCTTAAAGCAAATAAGGATACTTTCTTCCTTCCCGACTCAAACGGGGGTGTCTATTTTCGAAATAACGCCAGTTCATTCCGCATGGACGGTGATGGAATTTATAACTGGATTGAAAAATTAATGCCTATGTTTAATGGTGATCATTCTTTAGCAGAAATAACCGATGGTCTTCCTCTCCCCTATCAACATCGTGTATTTGAAATTGGAGAGATTTTATATGAAAATGGTTTTGTTCGTGATGTAAGTCAAGATGCACCTCATGAATTAAACAGTGCATTACTCGATAGGTATGCTTCGCAAATTGAATTTCTAGAAGCTGATTCTCATTCAGGTGCTTTAAAATTCCAGACGTACCGCGCAGCAAATGTCCTTATACTTGGTTCTGGGGATATGCTTACTTCCTTAGTTTCTTCTTTACTAGAATCCGGATTACCTACATTTCATTACCTTGTCACAGATTATATGGAAACAAATTACGACCGAATTCATGAACTAGTAGAACGTGCATATGAAGTTGATGACAATGTACTTGTTCAAGAAATAGATACTACAATTGACCGCCCCCTGCATGAAGTGTTCGAACCCTTTGACTGGATTTTATACGTTTCTCAAAATGGAGACATTGAAGGCTTAAGAACAGTTCACACGATTTGCAAGGAAGTAGGAAAGAACTTCATACCCGCCATTTGTTTATCAACATTCGGTTTGGCTGGTCCTGTCGTAACAGCTGATCGTGAAGAATGCTGGGAATCAGCTTGGCATCGGCTACATGAAACTACTTTGCAAAATGAAAATGCATCAGCTCCTTTTTCACCAATTACTGGCGCAATGTTAGCAAATATAATTGTTTTTGAATTATTTAAACACGTCGCTGATGATTCATATCGAGAAAAAGAGCCACAATTCTTTTTATTAAACTGTGAAACACTCGAAGGGACATGGCATCCTTTTATAAAACATCCTCTCGCAACTGATGAAAGTTTTACAATTGATACAATAGAAAATCTTACCGAAAAACTTGCGCAGCGGTCCAACCAACATACTTCAACTGAATTGTTCCGTTTTTTCGACTCATTAACTTCTAAAGAAGCTGGTATATTCCATGTGTGGGATGAACAAAATTCATATCAACTACCGTTATCACAATGCAATATTCAAGTAGCTACACCACTATCCGATGGTCCCGCTTCCCTCCTGCCTCTTATGACTTGCGCTGGTTTGACTCATAATGAAGCTCGCCGTGAAGCTGGTTTAACAGGAATTGAAACATATGTAGCTGAAATCATTCATCGCCTTATTCCTGAACATAACGATATCGGTATTGGTGCTGGGGAAACGATGACAGAAGGTGTATACCGGGCACTACAACAACATTTAAACAATAAACTATATGAGCGGCAATCACATATGCTAGAAGAAATTACAACGATCGACCTAGCTGAAATTCATGATACACATTGTAAGTTTTATTACGATGCTCTCTCTACAATTCATGAAGCACCTAAAATAGCAATGAGTGAAGAGATTCTTAGTTTTCCAGTCGTTTGGGTCGGTGTAAATGATAGATGGTATGGCGCATCCAGTATTAATATGACGTTAGCGTTACGTAACGCACTACAACTATCTCTTCTTCACATTCAAAATGAAGAAACTCCATACAGAGCTACTGTTTTGCCTGAATCATCTATTATTTTATATGACACTGATTCTTTTCGAATAGAAATACAAGCGGACGAAGAAATTCCAGATGTGCAATCTTTACAGCTTGCCTTGCAGCATTTAGGAGAACATAATTTTTATCCATTCGTGTTTGATTTAGCGATTGAATCATTTTTGAAAGAAAATTTAGATGGTGTGTACGGGGTATTAATTGCAAAGGAGGACGGTCTATGACTCAACATATATTGCTTATAGGAGATGGCCTACTTGCAGACTATGTACATGATCAATTACGCAAACAATATTCCATCATTCGCCAACATACAATTACAGACGAACTCCCTGAAAATATCAACCTCGCTCTCGTATTACATGACGGCTCTCCTTCTACTATTCATCATGATGCTGAGCTTGTTTTTCGTTCCAATCATATTCCGTGGCTACGTGCGTTTACTTCATTTGGTGAAGGTGTTATCGGACCTTATATTCATCCTCTTGCAACGGGATGCACCCATTGTGCCGATGGACGACGCTTTATCGCCGGATTTGATCAACAAGAAATGTGGGAATTACAGCGGAAATATGCATTGAAATCAGAGCACGTAACGAGGCGTGATGTACGCGCCACCCAAAATGGCATTCTGCAAATGTGCCAGCTCATTCATGCTGAAACGGAGAAAATATTAGCTCACGGACATTCTTCTTTAGAAAATGAACTCATTTTACTAAACTTACAAACACTGCAATGTACGCGGCATTCTTTTCTTCCAGATCCTCTCTGTCCTATATGTAGTAATTTACCTACTGATACTGCGGATGCGGCACAGATTTCTTTACAACCGAGCTTAAAAACAAGTGCTGAAACGTATCGCTGTCGTTCTATTCATGAACTAAATACATTTTTAACGAGAGACTATTTAGATTACCGGGTTGGTATGTTGAATGGAAAAATGCAGCATTCTTTATTACCATTCGCTGACGTCATTATAAACATGCCGTTAATGTTTGGGAATGAAGGTGTTGCAGGTCGAACCCATTCATTTGCACTGAGTGAAGCAACTGCTATTTTAGAAGGTTTAGAACGATATTGTGGTATGTCACCTCGAGGAAAAAAGACAAATGTGCATGGTAGTTTTCATGATTTAGAGGATCATGCACTGAATCCCCTCACACTCGGTGTACATACAAATGAACATTATAATCGTGATAGTTTTCCGTTTAAGCCGTTTAATCCTGACTATGAACAAAACTGGGTATGGGGCTATTCTTTATCACAAAACAAGCCACTTTTAGTTCCAGAATCAATCGCTTATTATAGCCTCGGTCATCGGGATGCTTTCGTGTATGAAACATCCAATGGTTGTGCAATTGGTGGTAGTTTAGAAGAAGCAATTTTTCACGGCATTTTAGAAATTGTAGAGCGTGATGCCTTCTTGCTCACTTGGTATGCTGAATTACCTCTTCCCCGCCTTGATCTTAGCTCAGCAAACGATACGGAATTACAATTAATGATTCAGCGGTTACGCACGATTACCGGGTATGAATTACACGTTTTTAACGCGACGATGGAACATGGCATCCCGAGTTTATGGGTAATTGCGAAAAATACGCGTGCAAATGGAATGAACGTTGTTTGTGCAGGGGGCTCTCATTTAGATCCTATTCGAGCTATAAAAAGTGCAATTCACGAAATAGCAGGCATGTTACTAATAGCAGATGATGAGCTCGAGCAAAAAAGAGAGTACTACGAAAAATGCTTACAAGATCCTTATCTCGTTAATAAAATGGAAGACCATAGTATGCTGTACGGATTAAAAGAAACGGAAGAACGTCTTCATTTCCTTTTACGTGACGATGCTCCGGTGCAATCGTTCCAAGAAATGAATGCATTACAATCGTTTGATATGGATTTGACATCTGATCTTCATCAACTTTTAAATCGTTTGCATCAATCTGGGCTCGAAGTAATCGTTGTAGATCAAACCGTCCCCCTTATAGAGCAGAACGGATTACATTGTGTAAAAGTCATGATCCCAGGCATGCTACCGATGACGTTCGGTCACCATCTCACTCGTGTTACCGGACTGGATAGAGTGTACACTGTACCGATGACACTTGGATATAGGGCTGAGCCTTTAACAAACGAACAATTAAATCCACATCCTCATCCATTTCCATAGTAAAGGGGGGATTTCATGCAGCTAGATACTTTTTTACATCATCTCCATTTCACTATTGATGAAATTATGCCGAATCATAAGGTGGACTGGGAAGACGCACCGCTTCCTTATAAGTTATATCGAAATGTACCTGTCATCCCTCTCTCTTCAGAAATCCCAATATCTTTGCCGAACTCTTCTACTACACCTACTTTGGATGAGATTGGTCCTTACCTTTTGTATTCATTTGGTATAACCCAATTATGTCAGCTCAATAGCGAAAGAAATTTATTCCGGAGGTCTATCCCTTCAGGTGGTGCTTTATATCCGAATGAATTGTATATATATTTAAAATTGGATCATTATCCAGACGGGATTTACCACTATGACGCTGCGTATCACCGACTTATCTTACTTCGCGAAGGAAATTTCGATTCTTATCTTACAGACGCACTCGGCAATCGCTGTAACATACATTCTTGCTTTGGTGCTGCATTTGTATCCACTATGTTTTGGAAAAACTTTTTTAAATACAATAACTTTTCGTATCGTCTGCAAGGATTAGATAGCGGCGTTCTCATCGGTCAATTACTCGAATGTGCGAAACAATTCGGTTACACAAATGGCATATACTTTCAATTTCTAGACCGTGCAATCAATCATTTACTCGGACTGACCGAAGGAGAAGAAAGTGTGTATGCTGTTATTCCTTTAAGTACAGAACCGAATATAGATTGGTTCCACGATGATTATCGTAAAAATAAAACCGTTACTTCTCATGACTTATTGCAGCAAATTCCACCTTTAGCACATGAGCATTTCGTTCGTTCCAAACATGTGGAAGGATATCCGATGATAACAAAAATAAATGAAGCATCTATGATTGAATCGACAGAACACTTCCAAACACTAGCTCATGAAGAGTACTATCAACATCATGCGCACACTGTACAGCTACCGAAAGTAGAGCGTTTATCGTATGATTTCTTACAGCTTTGTAAAGAGCGGTACTCCCCTAACGATGACTTTACTTTAACGAAATGGGATGCAGCTGAGCTCGCTACTTTACTACAAGAAACGAGTCTCTCCTTCCCCTATTACAACGACCTTGATGGCAAGTATATAAATGAAAATGCACGCGTCTCCTTGTATGGATGTTTTTATAACGTAAAAACTATTGAAAACGGGGCTTATGCTTATAACATTAAAACACATTCCATACACCCAATTCGGTATGGAGACCTTCGTTACCCCCTTCAGTCTAGTATGACGATGGATAACGTAAACCTTTTTCAAGTACCACTTTGCTTACATGTAGTTGGAAAGAAGGATTACTACACACGTGCATTAGGCTATAGAGGATATCGCATTCACCAAATGGAAGCTGGTATACTCGTTCATAAACTCGTTTTCGCTGCGACCGCTATGGGGATGGGTGGTCATCCGTTACTAAGTTTTGATACAAATTCTTGTGATCAATTGTACGGGATTGATGGTGGAAATGAAACATCACTTATTCAAATTCCTGTTGGGGCGTATCGAGCGCGGAATTGGTTAAAAGGGTCTTTGCATAATTAAAAGCACGCCGTCCACCGGCGTGCTTTTTTAAAGGACTTAATTTATAAAAAGCGAAATAAGTATATATTCTTACATAAAAGGAGAGTCTGATTTGAGCATTTTACAACAATTAATTCAGCAAGCAAAAAATCCTCGTGGAACAATTGGTTCTTCCATGCTTTGTATTATGAACGCTGCACATACGAAATTAACAAAGTGGGCGTTGCAAAAAGTGCATATAAAGACAGAGGCAGTTATATTAGATATCGGCTGTGGCGGAGGCAAAACAATACACACTCTTTCAAAAAGAACTACATTTGGGAAAATATACGGGATTGATTACTCCGATCAAGCTGTTGAAAACTCAAAAAAAGCAAATATGAAAGATGTAAAAACAGGGAAAGTAATCATTCATCAAGCTAACGTCTCCTCTATTCCTTACAATACGAACTTCTTCGATCTCATTACCGCCTTTCAAACTCATTATTTTTGGCCCGATGTTGAACACGATATAAAAGAAGTGCTTCGCGTCTTACAACCGAACGGATCCTTTTTATTAGTGGCTGAAACTTTCAAAATTCAATATCATATGAAGAAATTTAAAACGACGGAAGAATTAATAAACCTTTTTTATAAGACGGGATTTAAAAGTGTGAAATGTTATGAAGAAAGAGGTTGTATTTGTGTAATCGGAAATAAGTAAAAAAGCAGACCCTTAAGAGTCTGCTTTTTTACTAGATTACTTTAAAGATACTCTTAATTTGTCTTGCAAATAACCAATTTTTCGTACCATAGTTATCATTTAAACTATCTAAATTGATAGTTTGTCCGTTAGCAAACTTTAATTCTAACGTTGTATTTTTGTCATTTGTTTTTAAATTACTATTTGTAATGGCATCATACTTTAATTTTTCAATCTCAACATATTCGTCTTTTTCTTGTCCGATAACGACATGGTCTTGGAAGAAAAACAATACTTCTACTTTCTTACCGAAGCAAAATACATTTTTCGTATAAATTAATGTCGCATTATCAAGTCCGACACATACTTCTTTCATCTCTTCAACAACGTGTCCAAAATCTTCTTCCTGTCTTGCGTTTGATTCCGCAATCCATTCCTCGATTGTTTTCATGTTAATTGCCATACTGCGCCCCCTGGTTCGTTCATTGCTTTGTAAAAAAACAAATACTATATGACAATATAAGCGATACGTACTTTGTTTTCAAGGGTGAACCTTATATTCAAAATAAAGTGAAACTTTAATCAGTAGGAGGGCTGTTCATCCCCCACTGATTATCAGCCCTCACCAATCGGGCGTTTACGAGCAACCCGACTCCCACAAATAGCGGGATAAAGCTAAATTTCAAAGTAATATACGAGGAACACTTATTTCATTATATTTTAAACGTTTGAACGAGGCATTCTTCATCATCAATCATTTGTTTTCGTTCATCAAATTCAATGTTTAACTCTCTATATACTTTCTTCCAAAACGAAACTGCCGGTACATTTTTTAGAAGTTCGATAACGAAATACTGTCCTCGTTTCTCTTCTAGTAAATTTTCAATAACTTGTTTACCGATTCCTTTTCCCCTATATTGATTCAATATGAAAATGTCATTCATACAAAAATCGTTTTCTTTCTTCAAAAATGGACGTTCTAATAATAATAAAAATCCTACAATACTATTATCAATTTTTATAAAATATGGAGTGATTCCGTCATTTTTCCAAAACAAGTGTAAATCTTTATATTCCAAAAAAACCATTTACTCCAATCGTTATATTAGTGGTGAATTTGGAAAGGTCATGAAGATATAATGCGTACAAATTACGTAATATTTCTTTTTCTGATTCTTGAACTCTTTGAAGTGCTACAACCATTTTTATAAATCGCCCTCTTTATTATTCAATAAAAAAGATTACTTCCCTTTACAAAAAAAGTAGCACTTTAAAAGTGCTACTCCGCTCTCCTTGCTGCTTGCTGAATTGGATCCCAAACGCTATTATATGGTGGTGCGTAACTTAAGTCGACGTCTTCTAAATCGTGAATGCTCATTTTATTGAAAAGCGCCATTGCAATCACATCAATACGCTTATCTACACCTTCTTCCCCAATTACTTGTCCACCCAACAATTGCTTCGTATCGGAGCGATATAGCAATTTTAAATAAAGTGGTTTCGCATTTGGATAATAGCCCGCCATATTTGTTGAATCTACTTTAACTGTTTTATACGGGATATTGAGCCCTTTCGCTTCTTTTTCATTTAAGCCTGTTCTCGCGAGTGTCAAATCCATAAATTTAATAATGCCTGTACCTAACGTACCTTTAAATGATCTTCGTTTATCAACCATATTGAGTCCAGCAAGTCGTCCTTGTTTATTGGCAGTCGTTCCAATTGGAATATGATCATGAATTTCTTTTATAACGTGATAATGTGTCGCGCAATCACCAGCAGCATATACGTCTTGCACATTCGTTTGCATATATGCATTTACTTCAATTGCCCCTTTATGATTTGTACGTATATTGGTTCCTTCAAGAAAATCAGTATTTGGCTTTACTCCGACAGATACTAAAACAAGATCTGCTTTATATGTACCTTTATCCGTTTCAATCTCCTCTACTCGCTCTTTTCCTCTAAAAGCTTTTACATTTTCATTCGTTACAATTTCAATATGATGTTTATCCGCTTCTTTATGTATATATTCCGCCATATCTGCATCATAAATCGTACCGATATGATTATTTCGCTCAATCATTCTTACTTTCTTACCAAGCTCGACAAATGTTTCTGCCATCTCCAGTCCAATCGCACCGCCGCCAATAATTGTTACGTCTTCAACTTTGTTTGTTTCTAACGTTTTTAATATACGCTCAGCATCTGGAATTGTTTTTAAAAGATGAATGCCTTGTAACTCTCGTCCTTCCCATTCTGGCATAACAGGACGCACTCCCGTCGCAATTAATAAACGGTCATACGTAAATTCAAAAACATCTTTCGTCTCCGTATGCTTTGCGTACACAATTTTCTTTTCCGTATCTACTTTCGTTACTTCATGTCGCACTTTCGCATCAATTCCGTACTTATCACGAAACGTCTTCACGTTACGCGCAATTAATTTTTCCGTCGAAGCAATAGCACCACTAATGACATACGGTAATCCGCACTGAGCGTATGAATAGATTTCACCTTTTTCTAACGTCACAACTTTTGCAGTTTCATCGTTTCTTACAATTTGCATGGCTGCACTCATCCCAGCTGCATCTCCGCCAATAATGACATAGTTCACTTTACCACTCCTTCTTTTTTACCTACTCTTTACAATTTCCATATTTTATAGAAATAACACCTATTCCCATTGTAAAGAAATAATATTTCATCTACAAATTTAGTGCACAAACCTATGCCTGAATAGGTAACCGTCGTGTCTTATAAACAACATGTTTAATATGCTATAACAGTAACTATTGAAAGTAGGTGAAACATACATGTGCCCTGGCCTTCTCGCTCAAACTCCAGATGAACCGCAAGAACCGAAAGCCGCCACGCCACTTGACCAAGAATTTTCCATTAACGCAACCATATACAGCGCTCGTGCTTGGTTATCTGACAACGATACCTACGCACAAGATATTTGGAAAGGCACTCGCTTCGCTTCAGCATCACATGCTGGTAAGTCCATATTTCCAAGTGGTACTATTAAAGTTATTAACTTATCTGCAGATACAATAACGGTTACTACATCAGGAGATTCAGATCATAATCTCAAAACAGTCGTAGCACCCTATTCTGAAGTAGCTTTATCACCTAGTTCTTTATCCGCCGTACAGGCTAGTACATCAGGAAAAGCAAGTAAAGTCACATTTCTCTTTCACATCTTTTTCTCAAGAGATCCTGGTCCAGCTAAATAATCATAGAAAAGGTACAGTAATACACACTGTACCTTTTTCACGAACGCTATTCTCTTGATTTAATCAATTCAACATTATAAGCTTCAATATCCGTTAGCTTTCCTGTAAAATACGGATTTTCTCTGTACCAAGACTGTTTTGAAAAATACGCTTGCATATCTTTCGTTTGAAATATATTTCCATGTCTTGCGTATATTTCGTTTCTAGCAATTTTCAACTGTTCTTTCGTTACATACGTTAAATCTGCATTCGTTAATTTTCGAATATTACTATCAGGGAAGATAAAACCATTGTATACATACCCAGTCGTAGGTGGCGGAGTAACATTGTAAACGACTGTTTTTTCTACGCTTTTCTTTTCGAATGGAAGGTTATAAGCCGAAAGTGCTGTTACCGTTTCTACTTTTGTTGTTTCCCTTCCGCTTTCTCCATTGCGTTCTAAATAAATCGTCGCACTTCCATCAGTTGCTACGGGACCCCACGTAATTTCTTCTCCGGTCAATGCGGTAACTGGCTTTTGATTCACATATAATGTCGCACCAGGCGCGTTCGTTTGAACTGTAATATATTGCCCTTGCAACGTTAAATCTATCGTTACATTATTTTGACTTTGTTTCATAAGTACAACTTTTTCCTCGCGTGATAGTTTTACATGGTCATTTTTATATTCCACTTGAAACACTTGAGCTCCTGGAAGAAACGGTCCATATTGCTTCTGAAAATTTTTGTCTTCTGTCTTATCGATTTCTTTTCCGTTCATTTTTAAAGATGCACCTTTTTCATTTGAAAGCAAAGTCGTATAATACGTCCTTGCCTTCAATTTATACCGATCAAATATAAAGTAATGTTTCCCGTCTTTCGTTAAAGAAAAATCCGCTCTTTCAATTCCGTCCCCTTGCTTTTCACCTTGCTTTAAATATTGTTTCAATTCATTCACGTAAGACGGATTTTCTTTTATATATGAAAATAGAGGCTTGAAACTCTCTCTCGTTACAATAACCGATGGGTCATCTGTCGTAATAATCTCAGCTAATTTTTCTCCGTCTCTCTCTTGTAAAATCGTAATCATCCGGTCTACTTGTGCCACCTGCGCATAATACGATGATCCATACAAATACAATCCAACAATCGCTATAACAAGTAGTGCTAAAAGTGTAATGCCAATTTTTGTACCGCTCCCCATTTTCTTCTTCACCACTGGAATTTCTCTCTTTGTACCGCAGTTTTGACAAAATTGCACACCATCTACAAACTGCGTTCCACACTTTGTACATACATTCATCCGTTCAACCACCTTTGCATTAGAAGCCAGTTAATCCCTGTGTAAAGGCTTGAATTACAGTGCTAATGTAAGACCAAAGTACAATAAATGTTGCGATTCCAATGAAAACATTTGCAATAAGAAGTGTATAAACAAGATCTAATCCGCCGTTATCTAATTTTAATATGGCTACAATTATACTAATCCCTATATAAGTTGTAGCTAAAGATAATAATATCGGTGAGAAAAAGATTAATAAGAAACTAAAAAGAAAAGTAAGGACTAAAATAGCAATAACCGGCGTTGCTATCGTTCCCCATATGCCGAATACTTCAAGAAACGAAAAAGAGGATTTCATCATCTTACCACTTATAAAAATAATGAATCCAACAAACAAAGTTAAAATTAATAAAAAGAAAAATACCGTTACAGATTCTCCCAAAAATGTAGGAGTATATACTTCTGGCACTAGCGTTCTCGTAACAGCTGCACCAGCACTCATCATTCTATAAAAAATACATGCTCCTAAAAAACAAATAAGAACAAGACTGACAATTCCATTTCGCACTTCGACATTGCCACTTTGCATAATCGCTGTCGGTGCTTGAAATGCCTGTTTAAAAAACCGAAAATAGCCACTCGTAAAACGCTTTGCTTGCTCTACCGTTTCATTTGGACGAGTTTCCTTCGCTTGCTCTGCATGCGATGATTGCTGGTTTTCTTCTTGGACACCACTTGCTACTACTTCTTCGGTTAACGAATGTCCACAATTCCCGCAAAACTTTGCTTCTACTGCATTTTCTGTATGACATGCTGGACATTTCACGCTCTCATCCCTCCTTAAGCATATATCTTATAGGATGTTACAAGTTCAATATATGACTTTGGACATAAAACATGACTACAAGAAACAGATTATGAAATCCTGCTTTTGAAAGAAAATATATAGACTAGTAATCTAGAAAAATAATGCTATTATGAAACAGAGCAACTAAAGTGAAACTTTAAACAGATTGGATGAAAGGCAATGGAATTTGTAAACTCAATTTTTCAAATACTCCTTACAAGCGTGATCCAGTTATTTTCTTTAATTGGAGTCATCATTGTAATCGGATTTCTATTAGGTTATTTAGAATCTCTCACACGAATGTATTGGTGGAGGGCTTTCGGAAGAAAAGGATTTCTTTTGACTGCGTGGATTGGTGTTCCTATTCATGAACTTGGACATGCCATTATGTGCGTACTATTTCGTCATAAAATTGTAGCAACGCAGTTCTTCCCAACAGATACGAGCCAAGGTGCGTTAGGTTACGTACAACATCAATACAATCAAAAAAGTGTATATCAACGAATTGGGAATTTCTTCATTGGAATTGGCCCTATTATTTCTGGTATTACTGCATTAATCCTTTTCATGCGCTATTTCGTACCAGAGTCATATTTTTTATTTAATACAACTCTCGAAAAGACGATTGCATCTACTTCTATTACTTTAGAAATGGTTCAAAACATGCTCTTGTCGACGTTCGTATTATTGAAAAGCTTATTTACAATAAACAATTTATTGAATCCTTCCTTTTGGTTATTTTTATTTATCGCTATTTGTATTTCTGCACATATCGCTTTAAGTAAACCAGACATTAAAGGATCCATTGACGGTGTCATCTTCATGTTTATCGTATTGTTTTTATTTAATATAATAGCAGAACTTTTTCAGTACGACAGTAACCAACTCATCGGGAAAGTAATGAAATATAATATGTATCTCATTGCATTTTCTAGTGTGGCGCTGCTGTTCTCGTGTATTTCTACACTTGTTAGTTTTGGGTTTTATAAAATAAGAGGAGGGCGTTCGTTGTGAAATGCCCCCGTATTAAAAAAGCGCAACTAAGCAACCTGAGTTCTATATTTATATGGACTCAGGTTGCTTAGTTTTTTTGAAATCTTTGATAGTTATACAAGTGCATATATTTGCGCACAGCAACTTTAACCTCATCAAACCTATTAATAATTTAAAACATATAAAATACCCCTTTTAGCTTTTTCTAAAAGGGGTATTTTATTTACATATTTAATCCAGCTTTTAATACCCAATATTTATTTCCATTCATTGTGAGTGAGAATTCAATCCATCCGTTTGGATCTTCACGATAAATAAATACAGGTGTACCCGTTGCTAGTGTGCCTTGATCATTTTTCGTAACTGACTGACTTTTAATTGTACCATCAAATGGATATGGTACAACGTAATAGGAAGTAGCTAGTTTAACAGTTTTTGTCGTTCCTTGTGAGTATGTTTTATATGGAATATCACTTGATAGGGCGTCGACATTTAAAGAGTTTGGATTTTTAGGTAATTTTTTCGCATATACATAATCTTTTTTCTGGAAAGGTTTAATACGTTCCATTATTTTTACGATTTTAGCAGACCACTCTTGATCTGTTGAATACATGACATTCATGCCTTTTAATGTTGGTCCGTTAAAGTATGATCCGTTTGCTTCTAAGTACTTTTCTCTTACGTAGTTTGCGTTATAAGAAATACTATCACCGAAAGTTGGTAAATATTTCGCATACTTAAATGGATCAGCATCGTAAGCACGTAACCCAAATAGGTTATGTTTACGATATGCAATTTCAGATTTACCATATCCCGATTCTAAAATAGCGTGTGCAGCTAAATAAAGAGCATTGACACCATGTTTAGCTTGAGCTTCAACAAAGTCATTCCCATGTCCAATTAATGGGCTGTCTGGATGATATTTTTTAATATTAGCATCAATTTCTGCACCAGTCACATTTGAAGCGTACGTTAAATCAAGATCTAAATATGTGGTAGCAGTGATGTTATTTTCAGGAATCCAAGCACCGCTCTTGTCGAAATGGTACGTCGTTCCATTGATTGAAGCAGTTCCAGTTTGCATCATACCGTTGGATTGCAAATAATACCATGTATCGCCATCTTGTAGCCAGTCCGTCTTCATTGCACCATTATTTTGTAAATAGTACCAACTTCCATCTATAAATGACCAACTCGTTTGCATTGCTCCACTAGCGTTTAAATAATACCACGTATTATTCACTTGCAGCCATCCGATTTTCATTGATCCATCATTTTGGAGGTAATAACGGTTGTTTCCATCTTGTAGCCAACCAATTTTCATTCCGCCACTTGAATTTAAGTAATACCACTTATTATTATCAAGAAGCCAGCCAGTTTTCATAGAACCATTAGAATTTAAATAATACCAAACTCCTTGATTTAATAGCCAACCCGTTTGCATTGCTCCGCTAGCGTTTAAATAATACCAAACTCCTTGATCTAATAACCAACCCGTTTTCATAGAACCATTAGAATTTAAATAATACCAAACTCCTTGATCTAATAGCCAGCCAGTTTGCATTGCTCCACTAGCGTTTAAATAATACCAAACCCCTTGATCAAACAGCCAGCCAGTTTGCATAATGCCGCTTGAATTTAAGTAATACCATTTCCCATTTTGTTGAACCCATCCAGATTGTTTTACAGCATTTACATTTACAGTTGCTGTATTAGAAGTTGTTACAGTTTCAGCTAAACCTGTTATAGGAATAGAAATTATACTAGATGTTAAGACAATTGCTGCAGCTTTTTTAAACATTTCTTCCTAGTACTCCTTTTATTAATTTTTTAGTTTAATAGTTATCTAACTACTATTGTAACAAGGAAGACGAAAAAAACAACTATAACATTGTAGATATTTAATAGTATAATATTCGAATTATTAATATTGAGTTTTTAGGGGGAATTTATAAAGGAACATGTTCATAGAAGGATTGGAAAAAGTTGATTTGTAAAGTCAGCTCGTTAGTTTTTATTGTACATCTTCTTCTTTTTTAATAAGAGGGTGCTGCAAAACCCTCTTATTATTAATAAATTTGATGCTTACTCTCCATTATAAATTTATATACTACACTCTAATTACTCAAAGAAAATGTTAAATCACATTGTTTTTAATTCTAGTTTTGTTCCAGCTTTTTGCATTCCCTGTTTTAAGTGCTTTTTATTGGACGGAGGTGTGTTGGCAAGCTTGTAATTTTTTGCCCCTAAACGATACCCAGCTCCGAACGAAATAACTATACTAAAAAACAACTACATTTTAAGATTAATCACTTTACCATTAAGAGAAAATTGTTTTGCTTCAACTAACAAAATAGAATCCCAAATCTCTATTATAATATTTACTCCTGTGGAATATTTGCTACTCCATTCTTTCTCATTTTGTAAACTCAATTTAACTTCACTCAGATTTGGATCTTCATAATAAATCGTTGTTAATTCTAAATAATCTACTTTTTCTCTATCATAAAATGCAAATCTACGCTTTTCATCATCTTTAACATAATAAAACGATGACACTTCTATCAATACTAATTTATAATCTTTTATCACTCCGTTATCAATTACCTGCAATGTAAATTTAATATTATCATTTAACAAATCTATATGTGTCTCTAAAATGGTAGCGCCCCATAAATCATCTAATATAGACTGTATATTAATACTATTCATGTAGCTTTTCATCCTTTTCTAACGTTTTTTATTTAATGTATGACGTATTTGCTTATAAGACTTTCTTAATCAATTAACACGTGATTTGCCTTTGTATCCTTTATAAGCACTATAGCCACTTATCGCTACAGGAATAAGCCAAGGTGCCTGTCCATCTGGATTTGTCAGCATCACTGGATTATTATCACCATACGTATACCCATTCTGCGTTACAGAGGCATCCTCTTCACCCAGATCATGCCCCATACAAAATCCCTTCTTTACTTTATTATATATTTTTCCCATTCCTGTTAGTTCTCATAAAAAATACAAACCTTTTTAATGAGGTTTGTATTTTTTATCTACTATTCAGTTATCTTGTCTTTGTCCATACACCGTTTGCATCTACCCAGTATTTGCTATCAACCCACGTATTTTTGCTCATTTTTCCAGTAGATGGGAAGAAAGAATACCACTTACCATCTATCTCTTTCCAACCTGCTGCCCTTACTCCATTTTCATCAAAATAATACTTTTCACCCTCAAGAGAAATCCACCCTATTGCCATCGAAGCATCATTTTGCAAATAATAGCCCTTACCATTATTGAACACCGAACCTATTACCGCTTCACCTTTTGTATTAAAGTAGTACCATTTTCCACTATCTTGTAGCCACCCAGTTACTTTTACACCTTTCTGGTTTAAATAATACAGTTTACCGTTTTCTATTCTCCATCCTGTTTTTCCATTCTTCCAGTCAGACATCATTTCACCGTTTTCTTTAAAACCATACCATTTACCATCAATGAAATGTTTTCCTACTGCCATTGCACCATTAGAGTGTAAGTAATACCAATTTCGATCTTTTTGTAACCAACCGGTCACCATAGAACCACTAGCGTTTAGATAGTACCATGTATTATTTACTAATATCCAATCTGTCGCCATGGAGCCTTCTGCATTTAAGTAATACCAATGACCGTTTACTAACGCCCATCCTTTCATCATGGAGCCACTTTCTTTCAGGTAATACCACTTGCCATCTACTAGCGTCCAACCTGTTTTCATTGCTCCATCTGCACTTAAGTAATACCACTCACCATTTACTAACGTCCAACCTGTCACCATAGATCCGTTTTCTTTCAAGTAATACCACTTGCCATCTACTAGTACCCAACCTGTTACCATCATTCCGTTGTCATTCAAGTAGTATTGTTTTCCATTTTCCTTAAACCAACCTGTCACAAATTCCAATTTTTTCTCATCAAAATAATACCAGTGTCCTTGTGTTTCTCCATATTCCTTGAAATAATTCCAACCAACTACTGGCTCCAATAACGTAATGTTACCACTGCTCAGTTCTTCCATGCTTTCTCTCTCTGAGCTACCTCGTGGCTCATGAACGTTAGAGTTATATGCTATTAAGCCCAAAACTCCTGAATGGATCATATCAATTTCCCAAGTTCCAACCTGCTCAAAATCAAAATAAGTATTTAATACACCTTCATACAAATCTGTTTCCGAATTATATTTTAAATTGACATACTCATAAACTTCTTCTTCCTCTTCATCTAAATAAGGAAGGATATACTTGATGCTTATATCAGAACCTATGCCATTTGGATTATTAACCTTGACGGTAACTTTCACTTTCATTTCATTACCAAAAGAAACCTCACTTGGCGTTACATGAACACTATCGATCCAATCACTCTTGTTTTCTGATTCTGCACCAACTTCTTTACTAAACACCACACTCATCATAACCATGACTACAAGCATCATCGCTTGCATCAAAATTTTCTGCCTCGTACCCATATATATGTAGCCTCCTGCATCCATAAAATTGTGACTTTCAGGGTGGAAAACAGACAAGTCTAGAATAATATAGTAAACTCCCAAACTATCTTACCATTCTTTTTTATTATCCATTAAAAACAGAACATCCGTTCAATCCCCTTACATAAATTAAAGGATAAGAATAAAAAAAACAAGATAGATTTTACATGTAGAAACACTTTCATTTGTAATTACGAAAATATTCCTACAATTCCTCGTAAATCATTTACAGACTACCCCTATATCCCTTATATTAAAAGTAACCATATGCAGATACTACACAATGTGTAAAAATCACTTAATAAATCATACATGTGACAAAGGATTAGAAAGGACTTATAAATAGTAAAAAGTAGTGACCATGAATTCTGATCCTATCAAAAACCTTTTATAAGTTATCATTTTCAATCATTATGAAAAATACCACTATTAATAATTCATGAACAGTTTCTATGCCTTCAATAGCGATCACCATACATAACAATTTCTTTATCATACATGTATCCCGCGTATCCAAATGGATTCTCTGCTGCGATACCTTTTGCGTCACTCTTTAATACGTTCCCCCATGCATCATATTCATAGTTTACGACAACTTGTCCATTTGGGTCTGTCATCGCTACTACGTCACCACTTGGGTTGTAGTGATAGAATAACGTTTGTCCTTGTGCTTTCATTGCTAGACGAACGCCGGCCATTGAGTATACATATTGACGAAGTACGTTTCCACTACCATCTGTCTCGTATAACGGATTAATACTGTCACCATCGTAGAAGTAACGTGTGATTTTTCCATTTACTTCTTTTTCGAAACGAAAAGAGCTCGTTCATGTCGAACGAGCTCTTTTCATCAATTATTTTTCTTATAATTACAATTCTCAACCGGAACACGAGCATGCCCTTCTTCATCCGTACACCATGACTGCGACTGGAATGCAAGAAAGATACCGATCCATTCTTCTTCCTTTTCAAAATGAATGAGTATTCCTCCGTCTTGCCATATACCATCATCACCTTGCCATTTTTCTACATTTCCTTGATTCATATGAATATCATGTATACCGTTTCCTGGTTCAAAATGAAAGTAAGAATCGGGTGTATTTTCTTCTGGCCCCCATCTTTCACCGAACGCGTAAATAATCGTACTTTCTTCTATCGCTCGCTTTATATACCGCTCAATTTTTTCATTTAAATCATTATCAGCTCCTGCTTTTTCAGGTGGTAAAGGGATCATTTGATTTGAGTCAAATAGATTTCCTCTTACATAATCTAAAGCTACTTTCGGTTCATTGTTTTTTATTTCTGTAAAACCGAATGGTAATGTCGGTAAAATATGAATCGCCTCTGACCTAATATTGTTACTCGCAAAATATAAAACTTCCGACGGATAACTTTGCGATTTCACGTTAATTGCAATACGATAATCTACTCCTGCTTCGCCTTGTAAATGAACTTGATAATGAGGTGTTTTCCCTTTTCCAATCTTTGATTGTATAACTGTACCTTTTAACACACCGTAGTTTTTTAGGGGCATACATTTCATCTCCTATTCATTTAGTAGAAGCTTTTCATACTTAAGGCATTATCCATATAAAAAGAAAATCCTCCTTTTTCAGGAGGATTTCTTATTTTCTCAACATATACCAAAAAATAACCTCCACCACTACAAGTAACACCGCACCAAAGATCATTAACGTCGTCTTCTTTAATAGTTCATTTTCACGATACGGGATATTACATAAATAAGCACCTAGTGTAATGCGTGATGGACAAGCGATTGTCGCCACTGACGATGCGGTGTTTTGAAGTGTTGTGACGTATTGCCACGGGAGTGCTACGTTTTGTGCTGTTTGCATTTGTAGTTTTATAAACATCGCATTTGATCCTGCGTTACTACCTGTTAAAAAACCACCGATACCACCGATGAACGGAGCAACGAAAACGAAAAAGGTACCAAATGTTTCACCAGCTGTTTTTGCGAGTAATGAATGCATACCAGATGCACCCATTAGTTCTGAAATGGCGATAAACATCGTCGTCGTAATCGCAAAAGGAATCCATTGTTTTATCGTTTGCAAGAGTGATTGTTTCATAATATGAGATGGAATGCGGAAGAAAATAATTGTAAATAAACAAGTCATGCCGAGCCAAAAACCTGGTGAATATAGCATTTCTAATTTGTAAGAATATGATTTTAAATCAAGGACTGCATATGATCTGAACAAATCATGTAATGGTGGAACGAGGCGAGAAAGTAAAATACAAACTGTTAAGAAGATATAAGGGCTAATAATTTTTATAATGGATACTTCTCTCTCCGTTGCCGCAGCATGTTCTGTTATAAAGGTTTGCTCATTTTTCCCTTTTAGTTTAATGATAAGAAAGCCAAATGTAATGGTAACGATAGAACTTAATATACCTGCTAGTTCAACACTTACGTATGCGTTAGAAAGATAGATTCCGAGAGAAAATAATAGAAAGAATCCTATCCCTTCCTTCCACTTTTCTATAACTGCCTGAAAGCCACCGACAACGTATAAAGAAAGGATGATAAAGTATGCGAAAATCGGTATGCTTAATAATGCTGTATTTGTACCAAGAGTTGTGAGCGGCATATTTATAAGCTGCGAACCGATAATCGTACCAGTTGCCATTGCGCCCCATGAACTAGCTAGTAAACCAATAAATGAAAGTAGTACAGCTTGAAACGGTTTATAGCCTAATGAAAGAAAGATAGGTGCTGCAACCATGAAGCCAATTCCGAATCCACTTACCGATTCAATTAGTGGGCAAATACCAAAGCACATAAGAAGCATTTGTAATAAGCGATCATGAGTAACTTCTTCTAGAAAACGCGCTACTTGATCGATGTACCCCATTTTGTTCATGAGGTGAAATAAAAAAATACCGAAAAATAAAACATACCCGACAATAAAACAAATTAACCAACCTTTAATCGTTGCATGCACAGTTTCACTTATCCTTAATTGAAACGTTGGCGAGAGTAAAACGATTCCAACAGACACCGCATAAGAAATTAATGAGGACCTTAATGACGTTTGTTTAAATAAAAATAAACAAATGAAAATCATCATAATTGGGATAAGTGCCAACAATATGGCCATGTTATCATCTCATTTCGTTAAAAATACAATTTTTAACTATTATATAACAGATGTAATATTTTTCAATTGTTTTTACAACAGAATCAAAAAGAAGCCGTTTGGCTCCTTTTTGATTCACTCCCATTTTCTATTATCCTCAAAAACCGTCTGCTGTCCGATTATTTTTCCTAACACAACAAACACAATGTAAGCACATATCGCTTGCAGTACAATATTCCCAAGTTTCATTAATGAAAATGAATAAATCCATTGAAATAATTCATTTAATAATACAATCGAAACGATACTAAATAGTTCTATACTAATTGAAAATATACATACTTCTAAAATAGATTGCTCTTGAATCCGATTTAAGTTGGAAAAGATGAATACATACCCTACAAATAGAGCCATCAACTCTATTTTCGTCATGCTAATAAGCCAAGCGTACAGTGGTACAGTTAAAAGAAGATATAGTAGTTTACGTCTTAGCATGCTTTCTCACCCTCTAAATTATATGTATTTTCTGTATATTTTAACATTTATTACGCAAAACAAAAAGAAGAGACTTACGCCTCTTCTTTTTGTTTTGTTGCCTGTATTAATTCACATATTTCTTCTCGTTTTTCATTTTCTAACAGCTCAATAACTTTACTTCCAACGACAACTCCGTCACATATTGTAATCATTTCTTCTACATGTTCCTTTGTTGAAATACCGAACCCTGCCACTACCGGTAAATGCGTATGTGATTTTACTTTTTCTAAGTAACTATGAATTTCCTCTTTAAAGTTTTGACGCACTCCCGTTACACCTGCTACTGTAACGGCGTAAACGAATCCTTCTGATTCACTCGTAATTTTTTCGATTCGCTCAATTGGGCTCGTTACTGTAACGAGTGGAATTAGCGCAATGTTTGCCTCTCGAAGTAACGGGGCAATAATATTTTGTTCTTCATACGGTAAGTCTGGAACGATAATACCGTCCACACCTGCCTCTAAGCATCTCTCAATGAATTGTTCTTTTCCGAATGCGAGTACTGGATTTACATATGTCATGAGTACAAATGGAATTTGCACTTCTTTCCTTACTTCTGCTAACGCTTGAAAAATGCCTTTTACTGTTACGCCGCTATCTAGCGCTCGTTTCCCTGCTCTTTGAATCGTTGGACCATCTGCGACTGGATCTGAAAATGGAATACCAATTTCAACGATGCTTGCTCCTGCTTCGTCTAGAAAACGAATTCTTTCTTTTAACTTTTCAAGTCCACCATCTCCGCCCATTACGTACGGAATAAATGCTTTTTTACCATTTTCAAATACTGCTTTAATTTTTTCTACTCCCATTTTTTACACCTCTTCCATATAACGTTTTATACTCTCTACATCCTTATCACCGCGGCCAGATAAACAAATGACAAGCCCTTCGTCCTTCTTCATTTGCGGCGCTAATTTTAATGCATATGCGACAGCATGCGAGCTTTCTAAAGCCGGAATAATCCCTTCTTTTTTCGTTAATAATTGAAATGCTTCTAACGCTTCATCATCAGTAATGGAATGATAAGAAACGCGGTCAATATCTTTTAGCAAGCTATGTTCTGGCCCAACACCTGGGTAATCAAGTCCTGCTGAAATAGAGTGTGCTTCTTGAATTTGTCCTTCTTCATTTTGCAGAAGGTACATCATCGATCCGTGTAAAACACCAACGCTTCCTTTCGTTAAAGTCGCTGCGTGCTGTTCTGTATGAACGCCTTTCCCTGCTGCTTCTACGCCGTAAAGAGCGACTTCTTCATCGTGTACGAACGGATAAAACATGCCCATCGCATTACTACCACCGCCAATACAAGCAACGACTGCTTCTGGTAACTTTCCTTCTAACGCCTCATATTGTTTTTTCGTTTCTTTCCCAATTACACTTTGGAAATCACGGACAATTTGTGGGAATGGATGTGGCCCGAGAACAGATCCCATAATGTAGTGCGTATCATGCACATGTGAAACCCAGTAACGAAGCGCCTCGTTTACCGCATCTTTTAATGTTCCGCTACCTGCCGCTACACTTTCTACTTTCGCTCCGAGTAATTCCATTCGAAACACATTTAATTTTTGACGTCTCACATCTTCTTCCCCCATAAAGATGACGCATTCTAATCCAAGTAGGGCACATACAGTAGCGGTTGCCACTCCGTGTTGTCCAGCCCCTGTTTCAGCGACAACTTTTTTCTTGCCCATTCGTACTGCAAGAAGTGCCTGACCAATTGTATTGTTAATTTTATGAGCTCCTGTATGGTTCAAATCTTCACGTTTTAAATAAATCTTTGCACCGCCGCAATACTTCGTCATATTTTCAGCGAAATAAAGCGGTGTTTCTCTTCCGACGTACGTTGTTAAATAATGATTTAATTCCTTTTGAAACGCTTCATCTTGCATCGATTCTTTATATGCTTCTTCTAGTTCTAATACAGATTGCATTAACGTTTCTGGAACGTATCGTCCTCCGTATATACCGTAGTGGCCTTTTTCATCTGGATATGCGTAGTTCATTTGGAACACTCCTTCGCTTTTTTAATAAATTGTTTTATTTTCTTTAAATCTTTCTTTCCTTCTGTCTCCACTCCGCTACTTACATCGACCATATACGGCTGAATAGTTCGAATCGCTTCTTCTATATTAAGAGCGTTTAATCCACCAGCTAATATCGTTTTCTCTCGCAACTCTTTTGGCATATGCTCAAGTAGTGCCCATGAAAATTTCTTTCCATTTCCTCCGCGAAACTTTTCTTTCGGGCTATCAAACAATATATAATCCGTTTCATATGTTTGAGCGTTTTTCATATCAGCCTCTGAAGTTACTCCTAGCGCTTTTATAGACGGAATATTCAATCTTTTAATTTGATGATTATCTTCATCCCCATGTAGTTGCACATGCGTTAACCCGCATTCATCTGCAATTTTCTGGATCTCTTCTACTGATTCATTTACGAAAACACCGATTTTTAATACGTTTGCTGGAATCTCCTGAATGATTTCTTTCGCTAGCCTTGGAGTGATTTTCCGCTTACTTTCTGCAAAAACAAATCCGAGTGCATCAACTCCGTATTCACAAGCACGGTTTGCCGTTTCAACATCAGTGATGCCGCAAATTTTCACTTTCATATGTTCACCTTACAATCTTCAAAAAAGGTACGAATAGAAGATGATGTCATGAGTGCTTCTCCAACTAATACACCTTTCGCTCCAGCTCGTTTGACACGAATAATATCTTCTTTTGAATGAATCCCGCTTTCACTAATCCAAAGTAATTTCTCCTCGTTTAATCGTTTTCCAAGTTTTTCTGTTTGGCTTAAATCGACTTCGAATGTTTTTAAATTACGGTTGTTAATACCGATAACGTGCGGATTTAATTGGATTGCAATTTCTAATTCCTGTTCATCATGAACTTCAACGATCGCTTCTAATCCTTTTTCTAGTACGTAGCTATAAAGCTCTTTTAACTTTTCTTTCGTTAACGCCGCTACGATTAATAAAATAAGATCTGCACCAGCTTCATACGCCCTATCAATTTGGATTTTATCGATTATAAAATCTTTGCATAAAAGCGGAATGTTACTTTCTGCTCTTGCAGTTTGTAAATCGTGAAACGATCCTTTAAAAAATTGACCGTCTGTTAAAACCGAAACTGCTCCTGCACCGCATTCTTCATAAGTTTTCACTTGTTTTCGTACATCAACGTGTACATTAATATCTCCTTTTGATGGTGATGCTCGCTTTACTTCTGCAATGACAGTAAATTGCTCTAAAGCTTTTACGAGTGAGTATGTTTTTCTTTTTTCATTCCCTGGTGTATATGTTTCATATAACTCCGCAACTTCTTTTTTCTTCTGCTCTACAATTTTGTCTAAAATCGTCCCCACCTTAATTCACCCTTTCTAATTTTTCGTTGCTTGCTGTAATTAATAAGTTTAGTTTGGCTAATGCTTTTCCAGAGTCAATGCTATGTGTCGCTAGTTTAATTCCCTCTTCAATCGTTTCCGCTTTTCCGTTTGCGAAAAGAGCGAGCCCTGCATTTAATAAAACGGTATCGCGGTAAACACTCTTTTCTCCATTTAATACGCCGAGCGTAATCTTTGCATTTTCTATTGAATTCCCGCCTCTAATTTCTTCATTTTTCACTTTTGAGAAACCATACTTTTCCGGATCGATACTCATTTCTACTATTTCATTATCTTTTAAAAGGGCTACGTGATTTTCTCCCTGTAATGATGCTTCATCTAAAAAACCACTTCCATTTACGACAAGCGCTTGTGTCCGCCCTAACTTCTGTAATACTTGCGCAACTGGTAATAACATATCTCGTTTATAAATACCGACAAATTGTGTTTCTAAGTTAACAGGATTCGTTAAAGGCCCAATTAAGTTAAAGATTGTCGGCACATTTAATTCTTTTCTTATTTTCATAATGCGCCTTAATGCTGGGTGCATCGCTGGTGCGAATAAGAAAGCGATACCGACATGCTCTAGTAAATAATCAATTTCGCTTGGCGTACTGCTAATATTTACACCGAGTTCTTCTAATAAATCCGCACTTCCTGTTTTACTAGAAACAGCACGATTACCATGCTTTGCCACCTTTACACCTGCTCCTGCTAGTACGAATGCCGATGTTGTACTTACATTGAACGTTTGGGCACCGTCACCACCTGTTCCGCAATTGTCCATCGTGCCTTCTATATGGTTTGAAAACGGCAATGCTTTTTCACGAAGAGCACGAACGAGGCCATATATTTCTTCTGCTGTTTCACCTTTCGCTTTCAGTAATACTAAGAAAGCTGCTACTTCACTTTCCAATATGTTGTCACTTAATAAAAGAAGTCCCGCTTCATACATTTCTTCTTCTGTTAAATGTTGTCCCTCCACTAATTTACGAAGATAGGTATTCATACTCTCTCCTCCTCTTTTACTTCTCCTAAAAAAGCACGTATTAACTTTCCGCCTTCTTCTGTTGCGATTGATTCTGGATGAAACTGTAACCCGAAAAGCGGATAATAATTATGACGAACCGCCATTATTTCTCCATCATCCATAGCATTTGCTAACACATCAAAACATTGTGGTAAACTCGCTTGCTCTGCAACAAGTGAATGGTAGCGCATCGCTGTTAGTGGCTGCGTCACGTACGAAAAGATTGACGTTCCGTTATGTTTCACACGCGATGTTTTTCCGTGTTTAATGTGCTCCGCTCTTACAATTTCTCCTCCAAATGCCGATATAATTGCCTGATGGCCGAGACAAATCCCTAATATAGGAACGTTCTTATAGAAATGACGAATAACTTCGATACAAATACCAGCATCTTCTGGTTTTCCTGGTCCTGGTGAAAGCACAATTCCTTTTGGATTCATCTCTTCTAACTGTTCTATCGTTATTTGATCATTTCTTACGACTACAATTTCTTCTTCGTATTCGCCTAACAGTTGGTACAAGTTATATGTGAACGAATCGTAATTATCGATGAGTACAATCATTTCATTACCTCCAAAAGCGCCCTCGCTTTATTTAACGTTTCTTCATATTCAGCTACCGGATCTGAATCGTAGACGATACCTGCTCCTGCCTGAACATATGCTTTTTCATCTTTTACAACCATCGTTCGAATGGCGAGCGCCATATCAAGATTTCCTGAGAATGAAATATATCCAACAGCTCCGGCATATACATTTCTTTTTTCATGCTCTAACGTATTGATAATTTCCATCGCTCTAATTTTCGGAGCTCCCGAAACCGTCCCCGCTGGTAAACAATACGCTAATGCGTCAAATCCGCTCATTCGTTTTCGCAATGTTCCGTAAACTTCAGATACAATGTGCATGACGTGAGAATATTTTTCTACTTTCATATATTTATCTATCGTCACAGATCCAATTTCACTCACTCTGCCAATATCGTTTCGTCCAAGATCCACAAGCATCATATGCTCTGCTCGTTCTTTCTCGTTTTCTAACAGTTCTTTTTCAATTTCCGCATCTTCCTGCTTTGTTTTCCCTCTCGGTCTCGTACCCGCAATTGGATTTGTCATCACTTTATCGTCTCTAACTGATAACAAGCTTTCTGGTGAAGAACCGAGTACAACATAATCTTGAAAATCGATATAAAACATATATGGTGATGGATTCGCAATGCGAAGCTTGCGGTATAAAGCGAAAGGATCACCTTTACACTCGCTTTGCAAACGCTGAGATAGTACGACTTGGAATATGTCCCCTGCTCGTATATGCTCTTTCGCCGTTTCTACCATCATGCAAAACTCTTTTTCCGTTATAGAAGAAGTGAATGCTAATGTTGATTGTATTTCCTTTACTTCCGCTTCTTCTCCTTTTAGCACTTCTTCTTTGTATACTTGCAACCTTTCGTATACTTCTTCATAATCTGCTGAATCATCTTGCCCGCATACATATACAAACGACAACTTTTGGCGTAAATGATCGTAAACGATAAACTCACGATATAGTAAAAGGTGTACTTCTGGAATATTTAATGGATCGTGTAAATCTGCTCCAATGTTTTCATACTGCCGAATGACGTCATACCCTATATAACCAACTGCTCCTCCGCAAAATGGGAATGGGCTCTCTACTTGCGATGATGCAATTACCCCTTCTAACACTTGCAGTACGTTACCTTGCAACTTTTCTGTTTGCCCATGTGTCGTTCGTTCGACTTCCATACCAATGCTTTTCACTTCTCCATACGGATTACAACCTAAGTAAGAATAGCGCCCTTTATCTTGATGAAGCTGTGAGCTCTCTAATAAAAACTTCTTCTTCCCTGTCATACGTCTATATAAAGAAATTGGCGTAATGCTATCTCCTTCTTCTTCAGCGATTACTAAAAATGTTTTTCCTTGTTCTTTTTGCTTCATAAATTCCTCTTTTGTCATCATGCCTTTCACCTCACTCTGAAAAATAAAAAAGTCCCCTACATATCGAAATATGTAGAGGACGATAAATTTACCGTGGTACCACCTCATGTTGGACGCAAAAGCATCCCGCTTTATTCAGGTACAAAATATATACCTTATCCTTGTAACGGCGGAACCCGGGTTGCCTACTGAATAAAATTGTTCAGCATACCTCTCGTAAGCCCATTCCGTATATGGCACCGTACCGGGCTCCCACCAGTCCCCGACTCTCTAAAACGTCTCCAATATACGTACTCTTCTTACTTAAACGATTTAACATATTTAATTTTTTGTACACAAAAAGGGAGTACTCATCCTATAGAAAGGACGGGTACTCCCGTGGTGCCACCTTAATTCGTTACGAATGTAACGCACTTTACCGTATCAAAAACAATACGTGTCTCTTGTATCGATGAGATCATGTCGCCAAAGCCTACTTCTTTCGTTTCGGTTTGGAAGCTCCGAAGCCCATTCCACATCAATCCCATACTGATTCGCACCAACCATCAGCTCTCTGACATGTTCATCATGTGTACTCTTCTTCATCAACGCTTGCATTTTTTTAAGTTGCACTCATTATAGACTTAACTTTTTTCACAAGTCAATACTTTTTTCGAAAAAAAATATTTTTCCCTTCTTTCAATATTATATTGACAAAACAACGTGTTTTTATGTAAATATAATAAATACTCTATTAAAATTAAGGTTTTTTGCTAGAAAGTCATATATCCCAAAAGTAAAGAACTGTCAAAAAACGCTTAAATTTCAGAAAATTCGTATTTGCGCATGGATTTTTCTGAATAATCATGATAGATTATAAAGTGAAACTTTAATCAGTGGGGGTTTTGTTCATCCCCGATTGATTATTAGCCTTCACCAATCGGGCATTTACGGGCAGTTGATCTCCCACCTAACTTCCTTGCCCAGTCAATTTTAACTTGTGGGAGTTTTACTGCCCGTTAATGCGGGATAAATATGCAAAATGCATCAAAAGACATGACAAAAGGAAGGGGAACTACATGAGTACGCAGATGTTAACTTTAACTTCTATCTCTATTTACATGCTCGGGATGTTAGTAATCGGCTATTTCGCCTACAAACGAACATCCAACTTAACAGATTATATGCTTGGCGGTCGTACACTAGGCCCCGCAGTAACAGCATTAAGTGCTGGAGCATCCGATATGAGTGGTTGGCTTTTAATGGGCTTACCCGGTGCAATGTTTAGCGTTGGATTAAGTAGTAGTTGGATTGCAATTGGCCTAACACTAGGCGCATACGCAAACTGGCTATATGTCGCTCCTCGCTTACGTACCTACTCTGAAATTGCAAACAACTCTATTACTATCCCAGAATTTTTGGAACACCGTTTCCACGACAAATCTCACATGCTACGCTTAGTATCTGGACTTGTTATTATGATTTTCTTTACTTTCTATGTAGCTTCAGGGTTAGTTTCAGGCGCTGTATTATTTGAAAATTCATTTGGTATGAACTATCATATTGGATTATTCATTGTAGCAAGCGTCGTTGTAGCTTACACATTATTTGGTGGTTTCTTAGCAGTAAGTTGGACAGACTTCGTGCAAGGAATCATTATGGTAGTTGCTCTTATTCTTGTTCCTATCGTAACAATTATGAATGCAAACGGACTTGGACCTGCATTTGATACAATTCGCTCTGTAGATCCAACACGTTTAGATATTTTTAAAGGTGCCTCCACTTTAGGAATGATTTCTTTATTCGCATGGGGCCTTGGTTATGTTGGACAACCTCATATTATCGTACGCTTTATGGCAATTTCTTCTGTAAAAGAACTGAAAAGCGCACGAAGAATTGGTATGAGCTGGATGATTTTCTCTGTTGTCGGAGCTATGTTTACTGGTCTTATCGGTATTGCCTACTATTCACAACAAGAGTTGACATTATCTAACCCAGAGACAATTTTCCTTGAGCTTGGAAAAATTTTATTCCATCCACTTATTACTGGATTTTTATTAGCTGCGATTTTAGCTGCAATTATGAGTACAATTTCATCTCAACTTCTCGTTACTTCAAGTGCTGTAACAGAAGACTTATATCGTACCTTCTTTAAACGCTCTGCTTCTGATAAAGAGCTTGTATTTGTCGGTCGTATGGCTGTTCTTGGTATCGCATTAGTTGGGTGCGCATTAGCGTTTAAACAAAATGATACGATTTTAGCTCTTGTTGGATACGCTTGGGCTGGATTTGGTTCTTCATTTGGACCAGCTATTTTATTAAGTCTATATTGGAAACGCATGACGAAATGGGGCGCACTTGCTGGTATGATTTCTGGTGCCGCTACTGTTATAATATGGACTCAATTTAAATTCTTAACAAACTTCTTATATGAAATGATTCCTGGTTTCACAATTAGTTTACTAGCAATCGTAATCGTTAGTTTACTAACACAACCTTCAAAAGAAGTTGAAGAGCAATTTGAGAATTTCGAAAAACAACATAGTGATAGTCTATAAAAAGAAATCTCTGCTGTTATCGTAACAGCAGAGATTTTTTTACAGTTCGACAATCTTCTTCTCAAATTTAACAAATTCTTTATGTTTCGTTAAATTTAACATAACACTACTCCTTTATAGTATTAGTATTAGCACTTATACAGAAAGGGGACTCCAACATGTTAGCAGCTTTCCAGCAACAACATATAAGAAAATTTTCACCTATTACAAATACTTCTGCTTCTCGTTTAAACATTCAACCTAATCCACCCAAAATTTCAATTGCTCCTTCTGTTATTTCCGTTATCGGTATTCATATGCAAAAAAATAAGTTGAAAATAAAAACTGGACAAAGTGCGGATTTATCAGCTTCCGTTTTGCCAATGCAAGCAGCAAATAAAGAACTTATTTGGACAAATATGAATTCTGACATCATTACCATATATCCAAAAGGAGATACGGTAACGATTACTGGACAAAGTGCAGGAAGAGCAGTCGTAATTGTTACAACTGCTGAAGGAAAATTTCGTGACCTATGCGTCATTCATGTACAACCTTATATGACAAACCCAAAGTAAAAGAGTGGCTACGAAGCCACTCTTTTACTTTATTTCAATGTGGGGATTTTTACTTTTTACGAGATTGATGAATTGTTCTTTATCTTTAGGAGAAATAATCTCTGTTTTATGTACGCCGTAAACAATTTCAAGTCGATCGCATGATAATGCGTGAGCTGCTATTGGGTTTTTCGTATTTGAAATTTGTTTTATATCTCGTATAAATATACATTTTTTTACGGGACCTGATCTAATAGTAATTGTTTCTTCCCCGACAATATATTTTGTTGAAAACCAACTCCAAATAAATACTATTGCCAATGGAATTGTAAAAAACAAAAGAAAATATTCTCTCCCTGCAAATATTGGAGTAAAACAGGCGCCTAAAATAATGAAAAAGATTGAATATAACCATGCGTCTTTTTTTGATGGAAATTCCACTACACTCCCCCCTTCTTCACCTAAATTTCTACAAAACAAAAAGAGAAGTATCTTAACTTCTCTTTTCTCCGCTAACATTATAAATCCTGTGTATACACTGGCTCGTTCACCACATTTTTTGCTGTTCTTTTTTGTTGCTGCAGTAAGAAAACAGATACACCAAACAATACGAGCGTGCTGCCGATAATTTGCATTGCGTTTAATTTTTCTCCCAGTAAGAAAAATGCTAGTATAGACGCCCCAACTGGTTCTCCTAAAATACTCATCGAAATTGTTGTTGCATTTACGTAGTTTAATAACCAATTATTAATGACATGTGACACTGTCGGTACAATCGCAAGTAAAAGAAAAACGGTCCAGTCCCACTTCGTATAACCTGTAAAAGGCACTTGCAGCACGATATTATAAATCCCCATAAAAATACCTGCGAATGCAAAAACTGTAAAGCTATAAATCCAGTGTGAGACTTTCTTTACTGTCGTTTGCCCGATAAATAAATAACCGACAACCGCTATTACACTTAAAAAGGATAATATATCTCCATAAATTGCTTGTTTACTTAAACCTAAATCTCCCCAACCAATACACATTACACCTAATATAGCGATACCCATCGTTGCAATGGCTGAGTAGGTTGTTCTTTCTTTAAATAGAAAAAAACCTCCAACTAAAGACACGATCGGTTGAAGTGCTAAAATAATTGTCGAGCTAGCAACTGTTGTATGCTTTAAAGACTCAAACCATAAAAGAAAATGTAGCGCTAAAAAGAATCCAGATCCAATTAAAAATCCCCAATCTTTTATTTGAATCTTCTGGAACTCTTCCCGCTTCTTCCAAACGATAGGCAGCATAATAAGTACAATAATCCATAAACGATACATACTTAAGATGGAAGATGGTGCTGAGGACATCTTTACAAAAACTGCTGCGAATGAAATAGCTATAATGGAAATGGCTAACGGTAGTGCAATTGATCTTTCCTGTTTCAAATTCTGTCTCCCCTCTCACCTGTCAAAAATCCCACTTCATTATATCCGTTTTCTTTCCTAACTTAAATACTAATTTTTTAGATTCTTCGTACCATTATGGTAAAATAGAAATTAAGGCACCTATTAGTGAATCGTTCTTTCATTTTCACTATAAGCGTCGCCCTTACAATCATTACAGTAAATTTTTATTTAGGGGGATCTACATGAATCAAACAATAGGGAGAATTGAGGAAATTTCATTTTATAGCGCATCACTTCAAGAAGATGTTACGCTTTTAGTTTACTTACCAGTAAATTACACGCCACTGCACAAACATACAGTTGTAATTGCACAAGATGGTAGAGATTATTTTCAGCTCGGTAAAGCACACCGTGTAATTGAAAGCCTTCGTGAAACTGAAGAAATTGACCGCACAATTATTGTCGGTATTCCATATAAAAACGTACACGATCGTAAGGAAAAATATTTCCCAAGCGATGTAAAGAATGCTGCTTACATTCGTTTCCTTGCTCACGAGCTTGCTCCATATATCGATGAAAATTATCCAACGTATCAAATGGGTAAAGGTCGCGTTTTAATTGGAGATTCTCTTGGCGGTACAGTTTCCTTTATGACTGCACTTATGTATCCGCATACATTCGGTAAAGTTGTTATGCAATCACCATTTGTTGACGAAACAGTAATGAACTTAGCAAAAGAATTCAAAGATCCACAGGCTTTAGAACTTTATCACGTCATTGGTACAGAAGAAACAGCTGTAAAGCGCACTGATGGACAAGTATCTGATTTCGTAGAACCGAACCGTGAGCTTAATACTCTTCTTACAGATAGAAATTTCATCACGCATTACGAAGAGTTTGAAGGTAATCATACTTGGAAGTATTGGCAGGCTGACTTACCGAAAGCCTTCTCTCATATTCTATCAATGAAATAATAGAGAGCAGTGTTCAGAATAATTTGATATAATAGATAAAGAGATTTATTTTTCTCAAAATCTAACTAGACTTACAAAGGGAGGAATTGGAACATGAAATTAGGCATTGTAATTTTTCCATCTAAAATGATTCAAGATAAAGCGAACGGATTGCGTAAGCGTTATGATCCGCACTACGCATTAGTTCCGCCACATATTACATTGAAAACACCCTTTGAGACGCAAGATGAACAATTAGAATCGATTGTAAACGAGCTACATACAATCGCAAATAAAACGAACCCTTTCACCCTTCATGTCGGAAAAGTTGGTTCATTCGCACCTGTTAATAATGTTCTTTATTTTAAAGTAGAAAAAACACCTGAACTTACTTTCTTAAATGAAGAAATGCATAGCGGATTATTCACGCAAGAACGCGAATACGCTTTTGTACCTCATTTAACAATCGGACAAGGTTTATCAGATGCAGAGCATGCTGATGTATTAGGTCGATTACGTATGAAAGATTTCTATTATGAACAACCAATTGATCGCTTCCATCTTCTATATCAATTAGAAAACGGAACATGGACTGTACACGAAACATTCCACCTTGGAAAGGGGAACAACTAATTTGCACGCACAGATCGTACAAACAGACGAACAACTAAGAGATGCATTCTCTGTACGTAAGCAAGTATTCGTGAATGAACAACGCGTTTCTGCTGAAGAAGAGTATGATGAGTTTGAAGAAACATCAACACACGTTGTTATTTATGATAATGATGTTCCAGTTGGTGCTGGTCGTTTTCGCACCATTGATGGAATAGGAAAAATGGAACGCATTTGCGTACTAGCTTCCCATCGTAAAAAAGGCATTGGAAAAATTGTAATGGATGCACTTGAAGCATATGCAAAAAAAAACTCGCTACCAAAATTGAAACTTCATGCCCAAACACATGCTGAAGATTTCTATAAAAAACTTGGATACGTAACGAGTTCTGATGTATTTATGGAAGCAAATATTCCTCACATCGTTATGATAAAAGAATTGTAATTTGAAAACAGGAGGTAGCCCCTCCTGTTTTTTACATTGCTATTTTCTTTTTCTTCCGCTAAAGTTAAATGTTGATGCTATAGTTTTGAAGGTGAATATATGACACAAGAAAAATTTTCACAAAAATCGTTAACACACGCTGATATTCCGCGTGCGACATATCATATTCCGAAAACATCTACCCATTTAATTATGGAAGAAGATGCAGATGCGGCGTATTTCCGCGCTCTCGAACAGCAAAATGTTTTTCTAAACGAAAAACAATTAGAAGCTGTGCGAACGACAGAAGGTCCTGTTCTTACATTGGCTGGTGCCGGAAGCGGAAAAACATCTGTTTTAACAACCCGCGTTGGTTATTTAGTAAATGTAAAACAAGTTCATCCACGGAATATTTTATTGCTTACATTTACACAAAAAGCGGCTGAAGAAATCCGAAGTCGTGTAGCAAATTTACCAGGTATGAATCGTGCCACAAGTAGCTATGTTGTTGCTGGTACATTCCACTCTGTCTTTTTAAAATTGCTTCGTAGCCAAGGATATAATCAGCAAATTTTAGCAAATGAAAAACATAAACAAATTATGATAAAGAAAATTTTAAAAGAATTACGTTTAAAAGACGGTTATGATGCGGAAACGATGCTCGCTATGATTTCCCTTGAAAAAAACAACTTAAATCGTCCGAAAGATGTAAAAGCGAAAACACCAGTTGAACAAGAATTTAAAGAAGTATACGAACGTTTTGAAGAGGTAAAACAACGATATAATTATATCGATTTCGACGACATCTTATTAGAAACATATTATATGTTAGAAAATAACGCTCCCTTACTTACTCAATTACAACAACGTTTCCACTATATTGAAGTAGATGAGTTCCAAGATACATCGTATGCACAATATGAAATTGTAAAATTGTTAGCCACGCCAAGAAATAATTTATTTATCGCAGGTGATGATGATCAAGCGATCTATGGCTGGCGAGGAGCAAGTCATCAAATTATTTTATCTTTCCCAAAGGAATTTGATAATACAACGATTATCGCGCTTAATACGAATTATCGATCCAATCCATTTATCGTTGGACTTGGAAATGAAGTTATCAAACTAAATCAAGAGCGTTTTGATAAAGAGCTATATTCTGTTCGTGAAGAAGGTGTACAACCATTTTACGCACGACCAGCTACAACTCTTGATGAAGCAAATCAAATTTTACAGCTCATTCAAGAGAAAGTAGATAGTGGCGAACGAAACTATAAAGATTTTTGTTTACTGTATCGCACACATTCTGTAAGCCGTTCGTTACTTGATCAGCTTACAATTCATAAAATCCCGTTTATTAAACACGGTGCGAGTCAATCCTTTTACGAGCACTCTTTAATTAGACCTGTATTAGATCATTTACGACTCGTGATTGAACCGTTTCGCCTAGAATCTCTTTCTAACATATTACCAACTATGTATATCGGCCGAGATGAGTGCATTTCCTTTATTGAACGTGAGCAATGGAAATATGGTGAAGGTCGTTTCCCTTCTCTTCTTCATTTCTTATTATTAAATCCGAGCTTGAAACCTTTTCAAGTAAAAAAGGTAAATGAGCGCATTGATTTTATTAAATTTATAAAAGAACTAGAACCGAAAAAAGCATTAAAAGAAATTATTCATGGTAAAGGAAAATATTTAGAGTACTTACAAAGTAACGATCGTTCTTCCTTTACGATGCATAAAGACATCCAAGAAGAAATGTTAGAAGAATTAATGGAGTCTGCAACTCGTTTCACCGATATTCCAGCTTACTTACAATTTATCGACGAGGCGATTCAAGGTCAAAAAGAAATGGAAGCATTAAAAACTATGCCGCAAAAAGATGCCGTTTCGCTTATGTCCATTCATAACGCAAAAGGCCTTGAGTTTCCATGCGTCTTTTTACTTGGAGCGAGCGATGGTATTTTGCCGCATACTTCTTCTTTAAAAGACGCAAATGACCGTGTAACGGAAACTTCTGAAGCACTAGAGGAAGAACGACGATTACTCTATGTCGCAATTACACGTGCGAAAGAAGAACTTTACATTTCTTCTCCGCAATTTTTCAGAGGAAAGAAATTAGACATATCTCGTTTTTTATATACTACAAGAAAAGACTTACCTGAAAAGACATCCACTAAATAAGGATGTCTTTTCTCGTACTCCCCCCTCCTATTCAAATTACCTGCTTTTATCATAAGAATTAACGTAATATCAACCATATCCCGTTCATATTGTAATAGTGTATGTCAGAACTCACGATAAGGAGTGAACATAATGAGCTGCAATTGCAACGAAGATAATCATCACCATGATTTTGATTTCAACTGTGTATCTAATGTCGTTCGTTTTATACATGAATTACAAGAATGCGCAACCACTACATGTGGATCTGGTTGCGAAGTTCCATTTTTAGGAGCACATAACACTGCATCAGTAGCGAATACACGTCCTTTTATTTTATACACAAAGGCTGGAGAACCTTTTGAAGCATTTGCACCATCAGGAAGCCTTGTTAGCTGTAGAACTCCAATTTTCCGCGTTGAAAGCATCGATGATGATGATTGTGCTGTGTTACGTGCATTAGCTGTAGTATTAGGTGATGGCTCCTCTGTACCACCTGGTGACGATCCAATTTGTACGTTTTTAAATGTACCAAATGCAAGGTTAGTATCAACCCCTGCTTGTCTTACGGTTGATTTAAGTTGCTTCTGTGCTATTCAATGCTTACGTGATGTTACGATTTAAAACTAAATAACGATTTAAGCATGGATTGGGTGGCAGAGAATTCTGCCACCCAATCCATGCTTAAAAGGTATTATTATGTATTTTTTATAAAATTGGGAACTTGTCTAGAACATAGAACCTGTCCTTTTCATTAACTGAAAGTAGAAACAGATAAAGGAGTGAAAAACATGTTCTCTTCTGATTGCGAATTTACTAAGATTGATTGCGAAGCGAAACCAGCTAGTACACTACCTGCCTTCGGTTTTGCTTTCAACGCTTCTGCACCTCAGTTCGCTTCACTATTTACACCATTACTATTACCTAGCGTAAGTCCAAACCCAAATATTACTGTTCCTGTAATAAATGATACAGTAAGTGTCGGAGATGGTATTCGAATTCTACGAGCTGGTATTTATCAAATTAGTTATACATTAACAATTAGTCTTGATAACGTTCCTACGGCACCAGAAGCTGGTCGTTTCTTCTTATCATTAGGTACGCCGGCTAACATTATTCCTGGATCAGGTACAGCGGTTCGTTCTAACGTTATTGGTACTGGTGAAGTAGACGTATCCAGTGGTGTTATTCTTATTAACTTAAACCCTGGTGACTTAATTCAAATCGTACCAGTTGAATTGATTGGAACTGTAGACGTCCGTGCGGCAGCATTAACAGTTGCACAAATTAGCTAGTAAAAAGCGGTATTTCTAAAACAGGAATACCGCTTTTTTATATTTATAATAAAAAACACTCACAGTAACATGAGTGTTTCATTCTTCATATTGTTTTATTTTGTTCTTCTTTTTCCCGCAATTACATCCCTTTTTCTTCACAAATCCTTGTTGTTGCAATTGTTCTTGATATGCCTGTTGTTGTGCTTGGTGTTGTTGCTGTATGTGATACCACTGCTGCAGGTCATATGAATTTTGCCTTTGATTACTGCTCACAGCAAACATCTCCTCTACTGTCAATTCTGTCTATTCACTATATGAACAACTTCTTATATCCGTTCCCTCATTCTTTTAAACTCCGCTTTTTCTCACATTTTGAAACTATATTATTCTCCTATAAAATATCCTGTAATTGTTTCAATAATTGCAGCTGCACCTGCGATAGCTAATAATGCAAGTAATGGCTCCGCAACGATCGGGATCCAATTATATAAAACTAATAAAAAAGCACTGACCCATACACCTGTACACCAATAACAACTTAATAATTCGCCAATCCATTTTCTTAATCCTTTACCTTTTACTTTTGTAAAAGTTGATAAGCTTCCATCCGGTTCCGTAATCTCTAATTCATCAATAAACGGTCTTCGCAAAAAAGCTGTAATTTTATCATAAACAATTAAACGAGTGAGCCTAAAAGCAGCTAACGCGAATATAAAAAATAAAAGCCAGCTTGTAAATAGCATGAATCCACCTTCCCTTATCTTCTTTCGCCTATTTAAAAAAAAAGGTCTTGAGATTGTGACCAAATCTCTCCGACTCCAATATCTTATTAATGTAAATACAAACAAGAAGATAAGGAGTGACATTAATGAGTTGTAACGAAAATAAACACCATAGCTCTTCTCATTGTGTAGTTGACGTTGTAAAATTCATCAATGAATTACAAGATTGCTCTACTACTACGTGTGGATCTGGTTGTGAAATCCCATTTTTAGGAGCACACAATACTGCATCAGTAGCAAATACACGCCCTTTTATTTTATACACAAAAACTGGTGAACCTTTTGAAGCATTTGCACCATCTTCAAGCCTTACTAGCTGCCGTTCTCCAATTTTCCGTGTGGAAAGCGTAGATGATGATAGCTGTGCTGTACTGCGTGTGTTAACTGTAGTATTAGGTGACGGTTCTCCTGTACCGCCTGGTGACGATCCAATTTGTACGTTTTTAGCTGTACCAAATGCAAGATTAATCTCGACATCTACTTGCATTACTGTTGATTTAAGCTGCTTCTGTGCGATTCAATGCCTACGCGACGTTACTATCTAATAAGTTAAGTAAACTAAAAAACTATTGGGGTGGTAGAAGCTTTCTACCACCTTTACATATTTAAAAGCCGGCCATATCAATCGATTTGATGTCTTCTATAGATAACCGAACATCTCTCATACTATTTGGTGGCATAATGGATACAATGCCATTACGATACGATATAATCGATCCTATATATGAGACGGTAGTCGTTCTTATCCTACATCTTACTTTCGGAATGTAATGAGGACGATTTAATAAAAAATGAATTTTTTCTTCATTATTCATATCTTTAAATGATTTATTGTACGGGACGGCTCTCACTTGCTGTTGTTCTTCTTGCTCTTCTTGTTCCTCTTCTTCTATTTTTTCTTCTATTTGCTGCTCTTCTTGTTCTATCACCTCTTCCACAGCACTACTTACAACATTTTCGTTTCTATTACTTTTCTCTTCTCGGTCCTCATCTTCAAAATTCGTTAATATAATTCGTTTTATTTTCGGTGCAGCAAGTTCTAAATTTACTTGCGCAATATATAACAACGGTTTTCCAACTGTTGAACTTTTATTTTTATTCTTCACACTCGTCCCTCCCACTTCCATACGTCGCTGAATAAATCGTGTACTATTATAGTTATATTCATAACGTGGCAAGAACTTTCGTTAAAAATCGTTCTTTCTGAGAACAATAAAAAAGGACAGCCTCAACTTTTAGAGACTGTCCTTTAAAAACTATAATCAATATTTATCCTAAAATATGATATCCTGAATCAACGTGAATATTTTCTCCTGTTACACCGCGTGCTAAATCACTGAATAGGAATACTGCTGTATCTCCAACCTCTTCTGGCGTTGTAGTACGACGAAGTGGTGCACGCTCCTCGATTTCTCTTAAGATTGAGTTAAAATCGCCTACACCTTTCGCAGATAACGTACGAATTGGTCCTGCAGAAATAGCGTTCACACGAATGCCATGTTGGCCTAAATCGTTTGCTAAATATTTTACGCTCGCTTCTAATGAAGCTTTCGCAACACCCATAACGTTATAATTCTTCACAACGCGCTCACCACCAAGGTATGTTAACGTTAAAATATTTCCGCCTTCTGTCATTACTTTCTTCGCTTCTCTTGCTACAGCTGTTAAAGAGAATGCACTAATATTTTGTGCAAGTAAAAATCCATCGCGAGAAGTATCTACAAATTCACCTTTTAAATCATCACGATTTGCAAAAGCAATACAATGTGCTACACCGTGAATTGTACCAACTTCTTGCTTAATCGTTTCAAAGCAAGCTGTAAGTTCTTCATCATTCGTTACATCACAAGGTAATACAAGTGATTCTTGTCCTTCTAATGTGTCCGCTAATTCACGAACATTTCTTTCTAAACGTTCTCCTGCATATGTGAATATTAATTTTGCACCTGCATTATGCAAAGAGCGAGCAATTCCCCATGCAATACTTCTTTGGTTCGCAACGCCCATAACAACAAATGTTTTCCCTTGTAATAGTTCCATGATATATCCTCCCAGAAATACTTATACTTGTTATTAGTACCTGATACTATAATTATAGTACCATAAAACCGCTTAAAGGCAAACAAAAAAGTCATTAACATAAATTTGTTAATGACTTTTTGTTTCTATAAAAAAACGTTCTAATCCTTCTTCCCAAGAAGGCATTTGTAAAAAACCATTTAATCGTAGCATATTATGTTGAAAAATAGAATATTTCGGCCTCGCAGCCTCCGATCCGAATTCTTCCGTTGAAACAGGTAATACATTCACATTCATATTTGCATAAGAAAATATTTTTTGTGCAAATTCAAACCAAGAACATGATCCTCTATTGGATACGTGATATGTACCGTATAAAGAAGTGTGAATGAGCTTATTAACCATCATATTTAAATCTGCCACGTACGTAGGAGAGCCAATTTGATCCGCTACAACGGTTATTTCATCTTTTTCTTTACCTAATCGCATCATCGTTTTCACAAAATTACTTCCATATTTACCATACAGCCACGATGTACGAACGATAAAATATTTATTATGTAACTCTTTGACGAACTGCTCCCCCGCATACTTAGAGGCCCCGTATATATTTATCGGCGCTGGATTATGAAATTCCCCATACCCATCCGGTCTTGCGCCCTGAAATACATAATCGGTACTAATGTAAACTAACTTAGCCCCTACTAATTGTGAAGCAACCGCTACATTTCGAGCTCCTATTGCATTTATTAAATAAGCAAGATCTTGTTCTTTCTCAGCACGGTCCACCTTCGTATAAGCTGCACAATGAATGATTATATGTGGTCTTATCTCTTGTACCACTTGTTGAACTCGGGATATGTTTGTTACATCTAGTAACTTTTTATCAAAAGGATATATGTCATATTCTTCAGGACTTAACTCTTCTTGCAGTTGCTTTCCTAACTGACCATTTGCTCCTGTTATAATAACCCGCTCTTTCATTTTCATGCCCCTTACTTTTCTTTTAGTGGTTTCCACCATTCTATATGATTTTCATACCATTCCACTGTTTCTTTTAGCCCTTGTTCAAACGTATACTGCGGTTCCCAATCAAACTCATTCTTCATTTTGTGTGCATCAATTGCATAACGACGATCATGACCTAAACGATCTGTAACAAATTCAATATCTTTTTCTGTTTTACCTAAGAGAGTAATAATTTGCTCCACAACATCTACATTTGTTTTTTCATTATTTCCGCCTATATTATATACTTCTCCTAAACGCCCCTTATGCAAAACGATGTCAATTGCACTGCAATGATCCTTTACATGTAACCAATCTCTTACATTTAATCCATCACCATATAACGGTAGTTTTTTTCCTTCCAGCGCATTCGTAACCATTAATGGAATTAATTTTTCGGGATATTGATACGGCCCATAGTTATTGGAACAACGCGTCACTATAACTGGTAATTTATATGTTTTATAATAAGATAAAGCTATCATGTCCGCGCTCGCCTTACTTGAAGAATACGGACTATTTGGAGCTAATGGGGTTTCCTCAGTAAACTTTCCTGTTTTCCCTAAAGAACCATATACTTCATCTGTTGATACTTGTACGAGCTTAATATGCGGATACTTTTTCACTAATTCTAATAAAGTGACTGTCCCGATTACGTTTGTATCATAAAAAGGGATCGGATCTTCAATGCTACGATCTACATGTGATTCAGCTGCGAAATTTACAACTACTTGCACGTCACGTTCCTTAATAACATGTTCCAGCAGCTCTCCATTTTGAATTTCCCCTTTTACAAAAAAGTAATTCGGATGATCTTGAAGAGACTTTACGTTATTTAAATTCCCGCTATATGTTAATGCATCGAAATTTATTATTTTATATGTTTCATAGCTTTGTAACATGTAATGGACAAAGTTACTTCCAATAAATCCGGCCCCACCTGTTACTAATATATTCATAAACAACTCTCCTACTCAAAAGCTATCTTCACATTCCTGAAGTAACGGTAATATTCGATCTTTATCAGACAAAATAGGACTTGTTACTGGCCATGGAATCGCTAATTCTTTATCGTTCCAAAGCACACCAGAGTCATGATCAGCACTATAATATTCATCTACTTTATACATAACAATAGTATGCGGGACAAGTGTACAAAAACCATGTGCAAATCCTTTTGGCACTAATAATTGCCTGTGGTTATCTGCGCTTAAAATATATCCTCTCCACTGTTTAAAGGTTGGTGAATCTCTTCGCAAATCAACGATAACATCATAGATTGCTCCTTGCATAACTTGAATAAGTTTCGTTTGTGCTTTCGGATTTTTTTGAAAGTGTAATCCGCGAATTGTTCCCGCTTCTGCTGAATAAGAAACATTATCCTGTACAAATGAATACGTAACCCCTAATGTTTCTAGCACCTTCTTATTATAACTTTCAGTAAAAAAGCCACGCTCATCTCCAAATAACCTCGGTTCTAACAATTTTGCATCGGTAAAGTTTGTTTCTACAACTTTCATATTCTCACCTATTCTCCGTTAAACTGTTTCCCAAAGTTCATATCCCGTGCTAACGTATTCGCCCTTTGAAGAGAAGCATGAGTTCCCGCATCCGTCCACCAACCGCTCATTTCATTATAAGTAAGTACTCCTCGTTTTAAATACCAATTATTTATATCTGTAATTTCAAGTTCTCCCCTTGCGGAAGGTTTTAATTCTTTTATATAAGAAAAGACTTTCGAATCATACAAATAAATTCCCGTAACAGCATAAGAGCTTTTCGGCTCTTTCGGCTTTTCTTCAATTTCAATTATTTTTCGGTTTTGAATATGCGCTACACCAAACCTTTCAGGATCTTCTACAGATTGCAATAGCACTTTCGCACCTTCTTTTTGCTTTGTAAACTCTTCAACATACGGATGAATATCATCTGAAAAAATATTATCTCCTAATATAACTACCATACGATCATTTCCGACGAAATCTTCACAAAGACCTAAAGCTTGTGCAATCCCGCCCGCTTTATCTTGCACCCGATACGTAAAAGACACGCCAAATTCGTGGCCACTTCCTAAAAAGCTAACAACATCTCCCATATGCTCTTTACCTGTAATTATCATAACATCTGTAATCCCGCATTGTTTTAGCTTATATACTGCATGATAAATCATTGGATACCGTCCAACAGGAAGCAAATGTTTATTCGTGACTTTCGTAATTGGATATAGTCTCGATCCAGTTCCGCCCGCTAAAATAATCCCTTTCATCCTACATCTCTCCCTTATGATGGAGATAGTATATCTTTATACTGTTCTACAAACACTTTCCGATACTTCTCGTATGTATCGGCATCAAACTCATCTCCGTTATAATGAATACACCATAAATTTGCTTGATTAGGGATGCCAATTAGATAGCCAGCCTTTTGAAACTCTAAAGACTGTGAAACGTCATAAAAGTGGAATCCTTGAAATAAATCTTCTCGCCACGGAATATCATACTGTGTTGCCATGAGTAAACCATCGATTGCCTGCACTGACATAAAAGATTGATTTCCATAAAACCCTTGATCTAAATTTAATAATTGATAATTCCGTCTTCTATACTCAATCACTTTCCCCACTAAATTTTTCCCTTCCCACCATATCCCGTTACTCGGTAAAAACTGAGCACCAGCGACTCCAATTAAACCAAGTTTTTCATTTTCTTTAAAAAGAGAAATAAGATTATAAAACATATCACGATTAATAAGGTACGTGTCTTGATGTATATATACTTTATACTTTGCTGGAAATGAAAGAGCACGGTTATATGCACTTGCCATACTTTTTGCATCTCGTATCGGGAAAATTTGCACAGCATAGCCAGGGGGAACAAAAATGTTTCTTATTTGCCTCTCGCATTGCTCGAAAAGCTTTTCATTATTTACACAAACAACGACTAATATTGTGTGATCTTTCATTTTGTAGCCCCTCTATTCTTCCTTATTCACATCTGACATATAGTTTTCTACAAATACTTTTCTATATTTTTCATAGTTTGTCATATTCACATCGAAATGATAATGAATACACCAAGCATCGCGCTGTACAGGTACACCGACTGTATATCCTGCTTTTTTAAATTCAAATGATTGAGATACATCATAAAAGTCAAATCCGTCAAATAAGTCTTCTCGCCACGGGATATCATATTGTGTTGCCATTAACAAACCGTCAATACATTCAACAGGAATAAACGTCTTTGATTCATGAAATGGTTGCTCTAAACTTGCCATATAAAACAAATCGTTCATATAACCAATGACTTTCCCGACAATCCCACGCCCTTCGTTCCATACACCAGTTGGAGGAACATATTGCGATCCAACCATCCCAATCATTCCAAGATGTTCATGTTCCTCAAATAATTGAATTAATCCGTATAAAAAGGCTGCGTTTATAATAAATACATCTTGGTGTAAATACACTTTATACTTTGCTGGATGTGAAATGGCTTGATTGTATCCGCTCGTCATGCTTTTTGCATTTCGAATCGGCATGAATTGTATAGTATATCCAGGAGGTACTGCCAATTTCAATATATGTCGCGCACATTGTGCATACAATTTCCGATCATTTATACATGTAACAAATAATATTGTTTTGTCTGCCGCACTCATAATTGTGATTTTTCTGCTTCAATAATATATTGAAATACAACCGTCTCAGCCATGAAGCCACTTCCAAGACGATACTTTTTACAAATTCCATATAACTCTTCAATAAGTGGCTCATATATTTTATGATCAACATATACACGATCTACTTTACTAATTGAATATCCAGCTTTTAAAAACAGTCTTAACATTTCATTAAAAGTAAAGAAACGAATATGCGTTTTATCTAACAGACCATACTCTGTATACGTCCAGTTTCCAGCGAGTAAGGGGGCTAACACCGAGATGTGAGCAACGTTCGGTATACTAGCTAAAATCACACCATTTTGTTTGATATATGGTTTCACTTTTTCTACCACAGCCCATGGATCAAACAAATGCTCTAATACGTCACCAAATATGACGCAATCAAATTGGCCCTCCTCATACGGCATATCCATTGTCTCTATATCACCTAAAACAACATGATCTAGCTTTTCTTTTGCTTTTTCCGCTGCTTCTGAAAATGCCTCAATTCCTGATACACGTGTACCATTTTCTTTTATAGCCGCTCCTAATGCACCGCTCGAGCAACCAATATCAAGAACTTCTTTCCATTCCTTTTTTATATGCTTCAATAAATTTGGATTCGCTGCATTATAATAAAAATCAGATTTTTCTTCATATAAAGAACTTTTTTCCCGATTCATTTCACACACTCCTTATGTAAATTGAATTTGAAATATACATCTCATATGAACAAAATACACTTTATAACCAATACCATCCCTGCCGATACTCTAATATATAGCCAATCTATCATTATTAGAATCGTGACAAGTTATTTCCTAAAAATAGCATGCATTACACCTTATATTGTTTATCAAAAACACCTCGAAAATATTTACGGTTATACTCGATTGCAGCATTATTCGGAACATAAGAAGCTGCTAATTCATTGTAATAATAAGCTTTGTCTTGCTCCCCTAACTTGCTGTAGCAAATACACATTTGTAAATAAGGAAGCCATGTGTAGCTAGCTGGACTGTGAAACGGACTATCCTTTGCCAGCGGCACTTCCGTTGCTAATTTAAACCAAAATATCGCTTCATTATACTTTTGTTGATCCATATATATATATCCTATTCTTGTACAATTCTCTCCTCTAGGAACATCGTACCGAAACGATTTTGCACAAGCCTCAACTGCTTTCTCCCACAGTCCGAGCTTCGCATAACAATCCCCTAACTTACCACATGCATAGATTTTCTCTTCATACCATCCTTCATCTTGATTCAGAAATGTTTCATATAAAAGAACCGCATCATTGTATTTTTGATTATCCATAGATTCATTTGCATAATAAAACAAATCTCTCGGACTCAATTCTTCTCCAGCTGCTACAGCATTTTGAAAAATTTTCAAATTACGATCCGTTACTTCTTTTTCCTTTTTATGTGTAATAGCAATGTTGCTATTAAAAATTTCACCGGAAACCGCTAAATACTCATGTACTTTACCAAACCATTGAAACTGTTTTTCGCGCTTTACAAGTCGATACCTTCTTGTGCAATATAAAGGCTTCCCGTTAGAGTCCATTACGAGGTGATAAGGCATCGAAACAGCATCCACATTAGAATCTAATTGGCCCTTTAATTGTTTCAATGCTTCTTGAGCATCTTCTAATAATACGTCATCTGCATCTAGCCATAATATATACTGTTGCGTCGCTTTTGAAAAAGCAAAATTTCTAGCCGCCGAAAAATCATCAATCCACTGGAAATCATATATATTAGGAGTGTATTTCTCTACAATTTCTTTCGTTCGATCAACAGAACCTGTATCAACTACTACAATTTCATCAACAATTTCTTCAATCCCATCCAAACATCGAGCTATTGTCTTTTCCTCATCTCGGACTATCATACATAAACTAATTGTAATGCCTTGCTTGTTCAATATAATCACCTTCTTCCAACTCAATCATATGTTATACAAACGCGAAACTTTCCACATTTTTATATTGTTCAAGTTATTTTAGATTTCTTTTCAATAATTCAAATGTCCGTGTCATTTTCTTGCGATTTTGCATCTACTATATAATGAAAGCTTTATGGAGGTGAATTTATGTCAAATAATAATTATTCAGATGGCTTAAATCCTGATGAATCATTATCAGCTAGTGCATTTGATCCTAATCTTGTAGGTCCAACTTTACCACCAATACCACCGTTTACACTTCCAACCGGGCCAACTGGGCCGACTGGACCTACTGGACCTACTGGACCTACTGGGCCGACTGGACCTACTGGGCCAACTGGACCTACTGGGCCGACTGGAGGCACTGGTACAACTGGCGCGACTGGACCTACTGGGCCGACTGGGCCGACTGGAGGTACTGGTGCAACTGGACCTACTGGGCCGACTGGAGGTACTGGCGTAACTGGACCTACTGGGCCATCTGGATCCACTGGTGCGACTGGACCTACTGGGCCGACTGGGCCAACTGGACCTACTGGGCCTACTGGGCCATCTGGATTAGGACTTCCAGCAGGATTGTATGCATTTAACTCTGCTACAGTTTCTTTAGCTCTTGGAATTAATGATCCTGTACCGTTTAACACGGTTGGATCTCAGTTTGGTACTGCAATTTCTCAATTGGACGCTGATACTTTCATCATAAGTGAAACTGGATTCTACAAGATTACTGTTATCGCATATACTGCATTAGTAAGTGTATTAGGTAGCCTTGCAATTCAAGTTAATGGCGTTAATGTACCAGGTGCAGGCACAAGCTTAATCTCAGTTGGAGCGCCTCTCGTTATCCAGGCAATTACACAAATTACAATAACTCCATCAATGGTTGAAGCTGTTGTTACAGGACTTGGGTTATCTCTAGCTCTTGGTACAAGTGCATCTATTATTATTGAGAAAATCGCTTAATCTTTTACTTAGCAGTAAAACTGATATTGGTTTTACTGCTTTTTCTATTTCGAATTCAATCATGAAATCTTTACTATCTACATAATCATATTGTTGTATGACATTTTGCAGGAGGCATAAATATGGAAAATAAATCTGCTGTTCAGCTTTATCTCGAATTGCTAAAGAAAACAATTTTATTTGAAATATGGTTAGAATATGAGGAGTACTTACCTGCATCTCTACATATATCAAAAGAACTTCAATTCGAGCCAGTTACCGTACCACTCCCTTTATTCATTAAGCAATATGCCGAAAATCATAACTTAAAAATTGTAAAGCCAGATGTTTCAAAAAGTGAACGTCATGATGGACTGGATTGGCCAAGAGCAGCACATAGTATGATTGGCCGAGAACGTATGAATCAGTTACATGAGGCAATGGAAACCGTTGTTCGTGAAAATATAGAAGGAGATTTTATCGAAACAGGTGTATGGCGCGGAGGTTCTTGCATTTTTATGAATGGCTTTTTACAAGCCAATAACATTACGGATCGCAATATTTGGGTTGCAGATTCATTTGAAGGTTTGCCAGCACCGAATTTAGAACAATATCCGAAAGACTACGGTGATTATTTACACACATTCGATTATTTACGTGTTTCTTTAGAACAAGTACAAGGAAACTTTAGAAAATATGATTTATTAAATGATCAAGTAAAATTTTTAAAAGGCTGGTTTAAAGATACTTTACCAACAGCACCAATAGAAAAGATTGCAATTGCACGACTTGATGGGGATATGTATGAATCTACGATGGATGGTCTCGTGAACTTATACGATAAAGTTTCAACAGGTGGCTATATTATTATTGATGACTATGGACTACCAGCTTGTGCAGAAGCTGTGACGGACTTTAGAAATCAAAGAAACTTAAAAGCTCCTATTACTAAAATTGATATCTTTGGTGTATATTGGCGAAAAGAATAAGAGAAATTTTGATTATAAGGAGGTTCCATTCCTATTAATCTAATACTTGAATACATGAACCGTTTTAGGAATCTCCTTGTATGTAATAAGCGGTCACATCTTATCCTCTTTCGCTATCAAATAAAACTTTAATTTCCCCATACTCTTCGTTTTGAGGTGAGATTCGTCTGTAAATATCGAGATAATATGGATACCGTATTGGTTTGCCTTTTTACTACAAGGAAGGAGTGTATTTATGAGCGAACTTGAAAAAGAAATAAAATTACTCCCCCCTCCTGAACTCGTCCAATATGTAGGTGGCGATTTTGAAAAGGTCGGTAAAGAATTCCTAAAGCATTTCATTCAAATTGGGGCTTTAAAGTCAAACGAAAAAGTATTAGATGTAGGCTGCGGCGTCGGCCGAATGGCTGTTCCATTAATGAATTACTTAACTGATGATGGAGCGTATTATGGATTTGATTTGTTTAAAGAAGGTATCACTTGGTGTAAAAATAATATTACAACTACCCGTAATAATTTTCATTTTGAACACGTTGACATATACAATCAATTTTACAATCCAGAAGGAAAAGAAGATGCCTCTCACTATAAGTTTCCATATGAAGACGCGACATTCGATTTCATCTTTTTAACTTCTGTATTTACGCACCTTCTCCCAACAGAATTAGAACATTACGTATCTGAGATTGCACGTGTATTAAAAAAAGACGGGAGATGTTTTATTACGTTCTTTTTAATAAACCCTGAGTCATCCTATTATTTAAATGCAGGACTAAGTACGTTAGGATTTTATCATCAAATTGAAAATTGTTATGTCGTAAATAAAGATATTCCTAATTTCGCAGTTGCTTATCCTGAAACAGATATTTGCGCTTTATTGAATAAATATGGCTTAGAGGTAATGAATAAACCACACTATGGTTTATGGTGCGGCCGACATGAATATACGAGTTATCAAGATATTGTTCTTACAAAAAAAAGCTTCTGAAAGGAAGTTACGTATGACAAATGAAAAAAATCTACCTCTTGTTTCCATCCTTATTCCCACCTATAATAGACCACATTATTTCAAAATCGCTTTAGAAAGTGCTTTGGCACAAACTTATCCAAACATTGAAGTTATTGTAGGAGACGATAGTACGAATGATGAAACTGAAAAATTAATGAATGAAAAATACTTACCAAACCATTCCCATATAACATATATCCGGAATAGTACTACTTTAGGACAATTCCATAATGACCTCATGCTCTTAGAACAGTCTAGTGGCGAATACATAAACTTCTTAATGGACGATGACTTATTCCATAGTAATAAAATTGAGAAAATGATGTTCTATTTCCAACAAGACTTAAATCAAAAACTCGCACTTATTACATCATATCGCACTTGGATTGATGAAAATGGAGATATAATTGAAAACCATCCCGCTGTAAATAGATTGTATAGCGAAGATACCCTGCTAAGTGGGATAGATTTTGGAAACCATATGCTTTTATCTGGACAGAATATTATTGGTGAACCTACGACTGTACTCTTTCGAAGGCGACTATTAACAGAACCTTTTGGTACTCTAAATGAAAGGAACTATTGTTGTAGTGTTGATATGGCCTCTTGGATGGGTTTACTTTCAAAAGGTGATGCATTTTATATCACTGAACCTTTAAGTTCCTTTCGCTTTCATGATGGACAGCAAGTACACCATAAATTACTTGAAGGATCTGAAGATTTTTCACATCTCGTTTTAACCTCAAAAAAGTATGGTTTCTTACAAGATTTCAATGATTATAGAACTAGTCTGCTCAAAGCCTATGAGTGGTGTATGGGTGCATTCGAGTTTTATAAACAATACCCCAATCTCATTCCAGATGCACATATACGTCTTTCTCGTTGTTTAAATATAATTATAAAAGAGCTAAATCCACGATAGCTTTGCATAAGGGAGGAGCTATTCCTCCCTATTATGTATGACTTTACATAAATAGTGGAATAAATGTATGGACAGTCTGCTTATATTACTTTTAGAATGACGTCATCAACATATTTACTAGGCGATAGAAAGGATTACATACAGTGAAAGATACGAATTCTCAATATCAAATAGACTACGTATTACTATTCATTTTATTTGCCATTGGGACTGTTAGTTGCTTTGCTATTGCAAGTGCGCAAACCTCTTTACCACCATTTTTACAAAATGTAAATTTTGCACTCAAGCAAATACAATGGTACTTCATTGGATTTGTCGCTATTAGTGTTATTATGATTATCGATTTCGATCGGTATCAAAAAATTGCTTGGTATTTATATAGCTTTGCAATGATATTACTTATCGGGCTAGAACTTCAGGTTCCAGGTGCCGTTACAATTAAAGGGGCTACCGCTTGGTACAGGCTCCCAGGCATCGGAAATTTTCAACCTTCAGAAATTATGAAATTATTTTTAATTATCGTCATTGGACGAATTATAGCTAATCATAACGAAAAATATTTTTTTCGAACACCTCGTGAAGATTTTATCTTACTCGGAAAAATATTCGCAACGAGTTTGCCACCGCTACTACTTATTGCAAAAGAACCTGATTTAGGAAACACAATGGTAATTTCAGCGATGCTGGCAGCAATGATACTAGTTTCCGGTATACGTTGGCGCTTTATTTTCGGATTAGTCTCCGTTATTTTCACAGCAGGTGTTACCTTAACGTATATTTATATTGCTCATACAGAATTCTTTAAGGAGTATATCTTAAAAGAATACCAATTAAACCGCTTCTATGGTTGGCTGGCCCCTTACGAATATGACGCGCAAGGCTATCAATTAAGACAAGCTTTTTTAGCTACTGGATCAGGAGAAATGCAAGGAAAAGGTTGGGAAAATGGACAAGTATACTTTCCAGAACCACATACAGATTTTATTTTCACTAATGTCGCTGAGCAATTCGGATTTTTAGGCGCAAGTGTCATTATTGCACTTTTTTTCCTACTTATTTTCCGCATGATTCATATCGCTTTAGAAAGTAATGACCCTTTCGGTAGTTACATCTGCGCTGGTACAATCGGAATGTTTACTTTTCAAGTATTTCAAAATATCGGGATGACAATCGGATTACTACCTATTACAGGAATCACATTACCCCTTATGAGCTACGGAGGAAGTTCGTTGCTTACATACATGATTGCAATTGGATTTATTTTAAACGTTCGCTCACGAACGAAAGTTTTTATGTTTAAATAAATCGTGCAAAAAACGATATTTTTATCTCTATCCTTTTTTAGTTATACTAATGAAAAATAGGATGGAGGTTTACATATGAAATATGACATTATAGGTGACATTCATGGCTGCTTCCAAGAGTTTCAAAACTTAACGACGAAACTAGGATATAAATGGAATAGTGGAATGCCAGTTCATCCCGACGAGCGAAAGCTGGCATTCGTTGGTGATATTACAGACCGTGGCCCTCATTCATTACATATGATTGAACTTGTATGGGAACTTGTCATACATAAAAAAGAGGCTTATTACGCTCCTGGAAATCACTGTAATAAGCTGTACCGATTTTTCCTCGGACGTAATGTGACAATCGCTCACGGACTTGAAACAACTGCTGCTGAATACGAAGCACTATCTTTTCAAAAACAGCAAATCATAAAAGAAAAGTTCATCACCCTTTATGAAAATTCCCCTTTATATCACGTGCTCGATGAGAAAAGGTTAATTGTATGTCACGCTGGCATTCGGAAAGATTACATCGGAAGGCAAGATAAAAAAGTACAAACGTTTGTATTATATGGCGATATTACAGGTGAAAAACATGATGATGGCTCTCCTGTCCGTCGCGACTGGGCGAAAGAATATAAGGGCGACGCTTGGATTATATATGGACATACACCAGTAAAAGAACCTCGTTTTGTAAATCATACAGTCAATATCGATACTGGCGCTGTATTTGGAGGTAAACTAACTGGATTACGTTACCCTGAAATGGAGACCGTTTCTGTCCCTTCTTCCCTTCCTTTTGTCCCTGAGAAATTCCGCCCAATTTCATAATCCTCTCTACTTCGTACAATTCACGAATAACGAGAGATTATCATATTTTCTAGATGTATCCTATATAAATCTAGGTAAAGCAATTAAAAAAAGATGCAATAAAGTGCATCTTTTTTTAATTGCACGACATATAATGTCGCAGGAGGTGACAGAATGAAGAAAAAATCTTCTAAACAAAAAAGAAAATTCCACCCTTTATATCAGCCCATGTATGGAATTAACAACTGGTGCGGCATTCGAGCTGCAGCTATAGAAGAACTAGAAGAACAAGAGTCATCAAAAAAGAGCAAAGCTAAAACAAAATATGTCTCTTTAGAAAATGCTGTAATGAGTCGCATAATCAATCGTAGAAAAGTAAAGATGCAACAAAAAAATAAACATCTCTCTCATCACGATGAACAAATACTGCATTCTGAAGAAAAACAGGAAAATACGGAAGAGAACATTCCTGTAGCAATAAATAAAAAAATACAACCAGAAATTCCAACCGATATTATAAACCAAGTAAAAAAAATAAAAGAAGCATTAACTCCATCAAATAATATACAAACAGAAAAAACGATCATAATTCAGACTCCTGCACCTGAAAATACGAAAGTAAAAAAAGAAGGCCGATATTCACATGCAGAGGGGCTTCACTCTCATGCAGAGGGTACAGTTTCACATGCAGAAGGACTTCTTACACACGCAAAAGCAACTTGCTCCCATGCAGAAGGATCGAAAACAAAAGCAACTGGACATAGTTCGCATAGTGAAGGAAGTGAAACGACAGCAGGCGGCTCTTATTCTCACGCGGAAGGTAAACATACGATTGCTTTAGGCGAAGCAGCACACGCAGAAGGAACCGCAACTATCGCTAATGGATTCTCTTCTCATGCGGAAGGTAATCATACATCAACAGCTCATTTTGCAGGAAGCCATATTATGGGACGATTCGGCACGGCCGAAGAAGCCTATTCTTGGTTTATTGCAAATGGAACAAACGATACCGATCATAATATCGGTGCTAAATGGCTTGCTCATAATGGAGAAATGTACATTGAGGGTGCTTCTTACAATGCAGGCGGAACGGATTTTGCACAAATGTTTGAAACCGCGGACCATAAAGCTATTGATGTCGGTTATTTCGTTACATTTAGTAGCGAAGAAAAAATTCGGATAGCTACTTCAAACGATTCTTTCATTTTAGGAATATCTAGTGCAACCCCCGCTATTATAGGAAATAGTGGTGCTTTAAGTTGGCAAAAGCGCTATAAAACAGATAACTTTGGAAAGCGTCAATATGTACGTACAGAAACACAAGAAATACAACCACTTTTAAATACAGAATGGGATCCAGCTTGCAAATATATAGCAAGAAAAGACCGTTCTGGTTGGCTTCCTGTCGGATTAATTGGACAAATGTTAGTACGTGATGATGGCACTTGCGAACCGCATGGATATTGTCGTCCAAATGATGACGGCATTGCTACAAAAGCTGAAAGTGGATTTTTCGTTATTAAGCGTACGGATGATAATCAAATTTTAATATTATTCCGCTAAGAAAAAAGGGACCAAAATTCTTCATTACATAAGAATTTTGGTCCCTTTTTAAGCGTGCATTAATAACTGCTGCATATCGCTTGGAATCGTCGTAGCAAAAGACATTTCCTTTTCTAAAATAGGATGATAAAACGCCAAAGATGTACTGTGAAGTGCTTGTCGTTTCATTTCATCCCTTCTTCCTCCATATAAGTCATCACCAAGTAACGGATGTCCCATATGAGCCATATGCACGCGGATTTGATGCGTTCTTCCTGTCTCAAGTTCAAGAGATACATGCGTCTTTTGCGAGGAGCTATGAATCACTCTAAAATGAGTAACTGCCCTCTGTCCATCCTCACAAAATGTTCGTTCAATGATGCTATCTGATTTTCTACCAATCGGTGCATCAATCGTTCCTTCACGTTTTATCATCTCTCCATGAACAATTGCTTCATACGTTCGTTTCACAGCTTTTTGTTGATGTTGTTTCGATAAAAGATGATGTACGAAACGATTTTTTGCAATAAGCATGAGTCCTGACGTATCACGATCCAACCTTGTTACAATGTGCACCGTACTGGCAAGATGCTGCTTATCATAATAAGACAAAAGCGCGTTAGCAACACTTCCCTCTGGATGTTCTCTAGACGGAATCGTTGACATGTTCGCTTCTTTATTGATGACAAGAACTGCATCATCTTCATATACAATGCATAGTGGGATATCTTCCGCAATCATCCCTTCACTTCTTTCTTCCACTGGAAAAAAAACACGTAACTGTTCGCCCGCTTGTAGTTGATGACGAACGCTTGCATATTGACCATCTACTTCAATGGCTCCGCCATGAAATTTTATATCCGTTAAAGCAGCTTTAGAAATCCCTTTTGTTTTCAAAAATTCTCTAACTAAAGTTCCCTCTTCAGCTGACTCTATATCCCATTTCAATGTAAATCTGTTCAATATATAAACCCCTTCTATTTATCTGCAACAAACGAGTCACGGACACGTTTCCAGAATGGGAACGGGCGGAAACGAACAAATCGCACTTTCTCGTTTGCAACGCGATACTGGATTGATTTCACATCTTGATGAACCATCGTTAAATGGTCCACCGTAATTTGTAAGTTCATCCCTGGAGCCGGCTTCAACACACATGTATGATGCTTCGGCAATACAAGCGGCGAGCCTACAGTACGAAACACACGGTTGTTAATGGATGCCATTTCTGCAATTTGAATTGCTTCAATAGAAGGGTGAATAATTGCACCGCCAAGTGCTTTATTATAGGCAGTACTTCCTGAAGGAGTTGAGATACATAGACCATCCCCGCGGAATGTTTCAAAGTACTCTCCCCGTATTTCCACTTCTGTTACTAATGTGCCCTCTGCACTTTTTACAGTCGCTTCATTCATCGCTAAATACTGTGACTCTTTACTTCCATTCACATAGCGAATAATCACTTCTAAAAGCGGATATTCCACCACTTGGAATGGCGTTTTAGCAATCGCAATTACTAATTTCTCTACTTCTGTCGGTAACCAATCTGCATAGAAACCTAAATGCCCTGTATGTACACCAACAAATGCTGTTTCATCCAATCGATTATAATAACGATGAAACGCATATAAAAGCGTTCCATCTCCCCCAACAGAAATTACAATATCGGGTTCCTTTTCATCCATAATGAATCCAAAATCTAGCAAGTACTCTTTCATCGTGCTTGCTAGTGTATCTGATGATTGATCTCCCTTTGACATAATTGTAAATTTCATCGCCAACACCCTTTAGTTTATGATTCGGAATCTTTCGTTTCTTGCTTTCTTGAAAAAGCCTTTTGTGCTTCTTGAATTTCAAGACGAATAGAAGACATTTCTTCATCCAATAAAAACGCCGCTTCCGCTGCACGTTGCAAGCGTATTTTAATATCTTCAGGAAAACGCCCACTATATTTATAATTCAAAGAATGCTCAATCGTTGCCCAAAAGTTCATTGCTAGCGTGCGTATTTGGATTTCTACCAATACTTTTTGTTCCCCTTGAATCGTTTGAACAGGATAACTAATAACAACGTGATAAGAGCGATAACCGCTATCTTTCTTTTGCGTAACATAATCACGCTCTTCCACGATTTCAAAGTCATTTCGTTTTCGGAGATATTCTACAACAGGCTTAATCTCATCAACAAATTGACACATCATTCGAAGGCCCGCGATATCCTGCATATCTTCTCTGAGCCGGTCTAGCGGTACATTTCTCTTCTCCGCTTTATCAATGATACTTGCAACCGACTTTACCCTTCCTGTTACAAACTCAATTGGAGAATGCTCTGTTAACATTGCAAATTGAGTACGCATTCCTTTTAGTTTCACTTTCAGCTCTGCCACCGCTTGATGGTAAGGTGCTAAAAATTCTTCCCAATTTCGATTCATTTCAACCACCACCAAAATCAATCCATTTGCTTATAGAAATACTTTTTCTACAGCAGTTACTAGTTCTTCTCCGTAATTTGCATTACCTTCAATATTTTCAACTAAATATTCTACTTCTTCTTTTAAACCTTCTAATTCCATTTCAACATCATTCACTTGAATAAACATCGCTGTATCTTTATTCATTGCTTCACGCATCGCTTCCCAGCATGTATGCGGAATACTTACATATATGAAAGATGATTCGTTTTCTAAGATATATAAAAATGATAAATTGTCTGAGTCTACAAGTACATGATTACGCGCACTTAACTCCTTTACCTCTATTTCAGTATTTTCCGCACAAAAAATAAGCGCATTCTCTCTCATTTCTACGCTCTTTACTTGAATTTTATTTTGCATGCTCGAACTCCTCCATCTCAACTTCCTGTCTTACTTAACAGTATTATTGTATCATAACATGGACGCAAACAAATAAAACATTGAACCAAATTTGTGAAAAAGCGATAATGTGTAAAGAATTATTTTTCAAAAGGAGCGCATACAATGACACAAGAAATTGAAATTGAATTTAAAAATATCGTTACAGAAGAAGAATTCCAATCATTATGCAAATCTTTTTCTATTGAAGCTTTCACGAAACAAGTGAATCACTACTTTGAAACGCCCGACTTTTCATTAAAAGAAGCTGGTTCTGCACTTCGTATTCGTCATAAAGGGGAAACTTATACATTAACGTTAAAACAACCTGCAGAAATCGGCTTGTTAGAAACGCATCAAGTTGTAACCGAGGCCGAAGCAAAAATGATGATGGAAACAAACACAATCATTCAAGGTGCTGTAGTAGACCAACTACACAAATTACAAATTCCTGTTTCCGCTTTAACTTATATGGGCAGTTTAACAACTGAAAGAGCTGAAACATTATTTGAAGGCGGAACGCTTGTCTTTGATCATAGTTTCTATTACAATCACGATGATTATGAAATTGAATATGAAGTGCAAGACGAAGAAACAGGAAAAGCTGCATTTATTCATTTGTTAACACAGCATAACGTACCAGTTCGCCATACAAATAACAAAGTAAAACGCTTTTTCCTTGCCAAACAAAACAAAGCACGCTAAAGTGAAAATTCCACTAGTGAATCCGTTCTACTAGTGGATACATCTCACTTCTTAAAAAGTAAAAGGTTCATTTACACCTGTAGAAGAAGCAAAGAATGTTAGGAAGGCTGTTTATTTGCCCTCTCGAACATTCCATTGCTACAATAGATATACATTTCATGGAAAAAGGAGTTTATAAAGGATGAGCAAGCAACCGATGACACCATTTGAAGCAATTGGCGGTGAACAATGCATTGCAATATTAGTAGACACATTTTATTCCTATGTCAGTAAACACCCTGACTTATCTCCCATCTTCCCGGATGATTTAACAGAAACAGCTAGGAAGCAAAAACAATTTTTAACACAATATTTAGGTGGTCCTAATTTGTACACTGAAGAACATGGTCATCCTATGTTAAGAGCACGCCATCTTCCGTTTGAGATTACGCCAAAACGAGCAGAGGCTTGGCTATCATGTATGGAGCAAGCAATGGATGACACAGGAGTACACGGTCATATAAGAGAGTTCGTTTTTGAACGTTTAGCATTAACTGCTCAGCATATGGTTAATACTCCAAACGAAACAGGTGAAATATAATGGATAAACAGGAAGCAAAGCATATCAATATGCCATCTCCTTCCGCATGTGAGCATAAGTCTGTAGAAGCATATTTATTTATTGATCCACTTTGTAAAGATTGCTGGGAAATTGAACCCTTTATTATTAAACTATGGCTTGAATACGGGAAATACTTCTCTATTCGTCATATTGTAACTGGAAAAGTGGACGGAACGAACGCTTCCTCACACAAATGGAATAAACCTGCTAATATTCGATTTGTGTGGGAAAAGACGACAAGTTTACAAGGTTTTTCATGTGATGGAAAAGTACATATGCAAGAGGCATCATCAACACCATATTTAGTTTCGATGGCAATTAAAGCAGCGGAGTTACAAGGCCGAAAAGCAGGTTCGAAGTTTTTGCGAAAACTCCAAGAATACATTTTCCTTGAAAATGTATCAAACCCTGACTGCGAATTATTGCTTGCATGTGCAAAAGATAGCAATATTGATGTAGAAGAATTTAAAAAAGATCTACATTCCGCCAGCGCAAAAAAAGCTTTCCAATGTGACTTAAAATTCACAAATGAAATGCATATTACAGAAATACCTTCCCTCGTCTTTTTTCATGCGAACTCAGATGAAGAAGGCATTAAAATCGCTGGAACTTATTCCTATGATGTATACGTACAATTATTAAAAGAGCTCGTAAAATGTGAAATCGAGCCAGAACCATTACCGCCTTTAGAAATGTTACTAGAAGCAACGCAATTTATATCTTCAAAAGAAGTAGCATTTATATATGACTGCTCGCAACAAGAGATCGAGCGCGAACTAAAAAAATTACAACTGAAACGCAAAGTACAAATGATTGACGTAAAATGTGAGCGTTATTGGAAATGGATAGCAATAGAAAAAGACCTGGTGTAAACACCAGGTCTTTTTCTTTACGGCTTATAAAAATATTAAAGGGGATGGGAGAAATTTTCACGTTCAAACAAAGGGGTATATGTTTGTATGTGAATTCGTTCACGCTTATTATATTACAAGATTCGACGTCAGATGACAACCCCTTTTGTCGAATTTCACACTTTTGTCACATTCTAAACGTTTTCATTTTTGAATAAGCTATATAAAAGCCCTTTAGGAGGTGTTTTTCATAAAGAAATCCTATATTTTACTAATTTTTTCATGTGTCCTTGTTTCTTTTTTCTTGTACATTCTCTCTCTATTACAAGCTTTTCCTAAAATTATCGCCTTTCCTCTTTTATTCGGAGTCATCGTCATCGCTCTCTCTTATTTCAACCATAGAAAACGATTTAAAGGATTTTGAATTCAAAAATTAACTATAAAACTGTCTTCAAATTTAGAAATAGTAAGGAAAACCGATTTTCATTTCGACAAATATCGACAAATTGTATTTTTAAACAAAAAAGACGAGGATAAAATCCCTCGTCTTTTCTCATTACTTTTCTTCAAATAATAACGCTTCTAATTCATTTAATTTCTCTTCAAATACTTGTAGTGCCTCTTTCACTGGTTCAGGAGATGCCATATCAACTCCTGCTTTTTTCAGCACTTCAATTGGATAATCAGAGCTTCCTGCTTTTAAGAATTCATTAATGTAACGTTCTACCGCTGGTTGCCCTTCTTCTAAAATCTGTTTAGATAGAGCCGTTGCTGCACTAAATCCTGTTGCGTATTGATATACGTAATAGTTGTAGTAGAAGTGCGGAATGCGAGACCATTCTAATCCAATTTCTTCGTCGATTACTAAAGCGTCACCGAAATATTTCTTATTTAAATCGTAGTAGATCTCCGTTAACATATCTGGCGTAACAGCATGTCCTTCTTGTACTTTCTTATGAATAATATGCTCAAACTCTGCGAACATCGTTTGACGGAATACAGTACCACGGAATCCTTCTAAATAATGATTTAATAAATATAGGCGCTCTTTTTTATCTTCTGTCGTTTTTAATAAATAATCATTTAGAAGCGCTTCATTACAAGTTGACGCTACCTCTGCAACGAAGATTGAATAATCACCGTATACGTGCGGCTGTGTCTTTCTTGTGTAATAACTATGCACAGAATGACCAAACTCATGAGCAAGTGTAAATAAATTATTTACATTATCATGCCAGTTCATTAAAATATAAGGATTTGTTCCGTATGCACCAGATGAATATGCTCCGCTTCGTTTTCCTTTATTCTCATACACATCTACCCAGCGATTTTCATATGCTTCTTTCAAAATTTCAACATACTCATCACCAAGTACGTTTAAAGATTTTAATAACATGTCTTGTGCTTCTTCATATTTCACATTCATTTTCACTTCTTGTACAAGTGGTGTATATAAATCGTACATATGAAGTTCATCAAGTCCTAGCGCACGCTTTCGAATATCGATGTAACGGTGCAATAAATGTAAGTGATCATTTACCGTTTCAACGAGTTGATCGTAAACTGCTTCAGGAATATTATTATTGCTCAATGCAGCTTGGCGAGCAGAGTCATATTTACGAATACGTGCATTGAAATTATTACGTTTCACCGCTCCGCTTAACGTACTTGCAAATGTGTTCTTAAATTTCCCATACGTTTCAAATACAGCTTTGAATGCATCTTCGCGAACACGACGATCATCACTTTCTAAAAACTGAATGTAACGACCATGCGTAATTTCTATTTCTTCTCCGTCCTCGCCTTTAATAGACGGGAATTTCAAATCCGCATTATTCAACATACCAAATGTATTACTTGATGAACTCATTACTTCAGATGCTTCCGCTAATAAAGCTTCCTCAGCCTCAGATAATACGTGTGGACGTTGACGTGTAATTTCTTCTAATGCATGTTCATATACACTTAAGTCTCTATTTTCTTTTAAAAATGCTTGTAGTGTATCTTCTGAAATAGATAAAATTTCAGGTACGATATACGCTGTGCTACTAGATACTTGTGAATATAAATTCGTCGCACGATCATTTAAAGCTTGATACACAGAGTTTGTTGTATCTTGATCGTAACGCATATGAGCATATGTATATAGCTTACCTAGTCGCATTGAAATTTCATCTTCATATTGCAGTGCCTCAAGTAAGTTGTTCGCAGAGTCACCAAGCTTCCCTTTAAATTCAGTTAACTGCGGTAGTAACTCTTTAATCGCTTGAAATTCTTTTTCCCATTCTGCATCTGTTTGGAAAATATCTTCTAATCGCCACGTACTTGCTTCTTCAATCTCATTGCGATCTGGTAATGTTTTTGCTTTATTTTGTTCAGACATTCTGTAAGCCCTCCTTTAAATATCTCTACTTAAGTACAATTCTGTTTTTCTTATGTAATTCCTTCACGTTCATTCTTTATTATATCCCCTTTTTCTTCTCCCATGTTGAACTTTGTCTCAAATAGAGATAGCGCATAAGTTAGGCAAATCTCATCATATTTCCTAACTTCCTCCTCCGTCTGTAACATAACTATATTCCTCATTTTTCGGTACGTATAAGTTCCTACTTTACGCAACACGCCTACAAAACATAAAAAAGTCATATATTCAGTAACCGCTACTTTCCATATATGTTGTGAAAAGTACGGAAGTAAGCGCCTTTTCGTATATTTTTTTACATAACTACACACATATTGAAGGGAAATACAATTCCCTACCGCAAGCTTTTCTATACACTTCATGTATAGAAATGCTTGCCATGTAAATGGATTTGTTTGAAAAGCAAATGAAGACGGGAGTGGCACACCAATTTCAGAAGGAAAGCTCGCTGGAGTACATTTAAATTGATATAAGAGGCGTAATAGTGACTTATGATTATAATTCCAAATAGACAGGGCATTTTGCCGAAAGTAGTCCTTTCGCTTCTTCCATTCCTGTCCTAATATTTCTTTCCGGAAAGGAACAGGGGAAAAGAGTAATTCAAAAGTAGTTGTATCGTTTGGTAAATACATAATATGTGAGAAAGAGACGTTTGTAGAAAACGGAGTGATAAAGGCACATTTCATAAATGATTTTTGTTTCGGACAGAAGAAAATGAGAAATGGCTGAGGATAAGATTGTAAGGAGAAAGCCAGAAGTGAGGAAAATTTCATCCAATATGCAGCTTGCTTTTTTAATTGATTTCCACCAATGATCCAGATGACCTGAATGCCCGCTTGCCAATACGAGTATGTTCGTTTAGAAAGTTGTTCTATGGAGAGATTGGCGCATTGATATTCAATCGCAATTTCCCTACCTGCTCTCTCTACGAAAATATCTGGTCTTTGCTGGATTTTTGGAAGGTAACGCTCTATATCCACATGGAAATTTTGACGTTTCAACCATCTATATAGCAATTCTTTACCGTGCATATGATATATAGATTCTGCTTCATAAAAAGCAAGGCATGACTCCACTTTCTTATGAGCAAAATGCCAACTTTTTTGTTTCCCTAATTTCATTTGCACTTCCTTTCCACAAGCTATACAAAAGAAACGCTCCCTTTTACGCATACGTTGTAAAAGCTCTTCATTTCGATTATAGAGTAGATGAATTTTCTCTCCGTTTTCTCTTTTAGCGATAAACATTATAATCACACCCTTTCAGCTCCTTATATTCTACAATTTATTACAAATCCCTTTTAAAAAAGAGATGTCCCAATTTCGGACATCTCTTTTTATAATAAAGGTGATAATAATCGATATGTCGATTCAACAATTCGTCTATGAAGACGTCTTTTATGAAAACGATCGACATGAATTTCACTTGATTCTTCTAAATCATCTTTAAAGTCTTGAACGAGTTTTCGAATGCTATCTGTATCATATAAAAAGGCATTCACTTCAAAGTTCAAATGAAAACTTCTCATATCCATATTTGCTGTCCCAATTGAAGCTAAATCAGAATCAACGATGACAACTTTACTATGAAGAAAACCTTTTTCGTATTCATATATCTTTACTCCTGCATCTAAAAGCTCAGGGAAATATGATCTTGATGCATAAAAGACAGTGCGCTTATCAGGCTTACTCGGCATTAATAAACGAACATCAATACCAGCAAGTGCCGCTACCTTTAATGCAGATAAAATATCATCATCCGGAATGAAATACGGTGTTGCAATCCAAATAGATTTCCGAGCAGAAGAGATCATTGCAAAATATAAATGTTTAATCGTTTCCCATTTATTATCTGGTCCACCTGCAATTAGCTGAACTCCGCCCCAATGATCACCTTCAACTGCTTTTGCCTGTAAATATTCTGGAGCCAGCACTGCCTCACCAGTCATATAAAACCAATCTTGAAGGAAAATAAGCTGTAAACTTTGAACAGCCTCACCACGCAAATATAAATGTGTGTCTCGCCAAAAACCGAAATATTTATCCTTCCCTAAATATTCATCTCCAATATTTAACCCACCTACAAACCCTTCATTTCCATCAATAACAACGATTTTCCGGTGGTTTCGATAATTAATCTTATCGTTTAAAATTGGAAAGCGCACAGGAAAGAACGGAATCATTTCGACACCTGCGTCATTTAATTCTTCAATATACGAATTCGATAACCTAAAACTTCCAACCGCATCATATAAAAACCGAACGACTACGCCTTCTTTTGATTTTTGTATTAAAATATCTTTAATTTCTGTTCCAAGCTTATCATCACGCACAATGTAATATTCCATATGAATGTGGTGTTTCGCTCGTTTTAATCCATCTAAAATGGCCTGAAACGTTTCATCCCCATTTGTTAATGTTCTCGTTTCCGTTTGAAATGAAATATTTAAAGCACCTAAGCGGTCCGCTAAACGAAATAACAGCTCTTGATGCTTATGATTACGTAACATCCGTTCTTCATAATCTTCATGCCCCTTATATTGTAAAAACGCCTGTTCATCCAGTAACGCCTTCTTTTGGAACATTCTCTTTCTCCGAAAGTTTTGTCCAAATAATAAATAAGCGAAGAATCCAAATACCGGAAAAATACCTAACACAATGAGCCATGTAAGTGTTTTAGACGGGTGACGGTTTTCTAAGAAAATAACGCAGCCAATTAAAAATGCAGATACCGTAAATAAAATACTAATAATACCTAAAATCGAAACATCTTTTATCCCAATTACATCCGAATAAAATGCTACATCAATAAACATACGTAACGAAACAAATAATGCGAACAATAGTAGAACAAAGAAAATCAACTTTAACGTATTTTTCATCTCTTACCTCCTTACTAAGAAAGCTTTCCTATTCTTCATATAAAAAGCCGATTTCATACTACAGAAATCGGCCTACGTTTTAGCAGGAAAATTATTGCGAATTGTTTCAAGCGCACGCTCTTTCACAATTTGTTTCCCATACTCACTCACACGATGAATTGTTAAAGTTGATTCTTCTCCATATTCTAAAATAATACTTAAAATACGATCAATTTCTTCTTCATCATGTAGCACTTCATCGAATTCCACATATACATAATAGCGGTCATCAAATGAATACAGCTCATCTTTTATATCTTCAAAGATAAGACGATGACTTAATGAAATAACATCTTCAAAATCATTAAACTTAATTAAAAAGCCAAACGTACCATCTTCATTAAAGTTTGTTCCTGTTTGTTCTTCTACCTCTTCCACTAATTCTTGCTGGAATAATGACTCGATACCCTCATCTAAAGGAATGTCTATAATTTTGTCTACACCTATCGGTAGCTCTAGCTTTTGTCCATCCTTTGAGAGCTCGGCTTTCGTGACAAGTACTTCAATCCCTTTATCGACTGCTTGCACTTGAATCCATAACGGTCCATCAATAAAGAAGTCATCATGATCACGAGCTTCGTCCATCATCTCCCAAAAGAGCTCTTCACTACGTTCGCGGTCATACCAAATTTCTTCACGATTAAACCCTCTGTCCTCTATATCAATGTACGTAATAAAAAACTTCATCGTATGATCGTTAATTCTTTCAATTTCCAAAATACAACTCTCCCTTCCTGTTTAGAATTGTTATGAAGGGATCCCCCACTCATATGACAAATCAATAGATTCTTGTACTCTCATTTTATGATAAGATTCTCCAGAAGGGAAATAAAATCGATTTATTTTACAAAAATAGTTATATGCCTATCTTTATTCGATTGTCTACATAAATATATCATTATGACAATTCTTTACACACGAAAAATTTGGACATACATTTCTATATTCTCCCGTACACTGTAATAAAGTGAAACTTCTATTAGAGGAGATTATTTAGTTCCCACTTTCTTCATCACATACATATATTTCGCTTATTAAAACATCATAAATGGAGGCAGACGAATGGACTTAGAGTTTTTAACATCTGTACTAATGATTGTCGGTATTGATGTTGTATTAGGTGGTGACAATGCAATTGTCATTGCATTAGCTAGCCGGAATTTACCTGAAGCAAAACGAAATAAAGCCATTTTGATCGGTACTCTTTTAGCAATTGTGCTACGAATTCTTCTTACAATAATAGCTGTCTACTTACTCGACATTCCATTTTTACAGCTTATCGGCGGCGTTTTACTTACATTCATTGCAGTAAATTTATTAACTGATAATAGCAACGATCTTTCTTCTATTCAAGGGAAAACAACTTTATTCCAAGCTGTGCGTACAATTGTATTCGCGGATCTCGTTATGGGGTTTGACAATGTCATCGCTATTGCAGGTGCGGCTCACGGAAGATTATTACTCGTCATAATCGGGTTACTCATTTCTATTCCGATTATTATTTGGGGCAGCAAACTTATTTTAATCCTTATGGAACGCTTTCCACTTCTCATTTATTGCGGAGCAGCGATACTCGCCTATACAGCTGGAAAGATGATTACACACGAAGACAGACTTGCAACCTTTTTTCATAACAACCCAAGTTTCACTACAAGCATTCCTTTCTTGTTCATTTTCACTGTTCTATGCATCGGTATTATCGTTCAACAAGTTCGCATACGAAATGTGAAACAATAAAAAAAACCTTCTACTATATAATAGGTAGAAGGTTTTCATATTATTATAATTAATTTACAAGACGTTGTGCTTCACGTAATTGGAACGTTCTTACTGTACGTGGTAAGAAACGACGGATTTCATCTTCATTGTAACCTACTTGAAGACGCTTCTCGTCAATCATAATTGGACGACGTAAAATCCCTGGATAGTCACGAATCATCTTATATAAATCTTGAAGTGGTAAAGACTCTAAGTTTACATTTAATTCTTGGAAAACTTTCGAACGAGTAGAAATAATCTCATCTGTTCCGCTTTCTGTCATACGTAAAATCTCTTTAATTTCCTCAATCGTTAATGGATCTGAGAAAATATTACGTTCTGTATAAGGAATATGATTTTCCTCTAGCCATAATTTCGCCTTTCTACAAGACGTACAGCTTGGAGAACTATATAATGTTACCATACAAAGCTCACTCTCCTTAAAGAGTACAAATTCTGTACTAATTACAGTTTAAAATTCTAACTTCAGTAATTTTTCGCGATAACTTGTCTTATAACAAAGTACAAAAATCGCATTTCATGTAAGCAACAACTTATAATAAACAACAATTACTTTTAATAAGTAACTTCTATAATCATTATACAATAGATTTTGCAAGAAATATACAGTAAATTTCCTACTAGTTGAGAAAACTCTTCCGCGTATTCCACTGCTATGTAACATGATTACGCTCACTTTAGCTGTACTTTAACAATGACCTTCAAACCTTTTAATACTCACTTCCCATTGATTTTTCATATAATATATAGTTATTTATCTATAATTTCACCTAAAAAAAGAGAACGTTTTCTTACTTTTTCTTGATAAATCAATTAAGAAATGTAAGACTATATAAATGAGAATCAAAAGGAACATTTGTTCTTATTTTAACAAACATTCTCCCTCCTGTCTACACGATTTCTAAAGTAAACCAAATATTTTTCTGACATTTCTTTCTTTTTTATCTTTTATCTCATACAATAAAAATACAGACAGGCAAAGGGGGAATTTGCAAATGATTGCTTTTTTTATTGATTTTGTTACTGTTGCTGCCCTCATCATCGGAATCACAGCATTGATTGGTGTCATTTCAAATAGCATCGGTGAAAAACTCTTTGGCGGAAAAGAAAAAATGAAGTTTGTTAACAAAAGTTTGGATGTACAATCCGGATGGAACCAAGTTGGTGGGAAAGGTATTTATAAGAAACGTACGTATTAAAAAAAAGCAGGTAATCACCTGCTTTTTTCTTATTTCTCTACTGACGCCCATTTAAAGCTTAAATCGCCACCATATTTATGGTTGTACATATTTTTAATTGAATCTCTTTGTAAGTATGCTCTACCACGTTGATATACCGGAACAATCGCAGCATCATCAAGTAACATTTTCTCTGCTTCTAGTAAGTTTTTCCAACGAGCATTTACATCGCTTCCATCTTTCTTCGCTTTCATGATAATCTCATCATATTTCGGATTAGAATATTTCATTTTATTTTGTGATCCGTCCGTTACAAACATATCAAGGTATGTAACTGGATCTGGGAAGTCTGCACTCCATCCAGAGAATGACATGACGTAATCGCCCGCATCTTCTAATTTTAGTTTTTGTGCAAATGGTTGTTGTTTAATTTTCACTGTTAAACCTGGTAAATTCTTTTCTAACTCACCTTTTAAATATTCACCAGTTTTCTTCGATAATTCAACGTCTTCATTTAATAGCTCTAATTCGATTTCATTTTTACCAAGCTCTTTTTTACCAGCTTCCCAATACTTCTTCGCTTCTTTCACGTTTGGTTTTACAATATCTCCATTTACAGCACGGAAGTCCTTTTTATCCGGTCCTTTAATGAAGTTATCAGGAATTAATCCTGTCGCTGGCTTAGAACCGTTATTTAATAGCGTGTCAACAAACGGCTTACGTTCAAAAGCAAGAGAAATTGCTTTACGAATATTTTTATTTGCTAACGCTGGATCTTTTTGATTTAAACGAAGGAAGAATACAGATGTATCTTCTACTGTTTGGAAATCTGGTTTTCCTTTATATTTATCGATGAACTCTGCTAATAACGTCGCTCGATCGACTGCGTTTGTTTCATATAAATTGATTGGCGTAGACGTATCTTTTACAATATTAAAGTTTACTTCCTCAATCTTCACTTCTTTATTTTCCCAATAAGATGGGCTCTTTGTCATTTTAAAGCTACGTTCATGTTGCCAATCACTTAGTGTAAACGGTCCATTATATAGTGTTGTATTTGCTTCTAAACCAAACTTCGTCCCCTGCTCTTTTACAAACTTTTCATTCACAGGATAGAAGATTGGATATACCATTAAATCTACAAGATATGGAATTGAATTGTCTAATTCCACTTCTAATGTATAGTCATCAATTGCTTTTACGCCTAATTGGTCTGGACTCATCTCTTTTTTATTAATTTTCTCTGCATTTTTTATATCATACATAATGTACGCTGATTTCGCAGCTGTGTCTGGGTTAATCGCTCTTTGCCATGCATACACGAAATCTTTCGCCGTCACAGGCTCACCATTTGACCATTTTGCGTCTTCACGTAATTTAAATGTATATTTTTTACCGTCTTCTGACTTTTTGAATTCCTTCGCTACACCTGGAACTAGCTTATCATCTTTTCCTAAACTGTATAAGCCTTCCATCGTATTAGTCATTACTCTTGAAGAAACTGCATCAGCTGATAATGCTGGATCCATCGTTGGAATTTCTTGCGTTTCAATTAAGTTAATAACTTGCTTCGCACCGCTCTTCCCGCTATCCCCTTTTGCGTTCGCTTGCGATTGTTCATCTTTTTGATAACTACATGCCCCTAAAATCATGCTCATTGCTACCGTTGATAATACAAAAACCGGCATCTTTTTTTTCATATTTCCACCCTCCATAAAAATGTTAGCCCTTTCATTTTCAAACAAAAAGAAATATATATATGTTCTAATAATTCATATTATACACACAAATATATTTTTTGTATATTTATATTTCTATCTTATTAAAATTTCCTGTGAAAAAATAAATCTTTGAAAACGTTTCATATTACCAGTTTACCCGACTGAAGTGTCGGAAATAACAAATTTTAAACTTTTCTAAATTATCAGAGAAAAACAAATTTTATATTTTATAATATTTTTTGTATAATTATCCTTCTCTTTTTAGCATAAAATGAAGGTCTCTTCATATTAAAAATATGTAGGTTAAAATGAGTGCAAAGGATAAGAAAGTATGTTACGATACACTTTGCTAAAAATAGATATCGGTAAAGAGGGGACGGACATGACAGCAATTCACTCAAAAAACGGGCCGACAGAAAAATTAAGTTTATTCTTATTAACATGGCCTATTTTTCTAGAAGTTTTTCTTTTTATGTTGATGGGGATCGCTGATACTTTCATGTTAAGTGCATTATCAGACGATGCTGTATCTGGGGTTGGTGCAGCGAATCAATATCTTCATATCGCTATTTTGGTACTAGAAGTAATCGGGAATGGCGCTGCGATCGTCGTATCTCAATACCTCGGTTCCAAACGTTTTATGGAAGCATCTAAAATATCAGCATTAGCCGTCACATTAAATTTAGTGGTCGGACTCGTTATAAGTGCTGGTTTTCTTTTATTTTCAAAACATATGATGATGGCAATGAATTTACAAGGCGATGTACTAACGTATGCACAAAGCTATTTATCCATCGTCGGAGGGGCCATTTTCCTTCAAGCTATTATTAACTCGTTAGCCGCAATTATTCGCGTTCACGGCTTTACAAAGCAAGCAATGTTTGTTTCGCTTGGAATGAATATTATTCATATCGCCGGAAACTACGTACTTATTTTCGGGAAGTTCGGTTTCCCTGAACTTGGTGTACAAGGGGCCGCGATTTCTTCCGCTGTCAGTCGACTACTGACACTGATTGTGTTCTTCTGGTTACTATACCGCGTTATGGAATACCGTGTAAAATTACAATATTACTTCACCTTATCAAAAGAATACGTGGGGAAAATTTTAAAAATTGGCATTCCATCTGCTTTTGAACAAGTCATGTATCAAGCTTGCCAAATTGTCTTCCTGTACTACGCAACTTACTTAGGAACAGAATCGTTAGCTGCTAGACAATATGCTACTAACATTTCCATGTTTACTTATTTATTCGCAATTGCAATCGGTATGGGAACAGCTATTATCGTGGGACGCCTAGTTGGCGGAAATGAAAAAGATGAAGCATACACACGTGTATGGAAAAGTGTACAATGGGCAATTGGTGTGACTTTATTTATGGTCGCTCTCGTTATTACATTCCGCACACAATTAATGGGGGTATTTACTGATAATCCTCATATTATCGCTCTAGGGGCAAGCGTTCTTTTACTAAGTGTACTACTCGAAACAGGACGTACGATGAACATCGTCATCATTAATTCCCTTCGTGCAGCCGGTGATGCAAAATATCCAGTTTTAATTGGTGCGTTCTCTATGGTGTTAATGAGTTTGCCACTCGGTTACTTTTTCGCCTTCCATTTAGATATGGGACTCGTTGGTATTTGGCTAGCGATTGCTATCGATGAATGGACGCGGGCAATTATTATGTTCTTCCGCTGGAGAAGTAGAGCATGGGAAAGTTACACACTTGTTAAACCGAATGAGCAAGAAGAGAATGTTTCTGTTCAGGCGCAGTAGCACTTCTTTGATTAAGGTGCATTTATTGATAAATACACTTTATATCGGTGATTCTTTAAATATATCGACTTATCGACAAATATAGTAAAAAAGGTCATTCTTCCGTAACGGAAGAATGACCTTTTTTTTATTGATAAATCTCTTTATATTTCTTGTACTCTGCTTCAGAACATAATACGAAATGTCCTGGGCGAATTTCACGCATTGTTGGTGCTTCATTACCATAATCATGCTGCGATGGATCGTATACGATACGTTTACGATTGCGCTCATAATCTGGATCTGGAAGCGGAATCGCTGATAATAGTGATTTTGTATATGGATGAATTGGATTCGCATATAACTCATCACTTGTTGTTAGCTCAACGATTTGACCACGATACATTACGCCGATGCGGTCACTAATGTATTTTACCATTGATAAATCATGGGCAATGAATAAGTATGTTAAACCTTTTTCTTTTTGTAACTGTTTCAGTAAGTTTACAACTTGCGCCTGGATCGATACGTCAAGTGCTGAGATTGGCTCATCGGCAATGATAAATTCAGGTTCTACAGCAAGCGCACGAGCGATACCGATACGTTGACGTTGTCCACCCGAGAATTCGTGCGGGAAACGGTTTGCGTGTTCTTTATTTAAACCAACTGTGTTTAACAGTTCATGAACACGGTCCATACGTTCTTTTTTACTTTTTGCTAATCCGTGAATATCAATACCTTCTGCAATAATATCCCCTACTGTCATACGAGGGTTTAATGATGCATATGGATCTTGGAAAATCATTTGCATTTTACGGTTGAACTTCTTCAGTTCTGCGCGTGATTTCTTACCATGTACGTTTTCACCATCGAACAACACTTCACCAGCAGTTGCATCATATAAACGAATAATCGTTCTTCCAGTTGTTGATTTACCACAACCAGATTCTCCTACAAGCCCGAATGTTTCTCCGCGGAAAATATCAAATGAAATATCATTAACCGCTTTGACAACACCACCACTCACGTCGAAGTGTTGTTTTACATTTTTTACTTCAATTAATTTCTCACGTTGTTTAGTCATGTTGTTCACCTGCTTTCATTTGAAGAATACGTTTTTCAACAACTGCCGGCGGTTTTACTTCTGGTGCTTGCTCGTGAAGTAACCAAGTTGCCGCATAGTGTGTATCACTTACTTTAAATAAAGGCGGTTCCATTTCAAAATCAATTTTCAGCGCCTGTGGGTTACGTGGTGCAAAAGCATCACCCTTTGGCGGTTTTAATAAGTCAGGAGGCGTTCCTGGAATCGCATATAGCTCTTCCTCTGATCCATCTAAACTTGGCATAGATGCGATTAAGCCCCATGTGTACGGATGTTTTGGGTTGTAGAAAATTTCATCTACAGTTCCAATTTCAACAACTTTACCAGCATACATAACCGCAACTCGGTCAGCAACGTTTGCTACTACACCTAAGTCATGCGTAATGAAAATGATTGCTGCTTCTGTCTTTTGCTGAATGTCTTTCATAAGCTCTAAAATTTGCGCCTGAATCGTAACGTCTAGCGCTGTTGTCGGCTCATCGGCAATTAATAATTTCGGGTTACAAGCTAACGCCATCGCAATAACTACACGCTGTCTCATACCACCTGAGAATTGGTGAGGATATTGTTTTAAACGTGCTTCTGGATTTGGAATACCTACAAGGTCGATTAATTCTAACGCAACTTTACGTGCGTCTCCTCTACTCATCCCTTGGTGTTTAATAAGACCTTCCATAATTTGATTCCCAATTGTCATCGTTGGATTTAATGATGTCATTGGATCTTGGAAAATCATTGCGATATCTTTACCACGAACTTGCTGCATTTCTTTTTCCGTTAATTTCGTTAAATCACGACCGTCAAATATAATCTCTCCATTTTTAATACGGCCTGGAGGATTTGGGATTAACCCCATTAGCGCTTTAGAAGTAACTGATTTCCCAGAACCAGACTCTCCTACAATCGCTAATGTTTCCCCTTTTTTCAAATCAAAAGTAACTCCGCGCACTGCTTGTACTTCACCTGCATGTGTATCAAAGGAGACTTGTAAATCTTTTACCTCTAACAATGTTTTCATTTTTACTTCTCCCTCCTCGTTTACTTACGCATTTTTGGATCTAACGCATCGCGTAATCCATCTGCCATTAAGTTGAATGCTAGAATTAACATACTGATGACAACCGCAGGGATGAACATCATGTGTGGATACGTTTGAATAGATTTATAACCATCATTTACAAGAGAACCAAGTGACGCGAATGGTGGCTGAATTCCTAAACCAATGAAACTTAAGAACGCTTCACCAAACACCGCTGATGGAATTGTAAACATTGTCATTACGATAATAGGTCCCATTACGTTTGGAATTAAGTGTTTTACAATTAATTGCGTGTTCGTTGCACCTAATGTACGAGATGCTAATACATATTCTTGGTTTTTTAACTTTAAGATTTGTCCACGAACAATCCGCGACATCCCTATCCAACCTGTAATCGCCATCGCGAGTGTAATCGACCAAATACCAGATCCCATAATGATTACCATTAAAATAACGATGATTAAGTATGGAATACCGTTAATAATCTCCATAATACGTTGCATAATATTATCTACTCTACCGCCGTAGAATGCTGAAATACCTCCGTATGCAACCCCAATTACTAAGTCAATTGCTGCTGCTAAAAGAGCGATATATAATGATACGCGTGTACCTTCCCATGTTCTTGTCCATAAGTCACGGCCAAGATCATCTGTACCAAACCAGAAGTACTCTTTAATATCACGTTTTTCATATTGGTCAACACCATATTGATCTGTACCGTCAAATGGTAACCAATGAACATTTTCAATAACTGGAATTTTTGGTGGTAATTTCGCACGACCTAAATCTTGCTCTTTATACGAGTGTTTACTTACCATCGGTCCAAAAATCGCCAATAGCGCAATGATTACTAATAATACAAGGCCAAGCATCGCACCTTTATGTTGGAACAAACGTCTTCTTACATCTTGCCAAAACGTTAAGCTTGGACGGGCAATGACTTCATTATCAACATTATTTTGATTGGCTTGTTGAAATAAATCTGGAGATAATTTTTGTACATCTTTCATCATTTTTTCCCTCCCGCTAAACGAATACGAGGATCAATAATTCCGTATAAAATATCGACAATGAAAATAACTAAAATGAAGATTGCACTATAGAAAATCGTAGTTCCCATAATAACTGTATAGTCATTTAAAGTAATCGATTTAACGAATTGTTCCCCAAGTCCTGGTACAGCATAAATTTGCTCGATAACAAGTGTTCCTGTAATTAATGCCGCAACCATTGGTCCTAAAATTGTTACAACTGGAATTAACGCGTTACGAAGTGCGTGTTTTACAATGATAACGCCTTGACTAATTCCTTTTGCTTTCGCTGTTAAAATATAGTCTGACTGCATAACTTCAATTAATTCTGCACGAGAGAAACGTGCGATTGTTGCGATAACTCCCATCGATAATGCAATTGTAGGCATTACAGTAAACTCTGGTCCTTTCCAGAATGCTACCGGGAACCAACCAAGTTTTACCCCTACGAAATATTGTAGTAATGCGGCGAATACGAATGATGGTACCGACATTCCGAGTACCGAAATAACTGTTGCACTATAATCCACCCACGTATTATTACGAAGTGCGGCAACAATACCTAAAATTAAACCGATAAATGTCCCTAATATAATCGCTTGTAAACCTAATTGGGCTGATGGTCCAATACGATCCACAATCATGTCTGTTACTGGGCGGTTATCATATTGGAATGATACCCCTAAATCACCTTTTGCTAAGTTACCTAAGTAACGTGCGTATTGAACTGGTACCGGATCATTTAATCCGTATTTTTCAAGAATGATTTCTTTTTGTGCCGGTGATAGCTTCTCCTGGTTTTTAAGCGGAGAACCCGGAAGTAATTTCATCAAAAAGAAAGTCAGTGTAGTAATTAAAAATAATGTCAAAGCCATGTACACGAAACGTTTTAATACATAACGTCCCATAGTCAAGCACCTCCCCGTTTTTCTCAAAAGCAATAAGATAGTTTAAAATATTCTTACTTTTATTTTTTTAAAATAAGAGCATATGCCCATCATAGGCATATACCCTTGTAAACGATGGAAAAAAAAGATTATTTTTGTTCAACAGATGCCCATTTGTAAGTTAATTTACCACCATAGTTAATTGGGATAATATCTTTTACGGCACCTTTTACTACATACGCTGAACCTTTTTGGAAGATTGGAGTGATAACTGCATCCTCTTTAATTAACATCTTCTCTACTTCTAGAAGGTTGTTCCAGCGAGCTTGTAAATCTTTTGTATCTGTTTTAGCTTTTAGGATTAACTCATCATACTTCTGATTAGAATACCCTGTTTTATTTTGAGAACCATTCGTAACAAACATATCTAAATATGAGATTGGATCTGGAAAATCTGGTCCCCAAATACCAAACGCAATATCATATTGCTGAGAATCTTCTAATTTATTTTTTTGTGCGAATGGTTGCTGTTTAATTTTAATTGATAAACCTGGTAAGTTCTTTTCTATCTCACCTTTTAAGAATTCACCAACTTTTTTAGCATCTTCATTATCAAAGTTTAAGAATTCTAGTTCGATTTTATCAGTTCCAAGCTCTTTCTTCGCTGTTTCCCAAAGCTTTTTCGCTTCTTTTGGATTTGTTTCAACTAGCTTTCCATTTTCAGCTCGGAAATCTTTTTTATTCGGACCTTCAGCGAAATCTTTTCCAACAAATCCGTAAGCTCCAATTGCACCGTTATTTAAAATAACTTTCGCAATGTTATCACGGTCAAAGGACATTGAAATTGCTTTTCTTAAGTTTTTATTACTTAAGTACTGATTACTTTGATTAAATCTTAAGTAAGCAACCCCTGCTTCTTTTCTTGTTTGGAACTCTGGGCTTTGTCTAAACTTATCAACAAATTCAGACGTTAAAGCCGCACGATCAATCGCTTTTGTCTCATATAAATTTACATCAGTTGCTGTATTTTTTACAATATTAAAGTTGATTTCTTCGATTTTAACCGTTTTATTATCCCAATATGAAGGATTCTTCTTGAATTGGAAACTTTGTTCATGTTTCCAATCACTCATAACGAATGGACCGTTATATAATGTTGTATTTGCCTCTAAACCAAACTTATCACCTTGTGCTTTTACAAAGTTTTCATTTAGCGGGTAAAATACTGGATAAACTGTTAAATCGATAAAGTAAGGAACGGGATTGTCTAATTCCACTTCTAATGTATAATCATCAATCGCTTTTACACCTAATTGGTCAGCAGGTAATTCTTTTTTATGAATTTTCTCTGCATTTTTAATATCGAACATAATGTACGAATACGTTGCTTTTGTATCTGGATTTACGGCTCTTTTCCATGAATACACAAAGTCTTTAGCTGTTACAGGTTCCCCATTTGACCATTTCGCATCTTTTCTTAATTTAAATATGTATTTCTTCCCATCATCTAGCTTTTCGACATCTTCTGCAACGCCAGGCATTCTCTTTTGATCTTTGCCAATACGATATAAACCTTCCATCGTATTATTTAATGCTGTAGAAGATGAAGAGTCAGATGCTAATGATGCATCCATTGACGGAATTTCAGATAACTCTGTTAAATTAAGAATCTGTTTTCCGTTACTACTACTCGTAGCGTTCTCTTTCCCTTTTGCTTTTGCGTCATCTTTTTGGTAGCTACACGCGCCAAGCAACATACTTGCAGTTAAAGTTGATGCAAGTAATAACGGTATCTTTTTCTTCATGTTGTGTTGCCTCCCCTAATTGCACTTCCTGTACCCTCACTTGTTAAAAAGTAGAATTGAAAGAATAATCTCCAAGTTTCTACAATTTTCATTATACATATAATACGACGATTGTGAATATAGTTTTTTGTTTTTTTGTTAAAATTTTTAATAAAATGTTTATATTTTTAATTTTTCGTAAAGAGATACGTTAACATTGCTACCATCATCTTAAAATCAGACCTTTAATTGCGTATAATTTTCAAAAAATTATTTCTAGTACTTATTATAGCTTTTATAGTATAATAATTCTAGTAATATTTTGACGGAGGGGAATATTTTGAATAAAGTTTTTTTTCATACTTGTATACTAATTTTTATAGCGATGATTGCTTCTAGTATTGGTGCATTCCTCATTTCATCTCAATTTTTGTTGAACTTTGTCAACATCTCGTTTTATATCGCGCTATTTTTTATTCTGATAGGTGGTTTTTTATTCATATTTCAAAATGGATTTTTCAATGTAACTCTTTACGCTTTCCAGAGAGTATTTGGCACGAACAAAAAAATAGACTCGTTAATTGAAGAATCCGAGGAACCGGTGAATAAGAAAGAACGTATTTATAAAACATATTCATTCAAATGGACATATCCTATTTGTATTACAGGTATCATACTCGGAGCGTTCTCGACTCTCATTAGCTTTACTATTTTGATGTAGTTTGCAAACACTATCCCATATGATATAATTATCAGCAAAACATTTTGTTATAAAACTTTAGTTCTTTCATATTAAAAGAGCTCAGTTAACAATAAATAAATTTATATGTATGCGATGATAAAGAAGAGTACATATTGAAACAATTTCAGAGAGCTTGTGGCTGGTGTGAACAAGTAATTGTACAATGTGGAATGGGCTTTTGAGCACCAAACCGAACCGAAAGTAGTAGGCCTTGGCGTTATATCCAGACGTTACTATGGATTAGAGAGATTTCACAGTAGTGAAATAATTAGGGTGGTACCGCGGTCCATTCGTCCCTATAGTTTTTTGGGATGAATGGGCTTTTTTGTTTGCCTTCTCTTCCCTATCACGCATTCAAATTTAGGAGGAAATAATTATGTCAGTTATCTTTTCTGGTATTCAGCCAAGCGGAACGATTACACTTGGAAACTATTTAGGGGCTATGAAGCAATTTACAGAGCTTCAAAACGAACACGATTGCTATTTCTGTATTGTAAACCAACATGCCATTACAGTACCTCAAGATCCTATACAACTTCGCAAAAACATTCGTAGTCTTGCTGCACTTTATGTAGCATGCGGCATCGATCCTGAAAAAGCTACTTTATTTGTACAATCAGAAGTACCTGCACACGCTCAACTAGGATGGATCATGCAATCTGTTGCTTACGTTGGAGAATTAGAGCGTATGACACAATATAAAGATAAAGCTTCAGGTAGAGATTCAGTTCCAGCTGGATTACTTACGTATCCACCATTAATGGCTGCTGATATTTTACTTTATAACACAGAAATCGTACCTGTTGGTGATGACCAAAAACAACATATGGAATTAACACGTGATCTAGCAGAGCGTTTCAACAAACGCTTCCGTGAAGTGTTCATAGTTCCTGAAATTCGTATTCCAAAAGTAGGAGCTCGCGTTATGTCATTAACAGAACCTACGAAAAAAATGAGTAAATCTGATCCGAATCCAAAATCAATGATCAGTATGCTTGATGAACCAAAAACAATTGAAAAGAAAATTAAAAGTGCTGTAACAGATTCAGAAGGTATCGTGAAATTCGATAAAGAAAATAAACCTGGAATCTCTAACCTATTAACAATTTACTCTTCATTCTCAGGAAAAACAGTTGAAGAAATAGAAGCAATGTACGAAGGAAAAGGATACGGCGACTTCAAAGGCGACCTAGCACAAGTAGTCGTAGAAGCAATTCGCCCAATCCAAGACAAATATAACGAACTAATCAGCTCCCCAGAACTAGACGAAATTCTAGACAAAGGTGCCGAAAAAGCAAACCGCGTTGCATTCAAACAACTACGCAAAGTAGAAAACGCAATGGGACTAAGCAGAAAACGTAGGTAACTTATAAAGTGGAAGCGGCTCGTTTAGAATGTGAGGGGGATGGAGCTCCTGACGTAGAGGCGCTTTTTGCCTCGCAGGAAGGCACATTCTTGCCGCTGAAGCTAGATTTCACCAAATTAAAAAACCGCCAATTGGCGGTTTTTTAATTTACCTTTTGCTCATTTTCCATTTCCCATAACTTTTCAAAAAACGGCTGTCCTTTTACAAGGCGCTCGCATAATTGTTCGTGCTTCTCAGACCAGCCTGATTTCGCTTCATCATATAGTCTTGCCCAAATATCTTCAAATTCCATATGTTGGACCGTTCCATATGCTGACGGATCCCATTCTGTGTACCAATAGCGAATTTCCGCTGTGTTTTTCGTTGTATGTAATTGATCTAACGCCATAAATAATAATTGTTTTAGCTGTCTCTCTTTACGAGTTAAGCCATTCATAATGAAAGGCGATGGTGATAAAATATGATGTTCCTTTTCTGTTTCCTCTACTTGGAACTCATACTTTTCTGCTTGTACGTTTTCCACCATCTCATATACCATCTGCTCTTGGCGAGGTATAAGTCTACTTTTTCTAATTGGTACATTGTAACCAATTGTATCAATCGCAATAATTCCTTTTCCATCTGTAACAACAAAGCAATACTCTTGCTGCAAACGTTCATGATTTTTACGAATATAAGCCTTATGATGTACGTCTTCCAACAACTTTTGCGGAAGCTCTAACAATTCGTTCTCGATGTAATGATATAATGTGGCATCTACTTTTAATAATGGCACTTGATCTAATAGTTCAATCGTATCATCTTTCCGCCATTCGTAAAAATGACAAACGTTATACCCATTTTCTTCACCTTCAAACCAATTTACCCATACATCATGTAGATATAACATTCTCTATCCCTCACTTCACTACTGTTTGTACCAATCATTATGTTCATTTTCGCTTAACTTTATTCCACTTAAGGAAATATATTCTAATTATTATTTTTCCTTCTATAATATCTAAAAAAACAGGAGATAGACCTCCTGTTTTTCATGGAATACGAAATGTATTTGCTTTACTCAATATTTCTTTCGCATCTATAGGTAATAAAGACAGTGTATCTTCCCCTTCAAACGCTACACAATCTTTTACAATGTGAAATCCAAGCGCATAACCAAGCATTTTCGGATAAGAATGAAGTCCGTTTAATAATACGTCATGCTCCCTCGTTCCTCGTTTTATACTTATTCTTTCTTGAACAACGTTTTGCCAATAATAAATCGCCTCTTCTTTTGAAAGATATTTCGTCCACGGTGCATTATTTTTTTCTGTATATCTTTCCGTTACTGCTTGCTCAGCTAACCCTTCCATAATCATCGTATCAAGTAACGTATACTCTGTTTCTTTCGTCTCAATTTGATGTAACCTGCATATGTGGTGATATTCATGTGCCAATAACACTTTTAATTCTTCCACCGAATTCCGTCCACATACGAATAAGAAAATAACGTGACGCATAGATAATCCAGCTTTTCCGTTATACTCTTCTTGTACAGTTCGATTATACGAATCTGATAATAAAATAAAGATAGGGACATCCGGACCTTTTAACCAATTTTTCAATTTATCATACTCCATACGTAACTCTTTCCAAATTTCTTTTTTCTCTAATTCTTTAATTTCACGTTCTCCTCGCATTACTGGGCGATACATACCTTTAGAAATTAAAAAACGATACAACCTTTCTTTTGGTAGTGGAATATACTTCGTAAATTTCTCACAAAGCTTTTCTGGCCGTCCATAATATAGATGTAACCACTCGGCTGTTTCAACAACCCCCATCTTTATCCCCCCTTTTTCTTATGTATATGCAAAAGAAGAAAAAGGCGTAAAAATAAATAAGGTGTTTTTTCGTAGTTTATTACGAAAAAACACCTTATTTCATCTATTATTTATACGATTTAAATACTAATACTGCGTTATGACCACCGAACCCTAGTGAGTTACTTAATACAGCTTTTACTTCTTGCTGTCTCGCTTTATTCGGTACGTAATCTAAGTCACATTCTGGATCTGGTGTTTCATAGTTAATTGTTGGAGGAATTACTCCGTCCGTAATTGATTTAATAGAGAAGATCGCTTCAACAGCACCAGCTGCACCTAGTAAGTGACCTGTCATAGATTTCGTTGAGCTAATGGCTACTTTATATGCATGCTCACCGAAAGTTTCTTTAATTGCCATCGTTTCGTATTTTTCATTTGCATCTGTACTTGTACCATGTGCATTAATGTAATCGATATCTTCTGGCTCTAGACCTGCATCCGCTAAAGCTTGACGCATTGCACGCACTCCGCCTTCACCGCCAGGAGCAGGCATTGTAATATGGAATGCATCTCCAGTTGCGCCATAACCAGCGATTTCCGCATAAATGTGAGCACCACGTGCTAATGCATGCTCTAATTCTTCAAGAATTAGAATCCCTGAACCTTCACCCATTACAAAACCGCTACGATTTTTATCAAATGGGCGGCAAGCAGTTGCTGGATCTTCATTAAATGTTAATGCTTTCGCTGAACTAAATCCTGCGAATGCCATACTTGTTAACGGTGCTTCTGCTCCACCTGTAATCATTGCATCCGCATCACCGCGCTGAATTGCTTTAAATGCATCACCAATTGAGTTTGCACCAGATGCACAAGCCGTTACAGAACAAGTGTTAATTCCTTTCGCTCCAGTCGCAATAGATACTTGACCTGCTGCCATGTCTGGAATCATCATCGGTACGAAGAATGGACTCACGCGGCGTGGACCTTTCTCAGTAAAAATCTTAAATTGTTCTTCGTATGTTTCCATACCACCAATACCAGAACCAATCCATACACCAATTCGAGGTCCGTTTTCTTCTGTAATTTCAAGCTTTGCATCCGCAACTGCCATTTTCGCTGCTGCTACTGCATATTGTGTAAAGCGATCCATACGGCGCGCTTCTTTTTTATCAATATATTTCTCGACTTCAAAGTCGTTAATTTCTGCTGCTACTTTTGCTGGAAATAGTTCCGGATCAATTCTTGTAAGTCGCCCGATTCCAGATACACCCTTTTTTATGTTTTCCCAAGCTGTTTCAACATCTGTTCCGATCGGTGTAACAGCTCCTAGTCCTGTAATTACGACCCTCTTTTTTTCCATACAAAATACACTCCTTTTTTCTCTCAATCCTTATTTACCCCAACGAAGAGCTACTGCTCCCCATGTTAATCCACCGCCGAAACCAACAAGTATAATTAAATCACCGTCTTGAATACGTCCATTTTGCAATTCCTCTACCATTGCAATTGGAATGGAAGAAGCTGATGTATTACCGAACTTTTCAATTGTCATACTCATTTTTTCTTGTGGTAAATTTAATCTCTCTCTCGCAGATTCCATAATACGAATATTCGCTTGATGTGGTACTAAGAAATCCACATCCTCTTTCGTAAGACCAGCTTTATCTAACACACGAAGACAAGAATCTCCAAGTTGACGAACAGCAAATTTAAAGACTTCTCTGCCATTCATCATAACATACTCGTCTTGATAAAGATGCTTGCCGCCACTTCCGTCTGCTCCTAATTCGAAAGATAAAACGCCTCTTCCTTCTGAAACAGCTCCCATTACGATAGCGCCAGCTCCGTCTCCAAATAGTACTGCTGTGTTTCGATCATTCCAGTCTACAATTTTAGATAGTTTATCACTACCAACTACTAATACATTTTTATAAGTTCCAGTTTGAATAAATTGCTGTGCTGTAATCATTCCGTACATAAAACCAGCACACGCTGCACTTAAATCCATTGCCGCTGCGTGTTTCGCTCCAATTGCCTCTTGAATCACACAAGCTACTGCTGGAAAAGCACGATCTGGCGTTACTGTTGCCACTAAAATAAGATCGATATCCTCTCCGCTAATCCCTGCATCTTCAAGTGCTTTTTTAGAAGCCTCTACGGCCATATATGAAGTATCTATTGTCTCATCGGCAATGCGTCTTTCTGCAATTCCCGTTCTCGTACGAATCCATTCATCGGATGTATCCATTACTTTCTCTAAATCGTGATTTGTGACTACTTTTTCTGGCACATATCTTCCGATCCCTAAAATGCCCACGTTCACATCGCAGCCCTCCGTTTTATATCAATTATTATGACTTGGTACTAATTTTAAAACATAAATTTACTTTTGTCTAGAATATATTTCAGCTAAAACAGAAAGCTAGCGTTTTATTCTCTTTATTTTTCAGTAAAAACAACGAAAACATACCCTCCCCTTACTTCGCTCGAAATATAAAAAGACCCGAACCGCTTCTACTCACGGTTCGAGCCTCTCTCCCCTCAAAAAGAAGGGTTTTATTCTTTGTCTGCTTTCCCAAGCTCATATGCTTCATTCATAACTTTCATTAATAACTCTAACACTGGTTGTGCCTTCTCCATATCAAGCTCAATTCCATTCGAATCTAAAATTGCCTTTGCCTCTGGTAAATGCTTCATTGCGATTTGTAAAAATTGCATGCTTTTTTCGTTCATATTATACTCTTCCTCTCCATTAAAACTTTCAATTCATAATCCATACAATAGTGTAACACGTGCACTATCCTTCGTATAACTCTTTATATTTTTTCATATGTGCCAATTGTTTATTTAAACCGTATTCTAACGGGGTATTTCTTTTTATCGGAATATCCTCGGCCGCTTCATCTCTTTCTTCCTTATTATTTTTATTCACTTTATCATCTGCACGTAAAAGATTCATCCCTTTTTCCCATAACGACCGTTTACCACTAAGTAAATTGTATATACCGAGATGCTCTCCGTTCGTTCCATTTCCCCATAAGTATTCGCATACATCTTCAATGTAAAGTAAATCGCTTCCTTTTTCCTCACTCGTACAACGGCACTCTTTCTCATCCAGTTCTGATAAAATGAGCTGATGATACATCATAAAGGATGGTTGCCACGGACCATATAATGTAGGAACTCGAAATACACTATATTGTAATTCCCCTTTTTTTAACCCTTCTTCTACTTTCGAAAATAGGCGTTTATTTTCGGATTCCCCTGTGCATCCTACCTCAATAGAAGAAATTAGATTTAGCTTTACTTTATTTTCTTCACACATTTTTATAATCCGCTTTAAATATTGTAATATGACTCTTTCATTCCGAAAGCCACTTTGCTGGTTTGGTTCACACAAACAAAAGTAAACTGCATCGAAATTCTCTTCCTCTACTGATCTCCATCCATCTTCATCTCTTATTGGATAGTACGTAAATAAAGCGTTTCGCCCAATTAACAATAACTTCTCTTCATTAATTTTTGTCATACTATCATATTCATCAAAATCAAGACCATACACTTCTACTTCTTCTGCAATCATTTTATTCACAAGGTGATAACCTACAAACGTAAGTGCACCTATAATCAGCACGCGTTCCATACCACCAACCCTTTCCCCTTGAAACAAATAGCTCCTCATTTATGTATATGGGAGCCTCACAATTCTTCTTCATATTTTTTAAAGAAATCCGTTGTTTGTCTAACCATTTTATATTTCACATCTTGGAGATGGAATAAGACAGAAGTATCACATTGATTGAATTGCCTCATTTTCTCGTATTTACGTAACAACTGTTTTCTTCCTCTTTTTTCTTGTGTTGATACGAAAATTTTAACAGGTACACAAGACGGAAGAAGCGTAAATGATTTCTTATTTATTTTTGATTCTAATTCTTCTTCTTTGGAATCGTACGCCAAACTTAATTCCTTCACTAATCTTTTGTAAAAAAACTTATGCTCTTTTTCGAACTCCACATATTCTGGCAAATCTAAACACGGATTTAACATAATGACAGAACGTATACTTTCAGGGTATTTGTTCATCATTTCAAGCGCTACAAGCGCACCCATACCATCTGCCATAATGTGCATTTTCGTATTTAATGTCTCTTTTCTCAAAACAACATCATATAAACGTTTCGCTAGACGAACAGATTGGTCATTCCCCCAGTGTCTTCCATATAAATTAGAAGAAAAGACCGTGTAGCCTTCCTCAATAAGGCCATGTAAAAAATAAGATCTTCCCGCATGCTGTGTCCATAAACTTGTACCATTCTCAATAAAGTAGTTGTAATCACCGAGGAGCATAACTGAAAACCCATTTGGCTTCTCCGGTAAATAAATGACACATGGTTCTTTTTCTAAGTAAAAAAAACGTTCCGTAATACTCATTTTTCCCCCGCCTTATTTTCTAAACGTATAAAACCACTCTTTTATAATGTATGAACGTAATGCAAATTTGCGTTGAAAAATCTACAAATATTTTTCTATATTCTTTTTTCAATTGTGTTACAATAAGGACAGATTGAACGAATAGAGGTGTAAAATATGCGTTTCATTTGGGCATTAATTTGGTCGTTCGCGCTTGTACATATGATGAGCTACGTAATCGGCTCTATGACTGGCGGTACATACGATTTTAACCAAGCGTCTATTTTCTCAGTTGTTCTTGCGGTATTAGTATTAGCGATTTCAGCTGCAATTCCAAACGAGCCAGTAGAACAACACTAAAAAGAGTCCGGATTTTATCCGAACTCTTTTTTATTTTCATTTCACATGAACAACTAATTCGTTATTTTCTACATCAACAACTACGTGACTATTATCCGTAATTGTGCCTGCAATTAATTCTCTCGCTAATTTCGTTTCCACTTGACGCTGTACGTATCGTTTTAATGGACGAGCTCCGTACATCGGATCAAAGCCAGCTTCTACAACAAATTCTTTTGCAGAATCCGTTAATTCTACCGTAATATGACGGTCAGCTAAACGACCTTGTAATTCTTTTACAATTTTATCAACAATACCTTTAATTTCATTCGTTGTAAGAGGCTTGAATAAAATAATTTCATCGACACGATTTAAAAACTCTGGTCGGAAATGTCCTCTTAATTGTCCCATGACAAGTTCTCTTGATTCCTCTTTAATGGAACCATCTGCTTCTAATCCATCTAATAAATGAGCAGATCCAATATTTGAAGTCATAATAATAACCGTGTTTTTAAAGTCTACTGTACGTCCTTGCGAATCTGTAATGCGTCCATCATCTAACATTTGTAATAAAATGTTGAATACTTCTGGATGCGCTTTTTCGATTTCGTCTAACAAAATAACGGAATACGGTTTACGTCTTACTGCTTCCGTTAATTGACCGCCCTCTTCATATCCAACATATCCAGGAGGTGCACCAATTAAGCGTGACACAGCATGTTTCTCCATGTACTCAGACATGTCGATGCGAATCATTTGCTCTTCACTATCGAATAAAGACTGCGCTAACGTTTTTGCAAGTTCTGTTTTACCAACACCTGTCGGTCCTAAGAAAATGAAGGAACCAATTGGACGGTTCGGGTCTTTAATACCAGCGCGTGCACGAAGAACTGCGTCTGATACTAAACTTACCGCTTCCTCTTGTCCGATGACACGCTCTGATAAAATTTGCTCTAAGCGTAGTAATTTCTCACGTTCACCCTCAACGAGTTTTGCGACAGGAATACCAGTCCAGCGTGAAACGATATCAGCAATTTCTTCTTCACTGACTTCCTCGCGTAATAAACGATTTTCTTGTTTATTATGTGCGCTCATTTCTTCCGCTTCTTTTAATTCTTTTTCAATTGCAGGAATTTTTCCGTGACGAAGTTCAGCTGCTTTATTTAAATCGTAATTACCTTCTGCTTCTTCTAATTCACGGCGCAGACGCTCTAAATGTTCACGTAAGTCACGAACTTTGTGAATATCTTCTTTTTCTTTCTCCCATTTCGCTCTCATGCTACTTGCAACTTCTTTTAAATCCGATAATTCACGTTGCAATGTTTTCAGACGTTCTTGGCTACCAAAGTCCTTCTCTTTTCCAAGAGCGGCTTCTTCAATTTCCAGCTGCATAATACGGCGCGTTACTTCATCTAATTCTGTTGGCATAGAATCAATTTCTGTACGAATTGTTGCGCACGCTTCGTCAACAAGGTCAATTGCTTTATCCGGTAAGAAGCGATCTGAAATATATCGATCTGATAAAACAGATGCTGCTACAATCGCGCGGTCATGAATATTTACACCGTGATAAATTTCAAAACGCTCTTTTAAACCACGTAAAATGGAGATTGTATCTTCAACAGTCGGTTCCTCTGCTAATACTTGTTGGAAACGTCTTTCTAACGCTGGGTCTTTCTCAATATATTTACGATATTCATCTAATGTCGTTGCCCCGATACAATGCAGTTCACCACGAGCAAGCATCGGTTTTAACATATTCCCTGCGTCCATCGCACCTTCTGTTTTACCAGCACCGACGATTGTATGAAGTTCATCAATGAATAATAAAATACGGCCTTCACTCTTTTTAATTTCATTTAATACAGCTTGCAGGCGCTCTTCAAATTCACCACGGAATTTTGCTCCGGCTACAAGTGCACTCATATCTAATGCAAAGATTATTCTATCTTTTAACCCTTCTGGTACATCTTTTTTCACGATACGCTGTGCTAATCCTTCAACAATTGCTGTTTTACCAACACCTGGCTCACCAATTAAAACAGGGTTGTTTTTCGTTTTACGTGAAAGAATGCGAATAACGCGGCGAATTTCACTATCTCGTCCGATAACAGGATCAATTTTCCCTGCTCTCACTTCCGCCACTAAATCACGGCCATATTTTTCTAACGCTTCATAAGTTGCTTCTGGATTTTGACTAGTCACTCTTTGATTCCCCCGAACTGTCATTAAAGACTGTAATAAGTTATCTTTCGTAATATGCAATCTTGTAAATAAATGATTGATATCGCCTTTTTCTTCAGAAAAAGCAAGCAATACATGTTCTACTGAAATGTAATCATCCTGCAGTTTTTCTGCTTCTTTCCCTGCTCTTACAAGCAGTTGCTGCAGATTGCTTGTTATATACAATTTCCCAACTTCTGCTCCGCTTCCCGTTACAGAAGGTTTCTTTTTAATTACATTTTCTACATCTTGCTTCAATGCTTCTATATCAACATTCATTTTTTGAAATATACGTACTGCTAATCCATCTTGCTCCTCTAATAATGCAAGTAATAGATGAACAGTATCCACCTCTTGGTGATGATGAGATACCGCTAAAGATTGGGCACTCATAATCGCCTCTTGTGTTTTCGTTGTCATTTGATTTAAGTCCATCTTTACAGCCCTCCAAAAGTTTGACTTTCTTTGACCTTTGATTTGATTATACGCCAACTTACTTTTTTATACAATAAATTTGCCTATGTATTTTCAAACTTATTATTGGAAAAAGAAAAAGGGAGCATTCATTATGCTACTTAAAAAAGTACAGTAAATGAAATTATATTATGTAACAAAAAAAAGCCGCAATAAAGATTGCGGCTTCTGTTACGGTTTTCTTTTATATGTCCACTGACGGTTATGATTCGTGTTATCTGGAAACTTTTCACCGGCATTTAATTGTACCATTTGCGGATTTTTTACCATACTTCCCGTTTCACCAATTTCTACGTAAACGCCATCATTTGGCGCTTTTTGTCCAGAACGAAACCTGCGATTTTGTCCCATCTTCATTCTCCTTCCATGACGTCTTGCCTCATTAGTATATCCATTTTAAAAGAAAGCTTTTCTGTCATGTTTAGGAAACAAGTACTACAGTTCACCGATTTACAATATATATAATTACACAAGCTTAAGCAGGGATTACTTCCTTACTTGTAGAAAAAAAAGAAACCAACCTACCTGTAGGCTAGCTTCAAAGGAGAGTCAAACATATACGAGAAGATTACATGTTTATTATAAGCCTCCTCATACGGGCAATGTAACCCTTTTCACAATTTGTACATAATGAAAGAAACATTGTTTGAACTTTCTAAAAAAATATTGACTTTTCTTGATTTCCAACGAGAAATAGTAGACACCACCGTACTTTGCGACGTAAGATGGATATATAGTGAACTTTCCATCTATGGTGGTCTCACCCAGTCTAACCTCTTATTTCTGCATATTAAAAACGGAAATACAGATAGATACAAAAAAATTATTATAAGAGGTGAAATTATGAGTAAACAACATTTAATCGCATTAGACTTAGACGGCACTTTATTAACAGACAACAAAATAATTTCCACTCGAACGAAACAGACAATTACAAAAGCAAAGGAACAAGGGCATATCGTCGTCATTTCAACAGGACGTCCATTCCGTGCTAGTTTTGATTATTATAAAGAACTTAATCTTAATACACCGATTGTAAACTTTAATGGTGCTTACGTGCATCACCCTCTTGATTCAAATTGGGGCACACATCACTCTCCACTTGAGCTAGCAACAGCCCAAGAAATTGTCCGAGCTTGCTTTGATTTCGGCGTAAAAAATATATACGCTGAAGTGATGGATGATGTGTACGTTCGTGAAATTGATGAAGATAAAAAACACATTTTCGAATTTGGTTCTCCAAAGATTTTCACAGGAGATTTATTAAATATTTTAAACGACCATCCGACTTGTTTATTAATTGACGCACACGATGATCATTCCGTTGCAATTCGTCAACATTTAACTGATATGCACGCTGAAGTGATCGATCATAGAAAATGGGGCGCACCTTGGCCAATTATTGAAATTGTAAAAAGTGGATTAAATAAAGCGGTCGGATTGCAAAAAATTTCTAGTCATTACAACATTCCAAAAGAGCGCATTATCGCTTTCGGTGATGAAGATAATGATTTTGAAATGATTGAATTTGCTGGTCACGGTATCGCAATGGGTAATGCAATACCTAAATTAAAATCACTCGCCAATCATACGACATTAACAAATGAAGAAGATGGCATCGCTCTATATTTAGAAGAGGTTCTTGGATTGTAATCTAAAAATTCCCTGCTTATAGTTTCTCGCCAAACGCTCATACTATAATTAGACGCCGAGTTAACGCGTCAATTGTTTTCAGCTAAATAAAGGGGGTTTTTCGAATGGGTAAAAAGAACAAATCAAAACGTTTTATCCAACAAGGAGCCGATGCTGTTATGAAGCATGATGCAAGATTCCCGTACAGAGGTACATTAGCTGAGGCAGAAAAAGCGAGAAGTAACTCTTCTTTTGGAGGGGTTTAAATGGGGAACTTACTATTCCAACAAGCTAGAGATGCTGTTGCAAATGCCGTATCTTGTTCAAGCGGCGCTGAACAACAAGATCTCGTATATACAGCAAAAAACGCTTTGCAATCCGCTTACGCAAACTCTTCAACTGCTGAGAAAGTTCAGCTACGCGAGATGCAGGAGCAGTTGCAAAACATTACGAATTTGCATTAAAAAAGAGGACCAGCTTTGGTCCTCTTTAATCTTTTCGAAACAATCCGAATACCCCGACCGTTTGCAGTATATTTGTGAACGCACCTGGGTCTACTTGTTTAATAACCCTTTCTAATTCGTACAACTCGTAACGAGTAATAACCATCATTAACATTTCCTTATTTTCATTTGTGTAAGCACCTGTTGCAGGTATAGTTGTAATCCCTCTCACTAATCGTGAGTGAATCGCCTTTCGTACGTCTGCACCATTTTTCGTAACGATTAACGCTGTTATTTTCACATGGCGAGTATGGATGGCATCAATAATTCTCGTTGATACATATAAAGTTACTAACGTATATAACGCTTTCTCCCACCCATATACATAACCCGCAGCGATAATAATAATTGCATTAAAAAAGAAAAAGTATGTACCGACAGGTTTATCTTTTATCTTAGATAAAATCATCGCAATGATATCTAAACCACCTGTAGAAGCACCCCATTTTAATGCAACCCCTACCCCAATCGCTGAAATAATGCCGCCAAAAATTGCATTTAGTATAATATCGTTCGAAACCGCTCGAACTGGGATAATTTCTAAAAACAAGGTCATAAATATAACGCATAGAAAACTAAAAAACGTAAAAGCCTTCCCAACCTTTTTCCACGCTAAAATAACGACAGGAATATTAAATAAACTAAACAACACCCCTGTAGATATATGAATAGATAAAAAATCACCTAATATTTGTGATAGTAATTGAGACAATCCAGCAAAGCCACTCGCGTACACTTTCGCTGGTGTTAAAAACAAATTCATTCCAATCGCATTTAATAAACCTGCGATAATTACAACGATTAATTTCTTAATAAGTTCGGTATAATTCAACTTCAAATCCATCTCTAATCCACCTTTACCCTTCATAAATGCACCGCTATACATAGTCTTTACGAAAAAGGAAATGATAAACGTACAACGTTTAGAAATGGAGTTGATACATATGCCACATACGAGTGATAACGACAAAAAAGCTCGCGATAATAATGCAAAACGCACGCAAAAAAATGAGCAAGAGCAAAAAAATATTCAGCAGGGCAAGCGCGCATATTCCAAGAAGACTGATCACCTTTGATCCCATCGTACATCAACATAATTGTTGATGTACTTTTTTTACATTTCACAGGAAAAAACATTAAAAATTCACTTCATGTTCACTTCTATATTCTACAATAGCGATAACATATTCGGATGAGGTGTTAGCATGAGAGGGAAACATATTTTCATTATTACTGCACTAATAAGTATATTAATGCTTTCTGCTTGCGGACAAAAGAATGGATCAGCTACAGTCGCTACAGCAACAGACTCAACCATTACGAAGAGCGACTTCGAAAAACAATTGAAAGATCGTTACGGAAAAGACATGCTATACGAAATGATGGCATACGACGTTATTACAAAAAAATATAAAGTATCTGACGATGATGTAGATAACGAGGTCCAAAAAGTAAAAAATCAATTTGGAGACCAATTCAAAGGATTTTTAGAAAACAATCGTTTAAAAGATGAGGCTGATTTCAAAAATCAAATGAAGTTCAAACTCGCTCTGCATGAAGCCGTTAAGAAAAGCGTTACAGAAAAAGACGTGAAAGACCACTATAAACCAGAAATTAAAGCGAGTCACATTTTAGTAAGCGATGAAAATGCAGCGAAAGAAATAAAGAAAAAACTAGACGCTGGTGCTTCATTTGAAGAATTAGCAAAACAAGAATCACAAGATCTACTATCAAAAGAAAAAGGCGGAGACCTCGGATACTTTAATTCAGGTACAATGGCGCCTGAATTTGAAACAGCTGCCTACAAACTAAAAGTTGGCGAAATTAGCAATCCCGTCAAATCAACGAACGGCTATCACATTATTAAATTAACTGATAAAAAGGATTTAAAGCCTTACGATGAAGTGAAAGACTCCATTCGTAAAAACTTAGAAGAAGAACGTATCGCTGACCCTACATTCAGTCAAAAACTATTACAAGACGAATTAAAAAAGGCAAATATTAAAATAAATGATAGTGAATTAAACGATACATTTTCTCTTATATTTGAGCGGGGAAACTAAAAAAAGCACGGTCTTATTTAAAAAGATAAGACTGTGCTTTTTTTATTTCATGTTTTATTGCTTGTATTCTAGCCTATGATACATTCTTCTGCAAAGCAAACAAATACTTGCTTTTCCGAACGTAAAGATACTATATAATACTCATCTTCAAAATGCCCTACTATATAACCCATTCCCCCCGCCAGTTCAATTGTTTCTTTATTGAAATATACTCTTGTCCGATCAAATTTTATATGTTTTATAATACTCTCTAATTCATTTTCGTTTACTTCCTTTTCAGAGAAAAGGAACATGAGGCTTCCCTCCATACATACAGGAGAAATCACATCGAAAATATCAGTTGCAGGATCATTCTGTTTTATTAAAATTGCGCTCTTTACGGTCGACTTTTTCCAGTTTAACTCTTTTAATTCTTTTTCCTAAATATAATTTTGCACCTTTGTTAATTCTTCTTGAACCCCTTCACAATCCACTAAAAGATATAAATGAAATTTCGACATCATTGTTTCCATAAATTGTTCCATGCTTGTATCAACATCAACTATATATCTATTAATCGTTGATAACCAATTCAAAATTATCATGTTCATCTAACACTAGAAAATATTCGTTATTTTCTGTTGCAGGTTTGTGTATTTCAATATATTTATCCATATTTTCTCCTTATATCCGAATGGATTGGCCGCTGCGATTCCTTTCGCTTCGCTCTTTAGGACGTTACCCCATGCATCATATTCATAGCTTGCGACTATTTGTCCGTCCTTGTCGGTCATTACTATTACGTCACCGCGCGGGTTGTAGTGGTAGTATACCGATTGATCTTGGATTTTCATTGCTAGGCGGACACCGTCTTTGTTGTAAACGTATTGACGGAGGACTTTTCCGTTCCCGCCTGTTTCGTATAGCGGGTTAATGCTGTCACCGTCGTAGAAGTAACGGGTTACTTGTCCGTTTACGTTCTTTTCAATACGACGGTTTTCGTTGTCGTATTTATATGTTGCGAACGGTTTGCCTTCCCCTTTTTTCGTTACAGCAACAAGTTGGTCTGCTTCGTTCCATGTGTATGTGTATTTCCCATCAGATGTACGGTTACCATTTGCGTCATACGTTAACGATTCGTTTCCGAATTTTAGAAGTTGATTTCCTTCGTTAAATGTTGCGATTACTGATTTCGTTTCTTTTCCATTTTCTGTTATTTTCACGCTCGTACGATTGCCAAATCCATCATACGTGTAGTCTCTAACTGTTCCATTTGGTGTAGATTCTTTTAATAATTGATTAATTGGATCGTATACGTAATTTGTTTCCGTTATTTTCCCATCAGAACTTTCATGTTTAATCTTCGTACGGTTTCCTGTTTTGTCATACTCATATTTCTCTAATAGTAGCATTTGCTGTGGTGTTGCAATAGCTAAATCCGATAGTTTCCCTGTTTGATCATAATTATATGTTACACCAGCATCATTCGGTGCGATATACGTACGTACGTGGCCATTCTCATCTGTTTTCATTCTTACAATTAACAATTTAAAGAATTTTCTGGTGATCTTCAATATAAAAACGACAATATTGTGTCTTTTTTCTAAAAATGTATATTTTCCTACAATTTACCATTTTATATTCTTTTTTCCTTATAAATACAGTAAAATATTTGTAGATTAAACGTTTTATTACACCTTATTTACTTTTTATCTACTTTATAATAAAAAAAGAACTATTTTTTCTCTTAAAAATTTAGAGAAAAAATAGTTCTTTTTCATTCACTTTATTTCTTAAAGTAAGTCCAACCTTCTTCTTGGTAAATCTTTTCTTCTTTCATCATTTTACCAAGCGCACGCTTAAACGCAGCTTTACTCATATTGAAACGTTCTTTAATGTCTTCTGGGTGGCTCTTATCCCAAAACGGCATTGCTCCGCCTCTTTCTTCCATATATTCATAAATTACTGCAGCATCATCTTCCATTCCTTCTTCTTTACGAGGAAGAAGTGAAATGTTGATTGTACCGTCATCTTTCACGTCAATAATACGACCTGTTACACGCTCACCGATGCGGACTTGTTCTTTTCTTTCTGTATGGTGTAAGAAAGCACGGAAATGCTCATCAGTTAGTATGAATGAACCAACTTGAAGTGAACGATACACACGTCCATTGACGTTTTTATTACGCATAGATGGCGTCGCATCTACGATAATTTCTTGCATATCACTGTCTCTTGCTGGAAGAGCGATTAAACGATCACGATTCGTTAATTTTAACGTACAATATAATTCGTCGCCTACTTCTGGCCATACTGGCATATAAATCGGGAACTCATCAAGTGGAATTAGTATATCTTTTGATACACCAATATCAACAAACACACCTAAACTAGGAATAACTTCTACAACCTTTACCCAATTCCAATCATGTGTTGTAATAATTGGCTCCTTCATTGTTGCTGAAATACGATTTTGGTGATCAAGGTATAAGAATACATCAATTGTATCGCCTTCTTCAATTTCTCCAGCTACTTCGTTTTTATGTAGGAAAATTTCTTCCTCTTCATTCCCAACCATATATCCGATTTCCGTTTCGCGTAAAACAGTTACCTGTTCAATCGATCCTAATTGCAAATACATATTTTTTAATTCCCTTCTATATATATAAAGTTATCTTTTTTATCATTCCAAACAAAAGTTAATTATAACACGATTTTTCCTTTATTTGTCCAACTGCCCAAAATTCACTATAATAAAGTGAGGTTACATGAATATCAGTATGAAAACACTTAAGTCTAAGCTCGTTTTCAGCTATACTTTAGTATGTACAGTACATAAAAAGATTAGAAATTTATTTGGAGGTGCTAACTATGGCAAAAGATAGTTCTTTTGACATCGTTTCGAAAGTAGAATTACCTGAAGTAACAAACGCAATTAACATCGCATTAAAGGAAATCCAAAACCGATATGACTTTAAAGGAAGTAAAAGTGATATTAAACTAGAAAAAGAAGTACTTGTTTTAACTTCTGACGACGAGTTCAAATTAGACCAAGTAAAAGACGTTTTAATTTCTAAACTTGTAAAACGTAACGTTCCAATTAAAAACTTGGACTATGGAAAAGTGGAAGCTGCGACTGGTAACACTGTTCGCCAACGCGCAACGTTACAACAAGGTATCGATAAAGATAACGCGAAAAAAATTAACAACATCATTAAAGAAATGAAATTAAAAGTGAAAACACAAGTACAAGATGATCAAGTACGTGTTACAGCGAAAAGCCGTGATGACTTACAAGCAGTAATCGCAGCCGTTCGCAGTGCTGACTTACCGATTGACGTACAATTCATTAACTATCGCTAAAAAGAAAACTCCTCTTAATTAGAGGAGTTTTTGTATTTATTAAGAGCAGCACCATATCGCTTTATCAAATGATTTTTTCGGAATATATACTTTATCATTTTCGATTTTGTATTGAATATTATTTTTCTTAAGAGCTGCTGTGTCAACAGAATGAATACTATCACCCCACCGAACAAATTCCCTATCGTCACCGATGTCCCCAAAATACAAACTTACAAATACGATAAGAAAACATGAACATAGAGCGAGCAACTTCTTTTTCTGCAAATATCTCACCTCATCTACGTTTCCTTTTAACCGCAATTAAAAACGCAATAAATAATACGTTCACACCGACGATTAAGGAGATAAATAACCAATTCACACCTGTTTCTTTACTAACAGTATACACATTCGATTCTTCACGCTTTAAAACGAGATAGAACTTCCCGTTTTCTTCTCTTATAATTTCGTCTTCTAACAATCCTCTTAACTGTTGTTTTTCACCAATTGCACTTGCAGGTAAGGAAACTTTTTGTGTTTCTTTCGTATTATTAATTGCTACTAATGTTACTTCATCTTTGTACTTTCGTTTTAATATACTCATTCCATCTTTATCATATAAAAGTTCAAACGTACCACGTCGTAAAGATGGTCTCATTTGTCTAAGTTCGCCAAGCTTTGTTATGTGCTGCATAAACTTTTCATCTGATTTAAAATCCATTAATCGGCGATTATCCGGTACGCTTCCTCCATCTAATGCGATTTCAGTTCCGTAATAAAAATTCGGAATCCCTGGTGATGTTAATAAATAGGTAAGAGCTAGTTTCAAACGTGATGGCGGATAATACATATTTTCTTTTGCGATACGTGCAAACCTTTTTGTTTCTTGATTATCTAAAAACGTAACAAACTCCTCTTCTTTTTTACTCACATCATATAACGATTTCACCGATACATCCGCTTCGGAAAACGATTCTACTATTTTTTCATTGTATTCACTATCTTCTTTTGTCATAATACGAAAATCTTTCTTTATCACTTGCATATCCTTTTGAACGTCACCCCAGAAAGAACGCGGCTTTTTTTCACTATGTATTACATAACTTCCATCTAAATCGACTTCTTTTACCCACCATTTCATCGAGTCGATTACTTGTTGTTCGTTTTCTCCAAATGGAAATTGAAATACAACTTTCATTCCTTTTTCGTGAGCTTCTTTTACAAGCTCTTTCACATCATTTTCTGTTCCGAAATGTTCATTTACTTTTTGAAAATTTCGCACGTCTAATCCATCATACTGTCCACTTTCAAAAAGCGGCGAAAGCATAACAGTCGTAAAACCCATTTCTTTTATATAATCCAGCCTTTTTATAATCCCTCTTATATCTCCGCCCTGATAACCTTCTAAATTAACAACGTCTAACTGCTTGTCATTTTTCGGTTCTCCATTATTGAAGCGATCAATCATAATCGAATATATGACTTCATCTCGCCACTCTCTTTTTTCATCTGCAAAAGTATGTATTGGTACAAACAAAACGACAGCTAAACAAAAACAAATGAATAGGTTCCTAGTCCATATTTTTTCCACACGCATCCCCCAAGTTTTTTAATTGTAAGAATATTATACCAATTATCCAAGCAAATCGCATACGCTGATTTCATTCCTTCAAAAATACATAATGTTAGATTTTCTTACATGATTAATAAATTTTTCTAAAAATTCAGTTGATTTTCACCTCAATTTCGAATATGATATGAAACATAACAAATAATGTAATATTTTCTAACATTATAGGAGGGGATTGAATGAATACGGGAGATACAGTTTTTATGTTTATAACGACAGTAATGGTCATGTTAATGACACCAGGATTAGCACTTTTTTACGGAGGCATGGTTCGTAGTAAAAATGTATTGAGCACAACGATGCACAGCTACAGCGCAATGGCTATCGTCTCAATTCAGTGGATTGTAATCGGTTATTCTTTATCTTTCGGACCAGATTGGCACGGACTTATAGGCAATCTCGATTGGTTCGGCTTAAACGGAGTTACCTACGCACCAAATCCAGACTACTCATCTACTATTCCTCACAATTTATTTATGATGTTCCAACTCATGTTCGCTATTTTAACTCCAGCTTTAATTTCAGGTGCATTCGCTGAAAGAATGCGTTTTTCTGCCTTTCTTATTTTTATTCTTCTATGGACAACACTCGTTTACAATCCCGTCGCTCATTGGGTATGGGGCGTTGGCGGATGGCTAAGAGAACTTGGCGCGTTAGACTTCGCTGGTGGTAATGTCGTTCATATCACTTCTGGTGTTGCTGGTCTTGTATTAGCGATTTTCCTCGGAAAACGAAAAAACATAAACGGTACCTCTCCTCACCATTTACCATTTACGATGTTAGGTGCAGGTTTACTATGGTTCGGGTGGTTCGGTTTTAACGTCGGGAGTGCATTATCATTAAACGACGTCGCTTTAACTGCATTTATTAATACAAATATAGCCGCCGCTGCCTCTGCTCTAACTTGGATGCTATCTGAATGGTTCTTCCAATCGAAACCGACTGCGATGGGAGCTGCTTGCGGGGTTGTTTCCGGTTTAGTCGCAATTACGCCAGCTTGCGGATTTGTTACACCTTTCTCCGCCCTTCTTATCGGAGCAATCGGGGGCGTATTATGTTTCGGTGCTGTCTTCTTCTTGAAAACGAAATTTGGGTACGACGATACACTTGATGCATTCGGATGTCACGGCATCGGAGGAACTTGGGGCGGTATTGCAACTGGACTTTTCGCAACTACTACTGTAAACGGTGATGGCGCTAACGGTCTGTTTTACGGAAACGCAGCTTTACTATTTAAACAACTTGTCGCAATCGGAGCAACATATGCATTCACAATTATAATGACATACGCCATTATTAAAGCGATCAACTACTTCCTCCCTGTTCGGGTAGATGAGCACGAAGAACATATGGGACTTGATATTTCGATGCACGGTGAGAAGGCTTATGAGTATACTGAGCGAGTGAATTAAAAAAGAGATGCAATCTACTACTAGTAGATTGCATCTCTTTTTATTATACTGTCGGTGGTATACCCTAGTTGGTATATTCATGAATATATCAGCGATTATTCGGATATATCGACGATTTTTTAAATATATCAGCGATTCTTTCATTATATCGACGTTTCGACACAAAATATCGATTTACCAACAAATTCCGACATGATGAAAACGAAAAATACCCCGTGTAAAGCTTATTTTACACATAAAAAGACGACCGAAAACCGGTCGTCTTTTTCTATTTATTTCGGAGCATTCCCTACATATTGCGTAATATCAACATTTAACGCTTGAGCTAAACGCATACCGTACTCTTGATCTGCACGGAAGAAGTTACAAACAGCTAATAATTTCGTGCGCTCATTTACGTCTTTTAAGTCGTTTGTTAAGTTTGCAATTAAGTTATCTTGCTCTTCTTTAGAAAATGAACGGTAACGCTCCCCTGCTTGTTTGAAGTCATTTGGTTTCTCAATTTTTTCACGAGATACGTAGCCTTCTACTTTCATAGTTGAATCGCGGTAAGTTGGATCTTCAACCGGATTTTCCGTATGACGGCTCGGTTCGTAGTTTACCGTAGATGGGTTTTGATTTACTTGCATTGCACCATCACGTTGTTGGTTATGAACAGCTGCATATGGGCAGTTTACAGGAATTTGTAAGTAGTTTGCACCAAGGCGATAACGCTGTGTATCTGGGTAAGAGAATAAACGTCCTTGTAATAATTTATCTTCAGATGGTTCAATACCATTTACAGTTGCACTCGGAGAGAACGCCACTTGTTCTACTTCCGCGAAGAAGTTTTTCGGATTACGATTTAACGTCATTGTTCCTACTTCCATTAATGGGAAACGATCTTCGGGCCATACTTTCGTTGGATCTAGTGGATCAAAGTCTAAAGAATCCGTTTCATCTAGTTGCATCACTTGTACGTGTAAATCCCACTTCGGATAATTTCCTTTTTCGATTGCATCGAACAAGTCACGAGTTGCATGGTTGAAGTCTTTCCCTTGCACTTCTTGCACTTCTTTTGCATTTAAGTTACGTACACCTTGCTGTGGTTTCCAGTGATATTTAATATAGACGATTTTACCTTCTGCATTAATCCATTTAAATGAATGGACACCGAAACCTTCCATTTCACGATAACTCGCTGGTGTACCGTAATCAGAAAATACCCACGTCATCATATGTGTAGATTCCGGACTTAACGTCATGAAATCCCAGTAACGATCTGGCGTTTGAATGTTTGTATCAGGTGCTGGTTTTAAAGAATGCACCATATCAGGGAATTTAATTGCATCACGAATGAAGAAGACTGGTAAGTGGTTACCTACGATATCGTAATTTCCTTCTTCTGTATAAAATTTAACAGCGAACCCACGTGGATCACGAGCTGTTTCCGGAGAACCTTGACCATGAATAACCGTTGAGAAACGAACAAATACAGGCGTTTCAGTTCCTTCATTTTGTAAAAATGCGGCTTTCGTATATTGCTTCATGCTGTTTTTCGTTACGAATACACCGTGAGCACCTGCACCACGCGCATGCACAACACGCTCTGGAATACGTTCACGATCAAAATGTGCAAGTTTTTCTACTAAATGATAGTCTTCTAACAATACCGGTCCACGGCGACCAGCTGTACGAGAGTTTTGATTATCTCCAACTGGAGCACCTTGGTTTGTTGTTAAGCGATTATTTGGATTCATCTGGGGATCCTCCTCTTTCTTCCGTAGTAATTATTATTTATTTAAAATTATTATAAACTAATTATTATTCAAAACTAAATCTTTGTCAACTATTCCCTTCATTTTTTTGGAAACAATTTCAGCTAAACAATCAATAAATACAGGTTGTGCATTTGGCATATTCGGTCTAAAATATTGGGCGTTTAATTCATCCGTTACAACCTTACATTCATAGTCGTTGTCATATAAAACTTCTAAATGCTCTGCCACAAATCCAACTGGGCAATATACGAAAGATTCATATCCATGCTCTTCAAATAAATCTCTCGTTAAATCTTGCACATCTGGTCCAATCCATGGGTCTGGTGTATTTCCTGCACTTTGCCAACCAATTGTATAGTGCTTTACACCTGCTTCTGTAGCAATTAAATCTGCTGTTTGCCGTAATTGCTCTACGTATGAGTCACCTGCTGCAATAATCTTCTCTGGTAAACTATGCGCCGAAAAAATTACGACTGCTTTTTCTTTATCTTTAACTTTTGTAAACGTTTCTTTTATTTGATCTGCCCAATAGGAAATAAACTTCGATTCGTCGTACCATTGTTCAATTGGTTCAATAACAGGGCCACCAATTTTTTCCGAAAGACGAATCGCGCGTTCATTATACGCTTTAATGCTGAATGTAGAGTAATGCGGTGCTAATACGATACTAATCGCATGCTCAATCCCATCTTTCTTCATCTCTTCTACTGCGTCTTCTATAAATGGTGCAATATGTTTTAATCCTAAGTAACAAGTAAATTCATACTCTGTAAATATATTATTCATTGAATCCGTTAATTTATGCGCTTGCTCTTTCGTAATTTTCGCAAGCGGTGATATTCCACCAATTGCTTTATAACGCCCGATTAAATCTTGGAGCGCTTCTTCTGTTGGCTTACGCCCATGACGGATATGTGTATAATACGCTTCTACATCATCCAATGACTCCGGCGTTCCATACGCCATTACGAGTAAACCTATTTTTTTCTTTGCCATCTATTTCACACCTCAATTTTTGAAAATGAGAATCTTTTTCAAGAACGTTTGTTTCCAATTATAACAAGCAATAATAAGTACGTCAAAATAATAATTCTAAATAAATATTATTTATAAGGTGGTTTTTAATTTTATATGACAATTTATTTAATAAAAAAAGCGGCTCACGTACATGTAAGCCGCTTTTTTGCTATTCTTTAATATTTACCCCATACTCTTTAAACCAAACGTGAATTTGTGCTAAATGAGCTAGAAGTTGCGGCCCAGTCATTAATTGACCGAACCAAGGTGTTTGGAATGCACTTCCGCCTGAGTGGATTAATCCATTCAATTGCTCTTTATCAAACAATTCATGCAAAATTGAGCCTTTATCCGTTAATAAATCCTGTAGCCATACTGTTACCGCTTTTGTATAATGCGGGTTATGCGTTTTCGGATAAGGACTCTTCTTTCTATATAAAATGTCATGTGGAAGTATCCCTTCTAAAGCTTTACGCAATAGACCTTTTTCGCGGTTTTCATACATTTTCATTTCCCAAGGAATATTCCACGCATATTCGACAAGTCGGTGGTCCGCAAATGGAACGCGCACTTCTAAGCTTGCTCCCATACTCATGCGGTCTTTTCTGTCTAATAATGTTGTCATAAACCATACCATGTTTAAATAAAATAATTGTCGTCTCTTCGCTTCTAGTGGGCTTTCTCCCTCTAAAATAGGAACTTCTTGAATGGATTCTTCATAGCGCCTTTGTACATATTGTTGTAAATTTAATTTACTTCTCCATTCTTTCTTCAGAAGTTGTTCACGTGCTTCTGTAGAGCGCATCCATGGGAATGCACTTGATTGTAAATCATCTTCTCTATAAAACCACGGATACCCACCGAAGATTTCATCTGCACATTCTCCAGATAAACCGACGACAAAGTCTTGTTTAATTTCGCGGCAAAACCATAATAATGAGGAATCGATATCTGCCATACCAGGCAAATCACGAACGAGCACCGCTTCTGTTAAACACTCTGCTAGCAGTTCATTTGAAATGACGCAACGATGGTGAGTCGTTTGAAACGTTTCAGTCATTAAGTTAATAAACGGCGCATCTGAATTGGGTTGGAATGCATTTGCTTTAAAATATTTTTCATTATCTTCATAGTCAATAGAATACGTGTGTAATGGCCCTTTCCCTGATCTTTCATATTCTTTTGCGGCAATTGCTGTTATAGCACTTGAATCTACACCACCTGATAAAAAAGTGCATAACGGTACATCAGAAACGAGTTGCCTTGTAATAGCATCTTGTAATAAAAAGCGTGTTTTCTCTACTGTTTCTTCAAAGGAATCTTCATGTTTTTTACTTTCTACATTCCAATATCTCCATATACATAAACCATTTTTTGAAAATGTCATTGCGTGGCCCGGTCGTAATTCTTTTATACCAGCATAAATACCGTGACCAGGCGTTCTAGATGGTCCGAGGCCGAATATTTCTGATAACCCTTCTAACGTTACTTCAGCCTTCACATCAGGATGCGCTAGTATCGCTTTTAACTCTGAGCCAAATAGTAATCGTCCACTATCATATTTATAAAATAGCGGTTTTACACCTAATCGATCTCTTGCAATAAATACTTGTTCTTTCCGTTCGTCCCATACAGCAAACGCATATATACCGTTTAAATGATCGACACATTCTTCTTTCCATTCAATATACGATGCTAATAATACTTCCGTATCAGAATGACCTTTGAACGTATATCCTCTTCTTAAAAGTTCCTTTCGAATGTCTTCCGTGTTATAAAGTTCGCCGTTATAGCAAATTGCATAATTCACTTCATCCTTTAAACAAGTCATCGGCTGTTTACCACCCTCAGGGTCAACAACGATTAACCGTTTATGCCCAAACGCGACATTACCCTTAATCCAAACTTTATTATCATCTGGGCCACGCTTCGCTAACGTCTCAGCCATCTTCATAACGACGGCCCTTTCTCCTTCTAATGAGCGTTTATAATCCACCCATCCTGTAATCCCGCACATATAAATCATCCTTCCATCTTATTACTTTTCCTGAACGTGCAGTAATCCCCACTCTAAAAGTGCGGATACAAAAAAATGACAAACTTGACGATAACCTACCATCCGTATACGGAATAATAATTTCACTCAGTAAAACGTGTTTTATTGTATGCCCACCTATGTCCGGATGTGTCTAGTTATAAAGAACGCGCGAACTGTCTATAACAAGAATAACTACTTTTCATAAAGGAGAAATCGTGTATGATACAACGTAAACATATTTTATATAACCAGCCTCGTGCTCATTCAGTCGGTAATGTAGAATATATAAACAATGAATGGGTATTCTTTGATGATGAAAATGACGAAGCATTTTTATTAGAAGATATTGCCGAAGATGGCTTTGAGGTTTTATATAACAACAACTGGCTACCAGCTCGTTTTTATGAACAAAACATATTGCAAATCGCAAATGAACAACATCCCCTCCAAAACGGGGAAATGATACGCATTCGTAAAAAATTACTCCTTAGCTATCATGAATGGCTTGAGGAATTACCCGATTCTGTTTTTGCGTTATTAACAGAATCATTGCAATCACTTCATTACTCTCTATATGATTGCATGTATTGCCATAATTATTTATCCTTCTTACCGAAAGAGGAAGCATGCGAGGGAGTAAATATTCTTTTATTTGATAATGAAGAGATGATCTGTACACTGCAGCACCATTTCGTTCGTCACTCTTCTTCAAATAAAAATATTTTCCGTTTTACGAAAGTAAATGGAGAAGAGTTGCATATCGATGCGACATAAAAATAAAAACCACCGTATCCCCCAAACATTTGAGAGATACGGTGGTTTTATTTTTTATTAGAATACTTGCCAACCAATCGGTAATTTCAGTCCAAGGTAAAATACCGCTACTAGTGCGACAATAAATAATCCCCAAACTGCCCCTGTTGCCTTATTCTTGCTCATTTTCACAAGAACCATTTCCATTCCACCGATAACTAAAATACCAGCTATCATTTTTAAACCGTACCACATGTGCATGTTACTTGTTGCAGTCTTCATAATACCCATGTACAACATGAAACCTGTCACAATAATGATAATGTACATAAGACGAAGCCCCATATGTACACCTTTCCCTTTTCTTCCTGCTGAATAAAGTGAATACGCAACGAAGAATAAAATTAAACCTAACGCCCATGCTGTAATATGCATATGTACCATCGTATCCCCTACCTCCTCTTTTCACACTTTTTCACTCTATATGATAACATGTTCATTTATTTTCAGGAAATGTTTCGCTTTTTTACATTTAAATGATATAATATTTAGAGTATTTACAAACTTCTTGTAATAACAAAAGGGGGAACAATCATGATTCAAACTAAGGATATTATCGAACTTACAGACACATACGGAGCAAATAACTATCACCCACTTCCAATCGTTATTTCTAAAGCAGAAGGCGTTTGGGTAGAAGATCCTGAAGGAAATCGCTATATGGACTTATTAAGTGCATATTCTGCAGTTAACCAAGGTCATCGTCACCCAAAAATTATTAACGCTTTAATTGACCAAGCTAATCGTGTTACGTTAACTTCTCGTGCTTTCCATAGTGATCAATTAGGCCCTTGGTACGAAAAAGTTGCGAAACTAACTAATAAAGAAATGGTACTTCCAATGAATACAGGTGCAGAAGCTGTTGAAACTGCAATTAAAACAGCTCGCCGCTGGGCTTATGATGTGAAAAAAGTAGAAGCAAACCGCGCTGAAATCATCGTTTGTGAAGATAACTTCCACGGACGTACGATGGGTGCTGTTTCTATGTCATCAAACGAAGAGTACAAGCGTGGCTTCGGTCCAATGCTTCCTGGCATTATTGTAATTCCTTACGGTGATTTAGAAGCGTTAAAAGCTGCAATTACACCAAATACAGCAGCATTCATTTTAGAGCCAATTCAAGGTGAAGCAGGAATTAACATTCCACCAGCTGGTTTCTTAAAAGAAGCTCTTGAAGTATGTAAAAAAGAAAACGTTTTATTTGTAGCAGATGAAATCCAAACAGGCTTAGGCCGTACTGGTAAAGTATTTGCTTGCGACTGGGACGATGTAACTCCTGACATGTACATACTTGGTAAAGCACTTGGTGGCGGCGTATTCCCAATCTCTTGCGTTGCAGCAAACCGCGATATTTTAGGTGTATTCGAGCCAGGTTCTCACGGTTCTACATTCGGTGGTAACCCACTTGCATGTGCTGTTTCTATCGCAGCTCTTGAAGTGTTAGAAGAAGAAAAATTAACAGAGCGTTCTCTTCAATTAGGAGAAAAATTAGTTGGGCAATTAAAAGAAATTGATAACCCAATGATTACTGACGTTCGCGGTAAAGGTTTATTCATCGGTATCGAATTAAACGAGCCAGCTCGTCCTTACTGTGAACAACTAAAAGCAGCTGGGCTGTTATGTAAAGAAACACACGAAAATGTAATTCGTATCGCACCACCTCTAGTAATCTCTGAAGAAGATTTAGAGTGGGCATTCCAAAAAATTAAAGCTGTTTTATCGTAATGATAGAGAGGTTGTCCTACACGTTAGGACAACCTCTTTCCTTTTATAGTGATTTATATTAAAATTCAATTGTAATTTTCTGTATTTTCATTCACAGAAGGAGGTGCGACATGCTATTAAGATATGGTAAACATATTAACTATTTAGCTACAGCTTTTATTTTAGTTACATTCTTTGGTTTCATCCTTTCCACAACATGGCTTCATTACTCAACTCCTACTACACTCACACTACTGAAAGCATCATTTTGGACTGCTGTTATTCTTACTATTATTGGATTTGGACGAGAAAAAAGCGCACTTGCGGTTATATTATTTGGCATTTGTACACTTGCATTAATTGGTCTTTACACTTTTGCCGTTATCGATTACCTCTATAACCCGAGACCATAGAAAACAGCTATCTTTATACAAGATAGCTGTTTTCTTCATTTCACTACATTTCGCAAAGTACCAATTCCCTCTACTGTAATGACCACTTCATCACCAGCGTGTAAAAACTTCGGTGGTGTAAAGCCCTTTCCGACACCAGACGGCGTTCCTGTTGCGATAATATCGCCTGGTTCTAATGTCATCCCTTTACTTATCGTTGAAATAATTTCTTCAATTGAAAAAATCATTTTATTTGTGTTTGAAGTTTGTCTTACTTCTCCATTTACTACTGTTTCGATGTGTAATGCGTTCGGCGTTTCAACCATTGATTTATGCATTAAATACGGTCCCATCGGACAAAACGTATCGAAGCTTTTCCCAAGGAAAAACTGTTTATGTTTCCTTTGAATGTCACGAGCGGTTACATCATTTATAACTGTATATCCGAAAACATGGTCAAGCGCTTTTTCTTTTTTTATTTGCTTCCCTCGCTTACCAATAACAATAGCTAGTTCCCCTTCATAATCTAGTTCATTCGTTGCGTGGGAATGCCCATTGATTTTCTCATCAATTCCAATAACTGTTGTTGGTGCTTTCGTAAAAATCATTATATTTTCCGGAATAGACTCTACTCCGCCCATCTCGATTGCATGTTCACGATAGTTTTTCCCAACACAAAGTATATTCTTTCTTGGCCTTGGAATTGGTGCTAATATTTTCACCTCTGTTAACGGATAATACGCTACCCCTTCATTTTCCTTTGCCCAATTTACAATTTCACATATTTTCTCAAGACATTCAGTCCCTCTTTCAATACACTCTAACATTGTAATCGGAATCGTAACCTTTTCCCCTTTTTGTCTTTGCGCTTCTCTTAAGTGCAGTACTTTTTCTTCCTCTTCGTCTACAATACCTACAAATACCTTTTCCTCTTTCTTCGCCGTTACAAAACGCAATATTTCCACTCTCCATCCTAAAACTCATACCATTTAATTGTATTCGCATCTATAAGAAAAAAACCTTCTCATGCACGCTAATTTTTACAATATTCTTCTCGCACCTTATTCGTTACCATTCGTTATTTGACATAAAATGTAGAAATTTTACTTTTTTTAGCGAAGTTGTTTCTTTTTTATGGGATTTTTGTATAATATGTACTACATATATACTAAAAATTTCATTTAGAGATGGAGCCGATTTCAATGTTTGAGCAAGCTATTGAAAAAAAACGTGAAAAAATGATCTATTTTGCTGAACGCTACGGAATGACTTCTCAAAAAACAGTGGATTGTAGCCAAGAACTGGACAGGCTCTTAAATGTAATTTGGCATGTACATACGGATTTTCAACCTAATCAAACATTCGAAACACACACGTAATAACGTGTGTGTTTCTTTTATTTCAAAAAAACACACATTTTATTGAAAACGCCCATACAATAGTAGAAAAGAAAATTTTAAAAACGAAAGGTGTTTTATATGCCAGCTATGGTCGGACATATTCGTATCGTCAATATTGGGTCAAGTGGTATTTTTCACATTGGAGATGTATTTGCGATTAGGCCTATTAGTTATTCACGTGCTTTCGCTGGGGCCGGCTCTTTTAACGTTGGAGATAATGTTTCTGTCTACAATTATCAAAGCGCAACGACTGTCAATGATTCAGATGTAATCGATCAAGCGATAATTGGTTCAACTTAAAGGAGGCAATTGCATTGAATTTTTACGTGAACCAAAGTATTATCATTAACAGTATTAGAATCGATAGCATTACGACTTCTTCTGTATTCCAAATTGGTACGGCCGGAAGTATTAAAGCTCTATCTAAATTTTCAAATACGGGTGGATTTACAGAGCCTCTTCGCCCATTACAGGCGAAAGGACAAATTATTTCTATCAAACCATCAAACAGTTCTTCTTAAGGCATCCTTGTCATAAATATATAGCAGGAATATATTTACCCTCCCTATTGAAAAGGAGGTTTCACAAAATGAATCAAGATATATATACTTACTTACACCAACTTCAGCAAGCTCTCCAAATACAACAAGCAACCATCCTTAGCCTAGAAGATCAAGTCCGCCAATTACAAGAAGAGCTTAATGAATTAAAAAGTCGCCCCTCCTCTTCTATAGGAAAAGTGGAATACAAATTCGATCAATTAAAAGTAGAAAATTTAAATGGTACTTTAAATATTGGTTTAAATCCATTTTCAACAAAAGGACAACAAATTGAAGATTTTCAAGTTGATACAGAAACATTGAAGGTCAATCCTGAAACTGACACCAACCCTGACTTTTATCAAGGTATCCTTCAAGAAATGCATCGCTACTTAGATGAAGAAGCATATAATCGAATTCTCCACTTTGAACAAGAAGAGAGAACACCGCTTGATGAAATGTATCGACAAATGATGGTTGATGACATAAAAAAACAGATGGAGCATAGACTTCCTTATTATTTATCACAAGCTCAATCATATGAAGGTATTTCAACAGATCCAGATTATTTACGAAACCTCATTATTCAAGCAATGAAACAAGATATCGACAAAGCCTTTCTATCCTTTATTCAGCACATACCGGGAAATTTCCGAAAGGAGTAAGTATGTATGAATCTTAACGTTGTAAATCGTGAGTTAAAAGTCGGACAGATTAAAATGAACGGTGTATCTTCGTCCGCTCTCTTTTTAATTGGGGATGCAAATTTCCTCATTTTATCTTCTATTCTTGATACACCGTTTGAAACTGTTACAGAGGGTCCATTTGTACCATTAGTAACAGATGTCCCTCCTACTCCAGGTTAAGGAGACTGAGAAATTATGTTACATCATGTGTCTATTGTCCAAAATGTTTCTATTATTTCTTTAGGGATTGCTGCTGTATTTCAAGTTGGAGATGCAAATCAAATGGAATTAAAAAGTAGAGCTCTTGCCGTCCACAGGGAAATCCCTTGTTATATAAAAGGTGAAGGGCGCTTAGATGCATTTGAAATCTTTACAGATGAACACATTACAATCCCAAAGCGAACGACAGATGTCAAATTAAATATTATAAATGAATGCCCTTTTATTGAAGTAAATAACGTTGAATTGCGAACACTTTTAAATTCTGGTTGCTTTCAAATTGGAAATGTTGATTATGTTTTTAATAACTCTCGTATTATGCAAATCCGCCAATATATTACGGATGAACCTTCCGCTCAATAATTCATATAGTAATTAAAAAGCTTAGTAAAGTAGGTGGATGGTATGCCTTCTGTTGTTGGAAATCTAGTCGTTCAAAACAGTAACGGTTCTTTCAATTTAGGAGATTTTTATAACGTGTCTCCGAAAGAAAACACGAAAGCTTATAACGGGTCCGGAGCTTCTAATGTCGGATTTGTCGTCAACACTTTTAACGGCGTTAGTGCAACAAATACGTTTGATTCTGATGTGGCAGATCAAGATCAGATTGGAACAGCGTAAAAAAGAGGTGTCTCCTATAGGTGACACCTCTTTTTTATATGAAATAGTAACGGATCTTTTCTTTGAAAATTATTCATCACATCACCATTTATTTAAATGATAACCCGCTCTCCTCCAAAGCTTTCCTAAGCTTCGGCAAAGACGCAGGTCCCATACCATGCAGTTTTAAAATTTCTTTTTCACTATATTTTGAGAGCTCTTCTACAGTGTGAATACCATGGTGCTCTAATGCCCTTCTTGCTGGTGCTGAAAGAAGAGAGAGAAAACCTTCTTTTGGCTTTCTCTCTTTCTCACAGGTTGGGCAAGTTGGACAATCGCTACTTTTATAGTATTCATGTCCTTTTTCACACGTTCTTAACGTTTTTTCCGTCGCCATTTTCAAGCCCCTCTATTCCTCAATATTCACAACATAATTCCCATCAAAGAAGTATAAACATTTCTCTTTCACAGGATGTTGTAAGCTTTTCTCGAGTGCTTTTGCATATAACGAAAGCTGCACTTTATAGCGATCTTCTAAAATTGGTTTTGCTTGTTCAAATCCGCCTGGGAATTTACCTTCAATCGTATCTGTTTTGAAATCGATTAGCGTAATACCATCTTCTTCTTCAATCATGCAGTCGATAACCCCTTGGACAAGAATCGATTCCCCGCTATTCCCTTGCCAATCTTGATATGCTTCTTCTGCTGATAGCATCATCGTAAATGGAACTTCACGCTCAACACTTTTCGCCGCTAATACCCTTTTACCTAGGTCACTGTCAAAGAATGAAATTACTTTTTCAATCGCTATTTCTTCCGCCTGCTCGAATGTTAACAATTCCTTATTTACCATTCCAGCAATTTGTTCTTGAAGAACTTCAACCGTAATCGGCTTCTTCAAATCTACATGTTGCATAACGGTATGGACTGCTGTCCCACGCTCTGCGTACGTTAATCCTTTTTTCTCCATAAAGCGCGGACGTGTTTTAATTGGTGCACGTAGTTTTCTAATAAAGGCGTTATCGCTGCCTTCTTCAGACTGATAATTTCTCTTTATTTCTGTAACGGATTGCTTCGCACGATGAGAGGTTGCTTCCTCATACCCGTACTTCCACATTAACCTATCGTACACTTCTTCTTTTCGTTCACTTTGTAATGGCACAGCCTTTTTCTCACGAAGTGCTTCTAACAACTCTTGTTTCTCTTCTTGAACTGGCTCTGGTGCAAGTAGCGTGTTACCGTCCACAACTTCTACTTTCCAGCTAGTGTCATACCCGTAAATTTCATCTGGAATACTTCCTTGTCCTAATTCAAGAAGTATTTCACTATCACGATGTCTATATAATGAAGGTGCAATCCAGTCTAAATAGCAAGACGCTCCAGCACGTATGTGATCTGGTAATAACCATTCACTATGTTCCCTCGCATCGAGCCATTTTTCCATTTCCTTATTTGCATCCTTAACTGTTCCGATTAAAATTAACTTCTCTTTTGCACGCGTTAAAGCTACGTATAATACGCGCATTTCTTCCGCAATTAATTCCATTTTCATTTTACGTTTAATTGCAAGTTGCGATAATGTCGTATATTTAATTCGTTTACGCGGATCAATGAACTGTGAACCGAAACCGAAGTCTTTATGCAGTAAGAAACGTTTCATTAAATCTTGTGTATTAAAACGACGACCGAGTCCAGCTACAAATACGACCGGGAACTCAAGTCCCTTACTTTTATGAATCGTCATAATGCGAACAACATCTTCTTGTTCACCAAGAGCTCTCGCCGTCCCCATATCGTCACCGCGTTCTAAAATACGTTCAATAAAACGTAAGAAGCGGAATAATCCTCTAAATGATGTTGCTTCATATTGCCTTGCGCGGTCATATAATACACGCAAGTTTGCCTGCCTTTGCTTTCCAGCTGGTAAACCGCCGACAAAGTCATAATACCCTGTCTCACCGTACACTTTCCAAATTAAATCAGAAAGTGATTGTTGGCGCGCGAATTCACGCCATCCTTGTAGTAAGTTATAAAACCATTCTAGTTTTTCATGAAGTTCTTGTTCTTCTTCAAGCGGTGCACCTTTTAAGAATGAGCTCATTACTTCATAAAATGACCCTTTCTTTCCGTGAGCACGAAGCGTCGCAAGTTCTTCATCATTTAATCCAACGATCGGTGAACGAAGTACTGCTGCAAGTGGAATATCTTGCATCGGATTATCAATAACGCGGAATACGTTCATCATAATATTTACTTCTGTCGCTTCAAAGTAACCAGTCGCAAGGTCTGCATATACTGGAATTCCTTGTAGTTTTAACTCTTCCATAATTTGCGGTGCCCACGGCATAGAGCGAAGTAAAATAACGAAATCACGATATTGCACTGGTCGCATACTATCCGTTTTTCGGTCATACACTTCATAACCTGAATCGACCATCGCTTTAATGCGCTGCGCCATAAGACGAGCTTCCAGTTGCGCCTTTTCGACTTCCGTACCTTCTTCACCCTCTAGTACTTCTTCTTCCGTTTGCTGAATGCATAATAATTCAGCCGCTACATCTTCACCTATTAGATAGCTAGCACCTAGCTTTAATTCAGCGTCAGCATCGTAATCGATTTCCCCAACTTCTTCGCCCATAATTTGTTTGAAAATAAAGTTCGTACCTGCTAGTACTTCATGACGACTACGGAAGTTTTTCGCTAAATCAATCTTCATTCCGCCGCCCGATCCTTCTTGCGTGAAGCGTTTATACTTTCCTAAGAATAAGCCTGGTTCTGCTAGTCGGAAACGGTAGATTGACTGTTTTACGTCACCAACCATGAACAAGTTCCCTTCACTCTCAGAATCTTTCGTTACGAATTTAATAATGGATTCCTGTACGAAGTTCGTATCTTGATATTCATCGACTAGTACTTCTGCAAATTTATTACGATATTGAAGCGCTACTGCTGATGGCTTCACTTCATCATTTTCACTTTGTTCACTTAAAATTTGCAAACAGAAATGCTCTAAATCTGTGAAATCAACCATTCCTTTATCTCGCTTCATCGCTTGGAAACGCTCTGTAAAGACTTTTACGAGCTTCACAAGTTTTTCTAATACAGGATGCATATCTTGAAAATCTCGTAAGAAACTTTCAGGTTTGCGGCTAAATAACTCTTCTTGTAATTTCTTCACTTCATCTTTCGCTTTATTACGAAGAGAGTCTACTTGTTTTACAACATCCTCGTTGTAATCACTTTTCTTAATACGCTTTAACGTTTGCCACGATACGTTTTGCATCGCTTCATACACGCTTGTCCACGATTCACGAGCTGCTGATGATAACATTCCAAGTAAAGCTGCATCCGCTTGCAGGGTTTCAACGCGAGGCGCCGGGCCGTCAGGAAGCATTGCGAGTTCGGTTGCTTTACGAATATGTTGTTCCGCTGTTTCAAGCTGGAATCTCACATCTTCTAATAGGTAAGAAGCATACACTAAATCTTCAATTGTCTTTCCTTCCACGTCGTATGCTTCTACTAATTTATCGAGCCATTTTTCCGGATTTGGATGCGCTCTTGATTCTGTATGAAGCGCTAAAATCATTCTTTGTAAGTCATCATCACTACGGTCACTCGTATAGCGATCAACTAATTCAAAGAAAATACTATTATCTTCGATTCCATACTCTTCTTCTAATATGTCATCTAGCACTTCTTCTTTTAACAACTCATTTTCTGTTTGATTTGCAATACGAAAACGAGGATCAACATCCAGCATGTAGTAATACCCTCTAATTACTTGTAAACAAAATGAATGGATCGTTGAAATAGATGCTTTATTTAATAGGCTCAGCTGTTTTCTTACATGTTGAGATCCTGGCTCATCAATTAGTACTTTTTCTAACGCTTCTCCAATTCGATTTTTCATCTCTTGCGCCGCTGCATTCGTAAATGTTACAACGAGCAGGCGATCGACATCGACTGGATTTTCCTCATTAATAATCTTTTTAATCATACGTTCAACTAATACTGCTGTTTTTCCCGATCCAGCTGCTGCTGCGACTAAAATGTCACGTCCATTCGCTACAACGGCTTTCCACTGGTCATCTGTCCATTGACTACCTTCTGGTTTTTTAGGCCAATTCTCTATCATTCTCCGTCAACCTCCTCTCTAATTTTCTCCATCGCTTCACTATCTTTCATATCTTTTAACGTACGGAATTGATTATCTTCAAGTGATTCATCAAACTGACAGACAGATTTGAAGTTACAGAACGTACATGCCGCTTTATTCCCCTTTTTGTAAGGAGCAATATCAATAACACCTTCTGTAATGTCTTTTCCGATATGTTCAAACGTATGGTGTACATATTTTTGCAGTACGTTAAACTCTTGCTCACTTGCAATGCTAGAACGCGCACTAAAACTACCGTCTTTTTTCAGACCAGCAGAAATAATATCTGAACTTCCTGTTGAAAGTTTGTTATCCATTAAACGAACAACGTCAGCATCTCCTAGTACGAGGCCTTTCATTTTAAATTTCTTTAAAATTTCTTTTTCAATTTCAGCTTCAGATGCGTCACCTTTCATTTCAACAATCGGGTTATGAATATGAAAGTACAGTACACCAGCAGGTGATGCTGCGTGGCCTTTTTTCATCCACGTTTGTGCATTTGTAGTAACGACATCTAAATACGTTAACATTTGAAGTGCCAATCCGTAATACACTTCCGTTAAGTCTAACGCTTTTGAACTTGATTTATAATCAATAATACGAAGGAATGTTCCGTTTTCATCTTCAGCCTTATCCACACGGTCAATACGGCCGATAACTTCCATCTTCACACCATTTGGTAATGAGAATTCCATCGGCGGAAGCGATCCCGTACCGCCCATACCGAATGGCACCTCTAAATCAACTGGTACGAAACCGCTCGACTTCGCGTGTTCACGAAGAATGATTGACGTACGGAAAATGATTTGTTGTAGTTTTTGTTTTAAATAGAAATGACGATTTGAGCTTAATAAAATTTGTCTTTGTAATAACGGTGCGATTTCTTCTATTACTAAAACAGAAAGATGCTCACACTCTTTTATTGATAAATCCGCCCAAGTGCGGTTTTCGCGTAATAGCCTGTCTGCAATTCTCTTCAGTGCTGCATGGAATAGTTCACCGATATCTGGTGCATCTAGTTTAAAAATATCACGCTCTCTTAACGATAAACCGTGCTGCGCGAAATGAGCGTACGCACAACGGTTGAAGAGTTCCATACGAGAAACGCTTCCTTTTATTTTATCTCCGTATAAATCTCTACTTACTACCGTACTTAGTTTCTGCGCACGATTTCGATAGAATAAACTCGATAACACGCGACTACTTTTTTGTTTCCATTCATCCGAAGTGACGTAGAAGTTATAGACGTCCCACCAAAAATCTAGATTCCCTTCAAATCCGTATCGCTTCCACGTTTGTAGTTGCTGCATGACATAAGATAACGTCACTTCTGGCGTTGCTACGTATGAAATTTGTTCCGAACGCGATAAGTCGTTTACGTCATTCGTAATAAACGAGTCTTTCACATTAGGGAACATTCTTTTTATTTTCTTAATAAAGCTAGATGCAAGTAATGTCTTTCCTTCTTCATCTGCAAGTGGGCATGAAATATATAATTTCTCAGACGCTCTCGTTACCATCTGATACATAACGAACTGCTCTTCTAATAAAGTTTGTCTCGTCGTTGGCGCGAGTTCAATTCCTGCCGCACCAAGAACTTCTCTTTCCTCATCAGAAAGCATCCCTTCATCCATCGGTGCTGCTGGAATAACTCCTTCATTTACGCCGATAATAAACGTTGCTTTCACATCTGATAACCTGGAGTGATCAATATTGGCAACTAATACTTGATCTAATGATGGCGGAATGTTAGCGAATTGAAGTGCCTCAAGTCCTGTCGACATAACGTCCGTGAACATTGATAGTGACATCTTCTCCTCACCAAGCATTTCTACAAACGTATCAAGAAGGCTCATTACTTCTTCCCATACTTGTTCATGGTCTGTTGCAAATAAGAAATCTCCGCTCTCTTCTGCACGTATACGTAATTCTTCTAACTTCTTTGGAACGTCAAGTTCTTCTAAAAATAAGTAAACCGCTTCGCACATTTGCATCACTGTTCCCGCACGCTTTAACCTTTTTTGCATGCGAATAACTGGCGTTCTTACAACATCACGCAGCCTGTTTATTTTCTCTTCCATTTCACGTTCAATATCTGTTATCATTCCGTTTGTATCGTCAAGTGAACGGTAACGGCGATACATCCACGGATCCTCAGAAGTCCATCTCTTCCCTTGTACACCGTACGCTAAACAGTAGTTTTCGAACTCATCCATCTCTTCACGCATCATTTCTTTCCTTACGTTTAATGGATATAAAAGCTCTGTTTTCACGCAGCGAAACACCGCGTCATAACGCCAATTTCCGCTAATAATTTCTAAGGCAGAACGAATACATTCTACTAATGGATGATGTGACATCGGGCGTTTTTCATCGATGAAGTGTGGAATATTATAATCTGTAAATAACGTTCGCATCACATCGTAATAACTTTCCCCGTTACGAAGAAGTACTGCAATATCTCGATAACGATACGTTTCATCCGCGACAAGTCTACGAATTTCACGAGCAACCCCTTCTACTTCAGCTCGTAAATTCGCCGCTGTACTAATTGTTACACTTGCTTCATCATAATACTTTTCATTCGGACGCGCTTCATAATGCGTTTCTAAATGAGCTAATGCCGGAGAATGAAAACGCGGTTGTTCCATAAGTGGAATTGTTTTTTCAATTTCTATTTTCTCTTCACGCGCTACTTGTTTTATTTTTTCATATGTTAACGTCGTTTCATAAAATAAATCCAGTTCATTCACTGGCTGCGCTAATGTTTTTTCATCTATCGTTAACGTAATTGTGACTCTCGCTCCACAAATCATGAGCTGTCTTACAATTTCAAGTTCTTGCGGAGAAAATGAATGAAACCCATCTATATAAATTTCAGCACCATTTACATACTCAGACTGCGGAAGCTTTTCCACTAGCAATTGTAAATAGTCTTCTGAATCTAAATATTTCCCGATTAAAGCACGTTCAAAATCATCATATAATAGCTGTAAATCATATACTTTATTCGCTAATAACTTTTGCTCAGCACTGCTACTATGCGCATCTAATTGTTGCCACATTTCATATACGTTAGATGGCGTCACATTGTAACGTTTAAACTCCGCAATCATACTGCCAAGATGCTCAAAGAAACCGTTTTGCTCCGCTGCTTTTTGGAACACCGATAATCCATCTTTACGAGATTCTACAATTTTACGAAGTAACATATGCACACCCGCTTCATCAATATGAAGACGACTCGCTCCGCCAACTTCTTGCAACACCTTCCAAGCTAATCGTGAAAAACTAAAAACTTGTGCCCGAATAGAACCTCTTACATCCTCACTTTCAATTAACGCCTGCTGCGTCTGGAATGTCATCTGTTCTGGCACAAGATATAATATTGTTTTGCCTCTCGGGCGCTGTTTTAACTCTTCTTGCACTTCTCGTAAACAAAGTGTACTCTTTCCACTTCCCGCTCTACCAATCACCAATCGAAGTGACATGTAACCCCACCTTTCACTTACACAACGAACGTTAGTTTGCTACTATAATTGTATTATAGTACACGAAAAAAGACAAACGGAGTTGTTTGTCTTTTCTATACTTCTACTTCATTATATCAACCTTTTGAAAAATTCGTTTGCACCTCTTGAATTGGCCAATATCTTAAATCGACTTTACCGACAACTGTATCAGCCTTCACAAAGCCAAAGTGTCTACTATCCCAGCTCCCAAGGCGGTTATCGCCTATTACAAAAATATGACCAGCTGGCACCACCTTTTCTTTTGTTAACTCTTCTAATGTAAAATCACCTGTTAGTTGCCTTCCATTTATCTCTTTCTTGTACTTCTCTAAATAAGGCTCATCAATAAATTGACCGTTTATATACAACTTATCATGCTTATATTCAATATGGTCTCCAGGTAAACCGATAATTCGCTTTACATAGTCTTCTTTTTTATTCGCATGAAAAACGACGACATCGAACCTGTTCAAGTCCCCCACTTGATAACTCACCTTATTTACAACGAGCATATTGCCATCCTGCAATGTCGGCATCATTGACTTCCCCTCTACAACGTACGTTGAAAAGAAAAACGTTCGAAAAAATACAGCTAATAGTACACCAATTAAAATTGTTCGTATCCACTCTAGGCCTTCTTTTTTCAAAGTTTTCTTCATCCGCTTCTCCCCTTACCCTTTAATAATGAAGCTTGCATTTATAAAGTGAAACTTAATCGGTGGGGATTTTGTTCATCCCGCACCGATCGGGCAGTTTGATCCCCACCTAACTTCTCTGCTTCAGCCGAATTTTTTGGAGGGAGTTTCACTGCCCTCAAATAGTGGGACAAAGAAGACTATTCTTAATGTAGTTCTAACTTTACTTCAATTCTTTTACCGACATACCATAAAATAAAAATAACAATCGCTACAATAACTGATTTCACTGGCTTATGAATAAACGACATTAAATCATGACCGATGTACGTTAAAATAAAAATCATCACAAGCTTCCCGAATGCGAGCGCAAGTCCGAACTGTTTTACGCTAATGCGAGATAAACCAGCTACAACGTTTATAAGCGCAGACGGTGTAAACGGAAAACAAAATATAACAAACACTGGCGCGAATCCTTTCCTTTCAATCCACCCCATTGCCTTGCGCACTTTCTCATGCTTATTTACAAAAGAAAAGAAACGGCTTCGTCCAAAATGGCGGATAATGAAAAAAACAAGCATAGCACCGATTACTGATCCAAGCCATGAATAAAGGAAACCCAGCCAAAATCCAAATGCAACAGCATTCGCTAGTACAAACACAATAAGTGGTAATGCTGGAATAAGCGCCTCTATCATCGGCAAACCGATGCCAAGAAGCGGTCCGAACGCCTTATAACTTTCAACAATATGATCCATATTTTCTGGTGAAAAATACTCTTTGATTGACTGAAAATCCATTCTACACTTTACCCCTTTACTCTAATTACTACCTCTACTGTATCATTGCTTTTCTGAAAGAGGAAATGGTAGATACGACATATGGAGATGTAATTATTAAGTTTCCATGTCCTTCATTAGAATTCCTTCATTATTTAGCTATGATAATCTTTCAATATTCGACAGGATATGAAGATAATTTAGACACTATACACAAATTGTAACTTAACGGTTACGTTTGATGAAAAAGCAGAAACTACAGAAAGGAATAATTCGTCTTTTTCAAAAAAATACCCTTACTGCACGTAAGGGTATTTCTACCTATATAGAAAGAAGTATCATGTATGCCACAAATATAAAATGATATATATTCACACTACATTAAATATATATAAGGAAATTACCATTATATTGTTCCATTAAAGAACAATATATTTGTACATCTCACTCGGTTTATTTATGAATCTTACAGCGTAAACTGTATATATAATGAAATAAAAAAAGGATGAGTCTCCTCATCCTTTTCCTCTCACACATCTTCTTCCCTAACAAAATACACTTTCTCATAAGCTGGTCTTAATGTTGATTCATCTCTTTTATCAATTTCTTTAAAACAAGGATTTCCTTGTTTCTTCTTTCGATCTTCATATTCTGTACGCAGTTTCGCTGTACGATTTTGTTGATTTTCAAAACTACTTTTTGATATTTCTAATTTCACAGCAAGGCCATTTATAAATCGAATCATAAGATTTCCATCTTTTAATTCTCGATTACTTTCGATATAAAAATGCGACAGCCACGCGCACTCTTTTCTAGAATAAGAATAAGTAGGGAAAAAATAAAGTTGATCTGTCGGACTGATTGCAATCGGTGCTTTATGTGTAATGTGCGTTAACTCTTTCGTTCCTTCTTTTCTGCCCAAAAAACTAGATCCATGCTTACGACAACTTCTCTCTATAATATCTAGAGGCTTTTGAAATACGAAAAAAGAATCTTCCATTTCAACAACTCGCGTAACAATTTTCTTTTCACTTAGAATAACAGGAAGTAAGGCCATTGTATTTTTAGTTACAACATAATTTTCGACATAGCGTTCTACTTTACTTTCCATATCCTATTATCTCCTTTTTTCATTTTCTATTTATATTAGCAGCTGCATATATAATTTTAGCACCTATGAAAAGGAAATAGGTAACAGGTTCCGCTTTTTTACAATTTTTTATCATTTATCAAACATTTGTCAAACAATAAAATCACGATATATAAATTAAATAGTTTTATAACCATAAAAACAGCATTTATACTACCTATAAATATTTATTATCCCTTCCTCTTTTTACATCATTACAACAATTAACTTTGCTATAATTAAAATATAAATCCAATATATGGAGGGCCCTTATGGAAGAAAAAGAGATCCAACCATCGATTCAAATGAAAAATAGTAGCGTCATTATCGTGAAAAACTCAGCTAGTATTATATTCGGTTTATTTTTCATTCTGCTATTCTTCGCTAAACCATTTCGTAAATCGAAATGTCCTGAATGTAAAAAACGCGAGAAGAAAAAAGCAGGAAAAGAAGAGTAAAAGGCCTTCCTTTTTGGAAAGCCTTTTACTCTTCTTCATTACCTCTATAAACGTCGAGTACAACTTCATTTACATATATCTCAACAACAAAAAAAGGATGGCATGAGCCATCCTTTTTTCCATCATCAACTATAAAATTATAGTTTGATTACGTTTTTAGCTTGAGGTCCACGGTTGCCTTCTTCGATTTCGAAGCTAACTTTTTGACCTTCTTCTAAAGATTTGAAACCTTCAGTTTCGATTGCAGAGAAATGTACGAATACATCGTTTTCGCCTGGAACTTCGATGAAACCGAAGCCTTTTTCGTTGTTAAACCATTTTACTTGTCCTGTTACTGCCATGATTATTTCCTCCTAAGAAAATACAAATTATTTTAGTCTTCCTGTATAAAAAAAGAATCCACACATTATCAAACACGAAACATAAACTAGTTCTCACATACTTTTTCTCGTTCGTTTTCGGCACTTGATAATATATGGATTGCTTAATTTAACTATTCAACTGACATCATCATAGCATACTTAAAATAAAATGTACAATCTTTTTTGAAAATAGAATTTCTAATTTTTAGTATTTCTTATAAAATAAAATTATCTCTATTCTATATAAGGAGGAATTCATGACAACCAAAATTCCTAAAAAAACATTAAAGAGAATTGAAGAGGATATTGAAAATAATAATCTCGGAAAGGCAAGAGAAAGATTACACGGTCTCATCTTTACATACCCAAATGAATTACATCTTCGAAAACAAATCGGAGACATTTATTATAAATTACAATATCCAGAAATGGCTGGACGTTATTGGTATCTAGAGGAGCATAAAACAGATATTATGCATGAATCATGTTTATTATTTGAAAAATCAATGGGAAATGATCCTTATCATATTGCGCGTGCTTTAAAATTCAAAGGCGATTCTAGCAAGATAAAGAAATTGTATAAAGAGCAGCCTTTATCTCCAGTACAAAAAAAAGTAGCAGAGGAATTAGTATATGAATATAAAGAAACATGGGAAGATAAGTTACTCTCTCTTGGGTGTCTAGTATTCCTTGCTTTCCTTCTTTTCTCTGCTATTGTCGGTATATTCACTATTTGGAATTGGATTTTTTAATTATAGGGGGAATTTTCACATGTCAAACTACGAACAAGAAGAAAAGCTAACAGGGGGAAACGTCTCAAACGTATATCGTTCTGAAAATACTGTTCGGCGGGAATTAAAGCCAGACAGTACAAAAATTCATAAGCTATTACGTCATCTAGAAAACAAAGGATTTCATTATGCCCCAAAGTTTTTGGGCATAGATGAAAAAGATAGAGAGATTTTATCATTTATAGAAGGCGACGCAGGCAATTATCCTTTAAAAGAATTCATGTGGTCTAATGATGTGCTGAAAGAAATCGCAAAGATGCTCCGTCTGTACCATGATGCTGTAAGTGACTTTCCGTTATTAGCTGATTGGAAACCGATGGATCATACCCCACATAACATTGAGGTTTTATGCCACAATGATTTTGCTATATATAACATTATTTTCAATAATGAAAAGCCAGTCGGTATTATTGATTTTGACGTCGCTGCTCCTGGTCCAAGAATGTGGGATATCGCTTATACGCTTTATACTTGTGTACCTTTAAGTCGAGTGTATTATACGGAATCAGGTGAGGCAATTCATTACGACTCATCGCAACATGCAGGTCGTATTAAAGAAAGAGTAAAGTTGTTTGCTCAGTCCTACGATAAAGATATGGACGAAAATTACTTCGAAATGGTGTTACTACGTTTAGAAGGGTTATGTACATATGTGAAAAGAAAAGTACAAGAAGGAGACGGAAATTTCCAAAGAATGATTGATGAAGGACATCTAGATCATTATGAAAAAGATATGACGTTTATTCGTAAGCATGGGAAAGAATGGATCTAATATTATTTCTATTTTTGTTAGTAAATATATTTTAAGTTATGTTACATATATCCGAATAATCGTTCATATCGTTTCTTTTCCTACCGGAACTATCAAGCTAAAATCTCGAGATACCCCCTAACGAAATTTTAGCTTTCTATAGTTATGTAAGAGAATTCAGCCCATTTTTTCGTTTCACAAAAATTTTATAATAATTAAAATCACATTATAAAAATATTATATTATAATACAACTAGTTAAAGGGAAACTTTAATCAGTGGGGTTTTGTGCATCTCCCACGTAACTTCTTTGCTCCAGCCAACTTTTGAGGCGGGAGTCTTACTGCCGCAAATAGCGGGATAAAATTACAAGGCCGTTTGCCATGGGGGATTTACATACATGAAAAAGATTTTATTTTTGTTATTGGCTACTATTATTACGTTAACATACCTTCTAGTTTTTAATAAGACTATTGATTCTGAAATTAAAGGATTCCCTATACCTTATGAAGCTAAATTAATTCATACTACTGAGGAGATAGGTGAGTATGTATATAAAGGCGATTGTTTTGAATCAGGTTTATCTATATGGTATCAAATACATATAAAATTAAAGGGATGGGATAAGACTTTTGCAGAGGGTGGAATGAAAGTTTATGAGAAGGATAATAAAAAAGTAACCGTAATATATTTAACGGGAGAAGATGTTATCAGTTTATATAAAGAGTAATAAAAAAGGTGATCACTTAATTGTGATCACCTTCCTTTTATTTCGTAAACTGAGCTTCTTCTGTAGAACCTTTTAACGCTGTCGTTGATGAAGTACCGCCTGTAATGACTTGTGCTACTTCATCAAAATAACCTGTTCCTACTTCGCGTTGATGACGAGTTGCAGAGTAACCGTGTTTCTCTGCTGCGAATTCCGCTTGTTGTAATTCAGAATATGCTGCCATGCCACGCTCTTTATAGCCACGCGCTAATTCAAACATGCCGTAGTTTAATGAGTGGAATCCAGCAAGTGTTACGAACTGGAACTTGTAACCGTAAGATGCGATTTCTTTTTGGAAGCTCGCAATCGTTTTTTCATCTAATTTTTGTTTCCAGTTAAATGACGGTGAACAGTTATAAGCGAGTAATTTCCCTGGATATTTTTTATGGATTGCGTCTGCAAATCGTTTTGCATCTTCTAAATTTGGTTCAGACGTTTCACACCAAACGAGGTCTGCATACGGTGCATACGCTAAACCACGTGCAATTGCTTGATCCAGTCCTGCTTTCGTACGATAAAATCCTTCTGGTGTTCTTTCTCCTGTAATAAACGCTTTATCAACCGGATCGATATCACTCGTAATTAAATCGGCTGCATCTGCATCTGTTCTTGCAACGATAATTGTCGGTACTCCCATTACGTCCGCAGCAAGGCGTGCGGAAATTAAATTACGTACCGCTGTTTGTGTCGGCAGTAATACTTTTCCACCTAAATGTCCGCATTTTTTCTCTGAAGATAATTGATCTTCAAAGTGTACACCTGATGCACCCGCTTCAATCATACCTTTCATAAGCTCGAATACGTTTAATTGTCCGCCAAATCCAGCCTCTGCATCTGCTACAATCGGTACGAAATAATCTGTATCATCGCTTCCTTCCATATGCTGAATTTGATCCGCACGTTGAAGTGTTTGATTAATTCGTTTTACTACAGCTGGTACGCTGTTCGCTGGATATAAGCTTTGGTCTGGATACATATGTCCAGAAAGGTTTGCATCAGCCGCTACTTGCCAACCACTTAAGTAAATTGCTTTTAATCCCGCTTTCACTTGTTGCATCGCTTGGTTTCCTGTTAATGCACCAAGTGCGTTAATATAATCTTCCGTATGAAGCGATGTCCAAAGCTTCTCAGCCCCGCGGCGTGCTATTGTATGTTCAATATCAATCGAACCACGCAAACGAATTACATCTTCAGCTGAATACGGACGTGTTATTCCTTTCCATCTCGTATCTAATTCCCAGTTCTCTTGTAATTTATCGATTCTTTCGTTTTTCATTTATTCCATCCCCTTTTCACTTTATAAAATTTCATAACCCGGTAATGTTAAAAACGGTACGAACTCATCATTCCGAATGAGGTTTGTAAACAATGTTGTCGCCTCTTGGAATCTCCCTTTCTTAAAGGCTTCTTTACCAATCTCTCTTTCTATCTTTACTAATTCTTCTTCTTTCCATTCTTCCATTAATTCGAGCGTAATATTGCGGCCATCATTTAGCTTTCCGCCTTCATGACGAATCCATTGCCATATTTGTGCTCTGGAGATTTCCGCAGTTGCTGCATCTTCCATTAAGTTATAAATTGGCGCTGCTCCCCGTCCACTTAACCAAGATGCAATATATTGAATACCTACACTAATATTCGTGCGAAGACCTTCTTCTGTAATCGTTCCCACTGGTACTTCTAATAAATCTTTTTCTGTAACACGTATTTCTTCACGTTTCCTAAAAATTTGATTCGGCGTTTTCATAATGTGATTAAATACTTCCATCGCAACCGGTACAAGTCCCGGGTGGGCAACCCAAGTCCCATCATGACCGTCTAAAGCTTCACGCTCCTTATCAGCACGCACCTTTTCGAAAGCCGCTTCATTCGCTTCTGGATTATTTTTAATCGGAATTTGTGCTGCCATTCCTCCGATTGCTGGTGCATTACGGCGATGACATGTTTGAATTACTTTTAAAGAATACGCGCGCATAAACGGCGCCGTCATCGTGACTTGCGCTCTATCTGGCAGTAAAAATTCATTATGATTACGGAAACCCTTTAAGAAGCTGAAAATGTAATCCCATCTTCCGCAGTTTAAGCCAGCAGAATGATCTTTTAGCTCATACAAAATTTCATCCATTTCAAACGAAGCGTGAATCGTCTCCAATAGCACAGTCGCTTTAATTGTTCCGTTTGGAATACCGATGTATTTTTGAGCAAATACGAATACATCGTTCCATAATCTCGCTTCTAAATAACTTTCCATTTTCGGTAAGTAAAAGTACGGGCCACTTCCTTTTTCTAAAAGCGCCTTCGCATTATGGAAAAAATACAGACCAAAATCCACTAAGCTGCCGGACATATTTTTCCCATCAACTTGCATATGCTTTTCCTCTAAATGCCATCCTCTTGGACGCACAATGAGTACAGCTGTTTTATCATTTAATCTATATTCTTTTCCTTTATCATTTTTGTGTGAGATCGTTCCCTTTACTGCATCTCGTAAGTTAATTTGGCCTTCAATCGCATTTTCCCAAGTTGGTGAATTCGAATCTTCAAAATCCGCCATAAAAAGATGAGCTCCTGAATTTAAAGCGTTAATGACCATCTTTCTATCTACCGGTCCAGTAATCTCTACGCGGCGATCCTCTAAATCTTTCGGAAGATTGGCGATTGTCCAATCCGCTTCACGTATGTGCTTTGTTTCTTCTAAAAACTTCGGAAACTCCCCTGCATCAATTCTTTTTTGTTTCTCTACACGTTTTTGTAATAGTTCTGTGCGGCGCTCATTGAAATTTTCATGTAGTTCCTTTAAAAAACTAAGCACCTCAGGTGTCAATATTTCGTTGTACGCTGGTAACATTTCTCCGGGCAATGTAACCCGTGAAGTTCGCGTCGACATATTAGCATCCCCTTCTTAAACTGTTTTATAACAGATTTGATTTTATGTTTTATATTATATAACAAATCTTCAGAAAAGGAAGTTTTTTTTGAAAATTCATTTCATTTTTTTTGAAAACGCCGTTCTTTCGTGCTCTATTCCATACAAAAAAGGCCACTGTTATACAACAACGGCCTTTTCGTAACATCTTCCAAAATTAAAAATGAAATTATATCAAATACAACTTTACATTTCAGAGGTAGCACTTCCCTTCACCGATAGCTCCTTTTCTCTTCCTTTACGAAAAGTGAGTGCCATTCCTACAAAAATAAGGACAATCCCTACAACTTGCATACTAGTCGGTCTAAATCCGGTAAAGACCGTATCTAACAAAATTGCTACAGCAGGATCTAAAAACACTAATACAGAAATAAGTCTCGTCGATAAATCTCTTAAACTGTCAAAAAACAAGTAATATACAAACCCAGTATGTATAAGTCCTGTTGCCGTTATCATCATCCAGTTCGTCTCTGTTAAACCTTGAAACTGTCCGAAATCCACAAATGGTAACAATAAAAATATACCTAAAAACGTTTGTACAAATGTCATCGCATATGCACTCGTATGCTTGATTCCTTTTCCTAATAAAGTCGTAAAAGCATAAAATAACGCTGCAAGTAGTGCCCATACCATTCCAGATGACATGAGTTTCTCGAGCGACACACTTCCATCTACTCCAGCTACTAAAACCGTGCCGAGGAAACAAATGACAATGGACATAACGGCAAACGCTGTTAGCCTCTCTTTAAATACGATACTCCCAATCATTAATACGATAATTGGAGCGAGATGATAGACAGAAATTGCAATTGTAATTGACATAACTTCAAACGCTTTAAATAGAAATACCCAGTTAAAAACGAGAAATACGCCGCACGCTAATATTTGCACAATCTCTTTTTTATTCCACTTTTCATTTTTATATTGTCCTGTCACTAACCAACATAACGCTAAAAATATAGTTGCACAAATACAACGAACAAATACTAATTCAAAAGACGGTAAACCTGTTTGGACAGAAAAAAATCCAATTGATCCGAAAATAGACATCGAAAGGATCATTTTTATAGCCGGCATTGATTTTTTATTGTACACCCTTTCTCTCCTCCTACAATCACTCTCTTATAAAACTAAAAATTCTAAAAACATTACTTATTATTATATATTACAATCAAAAAATTGTAAAAAACTAGAATATAACGATTGACATCCACACAAAATTTTCATAATAAAAAATCATCCTTTTGTATTCCACAGGATGATTTTTTATATGTATTGAGAGGTCTATATATTTATGAAGACTTACATATACTCTACTATTTTTGAAGAGTAAATTGGGAAACTATCTGTTTTAGTCCTCCTGCTACGTTGTGCAGATGTTCAATTGAAGTCGAAATCTCTTGAACAGATTTTTCTTGCTGTTGAATAGACTCTTTTACCCTATCAGTTCGATCAGATGATCTTTGAGAAATTTGCGCCATATCTTCTGTAGAAGCAGAAATCTCCTCACTACTCGCTGCAATTTCATCTGTAGACATAGATACCGTTTGAATTTGCTCAGATACTTGCTGCACTTTTTCTGTAATAGTTCCAAATACTTTTTCTGTATGCATTACTACTTGTGTACCTGCCTGTACCTCATTATCTACTTTCCCCATCATATGTACCGTATGATTCGTTGTTCCCATAACTTGAGTAATAAGCTTCTCAATTTGTTTAGCAGAGTCACTAGATTGTTCTGCTAATTTTCGTACTTCATCTGCCACAATTGCAAATCCTCTACCACTTTCTCCAGCACGTGCAGCCTCAATTGCGGCGTTTAATGCTAATAAGTTAATCTGAGAGGTAATACCTTGCATAACATCAATGATTTTAACAATTTCTTCTGATTGTTCTTTCATAGTCTCTACTTGTTTCACACCGCTATGTACTGAATTTTGGATTGTATCCATCTGTTGAATCATTTGTTTCATTAATTTGTTACCACTCTCTGCATCTAGTGCTGATTGAGCAGACAATTCATTTACAGAGGATGATGTATTCACTATACTCTGCATTCCTTGTGTCAACTCTTCCATCGCACCCGCAGTTTGTTCCATTGCCTGCATTTGGCTCTCTGCGCCATTGGCAACTTCTTCAATATCCATAGTAATTTTCTTTGCTGCACCGCTAGATACTTCTGATGCAGATACTACTCCGTCTGCATATTGGAATAAAAGCTGAATATTATTCTCTACTTCTTGCATATTTGTTCTTAGCCCTGCAATCATCTCGTTAAAATCACTTACTAATATACCTAATTCATCTTTAGCATTATAATCACCATGTACAGTTAAATCTCCCTCTTTTGCTCTTTCCATCATACGACTAACCGTTTGTAAAGGTGCCACTATAAGCTTGCTAATAATATAACTTACTATACATATAATGATTGTAGTAACTACTGCAAGAATGATAAAGGTAATAACAGAGCGATCTATCATTTTTTGAGAATCTTTAAATACTTGGTCAGCTAAGTTTGAAACATAAGTTTCTAAATCTACAGCATAACCAGCTAACTCTACTCCCTTCGGTTTTAAGTCCTTTTGAAATTCGTTTACCATTTGAGATTCATTTGTTCCCTTCGCTTTGTCAAACAACTTCTTATATGTCTCCATATAACTTGGCAAAGATTTCTTCATCTTCTGAAACAGCTCATCCTCTTGCTTACTTAAATTAACGCCATCATCATATTCTTTTAATAAAGAATCATATTTTTTAAGATCCTTTTCAACACTACTAATAATCCCCTCTTTATTTGTCCCCTCATTTTGTGACGTTGTAATTAATTCTAGTAAGTTATATTCTAGTGAATTTTGTGTACGAAGCATTCCTTCTAATAAAACTGCAGAATTTTGATAATCATCTACTACAATTTCTGTATCGTGCTTAATCTTGTTAATAGAATTAATTGCTACACAGCTCATAATTGCCATGCCCAAAACTGCTAATGAGATAAGTAAGAATAATTTATGTTTCACTTTTAAATTTTGTAAAAAATACATATTTCCACCTTTATTCCTTTATATATAGATTTTTAGAATTTTATAGCTTATTATTTACAAAATCACAATAAAAAGCAATGATAAATATTCCCAATACCAAACTTATATTTCTATAAAAAAGAAGTAGCATAATCGCTACTTCTTGTTTTTTTGTTTCTCATATTGCTCAAACGTATGAATTCTTTCGAAAATTGGTGGATGTGTGTATAAGAAAAATTTTACTAACGCTGGTGGATTCACTTGACTTAAACTTGTTTTTGATAAATATTGAAAAGTTTTCACACCTGATTTCCCATCTTTCGTCATATTTAAAGCGTATTGATCCGCCGCGCGTTCTTCTATTCGTGAAACGTAGTTTGTTGCTGGTTGTGATGCAAAGGATAGTACAGAAGAAATTAAGAAAAATAAAGGTAAAATCGAGAAACATGCCATTTTTGAAATTTGCAGCGTATCTCCCCATTTTCGAATACACATATTTAAAATACGACTAATTAAATACATACCTATAAACGATATGAAAATATAACTCGCAACGCCCCAATATATATGTTTCATTACGTAATGTCCCATTTCATGGGCCATAATAAATAAAATCTCTTTATCTTTTAATTGCTTAAGCGTTGTATCCCACATTACAATACGCGAGTTAAGGCCAATTCCTGTTACATATGCATTTAACGAATTCGTTTTTTCCGACATATTTACTTCATATACGTGTTTAGCAGGAATGTCAGCTTTGTCTGCCATCGCTAAAATTTTCGTTTCTAACTCTTTATTTTTCAACGTCGAGAAGTCATTGTAAAGTGGATCAATAATAACAGGCTGTACGAACGTTAAAAAGATTGTAAATGGTACAGAGAGTGCCCATCCTGCTAGCCACCATCTCTTCGGGAATTTACGGATAAGCCATAAAAGAACTGTAACAATGAGTAACATCGTCGCATAATTAACCCAAAAATCGATAACGTGATCTTTTATCCAGCTTTGTGTACTTTGCGTGGAAATACCGTAATCAACCGACACTTTACGCCCAATCCATTGCATCGGTAATGCCAGTACCGTTGTGAGTAATGATAAATAAAAGAAATAAATCGCAACTTGTAAGACACTTATTTTAGTCGTTTCCGTTGACCATTTCTCAAACTTTTTTGAAATACCGAGCACGAGTACAAATAATAAAATAATCCATTCAAGAGGCGTCGCTAAAAAGAACAGTAAATTTTTCACGCGCGAATAATCTTGGCTTAGCGTAAGCTCTTTCGCATTCATAAAGGTTTCTGGATCTGCACTCGTTCCTTTATACATGTCCGGAATGAGTTCATGATTCCATCCAAATAAATACCAATATATAAATAACGCAAATCCAACGTACAAAAAAAGCGACCACCCAATAACTTTCCTCACGTTATTCCCTCCTCTATGCTGCCTGTCTATTATTATTGTAAGTTCGTACATGCTAAATTAGAACAAGCTAATTACGAGAATTGCTCGAGAGCCTTCTATTTACATAAAGTGAAACTTTAATCAGTGGGGGTTTTCTTCATCCCCCACTGATTATTAGCCTTCACCAATCGGGCTTTTACGGGCAGTTGATCCCTCGCCTAACTTCTTTGCTGTCACTGAATTTTGAGGTGGGGGTCTTACTGCCCGTTAATGCGGGATAAAAAAAACTCTTCTACATAAGAAGAGTTTCACCTATTTTTAGACACTTTCCTCGGTTCATAATTCGGAATAAGAAAAGCACTTACAAACCAGCACATTAAACCAGCGCCTTTTACATATTTTACATATTTTACATATTCATAGTCTTGAAAAAATAGCGTCGTTATAATAATCGTAAAAAAACCTACTAAAACAAATATATACCCTATTTGTTTCTTCGATAACATAAGTACTTATCCCCCTTAAGGCAGTACATCTATTAACAAACTGAAATCTTGTACAGAAAAAGAACTATATTTCATAATACCTTGTACAGCTAAAAGTAAAACAAGACCGATCACACACATATAGTTAACACTTTCGCCACCCTTTTTTTCAGTAACCATGCCACCACTTATACATAAGACCCCTAATAAATGGAGCGCTAAATACATGAAAAAGTAGGCTTCCTCCCAGCGGAGAATAACATTTACTGTCGTTATTAGCACTATGCTAAGTAAAATCAAATAAAAAAACTTATTTGATGATATTGTTTCATTCATATAATTTTATACATTCCTTTCAAATTTAGAATTAATGATGTCTCAAAGCTATAAAGTAAATGATTGTTTTCATACCATAAAACAAAAGGAAAGCTCCCATTACTTTCGCGAATACTTTATGAACCCGCACATACTTCTCTTCATTTTTTCTGAAGATACGCTTCATCATTACTTCTAACATTAGACCGAATATTATTAAAATCCCTAATACAATAAGAAGAGAAATAATATTTTCTTTTAAATGAGTACTAGAAAATAAGTAATACTCCGGAAACACAATTGTATCTACTACAAGTTAAAAAGCCAATGACAAAAGCCTTTATCACACATATCTGTAATAGACGTAGCATCTATAATGTCTTTCAATATTTTTTCAATCGTTTTCTTCGTCTCATTTATCTCCCACTACATCTGCAAAACTCTCTACCTGCTCTGCGTATATAACTGGCACTTCTTTACTCCAGTATTTGCGGTTAACAAATAAAAAGATGAGTACTAAATTTAATCCTGTTATAAAAATAATCAGTCCTGGAAAGAACGTCGTATAGTTTGAGAAATCTGCAAAACTCATGATCTTTTCTCTACTTACTAGGAACGATGCACAAAGTACAAATGTATTATTTAACATATGTATCGCAATTGGCATGAGTAAGCTTTTCGTACGAATATATACGATTGATAATACGATACTAAATACGGCGGCACCGAGAAAATCGACATGTAATATCGCAAATAAAAGTGCCACTGCAATCATCGCTATACTCGTTCCCCATTTCGCAGCAAAGCGCTGAAGTAAAAATCCACGAAAAACAAATTCTCCAATAATAGGTGCGATAAATACAACCATAATAAATTGATATATATATCCCCCGGCACTATCTACAATCGGTTTGTGTAAAGCATTCATAATAAAATCTGGTGTAATCCATGCAAAGCTGTACATGTATAAAATCAGATACCCGTAACTGAACATGCACAACATAATCGTAATGTATATAACTTGCACCAAGTTAAATGTTTCATTTTTATTAAGAAATAATGAAAATGAAACACGGTGCTTTCTATACTCATAAAAAATCCATGCAATCGGAAGGATATAAAATATAAGTATATTTATAAAAGATGAATTTTGTATATGAAATGTACTTTCTAGCAATTTTTCACTACTTCTCGCTACTAAAATTAATAGTGCAAATACAATTAAAAAATATCTAGCTCGCATCATTTGAAACGGATTCACACTCATCTCCTCCCCTATGTTACTTTTATCATATCATTTGATTCTTAATTTTTTATAAAAGAAAACCTTAAATTTTCCTTAAAAATTCCATATGTTACAAAAAGATGATATGATATTCGAGGAAATTAAGGGGGATTCTTATGTATCAAGCAAATATATTACTCGTCGATGATGAAACAGCAATTTTACAACTACTAACTACCATTCTTGAAAAAGAAGGTTTTTCTCATATTACAACTGCAACATCAGCTGAATTAGCTTTATCTCTCATCGAACAAAACAATTACGATTTAATTATTTTAGATGTCATGCTTCCTGGACAATCTGGTTTTGATATTTGTCCAATTATTCGCCAACAAACAGATTGTCCGATTTTCTTCCTATCAGCGAAGGCATCTGATCTAGATAAAATATCTGGATTTTCATACGGTGCAGATGATTATATTACGAAGCCATTTAATCCATTAGAAGTCGTAGCTCGTATGAAAGCACAACTTCGAAGACATATGAAACAAACCGTACCACACGAACAAAAAGCACACTCCATTTCATTTGGGAGATTTGAAATTGATCAACATTCCGCAGAACTTACAGTAAATGGACACGTTGTCGAATGTTCCGCTCAACTGTTTCAACTACTACTCTTCTTTTGTGAGAATCCGAACTACGTATTTTCGAAAGAAGAAATATACGAAAAAGTTTGGGGAGCACCCGCCTATAATGGCGATGACAATACTGTTATGGTCCACATTCGAAAGCTACGCGAAAAAATTGAACAAGACCCAAGTAAACCAGAATACATAAAAACTGTTCGCGGACTTGGCTATAAGTTCGTTACAAAGTAGGGTGACGATATGAATCTTAATAAACGGCTTATCATCCAATTTATACTGCAACACGTTTTTGTTTTAGTTACATTACTTATTGCTGTAGTCGCTGCTTTCACTTATTTAATTTTTCTTGTTACTAGTATTTCATACGAACCTAACATTCCGGATTCTGATAGTTTTACAATTTCAAGATATATCTCTTCAGAAGATGGCGATATTACGTTAAAAACGGAAGTAAAAGATTTAATTAAAGAGAAAAATGATTGGATTCAGATTGTAGAGGAAAACGGGAAAGTCCTCTATCAATTTAATACACCAAGTGATGTCCCAACTTCTTATACGAAAACATCTTTACTCGCACATATACAGAATCATATAGAAAGCCCTTATACATTTACATATTGGGAAATTGAAGTAGAAGAAAAAAACGTACTTGTTATTTACGGCGGTATGTTAAAAAGTAATGCATTACTAAAAACAATTCAGAAAGAACACTCTTCTGTACCTACAGATTCGTTCACATTAACAGAACAAGAAAAACAGTTACTCTCTAAAGAAAAAGCAACGCTGCAAATATTTAATCATAGTGGCGAAGAGGTTTTTTCCTATCCAACTGGAAAGAAAAAAACACTTTCTACAATACAGACTGCTCTTAACGAAAAAGAACCGTGGAATCATAAAGAAAACACGTCTAGCTTTTACGATGCAAATAGTGGTCAGCTTCTCGTCGTTACAGCAAAAAATCAACGATACTACCCAGATGACGAAATTGAGGATGTATTTACTAAGAAGTTTCTAATCGGATGCGGATTAATCCTTCTTATCGTCTTTGTTTATTTAGTCATTCTATCTATTTGGTACGGAAATAAGTTTGGGAAACCGTTACTACACGCAATGCGTTGGCTTAAAAATATCGCTGGTGGAAAATATGAAGAGCCTGTTAGTAAAAAAGGAAAACCAGTTCGATTCAGGCGATCTGGTAAAGAAAAATGGTCATTTCGCTTATTTAGAGATGTTACTAGCTCACTAGAGCACCTTTCAATTACACTCAAAAAAAATGATGCGATGAGGCAAGTACTGCAGCAAACACGTGAAGAATGGATTACCGGTCTAACGCACGATTTAAAAACACCACTTAGCTCTATATATGGCTACGCATTATTACTAGAATCAAAGCAGTATAACTGGACTGATCGTGACATTCAGCAATTCGGCAGCGTTATGAAAGAGAAATCTCAATATATGACTACACTAATTGACGATTTAAGCTTAACGTATCAATTAAAAAATAACAGCCTTCCTGCCCAGCACGTAAACATTGAAATGAATCAATTCGTCCAAAAAGTATTATTACAATTTATTAATAATCCGACACTGCAAAATCAAAATATTGAATTCGTACCGAGCTCAAATAAAATTCAATATTTCATTGAAGAAAAATGGTTCCAGCGTATTATCGAAAACTTACTAGCAAACGCTGTGAAACATAATAATGAAACGACAAATGTAATCGTAAAGCTTTCGCAGGATGTAAATTCATTTACACTATCTATTTCAGATAACGGAAAAGGAATGGACGATAAAACGAAAGAACTTTTATTCGAGCGATATTACAGAGGGACTAATACAGAAGAAAGCAACATCGGAACTGGACTTGGTCTCGCCATTACGAAACAGCTCGTTCATGCCCAAAACGGGACAATTTCTATTGATAGTGAACTCGGGAAAGGAACGACGATTGTTCTTGTATTTCCGTTTCGTTCATAAAAAAGGTGCTTTACAAAAGCACCTTTTCTTTAATACTCTTCTATGATAACAATTAATAACTTCCGGATTTGTTCATATATGCTTAGTTGGCGATTCAATTCCACATATTGTTCCATATACCTATAAATAAATATTCTGGATACGCTTGTAAAAAGCTTTTATACAACAACTCTCTTTGTAATTCCAGAATTTTTTTAGAAAAAAGAACATAACTCAAATTCCCATCTATTAATGACGTATAACTGTAAAAATCCTCCACAAAAGAATCTGTCTTATATTCCTCTTCAATTCTTTCTATATCTTCCGATGGGTATGGTATTTCTAACTCTTCTTTTAAATATTCAAACTTTTGACGAAGTCCATGTTAATTTTTACTATGTCTTCTCTCCTATTTCCCTACTAACACAAACACATTCTCATCAGGCGCTTCCATTACCGCAACATGTCCTGATTCTGTTGGAAATGGTTCACGAATCCATTTTACATCTTTATTATCTTTTAAACTTTCATACGTTTGTTGTACATCTTCTACTAATACTTCGACTTCCATAAAATTAATATCCGGATGATTACTTATTACTAACTCCGAACTTTTTTCATCTAGAAACTTCAATCCTATTAACGTCCAAATAACCCCTTCTTCTAGTTCTCTTTCTATAATCCAGTTTTGCTTCATTCCCATTTCTTTATAAAAAGAAACCGACTTCTCTATATCCTTCGTATGTATAGATACACATTCTAGTTTTTTGAACATCTTCCCATTTCCCCTTTATTAAAAAGCGAACCATCTCCCAATGATTCGCTTTTACCCTATTATTATTTTTTCTTCACCGGTATCCAAAGCTCTACTTGAGCGAACTCACTCTTATCTTCGTGGCAACGCTCATCATATAGTTCAAACTCTGTAACGCCGCAATGTTCATATCCTGAATGCGGGAACCATTCTGAAAATACTGCATTCCACGTTTGATGAATGGACGACACCATTTCTGCATGAGGAACTTTCGGTGTTGTAAATACGGCATATGTTGCTGCCGGGAAAGTACGCTTTGCAACCTCATTTGGTACATTTTCAAAGTCTGTAACTTCCATTCCGATAATATAAGTGAAGTCCCCTGTTTCTAAATTAAAATCTGTACATAATCCAAGTTCTACCCATTGGCTCGTATCTTTACGATTCGGAATCGTTGTTCCAAGATCTTTTTGTAAATATTCTTGCCAAAATGCTGGAATGTCTTGGTGGTTTTTCCCTTCTTTACTTGTCGTCTTCAGTTCATAACCTGCCATTAAAAATTCTGGTTTATTTACAATACGATATTCCATTTGTATGCCCCCTAAATACGGATTTAATTTTCTTTGTTTTACATTCACACTGTAATACATCGGTGTTTCAATTTCTTGTTTTCGATATTCACTCGGTGTCATTTGAAATAATTTTTTAAAGGCTCTCGTGAACGTTTCATGAGATTGAAAGCCATGCTCAAACGCGATATCAATAACTTTTTCATCCGTATGAGAAAGTTGATAAGCTGCCCGGGCTAACCTCCTCTTTCGAACATACTCCATTACTGTATCACCTACTAACGCCTGAAATACACGATGAAAATGCGACTCAGAAAAACCTGCAATGCGAGCTAAATTACGCAGCGTCTGTTTTTCCATTACATCCTCCTCAATATAATCAATGGACCTTTGAATTTGTGTTTCATAGCTTTCCATCTCTGTTCACCCGCCTTATATGTATTATGATAAAAGAGAATCCTATCCAATTCTTGACGTTTTTTACTATAATTTTAAAAACAAATGTAACTTTTTTATATGTATTTCGTTGTTATGTATGAAGGGAGGGAAATTAGTGAAACGCAAACAATCATTAGAAGACATTTATTCAGATCATATGCATGATTTATTTCGCTATCTTCTCTCCCTAACCGGAGATTCCCACTACGCGGAAGATCTTATGCAAGAAACATTTTACCGAATGCTCGTCCATATTGACTATTATAAAGGAGAAGAAATTAGACCTTGGTTATTTACAATTGCCTACAACGCCTTTATCGATTGGTACCGAAAAGAGAAAAAATATAAAACAACGAAAATTGAAGAATTCCATTTACCACACGTGCCAAGTACAGAGCACTCTTATTTCGTAAAACATGAGATTGCTAGTTGGTTAGAAGGTTTATCTTCTCTTCCGCTCGAAAGACGAAATGTCCTGTTACTACGAGATTACTACGGATTCTCCTATAAGGAAATAGCAGAAATGACTGGTCTCTCATTAGCGAAAGTAAAAATTGAATTACACCGCGGACGAAAAGAAGCAAAAAGCATAAAGGAGTGATACAGATGGGTTGTGCAGAGTTTAAAAAACTATGGGAAAAGTACGAAAACGGAACGCTCACGCATGATGAACAAGAGCAGTTAGAAAGTCATATTGAGACATGTGAAGAGTGTGAAGCTTACTTAGATGAGCTGTTAGTAAAAACAGAGCCACTTAAGAAAAAGTTACCGCCAAAGGATATGAAAATTCCTTTTTGGAGAATTAAATGGAAAAATCGATTACAAATGTTTGGTTTCATCCTATCTATTTGTATCGTCATATATGTGATTGGTGGGATATTATCAGCCTTTTATTTTCAAACTAATAATGATAAAAGACTAGAAGAAATAAGAAGTGTTCCTTCTCTTGCAATTGAAGCAACTCTTCCCAATAGTCATGTTACGGGCGGTGGAACAAGTGTAGAAGCTTTCTTTCGTACAAATAGCCACTTTAATTTAGTGAAAACAGTCGGCAAAAAAGAAATTTCACTGGGTACATTAGAAACAAGTAGCTTCTTATCATCTGTAAATGTCTTAAATAAATCTTGGATGAATACATTCTATCAGCCAAAACTCTTCTTCGTTCACCCAAAAACAGAACCGGGTGATTATTTAAAAGAATCTTCAAAAAAAGTGTGGGATACACTTACAAAAGTACATGAAGGAACCGTTGCAGAAGTAGCAATTTCTTTTGACAAACTTTACACTTTAAAAGAATTAGAACCGCTTCTATATAGCGTATTTGGTGCACAAGAAATGCCGCCAACTCCTTTATGGTACGCTTTAGACACAGGACAAGAAAGAATAAATGAAGAAAATTTCATCCTATCTGGGAGCGACTTTATTGGATTTCCAGAACACATAAGATTCCTTGATGATGAAACAGAAAATCAGAAAACGCAAGAGGGTAAAGTAATTGAAATGATGCGTATTCTTTCGACACATAAAAAAACTGTAAGTAAAGTTGCTATGCTTCCTGAAAGCGAACTAAACTTAGATAAACGTTATAAATATGTAAAATATAACGGCGTAAAAGTATATGGCATTGTCATTACCGGCCCGTCGAAAGAATTATTAAAATTACAAAACTCCCCGCACGTACGTTATGCGACTCTTGGAGATATTGAGATGTGGAATTGGTTTGATAATTAACAGGAAAGAAGTAGAGCATCCAAAAGTGATGCTCTACTTCTTTTTAATTAGAAATCACTTTCACATACATCCCTCTCACCGATTTTTCATAAGCGATATCGCTCATCTCTCTTATTTTTTCTGATACGACAGATGACTGAACGATTTTCCCTTCACGAAGTAATAGCGGATCAATAAGACGGACTTTATTTTTCTGATGTAAATCATACTCACTTCTATCTTCTCTTACTTTTACATTTGGATGGACTTTTCTTAATAAAGCATATACTTCTGAATCGTTACATAGCTGCAATTTTACTATAAGCTCATGATCTTCAAGAAGAAAATCATCTGCATGAATAACTTGTTTATGAAGAGCTAACTTTAACGTCTTAGCTAACATATCATTTCCGTAAATATTAGTTGGTTGCATAAAGAAATCGATTACTTCTTTGTAATACGTTTCTGTAAACCATTCTGCCATTTTGATATTTTGAAGAACCATTTTCCCATCTACTTCGATGACATCCGATAAAAAATTGTGAACTTCTTCTAAAGAAACATATCCGTATGTATACATATCTCGTAATGTGTAATCCACCCGGTCTGCACATAATTCCGGCGCGGATCTTTCCAGTAACGTCCACTTCGAATCATCTAACAAAATATCTTCATAGTTATAACCATACTTTGAAAGAATTGCTGGAATTTCTGAGTTTTTCACAACAGAACTAAATATCTCTTCATGATAACTTTCATTCATATTATCAAAAACGTAATCTATTACATGAGAAAAAGTAGTATGTGATACGTCATGCAGTAAACCAGCAATCTGTTCTTCTACCGAACCACCTAGTTTTTTTATTAACAACATAACACCAACTGAATGATTAAATCGCGTTACATTCCATTTCTCATTCATTAAGTAACTTGCTCCGGTTTGATGAATCCCCTTCAACCTTTGCACTGGTTTACTTAAAATTAATTCTTCTAACACTTGATCTACTTCAAATTCTCCGTATAGTACATCTGATATGATCACTTACAGTCCCCCTTTTCAAGCAGATTCTTTTTATAGTATCTCTTTTTTAAAGAAGAGTAAATATACTATTCTATCATTCCAATATGAACGTTCTGTTTTCAAAAAAGCGGTCCTCTATTCTCATCAAGTTAAATCATAGAAATTAAAATATTTCCACAGTTCTTCTTTTTTGTTTTAATAGATTTATAAATGCATATTCATTTAAAAACAGAAATAATTGAAAATCGATTCACCATTATAGTATGAAAGGTCGGATAACTATGGGTAGTTATTTTCCAAAAGCGGGGAAGCTCATTGGTGGAATCATTATACTTCTTATTTTGCTTTCATCTCTTTGGCTTATATGGATCGGAGAAACAAACATTCGTTACAGTGGGGATCATACGGGCACACTGCCTTTTTGGAACAAGTGGATCCCTGTTATTGTCGGTATACTCCTTGTTCGTTTCTTACCATCTCATCATAAAAACTATAATCCCCTTCAACAATTTGAACTAAGGCGCATCATAATTCAAACTGTTATTTTATTCTCGAGTGGTTTCCTCTTCACGATTTGTCTCCTCACCACGAACTTTGAAGGAATGACATTACAATTGTGGTTTATGATATTTAAAATTATTTTATTATTATTCACTCCATTAATGCTTCTTTTATTTTATAAAAGTAACCCCGAAAAAGAACGACAAAAGCCTGTAAAATCAACGGGAGGTAATAGATGGTATCGGTTTACACCACTTATTGTCATTATAGTCTGGGGTTACTTCAACTTCTTTTCTACATTCTCTACACCATTTGTTTCAGCGAGAATGGAACCCACGATTTTAATCTTAATTTTACTTGTAGGATTTCTTATAAATGGTGTACTGGAAGAGCTTTTTTATAGAGTTTGGTTGCAAACACGTTTGGAACTATTACTAGGTACTTGGCCGGCTATACTTCTTACATCATTGTTATGGGCGAGCTGGCATATTGCATTACACGGCTCTGGTCATTGGGATATTGATACAGCTACGGTTATTGTGAACCATGGTATCGTAGGTCTATTCCTTGGATATTTGTGGGCGCGTTATCGTAAGGTATGGGTAATTATTATTGTTCATGGATTAATTAATGCACATCCACAACAACTAATTGAGATTATATTCAAGTAAAGGTCGCGATTACGAAATAAAAAATAAAAGGGATTATACATATTAATCATGTATAATCCCTTTTATTTAACCTTATTCAAACGTAACTTCTACCTGCACAATCTCCGACCTACTACCAAGTCTAAGCGGCGGTCCCCAAAATCCGAATCCAGAAGAAACAATTGCGTGGAATGCGCCTTTTTGTGCGTATCCCCAGTCTAGCTCGTACATTCTTCTCGTTACAATATGATTTGGTGCCATTTGTCCGCGGTGCGTGTGACCGGATAATAATAAGTCTACACCTGCCGCTGCTGCTTGTTTTAACTCAAATGGCTGGTGATCCATTGCTATAACAGGCATCGATTTATCCACTGTATTCATAAGTTGTTCAAAGCTTTGGCGATCTCGCTCTGTTTTATCTCTTCTTCCAACGAGATAAAAGTCATCTTCAATTGTGATCCCTTCATCTAAAAGAATACGAATATCAATCTTATCCATCTCTTGTAAAAACTCCGGAACCGCTCTGCCGTAGTATTCATGGTTTCCTAAAACGCCATATACGCCTAATGGAGCTTTCATTTGTTTCATAATATGACCCATGTTTTTTTGAATAAATACCCCTGGATGATCATCGATAATATCCCCTGGCAGTAAAATAATATCAGGCTCCATTTCATTTACGTGACGGACAAGTCTTTTTAAATGCGATACACCAGACAGTTTACCGAAATGCATATCAGAAGCCATCGCAATACGTAAACTTTTGCGGCCCTTCACCTTTTTCGGTATGTGCACTTCATATTTTCTTACTACCGGACTATACGCATTAAATACTCCATATGCAAAGATAAAGATAAACGCAGCTAATACAGCCGCCCCTGTCCAAATAATTGCTGTTTCTTTCTCAACCGAAAACTGTAAAAGAAAGACTGTTATATCAGCTAACGGCAATAACATAAGGGCGTATTGTATGACTGCAAACCAAATTGAACCAATCGTTCGAAGGAATGGGAGAAACTTAAACACTTGCACGAGAATATACGCATAAGAAATAAATCCGACTACGAAAGCATAATACCCCCAGGACTCCCAGCCAAATACTGCATGAAGCCAAACCCATCCGTTCCAGCCGATGTAAAACATAAGTAGCGTGTATATAATTAACATAGTAAATATATTGAAATAACGAAGATTCTTCACAGCTAGCCTCCTTATTGATTTCTTCTATTATAACTTGTTATGCACGTTTAACGTAAATATTAAGCACAGCAATCTTCACAATAAAAACATTGATAAGCACAGCGTTTTAAAATTTTTAGGAACTGCTGTAATGGGCATTTTAGAATCTTACGTGTTAGGCCAAATTGATAATGATATTGAATATGTTGCGATGCAGGTTGGGTTGGAAACAACGTAAAAGATGTTGATCAAAAAACATTTAATAAATCATTTACACTAGATTGAAAGAATAAAAAATTAGTAGAGAAAAAATAAAGAAAACCGAATCGCCACTTAGATGACGGTTCGGTTTTTAAAGTTCGTTACCTTACTTTCAACAATTGAGCTAGCTCTTTAAGACTCCCTCTCAAAGAAAGTTCGTTATTTATGTTAAAATATTGCGAGTAAGTTTCTGTCCTTAACGATTTTATCACGTATTAAACAAAATCATTTAAAAACGAAGAAAGGATGGTACTAACATGGAAAACGTATCAGATGTACATAAAGAGGAATCAATAAAATCCTTACAGTCAACAATCCGTAAACTCGAAAGTGCCTTGTCACAAATGACTCAGAAAGGCTCAAATACTACGTTAGTAAAGAAACGCCTCCAGGCAGCTTGTATCGGCTTAGCAATGCTAGATAGTGTTTGGAATCAAAAACCTCATCATTACAACCAGGAAGATTTAGCAGAAGCTCGCAATGTTCTTACCGGTTTGCTACCATCAATTGAAAAAATTTACGTTAAGTCAAAGGTTGGTAGTCCTCAAAGAACTCTTTTAGAAAGAAGGATTAAATCTTTGGAACTTGCTATTCAAGCGATTAATAACACTTCTAATGAGTAACTTTTCCAACTAAAAAGTGGCAGGTGCTTTCATTCATTAAGAACAAAACAACTGTAAAGAGCCTTACTACAAACGTGTAGCAAGGCTTTTATTTCGAGCTTTATTATTTATAAGTACAATTATAAGCAGATTAATTTATCGTCTTAAACCCATTGTACTCATCCTTTTATTGATAACAATTATCAATAAATATCAAAAATAATAAACACCCCATCAAATGATGAATGTTTATTTATTACACAAATATGCTTTACGATCATTTTTAAATAATAAATAGTGCGCTGTATGAACTTTCCTCTCCAAATAATCAATTGAATACGTACCAGATGGATCTACTAAATCACCAATTGCTCCTGAAAGCTGGTCAATTACTTTCTGCAGTGTTTCTAAGTTTTTCTTCTCATTTTCAGCGTTCATTTCATCCATAATGTCACAAATAAGATATTGCACTCGCCGCAAACGTAATTCCTTCTGCTCCATGTATATCTCCTCCCTACTAGTCATATTACGGTTTAAATATATGGTGTCATAGCTTAACCAATGCAAAAAAATAGAGGCAACCAACTTCATAAAGCTGGTTGCCCCCCATTCTTACACTTGCATCGCTTTTTCTCTCAAAGCTCTTCTTAACAACTTACCCGTCGTATTCTTCGGCAATTCTGTTAAAAACTCTATGCTCATTGGCACTTTATATTTTGCTAAATGTAACGTGCAATAATGCATCAGCTCTTCTTCTGTTACGTTCGTTTGTTTCAGAACGACGAAAGCACGCACTGCTTCTCCTAAGTTTTCGTCTGGTACACCAATTACGACAACTTCAGCTACTGATTCGTGCGTATATAGTACCTCCTCTACTTCACGAGGGTAGACGTTATAACCACCAACTAGGACGATATCTTTTTTACGATCAACGATATAGAAGTAACCTTCTTCATCCATTTTCGCTAAGTCTCCTGTATATAGCCAGCCATCTTTTAATGTCGCAGCTGTATCTTCTGGTGCATTATAGTAACCCTTCATAACATTAGGTCCACGAACAATTAATTCACCGACTGCGCCGACTGGTACGTCTTCCCCAAGTTCATTCACAATTTTATTTTCTACATGCCAAATATTTGTGCCGATTGACCCTGGTTTACGCGGGCGATCTAACGGATTGAAACAAGTAACTGGTGATGCTTCTGATAAACCGTATCCTTCTGAAACAATTACGTCAAAACGTTTTTCAAAGTTTTGCAGAAGAGCAACAGGCATTGACGCACCACCTGAAATACAAAGGCGAAGCGTCTTCACATCTTCTGCGCTTGCTTCTTCAAATAAATATAAATAATTGTACATCGTCGGTACGCCAGCAAAAATCGTTGGTTCATACGTACGACAAATACGGAACACTTCTTTCGGACTAAATTTCGGTAACATTAAAATCGTTGCCCCGTTCACAATCGGTGCATTTACCGCAACTGTTAAACAGAATACATGGAACATAGGCAGTGCCGCAACGACGCGATCATCGGCCGTATATTGTAAATACGACGCCACATCGCTTGCGTTACTATATAAATTTTTATTTGTTAACATAGCACCTTTTGGTTTTCCAGTTGTGCCTGAAGTGTAGAGGATAACCGCTACATCTTCTTCATCTAGTTCCGGACCTTCGTAAGTCGCATCTCCAGTTCCTATAAAACTAGTAAACGTTTTCATTTTTTCGGTTTCTATATGATTAAAATCTGATGAGGTTTCGCATATGATGATGTTCTCTAGTGAAGGAAGTCTTGTTGTAAGAGATTGTATAACAGGTAGAAGGACGTCGAGTACGATGATTGTTTTTACATCTCCATTTTGTAAAATATAATGCATTTCGTCTGCTGTATAAATTGGATTAACTGGTATAACAGTTGCCCCAGCTTTCATTGTTCCGTATAAACCGACTAAAAAATGTGGTGAATTCCCAACAACTAATGCGACATTGTCCCCTTTTCCAATGCCCATTTCTGCTAAATTGCTAGAAAACCTTGTGACCATTTTGTTTAATTGGTCATACGAGACCGACTGATCCATAAAAACATAAGCCGGTTTATCCCCCTTCTGTTTTGCCGTTTCAGCCAAAGATTGAACGAGATTCACACAAACCCCACCTTTATAAAATTTAGAATATTTAAAAATTCTAAATTAATTATATTAAAAGAAAATTAAAGTGGCAAGTAATATCCTATTAACTGCATATACACGGCGTACTTCCTATTGAATAACTTTGGAAAAATATAGTGATTTCACTTACCAGCAAATTATTAAACGAGGACAGAAATCATTTTAGGATAATATGCACCTATCTTTTCTCTAAGCTTTTCAAGTTCTTCTTTATTTAAACTTGTATGCTCTCCATACAAGTTTATCGCGTCCGCTCCATTTTCATGAAAGTACACTGTAACATATACTGTCGGTAACCCTGTATCGTTTTCATCTATAGACAAGACAACATCTGGTATTTTACCAACAGTACTAAACATTTCATTTCTTTTCCATTTCTTACTTTGAAACATAGTTTGTATATCATCTATCTTTCGTTTGTTATCCGTATGCGTATAATATATAACATTATCCTTCGCTGGTTTTCCAATAGATAAAGTTGTACGACTTGAGGAGGTTTCATCGTTACACGCTGTCATCCCGATGAGGAAGCTGAGCAATAATACAACGCACATTATTCTTTTCATTTTGATCCACCTCCTTTTATTATGTATATTCCTTTATAAGGGGCAGATGACTCGTGAGTGGTGTTTTGAGGAAGATATTTGTGATAAGTGAAATTATATTAGCCGCAACTCAAAACCAAAAGTGACAATCCACACAAAAAGAAAGAGGCTGCCCTTTATGACAGCCTCCCCCATTTTTAGAAGAATAAATGTAAGAAATCTTCTGTTGTAATATTACCAAAGTAGCGTGCGATATCTACGCCTTCTAAAGCTGCAGTGAATGCATCTTTATCGAACTGTACGCCTGTTAAGCGTTCTTCAATGTCATGAACATCTAGTGATCCGAAGAAGTCACCGTAAATTTTACATTCTGTTACTGTTCCTTTTTTCACTTCAAGACGAACGTCAACTTGTCCAACTGGGAAGCGGTGTGAATGTTGTAAGTTGAACTTCGGAGATTTTCCGTAGTTCCAATCCCAATTTTGGTAGCGCTCTTCAGAAAGTTTATGTATTTCTTTCCAATCCGCTTCTGTTAATTCGTACGTTGGAATTTCTGTTTCACCTTCGAAAATGGTTTCTAGAAGAAGTTGTCTAAACTCTTCTGTCGTCATTTTTTCGTTTAAGAACTCTGTAATATTCGCAACGCGGCTACGGATTGATTTAATTCCTTTTGATTGAATCTTATCCATTTTTACTTTTAATGCCGATACGACGTGATCGATTTCAGAGTCAAATAGTAACGTACCGTGACTGAACATACGACCTTTCGTTGAGAACTGCGCGTTACCTGAAATTTTTCTACCTTCAGCTAAAATGTCGTTACGACCACTTAGTTCTGCATTTACGCCTAATTTACCAAGCGCTTTCGTTACAGGCTCTGTGAATTTTTTGAAGTTGCTGAAACTGTCTCCATCATCTTTCGTAATAAAGCTGAAGTTTAAGTTTCCTAAATCATGATATACCGCGCCCCCGCCTGATAGACGACGAACGACATGAATACCTTTTTCTTTTACGTAATCTGCATTAATTTCTTCTACTGTGTTTTGGTTTTTACCAATGATAATGGAAGGTTCGTTAATGTAGAACAGTAAATATGTTTCGTTAATATCTAAATTCTTCACACAATATTCTTCAATCGCTAAGTTTATTCTAGGATCTGTAATCCCTTTATTATCAATAAATAACATCGTATCACCTCATGAATTCCATACGTAGCCACTATGAGCTAACGTAATATGGCCACTGAAAATTTGTTTTGCTTCTGTTACTAAATCAGATGGGTTTCCTATATGCGGTAAGTGCGTTAATAAAAGTTCTTTTACATTCGCATCTTTCGCAATACTTGCCACTTCTGTACTATTCATATGCCCTGCTTTTGCAGCCTCTTGATGTGCATACATATTACACTCACAAATGAAAAGATCAGCATCTTTTGTGAATGGAATGAATTCAGAAATATAACTGGAATCAGCGCTATATACTACAGCGTTACTACCAGCTTTAATACGCATCGCAAAGCATGTAACAGGATGAACAGTTTTTAAGAATGAAATAGAAAAAGGTCCAACTTGAAGTGTTTCTTCTGGGTTGTACGCGATTCCTTTCGTATGCGGTGCATGCGTTAAAGAATGGAATCCATTCTCGTCAAACGTATGACCGTATATTGGCAATTCCGGTAGTTGTCCCTTTGTCGCACTTGTAATTAATCTCGCATATTGCAATACCCCAATGTCTGCAACATGATCGTGGTGGTAATGCGAAAGTACAACTGCATCTATATGAGATGGTGTTATATATTTTTGAAGCTGTGCTAGTACACCACTACCACAGTCTACAAGTAAACGAAAACCATCGTGTTCAAACAAATACCCCGACGTTGCTTCTCCCGCTTCTGGAAAGCCGCCCCAAAAGCCGACAACAGTCATTTTCATATGTATCCATCCTTTCTAAAACCGAGTAGGAATGCAGTTTTTCTCCGTACTTGAGAAAGTTTTTTACTTACATCCTACATTGTTAACTATAATCCATTTCCTAAACTTTTTCATTAATTTTCAATTTGTTATAAAACAGTTGTTGACTTTTATTTTTTGTACTAATACAATGATAGTAAGAAATGGAAATGGAGGAATTGACATGATCGATCAACCAATGGAGTTTTTCAGAAATTTACCGACGAAAACTTGTGCGCACTGCGGGAAAGAAATTGATGAGCAGCACGAAGCATACCATAACAAATGTGATGACTGCGTTCACGAAGAGTAGTAGTTTGTGAACAGAAAAAAAACCTAGCAGACATAGTCTACTAGGCTAATAACATCGTATCCTTCATCGTTGAACCTTTCACCAAGAGCTCCAGTTCAAACTCATACAATTCTTTTTTACGATAATTTTTCGTATGGATTTTATCCATCATCAGGTCGACAACTTTTCGAGCCATTTCATCAATTGGCTGTTCAATTGTCGTAATACCTGGCTCAGTAATCTGCGATAAAATTTGATTATCAAAACCGATAACAGCGAGATCCTCTGGAATACTCCAGTTATGGCGCTTCGCCTCTGAGATAATTCCAGCTGCAACCTCGTCGCCTCCTGCCAAAATCGCGGTAGGATTTTTTTTGTCCTTTAATACTTCATGGAATATTCGCTTCCCATCATCCCAAGAGAAAGCGTTTTCAAGAAAATCAATCGCTTCTACTTGGCGGCTCTTCTCAGTTATTGCACGTAAAAAGCCCATTTTCCGCTGTTGGCTAACAACTTTGGTTTCGTTACCACGGCAAAAAATAAGATTACGATATCCTTGTTCTAATACATGATTGGCAGCTATATATGCTCCTTGTGCATGATCAAATTTCACTGTTGGAACATTTGCTTCCTCAATATATTCATTACATAACACGATTGGACCGTGCTGTAAGTACGGCTCTACATCTTCCCATGGATTTTCTAGTGAACATAGAATAATCCCATCTACTTGTTTCGTAGATAATAATTGTAAATACTCCATCTCTTTTTCTGGTAAATATCTTGTTTGACAAATAATCAGTTTATATTTATGCTCAGAAGCAGCAATCTCGATTGCTTCAATAAATCTACTAAAAAAAGGATTTGTAATCCTTGGAACAAGCACCGCAATTGTTTCTGTTTTTTGTTTACGAAGCCTTCTCGCCGCAGAATTAGGAACGAAGCCTAAATGCTTCATTGCTAATTGAACCCTTTTTTTCTTCTCATCTGAAACATATGGATGATTATTGATCACCCTAGAAACCGTTGTCCTTGATAACCCCGCTAATTTCGCCACGTCCTCGATAGTCGACACGAAATTCTCCCCCTTTGCATGAAAACGTTTTCTTATCCTGATTATATAGTATATTATTGGAAACTGCAATATAGGTTGTTATGATTTTACTATATTAATATTATACATAGGAAAAAGTCTGTTAATAGTAGGGGAAAATGTATTACTTTTAGAATTTTACAGTGATCATATTTATAAAAATAAAGGATGATATTTCATGAATCGAACGGATCGTTTATTAGCAATATTAATTGAATTACAAAGAAAACAAACTGTTACAGCACAAAGTTTAGCTGGAAAATTTGAGACAAGTATAAGAACTATTTATCGAGATATGGATGCACTTAGTGAATCTGGTGTCCCAATTTTTGCAATGCCCGGCCACGGCTACTCATTAATGGATGGATATTTCTTACCACCCATTCAGCTTACCCCTGAAGAGGCTGTTACCCTTTTATTAGGCGGTGATTATATCGAGAAAACTTTCACTTCTTCTTTTTCTGCACATGCACAATCGGCAAAAGAGAAACTTGAGGTTATCCTCCCTACTGATCAAAAAAAGAAAGTTGAGGGGTTACGAGGTACTTTCCGTTTCCTTTCTCCTATATTTTCAAACCAGCAAGCCGAGCAAGAAAAACTAGAGAACCAACTTTTCTTGCTACAAGAAGCAATTCAAAACGAGCAAGCTATCTCTTTTTCTTATCGTAAGCCAAGAGAAACCACAAAAATAGAGCGGACTGTTCATCCTTACGGTTTAGTCAATATTTCAGGAATTTGGTACATCGTTGCTCATTGCTTACTTCGGAAACAAATACGTAATTTTCGTTTAGACCGTATGGATACATTACAGCAAAAACAAGAATTTTTTACAAAACCGAAAGACTTTTCTTTACAAGACTATCAACCTGAAAACAATCGTATTGTTACGATTCATTTATTGTTTCCATCTCATATTGCACATAAAATTATTGAATCTCGATACTTTTTTATAGATTCATACGAGCATAAAGATAATGGTTTCCATGTCTTTTTGAAATCAAGAAACATAGACGAAGTGTTTCAATGGGTATTGAGCTGGGGAAGCCAAGTGCAAGTACTTGAGCCAAAAATTCTTTCTGAGAAAATCCGTGATGAAGCAAAAAAAATGTTAAAACTTTAATTTTTATATTTCACTACTGACATAATGTTGTCAGCATTACTTCTTTATAGTAGGTAGTAACAAATACATTTTCATAAAAAGGAGTTAGTGATATGAAGAATTTTGAAGAGTTAGCAACGTACTACATAGGGGAATTAGAAAAGTACTCTATAGAACAATTTAGGATGAAGCCTTCTAGTGAGGAATGGTCTCTCGGTCAAATGTATAATCATCTAATTGCTTCCACATACATGCAATTAGATGCAATCACAAAATGTAAAGGCGAAACACCATCAGTAACTAACAAAAAAACGGATATGGGTGAAAAAGTATATAAACTTGGTGCTTTCCCAGACATACAAATCAAAGTACCAAATCATCCTGGATATACGCCAGAAAATCCAATTAACAAAGAAGAAGTACAAGAGCGTTTTCTGAAATTAATTACAGTTGTTAAAGACATTGAACCAACAATTACTTCTATTCGAAGTGCTTGTAAAGTCGAACACCCTGGGCTTGGTTACTTAAATGCGGCAGAATGGTTTCAGCTCATTTCTATGCATTTTGCACATCATCTTCGTCAGAAAGAAAGATTGGAAACAAAAGTTTTATAATTCTACTTCCCACATATCCTTACAGTTTAGATATTTCCTGCATAAATCCAGCCATGCTCGCTAATAAACTAGTGAAAACGAAAAGTGCAAGAATAAGAGGAATAAGTAATAACTAACTGTAAAGATGAAAAAAACACCTTCACAGGTGTTTTTTTCATCATAGAAATATCTTAAAATAGATATCTATTGTCATTTATTCAATTAAAAATCTTTGTTACATCATAACGCCATCATTTTTGAATGAATACCATTTTCCATTAATGAAATGTTTGCCCACTGCCATTGCACCATTGGATTGTAAATAGTACCATTTTCCATCTTTTTGTAACCAATTTGTTTTCATCGTTCCATCTTCATTCAAGTAGTACCATGTGCCATTCACTTGTACCCAACCAGTTGTCATTGGGCCATCATAAAAGTAATACCACTTGCCATTGTAGTTTAACCAACCTTCATGATTCGCTCCACTTTTCTCATCAAAGTAATACCAGTCACCATCCACTATTTTCCATCCAGTCACCATAGATCCATCTGGATTAAAATACCATGAAGTGCCGCCTTCAGCTAGTTTCCCTGTACGCATAGCACCACTGTCATCGAAAAAGTAGCGCTTTCCTCCTTCATCTAACCAACAGTCTTTCCATCCATTTTCTGAACTTTTCATCGTGCCATTTGAGTTCAGATAATACCATTTTCCATTTTCTTTTACCCAGCCTGTTTTCATTGTGCCGTCTGTATTCATGTAGTACCATTTTCCATTATCTTGTACCCAACCTGTTTGCATCTTACCACCTACAAAATAATACCAGCTTCCGTTATAGCTTAGCCAGTCATTATAACTAAGCCCCTTATCGTTAAAATAGTACCACTTATTATCAATTGAAGTCCAACCTATTGCCATTGATCCATCTTCGAGAAAATAATTGCCTGTATGATATTCCCCAATCCAAGCTTTCGTAAACATCTGCCCATTATCTGGATTTAAAAAATAAGTTTTCCCATTATATTCAAGCAATCCGTAATGTAGCTTTCCACCTTGATGTACATAATACCACTTTCCACCATACTGAATCCAACCTTCATTGGCATACATTGTACCGTCTGCTCCCAGTAAGTAACCCTCATATTGATATACAATATGACCTGTTTGCATTTTTCCATTACCATCAAAATAATACCATTTTCCACCATCTTGTAACCAGCCTGTTTTCTTCATACCTTTTTGGTCATAGAAATACCATGTATCCCCTACTTTTACCCAACCACTTTGCTGAATTGTCTGCTCTGCTTTTGCAGTAGTCTGTTTCACATTATCTTGTTTTTCAGCATGTGATACTGCCGGAACTATAACCATAGCAGACATTAAAACTGGTAAAATAACTTTCTTCATTTTCCATATCCCCCAAATAATGAATAATTTTTGTTTTTATTTCCACAAACAGTATTATATTACGCTATTTAGATATAATCAATAGTTTTTGTAATATAATCGTAATATTTTTAAATAAAACGAAACAAAAGTATAGTTAAAGTCATTAAATTCACTTATACGTTACAATATAGGTAATATTACACATCTATCAACTTAAAATATTACTTTTTCTAAAACGAAAAGGATGAGCCGAATTTTCAGTACTAACTGTAAAAACGTGAATTTTTCATTATGGAGTGATCTATTTTCTTAGGTTGATGAGTATTTGGCAAGCCCCCATAAATAAATGTTTTTGTGGGATTACGTCTTCATAAAGAAAAGACACTCTTATAAGAGTGTCTTTTCCATAGCTTTTAGCAAAAGCAAGCAGCTCCAACGATGATTAATAAAATAAACAATATAACTAATAAAGCAAATTCACCGCAACTACCACCAAAGCCCATAATATTTCCTTCTTTAGATAAGAGAGGCAAACTAGGAATTACTCATTACATTTATAACTCCTCCCACTTCGTCCAAACTTCTCTCCCATTTATATGGTACATATTATCCTCTCGATCCATAAACCCATGCACGATAAATTCTCTTCTAATCGTACAAAAATCATCATGATATTGTTTTATGAACACATTTATTTCTTTCTCTGTATATTGATTTTCAACGTTTAACTTGCTAATCAAATGTTCTAATAACACTAACTTTTTCTTTTTTTGACCTGGAATCGATTTTAAACGATTCTCTTTATCGAAAAAGTTACGAATGTTCGTATCCCTAAATTTCATTTCGCTTTCGGTCATTTTGTTATCCTTCATCAGCTTTTAAATAGTGAAACTTTACTGTTTTTCTTTACCGTTTTTCTTTATTCTTTCACTTAAAAAATCAATAAAGTAATATTCACTAATTAAAATGTAATACGTTACAATCATTCCCAGTATATCCTTCATGCTCGTATGTTCTTTTTTGTGAAATAAAATCGGATATAGTGTATAAACCAAGAAGGTGATTAGTGGATATATTATAAAATAGAAGCGAGATTTTTGTTTCATCATATCAACTCCCCTATTCTAGTTTTCTCTGTAAATTGCTGTAAGTCCTTTTCTTTCGTTTAGACTGCAATTAGAAGTTAAAGATTATCCTTGTTCCAAAGAAAATACGGATGAACTGCAACTACAGCAAGATGTACAAGCCATTTAAGAATTGAAAAATCTTCTTAAAAAACCTGAATTAACGGAAGAAAAAAGAGCTCAATATTAATTTTCAATTATCGCTTTAACTCCTTATACACAATTGCATGAAACACTTCCCCTCTTGGACGAATCGGATATGTGGATACAAGAGAGAGCGGCTGAAATTCTAGGTTTCCATAGATACGTGCCAGCTAGCGAAAAACTAAATTGGGTTAAAGAGCACGGACAACATAACGGGAAAATGGCAGCTGAATTAGCATTAAAAAGAATAAAAATGGAATGAAAGAACGAAAAGAAAAATGCTCTAATAACAACAATCTTTATGAACAGATCCAATAAAAAGAGCCTGTATCGATAATCACTGAGTAATTATTGATACAGGCTTTTCATTCCAATGTTTCGTTATTATAAATATTTACCTACAAGGTGCTTTTTTTAAACTTCAATCGATTGATTTTCAACAACATTTCTAAATTGTCGTTTGTGCATCCAAGTTAAGGAAGCGATTGTTCCAAGTGATAATACGACGATAAAGATCATGAGTATTCCTATGTTTTGCCACATGAAGTTAAAGTCTCCGCTTGATACGACTGCTTTCAATCCTGATACAGAGTATGTCATCGGTAACCACGTATTAAATGGTTGTAAAAACTTCGGAATCAATTCTAGTGGGAATGTTCCAGCACTTGTTGTAAGCTGAATAATTAATGTGATGATGGCAATAAATCGCCCTGCATCACCGAATGCTGTTACTAAACATTGAATTAATGCGATAAATGCTAAACTTGTAACGATGCTAAATAATATAAAGTATGGAATACTTTGCACTTCTACACCTAATCCGAACAGTAATATGACATCTGCTACTATCGCTTGAATAATACCGACTGATAGTAAAACGCCGAACTTACTAATAAACCAGCTAAATCCTGATTTTGGAACGCCGACTGTATCGCGTAATGGGTATACGATAGATAATAGTAATGCCCCAACAAATAAACCGAGTGATAAGAAATACGGTGTAAATCCAGTTCCGTAGTTTGGAACTTCCGCTAATTTCTCTGTCTTTACTTTTACAGGGTTTGCAAACATATCAAATGTTTTATTCGTCCCTTTCACTTCACCAGTTTTCTCTGCCCCTTCGCCAAGCTTTTCAGCAAGTTCACCTGAACCGTCGTTTACTTTTACGAGGCCATCTGTTACTTTTCCTGAGCCATCTGCTAGTTTATTTACGCCGTCGATTAACTGTGTTGAGCCAGTTGACATTGTATTTAAACCGCCATTTAGAGTGCCTAATCCTGTTGTTACTTGATTTGAGCCATCTGCTAATTTTGTTACTCCTACAGATAATGTGCCTAAACCGCCTGTTACTTGGCTTGAACCGTCCGCTAATTGCGTTATTCCGCCTGTCATTTGGCCTGCTCCTACAGATAATGTGCCTAAACCACCTGTTACTTGACTTGAGCCATCTGCTAATTGATTTATTCCACCAGTCATTTGGCTTGCCCCTACAGATAATGCACCTAAACCGCCTGTCACTTGGCTTGAACCGTCCGCTAATTGATTTATTCCACCTGCCATTTGGTTTGCTCCTACGGATAATGCGCCTAATCCTTCTGTTACCTTCCCAGATCCATCTACTAATTGATTTGCTCCATCAATCAATTGACCAGATCCGTTCTTCAATTTATCAGCACCTAATTTTGCCTTACCTAAACCTTCACCAAATCCATGAAAATTACTAACAAATTCATTTTGTGCGTTCGTTAGTTTCTTAATACCATCCGTTAAAGTTTTAAACCCTTCTGGATTCGGTAGTTTGTTTTGCATTCCACTTGTTGTTTCATTTATTTCACTTTTTAATTGTTTCACTTCTTCGTTTAACTTGTTTGTTCCACCTGCTACCCCGGCAGCCTTCTGCTGAACTGTCGCCGTACTTTTTGCCACATTTGTTATATATGGTTGTAACTGTTCTTGATATTCTTTCGGTAAACTCTCAATTTGCTTTTGCAAGCTCGCTACATCTTGCGCTGCAGTTTTTGCATCCCCTGCGGTTGATTGCGTCAATTCATTTAACTGACTTACGTCTTCTCCAGCTCCATTTATTTTTTCATTTAATGTAGAAGGAGCTTTTGACTGTATTACCTCTAAGCCTGCAACAGAATTTTGTACGTTACTATTTAACTCCTGCAAACCCTTTTGAATCTCTTGAGCCCTTGTCTCTAATTGGCTTTGCCCTTCAACAAGTTCTCCCATACCATTTGATAAGTCAATTGTTCCTGTTTTTAATTCACCTGTTTTACTTACTAATGTATTCAAACCTGCTGTTACTTTTCCTGAACCGTCTACTAATTTCCCTATACCAGTCTGCATCTCACCCGCTTTACCATTTAACGTATTTAAACCTGCTGTTACTTTTCCTGAACCGTCTACTAATTTCCCTATACCAGTCTGCATCTCACCTGTTTTGTTATTTAATGTATTTAGACCTGCTGTTACTTTTCCTGAACCGTCTACTAATTTCCCTATACCAGTCTGCATTTCACCCGTTTTGCCATTTAACGTATTTAAACCTGCCGTTACTTTTCCGGATCCATCTTGTAATTTGCCTATACCTGTTTTGCTATTTAATGTATTTAAACCATCTGTTACTTTTCCTGACCCATCTACTAATTTATTTGATCCATCTGCTAATTTCTGAACTCCATCCTTCATCTCCCCAGACTTCCCTTGAAGTGTATGAAGGCCATCCGTCACTTTACTTGAACCATCATGCAGCTCACTTGATCCGTCATGTAGTTTATTTGCCCCTTCCGCCCCATCTGCTAATCCTTTTGAGACGTCTTGAATGGAATCAAACATTTTCTCTGCATATGTTTTCGTTAACGTACTTGCTACTTCACCTTTAATTTTTTCAATGGCTGTTCCACCAATTTGTGAAGATAAGAAGTTTAAGCTTTCGTTTGGAATGTATTCTAAGTTTAATGGTTTCGGATCATCTTTTAATAACGTTGTAGCGTTACTTGAGAAGTCATCAGGAATGCGTACTAACATGTAATATTTTCTGCCTTCCATTCCTTTTTTCGCTTCTTTTTCACTTACAAATTCCCATTTAAAACTTGTGTTATCTTTTAAATTATCAACGAGCCCTTTTCCGACCTCAATTGGTTTTCCATCAAATACTGCACCTTTATCTAAATTGACTACCGCAACTGGTAAATCATCTAACTGTTTATACGGATCCCAAAAGGCCCATAAAAACATACCTGCATATAAAATTGGTACGAATAATACCGCGATAATTGGAATTAATATTTTTTTACTTTTTATAATTTCAGTAAACTCTTTACGAAGTAACTGATTCCATTTCATCATTTCTCCCCCTTTATCAAAATGACTAAAATGTTCATTTAGTCATTTTCACCCAAACAAAAAGGCTATACTTATTCATACATATGCCTTATCCCCGAATTTATACTATGCAACTGTTCCTTACTATGAAGTGAATATTTATATTATCCCTCCTAAAATAAATATATGACTACTTTGTTCAATTGGTCATTTTTTATAATAATAAAAGGATTATCTTAGTTTGACAATCCTTTTAATAAATAAAGTTCAAATAATTCTGCAATTTTTTCTTTTTCTAGCGGTTCATGATTTTTTTCCCAATCAAAAATGAGCGATACGTATAGGCGAAGCATAATAAATGCTGTAATTTCTGGGTCACATTTGCTAATTTCACCTTTTTCAATCGCAATCTTTAAATACGATTGAATGACAGAAACGATTTCCACATCTACTTGTTGCATCACTTCTTGTACTTCTTTCGTTCCCATATCGCGCTCTTCTTGAATTAACTTAATCATGAGCTGATGTTCTTTTCTAAATTCTAAGATGCTATATAATGCTTTATGTACATTTTCAAAAAATGAAACATCTGAACGAATTGCGTTTTCTGCAACTTGCTTCATTTCTGTAATTAAATTAGAAATAATTTCGCCAAATAGCTCTTCTTTATTTTTGAAAAAAGTATAAATCGTTCCTTTTCCTACATTCGCTAATTTCGCTACTTGATCCATCGTTGTTGCTTTATAACCGAACGCTGAAAAAGACTTTGTTGCAGCTTCAATAATAGAACGTTTTCGATCTATCGCCACATCGTCACCTCCAAAAATGACCAATTGGATAATATAGTCAATCAGTACATCTTTGATATTACCACACACTTACATTCTATACAAGTTCTCTTTTTTATTATTTCCAGTATAAAAAAATTCCAGTCCATTCATATAATACTGTCATAGTGTATCAGATGGAAAGAGAAAAAGAAAAGGTGTTCTTAAGATGTATAGATAAACCTTACTTAACAACAATAAAATTCCTCTTTTTCAAATAATCAAATAAAAAAACAAGAAAATCTTTACAATTAATAGTAATATAGAAAATAGACAAGTTTATCAAAATAGTGGAGGCTTTTTCAGTCATGATGCGTGCGCTTCGTTTAAGTATAAAGCAAGCTTTTTGTAATCGTGTTTCTTTAATTATTATGTTTAGTGGATTAGCTCTTATCTCTATCTATCATTATTATTATGTAATTCGTTATATTGGAGACGGAACGGATGCGTTTGTAACAACGGCTTTTAAATGGATTGGATTTCGCGACAATGAAATGGATGTTTATTTATTATTAATGCCAGTTATTGCAAGTCTTCCCTTTAGTACAAGTTACAACTCAGATAAATCAGATGGTTTTAAGACATTTATAAGTAAAGAAATTTCGTTACTTCCTTATTCAGTAACGAAATATATCGTTACATTTTTTTGCGGAGGACTTCTTTATACGTTTCCATTTATCTTATCATTATTATTTTGCAAATTAACCATTCCAAACGGAGCACCCGCAGCGGGTTCAGGTATTATAAATGACAACGGGATGTTCGCAAACTTATATTACGGCTCCCCCATCACTTATATTATTGTATATATCGGAATTAATTTTTTATTTGCAGGGTTAATGGCTCTTTTAGGACTTGCTGCATCTGCATGGTCACAAAAGGACTATATGGCGATTCTGTTTCCATTTGCAGTTACCTCCATTCCTTACGTCCTGCTCAATACAATATTCCCTACAATAGGCGGAGCACCTATTCATTTATATGATCCAAAGCAACCGTTACAGGGCATGTCATCGTATATATTAACGATACAATGTGCCTTCTTCTTCTTCTTCAGCCTATGCATGTATATAAAAGGCGTACAGCGTGATAGAAAAAGGTACAAAAGAAGATTGCAAAGAAGGGATCGGTGTAGAAAAGCGTTTCAAGCATAAAAACCTAATTTCCTCATGTCTTCTTGGAAATTAGGTTTTTTATTCATTTACGGCGTACCAGCCAATCCCCATAAAATAACAATAGCTACAAAATAAATCGATTTAATAGCTACTACTAAACATAATAAAATAATTGCATATTTACTCAATTCTCTTCTTGCACCTATTAAAGTAAAAATCACTGCCAAGCTAAATGTTATATATGACGTTGTTGTATTTATTAAGTTATACGTAATATCTAAATTTTGCGTAAATCCTGTTACCTCAGCTATAAACTGAAGCATGGCAATACTACTAAAAAAGATTGCGATTTGATTCATTAATTTTCCATTTAATTGTACCTGCATCGTTGCCCCCCTTTTATAAACCTGAATATTCAATTAATTTTACCATGAATTTTACAAAAAAGAGTTTCTATATATAATCTTTTGCAATTAGTTACACTCTATTTTCCAAATAAAATGACCACCGCTACGGTTTGCTTAAGAAACCCTAAAATTCCCCACAGAAATCAAGCTCTAAATAGCTAGATGCCCACCTCAAAATTCAGTGAATACAAGGAGTCAGGTGGGAAATCAACTGCTCGTAAAAGCCCGATTGGTGAAGACTAATAATCGGAATAAAAGTGCACCTCCAATTGTTAGACCGTGTCTAACAATTGGAGGTGCACTTCATAATAATAGGTTTTTCTATAAAAAAACGAACAATACTTTACGGTGTCCCTGCCAACATCCATAAAACCACAATAACAACTATATAAATTATTTGTATTCCTATCGCCGAACATAAAGAAATAATTGCATATTTACTTAATTCCTTTTTCATACCCAATATAGTAAAAATCACAGCTAAACCAAATGCTGTATAAGTGATGCTCTGTCTTATTGTACCTAAATAATGAATACCTAGTGATTGCGTAAGACCTGTTACATCAGCTACAAACTGAATCAATATAAAAACACTCAAAAAAATCGCTAGTTGATTCATTAATTTCCCATTTAGTTGGGCTACCATATATCTACACCTCCCTTTCTACAAAACAGAATATTCTATTAATTATATCGTCAGATTACAAAAAAAGGAATCTCCTCTTTGTAATTAAATGACGATGCAAAAACAAAAAAAGAACGCTTAGTTACCTAAGCGTTCTCTCACTTTAAGAAGCTTTCTTCAAATCAATTTGAGCAAGTACTGGGTCGTGGTCGCTTACACGTCCATGCTCTTTCATAATGTTTGAGTTTAAGTGTACTGGGTCTACAACTGTGTGCGGTGCGATGTTGTTCGTTACTAAAATATGATCTAACACTTGTGCATTCCCTTCATGAATGTACGTGTAACGATTCTCTTTCGGCACAGTGTTTAGCATATCTTTTAAGATTGTTCCCTCTAATGCTTTTAGTGGTTTCGAGAACTCAAAATCGTTCATATCACCTAATACAACAACAGGTGCATTTGCATTCTTTTTCTGAATACCTTGTACGAAATAATTTACTTCTTGCGCTAATTGAATTCGTTTTTCTTCACTCTTTAATACGAGCGGCTGCACTTTTCCAAATGGCGTTGCATCTCCTAGTTTTGAGTTTAAGTGATTTGCAACGACAACAACGTTTTGTCCTTGGAATGTAAATTCTGCTGCTAACGGTTTTCGTGTACTATCAAATAATGCATTTTCGTCTCCAATACGAACTACATTTTTATCAAGTAACTTCGGTACTGTTGCTAATTTCACACGTGATGGGTTATAGAAGAAACCGACGCGAATGTTAGCTCCAGGCGCTCCCCCGTCTTGATTGTTGCTTGGCGCAATTTCTACATACTCATACTTCGGTCCGCGAATTTCTAGAACTGCATCAATGATACGTTTTGCGCTTAATGAAGCATCTGTTGTCCCATCATTAATTGATCCATTATTATCTTGCATTTCCTCTACACCGATAATATCTGGCATTTTTAAATTGTATTTAATAGAATACGCTAACTCTTTTACTTTTTCGTCCGTCGTTTCTTTTTTATTTGCTGAGAAGTTTTCAATGTTATATGTAGCAACTGTTAATTTATCAAGACGTGGCTGAATATTTGCCCCTACTCGCTTAAACCCACCGTCCACTACAGATGGTAATTCCGTCACTGGCGAAATACGGAACGAACCGTAATCATATCCTACTACCCCTGTTATATCTCCTGTGAAAGTATCTCCTACTTTTGCTACATAATCACGAGGTACTTTTACAGAAAGACGCTCTGGGTTTAATTGATTTTCATCTAAAAGAGGTGTACCATATTTCGTTACTACTTTATCCCCGCTATTTTTTACTGTTACATATAAATTTCCGTTTTTCTGAGGTGCAATAATTTTTGGTGTTGGCATCGTAACGCGCATACCTTCTATACTTTCATAAAAGTCGATTGCATCTTCATTTGGATCAAATAAACCGAATGCATCATTATCGATAATTTGATCAGGAATTTTCACACCGTTTTCTCCGAGTACAATGGGTGCTGGTAAAGGTTGATCTTTTGCGATTACAGCAACGCGACTCGCCTTAATTTCCGTCGTTGTTAAGTCTGTTTCAAACCTTTCTGCATATCCAGGCCCAACATATTCTTCTACTTCTCCATCAACTTGAATAAGGTCTCCAACTGCTACATTTGCATCTTTTTTGTATACGTACATACCTTCTGAAGTAGCTGGATCATTATCCGGCTGATTGTCTTCTATATAAAAACCATTTTTATCAAGCGCTGTTACAACGCCTTCCACATTGTATACGTTCTTCCCTTTGTAAGGAGAAATATGTGATTTCCCTTGAATATCATGAATACGAACTGGTTCATTATTTACAATAATAAATGAAAATGTAGAAATCGCCGAAGAAGTAAGTCCTTCTTTCTCTGCGATTGCTTTCACTACACTATTTTCATTCACTACAATTTGTCCGTTATAGCGAACACTTTTATTTGTAGGATTAGAACCATCTAACGTATAGTAAATTGTTGCTCCTTCTGTATTCGTTGTTAATGTTACCGCTGTTCCTTTCGCAACTTCCCCGCCCCCAGGTGAAGCCACTACATCGCTAACACGGTTTTGTTCTTCCCCTTGAAACTTATGAGCTGTTACTGATTTTAAACCCGGACTACTAAAATATAATTCAAGCGTCCCTGTTAAGCTAACTTTCTTCCCAATATTTTCAGGATGATCTTTCACATTCACTGCCGATCTCACATCGCCTTTTGGCAACTGAACAGGCATGATTTTATCTGGATTTGTTTCGTTTGGTGAATCGGCAATTGCCACATTTGTGTCGTCAAACTTAGCCGGATCCTTCGTGTACTTAGAAGGACTTTGCGTATATCCGACAATATATCCTTCCACTATCCCCTTCGTTTTCCCTTGCTGCTTGAATACTTGAATTGCTTTTTCTACCGACATAGAAGTAGTTTCTTCTGCTTGTGCTAAAGTTCCAGTAAATGATAGTAATAGTAATAATGATAAAAAGACACTTAACAATTTCTTCACAGCTATTTTCCTCTCCCTATTTCATATTTTCTCAGCATATCTATCATAACAAATGATTCGTTATATAGAACTATATTTCGACAAGTTTTACAAAAAATTAATCTCAGCTATACGTTTAAAACAAAAATTACTTATGCTAAAAACAGATGGAATATGTAAGGTACAAACTTCTATTTTCCAATAAAAAACTACCACTTCATTAGGAAGTGGTAGTTTTTTATACATTCAAAGCATCTCGTTCACATTCTACTATTTTTTCAATATGTGATAACACACGTTGCGCTGCCAACTCACCTTGCCCAATACAGTCCGGCAAACCAGAACCAGCGTAAGAACTTCCAGCTAAGTACACACCTGGCAATTCTTTCTCCATAAATGTTGTAAGCTTTTTCATTCGCTCGTTATGACCTACTGTATATTGAGGCATCGCTTCTTTCCAGCGGCTTACGATTGCAAACTCCGGGTCCTCTATAATATCCATCGTCTTTCGTAAGTCTTCTAGTACGAGCTGAACGAGTTCCTCTTCGGTTTGTTCTACAATCGCTTCATCACCAGGGCGTCCAACGTAACAGCGAAGAAGTACCTTACCTTCTGGCGTTGTATGCGGCCATTTTTTATGTGTCCACGTACATGCTGTAATGGAGAAGTCACTATTTCGTGATACGACAAATCCCGTTCCATCAATATCGCGCTGAATGGCTGATTTCGGAAAAGCAAGTGCTACATTCGCAACTGATGTGGACGGAATGTTGCGGAAGAAACGAAATTGTTTATACTGCGCAAACATAGAAGGCAATACTTTATGTGAGCTTGCCACTACGATGGCGTCCGCTTCTATTTCTTTTCCGTTACTAAGAGTAATCGTGTAACCATCCCCCAGTTTTGCAACTTTTTCAATGCGAGTTCCCTTTATTATCGTACCTTCATGCATCTTCACTTCGAGAGATTCTACTATAGATTCTAAACCTGTTTTCACCGTTTGGAAGATTCCTTTTTTCGGTTCAGCTTTCTCTTCTTTCGGAGCGAGCGTACGCATACCGAGTGAAATACTACGATGTTTCTGCTCAATTTGATACATTTGCGGGAAGGTCGACATTAAGCTCATTTCATCAATATCCCCTGCATAAATACCCGATAGTAATGGTTCTATTAAGTTTTCAACCACTTCGTTTCCGAGGCGATGTCTGAAAAACTGCCCGAGTGATTGGTCAGATACTGGTTTTGATCTAGGCATTAACAGATCAAAACCAGCTCTTAATTTACCAATTGGGGAGAACAACCCGGAAAATAGAAACGGCGTAATTTGCGTTGGAATTCCCATCATTGATCCACTCGGCATTTTATGTAACCGATTGTTTACGAGAATAAATGATTGACCGGCCTTATTATTTACAAGTTCATCGCCAAGACCTAATTCTCTCACCAATCTAGACGCACTTTCTTTTCGTGCTAAAAAAGAATCCGGTCCGCGTTCAATTGTAAATCCATCTTTTCGAACGGTTTGAATTTTCCCGCCAAGTTTACCCGACGCTTCTACAAGTAATGTATCTATCGGCAAGTCCTTCTCACGAATGTCTTTTTGTAAGTGATACATAGCTGTTAATCCTGTGATACCACCGCCGATGATCACAACTTTTTTCCTCAAGCAGGCTCCCCCTTTCTTCTTACAATACAGATTCTTTTTTCTTTAATACAACATCCGTTAAGCAATCAATGAATGCATCCGATGCGTTTGGCATTTCTGGACGATAATATTTCGCGCCAATTTCATCAGTCACCACTTTACACTCAAAGTCATTATCATATAAAACTTCTAAATGTTCCGCAACAAATCCAACTGGTGCATAAACAAATGAAGTATAACCGTACTTTTCATTTAATTCTCTCGTTAAATCTTGTACATCCGGACCGATCCAAGGATCTGGCGTGTTTCCTGCACTTTGCCATCCTACTGCATAGTTTGCTACTTCAGCGCCCCTTGCAATATAATCAGCTGTTTCATTTAATTGATCTGGATATGGATCGCCGAGTGCGATAATTTTCTCTGGTAAGCTGTGAGCAGATACGATTAATACTGCTTTTTCACGTTCTGCTTCTGACATACCGTTATATATACCTTTCACTGCATCGACCCAATACTGGATAAACTTCGGTTCTTTATACCAGCTATCAATGCCATGAATTGTTAAGTTTCCAAGTTTCTCAGCTTCTTCCTGCGCTCGTCCAACATATGATTTCACACTAAATGTAGAATAGTGAGGCGCAAGAACAAGTGCGATTGCATCCTCTATTTCATCGTTATGCATAGCTTGTACCGCATCTTCAATAAACGGTTCAATATGTTTTAAACCAAGATACATGTGGTACTCTACTTCATCTTGTATTTCATTTAAACGCATTTCTAACTTTTTAGCTTGCTCTAATGTAATAGTAGCTAAAGGAGAAATACCACCAATTGCACGGTAACGCTCTGTTAAATCTTCTAGCATTTCAGGACTTGGCTTTCTTCCTCTGCGAATATGTGTATAGTAACGTTCAATGTCTTCTTCTTTATATGGCGTTCCGTATGCCATTACAAGCAAACCAATTTTCTTTTTCATACAGCCAATCTCCTTTACTTCGCTAACTGTTCTTTAGAGTACTCATGAATAAATGTAGTTAAACGTTTTAATGTATCTGGATTTACTTCTGGGAATACACCGTGACCTAAGTTAAAGATATAACCCGGCTGCTTCATCCCTTGATCTAAAATACCTTTTACATGTTCTTCAATAACAGACCATGGTGCAAGTAAGAACGAAGGATCCATATTACCTTGTACCGCCTTATAAACGCCGCGTGCACGCGCTTCTTCAATCGGTAAACGCCAGTCTAAACCGACTACATCAAGAGGCAGATCATGCCATTCGTTCACTAAATGTGCAGCTCCTACGCCGTGCATAATCATCGGTACACCCATCGTACGAACTTCTGCAAAAATACGTTCCATTGCTGGTTTAATAAATACGCGATAATCTACTACATTTACTGTTCCAACCCATGAATCGAAAATTTGAACTGCTTTTGCTCCTGCGTTAATTTGCGCTTTTAAATATGTAATAACCATATCAGCAAGCTTATCCATTAAAGCGAACCAAGCTTTCGGCTCTGCATACATAAACGCTTTCGTATTATGGTAGTTACGAGATGGACCGCCTTCAATCATATAGCTCGCTAGCGTAAATGGAGCTCCTGAAAAACCGATTAACGGTACGTCTAACATTTCTGTCGTTAATAAACGAATCGTATCTAATATGTACGGTACGTCATCTTCTGGATTGATTTCCCCTAGTTTTTCTACGTCTTGTAAAGAACGGATTGGATTATCAATTACTGGTCCAATACCAGATTTAATTTCTACATCCACACCAATTGCAGGTAGTGGTGACATAATATCTTTATAAAGAATTGCTGCGTCTACGTTATATTGATCAACTGGTAACTTTGTAACGTAAGCACATAACTCTGGATTGTGTGTAATTTCAAATAAAGAATATTTTTCTTTTATCTTTCTATATTCCGGCTGCGAACGACCTGCTTGACGCATATACCATGCTGGTACATACTCTGTACGTTCCCCCCTACATGCTTTTAAAAATGTCTCATTTATAGTTCTTACCAAGACCCTTGCTCCCTTCCCTACCAATGCTTTTGCTTTAAATACGTTCTATTCCGATATTTATCTTTTTTTACTATACAGCTTGTAAAAACAAATTGCATAACATTATGTACGTTGTTCATGAAATTGACACAAACATTCGTAAAACCGCTTACTATTTTCACAACATTCTTATTATAACACAGAGAAAATCTATGGTTTAGCTACTTTTGACTTTTCTCCTTCACGGTTCGTTTGTGTGTTAAATGGCACAACGTAAAAACTCGGTTTTGAGAATATGTTAATAAACTTTTCCTCATATTCTCCGACACCTGTTACAGTACTCACATGCGTATGAATTCCGTTTTCCACTCTATAAATTCGATACATAATTCTTTCATCTGGAAGTGGTGTCCAGCTTAATTTTGCTTTAAATAAACCGAAAGGACTAAATGATAGTTTCATTTTTACATCTTCAATCTTGCGCAACCGAATTGGGGCACCAATCGTTTCTACACCTTCTGGCTGCATAAACTTTTCTTTCTGTTCTACATTTGCCTTCGTTAAAATTTTCTTAAATAACTTCGTTGCAGCTGCACTTTCGCCTTGCAATTTGTGCTCTTTATCCGTGTGATCATAGCCGACCCAAACTGCTCCCACTAAATTCGGCGTATATCCAACAAACCACATATCCCTTGCTCCATTATCATCATTAGGAATTGAAGTGGTACCCGTTTTTCCAGCCAACGCACCGTTATAGACACCTACTTTGGCTGTCCCTTCCTTTACAACTCCTTCTAACATTTTCGTCATATACCATGCTGTTTGTTTCGAGAAGACTTTCGTCTCTACTTTTGGCGATTCTCCAATGACTGCGCCGTGTCTATTTAACACTTTATCAATAACATGTGGCTCAATAATATTGCCGTTTGCTAAAAATGCACGATACATTTTTACAAGATCAAATGGTGAAACACCGTTTTTCAGCCCACCAAGCGCTGTACTTAACCCAGTATCTGCAATATGAACATTTCCTTTCTCTAAATATTGCTTTCCTTCTTCGACCCCTAACTCATTTAATAAAGAAACTGCCGGTACGTTTGCTGAATCTAAAATCGCATCATACATCGTCATTTCTTTCGTATATTGACGATTGTAATTTCGAGGTTCATAACCTTCAAAAGAAGCTTTGTCATTTGTTAATAACGAATACGGATTATACTTTTTCGTTTCTAATGCTGGTGCATAAACGATAAGTGGTTTCAGAACAGAGCCCGGTTGCCTTTTTGCAAAAATACGATTAAATCCTCTCGGGACATACTTTCTTCCGCCAATCGCAGCTTTAATCCCGCCCGTACGATTATCCATTAATAAAAATGCACCTTGCGCCCCATTTTCTTTACCAGGGAAATTGCGCGCATCTTGAAACTGGTTATACGCCACCTTTTGAATCTTTTCATCCATCGATACGACAAACGTATATCCTCCGCGAAGTACTTCTTGATGAGACAATCCGTATAAACGAGCCGCTTCATCTATGACCATATCAATATACGGCATATATGCGAGTTCATTCTCATCTAAGTTTTTATATAGAGCAATTGTCTTTCCTTGATAGCGAACGCTTTCTTCAGCAGTCAAATAACCTTGTCTATGCATAAGTGACAATACTAGATCACGGCGTTCTTTACTCTTCTCTGGAGAAAAATACGGTGAATATCCGTTTGGCGACTTCGGAAGACCTGCAAGCATTGCCCCTTCTTCTACTGTTAAATCTTCTACATTTTTATTAAAATACAACTTTGCTGCAGCTTGAATACCGTAAGCTCCATGTCCAAAATAAATATGATTCATATACATTTCAAGAATTTGTTGCTTCGTATATTTTTGCTCTAATTGAAGGGAGATTGCGACTTCCTTCAACTTACGCGTAAATGTTTTTTCACGAGTTAAAAAGACGTTTTTAGCAAGTTGCTGCGTAATCGTACTACCGCCTTCGACCTTCTCTCCAGCTAACGTGTCTTTATAAAGAGCACGGAATATTGACGGATAATCAATTCCTTGATGCTCATAAAAACGAGAATCTTCCACCGCAATAAACGACTGCTGCACGTATTTTGGAATTTGCTCGATTGGTACGAGGTCTCTATTTTCTACGTATAATTTCGTAATTTCTTTCCCTTTCTGGTCAACGATACGTGATGAAGAGTGGAAAACGAGCTGCTTTTCATCCATCATATAGCCACCAGCTAACACAATAAGTTTATAGATTACAATCGCTAATACAAGCGTCGCTAACCCACCTAATAAAGTCCACTTTACTTTCTTCATACATCGGCCTTCTTTCCAAATGATGGTACATTTATTATTTGAAAAAGAAGTATCTTTATGTATATAATCTTCGAAGTTTTTTAAGAGAGTTGATATAATAGAAACAAATAAGTAAGGGGGCACTAAAATGACGGCTATTATTTCATACGAAACACCTCTAGAACAAGCACATTTCACTGCAAAAAATAATGAAAAAGATATGTTTTATAAAGAAAATACAGAAGAATCTGTAGAAGGATCTCTTCAATATGACGTACTAGATGCTGTTGGCGAATTTAAAGGACAACCTGGCTATATCGTTTGTAACAACATTTCTGTCACAGACGAAGGTCGCCCTGTATTTGAAAACCGTTTTAAAAACCGTGCAGGCCTTATTGAAAACGAACCAGGATTTCAAGCGATCCGCGTTCTACGCCCATTAAGTAACGATACATATGTCATCTTAACGATGTGGGAAACAGAGCAAAACTTTAAAGACTGGACAGAATCACGTTCATTCGAAAACGCTCATAAAAAACGTCCTGCACAAGCAGAGAGACAATCACAGGCTCAGGCGCATCCACATGCAGAACAGCAAAAGAGTATTTTCTCTCGTCCTTCTTTTGTGACTACTTTTGATGTGTTAGTTTAATTAAAAAGTAATACAACACTAGGAGTACGTGAAATTATACCAACGATTTTTCGAATATATCTATCACATCTTGAAATATATCAACGATTCGACTAAAGATATCCATTTAATAACAAAAAGGAAACACCACTACACACCGGTGTTTCCTTTTTCTTTGTACCAATTATATATACGAAGTGTGTCCTCTTTTCGCATGTGCTTCACTTTATAACGATGCCCTGCTACCGATACGGCAGCTGTACATAACTCGTCTTTCTTTTGAAAATATGATTGATTGTACCCCACCGCTTGAATATGCCTTCTACGCATGATTCCTGTATATTTCGCAAGACCTCTGTACACCATCGTTAATTGATTTTCTCTCATCATATAACCGCCGCTAGTATAACGAGCGTATGCGAGTATTGTAAATCCGATACATAGCGGGATAAGAGTGAATAACGCGATATATTGTTTGAAATATATACTCGCACTAACGATCGGCACAGCGAGCACAGCAGTTGTAATCCAGCCCATGATGATGTAACGGCGCAATGCCGCTTTCGGTAAATAAACGATTTCCTCTTCCATTTCATACGGCAACTGTAAATATGCGAGTAACTGCTGCACATCTTTTTTCTTCATAAAAGGATGTAGCATCACTTCATTCCCAGCGGATTCTATACTTTGAATGACTTCTACTTCCACAGAACAATAACCGAAAGGCTGACGGAGAATGCCTTCTTTCACAGTAATTGCTTGAATACGGTGCAATTTTAACACAAACTCTTTCTTATCAAATAACCCTTGTACGATGCGAATTTCATTTCCGTTTCGCTCAATTTTAAAGTTTGCATATTTTAACGCATAGCCTGCTGTTGAAATAACCCAAGAAATTGCCATTAAAATTGCTGCCATAACGATTAATTCATATACACCGTTATCCATCACATACGCTTCCACTTTATTAATGAACCATTCTGGTAGAAATTGATTAAACTCTGTGTAAAGGATTACTAACATAGAAAACACTAATCCAAATCTACCAGATGTAATAGATGCGAATAAAATTTCTTTCGCTTTTAACTGATAAACTGTCTTACTACCTTCTTCCGCAGGCACCTCTTCAGCCACAACGCTTCTTTCTTTATGCAATAAAGCAATTAGTGCCTTCGCTTCATCTTCTTTAATACCAGCTAACATCACTTCTGGCTCACTACCGCCGCCTGCAACTTCTATATTTAATTTTGTAAGTCCAAGTATTTGATAAATGATGTTAGAAGATGTACTAACATTTTGCACACGTTCTTTATTTAAGTAGCTTTCTTTCTTTACAAACACACCATGCTTTATATGTAAAATATTATTCTCAATCCAGTACACTTTGAAATACCATTTCACAGCGGAGAAAATAGCCATCACGAATAAAAGAAACAACAAAACAAAATAAAATAAATACCAAGGCTCATTTTCATCAGAGCGAAATATTACAAGAAGGATAAAAGGAAATAAACCCGAAATTCGAATACTCAATAATATCGTGATCGGATGCTGCCTCTTATACATCCTTATCACTCACTTTCGCAAGTTCTCCAATTTGTCTTTTCAGCTGTTCTGCTTCTTCTTTCGTTAAACCTGGAATACTATGAGAAGTTGCTGCTGTTGAAATGTGTAATTCTGCTAAATTATACTTTCTCATAATCGGCCCTTGCTCAATCGTTACGTGCTGCACACGGATCATCGGAATAAGTACACGTTTTACAACGAACATTCCCTTTTGAATCTCAATCTCTTCTTCATTTAATCTGTAACTATAATAGCGTTGACGTAAATTTGGAAATACAAAATAATCAAGCGGGATAAATGTAATAGCTCCTGTTACTAACAATCCGAACAGCCAACCCCACCAGTTAAAGTTAATCATAAAAAAGAAATACGCAATTACGACTGCTAGTATAACTGCCGCCCCAATTAAAGCGTGAATTCGCCACACTTTCAGCATATTAGAATGAATCTCCCTTTCTAACGGCTGCATCTCATCACTCCAATTATATGAATGTATTACTTATATATTAGTTGGTATATACATTTTTGTAAAATTATAGTTTTTTTACATCGTATCAAGCATTTCTTTAAAATTCCCTTCATTAATCGAATACACTTGAAACTGGATGTAATCTATCTCATTCGTATCTGGTTTAGCAAATGGCAAAATGTTAAATCTCGCCGCCGATCTTCCTAGCATATCTACAATCATAAGAGAAACGCCAATATATTTGAAGTCTATACGGAATACTACTGCTTCTTTTGTAAACTCATAATCTTTAATCGCATCATAAGACTTATTCGCACTTATGAGCGTCACTTTTAATAATTGATTTAAATTTTCTGGTTTAAAATTAATCATATATACAGCTCCTTTTTTTAACAAAAAACTACGAAAATAGTGTAATCTTTTCCTTTCACGGCTTCACACATCAATTATATAAAAAATAAAGCTAGTTTTTTATAAATTTTTTGATATAATTACATACGGGAAAAGGGAAGAATTTTGTCTTCCCTTGTGTTTTTTATTTGCATCTAGTACTTTTGCTAGATGCCTTTTTTTATACTAAAAAAGGCATCTAGTACTTTTGCTAGATGCCTTTTTTTATACTAAAAAAGCATCCTCAAAGTATGTGAGGATACCTTTTCAACAATTGTACTTACATAATCCAGCTTCATTTTCTAGTTTATATTATTTCTGAGTATACTCTAAAGTTCGTTTTCATTCATTCTCTATAAGCAATTGCATTTGGCAACTGTAAGAATCCGTACTAAAAAACTCATCTAATAATTCCACTTCAATGCAATTTTTAATTGTTACATTATTTTTCTCTATTTTTAATGTAACTAAATCGGTTAACAAGATTCCGAATTTGAAGTATGCCCACATAAATAAGCAATTAGTAGAATGGCAAGAATTAGTGCCGACATTTACGAACTTTAATCAAGAAACAGGGCTATTTTATAGTTTATGGTTGGAAGAATTAACAGATTATAGATCAGTTGATCGTGAGTACAAAAGGCTTATAAAAAACTATGCAAACACAACAGATATCGCACCAATGGGAGTTGTTCCGCCCAACGTGGTGAATCTTTCATCCATTCCTTGGATGCATTTTGAACATTTTTCATCTCATCAAGGAGCTATCAAAAATAATGTAACACCAATGATTACTAGTGGAAAGTACGAAAAAGTTGGTTCACAGTTGCTAATGCCAGTGAATATTAAAGTTCATCATGCAACAGTAGATGGCTATCATGTATCGTTGTTTTTTGAAATACTACAACGTGAAATGAACCGTTAATTTTTAGAGAATACATGAGTATGCTTTTATTGCTAAAGTTAATCGAAGTATAGTCATAAAAAATCATTTAAAATAAGAGATGAAATTTCAACACGGCGCTTGCTCGCTGCGTACTAACTATGTATAGAACATACCATTTTTTCTAGCTAACTAATTCAATGAAAGAAGGATATAATATGAAAATTGATAGACCAAAAATTTCGCCAGAGTTATCTTTAAAGAATTTTCACGATATTTTTTATGAAGAAGATTCAACATTAGAAATGTGTGAAATCATCGATTCCACTTTTGAAAATGAATCTGTAGATAGAGTGCGTTTATATAATGCAGTGATAAAAAATTGTAAGTTTACCAATACAGACTTTAGCAGTATTGATATTACAGATGTTTGTTTTGAGAACTGCGATTTATCAAATGTTAATTTAAGCAACTCTTCTGTTCACAGAGTCGAATTTAAAAACAGTAAATTAATTGGCGTTAATTTTACAGAATCTAGCTTAGGAAATGTTACATTTGAAAATTCAATTTTGAATTTAGCTTCACTTGGAAATTCTAAACTAGAAAAGATCATATTTAATGCAACTTCATTAAATAATGCAGATTTTTTTGACTGTAAACTAAAAAAAGTTGAATTCAATTCATGTAGCCTTGACGAAGCAAATTTTGATCAAACATCACTGAAGGGAATAGATATTAGTTCTTCTAATTTTGATACACTTACCGTTTCAGTGAACAATCTAAGAGGATGTAAAGTATCATCATATCAAGCTATTCAGTTTGCAACATTACTCGGATTAATAATTAAAGATTAGTCATAAAGAACGATTTAAAATGTAAAAAGGTATCCTCGTACTTGAAGGATACCTTTTTATTATCTCTATTTTTGACAGATTACTGTTTTGTATCATATTCTTTTCATCAATCTAGTGCACTTCAACAATTGTACCATCTTCGAATACTTTGAATACACCAGTAAATCCTGATCCAGCTGCACCTTCTATTTTATATGTCGTACGCACTCTTATTTGATAATATTTCTTTCCATTTTCTACTTGCGTATTCTCTAACGTGTAATCATATTCTTCTTTATATTCATTTTTAATATATTCTTTAGCTTTCTCAAAAGTAAATGCATCTTGATTCTTTCCTGTCTCTACCTCTTGATTCTTCTCTGGATCTGTTTTTTGGTTCTTTTCTGTTGCTACCTTTTGATTCTTTTCTGCCTCTACTTTTTGGTTCTTTTCTGTTGCTACCTTTTGATTCTTTTCAGGCTCCACTTTTTGACTCGTTCCTGCATCTGTTTTTTGTGCCTTCGGTGCTGCTGTTTCACTCTTTGCAGTTTTTTCCTCTTCACCAATTTTAGTAACTAATCCTACAGCTTTTTTATTATATTCTTCAAAGTTCTTGTTACCTTTCGTTTCGGAAACTAGCTTATCTAATATCTCTTTCGCTTCTGCATAATTTTTCTTACTTATGAACTCTTCACTTTTCGTCAGTTGCTCGCTATATTTCTTTTTTTGTTCTAAGATGGCTAGTAATGCTGTTCGTTCTTCCTTCGCTTGTTTTAACAGCGTATTACTTCCATTCTTCACGCTCTCTACTTTTTCAAATGACTTGATTGACTCTTCTACCTTTGTTTCCTCTTTTAACTTCACTGCTTCAATCATTGCTTTCGTTTGTTCTACAAGTACTTTTACATCTGAATCATCTTTTTTCTCATCTAGCGCTCGTTCAAATGACGATAAGGCTGTTTTATATTCTTTATTCGTTAGTGCAGTCTTTCCCTCATCCATTGCTTTTTCAAAGTTCCCATTACTACATCCAGCCAACATTAAAAATGTAAGTCCAATTACCGTTAATAACTTTCTCATTTTCTCTCCCCCTATATACTCCTAAAACAATAACATCATATGTATAAAAGTCTGTGTAGTACTTAGACTAACAGTAAAATATGTACTACATTGTGTGCGGGAAAGGAAGTACATTTCATTTACTATCATTACTTAAAACTCCTAAATAGTTGGTAGTCTTCTTCTTTTAAGACCGAAAAGAATTTTAATAATGCGGATAAAGCTCCCACTCAAAATCTTTACTACACACTCTCATACACATAGAAAAACCATTTTTAGTTTATAGTTTGTTATTTCTTCAACTTTAAATATTCTCAGTTGATTGGAAATACGAACTACAACTCGTAATCTATCGAAAACATAAGAAAACAAAACGTAACAAAAGTTACGTTTTGTAACTTATCTGTAACACAAATGTAACATAACGTTTTTAAACATACAATAGTTTTTTTTTACATTATTTTCCCTACCTACCGTTGGACTATCCCCCTTCAAACATGTAAGGAAAGAAACTTCTTTCCTTACGCGTTAAAATTAATTAAATAGATAGCCCTTTTTTCAACAAAACACTATGAAAACGTGAGGACATTTATCTTCCCTTGTATTTTTATTTGCATCTAGTACTTTTGCTAGATGCTTTTTTTATGCCAAATAAAATAAAAAAGGTATCCTCAAATACTTGAAGGATACCTTTTCACTTTTATTATCTCTGCTGTTTTCTACCTAATACGAGTAATCCAAAACTCATCATTACAAGAAATGCTCCCATATATGGTTCCACAGGCATTTTCTGTCCTGTCTTCGGTAATTCTTTTTCAGGTTTTTCTGGATTTGGTGTTCCAGGCTTCTCTGGATCTGTTGTTTCCGGTTTTTCTGGACCTGGGGGTTCTTCTTCTATTGTTCTACCCCGCTATTTGCCGGCCAGTAAAACTCCCACCTCAAAATTCAGCTAGAACAAAGGGGTTAGGCGGGAGGTCAACTGTCCATAAATGCCCGATTGGTGAGGGCTAATAATCAGTGGGGAATGAACAAAATCCCCACTGATTAAAGTTTCACCTTATACCCACAACAAAGACAAGTGTATTTCATGTTCCCACTCCATTACTAACTTGTTTTTTCTCCCATATATCCCGACCCACAAAGAATGTAACAGCACAAATCATAGTTATCCCCATGAAAAAAATATTGGAATCTTCATATGTATTTGGAATCCCTACCGTTATGAAAACAATACTAAAAGCTAAGAGTAAATATAATAATACAGATATAATATAGCTCAATTTAAATCGTAAAATGATACCTCTAAACAATATCTCACCAAGAAGACATCCACCTAAAATAATAGGTACTCCGAAATACAATGTAAGGACTCCCATTTGCGAAATAGATTGAATTATCTTTCCAAGTATGTTCGGCGAAATCATCTCATTATTTTTTCCCATCCTATCATATAAATCAAGTGCCGTTGCTGAAATAAAGAAACTTAATATAGAAAATGAATACGGAATTAAAAATTTGCTCACTCTCATTCACCTCACTTTTTTCCTTTCATATATATTATTCACTATTTTCTATCATTTTCACATAAAAAAATAACCCTCTATGATAAAACATAGAGGGAAGAATTTCTATATAAAAACCTATACCTTATCCTGAAGTGAATTCCGAAAACAGAACACATATCAAAACACCTAAACCATCTGCTCCCTATATTCGGTTTAGATGTTTTATCCCGCTATTTGCGGGCAGTAAGACCCCCACCTCAAAATTTAGCGAAAGCAAAGAAGTTAGGTGAGGAATCAACTGCCCGTAAACACCCGATTAGTTCAACTAATAATCAGTGGGGATAAAGAACCCCCCACTGATTATTAGTTGAACTTTATTAGAAAGTAGTACCTTCTTTTTTGTAATATTCTTTTGAAATCTCTTCATAAAACGCTGCCGATGTCGAATAGAAGTAAGGTGCTAACCATAAGAAACCGATTCCTATAGTAAGAATACTTAAGATGAACCAGCCAAGGAAACTTAAGCATAGTAAAAAGTAATCCATTTTATGTCCGTTCATCATATGGCGACTTTCGGTAATTGCTTGATTCGCTGTGTATTCTGGATGATCATTCAAAATAAAATACGTCATAGAATAAGAAAATGATTTAATAATACCCGGAATAATAAGAAGTAATGTCCATAGAATTACGTATACATACATTAGTAAATATGTTAAAAATGCCTTCATAAACTTACTTCCATCGCTAAACCATCTAAATACATGACCAATACTAGCATTAGTTCCACGAATTACATTTAAAACTAGGTAATAAGCACCCGTTGTTAACGGACCGATAATAAGCATTGCAATAATAGTTACTGTAAGCGAATCACTTGCTTCTTCCCAACCCCAAAACATTGAGAAAATACCTGTGGTTAGAAATTCCACAGCTCCAATAAGAATTCCAATTAATAAGGTTGCTCCTACCGCTAATCCCCATTTTCCTTTTAATGCATCAAGTGCTTCTCTTTTCAACTGACTTATCATACATAGCCTCCTAATATTATTTCTACATTAGTATACCATTTATATCAAATATTTCACGAATTTCCCTGAAATAGAAGTATACTTCCTTTTCCCTGATACATATTCATTTATGTGCGCTGTAGTACTCATATATGGATTGGACTAAAGAAAACTTAGTTCAATTGTAAACTACTCATTTCTCTATAAAAAAGCCTGCCTATCATACTAGGCAAGCCTTTTTAAACTAATCCTCACTTATTCTCTTCTTATACCAATCCTGCATTCTCTCTGCATCTTCTACTCTCGTATGCTCTAATTTATAATTCGATGATGCACTAGAAAACTTATACGTACATAAGTCTACGCGGCGCTGGAAATATGATTGTGTCTTCTCCATTGATTGGACGTGTCTTCTTCTTACAAGTCCTGTATATTTTCCAATACTACGATACACAAATGTAATTTGTTCTCCGTTTACACCGTAACCATTTGTTTTAAATGTTGCGTATCCAAGTGTAAAGATGAGGATCGCGAGCGGTAATAATGCCCACATGATGTAATACTTTTCAAAGTATATGCTGATTCCTGTCAGCGGAATTGCTAGCATGGCGAAGAAGATGAAACTATCAATGAGATAGCGCCGCAATGCTGCTTTTGGTAATGAAATAATATTTGTATTCAGTTCATATGGTAATTGTAAATGCGTGAGTAACTGTTGCACGCGATCTTTTCGAATGATAGGATGTAGCGTAACTTTTTCTTCTTTTCCTTCACTTTGAATGACTTCTACTTGCACAGCACAATAACCGAATGGTTGGCGTAATATACCTTCTTTTATCGTAATACCTTGAATGCGGTGTAACTTTAATACGAGTTCTTTTTTCTCCAGTAATCCTTGCGAAATACGGACTTCATCATTTTTTCGATTGACTGTGAAATCCCCATGTTTTAACGCATATCCAATTGTAGATATAATCCAAGAAACGACAAGTAAAATAGCTACCATGTAAATCCAGCCATATATATCATGATCCATAACATAAGACTCTACGCTATTTTTGATCCATTTCGGAATATACTCGTCCACTTGGTTATAAACGAAAAATATTAAAGAGAATAATAATCCAAATTGACCAGATGTAACAGACGCTATTAAAATCTCTTTCCACGTTAACTTGTACTCTGTCGTTTGTTTTTCCTCTGTAATAATTTCTTTTTGTACTACTTCTTCTGATGTTTCTTCTACTTTTACTACCGAGGTTGGCTCATTTAACATTGTAATAAGCTTTGTTGCCTCTTCTACCGTAATACCAGCTAAACTAACTTCCGGCTCATTTCCTCCGCCAGCTGTTTCAATTTTAATTTTCTTTAGTCCTAACACTTGGTACAGCATGCCTGAACTTGTATTAATCGTTTGAACACGTTCTTTATTTAAGTAGCTCTCCTTCTTCACAAAGAGCCCTTCTTTAATATGTAATACGTTATTTTCGACCCAATATACTTTGTAGTACCAGCCTACGATAGCTGAAACAATCGTGATTACCGCAAAACCGATAGGAACTAAATACCAAAATGGAAACTTTCCTTTTAAACTAAAAAGAAAAATAATAAATGGTATAAAATCTGTTATTTTTAATTCTAATAACATCGTGATTGGATGCTGCCTCTTATACATCCTCATCACTCACTTTCGCTAATTCTGCGATTTTCGTTTTCAACATTTCTGCCTCATACATCGTTAAACCTGGGATACTATGAGAAGTCGCCGCTGTTGAAATGTGTAATTCTGCTAATCCGTATTTCCTCATAATTGGCCCTTGTTCAATTGTAACGTGCTGCACACGAATCATCGGTACTAATACACGTTTTACGACGAAAAGACCGTGCTGAATTTCAAGTTCTTCTTCATTTAGTTGGTAGCTATAGTAACGTTGACGCAATTTCGGGAATGTAAAGTAATCAAGCGGCGTATATACAATTGTTAATCCGATGAGCACATAAAAAATCCAAGCCCACCAATTAAACTTAATCATAAAGAAAAGATATGCCAAAATGACGATAATACTAATTCCTAACTCAATTAAGGAACGCGTTTTCCACACCTTGACCATGTCAGGGTGAATTTCATTTTTCAATGGATCCATGTAACCACTCCAAATCTAGTAATCTAATATATGAATACTCTCAATCTATATTTTACATAACTTTACAGAAAATTGAAATTTAATTATCTTTCTTCTCTGGAATAAAATATCCGAACCAAAGTAACCAAATGAAACCGATTAACTTCAGCCAACTTCCATCCGCCTGAAAAGCCTCTATCATACCTGGAATTTTATACACTCCAATGAATCCAAGAAAACCGAGCCACCAGTTTTTTTGCATTTTCACTTTTACTCCTCCTTTATGACGTTTTTCACATTTCGAATCCAAATTTCTTTATACTTTAACTGGAATCCCATTAACATGTAGTTGCTCATATTATCGATAACGAGCGCTAACGTATGAGCATTCTCTTCTGTTGCATGTTGTGACACAACGTCAAGTTCTACACCTTGCTTTAATAAATCATGAAAGCCATTTAAAAACTCTTCTTGTATTTCAAATAAACGTTTCTGATACTTTTCATTTCGCGCCGCAGTTACGATAAATTCATTTATGACGCGTAATATACCTTCTTGTCCTTCATACTCAGACAACATATGTAAACCATCTGCAATTAACTTTTTTGCAAAATTTTCTTTCGTATATTGATCTTTATCGAAGTAAGAAGAGAAATGATACCCAGAAAAAATTTCTTCAAATAAAAAATCTACTAACGCTTCTTTAGAAGAAAAATGATAGTAAATGGCCGGTTTTGAAATACCTACCTCTTTCGCAATCATGGAAAGGCTCATTTTCTCAATACCGTGCTCTGCCATAAGTTTAAATGACGCCTCTACAATGTTCTGCGATGTTTGTAAATTCTTTGTCATACTGTACCTCACTTGTTTTTACTTACCGGTCGGTAAGTAAATTATAAAATGAAACGAAATGATTTTCAAGTTAGTTAGCACTTTAGAAGGGGGGTTATTGGTAAATGTAGAAAAACATAAAGTAAAAGCAATATATAACAATAAGGAGGATGTTCATATGGGACTTGGTGGTAAAGGCGGTAGCGGCGGAACTGGCGGCGGTGAAGCTGGACAAGCTGGTAAGAGCGGATTTCCATTCATCATTGTACTCTTTATCGTATTAATTATAGTTGGAGCTAGCTATAGTGGACTTGGCTTCTAAGAAAAGGCGTCCTACATTACACATGTAGGACGCCTTCTTTTTAATCCCTATTCAACAATCGCATACGATAACAATTCATCGTCACTTCTCCAAGTCTTTGCAGTAATTGATAGTTCGCATATGCGCCGACCGGGGCACCGATTATCGGTACGAGCTGAAGCATTTTTGCTAAATCGATATAGTCTCGGTACTCTGTTTGGAACTTTTCCCAGTCCATATGATTTTCTTCTTCTGTATCCCACGTTTCGATGGCTTTCCATATTTCTTTTCGATGATCATCACTTGAAAAGGCGAGTTGGAAAACGTGAAGGATAAAAAGGCGCTCTTCTTTGTTACTCGTATCAAATCCGTACAACGTTGCTGCATCGAATAAAAATTTAATTTTAATGCCGAGTAAAAGCGGAAAGTCAGCAAGGCCAAGGAGAATACCACCAGCTCCAGTCCCAGCCCCTTCCGCCGCTGCTATTTTTTTGTACTCATCCATTTTTTTGCGTACTTCATCGTCACGTCTTTGCAGTGACCATGTCGTCTCTTTTAATTTCGGCTTTATAAAGTTTGATCCGGCGCTGATCGTTTGCACCATCATACGAATCGTCTCTGTTAACACCTTTTGTACTTTCGCCGGAATGAGCTGTTGTACTTTCGTCTGCACTTTTTTGGAGAACCGTGTCATCATAGAAGAATCTTTCATGAATGTAGCTTTCCACTGCTCCAATTCTTTTATAACCTTCTCTTCATATGTAATCATAGGTTCATTCCTTTCAATTTAAACGCTCAATGCGCTTCGCCCCGTATTGGTAAACGAAACCGATACTAAATAATATGCTTACGATAAGTAAAATTCCTGTCATCATGAAATCTTTCGTTGCTAGTGCAAATATAACTGTAAAGATTACGCTCCCGATGATTAGAATCGCGTTTAATAAAGTAAGAAAATCTTTCTTCTTTTCATCTACCTTTACTGGATACAAATCAAGCCAAATTTTCATGCGGTGATGTTTCCATAAAGTTAATAGCTGATAGCCGATTAAGTATAGGAAGATAAAACTCACGATGAATCGTCCATATAAAAATGGAATGAAGTAAAGAATAACTCCTCCAAGAGCGAGCAAACGCACATATAATCCAAAATAGTTACCTGATCTTAAAAATGTTCTCGTATATAAGTATAAATATGTACGCTTTTCGCCGATTATCGAAAGAATGAAATCAAGCCATTTCTTGCGGGATACTCTCTCTTTTAATGCTGGTACATCAACGAACATATTCGCAATGCGGTACAGTAACATCATCTTTTTACCTTCTTCAGAAATTAAATACTCCCAGTTCAGTGGCTTCCCTTTCACCATTTGATGCATGATAGCAAGGTATAACACCATGAATAGAATAATTCCGCCAATAAAAAGAACTGAAGTACGTTCTACAAGGAAATATACAAATAAACCGTTTAAGATAAAACGTATGAACCAATCCGCCTTTTGTACATTTTGATCTGTTAAAAAGGACTTTTCCCACGCTATAAATAAATTCCAAGCTTTCACAATAACAAACGCGATTACAATCCATATGTAAGCCGCTCCTGTTTGCTTCATTTGCTGGAAGTATAACGGGGCAAGCGCAGCTGCTACGATTGCGATTATGTATAACTGAATCATAAACGTAAAGAGAAAGGCCTTTGTGAAGTAAGGCTTTAGCTTCTCTTCAACTGGCAGTAAGTAAACAAGGTCTGCTTCTTTTAATAACGTTTGCATTGATCCAGCTGTTAAAACTAGTCCAATTAACACTGCCATCACGAGCGCAGTTGGAAACGAAGGTGTTAACGTTTGTAACCATTGTTGGTAATAATACGCTCCCGCACCAATGATAAACACGAAAATAAATTTCAAATGATCGTTAAATACGTATTTACTATATGTACGAACTTCTTTTAGAAAGTGACGAAATCGTTCTTTCCATAATGCTGTACTATTCATAATCTTCTTCCTTTGTTAAGGCAATATAAATATCATCTAACGTTGCACCTGGCATATTAAACTGTGATTGCAGTTCAGATAATGTTCCCATCGCTCTTACTTCGCCTTGATGTAAAATAATGAACGAATCACAATAACGTTCTGCCGTCGCTAAAATATGTGTACTCATTAAAATACCTGCGCCGCTCTTTTTCATTTGATCCATCATTTGAAGTAGAGATTGAATTGCTAACGGATCCAGTCCAACGAAAGGTTCGTCTACTATGTAAAGAGATGGCTCCACTAAAAATGCACTCATAATCATTACCTTTTGTTTCATCCCTTTTGAGAAATGAGATGGAAACCATTTTAAACGATTTTTCATACGAAATTCTTGTAATAGTTGTCCTACACGTTCTTCGTACTGTTTTTCATCGACACCGTACGCCATCGCTGTTAATTTCAAATGCTCTTCTAGCGTTAGCTCATCATATAATACCGGTGTTTCTGGAATGAATGAAAAGCTAGAACGGTACGCTGTCATATCATCACGAATTGTTTTCCCATTAATTGTGACAGTTCCTTTTTTCGGTTCCATTAAACCGATAATATGTTTAATCGTCGTACTTTTACCAGCCCCATTTAAACCGATTAAGCCGACAAGTTCGCCTTTATTAACAGAGAACGAAACGTCTTTTAATACAGGTCGTTTCGTATATCCTCCTGTAACATTTTCTACACGCAATAACTCGCTCATACGACACCACTTTCTTCATTAGTATTCATTCTATATTCATCTTACCAAAAATTGCGCTGTACTACATAGTATCGATGTGTTCAAAAAAAATTTAAATTTGTTAGCATATATTTTTACGAAAGCGGACATCATAATTAGTGAAGAAGGAACACATTGAAAAAGCAACCACCAATTGATGAGTATAACAACATAGTGAAGTCATCATGAAATGGGGTGTCCATGTTGGACAATGAAATTTACACATAACCAGATTATTTGTTTCATTTTCGAAACGGGGTGTCTCCGAAAGAGCATATACTGTTTTAAAAAATAAACAATTTCATTTTAAAAAGATTGCAATTCATTTCACTTGAAAATGGGGTGTCTACGGCAGAAACTTTAGCCGATTTACCATGCATTTCTTAAATAAATGGGGTGTCTGCGAAACGTAAATTACGATAATGCTTTTTCAATCCCTCTTCAGAAAACAGGAAGCTGACTCAGCTTCCTGTTTTTCGTGTTTGTTCTCTTATGTAATTATGGTAAAATACGGCTAAGGATATTTGAAAGGATGAGATCAATGAATCATACAGCAGACAATTGTATTTTTTGTAAAATCATTGACGGGCAAATCCCTTGCTCAAAAGTATACGAAGATGAACATGTGCTTGCATTTTTAGATATTAGTCAAGTAACAAAAGGACATACTCTTGTTATTCCGAAAGTTCACAAACAAGACATTTTTGCGTTAACGCCAGAAATCGCATCACACATTTTTTCTGTCGTTCCAAAAATCGCAAATGCGATTAAAGCAGAGTTTAATCCAGTTGGCTTTAACCTACTTAACAATAACGGTGAAAAAGCTGGACAAACTGTGTTCCACTTCCACCTTCATTTAATTCCACGCTACGGTGAAAACGATGGTTTCGGTGCCGTTTGGAAATCACACCAAAATGAATATACAATGGAAAATTTACAAAACATCGCAAACACAATTGCAAATAGTGTGAAATAGTGACACTATAAGAAGACGTAATACATAAAACAAGCCAATTCCCCGAAGTAATTACATATTGCAAGGCTTGTTTCTTCACTCCATATACCGGGGTATACTTTTCTGTGCATAGCGCACTTACAAGAAGGAAAAGTTCTCTTTTCTTTCTCTTGTTTTAAAGATATGCATACTATTTCACATCATGAATACGAACGAAAAATAAGGAGGTCTCTTTTTATGTCAAAAGCTAAATCCTTTATTACAGGTGTCCTTTGCGGCGGAGCAGTTGCTGGATTAGCAGTTCTTTTCTCTACTCCTTCTTCTGGCAAAGCCATGCGCGGCAAGTTAAAAGAAAAAGGAAATGATATTAAAAAGACTTTAGCTGATATTACAGCTGATACAAAGTTATTAAAGCGTCAAATCGTTGAAACTGCTTCAGAAGGTAAAGAAGTGTTTCAAGAATTAAAAGACGACATGCAAGACACGCTTTCTAACTGGAAACAAGATATTTCTCAAAACAAGCGCCATATTGAAAAAGAAATTTTGGACATTCAAAAGTCAATTGAGAAACTACAAGAAGCTGTTCCAGAAAAAGCGTAAACAAATTCCTGCTTAGTTTTTGCATATAACAAATATTTTTTATATAAATTGACCTTAACACGGCATATCACATAGATATGCCGTGTTTTTATGCATTTACAATATATGTTAGCCGTTAACATGTAAGGACAACACATGTACTCACGACTCATAAACCGCTTCCATAGTTATGCATGATTTGTATAGAATGTCATTTTTTTAAAAAATTTTCACAATTCTCACAAAAAGACTTTATTAATTTTTATTTTACTGGCATAATAGATAGTAATGAAAAAGAATGTTAAAGTGGGTGAGTAAATGAAAAGTGGAGAAAAAGATTACTCGGTAAAAGAAGCGATGATTTTCAGCCAACGCATTGCTCAATTATCGAAAGCGTTATGGAAATGTGTAGAGAAAGATTGGCAAATGTGGATTAAACCTTACGATTTAAATATTAATGAGCATCATATTTTAACAATCGCTTATCATTTAAAAGGGGCTTCTATTTCTGAGATTGCTAAGTTTGGAGTTATGCACGTATCAACGGCGTTTAACTTCTCGAAAAAGCTTGAGGAACGCGGCTATCTTGTATTCTCGAAAAAAGAAGATGATAAACGAAATACGTACATTGAAATTACAGATAAAGGGGAAGAATTACTACTTCGCTTAATGGAGGAGTATGACCCTGAAAGTAATTCAGTGTTTAATGGGGCTCTTGCACTTCGTAATTTTTATGGGAAGTTCCCAGAAAATATCGAGCTGATTGCTATCTTGCGCAATATTTACGGACAAGACTTCATCGATATTTTTGAGAAATCATTAGAAGATATTGAGGAGAATTTTACGGAATCCGATCAGAAGTTAGTTAAGAAATAATCTATTTATTTTTTCGCACTCATGCGTAAGAATTCATTCATAAGTGGGTTAAATAAACCTTGTTTTGCTAGCGCTTCCGCAGTTTCGTTTACTTCGAGCTGATGTGGAAGCGCTTTTTCAAATTGATCTAACAGCGCATCGAACAATAAAAGGCCTTCTGCTTTCTCCGCTACATATTGTTCGTTCAATGTTTCACAAAGTTTCAGTATACGTTCAATATCTTTTTTACGGGCTTTTTTCTTTATGATTAAAGAATAAAATGGACACTTTTCTTCATCAATCATTTTAAATAGTAGGTCTACGTAGTATTCAGCTTGTTCTAATCTTCTAACAACGTCCATTTTCTCCCTCACTTTCTAACACAAAGTCTTCTATTTCTGAATTTTATAACACGAACAAAATATCGTATGATACAATATATAAAGTATATGTATTTTAGCCAAAAGGAGGTCTCGCCTCATGACACTTATAACAGTTGTTTTTGTCGCATTCGCACTTCTTGTTATATTTTACACGAATTTCATGACACATACACTGTGTGAACGAAAACAAATAGCTGCGAGCCGCCAGCCCGGTGTCTTTCGGGTTATTAATGTATGTATAACAATTTTATTAATTTCTAGTTATATAGAAATTATATTTCATGGAAAGTGAGGAAGGAAAGCCCCTTCCTCACTTTTTTCCTCTATAAGCAAATTATACCTACTATAACCAATAAAATAAACAGTACAAGTAATAAAATAAGTTGAGAATTCATCCCCATCCCCTCCTCTATTCTGTATATGCGGCATCCGCCCAATATGGCACACTTTCAAAATCTGACACGATATGGTTAATTTTTCTTTATCAATATGAAAACGAGTCGAAATATGATATATTAAACTTTGTACATATTGCTTATACTATAGAACAAATAACATCCATCAAAACTTTATCCTCAGCCTCGGTAAGCCCTGTTAAGCGCGCTTTAACAATATAAAAAGCAAAAGTATCAGTGAGACTTAATCGGGCTCTTATGAACTTAAGTTCATTGGTGTAGGATAAATTAAAAATACATAATAGTAGGAGTGTTTATTGAATGAAGAAAGCTATGCTTGCCTTAGCCGCAACAAGTGTAATCGCATTATCAGCATGTGGAACATCATCATCAGACAAAGTTGTTACTTCTAAAGCTGGTGATATTACGAAAGAAGATTTCTACAATGAAATGAAGCAAAAAGCTGGTAGCCAAGTCTTACAAGGTATGGTTATGGAAAAAGTACTTATCAAAAACTACAAAGTAGACGACAAAGAAGTAGATAAAAAGCTCGATGAAACGAAAAAACAAGTTGGTGATCAATTCGATACACTGTTAAAACAACAAGGTATGAAAGAAGAAACATTTAAAAATATGTTACGTGCTCAATTAGCTCAAGAAAAAGCAATTGAAAAAACAATCACTGATAAAGAACTAAAAGAAAACTACAAACCTGAAATTAAAGCAAGCCACATTCTTGTAAAAGATGAAGCTACTGCGAAGAAAGTTAAAGAAGAACTTGGACAAGGTAAATCTTTCGAAGAGTTAGCGAAACAATACTCTGAAGATACTGGTTCAAAAGAAAAAGGCGGAGACTTAGGATTCTTCGAACATGGTAAAATGGTTAAAGAATTCGAAGATGCTGCTTATAAACTGAAAAAAGATGAAGTAAGCGAACCTGTAAAAACACAATTCGGTTACCACATCATTAAAGTTACAGACATTAAAGAGCCAGAAAAATCATTCGAACAATCTAAAGCTGACATCAAAAAAGAACTAATTGCGAAGAAAATGCAAGATGGCGCATTCATGAACGATCTTATGATGAAAGAAATCAAAAAAGCTGACGTAAAAGTTGACGATAAAGATTTGAAAGATCTTTTCGAAGAGAAAAAAGCTGACGAGAAAAAAGAAGAAAAGAAATAATGAAATAAAAAGCTCGGGCTTAGGCCTGAGCTTTTTTGTATACCCTCTTCTCTCGGGAGTTATATCCAGATTCGGTAAATGAAATTATATAGTTGGTCCTCTGAATGAATTATATCAGCGATTTTTCAAATATATCGACCGCAACTTCAATTATATCAGCGATTTTCGAAATATATCGACTTACCGACAAAAAACGACAACAAGCGTGACTCCCTCTACAAAAACAAAAAAACCTTGATCCACGTAGCATGGAACCAAGGTTTATCTTATTATCATTGATTAAATGAAAAAACTATGTTAAATTAGTACAGAAACACATTTTATAAAACGCAAAGAACGTATTTATCCGTATCTTAATTGTACACCAAAACACATCTTCAGTCAACCTCTATTTTTCACTTTTAAAGGAGTGCTACCGTATGAACAAAAAACTTGATCTAGAGCAAAAAAGATTGGATACCGTAATCGAAACGATTACGCAGCAAATTGATAAACTGGAAAACGAAACTGGCAGACGCCGGGCAGAAGTAATCCATATTCGTAAACATTTCTGGGATGACGTGAAAGTGAATACTGATACTTTTGATGATTATCTTGAAACAGTTATCAACTTAAGGCAACAAGCTCAGTCCCTTGCTGTAACACAAATTACACATAAGCACACTTTCAATCGACTCGCTGCACTGAGACGTATGCATAAAGCCCCTTACTTCGGACGCATTGATTTTACAGAAGAAGGTGAACCTGCCGCAGAGGAAATTTATATCGGCGTCGCTACGCTTACCGATGCTAGCGGAGAAAACTTCCTCATATACGACTGGCGCGCACCTATTTCGAGCGTTTATTACGACTATCCACCAGGACCAGCTGAATACAAAACACCAGGAGGCGTAGTTCGCGGTAATGTGGAGAAAAAATTACAGTACATTATTCAAAATGGCGAGATTGATTCTATGTTCGATACGAGCCTTACAATTGGCGATGAAATTCTGCAACAGGCGCTTGGAAAAGGTACGAATAAACATATGCAAAGTATCGTCGCTACGATTCAGCGCGAGCAAAATGAAATTATTCGTCACGATGAAGGCCGACTCCTTATCGTGCAAGGAGCTGCTGGTAGTGGTAAAACGTCAGCTGCCCTGCAACGTATTGCCTATTTACTATATAAATATCGCGAATGGCTAAAAGCGGACCAAATTATTCTCTTCTCCCCTAACTCTATGTTCAACAGTTACGTATCTAACGTACTGCCAGAACTCGGCGAAGAAAATATGCAGCAAGTCACATTCCAAGAATATTTAAACCATAGACTAAGTAAATCGTTTGATGTTGAAGATCCTTATGAACAACTAGAATATATGCTAACTGAAACGAATAGCCCTGCTTATAAAACGAGAAATGCGAGCATTCGATTTAAAGCATCTACTCAATTTTTCGAGATGATTAGAGCGTACAGACAATCTCTTGAATCTTCAGGCATGCTATTTAGAGGAATGAAATTTAGAGGGAAATTGATTGCCTCTGCTAAAGAAATTACAGAGCAATTTTATAATACGGATTCCTCCCTCCGCTTCCATAATAGAATCGAGAAGTTAACAGATTGGCTAAACAAACAAATAGACGCAATCGAAAAAACAGAACTGAAAAAGCCATGGGTAGAAGAAGAAATTGAATTACTTAGTAAAGATGAATATCAAAAAGCTTATAAATACTTACAGAAAAAAGGCGAGTTTGAAGATAACTCCTTTAATGATTATGAGAAAGAAACGAAAGTACTTGGACGTATGATTGTCCGTAAAAAATTGAAGCCGTTACGTAAAGGCGTTCAAACATTACGTTTCATCAATTTTACAGGCATATATAAACAACTCTTCACAGATGCATCATGGGTTACTGGAGAAAAACCGAAAGAATGGGACGACATTTGCTCATTAACTGTGAACATGCTTGATGAAGGAAAATTATATTACGAGGATGCGACTCCATTTTTACTTTTAAAAGAACTAATTGAAGGCTTCCAAACGAATAGATCGATTAAACACGTACTCGTAGACGAAGCGCAAGACTATTCTCCGTTTCAGTTCGAGTTTTTAAAACGTCTCTTCCCTGCCGCAAAAATGACAGTGCTCGGAGACTTTAACCAAGCGATATTTGCCCATGCGAGTGAAACAGTGAACTTCAATACACTTACTAGCTTATACGGACCCGATGAAACAAATGGCATCAACTTAACTCGTAGCTATCGTTCCACAAAACCGATTATTGAATTTACACGCGCTCTCGTACCGGAAGGAAAAAACATTAACGCATTTGAACGTGACGGTGAGAAGCCTACAGTAACGAAAGTAGCGAATGATATCGAACTGCACGACTGTATTTCTTCCAAAGTTGCTGAACTTCAAAAACAACAGCATAATACAATCGCAATTATATGTAAATCCGCAGTTGAAAGTGCCGCTGCCTACGAAGCACTTAATCATATCGAGAATATTAAACTCGTGAAAAGTAACTCCGCCGAGTATGAGCAAGGTATTGTCGTGATCCCGGCTTACTTAGCGAAGGGTATCGAATTTGACGCTGTTATTATTTATAATGCTTCTAAAGATGTGTACAGTGATGAGAGCGTTCGTAGATTGTTTTACACTGCTTGTACGCGAGCTATGCATGAATTACAACTTTATAGCGTTGGCGAGGTTAGTCCTTTTATACTCGGGGCTGCTTCAGAGAGCTTTGAACTTATTACAACACCTTGATACGAATCAAGGTGTTTCTTTTTTATGCAGGATTTACAACTTTAAAATAGAATATATCATTTTAGAAAAAATAAGGAGTGGAAAAATGAATCATTATTTCATTGCTATTTATGACGGTGAGTTTCCTACCGAAAAATTACATACCATTTTACAATTGAACCCCACTTTTATTGATTTAAACGTCCGCACCATTTCAATTTCATCACCAACACTTTTCACATTAGTAGTTGGAGAAGAAAACGATGCACTCACAACTGGACTTACAGATAAATACCACTTATTAACGAAGGAATTACAAGCACTTGAGCAGCAAGAAAAGTACTACTACGTATACGATTATAAAATTAGAAAGACCATCGAGAATCCTACCGAAAAATGCTTTCCATTAGCAAAAATCAATATAAACGTTACGAATTTCCATCAGATGATTCAAAAAGTAAAAGATTTAAAATACCCTGTATTTGCAGGGTATAAAATCATTTCTCATGATTCGGATATACTGACAATTGATGTACTTCTTTCTTCTCATTTATTAGATCCTAACACTTCTGAAAAAGATGCGGAAGAATACGCCTATTTACAACAACTAGCTGAATCAATCTCTCGTTCTGAATTATGTACTTCTATAAAAGCAAGTGCACTTATTTAAACACGAAAAGAGGGTTATTTATCATAACCCTCTTTTGCTATCTATTTACGTTTGTACTTAATCAAAATAGTGAATTCTTTTTACATATAACAAAAACACCTTGATCATCATCAAGGTGTCCTCTTCATTCTAAATGACATACCCTTACGGCGATATACACTTAGTACGATTCCCATTAAAAGCGCATGAAATACAGTTGGTGTTAATCCATAACTAATAAAAGGTAAGGATATAGCAGTAATCGGTAATAAACCTAAAATCATACCAACGTTATAAAGGAATTGCACTACGAAAAGAGTCATGCCTCCAATGAGAAGCAATTTACCATACCGGTCATTTATTTTATAAGATATGACCACTAACCTTACTACAAAAAGAGAAAGGATCAAGACAAGGATTAACGCAAGCACATATCCATAATAGTAAGTCAAACTTGCAAATACAAAATCAGTATGGGCAGCAGGGATTGGCTTTATATTTTCAGATGCGCCAAACCAACCTGTTGAAGACATTACCTCTTTTAAAAGTATATACATAAATCCTTCGCCACCTGCATCATGCCCAGGATTTAAATACCCTAAAATTCTATCTACTTGATATTCTTTTACTGAGAATAAACCAACGAGAGTAAATAAACAAATTGTTACAACAGTAATAACCAATGCCTTTTTCTTCCCTAATTTACTCCACCAAAGCATAACGAATACCATCGTGATATAGATAAAAATTGGCGAAAGCATCGATATGGTTAAAAATAAATATAAAGAAAATAAATATAAAATTAGAAGATGCCTAATCTTTAACCTACCGTTATTGAAAAAAGAAGCCCAGGCTAATAGAAAGAATGGTACTGCCATTAAGCATCCAGTGGCAACGGGATCAATTTTTATTAACGCTTCTCCATTCATTAAATCATTTGAAAAATACCTTGGCAGTACCAAAGTGAGTACCCCAATTGTATAAAACAACCATCCAAATCTCTCTAACTTCCGATAATCAATCAGCATCATCCCTACAGCTGTTGCAACACCGAGAATAACAAAAATCACCTTATTCATTAGTAAATCATTTGTATGTCCAAAAGCTAAAACAGGCAAGAACCCTAATCCCATCGCAATTACTAATAAACTTATAAGGAACCAGTCAACCTTTGGCTTATGCAGTTTGTTAAGCTCTTGCCCAAGTTTAATCGGACTTCCCATTTGTTCAACAGCCTTATCTTCAGCAACTTCCTCACTTAACCCTTTATCCATCCACATATTCTTCGTCTGTTTCAAGTGAAAGTTTAGTTCAGTTGCAACTAAGTCCTTCGCTTCTTTTGATTTAATATGGTTCGTAACTTCTTTTAAAAAATGCTCCCCTTTTTTATTCAATTTTTTCTCACTCCTGTACTAATCCTTTTAATATAAATCGTGCCTTCGTAGCATTCTTCTCTGCTTTTCGCAGCATCTTGTTTCCTTTATCATTTAATTGATAATATTTAGCTCCTTCGTAATCCCAGCTAGATTGGATAAAGCAATTCTGTTCTAGACGATGTAATAAAGTGTATAGAGATCCTTCATCACCTTCGAATTTTTGAATTCCTCTCCCACGTAGTAACTGCATCAATTCATAACCTGTTTTTTCATTCATAAGAAGTTGCAACACTGCTAAAAGGATATCTTCTTCCTTTTCGGACGATTGATTGATTTTTTCGCGTACCCGCTTTCGATGCTGATCAGAAAAACTCAAATGTTTAAAAGTTGTATTCTCCATTGATTTTCGCAAGCCTTTTAATCGATCTTCCATTTGATTATTCCTCCAATCCTTCCTTCAATAGTTCCTTCGCTTTTTTCAGTCTTGTTTTTATCGTGTTTTCCTTCACTTCTATTACCTTAGCAATCTCTTTAATTGATAATTCTTCATAATAAAATAGATAAATTATTTCTCGATATTTTATCGGTAAATTCATTACTGCAGAAGCAAGCCTACTATCCTCTGCATTTTGAATAACAGTTTGTTCCACACTTTCTTTTTGACTCTCCATATACGTAAAGTCATCCTCTGTAACGATAACTCTTTTGTTATACCAACTTTTTAAATAGTCCTTACAATGATTAATCGCAATTCTCCATAACCATGTTTTCACATTCGAATTTCCTTTATATGTATGAAGAGATTTATAGCATTTCACAAATATATCTTGCGTTAAATCCTCCGCAACCTCTTTATTATTCACATATGAATACACAAGCTGCAGGACTTCTTGTCCATACTTGTTCATTATTTCGTCGATAAGGTCCTCCTTATCTTCTATTTCAAACGCTTCTATCGTTAATTCATCCACATCATTTCCTCCTTCCCATATATTAGACGACGCACTGTATGGAAAAGTTTTATAAATTCATAAAAAAATACGGCTGGCAATGTCCATACCGTTTTTTATGAATTTTTATTTGCTTATTGTCCCCACGCACTAATGCTCTGCTTAAAGACAGGAATTTTCATCCATATATCTTGTTCCCTATTTTAAAACATAATACAATTAAAATGTAACTTAATAAGCTATAACTAGTAGGTGTGGTAATCATCTCTTCCATTTTGAAAAAAGGGGGGAGGTGATAAAATGATCGCGATGTTTGTAATCAAATTAGTGTATGGTATCCTAACCGGAGCTGGCGTTGTCATCGGTAGAAGATACGTCGGTCCGTGGCTAATTTCTGTATACAAAAAAGCGAGAACCACCCTGCTTCGTGGAAAAGGTAAGGGCGGTTCTCGGCTAAAACGTTAATGTAATTGTCTTATAACCGCACCTACTACCACCACAATAGCAAGTTAGGTTACAAAGGCAGAAGTTTCTCAGGCTTCTGTCTTCTTTATTTTATGCAAAATCCATACTATATACTCTATCATCATTGTAACACATTTTATTTATTTTTAGTCAAGAGAAAAAACCACCTAAAGGGCTCCCCTTCAGGTGGTTCTCTATTTTACGCTAACGCAGCTGCCTGTTCTTGTTGATCTACAGGAATTACAGCGTCTGTTAATGCTTTTTCTAGTTCAGCTGTATATTTCATTTGTTCTTCTTTGCTCCAGCCTAGTTTCGCAGCCATGTAGTTGATTACTGCTTCTTTCCACTCGTATACCCAGTGGATGTTGAAGAATACAGCACCTCTGCGGCGTACGAAGAAGTCTACCGGTTTTGCTGTCATTTCGTAATCCATTGCGTATACAAGTGGGATTAGAACGTCAAGCGGCATGTTATATTCTTTCGCTTCGTCTTTATGTTTTTTCGCTAAGTCGAATAGTACGTCAACGTTAGAGCCGTAGAATTTCGCGAACTCTTCTGCTTGCGCTTTCGTTAAACCAGATTTCGTACCTTCGTCTGCTTTTTTCGCAACGAATGCTGGGAATCCGTGTGAACCATCTACATGTCCACCAGAGATTGGCATATGTTTCGTGTCACTCTTCGGATATGCACTATGACCTTCTTTTTGTAGTAAGTTTGTTACGTAGTCTACTACCATTTCAGCCATTTTGCGGTATCCTGTTAATTTACCACCAGCGATTGTAATTAAACCAGATTCAGAAGTCCAAATTTCATCTTTACGAGAAATTTCAGATGCATTTTTACCTTCTTCATAAATTAATGGACGTACACCAGCCCAGCTTGATTCAACATCTTTTTCCGTAATTTTCACGCTTGGGAACATGTAGTTAATCGCATTAATAATGTATGTGCGATCTTCTGTTGTCATGTGTGGTACAGCTGCATCTTTATCATAGAACGTATCTGTTGTACCTACGTATGTTTTTCCGCCACGAGGAATCGCGAACACCATACGTTTATCTGGTGTATCGAAGTAAATTGCTTGACCTAATGGGAAACGTTTTTGATCAATTACTAAGTGAACACCTTTTGATAACTGAAGTACTTTTCCTTTTTTCGAGTTATCTTTTTCACGAAGTGTATCTACCCAAGGACCAGCTGCGTTTACAATTTTCTTACCGTAAACTTCGTACACTTCTCCGTCTAGTAAATCGATTACACGTACACCGCATACTTTTCCATCTTTATATAAGAAACTGTCTACTTTTGCGTAGTTAACAGCTTTCGCACCATGCTCAATTGCTTCTTTCATTACTTCAATTGTAAGACGCGCATCGTCTGTACGATATTCTACGTAGTAACCGCCGCCTTTTAATCCTTCTTTTTTCACAAGAGGCTCTTTGTTTAATGTTTCTTCACGGTTAAACATTTTTCTGCGCTCGCTTCGTTTTACACCTGCTAAGAAGTCGTATACACGAAGACCAATTGATGTACTGAATGATCCGAACGTACCGCCTGTATGGAACGGAAGTAACATCCACTCTGGTGTTGTTACATGGGGACCGTTCTCATATACGATCGCACGCTCTTTCCCCACCTCTGCTACCATTTTCACTTCAAGTTGTTTTAAATAACGTAGACCACCGTGTACAAGTTTCGTAGAACGACTTGATGTACCTGCTGCAAAGTCCTGCATTTCAAACACAATTGTTGATAACCCGCGTGTTGCCCCATCTAATGCAATACCAGAACCAGTAATACCTCCACCAATTACGATCACATCTAACTCTTGTTTATTTACTCCGTTTAATACGTCTTTACGTTGTTTACTTGAAAATTTCATGGTAATTCCTCCCTTTGATAACGAAAAAAGAGACCACGAACTCCGCTATAGATTTCGCCTCTATAGCGTGTTGTGGTCTCTCCAAATCTCCTACCGAATTATTAACTTGTCATCATTATAACACTGTTTATGATTATTTGAAAGCTTTTGTTGCTTCAATTGCTTTTTTCCATCCAGCATATAGCTCTTCGCTTGTTTCCGCTTCCATCGTTGGTTCAAAGCGTTTGTCCATATGCCACTGCGCTTTAATTTCATCTTGGTTTTTCCAATATCCAACCGCAAGACCTGCTAAGTATGCTGCACCTAAAGCTGTCGTTTCATTGATCACTGGACGCTCTACAGGAACTTCTAAAATATCACTTTGGAACTTCATTAAGAAGTTATTCTTAACTGCTCCGCCATCAACGCGTAATGTATTTAGTTCGATACCTGAATCTGCTTCCATTGCACAAAGTACATCTTTCGTTTGGTATGCTAAAGATTCTAGCGTCGCACGAATGAAGTGCTCTTTCGTCGTACCGCGTGTTACGCCAAACATAGCGCCGCGTACTTCACTATCCCAGTAAGGTGTTCCGAGTCCTACGAATGCTGGTACAACGTATACACCATCAGTTGATTCAACGCGTGATGCGTACACTTCACTCTCACTTGCATCTTTAAACATGCGCATTCCGTCACGTAACCACTGAATTGCAGAACCTGCTACGAAAATACTTCCTTCTAATGCGTAGTTTACTTTACCATCTAAACCCCATGCAATTGTTGTTAATAGACCGTGCTCAGAAGCTACTGCTTTTTCACCTGTGTTCATTAACATGAAGCAACCAGTTCCGTAAGTATTTTTCGCCATACCTTCACCGAAACAAGCTTGTCCAAATAATGCTGCTTGCTGGTCACCAGCTACACCTGCAATCGGTATATTTTGACCGAAGAAGTGATAATCAATTGTTTCACCATATATTTCAGATGATGGACGTACTTCAGGAAGCATGCTCTTTGGTACTGTTAACATGTCTAGAAGCTCATCATCCCACTGTAAGTCGTGAATGTTAAACATTAATGTACGTGATGCATTTGAGTAGTCTGTTACGTGCGCTTTACCACCAGATAGTTTCCATACAAGCCACGTATCAATTGTTCCGAATAATAACTCACCGTTTTCTGCTTTTTCTCTTGCACCTTCAACGTTATCTAAAATCCATTTTACTTTCGTACCAGAGAAGTATGCGTCAATTAAAAGACCTGTTTTTTCACGAACCATTTCGCTATAACCTTTTTCTTTTAACTCATCACAAATCTCCATTGTTTGACGAGATTGCCATACGATTGCGTTATAAATTGGTTTACCAGTCGTTTTATCCCATACAACCGCTGTTTCACGTTGGTTCGTAATACCGATACCTGCGATTTGCTCTGGTTTTACATCCGCTTCACTTAAGCAAGTTGCGATAACTGCTAAAATAGATCCCCAAATTTCTTGTGCATTATGTTCTACCCAGCCTGGCTTTGGAAAATGTTGCGTAAATTCTTTTTGAGCTGAATGAACGATTTCCCCTGCTTTATTGAAAAGAATTGCGCGTGAGCTAGTTGTTCCTTGGTCTAATGAAAGAATATATTTTTTCATATCGGTTTCCCCCTATGCTACTTTTCTATTATTTGTAGTGCTTCCACTTTTTTTACTTGTCATATATGAGATTGCTAGTACAACCACAGTTGCAATAATTACATAAATAAGTGCTGAATTTTGTTTTCCTTCAAATACAACTTGATGGAATAAACCTGCAAGTGATCCACCTAAAATCGGACCAACTACTGGAATCCATGCATACTTCCAGTTTGAACCGCCTTTTCCTGCAATCGGAAGGAAGAAGTGCGCAATACGCGGACCTAAATCACGAGCCGGGTTGATTGCGTATCCTGTTGTTCCACCTAATGATAAACCAATACTTACAATTAAGAAACCTACGATAAATGGATTTAATCCATCTGCAAATTTATTTGCTCCAATTGCTAATATACCAAATACTAAAACGAATGTTCCAATCATTTCACTTAAAAGGTTTGCAAATGTGTTCGGAATTGCTGGACCTGTTGCAAATACGCCTAACTTTGTTCCTGGATCTTCTGTTTCTTTCCAATGTGGTAAATAGTGTAAATATACGATAATTGCCCCGATAATTGCCCCAATCATTTGTGCTGCGATATAACCTGGTACGTCACTCCATGGGAACGCTCCCTTAAATGCTAGTCCTATCGTTAAAGCTGGATTCAAATGTGCCCCACTAATTGATCCAACCGCATACGCTGCAACCGCTACCGCTAAGCCCCAGCCCATTGTAATTACAATCCAACCAGAATCTTTCGCAAACGACTTCTTTAAACTTACACCAGCACAAACGCCGCCACCAAGTACGATTAACAACGCTGTCCCTATTAATTCCCCTAAAAATGCTGACATAAAATCCCTCCACAATCAATTTAAATGCTTTCAAATGTGATAGAGGTAAAATGAATGGCCATTCGTTTTTTTCAAAAGAAAAAGATCCACAGCTTACACGCTTCTATATAAAAGTATATAGAAACAATGAAATGTGGATCTCTTCTTTTCTCCGTCACGTTTATTAACTTGTCTATAATGTTAACCGTTAATGAAAGCGGTGTCAACAGAATCTTTTCACATTTTCGTCACTTTTTTTGGTAATGTTTCCATAATTCTTTTTTCGATGTCGTAATCGCTGTCGCACCAGCATGTAAAGCTCTTTCAACATCCTCCACAGTACGAATAAAACCACCCGCTAAAATCGGTACACCTGTACGCTCTTTCACTTCAGCGATCACATCCGTTAGCGCACCAGGAAGCACCTCTATATAATCCGGTTTCGTCTTTTCTAACAAATTACAGCTCTTTTCCATCGCACTAGAATCAATCAAAAAGATGCGTTGAATGGAGACGACACCCTTTTGCTTCGCCTTCATAATTACGCTCGCCTTTGTTGACAATAACCCGTACGGTTTATATTCTTGGCATAAAAACTCCGTCGCATGCCCATCACTTTGTAACCCATGGATCAAATCAACATGTAAAAACACCTTTTTACCGTGTTGCTTCGCGAGTGAAACAACACTCTTCAATTGACCAACATGAATATCTAAAATAACAATATATTCATACGAACTATGTAATAGCTTTTCCAAGTCTTTAATTTGCCTCACTGCTGGCAAAATCTTTTGTTCATGAAATTCCATTCTAAATGTCCCCTTCTTTATATCATCCTATCCTTTATAGTACACAATTTATATGAAAAGAACAGCTAGTGTAGGGAATTTCTTTCAAACCTTTCCTCTATTTATATCTTTTCTTCAACTTATCAGAAACCGTGCCACCTACGATCATTAATATAAGAGGTAGAAAGTTCATCATATACGGTGCGTCTGCTACAATTGTAATGCTCGCTCCTGCAAACTTATTTAACATCCACACAACGATTTTTGTAACAAACAAAAATACGCCCATCATAAATAAACTATCAAAAAACACCTTCCATTTTGGATATGCCAATTGCTTACTATCTTCAATAACTTTCTGTGTCAACTCTTCATCACTCCTCAATAGCTCATCAATCGTAATACCGAACAAATCACTTAAATGAATAATAATTTCAATGCTCGGATAGTTCTTTCCCGTCTCCCATTTCGAAACAGATTGCCTACTTACATGAAGTTTTTCAGCCAAATCATTTTGGGACCAATTCCGTTTTTCTCGTTCTTCTTTTAAACGCTCACTAAAGATCATACTGTGTTTATCACCTCTCTACGCCTAGTATGGTCAAATAAATGATGAAGAGTAAAGCTAGTTATCGTTGCATAACCTACGCAACTTATGCGTTACACCTTAACATAGAGCCATTGCGCACTTTATGTCATGCAAATTTTTTATATTTTTCTTCTATAATAATTTCCCGAACAATAAAAAGAAGAGAAACTAAACTCTTTTCTCTTCTTCAAAAGTTTCTATTAAAGTAATACCGAATCCTTATCACTATCCTGATTACGTTTCTCACGCTCTTCTTCTAAACGTTTCATATATACTTCGCCTTCTTTTTCAATAAACTCATTATCCATCTCTTGCTCTTTTTTTGAAGTATATAAAACCATGTAGCCACTTAGTACAATCCCAACAATTACAAGATAAACCCACCATGGTAAAATTTCCAAATCACTTCATTCCTTTCCTTAGACAAGCCTTATTAGTTTCACTGTATGAGGAAAGAAGTGGATTTATGCTTAAAAACTTTTTATTGTGGATGCTTTGAGAAAAATGCTTGTACATATTCCATAAATTCGATTGGCTCCTGGCGGAACGGAGCATGGTATCCTTTTTCAATAATATGAAATGTACTATTTGTAAATAACTGATGATACAGCTCACCGTTTTTCCAAGAAACGCTCTTATCATGTCGTCCCCATATAATTAAAGTCGGTACTTTAATTTTATCGGCCTCCATCGCAATGCGGCGCTCTCTCATTTTCGTAAGCTGATCGTAATGCTCTTTATCATCACGACTATTTTTCACTTCATTTTTATTATAATCCGTAATCTCTGTTACAGTTTGAAGATCCGTTGATAGCGGCGGCACTTCATAACTTTCTTTTTGCTGGAAAGACTCGATCCCTGTAGAATCCGCCAAAATGAGATGTGTCACTGCGTCCGGATATAAATACGCTAAATTAAGGGACATCTCTCCCCCCATCGAATGACCAAGTACCGCAAACTGATCGTATCCGAGCTTCTTCATTAACTTATAATATAAATTCACTTGCGCAGGAAACGAATACTGAAAATCAACCGGCTTAGAAGAACGCCCAAATCCTAAAATATCAACTGCAATAATCGTATGATCTCTCGCAAGTTCCGGATAAATATCACTAAACCCATCTGAAGAACCACCAAATCCATGAAGCATAAGTAAAGGCGGCTTCCCCTCACCAATTTGCTTAAAGTAAATCGTCTGCCCATCAATCTGTGCCATACTCTCTTTCGTATTCAGCTTCATCATAACAGTATCTTTCACTTCTCTAACCTTCGCAATCGGCTTATCGACGAAGTTACATACTACTAACAAAACAAGCACAATACCGCTAATCATATAAAACTTAAACCGTTTCAAAATTTCCGTCTCCTTTCTCATGTTGCTATTTAAAGTTTTTACATTTTTTGGTTGTTTTATGATTGATTTTTTAATTGTAACTAAATCAGTTACAATTATATTAAAAAAATATAACTCATCTCTATTACTGATGGTTATTTTGTAACTATTATAGTTACATATGAAAAGTAAGTCAATTTTTTTCTCTGCATGGCCAAAAAATAAAGAAGGGACTTCCATATGAAGTCCCTTCTTTATTTTTATTATAGTTGGCTTACTCCGCCGCCGTCGCCTCTATTATCTGCAGGTGCTCCACCTGTATCTCCCTTATTAAAACCAGAATACTCTGGTCCTGCTGGCGCTCCACCTGTATCTCCCTTATTAAGAGCAATAGCATTAAAATCATGGGAACCTAAAACTGAGAAAGTAAATGCAAATCCAATTACTGTTAACACAATTTTTTTCATTACTTTAACGCCCCTTTTGTCATCTGTTTTTGCCTCGCTTCTTTACTCATACGATAATATTTACTAGCCTTTTCATGATTGTTTATATCATAAAATTTATCTGCTAAGCGTTCTGTATATTCCTGAATACAGTCAAATAACTCTTCTCTTTCAAAGTAAGAAATACCTGCTATAACAACCTCTTCTAATGCATCAATATTTGTATTCATTTCATTTAAAACCATGAATCGGTATTGATATTCTTGATTCTTCAACTGATTACAAATATGCAATCCTTTACTTATTATGGCACTCGCTTTTTCAAATTCTTTTATTTTTAAATATTCATCAGCCTCCAAGTACAGCGCCCTAAAATGATTAGGAGCTTTCTTTGTTACTTCGGATAAATGGCGAATGGCTAACTCAGATAAATTCTGATTTGCATATAGCAACCCTAAGTTATTTCTAACCATTAAAATATATTTTTCATGATTAATTTGTTGAAAAACATTTAAGGAATTATTAAATATCTCCTCTGCTAACTCAAATTGATTTAAATCAACATAGCATAACCCTAAAATATTCTCGCATAAGGCAAAATTAACCTCATATCCTGATTGCTTCATAAAATCTTCTTTTGCCTTTTTCAAATAATCAATCGCATTAATTTGTTGATAGGAATGATAATGAAAGTTCCCCATTCGATAATTAAACTCCGCATGCTCTATCGGATCTGCAATATATTTCAATAACTTCTCAGCTTTTTCATACTGTTCTTTCGCTTCGTTATAATTTGAAATTAATGTACAATGAAATCCTTTAAAGAAGTGATAGTAATACGCTAGAAAGCCTTCTGTCGGAATTTCGAAAGATTCTACTTTATCAAAACTATCTTCTCTAACTGCAATCCAATCAACTAATGCATCATATCTAAATTTCAATAACGCATGATAAAGCGATACATCTTGATCAACTTCCAAACCACTAATCTTACTATCAATCTCCTCTTTCATTTCTGTAGCTTTCTCTATATGTTGCTGCAACATTACACGATACCAATCATCTAAAAAATGTTTCATTTGCTCCTTCGTTACTACATCTGCTCCCATACCTCGCGTCCCCCTTGCCCCAATTTATAAATTTGGGATATTTATACAATTATTCAAATTGTATATCATCGCCCATTAGCATGTATTGAAAAATTATTATCAGAATTTTTAATATTTTATTGTTATTATACTAAACATTTCCTATTACAAAACTTGAGAAATAATTATCAGAATTTTTATCGACCAATAAAAAAGCAAGCAATTTCAGCTATTCGCTAAAACTACTTGCTCTCCTACTTATTATCTCTATTTTTACTCTTTAATAAATTCCTTTGTACTTCTCACTGTATCAATTGGACGAACTAATTTTTCAATTTCTTCACGTTTTGGCTCTAGGAATGGAGGTAAAGATAATTTTTCTCCAAGTGTTTCGTATGGCTCATCTCCCATAAAACCAGGACCGTCTGTTGCGAATTCAAATAAAATTTGCGGTGCAACTCTTGCGTATAATGACTCGAAGAAGTGACGATTTACATAACCAGATGAAGGGAGACCAACGCTACCTATTCTTTCAATCCATTCTTCTAATACAGCGCGATCTTCTACACGGAATGCAGCATGGTGAACTGTACCAAAACCTTGTTGTGCTTCAGGAAGAACTGTATTATGTTCTACAATGACAGATGCACCGTTTCCACCTTCATTCACTTCAAATAAATAGAATTCTCCTTCTTGAGCAATCTCTTTAAATAATAGAACTTTTTCTAACACTTCTTTAAAGAAACTAAAGTTTGCGATACGAATAAATACAGGTCCTAAACCAGTAATTGCATATTCTAATGGCACTGGCCCGTTTTGCCACGGTGTACCTGATTCTACCCCTTTATCAACTTCATCCGAGATTAATTGATAGTGTTGATCATCAAAATCAACGAAAGAAAGAGTTTTCTTACCAAATTGCTCTTTAATTCCTGTATGTTCCACTTCAAGACGATCAAAGCGTTTCACCCAATATGATAATGCTGCATCCGTTGGAACACGGAATGAAGTTTTTGAAATTTCATTTGTACCGTGTACTCCTTTTGGAACACCTGGGAAGTCAAAGAATGTCATATCTGTTCCGGCACTACCTTTATCATCTGCAAAGAATAAATGGTACGTTTGAATATCATCTTGGTTTACCGTTTTTTTAACTAAACGCATTCCTAAAACATGAGTGAAAAATTCATAGTTCTTTTCTGCACTACTTGTAATCGCTGTAACGTGATGAATTCCTTTTAATTGGTTCATTTTATATTCCTCCAATGGTTTTCATTTATATATTAAATTTGTATTTTTTCTTCTATTACTTCTCTTCAATCGGAGCTAAATTTGCTTCAATTTCTGCTCGCTGATCTTCTAAGAACGGTGGTAAATCAAGTTTTTCTCCTAAATGCTCCACATCTCCATCAACTGTAAATCCTGGTCCATCTGTCGCAATTTCAAATAGAATTCCGTTTGATTCACGGAAATATAAGCTTTTAAAATAGAAGCGGTCAATGATTCCTGAAGAATGGAAACCTCTTTGTTTCACCTGTTCTTCCCAATAAGCAAGCTCTGCATCGTTTTTCACACGAATCGCTAAATGGTGAATGCTACCGCGGCCCGGCTTTTCAGAAGGACCGTCCAAATATTTCACAACGATTTCCCCAAAGGCCTCTCCTTTAATAGACTGAAAAATTGCTTCTTCGTCATTTCGGCTAACCTCTGTATAACCAAACATCTCTGTAAGTGTACTCGCCATTTTATCAAGTCTACGCACTGTCATTTCCACAGCACCCATTCCTTGAATTTGATACTTTGCAGGAACTTCTGATTTCTCCCACGTCTCCCAATGCTCCACTTTTTCGCCGTTTGAAACGAGTAGTACGAAACGAAGTCCTTCAAAATCCTCAAATTTCAAAGCAGGACGATTTGCATATGTTGTCATTTCACTATGTTCCACACCAAATTCCTCAAATCGTTCTTTCCAGTATTGCAAACTGTCCTCTGACGGAACGAGTAATCCAATTCGAGTAATCGCATTCGTACCACGATATGTTTTTCCTACTAAAGGAATTTCAAAAAATGATAGCTCCGTACCTGGGCTTCCTGTTTTATCTCCATAAAATAAGTGATACATTGACGGATCGTCTTGATTTACCGTCATTTTCACACGACGTAAACCAAGCATGTTTTTATAAAAGTGATTATTTTCATTTGCGTTTTTCGTAACCATTGAAATGTGATGATGCCCTTTAATTTCATACATCGGTCATTCCTCCGTTTCATTTTACTAGTCAAGTGACAACAAAAAAATAATATGCTTCTTAGCTTTTCAATTTATTCTCATTATGTTTTTATAACTTAGTCGTAGTGTTTACTAAATAAGCTGCATTGAATTCATTCATAAATTACTTTGTCTTGTAAACCGAAAGTAACTGAGTATATGTTTTTCAGGTGACTCATTTGCTTTCGTTACTATCACTTTACAACTCAAGTGATTAAAAAGCAAGTAAAAAATCTTGAATTTGAGATATTTTTTTAGTTAAATAACATTTAGGGTGTAAAATCATTAATCTCTATGTGGGATAGCGTCACATCACTATCAAGCTAAAGACTCCAGGCTCCCCATGCCCCAAAACAAAAATTTTATCTCACCACAGTTGGTTGTTTATGAGAATTCAGTGTACTTTTGTCGTTTTGGAGAATAATGAAATTCTTAATCTGATGGCGATGAGGAGTTATATTATTTTTCTTCCTACCACAAATGAGAGATACTAACTCAGAGAAGATCTTCTGGTGCATAGCCTACTCGTTTTAAAATCACTTTCTTTCATATCAAAGTATTCTAATCCTACTACATCACCCGGCAACGTATCCGATGTAAATTGAACACGCTAAAAAGCCCCATCAATACTTTTCGCAAGAGTTTTGGCTAATGTTGTTTTCCCTGTTCCTGGTACGTCTTCTAATAAAACATGTCCATTTGCAACTAATGCAATCATCGCTAAATCAATTACTCCTTCCTTTCCTACAATAACCTTTGAAACGTTTTCTTTAATTTTTTCTAATATGTTCATATTCCTAATCTCCTTTATGTTATTTGATTTTTCTGATATTTTATCACAATAAACATTCCCCATAAACTAGAAAATATAGATTTTGTTAGTGCTATCCCTTATTTTGAAGGGCTGTTCTTTTAAGATCTAATAACCTAACGTTCTTGGACTAAAAACACGCGAGGTTCTTGGTTTGAGGACATTATAAAATTCATAAGTTGATGGATGTAGGATATCGCCAGCATTTTTGAAAAAACACGCTAAGAGTATGCAAGATCTTATACTGTTTTTCAGCTAATTCAGCAACAAACGAGGACTCTAAAGCCGCTCCAGGATAGTAATGTATTAAAAAATGCATAGATCCATAAAACAAAAAAAGGAAGTTCCCTTGTGAGAATAGGGGTTCCTCCTTGTCCTTGCTACCGATAATAAGACGTTATGTTAACCTTACATGAATATCATATACAACCAAAATTATACAACATATCACTTCCTCTAAATGGTACAATTAGGAAAAAGGGGAGGGAAGTATGAAAAATAAAATACCTCTAATAACATTCATTTTAGCTGCTTTATTTGTAGCTGGAGGTTTTGCGTTCTTCTACTGGATCAAAATATTCCCATTCAACTAAAGAGACCTAACTACCGATAACACTGATTATATGAACGAAAAGCCCCTTGAGAAAATCTGAAGGGGCTTTTCTAGGTTTCTAGATAGATTGACTCCTCATAATGAGACGTTATGTTAACCCCATATGTATAGAATATACGGTTAACTAAAAATGAAAAGTTTACATTTTTTATTGTTTCTTATAAGTGGATTATTTGTATTCCTGTTTATATAATTTAAACGAATAAATAGCTCCAATAAAGAATACAAAAGCTTCAAATAATATAAAGATTTGACGGAAATTCTCAATATCTTTACCAACTAAAGAAATAAATATAGCATTCATTAGAATCTGAATAGTAAACATACGAGAAGTAATTTTTAAATAAATAGCATTTGTTCTTTCATATGGTTTACCAATTTTTTTGTAAATAATAATAAGTGCAATTACTGAACCCAAAAATAGAAGTGCTGTAAGTCCTACAACGATATTGAAATTGCCTGTACTTTCTAACATCCATTTATTTAATAGATCAATCATTATTATCTTCCTTTCCTACATAAGAGAATATTTCGTTCTTCTTTTTCACTATAATAAAAAAAGAAAAAGGAAAACATCGAACTTTCTTACAAACATTCGTGTATTCTTACAGTTTTGTCATTTTGTAAATGTATTCAGCGCCTTGCCTTTCACTATTTTCTTTGGAAAACATAGTGAATTACGAGAAAGAACGCTACAAGATCAACTTCCGAGAACGAGAATTATGTAAATAAGCTGCCCATATGGACAGCTTATTGTATTTTTTCTGAAATGCTGGCGGTACTCCGATCTAGTCGAGGAAAGGCACCTTAGGGTGTCTTTTTTATATAGGGATCCCTCCCACCTTTTAACCAAAATATATGCTAAACAAATTTCAACTCTTATTTTTAGGCCTATTGTACAGGCTGAAGCGATTCTAAGTATCTGCCATATTAAAGTTGATATGCTCCCATTCTAGTGGTGAGATATGTTTTAATCGTTCTTCGTTAACCCCATGCGTACTTCTTAACTATTTCATTTAATTTTTAATACAAAAACAGCCTCACTAAGCTTTTAACGCTTAATGAGGCCATTCTATTTACAATCTTAATTATGGAACGTCGGTTTATAGAATGAACGATTATCAAGTGCGAAGACACGCTCTGTGTATTCGCCTGGTTTTGTACGTCCTAATGCGCGGTCCATCATGTTCATTTTTGCATCTAAGTTGTCGATGTAGTGCAGAATTTCTGCTTCTTTTACTAATGGTGGTTTTGGGCTACCCCATTCTGCTTTTCCGTGGTGAGAAAGGACGATGTGCTGCAAGATTAATACTTCTTCTGCATCAATTTGCAATTCGTCTGCTGCTTTCCCAATTTCGTTCACCATGATAGAAATGTGGCCTAGTAAATTTCCTTCTAACGTATACGTTGTAGAAATTGGACCAGATAGCTCAATTACTTTACCAAGATCATGTAAAATAACGCCTGCATATAGTAAGTCTTTATCTAACGATGGGTATAGAGCCGAGATAGCTTTTGCTAAATCTAGCATCGATACAACGTGATAAGCTAGTCCAGATACGAACTCGTGATGATTTTTCGTCGCTGCTGGATATTCTAAAAACTCATTTTGATGCTTATTTAATAAATGTCTTGTTAGACGCTGAATGTTCGGGTTTCTCATTTCAAATATGTATTGCGTAATTTTCTCAACCATATCTTCTTTTTTCACTGGTGCTTTTTCTACGAAGTCCGAAATATCTGTTACTTCATTTTCATTCGCAACTCGAATTTGTTTCACACGTAATTGAATACGTCCTTTATAGTTTAAAATATCTCCAGCTACTTTAACGATTGTTTCTGCTACATATTGTTTCTCAACTTCCGGTGATACATCCCATAGCTTCGCTTCAATATCTCCACTTGGATCTTGTAAAATTACTGTTAAAAACGGCTTTCCATTACTTGCGAGACCTTTTGTCGCTGTTTTAATTAACAAGAAAACATCGACTTGTTCACCAACTTCATATTCTGCAATTTTCTTTTTCATTCGAATTCCTCCACCAAATCAGTTACTTTTAGTATAGCACACTACAACTCATTTTCTTTACGCTTATGCGTTAATTTTATAATCCGTTCTTCTGTGAAATACGTTAACAAATGCGCATGACATGTAAAGAAGATGACTTGTCTATCTTTCGCAATTTCCTTTATTAGTTCAATCGTTCGATTCGTCCTTACCACATCAAAATGCACGAAACTATCGTCAATAATAAATGGATAATCATGCTCAAATGTTTTCGCTAATGCAAATCGTAACGATAAATACAATTGCTCCGCTGTCGCTTGGCTTAGTTCATGACTGTAAAAACGTATACCGTCGTTACGTTCAACAATGAACGGCTCCGCCTCTGACGGTGAAAAGATTTTACTATAGCGCCCGCCCGTTAAATAGACGAAATACTCTTCTGATTTTTGTAAAATACGAGGCAAATGTACCTCATGATAGTATTGCTTCGTTTTCGTTAACACCGTCTTTGCTGCCGCATAAGCAGCCCACCTTTTCACTTGTTCGCGCACTTGCGCTTTTTTCATTTCCCATTCATGCATTAAATCACCGTACGTACTGCCTTCTTCTAAATTCTCAATTTCCATACGATGTTTCGCAATGCGCTCTGTCAGTTCTTTCTCTTTTGCAAGACAGTTTCGCACGACTGTCATTTCTCGCTTTAATTTTTCCTCATAACCTTCAGCTTCATAATGTTCAGCTAATGACAAACTCGTTAAACGCTGCTCTAAAAGCTCAATTTGCGGTAATAAACGCCCCACTTGTTTCTCTGCATCTTCACATTTCTCTGCCAGTTTACCTGCTTCTAAAAACATCTCTTCATCTGTAGCCTCTGCAATATGCCACAAACTATCTCGTTCTACTAGTAGCTGTTTCAATTGCCCTTGCATGAACTCATATTCTTCTTGCCATTCCGTCAACTTCTCTTTTAGTTGCTTACAAGTCTGGCGCTTTTCTTTCTCATTTTGCATACGACTTTGTGCCTCGTGCAGCTTATTATACTCCGCGCTACCGATAACAGTTTCTAGTTTATGTTCAAAGTGCGAAATCATTTCATATAATGAAGATTTCCGCGTGCTTTGTTTCTCTACTTCACGATACAGTTGCTGCATTTTTTCAATCCGCTCAAATGCCGGCAATATGTGTGCATACGTATAAAATTCAGGGAACATATAGCGCGATTTATACGCATCGACTTGTTCTCCTGCGCGGAACGTTTCTCTCTCCCATTCCTCATACGATGAAACGACTTTATCATAAGCTCGTTCCATTTGCTGTAACTTATATGACTCGCGCTCAAATAGCTTACGGATCTCTTCATCTTTTTCTAATTGATAGCGAACGGACATCGCTTCTTCACTTTGTCTTCCGCCAGCACTTTGCTGAAGAGTAAGAAGCTCTTCTTGTAATCCGCTTGATGGATCTTTATATAAAACAAGGGCGAGAACAATCCCTACAAAAACAATGACACTAATAAATAAAAGCTGGCGGTTATCTATAAATAAGCTCGTGAATAAAACACCTGTGTTAATAAGAAGTAACAGAAGACAAACTCTTTGCCACTGCTTTTTCTTTTGCGTAGCCACTCCTACTTTTTCCTCATACTTACGCTTCATTCTCTCCGCACCCATACCGATAAACGCCGCGTCTTGGAACGATTTTTCTTTCTCAGCTAATGTAGCACGCTCTTCATCAGCTAACATTTGTTTCTTGATCTGCCTTATATTTTCTTCTTGTTCTTCTAACTGCTCTTGCGCTACTTTGAAGCGATCATCGAGCTGTGCTTTTTGCGTTTCTAATTCGCGCGCTTTTTGCACTGTTTGTGTAATTAGCTCTTTCGTTGCCAAACTCATATCAAACGAAAGAACTGTTTCTTTTTCAAAAGTAGCACCAATTTGTTGCTCTAATTCTGCCATTTCTTCTTTTATATTCGCAATATTCCCCGTCATATCTCGCATTTCTTGGCGTGCATTTTCATACGACATATGCTGCATGCGAAGTTCTTCTACGTAACTTTCTTTTTGTAAAAATTCTTCATCTATTTGAATCGAATCAATTTCCGATTGCACCGTCTCTATTTTTTTATGGAGCGAATCAACTTGTAATTGAAGCGGCTCCATCTTCGCCTTTATCGCTTCATAGCGCGCCGTTCCGTTTACAGGAAATTGCCTTTTTTCATATTCTAACACTTTCTCATGCGCATGCTTTTCAATAACGAGAGGCTCAAGCGCTGCTAATATTTCATAATCTTGCTTTCGCTTTTCCGCGTTCTCCTTCTCCGCACGAACAGAGGCAAGCTTCTCTTCATCCTCTTTTAACTGCTCGACCTGTTTTTCATACGTGCCAATTTTCCCTTGCCACTCTTTCATCTTCTCTTCAAGCTTCTTCATCTCTTGCAGTGACATATTAATCTCTGGCTTACGACCACTCGGCTTAAAGCGCTGATCCATTTCTTTCTCTAGCTTTTTATCGAGCTGTAATAACGCATCGCTTCCAACTGCGCTTGCCGAAAATAAATAATTTCCGATATCCGCTTCACCAAGCTGATGAATATTTTGCAACCCATGCATATCAAAAGAAAAAACAGATTCAAATAAACTTTCATTCATCCCGCTTAATATATCGTGTAAAATTTCCTCGCCGCCCGTTTTTCCATCTTCAAAATAAATGGTCACCTCTCCAGCTGCCGTCTTTGGTAATCGTTCAATTTTCAAACGGCCGTACTTCTCTGTTTGTACAGTAACTGCACCACCATACTTCCCGCCTTCTTTCGGCTCATAACGGCGCTGTCCTCTCGTCGGAAAACCGAACAGAATACTTTTCATAAATGAGCGAATTGTCGATTTCCCCGCTTCATTTTCACCGTACAACACCGTCAGCATCGACAGATCCATTTCCACATTTTCTAATTTTCCGTATCCATAAATATGGAGTTTTTCCATTCTCATTTCTTATCCCTCTCTTGCTGGAATAATTGTTCTAAAATAATATTTTCCGCTTCCTTTTGAATCTCTTTCTTCTCTTCTTCTGTAAAAGATTCAATACTATTACGCGCTACAGGAGATGTCCAAATGGTGCGCAACACGCCGTCCATATTTGTGAAAGCTTCTAACTCTTTCAGTACACTACCGACAAAATGATTTTCTTCTTTCAAACGCTCTATTTCTGCAAAAGAAACCGTCTCATTTTTCCACTTCATCGCATATACGAAATCTTTTCGCTCTTCTCCAGATGCTAAAATATGAAAAATCTCTTCCACGCGCTTTTCGTCACGCAAATAAGGAGAAAGCGGCCCTTGTCCTGTAAATACGACAGTTAGTAGCGTCCCTCCCTCTTCTCTTCGGCACTCATTCATCGCAGTAGATATGCTCGTCATAATTTCATCAACAGTTTCAAGTCCATCAATATTCACTTCTATTTCATCCCATACAACATCTGCCGTATGGAAAAATGAGCAATGCGTTCCTTGTTTCGTAAGTTCAATAAGGTACGCACCCTTTTCCCCTGTCTCTTTACGATGACGCCCTTGTATGTTACCTGAATAAATAATGTACGGCTCTTCTGATAAAATTTCACGTTTATGTATATGGCCAAGAGCCCAATAGTCAAACTGCTTTTCTTTCAGCTCACGAATTTGAAACGGTGCGTAGCGATTATGCTCTGCATCTCCTTCCACACTTCCGTGAAGCATGCCAATATGAAAAGGCGCATCACTCATTTTCGTAAACTGCGCTGTCATATTATCCGTTACTGCTTGCTGCAAATAACTAAATCCGTAAATAGAAGCTAACAGTTCACCATTGTTATAAAATGATTTCTCTTCTACATAAGGCTCCGTAAACACATGAACATTTTCCGGAAACTCAATCGCTGCCCAGCTTCCTCCTAAATGATCATGGTTACCGTGAATAATAAAAACAGGGATATCGTACTGCGAAAGTCTCTTCATTTGCTCACGCACAAACACTTGCGCCCGCAAACTTCGCGTCTCCGCATCATACAAATCCCCGGCTAGTAATACGAAATCAACGCGCTCTTGAATCGCTTTATCAATAATACGTTCGAACGATTCAAACGTACTTTGCTTCATTCTCTCCCAAATAGACTGCGGTACATTCATTTCCATCCCTTTAAACGGACTATCCAAATGCAAATCAGCCGCATGTATAAACTTCACTTGTTTCACAAATAACGATCCTTTCTATATTTCAAAAGTTTCATTTTATCCCGTACTAACGGGCAATAGGCAAAGAAGGCAATCTGAAAGTTAACTGCCCTTAAATACCCGATTGGTTCCACTAATAATAAGCAGGGGATGAAAAACTCCCCTGCTTATTAAAGTGTCACTTTATTGTAACATGCAATGTCATATATTTCTTTGCATATTCTAGTGATTTATGCCAAAATAGTTATAAGATTCTGATTTTAATTTTTGGAGGGAATTTTCATGGGAGTATACGTTCTAACAGTCTTTGAAAAAGATGGTTCAAAAGCATTGGACGAATCATTTGAGGCGGCAACTGAAAAAGAAGCGAAAGCAAAAGGTGAATCTATTTTACAAGAAAAAGGATTGCACGAAAAAACACATCGCTGCACATCTTCTGCAGGTAAGCTCGTTTTATTCCAGCGCTAAAAAAAGAAGCGTCATCCGCTTCTTTTTCACTCTACTATATCTTCGTCGCACCACGTAAACTCCACATCTAGAATGCGATTACCGATACGTACGCGTTTATTCCATTTACCTGTTTGGATCTGATGTTGCAATTCTGCCTTCATCTTTTCCGTCCAGTTATGAATCGTTTCACTACCGTCGTACGGATATATGCCCGGAAACTCTTCCTGCAGAAGGTGTAAGCTCTCTGCATCAAAATGAAAATGGAAGAAGTAGTTTGCTGTAAGCGATGGTTCTTGTAAACGTAAAAAATGATCATCAATTTGCTTTCTATTTCTATAGAAAGTAAAGATATTCACTTTACCGCTCGTAATTTGGTCAATTTGAATTTCGTGCTTCTCTATAATCACGTCTTGCCCACCTCGTTATATACTACCTTTAGTATATATGTCTTTTGCAACAAAGTTAACCATTTTCGCACGAAATTCATTTCCTTCATTATATTACCTGTACCTCCAAGTACAATCAGAACAAATAAAACAAAGTTGAAGGGGAGCGATCACATGTATTTCGGAAGCAAAGGTTGGTATGTAAAAGAACTTAAAAAATTAGGTATCCGTACTTATGAAGGTAAAAAACTAGAATCTTATCGTACGCATATTTTATCTAGTTTACTTGAGAGAATGAAGAAGGCTTCGGCTTAATAGACAAATAGAAGAAGCTACTTTAAAAGTAGCTTCTTCTATTTGAAAAATCGCTTATCCTTTGTACCAATCATAGCCTAAACGAACAACATTAGCCTCCATATAAGACAATGAATTTTCTCTAAGAAACGTCTCGTAGTTCACAAAATTATTCATCCCAAACCTATCCTTATGTAACCACGTTGCGTCACATTCATCACAAACATATACAACTTTATCAATGTCTTTTATTTCAACTCTACAAACGAGACCATTCCCATCACATCTTGGACAAACAACTTTACCTTTAAATAGCTCCATCTATAATTCCCCCATTACAAACTTTTAAAGCCCTCATTATATAATAGAATTTAAAATTGTTCTTTTTAGGCCATATATTTTATTTTGCGATTATTTTTTGTTTTTTTCTTGAATCTTCTCTACTTCATTTTTTATATCCTCTGATATAGCCACATCAATATTCCCTTTATATTTCTTGTATTCTTGGAATAACATGTTTGCATTTTGATTAAACGTTATCAGAGTTCCACTAGGAGATTCTGTTTGTTCCTTTAAAGATGTAATAATTCCATACATCTTCTTGTATTCATCATAAAGTTCTTTGTACTTATTTGGATTTTCTTTCGCAGCTTCAGATACCGTTTTTAATTGCCCTTCCATATCACTATATATTACAGAAGATTGAGCCACCATTGAATTTAGAGATTTTTTCTTAGCATTTAAAGCTATGTTAAAATTTCGGCGTTCATCAATAGCTTTAGACCAGGACTCTGAATATTGCGGTAAAACAAAATCAGCAACAAATCCCATTAATTCAATATTATTATAAAATTCCGCTGCGGCTTGAACATAGCTAGCTTCACGTTTCTTCTTTTCCTCTGCTTCTTTGGCATTTTTTTGTAATACATTCATACTCACAAGGGCTATCATGATCACAACAATCCCTAAAATTCCCCAGATTATCTTTTTATTCATGCTGACTCCCCCATTTATGTATAATCTTTAAATTATATTGGTAAAAACAAAATAAAAGCACTCGTTCGGGTGCCTTTAACTTTAGTTTTTATTGGGCTAATTTTTCATGTTTACTCCCTCTTTAAAATTTCTATTCCCTTTTATATATGTAACGAAATAAGTAGCCAAGCTAAAAATGCTATAATACATTTGACTACATTAAGGAGGAACCATTATTTTGCGCGGAACATGCATTCAATTTCATAAGTTTGGTAACCCAAAAGATGTATTACAAGTTGAATATAAAAATATAGAACCATTAAAAGATAATGAAGTGCTAGTTCGTATGTTAGTTAGACCGATTAATCCATCTGACTTAATTCCTGTAACTGGAGCGTATGCACATAGAATCCCTTTACCTAACATACCTGGTTATGAAGGTGTTGGTATTGTTGAAGATGTTGGTGCGAGTGTTTCTAGAGACCTTATCGGTAAACGCGCGCTACCTTTACGCGGGGAAGGTACTTGGCAAGAATATGTGAAGACATCAGCTGATTTTGTAATCCTTATTCCCGATTCAATTGATGATTTTACAGCTGCACAAATGTACATCAACCCATTAACAGCTTGGGTTACGTGTACAGAAACGCTAAACTTAAAACGAGATAACGTTTTATTAGTAAACGCTTGTGGATCCGCTATAGGTCATCTTTTTGCACAGTTATCACAAATTTTAAACTTTCGACTCATTGCAGTGACTAGAAATAGTAAACATACAGAGAAATTACTTCAGCTCGGTGCTGAATATGTAATAGATACTTCCACTGTTCCGCTTTATGAAACCGTTATGGAGTTAACGAACGGGATAGGCGCAGATGCTGCGATTGATTCTATTGGAGGATCCGATGGAAATGAATTAGCATTTTGTGTACGTCCAAATGGACACTTTTTAACTATCGGTCTTCTATCAGGCGTACAAGTAAACTGGGCCGAAATTGTTACGAAAGCAAAGGTGCATGCTAACATATTTCATTTACGACATTGGAATACAGACGTGTCACCGTATAAATGGCAAGAAACGTTTCGTCACTTAATTCGTTTAGTTGAGGATAAAAAATTACGTTTTATGACAGTACATTCTACGTATGACTTAGCGGATGTGAAAACTGCGGTTGCTGTTGTGCATTCTGCTGAGAAAGCAAAAGGAAAAGTATTTTTGACGAGTTATTAAATGCGGTTGAAGAATTCATTTTGATTGATTTTTTTCAAAATGGATTTTTTTATGCCTTATAAATCTGATTTTAGTATTCCGCTTCAAACACCTAAAAAATAACATTGTCAACAGAACTTAAATTGGTTATTATAAAAGCGAATATAACAGGAGATGAGCAGATGAATATAAATGAAAAGAAATCTTTTTCAAAAGTTTCTCGACGAAAATTAGTCGATGAAGTGTTGGAACGTCTACAAGAAAAAATCTTTTCTGGCGAGTACGAAGTTGGTGATCGCCTCCCTACAGAGCCCCAATTAATGGAAGAGTTAGGTGTAGGGCGTTCGACGCTGCGAGAAAGCATAAAGATATTAGTACATGCTGGTATCTTAGAAGTTCGACAAGGACAAGGTACTCGTATTGTCTCACTAAATACTACGCAAGATTCATTTGAAAAACGATTGCAGGCAGCAAATATTAATCATGTGTATGAAGCACGAAATATGTTAGATAAAGAAGTAGCTATGTTAGCGGCACAGCGCCGAAGCGAAGAGGATCTTTTATACTTAAAAGGAAATTTGGATAAAAGAAGAAATGCCCTTCGAGAAGGAAATTATGTAGCTTACATAGATGCAGACATTCAGTTTCATTTAGCAATTGCAACGGCGAGCAAAAACGAAGTTCTACTTGATTTATATCAATCTTTCGTGCCTGCCCTTCGTCATATTTTAAGCCAATTAATATTAAATACAGCTGACTATGAAGATAACTCTGAAATTCATGAAAAATTATTCCAAGCTATATTAAAACAAAATGCCGAAGAGGCTCGAACATACGTTGTTCAAAATTTGGAGCTGAAATAAGCTCCTTATATATTACACTTAAACATCAGATGATATACTCAATAACATCTGATGTTTAAGAGAGGAGAAAATGAAATTGAAACATCAAGAACGAACTTATTTGTATATACTAGCACTATTTTTTACTTCTATTAATTTACGTATCGGAATTACATCTATTTCACCTTTATTAGAAACAATCCGACAAGACTTAAATATAAGCAATTTTTCCGTTAGTTTTTTAACAGCCATTCCTGTTTTTTGTATGGGGACATTCGCCTTACTAACCGGGAAGGTAATTAAAAAATATGGGGCAGAAAAAGCAATTATGGCTTGTCTTATTTTAATTGGCTTTGCAACATGTATGAGAGCTTTTACTTCTTCCATTCTCACCTTATTCACAAGCGCTTTATTTATCGGCATTGGAATTGCACTTGCAGGGCCGTTACTATCAGGTTTTATTAAGGAAAAATTCCCTACGAAAATCGGCTTAATGATTGGAATATATTCAGTAGGTATGGGAACTGGCGCTTCTTTAAGCGCAGGATTAACGCTTCCTTTACAACATGTATTAAAAGGATCTTGGAATATGGCACTCGCTTTTTGGGGTGTACTTACTATTATCGCTATTATATTTTGGTATCCGGTTATGAAACGAAAAAAGAATACGAGCATACAAAATAAAAAGAATAATAATTTACCTTTAAGAAATAAAAAAGCATGGTTGTTCACAATCTTTTTCGGCCTACAATCAGGAATCTTTTATTCCATTACGACTTGGCTAGCACCAGCAAATCAAAGTATGGGTGTCAGTAGCGGACAGGCTGGTACTCTAATAACTGTATTTACAGTTATTCAAATGATATGCAGCTTTTTAATTCCAACATTAGCCGATATTTATAAAAACAGACCACTTTGGTTATTAGGGAGTATATGCTTTGTACTCGCAGGTTTATCGCTTATGATTTACCCACTAACTACACCATGGATCCCTTCTATTTTATTAGGTATCGGGCTCGGCGGCGTATTTCCACTCGCTCTCATGCTACCGCTATACGAAACAAAAACTTCCGAAGATGCGAGTGCATGGACTGCTATGATGCAGTCAGGAGGATACATTATGGGCGGATTCATTCCTGTCTTAGCAGGAATCGCTCGTGACTATTTTAATAGTTATACGCAAATTTTTATTATAATGGCACTTCTAAGCTTAGTTTTGTTCATTTTAACTTTAGTCATGAACAAAACTAAGATAGAAGCGAAAATAGCTTAAATGAAAAGAATGGGCTTTTTCCTAAAGGATCCAGCTCATTCCTTTACTTCTACAAATTGAAAACAAAAAAATCCCCTCAAAGCATAAGCTTCGAGGGGGAGCCTGTTTTTTTATTTACTTATATACGTACAGCTGTACCACTTACAGCAACCATTAACATTCCATCACGAACTACTTCATAATCTACGTCAATACCAACAATAGCGTTCGCACCTTTTTGTTTTGCAAGTTCTTTCATTTCATCCATTGCGATATCACGAGCTTCTTTTAGCTTGCTTTCATAAGAACCAGCACGACCGCCGACAACATCACGAACAGAAGCGAATAAATCGCGGACAATATTTGCACCCATAATAGCTTCACCATTTACAATATCGATATACTCAATAATTTCTTTACCTTGAATTCCAGACGTTGTTGTTACAATCATGACTGACACTCTCCTAATAAGTTGTAGTTTTAATTAGCTTTCTTATGTCTTTATTATGGCATGGAACAAGCAACTAATCTATTGAATTACCTTACAGGAATGTGACAGTTTTGTAATAATAAAGCGCGCATTATGTTTAATTTTAATAAAGCGCTTTAATATTGGGATACATAAACGATTCTCTATTTTCTTTCCAATCCTTTTCTACTTCTTTAAAAGTTGGTCGCCCTAATTCTTTGTTATTTTCATGTTTACTAAACCATTTTTTCACATACTGGTCTCCATTTTTGTTTTGAACTGTACAAAGGAAACTATTACTGCTATCCTTTAATATTTTTACAATCACGAAAAGGCACCTCTTCCCTTTTAAATAACATGATAGAACTTGATCTTTTACTATAAGCCCTTCCTCTCTTATAGTCATACGACTCCTCGGCCGCGCCAAAGTTGTAAGATCAAAAACGATATTCACTATTTCCACATTTTTCATAATTGATATATGAAGTACATATTATTTAAAGAAATCAGAGTTATAGGCATTATGCTTATCAAATATTTTATAGATTTCTAACTTATCATCTAACTTTGCATCTACTAAAATTAATATATTTCCATCGTAAATATATTCTTCATACTTTTTAGCATGTTCTTCTGGAATTCCTAACCCTATAAATGCTCCTATTAAACTTCCAGCTCCTCCGCCAATACCGGCTCCTCCAATAGCTGCTGCGATCGGTCCTGCTGCTACAATTGGACCCATTCCAGAAACGGCAAGTACACCAAGACCTGTTAATAAACCACCGAGCCCGCCTGCTACCCCTCCAGCTACAAGCCCTGTCGCTGAAAAGATATCTGCTTTATGTGCAGTTTCGCTATTCACTTTTTCACCCGACTTTTCTTCCAGATGTTCAATTTCCTTTTGATCTTTCGCAATAGCTGAAATGTTATCTGCTGAGTATCCTTTATCATTTAATTCATTAATAACGAGTGCCGCATCATCAATTGTTCTAAAAACACCTACTATTTTTCTATCTACATTCATAACTATTAACCTCCTAAATTTTTATATACATATACGCCCTTTTATTTTTATAATGCATCTTTATCCTTCTTCATTTCTGTATACACTAATCTTCTTATTAACATAACCATTTACGAAAAAAGCGAATAGTAACAGTATTACAAGCGAACTACTTAACAAGTAAATTAAATCAAACGTAATATCAATCATCATTTCATTCATGTATACCAGGCTCCTTTTTATTTAAAGTAAAAGTATATTTTGATAGACTAATCTACTAAACATAGACATCTTACAATTCATCTTCAGTCAATCTCTTTGTAGTATATGTATACCCTTCCTAACCTTTTCTAAACGTAAAAAACTATACTTATATTTTTTCTTATTTATATGTTTAACATTTTTTAAAACGGGTATGTTTATATTGTTATGCTTACTATATGGAAAGGAATATTGCAATGAACGCCATTCACTCTACTACTATTTCTTATAATGAAACGCCTACAATAACTCAGATTCATCATTTTTACGCTTTAATGACAACATTTCAAACGAACTTGTTTATAAGTAAACACGGAACACTTACTTCTATTAAAAACTTAAGCACATTAGTATCCTTTTTCCTTACGGTAAAAAAGAGAGAGCTTGTATTATTTATTTTTGAAGGAATAGATGCAAAAAGAGCTTTAAGAACACTCTTTCCTTCTTAGAATGTTTGTTATCCTCTATTCCCTCGTTTACTACCTTTCATATATATTTTTATTTCAAAATGATTTCCTCTATTAAAAAAGAACCCCCTAATACAATAGGAGGATTTCTAGTTTGGCCTTATGAAAACTGATATAATATATATTACGTTTTTCATTCTTTACAATAGGAAACTTTTAATACTCTTGAAGGTAGGAATTTTTAATGAACTCGAAAGCAAAATTTAGTATTCGCTACAAAATTATGGCTGGTTATTTAGTTATCATTTTGTTCTTACTTATCTCTTTCATTATGCTAAACAATGAGATTTCCAGTTTACAAAAATCTCTTAATTTTATTATTGATCACGATTTTAAAGTTCTTAATTTAACGAATCAAGTGGAGAAAGAATTGCTAACAATTGAAAATAAAGCGAAAGGGTTTATCATTTCTAATAACCCAAATTACGTGCAATCCCTTAACTCCGCGGAAAAAGATTACGAAAAACATTATCAAGATCTTTTTGCTCTATTAGAGGATAACCCCTCTCAGCAAGAAAAATTAAAACAGATTAACGAAAACATTACTAGTTGGATTAATAAAGAGATTCACCCACTCATTACAAATAATAATAGTAATAATGTACAAACAATCGACACGACTCAAATTCAGTCATTACAGTCGCAGCTAACTAACTTCCGGAGCACTGAGGAGCAACTAACGAAAAAAAGAGCTGCACAATTAGATATTGAAAATAATAAATTAGAGATTTGGTTATACAGTTTATTGTTCTTACTTTCTTGTATTTCCATTATCGTTTCACTCTATATTTCGAATTCCATTACAAAAACGATTAAAAATGTAATTCAAGCTATTAAATCCATTTCTTCTAAAGAAAAAATTACGGAAAGAATTCATGTAAATACACATGATGAAATAAAAGATCTTGCTCATACAACAAATCACCTACTAGATGAAATATCGAAAAGAGAGTGGTTACAAACTGAGCTTGCAGAATTAATTTTAATGTATCAAGGTGTATCTTCTATTGAGATGTTAGGTAAAAAAATTCTTAGTGGAATTATACAAAAAACGCAAACTTCTTGCGGTGCATTTTATGTACGTGAAGAATATGAAGAAACTGTCTACTATGTGAAAAAAGCTTCTTTCGCCGATCAAGGTGCTGATATTGGAAAACAATCTATTAAAATGGGTGAAGGTTTCATTGGACAGTCTGCCTTAGAAAAGAAAAGTTTTATTCTCAGTGACATACCCGAAGAGTTTCGTTATGTCACTAGCGGAGTATTAGAAATACGTCCTAAAAATCTACTAGTCATCCCTATCTTATTTGAGGATGAAGTAATTGCAGTAATGGAGTTAGTAAGTGTAACTGAGATTTCAGACTTACATCAAGATTTAATTCAACAAACTATTGATAATCTAGGTTTAACAATCCATAGCATTATAGGACGTATGCGAATTCAAACTCTTTTACATGAATCACAAGCAATGACAGAAGAGTTACAAGTTCAATCAGAAGAATTACAAACGCAAGCTGAAGAACTACAAATGCAAGCTGAAGAATTACGAACAACGAATGAACAATTAGAGTCTAGAACTGAAGAAGCTGAACAAAAGACAGCTGACTTACAAATTACCAAATCAGAATTAGAAGAAAAAGCAAGCGAGTTGTTACGCAGCTCAAAATACAAATCTGAGTTCCTAGCAAATATGTCACATGAATTACGCACACCGTTAAATAGTATTTTACTATTATCTGAAATGTTAAGAGAAAATCATGATAATCATTTATCGGATGATGAAATTGAACTAGCAACTGTCATTCATTCATCAGGGAAAGACTTACTTACTTTAATTAATGACATACTAGATTTATCTAAAGTAGAAGCAGGCAAACTAGACATCATTTTTGAAGCAACGAACATAAGTGACATGGCAGCCAATATGCATCAAAACTTTTTACATATCGCTGCACAAAAAAATGTCGAATTTACTATTGAAGACAGTGACACCATTCCTGACCTGTTTTATACAGATGCAAAACGGATTGAACAAATTATTAAAAACTTATTATCCAATGCATTTAAATTCACAGAAAAAGGATCTGTCTCTTTACATTTCGATTCGATAGAAACAAGCAATTTAAGTCATGATATGCAGTCTATAAGTAAAGATTGGATTACAATTTCAGTAAAAGATACTGGTATTGGTATCGCTAAAGAACAGCATCAACTTATTTTCGAAGCCTTTCAACAGGCAGATGGAGCAACAATTAGGAAATATGGTGGTACAGGCTTAGGGTTATCTATTTGTAAAGAGTTTGCTAGATTGTTAGGTGGTTGGATTACATTAGAGAGTAATGTAGGAGAAGGTAGTACTTTCACGGTATATATTCCTAACCTTCCAAATGGCTTAAATGAAATCCAAGTATCCAATTTAGAAGTCGCAGCAACGATAGAAGATGTTATTCCTGCTGAAGTTATTGAGGAAACTATCGTTACTACCGAAACAAATAACGTCTTCCAAGAGAAAACCATTTTAATTGTCGATGATGATCATCGAAATATATTTGCTTTACAAAATGCATTAAAAAAACAAAATGCCAACATTATTACTGCCCAAAACGGCATAGAGTGTTTAAAAATACTAAAAAGCAAAACAAATATTGACCTTATTTTAATGGACATTATGATGCCGAATATGGACGGTTATGAAACGATGGAAAATATCCGAATGAATTTAGGGTTAAATGAAATACCTATTATCGCATTAACTGCTAAAGCAATGCCAAATGATAAGGAAAAATGTTTATCTGCTGGCGCTTCAGATTATATAAGTAAACCATTAAATCTACATCAACTCTATTCGGTAATGAGTGTATGGTTAATAAAATAAGTGAGGTTTAGTTGGAGTGGAAAATAAGTATTATAATTTTGATCCATCAGTAGATACGGATGAGCGCACGAACTTAGAAATTGAATTACTATTAGAAGCGGTATTTAAACTATCAGGATTTGATTTTCGCCAATATGCTCGCACATCTATTTATAGAAGGATTTGTAATCGAATGCAGCTCTCTAATATCCCAACCATTTCAAAATTAATTGAAAAAGTAATTCACGAGGAAGGGGTTTTAGAACAGTTATTAAATGACTTCTCGATTAATGTAACTGAGATGTTCCGTAACCCTGCCTTTTTTAAAGCGCTTAGAGAGCATGTAATTCCTGAATTAAAAAAGAATCCTGAAATTAGAATTTGGCATGCTGGATGCGCAACTGGTGAAGAAGTATTATCAATGTCCATCTTACTTCACGAAGAAGGATTAAGTGAAAAGTCGGTTATTTACGCAACAGATATGAATACAAATGTGTTAGAAAAAGCAAAACAAGCTATCCTCCCGTTAAATAAAATGCAAACTTATACGAAAAACTATTTACAAGCTGGCGGTACACAAGCATTTTCTAACTATTATTCAACAGATAATCGTTTTGCTTATTTTAATCCATCACTTTTACAAAACATTATTTTTGCACAGCATAATTTAGTAACTGATCAATCTTTTAACGAATTTCATATTATACTTTGTCGTAACGTTTTAATTTACTTTACAAGTAAACTTCAAAATCAAGTACAGCAACTATTTTATGAAAGTTTAGGCCACAATGGATTCCTATGTTTGGGGAATAAAGAAACTCTTCGTTTTTCAAATATAATGCCGCATTATACCCAATTTAATCCTAGTGAACAAATTTATCAAAAAATACAATAAAAAGCGTATGAAATCCTCTGTTTGGATTTCATACGCTTTTTATTTCGCATTCGTTTTTATCATAATGAGACACATATCATCTGATTGTGTTTTCTTCTGTTCTTCCTTATAAAACCCTTCTATCTCTTCTTCTAAATCCCCCCATTTTCTTTCTGTAAAAGCACGTAATTTCTCTTCAGACTCAAATTCATCATTTGCAATTGCTTCAAGAACACCATCTGTAAATAATAATATTTGAGCGTTCTTATTAAAAGGTATGACTGTCTTTTCTACCTTTATTTCATCAAAAAACCCTACTGCACAACTCCCGCGATTCAGTTCAACTACATTTGTTTCATCAACTAAAACATATCCAGCAGGATGTCCTGCATTCACATATTCAATCGTTCTATCTTCTGTATTAACAACTAAGTATATGGCCGTAAAATAATATGGAATATTATCATTGTCATTATGTAAAAGGGTCATATATTTATTTAATTCTTTAATGACGAGTTCTGGATCAATTAAACATTTAATTGTTTCGCGTAATACAGAAGAAATAAACATACAAACTAATGAAGCAGATATACCATGTCCCATCACATCTAATAATATAATACCGTAGCGATTTTCATCGATTTTGTACCAATAATACATATCTCCAGCTAGTTTGAATGACGGTAAGTAACTTGCTTCAATTTTTATATGATCTTCTCTTAATGGGCTACTTAATAAGTTTCTTTGTACTTGTGTAGCTAAATCTAGTTCATTCCGAAGATTTTCTTCTTGTTCTTTATGCCAATTTAATTCCGATTTCAAGCGTAATGCTACACGCATACGCGCTAATAGTTCAACTTTATTTATAGGTTTCGTAATATAATCCATTGCCCCCATATCAAGAGCTTCGGCTAATTTATTTGCATCCTCTAAAGCTGTAACAAAAATAATAGGGATATCTTTAAACTTCTCCTCTTTTTGTAATCGCCTACAAACTTCAAGTCCATCAATTTCAGGCATCATAATATCTAATAGTATTAAGTCAATTTCATTATGCCTGGAAGAATCTTTTCCAAACTGTATGTATTCGAAGAGCTCTTGTGCAGAATTGAGCGATACAAGATCATGATATCCGGCTTGTTTTAAAATTTTCTCAATTACAAATATGTTAACCGGATTATCATCAACAATTAAAATGGACACAAGTTATTTCCCCTTTTCTTATTTAAAATGTAAATCTATTATAATTTTCTATTTTTCTAGTATTACATACTCAGTTACAAAATGAAAATTTCGTACTCAAACATATTTATACAACAAAAGAACAAACCCCTAGAAATAGGAATTTGTTCTTTCACTCTATAAAGTGAAACTTTAATCAGTGGGGGTTTTCTTCATCCCCCACTGATTATTAGTTGAACCAATCGGACTTTTATGGGCAGTTAACCCCCCACCTAAATTCTTTGCTTTCGCTGCATTTTGAGGTGGGGGGTCTTACTGCCCATTAAAGTGGGGTAAATTTCCACTTTTAATTTAACACCATTGCTTTATCATTTAAAAGACGATCTAATTCTTCCATATGATTTGTTTCATCTGCAATCATATCTTCTAGTTTTACAACTAACTCTGTCATATTTAATTTCGCTGCCTGTTCTTTTCTCGTTTCATAACGCTTAATTGTTTCATATTCTGATTGTCTAGCGTATTCTAACATTTCTCGAACATCTTCCACTTGTTTCACTGGTAAAGGGATCGTAGTAGGTGTACCACCTAGCGTCTTAATTTTCTCCGCTAAATATAGGGCATGTCCTTGTTCATCACTAATTTCAGATTCAAAGAAAGGTTTTAACACTTGTCTATATATACCAGAAACTGTAGCAGCATTATGGTTATACATAATAATTGCTGAGTATTCTCCTGCTAAATCTTCATTCAATCCTTTGATTAGTTCTTTCACATCGTGTGACATTTTCATATCTCCTCCTATACTTAATAAGTACCCCTTTCCTCATGTTTTAAACATAATTATTTAAAATTTTTATGTATCTAAAAATGCAGCTTGCTTCAATTTACTTATCGCTTGTCTTTTAATACGAGAAACGTGCATTTGCGAAATACCTAACCGTTCCCCTGTATCTTTTTGATTTAAATTTTCTCCAAATATATAATGAATAACACTCTTTTCTGTCTCATTTAATACGTTAAAAATATCCTCTAAAACGAGACGTCTTTCTGTCTGTTCATATCCTTGCTCTACTTCACCTACAGATTCAATTCTCGCTACCGAACTTCCATCAGATGAATTTTCAACTACATCATCTAAGGAAGATACTCGATAATTATTTTTCGCATCCATAATTTCTAGCACTTCCTCTTCGGATAGTCCTAAATGATCCGCAATCTCTATTATCTTCGGTGAACGTTGCAGGTGATCTGTTAACTCCTCTATCGCAAGTTTAATTTTCCCGCCTAAATCTTTAATTCGCCTTGGAACGTGAATGCCCCAAGTTTTATCACGTAAATACTTCTTTATTTCGCCTACTATTGTAGGTATTGCAAACGGCTCAAAAGCATTCCCTATCGAATAATCATACCTTCTTATTGCGCCTAAGAGCCCTAACATCCCTACTTGTATAATATCCTCATGCATCGGCCCGCCTTTTGAATAGCGATATGCAATGGAATGTACGAGATTTTTATAATGATCAACTAACCTTTCCTGTGCTTCATTACATTGGTTTTGTTGGAATTCTGCAATTAGCTTAATAACGTCTTCTTTAGTAAGAGTTGTAGGTTGAGATTGGATTTCCATCATTCTCCACCTGCTCTCTTTGTATATATTTTGTCATTAAAACTGTCATGCCCTCATCATGCATAATTTGTATATCATCCATTAACGTATTAATTAAATATAAACCTAAACCATTTTCCGGCAAATGTTCTACTGGTTTACTAATATCATACGGACCAACTTTCCTTTTTAAGTTATTAAAATCAAAGCTAACCCCATTATCCGCAACCATAATTTCTAATCGATCTTCATATAGGCCGAAGACAATTGTAATTTCTCCAACGTCTTCTTTATATGCATGTTGTACAATATTTGTACATGCTTCACTAATAGCAATTTTCATATCTTCTATATCGTCATAAGCAAAGCCCATTCGGTTCGCAACACCAGCCATTGTTAAACGAATAATGGCCACATATTCTGCCTTTGCAGGAATTTTCATTTCTATCTTTTCAAATTTCTCCATCATCCCTAGTCACCTTCTTTCTACTTTTTCAAAATCGGAATTCAAATTTAATATTTCTGTTAGTCCTGTAATATCAAATAATCTTTTTAGTCTTTTAGATACACCAATAAACTCTAGTTTGCCATCATTTTTCTTAACTGCTTTTAATAGAGCTATAAAAACACCTAAACCGGTACTATCCATATAATCTACGTTATGAAAATCTACTACAATATGAACTTCTTTTTCGCTTGCAATAGGCATCATCTTATTTTTTAAATCTGATGCCGTATATGCATCAATCTCACCATTAAGTTGTACCGTATAACCTACATCATTTTGCAAAATATTTATTGCCAAATTCATCATTTCCGCCCCCTTATCTCAAACCACTACTATGTTAATTACCCATAAAAATTAATTTTAAACATATTTTTTTATTTTCATTATAAATAAATTTTCTACACCTTTCTCGGCTTAACACTTAAAAAATACTACTAAATGTTTAAACCTTATAAATTTGTGTATGTATAATGTATAAACATTATTTTTAGGGGGATCTATCTATGGAAGAGCACAACTTTAAAAAGGGAGATTTCGTTCAATTTTCTTATCGACACGATCATGCTACAAAATTAGTTGGTTCCATTATTAACATACTGACGAATACAATTGTAGTTGATATAGGTAATAGTGAGGACTTATCTCATATAGAACCAAGGCAGGTCGTAAGGATAAATAATTGTGAAAAAGTAACGATGGTTTAATACATAATAAAAAGTGTAATTTCAATGAGCGGGGGCCTTCATCCCCGCTCATTCCTATGCAGATTACATAAAAAAAGCATCCAAATTAGTTTAATTGGATGCTTTTTTATGTATATTTATCAGTTCATTCACTTTATAGTTATATATAATAAACTTAAGATTACTATTCATTATCATACTTACGCTTTCCGTAGCATTCTAGAGAAGAATGTAACGATTAAAATAAAGACGATTGCACCTAATAACGCTGGAAGAACAAAAATGCCTCCCCATTCAGGACCCCAATGACCAAATAACGCACTACCTACCCAAGATCCAATTAAACCAGCAATTACATTACCAACTATACCTAAAGGAAAGTCTTTCCCCGTAATCATTCCAGCTAACGCACCAATAAGTCCACCTACAATACACGTAATAATAAGTCCCACAATTAAACCTCCTATATTGTTTTTATATTTGATTTATCAAGCTTTGGTATGTAACCAAAGCTTGATAAACATGTATTATTCTTTATTATCCAATCCATCACTTATCTTTTGTTTAACTTTTCCGACTTTTTCTTTTATCGTTCCCTTCGTCTTCTCCCACTTCCCTTCATTTTTCAACTCTCTATCTTCTGTAACTTCACCAATCCCTTCTTTTACTTGTCCTTTTTTCTTTTCAACTTTACCCGTAATTTGTTCTTTTAGACCGCTCTCACTCATATTTCCAATCTCCTTTTCATAATAGATTTATAGATGTAAAGGATACAAATTTAAAGAGAATACGTGCATCTTCTTTCTTGTAGCCATTCACCGACTCTTTCTAAATCCTTAACGAATAACAAGATTTTCCCTTCATCCAGCTTTTCTTCATAAAAGTTAGCTTCTTCCTCATTAAGTCCTAACTCTTGCATCTTATTTCTTAACTGATCTCCCGTTTTTTGAAAGACATTAATAATGCTTGTCCCAAGTCCTTCCTCTTTTATTCCAATCGTGTTCACGTCTGCATTATCTGCGATTCTATCTGTCCTCTCTTTCTCATGTGTTAACACGTAAATATCTTTTTGTTCTATTCCTTTCTTCACTAGATCATTTGCCGCATTCATGACCTCTTTCTCCGTAATAAATTCATATACAAAAGGTTTACTATACTTCGTTTCCATCTTTAACTTCCTCCTTTAAAATGAATTATTTGTTATATTATATGTAGTACACCTATTTTCGAAATGTTAAACATAAAATATGAAAAAAGTTATGTGAATTTTAATTTTAATAGAAAATGAACAACATCATTTACCACTTTAAAACATCTTCTCCTTACAATAACTACCTAAATTAACAGAAAATTGTTATAATTAAACATAAGGAGGGATACTATGAAAAAAATCATATCTATATGCGCTCTAACCGCTCTATCTTTCACTTTAATAGGTTGTACAAGCTCCTCGGCTACAGATAAAGCTTCACAAGTTAAGCAAGAACATACACAAAATACATTTCAATTAAATTCCGCTAATATTACAGACATTGAAATACTGAAAACAACAAATAATACTATTTCCAAATCTCAAACAGACAATGAAGAAATGATAAAACCTATCGTTTCGGCAGTTCAAAATGGAACCTCGAAAACAATTACATTAGATCAAAAAAAGAAACAATCGGCACATTCTACTATAACCGTTACATATAAAGATGACGCAAAAGAAGAGTTTCTTGTCTGGATCGATAATAAGGAGCAAATTACAATCGCTAAAGATGAGAAGAAAGGTAAAGTAGAAGCTGTGACATTAAACATGAAACACTCTAAAATGATGAAAGATTTCTTTAAAAATGATAAAACGTAAAAAGGATCTCCTTTAAGGAGATCCTTCTTCTCTTTATACAATTTGCTTTATACAATTTGCTTTATACAATTTGCTTTATACAAGCAAACGAAATACATACTATTGTTATGCTCCTTATCATTCGAAGAAGAAATATTAATTATATATTATGGAGACGGTTATTTACTCTTTAATTATATGACTATCGTTAATATTGATTTGCTAAATCGTGCTGTCCTATGTACCGATGATGACACTAAATTTTTTTATATAGTTGATGTTAAGTAAAGGAAGTAGCTTTACATCCTACTTCCTTTACTTAACCATTTCCATATTTAGACTTTTATAAAATCTATTTAAGGTCTAATTTTGCTAAATCATGTTGTAAAACATTATTTCCTTCTTGTGGATTAAATACGATTGCACTAAGACCAAAAACATTCGTAACAACATCTCTATCATTTGGATGAATTATTCTTACTTCGTAAGCAAAAAGTCCTGGAGGAAGAGCTGCCGAACGAAAAGTAACATATTGATTAGGTGCTAATGTTCGTGTAGAAGGATCTACTAATGGTAACAATACAGGAGAACCAGATGACCAATCAAACATTTCAACAGTTACTCTATGAGTATCATCTGGATCAACATTCATAGCATCAACAGTAAGAAATAAAGTAGCAGAATGTCTACGTAATACACCCGTTGATAACGTTTCATTGTAATTTTTACAACATTTTTTAGAAGAATAACCATAGCCATAACTCATATCAATTTCCCCCTTTCATTTACAATTAAGGACAAGCATTCCTTATAATATATAATGCTATTATTATTTTATTGAAAGGTATAATAGCGGAATTTCATCTATATTTTCTAATATTTAAGTTTACGTTTGTTCACTCGTATTGAAAATAAAGTGAAACTTTAATCAGTGGGGGTTTTGTTCATCCCCCACTGATTATTAGCCTTCACCAATCGGGCGTTTACAGGCAGCCCGACCCCCACCTAACTTCTTTGCTTCCGCTGAATTTTGAGGTGGGGGTCTTACTGCCCGGCAAATAGCGGGATAAATTTTATATCATTCTTTTCCATGAACTAGTTCCTAAAAGGTCCCTTTTCTACAATAAAAAAAAGAGCTGTCCATAAGTCGGTTTCACCAACTTATGAGACAGCTCCTCTTCACTTCACCTTATTTTATCGATGAATCCAAACTGCACCTGCAGACTTGTCTTCTGCTTGGCCTACTACTTCAAACTTTAATCCTAGTTTCGGCAACTTACGTCCTGCATCTGGAATCACGCTGTTGATATACTGCTTAGAATCATCAAATTTCGCAACACCTGGTAATCCTTTATAGTCAAAGATACCGCGAGTTGGCGAATCTACTCTCCATGCTGGTGTTTGATCGAATGAGAATGCAGCATCAGCAATTTGATAACGCGTACTGCTCTTCACAGTCGGTTGTCCATTTAATGTCCCTACGATTGCCTCTGGATGAGAATCTACTACTCCTAAGAATCCTTCACCTGGATGAACCCCTACCCAGTTATCTGTAAAGCTTTGATCCGCATACCATACAACCATTCCTGTATTAAATACTGGACCACGCGCATGTTGTAAAGCCGTGTCAGAACCAGCGTAATTTCTCCACTCTACATAGTAGTTATGTTTCTTCTGTTCAAATCCGTTAGACACCGTAAATCCTTTTAGTGTCATTGCTGGTTGGCCTTCTGCATCATCTGAGAAAACAACTTTTCCATTTACAGTTAATGCAGCATTATCTAATGCAAATCCTTTATAAGCTACTGCAATATCTGTTAAATACTCAAATTGCAGTTTTACTTTTTTCCCTTTGAATTGGCTTAAATCGTATGATTTATCAACCCACTTACCATCAGTTGTATCCACGCCGCCTTTTACATCTTTTTCGCCCATTCTATCAATGCGTGTCTTCGTTCCATCTTCTGCAATCGCATATACGTCAAGGAAATCATACTTCGCTTCCAGTTCGTAGAATGCCTTATAATCAAACTTAGCATCCGTTGCATTTGTTAAGTCAAATACTGGTGTCTCAAGTGTTGTATGAATGTCATTTCCTTTTGTGCTGTAGTAAAACTTCTTACCAAATGCCGATTCGATATTTTTAATATCTTTGTCCGGCAAGTTAACACGAACGATTCCTGGTCGTTTTGATTTTGTAACACTTTGATCTAAATATGTTGCAACACCGACTCCCGTGCGAAGTTTATCGTAATCTACCTCAACGATATTCGCCCAATTGCCCTTCATATTCTTTTGGAAAAACTCTTTATTTTGTGGTGAGAAACTTGTTGGCTCTGTTCCTGCAATTTTTCCAGCCCAGCTACCGCCACTCATAATAGACCAAGACTCAACAGGTTCACCTTGTCCTGAGTACTTCGTATCGTACTCATCTGGTAAGCCTAAATCATGACCATACTCATGCGCAAACACACCAACCGCTCCATCTTCAGGCTCGATTGTATAATCGTATGCAGCCATCTTTCCGCCCCAATTTGAAACAGAAGATTTTGTGCCATCAATCGCATATGGTTTTGACCCAAGTTTTGAACGATGAGACCAAATTGCATCATCTTTCAATTTACCGCCACCAGCTTCTTGACCAACACCAGCATGTACAACCATTAAATGATCAATAATGCCATCTGGCTCGTTTTTATTTCCATCACCATCTTGATCGTATTGATCAAATTGGTCATAATCTGCTAAATTGATCCCTTTTGCTACCGCTGCTTTTAATGCTTCTTTCACAAAATCACGTGGCCCTAAAGGACCTTTGTTATCATGACCAGTTCCAGCATCCGCACCATAATCTGAAGCTTTTCCTGGAACAGTAAGCCATTCCGTTACAGTTCCATCAACTGTGTAGCTACCACCAGATTGTTCTTCATAATATTGTTTAAATGTGTTAATCTTCGATCCATCAAATAACGTAAACGGTTCATCACCAAATAACATTTTTTGATAATGTTCACGATTGAAGTCCTTAGAATACATGTATCCTGGCTCTTGATCAATATTGTTATGCTTAAAATCGCTAAATTCTACGAGTAAAACAAGTACTTTATCTTTTCGGACAGCTCCATTGTACTCAGCTTGCTTCGCTGATGTAGTAGGTACTTTTCCATTTAATTTCCCTGGATTTAATCCTGCACCTTGTCCAGCTACTGGTCCTACTTCTGGCTGCTGCGCCTGTTCATTTTCCTTCATTTTTGAATCTTTTACTTTTTTCATAAAATCAGAAGCTTCTTGCGTAAGACTATCTCCTGTCAAGACTTCTTTCCCAGGGTTTTCCCCTTTCTTTTTCTCAACATATTTTTCGACAGCCTTTGACGTCTCCGCTTGTGATGCAGATTGATCAATTACGCCCCGTTGTTTTAGCGCTTCTGCCAAACGCTCCTCCGGTATTAAATGCTCATCTATCGGTAGAGATGATGGCGTATCAGCATACGCTGCATGACTTCCAAAAGCAAAACTACTACTTAGTACTGCCGCTGTTGCTAAAACTGATAATGGTTTTAACTTCTTATCCTTTTTCAATGCATTTCCTCCCCAGTGTCTGCAAATTATCGTTTTTTTGTCGATAACAACATAATATTCGTTATAATACGAATATTCAATCTTTTTCAACGGACAAAATGTTGAGAAATATTTTTTGTGCAGGATGAAATACGTAAGATAGCAAAATACAAAGGTTCTGCTTATTTATGTTTTTTAAGTTTTGCATATAACCATAAAGTGGGATCACTTGTTCTTTCAAATGGATAGCGATGGAGTAAAATGCTTATTTACAATACTAAGGAAATACAACATACAAACAGGCTGTTATTTGTTTTAAGTACAATAGTCATACTTGCTCGATGCACTTATTTTTTGGCAATAAATAAATGATCACCATCTAAGGAATCTTATTTATATTCTAATTACCTTTTAAATTATCAGAAAATTATTGAAAAAGTTTTTTCTTGCTATCTATCACTCTAACACACTTAATTTCTTGCTAGTATATACATATCAATATACAAATAAATATAGTAGAAAGCGAGGAGAATTATGGTAAGTCATCTAAAACCAAAAGATATAATCACACAACTTTTAAATAATTGGTATCAAGAGATACGTGCCCAGCACCTAAAAGAAGCAAAACATTTAAAAACAGAGATTGATACACACATAAAAAGTATTAATGAAGATCCAAATTTACTATTCCATTACTCACTTCTTACTTTTCGCTTTAAAGTTTTGCTCGATCATTTAAGCATCACACCCACAAGCTTCCAGGCAATTGATTCACTGGATATACCAAAAAATGAATCGTTGTCTTATTATTATCACTTTTTCAAAGGGATTCATGCCACACTAATTTCCAACAACAATGAAGCCTGGGAATACTACGAAAAAGCCGAAACACTATTACAACATATTCATGACGATCTTGAAATAGCCGAGTTTAGCTATCGTTTTGCTAACTTCTATCTTCATACCTATCAACCTCTATTAGGAATTCAACATGTGACTAAAGCTAAAGAAATCTTCTCTAAACATAATGGCTATGAAAATAATGTTGCCGCTTGTGAGAACTTATACGGTTTAGCATGTATTAATATAAAACAATTCCCTGTAGCAGAAGAAAAATTTAATTCTGCAATAGATATTTTACGTAAAAATAATGAGGATTCCCTAATATTAAGAGTCCGCAATAATTTAGGTTTTTTATATAGTAGCCAAAACTTATCCGCTTTAGCAATTCGACACTTATCAGAAGTAACAACTAAAACTCCAGAGCATTTTAGGGCCATTTTTCTTAAAGCTAGAGAACATTTAAAGATTGGGGAACTTGAACAGTCGGCCGAGTTAATCAAACGAGGATTAGCAATTTGTGAGAAGCTAGACAATAAAGAATACCTATATCATTTCAAACTTTTAGATTGTATAAATAAAGGTGTTTCGGCTGCTATTCTCGAAGAATTATCTTTGGAAGCTATCTCATTTTTCGACACACAACAACTCTATACTTACACACAAGAATACACTGAAAAATTAGCAATCAAGTTTTACGAAGAAAGCGACACTGTAAAAGCTAGTAAATACTTTTATATTAGTCATCAAGCTAAAGAAAAAACTTTTGAAAAAGGAGCGTTAAAATAATGAAAAAACTTTTTGGAACGATTTTAGGTTTATCACTTTCAGTTGCATTATCTATTGGATTAGCATTCCCTTCACAATCAGATTCTAAGAAACAAGTTGATTCGACTAAATCTAGTACAATTATGTACATGCAATCAAGCCACGGTGACTCCTGGTAATACAAAGAGTTTTTTATCTGTTACCATCATTAATTAGGAAAAGGGCACTCCCTCAATGGAGTGCCCTTTTCCTAATTAATAGACAACATATAGCAGACTACTTGTTAACTTCAGCCCATTTAACCTTGAACTCCGCACCTAAATCATTTGCGCAACACGTTCGAAAATATAAATCTATGATGTTAGAAACAGACTAATCATCTGTTCTTGTTGTTTCAATTTCATACTAAAAAGGAATGTATTGTATCATGTTGAAAACATAATTTATAACTAAATCGATTTACTTTCATTTACTTTTAAATAAAGATTAAAGAGAGCTTTTAAATCCATCTTTATTCTAAAGCTACAAACGAGCATACATTATGCTCGTTTTTCAATTGGTAGTTTAAATGTAAAAGTACTGCCTTCCCCTAATTTACTTTCAACGGTAATTTCTCCTCCATGTAGTTCGACAATCCATTTTACCATCGACAATCCTAAACCCGTGTTTCCCATGTTTGAAGATGTTCGTGCTGCATCAACTCGATAGAAGCGTTCCCATATTTTCGTAATATGTTGCTCGCTGATGCCTATGCCATTATCGGAGACTTTACCTATTATGTTCGTTCCATCACGGCATAGTTGTATATTCACACTACCATTCTCTTTACCATAAGCAATCGCATTCGTTAATAAATTCATTAATAAACGCATCATCAATGTTTGATCTGCTTTAATAAACAGGTCTTCCTCTATATTTGTTGTTATATCAATCGAGGCTTCTTGAACCATTAATGAAAGCTCTTCTACAACGATTTCCGTTAATTCACTCATATTGATACATTCAAATTGAAAAGTATCATGCTTTCCTTGATCAACTCGTGCTAATAATAAAAGTTGCGAGATTAACGAGGACATTTTACGTGATTGCCTTAAAATTACTTCTAAAGATTCTTCCATTTCTTTCGGATTATTCCTCTGCGATAAGGCGTATTCGCATTGCGAAATAATCACAGATGTTGGCGTTCTTAATTCATGAGATGCATCAGATGTAAATTGTTTTTCACTTTCAAATGATTTCTCCAATCGCTCAAACATGTTGTCAAAGGTTTGTGCTAAATGATAAATTTCGTCTTTCGATGAACCTTGTAAATTAATCCTCTTCGAAAGGTCTTTACCATCACCAATTTCACTAGCTGAATCACTCATTTGTTTCACAGGTCGAAACGCTCTTTGCGTAATAAAATATCCTCCCACTGCCGCAATGAGAATAAGTAATGGGAAAGAGATGAGTGTTACCACGATAAGCGTATTCATCGTTGATGATAATTGGTTCATCGTCATTATTCCACGAACCCAGACTTGCTCATCGCCGCCTACGTTATGGAGAAAATCATATACGATCCATTCTTTATTACCATTTTTAATGGTTTGTATTTCATCGGATTTAAGCGATATCTTTTTATTAAAGCTTGTTGGACTATTTCCTGCCAGTAGCTCACCTTGCTTACTATAAATGAGGAGATTTACTCCATCTTCTAAAGTTTCAAACTCATCGTCAATCTTTAACTGCCCATGCTTATATTTGATATCTTCCATGCTTTCTTTTACTGTGCTCTTTAATTGATTTTTCATATTAAAAAGCACAACTTTATCTGAAGAAGCTAAAATAAAAGCTAACACGAGTGCCATAATAATTACAATTAACCCCGTATACCAAAGGGTTACTCTCATTTTTATTGATAGTTTTTTCATGACTCTACTCGCAATACGTAACCAGTGCCTCGTACTGTATGAATTAACTTCGTTTCAAACTGGCTATCAATTTTTTTACGAAGGTATCGGACGTAAACATCAATAATATTTGAGCCACCTTCATAGTCGTAATTCCACACATGTTGCTCAATTTTATCTCGTGTCAACACAACTTCTTTATTACGAATCATATATTCTAAAATAGCAAATTCTTTACTGGAAAGATTAATAACCTGCTCTCCCCTTGTTACTTTATGCATATTGCAATCCACCACTAGATCAGCAATTTCAAACACATTAGAGGTATTCCCTGTTTTTCTTCGCATCAACACTCGAATTCTTGCTAATAGTTCATCAAAAGCAAATGGCTTTACTAAATAATCATCCGCACCTAAGTCGAGTCCTTTTACGCGATCATCAATTGTATCTTTAGCTGTAAGAAGCAAGACAGGAGTTGTATTATTGTCTGCGCGTAATCTTTGTAACACTTGTAACCCATCTATTCGGGGAATCATAATATCAAGCACAATCAAGTCATAAGTAGCCATGCTTATATAATCCAAGGCATCTGCTCCATTCCCACATCCATCGACACTATAATATTCTGCATTTAATCGTTTTACTAATATATTTTGTAAGTCTTGTTCATCTTCGACAATAAGAACTCGCATTAGCATCCTCCTTTTTTCTTATTATATATATCACTATAGTTCCAAAACATTAAAGAAAGATTAGAAACGATTTAATTATATCATTTTATTTTTTGGCACATTAATCTTCCTTTAATGTTTGTTCAGTAATATAAAGGCAAGGATAAGGTGCTCAATTAAAGGGAGGAAAACATAATGAGAAACTGGATGATAATTGGAGCAATGTCTTGTTTATTCTTAACAGCTTGTTCTACTCAATCTGATAACAATACAGAAGTACAACAACTGAAAGCGGAAAATGATAAATTACAAAAAGAAGTTGCTCAACTACAAAAAGAACCAAACAAAACAGAGCCTGCTACGAATGATACGAAGCAAATACAAGATTTCAAAAATGAAGTCTCATCTATTATAGAAAAGGCACATAACACAAAACCAGTTGGAGCAAAAGAAGAGGACTTAAATACGTACTTAGCAGCAAAAAAAGAAATTGACCAATTAGATGACAAAATAGATTTATCTGATAATCAGCTAGAAGCAGATTATCGCGCTGGAACGATAACTGTTGAACAATATCAAACACAAGAAAGAGAACAAGATATACTGGAAGATCAATTAGAGCAAGCAGAAAATGCACTTGAAGCAAGATTTGGAATAGATGATTAATCATTAAGGAGTGAATGAAAATGTTAAAACATAAAAAGAAAATAATGATAAGTGTAATTGCTACTTTAGTAATTGGTATTGCTATTGTTGGTGGATATTTTGGTATGGGTTACAATTATGCAAAAAAGAATGACAACTACACAGAAAAACAAGTTCGTGAAATTGCTTTAGCACAAACAAATGGGGAAATTATTCATGTGAAAAAAGAATTTGAATTAGAAGATGACAACTTAACACAATCTCAATTCGAATATGAAGTGGAAATCAAGACACCTGATAATCTATTGAATGTTTTAAAAGTTAGCGCTAGAACAGGCACAATAGAAATCGATCACGAAGATTAAAAAATATAATTAAGCAACGTGAATTCCATATTTTTAGGAACTCACATGATGGCATTCATGTTAAAAAACAAAAAAACTCTAACTAATTCGTCATGGCGATTTAGTTAGAGTTTTTTTGTTTGAAGTATTCACGAGTATCTACCCTTATCTTTTCAGGTAAAACAATATCAAGTTCTTTATCTAACCATGCAAGAGTCTTTTTACGAAGAAACTCACGCATGTGTTCTTCTGCTTCAAGCATTACTAAGTTAATTGTACAAGAAGAATTGCTAGGTTCACAAGAATTGCAAGCCTCGGCCTCGTCTCGATATAGTAGACCATTCTGTACAATATTTTTACATTGAAAAATAGGTTTTGGACCTTCGACAGCTTCTATTACATCCCAAAAAGAAACATCTTCTGGAGACTTAGCTAACCTATACCCGCCCTTTACACCTGGGACAGAATTTACAATGCCAGCTTTAGATAATTTACCGAAAACTTTTGAAAGAAATGTTTCAGAAAGCCCTTGGAACTCTGCCAAATCTTTTATTCCGACACTTTCCTTGGAAGGAGTGTTAATTAAATAAACTAGGCAATGCAAGGCATATTCAACCCCAACACTATACTGCATATACAAATCACCTGCTTTTTATTTTAAGGGTTATCAAATTGTATCTTAGGACCATTTAGAATTTTAGTCAAATAAAAAAAGGCTCTTTTCGAATAGTATGTATTTCGTTTGACAAAAATAATTTCAGAGCTTATATTAAAGACAAAGTTAATCGACGATTAACTTTGTCGACAATTAAAACGTAAAAACTTTTAAAAAGGGGAAATACAAATGAACAAAACACTTATCATAAACGCACATCCAAAAGTGGATGATACATCATCAGTCAGCATTAAAGTTCTTAACCACTTTTTAGTATCTTATAAAGAATTAATTCCTAATAATGAACCGATTGAACAAATTAATTTATACGATGATATAGTACCAATGATAGATAAAACTGTTTTAAGTGCATGGGAAAAGCAAGGAAATGGACAAAAGTTAACTGATGAAGAACAAAAAGTAACAGAGCGTATGTCCGAAATTTTACAACAATTTAAAAGTGCAAATACGTATGTTATCGTATTACCTTTGCACAATTTTAATATTCCATCAAAGTTAAAAGATTACATGGACAATATCATGATTGCACGTGAAACATTTAAATATACTGAAACTGGATCAGTGGGACTACTTAAAGATGGAAGAAGAATGCTTGTTATACAAGCAAGTGGAGGAATCTATACAAATGATGATTGGTATACAGAAGTGGAATACTCTCATAAATATTTAAAAGCAATGTTTAATTTCTTTGGTATTGAAGATTATCAAATCGTTCGTGCACAAGGAACAGCAGTACTAGATCCAAATGAAGTATTACAAAATGCGTATAAAGAAGTTGAAGAAGCAGCTTCTAGATTGGCTAACAAATAAAATTTTTCACTGGAAGAATGATGATTATAAATAAAGATCCCCTCCACCTTAAGGCAGAGGGGATCTTCTAATTCCTATTTCAAACTACCCGCAATCTCCGTAAAGATAACTCCAAGCGCATGTGCACCTGCATCTGGATAGCCTAAACTTCTTTCACCAACTGTACCGGCGCGGCCCATGCGAGCTACGATTTCTTTCGTGTACTCTGCTCCTTTAACGGCTGCTTCTGCACCTTTTTCAAAGGCAGTTTTCATGTCTACTTCGTTTGAAGCGCTAGCTAACCAAGAATCCACACATGGAGCAAGTGCATCAACAAGTGTTTTATCACCAACTACTGCACCTCTACCGAACGATCTTTCACCGATAGATTGTATGCCTTGCAGTGCTGCTTGCAACATTTCAGCAAATTCTTTCACTGTTAACTCACGCTTCTCGCCTGCTGCTTTACTAGCTGCGCGGAATGCACCGCCCCAAATTGGACCAGATGCGCCGCCGCAATGTTCCATAATAATCATGGAACAACCGTCAAGGAATGATCCGATCGTTACATTTTCTTGTTCTACAATAGAATGCCACTCACGTTTTAATTGCTTAAATCCTTTCGCAACACTCATTCCGAAGTCGCCGTCACCTGCATGTGTATCTAACTCACAGAACGGTACTTCATTTTTAATAATAATGTCGCTCATTTTATCAACGAGATAAATCATGTTGTTTAATGTAATGATATTATCTTTAATCACAGCGTGCTCTTCCGCTGTTTCTATTTCAAATGAAACTTCTTTCTCTTCTGCCTCTTCAAGTACATTCACGTACTCTACACTTTCAACTAGTCCATCTACTTTGAACGCTGGTGTATTACATTCTTTCGATAGTAATGTTTTTAGCTCATCATCTAACTTCATCACTGTTAAAGACATACCAGCCATATCAATACTCGTCATATAGTTACCGACGAATACTCTATTAATTTTAATGTTTCTAGCAGCTAATTCTCTCGTAACTGCGTTATTAAATAAGTATAGTTCTTGCAGTGGTGTACCACCAAAACCATTTACTAGAAGCGCAATTTCCTCGCCATCTTTTACTCCTAAATCTTTTATTAAATCATTTGTCATACGGTTAGCTAACTCATCAGCTGACATCGTTTTTTCACGCTTAATTCCTGGTTCGCCGTGAATACCAACGCCGTATTCCATTTCATCTTCCGCAAGTGTGAAAGTAGGTGATCCGCTCGCTGGAACTGTACAAGAAGTTAACGCTAAACCGATTGTACGCACGTTAGCCGCTGCTTTTTCCGCTACAGCTTTCACCGCGCCTAAATCCATACCTGCTTCCGCTGCTGCGCCGGCAATTTTATGAACGAGAATAACGCCCGCAACGCCGCGACGTCCTACTGTGTATAGACTATCTTCTACCGCAATATCATCGTCAACTTTTACGTAATCGACTTCAATTCCATCTTCCTTCGCTAAATGCGCACCGTTTTTGAAATTCATAATATCGCCGCTGTAGTTTTTAATAATTAATAACGTACCTTTTTTACTAGCTGTCTCTTTAATTGCTTGATATACCTGAATTTGCGAAGGTGAAGCAAACACATCTCCGCACACTGCCGCATCTAACATTCCTTTTCCGACTAGTCCTGCATGTGCTGGCTCATGACCACTACCGCCACCACTAATTAACGTTACTTTGTTTTCGTTCATTTCTTTCTTCTTAATTACTTTATATTTTTTCAAAAGCTCAAGCTCTGGGTGAGCCATAACCATCCCGTTACACATTTCCATAACTAATGTTTCTGGTTTGTTTATAATCTTTTTCATTGTGATTCTCCCTCAATTCCTTTAATATATTGTGATATATTTGAAATCTTCTTCTTACTAACCATGTTAAAATGAAAGCGTTTTATAGTAAACGGACAAAATGGACAATCTGTCTAAAGACACCGCTCTCATTTATAGATAGGATTTTTATATTACTACATTCTAGGGATGATTCAGATGACCTCTTCTATAATTTCTAAAAAGATAATCGCGAACTCATTGAAATATTTAATGGAAACAGAGTCGTTTCATAAAATATCAGTAAGCGATATTATGTTACACTGTCAAATGCGTAGGCAAACTTTTTATTATCATTTTAAAGATAAATTTGAACTATTAAGCTGGATTTATAGAGAAGAAACGAAAGAAAACATTATCGACTTTCTCGACTATGAAACGTGGGAAAACATTTTCGATTTATTATTTGATTACTTTTATGAAAATCAAAAATTTTACCGAAATGCTTTTAAAGTCATTGAACAAAACTCGTTTAATCACTATTTATTTGAGCATACGAAAAACTTATATATGAAGATTATTGATGAACTATCCGTGAGCTGTGGATTCAGCCTTTCTGACGAGACAAAAAATACGATTGCCTCCTTTTATAGTCACGGCTTCGTTGGAACGATAAAAGATTGGATTGAAAGCAAATGCGAAGTAGATCCTTCCATTATGTCTTCTCTCATGAAAAATATGATCAACAATCAATTACTACTATTACTGGAGCAATCAGCAAAGTAATTAAAGGGTGGCAAAAGCAATGAAAAAGATTATGAATGATGTACAACATATCGTTCAAGATATGCTGCATGGCTTTTATTTTGAACATAACGACAAAGTAAATTACGACGAAACAAACAACATCATTTATGTAAAAGATATCGACAAACTGAAGCAAGACGTCGCTATTATAAGCGGTGGTGGTAGCGGACATGAACCTGCTGATATTGGTTATGTAGGAAAAGGAATGCTTACAGCGGCAGTAAATGGCAGTATTTTCACTCCGCCTACAGTAGAACAAATTGTCGCAGCTACTCACCTTATACCAAAGGATAAAAGTATTTTATTCATCATTAAAAACTTTAAAGATGATGTTGAGAATTTTCTAGCGGCGAAGCAAATTGCCAAAGAAGAAGGAAGACAAATTGACCACATCATCGTAAATGACGACGTTTCAATTGAAGATGATGCTTCTTTTAATAAAAGAAGACGCGGCGTCGCTGGCACTGTTTTCGTTCAAAAAATACTTGGTGCGGCCGCTGAGAGTGGACATTCTTTAGAAGAACTAACAACAATCGGGCAAGCTGTCATCAAAAACTTACACACATTAGGAGTTGCCCTTTCCCCTGCCAACGATCCAGTAAAAGGAAAAGCTTCATTCACATTAAACGAAGATGAAGTGTTTTACGGCGTCGGCATCCATGGTGAAAAAGGTTACCGTAAAGAAGCACTATCCTCTTCTGAAATATTAGCAATCGAACTAATGAACAAACTAAAAAGCATTTACCGCTGGAGAAAAGGTGACAACTTCGCCATCCTCGTTAATGGACTCGGCACAACTCCGCTAATGGAACAATACATTTTCGCAAATGATATTCGCCGTTTATGTGAGCTGGAGAAATTACAAGTGAAGTTCGTAAAAGTCGGTACACTGCTAACTTCTTTAGATATGAAGGGTGTTTCGCTCAGTTTGCTTAAGATAGAGGATTTGGATTGGGTGAAGTGGCTGAATGCGGATGTTGGAGTGGGTAATTGGTAACTAAAATTATGATGAAAAAAGCCTTTAGCTATAGCCAGTTAAAGGCTTTTTTTACAAATTGAAATATCGCACGAGCGTTAAAAATAAATTCGTAATCATCTCATTGGAAGATTACAGGTCTCCAGGATAATAAATTAACATCACACCTACAAGTGAGAAAACCAAATAAAAAACAGCTTCGTATTGTATAACTAGAGAAGTGTTAGTATCAAGCTTTTTCCCCTCTCTTTTATCTATCAGTTTAAATAAAACTCTATATAATACATACCCAATAATCGCCCCGAGAGTATTCGTAAATACATCATCAATATCTGTAATTCTACTATTTAGTAATTGACTTAACTCAATTGCAAGTGAAAAAAAGAATCCCGCATATATAGTATTTTTCATTTTTCTAAACTGCGGCCAAATAGTCGGTAATAAAAAACCTAACGGCATAAACAGTACAATGTTCAAAAGGTATGCAGTACTACCTGCAGTATCAAATAAAGTCAAGTTAATTTGACTTACACGAATCCACGTTTCATTTCTACTTATATCCCATACTGTCGCGATCTGCGTCACCCCATACACTAGCGAAAGGTAAAACAGAAAAACATACACCCATAGAAAATGCCAAATAGATATAGTTCTTTTCGTTTTAAAATAAAATCCAATTTGAAATACAATACAAAAAATAACAGTAAAGAAATAAGTATACAAATAACTCATCAAAACTTCTGTATGCATGCAGAATCCCCTAACTTTACATTTTCATCTATGACTTTGTCGTTTTTAGTCTCCTTCATGATGTAACTCATTTATAGGATAGGAAAAACTTCTAAAATAAAAAGTGGGGGAAACATAAAATTTTTCTTAAATCTTCAGTTGGGTTTTATTATTACTCTTCTTAGGAATCCGCCATTGATAGCTAGGCAACAACATGCTTGAACGTAACAAGATTATCATTTTTGCACGTAATCCTCGTAGTACTTTAATCGATGAAACATATATAAAATCATGTGAATCGTTTGTTCAGTTAAAACATGAAATTAAGAAATATATGACGTACTATAATCACTCTTGCTATCAATAGAATTTAAAGAAGATGACTCCTGTTTGCATACAGAAATCATCTTTTTTAGGTTACCTAACTTTTTTTAGAATGTCCTTTACAAAGAGTACAGATCAAGAAGACCTTATGCCTATTCAAAGGGATCAACTATACCTTCTTCCCTTAAAATCACCAAAACCCATTTACAAATCTATAAAAGTAGATATAATATCCTTATGGAACCTTTATTAATTTATAAAGCATTGTCAAATGAAACAAGATGTCAAATTTTATCATGGTTGAAAAATCCAGAAAACTATTTCGATGAAAAACCTTATCTAGAGCAAGGTCTTAACTTTCAAGTTGGAGTATGTGTAGGAGATATCCAGCTTAAAACTGGTTTAGCCCAATCGGTTATTTCTAGTTATTTATTAACTATGAAAAAGGCAGGACTACTAGACTCTGACCGAATTGGAAAATGGACTTACTATCGTCGAAATGAAAAAACAATACAAGAGTTTTCTGAATACGTCCAAAACGAATTATAAAGTGAAAGCTAATAATCAATTAGCATACCAATTGATTATTAGCCTTCACACATTCTGCTTTTTTATAAAATTGCACTACCTATAAAAGCAAGAAACATGGAAAGGAGAAATTTTTTTAACACATCATATCTAGTTATTTAGATATCTGTTATTGTATTTCAAATTACATAGTCCTAATAATATTGACATCCAATCATGCTTGCAATAATGCTTCTTTGTTAATGAATTTACTTTCAAAATACTAGTACGAATGGAGAGTTTTATAAATGAAAAAAGTAAATCCTTTACTTATTCTGACACTCGCAATAGGTGTGTTCGGAATTATTACTACCGAAATGGGTATTGTCGGTGTATTACCACAAATCACTCAGAAATTCGGCATTTCAACTGCACAAGCAGGAATTTTAGTAAGTATATTCGCACTAGTTGTTGCTATTTCTGGTCCGTTTCTAATTTTGCTCGTCTCTGGGATTAATCGCAAAATAATTTTATTAACAGCAATTTTTACATTTGTTATTTCAAATATAATCTACGCTTATACAACACAATTTGAAATCATGCTTATTTTTCGTATTTTACCGGCCGCACTTCACCCACTCTTCTTTTCAATCGCTCTTGTAACAGCTGCTAAACTTGTCCCTCCTGAGAAAAGTGGTCAAGCCGTTACAAAAGTTTTCATGGGAATTACAGTTGGTTTTGCTCTAGGCGTACCATTAACCTCTTACCTTGCAGACCAATTTTCACTAGAAATTGCTTTCTTATTCGGAGCATTCGTTAACACTCTTGCATTCATTGGAATACTAATCTACCTTCCTTCTATGCCTGTTACAGAAAAAATGTCTTTCGGCAAACAAATTCGTATACTCGGCAAACCAGGATTATGGTTAAATATTTTAACCGTCACATTCCTTTTTGCAGCCATGTTTTCCGTATACAGCTACTTCGCTGAATACCTTGCAAAAGTAACTTCCATGAATGGATCTCTCATCAGTATTATGCTATTCATATTTGGTATAGTTATGATTTTAGGTAATCATTTATTTGGTAGTCTCCTGCAAAAAAGTATAGTAAATACAGTACTATCCTTCCCTATTTTATATTCTATCGTTTACATATTGGTTTATTATTTAGGTTCCTACCTTGTTCCAATGATTTTTATAGTATTCATTTGGGGAATCGTGCATGCTGGCGGATTAATTGTTGGTCAAACATGGTTAATAAGTGAAGCAAAAGAAGCACCTGAATTTGGTAATAGCCTATTCGTTTCATTCTCAAATCTCGGAATTACTTTAGGAACAACTATTGGAGGCTGGTTCATTTCAAACTTAGGTATTCACCAGCTTATTTGGAGTGGATTTCTATTCACACTACTTTCCTTTCTATTAGTTATAATAAAACTAAAATTTTTCAATTCTAATAGTCCAGCTTCATTATCAAGCTAGTACATTACAGTTCCAAATTTGATAAAAATATTATAAATTCTTCTCTATATAACATACAGGTTATTCTTCTTATAAGATTTTCCAAACTAAAAAGTATAATGCTCAAAGCCTTTAGCCATAATTACGACTAAAGGCTTTTTTGTATATAAAGTGAAACTTTAATCAGCCGGGGCTTTGTTCATCCCCTCACTGATTATTAGCCTTTACTAATCAGGTTTTTACGGACAGTTAATGCGGGATAAAAATAAATCTCAAAGGAGCTACTACTTTATGGAGCATAATCAAAATGGAATACTTGCTATAATTGTTTTGGTTTTAGGATTAGTGTTTTTTGTTAGTGGAATGGTTTATCATTTATGGGGTTCTTATTAATAGCATGATTGTAATCACCCATCCCCTCCCTCAAGTATATCGTTCCATACTTGAGGGGTTTTTTAAATATGTTAAAAAACCCTTTCTACGACCGTTGGCTGTATTTGGAGTAGCAGCTATATCTTTCATTTTACTAATCATAACAGGAATGGTATTGACTCTAATTTTTATGCGAAAGATCAACATACTACTTTACTCCCAAAATTAAATACCGTTTATAAAGAAACTGATGATAAATCTAAAGAGATTGATAAAGTGAAACTTTAATCAGTAGGGGTTTTGTTCATCCCCCACTGATTATTAGCCTTCACCAATCGGGCGTTTACGAGCAGCCCGACCCCCACCTAACTTCTTTGCTTCCGCTGAATTTTGAAGTGGGGGTCTTACTGCCCGGCAAATAGCGGGATAAATTAAAAGGGGATATATCACTATTGGAAACGCAAAATAAAACGCTAGATGCTAAAGTGAAAAGATTAAAAGATTAAAAGAAGAATTAGCAAAGAAAGAACAACCTAAAAAAGAAGAATCAAAACGAGAAACGCAACAACCTGCTGTTCAACCGGAAAAGAAAGAAGAAGCTAAACAACAACAATCTACAGGTTCATTTGCAAATCCAGTGAAGGATATCAACAAAACCGAAGCAATAAATAGAGTGAAGGAAAAAGCGAAGCAAGACTTCAAAGATGATTACATGACTCAAAACTTTGTTGCTAGTGAGCAAACGAAAGCGTACGATTTCTTATATGGCATTGAAATAAAATCACAAGAAGAATTGAACATGATGAAAAACACATTAAAAGATTTTCCTAACGATTTTATGACAGCTAAGTTTGTTTATGAAGAACAGATGAAAACAAAAAATCAACAATAAACATTTTTAAAGTTCATATTACCTTTATAAGGGAATTATGAACAAAGTAGTGAAGTAAGTGATAGCACTCAGATGAGTGCTTTTACTATGTAGATCAACAAAAGAGAGGAATAAACAATATGAATAGAAAAGCTTTCATTGGATTTCTAAGTACTATCATTATTCCAATTATCAGCATCTACTATCGGCCTAATTAATTTTTCCTTATGCCCTTTAACATCAACCGTTTCAAATTTCTTTAAACTATTACATATGTTTGTACCACGCTTTGTTGATACGTTCACACTTCACAGTTGTTGAATTTTTAGACTTATCCCTTAGTGTACCCATACTATTAGAACATCCTACCATATTTAGACAGAATGTAGCCAACACACATGATATTATTAATTTCTTCAAATAGACAATTCAAACTCTCTTTCGGTTAACGTTTTTTCATAAAAATAAGTTCCGTACTCATTTTACATTATATTAAAAGCTGAAAAATATTCTTATACTCATAAATTGTTACATTTAAAGGTGAGAAACGGAATTTCATAAGATATTATTATTAAAAACTTACATACAATTTAAATATAGCCTCTTATACAAAAAAATTCCAATAAAATATAGATTTGAAACATATTTCTCAATGAATAAAATAACTTAACATGGTAAAATAATATTGGGATGAGAATCCCAATATTATTAAAATTAAGATGGTTCAAGTCGAAGAAAGGCACCTTAGGGTGTCTTTTCTTTATTTCTCAATGTAAGAACTTTAAGGATATGCTAGCAAATTCCCTTTTGTACAATGAAGGAGTAACACCTAATAGTAAGGCCCATCTATTTCCGTAGGTGGGCTTTATGTAATTTTACACTTATGCATGATGGTTCGATTCGGAAGAAGGAGCCTTTTATAATGAAATTTTATAAAAAGGCCTTAAAAAACAATAATTGCAACTATATTAATTTTACATTACATTAAGGATGGAGAATATTATTATACTAATAAAGCGTTAAATAGTAGGGGGAAAAATGGAATTTTGTGATTTGGGTATTACCATTAAAGAACTTCGAATTAAAAAAAATATATCACAATCCGAATTATGTCATGGCATATGTTCACAAAGTCAAATTAGCAAGATAGAAAAAGGTATGATTTATCCATCTAGCATATTGTTATATCAATTATCAGAAAGACTTGGTGTTGATCCAAATAATATATTTGCACTAACTCAAAACAAAAAATTAAAATACGTAAAAAATGTAAAATATGTAATGAGAGATTGTGTAAAGCAAAAACAATATAAAGAACTTTATGAAATAGTAAAAAAAGAGAAAAACGAAAACAATTTCCAATCAACAGAAGATAAACAATTTCTAATATGGTATGAAGCAATTGCTATATATCGTGTGAATAACTCAACAAAAGCGGCTTTAACTCTTCTTAATAATGCATTAAAACTAACTTTAACCAATGTTGATTGTTTATCAGAAAGAGAAATAGATATTATGCAATCAACTGCTATATTGTATGCAGAAAACAAAGAATACGAAAAAAGTATTAATATGTTAAAAAAATGTTTAACTAATTTTAATAAGTTAGATTTTCCTAGAGATAAAGAAATTAAATTAAAAATTATTTTAAATTTAGCAAAATGTTTAGACTTCACCTATCAACATGAAGAAGCAATAAAACACCTTGATAAGGGCATCAAATTAGCTATTAATCTAAACACTTTATACCTATTAGGTGAACTATTCTATTTAAAAGGTCAGTATTTATTAAAGATTAAACAACATGATGAAGAAGATGTTGTGAATAACATGAAAAAAGCATTATTTATATTTGAACTAACAGAAAAAGAACATTATATACAAATGATTAAAGATGAATTGATTGAAATACAAAATAAAAAACACTCATAATTTCGTAAAAACTACTTACAAAGCCCACAGGAAAAATCTCTATAGTTTTTAAACTTAGAACGATATTATTAAAATGAAAGTAGTTCAAGTTGGAGGAAGGTACCTTAGAGTGTCTTTTTTTATTTTCAAAAGGACCTGCTCAATTATTGCATAAAAAACATAAAGTAAATTGAATCCGTTAAAATACATGAGTGACCTTTTGTTTTCCCCTCTTATTAAAAGGAGGAACTATTATGGGATTTGGTGGTAGTTGTGGCGGCTGTGGATTTTCTGGAGGCTTTGCTTTATTAGTTGTATTATTTATTTTATTAATCATCGTTGGAGCTTCTTGCTTCTGCTAAAAAACTATCGGAAAAGACACTCATATATGGGTGTCTTTTCTTTTTACGTTAAAAGGCCCCCTATTTCCGTAGGTGGCCTTTATCTTTATTACACAATATTAAAGTATACTCTCTTTTCCCCGTAAACTTTATGTAATTATACATATTAGTGAAAAAATACACTTAATGAATATTAAATATAGTAAAATATAAATTGTGGACACGTTCTATAAAGCAGATTCTTTTGACAGGCGTAACATATCAATCATTATAGGGGATGTGGCGTTACTCCGATACTGATCTCAAATCTCTTTTATTTTATGAACTAACAATCTGGTGTATATAAACGATTCTGTTTTATAGGTTGTGTTTACATTTATAACAAAGGGGTAATACGGATAGATTCGTATGAAATGAAAATGGTTCAAGTCGGAGAAAGGCACCTTAGGGTGTCTTTTCTTTATAATAAAAAGCTCTCCATACAGGAAAGCTTTTACGTTTATACATGTAAGTCATCCAAATTAGTGATTCACACAACTCTTTATTCCTTCACATCTTTCATGCTGTAATATCCTAAATTAATAATAATTAAGAAATACCCACCCATAATTCCAGCAGCAAATGTCCACATGAAATCATGATGTTCAATTTCATACATAATAATCGCGCCGAGTATTGCGGCTGCAAACCGATTTATCATTCCAAGCATCGGCGCTTTTTCTTTTTTCACAATGCTGTCTCCGAACTTTTCAATACGCCTGCCTAAAATCCAGACGCAATACATACTCACTAAAAGGCCAATGCTTATTCCTACAAACTGGGCTGAAAAAGGTGTCATAAGCCATCCTAATACCATCACCCCTAGCAAACAATACATTTGTATGTTAAATGATCTTAATGCCATACGAATCATGCAATGCTCCTTACCTTTCTCATTAGTCCCATCTTTCGGAGTTCAAGCTTTCCGATATATCTTTTTTAAAATGAGGAAATTTGATTTTGCTCACCATTAAATAAGCGAGTACGCATGTGCCAAACGCCACGGAAACTGGATTATTCAAAAAGCATAAAATGAGGAGACACATTGCCGCGAATGGTATTGGCATTCCGATAAATGTCGGGAGTTTGCTTTGCTGCGTGTTAAATCTCGCAAGCCGAAGCATGCCACAAATACTGTAAGCAAGCGCACATATCATCCCGATAGACTGTAATTCTTTCAATGCGACACTATATGCAAGAATAGACGGTGCCACACCAAAAGTAACTAAATCCGCAAACGAGTCCAACTCTCCGCCAATTTCCGAAACAGCATCAAGTTTCCGAGCGACCATACCATCAAAAAAATCAAATAACATACCTGTAATAATAAAAACTGCTCCTAAATAAATATCGTGAACGAAAACAGCGTAAATAGCCAAAAGCCCACATACAAAATTTGCTATCGTAATCATATTTGGTATGTAACTCATAACATGCTTCTCCTCCTTTCTACTAATTGCTTCATCTAAATTCTTACTCATTACAATCAAGATCCTTCTGTTTTTCTTCTAATATAACTTTATTTATTTTCGTTAACGTATCGGTCATTTGCTCTAAAGCATGTATATCGATTTTCGAAAAGTACTTCTCAATTAATACATCATCTAAATCAGACAACCGCTCTATATACTTACTACCGTTTGGACCAATTGTAAGGAAATACTCCCGTTTATTATTAGGGTTTACTTGTTTCGAAATCATCTTCTGTTTTTCCAATTTCGATAAAACTTGGCTCACAGCACTTTTCGATATATTAAAAGTAGTCGCAATGTGATTCGCTGTCGTATTTTCATTTAAATTAATATGAAATAGCATGCTCTCTTGCTGTCCTGTAAGACCGTACTCATCTTTTAGCTCCTGAAATAGTAAAATGTAAAATTCATTATAAGCCCGGTTCATTTCATTAATTACTTCTTTATACGATCTAGTCATAGCATTCTTCCTCCATGCTGTTATTTCGTTTCGTTATATAGTTAAGTTCACTTAACTTAACTATATAATACCGTTATGTTCGTGTAAAGGGAAATATAGCTCTATCCTTTATTTACAATGAAAAAAGAAGACATCATTTAAGATGTCTCCTTTCCATACTTAAGACTCCAAACTCTCACCATTCGTCTCAATTACTTCTTTATACCAATTGAAACTGTTTTTCTTCGATCTTTTTAATGAACCTTTTCCTTCATTATCTTTATCAACGTATATATATCCATAACGTTTTTTCATTTCTCCAGTAGAAGCACTTACAAGGTCAATTGGGCCCCAGCTTGTATACCCGATAATATCTACTCCATCTTGAATTGCTTCTGACATTTCGATCATATGTTTTTGCAAGTAATCAATACGGTATTCATCATTCACTTCGTCTTCACCATTTAATTGATCGATTGCACCGAGACCATTTTCAACAACAAATAAAGGTTTTTGGTAACGATCGTAAAGTTGGTTCGCTGTAATACGGAAGCCTTTCGGATCAATCGTCCATCCCCACTCTGATTTTTCCAAATATGGATTTTCAACAGAACCGAATACATTCCCGCTCGTTATGCTTTTTAACACTTCTGGATCTGTACTTGTTGCTCGGCTTGAATAGTAGCTAAATCCAATATAATCAACTGTATGCTCTTTTAAAATTTCCTCGTCTTCTTTTTCCATTTCAATTGTTACATTGTTATCTTTAAAGAAGCGTTTTGCGTATCCAGGATATTGTCCTCTTGCTTGTACATCAATGAAGAAGAATGATTCACGGTCTTGTTCCATCGCACGAAAAACATCGTCTGGATTACATGTGTATGGATACGTTGCACCAGCAGCAAGCATACAACCGATTTTTGCGTCTGGAATCATTTCATGACACGCTTTTACAGCTAACGCACTTGCGACAAGTTGGTGATGCGCTGCTTGATACTGAATTTGTTTTTTGTTCTCACCTTCTTTAAATGCTAGCCCTGCACCCATGAAAGGTAAATGTAAAAGCATATTAATTTCGTTAAATGTCATCCAATATTTCACTTTATCTTTATATCTATTAAAAATCGTTTTTGCATACGTCTCAAAGAAAGTGACAAGTTTTCTACTTCTCCAGCTTCCATACTTTTCTACTAAATGAATAGGAACATCAAAATGAGCCATCGTAACGACTGGTTCAATGCCCTGCTTTAACAGTTCATCAAATAAATTATCATAAAACTGTAATCCTGCTTCATTCGGCTTTTCATCTTCACCATTTGGGAAAATACGTGTCCAAGCGATAGATACACGTAGCGCTTTAAATCCCATTTCTGCAAACAGCGCGATATCTTCTTTATAACGATGATAAAAATCAATCGCTTCGTGTGATGGATAAAACTCCCCTTCTGCCGGTGTAAAGGAATGAATATTCCCCTTCATAATATCCCAACGTTTTTCACCAATTGGCAATAGATCAACTACCGTCAATCCTTTTCCATCTTCTAAATATGCTCCTTCAACTTGATTGGCTGCGATTGCTCCACCCCATAAAAATCCTTTAGGAAAAATAACTTTAGACATATAGAAAAACTCCTTTATATAAGAATTAACGAGGAAAGGCATTGTAAGTTTTAAAGAATACCTTTCTTCGTGTGAACCTGTATGAAATGTAACTACTATTTAACTCCTAACTCTAGTAAGGAATCTCCAGCTTGAATCTTTTCTACTTCAGTTTTTTTAATACTATATTTATTATAATTTGTAACAACAACTGGTGTTGTCACAACATAACCCGCCTTTTGAATTTCAGCTATATTAAACTCAATAAGTAATTGCCCTTTTTCTACTCTCGCTCCTTGTTCAATATGAGAGGAGAAAAATTCGCCATTTAATTTCACAGTATCCATTCCAATATGGATTAAAATTTCAGCACCTGAATCCGCCGTAATTCCTACTGCATGATTCGTCGGGAAAAGTGCAGAAATCGTACCTGAAACTGGTGAAAACAACTTTCCTTCTGAAGGCTCAATCGCAACCCCTTCACCTAACGCACCTGATGCAAATGCAGCATCGTCAATATTTTGAAGTGGCATAACGGCGCCATGAAATGGACTCAGAATTGCTTCATCATCGTTTGATGCAGCAATTTTATCAATTGTTTCAGCTGGTTCTGTAGAATCTTTCTTTTTAGTAAAACCAAATAAATAAGTAAGAACAAAACCTACTATTAAAGAGACAACTATCGCAATAATCGCGCCCCAAAATCCAGCTGTAATCCCTTCTTTCGGACTAATGAATGTTGGCAGCGCAAATATACCAAGTCCACCTGTCATATAAGCTTGCGTACCGAATACGCCAAGTATTCCGCCGCCAATTCCTCCCGCAATACAACTCATAATAAACGGTTTTTTAAGAGGAAGTGTAACACCATAAATCGCCGGCTCTGTAACACCGAAAATACCCGAAATAAAAGCTGGAATACTAAGTGTTTTTAATTTCCGATCTTTCGTTTTCATCCAAACTCCAAGAACAGCCCCAATTTGAGCAAATGAAGTAGCGAATATAAGCGCTAATATAGGATCAATACCGTGCACTGCTAAATTGTTATAGCCAATCGGGACAATTCCCCAATGAAGTCCGAAAATAACGAGCACTTGCCAGAAAGCACCAAGTACTATCCCTGCTACTAATGGACTTAAATGATAAACCCAAAGTGTAGCCTGTCCTAAAAATTGACCTGCCCACGTCGCAATCGGACCAATAACAAGAAATGTAACTGGTACAACGATTAGTAACGTTAAGAATGGTAGTACAAATGTTTTCACAACATCTGGAATGACTTTCTTTAAAGACTTTTCTACTTTCGCTCCAAAATAAGTAGCAAGAATAATTGGAATAACAGATGATGCATAGTTCATTAAAATAACTGGAATTCCTAAAAACGTAATATGAATTGGTGATTCAAACATCGTTCCTGCAAATAGCGTATATAATGGCTCACTTGCTTTTAAACCGGATAGAGCCGGATACACTAACGCTCCCCCAATTGCCATACCAATGAATGGTGATCCTCCAAATTTCTTACTTGCTGTATATCCTAAGAAGATTGGGAAGAAATAAAATAATGAATCGCCAACTGCATTTAATATTTGATACGTTCCTGACTGCGTACTTAACCAGCCTAGCGCTACAAATAGTGCATTAAATCCTTTAATCATCCCAGTTGCAGCTAGTACTCCTAAAATGGGAGTGAAAATGCTAGAAAGAATATCTATAAGACTACTCTTTTTCTTCTCACTCGCACTTTCTTCCTCTGTTTCTTGAAACCCTCCAGCAGCAATAACCGCTTTATATACGTCGGATACATGGTTACCAATTACAACTTGATATTGTCCGCCACTTTTCATAACAGTCACAACATCTTCCATACTTTTCAGTACTTCTGTATTTGCTTTCCCCTCATCTTTTAACTGAAATCGTAAGCGAGTTATACAATGTACAACGCTATTTATATTTTCTCTCCCGCCAACATGTTTCAGTATGTCCTTTGCTAATTTTTCATACTTCATAGTTATTTCTCCTCCCTACAATCATTCCATTTATCATTTTTATAAAGTGAAACTGTAATCAGTGGGGGTATTCATCCCCCACTGATTACTAGCCTTCACCAATCGGGCATTTACGGCAGCCCGACTCCCACATAACTTCTTGGCCTCAGCCGAATTTTGAGGTGGGTAAAAGAAAAAACCTAAACTAACCGTAACGACGTGATACATACGAATCACTCCATTACAAGTCAATTTAGGTTTTGCCTGCCAAACAGTAACAATCCTGTTTATTCAATTACATAATTCATTGCGTTTCGTTACACGGTGAATGTGCAACGTTACATACACTTTTTCATCTTTTGAAAGATGACTATTATGTGCTTTTTGTAAGTATGCTTCAATTTTTTCTGTACAACAATATGCCTCTTCATACTTACTTTTCACTTGCTCGTATAAAAAATCATCCTCTGCCGAATGCAATTCCTTCTGCATTAAACGCTGGGCAAAGTATCGTAAATGCGTTACGAACCGACTATAATTAAATGAATTTTCATCTAAGTTCATCTTATAGTGGTACTTTACAACATTTAAAATATCTTGGACGATTTTCGTCATCGCCACCGTTTGCTGCATTGCCGGCTCTCCTTGCTGCGCATTCACGAAATGCAAGGCAATTGACCCTGCTTCATCTTCAGAAAGTCTAAAGCCAGTCTCCTCTTCAATTATGTTCAAAGCTTGTAGACCAATTTCAAACTCTTTCTGATAAAATCTCTTAATCTCCCAAAGCAAAGTATTTTTCAGATCCATTCCTTCTTTATGCCGAGTTAAGGCGAAACTTAAGTGATCCGTTAATGTAAGATAAATATAATCACTTAAAGTCCCCGGCAAAACTGTCTTAGCAAACTGAATAATTCTCTCTGTAATCTCTAAATTTTCTACAGGAATTTCAGTTAGTAACCTAGCGAGTTTCTCTGATAATTCTCTTGTTTCTAGTACAAAGGTCTTTTCTATCTTAGATTCATCAATCGCATCGCCTACTTTTTTCTGAAACCCCAAACCTCTGCCCATAAGTACAACTTCTATCTCATTATCCTTCATCGTACAAACAACATTGTTATTTAAGATTTTATGGATTCTCATATTGTTCCGCCTTCTTCTTCTTAAAGTCACAAAAGGTAATAAAAAAACCTAAACTGATTCCAAAAGCTACACTACACCCGTAGCCTCTAGATCAATTTAGGTTTTGCCTGCCGAACAGTAACAATCCTTTTACTTATTAACTTACTTTTATTATACACAACAAGTAAGCGTTTGCAATAATAAATTATTGAACATTTTTTTACAAGAGAAAACAAAGACTAATCATTTCAAAAAGTATTTTTCCTTTTTCGATATACTAATAGTTTATCAGCTGTTGTTTTAATGTATTTAAAACTTTCTTTCTCTCTTCATAATCTTCTGCATCAGCTTCTTCCCAAAGTTCAAGATCAGCCCCTCTCTCAATTAATACAATCGCATTGTTGCGAACCTCATCCTGAAGACACCCTTTCTCCAATTGTATTGCCGCAAGACCAATATATACTAAAGACATAACCTCTAAATCTTCATCTATATCAAACTCATCTAAATACTCTTCTAAAACGAGCTTAGTTGCTTCTTCTACACTATTATCTTCTTCTAAGTACTCAATAAACTGTTCTTTCACATCACAAGTTGTATCATCATCAAATAACCCAGTTCCCCAAGCGCCCATATTCCACAGCCCCTTCTTTGTACTTTTCTATTATATTTCAATCTTAAATATAATAGAAATTCATTACAAGGCTAGTTATATACATCATTATATTTTACAATTACTATAGGTAATATGTATATTTTACCACATGTATCATTCTGAATAATCAAACAAAATTATCGATAAAATTCCATATAGACCCATTACTGGTTAAAATGTTATAATTAAATCACCCTACATAGTTACTCATAGTCAGACTGAGGAACTAGCGTCTTATTAAGCAATGCGCATAACTTAAATAAAAAAGACACTTTACAGTGTCTTTTTTATTTACATTCTATTCATTATTTTTTCATAGAAGTTATCTCTTTTATACACAAAATATATCAAACTTGAGCTCGACTATCTTTCAAGTTCCCTTATCGACCTATACTTATTTAGAGTTTCCCTTCAATCCAACTACCCGATTGGTCAAAATAGTATTTGTTACCACCAATTGATTGCCAACCCGTTAACATTGCACCTTCACCATTTAAGTAGTACCATTTACCACCTATTGATTGCCAGCCTGTTAACATTGCACCTTCACCGTTTAAGTAGTACCATTTACCACCTATTGATTGCCAACCTGTTAACATTGCACCTTCACCATTTAAGTAGTACCATTTACCACCTATTGATTGCCAGCCTGTTAACATTGCACCTTCACCATTTAAGTAGTACCATTTACCACCTATTGATTGCCAGCCAGTTAACATTACACCTTCACCATTTAAGTAGTACCATTTACCACCTATTGATTGCCAACCCGTTACCATTGCACCTTCACTATGTAAGTAATACCATGCACCACCTATTGATTGCCAACCCGTTACCATTGCACCACTACTATTTAAGTAATACCATGCACCACCTATTGATTGCCAACCTGTTACCATTGCACCACTACTATTTAAGTAATACCATGCACCACCAACATTTTTCCAACCGGTAGCCATTTTGCCATCACTGTTTGTATAATACCAATTGTTATTTTTAAATACCCAACCTTCTTTTGTTGTATTAGGGTCTTTATCTTGAGCATTGTTAGTGAGCTTACTCCAGCTTGGATCGTATTTCACCCACTCACCTTTCTTGATTTCATACCAGCCATCTTTAATAGATAACACTTTGTATTTTTCACCCTTCTTAGCAATGCGGACAACTCCATAATTCACTCCTGCACCACTACGAACATTCACGCTTGTACCAGTGATTTCTAACTCAATATTTGGCTCAGCTGGGTTTGTTTCGTTACCATCTACATCTTCTTTTTCGTCTACTAACGGAGGATTCGTTCCAGTACCCCCATTCAGATATCCATTAGCGCCTTCTACAAATGAATTCCAAGTCCCCCTTGTGATAATAATATCAGGGCACTTCTTTCCACTCCATTGTTCATGGCGTCTTAAATTACTCGCGCTGATTCCTTCTTGTTTCATTAAATGCGCTACTAATTTTTTCGCGTTTTCTACCGCTTTATTGTAGTCGCCATCTTGATTAACCGCTATCTCAATACCGATTGATTCTCTGTTTCCTGTACCTGTACCACCATCACCTGCATGCCAGCCATTTTCATTTGTTGGTAGATGCTGATAAATTTCTTTATCATCTACAGTAAAATGCCAAGAAGCAGTTCTAACAGTACCGCTTGTTGCTTGATTGTATAAATACTTTGCATGACTCTCAGCATTCGCACCCGGTGCCGTATTTGCTGTTTCATGAATCGTAATATACTTTGCTTTCATTGGGTTTGCAGGTCGAATATCTGTGTTACCAGCTGGTATAATCCACTCTACAAACGGAATTCCACTAATTGTTCCACGTTTCTTCGTTGCTGATGGGTCTGCTGCTGAATACCCTATACGGTTAGAACTACGCATTTTGGGTTGCATAGAGCGAGAGCTTCCATCTCCTTTACCATCTACATCTTTAAACGCATTTTCAATATTTTTTAAAGCTTCCGCTTCCGTGACTTTTCCTGTCTTAGCTTCTTTAACGGTCTCTATATCACCATGAACATGTGCGTCTTTTTCTCCGTCTGCAATTGACAATTGATTCGGCTGATTAACACCTTCTTCTGCTAAAGTTGTTAATGGCACAGTTGATAATAAAGTTAGTCCTGTTGTTAAAGTAATTACGTATTTTCCTAGATTTCTTGTCATAGTTATTACGGTATATTTTACTAGATTAGTAGTAATACCTTCCTCCCCTATACATGATTTTTTCACTTCCAGATTTATGAAATAGAACATTCATTTCATGCATCTGATACCACCAAAATTAAAGAACAGATTTTTCGGAAACTTACTACAATGCATTAGTAAAATTAACTTCTCTCTTGTTTTATACATTCTATATTCCAAATATTCAACACACTAGATTTATATTCAAACAATAGGTTCGTTAAATAGTAACCTTTGAGTGTAATCATTCCTATTCGTTCTAGTTCTCCTAAATATACATAAGTGCAGTGGCGTCCCAGACTATATCATATATGATATAGGAGAAAAGTAAAAGGTCATATATTTATATTGTTGTAAACTTTTATAAATAATATTACATACACAAAACCACTCAAGTATATCATTCCGCATTTGAGTAGTTCTCATTTCTGCCCTAAAAGATATGAATCTATTTCTTAATAAAACTACCATAAAATTTTCAATGTAAAGCAATCGAACTGCATGAATAATAACTAAAAAAAGGCCCCATTACTGGAGCGCTCAAAAAATAATATAAGTAAATGAATTAAAAGAAATAACAGACAACTAAAATATATACGAATAAACATTCTTTAATCTATATATATGCAACATTACATAAAATTATTTATTATTACATGCTATACTAAAACTGGAGTCGATAATTGTTATTTTCTTCTTAGTTTTAAAGCAATATGGATATACCTTCTAATCGCATTTGGATTGTACAAGGGAAAGAAGACACCTTAATGGGTGTCTTCTTTTCTTATATTTTTATGAATTCTTTTGAGTTGATGCTCTCCAATCACGAAAAGATGTTGGGCGTCCAGAATAAGCTCTTTGCTTTGTAACAGCTGGTTTTTCTTCAATAATAGTTGATTTCTCTTCAGGAGTATTTGGTTTTTCTTCAAGAATAGTCAAAGCTGTTTGCATTTTCTCCAGCTGTTCTCTTAAAGCTTGCTGTTCAATCTTTAAATCTGTAAGTAAACGTAAAATCATCTCAGAATTAGCCATAAAGATCCTCCTTCTCCCAATACACAGAATAAAATACAATATGTAAACGACGAAATACCGGTGACAAAAATAAGTTTGTCAACTCTTATAAAGTGAAACTTTAATCAGCCCGACTCCCACCTAACTCCTTTGCTCCAGCCAAATTTTGAGGTGGGAGTTTTACTGCACATTAATGCGGGATAAAATCCCAAGTACTTTTATTTTTCAAAAGGACCTGCTCAAGTTTATCCGTAAAAACATAAAGTGAATTAAATCCATTACGGAAGGAGGAGTTAATATGGGTTATGGCGGTAGTTGTGGTGGAGGCTGTGGTTTCGGCGGCGGATTCGCCCTACTTGTTGTACTCTTTATTTTATTAATCATCGTTGGAGCTAGCTGTTGGGGCGGCGGATTCGGCTGCTAAGGAGAGGCACTCTTGAGAGTGTCTTTTTTTATGTTCTACATACATATTACTTCATATAGTAATTTCCCAGCACTAAAGGCTACTTTCACAATGAAGTGCACCCCCATTGTATTTTTTGTTTCATATTTATTGTTATGTTCCCTCTCAAAAATTGCACATTTTAAAATTGACATAGCATTTCATTCACCATATACTGTTAACAACAGTATACTGTCATTAACAGTAACATAATCTATTTTAGGAGGTCTATTTATGAAACATACAGGAAGACACACAGGGGCATTCCTTTTATTATTTCTAGCCGAGGGGGATCACTATGGCGGGCAACTATTGCAAAAGTGCGAAGAAGAACTTCCGGTCAATCCAATCGATAGTGCCATCCTATACCGCACACTAAAGAAATTAGAAAACGAAGGTGCAATTGAATCTTATGTAAGTACAGCTCATCAAGACAAACCGAGAAAGATGTACAAAATTACGCCTGCTGGAAAGGAACAATTGGTAGATTTTCAGATGGATATTGAAGAAAAAATGAAGAACTTATCCTTTTTCCTAGACAAATATAAAGACTTAAAGGAATCCGATCATGATTAACGGTATGATCCTTTACACTTTAGCCATTGTCCTTACGGGAATTTCTTTTATGAAAGATCGTAATAAAACGAAAAATGCTCTATTTAAGTCATGGAAAATGTTTCGAAATCTTCTACCTGCCATGCTTTCCATCATGCTTTTCGTTGGCTTATCACTTTCCATATTAACGCCGTCCTTCATCTCTTCCATCATTGGAGAGCAGTCTGGATTGTTAGGTATTATTTATTCTGCAATCCTCGGTTCTGTGGCACTCATCCCAAGCTTTGTCGTATTCCCTCTTGGAAATACATTAGTTCAACATGGTGCAGGTCTTCCTCAAGTTGCGGCACTTATGTCTACACTCATGTCAGTAGGGCTTACAACTATGCCGATGGAACAAAAGATATTTGGGCGAAGCTTCGCTTACGCACGTAATGCATCTGCTCTGCTCATGTCTCTCCTATTCTCCTATATCATTTGGGTGGTGATGGTATGAACGAATTAAAAAGATATCGCTTCTTTTTCATTTTACTACTGGGGCTCTTTGTATTAACTTTTATAAATCAATCTTTAGGCAAGGCGGCATTACAACTAACAGGGAATAGCATTTTAGATATGCTGTTTCTCCTTCCTCCTGTCCTACTATTTGTAGGATTACTTGATCAATGGGTGAAGAAAGAAACGTTAATGAAATATATGGGCGAAAAATCGGGCATATATGGTATCTTATTCTCTCTATTATTAGGCGGAATTGCAGCTGGCCCCCTCTACGTCGCCTTTCCAATCGCCGCATTACTTTTGAAAAAAGGAGCGAGCATTAAATACATCGTATTTTTCTTAGGCGTTTGGACAACTGCAAAATTACCAATTATCGTATATGAATTTTCTTCATTTGGAGCTACGTTCACACTTATTCACATTTGCTTCGGTTTAGTATTCTTCTATGTAATGGGCCTTATTTTTGAGAAGTTTTATGATCAGGGGCAATTGTTGCGGTATGATGTTACGGAGGAAATGTAAGGTTAACACCCATTGGATAACAGATGCAGAAGATCGAACTGTCATTGTAAAAAAAGAGAAACTAACATTAACAACTTGTTACCCCTTTAACTACATCGGTGATGCCCCAGATCGCTATATTATTGAAGCATCTTTAATTTCTACTAGCTACAAAGAGGTGTCACCTTATAACTATGTGACACCTCTTTTTTTACTTTAGAAACATTACCATAATCTTAATTCGATACAGTATAATAAATGTATAATACAGAAAATTTCATATTTTGTATTATAATATTTTTAGAGGTGATTATCTTGAGTAAAAACGTGAATTTACTTCTTCAAATAGTAATTGGAATTATCATTATGATCGCACCTATTCTCATTACAGGGACTATGTATGATGTCACTAAAACGATGGGTGACTTATTAGTTGCCGAACTTATTATAAGAACACTTTCCCTCATTATTGGACTTTTAGTTATTAGTAAAGCTTTACATCGTTATTCTCAATAGTTCTTCTTACTAAAAAACTGACAATACATACACCACATTTCCCTCGGCTGTTTGAACTATTATTACGAAAGAAATATAAAACTTAATTTTCGTTCTGTAAAACCCCCTTTACTTCTACTCCCTTTTTCTCTTCTTTTAAGAATAACGATACGATAAATGCAACAATAATAAAGATTAACCCAAGTGCAAATGCACCTTGGAACCCTGACGTTAAACCGTTTAACTTCTCTACTGGGTCCATTGGATTTGCGGAGCTTTCCATATACTGAGTTGTTCCTGAAGACATTTTTGAAATAAAGATAGCCGTACCAATTGCGCCCGCTACTTGCTGTAACGTACTAAACAGTGCTGTTCCGTGCGGATATAAATCTGGTGTTAATTGATTTAAACCGTATGTTTGTGCTGTCATGACAAACATGAGTCCAACCATTAATACGCTATGCATCACAATAATTTGTACCATTGATGTATCAGGAGTAATGCCTTTAAATAAGAACATTGCAATCCCCACTAACACAATACCAGGAACGATAATAACTTTCGGACTAAATTTATCAAATAGTTTACCTGCGATTGGTCCCATTATAGCGCTAATAATACTTCCTGGAAGCATAATGATTCCTGATTTAAAGGCTGTAACGAGTAAAACTGTTTGCAGGAACATCGGTAATAAAGTCATCGTTGAAAATAGCGACATCATCACAATGACAATTAATCCAACTGATAATGTAAACATCGGAACTTTAAATGCTCGTAATTCTAAAATTGGATTCTCAATTTTCAATTGTCGAACGACAAAAATACATAATGAGATAAGCCCAACAATTAAAGTGCCATACACTTTCGCATCGGACCATCCTAAATCACCCGATGCACTAAAGCTATACACAAGCCCGCCAAATCCTAATGTCGATAAAAGGATAGATGGATAATCCACTTTTGGCCTTGTTAACTCTGAAACATTTTGAATGTACTTCATTCCAATCATAATTGAAATGATCACGATAGGAATAACAATATAGAATAACCAGCGCCAATTTAATGAATCCACAATTACTCCAGATAATGTAGGACCAATTGCTGGAGCTGACATCATAACGAGTGCGATTAACCCCATTGTCGCACCACGTTTTTCAGGGGGACAAATGAGTAAAATCGTATTCATTAATAACGGTGTAATTAATCCCGTCGCTACAGCTTGGACGATACGGCCAACTAATAAAACGGAAAATGTCGGTGCGAATCCCGCAATTAATGTACCTACTAAAAACGTTACCATAGCAATCAAAAACATTTGTCTCGTTGTGAGCCATTGCTGAAGTAGCGCTGTAATCGGTACTAAAACACCAACCACTAGCATGTATGCTGTAGAAAGCCATTGGATTGTTGAAGCTGTTACGCCAAATTCTTTCATTAATACAGTTAACGCATTACCAAGTAACGTTTCGTTTAATAACGCAACCATTGCCCCTAAAAGTAATGCAATTAAAATCGGGGTATGTTTCATATTAGAAGTATCAACTTTGCCACTTACAGGGCTCTTAGTTGTCATATCCATTTGCAAATTCTCCTCCTCTTTCTTACTTAAAAAGCTTTAAATATACCGGAACACATGTAATATAATATACATATGTAGATTAAAAAGGGAGAATCAATTTTCAGCCATTGTATACTTAATCTACAGAAAAGGAGAATTGTAGATGAACGATAATGAAAAACAGCTTGATTTACGTATTAGACGTACACATAAATTACTGTGGGATTCCTTATTTGAATTAATGACGCAATCAAAACAGAAATATAGTACGATCACGATTAACCAAATATGTGACCGCGCTATGGTACACCGAACAACCTTTTATAAACACTTCGAAGATAAAGATGCTTTATTAGCATTTGGATTTAAACGATACAGCAAGATGATTGCTGAAATACCGGTTTCAGATCGATTAAGTAAACCATTTCAAGTAATGGAACAATTTCTACATCATGAAGAAATCGGTAAAATATTAGAGATACAAATGTCTGATGAACAATTCACTAGCCGCATGCACTATTTAAGCCACGAAACAAGAAAACAAGAAACAGAAGCACTAAATCGCCTTTGCAAAAATCATACGATGCCACACGATTTAATAACGGAATTTTATTCAGGAGTAATCACCGCATTAAGTTCGTGGTGGTTTCAAAATGAAAGAAAAGTTTCTGCAGCAGAAATGGATCAACATTTCCACCAACTCATTAATCGGGATATTTTTCAGTTTGAAAAGGAATAGTATTACAAATTTCCTATTTTGTAATCAAATTGACCACAAAATAGGAATATGATATATTTTCGGTAGAATACTATATAAGTGTGACATCAAATAAAATGGCATATAATAAAAGAAGAGATGCGCTAACATCTCTTCTCTAACTGCTACCGTATAGGGTGGTGGTTATTATACGTTATTTCTTTTTACGAAACCCACCCTTCTGCTTCCTACGGCGCGGAGTGGGTTTTTTGTTGTCCTTATCCAGAAGTTGCTTCCGCAAAAAATGCGCTGAAACTTCGCGCACAGTCGCTTTGACAAACTCTCTTACAAGTTCAAACAAAAACTCCATATTATCACCTCCTTTCCTTCCAAATAGAAAGAAGGGATAACCACCCACCATCACAATATGCAGTTAACTTTATTCTATCAAATGATTGTAAAGATATTATGTAAACAAAACAAATGAAATTTTACATATAAAGAAAGCCCTTCTAAACTGGGCTTTCTTTATACATACTATTACTTCCCAATTATGCGGAAAAGAAAAAACCGTCGATAAATTTATGTTTTAAATATTCAGAATTAATATTAAAATATAAAATGGGGATAGGGGTATGGAATTATAAAATTTATACATAACGAGGGAATAGAAATGAAACTACAATTAAAAGCAGATTTAGGGCTACTACTAGTTACATTCTTTTGGGGTGCATCTATCTTACTTACAAAAGTTGGACTCGAAGGCATAGAAGAATACAATTTAATCGCATTACGATTTATTATTGCCTTTCTTTTATCAGGTTTAATATTTTACAAACATGTATTCAAAATCAATTTTAAAACGGTAAAATATGCATTTATACTCGCTTCTGTCTTATTTATCGTTTACATTTTCGCTACTTTCGGCACAAAGTATACGAGTGTTTCTAATGCTGGTTTCTTACTATGTCTCACAGTCATTTTCATTCCGATATTATCAGCTATATTTTTAAAACACATTCCAGAAAAGAAAGTTATAGTAGGAATCATTTTAACGATAATAGGAATCGGCTTATTAACATTAACGAGCGAATTCAAAATCGGTAACGGCGATATATTTTGCATACTGTCAGCCTTATTTTATGCCATTCACGTCATCATTACCGGAAGCGTAACGAAACATGTGAACTCCATTGCACTTGGAGTCATACAACTCGGTTTCGTCGGTCTATTTAGTCTTATATTTTCATTCATTATAGAAACGCCAAAACTGCCTAGCACAACCAACTCATGGTTAATTATCTTAGCCTTAAGCATATTTTGTACCGCAGTCGCATTCATCGTGCAAGTGATCGCCCAGCAATACACGACGCCTACACATACAGGCCTTATCTTTTCATTAGAACCTGTTTTTTCAGCAGGCTTTGCTTTCGTTTTCACAGGTGAAACACTTACCGGAAAAGGATACTTAGGAGCGACGCTTATATTAGTAAGTGTGTTGATTGCTGAGATGGATTTTAAGAGTTTGCTAAAGGTAAATTACAAGAAAAATATGGAATAAATATTTTACCAAAATAAATAACTACACATCCACATTAAGAAGATTCGTTTGTATTATTCTCTTAATCTAAGTGTACTTCTAAGTGAATATCTGTCCCTCAGAAGAATATTCAGGTGACTGAAGCACACTGTGCTATGCCTTTTATTCAGCGACAGGAATTTTATTTCCTGTTGTTGATATTAGTTTAGAATAAAGTTTGATTAAAAATAATGCTCCCCTATTTTTTTAGAAAACAATTCTAATTCATCAAAAACTGATAATTAATAATAATTTATAGTCCAATACATCCCACTTACGTAAACAAAAAAACGTCAGATCTACAGGAGAAATTTTCAAAGATTATCACCCTTAGTTTAACAGTAACTTTTATCAACAAACGGATGCATTAGTAAATAGGATATGTGGATGAAATGCTTTATACAATTGATGGACATGGTATGTGAATATTTTCTTACTATTGGAGGGATTTCCTAATGGTTGATGATATACAACAACTTATTCAAGAACATAGACAATTTTTCAATCATGATCATACAAGAAGTCTTCAATTTCGGCTTAAACAGTTAGAAAAGCTAAAAAATTCTATTCAAAAATATGAAAGTCAAGTGCTGAGCGCATTATATCAAGATTTACACAAAAGCGAGTTTGAAGCATACGCTGCAGAAGTTGGTTTCGCATTTAACAGTATCAATTTTATAATGAAATATCTAAAACAGTGGATGAAACCTCAAAAAGTAAAAACCCCTATTCATTTTGCACCATCCAAAAGCTACATAATAAAAGAGCCATATGGTACCGTGCTAATTATCGGTCCTTTTAATTATCCATTTCAATCATTAATTGAACCTCTCATTGGGGCAATTGCAGCAGGAAATTGTGTAGTTCTCAAGCCTTCAGAAAATGCACCAAATGTTTCAGCTGTAATGAACAAAATAATAAGTGAAACGTTTGATAAGCAATACATTCGTGTAATTGAAGGAGGCAGTGAAATAACTTCTTTATTGATTCATGCACCTTTTGACCACATCTTTTTTACTGGTAGCGTTCAAGTTGGAAAAATTGTCATGGAGGCTGCGGCGAAAAATCTTGTACCAGTAACATTAGAACTTGGTGGAAAAGGCCCCGCTATTGTCGATGAAACCGCTAACCTCGATATAGCAGCCAAGCGCATTATCTGGGGAAAATTCATAAATGCTGGCCAATCCTGTATTGCACCTGATTATGTTATTGCACACAAATCTATCAAAGTAAAACTGATTTCGAAAATGAAAGAAATCATTACAAACTTTTATGGATCAGATGTATTAAAAAGCAATGATTATGGTCGAATTGTTAATGAGAGGCAATTCGATAGACTTCTTTCTATATTAGAGCAAGACAAAAATTATATAGTATTTGGTGGAAATTCATCTAGAAGCCATTTATATATTGAACCAACACTTCTTGAAGTAAAATCATGGGATGATGCAGCTATGCAAGAAGAAATTTTCGGACCAATTTTACCAATTATGGATTACAATGATTTAGATGAAGTCATTCATACGATTAACACCCATCCCAAACCGTTAGCTTTGTATGTGTTTACTGAAAACAAAAATGTTGAAAAGCAGGTATTAGGACGAATTTCTTTTGGAGGAGGATGCGTCAACGATACAATGTCACATATGGCTAATCTCCACCTACCTTTTGGCGGAGTAGGAACTGCAGGATTTGGCTCCTATCATGGGAAACATAGTTTTGATGCTTTTACACATCGTAAAAGCATTTTAAAGAAAAGCTCAAGGATAGATTTAGGGTTTTTATTTCCACCGTATAGGAACAAAATTAATATTTTGCGAAAGATTTTTAAGTAATACGATTTGTTAAACATTCATGTTGATATTAAAGAAGAAATAATAAAGGGAATCCAGTAGAATGGACTCCCTTTACCTTGTAATAACCTAATCTATTTTTAGCGATGGTTCTCCCTGCTTTAAACGGGATAGGGATACGCGTTAACAATGTTCTAGCTTATCATAATTGAAGCCGCTTCTACTCCGTTCTTCAAAACACAAGCTTCTCCCTCCCACTAATTCACCCTCTCCACAAACCGCCCAAACTCCTTCATAAATCTCAATTTAAAACTCCCCACAGGTCCATTCCGATGCTTCGCCACATGAATCTCCGTCATCTCTTTCTGCATCGTTTCCTTATCGTAATAATCTTCACGATACATAAGCATAATAACATCCGCATCTTGCTCAATTTGTCCTGTCTCTCTTAGGTCAGATAAAAGAGGGCGCTTATCTTGACGCGACTCTACAGAACGAGATAATTGCGACAACGCTACTACACAAACATTTAAATCACGCGCTAACAACTTGAGCTTACGTGAAATTTCGCTAATCTCCTGAAATCGATTGCCCTTATGCTTCGGATCTCCCGTAATAAGCTGCAAATAATCTACAATGACTAAAAGCTTCTTATCATCATACTTCCGCTTTAACTTACGAGTTTGCATCCAAATATCTTGCACCGTAACGCCTGCATGATCATAAATCTCAAGTGGTAATTCCCCAATTTCCGCAAACGCCTTACTCACCTTTTCCCAGTCTTCCATCGCAAAACGGTGCTTCGGATTTTTCAGCCTACCACCTGACACTTCACCTACGCAAGAAGCCATTCTTTTTAACAATTGCTTACTACTCATCTCTAACGAAAACAATCCAACCGCCGCTCCAGACTTCGCCGCATGCAGTCCAACATTTAACGCAAACGCAGTCTTTCCCATAGAAGGGCGCGCACCAAGGACAATAAAATCACCTTCCTGCAATCCGCACGTCATTTTATTTAGCGATATATAACCAGTCTCAATACCAGTATTCTCTTTCGTATCTTGATGAAGCTCTTCATACAAACCAACTAACGCATCCTTCAAATCAAACTCACATACGCAGTCCTTTTCCTCTAACTCACAAAGTGCCGTAATCGTCTCACCAATAACTTTCTCATTCTTCTCCGCAATAAGACGCTCTCCCATCTTGTGCCCGAGAACACCCGCCTGATACATTTTCCAGGCACCCCGAACAAGCCCCTCATAATAAGAAAAGTTACTAGTCGCAGGCACACCATCCATTAATCCTATAAAATACTCCATTCCCCCGATCCCCTTCAAAAAATTCGGATCTACTCTAGAAATGAACGTCACAAGATCAATCGGTTGCCCCTCCTCTTCCATTTTTCGCATTAACTGAAATATAGACTTGTGCACAGGCATAGAAAAATAGTACTCCGTCAAACGGCACTCCTTCATAAGCTCTCCATCAAGTAATAGAGAACCTAGCACCGTCTTTTCCGCCTCTACATTTTGAATACTCATGGCCGCCACCCGCGTTCCGCTAAAAAGCGCTGCAACTCTTCCTCTGACGGCGTATTCTTCTCCCACTCCTCACACCTTGCCAAAAAATTCTCCGTCTCTCCGCTACTAACAGACGACTCCTTCTTTCGAAACCTTTCCGTATCCGCCTCAACCTCAGACACTTTCGTAAATCCTTTCCCGTGCCACCCCCGCAAAATCCCCTTCACATAAGCCATCTTCCGGTTTTTATTCTCATACGAAATTTGAAGGGCCTTCAGCACAAGCTCCTCTGACAAATCATTCATCCACGCATTCAATTCCTCTACCGTATACGGAGACAAACTACCAAAATGTTGTTCATAAAACGTGAACACCTTACTTCCCGTTTCTTCCTCTATATCCTCTTCTTTCTCTGCCTCCTCGCAAACTGGATCAACATCATCCATAGTCATATCACTAGGCATACCGAAATGTGCTAAAAGCATCGGAACATTCAGCTCCTCCTCTACGCACTTCTGCAAAAACATATGTACAAACTCCTTATTCTTCACACCCTTCAGCTCACGGAGCACACACTTCTCCACATTTGTATTCGTCACAGGATTATAACGAAGCCAATTTAAAATGAATAACTCCCGCGTGTCCGCATCATAAAGGATCTTTCCATAATCAATGAAGCGCTGCAAGAGCTTATCAACAGTCTCCCGGTTATAACCCGTCTCCATCTCAGCTAACCGCTTCGGAAAAGGAAAAATCCCACATTGCGTCGTCTTCGAACAAGTTAACAAATAAATATAAAAATACCGCTCCTCCGGCGTCAAATCCAAAACAAAATCATCCTGCCAAAAATTCACCTGCACATTACGATACACCGCCATCCTAATTCCTCCTGTCTCCATTCAAAAATGAAAAATCCCTCTTTGTACTATATATAGGAAGGAGGGCCAGGTTTTTGTCGTGTTATTTCAAAAATTTTTTTGACTACTACTACGGTGTTTGTTGGTGTTTTTGTTTTGTTATGTTTTTTCTTAGTGATTTATTACTTGTAAGGGGCTTGTAAGGGGCTTAGGAGGGGCTAGTTATCGGTTACTTCGATTAGGAAGACTCGATTTGAAAAGCCGCCTCGTTCTTTTGCTTTCTTTTTACGAATGTTGTTAATTTCTTCTAGTGTTGTGCCTTCATGTTTGGCTAGGGGGTTTATTAGTTTTAGTAGGTCGGATAGTTCTTATAGTTTATGTTCATTTGTGTTTGCTTCTAGATATCCGGTTAGTTCTTCTTGTGTTTTTTTGCAGAGTTCTTTTATGTATTCGTCTTCGGGTAGGATTCTTGTTGTGGGTGTTTTTCCGTTGGTTTTTATTATTTGTGGGATTTTGTTTCGGATTAGTTTGTTGTAGGGGGGCATGTGTGTTTCCTCCGTTTTGTTTTTCTTCTATTATAATGGAAAAGCAGTTTAACTAATGAACTATACCCCTAATTCTTTGACTGTGTCTAAGAATTAGGGGTATAGTTTTTTTATGAATAAACTTACTTCAAGAGACAAGATAAATGCAGTAATACATTATCAAGATGGAAATAAGATTACAGCTGTCCGATTTTATCAATTTCATATGCCATTAAAGAAGATACATCATCTCTCTTCAAATTCTTAATAAAATAAATTAATTCTTGCCCCTTTAAATCATCAGGAATAAGATGATCTATTTTATTAATTACCGATGAAGGAATACCCATATCAATTAATAATGAAAACCTTTCTTCCACACCTTCATTTTCTAAGTATGAAGCAAAAAAGGAATAATCCCCACTTGTAGCTAATCCTTCGTTCTTACAAAGCACCTTTTGTAGTAAATTAACTACATTTAACCATTTTGGAACTTTATATGAAATCCAATGACGTTTTTCTCGAAAAACATTTTCAATCGCAGTATCAATAACTCTTTTTTCTGTCCATTTTGGATTTTGTTGTTTTAGATATTTTTGCTCTTCCATAATTAAGACGTATAAACTGTTTGAAATGTGCTTTCTAATGGTTACAGGCAACTTATTTATAGTCATTGGCCTTGTTGTCTCAGTTGGCTTTAGAAGATAATTCCAAGACAAAGAAATTAAAAAATTAAGTTGATATTTATTAGGAAATTTATCCCACACAATTAACTCTGGATTACTTTTTAACTTTTGTCTTAGTTGTTTAATGATTTCTTTTTGTCCCGCTACTGAAACTGCATTCTTTTTAATAACTTTTAACAGTTCTTCGTTGTAGTCATGTAATTCATCATATCTTTCTAAATGTGATGTATGGACTTCATCCCTGTCTAAATTAACTAATATTTCATCATTAATATATTTTTGATCATGATAAGGTATATCTAAATTAATATCTTCTCTTTGAGGAACACTATTAAATATGTATACCTTCCCAGTGTAATGTTTTAACATTCTTCCCGCTCTACCCTTAATGTTCGAAAAATCAAAGAAGTCCAGTAGATTAGGTCCTTTTTTATTATCAAAAATAAATACATTTTTGGCAGAAGTATTTACTCCCTCTATAATCGTAGAAGTACAAAATAACACATCCAGCTTTCCTTCATTAAAATATTCAATCATAGAATGTACTAAATGTTTCGGTATAATTCCCGAATGAACACCAATATAATTCTTTATAAGGTTATTAAACCCCCAATCCTCACTTAAGTTTTCTTGAATCCATTCACTTACGGGCAAACATTGCTCTTCTTTCACAAGTCCATTTTCATTTAGATAATCATAATATTTCACGGCTAAATTATATGCTCTTTGCGGTGAAGAAACATATACAATAGATTGCTCATGCCGCTGCGTATACAATAATTCAAACAACTTTTGTTCTTTTTCTTTTGCTTGCCTTCGTACTCCTGTAGTTTGATATTCTAAATCTACTTTAACAATTTCAGTATTAACCAATGAATATTGAGTTTTAAAAAATATTGCATTATACCTTTCTTTAAATCCTTCAGGTATATTATCAATATTAGGACCTATAAAGTAAAAAATAGGATCAGATTTCAAAACTTTTCTTAAGGCAATATTTAATACATCCGATCTTTCATCATCTCTAAAGGAACTCAATTTATAAAATTCGTCTAAAATACAATAATCTATCTCCGGAAGACCTTCATACTCTAAAACCCTCTCCGCAGTTAATATAAAAATATTTTTAGACTCCATTTCCTGAGAAGTGTTTACAATAATATTATAATTATTACTAAACTTTCTTAAGCTTACCCTAGTTTCATTAATTAAAGCTAGCGTAGGCTGTATTATCAGTATATTTTTATACTTATTCAAAGATATGATTTCTTGTATCAATAAACTCTTTCCAAAACTGGTTGGAGCGCTTACTATTAAATTCTTTTCTTCTGCAATTAAATTCGCTAAAATTTTTTGTTCTTTGTGAAAAGTAATATTCTCTAATTTTTTAGAAGAATGGTATGCTGAGCGGATTTCAGATGTAGTATCTAGCTGATTATTGGCTTCAATTATTCTAAGTAGGTATGGATAAAAACCTGCACTTTCTATTAAATCTACCCATAAATCTTTTGTCGAATCGTCAACATTCTCCCATATATCTAATACTTTTATAATAATATTATTAGCGATTTCTTCTGTGACTACATCTTTTTGCGATATATATTTCGCCAAAGAAAAACTTTCCTCAAAATTTAAACTTTCTATATTAGATATATCTACTTGATTCCAATCCACTTAAATCAATCTCCCAACATTTGCAGATTTTTTAATTTACGATGCAATGCAGCAATTAATTTTTTCTTGCTTTCCAAAGGAACTAAAATAACTACAATATTCAAATGGGCATTCCACGGGTGACTCCCTTTTTTTTTCATAAATCGTTTATTTAATTTAGATATTTCTTTTATATATTCACTTTCAAACTCTGTAGGGTCACCATACTTAGAAAAAACTTTAGTTTCATATGCACAAAACATAGGTACTATTATGTTATTTAATTTCTCTGCTAATCTAGTATATTTGTTTAATAGATTAACCCAATGTTCGGGATCTGTTCCTGCATCAACTAAATTTTGCTTTGTATCTTTTATTCTTTTAGATATAATAGTAAATTCGCTTTCAAAATAGTCACTATTAAAATGCTCAAATAAGTCTTCGACTAAAGCATCTATTCCTCGTCCACCATCAGTATATATTTTAGATTCGCCTAGCCATAAAGTATTTTCTGTAGGATCGATATGAACTGAGTCAAATCCATGTACAGCATGTCCATATGAATCTTTAAAATAAATCTTTGCAACGAGAGGTAATGTATTAAAAAAATATTTTAAGATAAAATGAAGTATTAATTCTCCAAATTCACCTCTTTTTAAATATTTATCCTGTAGGTCATCACTCCAACATTCATTATTTAAATATGTTGTTGCCGCCTTTTCATATGCATCAATTTTATAAATCGAATTTGCAGCCTCTATCAATACACGTAATATATTCTCTTGTGCAACCATCACTCCTTGATGATATCCTAAAGCAAAACTAGGTACCTCTTCAGTTAAAAGTGTTACAAATTCTTTAAGCATTTGCTCAAGATTCCCATCATCATTAATGTCAAAATCTATAAAATACGAATGTAAATTAGTATCATTAATTTTACAAGTTAATACACTTCTAACTTCTACGGCTCTACTCAATTTACAACCACCCTAAATAATTTTAATTTTATAATAATTATAACGTATTTTAATTTATTATAATATACATATTATACACCTCATAAAGCATTAACCATAAAAAGGATTGAAGAATATAAAAATATTTAAAAGAACTTACAATACACGTTTTGTGTCATACACATTGTTTACCACTGTTTGAAGCAGGAGCTAGTATTAAAGCTCCTAATCATTTAGGTCACACAGATAGAAAAACTGCGATGGACATCTACACACATTACACAAAAAACAACAGAAGAAGCTATCAAAAAATTTGAAACCTCCCTGCAAATATGACTACACTTTTGAATACTTCTACATGAAATTAATTAAAATTTAATGAAATCTAAAAAAGCCCTAATCCTGAATAATCAAGAAATTCACATAAAAAAACCACCAAACAGTTATGTATGGTGGGGACGTTGGGATTCAAACCCGTCTTCTTTATATTGCTTTAATTACAGTCTTTGTAATGGCTTTTTGCAGCTAAACGACACGGTTGACTACTCTTAATAGAAAATCTACTTCAATTCATCATTCAAATATACTATTTTTTCATCCAGTTCTTTCTGCCAACCCTGCTTAATTGCTTGAGCATACTTAATTGGATTAGCTCCTGAATGTTTAACTCTGTAGCTTTTAAAATCTTTACTATCGATAATATTCCCGATATTTGGAATATCCTTAGCGCCATCAACATACTGTATAGCTGATAGAACGAGTTCTTCTTCTGAAACAGACCATTTTTCTGAAAAATCTTTAATAATTTCATTTCGAGCCTGTATGAAAAATTCATTTTTTAAGATCGGTATATCTTTTTTGGAAATCGATTTTGCATTCTCAATTTCAGTCAAAATTTTACGATAAACATCTATTACAGTCTTAGTTTTATTCTGTCCCTCTAAAGCCTTAATAAGTTCTAAAGATGCAGCTTTATCTCCCACTAAGTGGGCATACAACAAGCTATTAATAGGCGTATCTATTTCATTAGTAATGGCTTCTTGTTCCAAATCACTTTCATTTTTCATATTTGAATCATTTATATCTTTTGATTCCATCTGGCCAAAATTTCGAATTTCTTCTTTTAGCTTCATATTCATTTCTTCTAAAAGCTCTTCTAAAACTGAGTATTTTTTTAACCGCGATAGTTCTAAAGACAAATCTTCAAACTCAAGTAAAATATTATCATCAACTAATTCTTTGTAATTATTAAAAATTTGAATATGCTGCTCTTGATGTTCCAAATAATATTCTTTAATTGATTTTATATCTTTATCTACAATCAGTTTTGTATGATTTGAAAAAACATCTAAAATAACATCAACAATAAGATCCTGACATGAATTCATTACATCTGGAAGCTTCAAATGAAAAAGTCTAAGATTAGGAAAACCTACTGACTCTTCATTACCCTTCATAAATGATGAGAGCTTAATAGATTCATCAGGATAGCCTAATAACATTATTTCTTCAATTTTATTTCCTACTGTCAAAGGAGGGACTAAACCGGAAGAATAATCAATTTGCAAAACACCTAAATTTTCCAGGTGAAGTTCCTCTAGATAAACATTTTTTTCATCAACTATATAGATATTAAGTTCTGTTAAATTTGTTGATTTTTCTAAAACATCTTTCTCAATTACAATATCAGTATTTCCTAATAATGTTAATTTTTCTATATTATTTTGTTTATCTGATTTAATATAGAACCTACTTTTCCTTTTAGATGTAAAAAAACAATTAATAATTTCGAGCCTTTTCAATGACTCACATACAGATACATCCGCACTCTCATTGTTTCCATTCACCAATGTACAGTCTTCCATTTTAATATAAACCAAGTTACTACCATTTTCTAAAATTTTGATGAGAAAATTACTATCTATTTCTGTATTAGAAAAAAAGATCTTTTCTACCCTTTTTAGTAATATTAGAAAATCATCAGAATCACTGAGTTTATTAAATTCAAAATCATCAGAATCACTGAGTTTATTAAATTCAGCTACATCAATTGATTTTTCAAAATAAATTTGAGAGATTCTAGAATTATTTTTATTGTTTACTAAATTTTTTGCAATATGAAGTACCTTCTCTACATTATCAGAACTTATTCTTAATTCGTTAATATTACGAAAACTAAAATGGTCTATTGTTAATGTTAGCTCGGATAATATATCTTCATTTGGAAATTTATTAGGAAAAAAAGAATCTATTTTCTGATATTCTTTATAATTAGATACTATTGATTTATCCAGTTGTAATAGAATTTCTAAAAATGGAACCAATATAATTTTTTCAGCAATAGCAGAACCAAGCTTCCTTAAAATTTCTTCCATCTTTAATATATAATCATCTTCATAATAAAATATAAATACTTTATTGGCTTTTTTAATTAGTTTCGATAAGAATAAAAAGTCACTCCCTTGAAGAGAATGCCCTATAATAAACAAATCATTCTGAACTTCATCACTATTTAGATTAATAGTAGACATTATTTGATTTCTTGTCGTATTTAATATCTCATCTTTCTTAATCCTAAATAACTTATCATTTATTAGAGACTGTGAATAGTGAATCTTACTAATATCCTCACTATCCGTGAAACCACCTCCGAATAAAATATTTTTTTCTTCTAGACTTCCATGTATATGAAAAATTCTGTCTTTCGCTTTCTTCAAACTTAACATAGATTGTGGTATTTCATTAGAATCATAAAGTACACTTCCACACAAATCTTCCAGTGAATTCGTATAATTAAAGTTAACAAAATATGTATTTTCATCTTTGATTAATTTTTCAAAAAAAGGATTTACTTTTTCTGTGAATTTTTTTACCCCAGGAGTTCCAGTTGGAATTGTTCTTTGCTCAACCCATTTAGGATATTCTTCTAAAAGGTACTCGTTAAAATCTTCTTCTAATCTTTTAATGGCATTATTTATAGACGCGATATCTAAAATATCGTGCGGTTCTTCATTTTTTTGAGATCTATTATTTATTTTTCTAATGGTTTCTTCATATAAACTTTCAAAATCTGACCAATTCAAATGAAAATTTTCATATTTTCTTAGAAAAAGCCGATTATAATTATATAAATCATAATCTTTATCGAACTTTTTTTTATGTTTAATATATTCAATAAAGTTTTGATATGAACTTTTCAGTCCCAGGCCCATATCAAAACCATTCCCAATTACTACTATGTTTCTATTATTAGATTCTTTATTCATAATAGATTCTTTATTCATAATAGATTCTTTATTCATAATAAATTCTTCATTCATAATAAATTCTTCATTCATAATAAATTCTTCAATTTCATTTAAATTATCCACTTAACGTAACTCCTCACCCAATGGTACAACAAATTCATCAAGTATTTTTCTCCATTGGCGTTTCATTTCTGGTCCGTATTTTAGAGGTTTCGCATCTGGGTGTGCGATTTTATAATGATCAAATCGCTTACTGTCGATGATTCCTCCGATATTAGGAATAGGATCGGCACCTATTATATATTGCATTGCAGATGTATACAGCTCGCCCTCATCTACAAACCAAGTATTTGCAAATCGGGTTATTACATGGTTTCGTGCTGTAGTGAAGCAGCCTCGTTTCACTTCAAAAATATCTTTATCTGGATCAATTTCTTTGTTATCAATAGCACTCAAAATATTACGATATATTTCTTTTACAACTTCTGATTTCTTCAGTTTTTGAAGCATTTTTTCGATCTCGTCACGGATATTCTGATTATTGGCTGAGTACCTTCCTAATAGTCGGTCAATATAGGTTGAGTCAATATCATAGATCTTAATTGCATTTTCTCCATAGAATTCAATGTCTGAGAAATCTGGGCTCGTTCCATCCTGGCCCTCTTCATCTACTAGTGAACCTTTAACCGTGTTGTATACACCAATATATTCTTCTAAGGTATTCACCTGTTCTTGAAGTGCTGTTGATTTCTCCATATCATCATTGTAATCATCATATGTAACTAAAGCTTCATAAGCATTGTTTAACTCTTGGAAAGCTTTCACAAATTCAATCCGGGTTTCAAAAGGTGAGTGCTCGTTAATATCGGTTGGATTTGGAACTAACGCTGTTAACGACTTGTGAGCCTTTTTAAAACGCTTCTTCGATTCATCGTAAGTTGGATAAACAAGATTAGATTCCTCTTTTTCTTCAGAATATACCCTCGTAGCTTCCTTTACGTTTTGTTCCATTATCGAAGGTTTCCGGAATGTCACAATCAATCCTTTTGTTTTTCCTGGATAGGTACGATTGGTACGAGAAAAGGCTTGGATTAAATTGGCATAACTTAAATTTCGATCCACAAATAACGTTTGAATCGTTGGTGCATCGAATCCAGTTAATAAGCGGTCTACAACAATGACTAAGTCAATTTGTTTTCCAAATTCTTTGAACTCCGCTCTCTTACGAGCTAAGCGGTTATTAATATCGCCATTATATCGTTCAATATCTTCTATCGACCAGGCAGTGTGATAATAATCGTTATAGTCCTTAATAATGTCGTTCATTTCATCTTGAAGTTGTTTGGAATTGTCCTCATTTTCTTGTATCGAATAGGTGATAGCAATCCGCGGAAAATTTGGATCTTCAATTGCACGCCCCGTTCGAATCGGATGTCCAGCAAATTCTTTCGTCAACCATTCTGGATCCTTGATCATTTCCTTGATTGCCTGATAGTAACGTTTCGCCATATCAATGGAACTCGTTGTTAAAATTGCAGACTTTTGCGGGCGGCCATTTTGGAAATCAAATTTGGTATAGGCATTATCTGGACGGAAAATCTTACGAATGACTTTTTGAATATGTTCATCCCTTTCGAAAGAAGATGGTTCAAGATATGCTTCCTTTTCCATACCATCCATTTTATCAATAATGTCGTTAATTTCATCATTACTAAAATGAGCGTATTTTTCATCTTGACGCAGTTTATCAAAAATATAATTATTAAATGTTGTTGGTTCAATCGTATCTTCGTGTTCTACTTGAAATCCTAAAACGGCCCCATCATCTAACGCATTCTTAATGGTATATGTATGCAAGACTTCTCCATATTGATCACGCGTGGTTCGAGCTAATCGACCTTTAGCTTGTTTCTTGTTTTCATTAAATATCGGTGTACCTGTAAATCCAAACCATGTAGAATTAGGGAAATTTTTTTTAATCTCTTCCATTCCTTCTGCGCTTAACGCTCGATGGCATTCATCTACGACAAAAACAATATGTTGACCAAGTAGTTTCTTAAAACGTTGGGTTCCTTTTTGTTCCTCTTGTCTTTGTGCATAGCGCAAGGCAGCTTCTAACTTTTGACGAGTGGTAATAATCACTGTATTGGAATTAGCATCAGATAGTAGAGTATCACTTAGCTCTTTTGCACTTCCGGTTCCAACAATCAAGCTATTAGACTTGGCATTACCAGAAGTAATACCAGTATTAAACTCGGAAGCAAATTTGGTAAATTCTATTGTAGTTTGATTATCCAAGTCTTTTCGATCAATAAGCATAATTGTACGATCTACACCTGGTTTACGAGCTAATAATTTCGTAGAAACAAAACTTGTCAACGTTTTTCCTGAACCAGTCGCATGCCAAACATATCCTGATTCATGTTTCATAGCAGAAGTAAACAAGGCTTCAATTGCGTGAATTTGATAAGGGTGTAAGACCATTAAGGCTTTGTTGTCTTGATCCTCACTCACAATCGTATAATTAGCAATCAAGCGATGTGCATCTGGAATATTTAAGACTTGTTTCACGAATTCATAGAGATTTTCTACTTTTCGATTGTCTGTTGTTCGCCAACTAAATACAAATTTCTTATGCATGTCTTTTGGCATCGCATTGGCAAAATAGCGTGTCGTTTGTTCGTTGGAAATGACAAATAACTGAAGAGTAGAAAAGATATTATTTCTAAACATCCCTTCTTCTGCGTATTTCTTGATTTGATTATAAGCTTGGAATACGCCGTCTTTGGCACTGACCTGTTTCAATTCAATTTGAACAATTGGCAACCCATTGATTAAAAGTGTCACGTCAAATCGGCGATCACGACCATCAACGTTTGCCTTTTGTTTCGCAATCTGATGAACGACTTCATAAGTAGAAATTCCGCCACCAATATCTTGATTGGAATACAACATCAATGACATTGAACCCAGTGAAACATCTTCACGTTCAATTGTAATTCGGGAGATTCCATTCTCCCCTTTAAGCCATTTTGCTGCATCAAAGGGTGTCTGTGTTTTTAATAGCAATTCTGTTTTAATATTATCAAATTCTTTATCAGAAATTGGATATTCCCCAATTTCTGATAAGTTATTCTGCGTAATTTTTTGCCGCAAGTTCTTCCATAGGTCTTCTTCAGATTTTAAATCAGGACGATAATCCCACTGATTATGTCCTTCTCCTAACACTTCAATCAAGCGTCGTTCCACTTCAGCTTCATCATTATGTGGTATCTTTGTCATGTTTCTCCCCCCTTTAACTACCTATACAAACATTTTTTGTAGGAATGCTTTTTTCATTTCTTTTAAGGCATCTAATTCACGCTGTCGCAGAGTAATAGTGTCGTCTAATTGTTTGAAAAAGTTACCGATTTGTTTTTGTTCCTCATTAGAAGTTAAATAAACTTTATATAGCCATAAGTCACTTATTGCTATATTAGCTTGATTTGCATTTCCTCTCTCTATGGATCCTATATAGTTCATATATCTTTTTTGCAATAGATTCTGATAAATAAAATAACTATTATATCCATTTAGTGGAGAGATTTTCACTAAATTTTGATTCAATAAACCTTCATTTTCGTTATTAACAATTATAGGTCTTCCAACAGCAGACTCCTTCAATTCAATTTTTGATCCTACTGTAGTAATAATAATGTCCCCTATGTTCAACTTATACTTTGTATAATCATTTTCATATTCTCTATCTAAAAAAATTTTTTCATTGTCAAATTTTATTTCATTAGAAGACAAGTCAGAAACCCTAACTAATCTGACACCCTCACTTTTATAGTCTTCTGATTTAAATGCAAAACCTTTTATATAGCTTATACAATCTCCCAAATTACGCTGTTCCCATTCTCCAGTAAATCCAGGGAACCGAATCTCCGGCACCGACTTTCCTTCCTTTGGAAACATTTTTTGCAAGAATCCCTGTTTTGTTTGTTTGAGGACGTCTAGTTCTTGGTGATGAAGAGTGATAGTCTGGTCGAGATTTTTGAAAAAAATACCTATTTTGTTTTGTTCTTCCAAATTAGTCGGAATATTAATTTTCTTATCTAAAAGTTCGTTTTTAGTAATTCCTTTTATAGAAGTTCCCTGAACATTATGTAACTCTTTTTGCAATTTGTTATATAATGAATAAACTCCAAACCATTCATTTACTTTAAGGTTACTTAATGAGAGAAAATCTTGACTTGTTGCGTATTCAAATTGCATTAATGCAATTTTCCCAACCCCGACTCTTGTCACTATAGCTATTGAATTTTTAGGAATTAATTTAGTAGCCGAATTTTGCAAACCCTTTTCAGCTATTTTTTTCTTTGCAAAAACATCTGAAACTTGATGTTCATGTAAATCAGAACTTTGAATCCATGGTATTTCACCATTCCAATATTCTTTAATTGTGGTCTTTGGAGTTCCCCCCCCAAAAGTCTCTTCTGATAAATCTACAATCTTACACTGCTTCCAATTTTCAGTGCTTTCCTGGAAGCGAATGTCTGGTGTACGTTTATTTTTCACGATTAAACACCTCTAATGCACCCTTGATCCATTCGGCGTTTTCTTCATCAAATTGTAGTGAAGAAATCATATCATATAAGCTAGATTCTAGTTCTTCTTTTTCTTTTCTAATGTCTTTGATTACTGAGCCAACTGATGCCATATCAACAGGCGCTTCTTCTTCAAAGGTAGCTACGTATCGGGGGATGTTCAAATTGAAATCATTTTCTTTGATTTCATCAAAGGTAGCAACATGGGCATATTTGTCCACACCTTCACGATTCTTATACGTTTCGACAATTTTATCAATATTTTCGTTAGAAAGTTTATTCTGGTTTTTCCCCTTCGTAAACTCATTACTTGCATCAATAAATAACACATCTCGAGTAGTACGATTCTTTTTCAAGATTATAACTGTTGTTGGAATTGATGTCCCAAAGAATAAGTTTGCTGGCATACCAATAACAGCATCAATACTGCCATCTTCTAATAGTTTCTTACGAATCACACCTTCTGCCGCTCCACGGAACAGTACCCCATGCGGTAAGACGATTGCCATTGTTCCTGAATCTTTCAAATGATAGAATCCATGTAAAAGAAATGCAAAGTCTGCTTTTGATTTTGGCGCTAACTTCCCGTAACGGTTGAAACGAGAATCATCTAAGAACGTATCATCTGAAGACCATTTTGCAGAGTATGGAGGGTTCATAAGGACAGAATCAAAGGTATAAGGCTCATCCGTTGGCCAATCTTTGTTCAACGTATCCCCATTGCGTAAACGTATATCTTCTTTATCAACACCATGTAAGATCAAGTTCATCTTCGCTAAATTATAGGTCGTTGTATTTAGTTCTTGTCCATGATACTTTACATTATATGGATGGTTAATATAGTTCCGAATATTCAACATTAAGGAACCTGATCCCATAGTTGGGTCAAATACACTAAATAATTTTTTGTCTTCTTGACCAATTGCGGCAATACGAGCCATCATATCAGATACTTCATGAGGTGTATAGAATTCTCCAGCTTTCTTACCAGCTTCTGAGGCAAATTGACCAATCAAGAACTCATAAGCATCCCCAATTACATCACCATTATATCCCATTACATCAACATCATTTAGTTTCTTCAGTACTTCTGTAATGGTAATATTTCGTTGTTGATCTTCTGATCCCAGCTTTTTTGATCTCAAATCCACATCATCAAACAATCCATTAAATTGATCATATTTTGTAGACAGATCGATAAAGGCTTTATTCAATTTGTTTAACTCAAACGTGTTTTGTTTAGCTTGCTTAGTTAATACGTTGAATAAATAATCTGGTTCAATATCATAACCTAATGTATCCACTAGCGTTTCAATCAAATCACTTTTTATATCTTCATCTGCTAGTAAATCTCTATACAATTGAGCTTGTTTTTCTTGTGTATTGTATTCTTCTAGCGACTCATCTGCTATTTCAACTACCTTTTCTAATAACTTATCAGATAGGTACTTGTAAAAGATCAATCCTAATAAGTAATTTTTGTATTCTGATGCATCCATTTTGCTTCGCAAGTTGTCTGCAGCACTAAATAACTTTGAGTTTAATTCAGCCATGTTGCGTTCCTCACTTTTTCTATTATTAGTCTAACTGCTTCAATACTTTTAAATAAAGTCGCTCTTCAAGTTCTATTTGTTTCTTTGCAAAAGCTTGACGCTTTTTTCAATCGCCCGTTGTTTCTCAATACTTGGCAACTCAATTTCAAATTCTTTCAAAATTGATAGAGCTAATTCTGGCATAGTACTTTCTTACGTAGAAATTGTCATTTGCTTTTTCATTGATTATAATTCATTCAATATATAACATAAATAGCTACTATGCGTATAATTATGTTCAATAATAAGTTTCGTAAAGTTTTGGTTTATAATCTTCTCTTTGTTTAACTCACTTACCATCCCGGCTTTGGAGCTAACAAAGCTGAAAATAGCATTTCTAGCACCGCTCAAATAACTGTATTTATGCTTTGAATTTCCACTATAAGAATTAGCTTGTGAATCTAGAGATGATCCATCTAAATCATTCGTTAAATTCTCAAACGAATAAGCAACTAAAGTTAGATTACTTCGCTCATTTCCTCTAGAAAGGTTTCTTCCGATTCTAACTGTTACGATATCTTCAAATTTCATATATCGTCCTCTTTAAAAAAGTAATTCTTTAAAATTATATCATCGCTATGGCGATAAAATGATAGCACCTTGAAAATACTCCGTCAATTTTAATACACTGAAAAAAAATGACCTAATCCATCTACTATTGAACACCTGACTCGTTTAAAAGCCTTTCTCCTTCCCTTAAAGTTTTCATTGTTTTTGAAACATCAATTCCCTCTTTTCCATCTCCCACTCTATAATCCCTCACCACAGCAACAGTCATATATTGCCCATTACCAAATCTAGGTTTCTCCACATTGAAAGAATAATTATGACTTTGTTCGATTAACGCTTTACTCCACTTATCCCTAAGTTCTTTTCTTCTATCCTTATCAGCAACATGTATTTTAAAACATAAACGTCCTTCTTCTAACTACAAATACTGCTTACAATTATTATCTTCTTGTTCATTCCACCATAAGGCATAGAACCCACCATTCGGATTAGCTACATACCCATATTGACCTTTGATCCCGCGTTGCTTTAACTCCTCATAAAACCCTTCCCAAGCTTCACCGTTCCATTCGCTTAATGGAAGACTCTTATACGAATCATATTTTTTCTCTATTTCTCTTAAATAAAAATAGTAATCTAAAAATATTTGATCTTGAACTCCTCTATCTATATTCTCTTGTAAAAATTCAAGCATATCTCTTCTTGTAAACAACATATATTTTGCGTCAATTACTGCTGAATAATCACTTTGATTACCTATTTTATAGTAGATGGGTAATAGGTCGCTCTCTTTGTATTTTTCTAATTTAACCACTTCTTCATAATAACGCTTCAATTGATTAGAATGTTCTTTTGTATACGTTTTATCTTCAATTAAAATAGCCTGATTACCGTTAATTTCAATAAGTATATCTAAACCTTTAAATTGTTTCGTAATCTTAATTTCTTTAATAGCAGCTGGAAAGTTCTTTTTACGTAAGTCATATATTCTTCTAATAAAATCTATACTAGCTGCATGTAAGCATTCATCGGTTTCTTTATAGTGTGGGTTCGCCCACTCTGTTAACCAACAAATAAAAGCATCTTGTGACAACTCACTTGTTCCATATGAAAATAAATTCGGTCTCTTGCCCATTACCTAATCCCCTTTTTATCTAAGTGCTATTCCCCAACATTTAATACTTCTAAAACTTCCCTAAACAACACCGATCCCCTACCAACAACCAACTCCAAAGCAACTTCCTTAACACGTCCAGCTCTCCCAACCATAACAACCTCATTCTCATAATCAACCCAAATCTGAACATCCTGCACATAATAACTCTTAATAGAAGAAGCCTCATCTAAGTTGTTATGATCCAGCTCAACCTTAACTTGCTTCGTAAAACGACGCAGCGTTTTCCAAAGAATTCGTTCTTCTTTTGAGTTCATGAAGAGTTCTGGGAGTTCTTGTACTTCTTTTAATAATGACATAGTTGTTATTGTGTATGTTTGAATACCATATCCTACCGGGCGAATGAGGTGGTCTAGTTTTTTCCATGGCTCTAGTTCGAAATGTACATACTCATCGTTTTGTTGCATTTGAATATGCTTGATTTTGGCGACGTATTGAATTCCACCTTTTTCTCCGTGCCATTTTTTCGGTGCATATAATGCTATGTACTTTGCTTCTTGCCATCCTGGTTTTAGCTGTTTGATTGGTAATTGATATACGCCATTCTTTCGATACGTTTCATAGTCGTTTTCAGTTTTCACGCTGCCTACTAATACTTTTTCTTCTAATGAAGAGTGCCATTCTTCTTTTGTGCCTCTTGGAAGGATGCCTTCTTTTATAATTTCTTCTGGGCTTTTTTCAATGAGGTGATCTAGAAATTGTTCGACTAGTCTTGTGGCGTTTGGTAAGAACGGGAAACCACCGATATTTACTTTTTCTATACTTTTATAAAATGGATGATTCTCGTATTCTTCCTCTTGGTTCCACGGGAATAGTACGTATGCTCCGTAAGCTGTTCGTTCAAATGGACCTTCTTGTTCTACTACTAGTGCGTCTCTGTAACGATGCATTGTGTTAATATCTTCTTCCATTGGACCAGGGGTGCCATACTTCCTTTTATAATGAGATCTTTCAGCAAAATCAATTCGATATTTTGCATCAAAAATGTATTGATATTGATAGTTCTTTCCCTTTTTCTCAATAGCGAGCATTGTATCTGGTTTTTGTGTAACTGTTGGCAGTCGACCGTTTCGTTTTTGGAAGTATAGCTCGATTACCTCGTCTGTTTCTGGATGTTTGAACGTCCTTTTCGCAGTTTTACTTTCATCTAGCGTTACATATAAACCATCTTGCTTCACTTGAATAACATCTTGATGGAGCGGTATATATTTTTTAGATAGAATTTGTCCAAGTTTTAAATACGTCCAGTATTCGTATAACCTTGCGACATCTTTTACCGACATTTTGAAAATTTGTCCTCGTAATGTTAATCCTCGCGATAGCATTAAGAAAATTTGATACGCATCTCTATAGCCTGCCGCCATCTGGATAACAAGTGAAAAGACTGAGCGATCCAATTTTCCGATTCCTCTCCAAAATGGATCGTTCAATTCATTTTTCATTCGATACTTCATATTTTTTACACGTTCCAGCAAATCTTCATCAGTTTCACCACGTGTATATCTAGACTTTTTCTCTAGTACCTTAATTAAATCATCTATTTTATGTACAACTCTTTGAATCATCCATTTAACAAATCGATTTTCCAGCGTATCATAAGAAACTTCCTTATAAGCTGTAATGCCTTTAGTCGGTATATTGTTTTCTCCTTGTAGCAAGTGTGGTCGCTTTCGCAAATAGTTCATTCCGACAGAATCCAACTTACGAATTTTCTCTCCACGTACTAGTTGATGCCTAGTCATAAGCGTATGATGCGGTTGTCTTTTAATGTGAGAGATCGACTTCATAAACCGCTCAAAGGAATCATTTAAAATACGATAAAACTCACTCTTCGATGGATTTGTAGCGTAAATTGCAGATGCTCCTAAGTAAGTTCTCTTTAGTAAATGAAACGCTAAATTATAAATTTCATCATTTACTTCATCTAATAAAGATCTGTAATCATCCTTATAATTAAGTTTTGCCGGGAAAACTTCAAATGTAACAGTTAATAAAGTATCTTGATTATCTTTAATTTCAAACATTGTATTTCCTACTTCATTCGGAAATGAAAGGCTCCCCATTAACACGTGAAGCGAGCCCATTTGAATGGAGCTAACTTGCTTTCGAAACCCCGGATGTTCATGATAAAAAGACAGCTGCTTGTTATTTTTCGGAACAACAACAAGCTGATAACTTCTATTTTCAAAAAAGATTGGCGGATGTTCGTTCCATTCATCTAATCTCTGCAGTCTCGCATCAAATACAGAAACGGATTCTGTCTTACCATCTACATGAAAATACATCATTTCATCTGCGTTCATAGCGTGATATTCTTTTAAACTCTCATATTTTTCATGATAAGGATTTCCTTTAATCGTCAATGATAGCTCCTCTGTTTCAATCTTAACTAGCCCTATCTCATTACTAGATCCAGAAAGAGGTGAAACCATCATACTCGAACCTCCTTAACATATGAGACAGCTTATTAGCTGAACGAGGATACTTAGCATAGGAAGCATCATTATTGCCACTATCGTATTCTTCATTTGCACATAATACATACAACTGCTTTAATACCTCTTCCGTTCGTCCATCGCTCCCTGCAAGACGTGGTAAAATCTTTTGATATATTTGATAATCAAGTGCTTCATCGAACGATAATAACTTCCCTTGTTCGTTATATGCCATATAGAAGCAAATTTCATCTCGTATACGATACCCAACTTGAGCTCCAACTGATTCAAGTATTTTATTTATTTTTATTAAAACGTTCGATATATTTCTCACAAGATCTTCGTTTTCTTTAAAGCATTCTTTTAAATGAAGATACTTGGTCGCTAAAGAGCTATCAGAAACAATTTCAGCTTCCTTCTCTTCTACATCCATTAAGAAATTAAAATAATCTAAGTTAACGGTATTAAACTCAATTGTATTCGCACGATCTAACACTTTCTTACTTAAAGGATGTGTCGTTTCATCCATATTTACAGTTCCGATAATATATACATTTGATGGAATCGTAATATGCTTATTCGTAATTGATTCTGGAAGCACTGGTGACGTAACAATTTTCCCATCTCTCCATTTACGACTTTCAATTACACTTAAAAAGTCACTAAAGTAGTATTCCACTCGAGCCAAGTTCATCTCGTCCAACACTACAAAATACGGCCTATTTGGATTTGCATCTGCATTTGCAAGAACTTTAATTAACGGTCTTTCTTGAAACTCTCCTTGAAGATTCACATAACCAAGTAAATCAGAGCTATCACTCCAATCAGGTCGAACCGGAATAAGCGTAAATTGCCCATTCTCTTCCGTAGCCCCTAAACTCTCTGCAAACCACTGCACAATTTTCGTTTTTCCTGTACCTGAAATACCTGATAAAATTACAAATGGCTTTGTTTTTAATGAAAGGAAGAAATTAATAAGATCCTTTTTCTCATAAAAGAAACCTTTACTTTGAATATAAGAAGACACATGATCAATAATTGATTGCTGATCTAAATACACTTCTTTCCTCTCATAGATCATTTCATATTTCGTTCCTTTCTCTTTATAAGCTATGAATCCCTCATAATAGCGAAGCATTTCTTCTAGATCCTCTACTAGCTCTTTTTCACTTGGCATTTTATTAGCATCATACGCAATATAAGCCGCTGTTGAATTCGCATATCCTTTTGCTTTTGGACTTGTACCTAGGAAAATGTCATCGTCTTTTTTTACCCTTTGGGACATGTGTATTTGCTCACGAATCTCTTCTTTAATTTTTTGCATCTCTTCTTTAGTCGTTTCTGTTACACCTTGTCCAATGGTCAAATATAATCGTTGCATATCTTCACTAAATAAATAGACGATATAATACCCTCTCTGTGTCGATGTTGTAATATCTCTATGCATTAGCGCAATCCACGGAACTGTTGCCCAATTCCCTTTTCCAACTGACCCTATCACACTGTACCGCTTCTCATTTATAAATGGTAAACGAATGATCTCTGTTGCTATATCATTTCGGACTGTTAATCCTAATTTATGTCCTGCAAATTTTTCTGTTTTTGCATCCAAATATTCTTTCATTACCTTTAAAAAGCCTTCACGTAAACTACTACTCATATTACCGCCCTTTTCTTCACTCTTTTTTATGTATTGTTCGGCTGGAATCCATTCAGCATTAATTATTTCCAATTTCTCAGACCACATTAAGAGGTTATGGGTGCGCTCTTTTGCTAATGATTCTAGCATTAAATTATCCCCTCTAGAGTTCCGGACAATCGTCATCGCTAAATGTACTAAAGCCGCTTTCTTGTCCCTTCTCTGATATGCTCTTAAAAGATTAAGCACAAACATAACAATGTGAAAGTATTCCTGCTTTAAAACTAGCTTTCGAATAACATCATTCTTACTTTTTGCCTCAATATATTCAATTAATAAAGATGTATTAATATTATGATTATTCTTTAAAAATCCCAGTAACCTTAAATCTTGCCTTCCTTTAGATTTAACTCTATACAAATTACCATTGGTTTGATCACTTAGATTTTTCGGATCGTATGTATTGTTTATTACCTCTTCCAAAAATCCAACAACTTTATGATACTGCTCACATGGCAAATTATCAGTTTGGAATTCTTTAAATGTAATAGCTCCTGATTCCGTTACATACACAAATGGAAGCTGCGAAAAGAAAGCTAACAAGAAAGCATTACATTCACTTGCTTGTCCAAAATCCTCACTCTTTACCGTACGCATAGCGATAAATTTTCCCCAAGCATTCTTAAGAAGTTCAAAGCCCACTTTAAAATAAGTTGGCGCTTCTTTTCCCTTTTCAAATTGCTCACGTGAAAATTTAGTTTCAACTTCTAATCCTTCATCATCCTTGTTTATAACTAAATAAGTTTTTTCACCTTTTATATCTTCAACCTGCTTCATTGTTTTAGCCAATTCAATTATGAGTTGCTCTAACATTTTCATCCCCACCGTTACAATTAATTACAATTACTACTATTTTACCAAACTATGTATAAAAGAAAAATCATACAATATGATGTATGATTTTCTGCTCTATTATTTAAAATACTTCTGATAATCCTTTTCATTTTTAAATTCAATCGGCCTAACATCCATTCGGAATTTTCCATTCTCGTACAATAGTGGTGAAGCTTCTGAATGGTCTTTTGAGTAACTTTCTACATGTGAAATTTTCATCTCATTTGAATTGGTGAAATCAATATGAGCAATATAATCATCTACAATACTTTTTATCAATCTATCCATTGCAATAAAATCTGTATTTCCCTCAGGTTTATGATAAGCAATATAATCATCCACAATACTTTTTATCAACCTATCCATTGCAATAAATACTGTTAAAAAAAGAAATACTAAATAATCGTTAAATTGATTGGGAGTATCTATTCCCATCAAAATTTTAAAATCATTATAGCCTTTTCCAAGCGCTATCATCATTAATAAAAAATAACTAAGGATTCTTCTCATATTTTGTGAGACTAAATCACGATCGGTAAAATAAATAAAAGTTATTAAAGAAACTGGCAATATAATAATTACTATATAATAAATTTGATATGGCATATGTTCAAAATTAATTGCACCAACGAACAAAACATATATTATTGTGATATGAATCATTAAACTAAGTGTTGTTTTCCCAAATAGGATGTCCAATCTATTTATTAAATAATTCTCTTTATTAATCTTTGCTACTATTTTTTTGATAATACTGTTAAAAGTACCTAACTCTTTTTCTACGTCCAACTTAATCCGACTAATTATTACAATAAATATTGGATAAACACATACTACACTTAACATTGACCATTTCATTTTTTCTATATCCGCCCCAATAATAACCTGGAAAGCAAAATAGATTAGTGCCATTGTCACTATGATAACCAACACTTCAAACACCAGCAAAACATGTTTAATTATTCGCTTTGACTTCCTCATTAATCTTTTTGCGCTTATTTCCCCAATTTTCTCTAAACACGGAAGGATCACTTTATTTATAAGAAAGTAAGATATCACCCCTCCTAATACAATTAAAAATAAATAAAACAAAAATAACTTCACATCCTGCATAATCCTACTCTCCTTTTCTTAATATAATCATTAATACATCTCCATATTAACAACATATCCGGTAATTATAACGTCACATAATTACAAAATTTCTTATTAATGGATTTTTTCTTATACAAAAACTCCAATCACCTAAAGTTATCACTAGGTAATTGGAGTTCTATAAAATCTATTAATATTTTTAAAAATTTTTCTTAAACATATTTCAGTTTACTTTTCGTATAACTTTAACAATTTTCTTCCTTCTTTAATCATGTCATCCCTGAAACTATCAGGCTTTATTACTTCTACAGCCGCCCCCATTCCCAAAATCCATTTCTTAATTGACTCTTTCCCGCTCATCGTTGCACGGAAGAGGATACTCCCATCATCATTATGTTCTATCTTTTGATTCTCTCCCCAGATAGACTCTGGCACAGATACAGCAAAAGGTGGATAGATGAGCAACTCTACTTCTAATGGTTCTTTCATAAGTCCGAATTTCGGAAATTCTTCTCGAATATCGAAATTATCGGGTATTTTATATGTATCATACAAAATTCTAATATCTTTCATTCGAGATAGTTTAAACATACGTTTTTCCTTTTTATCATTACACATAGCTAAGCAATAAAAGAATTCGTTGTAGTGTACAAAGCCGTACGGATCAATAATTCGTTCTGATCTTTCACCAAATCGTTTTTCATATTGAATTTTCACCTTACGCCTTGTAAATAACGCTTCTTGTAGTTGTACATATTTTTGATTTTCATTAGAAAACTCATAATTTGGCTTAGATCTTTGAACAAAATAAATATGACGATCTTTATTCGTTTCAACTTTCCGAACTGCATTCAATTTATCTAACGCTACTTGTGCGTCCTTTGAATAAATATCATTACCTTTTGAAACTAGTTTTTGAATAGAGAATGTTAACGCATCCATCTCTTGCTGAGACATATTTTTAATAGGAAATAACGATGTATTTGAAAGAGAATAACCACCGTCCCTTCCTTTAGTTGTATCAATTTTAATACCAGCCATTTCAATATCATCACGATAAATGCGGACCATCCGCTCTTTTACTTCTAATAACTCCGCTAATTCACTAATCTTCATCTTGCCTCTCGCGTGCAGGAGCTCAATCATGTACAGACAATTACTTAATTTACTCATATAATTCCTCGTTTCTATTCATCCATCCTCATTTAAGTATAAAAGAATAGAACTATCTTTTAAATTATTTCTATAATTACTTCTAAAAAATCAATATATTACCCCAAAATGCACACTAGCACACCCCTGACATACACCATCCCTATCAAGTTGTTCTGGCAAAGTCTTTGTATCACAAAACTGACACTGCTGATACCGCCTTTTTCTAAAATCAGCCACGATAATAATACTCTCTTTAATCTCTACCGCTTTCTCACTGTCACTTAATTCCTCTAGATGTTCCCATAATAATATATGATGTGTAACCGTGTCATATCTGGTACGACAGGACTATTCCATACCAATCTATGAAACCCTATTTCTAATCCCATCTCTCCGGCACGAATAAACATGTTCGGATCAAAATCCAGCCCTCGAACTGCGAACTCGACGTTTATTTCTTTCAACTCGCAGACTTTCAATTGTTTTAATATAAATTGTTGTAACTGTGTTTTTGCTAATTTCATTAATGAGCCACCTCCTTTATTACATTAAAAGAATTGCGAAGTACATCCCTCTGCACTTCGCAATTCTTTTTAAATATGAACTTCCTCTTTAGCGATATCTGTTAACATTTGAATAACATTTTGACAGTCCGTATCATTAAATAACTCGTTCATAGCCTGTATAACAATGTCTTCATCCGACCAATTACTTATATTACTTGTATTTGTGTAAATTCTTGTATACGACGCTTCTGGCCTTTTCGCTGCCGCGCTTATTTTTCTCCCTTTACTTTCAATCCTTGTTAATAGCGCTAATCTCTTTTGTGATTCTAGTGGTCCAATTTCTAGCGTCAGTTTTAATCTATTATCCTTCAAACGTTCAAACCACATAATTGCACAGTTATTTAACCACCAATTCCATTTCGGTGTTCCAAATTGTTCTTCTAGTTTGCGAAACTCCGGCATAATAAATGATGGTAATCGGTGATGAATATTATAAAAACCTTCTTGGCACTTTTGTTCATGGGCGAATAATTGAAAAGCATTTGCTAAAGTATCCGCGTCTGTTTGACTACTCTCTACCGCAACAATTTCAGAAGAAGAATCTTCTTCTCCGTATACAAGCCCTTTTATAGTATCGCCTATAGCCGCCACCACTTGATTAAAATCAGCATTGTTATACATATCATTCATCACACGGAGAATTTCATCTTGATCTGCCCAATCACTTATATTTTCATATCCAGCATAAATTCTTGTATACATGGATCCAGCTTCTTTTGATTTTTCTTTAATAGTAATTCCATTTTCCTCTAACTTGTATAATAACCTTAATCTCTGCTTGTATTCCAATGGCCCAACTTCAACAATAAGCTTCATACGCCCATCTACTTTTCTTTCGAACCAAGTTATAAGAGCATTATTTAGCCACCACTCATGATTTGGAACTCCAACAATCTCATCAAGTTGTTTCCATTCTTCGAAAATGAAAGATGGAATGCGAATGTGTTCATGGTAACAATCTTCTGGTATTTGATTTTTCTCTACAAATTGTAAAAATGCTTCTCTCATGACGCTATTTCCAGCTCCATGTATAAAGTGGAGCGTTTCAGCATACTTCTTATAAATTTTGCGAAGATCTTCTTTTTCTTCAGCACTCAATTTCTTTACAGCCCTTAACAACTCTTTATTAACAAACTTTCCAACTACTTTTCCGTTACCATTTAAGCATAGAAAATCAACAGCGGCCTTATGGCTCTTATACACTGTTAACGCTAGTTCAATGTCTTCTTCATCACGAACAAGTTCTCCCTCTAATATATCAATATAGTAGGAAAGGAAATCTTTTATCGTACTAGACGTATACTCACTATAAATCTCCAATTGCCCTTTTAGGATATTTAATATATCCCCATAATCTAAAGTAAGATACGATTTATGACTTGGAGCGCTACCATCTAAACTTAAAAAAATTGGAATGATCGTATACCCTTCATATTTCTCGCTAACAAAATTTATGTAATTTTGTAATTGGCCATCCGATTCCAATGACTTATATTTATTTTCAATCAGAATAGCAACCTTTTGTGCCTCTGATATTGCCAAAATATCAATTCGTTTATTATTTTTCGCTTGTACTTCGCGAAACACTTCTAAATCTTGAAGAGACTGCTTATGTAACTTAATAAAATTATATTGACCAATTAACTCCTCATTCTCCGCTTTTACAAACGTTCTAGAAAGGACCTTATTTACAAACATAGAACCTAAGTGATGATTTTCCATAGGATCAAGTAACCAAGCAATCATATTAGAATGTCTAATCTCAAACTTATCTACCTTCAATATTTTAAAAGGGTTAAAACGATTAAACTTACTATGTAGCTTCTCGAACTCCATTGAATTATCTAAAAGTGATAAAATCTCAAAATTATAATCCATTCCCCACACCCGCCGTTTATAAATTTGTGAATCAATACTCTTTAATAATCATTTTAATAAGTCGTTATAAATTAATCATAACTCATAATGTGGCATTATTTATGTCACATATCCTATTTCTTACAAATAAACATGCATTAATTACTAAACTCAACCATCCCCCCATACCAACCATAACTCTCCTCCAAAAAGATTTTACTCTCCCCACTATCCTTATAATAAGAATTCCAACCCCGCTCCCTCAAAATCCCCTTCCAACTATCACTCTCCACCATCCTCTTAATCACACCATCCCAATAAGCAACCTCTTCCTCTGTCATATCTTTCGGGCCCATAATCCCTTTCCAGTGCTGGAAGATGACGTTGATTCCTTGTTCTTTCCAAGTTGGGATTTCTGGTAGTCGGTCTAGCCGTTTTGGTGCGGATACGACCAATATTTTTATTTTGCCGGCTTTGTATTGTTTTTCGGCTTCGGATAGGGTCATGGTTGCGGCGCCTATTTGTTTGTTCGTTAGGGCGTTTATGATTTTTTCTTTGTTTTCGTAGACGAAGAATTGTAGTTCGGCAGGGTTTATGCCGAATGCTTTGCTTACTTGTACGAAGGATAGGTGATCGTCGTTTCCTAAGCCGGGGGCAACGCCGATTTTGAAGTTTTTCTTGTCTTGTTTTAGTTGTTCCATTAATTCGTTTGCGTTGTCTATGTTTGAGTCTTTTGATACAACAACAACTTCCCAGTCCGATGCGAGTGTTGCGAGCGGGGTGAAGTCTTTATATGTTAGTTTACTGTGGCCTAGTAGGTTGTTCGTTATGAGTAAGCTGGAGTTAATCGCTAGTATATGACCGCCTTTTTGTTTCGTATATTTCCATCCGACATCACCGCTTCCTCCTACTTTGTTTGTGACTGTGATTGGTTTTGTGAAGATTTTTTCTTCTGTCAGCGTTTTTTGCATCGCTCGCGCTGTTAAATCCCATCCTGCTCCTTGAACGTTCGGCGCAACGATTTCTACTTTGTCGATGTTCACTGTATTCGTATGGGATTTTTCCGAGGAACAACCAGCTATTACTCCTGTCATAATCCATATACATAGTAATAATCGTTTTTTCATAGTCCTCGTCCTATTCGATACTTTCGTTCTGGTCTTCCGATAATGCCATATGTGTATTCTACTGTGCATTCATTTGTCGCTACTAAATATTCTAAATATCTTCTTGCGGTTGTTCTGGAAGCTCCCATTTGTTCTCCCATTTCTTCTATTGTAATTCCCTCTTCGAATCCTTTTATAATTCCTTTCACTTTTTGCAGTGTTAACGGATCAACACCAGTCGGTAAGTTTTTCATATCTTGTATTTGCGAAGTGCCGAAGAAGTTATCGATGAGTGCTTGATTTACTTCATTGTTACTATGTAATAATTGCTTCTTTCTTTTATAGTCTTCAATTGTGCGAATGAATTTTTCTAACGTGACCGGTTTTATAAGGTAGTTGCTTACGCCGTTTCGAATTGCCTTTTCTAGCATATAGTTTTCATTCGCCGCCGTTACCATAATGACGTCAACGTTTGGAAAGTCAGCATGAATTTGTGGTAATAAGTCGGTTCCAATTCCATCTGGTAAGTAATTATCTAATAGAAGCAAATCGATTTCTTCCTTTTGTAGTAGTTCTATCGTTTCTTTCGCGTTCAATGCTTTTCCAATCACTTTTACGTCCTTTATTTTTAATAAAAACTCCTCTTGAATTTGCGCGACGCGGAAATCATCTTCTGCAATTGCAACCTTCAACATATGCCCATCCCCCTGTTTGTTATGTACTTTCTCTCAATGTTTTCGGAAGGTAAATTGTAAAAATAGCTCCCCCATTTTTCTCGTTTTGAATTTCAATTGTTCCTTCTAGTAGATCTACCATTTCTTTCACGTTTGCTAGTCCGTAACCGCGATCATTTCCTTTCGTTGAAAATCCTTTTTGAAAAATGGTCGTGATTTTTTCTGCTGGTACTCCTATCCCGCTATCTATTACTTCAAACACAATATCGTGCCCAATATCCGTAACAAAGAAGGAAACATTCCTTTCCTCTCGTTCATTCACCGCATCAAATGCATTGTCGATTATGTTTCCAAGTATCGTAATAAGGTGCGAAACTTTTATATGGTCTGGTAACGGATGAAGCGCACTATCTCCTTCAATATGAAAATCAATTTTCTTTTCAGACGCTGTTCCGATTTTTCCTAATAAAATAGCTTGTACTTTCGCATCGTGAATTTGATGAAATAAAATATGATTTTGGCTTTGATGAATAGTAGATTCTTGTTGGATAAATTCAATCGCTTCTTTGTAATGCCCTAACTGCAATAAGCCAGATAAGACGAACAGCTTATTTGTAAATTCATGCGTTTGAGCACGCAAGTCCTCTGAATACTTTCTTACCTCAGATATTGTGTTCACAAGGTTTTGCAGTTCTGTTTTATCTCTAAAACTACATACAACTCCTACCGTACTGTTATTTTCGATTATCGGCGTCATGTTTAAAATAAACACTTTATCTTGAAATGCGATTTCTTGATCGGTTTCTAGCACTCTTTCCATATTAAAATCAGGTAAAACTTTTGAAATGTGCTGCTGCATATAATCATCATTTACCTGAAGCATTTCTTCTGCCGAGGTGTTCATCATCGTAATAAAACCGTTTTGATCAATGGCGATGATTCCTTCTTTTATAGATAGTAGTATCGCACTTCGTTCCCGGTATAACGCTGCGATTTCATTGGGCTCTAAACCGAGTGTATCTTTACGAATGCTACGCGCTAAAAGAATGCCACCAACAATTCCGGCTAATAATACCGCTAAGGAAAAGAGGATAATTTCTTTCGTTCTGCTCAATATGTTAGATTCAATACCTTGTATTAAAAACTCTACTGTCACAACGCCTACAACTTGATCGTAGTCTCCGTTATGAACAATAATAGGTGCCTTCGCCATTAAAGCAGGACCGCTTACACCATTTCCTTCAAGCGTATAGTACCCTCCAAAAGTGAGTGCTTCATAGTTATATGGATTGTTACTCTTTGTCCCAATCAATTCCGAATTAGAATGGGAATACATAAACCCATAACGATCTTCCACAATTACATAATCTGCACCAGCTTGCTCACGAACTTGTTCCGCAATAGATTGAATGGTACTTTTATGGTCGTTATATTGAAAGGCCTCTTTTATAGCTGGCATAAAAGAAAGTGACTTCGCCGTTTGCAGTGCTAGTTGCTCCACTTGGCGCTTCGTATCAACGGACTGAATGTACACAAATATTCCCGCTAATAGGAGAACGACAAATAAAATTAACGTAATAATTAAGCATACTATTTTCGTTTGTAACGACACTTTTTGTGATTTTTTCATACTCCATATCCTTTGATAAAATATTCAAAACTATCAATCTCCTTTTTCTATTATTATGACAAAACTGAAAATGAAGCAACTATTAAAAATATCCATGTTCATAAAGTACAAAAAGAATAAAATTGTCATAATATTGAGATTTCAGTTAAAAAACAGTACAATTCAACTACAATGAACACGCTTTCATAATTATCATTTTATTTATAAGCAAGAGGAGGAATTAGTATGGCTCAAGTAAAATCAAACCGAGTCGCCGGCAATATTTTCAAAGGTTCAGTCGGTAATTTAATTGAATGGTACGACTGGTACGTTTACTCTGCTTTCGCTGTTTATTTTTCAGCAGAGTTCTTTCCTAAAGGAGATCCAACGAGTCAGTTACTGAACACAGCAGCTATTTTCGCAGTTGGATTTTTAATGCGCCCTATCGGAAGTTTATTAATGGGACGATATGCAGATCGGCACGGACGCCGGGCAGCATTAACGCTTTCGATTACGGTTATGGCGGGTGGTTCTTTAATTATCGCCTGTACACCTAGTTACGAAAGCATTGGGATTATGGCACCGATCATCTTAGTTCTTGCCCGTTTACTGCAAGGATTATCACTCGGCGGAGAGTATGGGACTTCCGCAACGTATTTATCTGAAATGGCTAGTAGTGGCCGCCGCGGTTTTTATTCAAGTTTCCAATATGTAACGCTCGTTGCTGGACAGATGGTTGCGTTAGGCGTTCAAATTGTTCTTCAGCAATTACTAAGCGAACCAGATATGAAAGCTTGGGGATGGCGTATTCCATTCATTATTGGAGCGATGGGCGCAGTAGCTGTATTATGGCTTCGCCGCACGATGGATGAATCGGAGCAGTTCTCAAACATAAAATCGCAAAAACGCGAAAGCGCAGGAACCATTAGCGCTCTTATGAAACATCCGAAAGCAGTATTAACAGTAGTCGGTCTAACACTAGGAGGCACTGTTGCATTTTATACGTACACAACATATTTACAAAAGTTCATGGTAAACACAGTCGGCCTTCCGAAAGAAGTTGTAAGCTGGATTAACTTTGTCGCACTACTTATATTCGTCGTACTTCAACCGATTGCAGGACTACTATCCGATAAAATCGGACGCCGTCCACTATTAATGGCATTCGGTATTCTCGGAACATTACTAACAGCACCAATCTTCTTCTTTATGGAAAAAACGACAGAACCAATCGTAGCATTTTTACTCATGATGGTCGGTCTGATTATCGTTACTGGTTACACATCAATTAACGCAATTGTAAAAGCAGAACTCTTCCCAACAGAAATTCGCGCACTAGGCGTAGGTTTACCATATGCACTAACAGTTGCGATATTCGGCGGAACAGCTGAGTTCATCGCATTATGGCTAAAGAGTATCGGAATGGAATCATTATTCTACTTCTACGTAGCTGGATGTATCGCGATCAGCTTTATTACGTATTGGCGTATGGATGAGTCATCGAAGACTTCGCAGATTGAGGCGGAGCTTGGTGGTGGGGATACACTAGCTAATAATAAATCTAGTTAAAAGTATGTATTCTATGTTCTTCGTTTATCTGAACTCGATTTGCTTTATCTAAAAAAGCATAATTCATTAATATATAATTTAAAAACCTTCGGATATTGGTTCTATGAACAAAAGATGTGGCGATGTTGCAAGAAATCCTTAATCATCATACACCACAAATTACACTTAAATACATTGGTATTAATAAAGAAGAAAAGGATAATATCCTTGATACATTTCTCCTTTAATTTCTTTTAAAATATATATATCAACCTATTAAAAAGCAAATAAAAGAAGACTAAAAAGCAAATATTAGTCTTCTTTTTTAATTAAAATATTAAAACAAAAAACTTTAATACAAATTCAAACCCATAAATAAAATTTAATTACTTTTCTTACATTATTCTTTTAACATACTTAAAAACTCACTAAAATTATCTGCAACTTCACTAGTTACCGGATTCAACTCTTCTGATTCTTCATGATACCATACCACAACAGATGGTATTTCTTTTTCTCTAAAATCTAAACAAAGAAAATCACCTGCGAATAAAACAGCAAACGGAATAACATTTATCCCTGTTAAATCTTCATCATCCGTTAAACGAGTATCGATATCAGATAATACAACCTCTATATCATACCAACCATTTTCATCATCATCTTCTGGGTCCTCCAACAAACATAAGAAACGTTCAATTAAAAGTTCGTTTTTTTCATGTGAAAAAACATTAGTAATTGGAATAGAGCCATTATATTTTTTCAAAAAATCTATAAAATCATTTGGTAATTTTATCTCACAATATTCCTCAAATGATTCAATTAATTCATCATTTGGTGATTGAAGTTCACTACCATTTTTAATCTTCATTTTAGTTCCTCCATTTCTTTACCTACCTTTAGATCTATAAGACCAATGCCTTTCACTCCGTCCACCTGGTATTCTATCATCTAACCATTTAAATTGTTGTTTGTCACTTGCCAACCACATTTCCTCTGGTAACTCATCCGATTTAATAATTAAATCAGCTTTCTTAAAATCAGGATATTGTGTACCTAATTTCATAGGAACATCAGGTATTAAACCTTTCTCAATAGCAACCTACTTAATAATAGCTTTTGGGGGAGCTGTTAATTTTTCTCCATTTCCACGGACTATTAGAATTTACTACTGCATCATTATATTCTAATTCAAAATTGAGATATTTTCCTTCTACAACATCATCTAAAATCTTTATATATTCATCCACTTCATATAAATTTTCTATAAAATCAGATACAATAGCAATCTCTTCCTATAAACGAATTCTTAATCTACTAAATGGATCACACCAAAATTCATGTGAACTATCTCTCCACCCATCATTATATCTAAATACCTTTAGATTCTTTTGCAATGACTATTGCTGATAATTATTTAGGAAAAAAGACTTTAAAACCTGAGATAATGGAGAAATATGAAATAATAGATAGAGCTGACTTCTTATAGAAGTCAGCTCTATCTATTATTTCAATTTTTTCCTTTTTTAAATTCTTTTTGTTTATCTTGCCAAATATGAATTAAATCTACTAATTCAATCGTTTCTATCTCACAAAAATCTCCCTTACCATCTTCAGCCAAATTGTCTAGGACAGTAGTTGTATCTTTCCGAATTTCTAAACCACAAATGTTTCCATTTACTACTACGTAATTTTCTTTCCCATTTAAAACACTATGTATTTCTTCTAAAATCCAATCTCCAAACGCAGAAACTTCAACGCCTAAAAAAGTCTCCATAAGTTTAATTTCTTGAGGAAGCCTCATAACTAGTTTTCCATTGGTAAGTACTTCAAAGCTATATGGATATTTCATTACTATTGTACTCCTTTATACTAAAGATAAAATTTATTCCGCTGGGAAAGCAGAGATAATTTTCCCATTCCCATCTATATACATGCTAATCCTTATACCCTCTAAACCTATTCCAGAATATGTGTTACCAAATTCATACGTTCTATTATTATATGCTTCATTTATATTATCTACAATCTTTTGTGGGCTCCAATCTTTAGGGAAAAATGTAGAGAATCCTCTATTTCCAGTTTTAGGGATTCTATTCACTTCTACCCTAGCTTTATAAATGCCTTGATCATTTAATATCTCTTCTGTTCCGCTAATTATTTTTCCAGGTGTATTCTCCAATACTTCAGTATGATAACCCATTGCGTCACCACGCCAATTTATTTCACCCTCTAGGATATGTTTGAGTGTATTTGGTCTAAATTTTTCTGTATGTTGTAAATTAGATATAATTTCCCTATTAGAAAGTGAAGATCTATGATTTTCATTAACAAAATTACTCCCACCAGAATTACTTTCACCTCTAGCAAACTGATAGGTCGACAGCTTTTCTTCAGCTTTTTTAAAATCAGGCGTATCAAATCTAAATCGCAAACTATTTCCACCAGCAAGAGCAAAACGATCTCCCAATTGTAAATTACTTGTAATATGTGAAATAGCTTGCGGAATCTTATTTTTTGCTAGTTTGGTCACTTTACCCGCTTGCCCTAATTTACTTGCTTTACTTAATCCTTTATCACCAATAAGTCCTAATCCAACTTGTGTTAAAGCATAACTTCCCCACTTTGCCCGACTTTCTGCATCTCCATTTATTACATCATTAATAAATGAATCCGACAATGCATTATACATGGTACTAAGGGTATCAATAGGGTGCAAAGCAGCGTTCCCCATGTTTTCCCATGTTTCCCAATCTCCTAAAGCTTTTATTCCGTCTATTGTATCGCTAACTGCTTGTCCCGTACCATCTACAATACCGTCCCAAATTTTTTCACCAGTAGATTTTTCAGGTAGCTTACCACACATTTCACCTTCTTCAATTGAATCGGCAGCTTGTCGTGCCCTCTCTTCTGTAATCGCTTGAATTGAAGTTGTCCATTCCATATTCAACCCTTGTGTACTAAATGTACCACTTGCAGGACTAAAGCCTTTTCCACTTTGAACTTCCGCCAAACCCGTCGCAATACTAGCGGCTAGTTGGAGTACCGTATCATAATTACTACTAGAAGTATAATTAAATTCATATAGATGTTCTAATTTTTCTTGCAGTTTTTGCCTCATGACAGTAAAAAGATTTACCATAGCGTCCATACCTGGGATTGGCATAGTTTGATTGAGTGCTTCTGTACTTGCTATCATTCGGTCAATTTCCCGAATTTGTTCTAATATCTCTTGTTCAATTACATCAGTTGAAGCTACCTGTGACTGAAATTGACTTGGAAAAGCATTGTTTTGTCGGATTAGCTCTTCACATAAGCAAATGATTCCTTGCGCTAAAGGACGAAAGGTTTGTACAAAAAATGATTTTGCACTACTATATGTTTGCCCTTGTAAAACAGTATCAACTGCAAAAGTGTCAATCGACTGAATGGCTTGTTCCATACCTTGAATGGTAGCAGTACATACAGCATTCATGCTTTGAGTTTGGCTTTGTACTTCTCCTAAATACATATTTAAACTCATGCATTGACCTCCCTTGCTAATTGTTGTTGTTGATAGGAAAGGTCGTTTTCTAAATTACTAAGGTCTCGTCTTTCTTTAAGCAACGTTTCTTTTTTGTTTTCCAATTCAAATGTGACTTTTCTTTCAATATGTTGTGCATCTTGATATGTATTCATAAAAAACTGAGACATTTCTCTATCACCATGCCAAGTTCCTAAAATTCGATCAAACAAACGATGGCTTCGACCTCTCCATTCATAAAAATCTGCTTCCGCTTGCTCCTGAATGTGAATCGCGGATTGATTTCGGTCTTGTTCTTCAAATACACTTCGTAACTTTTGATTTACTTGATTAATTTGTTTTTCAATATCTTGACTCATCATATTCCTCCTACCATTTTACCTTTACGTAGGTTGTCACATTAGCGAAAAGTATTGTGAAGTTCGTTATCCATTTTCTCAAACTCTTGGGCTACTGAATGAATATTATCGACCGCTTGTTGAAAGGCAGTGGAAAATTGTTTCGTAAAATCTAACATTTGTTGATTCGCTTCTTGTGCTTTAGAGTTAACAGATAGTGTTGTACGCGTCGCCTTTGTTATAGAACGATTTGTTGCACTCTGGATTATATCCGAAGCTGTTCTCATCTGCGTAGCAATTTGTTGTGCCGTTTGAAAATTACTTTGAAATTGTCCCATCACTCAAATCCTTTCTCTAATTTTCAGAACATGTCAAAGAAATCCCAATAAACATCTGAAATTTCTCTATCAATATCGCTCTTTTTAAACGTGTGTCCAACACAATCAAATGAGCCATACAATATAAGCTGTATGGCTCATTTGAAATACTTGTTATATAGAGTATGACAATTTTTATTTCAAACCGAAATTACGTGATAATTCTTCATCATGAGAAGCAACAGCCTCTGCAGTTTTATTAAGCTGCATATTAATTTCTTGTAATAGCTGTGCGAAGTTTTGTACTTTTGGCTTTAATTGATTGAACTGTTGATCAAAACCTTCGAAAGCACGACCTTCCCATTCTCCTCTTAATTCATTTTGTAAGTTTTGTAGTTGACTTAAAATGTCCTCAATTTGATTTGCACCTTGTCCATATCGAGCTGCTTTCGATTTAAGCTCCTCTGGTGACATACGAATTTGTCCAGCCATTTTCATTTCCCCTTTAATACATAATGAGCAAAATATAGATTGGTTAATTTTACTAAATATATTATAAAGTATTATTCTGAACTTTTAAACGTTTTATCTTTCTATTGAATATTAAAATATTAATATTCTACTTTTTCTTGCTTCACAAGATTTTATGCAAAAAAGACCGCCAAAAGGCAGTCTCAAAACTTAATCCTATTCCCCATCCTTCCTCTATTTAAATGTAATTCTATATTCATGATGTTGCTTCTCTCTTTTCTTTTCCATAGTCTTTACTGACTATAGGAGAACCGCGATTATATACTTAATATTCAATACAAACTCTTTAAAAGGTTTCCTGTGTTCTACCCCAACCTTCAAATAAAGAATATATTTATGATTAAAACTAATTATATTTTTTTACCTTTAAAGGAATAGATATAAAATACAAATCTATAGCATAAATAGTAATCAAAATACCTTTACCTTCATCAGCAAACTTTGATTGATGAAACTGTTCTGAAACTTTTCTTTTTCCCCATTTTTTAGGAAACCATTGAAATCCGGAAAACATATAATTAATCTACCTTTTCATTAAAATTTTGCTAGTTTATTTCTTAACTCTAACTCTTCAACTGTTTCAAAACCTTAAAAAAATAAACTATCGATTTAATTATGATTAAAAAATACATTGTATTCTTTAGATGCTTTTTTCAATCAAAAAACTATTTTTCTTTTTTCCATGATATTCGAAATTTCCCACCATGTTCTTCCGTTTTAATTTTAACCTTATATGTATCATCCTTAGGCACTTTAATATTTTTTTCGCCTTCGCCACTATTAAACTCTAGTATTGTATTATCATTTGAATCCACAACATAAGCAATTATAGTTCCTTGTTTAGTTTTATCATCAAAAGAAAAAATCCAATTCTCACCTTTTTTAACTTTCCTATCTTGAGTTGCAGATCCAGTAAATTTTCTATAATCTCCAGATATACTACCTGATACACTATCTGAAGAACCATGAACTTTACCACCAACAATAGTTCCCTCTCTTGTAAAACAACCACTAAGAATTACTAAACACAAAACAAATAAAATTGTATTTTTAAAAATTTTTACCATCATTACCCCTTCTATTCCCAATAAAATTTTCACCATTAAACTTATAAAAATAACTATAATAAAAAATTATATCCATTAAGATATATATATTTTATTATAGTTATAAATTTCAAATTATTATTTCAAATCTTCACGCAACTTAATTTCATCCCCATTTATGTAACCAGTAAAAATAACTTCTGATATGTATTCATGGTTAAAAAACATATTATATTCAGTTGAAACATTTCCAATAGGATAATAACAAGCCACATAATCCCAAGTTTCCTTAGTTTTTGAATCTTCCTGTTTTCTACCATATATCATCAAAGGTTGCTCCCACGTTTTAAATTACTCCAGTCTTATATTAATCCCGTTTTTTTGTAAATTTATTATAAAATTTCTCTTGCGCCCACCGTCCGAATTTTTAAAAACATATTAAACCTACACCCAAAAGAATGAGAACGATAGTTCCTAACAATTTTTCCCACAAATTGTTGGATGGAGTAATCATTAATCCTATAATAGATACAGATATTACGACATAAACTAAAATATATAATGGTTTATACGATGGAGTTTTCATATCATTTTTTCTCCTCAGGTTTTTCAAATTTTAAACTACTTCCCACAGTAAAACCCTCTAAAGCAGGAACCGTTATACCAGTTTCTTTTCCAACGCTACCTTTCAAACCTATTGCGCCTAATCCCAAATCACCTTTAATTTCCAGGTCTACACCTCCAAAAATTGGAAACTGATCTGAAAAATGTAGCATACTTACTTCTACTTCATACTTAAGTGTAGAAGCTTCCGATCCTGCTTTTAAGGAGTAATCGTCAATACCCGCTATAACTTCTCCTGAAAAATTTTTTTGAGTAACTGTAACCTCTCTATCTTTTAATTGTATAATACCTAAAGGTGTCATTAAAGGAATTGTGGATTTAAATTTATATGAGTTATCTCAAATACCTGCTGCCCCTTTTACGCCAATAACTTTACTAACAAATACATCTTCTTTTAAACTCTTCCAATCATAGGGTATATTCACATCCAATTTCCCAGCTATAGCCTTTGTTGAAAGCTCATCACCATTAGAGAAGCTGCTCTTTTTTTCCATTTAAAAGCCTATACGTATTTTCCCTCCATCTTCTATATGCTTCCGTAAATAATAATACTTATGGAGTTCTATAATCATATAAAACAAAACAAACGAAATCACTGTGCATGCAGACATAAATACAATTGCCCCCATCTGTTGTGTTGCAATGCTAAGAATTATATTAGCAATTAACTGCCCCAATCCCGCTGCAATAGCTGCTACTTTTACACCACCAGATCCTTTCGACGACTTTGATTTTTTTCTTGGTTCCTGAAGTTTTTCAATATGATTTTTATAAAAATAATACAAAGCAAAACCATACAAACCAAATGAAAGAATAAAATAGATGGGAGTTTGTAATTGTAACACTTCATAAGCATATTTTTGAGTTATAACCAATAATCCGACTGAACATATGGCGCCATATACTCCTCGAAATAGAGTGTATTGTAACTGTCGTTTCCGAGGATTGATAGCAATCCATATCGCCCACAAATTTAAAAAAATAACTGGAGGAGTTACTATATATACATAGAGTAATTGAAAAGGATTCGCAAACGCAGGCAAAAGAACAAACACATCTGCCCCCAAAAGGACAAGACCAATTACGTGAACTCTTATTTCATTTACAGGATAAAGAGCCATATAATGTGCAAAAGCTTTCTTATTAAAATCTATACTTTTTTTCATATTAATTAAACCACCCCGCTACTGTTCCAATCGGTAAAAGTTTCATAGCTATTTATTCTACTTTTTCTTAAATTTATCCATAATATTATGAGCAACTATATTCCATAGTAAAGAAAGTACGGTAACAAAAAGTACAGCTAAAGAAAAATAAATCCTATCCTTCCATGTATCATGTACAATCATGCCCAGTATAATCATTATTAACGCACCAACACATATAACTATTTTTGAAAATTTTCGCATTCTATTATCTCGATTCCTTCTCAAATTTAAATGAAACTCCCCCGCCATAACCGTTAGGTGAAGTTGCGGAAACCCTGATTCTTCACCTGCGCGGAATCTATAAACATACCCGCCTATTATAATTTCACCTTTCATACATAATGAGCAAAATATATATTGGTTAATTTCACCAAACGCATTATAATATATTATTCCGAACTTTCAAACACTTTATCTTTCTATTGAATATTCTACTTTTACTTGCTTTACAAGATTTTATGCAAAAAAGACCACCAAAAGGCAGTCTCAAAACTCAATCCTATTCCCCATCCCGCACTCCACCGCTTTCTCATACAAATACTTCGCGACGATAATATCTACTACTGCCAAACCAAATGATTTGAAAATAGTAATCTCTTCATCATTTTCGTGTCCAGCTTTTCCCCGCTTATAATTTGTCCAAGTTCGGCGTGGAGATTGCTAGTTTTATCAGAATTTGAAGGTCACCTGTTTCTAAATCACATTCAATTAAGCAATCCTACAAATGCCTCTTCTTCCTCATCTATAAAACCTACAAATATAATTTCTTCAATATCCTCATGATTAAATACAAATGTATACTCAGGATTAATGTATCCTTCTGGATAAAAACAGCCAATATAGTCATACATCACAGGTTCTTTAACCATAAGTTTTTGTTTTCTTCCATAAATCACAATTTTCTTCGTCCCACCTTTTAATAGAACAATAGAACCATTTGGTAAAAACTTTTCTTTAGAAAATTGCATAATTCCCCATCCTTCCTTTATCTAAATATAATTCTATATTTATGATTTTGCTTCTCCCTTTTCTTTTCCGCAGTCTTTACTGGCTATAGGAGAACCGCGATTATATACTTAATATTCAATACAGACTCTTTAAAAGGTTTCATGTGTTCTACCCCCATCTTCTATATGCTTCCTTAAATAATAGTACCTATGGAGTTCCATAATGAAATGAAACAAAATAAACGAAAGCATGGAGTATACACACATTAATACAATTGCTACCATCTTTTGTGTTGCAAAACCAAGACTGATATTAGCAACGAGTTGACCCAATCCTATAAAAGCCACTACTCCGAAACCCGAGTTTTTTTTCGATGATTTTGATTTTTTGATTGGTTCCTGAAGTTTTTTAATATGATTTTTATAATAATAATTCAAAGCAAAAATATACAAACCAACCGAAAAAATAAAATAGATGGGAGTTTGTAATCCTAACATTCCATATGCAAACTTTTGGGTTATAACTAATAAACCTACTGAACATACGATGCCAAATACCCCACGAAATAGAGTGTATTGTAATTGCCGCTTCCTAGGATTTATAACAATCCATATTGCCCATAAATTTAAAAAAGCAACTGGTGGAACTATTATGTACATATATATCGGTTGAACAGGACTCGCAAAAGCAGGTAAAAGCACAAATATATCTGCTATCCCAATCACAAGAGTAATTATAGTCGATCTTATATCATTTACAGCATAAAGAGCCATATAATATTCAAAAACTTTTTTATTAAAATCTGTATTTTTTTTCATGTTAATTAAACCACCCTGCTACTGTTGACCAAGTTTTTTTCGCACCCGTTTTCACCATATCCTTAATACTATCATCTTCACCATCACCATCTAAATCAACATCCCATTTTACACCTTCTGTTAAGTATGTTAATCCTACTGAAATACCGAATCCTGCTGCTGCAACTGCCAAAACTGGCGTAGCAGCAGGAAGAACTGCAACAGTCAGAACCGCAGCCCCTACAGTTGTTGCTCCTCCCACTACAACATTACCAATAATATCTCCTGCAATTTTATCATTCGAGGCATTATTTTTGATATTTTCACTTGTATCCGTATATGAATCTATAGCTACACTAGCCCATCCAAGCTTATCCTTTAAGGCCATTTTAGCTGCGCTTCCTTTTTTTATCATCGCTTCTATTTCTTTTATCTTAGGAGTAGCTGTTCCATTTTCGATTTTCTTTTCGATATCATTTACATAGTAAATCTTATGATCTCTATGCCGTCCATTAACTTTTTTATTATCTTTAACAGAATCATAATTCTCTCTTATAAGAACTCGTTTGTTTTTTCTATCAAATTCTTTTTTTACCTCATAACCATTCCTTACTTTATAAACTGTATTTCCTACTGCAGCTGCACCTGAAAGCGTTCCGAATATATTCCCCATTCCATCTAATGGTACCATCGGATCAAAGCCAGTCATACCTAAAAATGACTCTTTTTTGTCTACTTCACCAGATTCAGAATCCTTATTTAATCTTTCAACTTCACGAGCTTTATCTTCTGTAATTTTTTGAATAGGCCCCGTCCAATCCATATTCAATCCTTGTGTATTAAATGTACCGCTGACGCCACTAAACCCTTTCCCACTTTGGACTTCCGCAAGACCTGTAGCAATACTCGCTGCTAATTGAATTGCTGTACTATAATTATTACTAGAGGTCTGATTGAATTGATACAAATGATCCAGCTTTTCTTGCAGTTTTTGCCTCATAACAATAAAAAGATTTACCATGGCATCCATACCCGGCATTGGCATAGCTTGATTAACAGCTTCCATACTTGTTTTCATTCGGTCAATTTCTCGAATTTGTTCTAATATCTCGTGTTCAATAACATCTGCCTGAGCTACCTGTGATTGAAATTGACTTGGAAAGGCATTGTTTTGTCGGATTAGCTCTTCACATAAGTAAATTATTCCTTGCGCTAGAGGACGAAAGGTTTGTACAAAAAATGCTTTTGCACTGCTATATGTTTGCCCTTGTAACACAGTATCAGTTGCAAAAGCATCAATCGACTGAATGGCTTGTTCCATACCTTGAATGGTGGCCGTACATACAGCGTTCATACTTTGAGTTTGGTTCTGTACTTCTCCCAAATACATATTTAAACTCATGAATTAGCCTCCTTTACTAATTGTTGTTGCTGATATGAAAGGTCGTTTTCTAAATCACTAAGATCTCGTTTCTCTTTAAACAATGTTTCTTTTTTGTTTTCCAATTCAAATGTGACTTTTCGTTCAATATGTTGTGCATCTTGATACGTATTCATAAAAAACTGAGACATTTCTCTATCACCATGCCAAGTTCCTAAAATTCGATCAAACAAACGACGATTTCGACTTCTACATTCATAAAAATCTGCTTCCGCTTGTTCTTGAGCTTGAATCGCAGATTGATTTCGGTCCTGTTCTTCAAATACACTTCGTAACTTTAGATTTAACTCTTTAATTTGATTTTCAATATCCCGATCCATCTTTTTCCTCCTACTATTTTACTTTACGTAGGTTGTCACATTAGCGAAAAGTGTTGTGAAGTTCGTTATCCATTCTCTCAAATTCATTAGATACCGAATGAATATTATCAACCGCTTGTTGAAAGGCAGCGGAAAATTGTTTCGTCAAGTCTAAAACTTGCTGATTCGCTTCTTGTGCTTTGAAGTTAACAGATAATGTTGTACGCGTCGCCTTTGTTATAGAACGACTGGTTGCACTTTGAATCCTATCAGAGGCTGATCCCATTTTCGTAGCAATTTGCGTTGCTGTTTGTAAATTACTTTGAAATTGTCCCATTCTTTCAAACCCTTTCTATAAGTTCTCCAAATGCATCAAAGAAATCTCATAAAATATATATCCCTATCAATATCACTCGCTGGGCATGCAATCAAATGAGCCATACAATATAAGCTGTATGGCTCATTTGAAATGCTTGTTATATAGAGTATGACAATTTTTATTTCAAACCGAAATTACGTGATAATTCTTCATCATGAGAAGCAACGGCCTCTGCAGTTTTATTCAGCTGCATATTAATTTCTTGCAATAGCTGTGCAAAGTTTTGTACTTTTGGCTTTAATTCATTGAACTGTTGATCAAAACCTTCGAAAGCACGACCTTCCCATTCTCCTCTTAATTCATTTTGTAAGTTTTGTAATTGACTTAAAATATCCTCAATTTGATTTGCACCTTGTCCATATCGAGTCGCTTTTGATTTAAGCTCCTCTGGTGACATACGAATTTGTCCAGCCATTTTCATTTCCCCTTTAATACATAATGAGCAAAATATACATTGGTTAATTTTACTAAATATATTATAAAGTATTATTCTGAACTTTTAAACGTTTTATCTTTCTATTGAATATTAGAATATTAATATTCTACTTTTTCTTGCTTTACAAGATTTTATGCAAAAAAGACCACCAAAAGGCAGTCCCTCATAACGAAATTCTGTGTTAACTTATAACAAAAAAGAGGAGCCATCTCCTCTTCATAAATAAACACTATTTAATTTGTTCCTTATACTCATGGTTAACAAGTACATACCATTTTCCTGTATCAAATTTTTCTTTATTAATCACGTAAACTTTACTTTCTCTCATTACCTCCCCTGGTTTTAATCCCTTAGTAATAGTAGAGGTCTCGGCTTTTTCAACCGCATAACTACTAGCTGCCAACACATCACTTTGGTAAGCATTATCATTTTCATCCACTAAATCCACTGATGGTAAAACGGCTAATTTCATCGGTTCGTTTGTGATATTTTTCCCTTCTGCTTCTACAACAATAAAGACATGTCCATCTTCAGGTTTTTGGAATCCTATACTCTCTTTACCAACCTTATCTCTTTCTACAACTCTTTTTACAGTTACATCAAATTTAGGTGTATGAAAATCCTTGTTTACAGCATACTCTTTTTCTTTTATTTTTGATTTCTCTTTTGTTTGTTCTGTATTTTTCTGCTTTGTATTCTCTTTCGTTTTCGTCTCATCAGTTGTTTGCACTTTCTTTTCTTCTTGTTTAGAATTGGTTTCTTTAGATTCTGAAGAAGTTTTGTCGGATGTATTGCCGCAACCAGATAAATTGAATACTAAAGCGCCACCTAAAATACATGTAGTAAATTTTTTCAACATCTTTTTTTATCCCCCAATAACACGATATGTAAATTTCTTACTTATCATAGCAAAAAACACGATCTTAAATTGTTGCATCTTGTCGAATGATTAAGAATAATCAAGTTACTCCACGTCCTCTTTTATTATAAAGGTAAATATAAGTCTATATTGGGGTAGCATCAACATAGACTTATATGCTCTATAAAACCTGATATAATAGGTTTTTACACCCTTAGTGTACAATTTTTAACTTTCGGTAATGTGCCCCCTATTTGAAGGATAATTGAAATATTAAGACCAACTGATAGAGGTGTTTGCGTGGAATTATTTGAGTATTATAAAAAAAAGGGGAAGTTTAAGTGTTTAATTGGAACTGGGCTTTTTCTTTATGGATTAATTGGTATGTATAATACTTGGGGTAATATTAATTGGGGACCAGTAATCTTAATTATTATAGCTTCTCTTGTATTTTTTAGTATTGGATTTTGGCAATTAAGAAAAGGAAATTTACTAGAAAAAAATATAGTTAAAAATGATTTAACATTTTGGGATATTGATACTTATGTTTTGTTAGAATTACCCGGCAATAATAAACATTTAGGTTTATATACTCCTGATGGAAGATATGTAGCAGGAACAAAGATGATTTCTTCAACATTACCTATTTTAAAAAATAAAGAAGGTTTTGGATTGGAAGCAAGTGATGGAGAAATTCTTGCATATTTTCATAGTGAAGTTGAAAATTATGATTGGGCTATTTATGATTCCAATTATAATTGTGTAGGTATGTTTAAAGAAAATATGATACAAGGATTTGGAATGGTACGTGGTTCTTTGATGAGTGAAAAAGAGATAAAAATTTCTGAGATAGAAGTGGAATTTGATTTTTTCGAAACGTCTTTTCGTACAATGGATGATCGTATATTAATAAACTGCAAGAGGGGATATATGCCTTTAGAATGGAGTGAAAGATTTAGCTTAAATGTACCTATTATTAAATTAGGTAATAATATTTCTAATACTGAAAAAATATTTGGTTTAGGTATTCTTCTTTATATTTTAGAAACAATTAAAGTAAGAAAAAGTAGGATTTTTAATGATTAGAATTAAATATTTATATTATGAAATTTATTGAATCTTTTATTAGAGATTACATCGCCGAAAGTGAAATATTGTATATTTTAGAATTACTTTACGTTCACTTCTTGAAATTGATGAGCATTTGTTATGCCAGAACCAACTGGAAATGGAAACGGCAAGCGAGTATACTCCGCTTGCCGTTTTTTCATAGCTTCGTATGTATTTGAATTCCTTTCGCTTTCTCTTCTTCACCCTTCACACGTACAATTAAATCATATGATCCGGATTTTGGCGCTTCAAAAGAAAGCAGACCTTCTTTTTGAGAAGTGACTTCTTCTTCATAAATGACCTTATCGTCTTTTGTGACTTGCAATAAAATCGTACCTTCTTCAACTGCTGCCTCATAAGGAATTTCCACATTTCCTTTTTCAGCTTTAAGCGTTTGTACATCGTAATACCCCTGCAAAGAACCAATTGTTAAAGTCGTTTCGCCATTTTTTTGAACCTTTGTGACTTTTGTTGCTGTATTACATGCGCTTAACAATACAACAAGAGTGAAAATGAGAAATAAACGAAGCAATTTCATAGAGAGTCCCCCTTCCATTAAATATATTAAAGATAAAATATACAATCTAACATATCATTACAATTATAGTTGAAAAATAAGGAAAATTATATAACAGGAAATGCAACTATAAACAATCACTGACCATTAGTCTACAACCAATCCCACACCCCAGCACAAAAGAAAAAAGCACCAGGTCCCCCCTAGTGCTCTCCCTCTAAAACAAATGACAGGCCACCTGATGCCCTTTCGCAATCTCAACCATTTTCGGTACTTCCTGTGCGCATTTTTCAGTGGCGAATTTGCAGCGCGTTCTGAATTTGCAGCCGGATGGTGAGTTGAGCGGGCTTGGAACTTCACCTTGCAGAATGATTCGTTCTTTTCCTGCGTTTGTTGGGTCTGGTTCTGGCATGGATGAGAGTAGTGCTTGTGTGTATGGATGTGCCGGTTTTGTGTATAGGTCTTCGCTGTCGGCAATTTCTACTATGTTTCCTAAGTACATGACTCCGATTCGGTCTGATATGTGTCTTACCATGGATAGGTCATGTGCGATGAATAAGTATGTGACGCCTGTTTCTTCTTGGATGTCTTGCAGCATGTTTACGACTTGCGCTTGGACTGAGACATCTAGTGCTGAGATTGGTTCGTCGCATAAAATGAAGTCCGGTTTTACAGATAGTGCACGCGCGATGCTGATGCGCTGGCGCTGGCCTCCACTAAATTCGTGCGGGTAGCGATATAAGTGTTCTTCTTTTAATCCTACCTTTTTGAGCAGGTCTAATATGATTTCTTTTTGTTCTTCTTTTTCGTAAGAGCCGTGAATGTTCATTGGCTCGCTAATAATTTGGAATACATTCATTGCCGGGTTTAATGATGCGTATGGATCTTGGAAAATGATTTGCATTCGTTTTCGATATTCTTTTAGTTCACTTTCCTTTAAACTTGCGATATCTTTTCCATCAAATAAAACGTTACCTGAAGTGACATCGTGTAAGCGAATGATACTTCTTCCTGTCGTTGATTTTCCGCATCCAGATTCTCCTACTAACCCGAATGTTTCACCCTTTTTAATAGTGAAGCTTAAGTCATCGACTGCTTTTAATTGCTCTGTTTTTCTGCCGAATAGTCCTTTTTTAATAGGAAAATACTTTTTTAAGTTCCGAACTTCAATTAAGTTTTCTTCATGCATGAAAATCACCTACCGCCCTATCGTTTAGCCAGCACATGGAACGTCTTTCGTTTCCGATTTCAAAATATGGTGGACGTTCTTTTTCACAAATGTCCATCGCATGCGGGCAACGCTCTGCGAACGGGCAACCTTGTGGTGGGTTTAATAAGTTTGGTGTTACACCTTGAATCGGAGCGAGTCTTTCTTTTACGCCGTTCGCTATTTTTGGCAGAGAGTTTAATAGCCCTTTCGTATATGGATGATTCGGCGATTGGAAAATATCAAGTACAGGTCCTTCTTCCATAATAAGTCCGCCATACATAACGATAACGCGTGTACAGTTTTGTGCGACTATTCCTAAGTCATGCGTAATAAGAAGTAACGCCATGTTCGTTTCGTTTTTTAAGTTTTTCATTAAATCTAGTATTTGTGCTTGTATCGTTACATCAAGTGCTGTCGTCGGTTCGTCCGCAATGAGAAGGTCAGGGTTACAAGACATCGCCATTGCGATCATAACTCGCTGCTTCATACCTCCGCTTAGTTCATGCGGATATTGTTTCACCCTTTCTTCTGGTGAAGAAAGACCGACTTGTTTTAACAAGTTGACCGCGATTTGCTCTGCTTCTTTCTTTTTCACTTTTTGATGTCGTATAATTACTTCCGTCATTTGCTTCCCAATTTTCACGACTGGATTTAGCGCCGACATTGGATCTTGAGAGATAAGTGAAATTTGATTTCCTCGAATAGAACGCAATTCTTTTTCAGATTTAGAAAGGATGTTTTCATTATGAAAAAGAATCTCTCCTTCTTTCACTTTCCCTGGCGACGTAACGAGAGACATAACGGACTTTGCCATTACACTCTTTCCGCTTCCAGACTCCCCAACGATACCGACTACTTCTCCTTTATTTAAGCGGAATGTAACGCCGCGAACTGCTTCAACTTCGCCACTTTCTATGAAAAAAGAAGTCTTTAAATTTTTCACTTCTAGTAGTTTTTCAGACACGTTTCTCACTCCTTTCACTTAACACGTTAGTTTTCATGTCCAGCTCCTTTTGGCGCGAAAGCTTTCTTAAGCGCTTCACCAATTACGTTAAAACTAAGTACCGTTAAAAGGATAAGAAATCCTGGGAAGAGTGTTAAATACCAAGCTTCACCAATATATCCTTGCGCATTGTTTAGCATGCTGCCCCAAGAAGAATCTGGTTCTCTAATACCTAATCCTAAGAAGCTAAGTGATGATTCCATTAAAATCGATGTCGCAATAGTTAATGTCGCGGCGATTATAATGGTTGATAAAATGTTAGGAATGATATGTCTTACAATTATCATGAGTGATTTTTGTCCTGATACTTTTGCGTATAAAACGTACTCTCGCTCTTTTACAGATAACGTTTCTGCCCTTACGATACGCGCAGTGTCCATCCACGTTAGTAATCCAATAATAAGAACTAACGTCGTAATTCCTGGTTTTAAATACGCATTTAATAGTAGCATTAAAAAGAATGATGGAATTGACATAAGTACTTCAACAACTCGCATTAAAAAGTTGTCTAACTTTCCGCCAAAATATCCGCTAATTGTTCCAACTGCAGTGCCGATTGTAATAGAAACAACCATCGCAAGGAAACCGACTGCAAGTGAAACGCGTCCGCCATATAACGCCCTCGTTAAGTAATCCCTTCCATAATCATCCGTTCCGAAAGGATGACTTAAACTCGGTTCTTGTAAACGATCTGGAATCGACATTTTACTAGGATCGTATGGCGATACGAATGCAAAAATTGATGCGATCGTTAAAACCGAAAGTATAATAACTCCCATTACTACAAACTTATTTTTCGTAAAACTACTTTTTATCGTTTGAAATCTCCTATTATTCATTCCAAATCACCCCCTCATGCGAATGCGCGGATCTACTACGCCATATAAAATATCAGCAATTAAGTTACCGAGAATTAACATGAATGATGATAGTAATGTAATTGCCATGATAATCGGATAATCAAATCTAAAAATAGCATTTACCCCAAGTGAACCAAGTCCTGGCCATGAGAATACTGTCTCCGTAATAAACGCTCCGCCTACTAAACTTGGAATCGATAATCCGAAAATTGTAATGATCGGTATTAATACATTTCGAAGCACGTGATTAAATAACACTGTTTTCTTTGAAGCACCGTACGCATATTGAATTTGTACATATTCTTCTTCTAATTGCTGAATCGTACTTGAACGAATATATCTCATATAAACAGATACGTTTTGGAACGCTAGCACCATGCAAGGTAAAATGCCGTGTTGCACAATATCCCAGACAGAATCTTTACCTACGGTGCGCATACCCATACTCGGAAATAGGTTCAATTTTAAAGAGAATAAGTAGACTAATAGTAGTGCAAACCAGAAAACCGGCATAGAAATACCAACGTATGAAATAAAGTTTATAATGCGGTCAAAGTATGAATTCTTTTTCACACCTGTAAATAATCCAAGTGGTATTGCGATTACGAATGAGACGAGTAAAGATGATCCCATTAACCCAATTGTTGCAGGTAATCTTTCTGTGATAAGTTCCAAAACAGGACGATGATTTTGAAGTGAGTAACCAAAGTTTCCTGTTAAAATGTTTTTCAACCATAAAAAATACTGCACGTAAATGGGTTGATCTAGTCCTAAACTTTTGCGAATACGCTCCACGTCAATTGGACTCATATTCGGCGTGACAAAGTTTCGAACCGGATCCCCTGGCGCTAATTTTATTAATAGAAAAGAAATAATAGAAATAACAAATAAAAGTGGAATTGCATTTAAAAGCCTCTTTGCAATTACTTTATACACAAACTTCCCCCCTCAGGATAAAGCGAAACTTTAATCAGCCTGCACCAATTAGGCTTTAACGGACAATCCGACGACTCCCGCCTTACTTCCTCGCATTCATCGAGTTTTGAGGCGGGAGCCTTACTGCCCGTTAAGCGGGATAAAGAAGCTGATTTCCACCAGCTTCTTTACTGTTTCTTATTTCACTTCATAAATCTTAGATAGATCTTCAAACATTGTGACAGGAATTGCTTTCGCTTCTTTCAATCCATCAAACTTTTTATCTACTGCAATAACTGCTTTCGGATATGCGATTGGTAGATAAGGTACGTCTTCTCTCGCTGTCTCTTGAATTTTATGGTATAGCTCTGCGCGTTTTGTTTTATCTGTTTCAACTGCAGCTTCTTCCCATAACTTATCGAAATCAGCGTTTTTATATCGTGCATAATTGTATTCCGCATTACTTAAGAATAAGCTCTTATATGAATCTGGCTCAGGTCCCATAATGTAACCACCAAATGTAATGTCATATTCTTTATTCTCTTTATCTAAGCCTTTTTCGCTTGCCGCACTAGCATCTAATGCATTTAGTTCAACTTGTAAGCCAACTTCTTGTAATTTTTGTTGTGTATATAGCGCTAAGCTTTCCATAATTTTATTATTCGTTACATACATAACTCGTACTTTTTCTTTATCTTTCACACCAGCTTTTGCTAATAAATCTTTCGCTTCTTTTTTATCATACTTATAGTCTTTAATATCTTTCGCATAATACATAGCGTCTGGCGTTAAGATTGAATTTGCTGGTTCTGCAAATTCACCTGAAACGAATGCTGAGTTAATCATTTCTTTTTTATCTAACGCATGCGCAATTGCTTGGCGTACTTCTTTTTTCTTCATCAAATCTGTATTCATGTTATAAGATAAGTAGAATAATCTACCTTCAGGGAATGTCACCATTGAGAAGTTCCCAGTGCTATCTAATTTCTTAAAGTCTTGCGGCTCAATCATCTTCATGTTGATTTGACCATTTTGCAGTGAAACATTTGCTGTATTACGGTCTTTTACAACACGATATACGATAGAGTCTAATTTAGCTTTACCACCTACATAATCATCGAATCGATCTAATGCAACGTACTCATCTGATTTATACTCTTTAAACTTAAACGGACCTGATCCAACAGGCTGTAAGTTTTTCGTACTCTTCGCTAAATCTGCTTCCCCTTCAAATACATGTTTCGGAATTGGGAAGAAATCATTCATTACACCTTCGAAAGATGCACTTACTTGCGGTAAAACAAATTGAGTCGTTAACTCATCTACTTTTTTCACCTCAAGCGGTTTTCCTTTAAAAATAAAGTTTTCACGACTTGAGCTATTTTGCTTCTCATCTAAAATAGATTGGAATGTAAATGCTATATCGTCTGATGTAATTTTCTTACCATCATGCCATTTTAAATTATCTTTTAATTTCAACGTCCACGTTAATTGATCTTCTGAAGGCGTAAAGCTCTCAGCAAGAACAAACTTTTTCTTACCGTCTTCCATGTGATATAGCGGCGCATATAAAGCTTGCTGCACAGTTAATGACACACGATCATTCGCATAAAGCGGATTCATCGTATCTGGATTATCGCTAACACCAATCGTTAACGCCCCTCCATCTTTCGGATTCCCTGACTTACTAGTGCCCGCTTGCTTCGAAGAATCTTTTTCCCCAGAACAAGCCGCTAATGCAATAAGTAGTATTAGGACAAATGGTAATGCAAATAACTTCCGTTTCATCTTTCGGCCCCCTCGAACTGTTTATACCCATAAGAAAACTCGGAATTAATTCCGAGTTTTCTTATAAGTTTTAAATTACCACTACCAGTATATAAAGTCAAACTTTTTTGTAAATGTTGAAAGTTTTAAATCTATTAATAGAAACGAATACCTCCCACAAAAAAAGACCACCAAAAGGCAGCCTCAAAACTCAATCCTATTCCCTATCCCATGCTCCACCGCTTTCTCATACAAATACTTCGCAACGATAATATCTACTACGGCCAAGCCAACTGATTTGAAAATAGTAATCTCTTCCTCATTCTCTCTACCAGCTTTTTCACCGCTTATAATTTGACCAAGTTCGGCGTGTATGTCGCTAGCTTTAAATAAACCTTCTTTTATTGGCACTTGAAGATCGCCCGTTTCTTCTAATGCTGCTTCTTTTGATTCGACTACTACTTTGTTTGCGTTCGCGATGGCGTGAGATGGTAGTTCTTGCATGCTCGGTCTGAATGAACCGACGGCGTTTATGTGGACACCTTTTTGTAGTTTTTCTGAGAAGACTGGTGTGGATGCATTTGTTGTTGTGACGATGATGTCTGCTTCGCTTATCGCTTCATTTGGATTTCTATAAACGTAAGCAGGTTTGCCGAATGTCGTTTGTATATGTTGCGCGAATGCATACGCTTTTTCTTCCGTTCGATTGTATAAAATGACCTTTTCAATATTTCTAACCGCTAATACTGCTTCTGCAATTCCTTTCGCCTGTTCACCGGTTCCAATAATACATAAAGTTTTTGCGTTATGACGAGCTAAATGTTTTGTTGCTACTCCTGATAAGGCACCTGTTCGGATCATCGTTAAGTACGATCCTTCTAAAAGTGCGAGTGGTTCTCCCGTTTGAAAATCTGATAGCATTACAATCCCGTTTATCGTTTTCTTTCCTATCTTTTTGTTCTGCGGGGCGACTGTTACTACTTTTAAGCCGAGCGCCTCAAGTCCTTCCGCTACTGAAGGCATAATTAATGCCGTATTTTGTTCGCTTGCAAATGGTAATGAAGTACGTATTGGTGTGATTGTTCTTTCTGCGGAAAATTCTTGTAAAGCAAGCGCCGCGTATGCAATGACTTCGTTCATATTTACTAAATTTCTTTGTTCTTCTGCGCTTATAACTAGCATATCTTTCCACCTCCTCCTTCTATCCCGTATTAACGGGCAGTAAGACTCCCATCTGAAAATTCGGTTGGACAAAGAAGTTATATGGGAGATCAACTGCCCGTAAAAACCCGATTGGTGTGGGCTAATAATCAATGGAGGATAAACCCCTCCGCTGATTAAAGTTTCACTTTATCCTAACAAAAATCCCCGATTCAAATCATCTCTCGGATCTAATACAAACTGATGAAATCCTGTAATAAATGCCTGCCCGGTTACTTTCGGAACGATTGCTTCATATTGAGCTACCTCTGTTACAGATAATACTTCTCCCACAAAATGACCATCTGTGATACATTCGTGGATAAAAGTTTCTCCCTTTTGTAAGGCACCTTTTTCAAAAAGAGTTGCGAGTCTCGCAGAAGTTCCTGTGCCGCAAGGAGAACGGTCTACTTGCCCGTCAGCAAAGATTGTCATATTTCGTAAAGTAGCATCTTTTTCTTTCGGTTCATCTGAGAAAATAACACCGTATATTCCTTTTAAACCTTCTTCCAATGGATGTTTTACTTCCATTTGACTTTCAATATCATGTTTAATTTTTCCGCCCCACGTTTGAATAGCAGGTAAGTCTTTGAAATCGACTTTCAAACCAAATTCTTTACTATCCACTACAGCATAAAAGGCTCCACCAAACGCGATATCTACTTGAAATTCATAGTTATCTATTTTGATAGGAACGTCTTTTTTATATACAAACGAAGGAACATTTTCAAATGATACTGACTCTACTTCACTCCCGTTAAACTTTGCGTACGCAATAACTTCCCCGGCAGGGCTATCAATAATGAATTTTTGCTTTTCACCAGTCACTTCAAACATACCTGTTTCAATTCCTACTGTAATAACAGCAATAATGCCGTGGCCGCACATCGTACTCCAGCCTTCATTGTGCATAAATAAAACACCAAAATCAGCGTGAGCACTTGCAGGCGGTGTAACGATACAACCATACATCCCGTGATGCCCTCTCGGTTCATACATAAGAATTTCACGAAGGTGATCCAAATGTTCCATACAGTATGCGCGTCTTTCTAGTTGCGTTTCTCCCTTTATCTCTGGCACGCCGCCCGTAATAATTCGAAGCGGTTCCCCAGCTACGTGCGCATCAATAGTTGTGTATATTTTGCTAACCTTCATTTCTATCTCTCCCCTATATATTAATACTATTTTCATTGCAAGTATCATGCCAACGGATAGAGTATAAAGTGAAACTTTAATCAGTAGGGAGTTTGTCCATCCCCGACTGATTATTAGCCCACACCAATCGGGCTTTTACGTGCAGCCCGATCCCCACCTAATTTCTTTGCTTTCGCTGAATTTTGAGGCGAGGGTCTTACTGCCCGGCGAATAGCGGAATAAATCTGTATACATTTTTCAAAAAAACATACACTACTGTCTACTTTTTTATACAGTAAACAGTTGGTGACTATTAGCCTCCAATTTAGCCCCACACTCACCATACCTCATAACAAAAAAATCCCCCGAAAACCCTGGGGGATCCATCAAACCCTCACCGCCACCACATCCGGCACTTGCTTAGCAATTTCCTCACCAATCTTTATACTTGCCGTTGCAGCTGGAGATGGTGCATTACAAATATGTAGAGAATTGATGCCAGGAATAATGCAAAAGTCATCAACCATATTTCCGTTTGATAAAATAGCTTGTGCCCTTACCCCTGCATGTGTTGGCACGATATCTTTCTCTGTTAGTTCTGGTATGAGGCGCTGTAAGCTTTTTAAAAATGATTGTTTACTAAATGAGCGCACCATCTCTTTTATGCCTTCTTTCATATTTGGCATCGCCATTTTCCAAAAGCCTGTGTATGTCATTGTTTCCATGAAGTCTTTCATATTAAAGTCCGTTTTCGTATAACCTTCGCGCTTGAAGCTTACTACTGCGTTTGGTCCTGCATGTACGTCTCCGTTTATCATTCTTGTAAAATGAACACCTAAAAACGGGAATTCTGGGTTTGGAACTGGATAAATTAAATGTTTTACAAGATGGCGTTTTTCTGGGACAAGTTCGTAATATTCACCACGAAACGGAACAATTTTCATATCAGTTAATATACCTGTCTTTTTCGCAATGCGATCACTATGCAAGCCAGCGCAGTTAATGAGAAATTTCGTTTTAAATGTGCCTTTGTTTGTCTCAATTGTTACAGCATCTTTTTTCTCAGTAATACGCTCTGCGGTTGTTCCTAAGTGTACTTCACCGCCGCTTTCTTGAATTAAGCGAGCAAATGCATAACTGACTCCTTTATAATCAGCAATCCCGCAAGAAGGAACACGGATGGCCCCTAGTCCCTTTACATGAGGTTCAATTTCAGCTAATTCTTCCTTATCTATTTTTGAAATGTGTAAATCGTTTTGTAAGCCTCTCTCATATAAGTTATGTAAAAGAGGAAGTTCTTCTCTTTCTGTAGCGACAATTACTTTTCCGCACATGTCATAAGCGATGTCATTTTCTTTACAAAATTGAACCATAGCTGCATTTCCTTCTTTGGCAAACTTCGCTTTATAACTCCCTGGTTTATAATAAATGCCAGAATGAATTACTCCGCTATTATGTCCAGTTTGATGGTGTGCAAGTTCCTTTTCTTTTTCAATGATCGCGACTTTCGCACGAGGGAATTTTTTCGTTAAAGCCATTCCAGTTGATAGACCAACAATTCCTCCGCCAATAATTATAAAGTCATACACTCTAATTCCCCCTTAATCGTATAAAGTGAAACTTTAATCAGTGGGGTTTCGTCCATCCCCACTGATTATTAGTCTTCACCAATCGGGCGTTTACAGGCAGTTAATCTTCCACCTAACTTCTTTGCTTCAGCCGAATTTTAAGGTGGGAGTTTTACTGCCCGGCAAATAGCGGGATAAAAGGCAGGTCTATTCAAAAGACCTGCCGTACATATTATTTAGAAAAACAACCGCGCTGACGCATGAGTTCTCTATATAAATCTTTATTCTTCTCAAATGCAGCTCTTCCGTGCATCCAAAATAAATTGTTTAAAAGAACTAAGTCACCAACTGGTAATTTTAATGCATGTGTTGCCTGTGAGTTTTCAACTGAATAGGATAAGTCTTTCAAATAGTTTGCTTGTTCCATATTATCTGGATAAGCGAACTGATCAATAAAGCAAATACATGGTGCGTTATTTATATCAAAAAACGTTTCACGATAGACGATTTCTTGCGCATTTTTACTTGGTGGTGCTTTATACGTAATTTTAACAGATGCGAGTGAATGGTTTCTAAATTTTTGAAGATCTTCCCAATCGTCTAAATGTAGTAAACGAGATTCTCCTCCTACTGCATTTTGCTCTTCCATTTTCATCATAAGAAGCCAATCTGTCGGTTCATCAACGAATGTACCGTCCGTATGAAGTGTAAACAATCGGTACGCTTGACGAAGGTAAGAATCACTACTATCCGTATCTTTCACATTAAATCTTGCATAATACGTTCCTGTCATTGCATCGAAGTTTGGTGCCCCAATTAAATGTGTTATTGCTGTTGCAAATTTCACGTAATCTGCTGGATCTGCCGTTTCACCTTGCACCCCAATTGTAAATCCGCCCGTTTCACGGTCATGAATAATGCCGCGAATGTTATCCATAAATGATTGCCCAAAAATCTTTCTCATTCCATCAGCAAGATTAAACCGTGAATACGGAATGTATTGTAATGACTGCTCTGAATGCTCTTTTACCTCTTCAAAAAACTGCTTAAGCAATTGCTGATTTAACATAATATGATATAAACGTTTATGCTCCGGATGAGGAATAATTTCATAACCCTCATATTTTTTTGCAAACTTCATCTTCGTACTTTGTTCTGTAATAATCGACATTTCAATTCCTCCCTAAATGAAATATGAAGAACGTATTGACGCTTTTTACAGACAGTTATCCTTATCTTCTTATGCCGAGATTTGGTCTTACTGCCCTAACAGCAAAAAGCCAGTCATACGCACCACGACAGAAAATCGTAGAAACGTACAACTGGCTTATCATTACGAGTGTCTTTAATCTCTTAAAGTACAATAATAATAGACAGTTCATATGAAAACATGTGTAAACAGGAAAACAAGATCGAATTTAGAGAAGGCTAATTTCTCGAATGGATCTTATTAATTAAATAATAATTCTAAATATTATAACTGTCAATTCGTTTTTTATTATTTCCTCGACATACTTTACACATTTTATAAATCCCCTTTTTTCGCTTCTTGTTTTACAACTTGAATTTCTTTTCACGTATTCATCTTACTTACTCCCAAATAAAATAAGCCAGTCGCATCTCTTTAAAGGAAATACAACTGGCTCTCATTTATCGTTATAAACTAGACATTGATTATAAATTTGTTTCCTCGTACTCTTCCACAGGCTTTTCATCATTTAAATAACTTACATATTGGCGATGCAAATCTTTGACCGCACTGACGATAGCATTTTGCGCTTTTCCTTGATAATGATCTGTAATATCTTGCACAATTTCTTCAATACCATCTCGTAAACTATGTCCTCTTAAAATTTGGGCGACGAAGCCTCTCCCGTGCTCTGTTGCAAGCGTACATGACGCTTCAATAATGACATGATATTTATGATCTGCTTCAATTGTAATTGTTAACGTTTCGTACATACTGCGAACCGCCATCCCTTTCGGAAGTCTCGAATGTCCAGCCATGAAAAAAGTTCCTTTGCGCATATTTCACCCTCCGTTACTATGTTAAAAGCCAGAAAAGCATCGTATACAGCTGCATTGAATTTTATTTACTCCCCTTATCCTTCTAGCTCGTACTCCTGCTAAAGAAGCTCAAGTGGAAAGAAGCTACTCTCTTCATTTTCAAATATAAATCCGGGCTTACAGCGAGGCTACTCACTGCCATCCGATACTAAATTAATCATAATATAAATAAACTGAATATTCAATATTAATTTGATGAGAAAGTTCCAAATCCCCACAACATATACTGTTCAAAAGAAAAAAGGAAGTGGTCTCATGTATTACGGAACAAAAGGCTGGTACGTAGCTGAACTTAAAAAATTAGGTGTCCGCTATCATGAAGGACGAAAACTAGAAAGTTACCGCGGACACGTATTGCGCAATTTATTAATCGTACAACAAGAGAAAACGAAAGAAGAGGAATCTAACATCGATTGATTCTCGAAATATATTAGCGGTTCAACATAGTATATCGACTTATCGACAAATCATCTCCCCATTCCACCAACCAATCACACATTCATACAAACCAAAAAGGCCACCCTAACGGGTGACCTTTTTTCTTATTCACAAACAAGAATTTGTCTAGAAAATGATCCTTTTCTTGTGATACAGCGGTCTGTAATTTCAAATCCCGCTTCATGAATCATGTCGTCCATTGTTTCCATCGTGACAACGACTACTTTTTTTGCGATACGGCGCGCACTTGAAAGAATCGAGAGTTGATCTTCTGGTGTTGCGTGCGTAAATAGGTCGTATGGCATATCGATAATTGCGACGTCGTAGTTCTCAGTAATTTCTTCAATTGGGCCTTTTGTTACTGTTCCTTCAAACCCGAAATGTGCGATGTTTTTTCTCGTTCCAAGAACTACAAGTGGATTTATATCTCTACCAACGATGTTAATCCCCATAGAAAGTGCTTCTACCACTACTGTTCCAATGCCACAGCACGGGTCAATTGCTCGTACTCCATCTGGGTTTGGTACAGCGATATTTGCGACAGCTCTAGCAACACGTGTGCTCAGTGATGTCGAATAGCTATGCGGTTTTTTTATGTGATGATACCAAACTGGATCACTTTCTACATAGTGCCCGAAGTACCAACGTCCTCCAAGAGGAACAATCCCGAATACGCGCTCTGGATTACGAACGTCTGCTTCTCCTTCAATATGCATACCGAGGTCTCGTTCAATAAGGCGTCTTTCCCCATATTCAATTTTATTTTCTTTACCAAGATCATTGATTTTAACGAAGATAACTTTGAATGTCGCTCCCGCTAAATCAATTTGTTCCACTTGTTCTAAAATGCTTTCTAAGTCGTCCCCTTCATACATAACCTCAACGCGCTCTTTAATAAACGGACTTCTACTCGGAGCAATCTTGACTTCACTTTTCAAAATATTAACGTGAGACTCCATCCCAAAGAACGAGCGCATTTCCAAGTAACATAAAGCACGCTCCTCTTCGCGAAACGCATACGTATATATACATGCAGGTGTTTTACTATGATTACTCAATCTATTATCATCCTTTATCGTTTAAAATTGTTATGATCACAATTACTCGAATATTTTTGTATATAAAATTAAATGATATCATATGCCGGAAATAAAGAGAAACCTTTCTAAATCCTTTCGCAAATAAAAGAGACTGCCTATTGGCAATCCCTTTATTTTTATTAACAGAAAGAAGATACATTCTGATCTTGTTCTTCATAGCAATCTAGCATACTACCATAAGTTGCTTCTCCTAATGTATCATTTGAAATTGTCCTTAACATATACATTCCCTTCCTCCAAAGGAAGCTTTTTCTGATCAATCCGTTTCGCTTTTCCCGTTTCAAGATCGGTTTGGAAAGTTGAAAAATACCACATTCCTTCTCCATTATCATAATTCCCAATAAGAAACTTCCCTTTATTTAAAGCTTTAAAACAAGTTCCTGTAATACCAAAATCATCTTCATCAATTTTCACTTCGAGCACTTTCCCTTTATGAATGTAAAAAGCTTTCACTGTTGAAAAATTAGAAGACTCACGTTGCAGTGCTATGAAAAAATCTGGTGTACCTTTACTTACAAATCCATTTTTTCTAGACGTATTAAATACAAACTCTCCAATTTTCGCCTCTTGCAAATATAATGTCGCGCTTGTAGATTGTAAGGCAAGCTGATATTCACCTTTATATATTTGATCCCCTTCTTGTGCACCAACCCAAGGTTCTTTTTGCGTTTCATGTTGTTCATTATTCGAAAAAACATGCAAAGTATACGCTTCTCCCTCAGTAGAATTCATTAAAACAGTGTAGCGACTTTGCACTTGTGGATTTATTTGTGAACCTTGTATTTTTCTACTCTCTTTTTTATTCCCCTGGGTATCCTCTACCTTCGTCACTACTTTTTCATCTGAACCTTCTTGAGCACATCCACTTAACATTAAACTTACAACGATACTCCCCATCAATAATTTTTTCATCTTGCCCCCCTAAATGAAAAGCTGATTAAAAATAATATTTTTAATCAGCCCACTTTATTTTCTATGAAATTAGTCTTCAATTAAATTAGACATTACATACGCATATACTAATGATTCTGTATGTGCAATGGAACTCTCATGCGTACGTTCAAAAGCGTGAGAAGAATCAATACCGGCTCCAATTAATGCATGTTTCACATCAAATCCAGCGCGAATCGCAGCTGATGCGTCAGATCCGTAGTACGGGTAAATATCTACTTTATATTCAATATTGTTCGCTTTCGCAAGTTCAACTAAATGTTTACGTAATGCATAATGGTATGGACCACTAGAATCTTTTGCGCAAATAGATACTGTATATTCATCAGATGTTTGTCCATCACCTAACGCTCCCATATCAACTGCTAAATATTCTACAGTTTCTTCTGGAATGTTAGAGTTTCCACCGTATCCAATCTCTTCATTATTAGAAATTAAGAAATGCGTCGTATATGGTAATGTTACATTTTCATCTTGCAATCTTTTAATTAATTTTAATAGAATTGCTACGCTTACTTTATCATCTAAATGACGTGATTTTATGTATCCACTCTCTGTAATTTGAACGCGTGGATCAAATGAAACGAAGTCTCCTACTTCAATTCCTAATTCGCGTACTTCATTCGCAGAAGAAACACGCTCATCAATACGAACCTCAATATTTTTCTCATCGCGTTTCGCTTCACCTGCATCTTTATATACGTGTACAGATGTTTGATGCATTAAAATCGTTCCTGTATACGCCTTACCGCTTGACGTTTCAATTTCGCAATATTCCCCTTCTACAGAGTTCCAGCGAAATCCGCCAATCATAGATAAACGAAGACGACCGTCAGATTTAATTTCTTTTACCATCGCACCTAACGTATCAACATGAGCAGTTAATAAACGATGTTGATCATCATTTTTCCCTTTTACCGTTAAAATAAGAGCGCCTTTATTATTACGCTTCGTCTCTACGTTCCACTCACTCACATAGTTTTCAATGAAATTAATAATTTTCGCCGTATTTCCAGATGGACTCGGAATAGAGACAAGCTCCTTAATGAGTTCCATCGTTTCTTTCGTATGATGTGCCATTGTCGTTTCCTCCTCATTTTCTCTATTATTCAGTATACAAAATTTGCTATGAAACCTCTACTTATATGGTCTAATTTTCTAAATTATAGTAAAATTCTCTTTAGTATGTAAAAAGGAGCTACAAAATATGAATATATCAAAAAAATATATACACATTGCACTCATTTGGTTTTTAGCATCATTACTTTGTTTACAAGTTTCTTATGCCGTTCATACTACTACTTCTATTACAATCGGCTGGGGATTAACGGCTATCTTCTTCATTATTAGCTTCATTGCAGCAAAAAAGCATAGCGTTAGTGAGTAACGCTATGCTTTTCCTATAAAACTATTCTTCTGAAACATCTAATAAATAAATCCCTCTTTCAAATCCACCGTGCTCTTCTTTTTTTTGCTTACGAAGGCGTTCTACGTCTTCAATTGTTGCTCCTTCTGCACGCGCTAATGACATAATCACTTCCAGTGCATCCGCAAGAGAATCTAACGCATGTTCACGCTCTTTCATAGAAGCAAATTCACGAACTTCTTCCGTTCCAATTTTCGCTAAAGCTTGTATGTATGCTTGGCCTGTTAATTTTTGTGCTGTATATGTTTTTCCAGACATTAATATTTTCTCTGGAACACGGTCTCTTACTAACTTGTTATAAGTTGACATCATTCATCCTCCTATGTTCAATAACACCCGAGCTCTGCTTTATCCCGCATTAACGGGCAGTAAAACTCCCACCTCAAAATTCAGATGGGGCAAAGAAGTTAGGTGGGAGATCAACTGCCCGTAAACGCCCGATTGGTTCAACTAATAATCAGTGGGGGATGAACAAACCCCCCACTGATTAAAGTTTCACTTTATAGAAAAACCACTCTTTTTTCACACACGCACTTAACATATCAATTCCTGATCCGTGCGCCCTTACATGCGGGAAGAAATAGTGCTCTGATTTTTCTTCTTTATTACCATATAAAGTTTGGTACTCATCTGGAATCGCTTCTTTTTTCACATCTTTTTCTTTCGTCACCCCGCCAGAAAACGCAACACTTGGATGCCCTTCAAAAAATAATGCAGTTCGTACAGCCATAGATGGTGTACTGTGCAAAGCATAATATACAAACAAAATTATACCGGTAATACCTATAATTTTTTTCATGTATGACTCCTAAAAAAAAGTGCTAACACAATTATACTAAAATGTGTTAGCACTTTCTCCCTTTTATCCCGAATTAACGGGCTAATAATCAGTAGGAAGTGAGCAAAATCCCTCACTAATTAAAGTTTTACTTTATTCCCCTTTAAATGCTGGTAGACGTTTTTCTAAAAACGCAGCAATGCCTTCTTTATGGTCAGCTGTTTGTCTCATCGCATATTGACCGCGTTTTTCAAGCTGCAGCGTCTGTTCTAAATTAGAGCGATTGACTTCACATAAAATTTGCTTCGTTTGAATCATCGCCTTAACCGGTTTTTGTAACCATTCATTAATTTTTTGTTTCACAGCTGTTTGGAAGTCCTCGCTGATTACTTCATCAATTAAGCCGATATCTAACGCTTCTGTTGCTGATAATTTCTTGCCTTCCCAAATAATTTGCTTCGTCATATTTTCACCGACGCGCTTTTGTAGGAAGAAATGACCGCCACCATCTGGAATTAAAGCGATTCCAATAAAGTTCATCGCAATAACTGACGATATATCTGCCATCACATAATCAGCAGTTAATGCAATACTTAATCCAAGACCAGCAGTTGGTCCATGAATTGCACTAATCACAAGCTTCGGCATCGTATATAAAGTTACAACGACTTCAGAAATGGTATTCATAATACCGTCAAACTTGCTTTCATCATTACTTGAAAGCATCGATTTAATATCCCCACCCGCAGAAAAACCACGGCCGTTCCCGCATAGCACAACAATATGCGCAGAACTCTCCGCTACTTCTTTCAACTTTTGTAATAGCTCTTTTAACGTTGGCTCATCTAATGCATTTAACACTTCTGGGCGATTGACCATCACCGTTGCTACGCTTCCTTCATATTTCACAACCACAGATTCTGTTTTACTCGTTACTTCCATCATATACCCCTCTTTTCTACATAAAGATTATACTTATATAATTATAGAAAACAGGTAAAAAATCCTTCTTTTTTCTTAATTTTCTGTCTAATAATCTCGCAATTTGTATATATCCTGTATAAAACATACCATTTCGTTAAAAAATATAGCAATCAAAGTCGTTTTATCCATACCTTTCATCTATCTATCATTACAATGAAATAATGTCTTCTTGCATGTACTGCTTAAAAACAAATATTGAAATTCATTCGCCTTACTATAAAGTGAAGGCTTTTACGGTCCGCAGGGCTTCCACCTAACTTCTTTGCTCCAGCTGAATTTTGAGGTGGGAGTTTTACTGCGCGGTAAATAGCCGGATAAAAAGGTATTTATCCCCTCACTCGGGTGCTGAAATAAAAGAATGAAGAAATGGAGGAACATATGGTTAATAAGTTGAAACAGACGGATAACTACTTCCCACATTTCCTACTGCTATTCATTGTGTTTCAACCAATTTTAGATTTACTAACATCTTTTTCAATCTATGTATTACACATGAGCGCAACAGTCGGAATCGTAGTCCGTTTCGCCTTTATGCTTCTTGCATCAGGGTATCTACTTCTTCATCACAAACAACAAGGTGCGAAAAAATACATTCTCTACTTATGCTTACTTGGAACTGTACTCACAATCGGCCTTGTTAATAATTTAATGGTCAAATCTCCAGTTTCTTTCGGAGAAGAAGTGAAATTCATTTTAAAAAGTGTATATCCAATGGTACTACTGTTTGGGTATATTATTGCTCTTAAAGAGTTAAAAAATAACGAATATGCGTTTCATAAAATCATTATCTATTTCTTATATGCAACGTTAATTTTGAGTATCTCAATTATTGTGGCAATGTTGACTAGTACAGATTTCCCAAGTTATCCGAACTCAAAGATCGGTTCAAGGGGATGGTTCTTTGCTGGAAATGAGTTAAGTTCCATTTTCGCCATTACGTTCCCCATCGTTGTCTTGTACTCAATTCATAAAACAACTTCTTTCTCGAAAATCTATTACTGGATTCCAACTGTACTTGCGATGTATGCAAGCATTATGATTGGAACGAAAGTAGGCTATGGTGCCATTGTTATTACACTTGGTATCGCTCTTTTTTTCTTATTCATTGAATATATTATTCATCGTAAAAAAGAAGGAAAAGGATTCACATATCTTGTAAATACAATTGTTGTTGCTATCGTATTAGGAGGTATACTCATACTTACACCATATACTCCTATCGCCAAAAACATGAGCATCCATTTACAAATATATAAATATAAAAATCCAGTACAAGAAGGAGAGGTAACGAAAGAAGAACGTGAGCAGGGTGAACTAACAGACTCTGAAATGAAGAGTTTAATTTACAGTGATCGTGACAAGTTTTTAAACGTATACAAACAATACTATAAAGACGCACCACTATCTCAAAAACTATTTGGAATGGGCTACGCTGGTAACTATACAACTACACCTAAATTAGTCGAAATGGATTTCTACGACCTATTCTTTGCGTTCGGCATTGTTGGATTCCTTATGTATTTGCTGCCGCTTCTTTATTTCGGTATTAAAATATTCATTCGCATCATCACTAACTTCAAGAAACTATTAAATGTAAAACATATGCTACTAGCTAACACACTCGTCTTATCGCTCGGCATCGGCTTTATGTCTGGTCACGTATTAACAGCACCAGCCGTAAGTATTTTCTTCGTTGTTATACTTGCTTATATGATTGTTGACTTGGGAATTGAATAACAAAAAGAAGGTACTCTGAAAAGTCCGTTATACTGGATTTTCGAGCACCTTCTTTTTATTTCATTCGTATTTTACATACTCTAAATTTTCTTTTGCGATATTTTTATTATACCGTCTAAACACCTAAAAACTTCAATTTCTCTTTCTGTTCGTCGTTCGCCATTACTACAATTGTTTTTTTAATACTTGGATGTACTTGTTCAAGCGTTACACTCGCTCCAGCTTTATTTGACTGCTCAACAAAATTTAATAATGCCATCGCTCCTGACACATCCATATAGCGCACATCTTTCATACGTAAAACAATCGGTGACTTCACATCTTGTAAAGTAGTAAAAATACGATCTACTGATAAGAAAGAGAGCGGTCCTTGAATCGTATACGTTGCTTCTCTTTCTTTTACAATCGAAGTTTTACGTTCTTTACATTTCACAATGTATAGGATGAAGGAAAGAATAATCCCGAATGCAACAGCGATCATTAAATCAAACTTCACTGTAACGATCATCGTTACGAGCATAACAATAACATCACCTTTTGGCGCTACATGCATTTTCTTCATGCTTTCCCAATCGAACATTCCAATACCCGTTAAAATTAAAATACCTGATAATACAGCAAGTGGAATGTATTGTACGACTGAACCGAGTCCCATAATGAAAATAAACAATATAACACTATGCATACTTGCCGAAAGCGCCGTTTTACCGCCACTTCTTATATTAACGATAGATCGTACAGTCGCCCCTGCACCTGCTAATCCGCCGAACAATCCGCTCATCATATTACCGATACCTTGTCCGACAAGTTCTTTATTACTTTTATGACGTGTACCTGTCACATTATCCATTACGACTGACGTTAATAAAGAGTCAATCGAACCTAATAAAGCAATACTAAGCGCTGGTAAAATAAGTTCTGCTAATCCTGTTCCACTTAAAGATGGAATATGAAGCGTAGGCATCGCTTCTGGAATCGTTCCAATCTTTTCAATTACTTTATTTAGTGAAAGATTTCCGATAATCGGTACCTTCACTGTAAGCCCTTCTAACAATGAAGAAAATAAAGGCAACAACGCAGTCACACCGACTAACGCAACTAAACTAGATGGAATGGCCTTAATCCATTTTCCAGAAACAATCATTACAATGATCGTTAATACTACGAGCAGAAAACTATTTTGCACGTGTTTTATTTCACCTAAAATAATAATCAGTGCAATACCGTTCATAAATCCTGAAACGACAGGATACGGAATATATCGAACGTAAGAGCCTAGCTTACATACCCCGAATAAAATTTGAAAAAGTCCCGCCATCATAAATGCTATAAAACTCGCCTCTAACCCGTGCGTCGCAATAACTCCTGTCGCGATAACCGTAATCGGTCCAGTTGGCCCAGTAACCTGACCAGGTGTACCACCAAATAACGCTGCGAATAAACCTGCAAAAATGGCACCATACAATCCGACCAGTGCTCCTTCAGACGTTCCCGTTGCCGCAATACCAAACGCAATGGCAAGTGGCAACGCAACAATCGCAACCGTAAATCCTGCTAAACATTCCTTTGCAATTTTTTGAAACATAAAATAACCACCTTCATATAAAGTCCACGTTCCATTGTACACCTAAAAAGATTTATTCGTTAGCGTACTTTTTACAGTCTCGTGAAGTAAACGTATTCAATGAAAAGTTTCCCCCTTACCTTTGGAAACAATTGCAACTATGCTATAATGAACAAATTAAATCTTTTACTATATACTTGGAGGCACTATGCTAACTTTTGAAGAAAAATTATCGATCATTGAATCTTTCCCTGAATTAGAAAGAAAGAACGTATCATTAAAACGCGTAAACTTTCACTTTGAAGAAAGTCGTTTAGATAAAAAGAACGTTGTATATCATTTACACCCAAATGGAAACGGATTTGTATATGCAAGCGGTATTAAAGGTTACAAAACGGACGATAAAGGTATGATTAACATCCGTGAATTTTCAGCGGAAGAATTACGTTCAGTAATTGAGCAATCAATTGAACTATTATCACAAGAAGAAGTAGTAATCCCTGCAGAACCTGCGAAAGAAGAAGAATGGCATAACGAAGATGGTCATATTCTTACTCTTATATCAGAGGATGACATGTGGAACGTTTATGCTGGCGTAAACTTAGACGGTACATTCAACTCTTATCCAGAAGCAGCGGAATACCTTGATGAAGAAGGTTTTTCACGTAAATAATAAAAATGCCTTTCCAAATTGGAAAGGCATTTTTATTATTTTTTCGTACCTTTTAACGACTCTCTCAACACAAATTTCTGCAGTTTCCCACTCGCATTACGAGGAAGTTCATCCACAAATAAATAATGACGTGGGCGTTTATAATCTGCTAATTCATCACTTTCTTTACAATACTTTTCTAAATCAGCTTCTGTGATCGCTTCATCTTTCTTTACAATAACGGCTACAACACGTTCTCCCCATAATTCATCAGGTTCACCAAGCACTGCAACATCTAATATACCAGGGTGACTATGGAGGTAATCTTCAATTTCACGAGGATAAATATTTACACCACCGCTAATTACCATATCATCCACGCGATCTGCAACGAATAAATAGCCGTCTTTATCAAAGTAACCTAAGTCACCTGAATGATACCATCCTTTATACAGCGATTTTGTGTTTGCTTCTTCACGATTATGATAGCCAGCCATCATAGTCGGACCGCGCAAAATAATTTCTCCCACTTCATAAGGAGGTAATACATCATCTGGCTCTGCAGGTGCATCTTCGTTCGGCTTTACAATACGAATTTCATGGCTAAAACATGGCGTCCCTGCTGAACCAGCTTTCGTAATTTGATCCTCTTCCACGAGAAACGCAACAACTGGCCCCATTTCTGTCATTCCGTATATTTGGACGAGATCAATATAAAGACGTTCTTTACATTCCTTCACTAAAGCCGGTGCCATTGCTGCTCCGCCATATATACCAATTTTCATCGAAGTTAAATCATATTGGGATAAATCTTTTTGCAGCAACATATTCCACATCGTCGGTGCTGCAAAGAACGTTGTAATCTTCTCTTCTTGAATCGTATGTAATACTGTTTCAGTATCAAAGTGATGCAAAATAACATTCTTTCCGCCAACTTGAATGCGCGGTATAATCCCAGCATTCAACTCACCACAATGATATAAAGGTGCTACTACAAGCCCGACACTATCCCTGTTATATTTTAAGAAATACGTACAAATCATACTATGCTCAGTCATTTCACGATGACGATGCAATACGCCTTTCGGATGCCCTGTCGTACCGCTCGTATAAAGCATAGAGCAATAATCCATTTCATCAATTTCGATATCTACTTTCTCAGAAGATGCTGCATTTACTTTTTCATGGTAGGAGCTTGCATAGGAAGGTTTATCGTCTTCTACATACCAAAAGGATGTATTTGGAAAATCCCTTTCAATCATAGCAACAGTTGACTCAACTGCTTTTTCAAAGACAACTACTTTCGAGGATGCGTCCTGAAGAATATAAGATACTTCTTTCGCTTTTAAGCGGAAATTAATTGGATTAAAGATTGCACCAATTTTTGCACAAGCTAAGTAAACGTTTACAAATTCACGACAGTTATATAAGTAAACAGATACACAATCTCCCTTTCTTACTCCCTCTTCTAATAGAGCGTGCGCCGTTTTATTTATTTGTTCATCCCACTGTTTATACGTCCAGCGAATATTTTTTTCTGGTTCCACTAACGCCTCTTTATTCGGATACTTACCAACAGATAAATCAAAAATTCTCCCTATCGTCATGTACATGCCAACAATTTCCCCCTTTTCTCTTTCATAAATCTATCATTTCGTCTATAAGTAGACATTGTCCTCTATAAAATTGACTAATTTTTCTGATTATTATCGACATAGTTTTACAAATGAAGGTATGTTTTGATTCACTTCTCAGTAAATAAAATTATATCGGCGGTTTTTTGAATATATCGACCGCAACTTGAAATATATCAGCGATTTTTAAAATATATCGACCGCAACTCAATATATATCAGCGATTTTTCGAATATATCGACTTACCGACAAAAACTGACAAAATAAAACGAAACTTTAATCGGGTTTTTACAGGCAGCCTTCCCCCCGCAAATAGCCGGATAAAAAAGAGACTGTTCCAAATCGGAACAGTCCTCTTATGCTTACACAAACAGCTCTTCTAAAATTTTCAGTTTATCTTCTGTATATTTTACAAAGCCATCGTTATATGATTTTGGATCTTTCGGATTCGCGAAATGCGTAATTGCGCCCGTCTTCGGATGAACAAACTTACTTGAAGCACCGCAGCCAAGCCCGATAATCGATTGTACTTCTTCCATTATGACAATGTTGTAAATACTTTCTTGCGTAGGCATTGCATAACCAACGTTCTCTAAGTTACCTAAAATATTCTTTTGACGATATAGGTAATATGGTACGTAATTATGCTTTTGCGTCCACTCTTCTGCTTCGTGCATCATCGCTGTAATTTCTTCACGACCTGCTACTTTATATTTACGTTTGTTTTGTGTCATTTCAGAAGCACGTTTAAATGATAACGTATGAACTGTTAATGATTCTGGCATTAACTTTTCTGTTTCATCTAACGTATGCTTGAAGATATCTAACCCTTCACCAGGAAGACCAATAATTAAGTCCATATTAATATTGTTCATTCCCATTTCACGAGCTAAATGATACTTCTCAATTGTTTCTTCTACAGTATGATGACGGCCAATTGCTTTTAGTGTTTCTTGATGGTATGACTGCGGATTAATACTAATGCGGTCAATATTCCATTTATTTAACACTTCTAGTTTCGCTGGCGTGATTGTATCTGGACGACCTGCCTCAACAGTTACTTCACGCACATTTTTCACATCTGGGAATGCTTCATACATTTCTTCATACAGCATATCCATCTCTTCTGCTGTAATACTTGTTGGTGTACCGCCGCCGTAATAAATTGTCGTAACTGTCACACCTTTTTCTTTTAAAAACTTACCAATTTCACGAACTTCATAATGTAGACCACCTAAGAACGAATCAACAGATCCTTGGCGTCCGTTAATTGCGTAAGCTGGGAATGTACAGTATGCACATTTCGTCGGACAGAATGGAATACCGATATAAATACTTACTTCCTCTTTCAAACGGTATAAATCCGGAACAACTGCTAATTGACAATCAACAATACGCTGAAGAAGTTCAATTTTCTCTTCATGAATTAAATAGCTTTCACGAAGTTCTTGATGTGCTTCTTCTTTTGACATACCACTTTGAAGCATTTTATGAAGAAGTTTCGTCGGACGTACTCCCGTTAAAATACCCCAGCTTTGTTCAAGACCTGTTAACTGCTGAAGAACAGAAAGATATACATAAGAAACAACATGTTTCACTTGCTTCATACGCTCTTTTTCATCTGTAAAAGCAGATAAATCTTTCGCGAATGTTTCTTCATACACATTTCCAGTAGCAACATCTGTTAAGCGAGCTGATGCTTTCACATTCTCTTCAATGTGTATATCAACGATAAGATTTGCTTCCTCTTGTTCAAATCCAATCGTACTATCTTCAAAAAATAAGCCGCCAATATTTTGTAGCGGACGTAAAAAACGATCATCTTGTAACGTTTTAATTGAAATTAACAACATTATCACCTTTTCATTTGCAAACTCTCTTTAGTTTACTTGAAGGGCGTTTGCAGGTCAATACAGAAGGTTTTATCTTATTCCTTCTATTAATAACTTAAAGGCATAAGAGATAACATTTCTCTTATGCCTTTTATACATCTATTAACTATTTTTAGTCATAAATCTTAAACGTATTCCTAATAACACAAGAACAAAACCAACGAATGGGAGATAGTTCATATCATGTCCTGTGGCTGGAAGTTGTTGATTATTAGAAGAACCTTCCCCTTTTTCGGGTAAGTTAGGCTTCTCTGTTCCTTCACCTGGTGTCTCTGTTCCTCCACCTGGTGTTTCTGTTCCTCCACCTGGTGTTTCCGTTCCTTCACCTGGTGTTTCTGTTCCTCCACCTGGTGTTTCCGTTCCTTCACCTGGTGTTTCTGTTCCTCCACCTGGTGTCTCTGTTCCTCCACCTGGTGTTTCTGTTCCTCCACCTGGTGTTTCTGTTCCTCCACCTGGTGTTTCTGTTCCTCCACCTGGCTCTTTTTGATTTGTAATTTGAAGTTTTATAACTTCAATTTTTTGATTAGAAATCGTAAACTTAATTTCCTTATTAGATAAAGTGTATCCTTCTGGAGCCTGTACTTCTTTTAAAATGTAATCTCCTGGTTCAAGTTTCTTGGAAGTTGCTTTACCATTTTTATCTGTTGTTAATTTGTCTATTTTCGTTCCGTCTTTCAAAATTTCAAAAACTGCGCCTGCTAATATTTTATTTGTATCATTCGCATCTACCTTTGTAATTTCTACTTGACCTGTTATTTTTTCTTTCACTTTTTCATTCAATACTTCTTGTTTTACTAATTCATTTGCTACGATGTTTACTTCTACTGTCACTTCCAGCGCCTTATAACCTTCTGGCGCTTTCGTTTCCTCTAACGTGTATTTTCCTGGCACTACGTTTTCGAATTTCACAACACCATCTTTATCTGTTGTTTTCATTTCTCCAACTACTTGACCACTTTCGTTTTTCAGTATAAATTCTGCGCCTGCTAGAACTTTTCCACTCTCTGCATCCTTTTTGATTACTTGTAAGCTTCCTAGTTCTTTCGCATTTTCTACTTGTACTTGTACTACTTTGTTTGCTTCTACAACGACTTCAATTTCTTCTTTTAACAACTTATATCCTTGTGGTGCTTTCGTCTCTTTTAATGTGTACTTCCCTGGTTCTACTTTCTGAGAGATTACTTTACCTGTTTTATCTGTTCGTAATGTCTCTACTTTTTTACCATCTTTATACACTTCGAATTCTGCGTCTGATAATACTTTCGCTTTATCATTCGCATCTACTTTTACGATTTCGAATTGACCAAGGCTCTTACTATTGGTTACTTTTACATCAATAACTTTTTCACCGTCAACTGTTACATGAATTACTTGTTTTGTTAACTCATAACCTTCTGGCGCTTTTGTTTCTTCTAACGTATATTCCCCCGGCACTAGTCCGTCTACTTTTACAGTTCCGGACTCATCTGTTGTAATTCCTTCTTTTACAACATTTCCTTTCGCATCTTTCAATGTAAATTGTGCGCCTGCTAAACGTTTCGTTTGATCTTTATCATCCATTTTAATAATTTGTAGAGAACCTAAGATTTTTTCGTTTTCTGCCTCTATTTTTACTACTTCTTTCTCGTTTTGAATTGTTACTTTCCATTCTTTATTAGAAAGTTTATAGCCCGTTGGTGCTTTCGTCTCTTTCACTGTGTATTCACCTAATGGTAATTTCGGTGACATCACTTTTCCACTCTCATCTGTTTTCAGTTCCGCTACCTTTTCACCATCTTTATACACTTCGAATTCTGCACCTGATAATACTTTCGTTTTATCATTCGCATCTACTTTCACAATTTCGAATTGACCTGTTACTTTTTCATTCGTAACTTCTTGTTTTACTACTTCATTTGCTACGATGTTGACTTCTACTGTCACTTCCAGCGCTTTATAACTTTCTGGCGCTTTCGTTTCTTCTAACGTGTATTTTCCTGGCACTACGTTTTCGAACTTCACTACGCCATCTTTATCTGTTGTTTTCGTTTCTCCAACTACTTGACCACTTTCGTTTTTCAGTATAAATTCTGCGCCTGCTAGAACTTTTCCACTCTCTGCATCCTTTTTGATTATTTGTAAGCTTCCCAGTTCTTTCGCGTTTTCCACTTGTACTTGTACTACTTTATTTGCTTCCACAACGACTTCAATTTCTTCTTTTAACAACTTATATCCTTGTGGTGCTTTCGTTTCTTTTAATGTGTACTTCCCTGGTTCTAATTTCTGAGAAATCACTTTACCTGTTTTATCTGTTCGTAACGTATCTACTTTCTTGCCATCTTTATACACTTCAAATTCTGCGCCTGATAATAGTTTCTCTTTATCATTTGCATCTACTTTCACGATTTCGAATTGACCTGTTACTTTTTCAGGGATTTTTTTATTCAACACATCTACAGTAATTACTTTATTAGCCTCTACATTTACAGGAACTGAACTAGATGATAGTTCATATCCTTTCGGGGCTTCTACCTCTTTTAATGTATATGTTCCAACTGGAAGTTGTTTTGATAAAGCTTCACCTTTACTGTCTGTAATAATTGTTTCGACAACTTTCCCATCTTTATCGATAACATCAAATTTTGCACCTGGTAGAAGTTGACCAGATTCATTATCTTTTTTCAACAATTTAAATTGGCCATTTTCAACTTTTTTCGTATTCTTCATAACAAGTTCAATTACGTTTGTACTATCAATTGTTACTTTTACTGGTGTATCAACTTTTATATATCCTTCTGGTGCACTAATTTCTTTTACAAAATAATCACCAAGTGGTAAATCTTTTACTTCCGCAATACCCTTTTCGTTTGTTGTAACAGTAGCCACAACAGTATTATCTTTGTCTATAACATCAAATTTTGCGTCTTTTAAAACAATGTTTTCATCGTTTTCATCAACTTTTTTAATTTGTAAATTTCCTTTTTCAGCTGCTAGCTTATTCCACTTTGGCCAGTTAAATTTAAAGTTATGAACCTCAAAACCATCTCTTTGGTGTAATCCTCCAACATAGGCTTGTCCATTAATAGAACCACCTTTTGTTTTTACAACTGCGTTAGGTGCAAACACACTACCTACTACACCATAACCTTTAGTTGTTATCTTTGTAGCATTAGGAAATACCCAAATTACCTTACTAGCTAACTCAGTAAAAGATGAATTAGGGTCGTATGCTTGAGATGTATTAATTAAGTCTGTTGCCATCCCAGTATTTCTTGTATCATACAAAATTGCACCGCCACCAAAACTCACTTCTTCTGCATCTGAATAAATAACAATGAAGTCTTTATTCTCTACATTTGGAAGATAAACGTCTTTTACATCAAATGTTTTCTTTCCCGTTTGGCCTGAAGAGACATAAATATTAGGGTTGTTTACATCTTCACCGATTCCAAAGCTCATATTAAGTGTTGGCTTATCAGTGTGTAATTGGCCCGCATCCCCGATTACACCATCAACGTCTTTTCTAAATTCTTTAAACTTAGCATCAATCTCCGCTTGCTCTTTATAAGAGATACGGTCATATGACGTTTTCATTGCGCCATCTGGGTCACCGTCTTTTGTCATCGCCACTGTTCCATCTTGAATAATTACTTGTCCTGCTCCCGCTTTCGTAAATTGACCGCCTAGTAATAATGATGGATATCCTTCATCTACCCAAGTTGCTCCAGCTAAGTTATTTGCTCCAGTTGCAGCCGCTACGACTGTATAACTTGATGCGTTCATATTTTTCTGAACAGCCATCGCACCTTCAATATCCGCACTCGTTGCACTATGATCTCCAAAAATGATGGCGTTGTAATAAGATACATCACCTAAACCTTTTAATTCTGTTGTAGCTGCCTCTGCTTTAAATGGTAAATGGATTAAAAAATTCATACATATTAGTAATACAACTATTAAACTACTACTTAACTTTTTAATTTTTTGATTAAATGATTTCCTCAAGAAATTCATTCCCCCTTTTAAACTTCCTAAAATCATAAAAAGAAACACATTTCATATGTGCCAGATCTTACTCACATTAACTTAAAATAATCCATTTAAATAAAACAAAGAAACGCTACAACTAATTAATAAAATTACTACAATTCATTTTTGAAATAATACGTGAACTACACTATCATGCGGAAATGTTTTACATACGGGAGCCCAATAAAATTTATCTGAAGAATATTTCATGTGGTGTAACTATTTTGGGAACATCATCCACTTTATATTAGTTTTCTAAAGGATTCAAGTGAATTGTATAGATTTCATACACAATTCACAACCTAAAACGCTTTCATTCCTTTTAGTAAGTTCAACAAAAAAACGTAGCCACAAAGCTACGTTTTTCTTTCATCGTTTCGGTGTATTTTTATGGTTTTTCAAAAACGGAAGTGGGAATTGCTTACGGAAATGCTCTTTAATCATATACTCTACACCGTTCTCACTATTTGAACGTGTAATCCAATCTGCCGCTTGCTTTAACTCTACAGGCGAATTCCCCATCGCTACCCCAAGTCCAACGTTTTCAATGACCTCTAAATCTTCCATGCTATCCCCAATCGCAACCATTTCATTTAGCGAAATATTTAAATGCTCTCCAAGCAACTGTAATCCGCGTAACTTTGATACATTTTGCGGCAAAATTTCTATTCGTTTTGCGTCACATTCAACATACTCTATATCTTGGAATGCTTTTCTTAGCGTAGTTAGCCCTCTTTCCTTTTCACCTTTACTATGGAAAACAACATCAATTTTTGGTGCCGCTACCGGATGATCACGAAGCGCATCGCCTAACGAATCTACAAATTGAACTGGATAAAATAACGGATCTGCGCTTGATAATACAGTACGCGCAATTAAGTTTGGTGTATTTCTCTCCCGGTTTCCGATTGAAAACCGCTCATGAGAAATGCGTACATTACAATCAAAGTGCTCTAACACTTGCACAATGTTAAAAGTCTTCTCTTCAGATAATCTTCTTTGAACGTAAGGCTTATCTAACGTTGCTGAAACGAAAGCACCACCATGTGTCACTAATATAGAATCTAATTTTAACGCCTTTGCTACTTTATGAGCGGATTGAAAATTACGACTCGTAAATAATGTAACGTATACATCTTTTCTTTTCACAAATTCAATTGTTTCTCGTAATCCTTTTGCGATTTTTCCGTTATTGTATAGTAGTGTCCCATCTATATTAAGAGCTAGTAAGCGATAAATCATGTCGCACTCCCCCTCTTCGCTGTTGTACTCTATCCATAATTTATGAAATAAATGTAGCAAATAGAACGAGTTAGAATTACTACTGAAAATTTGGTTTACTATATACATATACACTCAGTAAAGGAGATAGTACAATGCAGGCACCACCTTCTTTTTACGAAGGCGACACGTTAGAAGTCGCAAAGAAATTACTCGGCCAAAAACTCGTTCATATTGTAGACGGAATAAAACGAAGCGGCATCATTGTGGAAGTAGAAGCATATAAAGGCCCAGATGATAAGGCCGCACATAGTTATGGCGGCAGACGAACGGATCGTACAGAGGTCATGTTTGGCGCACCGGGGCATGCTTACGTATATTTAATTTACGGTATGTATCATTGTTTTAACGTCATTACAGCGCCAGTTGGCACCCCGCAAGGCGTTCTCATTCGAGCGCTTGAACCTGTAGATGGGATTGAAGAAATAAAACTAGCGCGCTACAACAAAACAGACATTACGAAAGCACAGTACAAAAATTTAACAAACGGTCCTGGCAAACTATGCCGTGCACTCGGAATTACTTTAGAAGAACGCGGCGTATCATTACAAAGTGATACGTTACATATTGAACTCGTTCCAGAAGAAGAACATATGTCATCACAATATAAAATAACAGCAGGACCTCGTATTAATATCGACTATGCAGAAGAAGCTGTGCATTATCCGTGGCGGTTTTATTATGAGGGGCATCGGTTTGTTTCAAAGAAATAAGCGATATCAACGATTTTTCAAATATATCTATCGTAACTTACAATATATCAACGATTTTTCGAATATATCTATCGTAACTTACAATATATCAACGGTTCGACAAGAAATATCGATTTATCGACAAATAATAACATTACGAATAAAAGAAGACTGTTCCAAAATGGAACAGTCTTTCCCTCTTACTCTGCACCTTCCGCAGTCGCAATATCATTTTCTAAGTTTTCTCTTGATAATTCAGCCGCCATAAAGTCAGCTGTTTCTGGAAGTGCTAAATGCATATGAGCTTTTTGACAAATTTGGATCGTACAGTTTTCTATAACATAGTCGAAAACATGTCCGCCCCCGCGAATTTCACCATCAATGTAATGTAAGTGGAACCCAGCTACACCAATGCCTTGCGCGTAATCTGGTGTCCAAAATCCAGCTAGTGTACCTTCTGTATTTTTAAACGAAAAGATTGGTTGTGATTTCGTCACTTCAACGAGCGGTGTATACGGTTTTTCTTGTCTTGGAACAGTTCTCGTCCTTACTTCACGGAACGTACCGTCCATTCGAATAGCGTAGAATAAGTTTTTACTCGGCATTAATTCATGTAATAACGCTTCAACTTCTTCACGATTCATCGGACGCTCTACCGTATAACTCATTTCTTTTTCAAAAAACGTTACAGTCGCAAATGGCGTTGTTTCTTCTGGCTCTACTTTTTCCGCTGAACCGTCTGAACGTAAATGATAAAATTCATTATCAAATGCAATCATTTCACCATCTAATTGATCAAATGTGCCGATGCCAAAATCACCATGTTCTTTTAGTTCCTCAAAGCTAATCACACCATCATATATACCATCTAATAGCGCAAGCATTGTAGATGTTTGATATACTTCATTACTCATTTTTGTTTTTTTTGCATCAATATCAATGAATTGCGCAACAGTCATCTCAACCATGCCTCCATTAGTTTAATTGGTTTGGTAATAGTTTTTCACTTAGTTTAATGTTGTCACGGTAGTCAATTGGAATATCAATAATGACAGGACCTTCTGCTTCTAATGCTTCTCTCAATACACCTTCTAATTCGTCTGGTGTATTGACACGAAGACCTATGGCTCCGAAACTTTCTGCATATTTCACAAGATCAACATCGCCAAACTCTGTAGCTGATGTTCTACCGTATTTCATCATTTGTTGGAACGCAACCATATCATATGTACCGTCTCTCCAAACGAGATGTACAACCGGTGCATTTAAACGTACCGCTGTTTCTAACTCCATCGAAGAGAATAAGAAACCACCATCACCTGACACGGAAACAACTTTTTTTCCCGGTTCAACTAAAGTAGCGGCAATTGCCCAAGGTAGTGCAACACCTAACGTTTGCATACCGTTACTAAATAATAGTCTACGTGGTTCATAAGAACGGAAACATCTCGCCATCCAAATAGAATGGGAACCGATGTCACACGTAACAGTTGTATCGTCACTAATTAAAGAACGAAGTGTGCGAATGACTTGAAGCGGATGCGTAACACCTTCAGAAGCGCGGTTTGGAACTTCTGCTTGCTCTGATAACTTCGCGCGTAATCGTTCTAACACTGCTTCTGATTCCGTGCTTAATACAAGTTTCGGTAATTTTTCTGCAATGCTATTTACAGTTAAAGCGATATCGCCAATTAATTCACGCTCTGGTTGGTAATCATGATCGATATCTGCTTGATGGTCATCAAGATGAATGATCGTTCTGTCCCCAAGTTTATTCCAAAATTTCGGATCGTACTCAATTGGATCATAACCGATAGAAATAACGAGATCCGCTTCTTCTAGTAAAATATCACCTGGTTGATTACGGAATAATCCAACGCGGCCGAAGAAATGATCTTCTAACTCACGTGAAATTGCACCAGCTGCTTGATACGTTTCAACGACAGGAAGTTCTGTATCAGCAATTAATTCACGAACAGCTTTCGTCACTTCATTTGTGCTCGCTCTCATACCGAGTAAAATAACTGGTAATTTCGCTGATTTTATTTTTTCTACCACATATGTAATATCATATGTGGGAGCGATTCCAAGCTGTGGCTTAGAAAGCGCACCGATAGACTCTACAGTCGTTTCCGCAGTCATAACATCTTGCGGAAGACTTACTAAAGTTGCTCCCGGATTTGTGGAGGTAGCACTTCGAAATGCATTTGATAGTGCTTCTGGTACGTTATCCGGATGCTCTACTTCTACGCTATATTTTGTGATTGGTTCGAATAGTGCAGCATTATCCATAGATTGATGGGTACGTTTTAATCGATCCGTACGTGGAACTGCACCAGCTAAAGCAACAACGGGATCACTCTCCGCATTCGCAGTAACAAGACCTGTCGCTAAATTTGATGTCCCTGGTCCTGAAGTCACAAGACACACACCCGGTTTCCCTGTTAATCTACCAATAGCAGCTGCCATAAATGCTGCGTTTTGTTCATGACGACAAACGATTAACTCTGGTCCTCTTTCTTGCAATACATCAAATACAGAGTCAATCTTCGCTCCTGGAATACCGAAAACATGTGTAACACCTTGTTTAATTAAACAATCAACAACAAGATCTGCTCCTTTTGTTTTTGTCTTCACGTCGTTTGCTTTTACACCTGTACTCATCAAACTAATCATCCCTTTATTTCATAATGTGTGTAATAAAGATTTTAATTTCACCTAGTTAATTAATATGGTGAAGTATCATGTATCATTATATTACAAATGCATTATTTTTCCAACAATATGAATTTGACAGTATTTTGACAACCCTTAAAGAATACGCTTACAATTAATTTGTTTTTTAAAATAACATTTACTTTTAAACTTAATTCCCTAAACAAAAAAGACGCCCCATAAAGGAGCGTCTTCCACTATTACGCTTGTTGCGCGCTATATAATTCTTCAAGTGGCTTCATGATAATTTTGTTAACGTCACCGATTACAACGTTTAGGCGTTGCTCAGTTTCCATTAATTTTGTGATTTTAGCATCTTGTTGAATGCGAGCTACAACTTCTTGTGCTTGTTGGTTGTCTTCTTCAGTGATTTCTTGGCCTTGCATCATTTTTTGTTGTAGGCTAAGTTGCATCGTACGGAACTCTTCAAATAAGTTCTTTGAAGCTGCATCTCCTTGTACTGCCGCATAGCTCTCTTTTAAAGTTTTGAAGTCTTCGTTTTCAGCGATTGCTTTTTGTAATTCATATGCTACATCATGAATGTTTTTTGTCATTTTATTTTTCCTCCTTTAGAAGGCTAGCGCTTTTCGCTCACACTGCCTTTTAAGTGCATTTACATACGCACCTCTTCTTACCATATCAAACTATGCAAGAGATGTGAAGAAATTTCACTCTTATTTCTATGTACTTATCTTTACTACCTAAGGAACAACAGTAACAACCCTTGCACGAGTCCAATCATTCCGCCTAATAAGGCACCTAAATACGTAATCATTTTCAGCTCATTTTTTGTAATGGACAGAACTAAATCTTCTAGTCTCTCTGTTGAAAATGTAGACACTTCTTGCTGGACAATTTCCGCAAGATGTAGATTATTTAGTATGGTCTCTACATTTTCTGTCCCCCACTTCAAGCCTTTCGTTACTGCGCTTGGAACCACTTTTTCAATGATTGTTTCTCGAACTGGCGCACACACTTGCTGTACAGATTGGTTTAAAAACTTACTCACTGTTTCCTCAACTTTAACTGCAGACAATATGGAGCTTACAATCATTTCTTTTTCTACAAACGTTTCTAATTCTTTTACATCTCTTCCCTTTAACTTTTCCCACTCTTTTTGCAGTACATTAGTTAAAAGCTTTTCCGTACCATCTTGACCTAAAAATTTAATTACCTCTGGCTGCACACGATCCACTACACTTACATTCCCTAGAAACATCCCGACTAAGTTAAGTAATGTTCCACGAGAAGCAAAGAAATCATCAATCATTTTTGAAAGGCGCGCTTTCCCTTCTTCACTTTCAAAAAATTCAATTCCTCGCTCTAAAATAAAAGCCGAGACATTTGGAATTGCATTCTCTATTTTTTCATGTACAGAATGAGGTAAAGCTTGTTCCCATGTATATGTATAGTACTCCGCTAAAAATTCCTGAACTTTTTTTGTAATCACATGCTCGATTTTCCCGGTCGCCTCTTCTTCTACATGTGCTACATTCCATTTTTCTAACATATGTCGCAGTGATTGTTCATTCGTAATGACTTTATCCACTTCCACTTGCACCCAGTGAATTAAACTTTTTTGAAACTCTTCATTTGTTAGCTTTTTTCCGATTCCTTCTGGCGTTAACAAATGCTCGACTACCATTTTCCCTAATTGAACAGCAAGCTCATCACGTCGCTTCGGAATTAATCCAGGTGTAAATGGCAATTGAAACTTTCCAATATAAATAGGACGATGGGGACGAAATAACATTTTTATCGCTAAGTGGTTCGTATATCCTCCAATAATCGCTCCGAGCCCTGTCGTCGTTAACATATTCAACCATATATTCATTACAATCAACCTTTCGCTTCTCCAAAACTATAGCATATCATCATACGGACAAAAGTATAATGGTATAAAAATGTATTTGCAATATATAGCTTCGCCTATTATGCCAACACTTTGTTAGTAAAGGAGTGATTTCGTTGGTTCTCGGTATTTTAACTTCCCGGCCTCATTATGAGCAAACGTATTACACCGAAATCGCCAAACGCGCTCGGCTTTATCATAATGTCGTTGCCCAGTTTACACCATTTTGTATTGATCCTAAAACAGACCTTGTTTCTGGTCTTATTTATGATACAGATACAGGAAAATGGAAAGAGCAAACATTCCCTATTCCTTCTTATATATACGATCGTTCTTCTTTTAACGAGGATACAGACTTTGAAAAAGCTAAATCAATTATTCATTCATTACACAACCGTCCTTCCACTACCTTTTTAAATAACACACTTATTGACTTAAGCGAACTACATGATTTATTTCTTACTAATAAAAAATTATTTCCTTATATACCAAAATTTGAAATAGCAACGATACACAACATTTTCAAACTTTTATTAAAAACAAAAGATATTATTATACGTCCTACTCATACACATTCCAATGAAAGTCTGTACCGGATCGCTTATAAAAATAAAACGTTTCATATCGATACAATACATGACGCATATCATACTTCTACTCCAATCAAACGGACAGATGAGTTTATATCTTGGTACAAATCTAACATACAATCAACACGTTATATCGCCCATACGATGCTACAACCACCGAACCAACTAACGTATCCACTCCACATTCGAACCATTTTGCAAAAAAATAAAGAACAAAAATGGAACGTTATCGGTCAATTTATACAAAAAAGCTCATTTCCGAATCAATTTTTACTTTCCGTAACGGATGATTCCTCGCTGCATTCATTATCAAAAATTAAATATGTACTATCTAATACCGGTGTGCAACTATTACAAGACGCTTTACACGACATTATAAATGAAGTGTTTCAAACATTAGATCAATCTTATTCTTCTTTATTCGAACTAGAACTTTCCACAATTATGGATCAAAAAGGGGCGATTTGGCTTATGTATGTCAACACGATTCCCCCTTACGAACGTTACATTCATCATAATGATTCGTTAGCTGAAAAGATCTTTCACGGACCACTAAAATTTAGCCGCTTTACACCATAACGAAAGGAGGGAATCCCATTTTGAAAGAGCACATATATACATTAAACATTTCAGATGAGCATCCAAATAGTATTACTTTACCTTACATTTTTTCTATTACACCACCTATTACATCCCTTTCCTTCGGCAGACGCCATGTTGCAAGTGAAGAGGTAAAAATTCATTATTCCTTTACTCGTGAAATTATGATTGGAAAACGAATTGCAGAAAAACTTTTACTCCCTCATTCCACTACCATTCATGCCTTTACACAAAATGAAACAATTATTTTCGGACCATTAGTCGGTATTTTCACAACTGGTTTTAACGATGACTCACCTATTCCTTTAGGAAACCGTTCCACATCTCTCAGTGAGTTGCTAACACCACCATTTACATTACGACCGTTCGTATTCGTTTTTGGCGTTCAACATATAAACTGGGAAGAAGAAACGATTGATGGGTATTTCTTTCAAGAAGGAAAATGGCTAAAGAAAAAAGTTCCTTTGCCAAATGTCATTTACGATCGACTACCAAATCGTAAAGCAGAAAATTATAAACCAATCGTTAGAGCAAAAAGGAAATTAGAACATGACTATAACATTCCATGGTTTAACCCAGGATTTTTTAATAAATGGGACGTTCATCAACTTCTCATGAAGGACGATTCAATTGTGCCTTTATTACCAAACACAGAGACATTTCAGCACTTCGAACAAGTAGAACGGTTTCTTGGCACATATAAATCAATTTACATGAAACCGATACACGGTAGCTTCGGAAGAAATATTCATCAACTATTTTATTCTCAAACAGAGAATTGCTACTACTGTCGTTATCGCGAAAATGAAGAGAATAAACTAAGAAAGTATCAATCATTAGAAACACTTCTGAACCACGTATTAAAAGGACATGATTTAAAGAAGTTTATCGTACAGCAAGGTATTTCTTTACTTCGCTTCGACGGGCAACCTGTTGATTTTCGCATTCATACAAATAAAAACCATTTCGGTAATTGGGTCGTCAGTGCCATCGTCGCCAAAATTGCTGGCAAAGGTAGCTTAACCACACATGTAAATAGCGGTGGTGATACAAAATTACTACAAGAACTTTTTCCAGATTCAACGAAACAAGTTCAAATTGAAAATAAATTAAAACAAACAGCCTTGCAAATAAGTTACGCGCTCGATGGGCAAGTAACTGGGAACATTGGAGAAATCGGTTTTGATATTGGTTTAGACATGCAGGAAAATCCGTGGCTATTTGAAGCAAATTCAAAACCTGGGCGAACTGTATTCCAAGATGAAAAGTTAAAAGAACAAAGTGAACTGACGCGCCAATTATTTTACGAATATGCTATCTACTTAACTGAACATTCTTTGCGCGATGCAAAAGAAAAAATGTCCCAAATGAAATTAGGGACTTCATCAAACACCGAACATATCCCTTCTCCTATGATTCACTCACAAATACGAAAACAAAAACTTCCACCTCATTCATAAGGTGGAAGTTTTCTATTTACACAAGTTTTACTACAACCTCAGTTTCCACGTTACATACTCCGCAATAAAAAATATGATTGCAATATTCTTGTGAATGATTATGTGTTAATCCATCTACCTCACTTAATAATTCCTGATCCATATACGCACTATAATCGTCTATGTAATCTACAGTTTTCCCATAATCTTGGAGTATACCTTGGCAATTTTGACAAGAATAGGTTTGTGATTCGAATGCGTTGCAAAGCGGGCAAATCCCCATCATGATTCCTCCATACATTATCGTTTAACATCATTTAAAGTTCTTTCTTTTTAGGTTGAAGAAAGCATCTAGCCATGAGTAGATACGGTCAGTTCCTTTCTTTCCCTTTCCCTTTCCATGCCCCATCCCTAGTTAAACCAGAAATGAGAAGTTAATGCCTTTTTAGTTTTTATATTACTAAGCTGCAATTGTAATGTATCTCACTTTCATAAACCATCAATAAAAAGCTAATTATTAGCCCTAACATAGTAGGGTTCAAAGAGAACACCATATTTAATATCGCTCTTAGTTTAGCCTTCTTTCTTAAAAATACAACGATTACTCTTATTTCATAATTTACGAAATCACTACGTTTTTTTGACAAAATTTACAAATTATTATTTTGTATATCTTTCTAGGTAACATCCATACTATGAGTACAAACTTAATTACCGATGGATTAGCGCCAAACGGGGCGATAATATCTGGTTCAAATCCAGCTAGTCCAACCAAAAAAATTTTTATAACTCTAAGGAGGATATATTCCTATGGCAAACCAAAGTTCTTACAATCAATTAGTAGTACCAGGAGCAACAGCTGCAATCGATCAAATGAAGTACGAAATCGCTCAAGAATTTGGTGTACAATTAGGAGCAGATTCTACGGCTCGTGCTAACGGTTCTGTTGGTGGAGAAATCACAAAACGTCTAGTTGCAATGGCTGAGCAAAGCCTTGGCGGATTCCAAAAATAAATATATATGGCAAAAAGGTCTCAAGGCATATGCCTTGAGACCTTTCTTAATTATTGAAGCATTTGTAAAAATTTCTTCGTGCGTTCTTCTTTTGGATTTGTAAATACATCTTCTGGTGTACCTTGTTCGACAACGACACCGCCATCCATAAAAATAACGCGATTCGCAATTTGATGAGCAAAACGCATCTCATGCGTTACAATAACCATCGTCATGCCTTCTTTAGCAAGTTCTTTCATTACCTTTAGAACTTCTTGAACGAGTTCAGGATCAAGTGCTGACGTCGGTTCATCAAATAGTAACACTTCCGGCTCCATCGCAAGCGCGCGAGCAATTCCAACGCGCTGTTGTTGTCCGCCTGATAATTGGAACGGATATAAATCCACTTTATCTGCTAAACCAACTTTTTCAAGGAAATAGTTTGCTTTTTTCTTCGCTTCTTCTTTCCCCATCTTTTTCACTGTAACGAGCCCTTCCATTACATTTTGAATGGCTGTTAAATGCGGGAATAAGTTATGATGTTGGAACACCATTCCTGTTTGTGTACGAAGATTTACAATATCTTTCTTCGATACTTTTTGAGCGAAATCAAGCTCTTTATTGCCGATACGAATGCTACCAGCGTTCGGTGTTTCTAGAACGTTTAGGCAACGTAGAAACGTCGTTTTACCAGATCCAGAAGGTCCGATAATAACAACAACTTCACCCTTCTCAACTGATAGATCTATATGCTTTAGTACGGTATTATCTCCGAAACTTTTTTGTAAGTGCTGAATTGAAATCATAAAAACAAAAACTCCTTTTGTAAAAGGATTATTTTAATGTGTAGCGTTCTGAACGCTTTTCTAACATCTGTTGTACGATTGATAATAAGAAACAAATAACCCAATAAATAAGACCTGCTTCAAAATAAACAATTAAAAACTCATAGTTCATTGCCGCAATTTCCTGCGCTTTTCGGAACATTTCTGTTACTAAAATTAACGATGCTAATGAAGTATCCTTCACTAAGCTAATAAATGTATTCGAAAGCGGCGGAATTGATACGCGCGTTGCTTGCGGTAAAATAACACGTTTTAATGCTTGTGGATATGTCATCCCAATTGTATAAGCTGCTTCCCACTGTCCTTTCGGAATTGAAAGGATAGAAGCACGAATAATTTCAGATGCATACGCACCAACATTTAATGAAAATCCAATAACTGCTGCTGTATACGGCTCAACTTCAATATTAAGAGTTGGAAGACCATAGAAAATAATAAATAACTGTACAAGAAGTGGCGTTCCGCGAATGATAGATACATAGATACGAGCAATCCATTGTAAAATACGACTACCTGAAATACGCGCGAGCGCTGTTAACGTCGCCAGTATAATTCCGATAATGAATGTAATAAGCGTTAATGGAATTGTCGTAAAGACAGCTTCCTTCAGCATAGGCATGAAGGAAGACTGCATAATATCTATCCAAGTAGACAATCGATCTGAAACCAATGCACTACTTAGATACATTTTCACCGAACCATTTTTTCGCTATTTTGTCGTACGTACCATCTTTTTTCATATCTTCTAACGCTTTATCAACTTCTTGTACAAGCTTATCGCTACCTTTACGGAATAAGAATCCACTTTGTGAAGCTTCTTTTTCTGTATCTACAATTTTAATTTTTGCATCTTTTTTCGTTTCTAAGTAGTTTAATACTGATAACTTATCATTAATTGTGAAATCAACACGGCCAGTGTTTAACAATTCTGCCGCTTGGCTAAAGCCTTCTACGTTAGTAATTTCCGCACCATTTTTCTTAGCAATATCTGCATAGTTACTTGTTAAAGATTGCGCTGCTTTTAACCCTTTTACATCAGCAAATGTAGCAGGTTTATCTTTATCTTTTGCAATAACTAATACTGCTGAAGATGAAACGTATGGTTTAGAGAAATCATATTTCTTTTGACGATCTTCACGAATACCAACTTCGTTCGCAACCATATCGAAACGCTTCGCATCTAAACCAGCAAGTAAGCTATCCCATTGTGTTTCTTTAAATACAGGTTTTACACCTAAACGTTTTGCAACTTCTTCTGCTAATTCAACGTCAAATCCAGTTAATTTATTGCTTGAATCGTGGAACGTAAATGGTGGGTATGTACCTTCTGTACCAATTACAAGTTCACCGCTTTGTTTAATCTTTTGTAATGCGTCTTGACTAGCTGTATCTTTTTTCTCTTCTTTACCGCAGCCGGCTACAATCCCGATCGCTAATGTAGTTACTGCAAGCACTGAAAATAATTTTTTCATGATGGTAATCCTCCAAGTATTCTGATAGGAATTTAAAAACTATATTGATTGTATGCAATCTTGAACAATTTTTCAATGAAAATGTTCTTATTTAGTTTATCCTTTTTCTTCATAATCAAACAAAATGGAAAAATAACGCTACATACAAAAAATAAGTAACATTTTTTAATATAGCATTAATTGTAGGAAAGGTAAAATAATACTTCTTATTATGTACCTTTATCGCCGACATTTTGCTAACAAAAAAGAACTTGCGACAATCGCAAGTTCTTCCCCGCATTAAGCGCTCTGGTTTCCTTCCATTTGCGTTTTGTACATATCGTAATAACGCCCACGCTTTTTCATCAATTCATCATGAGAGCCTTTTTCTAAGATTGTTCCTCTATCGAGTACAATAATTTGATCCGCACTTTTAATTGTTGAAAGACGGTGAGCAATAATAAACGTCGTTCTCCCTTTTTTCACAACTTCTAGCGCTTGTTGAATCATTGCCTCTGTCTCTGTATCAATACTAGATGTTGCTTCATCTAAAATTAAAATGGCTGGATCAAAAGCGAGTGCCCTAGCAAACGATATAAGCTGGCGTTCTCCGGTTGAAAGTGTACTTCCTTTCTCCGTAATTTCTTCGTTTATATTGTTCGCAAACCTTTCCGCACCCACATCACGTAATGCTTTTACGATGCGATCTTTTGAAATTTTTTCGTTCTCTAAGCTTACATTGGAAGCGACCGTCCCGCTAAATAAAAACGGATCTTGTAATACGATTCCCATATGCTCACGAGTTGCTTGTTTCGGCATTTCTTTTACATCGTGACCGTCTATCGTAAGCTTCCCTTTTTCAAACTCATAAAATTGAAAGAGTACATTCATAATGGAACTTTTTCCTGATCCAGTATGACCGACAAGTGCTACTGTCTCGCCTTGTTTCGCTTCAAAAGAAATATTTTTTAGCACTTCATCTTTTCCATTATAAGAAAACGAAACATTATCAAACTTCACATTTCCTTGTAAGCGAGGCATGCGCTCTTCTTCCACTGCCTCTCCCTTTTCCTCTAGCAATTCGAAGACACGCTCTGATGCAACGCGCGATTGTTCTAAGTTAGCAAGCTGATTTACCATATTTGTAATTGGTGAGAACAATCTCGTTAAATAATCGACGAACGCATACAGTATCCCTAGAGAAATGATGCCTGAAGCACTTAATGAAGCTCCCCCGAAATACCAAATCACACCTGTGAAAGCGATATTTCGTAATACAGACACTAAGTTATGCGAAGTTGCTGCATTTAAATTTAAAATTTTATTTTGATACTTAAAATAATCGCCATTTAATTCTTCAAACTCTTTTTTCGTTTCACGCTCTTGACGGAACGTTTGAATAATTGGCATCCCTTGAATCGATTCATTCACTGTACCGTTAATATCGGATAAACGTGAACGCATTTTATGATTGTATACAGATGCATACTTTCTATATAAAATCGCCCAAACAATTAAAATCGGGATAATTAATAAACAGAACGACGCAAGTTTCACATCGAGTAAAAATAGCGCTGCAAATATCCCGATAATATAAATGAAACTAGAGACGAATGTCGCAAGCACTGTTACGTATAAATCCCGAATCGCCTCTGTATCATTCGTTACACGCGAAACGATTTTCCCTGCTGGTAAATGATCAAAGTATCTAATCGGTAACGTTTGAATATGAGAGAAGACGTCTTCCCTCATAATTTGAATAATTTTGTTTGCTGCCTTCTGTAAGAAAAACTGCTTTCCATATGCAAATAATGACACAATTACTAATAGAGCAAAATAGCCTCCACCAAGTAACAGTAGGGGGTTTATTTCTGGCTTATAAAACGCAAACACTTCTTCCTTCGTTAATGCTTTCGCTTTATACACTTGCACCGCCTTACCATTTTGAATGGTAATCATATCCCCTTTCACAGAACGTGACCCTTCAATATTTACTTTATTTGGTACAAAGTAATATTGAAAACCGACTTGCATCACGCGTACTTCTTTTCCTTTTTTTTCACCTTGTTCAAAGCGATCACTTCGCTTATAATAGGCGCCATTATATGCAACAGCATCTTCACTCTTTTCTGTCTCATACCAAGATTTTTCTATCGCGACGATATGATCGTCAATCATCGTTTTAGCGACGAACGGACCGGCAAGCTCAGCGATAACGAAAATAAATAACATCGCCATCGCTGCAAAAATCGTCCCTTTTACTTTCATCGCATATTGAAACAATCGTTTTGAAACACTCATATTTTCACCCCACTATCCGCACTCTCATTTTCACCTTGTTGTCTTTCAAACTGCTCAGCATACCAGCCTCCGTTTCGAAGTAACTGGTCATGCGTGCCTTCTTCCATAACTTCGCCGTCATCCATAACGAGAATCCAATCTGCATGTTGTACGGCAGATAAACGGTGCGTCGTAATAATCGTCGTCTTTCCGCTTCTTTCCGTTCTTATATTTTCAATGATCGCCGCTTCCGTACGAGCATCGACAGCTGATAACGAATCGTCCAAAATTAATATTTCTGGATTTTGAATAACCGCTCTCGCAATCGAAATCCTTTGCTTTTGCCCTCCTGATAACGAAACACCTTTCTCTCCAACGAGCGTTTCTAATCCTTCTGGTAAAAACTCTAAGTCTTTTGTAAACGCAGCAATTTCAATGGCTTTCTCGAGCTCTTCTTCAGTCGCTTCCCTGTTTCCGAATAAAATATTTTCCCTCGCTGTTTTTGAGAATAAAATGTGCTCCTGAGGTACATATCCAATCCACCCGAGTACATTATCACTCGTCATTTTATCTAATGTCACATCAGAAACTGCAATATCCCCTTCTCCAAGCGGATATTGACGAAGAAGCTGACGTACGAGCGTCGTTTTTCCGCTTCCTGTTTTTCCGACAACCCCTAGCGTTTCTCCTTGTTTTAATGTAAAAGAAACCTTTTTTAAATTTTCTTCAGCTGATGAAGGATAGGAAAAAGAAACTTCATCAAACTGAATATAATCAGGATCTTGTACAAGCTTTGGATTTTTCGGATTCTTTACATCTGGTTCATATGCTAACGTTTCATTCACACGATCTAACGAAGCATTTCCTCTTTGCATAACATTAATTAATTCGCCAATTGCAAACATCGGCCAAATCATCATCCCTAAATACACGTTAAAGGAAACTAGTTCGCCAAGTGTCACCTTTGATTGAAATACAAGGTATGCACCGTACACTAAACCAATTAAATAACTAAGACCGACAAGCATTTTCACAGTTGGTTGGAATAACGCATCGATTCTTGCTACCTTCATATTCTTTTCGTAGACGTCATCTCCTAAATGATGAAATCTTTCCTGATCTGCGTTCTCTTGTACGTATGCACGAATCACGCGCACGCCAGCAATTGATTCAAGTACTTTATCATTCATATCACCGAACGCATCTTGCGCAACTGTAAACCTTTCATGCAATTTCTTTCCATATATATTCATCGCATATGCCATAATTGGCAGCGGTATAAGGGCCGCTAATGTAAGCTCCCAACTTATTGTAAATCCCATCATAAAAACGATTGTAAGCATATATAAACTAGAATCTACAAGCGTTAATATACCAAAACCAGCTGTCATAGCGATTGCTTTTAAATCGTTTGTTGCTCTCGCCATTAAATCGCCAGTACGATTTTTTTGATAAAACGTCGGTGTCATCTTGAGTAAATGCCCCATAAATTTCGAGCGCATCGTCTTCTCAAGTACGAACGCACCTCCAAATAATTGATGCTGCCAAACAAAAGTAAGGCCATATCCAACTATCGTAACTCCTATTAAAATAAGAATAGACTCCATAATTGCTGCATTCGTTAACGTTCCTGTTTTTATATTATCAATCGTAACCCCTAGTACTTTTGGGGGAATGACTTCAACTATATTTACAATTAAAAGCGCACCAATTGCGATACTATATCTCTTCCAATGCTCTTTAAAAAACCATCTTAACTTTAGTAATACTGAAAACAATGTAACCTCTCCCTTCTCGTTTTCGTTCCACTCTCATTTCTTTATCCGCTATCCAAACCAATCACATTTACATTTCGTAACCCATACAATCTCATCACATTTTTCCACCTTCCAAATTTCAGTTTTATAGTAACCATACAAAGTATGGAAACAAGCAAATTGGACAAAAAAAAGCATACCGTCGCTTGACGATATGCACAAAAATGCATAAAAGCGTACGTTACGATATACGCAACGTACGCTTTTTATAAGACAAAAATGCCCTATATATCCGTACGGGTTGCGTAATGATATGAATGTTTTCCGTTATTTAACAGAGCTAAGCCCATTACATTTACGATTACAATCATTACGCACACCCCTTTCATTTATTTTCCATTTATAATCTTATAACTTCTTTGAGTATTCTGTCAATTGTTTTTTTTGCAAATTGAAGAAAATAGATACCAATCACGATAAAATGAAGAGGATTTATGACGAGATAAAGCAGTTTGAAATAAGGGAATCTTCTGTAAGAAAGGGCATACAAAATAAAAAAAGAATAAGAAATCGTTTTCACAAACATTTCATTTGAAAAATATTATCAAACCCCCTACAATCACCTTATACTCACTCTTACAAGTTGCTATTTTAGGAGGACTAATCATGACAACTAGCAATACGTACAAATTTTATTTAAACGGAGAATGGAGAGAAAGCTCTTCAGGACAAACAATCGACATTCCATCTCCATACTTACACGAAGTAATTGGTCAAGTACAAGCAATTACTCGCGGAGAAGTAGATGAAGCAATTGCATCTGCAAAAGAAGCTCAAAAATCATGGGCTGAAGCTTCTCTACAAGATCGCGCAAAATATTTATATAAATGGGCTGATGAGCTCGTAAATATGCAAGATGAAATTGCCGATATTATTATGAAAGAAGTCGGTAAAGGATATAAAGATGCGAAGAAAGAAGTTGTTCGTACAGCTGATTTCATTCGTTACACAATTGAAGAAGCTCTACATATGCACGGAGAAAGCATGATGGGCGATAGCTTCCCTGGCGGAACAAAATCAAAACTTGCGATTATCCAACGTGCACCACTTGGTGTTGTATTAGCAATCGCACCGTTTAACTACCCAGTAAACTTATCTGCTGCAAAACTTGCACCAGCATTAATTATGGGTAACGCTGTTATTTTCAAACCAGCAACTCAAGGTGCAATTAGCGGTATTAAAATGGTTGAAGCACTTCATAAAGCTGGCCTTCCAAAAGGTCTTGTAAACGTAGCTACAGGACGCGGTTCTGTAATTGGTGACTACTTAGTAGAACACGAAGGTATCAATATGGTATCGTTCACAGGTGGTACAAACACAGGTAAACATTTAGCGAAAAAAGCTTCAATGATTCCACTTGTACTAGAACTTGGTGGGAAAGACCCTGGTATCGTTCGTGAAGATGCTGACTTACAAGATGCTGCAAACCATATCGTAAGCGGTGCATTCTCTTACTCTGGTCAACGTTGTACAGCTATTAAACGTGTACTTGTACACGAAAACGTAGCGGACGAGCTTGTTGAATTAGTAAAAGCGCAAGTAGCTAAACTATCAGTTGGATCTCCAGAACAAGACAGCACAATCGTTCCATTAATTGACGATAAATCTGCTGACTTCGTTCAAGGCTTAGTTGACGACGCTGTAGAAAAAGGTGCTACGATCGTTATCGGTAACAAACGTGAGCGTAACTTAATTTACCCAACATTAATCGACCACGTAACTGAAGAAATGAAAGTTGCTTGGGAAGAGCCATTCGGCCCAATCCTTCCAATCATCCGCGTTTCTTCAGATGAGCAAGCAATTGAAATTGCTAACAAATCAGAGTTCGGCTTACAAGCAAGTGTCTTCACAAAAGACATTAACAAAGCATTTGCAATTGCTAACAAAATCGAAACTGGTTCTGTTCAAATTAACGGACGCACAGAGCGCGGCCCTGACCACTTCCCATTCATCGGTGTAAAAGGTTCAGGTATGGGCGCACAAGGTATTCGTAAGAGCCTTGAGTCTATGACACGTGAAAAAGTAACTGTATTGAACTTAGTTTAATCTTATATAGAAGCTGATCTAGTTTTAGATCAGCTTCTTTTTATTTCACGAGTTGTTTTTCCATAGGTAAATTCACACATTCTACAGAAATTTCATATCCTAGCCAAAGCTCAGCAATATGTTCAAATGATAAAACAGAGCCTGTTGTAAAAAATCGATGCTTCGGATTCAAATTGTCAGACAGGATTCCTTTGTGCTGTAAAATTGTGCTTAATTCTATCGCTGTTTCTTCTGCAGAACTAATAATCGTTACATCTTCTCCTAGTTCCTTTTTTATATAGGACTCTAAAAGTGGATAATGCGTACACCCAAGAATTAACGTATCTATATCTTCTTTCGTTAATGGCAGTAAAGCTTGTTTCACTTGCTGCGTTACATATGCTGTATCTTCTAATTGATTTTCTGCAACTGTAGCTAAAGTCGGGCACGCGTGACTATGCACTTCCAAATATGTATCAAGCTCGTGTAATGCTTTTTCGTACATATTAGACTGTATCGTACCTACAGTTCCAATTACTCCGATTTCCCCTTTCTTTGTCACTTTAATTGCCGCTCTTGCTCCCGGATGTATAACGCCAATAACCGGAATAGACAGTGCTTCTTGCAGCGCAGTCAATGCAGCAGCTGCAGCAGTATTACATGCTACCACTAGCGCTTTTAACGGAAACTGTTTGAGGAACTCAACCATTTCAAATACGAAAGATTGTACCTCTTCTACACTTCTTGGCCCATACGGACAACGCTCATTATCACCAATATAATAAATGCTCTCTTTAGGCAATTGTCTTATAATTTCACTCGCAACTGTTAATCCCCCAACTCCCGAATCTAGCACACCTATTACTGAATGTTTATGACATACAGACATATACTTCATCCCCTTCTCAATCTTCTAGCGTCAATAACATTTATTATATTATGAAAATTCAATATTACATAATAATCCCTCTCTCTTTTAATCACAAACTCTTCTCTATAATCTGATTATTACTATATCCATTGACGTATAAAAATACATTTGTTACTCTTAAATACGTTAATTTAATATTTAAATCCTCATTCGTATCTCGGTGAGGTAGAGGTTGCAGTCATTAAGAGTATCATTTCAGGAGATGTAGTGGCATTGATGAAGAAATGAGAAAGGAATGATTGCCGAAGTAAGTCGTGTCCACCATGCACACTTGCTGGGTCTGCATTTAATAAGTGCAGAACTGTCACAAACGTTTCGTTTGTGGAGAGCTATCGAGAGGTATGTCGTGGGTTTCTTATAAGATAGAAAGCATGTAGCGGCAGATTACGTGCTTTTTTTGTTTTGTTTGGGACTTCTCTTCTCTAATCGGAAGACATACATATCTCCTCGCTTGACTTGGTTATACTAACTTTGGAGGTATTTTCTATGCAACAAAAAAAATGGGGCTTTTGGGTACTAACAGCTTTCGTTGTCGGTAATATGGTTGGCGCTGGGATTTTCATGGTGCCAAGTACGTTGGCACAAACAGCAAGCCCACTCGGTGTCACTTTAGCTTGGTTAACAACAGGGTTTGGTGTTTTAATGCTAGCTCTTGTTTTTGGTAATTTAGCAATTCGTCGTCCTGATTTAACGACAGGACCACAAAGTCATGCATATGCTTTATTCTCAACACCAAAAAAGAAAAAAATGGCTGGTTTCAGTATGGTATGGGGATATTGGGTTGCAAACTGGGCAAGTAACGTTGCCATCATTACATCTTTCGCGGGATATTTATCACTTTTCTTCCCAATTATGAAAGATACGCGACTACTATTTTCAATCGGTTCGTTTAACATAGAAGTCGGAAAACTAATTACATTTACGATTTGTTCCATCTTACTTTGGGGAACTCATATTATATTAACTAATGGTGTAAGCGGAGCTGGAAAGCTAAACTTCTTAGCAACAACAACGAAAGTGACTGGATTCCTTTTATTTATCGTCGTTACGTTATTTGCATTCGAAGCTTCTAAGTTTGGACAATGGTACACACCGATGATCGATAAATCAGGTGTATCACACGGTCTTCTTTCACAAGTAAATTTAGCCGCTCTTACAACGCTTTGGGCGTTTATCGGAATTGAATCAGCCGTTCTTTTATCAAACCGGGCTGTTTCTCCAAAAACGGTAAAACGGGCAACAGTTGCGGGATTACTTATTACAGTTGCAATTTACTTAGGAATTACAATTTTAACAATGGGTGTCCTTCACGTTGATACATTACAAGCTTCTGAACGTCCGTTAGCAGATGCACTAAATGCTGCAATGGGTCATGGCGGCGGGAAACTGATGGCATTACTTGCTCTTACTTCCCTATTCGGTTCTATCTTAGGCTGGATTTTATTAAGCTCAGAAGTACCGTATCAAGCAGCAAAAGAAGGTTTCTTCCCTTCCTTCTTCACAAAAACAAATAAAAAAGGAAGTCCAATTTACTCATTACGATTAACAAACATTATGTCGCAAGTATTCTTATTCTCAACATTATCAGGAACTATTGCGGAAGCTTATACATTCGTTATTACCGTATCAACACTGGCCTACCTCATTCCATATCTCGTTTCACCGATCTTCCAGTTAAAATTAGTCGCAACTGGTGAAACATATAAAAATGAAATGCGGGCAAGAATTACAGATGGTATAGTCGCAGTGATCGCACTTTGCTACGCACTATGGGTTATTAAAACCGGTGCATCCGATATAAAAACGTTCCTTCTCGGAATTGGTTTATTCGTAATTGGATTTGCTTTCTATCCATTAATGAATCGTGATCAGAAAAAAAATAACGAAAAGAAAAACGGGCAAGTTGCATAACGCAATTTGCTCGTTTTTTCTTTTGTAAAACATATATAATAGAACAAAGAGGTGAAAAACATGTCAATCGAATCACTATGGAGCAGTCGCTTCCAACAACACATTCAAAATATCATTACATACTTTGCACGTATGATTAACGGTTTATTATATAGCTTTATCTTTATTTCATGCGTTGGCGCATATTATTATGCTCAGTTTCTAAAAGCATCTCCTTCTAAAGGAATATCTCTCATACTCATAACGACCGTTCTTACATTTATTATAATGAGATGTCCCATTCGCACCTTTATTCAAAAACCTGATGCTGTCTATTTGCTTACATTAGAAGAGAAACTAACATCTTATTTTAAAAAATCTCTTCTATATAATTACATCATTCAGATTTTCCCATTATTATTTACGTTCCTTATTCTCGTTCCGCTTGCTATGCAATCATTACAATTAACTGTACCGTTCTTATGTACAATCTTTATCGTTTTAATGATTACGAAAGCTTGGAACATGTACATATATTGGATGTGGCGTGATAGCCATGAAAAAAACATATGGTTCATTATTCGTATTGCTTGTAACGCCCTAATCATTTACATGCTATTTTACTCGGCACATGTTCTCATATTAGGTGGATTGCTCTTACTACTTGCTTTCCTACTTCTATATACGAAAAAACAGCCTACAAAACGAATACCGTGGGATTACATAATTGAACAAGAAGAAAAAATGAACGTTCGTTTCTATCAATTTGCTAGCATCTTCACCGATGTTCCGCAACTTAATAAGCAAGTAAACAAAAGAAAATGGCTTACAAATTGGATTGAACCTTTATTACATAAAAAACGAGCAACTTTCTTCTATTTACATACACTAGCATTTTTACGCGGGAATGATTATTTCGGTATATATATTCGCTTAGGGCTGATTGGTGCCTTCGCCTTATATTTTATACCAAACACATACGTAAAAGGCGCTATCGCATATATCGTCCTATATATGATTTCTATGCAGCTTCGTTCCCTTTGGAAATATTTTTCGGGAAATATTATTGTAGCATTGTATCCGATTGATACTGAAAAACGAATGAATCAATTTCTTCGCTTAATCTTTATATTGCTAAGCATTCAACTCATTGTATTTTCGAGTGTTATACTCATTGCTACAGGTCAATTACTACATACCTTAATTATTATGATAATCGGGGTAATCTGGATCAAATTTATTATTGTACCAAAAACGAAGCAGCGTGTTTCTTCGTTTTAACGAAAAGAATTATCTTAAAAGCCAAGGAGAAAATAAATTATCTCCTTGGCTTTTTTATTTTTCTTCCTCAAACAACCGATATTTTATGATTTTTACATACAAAAACGATAATACATGTTTACGTCCTAATAAAAAGGGTATTTATTAAATTAACAGGGCAAAGGAACTGGAGGGAATGAAAAAACATGAATTAAAGTTTCACTTTATAAAAGGCATTGCTCAAGGATGATTCTGGAACCGATACTATAATATAAGGAGCTGACTGCAATGAGTAAAAAAATTGCTATTTTAATAACGGATTATTTCGAGGATACAGAATACACAGAGCCAGTAGAAGCTTTTAAGCAAAAGGGATATGAATTAACAACTATTGAAATGGAAAAAGGTAAAACGGTACACGGTAAGCAAAGAAAAAGTGAAGTCGTAATTGATAAAAGTATTGATGATGTTTCTCCAGAGAACTTTGACGCCCTCTTCATACCGGGCGGATTTTCCCCAGATATACTTCGTGCAGATGAACGTTTTGTTCACTTTAGCAAAACATTTATGGATGCGGAAAAACCCGTTTTCGCTATTTGTCACGGACCTCAGCTACTCATCACTGCACAAACACTTGAAGGACGCGATGTGACTGGATATAAATCCATTGAGGTCGATTTGAAAAATGCTGGCGGAAACTTTCATGATAAAGAAGTAGTCGTATGCCAAAATCAGCTAGTCACAAGTAGACAACCGGAAGATATCCCCGCTTTTATTGAAGAATCGTTGCGTATATTAGGATAGCTACTTTGGTTAACCTCTTTTATTTGTATGAAAAACAAAATGTAATCAGTGGGGGATTTTTTTCATCCCCCACTGATTATTAGTTCACACTAATCGCGTGTTTATGGGCAACCCGACTCCCACAAATACACCTCTTATCTCACTCTAAAATTCCCAATCACTATTCATAGGCAGTTCTCATATAGTGAAAATGACTATATAATTCCTATCCATAAGTTAAATCATGATTTTACACATATATAAATACAAAAGATGGGAGCCTAACTATGAACAATACTCCACCTTCAACGCCCCCAAATCCAACGGAAACGAATAATAATGAAGTGAGCTTACAAACGTTACGCGTCATTGGGCTTATTGTACTAATTAGTGGCTACATATTAGTAGCACTTTCTGAAGTAGGAACGTTAAAAAATCTTTTACTACAGCCGAATACCACTCCAAATTTAGCTGAAGTTGATCCGTTTTAAAAATGGTATAAAAAGCGCTCCTCATTATAACTGGTTCGCTTTTTATATCGTTTCACTTTATCCGATCTGAGAAACCTTCCCTTCATCTTGATATTTCTCTTTCCCTATCGCCTTCATAAATAATAAAATACTGCTCATACCAACAATAAAGTACAGAGCACTCATGCCCCAAGATGCAATAAATGAACCTAACATAACACCTAATGCCCCGTTCATTTTCGCCATTTGAAAGACCATCCCGTTAATCGCCATATAAGAACCTCTTGCCTCATCCGGCACCATATCTGCCATAATAGATTGACGCACTGGCACATACATCATCTCGCCTACCGTTTGGAAAAGCCCTGCAATTAATAAAATCCATAAACTATTGCTCGTTCCGAGTATTGTAAATCCAATTGTATAAATGAATAAACCTACATATAAGATTTTCAAATCGTTGAAGCTTTTCAGCATTTTAATAAGGAGTGCCGAACATAACACAACTAAAATTGTATTCTCTGCTGAAATCCAGCTCATCATTCGAATACCTGTTAAATCAAACGTCACACCATCCCTAAAGAAAAAGTGCACCGTTTCAAATTCCTGCTGCAAACGTACTCCTAAATAATTATTAACCTGAAACTCTAGAGATAATGTACATATACTTGCTGCACAAAAAATTAAAAACGCTTTATCTTTCATTACGACTTTATAACTATCCGCCATATCTTTTAATACATTTTTCTTCTCCACCGTTTTTCGTGCTACATACACTTCTTCCATATATACAGCCATCACATATAAAGTAATAACTGCAATAACTGTTAATCCAATAAACAATTGTAATCTATAGTTTTCAAACAATAATCCGCCAAATATCGCTCCAATTGCAATGGATAAATTAATCGCCCAGTAGTTAATGCTGTACATCACTTTTCGATTTTCCGGTGTACTCACATCAATTAACATCGCCTCTGTCGCAGGATTCATAAGACCAGACCCTAAACTATTCACTAACATAAAGATAAATGTTAGCCACGGTGAATCTACATAATCTGAGTTTGCAATCCCCATACAAGCGATTGAAATGACTTGTATACTTTGACCGATAATCATTACTTTTTTACGACCAAGTCGATCCCCAACATATCCACCGTATAAACCAATTACTAATGAAGCTATTACATTAATAAGTAGTAACGCACCAGCAATTGCACTACCTAATTTTATTGAAAAATAAATCGCCATAAATGGAAAAATCATCGTGGATACAGTACGTGTTAAAAACGAAGTTATAATTCTAATTTTTATATTTCGATGCATACTCCAAAACCCCATTGTTTCCCCCTCCTTATGCTTACTTATTTTACTTTGAAAAAAAGGAAGAAAAAGGTTAGAATATTCTAAAGAGTTTCCCCTTTTATAATAGAAGGAAGTGTATATATGAAAATTATGGACTATTACATTAGACTAAGACTACATGCACAAGATCAACAACATATACGAAATAGCTTACAAGAATTAGCGGATGTTTTATATTGCAGTACGAAAAACGTAAAGATTTTATTAAAGAAAATGAGCGAGGAGCAATTAATTAACTGGACTCCAGGGCGAGGCCGCGGGAATAAAACGGAAATTCTATTTATACATAATTTCGTAGAAGCGATTGAGTCCTATACAGATGAACTGTTAGCGCAAGAAAAATTAAAAGATATCTTTCTTCTTTTAAAAGAACCCCTACCCCTTGCACTTCAAAAAAAGATAGAAAATAAACTACATCATCATTTTGGATACGAACCTTCAAATGATATGTACGACATATTAAAGATTCCTATATCGAGAAAGATATTTCCATTAGATCCGGCTTTTGTGGCTGTAACTACAGAGAGCCATCTTACGAGTCAAATTTTTGATACGTTAGTCGTTTATAACGATGTTACTGAAAAAATGGAACCACACATTGCGCATACGTGGGAATTAAGTGAAGACGGGCTTACGTGGACTTTTTATTTACGAAAGGATGTATATTTTCATAACGAAACAGTTTTAACTTCTAAAGATGTACGATTTTCATTTGAAAGACTAAAAGAAATTCACTCTCCTTTCGAATGGTTAACAGAAGAAATTGTTCAAATTGAAACACCATCACCATTGCAAATTCGATTCCATTTAGCAAAACCAAATCTATTTTTCTTACACTATGTAAGTTCCATACAACTAGCAATTTTGCCACATGATGCTAGTATTGAAAATCATCATTATATAGGTACTGGACCTTTCAAACTTGCTCATTACTCTGAAGATAATATCGTGTTCGAAGCGTTCACTCATTATTTTAAAGAGCGCGCGTTATTAGACCGTATTGAATTTTGGGGTATTCCTGATCATGTACAAATCGATGCTGATTATGAACTACCAAATGAAGAAGAAAATGAAAGGCATAATATACAAATAGAAGAAATAGGTTGTATTTATGCTGGCTTCAACTTTACAAAACCTGGTCCTCATCATGACATGTACTTTCGAAAGGCTTGGAGAGAACTATATGATGTTGAAACGATAATTCGTAGCATAGAAGGTAGACGAACAATTGCTGCATCAAGTTTTTTCCCTGAAAGAAGCCGTCAAGCTTCTAAAAGATCCTACTCTTTAGAAAAAGCGAAAGAGTATTTAAAAAAGAGCACCTATAATGGAAAAACGATACACATTTATTTCTTCGCATTTAAAGATAGTGCAAATGATGCACATTTCCTAAAAGCACGATGTGAAAGTTTAGGTATACAAGTAGAGCTTCACCCATTTCTCGTTTCAGATTATATGAATCGTTCTATTGATCAACATGCTGATATTATTTTTATGGGAGAAGTATTTGCTGCCGATCATGAACTTGCATTCTTAAATGTATTTAAAAATAAAAGTTGCTTCGTAAACCGGTTCATGGACCCGCACTATGAAAAACAAATTAACTGTTTGCTAGATACATTTTTATTAGAAGGAAATAAGGAGAAGCGCTACGAGCTCATGTATGAAATCGAAGAATTTTTACAAACAGAACACATCATTTTATTTAACTATCACGTTTTAAAAAGAAAAACATACCCTTCTTCTTTAAAAAACGTAACGATTGATTCATTCGGTTGGGCAAATTTTGCAAAGTTATGGATACAGCCATCCATGTCTTAAAATGTGAGTCATTATAAAAGGAGAGGAACTATGAAACGCAACCTAGAAAAAAGACTTTCCTATCTATACACAGGTGAGTTATTTTCAGTCATTACTTTTATCTTCACAAGTTACTTACTTAATTATGCTTATCCTACATTACATTTATATTCCCTATATTCTTTTTGGGTCTCATTTCTTCTTTTAGAGTTTATCTTATTACAAGGAGTAATTTACTGGTACGTAAAGTGGAAACGACTAAAAAAGAGAAAACATCTGTTACGCCCATTAGGATGATTCAATATTTAAAAATACTTAAAAAGATAAATATAGCATTAATTATCACGGGATTTATTACGTTTACTATTGATTTTGTAATTTGGTATCCCCACTTACCTTTAGGTGGGCTATCATTCACCCTATTTATTTATATTTTTGCATTACTTGAGTACATTAACTATTATCATACTCAGCTTTCATACGATAACATCTCTGATATGAAACATTTAATCAAATCAAAAAAACTAAAGCAGTCCTGTATAAGTAAAGGTTTTCAACGTATTTCATAAAAGAGAAGGTACTACATCCTTAGTAGTACCTTCTTCACAATACAAACTATTATTGAATTACTCCATCCAAGTGATTTTTCAAGTTCAATAAATATTGCTCAATATCCGGATTCTTCACCACATCATAACAAGCAAAACTCTTTAACGGACTCATACCGAGAAACTTCTGCACACGGTGTAAATGACTAAGCGTAGATTCTAAACTTTCTCCTTCAAAAAACTTCGTCTTATCTCCAAATGCTTTCTCCGGTGCGTTCCAAGTTGTAGAAAACATATACTCTTTCTCTTTTAATAAACCACCTGTTCCATATTCATCAGCACCTTTAAAGAACAAACCGTATTCATATACTTCATCCATATATGTTTTAAATAGTCCAGGTACACTAAACCAATAAATTGGTGTTTGATAAATCACAACATCCGCCCATAAAAACTTCTCTTGCTCTTCTTTAATACTATAGCCATCTTGAATCGTTGTTGTTTTCACATGATGATTCTCGCTTAATACCGTTACCATATAATCTACTAACGTTCTATTTAATCGTCCTTCTTTCGTACCGTATTTCTCATGTCCATTTATAATAAAAATATTTTTCATCGCTTTTCTCTCCCCTATATGATCTACTCTTCAGCTATTAAGCCCAGTTGCTGCTTCAGCGTAAGATTATCTTCTAAATGCCAGTCTTCCGTGATCTTTCCGTCTTTCACATGTAACATATCAATGGCGAAAAAATTGATTTTCTTATCATTATACGTTCCTGTAAAAGAAAGACGAGCTGTTACTTTATCACCAACGACTAATAAATCTTCAATCTCGCAATGTATATTAGGAACGACTTTACGAAAATTTTGTGCCGCAAATTTTAGTCCTTCAGTGCCTTGTGGTCGCCCTTTCGGCAATGTATTATCGAAAAAATCTTTAGTAACAGTCTGCGGAATAAGTTCCTCCTTACCTGTATCCCAAAATGCATAAAAACGCTGCGCTGCATGAACCATTTCTGTCGCTTCTTTTTTACTTAGTGAGGGATCAATTGTCATTGCTTTTGGCTTTGGCATCTCTTTTAATAACTGAATTTCAGTTTTTTGCTCACCACTACATGCTACAAACACAATACAAATGACAAAAAAATTAAGGAACATAAACAACTTTTTCATACTCATGGAAATCACCTCCTCCTCATACAAACCCTTTGTATTTCGTATTGCTATTGTATATGCACTAACTTCCTTTATGGAAGTAGTGATATTTTTTTCATATAGTTACCAAAAGTATAGTTTTGTGATACTATAAAGCAAATTCATTCAAAAAATTTTTATGGAGGCTAGTTCCATGAACAATATAGATTCAGTTGTATTAACGAAAGGTTTACCTGGCATACCTTGTCCTATCGCTAAAACGCTTGACGTAATCAGTACAAAATGGACGTTTTTAATCATTCGTGACCTTCTTATTGAAGGAACTTTACGTTTTAGTGATTTACAAAAATCAATGGACGGCATTAGCCCAAAAACATTATCGCTTCGCCTAAAAGAATTGGAAGCACAAGGGATTATAACGCGAAAAGTATATCCAGAAGTTCCGCCCCGCGTAGAGTACACTTTAACGGATAAAGGAAAGCAATTAGAGGGGATTTTTATTGAATTAAAGCGGTTTGGATTAAGTTTATAAACGAAAAGCCCCTTACCATACAAATAGTAAGAGGCTTTTCATTATTCACTACATTACTTCGCAAAACTTTCAGCTAGCTGTTTCTCTCTCCACATAAATGTAATGCCGAGACCAACGATTAAAACAACTCCTGAAAATGCATATGGATAATGAATATTCATATCAAATAATATTCCGCCCATAGCAGGTCCTGCGATATTTCCTAAACTCGTATACGTTGAGTTCATACCAGCAACAAATCCTTGCTCTTTTCCAGCTGCTTTTGATAAAAACGTCGTTAAAGCTGGACGAAGTAAATCAAATGCTAAGAAAATGAAGCAAGTAACGAGAAGTACAATCCAATAATTAAAGACTACAGTGGATACAAACGCTAACACTGCTCCCACAATTAAACATATTTGAATTAACACTTTTTCACCAAACATGTCAACTAATTTTCCAAACATAAATACTTGCACAACTACCCCAAAGATTGAACTAATTGTAATAATTGCAGCAATATCTTTCGGCGTGAAACCAAATTTATGATCAGAAAACAGACTAAACACAGTTTCATATGCTGATAATCCAAATGCGAGTACAAATACAATAATAAATGCAATTGCATACATTGGGTTTAATGATTTCTTTAAATCTCCAATAAAGCTTGATTCTTTCGTATTAGAAGAAATTTCTGCAAGCTCTTCTTTCGTTAACGGTTCTTTTAAAATAAAGATCGAAATCACACATGCTACAAAAGCAATCACTGCTGCCACAAAGAACGGCACACGTATTCCGTATTCTGCAATAAACCCGCCGATTCCAGGCCCTATAATAAATCCAGTGCTAATAGCTGCTGAAAGATAACCCATCGCCTTTGGTCGTTCCTGAATCGATGTAATATCCGCAACATATGCTGTAACACCCGGCATAATAAACGCAGCACTAACTCCGCCTAACACCCTCGCTACATAAAGCATCCACACATCTTTTCCTAATCCAAAAAGAAGCTCTGAAACACCAAAAATAAATAATCCAATGATTATCATTTTCTTCCTACCGTAAAGATCGACCCAACGACCTGTAATTGGTGAAGTTATGAGCTGAGCCATTGCAAACACTGCAACGAGATAGCCCATCGTTTTACCTGTTAAATTCATATCATTCATAAAGGACGGCATAACCGGAATGATTAACCCAATCCCTAAAAAAGCGATAAATATATTGCTTAAAAGAATGACCAATACCATCTTTTGTTCTTTTATCGGTTTCTTCACTTTTTAACACCTCTTCCCGTAAGTTCCTCTCAAAAATAATGCCCAAGAAACTTTTTCTTTATCCTGCTATTTGTGGGCTAATAATGAGTGGAGATACCCCCCACTCATTAAAGTTTCACTTTATCCTTCCACACATACACAAATACAGGGTGAATGACTATCATTCAGTTTTTCGTAGAAATGAACCTACCGTCTTAAGATAGGTTCACCTAACTGTTTTGTCCCCATTAATGCGGGCTAATAATCAGCAGGGAATGCCCCTACCAATTAAAGTTTCCCTTTATTTCTTTATATGTAGTGCATGTATTAAAAAATCTAGTACTTCTGCCTTTTGAAGCTCCACTTGCTCATCATCTTTATGATCGTATAAATAAACTTGTTCCGCTGCTGATTCAACAAGAGCGATAAATAACTTGGCTGTTCGCTCTGCGTGAACCGAATCACGAATTTCACCAGCTTCTTTTGCCTCGCTTAAAAATTCGCTTAGCCACATATAAAGAGGCTCATATACAGCTTCCCATTCTTTTATATGTTCAGTAGATGCAAGACCCGCATACATTAATGCTTGTATTTCACGATATTCAGCTATAAAGTTAAATACTGCATCTATTACTTGCTCAACTTTACTTGAAAAAGATGCATCGTTCTGTACTTTTTCTTTCACTGCAAGTATCATCTTCTCAACCATCACTTCTGCTATTGCAGGCATAACAGATAGCTTAGAAGGAAAATATAAATAGAAAGTTCCTTGTGCAATGCCAGCCAATTTCACGATATCAGAAATCTTCGTTTTTTCAACGCCCTTTTCCTGAAACACTTCAATAGCTGCATAGACAATTTTTTCTTTTTTATTCATCATCTAAACCCTTTCACACTCATATTGAATGACTGTCACTCATTTTATAAAATAACTAGCTGTACTGTCAATCATCATGTACTTTCATAATAAAAATCTCCCAACAGATCGTTAGGAGATTTAGCTTTAATATCCTTTTCTTATGAAAGGGCCTTTAATCCCGTAACTCCACATACGATAAGAGCTACGCTAATCAAACGTGCCTTACTTTTTGATTCACCAAACAGAAACATATTTAATAAAACTGCGCCTGCTGTTCCAATACCAATCCAAACCGCATAAGCCACACTTACTTGTAAGAACAAGAAAGAAGTGTATAAGAATGCGAAGGACGTTGCAAATCCACCTATATAAATCGCTCCATTTGCTAACGTCTTATCTTTACTATACATTTTAAGTCCTATCACACCGACTATTTCACTAATTGCGGCACAAAATACGAAAAACCAACCCATTTTTAAGCAGCTCCTTTCACAATTTCTTCCGCGGTTTCTTCTTTATTATCAGCCAGTTTTAAACCGATAACACCCGCTACGACCATCACGATAAAGAATAGTTTCCCTACACTGAAACTGCCGCCGAAAAGGAATACATCCATTAGGAAAGTACCTACCGTACCAGCTCCGGCAAACACAGCATATACAGTCCCTGTTGCAAGATGTTCGCACGCTTTAGAAAGAAAATGAAAATCAACAGCAATAACTCCTACAATAACAACCCAATGCCACCAAGTATGGGCTGTATTAAAACCGAACACCCAAAATATTTCAAAGATACATGTTAATATCACATATAACCAAGCTTTATTTTTCATATCTCTCACCTTCTATTATTATATGACTGACCGTCAGTCATTTATAATTTAAAAAATATAATCTCACGCAAACTACTATTTTAAAAAAACAATATCAGCCTCATTTATCCTTATATTTGTTCAGTTATTAAAAATTACTTATCTACACCCTTTCATAACAAATGACTGAATGTCATTCATAAATTATTTTACACGAATAATTTATAAAATGTCAATACCAACATTCCATAAACAATTTAACTACTTGTAATACTTTACATTTTTAGAAACCGTAAATTGCTTAACTTGATGGCAACAATGTCTCTTCCTCCATCAATCAACTTAATAAAAATCGGTACTCATTATTGTTAAAAATGTTATTCTTTCTTTATTAATAGGGGGCTAGCGTAAAAAAGACACCCTCACAGGTGTCCTTTTCATTATGGAAATCTCTTAAAATACATTTCTATTTAAAAACCTTTTGTTACATCATAATACCGTTATGTTTGAACGTATACCATTTTCCATTAATTAAATGTTTTCCAACTGCCATGTCACCGCTAGACTGTAAATAATACCAATTTTTATTTTCTTGTAACCAACCTGTTTTCATTGGGCCATCTTCAAAGTAATACCATTTCCCTTTATTGCTAAACCAACCTTGTTCACTTGCACCAGATTGATCATTAAAGTAATACCATCCTTCTTCTAGCTGTTTCCATCCTGTTAGCATTGAACCATCTTCATTAAAGTACCAAACCGTACCGCCTTCAGCTAGTTTCCCTTTTCGCATAGCACCAGTGTCATCAAAAACATAACGCTTTCCGTTTTCTTCTAACCAGCCTTCGTTCCAGTTATTTTCTGTGCTTTTCATTGATCCATCTGTATTTAAGTAATACCATACGTTATTATTTTTTAACCAGCCTGTTTGCATGACACCAGATGCATCAAAATAATACCATTTCCCTTTCACTTGTGCCCAACCTGTTGCCATAGCGCCATCTGCATTATAGTAAAACCATTTCCCTGTATAAGGCCCACTTTTAATCTCTTGCCAACCTGTAACCATAGTTCCATCTGCATTAAAAGTGTATGTTTTTCCTCCTATAGTCCTACGGCCATCAGACATGTAACCATCTTTGTCAAAGTGATACCATTTTCCATTGATTTTTTTCCAATCTTTAGCCATAGAGCCATCTTCGTTAAAATAATGCCAAACTCGAACTTTCTTCCATCCTATTTGCATTGAACCATCTTCATTAAAATAATATGTTTTTCCTTGAATATTTTTCATATATGTAGCCATCATGCCTGTTTCATCAAAGTGATACCATTTTCCATTAATATTTTTCCAGCCTATAGCCAAAGAACCATCTTCATTATAGTACAACCAGTATCCCGTCCCTTGAAACCAACCACGTTTTTCTTGAACTTGCTCAATTGTATCCGCTTTCTTTTGAGAAACTACATTTTCTTCTGCATGAGACACTGCTGGTATGATAAACATTGAAGACATTAAAATCGGCAAAATAACTTTCTTCATTTTCCAAATCCCCCAATTAATGAATATTTTTAGTTTTTATTTCCACAAACAGAATTGTATTACGTTAGTTAAATATAGTCAACAGTCTTTGTAATGTAATTGTAATATTTTTTATAAATTAGAAACATATGAGTTTTTAATGTAATTATAATTACATAATCGTTATAATTAATCATCCATTTTTTCAAGTAATTCATTCGTTCCAAATATCAAAAAGATAAAAAGTATGGATTTCATAGTAGTCAAAACTTTGAGCGTATACATGAACTTTTTAATACTGTTATAATTTTAGTTAACACAATAGTCTTTCAAATTTTTAATCTAGTTTAATAAAATCAATATTCCGTCAATAATATTGATAATACGATACTTTCTCCACTCCCCCTTGGAGAGATCCCTTGAATGGAGCAGTTAGCTTTTGCTAGCTGCTCTTTTTATTTGTCCGCACACTATGATGAAATACTCATAGATCAAATCCATTTTTCATCACGTAACAGGAAACAGCGTATTTTTTAATCTATGTATTTTTCAACGAGTCTTTGTATGCAATGATTTTATTTTCAAGCATCTTCTCTGTAACTTCTAAGTTTTCTCTTTGAATCTGAATAGATTTCCTGTGATCTTCTAGGAGCTGTAAACGAGCTTCAGTTGTATGCTCCCCTTCTAAATATAATCTAGCGTATTCTCTTATTTTCGCTATTGGCATTTGCGTTTGTTTTAACTTCATTACAAACTGCAACCACTTTATATGTGATTCTTCATACAGTCGATTTCCATTTGTATCGCGATTTGCAATTAGTATGTTCTCTTTTTCATAATAACGTAATGTATGTGTGCTCACTCCTAATAATGTAGCTACCTCGCTAATTGTGTACATACTCATACTCCCTCCGCATGCCATTTGCCCTCATATATTTTGCGTTCTTATCAAATTTATAAAAAACATTTGACTTAGAGTATACTCTAACAAATACAATCTAACCATAAATGAATTTGAACTTAGGGGGATTTTATATGAAATATACTGTTATTACTGGTGCTAGTTCTGGAATCGGCTATGAATCGGCTTTAGCCTTTGCATCTCGTGGAAAAAATATAATACTTGTAGCTCGAAGAAAAGAAGAATTAGATGGATTAAAATTGAAAATTAACGAAATGTATCCGGAGTTAGATGTTGTCATTCGAAGAACTGATTTATCCGTCACGGAAAATGTTTATAAACTTTATGAAAGTCTCCAAAGTTTCCAGATTGAAACGTGGATTAACAACGCAGGTTTTGGTAATTTTGCCTCAATCGCTGAACAAAATTTAAATAAAATAGAAACGATGTTGCATGTAAATATAGAAGCACTAACAATACTCTCTTCCCTTTTCGTTCGAGATTATTCAATGATTGATGGAACACAGCTTATTAACGTTTCATCAGGCGGTGGATATACGATTGTCGCTAATGCTGTTACGTATTGCGCTACGAAATTCTATGTAAGTGCATTTACAGAAGGATTATCTCACGAACTGAAAGAACAAGGTGCAAAATTACAAGCAAAAGTTTTAGCTCCTGGTGCAACTGAAACAGAGTTCGCGAAACGATCATTTGATATTGATGAATTCCAATACGATAATGTTGTACCAAAATTCCACACTGCAAAACAAATGGCACAATTTATGCTCGACCTTTATGATAGCGATAAAGTTATAGGGCTTGTCGATGGTTCTACTTATAACTATGAGCTTAAAAATCCCATTTTTAATTTTGCAGTAAGAAAAACAAATTCAAATTCTTAACAACATCTCATTTCTGCCTAAAATATAGATACCCACTATTTCTTAAATAATAGTGGGCTTTTTTCTCTCTAAACATTTCACCCAACATACCTAATCATCGCCACTTCATCACAATAATCAACTTTTGGACAATGTCTGCAATCAATCCACACTTTCTCTGGCAACACTTCCTTATTCACAAAATCAAACCCACACTTTTGAAAAAATTCCGTTTCATATGTTAAAGAAATTACCCTGTTCACTTTTATCTTTGCCGCCTCATCCATAACATGATTCACTAACATACGCCCTATCCCTTTCCCTGCATATGTATGCGAAACTACTAAAGATCGCACTTCTGCAAGATCCTCTCCTAATACATGTAAGCCAGCAACTCCAACGACTTCCTCTCCTTCTTTCATAACATATAAACATTGCAAATATTGATAGAGAGACAAAAGAGAACGCGGTAAAACAACCCCCTCTTTTGCATAAACTTCAATGAGACTATAAATTTCTTTCACATCACTCGTAACCGCATTACAGATTTTCATATTATATCCCCTTGCCCCCAATATTAATATTTATAACTTTAAATGAATTTTAATACATAATTTTATATAATAATACATCTCTCTTTTCTCCTCGTCAATCACTTTATACAAACAAAAAACCAAGCAATCTAATCGATGCTCGGTTCCTCATTTCGTATCGGCAATACCGTCGAATATTTAATTTCACGCAGTGCTAAACTTGTCTGTATCCGTGTAATACCAAGCTTGTTCAACTTTCTAATAAACTGCTCCAGTTCTTTACGATCACGATTTGCAACTTTTAATAAATAATCATATTCCCCTGTTAAACAATGACATTCTAACACTTCAGGCATCGATTCTAATTCTCGTTCTAGCACTTCAAGCTTTTCATACTGATGAATATTCGTACTCATAAAAATGAAGCATAGTAAATCAAAACCGAGCTTTTCTTGATTTAAAATTGCTACTTGCTTATCAATAAAACCTTCTCCATCTAACCTTTTTATTCTTGCATGCATCGCAGCTGGAGATAAATTAACACGGCGTGCAAGCTCTGCATTACTTACTTGTGATTCTTTCTGCAATATATCTAAAATTTGTACATCCAAATCATCTAACACTTTAATAACAGATGACTCCATTATAATTCCCCCTTTTTTCTTACCGATGATTATTCGAAAAAACATCCCTTAATTCAAACGAAACTGAATATTATTCTTTAAGATACAAACGAAACGAAATGTTTTATTGATTTTTAACCATTATACAAAAGAATATATTACACAATAAAGAAAAATGCTAAAATTATTTACAATTCGTATTGATTATAACAAAGGGGATTTTAATATGCCTTATTTTTATGTCTTTTTACTATTATTAACGAGCTTATTATGGGGAGGGAATTTTGTCGTTGGGAAATCTCTCGTCGATCATGCCTCGCCGATGACACTGACGAGTTTAAGATGGATCATTGCGATCGTTTGTTTATTACCTATGGTATGGCTTAAAGAAAAGAAAATCCTGCCACCGCGCGCTGCGATACTACCTTTAATACTGATGGGGATTTCAGGAGTCGCTCTCTTTAACATCTTTCAATTTTTAGCATTAGAAAAAACATCCGCAACGAATGTGGGTCTCATCTCTACATTGAATGCAATTTCAATTGCACTATTTTCGGTATTATTTCTAAAAGAAAAAGTAAATACACTTCAAATATTATCCATGACCCTTTCATTCTTCGGGGTTATCCTCGCTCTATTAAAAGGTGATTTCTCACTTTTATTTTCACTACATTTTAATAGCGGAGATTTATGGATGATTGCGGCAGTTTGTATTTGGGGGATATATTCTGTGTGCAGTAAATGGGCAACAAAAACAACTACACCACTAATGGCGACGTTATATTCTGGTATTTTCGGCATTATTTTATTACTGCCATTTAACATCGGTAACTTCACTGTTTCAAATATAAATACATCATTCATTACATCGCTTTTATATACAGGAATCATTTCAACAGTACTTTGTATGGTATTTTGGAACATTGGTGTACAAAAATTAGGAGCTACAACATCGGGAATTTTTCTAAACTTCAATCCGATTTTCACAGCTATTTTAGCATTCCTTTTCCTAGGTGAAGAATTAACATGGATACAAATTTTAGGTACAATTGTCGTCGTGACAGGATGTTATTTATTTTCTCATTTCAAAACAGTTGCTGTTCAGCCAACTAGAGCTTTACTGCGCAAACATTCTTAATCAAAAAAACATCGCCACCAAAGTGGCGATGTTTTTATTTACCTTTCATTTCTTTCACATACTTCTTTTCTTCTTCTGGCGATAAACGTTCTGTTGCCTTTCCAGTATCACCACCTTGAATTTCCCACAAAAAGTTATGCTCCTCAACCGTTTGTGAAAAATCCCCTTTCTCCCAGCGCTCCAAAGTAGCAAGTAACTTTGATTTATTTTTAAAATTTGTACTGCTTTCTACCGCTTCCTTCGCACTACGAATTTCCTTATTTGTCATTTCAATAAATCCCCATTTTTCAGAGGATTTCACTTTTTGATGTACCATCCTATGCATGGTAGAAATAATTTCATCTTCACTAGCTTGTTGCTTCTCTTCCTTTGCTTTCTTCCCTTGTTGCCCCGTTACATTTTGTGCTTTCAGACTCTTCTCCTCTTCTTCTATATAATTAAGAAGTTTCGTAACACCGAATACAGCTCCTATTGCAATTACAATCATTGTAATTGTCCCTATAATCCATTTTTTCATATTATGTATTCCCCATTCCCCTAATAATCACATAAACAAATGGAATCGCCTGCGCACAGCCGATTCCATTTGTTTCCTTATTATATTTTAAACCTTCATCGCTTCTCGCACAATAAAACTATCCACATATTGCTTAAATTTTATAATTTTCCCATTTTCAAGCTGCCATATATGAACAAATTCTGCTTCAAACAATTTTCCCGTTTCTTTATAAACTCCTGAATAAACACCTTCAGCAATAATTACATCTTTTCCGTTTACTTCATGATACATATTTACACTCGCTTTATAATCATCCCATTCTGATCCTAAACGACTAAATACATTTTCCATTATATCCTCTGTACCTATATACGTCCGCCGTACGGGAAACCTTTTGCCTCTGTCCATTCTATTTTTTCAGAGAGGGCTTCTGCTAAATGTTTTGCATTCGAAGAAGCTGATCCTTCATACGTACTTTGAATAATTTCTAAATTTGATTTAAGCATAGTAATTCCTCCCTCGTTTATTTATTCTTTACACAAGTTGTAACTAATGTAGTTACAACTTGTGTAAAAAAATATGCTAATTCATTTCATTCTTAACTTAGTTATTGTAACCATTATAGTTACAATAACTCTTTAAGTCAACAATTTATAAATAAAATTTACTTCGTTTTCATTACTTTCTCTTTTAAGAAACGATCTACATATCCTTCTGCTTTTACAACGAATAAATACGCACCCATTGATAATAATGCAAGATCTAATTCATATCCTGGATTCTTGCCATCTCCTAATAATCCTGCTGCTCCATTTACCTTTACGATAGCTCCAGCTAAAATAAGAGCGAATAACAATCCTACATATCGAACACCTAAACCGATAATTAATAATATACCACCAACTAATTCAACTGTCGCTATGCCATACGCAAGGCCACCTGGTAAACCGATACTTGTAAACCATCCTGCTACGTTATCTATACCTGATTGAAACTTTGCTAAACCGTGTGCAAAGAACGTAACTCCTAACACGATACGAATAATTAAATTCCCAATATATTGATTCATTTTGAACTCCCCTTTTTTGTTTTGTTATGGTGAACATTTATTCACAAGACAAAACAATACGGTATTTCGTTTCATTCGTCAAATGCTTTTTTTAAAGAAAACAAAAAACATTATCCGTTTTACGAATAATGTCTTTTATAAAATAGCGCTAATTCAAGCTTTTACTCAATCGCACAGAAAAAGTTGAAACTTTTTTCCAGCACCAATATAAGGCAATAACAGCACGTCCTCTTCCACAACCATTCCGACAACATTCACCTTCTCATCTGTAGGCAAATCATTTATAACAACTTGCATCTCCCCGGCATATCTACCGTACAATTCATTATCAATTGTGATACTGCCTTTCTTTCTTGCGATTGCATGCATCGGCTGTAAAATCACTTTATTTCCTTCCCTTGATTCTACTGAGCGAATGACATCACGTGCTGGGTCTAATCTATTTGTATGCACTTGCTCTACTACTTTTAATACTTCATTTTCATTTATAAATGACTCATATCGCAGCGGAATAATCCCTCTACTCACGCTCGCAATTTCTTGTACACTTTCTAAACTAGCACTTATATCTCCAATCAACACTTTATCGACATCACAATCTTGAACAAGTTCTAAAAACGCTTCAAGCGGGCGCATATTGCGGTGCTTTTCTAACGTTGGTAACCCTTCATATAACGGGCCACGTTTATCCTCATCTCCCGGAATAAATGCCATCGTTGTTATTCCACACGCATGTAAATATTGATTTTGCTTTTGTAAAAAGGACCTTGCTAGTCCTGTTTCTGGGCGCGGATAAAAATTATGCCACGCTTCTACATTCTCTACCCGTATATTTTCCGCAAGTAACTCTTCCCAGAAAGATTCTGTAATCGTACTCGCATTTAAAGCTACTTTCATCTTATGAGATACACGCGCAATTTCCTTCGGCGCAATGCCATAATCCATTCGTAAACCAGTAATACCAAAGCCCAATAACACTTCCACATTTTCATACGTTATTCCTAAATGATTTAACGACTTTGGAGATATATCCACCATTAATTCCATTTCATTTTCGAGAGCCTGTTTCCCTAATGTTTGAATTAACTCTTTATACGTATCTGGATCGTCTTCCGGAATATGAAGTGATGTAAAAATAGATGAAAATCCGTTTTCCTTCGCTATTTTTAGCCACTCTTTTTGTTTGTCTGCTTGCCCTTTTGAAAGATAAATTGAAACTCCTATCATATGAATCTCCCTTTCTATGAATAGAAAAAGAGAAAGGAATCCCTTTCTCTATATGTTTTCTGCCATTTCTTCTTTAAATCCGAAGAAGTACGTGAAGATAAATCCGAAAGTATATGCAATGACTAAACCTAAGAAATATAGTAAATATTTATTATCAGCAATTAACGGGATTAAAGATAATCCTGATACGCCAATTCCGAGTGAAGCCGTTTTCATAACTGCTTGGAATGCACCACCGACAGCCGCTCCTAAACAAGCAGTGATAAAAGGTTTTCCAAGTGGTAATGTAACCCCGTATAATAACGGCTCACCAATCCCTAAAAACCCAACTGGCAATCCACCTTTAATTACGTTACGAAGTCGTTTATTTTTTGTTTTTACATAAATTGCAATCGCTGCGCCCACTTGACCGGCACCAGCCATTGCGAGTACTGGTAATAAAGGTGTTACGTGCGTTTGATTAATAAATTCCATATGAATCGGTGTTAAACCGTGGTGTAATCCGACCATAACGAGTGGTAAAAACGTTCCGGCTAGCACTGCTCCAGCAAATGCCCCACCAACATTTAAAATTGCGTTAATACCGCTCGTAATACCATCAGATAAAAATCCCGCTGCTGGCTGAATCGCTAACATCGTTACTATACTTACAGCTAATACAGTAATAAGCGGTGTTACAATAATATCTACTGCATTCGGCACTGCTTTTCGTACTCTTCTCTCAACTACTACCATAAGCCACGCTGCAAAAATAACTGCAAACAATCCGCCCCGCCCAGGTACCATTGCCTCACCAAATAATTTCACATTTGCCATCGCCGGATTGAAAATTAAAATACCCGCAATCGCCCCAAGAACTGGTGTCCCGCCAAATTCTTTCGCTGTATTCCAACCGACTAAAATCCCTAAAAATGTAAAGATACCGCCGCCAATGAGTAGTAACATTTGTAGCCATGTAGCATTCGGATCAGCACCAGCGTTTTTCGCAAAGTTAGCAACTCCGTTTATAATTCCTGATGCAACAAGACCAGGTATTAACGGAATAAAAATGTTACCTATTTTTCGTAAAAAGTTCTTCACTGGTGTATTATTTTTCTTCTTCATCTCTGATTTAATCTCTTGACCAATATCTTCAAGATGATGATCTGCAACCTCACCAATTCGTAATCCTGTTAAAACTTCCATTTCAGCTGCTACTTTATTTACAGTTCCTGGACCAACAACAACTTGAAGTGTTTCATCTTCAATGACGCCCATAACGCCTTCAACCTTTTTCAAAAGATCCATATTCACTTTACTTTCATCATGAAGCGTTAACCTCAGTCTCGTCATACAATGAGCAATGCCACGAATATTTTTTATTCCCCCAAGTTGCTCTGAAATTTCTTTGGCCATTCTCTCTTCTTTCTTCATAATAGAATCCCCCTCCCTATTCTTATCGTTTCACTTTATAATGCTTTCTTCACAAAGCCTTTCGCTTCTTTTAGTTTTTCTAGTGCTTCCCCATACTCACACTGTAGTAATACCATAACGATAGCAACTTTCACATTACGATTTGCTTTTTCGTAATACTCTGCTGCTACTTCATAACTAACTCCTGTTGCTTCCACAATAATTCGTTTTGATCGTTCTACTAACTTTTCATTCGTAGATTGAACATCTACCATTAAGTTTTTATATACTTTTCCTACACCAATCATTGACGCTGTTGAAATCATATTGAGCACTAATTTTTGCGCTGTACCAGCCTTCAAACGTGTTGAGCCTGTTAATATTTCTGCACCTGTCTCCACTTCTACATTGAGTTTTGCATACTTACTTATTTCAGCATTTTTATTACAAGAAATACTCGCCGTACTTGCTCCCACACTATGTGCGTATTTCAATCCGCCAATTACGTAAGGGGTTCTACCACTTGCGGCAATACCAATCACTGTATCTTTCTCGTTTAAGCCAATACTTTTCAAATCTTCTTCTGCTAATTCTTCGCGATCTTCGGCACCTTCCACCGCCTTAGTAAACGCTTTCAATCCACCTGCTATAAATCCTTGCACCATTTTATCATCTGTTCCAAATGTTGGTGGGCATTCAACCGCATCTAAAATACCTAAACGTCCACTCGTACCAGCCCCAATATAAATTAATCGGCCCTCTTCTTCAAAAGATTTAATAACAGTCTGTACAGCCTTTTCAATGTGTTCTATTTCTTTTTCAACTGCTAACGCAACAGTTCGATCTTCTTCATTCATACTTTGTAACACTTCTTTTATACTCATCTCATCTAGATTCGTCGTTTTCTCATTACGGTGTTCTGTCGATAAATTTTCTAACATATTGCCACCCTCTTTGAAATTATATTTCACACTTTTATTATAACTTTAAGAAATTAAAAATCAATAACTCTTTCTTATTTTATGAAATAAAATTTCATAAAATGACATATTTTTGTCAAAGATAATAAAGTGAAACTTTAATCAGCCCGACCCCCACCTAACTTTCTTTGCTTCCGCTGAATTTTGAGGGAGGGGTCTTACTGCCCGGCAAATAGCGGGATAAAAAAAGATGAGTCCCCTCATCTTTTCTTCTACTTTAACTTCCGTAACCGCAAAGCTTCTTCTCGCGTCTCCATAAATTGATCCAGCACTTTATTGCCAATTCGATTAAAAGTAATCACATATAAAGCATCAATCATATTCAGTTGCGTCATTCTCGAAGCAATACTCGCAATACGATGATCTTGCTCTACATCCGGCATACAAAGGCGAATGTCCGCTTCTTTATATAAAGGTGATGATTGGTCAAGTTTCGTAATTCCGATAACAGTTGCACCTTGTCTCTTTGCATATTGCGCCATTTCAAGCACATCTTTCGTTCGCCCAGATGTTGAAATCGCCACAAATATATCGCCTTCTTTTAAATTCGTCACAAGCGGCAACATCATATGAAAATCAGATAGCATCATCGCTGTAAATCCGAGCCGTGTAAATTTATACGCCCCATCCATCGCCGGTGTCGCTGACCCACCTACGCCGTAAAATAAGATCTTATCCGCATTTACAATACGATCTGCAGCTTTCTCAAGTTCCTTCTTATCTATCGCCGTAACACTTGCCTCAATTGCGGCTTTATTCACATACGTAACTTTATTAAACAAATCGTACGGTCCATCTTCCTTATTCATTACTGAAAAATCGTTAATATTATAATCAGCAATCGTTAATTCACGAACAAGCGCTATCTTAAATGCTTTAAAGCTTCCAATACCGATTGTTTTACAAAAACGTACAACACTCGCCTCACTCGATCCCGCATTTGTAGACACTTCTTTTGTCGTTAAATTTGGAACAATCTCTGCGTTCTCCATTATGTACATGGCAACCTTCTTTTCAGCTGGTGAAAATTGATCCATATTATTTTCAATTTTAAATAGTAATGTTGAAGCTTTCACTATTTAACCTCCACTTCTTACGGTTGCGTATATTCTCTAATATCATTTGTATCATATAGATAAAAACCATCATTACCAGGTAGATGATGAACAATTACAGTTCAATCCCCTTTTTAATATGACGTTATTTCACCTTCAGATCTCTGTTTTTCCCATCCATGTATCCAAACTGCAAAGTCAGGTACAAAAGCAGTGTACTTATAGTCTTTCGGTTTTCATCTTCTACATAGGAAGAAAAAATAGAAACTGGAAAATATTTTACTTTTGATTCTTTCCATGCGGTAAATGGTATACATAGTGCAATAAGTATGATTACGCCTATAACCTTCCCCTTCGTAATCTTCACACATCCCTCTCCTCGTCCACATCATATACATAGATTTTACCATAATTACAAACCACTCATGCTACATGCCCATTGCTTTTTGAAATAAAAAAAGCTTACCTACGTTAGATAAGCTCTTTCCCTCTATACAAAATACTTCTTTAAAAGTGGCGGTGTAATAATCGTCGTCAATATAACAACAATCACAATCGCTGTGAAATTTTCTTTCGCTAATAAATTCGCCGTAAGTCCGTTTGCTGCGATAATCAGCGCTACTTCTCCGCGTGACACCATCCCTGCACCAATACTAATAGAAGATTGGAGGTTGAATCCTGTCAGTCTTGCTCCTAAACCTGATCCGATTAACTTTGTGAAAATCGCAACGAGCGTCATAATGATAATGAACCAAAGCTGACTCCCGATTCCTTGAAATGTAATTTCCATTCCGATACTTACGAAGAACACTGGTACAAATATCGCATAAGCAATCGGTTCAATTTTATGTTCCACTTCATGCTTATACTCCGTTTGAGAAATGGCAATTCCTGCTGCAAATGCTCCAATAATACCTGCAATTCCCATCATTTCACTGTAATACGAAAAAGAGAAACAAATAATAAGAGCCGCGCTAATTAAAGCTTCTGTTACACGAAGCGGCACAAGCATTTTCATAATCCAAGGAACGACTTTCCATGCGATAAAAACAATACTTACAAAGAAAACAATTTTCTTTACAATGACAAGTGTTATATTCACATCTTGCGTTCCTAAAAAGCTCATAACAAACGCTAATAAAATAACGACAATTACATCATCAAATACGGCAGCACCTAAAATCGTTGTACTTTCTCTCGTATTCATCTTCCCTAAATCTCTTAGCGTTTGCACTGTAATACTAACCGATGTTGCACAAAGTAATAATCCTAAAAAAATGGCATGAGATTGCATTAATCCAAACAACAGCCCTATCACATATCCACCGATGAAAGGAAAAATAATTCCACCAGCCGCTACTGCAAACGACGATTTCAAATTCCGATTTAACTCTTCTAAATCTGTTTCAAGTCCCGCCATAAACATAAGTAGCAAAACACCAATTTCACTAAGCTCATCAATAAGTTCTGAACTATTAATAATACCTAGCACCGCAGGACCGATAATAATACCAACAAGTAATTTACCAAGTACAGAAGGCTGACCGAGTCTAACGCTAATATCACCAGCTAATTTCGTACAAAGTAAAATGACGACAAGTTCAAAATAAAATAACATAGCATCTTCTCCTACTATATAAAATAAATCTATTTGTTAACCCGTATCCATTTCCGCACATAGTTTCCCCTATTCATCCGGATTTTATTTGTTAAAGTTTTATTTGACAAAATATTCTGAATTATAATAAAGTTAATCCAGAAACTTTAAAAAACTACATACCATAACTGTACCTCCATTTACTTACGTACTCTTTTCTAATGGGCTCATACTATATTCGCAGTTATGGAAATGAAAAACGGGGGGAGAGTCCAAAATGAAGTCATTATTACGAAAAAAAGCGCTCAGTACTGAATCACCAAAGCAACTAGATAGAACATTAACTGCACTCGATTTAACGTTTTTAGGAATCGGCGCCGTAATTGGGACAGGAATCTTTGTATTAACGGGGATTGTTGCAGCAAAACATTCTGGTCCTGGTATTATGCTATCATTTCTTATCGCTGCATTTACTTGTGCTTGTGTAGCCTTTTGTTATGCTGAATTTGCTTCTTCTATACCTGTCTCAGGAAGTGTGTATACTTACGCATATATGACAGTCGGAGAAGTCGTCGCCTTCATCGTCGGATGGTGTTTAATGCTCGAATATTTACTTGCCGTTGCAGCTGTAGCTGTTGGGTGGTCTGGTTATTTACAATCTTTACTACAAGGATTTAACATACACCTTCCCGCCATAATCGCCTCGGCCCCCGGTGTTGGAAAAGGTGGTATCATCGATTTACCAGCTGTCTGTATTTTACTTCTTATTACTGGCCTTTTAAGTTTCGGTATACGTGAAAGTGCACGCATTAATAATATTATGGTTCTTATTAAACTAGCTGTTATCATTGCCTTTATCGTTGCAGGCGCAAAATATGTAAAGCCTGAAAATTGGACACCGTTCATTCCATTCGGATACGACGGTATTATTACTGGAGCTGCCACTGTATTCTTCGCCTTTTTAGGGTTTGATGCAATCGCAACCGCTGCAGAAGAAACGAAAAAACCACAGCGTGATTTACCAATCGGCATTATCGGTTCCCTTCTTATTTGTACTGTTTTATACATGATTGTATCTTTCGTTTTAACAGGCATGGTTCCTTATACACAATTAGATGTTTCTGATCCAGTTGCATTTGCATTGCATTTCGTTGGTGAAGATACAATTGCAGGGTTACTCGCTGTTGGTGCGATGACTGGAATGACAACCGTTCTCTTAGTCGTTATGTATGGACAAGTTCGTGTTTCATATGCGATGAGCCGCGACGGTTTACTTCCAAAAGCGTTAGCACGTGTAAATAAAAAAGTGAAAATCCCTTTATTAAATACGTGGATTACTGGCGTTGTTGCCGCTTTATTAGCAGGACTTTTAGACCTACATTTACTCGCGAATTTAGTAAACATCGGTACGTTAACAGCCTTCACATTCGTTTGCTGTGCTGTACTTATTTTACGAAAAACACATCCTGACTTAAAACGCGGATTCCGTACTCCTTTCGTACCTGTACTACCAGTTGTCGCAATCCTTTGCTGTTTATATTTAATGATCAATTTGTCTAAAACGACATGGATTAGCTTTGCAGTTTGGCTTATAGTCGGCTTATGCTTCTATTTCTTCTACTCTAGAAAGCATAGTCATTTAGCTACTGAAAAAACAAATGATGAGACGAAAGAAGCATAATAAAATAGCTCGCCGATGAAACGGCGAGCTATTTTCCTGTTTTATTATGTTTTCTCGTTAACGATTGTAAAATGATGAATATGCCGATGTAAGCTGTAAGCGATGCCCAATTCCCTATTGGTGTAGCGTATTTAAAAACTCCAATACTTACAAGCAATAAGAAAATAATCACCTAATATATAAGCTTCCACTTTTGCATAGCTTCCCTCTTTACTTCGTCTCCTTCTTTTTCTTCCATGCATTTACACTATCAAAGAAGAAATTAATAAATAACGTGCCTAAACCCGCTAATAAGAAAGTCATTAAAAATAGAATCCATATACTTTTATCTTTTAATAAATAATATCCTACAAGGAGCACAACCGCGATCCATACATATTCAAGAATTCTTTTTAGCTTTTTCTGTTCCAAATTATTCGCTCCCTCTTTCTATACTACTTTTAGTATAACAAAAAAGAAGCCTATCATGATAAGCTTCTTTTTCTTCTCTCTTATTTGTTCATGCTTTTTTCAACGAGTGAAATCGCATGCTCTATCGTACGATTCATCGTTTCTACCTGTTCGTCTTTCACTTTCGCATCTTTTAATACAGCTTCTGCAACTGTAATTTTTTGTTGTAATGATTTCACTGAACCGTCCGTTACATTCGCAGCTTGCGCTTTCTGTACTACAACTTTTGCAGATTCAATATTGATTTTTAATTTTTCTTTCGGTGTTTTTGGTTGCTCTTCTGCTACTTTAGATTGTACAAAGGTTACATTAGCTGTTTTTAATTCGTTATACGTTTGAATAATTTGTTCCCCAGTACTTCCGATATTTTCAAACGCTTGCTTTGCAGTGTTATAGCTTTTCTCTAGTTCTTGAAATGCTTCCTTTGAGTATTGACCTGGCTTATCACCAAATTCATATGTACCAGCTAACACTGCTTTTACTTTTCCTAGCTCTTCATATAACGCGTTTACTTGCTCTAACTTCGTACGATTAAAAAACTCATTGTACGCTGCTAATACTTCTGAAGAACTTAATGCTTTACTATATAATTTTGCTAGCGCAATTTGACCATTTAACGAAATGCCACCATTTCCATTGCTATCTGGATCAGCTCCAAATGCAAACGGTACGTTCGGATGATACACTTTTCCTTGAGCTGGTTGGCTATTTATTTTTTTACCATCTACATAAATTGCTATTTCACTTCCGTTATACGTTCCTGTTAAATGATATGTTTTGTTCGCTTCTAACTGAACGCCAACACGTTTATAACTACCACCAATATGAGCCCACAATTCAACATTTCCACTTCCTGTAGACTCAAAACCAATTCCACCACTCTCTGTATTTTGCAAAATACCTTGTCCACGAATTTCATTCATTGAAAATACAGTTTCTAACGTAAATGCATTTGCTACTTTTTCTTTTTGGGCTGCTGAAAACGGCAGATACCCAAATGTATTTGCTTTCCCGTTTAACTTCATAACATTTTTTTTCAAAGCTTTATCATATTCAATAGTCACATTACCCTTCACATCACCTTTTGTAACAAATGGTGAATTGTCTTTAAATGTACCATCTGCAAAGTTCACATCGAAAACATCAGCCTTTGGCACTTTTACATTCGGATCGATATTATCTTTTTTCGTAGTAATTTCTGCCGTTAACGGCTGCACACTTTCATTGCCAAATGAATCAATTGCGACGACTTCAAGTAGGTATGTTTTCCCACCATCTAACCCTGCAAGCGTAAATGTAAGGTCTTTCGGCACTGGGTCACGGTAAAACTCTGAGAATGCTAATAACTTATTTTTAATCTCACCTGTTTGTTTATCCTTCGCTTGTACACGATAAGAATGAACAAGAAGGTTGTCCAATGCTTGCGGGAATGTTACTGTTGCTGCGTTTTCTGTTACATTTGATACAGCAAGCTTTGCATCCTTAGCGAAGTATGGCTTTTCTTTATCACGATTTTCTACATGTGTAAATGTTTCTTTCTTTGCTGGCAATTTAATTTTCCAAGGCTCACCTGTCCAAGCATTCGTATGGAAATCACGACGATTAATCGTTACCTCTTCATCATCTACTTCTACTAATAAACCTTGGCTTAACGTACTAGCTCCTGGCGGGATATTTCCTTGTACTTTACCGCCTTCAACTTCCATATAACTTACAGAAGATGTACCAACGGACGTAAAGTCTTTTTGATGAATAGATCTTGGATCATCTAACGGATAATGAGAATGACCTGAAAACGTAATGACTTGTGGGTATTCTTTTAATACTGCATTAATTTTCGTACTATCTTTCGTTCCCCACTCTTGGCTACCGTATACTGTATCTTTAATATGTTGATGTAAAAATACGAAAATCGGCTTTTCTGGATCATCCTTTTGCGCTTTTGCCATTTCTTCTTTTAACCAGTTAATTTGCTTGTCTGAATAATATCCATGAGTTGTCCCATCTTCCGGAGACATAACAAGGAAGTGATACCCTTTCACCACATTATGATAATAAATCGATTCCATTCCTGTTTTTTCTAAGAAACGCTTCTGCGCTCCATCTACAGATAAGCCGTTCCAATAATCATGATTACCGAGAGAATTCATTCGTACCGCATCTTTATTTGCATTTTCATTATACACTTGCATGAAGCGATCATATTGTTGTACCGATCCTGAATCAGTAAAATCTCCTACAATTACAAATGCATCTTGTTTTGGAGCAAGTGTATTAAACTGTTCAATCGCTCTTTTCCAGCGAAACGTATCATCCGTTCCACTGTTTTTAATATGTACATCACTTACAACTGGAAAAACTAACTTCTTCTCACTCTGCATCTTTTCTTGTTTCTTCTCTTCCGCTTTGACTGATGTACTCCATGGAAATGATACAAACGCCAATACAAAAATCATTAATAATCCAATAAGACCTTTTACTTTTCTTAAAGCAATTCTGTCCACGTGAATCCTCCTCATAATAATTGATTCATTACAAGGGCTATTTTATCTAAAGCATATTAATGTCGTTTAAATCACAAATGAATTTTATTAAATTTTTGTAAATATACAGTTAATTATAAATTAAGTCCCACATTCCTCGTACTATTGTATACAACCACCTTTTGTCTAAAAGATTCTGATCATTCTTTTCCCATGTCTATTCACATATACTCTTTTCTATAACATGAATGATACGTTAAGATGTAAGCCTATTAGACAATCTTAATTTTTAACATTTTCTTCTTTTCTTAACACATCGGCCATGCTTCTACATTTAATAGTAGTAAAAGACAACTTAAAAAGGAGGGGTTGTATTGAAGAATAAAAAAAATATTGGCTGTTTCGCTCCTTTATCTATCATTTGTCCAGACCCTTGTCCACCGCCCCCTCCTCCAAATCCAAGTTGCGAGCTAGTAACAAATGAATTTGCAGGGAATTTCCTCATAACTAATAGCACCATTCCCTCTGCCAAAGATGCATTACAATCAATGATACTATGGCAAAGTGATGGGATACTCCTTATATCAGGTACTGTCTCGGTTTACAATAGTACTAGCAGCACTGAAGCAATTACAATTCAAATCGTTGGAGCAGTAACTAATATTTTCACTGTGTTTCCTGGCAATACAATATCTTACACAGGTAAAGGTTTAATATCCGTTAGTATTATTAATATACAAAGTAATTCTTCACTATATTTAGAAGGCAAGTACTGTTGCCAATTTACATGTTGCTTATAGAATACCAATTTCATTACTTCCTCAATAAAAAAAACATACCCTTTACGGTATGCTTTTTTATGAAATCGGATAACGTACTGTAATACAAAACTCTCCTTGACTAACAGTTGTTCCTGTCGTAGTAATTCGAATTGTAGTAAAATATCGTATAGTGAAAGTACCGCTACTTTGCGGTTGAACAGTAATCGTATCAACTACTGTAGCACCTACTAAAAAATCAACAGTAATTGGATTTGCGCCTACATCATATTTCACATAACCCGAACCATACACTTCTTGCGTAATATTATTCGTATATACAATTTGAGTACCAGCACCTGTAATAGACCAGTCTGTACATACTTGATCTTGTACAAGCGTTTTATTAGAACAACAAGACAAACTGGAACTTCTCATTCCCATTTTGATCCTCTCCTATTCTGCTATGAAAGTGGATAACGTGTTGTAATACAAAACTCTCCCTGATACGTTCCAGCAGGTGTTGCCGGTAACACAACTTGTATACTATCAAAGCGGCGATACGTAAAAGCAATACTCGTTCCTGGGTTTAATGTTTGTGTATCAATTGTAGCCCCAGCAGAATCAAGTGCTTCTACAGTGATTGGGCCCGGTCCAACATCATATTTCACAAAGCCAGTACCAATTACATTTTGATTAATATTATTTGTATAGAGAACATTATCAATTGCTGTTGCAACTACAGTAGCAGACCACGGACTACACACTTTATCTTGCACATAATTTTTATCTGGACAGCAAGTTAACGCTGACCCTGAGCACTCACAAGACATAGTTGTTTCCCCTCTCTCTTTTATATTCCCTATATGTGTATGTCCTTTAGAGTCTTTTGCCTGTACTATTCATCTATTTTCAAAAATTAATCAAAACTCAATGCTAATAACTAGATAGATTCCGTTTTGTTTCGTTTTTTCATAAATTTATAGATAAAGATACTAGCCACGATAAGAAGAACGCCTCCTAATATCGGTAGCATATATTGTCCAACAATATCCGCTGCTTTTTCCCAATGCGGACCTAATTTCATTCCTACATATATATACAAAGCCGTTAACGGGAACATCGCTACAAATGTATATATGCTAAATTTCCATATGTTCATTTTCGCCATACCACATGGAACGGAAATAAGTGTTCGAACTCCTGGAACGAAGCGTCCAACAAAGGCTACAACCGGTCCGTATTTCTCAAAGAAATCATCTGCCTTTTGAATTTGTTCTTCCTTAATGAAGAAGTATTTTCCGTATTTTATTAATAGAGGACGACCACCGTAATAACCGAGTGCATATAACGTTAATGGTCCTGTCGTTCCACCAAGCGTTCCAGCTAATACAGCTAGCCAAAAATTCATATCTCCCTCGTACACCCAATATCCAACCATGGGTAAAACTACTTCTGCTGGAATAAATTCAAACGTTAATGCTAACACAACTCCAAAATAAGAAAACTGCTTTAAAAACTCGATTATATCTAAAATAATTTGCTCCATTCTTTTAACTCCTATCCAATATTTACATTATGCTTTTCTTGTAATTGCACTGGTGCCATTTTTACAATTCGATTCAAAATGAATAACACAATTCCAATATCATCTAAAATACCGATAAACGGCAGGAAGTCTGGAATTAAATCAAGCGGCATCGCCACATAACCAACTAAAAAAGCAACAGATAAAATTTTCTTCTTTATTGAAACCTCTTTTGAAGTGAAAAAGTCAAATAGGAATGGAACAAACTTGCGGACATGAAATACAACTCTTAATCTACTAATAAGTTTTTTCATTTTTTATCTCCTCTCTTTGTATACAAAAAGGCCCCTACCAAATATGGTAAGGGTCCTAAAAAAGACAATAAGGGGCCTGTACCATTGCTGGTAAAGGTCTCACTAACAACGAAACGTTGCCAATAAAGCCGAGGGTTTCTCCCTGTAATGACGACTTTACTGTAATAAGTTACTCCCCTTTATATACACAATTTTATACAATCACATTAAAATATTTTAGAGGGCTTGTCAATACATTTTATGACTCGAACTATCTAGCTTACCCTTGACTAAAAATAAAAAACGTATATGAAATTTCTTACTATCTCATAATAAACATACTTATTTTTTTAAATGAAAGGAGAAATTTCATATGCATACCGTATGGAAAGGTGCACTTTCACTTGGGCTATTAAATATAGGAATCAAACTATATAGTGCCGTAGAAGAAAACGATATAAAGTTTTTAAGTCTCCATAAAGAATGCCTAACACCTATTAAATATAAAAAGCTTGCTCCTGATTGTACGGATGAAGAAATCGATGATAAAGATATTGTAAAAGCCTATGAATATGCACCTCATAAATACATCATTATTGATGAAAAAGAATTAGCTGAGCTGCAAAAAGTTCATGAGCCACGGTCCATTCGTATTATATCTTTTGTCCAAAATAGCGAAATTGATTCTGTTCTCTATGACCGTTCTTATTTTATAGGCCCTACGCCGGGACACGAAAAGTCATATTTATTATTAAAAGAAGCTCTTGAACGTACGAATAAACTTGGTCTAATTCATATTTCTATCAGAAAAAAACAACACTTAGCTATTATCCGTAGCTTTGAAGATGGGCTTATGTTACAAACCATTCATTACCCTAATGAAATTCGCAATATAACAACTACACCTAATTTACCAAGTAACGAAGATCATCCTATTCAAAAACAAGAACTCACCGCGGCAATCAATTTAATTCATCATCTTACAAATCCTTTCGAACAAGAGCTATTTACAGACGAGTATAAAGAAGCTCTTACCGAATTAATCGAAAACAAAATTGAACAACAGGAAAAAACTGAAACAATCTCCCCAGCTCCAAACATCATCAATATTATGGAGACATTACAGGCAAGTATTGAGCAAGCAAAAATAAAAAGAGATAATAAAAAAGAACAAGAGGCCAACTGAAATCGACCTCTTGTTCTTTAAAGTGGATTACATTTTGGCATCTCAAGTCCAGATGATTGTGCTAACTTTAATAAATAATAACATTCCTCTCTTGCCATATGATCTGCCATTCTCGCTGATAACGCACTTAATATTTCATTCGATAACTCCATCTCTTCAACCTCATGGAGAAAATGCGAAAATAATTTTAACTCAAGTGAAACATCTTTTGTAAACTTCTTTAACGCCGGAAAATGATGAAGCTCTGTCCGTAAATACCCCGTCATCTCAACTGCCTTTAAGTAAAATTGTTCAAAGTGCTTCTCGAATTCTTCGCTTTTCTCTTTCAATCTTTTTTCAACAAGATCTAATCCACCAGAAATAGACCCTGCATGACCAGCTGCATCTGTTAACCAAACGAGATGATAATGTAATTCATGAAAAACAGGCGGAACTTCTCCTTTCTTTAAAAACTCTAACACCGTTATATACTCTTCTACTTCATTTACCATATGATTAATAAAAGTTGGCGTAAAATGAATAGTAATTTTCCCCTCCAACTGTTTCTGTATAATATTTAATTTAAACGTTCGTATCTCCTTAGCAGCTCGCTCTGCCTCTTTTGAGAATGCAATGAGATTGACAGTATGAATTTTATTTAAAAAGCCTGTAAACGTCTCAACAAAATAAGTAGCTTTCTTTATATCTTCCTTCTCCTTTGGAGCTAACGCATCAAGTAAAAATTGCGCATGATCACTAAGTACCTTTAGCCAAAACTTATGCTCAAACAACGCACTTTCTTCGTAATTTCTCTCCATCAAATCGCCTCCCTATGTTCCTTTCTTTCTATCACTTGAACTTTATATCCATCTGGGTCTTGTACTACAATACTCTTCTCACTTTTGTTTTCTGTATATGCAATTTTATAAAACACTAACCTCTTCTTTAAGTTCTCTATGTTAGAAATTGAAAACATTAGAACATCAACCGCATCCGTAACACTCTTCTCACGCCCACCCAAACTACGATTCATTACAAAACTAACTCTCATTGAATCAGCATCATACCAAACCCCTGTTATATCTAATTGAGGTCTCTCTGAACTGGGGCTTATTTCTAAAATCCCTTCGTAAAAATACAGCGTTTCCTTTAAGTTCTTTACTTCTAGCACAATGAAATTCTTTACATTCTCCACATTCATTCCCCCTGTACTTATTACTTTTTTATATGTGTCATAAATGCCTGTTATGTCTGAATACAATACGTAGTGATGAAGAGTTAAGGAGGTTTATTCATGAATAAATATATGAGATCATTCGTGCCATACCATAGCCCTCAAGATCCTTGTCCTCCTATCGGAAAAAAATATTATTCTACTCCTCCTAATTTATTTTTAGGTTTTCAACCGCCAAATTTACCGCAATTCACACCAAAAGAGGCATTACAAAAAGGAACTTTATGGCCTGTTTTTTATGACTATTATGAAAATCCTTATAAAAAAGGGCGGTGACTACTGACGTGACTCAATCGCTACCAGAAGAATATTATCAACTTTTACTGGAGCTTCAAGAACTAGACTTTGTACTAGTTGAACTAACTCTTTATTTAGATACACATCCAGATGACACTGCTGCGATTAATCAATTTAATGACTTCTCCTATAAACGAAGGGTATTAAAACAAAAGATGGAAGAAAAATACGGACCACTTCAGCAGTTTGGAAATAGTTATTCTAACGCTCCATGGGAATGGAGCAAAGGTCCTTGGCCATGGCAAATATGAAGGAGAGAAAATATGTGGATTTATGAGAAGAAATTACAATACCCGGTTAAAGTAAGCACCTGTAATCCAGCCCTTGCCAAATTATTAGTTGAACAGTACGGTGGTGCTGACGGCGAACTAGCTGCTGCCCTTCGTTACTTAAATCAGCGTTATACTATCCCTGACAAAGTCGTTGGCTTGCTAACCGATATCGGCACCGAAGAATTCGCACACCTAGAAATGATCGCTACAATGATTTATAAATTAACAAAAGATGCAACACCGGAACAAATGAAAGCTGCCGGATTAGACGCACAGTACGCTAATCACGATAGCGCTTTATTTTATCATAATGCAGGTGGTGTTCCTTTTACTGCTACTTATATTCAGGCAAAAGGAGACCCTATCGCAGATTTATACGAAGATATTGCAGCTGAAGAAAAAGCGCGCGCAACATATCAATGGCTCATTAACTTATCCGATGATCCAGATATAAATGACAGCTTACGCTTTTTACGTGAACGAGAAATTGTGCATTCACAACGCTTCCGAGAAGCAGTTGAAATTTTAAAAGAAGAACGTGATAAAAAGATTTTCTTTTAACACACATATCGTAACGATATGTGTGTTTTTTTATATGTAAAGTTAAATCCTTCCTAATTAACATATAAATAGTATATTTATTCAATTTAATGCATTATTTTTTAATTTTTATAAAATTCCCTCTTGCTTTCTAGTCATCAGACCTTTAAAATAATAACAGTTACTCGACAAATTATTTGAATTTTCGACAAAAATACTCATTAGGAGGATTTTCTTTATATGCGTACAACTTTAAAACCAGCGCAAATACTTTCGATTAGTTTACTACTATTCGCAGTTTTCTTCGGTGCTGGTAATATGATTTTCCCGCCCCTTCTCGGTCTTTCTTCCGGAGAGAACATGTGGGTTTCCATTACAGGATTTATTATTACAGACGTCGGTTTATCTTTACTAGCTATCGTCGCTGTTGCCCTTGCCGGTGGTAGTTTTAACACTTTAGCAAGCCGTGTTCATCCAAAATTCGCAGCAGTATTCGCTATCATTATTTATCTTTCAATCGGCCCACTATTTGTTATTCCACGAACTGGATCTGTATCTTACGAAATTGGGATTGCACCACTTTTCCCAGATCAATGGTATTCTATGTTGGCTTTTAGCGCTATTTTCTTTACAGTCGTTTACTTCCTATCATTAAATCCATCCAAATTAGTAGATCATATCGGTAAAATATTAACGCCAATTTTACTTGTAATTATTGCAATTATGGCAACAAAAGCAATTCTTTCACCAGGATCATTCACAGAACCTATCGGTGACTATAAAGACATCCCATTTTTCAAAGGATTTCTTGAAGGGTTTTTAACGTTAGATGCAATTGGGGCACTCGTATTATCAACGATTGTTGTAAATGCAATTCGCCAAAACGGTATACAAGATAAAAAATCCATTGCAAAATATACAATTATTTGCGGAAGCATTGCTGCCCTTTTCTTAACAATTGTTTATTTCTTACTCGGTTATATCGGAGCTTCAAACGGAAACTTAGGACAATTCGAAAACGGTGGTCAGCTATTAGCTACGATTATGTATCAATTCTTTGGGACAAGCGGTAACGTTTTATTAAGTATCGCAATTATTTTCGCTTGTTTAACGACTGCAATCGGTGTTGTAAGTGCATTCGCAAACTATTTCGCAACAGTGTTAACGAATGTTTCATACAAGAAACTGGTATTATACGTTTGTATATTTAGCTTCATCATTTCAAACCTAGGCTTAAGCTTATTAATTAAAATTACATTACCTGTATTAATTATTTTATATCCAATTACAATCATTTTAATTTTCGTATCATTTATTGATAAATATACGAAACGTAAACCTTCTGTCTATATCGGAGCAATGATCGCTGCATTCCTTATTAGCTGTATTCATGCACTTGATAATGTGGAAATGATTCCAAACTTTATCGCTAATATCGTACACACAATTCCTTTTTATAACTTAGGAATCGGCTGGATTGTTCCGGCAATTATCGGTGGTATAATCGGATACTTTATTCCGCAAACAGAAGCTGAAGGTGAAGTTTCTACGAAATAAAAAAAGAAGCAAGCATTGATTATGCTTGCTTCTTTTTTTATTTTCACATCGTATGTTTAAAAGTAAATAACTCTTCTTTTGACTGCACAACAGATTGTTCTTCTTCTACAACTGGCTTCTTTATCTCTCCGCCTAACCTTACTTTTAACATCGCCTCTTCTATACTTTTTACAATCATATTTCCAGAAAAAATAGTAAGCCCGAAAAATGTAATTGGGACGAGAGGAATCCATGGATGCACTGTTAACGATCTAAAATAGACTCCTATTAACCCTGACCATTCATGTGTGTAAGAGTCTACTTCTTTTATCCCTATTGGTCCACCAAACTGGACTGTCCCTCCAAAAAACACCTCAAGTAACCCTAAATGAAGTAAAATAGTCAAGGTTTGAGTAAACTGCTGAAGAAATACGAGTATAAACGTCATATTGAGATGCGGAAAAAGGTGCTTTATAACAATATGTCTTCTTGATCCACCTAATATGCGCGCAGCATCAATAAATTCTTCCGTTTGTAATTTACGAACTTCCTTCGCCACATAAAGTGCAATAACTGGCATCACAAGCAGTACAAGTAATACAACTTGGAACGAAGCCCTTTCAAAAAAAGTTGTTGTTTCCTCTCCACTTCCAAATCTATTCACAGCTTGAAGAAAGAAATACGCAATCATAACTGTCGGAATAACTGTGAAACTATCAAAAAAAGCCTCAATCTTTGAAAAACCTCTTTTTATATATGTTCCGAGTATAACACCGAAAAACACACCTATTACCATTCTAAGTGCCGCAATTAAAATAGATATACCAATCGTCCACTTCGCGCCTTCAATGACTAAATGTAAAAGGTCATATCCTTTCAAGTCTGTCCCGAGTAAAAATTGTAGTGAAGGTGAAAACGGTGGCACTTCTGGATTTCCATCCGCATCATATTGCAGTGTAACTTTTTTAATCTGTCCATCATTCCATATCGTATTTCCGATGCTCAAAAGAACTAATAGGAGAAGAAACCCAATGCTTATCCAAAATCTTTTATCGCGTTTTATATACGTCCACATATTATAATCTCTCCTTCATCGCAGCTGGAATGAGATAATGAAACAATTTAAATATAATAAAAATCGGAATATAAATAAGCAGCACACTAACGATGAAAACCTCAACCCTAATACCCTCATACGATTTCAAAAACATAAAAATACCACTCGTATTAAAAATCCATTCTATAATATATAAATTAGATAGCATAAAAAAAACATTCGTTTTCGCAAAGAAAAGTGTACTAAGCAACACATTTCGTAAAATATGACGATTTAAAATATGAAAGCGATTCAGCCCTTTCGCTTTAGCAAATAGTACATAATCTTTTTCTAGCTCATTTTCAAAACGAAGCACTAACATTTTTACAAACATAATCGTTGTCGGTATACTCAAACATAATATTGGCAATCCTCTAATCGACTCGCCTCCAATTGACGCAATTTGAAAAGGTAAAAAACCTGTTTGTTTAAAAAACCATATAACTAAAATTTGTGATACTAAAATAAGAAGAATGTCTGGAATGGATTCTAGGAAGATAAGAAATGATTTAATTCGATGTTGTATACGCGGTGAACTACTCATAATCATATAAACGATACAAAATGCTACAAATAATGAAATGAAAAAAGCGGCCAAAAAAATAACAATCGTTTCTTTATAATGGATAAACAACTGTGGGAATAAAAATTTATCTCTCACATATTGCAAATTGGAGAGATCCATTAAGTTCAAAAATACTTCTTTTAAACTCTTTATGTACTCTGATACATGCAGCTCAAATCCATAAAATAATTTCGGCAGTGCCCCTAAAAAAATAATCCCCAAAATCGAAATAATAAATTGAATCGTCATTTCCATCCCATTCAAAAATACTTTTTTGACCATTTTTCCCCTTCTCTCTCTATGATTTACCCTTTAATTTTATTCTTAATTTTCTGAATTGTAAATATTCAAACGTAAAAAATCACTAGGTTATGATCCTAGTGATTCTTTATGTACATGTTTTTCTCTTTTCGCAAACGGCATATACACAATAAAACATCCAATAAGCGCTGCGAGTTCTAATGAAATAATGTAGTAAGGATGCGGTCCTAACATATCGAGTAATGAGGCAGTTTCTGGCTTATGAGCTAAAAACATATAATTTCCACCCGTTTTGTAATTCACAAACGAAACAATTGGAATCAATATGTTTAAAAATATCATTGTGCGTTTAATAGATTGTACTGTCGGACGATACCCTTCTACCCAGGTCATAAAGAGCGGTGCCCAAATGAGCAATACATGCGCAATGAAATATTCAATGAAACGAAAATGCGGAAAAGCATACTGCAAGTTTGGCGTTAAAATGGCTTGTGATGCACCGATAATTCCTGTGAAAAACACAATCTCATATATGCGATAACTTTTCGTTACAATCATAATTGACGCTAATAATAAACTAATCGTACATAACTCAAATGGTAATGAAGTGCCTAGGTCAAAAATCCCGGCTTTCCATTCCCACATATGAAGCCCAATTTCACTTCCTATAAATAGAAATGCAATCGCATATCTAACCGTTATATTCCACTCAATTTGACGTAATACATCTTGGTATTGATATAAAAAAAAGATCCCCACCAACATAATAAATAATATAATGGCATGTTGCCTTGAGTATGGAATAAATGGTTTTAATGGGTGTACGCTAAAATAAATTTCCATCTTCCTTCCTCCTCTCCTTCCTACAATATTATTGTAGGAAAGAAACAACGAGTCAATTCATTTGCTTAAGCTAGGACAACCTCTACCTTACATTTACATATTCATACCTTACAAAACTGTAAGGTTATTGTAAGCTAAAACGATTTGTCAGATTCTTCACCTCTTTTATACTTAATGTAGATACTAAAACGAACGAAAAGGTGATAAATAGATGAAGAAGAAAAATAAAGTGTTAATTACTAGTGTAGTAGCAATCGGAATTGCAGCTGGATCATATTTTGCATTTGCTGGTGGTGGTTCAGATGTTGCAATGGCATATAGCAGTTATAAAGTAACAGAAAAACAAATCGAAAACGCGCAAAAATTTGGCGGTGAAGTTATTCCAAACGGAATTGAAACTATTTCATTTGATCCAACAAAAGGCACGTATGAATTAGCGGTTAAAAAAGGCGATGAAGTGAAAAAAGGGCAGCTTCTGTTTAAATATAATGACCCCACTGCTAAACAAGGTGTAACGGAAGCAGAAATGCAAAAGAAAATCGCACAAAAAGAAGTAACATTGTTCCAAAAACAAATCGATGCAGCGAAACAAAAATTACAAAAAGATAAAAATGCAGGTCTTCCTCAGGAAGCATTAAAAGCATCGGAAGTCGAAGTGCAACAATTAGAATCACAACTTGAAATGAAAAAGTTTGAAGTTGAAAAATCTGATGAAATGATTAAAGCAGCAAAAGAGAAAGTAAACACTCTTTCTGTAACAAGTCCTGTTGATGGTGTAATTGATGATATCGTGAAAACTGCTGATGAAAAAACAGGTATGAGTGGCATTACTCTTCGTCATGCTGGTCAATTTAAAGTAAAAGGTCAACTTTCTGAATATGAGCTTGCTAGTATGAAAGTTGGGCAAGAAGTAACTGTTTCATCAAAAACGGTCGCTGGTAAGACTTGGACAGGAAAAGTAACGGAAATTGGTTCTACACCATTAAAGAGTATGGACGAAAATAAAACTGTTTCTAACTATCAATTCACTGTCACATTAGATAATAGTGAAGAATTACAAAACGGCTTCCACGTTTATGTAACAAGTAAATCTGGCGAAGCAACTGGTACAATTGTTCCGAAAAGCAGCATCGTGAAAAAAGGTGACAAAAATGTTGTCTTCGTTGTAAAAGATGGTAAAGCGAAAGAACAAGCGATTACTGTTGAATTCGAGACAGATAGCGAAGCAAAAGTTTCTGGAGTGAAAAAAGGAGAGCAAATTATCTCTAAACCTGAAAAAGACTTAAAAGATGGTATGGAGGTTGTCGCCCAGTGATTAACTTAAAAGGCATCACGAAATCCTTCCAAAATGGTGCAGAGTCCGTTCAAATATTACACGGAATTGACATAACACTAAACCAAGGAGAATTCACTTCTATAATGGGACCTTCTGGTTCTGGTAAATCAACTTTAATGAACATTATCGGTTGCTTAGATAAACCAACGACAGGTGCGTATGAATTAGCGGGACAAAATATTTCAAACATGTCTGAAACCGAACTTGCACGCGTTCGTAATAAAGAGATCGGGTTCGTATTTCAAAACTTCATGTTATTACCGAGACTTACAGCACTTCAAAATGTAGAACTACCTCTTATTTACGCTGGAGTCGATAAAAAAGAAAGACGTGAACGCTCATTAGCCGCTTTAACAAAAGTTGGTTTAGCAGATCGAGCTACTCACTTACCGAACGAATTATCCGGTGGTCAAAAGCAGCGTGTTGCCGTTGCCCGTGCAATTGTAAATAACCCAAAATTCATTTTAGCTGATGAACCAACGGGTGCACTTGATACGAAAACGAGTACACAAATTATGGACCTCTTTTACGAATTAAACAAACAAGGCTCAACAATTATTATGATTACCCATGATCGTGAAATCGGGGAAGCTGCAGCACGTCAAATTGTAATTCGTGACGGAAATATCGTCCAAGATTGGAGAGGTTAATTTTGAACACGAGTGAAAATATACGCATGGCCCTTTCCTCTATCTTTGCTCATAAAATGCGTTCTATATTAACAATGCTAGGTATTATTATTGGTATTAGCGCCATTATTACTATCATTTCAATGGGTGATGGTACAAATGCAAAGTTTAAAAAAGAATTAGGCCAAGGAAAAGATACAGAAGTAACGATTTACTACAACAACCCTGATTACGGAACTGATAGTGCCAAAATTACAGCTGATATGTTAAAACGTCTTCAAACTGTGCCAGGCGTTAAAGATGTTTATCCAGATGTAAGTATGAAAGTAAAAGCATCTTCTGGTTCAAAAGATGTCTCTCTTGATTTAAGAGGTGGAACAGGCGCCTTCATGACAGATGCGAAAATAAAATTAGTTCACGGTCGTGAATTAAATGATAGTGAATTAAAGCAAGCGATTCCTGCTGTTATTTTAAATGAAGAAGCTTTCAATAAATTATTTAACGGCTGGGAATCAAATTTATACACTGACATAAAAGGAAAGCCATATAAAGTAGTCGGTGTGTATGAAACGAAAAATGATTTCGGAATGGCTATGTCAGAAGGTTATACATCACTTGAAAACGCTCCTGTAATCTCAGGAGTAACTGAGTATGACTCTGTAAGATTAATATTAACTTCACCAGCAGAACGTAAAAGTGTAGAAAAACAAGCCGCTTCTGTTTTAAACGATATGAAAGCTCCTAAATTTGAGCATAAATTTGAAGCTCAAGATATGGGTGAATTTACGAAGCAACTAGATGAATCAATCGGTATGATGAAAATGGTATTCGGTGGTATCGCTGCTATTTCATTACTTGTTGGTGGTATCGGTGTAATGAACATCATGCTTGTATCTGTAACAGAACGTACACGTGAGATTGGTATTCGTAAAGCACTTGGTGCAACACGCGGTAAAGTATTAACGCAATTCTTAATCGAATCTTGTATTTTAACAGGACTAGGTGGTTTTATCGGATTCATGCTCGGTATTTTCTTCGCTTGGATCGTCTCAATCTTTGCCGGATGGCCACTTGTTATCTCAAAAGAACTTGGACTTCTTTCAGTAGGTATTTCAATGCTAATCGGTATTGCATTCGGACTACTACCAGCTAACAAAGCTGCAAAACTTGATCCAATTGAATGTTTACGATATGAGTAAATAAAAAACGTAGGAGTGTACACTCCTACGTTTTTTATTTACCTATCAAATTGTGTTTCTTCTATTATATATGTTTCACGTTACAACTATCTTTCTAATACTCTTCATTCTTTATAGATACTCGGGCTATTATCGAATCCTATTATTGCAAAAATAATATGTAATAGACAAAATACAAGGCGTAATTTTTTCCATGCATCGACTTATTTTGTAACAATTCTATCAATATTTCATTAAATTTCACCTCATTTATATATTTCCACAGTCAAAAATATTATTATTTTATAACTAAATTTTCGTTTCGACAGTAAAACACACCGTTTTTGTAATACTTCAGAAAACAATTAGAAACATTACTGTAATATTATTAACGTTATAGAAATTGAGATACCACTCATTTTATGTTTCACACGCTCTAATCCTCCAAAAAACAATAAGGAAGCGCTATCAGGTTATTTATGGAATTATTACAGAATATTAATGCCCCGTTACGAAAGCTTTGTAATTTTATGTTTTTCGCAAATACGAAAATAATGGTTGCTATAATGAGGTCAACGAAAACAAATGCAATGGAGGCTATTATGAAAAAATTTATGGGTATAGCAACAGCAGCGGTTTTTGGTCTTGGGATTTTCACAACATCTGCTAAAGCAGAAACAATCGTAACGACTGACGTACTAAACGTACGAGAAAACCCAACTACTGAATCAAAAGTTGTAGGAAAATTATTAGATGGATATAAAGTAAATGTTTTACATACAGAAAACGGATGGTCAAAAGTTAAATTGAATAGCGGTAAAGAAGCTTTCATAAGCGCTGACTATACGAAAGATACTTACTACGTAACAGCAAACGTATTAAACGTACGTGCTGGAGCAAACACAGACTCAGAAATTCTTGGTAAGTTGAAACAAGATGATGTAATCGAAACAACACACGAAGTGCAAAATGACTGGATTCAATTTGAATATAACGGAAAAACAGCTTATGTTCATGTTCCTTACTTAACAGGTAAAGCACCAGTTAAAGTTCAACCAGCAGTTAAAGTTGAAAAAGCAATTAAAGTTCAAGACACAGCTAAAGTTCGTGAAGCAGTTAAAGCTGGTGAAGTAGCTGAAACTCAAGCAAAAGCTAAAGCAGAGGAAGCAACTAAAGCTCGTGAAGTAGCTGAAGCTCAAGCAGAAGTTAAAGCTCAGGAAGCAGCTAAAGCTCGTGAAGAAGCTAAGGCTCAAGCAGAAGCTAAAGCTCAGGCAGATGCTGAAGCTCAAGCAGAAGCTAAAGCAGAGGAAGCAGCTAAAGCTCGTGAAGAAGCTAAAGCTCAGGCAGCAGCTGAAGTTCAAGCAGCGGCTAAGGCTCAAGAAGCAGCTAAAGCTCGTGAAGCGGCTAAAGCTCAAGCAGATGCTGAAGCTCGTGAAGCAGCTAAGGCTCAGGAAGCAGCTGAAGCTCGTGAAACGGCTAAGGCTCAAGAAGCAGCTAAAGCTCAAAAACCAGCCACACAAAAACCTGTTGCAAAAGAAACTGAAACAAGCACACCATCATCTTCTCGTGAGTTAAGAGTTGTAGCAACAGCTTACACAGCAGATCCACTTGAAAATGGTTATAAAGCAGGCGACCAAGTAAAATCAGCTTTAGGTCACAACTTAACAGCAAATCCAAACATGAAACTAATTGCAGTTGATCCAAGTGTCATTCCATTAGGTTCAAAAGTATGGGTTGAAGGTTACGGAGTAGCAATCGCTGGTGATACTGGTGGAGCTATTAAAGGAAATAAAATCGACGTTTTAATGCCAGATAAAGGCACTTCAAGTAACTGGGGACGTAAAACAGTTACAGTGAAAATTTTAAACTAATTACTATAAAAAAAGAGTCAGTCTCATTGTTGAGGCTGACTCTTTTTTTTACTCTATTAAACTACTGAAAAATGTCACAGTAAATGAAATTATATCAACGATTTTTCAAATATATCTATCGTAACCTACAATATATCAACGATTTTTCGAATATATCTATCGTAACTTATAATATATCAACGATTCGACAAGAAATATCGATTTATCGACAAATTTTTACATTAAAAGCACTTTACTATTAAAAAGGCGTTCCAAAATTTAGAACGCCCCCTATCTTCCCTATTCCACACAAGTAAACTGCGTCCAAGCCCCTACATAATCTAGTAAGAATAACTCCTCTTCCGCAATTGTACCGACAATGTTTTTCCGTTCATCTATCGGCATTTCTTTCAAGATGATTTGCAGTTCACCTTTATACTTTCCGAATGAGTTATTACCAATTACAACTTGCCCTCTTTCCTGTAGCACACTTTCGCGCACCGGGAAGTCATAGTCTTTGTACTTTTTACGCACTTCTGTAGAACGTACCATATATTCTGTTATGTCGCCGCGTCTTACGTGTAATTCTTGCAGCGTCGCTTTCTTCTCTACTTCAGTCACTTCGTCTACAAAGTGCACTTTTAGCTGTAACATATAGCGATTTAAATTTCCTAGTTTTTCTAACTCTTCCTCACTCGCATAAGCATTTCCGATAATGACATCATCGATTAGCCCTGTTGCCCATAGATGCTTCGCTTGTACTTCAATTGGTAAATTACGATGCTCTTCTAATGTACATAAACCGTCGTTAATATCCCATGGACCGATGTTTGCGGCATTTGATGTAATAAAGGCCGCACTGCGAATACCATGCTTTTTAAAACGTTCACTACATCGAATGAAATAATCGTACGGAAGACCAGTAAACTTTTGTGGATAAAAATTATGGCAACCGATTAAAGCTGATTTATTCGCTTGATGCGAAAGAATATTTTCTAAGTACGCAATATCGTTACTTACATTTAACTCAATTTTTAAACCGTACGGATTATTCGTCATTTTCGCTTCCGTTAACCCGTCAAAGCCTACATCTAAACGAATACCATCTGCGCCTAATTCTGCGAAAAATGATAGATTGCTATAACTAATACCAAGCTGATCAAACACAGCTGGAGCTACATCTAAAATAACTTCCATATTGTTATCTTTTGCGTGATTAATAATCTCTTTAAATTCAGCTACAATTTCTTCTTTTGGACGATTCACAGATAACAAACAAGTAAATATTCTTGAAAAACCGTGTCGTGCCGCTGCGGAAATATAAGCCATATCTTTTTCTTTCGTTGAATGCTCTGGATAAAGTGAAATTCCTAATTTACGCTCCATGCTTTTGCATCTCCTTCACACGTTGTATTAATGACATGCTCGTAAATCTATATTTTGCAGATAAACATGTTGCACATAAAATTGTCGGTACAATAATTACGTACGGTGAGTGTAGACCTAACATTACATATGCACCCATTGAACAACCGATAAACAAAACTGATACGAGTAGTAAAACTAATAAAGATTTACTTTGTACCCATTTCGAATAATGAGCAATGCATTGTCCGATCACAAATGTAATTAAGATGATAATTGCTCCGAGCATTCTGTTTTCTCCTCTCCTGCTATTTGTTGTTTCTCATACATTTTGAAGAATGGATAGTAAATAATAAATGAGATTACAAAGTTAATAATTACAAGTACGCCAGCCATAATTGTCCAGTCCGTACTAATCACTGCTGCAATTGGCGCTAACATCGTAAATGGCAACTTCGCCATCATAAGTGGAATCATACCTGAAACAACTGCGAAATATGATACCGTCGTTGTAACTAACGGTGTAATAACGAACGGAATAATTAAGATTGGGTTCATTACAATCGGTGCCCCGAAAATAATTGGCTCGTTAATATTGAATAAACCTGGCACGAATGATAATCTACCTAACTCTTTTAAGAACTTAGATTTAGAGAACATAAACATAATGACTAAAGCTAACGTTGAACCCGACCCACCAATCCATACGAACCATTGAATAAATTGCTCTGTAAATAAGTTTGGTAACTGATGTGCATTTCCTGTAGCCGTGAACACTTCCATATTTTCAAGAATTGCTGAATCCCACATCGGACGAATGATTGGTCCTAAAATCGCTGGGCCATGAATACCGAATGACCAGAAGAACACGATTAAAAATACTGTTAATAGACCGCCGAATAAATTGTTTCCTACTAATACTGACTTTAATGGTGCAATTAAATATGTGATTGTTGTATTTACATCAAATTTTAAACCGTAACGAATACCCCAGAATAAAAGAATAACAACTAAAGTTGGAATTAATGCTGCAAACGAGTTTGCAACTGCTGGTGGTACACTTTCTGGTAATTTAATCGAAATATTATGCTTAATCATAAAATGATAAATTTCTACTGCAATTAATGCAGTAACAATTGCGCCGAATAAAGACGTGGCACTTAATGTTCCTACTGAAATGTATCTACCCGCATCAATAACACCTGGTACAGCTTTCGTAATTTGAATTGGTTCAACTGATGCTAATAAAAAGGCGAGTACAGAGAGTAACCCTGCGCTTAATTGATTGAGCTGATAAAAATTAGCGAGCGAAGCCCCTACCCCAAAAGCTGCGTATAATGCCATTAAGCCTACTGTAAATCGGAATGGAATATCTAAAATATGACGAAACGGTGCAATCCACTCCATATATGCATCAATTGGTAAGTTTAAAAAGATAACGAAAAATGATCCGACGATCGTTAATGGTAATGTAGAAATAACCCCGTTTCGAATTGCTAATAAATGTCGCTGTCCTGCAATCTTTTGCGTTGTTGGCATAATCTTCTGTTCCATAAAACTCATAAACCCATTCATCAATAGCCCTCCCTTTGTTCAATATAACCAAAAGTTATAACATTATAATGTTTATGTTTAAAAAAATATAATTACGCTAAAACTAATTCTTCTGCCTGCTTAAGTACTTTCAAACCGTCACACATGCCATAATCTCGTTGGTTTATAATAGCAACTGGTATATCGTATGACTTTGCAAGAAACGCTACGGCCGGAAATAAATATTTCACTTGCGGACCAATTAAAACGACATCTGCTTCCTTAATTTCAAGCTTCACAAGTTCTGAATCAACTGCCTTAATTTTATAATCCTTCCCTTGTTTCTTCGCCTCTTCTTGCATTTTTCTTACAACCATACTCGTTGACATACCTGCAGCACAACATAATAAAATATACATATTATACTGTCACTTTCTCTTCCACACGTTTATGAAGAGCGATAAATTCTTCAGCAAGTTCTTTCACTGTAATTGCATTCATTAAATGATCTTGTGCATGCACTAACAGTAAACTTATTTCTGCATGATTTCCTCTTGCTTCCTCTTGAATTAAATCCGTCTGAATACGATGAGCTGCTGAAATTTCTTCACTAGCAAGTTCCATCTTTTCACTCGCATTCTCAAAATCTCCTTGTCTTGCAAAAGCGATTGCTTCAAGCGCCGCGCTTCTCGCGTTGCCACCATGTAAAATTAACGCAAATGGAGTTTGCATATCAGTCATTTTAACTTCCCCCAAGCTTTGTTTTTCTATATGTTCATCTTATTATGAAAACGCATACAATTAAACATAAAAAACTTCCGTTATGTAACGGAAGTTTTTATATACTTTTTCAATACGATAATAAAATCTCTTGAAAACCTTCAATTAATTCAGCCTGAGTTAATTTCTCTATCGTATTCTGATTAGACATAATATCATATAAAAAATCATAAAGCCGTTGCAAATCTTCATTATTATTGCGCTTCACACTAAATAAAATAATCAATTGTACTTTTTTATCTCCCCAATCAACAGCCTTATCAAGTGTACAAAACATCAAAAATGTTTCCTCACTTAATAACTGCATCGGATGCGGAATCGCCACTAAATTCCCAACCGCTGTCGGAGATGTATTTTCTCTTTCCATAACAGAAGCATAAAAATTTTCTGGCACATAGTTTTTCTCAGCGGCTTTCTCACATAAAAATTGAATAACTTCTTCTTTCGTAGAAGCACTACGATTTAAAAAGATTAAATCTTCTTTTATATATTGCTGCACACTATTATTCACATGCGTAAACAATTGCTGACCAATCGATTTAATCTCTTTATCATCAAATATTGAATTCACCTTTATAACTGGTACAGGCAAACCACTCGGTATATGAATCGTACTAATAATACAATCTATTTTATCTTTATAAAGGTCTTCTACTTTCAATTGATAATAACCTGTAATACCTACAATCTCTAATTTATCTCGAAATTGTGATAAAATTTTATATTTTAATAGTTGTGCACTCCCTTGACCAGTCGCACAAACTAGTAAACATCTTTTCTTTTGATTCTGCTCCTGCAAACGGCTCATCGCTCCGCCGAAATGAATAGCAATATAACCAATTTCACTTTCCGGAATCGTTTCACCCGTATATTCACCAATTATATCTCCAACGAGAACCGCAATTTCAAAAGCATACGGATAATTCTTTTTCACTTCTGCCAAAAGAGGATTTCTCGTATTTAACTTATACTTCAAACGATTTAATAACGTTTTTAAATGAACACCAAATCCAAATAATAATTCTTCATCATAATAAAAAATAAGATTCCGTTCTTCCGCTACTTTAAAAAGAATATGTTGCATAAATGCATATATATCTTTTCCTAATAGCTCTTCTACATTTTCATAGCGATCTCTCGCTGTAACAGCAGTACTTAACAAATGCACCGTCACATATAATACTTCTTCTTCTGGAAATAAAAGTTTTAACTCTTTCTCTAAATCTCCTAAAATCTGCTTCGCAATTGTATATTCTTTCTTTATTATAAGTTCTGATTGCTCCACATGCAGTCCCGTCATATAATGTTGACTTTGACAACGCTTTAATGCGATTGCAATATGAATAACTAGATTATCAATTTCTATATCAGATAAATATATTGTTCCACCCTCAATATACTTTAATATAATTGAACGAATGAGTGATATATGAGGTAACGATACATATGTATCCGTCTGCTCAAATTGCTCATGAAACGGAGTATGTTCATAACGTGGTAAACCATATTGTGATAAACAAGAACGAATATTAAATTCCTCTCCCACAATACGTATACCATAATACGGTCTCTTTTCAATTTGCAATGTATAGCGACCGCATATATCTGTAACATCTTTCATAATTAAATTTACAGTTGATTTACTCACGTAAATTTCTTCTGCTAACTGCGAAAGCTTCACATATCCTTCTGTCGTTAAAACACGTTGTAAAATATACGCAACTCTTTCTTCATAAGAAGTTGGGATCTTTTCCGTCTGTTTTTGAAATAGACTCACACAAAACTCTTCAAATATCTTCGTTTGTATAATTTCTAGTTCATATCCAGTCCCTCTTTGCGATTCGATTTTCGCTCCGTTTTCTTCCAATATATCATTTAATAATTTTATATCTTTTTGAATCGTCTTCGTTGATACATGTAATCGGTTCGCTAAAAAAGCTCGATTTAACATCGATTTCTCTTCTAAAAACTCCTCTAAAATAGAAATTAATCGCTGATGCACCTTTGTCATAGCTCTTCCTCTCGCTCTTTATATATAAAGGGGGAAAAGCTGCTGAAATCAGTAGTTTTTCCCCTTTATATTCTCTCTATTTCTTTAATGTAAATCCGAATTTATCCCAAGCATGTAAATAATCTAGTAAGAAAATCTCTTCTTCTATAATTCGACCAACTACATTTGTTTTTCCTGTATTCACCATATCTTTTAATGCAATTTGTAATTCACCTTTATACTGGCCATATTGCTCATTATCAATTAAAAGATCGCCACGCTTAATTTCACGCGTATTATGAGGTTTAAACTCTTCTTTTTTATATTTCACACGACTTTGTGTAGAACGAATCATATATTCAGATACATCCCCGCGATAAAAATGAGGTTCTTCTAATACGATAATTCTTTCTAAATTTGTCGTTGTATCGTATAGTTCTATATCAAATGTTTGTTTCTCTTTATTTAACGCACCTAGTGCTTGTAATTCTTCTTCTGATGCATAAGCGTTCGCAATAATAACATCATCAATTAATTCTGTCGCAAATAAATGCTTCGCTTGGGTTGTCATCGGTAATTCACGATGCTCTTCTAACGTACATAAACCTTCTGTTACTGGCCAAGGTCCGTATGTTGCATCAAATGATGAAATAAATGCAGCTGTTCTCATGCCGTAATCTTTAAATTGTTTCGAGCATGTAATGAAATGATCGTATGATAACCCAGAATAGCGGTGCGGATAAAAATTATGACAGCCAATTAAATTTTCACGATTTGGTCTATGACTCATAATGTTATCTACATACTTCGTACCATTGCTCATATTAATCTCAATTTTCAAACCATACGGATTATAAGTCATAATTGATTCTTCTAATCCTGAGAAACCAACATCTAAACGAATACCGTACGCACCTAATTCATGGAAGAATGATAAATCATTATACGAAATACCTAATTGTTCAAAAACAGATGGACTAATATCAACTAATACTTGGAACCCTAATGCATTCGCATGAGAGATCGTTTCTTTAAATTCTTCAATAATTTTCTCTTTTTCTCCATCCACAGATAGTAAACATGTGAACACACGTGTAAATCCGTATTTACTTGCTAATGTTACATATTCCTTATCTTTCTCTACCGTTGAATGTTCTGGATAAATAGAAATACCTAATCGTCTCATATGTACACGCCTCTTTCTTCATTGTTTTGTAAACCTTTTCAAATATATGTAGCGAAAAAGTATATATCCCCTTCTCATTCACTACCTTTTGAATCCGCTTTCTTTAAAGAAAAAACAATTTCTATCATTCATAACAACTACAAGTCTATACATCTATACTTTACATCTTTTTTTCATAGTTGTGTAGCGTTTACACAAATTTGTCAGTTTTTCATTTTAAAAATTGTTATCCGCTTTCAAGACACCTTCCTTGACTGCTACATTGACCAATACATATACTCAAAAGAAAAGAGATAAAGTGAAACTTTAATCAGTGGGGGTTTTGTTCATCCCCCACCGATTATTAGCCTTCACCAATCGGGCGTTTGCTGGCAGCAGGGCTTCCACCTAACTTCTTTGCTCCAGCCAGATTTTGAGGTGGGAATTTTACTGTCCGCAAATAGCGGAAAAAATGTATATAGGGGATGAATATATGGGAGAGGCAATACTCGTAAAACGAGAACCGTTATGGACAAAAGAGTTTGTTGCTTTAATTTTTGCAAACTTATGTATGTTTTTAGGGTTTCAAATGTTAATTCCAACTTTACCTGTTTATGTGAAAGAAATCGGTGGCACAAGTTCAAATATCGGATTGGTCGTCGGTATGTTTACCGTTGCGGCACTTTTTGTTAGACCGCTAACTGGAAACGCCTTACAGAAATTTAATAAAAAAATCATTTTAATGATCGGTACTGCTATTTGTTTACTCGCTATGGGCAGTTACCTTTTCGCCTCTACCATTTTTCTCTTGCTTGCCGTTCGTATTTTACACGGAGCTGGCTTCGGTATTACAACGACTACATATGGAACTGTCGTTTCTGATTTAATTCCAGCAGCTCGCCGCGGAGAAGGCATGGGATATTTCGGACTTTCTGGAACCATTGCAATGGCTCTCGGCCCACTAATCGGACTATGGCTTATGCAAGCATATAATTTCAACGTTCTTTTTTTATGTGCACTTTCATGCACAATCGTTTCATTAATTTTAACGAAACTACTTCAAATCCAAAAAACGAAACAACCACCAAAACAATCATCTGGTACTTTTCTCGATGGATTTATTGAGCGCAAAGCTTTACTTCCTTCATTATTAATATTATGTATTACATTAATGTACGGAGGAATCGGCAGCTTTATCACACTATTTGCTACCGAAGTTGGCATTGCTGATATTAGTCTCTTCTTTTTATGTAACGCGCTAGCAATCGCTGTAACTCGTCCATTTTCCGGAAAGTTATATGATGCGAAAGGCCATACATTCGTCATCATTCCAGGGGTTATTATAACGTTCGCAGGTATTATTTTATTGTCGTATACAACGACAATTCCGAGCTTAATTATTGCGGCAGCCTGTTACGGAAGTGGTTTCGGAGCGATTCAGCCTGCGCTACAAGCATGGATGATCGACCGAGTAGCACCGCACCGACGAGGAGTCGCAACAGCTACATTCTTCTCAGCATTTGACCTTGGAATTGGTGCGGGAGCGATTATTTTCGGATTCATTGCACATTTTACAAACTATGCGACTGTATATCGTTATTCTTCCCTATTACTTATTGCTTTTCTGTTCATTTACATTACAAGTATAAGAAAACAAAAGCACGGAGATAAAAATACAGAAAAAGCTGCTGGATAATTTAGCGGCTTTTTTTCTTGCAAAAAAAGACTACTTAATAAATATTAAACCCCATGTTGGCTTTATAAAACTACATGCATTTCCCTACATATTTTTTTAACTATCATCAAAAAATATACAATGAACTTGTAGAAGATTTCTTTGATATACAATTGAATAATACTATTCTAAAAAGTGTGATTTCTTTACAAAAACACTATTTACAAAAGACGAAAACCATTAAAATACAGCTGTTTCTTTAAAGAATTGTAAACTTTTCACCTCTTTGTAAATTTAGTGTAAATTTTACTAGCAAACCGTTTACAGTGCCTCAAGGTTTAGTTAATAATTACATCGTACATGAAATTTAAGGAGTGGAATGCGTGGAATATAATGTTCAAGAAATGATCTTCCAATTCATTGGTGGATTAGGTATTTTCTTATTCGGGATTAAATACATGGGCGATGGACTGCAACAAGCAGCTGGAGATCGTCTTCGCGATATTTTAGATCGTTTTACAACGAACCCACTTATGGGTGTACTAGCAGGTATGTTAGTTACTGTATTAATTCAATCAAGTTCAGGAACAACCGCTTTAACAGTCGGACTTGTAAGTGCCGGATTTATGACATTAAGACAAGCAATTGGTGTTATTATGGGTGCGAACATCGGTACGACAGTTACTGCATTTATTATCGGGATTAAAATCGGAGAATACGCTCTCCCAGTTATGGCAGTTGGAGCGATTTTACTATTCTTCTTTAAAAATAAAAAAGTACATTCTGTAGGTCAAGTTGTATTCGGTTTTGGTATGTTATTCTTCGGTTTAGAATTAATGAGCGCAGGTATGAAACCTCTTCGTTCATTAGAGGCATTCCAAGATTTAATGATTAGCATGAGTGATAATCCAATTTTAGGAATTATTGTCGGTACAGTCTTCACTTTAATTGTACAAAGCTCAAGCGCAACAATCGGTATTTTACAAGAATTATTCGGTCAAGGTGCAATCGATTTACAAGCTGCCCTTCCTGTATTATTCGGTGATAACATCGGTACGACAATTACAGCAGTATTAGCAGCAATCGGTACTTCAATTGCAGCAAGACGTGCAGCATTAGTTCACGTTATCTTTAATATTATCGGTACCATTATCTTTACGATTATATTGATACCATTTACAAATTTAATTCAATATTTCCAAACGTCATTAAACTTGAATCCAGAAATGACAATTGCATTTGCACATGGAACATTTAACGTAACGAATACAATCATTCAGTTCCCATTCATTGCAGTATTAGCCTGGATTGTAACAAAAATTATTCGTGGTGAAGATGCATCTATTAACTTCAAACCACAACATTTAAATCCAATCTTTATTGAACAATCTCCAGCTATTGCTTTAACAGAAGCTCAAAAAGAGATTATCCGTATGGCGGAGTTTTCATTAGATGGATTAAAAGAAGCAAACCAGTTTTTAAATACACAAGACAAAAAACACGCTAATATGGCTACTCAATTAGAAGGAGCTATTAACAATTTAGATAAAAAAATTACCGAGTATTTAGTTTTACTATCAGAAAAACCACTTTCATCAGCAGATTCTGAGAAGCATTCTGTTTTAGCTGGTGTTGTTGGAGATATTGAACGTGTCGGTGATCATGTAGAAAACCTTGTAGAACTTGTAGATTTCCAAATTTCAAACCGCGTTTCACTATCAGACGACGCACTAACTGAATTAAATGAAATGCTTGAATTAACAATTTCAACATTACAAGATGCAATCAATGCTTTAACAAACTTTGACACTGAACTAGCTCAAACTGTTATTGCAAAAGAACGTAAAATCGACCAAATGGAACGTGTTCTTCGCAAACGTCACGTAATACGTCTAAACGAACGCAGCTGTTCAGGCGATGCAAGCATCATCTTCGTTGACATGGTAAGTAACTTAGAGCGTATCGGTGATCACGCTGTAAATATCGCTGACGGTGTTTTAGGTGAACAAGGAAAAGTCAATTTAAAACAATCATTATAATAGGAAAGAGACGCTCAAGTTAGCGTCTCTTTTTTATTTCATATTTACAACTGTTCTTCCTTTTAACTTTCCTTGCAATATGAGCGAAAACTTCTCATCTAATTTTTCTAATGTACATTCTTCTGTATAAGATAATAGTTCTAAGTTTTTCCACTCTGTCGCTAACAATGCCCACACTTCTCTTCTCATATCTACTGGACATTGTACGGAATCTATTCCTACAAGGCTAATACCTCGCAAAATAAACGGATATACTGTTGTGTGTAATTCATGCCCTGCCACATTACCACATGTCGTTACACAACCGGCATATCGTACCAATTTCAATGCTGTTTCTAACATCTTTCCGCCCACAGTATCGATAACCCCGGCGTATATTCCTTTAAGCATTGGCCTTCCTGATTCATCACTCAACTCTTCACGCTGAATTACCTTCTTTGCTCCTAAACGTAGTAACATCTCTTCTTCTTCCAATTTCCCTGTTGCTCCGACTACGTTATATCCTAACTTACTTAAAATACTAACCACTACACTACCTACACCGCCCGTAGCACCCGTTACTAAAACATCTCCCCTATTAGGCATAATTCCTGCTCCAATGAGCTTATATACCGATAGTGCAGCTGTAAAACCAGCTGTCCCATACATCATACTTTCCTTCAAAGACATTCCTTCTGGTAAAGAAACAATCCAAGATGATGGCACGCGAATATATTCTCCGAATCCACCAGACGTATTCATACCTAAATCATACCCCGTTACAATAACTTGATCCCCTACCTTAAAGGAACCATCTTCACTACTCACAACTTCTCCTGCAGCATCGATTCCTGGCGTATGAGGATATGTTCTCGTTACACCTTTATTACCAGTAGCTGAAAGCGCATCTTTATAATTTAATGAAGAGTAATGAACTCGTATTAGCACATCTCCTTCAGGTAAACGATTGATTTCTCTCTCAACAAGCTTTCTTTCAAATTGATTATTTTCTTTTTCTTTCACGACGATTGCTCGGAATGATGTATGATCCATTATGCTCTCTCCTTCATCCGTAAAATTCTTCTTTATTATATAGAAGAAATAAGTAGTACTACCAATTTCTTATTGGCTATATTTCAACAAATCTTACTTCTCTCTCACTTTCTCACAATATATATTTTCATTTCTACTAAAAAAACATATACTTATCCTACATCTGAAAAATAACATATAGAAAATCTGACTTTTTATAAATAAATTGAATTTTTACGAAATGTAAATGATTTGTAATGTTTTTTTTCGTCAAATTTCATTATAATAAGTGGATGTGAGTGTCGTATTTCAATCCAAATGAAGGAGTACAAGAAATGGAGCAAAACCCATCTTTGCAAGAAAATACACGCAATAAACCGAAAAAAAGTAAGAAAAAAACAAAAATTATTATAAGCGTCATTCTATTCTTTTTAATAGTAGGAGGCGGTTATACGTGGTTTTTAGTAAATAAAGCATCTTCTGCTGTTCGAAATGCCGCACACGATTTAGCACGCGGTGATAAATCTGATTTACGTGATAAAGCTGTAAAACCTATTACGAACAATGTCTCTGTCTTAATAATGGGTGTTGATGAAAGCGATGTCCGAGGAAAAGAATATGGTGAAGCTATAAGAACAGATGCGCTGTTGCTTGCAACTTTTAATAAAGACAGCAAAACTGTTAAACTATTAAGTATTCCACGTGACACATATACTTACATTCCAGTAGAAAAGAAAAAAGATAAAATTACACACGCTCATGCATTCGGTTCTGCTAAAAACGGTAAAAAGGGTGGACCACAAGCAAGTATCGATGCAGTTGAAAAATTAATGAATGTTCCTGTCGATTACTTTGTAAAATTTAACTTTAAATCATTTATAAAAATTGTCGATGATTTAGGCGGCATTGAAGTCGATGTACCTGTTGAATTTTCAGAACAAGATAGTAATGATAATGCCGATGCAATTCACCTGAAAAAAGGTGTCCAAAAGTTAAATGGCGAAGAGGCTCTTGCTCTTGCTAGAACGCGACACATCGATAGTGATGCAATGCGTGGGCAACGTCAACAACTCGTTATTGAAGCTATTTTAAAGAAAATAACAAACGTTGGATCTGTAACAAAAGTTGGCAACATCATTGATGATATTAACGGACAATTCGTTACAAACTTAACATTCGATGATATGCTTTCATTCTATAAATATGGCGCAGATTCTTCAGTTGAAAAATTACAAATTCAAGGTGATGACTGCTATATGGAAAAAGGTGATGACACATGTAGCAAATCTGCTGGTGGCGGTCGAACATATTACTACAATCCAGATAAAAAAGCACTAGCAAATGTTACGAACGAACTTCGTACTCACCTTGGACTACCTGCCTATACAAAAACTGACTTTGATTCGAAAAAAACAGATTCAGAGAAAACGAAAGACACTAACTCTGAGAGAACAAAAGACACTGACTCTGAGAGAACAAAAGACACTAACTCTGAGAGAACAAAAGACACTGACTCTGAGAAAACAAAAGACACTAACTCTGAGAGAACAAAAGACACTAACTCTGAGAGAATAAAAGACACTGACTCTGAAAATACAAACAAACGTGAGTCAAGTAACAACAACCATAATGATAATAACAATGAAGATATAAAAACATCATCTAATAACAATGAATAAAAAGAAACCGTACTCTATGGAGGTAGAGTGCGGCTTCTTTTTTCAAACATAAAAAATCAGAACTTTCCAACTATCTTTTTTAATATTTTTAAATTATAATAAATAATAGTAATCTATTCCAATTACCAGGGGGCTCATACATATGAAAGCTGCAGTAAAACATAACATTTCAGATTTTAAAGACTACTTAAAATCCAACGATATATACATGGAAGAAAATATAGATGAAAATGATGGTTCGGTGCATTTTTCAGTAGGATTAGAAACAGAAGCTGGCGCAAAAATTCAACTTATCGCTGCTTTCGAAAATGAAAATCCGACTGTGGATATATACTGCTTCAATGTTGCTCACGTACCTGACGAAACATCAACAAATGACATTTTACATGTCATCAATGAATTAAACACATCTTACCGATTTGCAAAATTCACACTAAATAAGCAAAATGCAATTGATATTTCAACATCTCTTGCATTCTCAGAACCAAACTTTAATCCGGCACTTGTTTTTGAGCATACGAGAATGCTGTATAAATTAGCGAACGACGAATATAAAAACTTAATGAAAGTTATTTGGGCATAAAGTAAAACTATACTCAGTGACGTTTTACTACCCACAAAACAAAAGGATGGGCTGCAAGCAGCACCATCCTTTTACTTCGATATCATATCAACCCACATTTTAACAGCAGTTCCTACAATTAAAGTGGACAATACATATTGCAGTACTTTTTGATTTAGCCTCTTCCCGACTCGTGCTCCAAGTGGCGCAGCAAATATACTTGCAACCGCAATAATTAGAGCTGGAATGATAACTACTTGCCCAGTAATCACTTTTCCTGTAGTAATTCCTATTGAGGAAATAAACGTAATAGCGATAGATGTTGCGATCGTCATGCGCAGTGGTAATTTTAAAATAACTAGCATAATGGGAACTAAAAGGAACGAACCTCCAGCTCCTATAATGCCTGAAGCTCCCCCTACAACGAACGCTAACAAGCTCGCTAACCATTTATTATACTTCACGTCTCCACTATTATTTTGTTTCGGTACAAACATCATAATAGCTGCAATTGTAGCTAATGCTGCATAAACAACATTCACTGTATGTTCCTCTAATATGTTAGCACCGAAACTCCCTATGAAGCTTCCTATTAATATACTGGCTCCCATATACATAACTAACGTTTTATTCATATCATTACTTTTTCGGTATGCCCACGCACCTGCAAAAGTTGCAAAGAATACTTGTACCGCTGTAATACCGCTCACCTCATGTGCAGTATAACCAGTAAACCCTAGCAATACTGGAATGTATAAGATCATCGGATAATTAATAATCGCGCCGCCAATCCCAACCATTCCTGATATAAACGATCCTATAAAACCAATTATAAAAAGTAATACGACTAAGCTCACCTTACATCCCCCGCCTTCTTAAAAGAAGGTGATTTAAATGAATAAGTTTACATTCCCATCCGAAGCATCTGCTAAATATGCTCCTACCCCAGCAAACTCTACCCCTTCCATAATCTCTTCCTCTTTTAACCCTAATAAATCTACTGTCATTTGACAAGCTACAAGTTTAATTCCTTGTTCTTTCGCCAAATCAATTAAATCCGGCAAAGGCATTGCGTTATGTTTTTTCATAATGCCTTTAATCATCTTCGGCCCCATGCCAGCAAAATTCATTTTGGATAATCCCATCTTATCGGCACCACGCGGCATCATCTTCCCAAATACTTTCTCTATAAAAGTCTTCTTTACTTTCACATGCTCATCTTTTCTAAGAGCATTCAACCCCCAAAAAGTATGAAATATAGTCACTTCTTGATCATAAGTCGCTGCACCATTTGCAATAATATAGGCAGCCATCGCTTTATCATAATCTCCGCTAAATAACACGATTGTCGTTTTCTTCTGTTGTTCCATGTTGTTCCTCCTCTAAATTACCTATAGGGGTATTTAATTGTTTATAAAAAGGCTCAAATCTTTTATCTCTATGCTATAAGACTTTACCTTCCCAAGCTAACATACCTCCTACCATATTGATCGCTTGAAAACCGTAACCTTCTAAAAATTGAACTGCTCTTGCACTTCTTCCTCCCGAGCGACAAACGATAATGTATTCATTATTTTTATCAAGCTCATGCATTCGAAACTCTAGTAAGCCTAACCTAATATGAAGCACGCCTGGAATTTTCCCTTCCCTCACTTCTTCCACTTCACGAACATCAATTACATGTATCTCTTCATTTCGTAACAATCTTTCCTCTACTTCTCTCGCTGTAATTTCTTTCATCTTAATATTCCTTTCCTTACAAAGCGTTCATACCACCTGAAACATTTATAATGCGCTGAAATCCTAATTTCTTTAATACTTTTGCTGCTTGCTTACCTCTCATCCCGCTCTGACAAATAACGATTACTTCCTTATTCTTATTTAATTGATTTGCCTTACTAACTAACTCATTTAGCGGGATATTCTGAAAGCCCTTCATATGGTTCCCTCTATATTCGCCTACTGTACGAACATCGATAAAGTACTTCCCCTGTTTTCCCACTATACTTTTTAATTCTTTTCCATTTATATTTTGAACACCTTTCACCGGTAAGAACCGTGAAATAACAAACCATGCAGCCAATACAACGAAAAGCGTACTTACTATTGTGTTCATATAACTCCCTCTCTACATTTATAAAGTTATTTCTTTACTACGCCTTCTTAATCCAAAACTTTAGTACATCGCTTTCTTCTGCATGCTTTACGATGTCATGACCAGTTTTGTTTGCCCACGCTGGAATATCCTTAATTGACCCTTTATCCGTTACATGTACTTCTAACACTTCGCCCGATTGTAAAGTATCCATCGCTCTTTTCGTTCTTACAATTGGCATTGGACATGCTAAATCTTTCGCATCTAAAACTTGTTTTATATTCATCATCTATTCCTCCAATTTGTTATTAATTATGAACTGCACAGCGGTTTGGACCAATCTCCATTTCACGTTCTTCTTCCACACTCGGATGAATTTTCCCCATATTCGTTTGACGAATTTCTTGATAAGCATTCGGCTGAGGTGGTAGATTCTCCGTTACAATTTTGCGAAATTCATTCTCATCTTTCATATTTAACCCTGCATTCACTTCAAACAATTGTTTTAAATTAGCACTCACAACCCCATTTTCATCCATTTCACTTATTTTTGAATAATGAGCTGGTAAAACAATTAACTCTTGAGATAATTCCTTATAGCGCTTATATAATGTATTTCGTAAATCGCTCACCCAATCTTCAGCCTTACCAGCAAGATCTGGACGCCCGATTGAATCTACAAATAAAATATCGCCCGATAATAAATAGGAATTATCTACAATAAATGATGTACTCCCAATCGTATGCCCCGGTGAGTATAGCGCATCAATTTCGATTTTGGTACCCCCTACCGTAATAACAGATCCTTCTACAAGTGGTTCGTATAAGAAAACGACTTCCTCCGCATCTTTTGGAGGTAACCAATACGTACCACCTACTTTTTCAGCTAACTTACGACCGCCAGAAATATGGTCTGCATGTAAATGTGTATCCATTACATTCGTAATAGTAACTCCATGCTCTTTCGCAAACTCCTCATATGATTCAATCGTTCTTACTGCATCAATAACTGCTGCTTCACCGTTAGAAACGACCATATAAGATAAACAGCCTTTTCCAAGACGATTAAATTGATATATACTCCCTCCGCCCTGTACATCTCCTACTTTGAGCGGCTTTACATATTCACTCCAAGCTTTCATCCCACCAGCTAAATAGGAAACATCGTTGAAGCCAGCATCCAACAATTGCTCCGCGACAAACTGCGAAGAACCTTCTTTTGCACATACGACTAAAATCTCTTTCTCTCTCGGTAATTCATCTACAATATGGTCTACACCATCTAACAAGTCAAAATAAGGTTTATTAATAGAAGATACTTGTTTCCCTTCAATTTTCCAATCTTCATAATCCGTCTCATTACGAACATCTAAAATAAACAACTCTCCGAATAAAACTTTCTCTGCAACATCTTTTGCTTGTAACATCTTAATGTCCATTTAATTACCCCCATAGGTATATTTTCGTTTAAAAAATTTTATTTCTCCACATTTCCTTGCCACCCTAACATACCAGGAATGACATTTTTCACATTTGAAAAACCTTTCTCTTTCAACATTTGGCAAGCTACATCACTGCGGTTACCAGTTCGGCAAACAACATAAATTTGCTTCGTCTGATCTAACGATGTACTGTCTAGTTCACCTAGTGGCACCGAAATAGCAGATGGAATATGACCAAAAGCAAATTCTGCTGCTTCACGAACATCTAATACAATGCACTCTTCTCCGTGAGATAATATATCCTGTAATTCCGCATTCGTAATTGTATGAGGATATTTCACAACTTCGTTCACTTCATGTTCATGCGCTTTCCTCACATAATGCATCAATATAGCACCCTCATGTTTCGTCCCGATATATTGATGCCCTATTTTATTCGCCCAACTTTGTATATCTACCGTAGATCCTTTATCTGTTGCCTCAATTTCAATCACTTGCCCTGATGCCAATCCTTCCATCGCCTTCTTCGTCTTTACAAGAGGCATCGGACAAGCCAAACCTTTACAATCTAAACTCATATCCACTTTTATACTCATTATCGATTCCTCCATATTTAATATACTTATACCTGTAGGGGTATACTAAAACGTTTTTGAAAATCTGTCAACACTTATGTTTGACAGATTATCGGCTTTTTACAAGTAATTGAACGGCTTCTTTAATTAACTCTTCATTTGAACCATTGCCACTTTCAAACTGTTCACGCAAACATTGCTCTAAATTTGTTCCAACAACTAATCCAATTGTACGATCTAATGCAGAACGAGATGCCGTTAACTGTGTAATAACCTCTCGGCAATCTTTTCCTTCTTCCATCATACGAAGCACACCGCGCACTTGGCCTTCAATACGTTTTAATCTATTTTTCATATCTTGATTGTATTCCACTGTAGACCACCTCCGTAATTATAGCTATATTATATATTACTTTATAACCTTGTATAACATCATATACCCTTTAGGGTATATTGTAAAGGGGGATGTTTGTTTCTCAGCCTTCTAGCGGTTAAGTGGTCTACTCTACCTTATTCCTTATAAACTCTTTGTAAAAAGATAATCCATATCGCCACCTAACGCTGCAGCTGTATCACCAGTTTCTCTAAAATCATGTGTATATATTTTTTCAAATGAACCGAAATCTACTTGCTTATAAAATTCAAAACAAGGGAATCCATCATGCTCTCCTTGAATATCAATACTACCATCCTGTTTCACACATACATTTAATACATAATCCACAGGAGGTGCATATACATTTAATGGATTACTTGCACTCGCACTCATTTTGAATTGCACACCTTCAGAATTCCATGTGATATCAGTGCACACAATATTTTCTGTACTTGCTTTCCCTGTTCTTTTACTCACAGAACCATCTGGATTTGTAACCTTCTCTGTCGTAATACCCGTATTTGCATATGAAAACACTTCTTCTTTATAAAAATCCACTACAACCTCTTGCTCAACTCTAGAGCGCATAGTATTTACCGTATGTGGTGTAAATTCACGTGAATCACCTTCGAATTGGATTGCTTTTCCTGTTTCCATATCCTTCTTAGCTTCCGTCCAAGGCATTGGAATAAATACACTCGCTCTAATTTTTACGATATTAGTCATAAGATACACCTCTATAATTTTATTTTAGATACTGCATAATATTGAGTAAAACAGATCACAATATCGCTCCCATAATCAATAGCTTTCTCTTTTACGCTTACTACTTCCTTCTGAAAAATAGCGCTATATTTACAGCTAGATTATCGTTTTAAAGCTATATTCCATCTCTCCAGCTAGTGCTGCTGGGGTATCATCCGTTTTTCTGAAATCATGTGTGTATATCAATTCAAACGAACCAAAATCTACTTGTTTATAAAATTCATAGCAAGGGAAACCATCATGTAAACCTTCAACGTGCACAGCGCCACGTTCATTAACTCGTATAGTCAAAAAATAATCAGCTGCAGGTGCTGCCGCATTTAACGGATTGCTTGCACTTGCTCTCATTTCAAACGAAACTTCATCTTCACTCCATACAATATTTGTACATACAATGTTTTCTGTACTTGTTTCTCCTTTTTGATACTCAATTGAGCCATCTGGATTTGTAATTTTCACAGTGACGATACAAGCATCTGCATATGTGAAAATTTCTCTTTTATAAAAATCAATATTCACTTCTTGTTCTAATCTTGAACGCTTTGTATTCACAGCGTATGGTGTAAACTCACGTGCATCTCCAGCATATTCAAAAACTCTTCCCGTTGCAGGATCCTGAATAGGTTTCAGCGAAACATACGGTGCAAATACACTCCCTCTAATTTTAACGATATTAACCATGTGAAACCTCCATCGATTCTATATTATATAAATCATTATTTGTTCTACCAACATAATATAGTCAATTTGATTGACTGTATTATGTATAGTACAATAAGCATTACATATAGTCAACTTAATTGACTACAAGTGCGGAGGTTATATATATGGATCAAACATTTAACGAGTTAGATCTTACATCGCTTTTATCATTATCATTTAGCACATTAATTACTGAGCTACATGACAAATTAAGTGAATTAGGATTTGAAGATATTAGGCCAGCACATGGTTTTATGTTCAAACGCATCCTCCCTAATGGGGCAACTGGTATAGAACTAGCTGAATATTTAGGGGTTTCCAAACAAGCTGTAAGTAAAATGGTGGATTCTCTTGAGAATAGTGGCTACGTTACACGTAAAACACACCCTACTGATAAAAGGGGTAAAATCATTGTTTTAACCGAACGTGGTTTAGCAGTAATGAAGGCAAAAGAAGAAATAGTAGCTGAAATAGAGCAGCGATGGATTGAAAACATAGGTACAGAACGAATGCAAATGCTAAAAGAAGATTTGACAACATTCGTTACTAAAGAAAATACAGAGAAATTATCATCAAATATACGACCTGTCTGGTAAACAAAAAACGAATCCATTTTGATTCATCTTCTTCAAAATGGATTCGTTTTTCTATAGCTGTATTAAAAATCATGAATTTCTTTAAATTTTATTCTACTGAATATATTTTTTACGCGTTATATAATTCCATAACTCTCTTCACAACCAACTCCGCAGTATTCTCCTCCGGTGGCATCAATAAATTCGTAACCGGTCCATACACAACAGGGCTTAATTCCACTTCATACCCACCATATGAGAATTCTTCCTTCGTTGGTAAATAACCAATATATCCATTCATATATCCACCAAAGAAAGCTAATTCATTTTGAAGAATCTCTTTCATTTCTAGGGCAGTTTCTGAAAAAGGTTCCATCGGTATGCCAGAGAAAATCCCATCATTAACTTGAAACAGTTGCACTTCTAAATCAATACTTAACCGCCGCATACCTTGCTCATATTTCTCTAAAACGATAGCAAGCCATTCATCCGCATTCACACCCCACTGCTTCTCAGCTAGTTGGGCCATTTTTTGTATCTCATCAATTTCAGGAATATCCTTCAACTTCATTTGCATAGTACTTGAAACTGTCCTTACATTTACAATTGGGCTATATGTAACTGTTGGCAACATCGTTAATACATGTCCACTAAGCATGTAAGCCATTTGGTTTAATGCTTCCCTTGAACCGCGATACTTCGCATTCACATTTCCAGCAGCACCTTGAACAATAATAACTGGGCAGTTTACTATTTTCTCAAGAAGCTCTCTCGTCATCCCCGGATAATCTGCTGACAATACATCACTATCACCTTTTAAAACGTTCGGATGGGCAGTACAAAATATTACAACTCCAGATAACTCCTTCGTTTCAACATCTCTTATTGCTAACATCCCAATTCGCTTATCTACAACACCCTCTATATTCGTTCCCATCTTCGCTTTTCCATCAGATGTTCTCTCTCTTCGGTTTACTCCAATATTACCTGTCGTAACACTCCATCCAACTTCACATAGCTTCAAATTGTTATTCGCAGTAACAGCACCGTGTACTACATTATTTACTAAAAGCGTTTTATACGACTGTACTAGCGGATCATCACCGACCGTTTCTGGACCGGAATGCGTATGAGTATAAACAACCGTTATTCGCTCAAATGGCACATGAAGCCTACTTGCTACTTGCTCACGAATAAAATTCGTAGCCTCTACTAACATTCCAATATTATCAATACTTATAAACACAGTTTTCATTTCATCTTTTTCAAATACAAAGATTGTCCCGTAAATACGCTCTTCAATATTATTTATTCCTGTCTCTCTATGATATCCGACAAAATCAATACCTACAGGTGGCGTAATATCCACCTTACATACCCCTACTTTGCTCATTTGAATCGCTCCATTTCTCTATGTAACTCCCTTTCTTCAAGAATAGCATATTTAACTTTGCTCCAAATAAAAAGAACGGACATAGCATGCTATGTCCGTTCTTTCCATCACACATATTTCCGATGCACCATCTTCCCATCATAAGAAAACACAACGCCCTTACTCTCCACAATGGACTCCATATGCACCGTTCTTCCCCACAACTGATGAAGATATGGCAATACTTTTTCTAAGTATTTTAAATCGAGCTCGATTCCTTCGTAACTATGTTTAATGTATAATTCTCCGTTCTTTAAGTAGTCTCCATCTTCTACTACTAAGTACGGGAATCCACCATTTGTCCGCATATTTACGAGCTGATCACGTACATGTTCCCATTCTTTATCAATTACTTTATATTCTTTTCCTTGGCGCTGGAATAAGTACATATCTTCTCTCATTACGAGTTCTTTATTTAAGTAGTTTCTTAGGAATGATACGTCCCATTCAATTTCGCGTACTTCAAACATTTTCTCTCGACCAGAACCAGGCTTCACACCACGCCTTTTCATTTCTTCTGTCGGGTTGTTGTAGCGTTCTTCAATATCTTCAAACATTTTAATACCGAGGTAGTATGGGTTAATGCTTGTTTTTGATGGCTGAACGACACCTGCATTTAATTTTGCGAATTCGATTGCTTCATCAGATGTTAAGTCCATTTCACGCAGTATACGTTGATGCCAGTAGGAAGCCCAGCCCTCGTTCATGATCTTTGTTTCAAGCTGTGGCCAGAAATATAACATTTCCTCACGCATCATCGTTAATATGTCTCGCTGCCAATCTTCAAGCTCACGGCTATATTCTTCAATAAAGAGTAGTAAATCTTTCTCTGGTTGCGGTGGAATCTTCTTCTTTTTGCGTATATTCGATCGTTCCCTCTTTTTATTTCGATCATCTAAATTCCATAAATCATCGTATTGTGATGCTTTTTTCTTTTCCACTTCTTCCTCTTCTAAATCATCAATACTCCATGCAAGTTTCGGACGCATAAGCGACGGATCAATATGCTCTTGAATGGCAAGTACGGCATCTAAAAATGTTTCTACCTCTGCCTTTCCGTACTTATGCTCATACGCTTTCACACGGTCCGCTGTTGCGGCCATACTCTCTACCATATCCCGCTTCGTATTTGAAAAACGAATATTATTTTTGAAGAAGTCACAGTGTGCTAAAACGTGTGCTACAATTAATTTGTTTTGGATTAAAGAGTTCGTATCCAATAAAAATGCGTAACATGGATCAGAGTTAATAACGAGTTCGTATATTTTACTAAGTCCTAAATCGTATTGTAATTTCATTCTGAAAAATTGTTTTCCAAAACTCCAATGTGAAAACCTTGTCGGCATCCCATATGCACCAAATGTATAAATAATTTCCGCTGGACATATTTCATAACGCATCGGATAAAAATCAAGCCCAAATCCAGTCGCAATTTCCGTAATTTCCGCAATCGCATATTGCAGTGCTTTATCGTCACTTGCTCTCATTATTTTCCCTCCTTACACTTTCCCTTAAGAAAGTGTATGATGGGGAACAAGCTTTCATGAGGATTGATTGCATAATAAAAAGACACCCTCGTAAAAACGAGAATGTCTCATCTATTAATCTTCAATAATCTCCATCTTCTCCGTAATCGGTGTACGAGCTTTTCCTTCTGGCGCTTTTTCGAAATAACCAATATGAAGAATTCCAACGATACGTTGGCCTCTTGTTAAACCGATTCCTTCTATAAATAATGGATTATAGTTTAATCCACCTGATTTCCAAACACAGCCTAAGCCGCGTTCCCAAGCAAGCAATTGGAAGTTTTGCATAAATGCGCATGTTGCAGCGTAATCTTCGTCACGCTGAATTTGACGCGGATCTTCATTCATATATACAACGATTTGTGCAGGTGTGCTTAAGAAACGATCAGATAAAATTTTACCGCGTTTCGCTCTTTCTTCTTCTGTGAAAGAGTTTAATACCGCATCTACTAATTTCTTACGGCCGTCCCCAATGTATAATTTACAATTCCATGGCTCACGGTGTTTATGATTTGGTGCCCACGTTGCATCGTTTAATAGTTCAATTAATAATTCTTTGTCTACTGCTTTATCTGTAAATGTACGAACAGATCGTCTTTCTTTAATAACATTTGCGATGGAAGTATATGTAGTCATATTTTTCTCTCCCTTATTTTTCATCTATATGTATAAGTTTGTTATTGATATTGATTTTCAATTTCGATTATAACCTAGTTTTTCACAATTAATCAATGTTTTATGTTGGAAAACATACAAAAAACTTCTTTTTCTACTGTGAATAAAAAAACTTAGCTTGTTCACAAGTTTTTCACATTTTATGGAAATGATATGTGTAAAGTTTTCCACATTATCCATCTAGGAGGAGTTTACATGTACAAAAAAATCGCAGTAAGTATGACTATGGCCGCATTATTATGCGGGGTATCTACCTTCCCTGCTTCTGCTACCACGCCAAAGGAAGTTGCAATGCATCATCATAAACCTATTTCAGAAGAAGAAATGCAGTCGCTCGAAAAACTCGGCTATAATAAACATGAAATTTGGAAAGCTGCCCACATTGCAAGAATCAGCAAAAAAGAAACTAAGGACGTTTTAGCTTACTATAAGCAAAATAAATCCTGGGAGAAAACCGCACAACATTTCGGTGTAGATCCAAGTAAGCTTAAAAAGCATCATATGAATAAAGAAACAAAAAAAGCATTACTGCAACAATTAGCAACTATGCAAAAATCCACACCAGATGGACTAAAACAAAAAATGAAAGAATATAATATCGGCTTACGTCAGCTCACGGTATTAACAATCATCTCTCAAAAAAGTAATACCCCTCTTGATGATGTACTAAAAATGAAAAAAGACGGTATGGATATTAAACAAATCGCGGAAAAATTAAATGTTAAAAGAGAAGATATACGAGCAGAGATGATTAAATTAGTGAAGTCTATTAAAGAGAAGCAAACAAATTAACACGCAAAAAAGGAAGAGGTATTCACTGCTCTTCCTTTTCTTTATGAACTTTCAACTTTGAAGTATAAATTCCCGTCTTTCCCAAAAACTAACATAAACAAATGATGTAGTAAGGGGTGAGAAAGTGTTTCGTTTATCGTCTAAAAAGAAGAAAAAAACAATCTGTTCCATTCCAGAGTTTATCCTCACTATGAAAGAATCTAGTGATTTCGTTTCTTATAACATCGTAGAAGATGGGACACTATGTTTGTTTTATTATAAATCTACAGCTGAATCACTCCTCATTAATCGATTCATTTTAACACCTATAAAAAGAGAATTAGATCGCATTGAAAATATAAGTGACATAGCAAATATCGTTACACTCGAAGGGATCATCACCAGTCCTTCTATTGATGATATTCGTGAAAAATTATTAGTTGGGTATGTACTCATACAGATAACAAACGATTCCCAAGCAGCAGAATATGCACTTATTCGTGCTGAAAGTTCAGTTTTAGGTACACGATTATATAACGATACCGAAAATGAATATAGTGTAATCGGTCCAAAAGTCGGATTTGTTGAAAATATTGATACAAATACACACTTACTTCGCCGAAATATAGTAACAGAGCAATTAGTTTTCAAAGAAGTTATAGTTGGCTCTATATCAAAAACAAAGGTTATAGTTGCTTACATCGAAGGCATTACAAATGAACAACACATCAATACTGCAATGCAGCGCTTACAAGACGTTGACTTTGATGTTCCTTTTGATGCAACTATGATTGAACAGTTTATTAGCGATAATAGTAACTCACCCTTCCCTGTTTTACTACCTACAGAGCGGCTAGACCGCTCGGTGTACGCATTACTGAATGGAGGCGTTGTTATTTTAACAGACGGTTCACCTTACGCATTAGCTGGACCAGCGACGTTACTTGATTTCTTCGTCTCGCCAGAAGATTATTATTTACCATGGATTGCAGGCTCATTTCTTAGATTAGTTCGTTTTTTTGGAGCAGCTTTCTCTCTATTTTCTTCAGCTATTTACACAGCTGTATTAACATATCATTATCAAATGATTCCTGCAGATTTACTTGGCCCTATTATTTATTCTAGAGCCAATGTACCATTTCCACCTGTTTTGGAAGCTCTTTTTTTAGAAATTACAATTGAATTACTGCGTGAAGCTGGAGCACGCTTACCGACTAAAGTCGGCCAAACAATTGGTATTGTTGGAGGAATTGTAATTGGGCAAGCATCTGTTGAAGCTGCTTTAACGAGTACGATTTTATTAATTGCGGTTGCATTATCTGCGCTTGCTTCTTTTACAACACCGACAGTAAAAATGTCTTCTACAATCCGGATATTACGATTTCCTCTTATCATTTTAGCTGGAGCGTTTGGTGGCGTTGGTCTCATCGTCGGATTTGTATTCATATTAGCTCATTTAATTCGCCTTAAATCACTCGGATCACCTTATTTATTACCTTTATATCCATTCCGCGGTTTAGGGACAGCAGAAGGACTCCTTCGTTTGCCGTTTAGTCAAACTGCTGGGCGTGCCTCTTTTCTGAGACCAAAAAAGAAATGGCGCTATGACCCAAACAAAGCGAAAGAAAAACGTGACGGTGAAGAGAAATGAAAAATATTTTATTATGCTTTTCCATTATCATTTTAATTTTTCAATCTGGTTGTACAGAAACAAATATAGTTGATACACAGCGAATGATTCACGTAGGTGGATTCGATATAATGAAAGATAAAAAATTTCGCGGGACAATTTTATATCCCGATTACACAAAAGGAGTACAATCGAAACCAGAAACTCAATCAACTCATGCAGGTACAATTGAAACTATATCGTCCCTTCTAAACGCAAAATCGCCACATACGATCGCTATAGGTCAAATGCGTGTTGTCCTATTTGGGAAAGCATTTGGTGAACGTGGAATTGGAGATGTTATTAACAACTTACAACGTGACCCTAACATTGGCCGCGATGTACAGCTAGCACTGGTAGATGGTTCAGCAGAAGAATTACTTAAACATGTTAAAACAAATGGATCACTTTATCTATCTGATTTACTGGAGCAAAATATAAAAAACGAGACAATCCCGCGGACAGCTTTAAATATTTTTTTATATAACTTTTATTCATCAGGATGCGATCCATTTCTTCCTTATATTAAAGTTGATGAAGACAAGTCCGCTTCCATTAAAGGACTCGCTTTTTTAAAAAAGGATAAAGTGGTTATGTACACCGATAAAAAAGAATCTTTTTTATTAAAATTACTTATTAACCCAACGAAAAATGGTCGCTACGAAGTTCCAATACGTCAAGGTAAGCATAAAGGATTGATCGCTACTCAAAACTTATCTGGAAAAAGTGTTTGTTCTCTTTCGCAAAACGGTGATATTCCGAAAGTTAACATTCACTTAAAATTAAATGGACTCATAAAAAATGCTCCCGACTGGCTTGATTTATCTAAGAACGAAAATGTAACTTACGTAAAAAAACATGTAGAAAAAACGCTTGAGAAACATTTAAACGAATTAATAAAACAATTCCAAGAAAAAAAAATTGATCCAATAGGTATACGAGAAGAAATTCGTAGTCATTCAAGAAAATGGACTATAAAACAAATTCAAGAAATGTACCCTAATGTAGACGTTGCTGTTCATGTGCAAATCAATGTCGTGCAATCTGGTATCGGAGAATAGTGGAGGTGCTATAATGGCTGAACAAGATAAAACACATACTGTTTCCCCTTATTTCACATTCCTTCTATTACACTCCCTTCAAATTGGAGTAGGTGTGTTAGGGTACCAAAGAATTATTGCGCAATATGCCGGTTATGATGCTTGGATTTCTCTTATTATCGCTGGTATTGCAACTCATATCGTTTTATTTTGTATGCTTAAAATGTTAGAAAAAGATAATGATTTAATGAATATTCATACGACATGTTTTGGAAAGTGGATTGGAACATTTTTTTCCGTATGTTTTGCCGCATACCTTCTATTATTTTGTCTTACTGTTCTTCGTACATATATTGAAGTCATTCAAGTTTGGGTCTTTCCTACAATTAAACCGTGGAAATTAACTTTACTATTTTTACTTGTAACTTATTACATAATTAGAGGCGGCTTTCGTTCTGTAACAGGAATATGTTTTTGGGGTGTCATAATACCGATTTTCGTACTACTTTTCTTAGTTTTCCCAATGAAATACGCACATGTCCGTAACATTTTCCCAATTCTCGCTCATTCACCTTTAGACATTTTAACTTCAGCGAAAGCATCTGCATTAGAATTTCTTGGATTTGAAGCAATCCTTATCTTTTATCCATTTATTAAAAAAGGAAAATCGTTAAATAAATGGGCACATAGCGGTATTGCTTTTACAACCATTCTATACGTAATATTAGCGATTGTGTCCCTTATGTACTATAGCCAAGGGCAACTACATCATACAATTTGGCCAACATTAACGATGCTAAAAATAATTAAGGTTCCTTTTATCCAAAGGTTTGAGTACATTATTATTTTCTTATGGTATCTAATTATTTTACCTAACCTTTGTTTAACGATTTGGTCTTCTTGTTGCATTACTAAGAAATCTTTTCGCATACCATTTAACATTACACTGCCATTTTTTATCGCAACTATATTTATTTCATCCTTGTATTTCACAAACCGCGAAAGTATCAATACATTGAATACAGTACTGTCTCAAGCTGGTTTATATATTGTATACGCTTATATCCCAGTCTTATTTCTATTCCATTCATTGCGGTGGCGCTTCAAAAATAAGTCGAAAGAATCTTCACCCGACACACCATGATATTTGATACAATTTGATTAATACATGTGTAAAGGGGACAAGCGTATGAAGAAATATGTATTTTCTTTACTTGCAGTACTGAGTTTAATTCTTGCTGGATGTGGAGCTACTAGTACAAATGAAAAAAAATCATCTGAATCAAAAGAAGAGCATGACCATGCATCGCACACGCAGCAAGCTGACATTCAAGAAAAAACAAAGGGAGTCGACACACTTCCTGCCTTCCTAGACAAGCTTGATCCACAAATGAAAGACATTTACACTGTCGCTGGACAAAATGCAGAGCTATTAGATTGGATTCCATGTTACTGCGGTTGCGGTGAAAGTGTAGGACATAAAAACAATAAAAATTGCTTTATTCGTGAAATTAAGAAGAATGGTGAAGTTGTTTGGGATTCCCATGCAACGACTTGCGTCAATTGCCTAGAAATCGCAGTTGAATCAGCTACGATGAAACAAAAAGGAAAATCAACGCTTGAAATTCGTAACTATATTGACAATAAATACAAAGAAGGCTATGGCAAACCAACACCTACGCCAATGCCAAAAGCTTAAAAAACGAGGAAATACCTCGTTTTTTTTCATTCACTTTTTTTCTTAACAAATTCTTTCAAGTGTATTTCTCCTTACTTATCACACACTATATATAACTCTCGGTAAGGAGGGTACACAGTGCAAACATATAACGACTATGATAAAGCTCTCTATTACACGTATTGCTGTAATTGGGATAAATTACTCGTTCTCATGGTTCAGACGAACGATCAATTATTTTCTAAGCGTATTGAGCATTTTTTACATGCTTATCAATACAGTAAAGAGCTACCAGAAGTTGATAAACAATTGCAGCTCCTATTTCAATATATTGACCACGCATCTCAAAAGTCACATGTAGAAGAAGTAGAGCAAATTCAAATGTAAAATATAGCGCTATTCTCTTTATGAGAATGGCGCTTTTTAAAATGTTGATATCAATAAATGTTTCTCCTTATAAAACTTTTATTGATAAACATATTTTCTCTTTCTTTTCCCTACTACTTCATACTATAATTTAGTATGTAACTATTATAAGTGAGGTATAAAATATGGGACGAGAAAAAAAGCAAGAATATGCTTTACTTACTGCATGGGGAGCTTCATTTATTGCTACATTAGGAAGTCTATACTTTTCCGAAATCATGAAATTTGAGCCTTGTGTCCTTTGTTGGTATCAGCGTATTTTTATGTATCCATTTGTTTTATGGCTTGGTATCGCTGTAGTAAAGAAAGACTATCGCATTGCAAGTTATTCTTTACCAATCGCAAGTATTGGTGCTTGTATTTCTTTATATCACTATGCAATTCAAAAAATCGCAGCATTTTCAGCTGCTGGGGCAGCTTGCGGCCGCGTACCTTGTACGGGAGAATACATAAACTGGTTCGGCTTTGTGACCATCCCGTTTTTAGCACTTATCGGCTTTATCACAATCGCTGTTTGTAGCTTTATCGTAATCAAAAACAAATAAGGAGATGAAAGAATGAAAAAAATGCTTATATTTGGCGGTATTATTATTGCCTTGTTTGTAGCAATTTTCGCTGTCACACAAATGGAAGAAAAAAATGCTTCAACTAGCCAAAAAATTGATAATGCTACTGGTAGTCAAACAGATGGTGCTGACTACTACACAAATAAAATCTCTCTTTCAGATCTCCAAAAGAATTTAAAAGAGAAAAAAGAAGAAACAGTATACTTTTATCAAACATCTTGCGTTCATTGCCAAAAATTATCTCCTGTCGTAGTACCGATGGCTAAAGACTTGAATGTTGATATGAAAGTTATGGATATTGAAAAATTAGATGCTCCTTGGGATGAATATAAAATTCAAGGTACACCAACAATCATTCATTTTAAAGATGGTAAAGAAGTGAGCCGTATTAGCGGCGAACAATCGAAAGACAAATTAAAAGAATGGCTTGAGCAAACGAAGAAATAACGAGAAAAGGAAACTCCTTCTACACATGAAATGGGCGTAAAACCTCACACTAATGTATAAGGAGGGGGTTTTATGCCAGAAGTAAAATGCTCTGTTTCCAATTGCTCATTTTGGGGACAAGGTAACTTTTGTCAAGCAAGTGCTATCATCGTTCAGCCTGATGCAGATGAAGCTGGTCAAACTGAAAATGATTCGTATACAAGCGCGGTTTTAACAAACGAGACGTTAGAAAGCTCTGTAGCAACGAGTGTAGAAACTTGTTGCCATACATTTAAACCAAAATATTAAACATAAAAAGCATACGATGAATCGTATGCTTTTTTACATTCCCCTCCAAAAATCGTGCATGATAAAAAAGTACAAAATAACGAGGACAACCGTCCCACATAGGGTAATGCGCCTATATATACTCTTTTCTCCTTCCCTTGCTTTTACAAAAGCCCAAATAAATCCGAAGAACAATATTAAATCAACATATGGAACATAAAAGGAAAAGACGAGAAACGCATACAAATACACAATGAATAAACAGGTCGTTACTAAGAAAACTTTAAATGCAAATTCGCTTTTCATAATGTAACCGCCCCCTATCTGTATTGTATTATATTCAGCAAAATACAATAGTTGCAGTTAAACTCCAAGTAGAAATAAGCTACCGCCTATAAAACGGTAGCTATTACGGAACATTGTATTTCCGTTTATATATATTACTTAAAGTCGAAGTAGGAATTTGCTCGTAACGAATTTTTTCTCCTGTTTCATCTACAATATACAAATTGTTTCCTATATAATATATTCCATTTTTTCGTTTTGAGTACACCGTATATCTTTCATTCGGCAATACCGTTTTCACTTTTGTTAACTGCCCATTCGGTTCTTGCCAATATATATCCGCGCGATCTACTAACGTAAGTATTCCTATTTGCTCTTCTTCTACTTTACGACCATTCCAACTCACAACACGATAACCAAGTGTATTTGCCTCATATTCCGGACTCATATGAAAACGAGAAATGATTACTTTTGTTTGTAATTGTACTCGGTCATATAACCATTGTATATCCTTGTCATGCATGCGAATACAACCATTTGATTCCCTACTTCCAATCGTCCATTCCCGATTTGTCCCGTGAATCGCATATTCCTTTTTATCTAGTCCAAGCCACCTCGTACCGAGAGGGTTGTTTGGTGCACCACCACGTATCTTTTTTCGATGGTATTCTTTATTTTTATATTTAGTTATAATACAAAAATTACCTTCTGGCGTAGGTGTACGATCTCTTCCAGTCGTTATCGGAAACGTTCTCGTATAGTTTCCTTCTTCAAAGAAAGACAGCTGATTCGTCGTAAGATTAACTAATATTAAATGATCTGTATTAGCAAAAACGCTAGCTGGTAGGCAGAAAAATAGGATTACGATAAACAATACTTTTTTCATCTAAATCCTCCCTAGCACTAACATCATAATAAATGCAATTAGCTTTACTTTGCTCTTATAAATGAAAACTATCCATTTACGATAACGCCTCCGTTTACATGTATCATTTGCCCCGTAACATAAGATGAATCGTCCGATGCTAAGTATACGTATGCTGGTGCTAATTCATATGGCTGACCAGGTCTTTGCATCGGAACATTGCTTCCAAACTGTGACACTTTCTTCTCACCAAAGCTCGATGGAATAAGAGGTGTCCAAATCGGGCCTGGCGCAACACCATTTACACGAATTCCTTTTTGCACTAACGATTGAGAGAGAGATCTTGTAAAAGCAACGATAGCTCCTTTCGTTGCAGAATAATCAATTAAAGTTTCATTTCCTTCATATGCAACGATAGACGCCGTATTTATAATGACATCCCCTTGTTTGAAGTGAGAAAGTGCTGCTTTCGTAACGTGAAAATAAGAAAAAATATTGATACGGAATGTTTTTTCTAGCTGTTCTGCTGTAATATATTCTAGTCCTTGCTGCGGATATTGCTGTGCGACGTTATTCACAACAATATTTAAACCACCTAACTGCGAAACAGTCTCTTCCACAATATCTTTACAATGTTGTTCATTACTTAAATCTCCCGGTAGTAATACACACTTTACACCTTCTTTTTCAACACGTTGTTTCGTCTCATTCGCATCCTCCTCCTCATCTAAATAAGCAATTGCAATATTTGCACCCTCTTTTGCAAAAGCGATGGAAACAGCTCGTCCAATCCCGCTATCTCCCCCTGTAATTAACACATTCTTCCCCTTTAACTTTTCACTTCCCTTATAATTGGGATCTTCAAACTGCGGAAGTGGATTCATTAATGATTCAATACCAGGCTGTTTATTTTGATGTTGGGCTGGCATTGTTAAAAAGCTTTTTTGCTGTGGCATAACTTCCTTCAGCTCCTTTTCCTTATCATGTGCACAATAAAAAACTACAATTCACACATAGTTTTACGATTAATATTCGAATTTAAGACACAAAATATGAATTGTTGTAAACTTTTTATACAAAACTATTGCAAAATAGTTAAAAAACGAATATTATATATAACTGTTGTGAAAATTATTCGTAAACAGAAAGGATGTTTATATGTTTAACCTTTCAAAACATAAAACTTCTATTAAAACTGAAATTATGGCAGGTATTATTACCTTCTTAACAATGGCATATATCATTGTCGTAAACCCTGTCATCCTTGGGGATGCAGGTGTTCCATTTGAACAAGCATTTACAGCAACAATTATCGCTGCTGTTGTCGGAACATTATTTATGGCGATCTTTACAAACTTACCAATCGCAATTGCACCAGGTATGGGATTAAATGCTTACTTCTCTTACTCTGTTGTAAAAGCTCATGAAGGCATGACTTTCGCAATTGCATTCTCTGCTGTATTCGTAGCAGGTATGATTTTAATTTTGTTATCATTCACATCTTTCCGTACAAAATTAATGGAAGCCATTCCTGAAAACTTAAAACACGCAATTACTGCTGGTATCGGACTATTTATCGCCTTTATCGGTTTACGTTTAACAGGTATCGTTACAAAAAACGATGCAAACTTAGTTGGACTTGGTGATCTTCACTCTGCTCCAGTTCTACTAGCATTAGCTGGACTTGGAATTACAATTGTCCTTATGTCTTTAAATGTAAATGGTGCGCTATTTATCGGCATGCTATTAACTGGTCTTATCGCTTTCTTCACAGGACAATTAACGTTCTCAAACGGTGTTACATCAATGCCTGGATTACCAGAAGGAATTATCGTATCAAATCCAATTACTGCTGTATCTGATGTAATTAACTACGGATTATACGGCGTTGTATTCTCATTCTTCCTTGTTACACTATTCGATACAACAGGTACACTACTTGGCGTTGCGCAACAAGGTGGATTTATGAAAGACGGAAAGCTTCCAAAAGCAGGACGAGCTCTTCTATCTGACTCATTCTCAGCAACAATCGGTTCTATGTTCGGAACAACACCATCAACAGCTTACATTGAATCTTCTGCTGGTGTTGCAGCTGGTGGCCGTACTGGTTTAACAACAGTTACAGTAGCTGTTCTATTCGCATTAGCAGCTTTCTTTGGACCATTAGTGAGCGCTGTATCTGGTGTATCAGCTATTACTGCACCATCACTAATTATCGTTGGTAGTCTTATGATGGGTTCAGTTCGCCACATCGATTGGGATTCATTTGATGAAGCATTCCCAGCATTCTTAGTAATCTTAAGCATGCCACTTACATCAAGTATCGCAACAGGTATCGCACTTGGATTTATTTCATACCCACTTATGAAAGTGGCAAAAGGTAAATTCCGTTCTGTTCACCCACTTGTGTATGTATTCGGAATCTTGTTCGCTTATCAATTGATATTCTTACCACATTAAAATCCCTCTTTCTGAGGGATTTTTTATTTTCAAAAAACATTTGACAACTGTACAGAATCATGGAATAATTCAAAATAGTTAAATATTCGATGTCTTATCAAGAGCAGGTGGAGGGATGAGCCCTACGAAGCCCGGCAACCGACCCATTTATGGGCACGGTGCTAATTCTTACAACACGTTGTGTTGAAAGATAAGAGTAATATGATAAGACGTCTTTTCTATATGAAAAGGCGTTTTTTATTTTCACTCCCTCCCCTCTCTTCTTAGTTTAGGAGGGATTTTTTTATGAAAAAATTGTGTTCCATCGTACTTATTTTTCTATTACTTACATTGACGGCTTGTACAAATGAACAAGATGCTATCTCTTCACAAAAGCAACAAACGGTGAAAAAAGTAACTACAACAGTTGAAAATCATTTACAAACAGAAATTCCAAAGCAAATAAAAAAGCCATTAAAAATCGCATTAATTATGCAAATGTCTATCGGAACTTTTTCCTCTCAATATATTGAGGGCGTCAAAAAACAAGTCGAGCTATTTGGCGGTAGTGTACAAGTCTACAATTCTGATAACGATTTAGCAAAAATGGCTGCAAATTTAGATACTGCTATTAATTCAAAAGTGGATGGTATTTTAATTGATCATGGCCGATCTGAAGCATTAAAACCTGGGGTAGAAAAAGCGTTACAGGCGAACATTCCCGTAGTCGCGTTTGATAACGATCTACGCTTACCAGGTGTAACGATTATTGATCAAGATGACTATAGTCTTGCATGGAAATCATTAAAAACGTTAGCAGAAGATTTGAATGGACAAGGAAATATCGCAGTCGTATGGGTTGGCGGATTTGCTCCAATGGAACGTCGTAACGTTATCATTGATGCTTTTTATAAACGGTATCCAAATATAAAAGAAGTTGCGCGATTCGGTACTGCTAGTAATAACACACCACTTGATACACAAACACAAGTAGAAGCTTTACTAAAAAAATATCCGAAAGAAGGAGATTTACAAGCCATTTTCGCTTCGTGGGATGAGTTTGCTAAAGGAGCTGTTAAAGCACTTGAACAAGCTGGTCGTACAGATATAAAAGTATACAGCATTGACTTAAGTAATGAAGATTTACAACTTATGCAAAAAGAAAACTCACCTTGGTCTGCTACGGCTGCAACGGATCCAGCTGAAGTAGGGAAAGTTCAAGTACGATTCTTATACAAAAAAATTGCCGGTGAACAAACGCCAGATATTTATTCACTAGAACCTTATTTAGTAAAGAAAAATAGTTTACCAAAAGAAAATATAACAATGGATCAATTATCAAAACATATAAACGGTTGGGGAGACTCGAAAGATGCGTATTCTCCTTGGATGAAAAAATTAGAGAAGGAGAAAAAATGATGACATTCTCTCTTCAAAACATTACACATTCTTATCATGCCGCTACACCTGTTCTAGAAGATGTTTCTATCCATATTCAAAAAGGAAAAGTTCATGCCCTACTAGGAATGAACGGTGCTGGGAAAAGTACTCTACTGAAAATAGCAACTGGTGAAATTCAACCAGTTGCTGGCGATATAAAAATTGATAATCAGTCTGTTTCCTTTCCTTCGCCACGCGATGCAAAAAAGCACGGTATTTCTTTCGTAACACAAGAAGTAGACCACGGACTTATTCCGGGATTATCTGTATTAGAAAATGTACTTATCGATCATTTAGCAATGCAAAATAAAGTACTATTTTCAAAGTCAAAATTAGTCGCACTCGCTAAACAACATTTGCAAACTGTACAGGCTGATTTAAATATTTTTGAAGATGTTTCAAACTGCTCATTACATGAAAAACAATTACTTCTTATCGCAAGAGCTTTATCCAACAATACAAATTATCTTTTATTAGATGAGCCTACTTCTTCTCTTGGACCGAAAGAAATTGAAACCTTCGGGCAACTATTAAAAGATTTAACATCAAAAGGAATTGGCATCATCTTAATTTCTCATCGTTTATCAGAGATTCGAAATTTCGCGGATGATGTAACTGTATTACATAATGGTAAAGTCGCACTTTTTGATGCGATTACAAAGGTTACAGATCAACAAATTGTAGAATCGATGACTGGAAAACAACTTACACTTCCTATTAATGCAGCACCAAAACGAGGGAACGAAGAATTCTTTAAAGTACAAGAACTTCCATTACACAAAAACCATTCTCCCCTTTCTCTCACCGTACGGAAAGGTGAAACTGTTGTGATATACGGATTAATTGGCAGTGGCAAAACAACACTTGCTGAAACGTTATTTGGTGCTCATCATACTTATCACGCAGAAATAAACGGTCAAAATATAACGATTAAAACACCGCGAGATGCGATTAAAGCGAAAATCGCACTTGTACCAGAAGAAAGAAGAAAACAAGGCGTATTTCTTTCGGAAGATATTATAAGCCACACGAATTTACACCAATCAGGTTGGAGACGAAAACAAACCGAATTAAATAATGCTACTGCGGCAATTTCTTCTTTCAGCATTTCACCGAATGACCCAAAAGCCTTTATTCATTCACTTAGCGGTGGAAATCAACAAAAAGTCTCGATTGCAAAGTGGCATGGATTCAAACCGAATCTCTTTCTTTTAGACGAGCCAACTAAAGGTGTAGACATAGCTGCAAAACAAGACATTTTTCAATTCATTCGTAACATTACTGAAAACGGGAGTTCCGTAATTTACTTCACAGGAGAACAAGATGAAGCACTACATATCGCTGATCGCATTCTTATACTGGCAAACGGAGAATTTGTAGGTGAATACTTACCAAACGAACTATCTCCTGAACAGCTTTTACATTTATCTGAAGGGAGTTATTCCATTGAATCTCGTTCATAAAACAAAAACTAAGAAACTATATTTACCTACTCATCTTTTTTATCAATTTAGTACGATTGCTATCATTATAGGTGTTACAATTTTCTTCTCTATCGTCAACGATTCTTTTTTAACGTACAACAATATTAGTGATATTTTACGCTCCATTTCTATCGTAACGTTACTTGCAATTGGTGTTACCTTTACATTAATTGTAGATGGGTTTGATTTATCAGTCGGCTCTACCGCTAGTTTAGCAACCATTGCAGCTGCTTCCTGTCTCGTTTTATATCGACAAGAACTATTAGTCACACTCCTTGTTCCTATTCTTTGTGGACTATTAGTTGGATTATTAAATGCACTACTCGTTATCCGAATTAAACTACCAGATTTACTAGCTACATTAAGTATTATGTATATCGTGAATGGACTACACTTAACATTTTCAAAAGGATCTTCTATTTATGAAGGAATGTCTGGTGCCAAAGGACATTTTATTCCATCCTTTTTATTTATCGGTCAAGGTTCTGTCTTAGGAATTCCAGTCCCTGTCATTATCATGCTTATTGTCGTTTTGATTGCATATGTATTTTTAGAAAAAACAACGTACGGTCGTTTCTTTTATATGACAGGTGGGAATCGAGAAGCTGCTAGACTAGCTGGTATTCCTACTGATCGTTACCGTGTATATGCCTATATGATTAGCGGTTTACTTGCCTCTATTGGCGGAATTATTCTATGTAGCCGCGTTGGCACAGGACAAGTTTCAGCTGGCGCCCCATTATTAATGGATGCAGTTGCCGCTGCCTATATCGGTTATGCAATGTTCGGTGCTAAGAAACCAAATGTCATCGGAACATTTCTTGGTTCCGTATTAATCGGGATCATATTAAACGGCCTTACAATGATGAACGTTCCTTATTATGCACAAGATATCATTAAAGGCAGTATTTTAATTGCTGCTTTAGCCTTTTCATTTATTAAAAAGAACCGTAAATAAAGTGAAGGCTTTTACGGGCAAATAGCGGGATAAAAAGTAGCGCATCGAATTCGATGCGCTACTTTCCTTTTGCAACAATCACACGAACTACTTTCAACGCAAGGAGCAGAAGACCGTTCGCTATTGCTATAACACCTAAGAAAATTGCTATCATCAGCTCTCCCATTCCATTATTAAATACATAAATAATAGAAGAAATGAAAACCTCCTCTACGACCAAACTACTTAAAAGAGGTTAGAAACCTTTAATATTTCTCATTTACCTGTAATTCTTTACTATACTTTTGAATGAACACTGATGAAATAATCATTACCATTCCTATACTAAAACCAATAAGCTGATCTAATAACATTTCATCATGCATGAGTAAACGAAATAAAAATACACCACCAAAAATAAGCAACATAGTAAATCCAGTATGTCTAAGTCCTTTATATACATTTTCCATATGTATCACCTCTCCACATACCTTTATCCATATTATACCATATTCCGAAAATTTGTATAACCAACATTCGGTATTGAAACCACTAATAAAAAAGACTGCAGAGAAATTCTTCTCCGCAGCCTAATATTTATTTTTGCAAAAACGCCTGTAAATCTGCAAATTGTCTCTTTGCATCCTCATAGCCTTGCTCATATAAACTTTGTAATTTTGCTGTATCTTTTTCCATACGATCTACTTGAAGCGGCACTTCTGGGCGAATAACAAATAAATTCCCAGCTTGTTCTTCTTTTTCAATGTAGTGAAGTGTTTCATTATACACTTCATAACGATTCAGCATCGTGTTAACAAGGTTCGGATATTTTTTATAAGCTTTCGCTGCAACCCATCCAAACTTTGATTTTTTCTTTGCGTAACCATGATTTCTCGTTAAAATAACGACTGATTTTTTAAATCCGTCTTCTTGCGCTTTACGAACTGGAATCGGATCAGAAATCCCGCCATCTAACAATTGCTTACCGCGGTAATTTACTACCGGTGCAATGAAAGGCAATGAACTAGACGCTTGTAATAAATTTAGCGCATCATCATTCGTTCCTTCTTTTTCAAAATAAACAGATTGCCCTGTTTCACAATCTGTTGTCCCTACAAGGAAACGCTCTGGACTATTGAAGTATGTTTCAAAATCAAACGGCACATGCTTTTCTGGAATTTCATGAAAAATGAAATCCATATCGAATAGTTGACGTTTTTTCCACAAATTTTTATACGATAAATATTGTGGATGTGATGCATAATCAATATTGACTGTTTTATTTCTATTTCTTTGTCTGGAAAGATACGACGCTGCATGACAAGCACCAGCCGAGACACCAATCACATATGGAAAATATAAATCTTGTTCCATAAAATATTCTAATATCCCGCCCGTATATACACCACGCATACCGCCGCCTTCTAATACTAACCCCGTATTTTCAAGCATGTTACTCTCTCCTCTATATATATTGACTCTTTAATTATTCACTATGTTAAGTATCTTTTTCTATTATATATGAGTTCTTTCAGAAATTATATTCAAAAGGCTTGAGAAAAAAGTATTTTTTCTTCCAATTATATTTCCAAATGATCAGAGACATCCTTTATAAACCTTTGAATAAAATCTTGCTCTTCTTTCGTATATCCATCTAAAAGTAACAGCCACTTTTCTTCCGCTTGTTTATGCAACTTTTCATGAGCTTTATATATTTCATTTCCTCTTTCCGTTAAGCGGAAGAAAATTTCTTTTTGATTATCTAACATTTGCATCTTCTCAACGAACTGCTTTTGAAATAACTTTGTACAAATTTTAGAGATCGCGCCCTTCGTCATTCCCATTTCTGTCGTAATAGCCGTTACATTCATGAGACCATTTTGTCCGATACACTCGATAACATGTAACTCAGATAAAGACATACCACTTACACCTGTTTCACGAAGAAACTTCTCATTATTTTCTTTCAAATGCTCTTCTTTTTTATGAAAAAGTGTACGAATATCCGAAATTATTTCCATTTGTTTCGCTGTACGTTCCAATCCATTCGCCTCCTAAGTTTCCAAAGAAACAATTTAACTATATACCATTTTAAAATCATTTCTCCATCTTTACAAGTGAGAAAATCATGTTAAAATAAATTTAGTTTCCTAGGAAACTAAAAATAAGGAGGTTAGCATTATGGAAAAAACCAAACTGAATTTCATTTTATATGTTGTCTGTATGAGTGCCTTACTCAGTTCCTTCGCTCAAAATATTTACACACCGATCTTACCGATGATTCAAAATTCGTTTCATACTTCTCTTTATCTTGTAAGTTTAACCGTTTCACTTTTCACATTCATTCTTGCGATTATGCAGCTCATATACGGACCTTTAATTGATACAAAAGGAAGAAAATCTGTCCTTATCCCTAGTTTAATTATTAGTACAATCGGCTCAATTGGTTGTGCTTTCTCACCAAACATTTACTTATTTCTATTTTTTAGAGCTGTTCAAGCTATAGGAATAGCGGCTATACCTGTAGTTGCAGCAACGATTATCGGTGATTTATTTGAAGGAAAAGAACGCGGAGAAGCGATGAGCCTTTATCAAATGTTACTTGCTCTCGCACCTGCGATCGGCCCTCTTATAGGTGGTTATCTCGGCAGTATACACGGCCACTTATCTGTATTTCTGTTTTTATCTACAATTGGCATCATATTATTAATTATAAACATTTCACTACTTCCAGAAACAAAACCAAATGTAATTAAACAACCTAAAGTAAAAAAGAATTACTGGCTTATCTTAAAAAATAAAACTGGATTTTCTATTACACTTATTGGCTTTATTCAATTTTGTATGTATTTCTGTTTCCTGGTTTTTTTGCCTAGCATATTAACAAATATATATCATCTACACGCAAGTGAAATTGGTCTTATGTTTGTACCAATGTCCCTTTCTATTATGTTAGGAAGTTATTGCTACAAATTTTTGCAAAAACAGTTCACAACAAAGCAAGCTTTATTCATCACTAGTTTCTTCAATATTATATGTATCACTTTATTCTCTTTAGCATATAGCAACAATATCCCAACCTTCATTATCGTTACCTCTTTATACGGTTTTAGCATGGGACTTTCTATGCCAACTCACACTACTTTATTAACGGAAGAATTCGTACAAGAACGCGCAACAGCTATCGGTATGTACAACTTCATTCGCTATTTTGGCATGGGTACAGGACCTATTGTAGGTGGGTTTCTTTTATTTAATCAAAATTACTTTTGGATTTTCTTTATAGGAGCAGTTACATTTCTACTTATAGTTTTATACGCAATAAAAATGTTACGTTTCTCTACCGCACAAAAGGCAAAATAGAGCCCCCGAAAGGTGGGCTCTATTTAAGCTCTTTGATCCGCAACAATATGAATATCAATATACTTTGTTTGTCTCATAATTTCATTTACAATAGAACCTTTTCGTATTTCTTCCCACCTTGTTCTTGCAGATTGTCCGAGTAAAACTTGTGTTACTTGTAGTCTCTGGGCAACTTCGATAATAACATCAGCTGGTTTTCTTCCTTTTGCTTCTTCTAATACAAAACTCGCATCAAATTGATTGGTTAACGATTTCCACTCTTCAATCGTCTGCTTTTTTCCAGCTGAAATAGAATCTATATTTTCCCTCTCAACGTTTAATACGTACAATTCAGCATTTAACCGATCAGCCATGCGCCATCCCCGTCTTATTAATTTCTCCGCTGTTGAACTGTATTGTACACAAACGAGAATTTTTTCTTTTACGCCAATTGGTTCTATTACTGTTTGGCTAATTTTCTCGTCCATATCATCAGCAACTTCTCGAAGTGATAATTCCCTAAGTGCCCCTAGATTATTAAGCGTAAAGAAATTTTGTAAGCTCTGCTGAATTTTTTCTTCCTTATATATCTTTCCATCTATTAATCTCTTCCTTAATACCTCAGGCGTTGCATCAACGAGCTGAATTTCATTTGCTTTTTGTAAAATAAAATCTGGAATACGTTCCCGTACTTTTACATTCGTAATTTGAGCTACAATGTCATGAACGCTTTCTAAATGTTGAATATTAAACGCAGATAATACAGATATACCGGCATCTAACAATTCTTGCACATCCATGTAACGCTTCTTATTTTTAGACCCAGGAATGTTACTATGTGCAAGTTCATCCACTACAACTACTTGCGGGCCACGCTTTATAATTCCTTCTACATCAAGTTCATAAAATACTTTTCCTTTATACTCTATTTCTTTTAAAGGAACTTTTTCTAAATCAGCAATTGCTTCTTCCGTCTCTTTTCTACCATGTGTTTCAATTAAACCAATTACAATATCAATGCCGTCTTTTTTCATCTCTCGTGCATCAAAAAGCATTTTATAACTTTTCCCTACGCCTGGGGCAGCCCCTACGTATAGCTTTAATTTTCCACGATTTTGTTGACGAATGTATTCTAAATATTCCTCTGGCGTTCGCCTTTGAAACGTCGGTTTATAATCATCCGCATACAAAACACTCACAACCCTTCTTGCGAAACAACACTACCTCAATCCGTTAGATTGAGGTAGTACTGTTACTATTTCATTAATTTCTGTAATTCTAAGTTTAACTTTAAGACGTTTACGCGATCTTCTCCAAATAAACCGAGGGCAGCACCTTCTGTTTGTTCCTTAATCAATTGATTTAACTTTTCTTTCGGAATATTCGTTAATTTAGAGATGCGATCTACCTGCACAGACACTGCCTTTGGACTAATGTCAGGATCAAGCCCTGAACCTGAATTCGTCACTAAGTCTATCGGTACTTCTGTAACTGGAACGGTTGGATTTTGTTTCTTCCAGTCTTCCATACTTTTCTCTACTCGTTTCTCTAAATCTGGATTAGACGGTGCATAGTTATTTGAACCAGATGCTTCTGCTTTATATTCTATACTAGAGACACGTCCATGAAAATAACGTGGATCTGTGAAATTTTGACCGATTAACTTCGAACCAACTATTTCATCCTTATCATTATATATAAGACTTCCATCCGCATTATCCTTCATTACCGCTTGTGCAATACCAGTTACAATAAGCGGGTATACGAGGCCGCACAAAACTAAAAATGTAAAAGTAATACGAATAATTGGTGATAGTATACTTTGTTTCTTCGCCATCTTTTTCCCCTCTTCCTTATATGAACAAGCCGACAATCATATCAATTACCTTAATTCCAATGAACGGAACGATAACCCCGCCAAGCCCGTAAATGAGTAAGTTTCTGCTAAGCAATGCATTAGAGCTCATCGGTTTATATGCGATTCCTTTCATCGCTAATGGAATAAGTAATGGAATAATAACAGCGTTAAATATTAATGCTGATAAAATTGCTGACAGTGGTGACGTTAATTTCATAATGTTCAATGCTTCCATTTGCGGAATCGCAAGTGTGAACATCGCTGGAATAATTGCAAAATATTTTGCTATATCATTCGCAATACTAAACGTTGTTAACGCCCCGCGCGTCATTAACAATTGCTTACCAATTCCTACAACCTCAATAATTTTCGTTGGATTCGAGTCTAGATCAATCATGTTCGCCGCTTCTTTCGCTGCTGTCGTACCACTATTCATCGCTAATCCAACGTCGGCTTGCGCTAACGCCGGCGCATCATTTGTACCATCACCTGTCATCGCTACAAGCTTCCCTTTATCTTGCTCTGCTTTAATAACTGCAATTTTATCTTCTGGTTTACACTCGGCAACGAATTCATCTACACCTGCTTCTTTTGCAATTGTTGCTGCTGTTAATGGGTTATCCCCTGTACACATAACCGTTTTAATCCCCATCTGACGTAATTGTTCAAAACGCTCACGCATACCAGGTTTTACCGTATCCTTTAAATAAATTAAACCGTAAATACGATCATCTACTGCCACTACAAGTGGTGTTCCACCCTCTTTTGAAATGAAATCTGCTTTTTGATTCACATCTTTTGGAATCTTTCCACCTTGTGATCGAACCCATTCAATCACGCTACCTACAGCACCTTTTCTCACTTTCGTTCCGTCCTGTAAATCGACACCACTCATTCTTGTTTCTGCTTTAAACGGAACGAACTCCCCTTGTTCTGCAAGTTCTCGATTATATGATATAGATTTCGTTTGCACATATTCTATAACAGATCGGCCTTCTGGTGTTTCATCTAAAACAGAACTAATAGCAGCCCACTTTCCAACTTGCTCAATCGTTTCATTTCCTACTGGAAGCAGTGTATGTGCCATTCGGTTCCCGAAAGTAATCGTACCTGTTTTATCTAAAATAATTGTATTAATATCGCCCGCAGCTTCTACTGCTTTCCCTGACATCGCTAACACGTTAAATTTTGTCACCCGGTCCATCCCAGCTATACCAATTGCCGATAATAACCCACCAATTGTCGTTGGAATTAAACAAACTAACAATGCTACAAGTACAGCTGTATCAATTTGAAACCCTAAATAATTCGTGAAAATTGGCAACGTCACAACAACGATTAAGAAAATAAGCGTTAAACTCGTTAATACTGTATTTAAAGCAATCTCATTCGGCGTTTTTTGACGAGCAGCCCCTTCTACTAATGAAATCATTTTATCAATAAATGATTCTCCAGGATTACTTGTAATAACAATTGTAATCTCATCACTTACGACCATCGTTCCGCCTGTTACGGAACAAAAATCGCCACCCGCTTCCTTTATAACAGGGGCTGATTCTCCTGTTATTGCAGATTCATCGACAGACGCTAACCCTTTTATTACTTCACCATCATTTGGAATCATTTCCCCTTGTTTTACGATAACAACGTCACCTTTTCTCAGATCAGTTGCTGAAACTTGAACAATGTCTCCATTTTCTTTTACGACATTTGCAAACACATCTTTCTTCGATTGTTTTAAAGAATCGGCTTGCGCTTTACCACGGCCTTCAGCTAACGCTTCTGCAAAGTTAGCAAATAAAACTGTAAATAATAGAATGAGAGAAACTGTTATATTAAACCATCCTGGTACACTACTAGAACTGCTTGGGAGAAAAGATAAAATGAACGTAATGATAAACCCAATTTCCACAATGAACATAATCGGATTCTTTATCATTACTTTCGGATTCAATTTCGCAAAGGATTGTTTCATCGCATGCGTCACGATATCACGATCCAACGTTTTCGCTTGTCTAACTTCATCTTCTACAGCATGTATTTGTGAATCGTTCAATTGTTTTTCTTTTACTACTACCGGTCTCATTATTTACCCTCCATTACTTCAATGTAAGAAATTCTGCAATTGGGCCAAGTACTAACATCGGGAAAAATGTTAATGCACCAACAATTACAATCGTTCCAATAAAGATTCCTCCAAATAAACCATTATCCGTACGGAACGTTCCGACTGTTTCTGGTACTACCGTCTTCTCTTTCAATGAAGCTGCTACAGCTAGCATCGTAATTAAACTGAAATAGCGTCCTAAAAACATAACTAAACCAGTCGTAATATTCCAAAACGGTGTATTATCTGCTAATCCTTCAAATCCAGATCCATTATTCGCAGCTGACGATGTGTATTCATATACAACTTGCGTTAAACCGTGAAAACCGGAATGAGAAATCGCATCCGTTCCTAAACTTGTTGAAAGAGCTAATGCAGAAAATCCTAAGATAAGTAATGGATGAAATAGAATCGTTACTGCAATTAATTTCATTTCCTTACCTTCAATCTTTTTACCTAAAAACTCTGGTGTTCTTCCGACCATTAATCCAGATATAAAGACTGCAATAATTGCATACATAATAATATTAATAAAGCCCGCTCCAACACCGCCGTATACTGTATTCAACATCATATTTACGAGTGGAACTAAACCGCCAATTGGCGTTAACGTATCATGCATCGTATTAACGGCCCCTGTTTCAGCAGCTGTCGTTACTGTTGCGTATAGTGAAGAGAATACTGTTCCAAATCGTACTTCTTTCCCTTCTGTACTTCCTTGTACATGTTCGATACCCATTCCATTTAATGCCGGATTCCCGTTTAGTTCAGATGTCGTAATCGTTATAAATCCTAGTAAAAACACCATGAATAGTGAAACGAAAAGGATACGCCCTTGTTTTTTATTTCCTACCATTCGTCCGTACGTAAATGGAAGTGCTGTTGGTAATAACATCATAAGCATCATTTGCAAAATATTACTCATTTGTCCTGGATTTTCAAAAGGATGTGTAGAGTTTGCCCCGAAAAATCCACCGCCGTTATTCCCAAGTTCCTTAATAGAAACGAATGATGCAACAGGCCCTCGTAAAATACTTTGTTTTGCTCCATCAATCGTTTGTGCTGTAACCGCCCCATCTAACGTTTGTGGTACACCAAGTGCGACAAAGACTAACGCTGCAATAAATGCGATAGGAAGAAACACTCTCGTTAACGCCCTCGTAAAATCAACGAAAAAGTTGCCAAGTTCTTTTCCAGCAAGTCCTCTTATAAAAGCCATAACAATCGCTAACGTCGTTGCTGGTGCCGCAAACATTAAAAATGTAATCCCGATTAATTGTGATAAATAAGATAAACCATTTTCACCGCTGTAATGTTGTAAGTTTGTATCAGCCATAAAACTAATCGCTGTATTAAAAGCGAGCGTAGGCTCCATCCCTTCAATATGCGCTGGATTTAATGGCAATACACCTTGTAATCTAAAAATGAAATATACAACGACAATCATAAATCCGTTGAGTAGAACTAATGATAATGCATACTGTTTCCACGTTTGATTGTATCCTTTTACACCTGTAATTTTAAAAATAAGTTTCTCAAAAGGCCCGAATACTTTATCTAGCATTTTGCTACCTTGAAAGGCTTTCTCTAAATAAATCCCCGTTGGCTTTGCTACTAAAATAAACAAGAGCATTGTAATAATGACTGCAACCCAAATCATAATGAATGATTCCCCCTAATTAAAACTTTTCTGGATTTAATAATGCGTATACTAAGTACACCGTAATCGCTGCAACAATAACCGATAAGGCAATCATCATGATTGCTTCCCTTCTTTCACAACTTTATCTGACCAACTTGCAAGACTTGCCATCGATGCTACTAATACAACAAAAATTCCGATCATCACAACATCTAACATAACAATCCCTCACTTTAAATGTTAAAATTTACCATTAAAATATTAAAAAAGAACACTGAGCTCTACTCAGTATTCAAAAAATGAACAACAAAAAGTAAACCTCCTCTCTAAACGCTTACGAGGTTAGCTGTCGGATTCGGGCCTAAAGAGTAGCCCTACTTTCAAAACTGAAAGATTCACCCCAAGTGACGATGCACAAAATTGGTTCCCCCGCTCCATTTCTGGAACTCAGCGATTTTAGGTTTTTTTTGGAAATTTGATAAATGATTTATGAGAGTAAATATACTCCTCTATATTTCACTTGTAAAGAGGTAAATTACTTAAAATAAGAAAATATTACGCTATTTAAACGCTTACATTACGTATTATTAATATTCTTTCATCTGTTTTCTTGTCTTTTCTTTCTTTTTCATAGAAATGACCTTTTATATATAAAAAAAAGAGCGAATGTATATAAGCACCCCACTTAGGCACACTTAACATTCGCTCTCGTTTTCATTCAGAATTTATTTACCACATAAAAAAGCACGTAAATTTCTCCCACGGATATAAACTTGTGATAATTCTGCATGTAACTGCTCATATTCAATAATATCCGCCTCTAAATACAAAGCATCTTTTGATGGTAATAAAATATATGGCCCTGGAAAAATAGGATCAATCTGTGCCAATTCTTGAACCCTCTCGATCGATACCGCCCAACGATTTGCTATATCTCCAAATAGTAGTACCTTCATCATTTCTTCCCCCGCCCTATTCAAAAAATAAAAACGAAATATTATCACAGTTCGTAAACACGACAAATTTAGCTCCAATTGTTTCATAGAGCCGCGCTGGATATCGTTTATTCCTTGTAACAACAGTAATAGGCGCTTGAAAAGAAAAACGAATGTGTTCTGTGAAGAAACTAACTGTTGGAAGCTCATCCCCTAGTAAAATCACCTTCTTAATTCGTGTGCACATACTAGTAAAATCTTTCTCCTTATTACAGCTATAAGCTGATTCAAACCCATAATCTCTAACTTCAGCCGCTATCTCTTCATTGGCTGTAAAAATAATTAACTCATGCTGAAATGCTACTAGCTCTCTTAAACTCTTTACCTTGTTTTTTTCTCCAACACAAATAAGTGTTAGTTCCATGTACCTCATCCTCCTTAGCATAAAAGAATTCAAACGTAGATTGATATTCCCCTATACTAATCGGATCGATGAAGTGATGTATCCATCATGGCACCGTCCTCTCTCAAAACGCTTACGAAGTTAGCTGTCGGATTCGGGCTTTGAGAGTAGCCCTACTTTCAAAACTGAAAGATTCACCCCAAGTGACGATGCACAAAATTGGTTCCTCCGCTCCATATATTTGGACTCAGCGTATTACAAAAAATGTATTCTGGCTGATATATTACTCTTGTATTTTGAAAAAGTAAACAAAAAAAGCCAGTTGTAAAACTGGCCTTTTCATTCTTCATGCTTATGCTTTATTCAATTTATACGCAAAATGATTCGTTGGTCCATGACCACTACCAATATTCAATGGCTCTTCAATTGCTATACTAATAAATCGTTTTGCCTCTTGAACTGCTTCGTCCATTGAGTATCCTTTCGCAAGTCCAGCTGTAACTGCTGAAGCAAATGTACAGCCACTTCCGTGCGTTTGTTTCGAAGGAATTCGTTCACTTCTAAATTCAATAAACTCTTCTCCATCAAAGAGTAAATCAATTACTTCATTACCTTGATATTCCGCATGTCCGCCCTTCATAAGCACATATTTAGCACCTAATTCGTGCAATACTTTCGCAGCTTTCTTACTATCTTCTATATTATGAATCTCCATCCCAGTTAACACTTCAGCTTCTGGAACATTCGGTGTAATAACTGTTGCTACTGGTAATAAATATTCCTTTAATGCTTGAACTGCTTCTTGCTGTAATAATGATGCTCCGCCCTTTGCAATCATAACAGGATCTAGCACAATATTATTCCAACCAAATTTCTTAATCTGTTCTGCCACAATTTGAATAATTTCACTACTAAATAACATTCCTAGTTTCACTGCATCTGGTGTTAAATCCGTACCAATTGAATTCAGCTGTTCCGTAATACCTTCTAATGGAACAGGATATACCCCTTGAACGCCAAGCGTATTTTGAGCAGTAATTGCCGTAATTGCCGTCATCCCATACACACCAAGCTCTTGGAATGTTTTTAAATCCGCTTGAATACCAGCACCACCGCCGCTATCAGATCCTGCAATTGTTAAAGCTTTATTCACTTCCATCTCACTCATCCTTTTCTATCCAAAATAGCGATGATAAATCGTCTTTGCTTCGCTTATATCTTTCGTTCCATGTACAAGTACACGGCCATCTTTGAAGGCAACTAACCTCTTTTCTTCAACAGAGAAAGATAGTAAATATGGATTTACATTTAAATCATTCACACGGCCTTCTAGTAGCTGTTTATATTGTTCAAAATCCATTTCTTCTTTATGAGGTGGTCTAATTTGAACTGTATTTCTCCCGCATAAAACTGCTGTTTTCGATGTATTCTCTTTATTTAAATACGGATATAATGCATTCTCTCCGCACGAAGGACAATTATGTTTGCGAAGTTTTTGCACATTCATACATGAATACTCATTCTTCCACATATCAAACGATACAAGTCCATCTCGAAGTGATTTATAATCTTCTACTAACAGTTTAAGAGCTTCTGTTACTTGATGAGAAACGACAAGAGATACAGCAGGTGATATAATACCCGCTGTATCACATGTCGCCCCGCCAAGCGGAATCGATTGTAATAAACATGATAAACATGGTGTTTTACTAGGAAGAATTGTGTAAGAAAGACCGTAACTGCCTACACATGCACCATAAATCCATGGAATAGAATATTTTTGTGCTATATCATTCACAATAAAACGTGTTTCAAAATTATCAGTCGCATCAATCATTACATCAACGTTTGTAACAAGTTCTTCTAGCTCCTCAGCTGTTACATCTTGAACGAGGGCCTCTATTGTTACATCACTATTAATCTCTTCTAAACGCTTTTTAGCCGCTATAGCCTTCGGAAGATTATTTTTCACGTCGCTCTCTGCATACAATTGTTGTCTTTGTAAATTACTCCAATCGACATAATCACGGTCAACAATTGTTATCTTCCCAACACCAGCTCTTACAAACATTTCTGCATTTGCACTACCAAGTGCGCCTGCGCCGATAATAAGCACATGCTTTTCTCTTATCTTTTGCTGTCCTTCTTCCCCAATTGGAGAAAATAGTTCTTGGCGAGAATATCGATTATTCAACTACACTCATTCCTTCTAAAGGACTGCTTGCAGTTGCACAACGTTTACGTGCAATACGCCCCGCTTCAAAGCCTATGCGACCTGCCTCAATACCTAACTTCATTGCGTATGCCATCTTAATAGGATCTTTTGCTCCTGATACAGCCGTATTTAATAACACACCATCTGCTCCTAATTCCATCGCAAACGCTGCATCAGCTGGGCTACCAATACCTGCATCAACGATAACCGGTACTGTCGCTTGTTCAATAATGAAGCTTAAATTTAACGGATTTACAATACCAAGCCCTGAACCGATTGGTGATGCTCCTGGCATAATTGCATGCACACCTAGTTCTTGTAATTTACGTGCTAATACAACATCATCAGATGTGTACGGAAGTACGATAAACCCTTCTTCTAGTAACATTTCAGATGCCTTTAACGTTTCTACTGGATCAGGTAACAACGTTCTATCATCACCAATAACTTCAACTTTGATCATGTCACAAAGCCCTGAAGCTTTTGCTAATTTTGCAATACGAACAGCTTCTTCAGCATTTTTTGCTCCAGCTGTATTTGGTAATAACGTATATTTTTTCACATCAAGCTTCTCTAATAAATTAAGTTGCTTTGCATCAAATATATCCATACGACGTACTGCAAACGTTAAAATTTCAGCTTCAGAAGCGTCAATTGCTTTTTGCTGTACGTCAAAATCAGGGAATTTCCCTGTTCCTAATAAAAGTCTAGACTGAAATGACAATGGTCCAATGTTTAACATAATCAACCGCCTCCTACGAAAGTTACAATCTCAATTTGGTCTCCATCAAAAACAGATGTATCTGTATGATCATCTTTTTGTAAAATATCTTTATTACGCTCTACTACAACAATTCTGTTATCTAACTCTAAATGTGTAAGTAACTCAGCTACTGTTTTTACACTCTCTGGTACTTCAATTTGGTTACCATTAATTTTTAAATTCAAACTTCCATCCCCTTTCTAAACCGTTTTAGAAAGCAATGAATCTAGCAAGTGATTCTCCTGCTTTCCTTCTATTAAATCCGCCATATATTGACCAGAAACAGGGCTTAATAAAATGCCGTTTCGATAATGGCCCGTACAAGCATATAAACCTTTTATTTCTTCATGTTCTCCCATATAAGGAGCTTCGTGATTCGATTGTGGTCTTAATCCTGCCCATGCGCTTTCCCACTCTGCTTCTTTTAAAGCTGGCAATATTGTATAAGCACGCTCTAATATAGAAGTAATGCTTTCCGGTTGTACAGTTTTATTAAACGTATGCGGCTTCATCGTTGCTCCAATTACGTAACGTCCGCCGCGCTTTGGAGCAATATAAAATCTTTCTTGGAAAATAGGTGCCTTTAAAAGTGGTTTTCTACTTCTTACCGCTACTACTTCTCCTTTAACTGGATATGTACCCCATTCGCGGTGAAAATGACCTAGTAACTTCGTGCTCCATGAGCCACCGGCAATCACCACTTTTTCGCATGTGATTATACCTTCGCTCGTAACAATACCAGTCACTTTATTATTTTCAATACGAATATCAAACACTTCTGTCTGTTCATATATATCCGCACCGGAAATTGATGCAGAATGCGCGAATGCTTTCGTAAGCTCTGGTGCAATAACGTGACCATCTTTCGGATAATATACCGCTCCTATAATGGATTCGGATAGAAATGGCTCTTTTTCCCGTAAATGGTCTCCCGTTAGAAAATATGAATCTTCACCTGTTTTCTGTTGCCAATCCATAATGTGAAGAATTCTTTCCTTCTCATCTTCGTTTTGTGCAATACGATATATCCCTTTCTCCTCATATCCAATATCAATACCCGTCTTTTCACGTAAAACTGTTGCAAGTTGTGGAAATATAGCTCGGCTTTCTCTAGCAAGTTCAAATAGCGGGTCATACGCATCCCATTCTGCTTGAACACCAAGCAGGCCAGCAGCTACTTTAGAAGCTTCTGATGCAATTTTTTGCTTCTCTATAATTGCTACTTTATGTCCTCTTTCTGCTAGAAAATGTGCAACTGAGCTACCAATTACACCACCGCCAATAATCGCTACATCATACTTCTCACACATGTTTTTCCGCCCACTTTCTTATTGATTCCTTATAAGATTTCGCTTTGCTATATGGGTTACTACTACTTACAATTCCGGACATAACTGCTATACCGCTTACACCGTTAGTAAGAACATCTACTGTGTTTTCTGGGGTAATTCCTCCAATCGCTGTAATCGGTATAGATAAACAGCTTGCAATGTCTGAAATTTCTTCAAGTCCTCTCGCTGGCACACCTTTTTTACAATCTGTCGGAAATACATGACCATAAACGAGTGAATCCGCTCCATTTTTAAATGCTACTATCGCTTCCTCTAACGAGTGTACTGAATAACCGACATGCAAATAAGAAAACTTTTCTTTCACTAACCTTACATCTGCGCTTCGGTATCCTAGTTGAACACGCGGAATGTTTAATAAAATGGCGATATCAATTCGATCATTTATAACAAGCTTAGATGCTGGAAAGCCTTTTTTCAAAAGACTTTCCACCCCTTTATATAATTCCTTCGTACTTTTCTCACGCTCACGAATATGCAAATAATCAATCTCACTCTCAATTTGCATCGCTACATTCACTAACTCTTCGAATGGCATATGGCCATTTGAGATTACATGGAGCTCATTTTTCATATTCATTCGCCTACTTTAAAATGTTTTCGAATAATTCATCGGCAGGAACAATTTCTTTCGTCATTCCTTTGTCTTTCAACCATTTGTTTTGTTTCTCCCATGACTCTTTTGAATCTGATAAAAATGGCTCATCTTTCGTTTCCATCTTCTCTAATAAAATTTTCATGCTTTCTTTTTCAACTTCTGGTACAAGCGGGAAGTTTTCTTTTTCTTGATGATCTAATAAAATATTTAATGCTTCATCAGGGCTTTTCTTCATAAAGTCATACCCTTTTTTTGCCCCACGTAAAAAGGCTTGCAATGCTTCTTTATCTTTTTTCAACGTTTTATCACCTGTTACGAAAACAAGTTCATGATAATTCGGCACACCATATTCTGCTGGATTAAAGTACGCTGGTTCATGGCCTTCATGACGCATAACAGGTACTTCATGGTTAATGTATGCTCCTGTTACAGCATCCACTTTTTTCGTAATTAACGCTGGTACTAAATCAAAGCCAACATCAACTACTTTCACCGTATCAGGATTACCACCAGCTTCTTTTATCATTGTTTTTAAATATGCTTCACTTAAAGGAGTTCCAGAATATCCTACTGTTTTTCCTTCTAAATCTTTCGGTAATTGAATACCTGCTGATTTCAGCGATACGACATGATTTAACGGTGAACGTACGACAGCTCCAATTGATTTCACTGGAATTTGTTCATTTGCTCTGGCCATAACAACATCTGGCTGATAATACAAACCAACTGTCACTTTCCCTGCTGCAGCTAAAGTTAATGGATCAGTTGGATTAGAAGGGAATTTTATATTTACCTTTATTCCTTCTTCTTTAAAGTAGCCTTTTTCAATTGCTGCATAAATAAAGCTATGTACCGCATTTGGGTACCAATCGAGCATAACCGTTATTTCTTTCTCTTTTTTACTTTTATCTGATGCTGAATTACTCGAACATCCTGCAATCATTGCAACTAATAATGTAAACACAAAGATGCGTTTTAAAAATTTCATGAATGCTTCCTCCAACTAATGAATTTCTTTTCTAATATGGAAATAAGTATGACGAAGAAAATAGCTAATAATGATAACAATACAATGGGTGCAAATACACCAGCTCCATCTAACTGTGTCATCATTCTCTTACTGAAATAACCAAGCCCAGCTTGTGCACCGAGCCATTCACCGATTGCTGCCCCAATTACACTAAGCGGAACTGCAATTTTTAAAGCTGAAAAAAAATAAGGAAGAGCAGACGGTAACTTTAACTTAAGAAAAACATCTTTCTTCGTTGCTCCATATGTAACTAAGAGCTCCTCCCATTCTTTTTTCGTACTACGCAGTCCGTCATACGTATTGACCGCAATAGGGAAAAACGTAATTAAAACTGTAACAACAACCTTACTCCAGAGGGTATATCCAAACCATAAAACGAAAAGCGGAGCAAGCGCTGTAATAGGAATCGTTTGTGAGGCAACTAATAATGGATAAAATGCCCTTTCCATCCATGTACTCGCATTCATTAACATCGCTAGCCCTACACCTAATACGATAGAAATAACAACACCTATTAAAACGACGTATAACGTTGCCGGTAAATGAACCGTAAATAATATGTCTTTTAGTTCCCATATCTTCATTACAATTGCTGACGGTGACGGTAAAATGTACATTTCATCTACAATTCTTGCTCCTATTTCCCACATAACGAGTAAAATGCTAGAAAGTGTAATGGCAGGAACTAATTCTTTCAATCGGTTCATCATACGAGTACCTGCCTTTGTAACATACTAAGAAGCTCATCTTTCAGCGCTAACACATCCGGTTTATATAAATCTTTTCGTGTTCTGTTATGATCAAGCGGCACAATCCGTTCAGTCAAAGTAGTTATCGGCTGCTGTTCCACCACTAAAATTCGATTCGAAAGAAACAACGCTTCTTCCACATCATGAGTGATAAATAAAATTGTTTTTTCCCACTCTTTCCATTGTTCAAACAACCATTCTTGCAAAGATGCCTTCGTTAAAGCGTCCAATGCGCTAAACGGTTCATCTAGCAATAATATCTCTCCGCCTGTTAATAATGTTCGGATAAAAGATACGCGCTGCCTCATACCGCCAGATAAATCTTTCGGGTATTTTCCCTCGTATCCTTGTAAACCAAATTTATGTAACAGTTCCTTTGCCTTTACTTGTGCTTCTTTCTTCTGTACACCCTGACATTCTAGTGGCAAAGCAGCATTCTCAATAATTGTTCTCCACGGCAGGAGCATATCTTTTTGAGGCATATACCCTACAGGATGACTTTTTGTTTCTGTCAGCTCTATCCGTCCAGTACTAACTTCTTCTAAGCCTGTAATAAGGCGAAATAGAGTACTTTTCCCGCAGCCACTTGGCCCAATAATGCTTACAAACTCTTTCTCTTGTATAGAAGTATTTAATTCATCGATGATTGGCTTCTCATCATAATGAAAAGAAACATTATGAAACTGTAGTATGTTCTTGCTCCTCAAATCCCCACATCTCCTTACGATAGGACATATCCCAGAATAAATATTCAAATCGACTGGAATATAAGAAAATCTCCTCTAATCTTTCTAGCTCTCGCTCTGACTTTCCAATTGCCATTTCATCTAATAAATCTATTAACCAAATACAAAGGTTACCGTATTCTTCAGAACTATATCCTTGAATCCACTCACCAAAGAACTCATGATCTCTCGCTCCAGGAATATCATTTAAACGCTTTCCAATTTCCCAATAACTCCACATACATGGAAGAAGTGCTGCTATTAATTCCGCAATTGTGCCATTTTGAGATACAGACATCATGTAATTTGTATAAGCTAAATTTTTAGCAGATGGTTTTGCTGATTCTATCTCCTCTATAGAAATTCCAAGCCTTTTTGCATACTGTTTATGGATCGTCATTTCTCCATTTAATATTCCATCAATTTGTTCAGCAAATTTTCCCATTACTTGTGGATTCGTTGCCTTTACAACACCGATGGCATATAGCTTTGCATAATCTAACAAATATAAATAATCTTGAATAATGTAATACTGAAACTTATCTTTTTCTAACGTGCCATCCCCCATCCCTACTACAAATGGATGATTATGACTCATCTCCCAAACTGGTTGTACAGTTTCTAACAATCTATTACAAAATTTCATTTCTATTTCCCCCTTCAATATATGTATCTAAATAAAAAACCACTTCTATAATCAGAAGTGGTTACAACAAATAAAATTATAGTTTATTCGTTGTTCCACTTCCCTTCGCTAGTATTACCTAGATCAGGTGTTGTAAGGGTTAAGGATTATTCCTCTCTCAGCACGAAAAGCACCCCTAGTGGTTTCAATATAAAATTTTCAAATAAAAAAGCCCCGTTTCTATACGCAAAGAAACGGGGACTCATCATTAGTGTCCGAATTGCTTCCCTACGCTAGCATAATCTAGATCAGGTAATGAAAAGGATCAAAGACTTAAGGTCTTACTCTCAGCTGGCAACACCAGCTCTCCTAGCAAACTATAAAATTATCACTGTCAGTATAACACCCTAATAAGACATCATCAACTGTTTTAATTTTCTCAATTGTCAACGAAATTACAGAGTTATATAATAATTATTATTCTATTTCGTAAAATAAAATACCAATTAATTCCACAAAAAGGAATCATTATCCTGAAAAAATTTATTTTTATATTGATTTCATATTACATTTATGTGAATACACCCACTATATTATATCTTTATACTATAATAAAATTACAACTAACTATACAACTAGAGGAGGTCTCTATTATATGAATATGAAAGCTACAGCTCTAACAGCAACTACTGTCGCAATCGCCTCATTACTTCCTTCTATGGGCGAAACAAATGTACAAAAAGCAAACGCTGAACAATTATCTAATGTCAAAACTGGATATGTCAAAGTCGATCAAGTAGCCTTACATAAAGAAGATAATACAAATAGCACATCCCTTGATACAATTCGCTTTAATACGAAAGTTAACATACTTAAAACAACGAAGGATTGGTATAAAGTATCTGTTAATAATAAAGTAGGCTATGTACAAAAAGATGCTATTCTGCAAAAAAACAAACTTCAATCTACTAATCAATACATCGTCAATGCTAATGCATTGAACGTTCGCTCTGAACCTAATTTAGAATCTTCCATTTTAGATGTATTACCAAATGGTAAGTTCGTGACTATTCAAGGAGAACAAGGCGAATGGTATAAAATTTCACATAACGGTCAAACAGGTTATGTACAAAAAGCATTCGTATCTAATGGTTCGCAGCCCTTAGTAAAAGGAATCACAGTTCAAAATGATACGAAATATACTGTTGCAACACCTAAATTAAATGTACGTAGCAATGCTAGCACAAATGGTACTCTACTTGGTTCTTTACAAAACGGTACACAGATACAAGTAGTAGAAACAGTAGGAACTTGGTATAAAATTCGTTTTGGCACAGGATACGGGTATGTGGCCAAACACTATGTGGTACAAAATCAACAGCAATCACAAGCTCAAACAGCTCAATCTTCAGCTATTCCAGCAGTTTTCAAATTCCCTACTCAAGGAAAAATCAGCTCAACCTTTGATATACGCTGGGAACAAATGCATTATGGAATAGATATTGCAGCACAAGGTAACGTCTCCATTCAAGCTGCCGCTGCAGGTAAAGTTATTAAATCATATTATTCAGCTAGTTATGGCAATGTAGTGTTCATCGCCCATCAAATAAACGGGAAATTATATACAACAGTTTATGCTCATATGAAAGATCGCACTGTACAAGCTGGTGATCAAATACAAACTGGACAATTACTAGGTCATATGGGTAACACAGGTCATTCATACGGACAACACCTCCATTTCGAATTACATAATGGAGAATGGAATTTTGAAAAAACAAATGCAGTAAATCCACTGCCGTATTTAGTTAGGTAAATTGTATGCCACGCAATATACCTCTCTTCATTGAATACTTAGCCTTTTTAGGTTTAATCTGTTGTTTAATAATTTACAATACAAACACTGTATTTTTATCTATTATCATTGCTTTTGTTGCTCTAGAAATTATGATGGAGTCATTTCAAGTGCGACTAAAGCAAAAAGTTGCCCATGTTTATAATGCTATTTTTCTATTAAGTGCCCTTATAACAAATGTTATTAGTAATGGCTTTTATTTATCTACTATAATTCCCGTATTCTTTATGGCTGTTTTATTATTCATAGCTAGATACATTAATGTCCCTAATAATAAAAAACATGAACAAGAAGCTTAGAAAGAGGAGACACTGTGTACCAATCTTTCAAAGATAACACAATGAAATATATATTGAATTTATACGGAAAACTAAATACTTTTTTTGGTATACAAGGAAGTTATACTGCACAACTTCTCCTATATGGAATGCTATTTCTCATCTTAATCACTTTCTCCTTGTTTTACTAACAAAAAAGGATCTCACATAACATTGAGATCCTTTTTAATTTATATTAATTTTTCATATGTAAAATACTGTTTAGCCACAAGCATATTTTTCATAAATAAAACTAAGATTATATTTTTTCTCTAAACCCATTCTTTGTTCATCGTCACACCAATAGAAAAGAATATCATGAATCGTCGCATAACGCTTATTTTTAAGAAATAGTTTAAAGAATGATGGTAAACAATCATGTAATTGTATAAATATATAATTGCGTAGTATTTCCTCTTTATATTCAATGCCCTTACAAATATACAGTAATTCTTCACAATAATATGCATGCTGTGGAACTTGAATCATTTCGAAAAATGGCACGTATGATAATAACTTTCCGATAAAATGGTTATATCGATCCATTATACCTATTGTCATATGTTCCATCATTTCTTTCATCACATATAAATAATCATCTACATGAGTTGTCTTTAGTGGATCTAATCGATCTGAAATTTGAGAAAGTACAGCTCTTTGACAAGCTAAAACTACTTGACTAGGTCCATAATATGATAGAAAATCTGTACACTTACGATACTTTCGCAACAAGTCATGTCTATATAAATCATACACAAAAGTATTACAATACATCGCTAGACTCATCATATCACTATTCAGCTGCTCTTTTGACTGTGCTTTAGCCCTCTTACACATATAGAAGAATGTAAACTCTAATATTTCTTTTTGAGATAATAGATGTTTACAATTTGTTATACATTTCTCATTAAATTTAACTCTATCCCAAATTTCTACATCCCCATCTGTTAATTCCCCGACACGATATTTAATAACTAAATAGTTTAAAGCAACTGCTTGTGTCAAAAGATCCCATGTTTCATATTCCAATGAAGTTTGGACAAATTCAGCTAGCCCTTGTGTTACCATAAAAGTATTTGCCTCTTCATACCAACCAATCTCTTGACATAAACGAAGAATACGTACTAAGGTTGGAATTTCATCTTTATGAAACTGTGGTAAATTCTTTACTCTATTCATTCCATAAACGATAACTGCTGCTAAATTTTCTTCTTTATAAAATTCTTTTTCTTTCCATGCTAATATAGTTCGCTCTTTTCCTTCACCTTTTGGGTGACAAGGTACAAGTAAAGATAATAATTCAGCAAAATTATTTGGTTCTATATATGTATCTGTAACCAAATTCCAATTTGGATCGCCCTGTACAGCCCTCATATAATTCCCCTTCCCTTTTTATCCCGCTATTTGCCGGGCAGTAAGACGCCCACCTCAAAATCCAGTGAATGCGAGGAAGTTAGGTGGGAAATAAAACTGCCCGTAAAAGCCCGATTGGTTCAACGAATAATCGTTGGAGGATGGACAACCCCCCCAATAATTAAAGTTTCACTTTATCTACGTAGGAAATATTAATTGATTATTACAACACTAAAAATAAATATTGTTATATTCAAAACCTATCATAATACTTATATCTATCAGTATATCACTTTTTCTCTTATTTAAAATTAGGAATGAAAAATTTAAATAAACTGTCGAAAACCTTAACTATGTACTTATTATATAATGTCTCAGATACATCACGCTAATATATTAGTTTAATCCACATATACTAGAATAATGTATCTGATTTTTATCCATCATTTATCCCACTATTTGTGGACAATAACACTTTCACTAATTAAAGTTTAACTTTATTCCGTACGTTCCGAGATTTCACTTAAAGCGAACCCAGCTTGATCATCTGCCGCTTCTCTTATAGCTAAATCACCTAATGCTAGCATCCCGACAAGTTGACCGCCCTCAACTACTGGCAATCGTCTAATTTGATACTGTGCCATTAATTCTGTAGCTTTTTCAATAGAATCATCTGGAGAAACCGAAACAATGTTTGTCGTCATTACATTTGTAATTTTATTAGACCCAGGATGTTTTTCAGCAATCCCTCGAACAACTAAATCTCGATCAGTAACAAGCCCAACGACTTGTTCATTTTCAAGAACAGGAATCAATCCAACTGATTCTTCCTTCATTTTTACAGCAGCCTCATATACATTATCTAACGGTGTACAATGTACAATATGAGTACTCATAAAGTCTCTAACTTGCGTCATTTTTTATCTCCTCCTTTTAATACATACCATAGTTTTTCCTAAATCCCTTTATTTATTTGAGGAAAATAAGATGATAAAAAAGAGGATTATACACAATAAAAAAGAGCCAGCATATTGCTGACTCTTTCTTTATGACCCGTACGGGATTCGAACCCGTGTTACCGCCGTGAAAGGGCGGTGTCTTAACCACTTGACCAACGGGCCATGGCTCCGCAGGTAGGACTCGAACCTACGACCGATCGGTTAACAGCCGATAGCTCTACCACTGAGCTACTGCGGAATAAATATATGGTGGGCCTAAATGGACTCGAACCATCGACCTCACGCTTATCAGGCGTGCGCTCTAACCAGCTGAGCTATAGGCCCATATACTTTACAGGGGCAGTAGGAATCGAACCCACACTGGAGGTTTTGGAGACCTCAGTTCTACCTTTAAACTATGCCCCTAAATGATGCCGGCTAGAGGACTTGAACCCCCAACCTACTGATTACAAGTCAGTTGCTCTACCAATTGAGCTAAGCCGGCATAAAAAAAATGGTGGCTCGGGACGGAATCGAACCGCCGACACGAGGATTTTCAGTCCTCTGCTCTACCGACTGAGCTACCGAGCCAACATAAATGGCGGTCCCGACCGGGGTCGAACCGGCGATCTCCTGCGTGACAGGCAGGCATGTTAACCACTACACCACGGGACCATTTGGTTGCGGGGACAGGATTTGAACCTGCGACCTTCGGGTTATGAGCCCGACGAGCTACCGTACTGCTCCACCCCGCGACAATATAATATTTTAAAAATGGAGGAGGTAGAGGGATTCGAACCCCCGCGCGACTCTCGCCGCCTGTCGGTTTTCAAGACCGATCCCTTCAGCCGAACTTGGGTATACCTCCATGAAGGAAAATAAATATTTTATTATTATATGTAGCTAAACCATTTCAAAAGAAAATGGAGGAGGTAGAGGGATTCGAACCCCCGCGCGATTCTCACCGCCTGTCGGTTTTCAAGACCGATCCCTTCAGCCGAACTTGGGTATACCTCCGAGACATATAATAAATAAAGTGGAGCCTAGCGGGATCGAACCGCTGACCTCCTGCGTGCAAGGCAGGCGCTCTCCCAGCTGAGCTAAGGCCCCATGTTTTTGGGAAAATCGGGAAGACAGGATTTGAACCTGCGACCCCCTGGTCCCAAACCAGGTGCTCTACCAAGCTGAGCCACTTCCCGTTAATAAAAGCGCGCCCGAGAGGAGTCGAACCCCTAACCTCTTGATCCGTAGTCAAACGCTCTATCCAATTGAGCTACGGGCGCATATGGTGCCGAGGGCGGGGGTCGAACCCGCACGGTGGTCACCCACCGCAGGATTTTAAGTCCTGTGCGTCTGCCTGTTCCGCCACCCCGGCATGTCATATTGAAAATTGGAGCGGAAGACGGGATTCGAACCCGCGACCCCAACCTTGGCAAGGTTGTATTCTACCACTGAACTACTTCCGCAAGACATGTTATGAGATATTTTATTAAAAGTGCGGGTGAAGGGAGTCGAACCCCCACGCCAAAGGCGCTAGATCCTAAGTCTAGTGCGTCTGCCAATTCCGCCACACCCGCATATTTTATTGAAAATGGTGAGCCATGAAGGATTCGAACCTTCGACCCTCTGATTAAAAGTCAGATGCTCTACCAACTGAGCTAATGGCTCTTAATGGCTGGGCTAGCTGGATTCGAACCAGCGCATGACGGAGTCAAAGTCCGTTGCCTTACCGCTTGGCTATAGCCCAATAATTAAGAAATGGTGGAGGGGGGCAGATTCGAACTGCCGAACCCGAAGGAGCGGATTTACAGTCCGCCGCGTTTAGCCACTTCGCTACCCCTCCGACATAAATGGTGGAGGATGACGGGATCGAACCGCCGACCCCCTGCTTGTAAGGCAGGTGCTCTCCCAGCTGAGCTAATCCTCCATTTGCCTGGCAACGTCCTACTCTCACAGGGACAAGGTCCCAACTACCATCGGCGCTAGAGAGCTTAACTTCCGTGTTCGGTATGGGAACGGGTGTGACCTCTCTGCCATCATTACCAGACTATATTCATTTAAGACAAGAATCATTTTAACTTATTCAACTTTTAAAGTCAATAAGTTTTTTATATTCTTTCAAAACTAGATAACATTGCTTCATATTATATGGTTAAGTCCTCGATCTATTAGTATTCGTCAGCTCCACATGTCACCATGCTTCCACCTCGAACCTATCAACCTGATCATCTTTCAGGGATCTTACTAGCTTACGCTATGGGAAATCTCATCTTGAGGGGGGCTTCATGCTTAGATGCTTTCAGCACTTATCCCTTCCGCACATAGCTACCCAGCTATGCCCTTGGCAGAACAACTGGTACACCAGCGGTGCGTCCATCCCGGTCCTCTCGTACTAAGGACAGCTCCTCTCAAATTTCCTACGCCCACGACGGATAGGGACCGAACTGTCTCACGACGTTCTGAACCCAGCTCGCGTACCGCTTTAATGGGCGAACAGCCCAACCCTTGGGACCGACTACAGCCCCAGGATGCGATGAGCCGACATCGAGGTGCCAAACCTCCCCGTCGATGTGGACTCTTGGGGGAGATAAGCCTGTTATCCCCGGGGTAGCTTTTATCCGTTGAGCGATGGCCCTTCCATGCGGAACCACCGGATCACTAAGCCCGACTTTCGTCCCTGCTCGACTTGTAGGTCTCGCAGTCAAGCTCCCTTATGCCTTTGCACTCTACGAATGATTTCCAACCATTCTGAGGGAACCTTTGGGCGCCTCCGTTACACTTTAGGAGGCGACCGCCCCAGTCAAACTGCCCACCTGACACTGTCTCCCGGGTCGATAAGACCCGTAGGTTAGAATTTCAATACAGTCAGGGCGGTATCCCACCAGCGCCTCCACCGAAGCTAGCGCTCCGGTTTCAATGGCTCCCGCCTATCCTGTACAAACTGTACCAAAATTCAATATCAGGCTACAGTAAAGCTCCACGGGGTCTTTCCGTCCTGTCGCGGGTAACCTGCATCTTCACAGGTACTATAATTTCACCGAGTCTCTGGTTGAGACAGTGCCCAAATCGTTACACCTTTCGTGCGGGTCGGAACTTACCCGACAAGGAATTTCGCTACCTTAGGACCGTTATAGTTACGGCCGCCGTTTACTGGGGCTTCAGTTCAGAGCTTCGCTTACGCTAACCCCTCTCCTTAACCTTCCAGCACCGGGCAGGTGTCAGCCCCTATACTTCGCCTTACGGCTTCGCAGAGACCTGTGTTTTTGCTAAACAGTCGCTTGGGCCTATTCACTGCGGCTTTCCGTTAAGAAAGCACCCCTTCTCCCGAAGTTACGGGGTCATTTTGCCGAGTTCCTTAACCAGAGTTCTCTCGCACACCTTAGGATTCTCTCCTCGCCTACCTGTGTCGGTTTGCGGTACAGGCACCTTTTATCTCGCTAGAAGCTTTTCTTGGCAGCGGGGAATCAAAGACTTCGCTCCATAAGGAGCTTCCCCATCACAGCTCAGCCTTCACGATAAGCGGATTTGCCTACTTATCAGCCTAACTGCTTGGACGTGCACAACCAATCGCACGCTTCTTCTATCCTTCTGCGTCCCTCCATTGCTCAAACGATAAAGAGGTGGTACAGGAATATCAACCTGTTGTCCATCGCCTACGCCTGTCGGCCTCGGCTTAGGTCCTGACTAACCCTGAGCGGACGAGCCTTCCTCAGGAAACCTTAGGCATTCGGTGGACGGGATTCTCACCCGTCTTTCGCTACTCATACCGGCATTCTCACTTCTAAGCGCTCCACCAGTCCTTCCGGTCTGACTTCACTGCACTTAGAACGCTCCCCTACCACTGATACCATTGGTATCAATTCGCAGCTTCGGTGGTGTATTTAGCCCCGGTACATTTTCGGCGCAGAGTCACTCGACTAGTGAGCTATTACGCACTCTTTAAATGGTGGCTGCTTCTAAGCCAACATCCTAGTTGTCTAAGCAACTCCACATCCTTTTCCACTTAATACACACTTTGGGACCTTAGCTGGCGATCTGGGCTGTTTCCCTCTTGACTACGGATCTTATCACTCGCAGTCTGACTCCTAAGGATAAGTCATTGGCATTCGGAGTTTGACTGAATTCGGTAATCCGATGAGGACCCCTAGTTCAATCAGTGCTCTACCTCCAAGACTCTTACACTTAAGGCTAGCCCTAAAGCTATTTCGGGGAGAACCAGCTATCTCCAGGTTCGATTGGAATTTCTCCGCTACCCACACCTCATCCCCGCACTTTTCAACGTGCGTGGGTTCGGGCCTCCATTCAGTGTTACCTGAACTTCACCCTGGACATGGGTAGATCACCTGGTTTCGGGTCTACGACCACGTACTAAATGCCCTATTCAGACTCGCTTTCGCTGCGGCTCCGTCTCTTCAACTTAACCTCGCACGGGATCGTAACTCGCCGGTTCATTCTACAAAAGGCACGCCATCACCCATTAACGGGCTCTGACTATTTGTAGGCACACGGTTTCAGGATCTCTTTCACTCCCCTTCCGGGGTGCTTTTCACCTTTCCCTCACGGTACTGGTTCACTATCGATCACTAGGGAGTATTTAGCCTTGGGAGATGGTCCTCCCAGATTCCGACGGAATTTCACGTGTTCCGCCGTACTCAGGATACATTCAAGAGAGAACGAAGTTTCGACTACGGGGTTGTTACCCTCTACGACGGACCTTTCCAGGTCGCTTCGTCTAC
>NZ_JBQYMD010000001.1:0-85000 GCF_052682895.1 Bacillus sp. WC2503 | reverse complement strand
CGAACGAACAATTTCCTCCCCCATCAAAAATTGCACTTTATACAAATAATACAATCTCACCAAAAACATTATCTTAAGATTGTTGTTAGAATTTTTTTACATTTAATTAATGAAAAATATCCATTTTTTGTTATATAGTAAGAAAGTGCCCACAAAACTATAAATACTAATGGAGGAATTATCTTATGGATAGGTTAACAAAATTTTCATTAAAAAACCGAGCTGCTATTATTATCATGGTTTTTCTCATTTCCATACTCGGTGTTTATTCCGGCTCTAAATTACCTATGGAATTTTTACCAAGCATCGATAACCCTGCAATAACTGTCACAACATTATCTCAAGGGCTCGATGCTGAAACGATGACTAAAGACGTAACTGATCCCCTTGAAAAACAGTTTCGTAATTTAGAACATATTGATGGCATCATTTCCTCCACACACGAAGGATTATCACGCATCGACATTGCATATACATCCAAGGCAAATATGAAAGATGCAGCACGCGAAGTCGAAAAAGCAATTAATACGATTAAATTACCTAAAGATGTAACTAAACCTGTAGTTAGCCAATTAAATACTTCTATGATTCCACTCGCTCAAATTACCATTCAGAAGCAAAATGGATTTTCAAAAGCTGACGAAAAACAAATCGAGAAAGAAATCGTACCACAACTCGAAAGCATTGATGGTGTTGCCAATGTCATGTTTTTCGGAAAATCAACTTCCGAATTATCCATCGTTCTTGATCCTAACAAACTAAAAGATAAAAACGTAACATCAGAGCAAGTATTAAAAGTTGTACAGGGAAAAGAAACTTCCACTCCCACTGGAGCAATTACTGTTAATAAAGAAGAATACAATCTTCGTGTCATCGGGGAAGTAAAAAATATAAATGAGATTAAAAACATCACCGTAGCACCTCAAGTGAAATTGCAAGATATTGCTCAAATTGAACTGAAACAAAACTACGATACAATATCACACATAAACGGAGAAGAAGGAACAGGATTAATCATCATGAAAGAGCCGAGTAAAAACGCGGTTGCAATTGGAAAAGAGATTGATAAAAAAATTAAAGACATAAGTAAGCAATATAAAGATCAGTTTTCTATTAAACTTTTAGCCTCAACTCATGAACAAGTTGAAAATGCTGTTACTAGTATGGGAAAAGAAGTAATCCTTGGCGCAATCGCCGCTACTCTAATTATCTTAATCTTTTTGCGTAACTTCCGAACGACACTCATCGCTGTTGTCAGTATTCCATTATCTATTTTATTAACACTCTTTTTACTACACCAATCTAACATCACACTTAACATTTTAACTCTCGGTGGCTTAGCAGTTGCAGTTGGACGTCTCGTCGATGATAGTATCGTTGTCATTGAAAATATTTTTCGCCGTTTACAAAAGGAACCTTTCTCTAAAGATATTATTATCGATGCAACGAAAGAGGTTGCCGTCGCAATCACTTCTTCTACTTTAACAACGGTCGCTGTTTTTTTACCTATCGGCCTCGTATCAGGAGTAATCGGAAAATTAATGTTACCTATGGTATTAGCAGTTGTATATTCAATCCTTTCTTCTTTAATCGTCGCATTAACAGTTGTTCCACTTATGGCTTTTTTACTACTCAAAAAAACAAAGCATCGCAAGCCGAGCTCTTCACCACGATATGTAGCTACATTAAAGTGGGCTCTTTCTCATAAATTTATTATTCTACTAACTTCATTTTTATTATTTGCGGGATCAATCGCTGCATATATATTACTACCAAAATCGAACATAAAGTCCGAAGATGATACAATGTTATCCGTTAATATGACGTTTCCAGCTGATTATAATTCTGAATCTCAAAAACAAAAAGCCTTTGACTTCGAAAAGAAACTACTCTCTAATCCTGATGTAACAGATGTTATTTTACGAATGGGATCTAGCGCAGAAGATGCACAATGGGGGCAAACGACTAAAAATAATCTTGCCAGTATATTTGTAGTCTTCAAAAAGGGGTCTAATATCGACCAATATATTAAAGACTTAAAGAAAGATCATAAATCTTTTGAACCTGCCGAACTTGATTATATAAAAACGAGTTATTCAAGCTCTGGTGGGGGTAACAATTTACAATTTAACGTAACTGCTACTAACGAAACGAATCTAAAAAAAGCCGCTAACATCGTCGAAACAAAACTAAAGAGTATGGATGCTCTCTCTAAAGTAAAAACGAATTTAGAAGACTCTAAGAAAGAATGGCAAATTCATATTGATCAAACAAAAGCCGAACAATTAGGTTTAACCCCAGAATTAGCAGCACAACAAGTAGCATTCCTTATGAAGAAATCGCCTATTGGTGAAATTTCAATTAACAATGAAAAAACTACTATTATGATAGAGCACAAAAAAGAAAATATTAATAAACAAACAGATATTTTAAACGCAAACATACTGTCACCTATTAACGGACCAATTCCTTTAAAGGACATTGCAACTATTTCAGAAAAACAACTTCAAACAGAAATTTTCCATAAAGACGGAAAAGAAACAATTCAAATTACTGCTGAAGCCTCAAGTGAAGATTTAAGTAAAGTAAGCGCAGAAGTAAACAATGCGATAACCAACTTAGATTTACCTAGTGGAGCAAAAGTAAATATCGCCGGCGCCACTGAATCTATGCAAGAGAACTTCACAGATTTATTCAAAATCATGGGGATTGCAATTGGGATTGTATATTTAATTATGGTTATCACCTTTGGGCAAGCGCGTGCTCCTTTTGCAATTTTATTCTCCTTACCATTAGCTGCTGTCGGTGGTATTTTAGGATTAATCATTTCAAGAACACCTGTCGATATAAATTCTTTAATTGGCGCATTAATGTTAATTGGGATTGTCGTCACAAATGCAATTGTATTAATAGAAAGAGTGCAACAAAATCGAGAAAATGGCATGGAAACAAGGGACGCCTTACTAGAAGCTGGGTCCACGAGACTTCGTCCAATTATTATGACAGCTGTAACAACAATCGTTGCTATGCTTCCTCTCCTATTCGGTCAATCTCAAGCAGGGAGTATGGTATCAAAAAGTTTGGCAGTTGTTGTAATCGGCGGTTTGGCAGTTTCAACTGTTCTTACATTAGTAGTCGTTCCTGTTATGTACGAATTACTGGATAAAATCGGTAGAAAAAGACGTTCACGCAGAAAAATCAGTACTTCTACAGAAACACCTGATATTTAAAGTAAAAAGGCGTTATCTTCACGAATGAAGATAACGCCGTTTCTTTACCTACCCATATAATCCATCCTTCTTTTGCGCATATCGCTCTATAGGTTGACCAAAGTCTACAATAAGATATTCGTTATTTGAAGGTCTTTTACTCCCCCCTTTATATCCATTTCTTCTATATTAAAATACAAAAAGAACCCCCTACTTATAAATAGAGAGTTCTTCTTTATAACTTATGCCGCTTTTACCTTCTTCGTCGTTTTACTTTTTCTTTTCGTTCCTGTAAAACGCTTATGCAATACAGATGCTATCAAGCGTGAAATAACATTGAATAGTAATACCATAATAATTAATACAGCTGCAGATTTTGTCGCAATCAACTTCGCATCCGGGATAATCCCTTCAGAATTCAACTTCCAAATATGAACCGCTAACGTTTCAGCTGGTCTAAATGGATTTAAAGGATGCGCAGGACTTGAGAAGTCCGCTGCTGAATTTAAAATTGGAGATGTTAAACCCGCTGTGTAAATTAATGCCGCTGCTTCACCAAATATACGGCCAGCCGCTAAAATAACACCTGTAATAATTTGCGGTAATGACGACGGGATAATAATACGCGCGATCGTTTGCCACTTTGTCGCACCTAATCCAAGACTCGCCTCTTTTACATTATGAGGAACTTCTGAAATCGCATTTTCACAAACACGCGTTAAACCTGGTAAGTTTAAAATAGTTAAAGCTAAAGCACCACCCATTACCGTGTATCCCCAGCCTGTCATTGTAACGAACACTAACAAACCGAATAAACCAACAACAATAGAAGGTAAAGACGCCATTGTTTCAATACATAAACGAACAAAACTTAAAAATCGACCTTGTTTTGCATACTCCGCTAAATATATTCCAGCACCTAATCCAAGAGGAATAGATATAATAAGCGTTATAACAAGCATATAGAAGGAATTGAATAACTGCGGACCAATCCCACCACCAGCTCTTGTATTGCTTGGTTCTCCAAACAAGAAATTAGGATCCCAAAATCCCCATCCCTTTTGTAAAATTTCAAACACTAAGAACACTAGTAAAGCTACAACTAAAGCCGCAACCGCATAAAAGATACCTGTCCAAACTTTATTTACCGTTCTTGCATTCATTATTATCGCTCACCTCTTTGACCAATCGCTCGAATTACTAAAATAAACAGGAATGAAATAACAAGCAAAATCATCGCTAATGTCCATAGCGCATTGTTCCAAGCCGTTCCGTTCAATGTATTCGTCATATCCATTGTCAGAATACCCGTTAACGTTGCTGTTGGACTATATATTCCTTCTGGTAATTTAATCGTGTTCCCGATTACCATTTGAACCGCTAACGCTTCACCAAAAGCACGCGCTAATCCTAAAACTATACCTGTTAAAATCCCCTGTTTTGCAGCAGGAACAATCACTCGACTAATCGCTTGCCATTTCGTTGATCCTAGACCATAAGAAGCTTCTAAATAATCAAATGGAACAGAGCGTATTGCATCAGAAGCGATACTAGCAATAGTAGGTAATATCATAATACTTAGGACAATAATACCCGCAATTAAACTAAAGCCCACTCCTCCAAACGAATCACGTAATAGTGGCACTAAAATCGTAACCCCTAATAATCCGTATACAACTGAAGGAATACCAACTAATAGTTCTAAAACAGGCTTCAATACTTTATTTCCGAACTTCGGCGAAATTAAATTCATGAATATAGCAAGAGCTATAGCAATTGGCGCACTAATAATAACTGCACCTATCGAAACCAATGTTGAACCTATAATAAAAATTACAGCTCCGAAGGTTCCTTCGTCAGCATTCGGATTCCATTTTGTCGATGTTAATACCTCAGTAAATGAGATACCACTTTGCGTAAAAGATTGAATTCCTTTACCACAAATAAACGCAATAATAGCTAATGTAACTAAAACAATAAAAATACCACAAAACGTAACGAGTGATCTTCCTATATATTCACTCTTTACGTAATTTATTTGTTTTTTCCCCTTCATCACAGGACAGACCCCACTTCATAAATTGAAATGAACAGGACTGACCTTGCAGCCAGCCCCATAAATTTTATTACTTATTTAATTTAGACATCGGAATGTAACCCATATCTTCTACTTGCTTTTCGAAATCTTTACCTTTTACATAGTCAATGTAAGCTTTTGTTGCTTCTTTTGCCTCACCTTTTGTTACCATGTACTCGTAAGACCAGAATGGATATTTACCAGTAGCGATGTTCTCAACTTTTGGTTCAGATCCATCAATTTTAACCGTTTGTAGCGCGCCTTTTTTCTCACCAACCATGTAAGACATTGCTAAGTAACTCACTGAACCTGGAGTAGAGTTAATCGCTTGCTCTACAGCACCATTAGAATCTTGTGTCGTACCAGTTCCATCATTAATTTTCGCGTCTTTCATCACTGTCTTTTCAAAAGTAGCACGTGTACCAGATGAAGCTGGACGGTTAATTACGTTGATTTTTTCGTCTTTCCCGCCAACCTCTTTCCAATTCGTTACTTTTCCAGTGAAGATATCTTGTACTTGTTGTACTGTTAAGTTATCAACTTTTACATCTTTATTTACGACAAGCGCGAATGCGATACCCGCAACTTTGTTATCTACTAATTCTTTTGCTTTATCAGCATCTTTTATTTTATCTCCAGATGGAACATCCGAATTACCAATTTGTACTGCACCAGATGCTACTTGGTTAATCCCTGTTCCACTACCGCCACCTTGAACTTGAATAGAAACTTTTGAATTTTTCTCCATGAATTTCTTTCCAGCTTCCTCTGCAAGAGGTTGAAGCGCTGTAGAACCTGCAGCTGCAATCGTACCTGACAATTCTTGTTTTGCATTATCGCTTCCTTTAGCATTATCTTTACTAGCTGTATCTTCTGCTTTCCCACATCCAACTAATGCTCCTGCTACCACTAAAGCTGCTAAAGAAAATTTAATACCCTTTTTCATAACCATGTCTTGTACCCCCATTTGGATTATCACTTTTCACATTCGTCTACTTTTTTCGAACACAAATTCATTGTAGGACAACAATATTATGTGAGTGTTAAGCAATTTTTAATTTTAAGTAAATGGCGATAATAATCCTAAAAAGCTAGGAATCCCAACATTTGTAGTTACAGAACCCAACAAAATCCACACTAAACGAGCTGTAATGTAAATTTATTCTTAATAATGTAAACTCAATGTAAATGTTTTTCTTTCTTTTCACCTTTTAGTTAAAAATACATTTACAAATCCACTATATTTTTAACTTTTACAATCTCATTTTATTTACATTAAACAGAATTTCAGTATTTTTTTTTAGTACAACTAAATAAATTGGAACAATTCTAAAAATAATTGAATATTTTTAAAGTACTAATTGACAGCATCATTCAATGTAGTCTACTATATTAGTAGCAAAAAGTTTACCTAAGGAAACTTTTTAAACTTAAACTAACAATATAGAGATGAGGTAACTTTTATGGTATCGGCTAATACAAGACCACTTTCTGCATTTAAAACAGGAGAGTTTGTACAAATTGAGAAGATACAATTAGAAGGAACTATGAAACGACGTTTATTAGATCTAGGGTTTATCCCTGGGGCAACGATTAAAGTATTACAGCGCAGTCCACTTGGAGATCCGGTCGCTTATCAAGTAAGCAATACAACTATTGCACTGCGTAAAGAAGAAAGCTCCCTTATTTTCGGGGTATTAATAGGAGATGATTTCAGATGAGCAACCACCGTATTGCTTTAGCTGGCAACCCGAATACCGGGAAAAGTACATTATTTAATACTTTAACAGGCTTAAAACAACATACTGGAAACTGGACGGGAAAAACTGTTTTAAAGGCCGAAGGGGAATATGAACATAACGGAAATAAATATACATTAATAGATTTACCTGGAACTTACTCACTATATTCAAATTCTGCGGATGAAGAAGTGGCGAGAGATTATATTATCTTTGAAAAGCCAGAAGTCACTGTAGTTGTTATAGACGGAACTGCTATGGAGAGAAATTTAAATTTAGCACTCCAAGTGATGGAAATGACGAGCAACGTAGTTATTTGTATTAACTTAATTGATGAAGCTGAGAAAAAAGGCATCGTTATTGATGAAAAGAAATTAGCAACATCACTCGGTGTACCGGTAGTAAAGATTTCAGCTCGAAACCGAATTGGTATCGGGCATTTACTAAATGTCATCGCTAAAGTAGCAAATAAAAAAATAATTCCAACACCAATTAAAATTACTTACAGCGAAAAAATCGAAAATATGATTCAGGAATTAGAACCACAAATTTATAAAGTGTTCGGTGATGTGTACCCAGCACGCTGGATTGCGTTACGTATATTAGATGGGGATAAAAATTTCTTAACTACACTTCAAAAACACCATAATGAACCACTTGTAAGGGAGGTCGTAATAAATGGAATCTCACTCAGCCAGTAAAGCTCTTCCATTGGACTATATTATTCAACATGCACAAACACTATCAAAAGAAGATATACGAGATGATATTGTCGGAGATATTTACCGAACATCTGCAAGCATATGTAAAGAATCTGTTCAATATACAAATACTGATAAATTGTATCGTTCTGAAAAACTAGATAAAATTTTCACATCTCCAATTTGGGGATTTCCAATTATGCTAGGCATTTTATCTATTATCTTTTATCTTACAATTGCAGGCGCTAACGTACCATCTGATATGATTGCTGAGTTCTTTGGATGGGTCGAAGGATATTTAACATCTTGGTTCCAAGCAATGCATTCACCTGAATGGTTACATGGTATTTTAATACTTGGTTTATTCCGTGGTATCGGTGCTGTTATTAGCGTTATGTTACCACCTATGGCAATCTTTTTCCCTATGTTCGCACTATTAGAAAACTACGGATACTTACCACGTGTTGCGTTTAATATGGATCGTTTATTTAAGCGATCTGGTGCTCATGGTAAACAATCTTTAACAATGGCAATGGGATTCGGTTGTAATGCAGCTGCTATTATGTCAACGCGTATTATCGAATCGCCACGTGAACGTATGCTTGCTATCTTAACAAACAACTTCGTTCCATGTAACGGTCGCTGGCCTACGTTAATTTTAATGGCTTCACTATTTATGGCTGCTGGTTATACAGGTAGTATGCAAACATTTGTTACCGCTGGCGTTGTAGTTGGAATGGTTGTAATTGGTGTTATTATGACGTTAACCGTTTCTTGGGTACTATCGAAAACAGCTTTAAAAGGCGTTCCAACTCACTACACACTTGAGTTACCACCGTACCGTAAGCCAAAAATTTGGAATACAATTGTACGTGCAACACTCGATAAATCCATCTATGTTTTAAAACGAGCTATAGTTGTAGCTGCTCCTGCGGCTGCATTAACTTGGTTACTCGCTAATATTTTCATCGGTGACACAAGCCTGCTTATGTATTTTGTAAACTTCCTAGATCCATTCGCTAAAATGTTAGGACTTGACGGCTTTATTCTAGCTGCATTCATTCTTGGACTACCAGCTAATGAAATTGTTATTCCGATTTTATTAATGTCTTACTTATCAACTGGATCTTTAACTGAAATAGATGATTTTAATCAGATTAAAAATCTATTCTTAGAAAACGGTTGGACTTGGTTAACAGCGTTAAACACAATGTTGTTCTCCCTTCTTCATTTCCCGTGCGGAACGACACTAGTTAACATATATAAAGAAACAAAAAGTGCAAAATGGACATTCTTATCGTTTGCAATCCCTACCGTTATCGCCATTGTTGTTACATTCCTCTCTACACAATTGGTACATTGGTTAGGGCTTGTATAAAGTGAAACTTTACTCATTAGGGGCTTGTACACGCCCTCACTAATCAGGCGTGTACGGGTAGTTGACTTCCTATCTAACATCTTGTTCCCACCGAATTTTTTAGGTAAAAGTCTTACTGCCCATTAACGCGGGAGAAAAACAAAGCATACATAGAAGGTATCCCCCTCCACATATGCTTTGCGCGAAAGAAACCTGAAAATCATTCAGGTTTCTTTTTTTCTTTCCACGGCTGCGCCCCATACGTTGTGAGTTTTTTATGGATGAAGTATATGGTTCCCGGAAGAACCGCCATTAATATCGTGCAACTAATTCCTAATCCAGTAAACAACTTTCATCACCTTATTTCACTCTCTTCGGTAAAGCTGAGCCTGAATGTTCAATTATCGGATGAACATGAACAGTAATTTCAGCATCACTAAAATAATTCTGACCTTGATCCCAATTCTTACTTATTTTTTTCCACTCTTTATAATTATGTCTCTTATACACTTCCCCTAATTCTAATACATCTACCTTATATTTTTTTTGAACAAGCTTAATCGATTTTTGGATGCGTTTCTCCATTTCCTCCGAAATATCCTTCTCTAAACGCTTTTCATTCAACACCTTTTTATGATCACTAAAGTGCAACTCCGCCAATGTCCCTTCCAGAGATATGTGAATATCAAATTTTGGTTTTGTAGCATTCGTTGTAGATACTTTAATTTTCCGACGCAGCTTATGAATTTCATATGTAATAAGTTGATCCTTTTTACGAATGGTAAAAAAACCTCCAATTTTTTTACCTATTATATAATTCATCCCTAATGTTTCTTCCCCCCCCAAAATACCTACACACTTATTATCCTTCCCGCGAAACAGCGCTGCCCCGTTCATTTGTACCCCTTGTTTTGTTAGTTCGAGAATAGGTAATACAAAACTCCGATTGGAAATCATCTTTTCCTGGACTTCACCAATTCTTGCAGCCTCAATCATTTGGGCATTTTTCGGAGGATGTTCAGCTAACATATCGATATACTGCGCTGGCAAATTTTCAGGCTTGGCACTCTGCTTTAAAATAGCTTCTGCATTTTGCTTAGAAACGAACAAACGAATATTCCTTCTCATTTCATGATCGCGAATATATACATCTAACGTATTTTGCAAAACATATGGATTCGCTAGTAAATCTTTAGAAAAAATAATCACTTGTATATGCGGAAAGAATAATGAACGACTAATTTTTTTGGCGATAATTCGGATTTGCTCAAAGACACTATCTGCTTTCGCACTAACATTAATATAATTTTCGCCATCTCCATCACCTTGTCCACCTTGTTGCGACAATTTACTGGGGAGTACCATCTGATACGTCCCTTTCATAATTGGATTTGCTTTCTTTGCCTTTACAATATCGTAAGCTGCACCTACTACAAATCCTCTTTCTTCTATTTCTTCTAACTCAGAGCACCCACTTATAGATCCAGCTAAAACCATAACCATTATTATTTTAAGAAGGTGTTTCATTTTTACCATTCCTTCTTTTTATTTTATATACAATAAAAACTAACAAAGGCGCTAACACGACAAACCCCATATCTATCCAAGCTAAATAAGTCCCATAACTTGACAATTCCTTCAAATTACTAGGTATCATATTCACCATAAAAATAATCGGGGCACTCACAAAAATGAAAATATGTTTCTTCACTTTTGGAAACATAGCACAAAATAATAAAGATGCGACGTCATAATACATTGCTGTCGTGTTATAAATAGTAATAATCCAAGTAGTAAAAAAAATTGCATCAAATCTTTCTAAAAACCCTCCACCAATTTCAATTTCTTTTCCTAGTTCAATTGTTGGATATGTCAATCCACGTGTTGTCATATATGTAAAAACACTAATACAAGTTACATAAATTAAAATGTATGACAATACGTTCACCATCACCGCTTTTGCAACTGCCATTGGCGCTTTTTTCGCTGTCTTATCGTTCAACAACACAGCATAAAACAGAGCTACCTCAAATCCGATGAATGTAAAAATAGAATTTTTAACTCCTACAGCATATTGACTGACATTCGTTTGAAAAGCCGGTAGTAAATTATCTATTTCCATTAAGTTCACATTCAATAAAGAAAGAAGCACTATCGCAATTAAAACAATTGGCAAGAATAGAACATTTAACCTTAATAAAGCCGCTCTCGATCCAGCTACTCCATAAATAACAACCAATAAGAAGAAGAAAGACAATAGCTGTATTGGTGTATCACTAAATAAATATGTTTGTGAAATAACCGCAATCATTCGCGATTCATATGCTGTCAAAGCTGCAAATGTTAATACTAAGATGCTACTAATTGTGTATGCAACAGGTTTCGTCAAATGCGCACTCGTATATTGAACAAAGTTTTGTTTTGGGAATAAAATAGCTACCCTCGTTACAAACCAACCTAAAACCGCACATATCAATCCACCCAAAAGTAAAATAATCCAACCGTCCGAAAATAAAGTTTGATCAGCAATATCTCTCGGCATAGACAATGCCCCTATACCAATAATGGTTGACGATACCGCAAACCCAATTTCCCGAGATCCAATCTCTTCATCGCCATACTCAAATGGTTTCAATTATTTTCGCTCCTTTGGACGTATTGTAGAATCTTTTGTTTGTAAATATTCCGGTCTCTCTTTCAACATCGATTTTGGCATACGAATAAGTTCTTCTTTCCAATCTTTATAAAATGCAGGAGCAATAGGCGTTGTATAAGGAATACCAACACTCTTTAAATTCGTAATATGAATCGCAAGTGAAATAAGAGCTAAAATGATTCCGTACAATCCAAAAGCAGTTGCTGCTAATACAAAAACAAAAAGTAAAATGCGAAACGTAATTGTAATGCTATATACAGGCAGTGAAAATGTAGCAATTGCAGTAACTGCAATAATAATAACTAAGAACGGGTTTACAATTCCTGCATTCACCGCCGCTTCCCCAATTACAAGACCGCCTACAATCCCAATTGTTTGTCCCATCGGTTTTGGCAATCTAATTCCCGCTTCTCGTATTAACTCCATCGTTAATGCCATCATTAATGTTTCAATATATGCCGGAAATGGTACCCCTTCTCTGGCTCCCGCAATAGAATAAGCTAGTTTAGATGGGATAAGCCCTTGATGATATGATACAAGTGCTACATACATAGCTGGTAGCAAAACTGCCATTATACCAGAAACCATCCGTAAAACTCTCAATAACGTTCCAATCACCCAGCGCTCATAATGATCTTCGACAGATTGAAAAATATCAACAAATACAAGTGGAGCTATAAGAGCAAACGGTGATCCATCCACCAAAATAGCCGCCTTTCCTTTCGCTAATGAAGCCACAATATTATCAGGCCTTTCCGTATTTAAAAACTGCGGAAAGGGTGACAAATTATTATCTTGAATTAATTGCTCAATCGTTCCCGTCTCAAAAATGACATCTGTCACTATGGATTGAAGACGCCGATCTAGTTCTTTTACAATATACGGGTTAATAATATCTTCTATATATACTAAGGTTACTTCTTTCTGCGATCGTTTCCCCATAATATAAGATTGAAACCGTAACTTCGGATCACGTAAACCACGGCGAATTAACATTTTATTTACATTAATATCTTCATTTAACCCAACTCTTGGTCCACGTATTAAATCTTCTGTCACTGGAGGCTCTAGACTTCTTTTCTCCCAAGCTCTACTGTTAACAACAATAGCCGTTTGAATATTATCAATTAATATAACTGTATCTCCCGCTAAAATCGCATTTATAATATCTGGAAATGTTGTTTTCATACCGACTTCTGCGATAGAAATAAAGCGATCCAATAACGTTTGAACAATAGCTGCTGCTTTTTGTATTTCTTCATATTGAAGCGTACGAACTACATATTTATAAACATTATCCTTATCTGTTAACCCACATAAAAAAATAACAGCGCAGCGCGTTAAACTGCCAGCAAGAGCAACTTCTCTAATTGTTAAATCATTAGGTGAACCTAACTCATCTCTTATTTTCTCCATAACTTCAAACAAGTTACCTTCTAACTCTAACAATTCCCCCACCTAACTTCCTTTTCAATAAGTTTTTAGTTAGATTCCGCTAATAGAAGAAAATATATACAAAAAAGAGCTATCTCTTTTCAAAGATAGCTCTCGTGCACAGGTTATTTTTCTACTATTATATTGTCTGTTTTTATAGATACTCTTTTCGTAATCCCACTCACTACAAACATCACAATCATATTCATTAATAATGCGATTATACCTACGTTTAAATCTTTTATATACTGCGGGAAACTCGGAAACATCGTAGCTATAGTAGAACCAGATAAAGTAATATATGCAACAACTAACAGACCAATCGCCATTCCTGCAATCGCCCCTTGCTTCGTAATAATTTGACGTGGAAACAAACTACATACAAGTGCAGGAAAAAGTTGCGTTACAATACTGTATCCCATTAAAAGGAGAGCTCCTATTGTTTCTCCTCCTTTAAATGTAAATAAAACTGCTATAAACGTTACTACAGGCACAAATAATTTTGCTACTTTGGCCACTTGTCTATCTGAAGCAGATGGGATCATCGTTCGGTAAATATTTTTCGCTAACAATGTAGACGCGGCCATAACAAGCATGGATGCTGGAACTAATGCCGTTAATACCCCAGCACTACCAATAATTCCAATAAACCAAGGATCAAAAGTTTGTAAAGCAAGACGGAATAATGAAAGATCTACATCTGCTCCCTTTAATCCAGGAACTTGCAGGATAGCAGCAAACCCTGCAAAAAATACGAAAAGTAAAACTAAAGAGTACAATGGCATAATTGCCGCATTTTTACGAAATACTTTTTCATTTTTAGCAGAGAAAGCAGAAGCAAATGTATGAGGCCACATATAAAAACCTAGGGCCGTTAATATAATAGTAGAAACAAACCAAGAAATACTCATCCCTTCTTCAGGTAAAGATAAAAATCCTGGTTTCGCAGCTTCTACAGCTTCGAACATTGGCTGAAACCCTCCGTAATAATGATACGGTAAATATATACCTAAAAACATAACAATAAACAGGATCATAATGTCCTTCAAAGCGGCTGTCCAAGCTGATCCATGTATACCTGAAACCATTACATATATAGTTATAACAATAGCGCCAATCCATACTGCAACAACAGGTGATACCCTTCCATAAGAAGCTTCTGAAACGATAATCCCCAATCCCTTCAACTGTAAAACAAGATATGGGATGATGGAAACAACACCAACAATTGAAACAATCAATCCAAGCGCTTTACTTCTATATTTCTTCGCAAAAAAATCTGGCTGTGAAACAAGGTTATGTTCTTTCGCATATTTCCAAATTGGCGGTAATAAGAAATACGATAAAATATAAGCTAGTGCGCCATAACCTAAAATATAAAAAGTAGGCGCTCCTTTACTATACGCCCATCCACTTCCTCCTAAAAATGTGAATGTCGTATAAATTTCGCCTGCCATAAGGAGAAATACGAAAATCGTTCCAAATCCTCTTCCTCCAACTGACCATTGCTCTAAATTCATATCTTTTCCACGCTGCGCCCGAATACCTAAAAATAGCGCTAGAAATAAGAATAAAATAATGATAAATAATGCTGTCATTCCATATCCCCCTTATTAGCAGGATCGAATACGTACACAACCCCCATACAAAGAGAGGTAATAAGCACCGATAATAATACCCAAAATAATAAAAATGGCATCCCTAGTACGTAAGGAGTGACCGAATTTGCAAATACTGGTCCAACTACTAAACAAAGAACGGGAATAAGTGCTAGCACGTGTATTTTCTTCATCTCATTCTCCTTTATTTATGAAATTCATAATGGATGATACAAACACTTCCACGCCAATCGGCAGTGCATCTTCGTCAATCGTAAAACGAGGATGGTGATGAGGATATATAATTCCCTTCTCTTTATTTCCTGCTCCGATAAAAAAGAATGTCCCTGGTGCCTTTTGTAAAAATGCTGAAAAATCTTCTCCAGCCATCGTTGGTTGTAAACGAACAATCCTGTCTCGTCCATAAAGTTGCAATGCCGTGCGTTCAATAAGCTCTGTAACTTCATAATCATTTACAACTGGTCGGTATCCATATTCATAAGAAAATGTATATTTCGCTCCGTAAGATTCTGTAATATACTTTACAATCCGTTCAATCTTCCCCTCTGTTTCTTCTCTCAACTCATGCCTTAAACTCCGCACTGTCCCTTCAATTTCCGCTTGTTCTGGAATCACATTATGGGTTGTTCCGGCATGAAATTGCGTAACAGATACTACGAGAGAATCTAACGGATTCGTGAGGCGAGATACAATTTGCTGAAGTTGTGAAACAACTTGTGTACCGATTGCAATACTATCAATAGTTTCATGAGGGATTCCAGCATGCCCACCCTTGCCCTCAATCGTAATTTTAAAAACATCCGGCGCAGCCATTGCCGCACCATAAATTACACCTATTTTACCAACCTCTAACGACGCCCACAGGTGAGCACCAATAATATAATCCACACCTTCCATTACCCCCGCTGCAACCATTTCCTCTGCGCCACCAGGAAAATTTTCTTCTGCATGTTGGAATAGAAAACGAATCTCCCCTTTAACCCTCTCTCTTTCCTCTACTAACTTATGTACCACACCAAGTAATATCGCCATATGTCCATCATGACCACATGCATGCATCACACCTTGATATATCGAAATAAAATCAAAATCATTTTCTTCATGAATAGGAAGAGCATCCATATCAGCCCGGACCGCAATTGTTTTACCGGGCTGTTTACCTACTAACTTTGCCATCACACTATATTGAGTCGGTCGTGACACTTCTAAATATGGGATTTTTTGAAGTATGTCGAACACAAACTGCGATGTTTTCTCTTCTTGAAAAGATAACTCTGGATACTTATGAAAATGCCTTCTCCACTCAACCAACTGATTTTTTGACAAAACAAGTTCCTTTGCAACATCCATTTCTCTTCTCTCCTTCTTCACCAAGTTAAATGTTATTATAACGCGAATTATTAACTTTTAAAAGAATATTCTAAATTTTCCGTTTTATAGACTTAAAAATAAAAAGCCATCTAAAAGATGACTTTTTCCTTATTACAAAATAGTAATTGCTTGTTTTCCCATTTGCTCCCAAGCTTTCTCAAATTCCGCTCGTGGAACAGCCAAACGTGGATTGTTTTTAAGAGGATCATTTACATATACAAAGTTTTGATCATATCCAATTACTACTGCACTATGCTCATAATATGTAATTTTCACTTCACCTGAACTCGTATTCCATGTTTCAAAACTACTTTCAGCTAGTGGCTTAAACGTTGTATTAATAATGACCCATACTGGAGATCCAGAACTAATTACTTTATATATATCTTGCATGTCTCTACCTGTTAAATTAATTACTTTTTCAGGAACATATTTTTCTGCTAAATTAAAGATTGGTTGATTATATACACCATATCCAGGTTCAGCCTTCGTATAAATGTTTCCAACGAATCCCTCATAAGGATTTCCACGCAAACCATTTTGTTCAAATGGAACACGATGGATTTCGCTAGCAAGCTGCATCTTATCTACTTGTACACCTTTATATTGCAGTAACATAGCCAAACTTGTCACTTCACATCCACGAGGTAATTCTGGTAATTGTTTTATAAATGGAACATCTTCAATCATAGCTGATTCTTTCATTTCAGATAGAAAATCTAAGCGTAGCACTTGCGCCTTTTGTATAATTTTATCTTTCCCTATAAAAAACGCGGTCGCAAGTATAATCCCAAAAACAAAAAGATATTTTAACTTTTTCATTATAAACAAAACTCCATTAATTATTATTTTACAGACACAACTCTTATCATTGTACCCTTCTTCTAACTAGTTTGCTAGAAAGATTCTGTGAATTATTATTCACATTTATATAGTTATAAAATTCTAATTATTTTTAATAAAAAGAAAAAACAATATACTTTTTCGGAACATTTTGCTAAAATCGAAATTATTAACATAGTGAAGATATAACCTTGTTAATAAACATTCTTAGAGTATTTAGTCATAGTTCGTTTTTTACATACTCCATTCATTTCATAACAAATAAATTGAGTATGTGTCACATCCCCCGCTAATGATTAAACACTCAGAATGAAAACCAGTTAATACATACAAGAAAATAACGGGGTGAGGGGCATATGAATCAACAAGTAGAACAAACAAATTTAAAACGTACAATGAAAAGTAGACACTTATTTATGATCGCACTTGGTGGCGTTATTGGAACTGGACTATTTATGGGATCTGGTCAAATCGTCCATAACGCTGGACCTGGTGGTGCAATTCTTGCATTTTTAGTCGGTGGATTTGTTATGTATTTAACGATGTTATGTCTTGGTGAATTATCCGTTGCTATGCCAGAAGCAGGTTCGTTCCAAAGCTATGCAAGCAAATTTATTTCACCTGGTTTTGGATTTGTTGTCGGTTGGATGTATTGGTTAAATTGGGCTGTTACAGTTGGAGTAGAGTTAACAACTGTAAGTATTTTAATGAAACGATGGTTTCCAGACGTTTCTTCGTGGATTTGGTGCGTTACATTTGCAGCAGCACTTTTTCTTGTGAACGCTCTATCAGCAAAGGCATATGCAGAAACAGAATTTTGGTTCGCAAGTGTAAAAGTTGCAACAATTGTTATTTTTGTCGTACTTGGTGGTGCAGTTATGTTTGGTCTACTAGACTTTAACGGAAAACCCGCTCCAATGCTTCACAATTTCACTGAAAATGGCGGTCTATTTCCAAATGGTGCATTAGCTGTTCTTCTTACAATGATTACAGTAAATTACTCCTTCCAAGGAACAGAATTAATCGGAATTGCTTCAGGAGAAAGTGAAAATCCTGAAAAAACAATTCCAAAAGCAATTAAAAACACAATTTGGCGAACTCTATTCTTCTTCGTCCTAGCAATATCAGTTGTTGTAGGGTTACTCCCATGGCAAGAGGCTAATCTAGTCGAAAGTCCATTTGTACTTGTATTTGATGTAGCTGGTGTTCCATATGCAGCAGACATTATGAACTTTGTTATTATTACAGCCGTATTATCCGTAGCTAATTCTGGTTTATACGCAAATTCTCGTATGCTTTGGGCGATGGCAAAACAAGGAATGGCAAGTCCAGCTTTTACGAAGTTAACTAAAAAAGGGGTACCACTGAATGCACTCATTTTCAGTCTTATTTTTGCAAGCCTTTCTTTATTAACAAGCGTGTTTGCGGCAGATACTGTCTTTCTAGTTTTAACATCTATTGCAGCAATGGCCGCCGTTGTCGTTTGGATGTCAATCGCGGCTTCACAGTTTTTCTTCCGTAGAAATTTCGTAAAAAATGGCGGCGACATAAATGACTTAAAATATCGTACACCGCTCTATCCAGTAGTTCCAATCGTAGCGTTCTCACTCAACTTTATTACATTTGTTAGTTTAGCTTTCATTCCAGATCAGAGAATTGCTCTTTATTGCGGAATTCCATTTATGATTATTTGCTACATTTTATACCAAGTTAAATATAAAAAAGTTGTCACATTTGAACAGAAAAAAAGTATAACTCAGGGAATAAACTAAATATACAAAATATTCAGCTATCTTTCTTATAATAAGATAGCTTTTTTCTATTTATTGGATATCTTGGTATAACTTTATTTATCTTAAAATTTTCACAATCACGTTTTTTTCTGGAAAATAGTTTACAATATAATCAAGTTACAAATGATATTCACCTTAAAAAGTGTGCATTTGTGTCTATTTTTTAACAATATCTCAAAAACTATTGCCTTCTATAAATTAATAGGTTTATATTGTTTTATTGGCATAGTTTCAATCCAAGGAGAAAGGAGATTTTCAATCGTGCAACTAAAGAAAGCATTTTGGAAGTTGGCTTCGCTTCTTCCGTTATCATTACTTCTGTTCCTCGGTGGCTGTGATAAGAAACTCGCAGTATTAAATCCGCAAGGACCTGTTGCAAAAGCACAGTATGATTTAATTGTTTGGTCATTCTTGCTTATGTCATTAATTATCGCAATTGTATTCATCCTGTTTACAGTCATCTTGATTCGTTATCGTGAAAAACCAGAGAATATGGACTACGAGCCACCTGAACAACACGGTAACACATTATTAGAAATTATTTGGACGCTTGTTCCTGTTATTATCGTTATCGCATTATCGATCCCAACAGTAAAAGCAACTTATGCTTCGGAAGAGGTTCCGGAAGAGTCCAAACATATTAAACCAGTTGAAATTTATGTTACATCTGCAAACTGGAAATGGTTATTCAGTTACCCAGAGGAAAAAATTGAAACCGTTAACTATTTAAACATCCCAGCTGGTGTACCAATTCAATTCAAACTGACTTCTGTCGGCCCAATGAATGCTTTCTGGGTACCAGAACTTGGTGGTATGAAGTACACAATGGATGGCATGATTATGGATCTTTATTTACAAGCTGATAAGCCAGGTTCTTACCTAGGCCGTAGCGCGAACTTCTCTGGTGAAGGATTCACTCACATGGAGTTCGAAGTTGAAGCAAAAACAAAAGAAAAGTATGACAAGTGGGTAAAAGAAGTACAACAAACTGCTCCTAAACTAACAGAAGATAAGTACAACGAAATTGTTAAACCTGGTGTAGTTGGTCGTATGACATTCTCTAGTCATCACTTAAGTTATGTAGATCCAAAATCACTTGAATATTGTGATTACAACTACTACAAAAACAAAAAATAATAGCTATTATTCCAACAGATTGGAGTGAACACAGTGAAGCTTGATGAATTCTTTGTCACAGGTGACCCGATTATTTACGGTGCAGACGCTTCTATCGTTCTTGTGACATTAGCAATCATTTTCGTACTAACAAAGTATAAAAAATGGAAGTGGCTTTGGGATGAATGGTTGACAACTGTTGACCATAAAAAAATCGGAGCCATGTATATTATTTCTGCGGTTATCATGTTATTCCGTGGTGGTATGGATGGTTTAATGATCCGTGCACAATTAACATTCCCAGAAACAACTTATTTAAACGCTGAACACTATAACGGAATCTTTACAACACACGGTACAGTTATGATTCTTTTCATGGCGATGCCATTCGTTATGGGATTAATGAACCTTGTAGTACCATTACAAATTGGTGCTCGTGACGTTGCATATCCGTTCTTAAATGCTTTAAGTTTCTGGTTATTCTTTGTCGGAGCAATGTTATTTAACATCGCTTTCGTAATCGGTGGTTCTCCAGACGCTGGGTGGACTTCTTACTTCCCAATGGCAGGTACAGAGTTTACTTCTGGTGTAGGAAACAACTACTACGCAATTGCATTACAGATTTCAGGTCTCGGTACGCTAATGACCGGTATTAACTTCCTTGTTACTATCTTAAAAATGCGTACACCTGGTATGACTTTAATGAGAATGCCAATGTTTACTTGGTCAATCTTAATTACAACAATTATCATTATTTTCGCTTTCCCAGTATTAACAGTTGCTCTTGCATTAATGACATTTGACCGTCTATTCGATGCTCACTTCTTTACGATGGCGAGCGGCGGTATGCCGATGTTATGGGCCAACCTGTTCTGGGTATGGGGTCACCCTGAAGTATATATCGTTATTTTACCGGCATTCGGTATTTTCTCTGAAATCATTAGTACATTCTCACGTAAACGTCTATTCGGTTACAGTGCGATGGTATACTCAATGGTTGCAATTTCTTTACTAAGTTTCGTCGTATGGCTTCACCACTTCTTCACGATGGGTGCAGGTCCAGCGGTTAACTCATTCTTCTCGATTTCGACAATGGCGATTTCGATTCCAACCGGGGTTAAGATCTTTAACTGGTTGTTTACACTGTATAAAGGACGTATTCGTTTTACAGTTCCAATGCTTTGGTCATTGGCATTTATTCCAAACTTCGTAGTCGGTGGGGTTACAGGGGTTATGCTTGGAATGGCGGCAGCTGATTATCAATACCATAACAGCTACTTCCTAATTGCTCACTTCCACTACGTATTAATTGCAGGTACAGTATTCGCTATGCTTGCTGGATTCACATTCTGGTATCCAAAAATGACTGGTCATATGTTAAATGAACGCCTGGGTAAATGGACATTCTGGATCTTTATGAGCGGATTCAACATCTGTTTCTTCCCAATGTACTTCTTAGGTTTAGACGGTATGACTCGTCGTATGTACACTTACTCTGAAAGTCTTGGATGGGGATGGCTAAACCAAATCGCATCTGTTGGTGCGGTAATGATGGGTATCGGCTTCCTACTTCTTTGCTACAACGTAATTTGGAGTGCACGTCACGGTGAACGTGACACAACTGGAGATCCATGGGATGGTCGTACACTTGAATGGGCAACTCAATCTCCTGTACAACATTACAACTTCGCGAAGCTTCCTGAAATTAAAGAAGCTGATGCTTTCTGGTACATGAAAAAACGCGGAGAAACAGTTACACCAGCAGCAGAAGATTTAAAACCAATTCACATGCCAAGTAACTCTGGTGTGCCTATTATTGCGTCTTTATTCTTCGGTCTTGCAGGTTTCGCATTAGTATTTAGCTGGTTCTGGCTTGCAGCAATCGGCGGCGTTGGTATTTTAGCTTGCTTAATCTATCGTTCATTCGATTACGACGATGGTTACTACGTAAGTGTTGATGAAATTAAAGAAACAGAACATATAGCATGAGAGGTGAAATGACATGGCGGCTTTAGATAAAAGCTTACCTTTGGAATATCAATCCGAACAAAGCAGATTGAATATCCTAGGATTCTGGATTTTTCTTGGGGCTGAAATTATGCTGTTCGCAACACTTTTCGCCTCTTATCTAGTCCTTGCTGGTCGTACGGCAGATGGCCCAACTCCAGCACAACTGTTTGAACTTAAAACGCTTTTAATTCAAACATTACTACTTTTAACAAGTAGTTTCACATGTGGTATCGTAATTCACGAAATGCGTAAGCACAACCAAAAAGCAATGCTTGGATGGTTCATCCTTACATTACTTTTAGGTGCAGGTTTCCTATTCTTTGAAATCGAAGAGTTCATTATGTACATCGGTGAAGGCGCAACAATTCAAACAAGTGCGTTCCTATCTGCATTCTTCGTTCTTCTTGGAACGCATGGTGCCCACGTAACAGGTGGTATCATTTGGGCAACTTGTGTTATTATCCAAATTTTAAAACGAGGTTTAACACCAGTTACAGCTCGTAAAGTATTCATTATCAGCTTATACTGGCATTTCCTTGATCTTGTTTGGGTCTTTATTTACACACTAGTTTACTTGAACGGGATGGTGGCGTAAATGGGTCAAAATAACAACCAAGCAAACGGGCATGCGCATAGCGGATTCCCTTGGTCACACGTTTTCGGATTTATTTTATCGCTTGCACTAACGTTTCTAGCGTTATACGTGGCACTTTACACAACATTACCACTTTCAACAGTCTTAACAACTATTATCATAATGGCTGTTGCGCAAGCTTTATTACAATTAATTATGTTCATGCATTTAAAAGAAGGAGAAGGAAGAGTCCAAATTCTTACAATGATATACAGTTTCTTCGTTGCAACTGCAACAGTTGGTTTAACTGTATGGATCTTCTTCTCAATGTAATGTACATGAAAAAGACTGCTGAGATTCCTCAGCAGTCTTTTTTTATTCCCCCTCCCCTATTACATCCACATTACGGCATTAACAGCAGAATCATGAAAAATATACTTATTATGACAAATGTTAAGAAAACTCTTTCTTTATGAAATCGAATCCATATGCGTTGATTTTCTACCTATTATATGGCTAAATAGGTACTATATTTATTTGAAGGGAGAGAACGCAATGGAACATCATACTTCTGTTCTATCACTTATGGTTGTAGTTGCAATCGCGTTTTTCGTTCCCCTTTTGTTACAACGCTTTAAATTAAAAGCACTTCCTGTCGTTGTTGCAGAGATCATCGCAGGAATCTTTGTAGGTAAAAGTGGGTTTAATATTATTGAGCCAGATATGTGGCTCCAAGTTTTATCAACACTAGGATTTATCTTCCTCATGTTTTTAAGCGGGTTAGAAATTGACTTTTCTATTTTTAAACAAAAAGGGAAAAAAAGTACGAAAAACGAACCGAACACATTCCAAGCAGCAAGCATTATTTTCTTGTTTATTTTCATCTTATCTTATGCCCTATCATTACTATTCGTATGGCTAGGATTTGTAGATAATGCAATGTTCATGACTTTAATTATTTCAACTATTTCTTTAGGTGTTGTCGTACCAACATTAAAAGAGAATAACTTAGGAAAAACCGCAATCGGACAAATCATTTTATTAGTCGCTGTTATTGCAGACTTAGTTACAATGATTTTACTCGCCGTATTTGTCGGATTAAATTCTGAAAGCGGCCAAAGCATGTGGCTCCTACTCCTTCTATTCGGAGCAGGTATTATCATTTACTTTATTGCAAAACGCTTCAAAAACATCCCATACTTAGATAGCTTAAAAGCTGGTAGTGTACAAATTGATACTCGAGCTGTTTTTGCACTTATCTTAATTTTAGTAGGGTTATCTGAATCTGTTGGTGCAGAAAATATTTTAGGTGCCTTCTTAGCAGGTGTACTCGTATCGTTATTATCACCAAATGAAGATATGGTTGAAAAACTTGATTCCATCGGATACGGTTTCTTCATTCCTATTTTCTTCGTAATGGTTGGTGTAAATCTAGAAGTCTGGTCTATTTTTAAAGAACCTTCTAGTATGCTAATGATCCCAATTTTAATTGTAGGACTCTTTATTTCAAAACTTTTACCATCACTCGTCCTACGTAAATGGTATCCGCGTAATATCGTACTCGGAAGTGCCATCTTATTAACATCAACACTTTCCTTAGTTATTGCGGCGGCACAAATTGGTGAAAAACTAGGAATCATCAGCCCAAGTTTATCCGCTTCTCTTATTTTAAGTGCAGTTATTACTTGCATTTTTGCACCTATATTATTTAAAAAGATGTTCCCAAAAGTGGAAACACCAAAACCGAAAGTATCTATTATTGGCGCGAGCAGAATTACTCTTCCATTATCACTTGATTTAAAACGAGAAGACTATGATGTAACGCTATATATGATGCGCCAAAATAAAATAAATGATGAGGAAGCGAAATCACATGACTTCCCTATCGTGAAATTAGATGATATTACAATTGAATCATTAACTGAACGAACAGCATTTGATGCAAATCGCGTTGTCGTTGCAACAAGTGATGATGAACAAAACTTATTATTAGCAGAACATGCGAAAGAACTAGGTGTTGAACATGTCATTGCAAGTGTAGAAGATCCACTTCTACAAGAAAAAGCAACACAAGAACATATCGCTGTATTCTCGACTATTAACTCTACACGGATTTTATTACGTGCTCTTATCGATAAACCGAGTCTCGTTCGTTTAATTACAACAGCGAACGAAACAGTACGTGAAGTTGAACTACGTAGCAATAAATATAACGGCATCGAGCTTCGTCGCCTTCCATTTTTAGGTGATGTACTTGTCATCCAAATTTACCGAGGTAATAAAGCATTAATACCGCATGGTGATACGAGGTTACAACATGGTGACACACTGCTTGTAACAGGTTCAAAAGAACATATTAATACACTAAAAAACATATTAGAATAGAAAATGCCCCTCACATAATTGAGGGGCATTTTTTTCCATTCTATATGGTAAAATGTTACTATCACATATTATGGGGATGGATCACATTATGTCTATTGTAACTTTAGCTCTATTATTATTAGCGGAAGTACTCGTTGCTATTATTCTCATCGGTGTTAGCATTGAAATTTGTAGTTACGGCTGGAAAAAATCAACTGGCGTCAAATATACTTGTCTCTTGCTTTCGCTCCTTCTTGGAACCGCTAGCATACTCGGACTTTTCGCTGCACCTGCCTATTTCTTTATACAACTAACAGAAAAAGGCTTATAAGGAAGGATGTTAATATAATTACCGTGAAATGTATTGATGCATCTGAAACTTGCGTATTACGTCAAAAATTTTCACACCCGAATCAAACAGTAACAGATTGTAAATACTCTTCCGACTACGTGGAATGGCAACATTACCTAACTTTCGAAACAAACACGCTGGAAGCTCCTTAATTCAAAAAGCGTAACAAGTCTTGCAAGAGCGTAAAGCAAATATTTTATGGTGTAATGGCCGAATTACTGTAACTGACTATTACAAGCGCTTAGGCTTCTAGGAACATGGTGTAATCTTTGAAATTGAACCGATTGGCCTTCATAAAGTATTGTATATAAAAAGATATAAGAAAAGCTTTCCGCAATACAGGAAAGCTTTTCTTATATTTCAATCTTCACTTTTTATTTTTTTCATATATATGTATATAAACAAACTAGGAACTAAAAAACAAGCAACCATAATAAGTCCTGTCATACTAATTTCCTTTATCGAAATATCTGGTGTTACAATGATACAAATAGCTAAAATCCCAATAATAATACCTACCGGAATGAATAATAGTTTCATAAAATAGCTGCGTGATACTCCGCCCGTATGCTCATACACTTGCACCGAATTTTTTAAGTTTAAAAAGTTAATACCTATTATCCCGCACATAAATACCATTAATAAATCCGAAATACTTTCATATCCTGCACCTTGCAAAACATAGCGATAAAAAACAATACCTAGTATGACGATATTTTGTAAGATGAAAACGAGTCTAATATGTTTTAGCCCCTCAATCATTAAACGTTCATCTTTCACGATTCTCATCCCCTCACTCCTCTTCCTCCCAAAATAAATCATTTAATGTTTTATCTACCGCATAACAAATTTTCAAACATAAATCTAAAGACGGGTTGTATTTCCCCTTCTCAATTAAACTAATCGTTTGCCTTGTAACGCCTACTTTTTCTGCTAATTTTTGCTGTGTTAAATCTAACTGAACACGCGCGACTTTTATTTTACTTACAGCCATTCATGTTCCTCCTCTACCTTAATTGTAACATATATATTCCATTAAGTAATTTATATTTTGCGTAATTAATTTAATTTTCACTTTCTCCCGCTATTTGCGGGTAATAAACCCCTCACTAATTATAGTTTCACTTTATTATACACAAAAAAGGAGCCTCTCATAAGAAGCCCCTCTTCTATATCTATATTATAAGAATAAATGACATCCAAATAAAATTGTAAATAAGTATAGTAACGGATGTACTTCCATCCCTTTCCCTTTCACAATCTTTAAGACCGGATACACTAAAAATCCGATTGCAATTCCATTCGCAATACTAGACGTTAACGGAATACCTACAAAAATTAAAAATGCTGGTAATGCATCTTCAAACTCATCCCAATTAATATCACGAATACTTTGTGCCATTAAACTACCGACAATAATCAATGAAGGAGCTGTAATAGCAGCTACACTTGATAAAGATGCAATTACAGGACTGAAAAATGCCGTTATAATTGTTAGTCCAACAACTACAATACCTGTTAATCCCGTTTTACCACCCGCAGCAATACCAGCTGACGATTCAATTGTCGCTGCTGTTGGGCTTGTACCAAAGATAGAACCTGTCGTTCCGCCAATCGCATCTGCAATAAACGCTTTACCAAAACGTTTCTCTGTATTATCTGTAATTAAACCTGCTTGTTTAATTAAACCGAGTAATGCACCTGTCGTATCAAATAAAAGTACAAGTAAAAATGAAAATACAACACCATATAATCCATACTGAATTACATCTGAAAAGGCATTGATTGGATTTGAAACGATAATACCCTCTGGTAAATGAGGCATCGCTACAATTTTATCCTCAAACTTCAGTTGCCCCGTAAAGAAGGCGATAATTCCTGTCACAATCATACTAATAAATAATGCACCACTCACACGTAATACCATTAATACCGCAGCTAAAATTAAACCAATTAAAGTTAAAATAACGGCTGGTGAATGAAAATCACCAATCGTAACTAAATTAGATGGATGATCAACGATAATTCCAGATAGACGTAATCCAATAAAAGCAATAAATAGTCCAATTCCACCTGCAATTGCATGCTTTAAACTATCAGGAATTGCGACAATTAACTTTTGCCTAAATGAAGTGAAAGATAATAAAAGAAAAATAATACCTGTTACAAATACTGCCGAAAACGCAATGACATATGTAATCCCCTCTGCCTGTTGAACAACAGAATAAGCAAAATATGCATTCATCCCCATAGCTGGAGCAATAACAATTGGATAGTTAGCTAAAAACGACATACATAGCGTCCCAATAACTGTCGCAATAATAGTTGCCGTAAAAGCTTGATCAAATGGTACACCTGCATCAGATAATATTTTCGGATTGATGACAAGAATATACGCAAATGTAAAAAAAGTTGTGATGCCAGCTAAAAGCTCTTGCTTCACAGAAGTGTTATATTGTTGTAATTGAAACATGCTTATGTACCCTTCCTACATCTGAATTATTATCACACATTCTTTTCTTACTAGTATGTGAGAAAATATAATACTTAATCTTAACAATCAATAAAAAGAAGAGTCAATATATTCTCTAATAGTGAGAATTTTAAGTTTAAGTCTGACAACTTCAGATGTAGTACAGTTCTTTTATGATTATTTTTGTAGCATAACAGATAGAAATGTTTTATAATTTGAAATAGTTAAATATTTAGGTAGCTCATTCTACAAGGGGGATTCTTCTTATGCAGCACACAAACAAATCTGGAACTTTAAATCGAGGTTTAAAAGAACGACATATTACTTTAATGTCACTCGGTTCAGCTATTGGCGTTGGACTATTTTTAGGATCTGCTTCTGCTATTAAACTAGCTGGTCCTTCCATCTTACTAGGTTATATGATCGCTGGACTCGTTATTTTTTTCATTATGCGAGCGCTCGGAGAAATGGCAATTGAACAACCGGTTGCCGGTTCTTTTAGTAAATACGCTAATGATTATATCGGCCCACTTGCTGGCTATATTACTGGTTGGAACTACTGGTTCTTATGGGTTGTTACTTGTATGGCTGAAATTACGGCGGCTGGAATTTACATGCAGTACTGGTTCCCAGATATCCCGCGCTGGACTTGGGCACTACTCGCTCTATTATTAATGAGCGCTTTCAACTTCTTATCAGTAAAAGTATTTGGAGAACTTGAGTTTTGGTTTGCTCTCATTAAAATTGTCACAATTATCTGTATGATAGTAGTTGGAGCTGGCATTATTTTATTCGGATTCGGAAATGGTGGTATCGCTACTGGTATTTCAAATCTTTGGTCACATGGTGGCTGGTTCCCAAATGGATTTTCCGGATTACTACTCTCCTTACAAATGGTATTATTCGCTTATTTAGGCGTTGAACTAATTGGTGTTACAGCTGGTGAAGCTCAAAACCCGAAGAAAACACTCGCAAAAGCTATCGATAACGTATTTTGGAGAATCCTAATCTTTTACGTCGGGGCATTATTCGTTATGATGGCAATTTATCCATGGAACGAACTTGGTGAGAAAGGAAGTCCATTCGTATTAACATTCCAACAAATCGGCATTGCAAAAGCAGCAGGTATTATTAACTTTGTCGTATTAACAGCTGCACTTTCTTCTTGTAACGGTGGTTTATTTAGTACAGGGCGTATGCTATTTACATTGGCACAACAAAAGAAAGCTCCTGAAAGATTCGGTCGTTTAAATAAAAATGGGATTCCAAGTCAAGGAATTGTAGCAACGGCTATCGTTTTACTTGTTGGTGTTATATTAAACTACCTTGTGCCTGCAAAGGTGTTTACATGGTTAACTAGTATTTCAACTTTCGGGGCAATTTGGACCTGGGGAATTATATTAGTCGCTCAAATTAAATTCCGTAAAGGATTATCAACTGAGAAAAAAGACAAGCTAACGTATAAAATGCCTTTACATCCATTAAGCTCTTACTTCTCACTTGGCTTCCTTGCACTTGTACTATGTATAATGGCGTATTCAGAAGATACACGAATTGCATTAATCGTTGGCCCAATTTGGCTTATTGGCTTAGCTATCGTGTATTACATGAAAGGGTTTCATAAGATTGATGAAACACCTACTTCAAAGATTAGTTAAACAATTTATCCCTTCCTTATTAATTGGAAGGGGTTTTTTATTGTCTATATAAATATTTCTCAACAAAATTCACGGTATTTTTACAATTTTTTAATATTTTTTACGTTTTCTGTCTTTATTTTTTCAGAAAAATAAATTACATTATTAAAGCACATATATTTATTATTAGGGGGATTCTTCTATGAAGAATAAAAAATGGATTACATTTTCTTTAGCAACAGCAATTACACTTAGTATGGGGAGTTCGTTCATACCGTCTACTTATGCCGAAAGCTCTGTAGACCCAGCTCCTGAAATTGCTGCAAAGGTTGTAAATCAAAACAATGGGAAGAAAGTATTATTTGATAATACGCACGGTCAAACTGCAGGGACAGCTGACTGGGTTATTGATGGCGGCTTTTCTGATTTCGGAAACGGCATTGCCCAAAATGGATATCATGTAAAAGAACTTCGTAAATCAACACCTATTACATACGAAGACTTAAAAAATTACAACGTGTTTATCGTTCCAGAGGCAAATATTCCTTACAAAAAATCTGAACAAGATGCAATGTTACAATATGTAAAAAATGGCGGCAGTATCTTCTTCATTGCCGATCATTATAATGCAGATCGTAATAAAAATCGCTGGGACTCTTCTGAAGTATTTAATGGATATAGACGCGGTGCTTGGGAAAATCCCGCAAAAGGAATGTCTAACGAAGAAGCAAACTCACAAGCTATGCAAGGAGTAGAAAGTTCCGATTGGCTATCTAATAATTTTGGTATTCGCTTCCGTTACAATGCACTTGGTGATGTTTCAGCTAAAAACATTGTTTCGCCTGAACAATCATTCGGAATTACACAAGGTGTTTCATCGGTAGCAATGCATGCTGGTTCTACTCTAGCAATTACAAATCCAAAACTAGCAAAAGGACTTGTTTATCTTCCAGAAAACCCATCAAAATGGAATAACGCTGTTGATAGTGGTGTTTATAACGGCGGTGGCGTTGCAGAGGGTCCATATGCTGCAATTGCAAAAGTAGGACTTGGAAAAGCTGCCTTTATCGGTGACTCTTCTCCTGTTGAAGATGCTACGCCAAAATACGTTCGTGAAGATTCTGGCCAAACAAAGAAAACTTACGATGGTTATAAAGAAGAAAACGATGCTGTTTTACTAGAAAATATCGTAAATTGGCTATCGAAACAAGAGACATTTACAAGCTTAGATCAAGTAAACGGTTTACAACTTGATTCACCTACTGCTTTACAAACATTTGAACAACCAAGCTTATCAACAGAGCCACAACCAGAACCTTGGAGTGCACCAAACGCTGGTTATCAATGGTTTAATACAAATACATTTAAACCTGGTTCATACGGATATAACGGCGCCGTAACAGCAAACGATTATGTGATTACACGCCCTAGCATTCTACCAAACAATGAAGTGTTCCAAATAAAGATTCAAGTAAACAACTTATTACCTAATACAACTTATAATAACTATTCTTTAGGTATCTTCACGACTGGCGGAACACAGGTAGCAAAAGTCCAAAATACAAACGGCACTTGGCCATCTACTTTCGGATATAGTAGCGCCTTCTCATTCACAACAAACAGCTTTGGTTCCGCTGAAAAAATTGTGAACGTACAACTTGATTCAAATACAACTGGACAAGCAACACTTCGTCTACGCCAAAATACAACTGCTAAATATAATGAAGCTGTAACGATTAATAAGAAGTAAAAGAAAAGGCAATCCACATGCGGATTGCCTTCTTCTCATTTCTCTTCTTTTGAGAAAAACATTCTGGAAATGACGATACCTATACTACCTACAATTAAGAATAACACTGCCCTGATCATCATTGAAACTTCTGGTAAGTCTAGAAGGAATAACTTTCCTATCGTTACTACTAAAACAACTAAGCCAGCATACAATATTTCATTCATATTTTTATTCCGTCCAAGCCAAACTGCAAATAATGCATATACCATCCATAATAACGATACTGATACGCTTATTATACTTCCATCTGTAGAAAGAACTTCGCCAACTCTAGTAATTGTAATAAATACAATGACCATGAACCAATAGAGAGCTATAGAATAAACATATTTTCCAAAACTCGTTAATACATCTTTCGCTCGTTTCATGCAATAATAAAATGTACCTATTAAAATAATATGAGCAACAAACCCAGCTGAAACAAAATGATCAAACGGGCTAAAAATCGTCTGTACCATTCCAATCGCATAAATAGTGGCACTTACATACAGTTTAATTTGTTGTTTTGCTTTAATAGAAGTAACCATACCGAGAAAACCTTGTAACAATAATACAATTGCTGCATTCACTAAACTGTACTCGTATAAAATCGCTAAACTAAATGACCCCATTGCAAAACCAAATAAGAGATTTGCAAATATAGACTGTTTATTCTTCCTATATTCAAGTACAAACATAACAGTATGCACGAGTGCACTTATGACCAATCCCCACGTAGTAAAATCAGGTATTTTTGCAATAGATAAAATAAAGAAAACGGCATTTGTACTAAATATCGCTACTCTTGCTTCTTGTATAAACTCTCTCTCTGAAAACATATGCCAAAATAACAGCAAATGAATTACACCATATACAATCGTTAACTGTATTTGCAAATTCTCTACTAATATCGACATAACAGCAAAGAAGACAAACAGGACAATGGCAGCAACAACATAAGAAATCATATATAAGTACTTATAACGATTTTTCAACGCATACCATAATAAACTAAGTGTTAATATCGTCTCATATCCAAAGAAAATATAAGGATTCGGAGTCGTACTATTTAACAAGAACGGAACGAAGAAAGCTCCGACCGCTACGAAGATAGTAAGGTATTCCGATTGATACTTTTTCGCTAAATAAATCCCTAAAATAACCCATACAATATTACAGATAAACGCAATACTTGCTGGAATAAATCCATATAAATAATGTGCCGCAAACGTCGTTAAAACAATGCCTGTAATACTTCCTCCAGCTAATACTAACCCTAACGCTTGCCGCTCTCGTTTAATTTGAATATCCCCTATATAATACAAACCGATAGATAAGGCGATACCAAACACAATTCGTATCGCTGGTGTTAATAAACCAGCATCTACCCCTGCTTTAAATAACCAAATAACCCCAAGTAGCATAATACCGACAAATATACGCGGCAACCATGTTTGGCAAAACTTAATAATATTGAATGGTTCCGGTTTAAAAGCAGATATATTTACTTGTTTTTCCTCAACTTTTTGCACGGGCTCTTTGATCTTTACTACATCTTCTTGTAATTTTTCATCTATTATCGTTTCGATATATACTTTCTTTTCCTTACTAACATGTTGCTGAGCGTTTTCTACTTCTATTTCCCTTTGTTTTGCTTTCAACTCAAAAAGTGCTTCTTGCATCGTTTCAATTGTAGTTTCGAGTGCTTCTATTTTCTTATTCAAATCTTCCTTCATATGCTCCCCCCTCACCATTCATTCGAAACCTATATATTACCAATTATCTTTATCATACTCTTAGTCTATTCATTTTTAAAACTATTTTTCCAAAAAAAGAAAGGTGTTTTCCCATTATAGAAAACACCCTTTCACTTATTTGTCCTTATTTATCATGATACTAACGATTACACCAATACACACACCTACAAGAGCTGGAATGATCCATCCTACACCTTCTGTATAAAACGGAATATACTTCAATATTGGCGTCCACTGATTCGTCATCACATTTTTATTTAAAATATCGATTGCACTAAATACCGCTACAATCAAAATTGTAACAGGATATATGCACACATACTTCCCAATATATTTATGGAATAACCCTAAAATAATAAGCGTTAATGCAATTGGATAAATAAATCCAAGAATCGGTACTGAAACTTTTAAAATTTGTGTTAACCCTAAATTAGCTAAAATCATACTAATAAAGCTCAATATAAACGCCCAAACTGTATACGATACTTTCGGAAATACACTTGTAAAAAACTGACTACAAGATGTAACAAGTCCAATTGAAACACATAAACACGCAATAGTAAAAATAAGGCCTAACAAAACTACTCCGCCTTGTCCAAATAACGTCGTCATCACTTGTGCTAACACATTCGCCCCATTATTAAACGTACCTAACGAACCGCTAATTGAACCCACATATCCGAGGATGACATAAATAATAGATAATAAAAGACCTGCTCCAATACCAGCAATACTCATATATTTCGCTAAGCCTTGATCATCTTCAATACCTTTTGCACGTAAAGCATTTGCAATAACAATACCAAAGATTAAAGCCGCTAGCGCATCCATCGTTAAATATCCATCTAAAAATCCTTGGAACATAGGAACTTGTCCGTAATTTCCAGTAGCCTCTTTCACACTACCAACTGGTGTAAACATAGTTTTTATAAAAATAAGTGCAATCATACATAATAATAAAGGCGTTAAAACCTTCCCAAATAAGCCCATTAATTTAGATGGCGATAAACTTAACCAGTAAACAAAGCTAAAGAAAACGATCGTATAAACTAGTAAAACTACACTACCCGATTCTGGGAATAACTGACCTGGTCCCATTTCAAATGCTAGACTTCCTGCACGTGGTATACCAAGACCAGGTCCAATAAATAAGTACACAATACACGGAAAAATAATTGCAAATGAAGAATGTACTCTACCCGCTAACGTTTGAAAGCTTCCTGCTTTTGCAACAGCAATAACACCTAATATCGGAAGACCTGTTGCTGATATAATAAAACCTAACAGCGCAATCCACACGTGTTCTCCTGCTTCATATCCAAGGAAAGGCGGAAAGATAAGATTCCCCGCTCCAAAAAACATAGAGAATAGCATAAGACTAATAAGTAAAATTTCTTTTTTCTGTAACAATTTCATTTCTTTCTCCTTCTTCAATTTCATCTCTTGTGAAATCAATTCCACATATAGAAAAACGCGATAATCCGCTTCCTTACAAAGAAAACATAGTCCATAGTCTATCACAAAAGAAATGCCCATTCTATAGCTATTTCCCTTTTCCAATTTCTTCTGAAAAATCAACCTTTCCCCGCATTAACGGACAGTAAGACTCCCCCCCTAATAATTAAGCTAATAACCGGATATCCAGTGGGAATCAAACTGCCCATAAAAGCCCGATTCGTTCAACTAATAATCATATTGGAATAAAATCTTCCAATATGATTAAAGTTTCACTTCATTGACTTATAATAGTTAATAAAGTAAAATATTAAATATACAAAATTATTAACCTTGTTTTTGTTTGTGTCAGGAGGAAAATAACATGGAATCAGCGATACAACTAGAAAAAGAACAGCAAAGAAAAAAGAAACATCCTCCAGGTTTATACTTACTCTTCTTTACAGAAATGTGGGAAAGATTTAGTTACTATGGATTACGAGGATTATTAACATTATATTTAACGACAGCTTTAGTAAGCGGTGGTCTTGGGTTTAGTCCCGCATGGGCACTCTCCATTTACGGATTTTATACTGGAGCCTGTTATTTCACACCAATGATTGGTGGATACTTAACAGACCGTTTTCTAGGTAGAAGAAAAGCCATCACAATTGGTGGTATAACGATGGCAATCGGTAACCTTACACTATTTGCCTTGCAAAACCAATTAGGCCTATACCTCGGATTAGCGCTTATTATTATCGGTAATGGATTCTTCAAACCGAATATCTCTACACTGGTTGGAGAATTATACGAAGAGAATGATCCAAAACGTGATAGTGCATTTACCATTTTCTACATGGGTATTAACGTTGGGTCATTTTTAGCTCCACTCGTTTGCGGATTTTTATCAGAAAATTTATTCAAAACAACAGTTGATGGCGTTGTACATTACGGATTCCGTTACGGTTTCTTAGCAGCTTCAATCGGAATGATCATTGGACAAATTTTATTTACAACACTATCAAATCGCTTCCTTGGTGATATCGGTAAAAAACCAACTCGCGATTTGCAAACAGCTGCTGGACAACCATCAGTAGGAGATACACCGTTAACAAAAAAAGAAAAACAACGTACCGCAGTTATCGTCATTTTAACGTGCTTCGTTGTCTTCTTCTGGGCTGGTTTTGAACAAGCTGGTAGTTCATTAACACTATATACAAACAAATTTGTAGACCGCTCTGTGTTCGGATGGGAAGTTCCAACATCTTGGTTCCAATCGGTCAATCCATTATTTATTATTTTACTTGCCCCAGTCATTTCAGCATTATGGGCAAAACTTGCAACTCGCAAGCGCGGGGATTTAAAAATCCCAACCAAAATGGGACTTGGTATGATCTTACTCGGTATCGGTTATATCATACTTGTTATCGCTACATTAAAAACAGGTAGTGACGAACATAACATTACGGAAAAAGCAAACTTACTATTTATCGTCTTTACGTATCTTTTCCATACGTTAGGTGAGCTATTCTTATCACCTGTCGGACTATCAATGGTTAGTTCTCTCGCTCCAGTAAAACTTGCTTCTTTACTAATGGGTGTATGGCTAGCAAGTTCAGGTATCGCCAATATTTTAGGTGGACAACTTGCAAGCTTCACAACTTCACTTGGATATGCTGAAGTGTTTACTGTTATCGGCGCTGTAGCGATTGTTTTAGGTTGTGTTTTATTATTAATCTCTAAAAAACTAGTAAAATGGATGGATTAAAAAAAAGATGAGGAATTTCTCCTCATCTTTTTTATGCCTTCTTACCTTTTTCTATTGCTTGCTCATACAACTCTTTATGTTCTTTATATTCACTTGGCACGAAACTCTTATAGAAAAATGAAAACCAGCTGTCTCCCTTTTTAAATCCTTCTTCTCGAATTTCCGTTGCTTTTTTATTCGATTTAAATCCTTCAGTAAACCATTTTTTTAATGAGCCATTCTTTTCATACTTGGCAGGAATCTTCAAATCATAGTTTTCAAACGCATACTTATATCCAGCCTTTTCTACTGCCTTTTTTGTAGACTTATAGCCTTTTTCATACGCTGTTTCATATGACTTCACGTATACATCTTTCTCATTATTTCCAGGATTCTTTTCAGCTAGTTCCTTACCAGCCTTTTCCCCTAGTTCAGCTTGCTCTTTTTCAATTTTTTCTGTTCTCTCTTTATTTCCCACTTGGAAACCTTCTGCAAAGATCTGCTTAAAATCTGGAGTAATTTGACTATCGTCCATCGTCTCTTGTGCTAAGCCCTGTTCTTTTCCTTTTTCAAAATGCGTTTTCTTCTGCTCTTCTAAAGACCAAGTAGTAGTATAAGCAGTTGTAAATGCTTGTTTATATGTATCTGATTTTCCAGCTAAATGTACTTGTACGTCATTTTTCCCTGCTTTAAAATCAGTCTCTCCATTTTTTTCGCCTTCAAGTTGACCTTTCTCCATATCAACTTGGCGCTTAGCTTCCTCTTGCTTACGTGCCTCTTCTGCTTTTCTTTGTTCCTCAGCTACACGTTGTCTCTCTTCTTCAGCTTTACGCTGTGCTTCTGCAGCACGTTGTTTTTCAGCTTCTACAGCACCATTATTATTTTGGCTAGGAGCTGGACTCGTTGCACCACTACTAGAAGCTGGTTTATTGTGATAATGATATTCCCCGTACTGTAATCCCCATTTTTCAAAGTTTGTACGACACGTATGTCCACCATTCGCATCTGTACGTCCTGGATGCGCATAAGCTGAAATTGGAGCTATCAATAACGCTACACTTGTTGTTAAAAGAAGTTTCTTCACCTGTTGTCTCACTCTTGTTCCTCCCAAAATTTAGAATTCTAAATTTATTATACATAAATAGAAGGATTTTTAAATACAAACTAAAATATTCTATTATTTCTCAAAAGTAGTAAAAAAGAAGGTCAACTCTTTAAAGAGTTGGCCTTCTTTTTTATTTCTTCGCCTTCGTTCCTACTAAATCACCAGCTACAACATAACGCTTAGAATTATCTTTTACAGATACACATGTAATAAGCGTTATCTCATCTTTCCCATGATCTTCTACAACTTCCCATTTATCCGGAGTTACTTCAGATACACCAGTAACAGCGTACTCATATTCATTTTCATTATCATATAAATAAATTTTATCGCCTTTTTTCAAAGATGCTATATCACTAAATAAAACACCTTTTTTAGACATGTTATGCCCTGCTAGTGCGTAATTCCCTTTTCCCATTACTTGATTTTCTTTTACTGTCGCTGCACCTGATAACAGGTTTTTCTCAGTAGAAGATTTTAAAACAGGAATTTCTAATGAAACACTTGGAATCGAAATACGACCGATTACTTGTTTTTTATCTAACGATGCATTCGCTACTTCTGCCAAGTCTGGTTGATTAATTTTTGACGCATCTACAAATTCTGTCTCATGCTTTTCATAATCCATCTTTTGAACAGCTTGCACATTTTCAGTCTGTTTCTTTTCAGCCTTATATCCATCATAAAATGGCTTTCCAATTAAAACCCCACCTACAACAAATAGAAGGATTGCTACTATACTATAAATTCTTTGCTTATTCATATACAATTCCTTTCCCTTACAAAATCTTACTCTATATAAAATGATAAAATAATATTGCTATATGTACAAGTATAAGCTGAAAAGAAACCTTCTTGCCGATGCAAGAAGGTTTCTTTTTAAGCAATTTTATTTCGATATAAAGACACGTGAAAAATCGTCATCTGAATAAAGAAGATACTAAATGCAATATATATCGGATATGCAGGAACATATAGAATAACAATTGGAGAAAGAGTTAAAAACCCAACCGCACAAGGCAACACATACCATAATGACATAAATGTAGTACGACAAGCCTTTTCTGTAATTGCCTTTTCACGCTCATCTTCTTGAGGAAATAATAGTGGAAACATCCAATACGAGAGCTCTTTATATTTTTTCTTTTGAATTTTATAAAGAACCGTCGATACAATACCAAATGTTAAAAGTAATCCGAGCGGTATTAAACTTATTGAAACTTCAAATGGTACTCTCTTCGTTTGAATAAAATTAGCGACTTCAATAGTAAAATAATACAACTCAATAAAAGCCCAACCTGCTAATACCATTAAAAGTACATTTAGCATATAAGAAAATACAAGTCTATTCATCCTCTTTCCCCTCCTTATTTAAAACAAACACATCTTCCATCTTTAACTGGAACACATCACAAATCGTAAGTGCCAATAACAACGAAGGAACGTAATCCCCTTTTTCAATTGCAGCAATTGTTTGTCTCGTCACTCCAACCTTCTCTGCTAATACACTTTGCGAAAAATTGAAGCGAGCCCTAAATTCTTTCACTCTATTTAAAATGGTCAATTTTACCACCTCTCACCATCATTGTATGCTATCCTTAACAAAATGTAAACTCAACTTAACATAATTTTTACAAAAAAATCCAACTTTACGTATTATAAAGTTGGATTACGTGTTAGTTTAAAATTGTAACTTTAACATTTTTTCTGCCCCAATTACTAGATGAAGCTTTATCAGGCATTAAAACATCGATTTTGTGACCTTTAATTGCGCCACCAGTGTCTGCTGCAATTGCTTGTCCATAACCTTCAACATATACAGTAGAACCTAATGGAATAACACTTGGATCTACAGCAATTAATTTCATTCCTGGGTTTGCAGTTAGATTATAGCCTCCCCATGCAGAATACACTTGTTGGCCTGGTGCATAACCATTTTCAGCTGGATCTGCTGTATAAGCTGTTGCATGTACATATATTTCTCTTCCACCAGCAGTTGGCTTCGAAGGTTGTGCAGGTTCTACCTTCGAATTATTATTCGCAACAGGTTCAGCTGGTTTATTAGCTTTCTCTTGCTTTTGTTTTTCAGCAATTTCTGCTTGTGCTTTCACTAAAGCTTCTTGCTCAGCCTTTGCAGCCGCTTCTGCTTTTGCACGCTCTTCTGCTGCAATTCTTGCTGCTTCTTGCTCACGAGCAATCGTCTCTTGTACTGCCTTCATATTTGACTCAATTTTAGCTTTTTCTTCTGCTGCTAAATTAAGTTGGCTTGCAATCTGATTGTATTTAGCTTGAACTGTCTGTAAGTTATCTTGACGTTTTTTCAAGTTATCTTGCAAATCAGCTTGCGCTTTTGCTAATTTTTGTTTGTCTACTACTAAAGATGCTTCTTTTTCGTCAATTGTTTTCTTATCTTCTTCAATTTGACGAAGATCTTGTTCTTGTAGACGTAAAATTTCTTTATCAGCTTCTAAAATAGTAGAAACTGCATTCATACGTTGTAAGAAATCTGCAAAGTTTTTTGACTCTACAACAACTTCTACTACTAAACTTGTATTTGAACTGTTTTGAACAGAAACCATACGTTTTCTCATAATATCTTTACGAGCAAGGACTTTATCCTCTAAAACGACAATTTCATTCTTTTTTTGCTCAATCTGCTTATGTGTTTCATCGATTTTACGTTGAATAGCAGCTTGATCCTCTTTATTTTTTGCAATTGTATTATTTAAGTTATGTAGTTCGTTTTCAATACCTTGAATCTCTTTACTAACAGCTTGCTTCTCTTGCTCTTTCTTCTGCATATCTGCATCGTTTTGCTGCAATTGCTGTTGCATGTTGTTAAGTTTCTCGTCGTTTGACTCTGCTTTTACAGCGACTGTACTAGAAAGACCGATAATTCCTGCTAATACTAGACTACTGATTCGCTTAAAATAGTTCATAATCCGACTCCCTTCTTATACAGTTATACATGATTTATTTTACAGTTTGTTTACAATACTATTAAATACAGTTTATTTTTCATGACAAAAAATAGGGAATTATAAATAAAATGTAATAGATTCTTAAATATTTAACAATTCCTATATTTAAAAATTATAAAAAATGCTAAAATCCAAATATAGAGAAAATATAACTTCCAAAGGCGGTTGAAATAAATACATGTTTACTCAAAAGAAATCACTCCAACATAAAATTGATCAATTAGAAGATCGTATAAAAGAATTAGAGGCTGAATTAAAACAAAAAGACATTGAAAAACAAAATATGATTTCTTCTATCCATGACCGTGTGCAAAACGTCATTCAAGAGCATCAACTTGTAAATAACCAGCACCATACACTCCAAAATTTAATTCAGCAATTAAACTCGTGTTTTGAAAATGTTTCAACACGTACAACAAATTCTAATGAATTAAATAGTGAAATGTTACAAAAAGAACAAAGCTTAATTCAGTCTATTGAAGAGATTATTGACTGCTCTAATGAAGGAAAAGAATCTGTTCACCGTTTACTTATTGTAATTAATAAATTAGGTGAACAATCTCAGCGCACGTCTAACAGTATGAATCATTTAAGTGAACGCTCAAAAGAAATCGAACAAATTGTAGAAGTCATTCAAAACATTGCAGCACAAACAAATTTACTTGCGCTAAATGCAAGTATTGAAGCAGCGCGTGCTGGAGAGCACGGTAAAGGGTTTGCGGTTGTTGCCAATGAAGTAAGAAAACTAGCAGAAAGTACGGCAGAGAGTACAAAGAATATTGGCAACTTAACGAAAAAAATTCAAGAAGAAATTGAAAAAGCATACGAAAACACAAAAGATAATTTACATTTAGTCGATGAAGGTGTAGAAATGAGTGCCGATACAAACGCTAGAATCGAAAACATTTTAATTATGATTCAAACGTTACAAAATGGTGCTACAAATGTTATTCAAGCAATTGAAAACCAAAAATCTTGTAATGATGATATATTAAGAGAATTTGCAAACACTCAACAAATGTTCCAAAAATTAAATACTACTATTATGAACCATATTCATGATGCAGAAAAAGTCGATGTTCAATTGACTAATGGTCTTCAAGAAACAGTATCTTCTCATTAACAATAAAAACCCCTTATATCGCTATAAGGGGTTTTTATTATATTTCGAATATTTATTTCTTCCCAATATTCATCTATATCTTTGTTATAATGGGAAAGTTGTTTCTTTAGACTAATTAACAAGGAGGATGTTATGGAACAATTTTACTACATTTTAAAATACTTAATTCTTGGTCTGTTCCAAGGACTAACAGAACCAATTCCGATTTCTTCAAGTGGTCACCTCGTTTTAGCACAACATTTGCTAGGACTAAAAATAGAAGGATTTAGCTTTGAACTACTTGTTAATTCAGCTTCATTACTAGCTGTATTACTTATTTATAGAAATGATTTAATTCGTCTAACAAAGAATGGTCTATCTTATATATTTACAAGAGCAGAAGATGCAAAATCAGATTTCTTCTTCATTATTTACCTTGTAATTGCAACTATTCCAGCAGGTGTAATTGGCGTTTTATTTAAAGATTATATCGACCAGTACTTAAAAGGCGTGAAAATGGTTGGGATTTCCCTTCTTATTACCGCTGTCGGTCTTTGGATTATTAGAAACTTACGCGGGCGTAAAAATGATGGTGACCTTTCTATGAAAGATGCAATCATTATCGGATTAGCTCAAGCTTGTGCACTTATCCCTGGAATTAGCCGATCTGGCGCTACAATTGTAGCAGCGATGTTACTCGGTATGAAGCAAGAGACCGCTCTTCGCTTCTCATTCTTACTATATATTCCTGTTAGCTTAGGTGGGTTATTGCTAAGTATTACAGATATTGCTAAAGATCCTAATTTAGACACATTATTCGTACCATATATCGTTGCGTTTATAGCAACATTTATCATGACATATATTTCATTAAAATGGTTTATGAACATTATGGCAAAAGGAAATTTAAAATATTTCTCTTTCTATTGTATTATCGTAGGGGTACTTACTATCATTTTCTTATAAAGTAAACTTACAAGTTTAAAGCGAGTCATTCTACTACACTAAGATGGCTCGCTTTTTTATACTTCTATTAAGTTGAAGTGCCTTATTTACTTTAAATTTTCAGAATAGTATAATATTAATTATGTTCCTACTAATAAAAATCCGTCTTCTTTACTACTATTATAAAAGAGGTGTTCCTATGTTTATTGTTACTAAACTAATTCATATTAAATATGGCTATGAGAATGATTTACTATATTCACTTAAACAATATTATCCATCAACTGGAACAAATGGTTTTATTAACATAGAATTTTCACATATGCATCGTACAGATGATGGAGCAAAATATATGGTCCGTATGTTATGGAAAACACAACAAGATTACCATGCGTGGCTTTCTCAAAGAAACGAAAATGAAACTTGGAAGCACAAAATGCAAAACTATATCCTTTCTTCCACATCCAATGCTACTTATATGCATTAAACTTCACTCGATATTCCTAAGGAGCTTTTCCTAATATAAAATGATAAAACCCTCTTACCTTTTCTCATCCAGTAAGAGGGCTTCCCTTATTTATAAACTTTCTTTTCTTGACAATACAAACGAATAACATGTTTATTTTGTTGAAATACATCATGCGTTAGGCGGATAATAATAAAATTTCGTTTTGTTTGATCATCATGAACAAAAACCTGTTCTCCCTCTTGAAAACGCCACACACTTTCAAAAGTTGTAATATGATCCCCACTTACAGAAAAAAGCTCATATCGCATATCTTGTACCCTCTCTCAACTTATAATAATCACAATATCCTTATATTAAATTTAGTATAACTTAATTCCATTAAAATTTATAATTTTTTCTATTTCAAAATATTTTAATTTTGTTTTAAGGTTCTTTTAACGTTATAATGATAAACGAATTTTCATTGAAAGGAGCCTCATTTTGACTGCATATTTATTTCCAGTAAAAACAGCATTTATTTTATTTCCTTTTTTAGCAATGTTTCTCTTAATACCTTTTTTAATATTTAACTACCGAAAGTATGGTTATTTAAATAAATGGCGTTCATTTATTTTGTACTCATTATTACTTTACTTATTAAATGCCTATTTTCTTGTGATTTTGCCGTTACCACAAACATATGATACTTGTAGCCTACAACCGGCTAATACGCAGCACATGCAACTATCACCATTTTATTTCATACAAGAAATTAGTAATCATACTTCGGCAATTTTAACGAAACCAGCTACTTATTTCTATTTATTAAAAGAATCTGCGTTCTTACAAGTAGCATTTAACGTTCTATTAACCGTTCCATTCGGTGTTTATTTACGTTATTATTTCCGACGTAGTTTCTTACAAACAGTTTGTATTTCTTTTTGTCTTTCACTATTTTTCGAACTGACACAGGTAACTGGACTATACGGTATATACAATTGTGCATATCGCTTATTCGATATCGATGATCTATTTTTAAACACATTAGGCGGCGTAATTGGTTTTATCATTGCACCAATATTTACGTACTTCCTTCCGAAAACAAGCGAATTAGATAGTCATATTGATTTAGAAACGAAACCAGTTGGATTCGTTCGTCGTCTTATCGCTATGCAAATTGATTGGCTGTTCTTATCTATCGTCGTTCCTGTCATTAAAAATAAAGGAAACTCTCTATTTATTTCTAATATCCAATCTTACACAAATGTATACGAACTCCTTTTCATTACATGTTCAATCTTTATTTACTTTATTATCATTCCATACTTTACAAATGGAAGAACGATAGGAAAAGCGTTGCTTCGTATTTACATTAAAGGAAAATCAGATCGTATTACGATGAAGGAACTATTCATCCGTTACGGTATATTCTATTTCGTTTTAGGTGGAATCAATTATATTCTTTCTAGTAGCTCTATCTTAAATTTTACAGAGCCTTTAGTATTACTAGTTATACTGTTATTCCAATTCGTAATTAACGGCATATTTATTATTCATGTTTTCTTACATGTATTTAGCCGTGATAAGTTACTATTCTACGAGCATATTAGTCAAACAAGAAATGCGATTATACTAAAAAAAGCTGACAAGTAATATTTTGTCAGCTTTTTTTCATAATCGTAAATAACTTTTCTGTATAAGGGTTTAAAAACATTCCTGTTTCATCTAGCGACTTCCTCATTTTTAGAAACGAATGCAATTCTGGATATATGTTTTGTAACTTTTCGTATGTTAACGTATGCATTTTCCCCCAATGTGGACGACCTTCATATTTCAGAAAAATTTTCTCCACTTCACCAAAATAAGCGGCATACTTCATACCTTTATACATATGAACGGCGATATATGCCGAGTCCCTTCCATACGCTGGACTAAGCCATATATCATCACCTTTCACGTAGCGACATTCAATCGGGAAGTGCACCTTATACTTTTTCTTTTCAATAAGACTTGAAATTTCTTCTACAACAGCTCTCATATGCTTTGAAGGGACACTGTACTCCATTTCATAAAATGGAACCGTACGTGATGTAGCGAACACTTCATAGCTTGGGCCAATTATTTTTGTGTTTGGTGCAGCCTTAGCTGATAATCGACTTACTCCTTTACTTATGGAAGGAAACCATTTGCACCCTTTAGATAACAAAGAGAACATCCTATTTTCAAGTAACTCCACCTTTAGTTTATGCCATTTTAAATCAGTTCCTTTACTCGTTGTTTTATTTGTAAACTTCACCTGTACTTCATTTGAATAAGGAAAAACAAAAAACTCAAAATGACGATTCTTCTTATATTCTTCTAGCTTGTTCATTACAGTAGATAGTGACTGTTTTTCGCTTTCATAAACGAGCGAATATGATGGGATAATCTTTAATTTTATCTTTACGATGATACCTAGCATTCCAAGCGATAACTGAAATGCTTTCCAATATTCGACGTTCTCGGTTTCTGAACAAACTATACTCTCACCTGTTGATAAAACTGTCGTAATCTCTATAACTTGTGTTGATAAACTCCCAAAGTTAACACCCGTCCCATGCGTCCCCGTACTAATTGCTCCTGCAATAGATTGTGAATCAATATCCCCTAAATTTTCTTGTGCATAACCTTTTTCTTCAAGTAACTTCCCTAGGTCATGTAGCTTTGTTCCTGCCCATACTTCGGCAACCATCTTCTCCGCATCAATATTCACAATGCCCTTCAATTCGTCTAAAGAGACTAAAATTTCTTCTGTTTGCACGAGAGGCGTAAACGAATGCCCTGAACCGACAACACGAATTTTCTTCCCTTTTTTTTGTGCAAGCTCTACAACTTCTACTACATCTTGTATAGTTTCTGGATACATCGTATAATGCGGCGTTCCTTCTACATTCCCTGTCCAATTTCTCCATTTTTTCCCCTCTATAGAAAGCATTGGCCATCCCCCCGATATGTTGAATACTCCCCAATAATCTTCCCTTGTTTCACACGATACAGAATTGGAAAACGCTCACATAATTCTCCAGCTTTACTATGACGAAACAATATAGAATCTCCTATATCCACTCGCTCCTCGCCGTTATAATGAACGGGAGTTTGTGCTTCACCAGCACCTTCTAAATCTAATAGTTTTGCACCATCTGGTCTCCAAACCTCAGGCTCTTTATCTTTACCAACTGCGCCTGAAGCAATATATCCACCACCTAGGCAAGTATAGATAAACGGAGCTGGTTTACGTACAACTGGTAAAGCAAATCCGACAGCTGGATGAAATTGTACTTCTTTATAATAGTCAAACAGTCTAGGGGCATAAAAAGCAGAACCTACTGTAATCTCTGAAACTGAGTTATCTTGCTCAGTTGTTTTTATACTTCCTGTTCCCCCCCCATTTACAAACCTAAGTTCAATACCAAGGTTTTGTATTTCTTTCACGATACGTCCTCTTCTTTCTTTAACTTCTAACACTGATTTCTTCTTTAAATAAGAAATTACTTTACTTTTTATCCATTGATTCGGTATATAATCTCCAACCCCAGCAATTTGAGCTTCATATCCCATTACACCATCTAGTATTAAAAATGATGAGTCCTTCACTTTTTCTACTATTTCCAGAGCGCTCCGCACATCTTTTACCGGGGATCTTTTTACACCAAAATGAAATTGAAAAAAACGGCTACTCATATCAATATCCAAACAAACACGAAAACACCCTTTAGACTTCTCAGCAATTTTTTCTAAATAAACAATATGGTCTTCACAGTCCACCATACAAGTTATAATAAGCCCTTTCTTTGTTAGCAAACTAATTTCATATAAAGCCCTGTCATCATAAGCTGGATATCCTAATAATAAATCATTAAATCCTTGTTCAATTAAAAACAAAGCCTCTCTAGGTGAAAAACACATAATACCTTGAAATCGGTTGTTTGTAGCTAAAATCCGTTTCATAATTGGAACGGATCGTAATGATTTACTCGCTATTCGAATCTTTTTATCGCCACTTAGCTCTATAACCGATTGAATATTTCTTTCTAAAGCTACTTCATCTAAAAATGCACACGGTAATGGAACTTCTTTAAAAATTCCTCGATCCACATTTTTCGCTCCTCTTCTATATATGTCTTATACATATTGGAAAGAAAGAGTGATTTTCCTGTTTGCAAATAAAAAAAGTTTCTTCTTTACGAAGAAACTTTTTTGACTACTTCATAGAAATAGTAGCCTCTACTGGATAATGATCAGAGTAATCATTATACGTATATTTTTTAAACCATGATGTAACAGTCCATTGTGGAGATTTCGGCTGTAACACTTTATTTTCTATATGCGATGGGTTCGCATGATCTTTACTTGCAATAATATAATCTAAATACTCGGCAGGGCTATCGGGGAAATTGTATTTTGCAATACTGTTTGTCGTCGCATCCCAAGTCGCTGTATGTCCAGTATAAGATGGAATAGAAGCATGTAATGTTTTAAACATAGATGCATACTCTGAATCACTATTATTCTCAGCGTTTATTTTATTTACGTTCATATCTCCACCAATTAACACATACTCGTTATTTGGTATATTTTTATTTTTAATAAATTCTTGAATTTCTTGTAGCTGTTTTGTACGTACAGATGCAGGTGAAGTTTTTCCACACATACTATCTTCAGCTTGTAAATGCGTCCCAATTACATGAACAAAACTATCATTTCTCTTAATTTTCGTGTATACAAATCCTTTATTTGATAAATTATCTGGTCCGCAGCCTTTTTCGAATACATATTGAATTTTTTCAACGATTGGCCATTTACTCACAATCGCAACGCCCCCATCTTCAGGAGTCGAAGATGAATAGTTCCCTAATGTTTTATCCCATTCGTTTCCACTACTACGACCTAATACCGCCGTTTGATTTGGATATTCTCTCTTCAAATTTCCTAACAAACGATCTGAGGCGCTATTATCAAACACTTCATTTAATATAACAACGTCCTGATTCTTTATATAACCTGCCGCTCCAATTAAATCAGCACGCTCACTTTGTCCCCAATTCGGATATAAGTTTGTTGATAGCATGTACACGTTATGCGTCATTACTTTTAATGTATTATTTTGATTTGTAGGCGTTTCTGCTTGAGCTGAAGATCCACTATATAAAGCTCCTAAACCAATTCCAAAGCTAAGTACACCTTTTAGCAATTTACTTTTCACGTTTCATACCTCCATGTGTATAGTGATAAAAAGGCCAAATACTCTATTCTGAGATTTGACCTTTTTTAAATACTTAACGATTTCCGTACGTATCAAACCAAAGCTGGATGTATCCAGCAGTAACACGTTGTGCATCCATTAAACGCTTACCTGTCATTGGTGTAACTTCAGCGCGCCATTTATCTGCATAATCTTGCGATACAGCAGCTCTCACGAACCAATCTTTCGTATTATCATTTACAATGCCAGCGTAATCTTGTTTCGCAACTACTGCCGCTCCATGAATCCAATCTTCTGGATTTGTACCTTTCCAGTTCCAATATCCATTTCCATCCGTTACTTTGTAATTATCTTTTATCGTATCTACAAAGTTTTCATATTTAGAATGGAACCCTTGTGGATACGAAAGATTTGTAAAGTTTGCCGCATGCATCGGTTGGTTTACATCTCCTAAATAATGAAGAGATAATCCTAAATAGAAGAATGCTTGTTTCATATCTTTATTTTTGTATGACTCACCAGCTAATTTAAAATATTTAGCTCCAGTTTCCTTCGCCTGCTTTGCATATGGAATATACGTTTTCCCGTTATCAGGGTCATAGAAGTGTGAAGCAAATGTGCTATTATCATAATAAGGATTTTCATAGTCAGCAGCATAAATACCATTCTCTAACTCCGTACGCCATTCATTTAATAGTGCAACTCGCTCTTGTTTTACAAGTGTTGTATTACGAGACATAATATCCATTGCACGGTTTACAATCCATAAATGAGAGTTTACGCCTTCTTTATGTTTATCTTCAGCAGACCAGCGCGGAATAACGCCTACTCTCTGTCCTCCATCGTTTTCATGAGCAAACGCAACACTTTGTAACGGTGCTACTAACGTAATAGCTGCTGCTAAAGCAAGAACTTTCTTTTTCATCTGAAATCCTCCATTTTATAATTGAATTATTGTAAACATTTTGCTAGGATCCTATGATGTCGTCTGGTTAACCTATGACTAGAATATCCCACCTTTCATAAAATTTCTATCACTAAATTAAAATATGCAAATGTTCATATCATTATAACTTTATACATAGTGAATATAATGAATGAATGCACTTACATTGTAATAAAGTATTGTTAAGCTACTGCAAATACTTGTCTAAACTAATGTAAAAAAAGAGTAAAACAATTACATGCTTTACTCTTTTCTTCTATTCGATAATATACTTGGTAGTTGCACATTAACCGCCAACTTATGAATAAATCCAAACACTAATCCAATCCCGATAAATATGTATAGTATCGTAAATATCTTCCCAAAATCAGTTTGAGGACTAAAATCTTTATCGCCTACAGTTGTCAGTGTCACAACACTAAAATATAAAGCATCAAGGATACGTAATCCCTCCACTGTGCTATAAAAGATTGTACCCGATATTAAAGTCAAAATTGTTAATACGAATAAAACTTGAAATTCTTTATCCTTCCACGCTCGCAAACAGGCTCTTAGCATACGTTTCAATGTTAAAAAAAATGAAAGCATTCAACTTTCCCTCCCAACCAAAAGTACATTTAGTCAAAGGAAAGTCTATCACCTTTCCGTATAGAAAAAAAGTAGCCCTCTTCTATTTCTAGAAAAGGACTACTTTTTTCAATTCTTTATTATTTGGGTGAAACAAGAATTTTCACTTGTGTTTTATCTTTTACAAGTGCTTCAAATCCTTCTTCAACAACTTGATCCACTGTAATTTTTTTCGTAATTAATTTCTCTGCTTGAATTTGACCAGAGCTAATTAATTTAATAACAGATGGGAAGATGTGACGGTATCCAAGAATACCGATAACTTCTTTTTCTTTTAATACAAGGTTGTTCGGAGTAATTGTTGCATCTTTTTCCCATACGCTAACAATTACCGTTTGTCCTTCGAAACTTGTACTTTCAATTGCTTGACGTAGTACAACTTCAACACCTGTTACTTCGAAGCTAACATTTACACCTAAACCGTTTGTTAAGTTACGAATTTCTGCTAATACATCTTGAGTTGCTGGATTTAATACGTAATCCGCACCTGCTAATTTTGCTAACTCTTGACGTTCTTTAGAAAGTTCAACTGCGATAACAGGAGTTGCTCCTGCTGCTTTAGCTGCTTGGATAACAAGAAGTCCAATTGGACCACAACCAAATACTGCTACAGCTTCCCCTTCTTTTAATTTACTTTGACGTACTGCATGAACTGCTACTGCTGCTGGTTCTACAAGTGCACCTTGTTCATACGTCATTTCATCTGGAATATGATGAACCATATCTTCTGGTACTACTGTATATTCAGAGAAGCCACCGCCGTCTCCACCAAGACCGTGGAAAACAAGCTGTTCACAAACATTGTAATGTCCATGTTTACAAGCTTCACATTTACCACAAGAATAAATTGGTTCTACAACAACGCGGTCTCCCACTTTATGAGATGTAACACCTTCACCAATTTCAACTACCTCACCACTAAATTCATGACCTAAAATAACAGGTGCTTTCACATGTGTTAATGGGTGCTCTTCTGTCGGAATAAAAATTGGCCCTGCTAAATATTCATGCAAGTCTGTCCCGCAAATACCACACCATTTAACTTTAATTTTTACTGCTCCTGGTCGTACAGTTGGTTCTGGTACTTCTTCTACTCGTACATCACGTTGATTATGCCAAAGTAATGCTTTCATTTTAAACATCCCTCTCTATGTATATACTTAACCTGGTGAAGTTTACAAATCTATTATAATACTTATATCCATATATTTCAAAAAAACAATCTCATTTTCACTAAATTTTAACAAATAACGTTCAATATTTTGTCACTTTGTACTTTTTTCCACATCTGTTAATTCAATTTCATTGCAGTTGAAATTAGCAGTATGCCATAATAGCATAGGAGAGGTGAATATCGCTTGAAATATTTTATTTACTTTATTGTTATCGTAGCTTTTTTAGATACATTTTCACAATTACCTATTATGAGTACGTTCGCTCAAAGCCTTGGAGGAACTCCTCTTATTATTGGGCTAGTTGTCGGTATGTACTCATTTGCTAATATGATTGGTAATATTATTGCTGGAGCTGCCGTCGATAAATTTGGTGCAAAAAAAATACTTTATATAAGCATGGGATTTACGAGTTTCATAGTCTTGTTATATACCGTTGTTCAAAGTGGTGAACAACTATTAGTTGTGCGCTTTATGCACGGTTTTAGTGACGGATTTTTAATTCCTGCTGCCTTTACATTTTTATCAAAACAAACAAATTCAGCAAAGCAAGGTAAGGCAATGGCTCTATCTGGTGCTGCTGTTGGAACAGCGGCTATCGTAGGTCCTGCTTTCAGTGGCATTATGAAAGCGACAGCTGGAATAGAATGGGTTTTCATTACTATTTCTATTTTAATGGTTCTTGGTACAATCGTATCTCTATTCTTCTTACCAAATAACGTGTCAAGAAAAAATACATCAAGAACACAAATGATGAACAAAGAAGATATGTTTGAACTATTGAAATCAGAACCGTTATTACAGGCATATATTGGTGCTTTCACTCTAATGTTTTCACAAGGAATTGTCACATATATGTTACCAGTAAAAGTTGAGGCATTAGCACTTAAAGCATCTACAACAGGTATGATGCTAAGTGTATTCGGAATTACCGCTATCCTCTTCTTCTTACTTCCAACAAATCGTATTTACGATCGATTTAATCGCTCAAAACTAATGCTAATTGGTATTGCAGTAATGGCATTAGCGTTATCTTTACTTGGATTATTCGCAACAAAAGGCATGCTCTTTATCGTTATGATGATTTATGGCATTGGATTCGCTATCCTTTTCCCATCGATAAATGCATTACTTGTTGAAAATACGACAGATGATAATCGCGGGAAAGCCTTCGGATTATTTTATGCATTCTTCTCATTAGGAGTTGTTGCTGGTTCCTTTACAGTTGGAGCAATCGGGGCATCACCTAGCGTCAGCTTCATTATCGGAACTGCATTCTTATTAACCTTTGCCAGTATGATTTACGTAAGAAGCAAAGTAAAAAAGACAATGATGGGTTAATTCCATCATTGTCTTTTTTTAAAATGCATATTGATATAACCCATAATATAACGGCAAAGTTGGGATCACACCAATTAATTTGAATATAAAAGGTAGCGGTTCATCCTTCTCTTCATATAAACGTAAAATAAAAACGGCACTCAAAGTCCAAATAATGCTAAACACGAAGATGCATTTCCAAACGATTGAGGTTAATATTTCTACATCGAAGACAAAACCAAATAGCCCTATCCACGTAATAATGGACACTACAAAATCAAATTTTTGAATTGGTGTTTGAAACATCCCTCTTATTAATGAAGTAATAGTTAATATCGCTACAATTACTAAATAAATTTTCCACAACATAATGATAAGCTCCTGTTCAATTTTTCACTTTCAATAAACCATACTTAATAAATAAGCTGGCATTATATTTTTCATAGAAATAATACAACGGATAACAAAATAAGAAGAAAATAAGTACGGTTGGTACATTGTCTATAATAGAAAAATATTTTCCTAGCAATTCTTTAATGCTCTCACCAATCATAATAAACAGTGGGATTATACAAATTGCCGCTAATATTAAACATGGCGTTATCCTTATTTCTTTCAGCTTCACCTTACAATGTGGACACCTTAATGAAAAAAGATGTGGGATGTCGATAATATGTTATGCAGTAATATTTCCTTCACACTGTGGGCATACAATTGTTTCTTTCATTTATAACTTCTCCTTTCTACTCACAAAAAAAAGCTCTATCGAATAGAGCTCTTTTTTCGCCTAATATAGATTACTTTTGCGTATAACCAAGTAATACTGTAAATAAGCTTATGTATAAAAGCAATACTACTTTCTTCCTTAAAAAAAGAAACTGAATAAATACCGACGATACTTCGACAATTTCCTCGGAAATATTTCCTTTCCCCACATAATTTGATACACTACATATGAACAGACACTTGTATTACATAAACTAAAATAATAACTTACTGTACAAATTAAAAAGCACATTCTCCATATGAAGAATGTGCTTTTATTTTATTAACGCTTAATCCAAACAGCACCTGCAGACTTATCCTCTGCTTGTCCAACAACTTGGAATTTAAGACCAAGATTTGGCACTTTTCGTCCTGCATCAGCAATTTGCTTGTTACTGTATACTTTTGAATCATCAAATGTTGTAACACCTTGTAATCCAGCATAATTAAACTGTCCACGTGTTAATGAATTTACACTCCATGCTGGTGTTTGATCAAATGAAAATGCAGCGTCTGCAATTTGCATGCCTGTATTACCGTACGCTGGTTTCCCGTTCAAATTACCAACAAACGCTTCTGGATGAGAGTCTACAACCCCAAGGAATCCTTCACCTGGATGCACCCCAACCCAGTTATCTTTGAAACTATCATCTGCATACCAAACGACAAGACCTGTATTGTATACCGGACCTCTTCCTGCTTTTAATCCATTATCTGATCCAGCGTAGTTTCTCCACTCTAAATAATAATAATGAGCTTTCTTCTCTGTCCCATCAGAAACAACGAATCCATTTAACTGCATTTTTGACTGTCCTTCTGCATCATCAGAAAACACATCTTGTCCATCAACAGTTACACTTACATTATCCATCGCGAAACCTTTATATGTTACAGCTGGATCTGTAATGTAGTCGAATTGTAGTTTCACTTTCTTCCCTTTAAATTGACTTAAATCGTATGATTTATCAATCCATTTCCCATCTGTTGTATCTTTATCTCCTTGTACTACTTTTTCTCCAAGTCTATCAATTAATGTTTTTGTTCCATCTTCTGTTACTGCATGTACTTCAACAAAATCGCACTCTGCTTCTAACTCATAATTTGCTTTATAATCGAATTTTGCATTTGTTCCTTTTGTTAAATCAAAGAATGGTGTCTCTAGTGTTGTGTGCATATCATCTCCTCTTGTACTATAATATGCATGCTTTCCAAACTCAGGTTTAATCGTTTCAACACTCTTACCTGGCAAATTAACACGTACAACACCTGGACGATTTGATTTCGTAACACTTTGATCAATATATGTAGGAATTCCTACACCACGCTTAATTTTATCGTAATCTACTTCTAAAATTTTCGCCCAGTTGCCACCCATATTCTTTTGTAAGAAGTCTTTATTTTGTGGTGAAAAACTAGTCGGCTCTGTTCCTGCAATTTTTCCTGTCCAACTGCCTCCACTCATTAATGACCAAGCTTCAACAGGTGAACCATTTCCAGTATATTTCGTATCATATTCATCCGGTAAACCAAGGTCATGTCCAAATTCATGTGCAAACACACCTACAGCGCCATCTTCTGGTTCAATTGTGTAATCATGCGCTGCTACTTTTCCACCAAAGTAATCTACCTTTGATTTTGTCCCTTCAATCGCTACTGGATCTGTAGCTAATTTTGAACGATGTGACCAAATTGCATCATCACCTAATTTACCGCCACCAGCTTCTTGACCAACACCAGAATGAATTACCATTAAATGATCAATTACACCGTCAGGTTCATTTTGATTCCCATCGCCATTTGTATCATATCTATCGAATTGATCGAACTGAGATAAGTCTAACCCTTTCTCAGCAGCTGCATGTAAAGCTTCCTTCACTAAATCACGTGCACCTTTTGGTCCTTTATTATCGTGACCACTGCTACCATCAGCTCCATAATCAGATGCTTTTCCTGGAACAGTTAGCCACTCCGTTACATATCCGTCTGTCGTATAGCTACCGCCAGACTGCTCTTCATAATATTGTTTAAACGTTTTTACTTTCGAACCATCAAATAATGTATAAGGCTCATTACCAAACAACATCTTTTGATAATGTTCTCTACTAAAGTCTTTCGAATACATATAACCTGGTGTTTGATCAATATTATTATGTTTATAATCACTAAATTCAACGAGTAGCACTAATACTTTATCAGATCGAACAGATCCCTTATATGGAGCTTGCTTTGCCTTAGAAGTTGGAACTTGTCCATTCAATTGCTTTTTATTTGGTTCCGGCTTTTGCTCAGGGCTAACATTTTTTTCAGCCTTCTTTACGTTCTCCTTTTCTTCCATCTTCTTCTCTTTTACCTTTTTCACGAAATCAGATGCTTCTTTTGCCGTATCCTCTGGAAGAATTTCTTTATTCGCTTGATCTCCTTGCTTCTTTTCAATATACTGCTCGACAGCTTTTTTCGTCTCTTCTTTAGAAGATGCTGGATTAATTGTTCCTCTTTCTTTCAGCGCTTCCGCTAAACGATCTTCTTGAATTAAATTGTAATCAATTGGTGTTGTAGACACATTATCTTTTTCTTTCGCTGGCGTTTCTGCGTATGCTAACGGAGCACTCATTACAGATGTACATCCGATAATTGCCGCAATTGCTAACGTTGATAGTACTTTAAATGGAGCTTTTCTTTTCATCCTCTGTCTCTCCTTTTATAAAACTTAAAATTCAGATAAATAAGTGCATTTAAATCGAAATCCCCGCTTTCTACCCTCCCTATATAAAAAGGCATAATTCTATAAACGTTAAGCTTTCTGTTATAGAATCATGCCCTCCAGTTTTCTGGTCAGACCCTCTATCTTTTTATCCCACTATTTGCTGGGCAGTAAGACTCCCACCTCAAAATTCGACGAACGCGAGGAAGTTAGGCGGGAGATAACTTCCCGTAAAAGCCCGATGGGGGATGACCCCCCCACTGATTAAAGTTTTACTTTATATCGAAATATAAAAAATAAAGAGTGATTTGTATATATTAAATAGCTTATATTAAAAATTTAAAAGACAATATGCAAAATTGCATGAAAATTCCTTCAAATAAAAAAAGAACCCTAGTCAATTAAACTAGGATTCTCGATTTCATATTATTTCTCTTGTGTTTTTTCCCAATCAGCTAAGAATTTCTCAATCCCTTGATCTGTTAATGGGTGCTTCACTAATGAAGCAATTACGTTTGCTGGGATTGTTGCAATATGTGCACCATTTAGTGCTGCGTCAGTTACGTGAACGCTGTGACGTACAGATGCTGCAATGATTTCTGTTTCAATGCCGTGAATTGCAAAGATTTCTGCGATTTGGCGAATTAAGTCCATACCGTTATGACCGATATCATCTAGGCGACCTAAGAATGGTGAAACGTATGTCGCACCAGCGCGAGCTGCAAGTAATGCTTGAACTGCTGAGAATACTAATGTAACGTTTGTACGAATTCCTAAATCTGAAAATGCTTTTACTGCTTTTAAACCTTCCGTTGTCATCGGTACTTTTACAACAACGTTTGGAGCAATCTTCGCTAATTCTTTTCCTTCTTCAATCATTTTATCAGCTTCTAAGCTAATTACTTCTGCACTTACAGGTCCTTCTATAAAGCTGCAAATTTCACGAATACGCTCATGGAAATCTACGCCTTCTTTTGCTACAAGTGATGGGTTTGTCGTTACTCCAGCTACTACGCCTAATGCATTTGCCTCTTTAATTTCGTTAATGTTTGCTGTATCAATAAAGAATTTCATTTGTTATTCTTCCTTCCTAATTTTCATTTTATATTTATTTATTTTTTTTAATAAGCTCTAATTCAATCGGAATAGATTTGTCCACTTTTTTACCTTGTGTTATTTCTTTTGCTGTTTGCATCGCCTTCTCTCCGATTAATTCCGGTTTTTGAGCGACTGTTGCAGCCATACGCCCATCGTTAACCGCTTTCACAGCATCGTCTGTTGCATCAAATCCAACAACTACTACATCCGTTTTCCCAGCAGATTTTAATGCCTCAAGTGCCCCTAATGCCATTTCATCGTTATGAGCAAATACCGCTTTAATATCGCTATTCGCTTGCAAAATATTTTCCATAACAGATAAACCTTTTGCACGATCGAAATCAGCTGCTTGTTTTGCTACTACTTTTAAAGACTTATCAGCTACGTTATGGAATCCTTTCCCACGCTCACGAGCAGCTGAGGATCCAGGGATTCCTTCTAACTCAGCAACGTTCGCTCCCCCGCCAACTAATTCACGAATGTAATCACTAGCCATTTGACCACCTTCGATATTGTTAGAAGCAATGTGCGAAACAACTTTACCTGAATTCGCAACGCGGTCTACTGTAATAACAGGAACATTCGCTGCATTTGCCGCACTTACTGCTGAAGCAACAGCATCTGAATCGGTTGGATTAATAACAACTACGTCCACACCTTTTTGAATTAAATCTTCAACATCGTTCGTTTGCTTTGCTGCATCGTTTTGTGCATCAACAGCAATCAATTCAATGCCACTATCTTTCGCTTTCTTTTCTGCACCTTTTTTCAAAGTCACGAAAAATGGATTGTTTAAAGTTGAAACAGAGAATCCAACTTTAATAGTTTTATTTCGACCTTTATCGCTAGAATCCTTTGCCCATTCTGGTGGTTCCATTGAACAACCAGCAGTAATGACCATAATACATGCAACGAGTATAAGTAACCATTTCTTCATGAACTGCCCCTCCATTACGCTTCTTTTCGACGATCAATTAATACAGCTAGTAAGATTACAAGTCCTTTTACAACTTGTTGGAAGAAAGAAGATACACCTAATAAATTTAAACCGTTATTTAGTACACCGATAATAAGTACACCGATGAATGTACCAACAATCCATCCTCTTCCTCCAGAAAGACTTGTCCCTCCTAATACAACTGCTGCAATTGCATCTAATTCGTAAGAAGTACCCGCAGTCGGCTGTGCTGAATCTAATCGTGATGTTAAGACAATACCTGCAAGCGCTGCCAAGATTCCGGAAAGACCGTAAATCATTACTTTAATTCTCGTAACATTAATACCTGATAGTGCTGCTGCTTCTTCATTTCCACCAATTGCAAATGTACGGCGACCAAATGTCGTTTTCTTCAAAATGAAGTACAGCACTGCGAAAGCGATCATCATTGTAACAGCTGGTACCGGAATACCAAGAAAATAACCGCGGCCAAACATTTGGAACATTAAATGATCACCAAGACCAGTGATCGGACGTCCGTCCATATAAACAAGCGTCAACCCACGAAAAATAGTCATTGTTGCTAAAGTCGCAATAAATGGAGCTACTTTTCCTTTCGCAATGATGATACCGTTTACAATTCCCATTACAAGACCAGCAAGTAGTCCAACTGCCATTGCAAGGAACGGGTCCATGCCACTTGCCATCATTCCAGCAACAAGTGCACTTGATAATGCTAAAATAGAACCTACCGATAAGTCAATACCCCCTGTTAAAATTACAAAGGTCATTCCGAATGCAATAAGCGCATTAATCGATACTTGACGCAGTATATTAAATAAATTTGGAATTTCAATAAATGCTGGATTTAAAGCTGTAATTACGACAATAATTAATACTAAACCGATTAAAGAACCGAGTTGTTGTAATACATTCCCCTTCTTAGCCATCCTTACTCTCCCCCTGTAGCTAGTGCCATTATAGACTCTTGTGATGCCTCATCTTTCCCTAAAATACCGCCGACTTTTCCTTCATGAATAACAAGAACTCGATCGCTCATCCCTAAAACTTCGGGCAGCTCAGATGATACCATAATAACGGCATCTCCTTGTTCAGTAAGCTTATTCATAATAGAGTAAATTTCTTTTTTCGCTCCAACATCCACACCTCTTGTTGGCTCATCTAAAATGAGTAACTGCGGATGAATACCTAACCATTTCGCAATTACAATCTTTTGCTGATTTCCACCAGAAAGAGATTTCACCGCTTGCTCTCCACTAGATGCTTTCACATTAAGAAGTTTCATCATGTCCTCTGTAAACTGTTGTTCTAGTTCGTTACTAAGGACACTTCCCTTTGAAAGACTTTCTAAATTCGGTAACGCTAAATTTTCTCGAATTGAGAAATCTAACACTAATCCTTCAGACTTTCTATCCTCTGTAATAAAAGCAATTCTTTGTCTAATTGCATCTATCGGACTATCAATCTTTACTTCTTGTCCGTTTATAAAAATTTGTCCAGAGTCTAAAGGTTCATATCCAAATATCGCTTTCATAATATCTGTGCGACCAGCTCCCATCAAGCCAGCTACACCAAGAATTTCACCTTTTCTAACTTGAAACGAAACATTTTCAAATTTCCCCTTTTTCGTTCCGTTACGCATTTCAAAAATTACTTCACCAATTTGACTATTTCGCTCTGGGTAACGTTCACCAATGCTGCGCCCCACCATCATACTCACTACTTCATCAAATGACGTTTCCGGAATTAATCTTTTCCCTACATATTCTCCATCACGCAAAATTGTAATAGCATCACATATTGAGAATATTTCTTCCATGCGGTGTGAAATGTAAACGAATGAAACCCCTTCTTTACGTAACTTATTTATAACTGTAAAGAGCGTTTCAATTTCACGATCCGTCAGTGCCGCAGTTGGTTCATCCATAATAATAACGCTTGCGCTTGTCATCAATGCTTTCGCAATTTCAATAATTTGCTGTTGTCCAACTGATAGCTCTCCTGCTAACATAGCACCTTTTACATGTAATCCTAGCTCCGCCAATTGCTGCTGCGCAATCGCGTTCATTTGACGAGTACGTAAAACACCTGTTTTCCCATACATTAACTCTTTACCGAGAAACATATTTTCAGCTACTGTTAAATTTGGCAATATGTTCAGTTCTTGATGTATAAATGCAATGCCGTACTCTTCCGCTTCTTTCGCATTTTTAAAAGTGCGTTCTTGCCCATCAATCGTGACTGTTCCACCATCTTTTGTATATACACCTGTTAAAATCTTCATGAGCGTCGATTTACCCGCTCCATTTTCCCCCATCAATGCATGGACTTCTCCTGCTTCAATCATAAACTGTGCATTCTTCAAAACAGGATTTCCACTGAACGCCTTTGAAATGTTTTTCATTTCAATACGCATTCTCATCACTTCCCTTTATTAAAAAATCACGCCTGCATGCAAAATTACATTGGCATAAGGCGTAGCCTCTCCTGTACGGATAATTGCCTTCGCTTTTTTTGTATTTTCTTTAAATTGTTCATGTGATACATATTCAAATGCTGGTTCTTTTAATTGCAGCTCAATCTCTTTATTTACTTCCGCATTATTGATAATGACTTCTTCTGCTAACGTCACTTTTTCAATTGCCATATCATCAGCTACAACTTGTAATACATCTAAAAAACTCGGCTTTCCAAGTTCAACAGCTAAATCAATTCGCTTTACTCCATCAGGAATCGGTAATCCGCAATCAGCAATTACAAGCGTATCTGTATGTCCGAGTGAAGCCAGGACTGCCGCAATCTCACTGTTTAATACACCGTGCTTTTTCATCCGACAATCACCTGCACTTCACGTACTCTATCTCTCGTCGGCATACCGCCTTGTGCCCCAAGTTTTGTTACAGAAAGGCCTCCAGCAATATTCGCAAAACGAATTGCTTTTTGAAGCGTTTCTCCTTCAGAAAGTGCAACTGCTAACGCACCATTAAATGTATCACCAGCTCCAGTCGTATCCACTACATCAACAGCAATGCTAGGAATATGTAGAATCTCCGTACCATTATGGAAACGAACACCGTTAGAACCTTCTGTCATCAATAGTTTATTTGGATATTTCGCCAGTAAATCTTCAATTGGTGATGTAAAATCATCTAATACAATGCGGCACTCATGTTCATTTGGCGTAATATACGTTGCCTTTTCTAATATGTCTTCTGATAACACTTGTGCTGGCGCTGGATTCAACATAACTGGAATTTTATGTTCTTCGCAAATAGATAGAACATTCTTTACTGTTTCAAGCGGAATCTCTAATTGTAGAACAACCATATCAGCTTTTACGAGAAGATCTTTTGAACGATTTACAACCGATTCATTCACAAGAGCATTTGCTCCTTGTACGACAACAATACTGTTATCCTCTTCTGCTAAAACGATATGAGCAATTCCTGTCGTTCTATCTGTAACCGGTACCACATAGTCGATAAAAACACGTTCGTTCTCTAAATTTTTTCTAACTACTGTTCCGTAATCATCATTTCCTACTGCTCCAACCATTGCTACATTGGCACCTAATCTAGCTGCAGCAACTGCTTGGTTCGCCCCTTTCCCTCCTGGGATCGTATGAAATGCTTCACCAATTACTGTTTCTCCTGCTTTCGGCCGTTTCTTTGAAACAGCCACTAAGTCCATTGAAATACTACCTACTACTGCAATATTTGGCATCTGTTTCATCTCCTTACTTCGTTGTATTTCTTTCTATAATTTTAATCGGTAAACGATAGTGTTTCTCTTCCAATGCATTTCCTTCCATTTGCTCTAACAACAACTCTGTTGCAATTTTCCCCATCTCATATATTGGCTGTGCAACAGTTGTAATAGATGGATACATCATTTCTGTTAAAGAAATTCCATCGAATCCGATAATTTGTAAATCGTCAGGAATAGCCATTCCTTTTTGAAGTGCAGCCTTTACAATACCAATTGCAATTAAATCATTCCCAGCAACAATACCATCAATATGCGGGTATTCTTCTAATAATTCCATTGCTACACGCTCACTATTTGCTGGGTCAAATGTACTCTCTGCAATCATATATGAAAGATTATTTTGCGTAATGATATCTACAAAACCTTCAAAACGCTCATTCGCTGTACTTACATCACGTGGTCCACGAATATGTGCAATATGTTTGCATCCTTTATCTATTAACAACCTTGTCGCATCCTGACTTCCTGCATAGTTATCAGCATATACAGTAGGAATACGCTCATTAAACATACGGTCAATCGCAACGACTGGAACTGATAAATTCATGTAATTTATACTATTTTGTGGATTCGTTGCTACAATAAATCCATCTACATTATTTTGTCTAAGTACATCAATGTATTGTTTCTCTTTTTCTAAACTTTCATCAGAGTTACAAAGGACAACTGTGTAACCTTGTTTATGTGCTACATCTTCTACGGCACGTGCAACTTCTGGAAAGAATGGATTCACGATATTTGGAACTACTAACCCAATTAAACGAGATTTTTTATTATATAAAGAACGCGCTACTGTACTAGGTTTATAATCTAGCATTTCAATTGCTCGTTCTACTTTCTTTAACGTATCCTCATGAACATATCCATTTTTATTTAACACTCTGGAAACGGTCGCAACAGATACTCCCGCTAATTTCGCAACGTCTTTAATCGTACTCATTCTCTTTTCTCCTCATTTCATGTAACCGTTTACAGAAAATAATATAACGCATTTATAAAAATACGTCAATCATTTCTCACAAAAAAGCTTTTAAGGTTATACTCAAAAAAGCATCGCCTAATGGCGATGCTTTTTCATTACGAATATGATACAGTTTTTTCTTGTTCTTCTACAGCAGGCTTTTCAGCATCTTTTTTACGATCCGACAGTTTAATTTTCTGTAAGAAAATCGTAAAAATAGCGCCTACTACGATAAATACTAATCCTGTTAAGAATACAGTATGAAGTGAGTCTACTAAAGAATTTTTCAAAATTGGTACGATACTGTTAGCAAATGCTTCTGGCATTTGTTTTAATGCCTCTGGACTAAATAGCATCGAATATAAACCTTGTGGGTCTGTATGAATCATATCTTTAAATTTTGTTACCATTTGTCCCGCTTCTTTCGGGAATGTATCTAATACAGGTACTAACTTATTTGTTAATGTTGTACCTGACGTGTTATTCATAATTGATCCTAAAATTGTAATACCGAATGTCCCACCGATTTGACGGAAAAACTGACTTGATGATGTTACGACACCAAGGTCTTTTTTCGGGAAGCTTTCTTGTAACGCTAATGTTAATGTCGGCATTACAAGACCCATTCCTAAACCGATAACCATCATATAAGAAGTTGCAGTCAGTTTAGTTGTGTGCATATCCATCGTTGTTAATAACCAGAAACCACCAGCCATAATAAGCATACCTGCGATAATTTGTGGTTTTACACCGACTTTTAATACAAGTTGCCCACCAATAATACTCATAACAATCATTGTAATCATCATCGGTGTCATAATCGTTCCCGACTCAGCAGCACTTACTCCTACAATACCTTGCATGAAGAATGGTACGAACATAATCGCACCGAACATTCCGATACTCATAAAGAATCCAATCGCATTAAGTATTGTAAACGTACGGTTTTTAAAGAAATGCATCGGTAAAATTGGTTCTTCAGCTTTCGTTTCAACGATAACGAAACTAACGATACCAATTACAGCTAGTGCAAATAAACCGATAATTTGCCAAGAATCCCATGCGTAATCTTTTCCGCCAAACGTTAACGCAAGTAATAAACTTACAACACCAAGAATCATCGTAAAGATTCCAGCGATATCAATTTTAATTGGTCCCGTTTGTTTATGGGATTTTAATCCCATTGCGATAAAGATTGTTGCTAAAATACCGACTGGCAAGTTAATGTAGAATACCCATCTCCAGTTCACTGCGTCTACAATCCAACCACCAACTTGTGGTCCAATTACAGAAGCAAGACCGTATAACGCACCAAAAATACCTTGCCATTTCGCACGTTCTTTTCCCGTGAACATGTCTCCAATAATAATCATAGCCATCGGCATCATAATACCGCCACCAAGACCTTGAATACCACGGAAAATAATTAATTCTGTCATACCATTTGCCATACCACATAACGCTGAACCAATCATAAAAATAACTAGCCCTGTTATATATACGTTACGACGCCCAAGTAAATCCGCTAATTTACCTGCAATTGGTACGACTGTCGTTGATGTTAACATATAAGCTGTTGTTAACCATGTCATTAAGCTTAGTCCGCCAAGTTCACCAACGATACGCGGCATCGCTGTACCAACGATTGTTCCGTCTAACGCAGCAAATAGCATCGCAATTACTAAACCAATTAACAACAACTTTCTATTTGTATTGCCTTGTTGCTCCATGTAATCTCCTCAATTCCTCTTATTTATTCTCTTTTTTCTCTTGTGTCCCGCAAATAATGGTTTCTAACTTTTCAAAGAGGCGCAACAAATCTTCTCGTTCTTGTAATTCTAATTGTGAAAAGTATTTTGCGATATGCTCATTACGAGCTGCCATCGCCTCTTTTACTGTATTTTTCCCCTTTTTCGTTAGCTCAATGACAACAACACGGCGATCATTATCATCGTGATAACGCTCTACTAACTCATGATCAATTAAACGGTCGATCATTACTGTAATGGCGCTCGGTTTTACATACATTTTCTCCGCCAATTGTGTCGCTCTTGAAGCTCCGTAATGATCTAAAATCTTTAAAATATAAAATTGCGGTGGTGTAAGTCCTGATGCTTGCATTTGTTCCAATAGCTCTGTTTGCATTTTCTTTCCTATAGCGAATGTAAGAGCTTGAATCTTATCAATATGAGTCATATCATTTGGCATGTTATCCACCTCTTATTTAAACAATAAAATATTTAACGTATTTAAATATTAATCCCACGAACAAAATCCGTCAATACCTTTTATTCATAAAAACGTTTACATTTTTGTCACAAAGTTGTATAATTTTCGTCGAAGTTAATATTGACAGTCACGGAGAATCGGAGTATACGGCTATGAATCATAAAAAAGGGAACTTTTTTATATTTCATGGCCTTTTTATATTCTCTCTGTCTTAAACGCTTCCAATTAATTAGGGGAGGATTTTCATTTTATGTTTTTCACACAATTATTTAAACCTGCGCCCCATGCAGAACGCTTACCAGCTGATCGCATTGATAGCGAATACCGTAAATTACGTTTACAAGTATTTTTAGGTATCTTCATCGGTTATGCAGGTTACTACTTTGTTCGAAAAAATTTTTCACTAGCAATGCCATACTTAATTGAACAAGGCTTTAGTAAAGGGGAACTTGGGGTTATCCTTTCAGCAGTATCTATCGCTTACGGATTAAGTAAATTTCTTATGGGTATCGTATCCGACCGTTGTAATCCTCGCTACTTTTTAGCAGCTGGGCTATTTTTATCAGGTATCATTAATATTATTTTCGGCTCATTTTCTTTCATTACAACGAGCATTATACTTATGTTTGTACTTCAATTTTTAAATGGATGGGTACAAGGGATGGGATGGCCTCCTTGTGGTCGTACGATGGTTCACTGGTTCTCTATTAGTGAACGTGGTACAAAAATGTCTATTTGGAACGTCGCTCATAACGTCGGCGGCGCACTTATGCCTTCTCTCGTTACATTAGGCTTATACTTCTTTGCAAATGACTGGAAAAGTATATTTTACTTCCCAGGTATTCTTTCAATTTTAGTTGGTATTTATGTATTAATTACGATGAGAGATACACCCCAATCTTGTGGATTACCTTCTATTGAGGAACATACTGGCGAATATCCATCAGGTGAAAAAGTGAAAGATCGCGAACGCGAACTTTCGGTAAAAGAAATTTTATTTAAATACGTACTAAACAATAAATTTTTATGGTACATCGCTATCGCGAACGTTTTCGTATATTTCGTACGTTACGGCGTTGTAGACTGGGCTCCTACTTATTTAGTAGAGGAAAAAAGCTTTACTCATAGTAGCTCACGTACAGCTTACGCTCTATATGAATGGGCTGGTATTCCAGGTACACTTCTTTGCGGATGGATGAGTGATAAACTATTTAAAGGACGCCGCGCACCTGCTGGTATTTTATTTATGGTCGGTGTATTCATTGCCGTTCTTGTTTACTGGCTAAATCCTGCTGGTCACCCAATCATTGATAGTATCGCACTTGTTTCCATTGGATTTTTAATTTACGGACCTGTTATGCTAATTGGTCTTCACGCACTTGACTTAGCACCAAAGAAAGCTGCTGGAACTGCAGCAGGCCTAACTGGTTTCTTTGGTTACCTAGGCGGAGCTACTTTTGCTAGCGCAGCTATGGGCTTTATTGTAGATGCATTCGGATGGGATGGCGGATTCATTTTATTACTTGTATCTTGCGTACTTGCAATGTTCTTCCTTGCCCTTACTTTAAATACAGGATCTGCAAAGTCAAAACAAGCTTAAACAAAATATAAATATGTAAACAAACATAAAAATAGCTCTTAGCGTTTATTCTATATGCTAAGAGCTATTCTTTATTTACAGCACTTTTCTTACTAGCTATAACAATCAATTCCTTCCCTACTATAAAATTAAAAAATTTGATGAAATACCTTTATTAATACAGCTAACGTAACAGATGCAGCAAATCCCCCTAAACAAATTAAGCTTACCCCTTGACTATATGATAAATTTTGAAATGATTTCATACCTTCCATCCTCCCTATCTCCCCTTTGATACTTTTATTTTACCAATGGGAAAATTTTCATAACATCGATTTTCCTAACAACAAACTTACAAATTTGTAAGTTAACATCTTTTCAACTTATATATCTAGTATTTCCACAAAAGGATGTCATTTATACATAAAAAAAGACCTCGGGTACCCCAAAGTCTTAGTTACGTGCTATTTCATTTTATTTTATAATCATTACTGGACATTTCACTCGTTTTGCTATTTTATGACTTACGCTACCAAGCATCATTTCTTGTAATGTATTTAATCCTCTGCTCCCAGCAATAACAAGATCTATATCCCCTGTATTTACATATTGAACGAGCGTATCACCAGGATCACCATGCAGAATCGTAAATTTATAAGAAATCTTCTCTTCCTTTAATAATCCTTCAATCTCTTTTAATTTATCTTTCCGACTAGCTGATATTGTTTCAAAATCTGTTTGTCCGTGTATAATATCTGATTTTGCTGTTCTATTATCTACGACATATACAATTTCAACATTTGCTTCTTCACTACATTTCGCAATATGTATTGCATGCTCCGCTGCCCGAAGTGCATGTTCAGAACCATCACATGCTAATATAATTTGTTTGTACATATGCTGAATCCCCTTTTCGTTATCCTACTCGTATTATATAATAAAGCCCCCTAAAAAGGAGGCTTTTAACTAGCAATTCTTTTATTATAAGTTGCTAAATTTGCAACAAGTTTTGAGCTACGTTCATTTAATCCCGTTATACTTACTTTCACACCACTTTGTTCATACTTCATGATAACTTTATCAATTGCGGCCACTGCTGAATCATCCCATACGTGTGCATGAGTAAAGTTCATTTCAATTTCTTTTACATCTTCATCAAATGAAAAAGCATTTATAAAATCTGCCGTAGATGCGAAGAATAGTTGGCCATGAATTTCGTATATTTTCTTATTTTCAATATATAAATGTTTCACGTGAATCTTTGCCATGTTGAATGCAAATAAAACAGCACTAATTACTGTCCCGATGATCACGCCTAATCCTAGATTGTGGGTGATAAGAACAACGACAACCGTTACGATCATGACGAACGCATTTCCTTTTGGCACTTTATGAATCGTCGCTACAGAGTTCCAATCAAATGTTCCAATTGAAACCATAATCATAACTGCAACTAAAGCTGCCATCGGAATATGAACAACATAATCACCTAAAACAAATAGTAATACGATTAAAAATCCGCCCGCTACAAATGTTGATAAACGCCCTCGTCCACCTGACTTAATGTTAATAACAGATTGGCCAATCATTGCACATCCTGCCATTCCTCCGAAAAATCCAGCAACAATGTTCGCAATCCCTTGTCCACGTGCCTCTTTATGTTTATTACTTTCCGTATGCGTCATATCATCTAAAACTGAAGCTGTTAATAATGATTCTAGTAAACCGATAATTGCAAGCATAACTGCATAAGGTAAAATAATCCCTAATGTCTCAAGTGTAAAAGGCACGTCAGGAATACTAAAGAACGGTAATTCTTTCGGCAGGCTTCCCATATCTCCTACTGTTTTCAACTGTAATCCGCTCATAAGTGCAATACTCGTCACAATAATAATTGAAATAAGCGTAGACGGCACAGCCGTTGTAATACGTGGAAATAAATATATAATTGCAAGTCCTAATACAACGAGTGCATACATTTGCCAAGTTGCATTTTTAAAATGTGGCAATTGCGCTGTAAAAACTAAAATTCCAAGTGAATTTAAAAAACCACTCATAACAGATTTCGGAACAAACTTCATAAATGAGCTCAGTTTGAACACGCCAAAAATAATTTGGACAATACCTGTTAATATTGTTGTAGCAAATAAATATTGCAAACCATGATCTTTAACGAGCGTTACCATTAATAATGCCATTGCACCTGTTGCAGCTGAAATCATTCCAGTTCTTCCGCCAACAAATGAAATGGTAACTGCAATACAAAAGGCGGCGTATAGTCCAACTGTCGGATCCACGCCTGCAATAACAGAGAAGGCTATCGCTTCAGGGATTAATGCTAAAGCAACGACAATTCCTGATAACACGTCCCCTCTCACATTAGAAAACCAGTCATTTTTTATCGTTTGAAACAAAATACCACTCCTCTACTCCTTTATAATTTGATTTTCTCCATAAGAAAATCTAGCCGACTGCACGAAGGCTATTATATAACGAGTAAAGGATATTATGCTATGTAAAAGTTTCCTAAAAAAAGACGCTATCTTCATAGCGTCTTTTCTCGTTTCATTAATGTCCACCGTGACCTTGACCACTCTCTTGGATAATCTCTAATCTCTCATCTAATATTCCTTGTGTTTCAAATGAAATATTACTCGTACTACCTAAAAGGAAGCCATGGTTATATGGTCCCAGTGTTGGGTCATCTTTAAACTTCGGCTGAATACTAGCAAGGAAGTCATAAACTGGTTGTGAAGCTTTACCTTCCCCCAGCAAGACAACAGGTGCGTGTTTACCCATATGTGAAAAAGGTGCTCCTGCAATTGCTAAGTCTGGTGTTTCGCTTGAAACAAATGACAAACCGTGACCTGGTTTTGTGAATCCCCAGCCGAATTTTGTTTTTTCATCTTTAAACTTCGCAAATGCGATAGAATTTTCTACTGGTGTCTCTCCACTAATACGCGTTACTTTCCCATATTTACTTAACTCTCGTTCTACTTCTTTTGAAACGATTTTCTCTGGTCCTAACACATATATATATTCACTTTATCTTTTCTCATCTTTAACGCCTCAATTGTCGCTTCTGGCACTTTATTCTTTTCTGTATAGAGTAGTGGCTCTGGCATATGAGAAATCCAGTTTACAGCTGGTGTTGTATACAAACGTCCTTCTTCTTCAGACGAACCGACAATAACGCTATTTGGATAGCTTCCTGTTATATCGGCATATTCTTTATCAACATCTTTAGCAAATATAGCTGGATCCGTTTCTTTTATTTGCTTTACTTTATATTCTTTTAATTGCTCAAGGATAGATGCACCTACATCCCCCATCACCATAATTTGTGTTCCATCTTTCGTTCCGAGCGGATTTAATCGTTTTATTTCTTTTAACGTCATTTCAGGTACCTTTTCTTTTTCTATAAATAAAATCGGCCCATTATTCGGATGGTGAATAAGATCCGCACTCGCAATACCTAATTGCCACTCATTTACTGGTACTAAAATAATAGCGCCTGGCTGATTCTCTTTATGCGTTGCTGGCCATATCGTTTGCGAAGTTAGTACTGCCATTTGCAATGGATCATTTGTATTTAATCTCGTTATATTTTTTAAACTTGTTGTTAATAAATCATTAGATGCCCCTTTATTCATTTCTTTCGGCGCAGTTACCTCTTGATTCATTTTCATCTCTTTTTGCTCTGTTTTCTTCTCTTTTGTAGATTCATGATTTTTATGTTCCATATCATTCGTTTGCCCACATGCTGCAAGACCAACCGCTGTAATTATTGTTATCCCAAAAACTCGGGTCACTTTTTTCACTATACCGCCTCCGTATCAATCGTTTTCGAGCCAATATGATTACCTAAATTAGAATTTCACCTTTACAATAACAAGCAATTCTGAAGAAATTATGCAGATGCATGATAATCTGCACCATTTCTTCATGATTTTGCATTACACTTTAAGTAACGATTATAAATATGGAGGGCTCTCTATGATTGATATACTGCTCGTAGACGATGAACCGAGAATGCTTGAATTATTAACGCTTTATCTTACACCAATTGGATATAACTGCGTATGTGCGACTTCAGGAGAAGAAGCTATTTTACATATAGAAAATCGAAACTTTAAATTTGTTTTACTCGATATTATGATGCCAAAGATGGACGGATGGGAAACGTGCAAAAAAATCCGCTCATTTAGTAACATTCCTATTATTATGGTTACAGCTCGTGATCAAACAGTAGATGTCGTTCAAGGATTAAAAATTGGAGCCGATGATTACGTAACGAAACCTTTCCATGAAGAAGAACTTTTCGCAAGAATTGAAGCCGTTTTAAGACGTACAAATGAACATAAACAAATCCAATATCACGGTATTGTATGGGATGAAACAAAACACTTCATTTCTGTCCATAATGAAGAACTCCTTCTCACACCAATTGAATTTTCTTTACTCGGATTATTTTTACGCCATGTGAACTACGTATTAAACCGTGATCAGCTCATCGAACGAATTTGGGGGTTAAACACAAATACAGAAGATCGCACAGTCGATTCACATATTCGTAATTTACGTGATAAATTGCGAAAAGCAAATTTCCCTATTGATCATCATTTAAAAACCGTGTATGGAGTAGGTTATCGATGGATTGATACTGAACAGTAAGGGGCAAAACGATGAAACGAATTTCAATTCAATTCGGATTTTATTTTTTAATTGTTACACTTTTAATTGAAAGTGTTCTCTTTATTTTGCTCTATTATAGTCTTGTAAACACTAGAGTAAATGAAGAAATGACAGCTTTATTAAAGCGAGGAAATAGTCATCGAGATGTACTTGAAAAATATTACGATGAGCAAACCATCTCTCACGTAGCATTAATGGAATCTGAAGCTGAAACAACTGTCGTTATTACAAATGCAAATAAAGAAATACTAGCTAAATCTAACGAAATAAACACGACTATAAACGATCATATTAGTAAAATGCAAACTCGAACAGACCATAATGGAGAGATTATAGAAAATCATTGGAAAACATCTAATTATATATGTACAGTTAGCCCCATTGTAGTAGATGGAAAACATGAAGGCTATGTATATATGTTTCTTGGAACAGAATCAATTGAAAAGTTAGTTAATGGATTAACGAAACAATTCATTATTGCTGGTGCCATCACGTTTCTACTCACAGTCATCACAATTTTCCTATTATCACGTTTATTAACAAAACCATTGTTACACATGAAACATGCAACTGAAAAAATGAGTAAAGGCGATTTGTCCGTTTCATTAACGACTACTCGAAATGATGAAATTGGTGAACTAGCATCATCTATTCAAACGCTCGCAAATGATTTACATTATATGAAAACAGAGCGAAGTGAATTTCTAGCAAGTGTTGCTCACGAATTACGAACACCGTTAACATACGTAAGAGGTTATGCTGACATTGCTTTAAAAGAAAGCACCCCTTCTGAACAACGTTTGCGATATTTATCAATTATAAAAGATGAGTCTGATTACATTACAAACTTAGTTCAAGATTTATTTTCACTCGCACAAATGGAACAACATAACTTTTCTATTCAAGTAAAGGAAGTGCATTTACACACCTTCCTTACTCGCATAGCTGAAAAAGTAAACGCCATGTATAAAGAAAGATATATTAAGGTTTCTTTCTCTTGTCCTCCTACACTGCTAGTAAACTTAGATGAACAGCGATTTGAACAAGTTATAGTAAACATTTTAAATAACGCTTATAGACATTCAAAAGAACATTCTCATATAAACATTTCTATTACAGAAGAACATAAACGTATCTCCATTACAATTGAAGATGAAGGCGAAGGTATTCCACCTGAAGACCTCCCTCACATTTTTGACCGCTTTTACCGTGTCGATAAAGCAAGAACACGATCTACAGGCGGAACTGGTTTAGGGCTATCTATCGTAAAAGAAATTGTAGAACTACACGGCGGAAATATTATTGTAACGAGCGAAGTCGATTACGGGTCTTGCTTTATAATTTCATTACCATCTATAAAGAAACACGACTACCATCAATAGTCGTGTTTTTTTATCACTTTACTTTATAATATAAATTTACAAATTGCCCAAAACGTTTCGTATCCGTTAAAGTTAAATTAATTTCCGGATTCTTCGCTTGAAATAACGGAACTCCAGAACCTAATATGTGAGGGGTAATCGTGACAACATATTCATCAATTAGATTATTCTTAAAGAATTCTCTCAGTAGACTCCCTCCACCGACCATCCATATTTTAGACCCTTCTTGCTCTTTCAACCTTTTCGTAAACTCCACTACCTCTTCATTTACAAAATCCACGTGTTCATTTGAACCTTTTTCTGAGTTAGAAAAAACATAACATTTTTTATCTACATACGGGAATGTTTCCATATGCTCTACTACATAATCATACGTTCTTTTTCCCATAATTATTGTATCAATCGTTTCGTACATTTCTGTATAACCGTTATCTCCCTCTCCTTCCGTTTCCATTAACCACTCTAAATCATCATCTTCTTTCGCAATATATCCATCTAAGCTCGCCGCAATAAATAAAACTATTTCACGTGACATATTTTTTCCTCCTTACATCTCATCTTGATAACATTATGATGTAAACAATATACTAACAATAAAACACGACAATTTATGTCATGTTTAAAAAGAAAAAAGGTGATACATTTGTCAAAAGCTAAACGCTTATTAGATATTCTTATATTTGCTTCTGCGAAAAAAACATTTACAGCTCAAGAAATAGCTGATGAATTTAATATTTCTGTTCGTACTGTCCATAGATACATTTTAGATTTAGGTGATATGGGATTACCCATTTACGCTGAACAGGGTCGCAACGGAGGATATAAAGTATTAACGAATAGAGTAATTCCGCCTATTTTATTTACCGAAGAAGAAGCAGTCTCCATCTTTTTTGCCTTTCAATCTTTAAGCTACTACAGAGACTTGCCTTTTAATACAGAAATCAATTCTGTTACTCATAAACTATATAGCTCTCTACAAAATGAGGCGAAAGCGAAAGTTGATAAAATACGTTCTTATATCGCCTTTTGGAATCCGAAGAGAACAATTGAGACACCACTTTTAAACGAAGTGTTAACAGCGGCTATTGAAAATAAAAATTTACACTTTCAATACGAATCTAAATCGGGGATAAAAACAAAACATGTTCATCCTATCGGTGTATATGCTCATGATGGGCTATGGTACTTACCGTCCTATGACTATGACAGGAAAAAGGTATTACTGTATCGCATCGATCGTATTCTTTCTATATTATCAACGGAAGAAAATGAGGATACATTCATGAATTTAGAAGAGTGGTTTGCCTCTAACTCTAACGTAGTACACAGTCCTACTCAGTTACATGTTTTACTGACAACAGAAGGCGTACGCCAATGTAAAAGCGTTCCTTATCTTGAGGAATTCGTTGAAGTAAACGAAGATGGGACAGGATATATACATTCAACAATTGATAAAGGTGAAATCCATTTTATTACGCCTTTATTTTATAGACTGGGAAAAGATGCACGAGTTTTAGAACCGAGAGAATTGATAGATGGTTTACGTATACGTGCGAAAGAAATTTTACATATGTATGAAGACTAAAAAGCTGCTAAATATAAGCAACTTTTTAGTCTAGTTATTCCTATTGTTTTATTATTGACGAATATCGAACCACCAACGATTTTTCGCATTCATATTCTCCGTCCCACTAAACCCACTGTAACGGAAAGCATCAAGGAAAATTGAATCCAGCTTATCCTCATCTACAAAATAACCTAAGTTAACTTTTACCGTTTGTCCTGGTCGGATACTGCCAATATTGTAAAAGCTTTTCCCTTCTCCGTGAGGTTCTAAATAATCAACTTCGCCTGTCATAATATTTTTTTCCGCAATTCCATCTCTTTCAGCGTAGTTCCATGCATTACCTTCAGATTTAAGCAACTTTATGGATGGGTGCATATAAATTTCTTCCGTCGACTTTTCACCAATATTTCTCACTTTTGTTGTTAAGTAAACAAATTTAGGATTAACTAATTTTGATTCTACTAGTTTATCAATTGAATCTTTACCATTTCCGAGTTTATATTCATCCCGTCTGTATGGTAGCAATTCTCCTATCTGATTTAAAGCCTTATTCTTGCTTAGTATTTCTAAGCCAAGTTCATTAAAGTTCTCTTGTTTAAAATCTTTGATTGAATCAAAGACTTCAACTTTTTCTATCACATATTCAACTTGGCTGTCATCCATCGTTATCGTGACTGGAACTTTTTTCCCTATATGAAATAGCCGTTTGCTATCTTTTTTCAAAGGAATCACCTTAGTTTTTTTAGGTTCATCTGCTTTGCTAAAACGATTTTCATCATATTCTACTATATGTGATGCCTTTTCTTTTGACGTAGGCTCAAGTGAAATGCTCCCTAACACTTCCATCATTTGTTCTTCGTTTATATCGGATCCAATATAACTCTCTAACATAATCCCTTCTTTCTCAAAAAAGAGAAAGACCTTTCTGTCAAACATTACATTGTTGTTTCCTGTTTCTTTATGGACAATTACTGCTTTCCTACCATTTATCTCTTTTTCTTCATAACTTTTCGAATACAGAGTTTGAAAATCTGTATTTTCCCCTACCCTCCGAAGAGCGAATGAAAATCCCCCCATTGCGTAGTTATCTTTAAATGAATATTTCATAGCACTATCATCAATTGCTTCCATATTTTCTGGCAATTTACCAATCTTTAACTTATACCACTTATCACTCTTTTTCGAATCCTTATTTGTTACTGAAACATTTACTTCATAATTTTGTTTTTGGACAATCATATTATAGACTTTCACTGCACCAAAAACTGTTGTCGGCATGCCAATCAATAAGCAAGCAGCAGCGATTAACATACGATGTTTTTTACGCTTTTTCTGCGGTTGTCCGTCTTTCAGCTGCATTTCCTCCATAAACAATTTCTTTTTGCGCGTATATGTATGTGAAAATTCATGCTGTTCTTCGAGTTTATCAAAATCATCTAAAGCAATTTTTTCAGCAAGTTCATATATTTCTTTGGAGTTCTTTGAATTCGTCATGTTGTATACCTCCCATCATATTTTGAACTCGTTTTCGAGCGCGTTCAAACTGCTTACGGACATTGGCCTCCGTTATCCCCATGACACTTGAAATTTCTTGATACGTTAAGTTATAGAAGACTTTGTACTTAAACACCTGTCTGTTCGATTCATTTAACTCTTTTAGCAATGTATCAATTTGAACCTCAGACATTTTACGTTTTTCCCACTCTTCAATATTTTCATCTACTGCTTCTATTGATTCTCTTTCATATTCTTCTAAAAATGTTTCATGTCGTTTATTTTTCCGGTAACTATCAATCGCCTTATTTTTCGCGACCCTCAAAGTGTAGCGTTTAAGCTCTTGAGTGTTCAAGCTATGGAGCTTTTCCAAGTTCTTATAAAGAGTAATAAACGTCTCTTGAACTGCATCTTCAGCCTGCTGAATATTATTTAAAATAGAATACGCTACATAATAAACTTTTTGTTCGTACAACTCGTATAGCTCTTCCATCTTTTCATAATCGTTGTTTGTAACTTTCATATAATTCCTCCTCTCATTCTATATAACGAATGAGCGATATACTTTGTGACACTGCAGCATTCTTTAATAGATAAAATTTAATAATAGAATAAACAAAAGCCCAATTTCTCTATTTTAACTGAGAAATCGGGCTTTTGTTTATTAGAATTTTCCTGACTGTCCCCTTAAGAATATCACTCTTACGCCTTTTCGGGATGCAGTATGTTCTCTATCGCTTCTTTTAACAATGTCTTTGTTTCTTCAAAGTTATGATTCTGTTTTTCTCCAGGTTGTACCGTATAAAACTCGGCAAACGAGCGCTCTTTATATCTCGGTACGACATGCATATGGTAATGCGTTAACTCATTAAAGATTCCACCATTTTGACAAATTGTAACTCCATCTGGTTTATATAATGACTTAATCGCTTTTACAATAAGCTTAGAAGCATCCATAATCGATTTTGCTACAACATCATCTAATTCGTCCACTTCTACAACATGATGCTTTGGCACAATTAAAATATGTCCTGGATAGAAAGGGGCATGATCTAAAAAACATGTTACATATTCATTTTCATATACTTTATATATTTTTTCCTCTTTGTTTGCTAATTTACACCCTAAACATTCCATTAAATTTCTCCTCTTTCTAAAACATAAAAACGTGAGAGCCGTAGTCTCACGTTTTTATGTTTCACCCTATTAATTCAATCGTTTCCGTAACCTTTATACTATCTTTTACAGATTGAACAATCGTACAATTTTTCACTGCAAGTTGCAGCGCCTTGTCCAACTGCTCTTCTGTAATGTTTTGTGCTTTGATTTTATAGTGCAAATGAACACTTTCAACTGGTTTTGATAAAGCTTCACTTCTACCAATTTCGGTTTCAATTGTAAACGTATCGTATGTAATACGTTTCTTTTCTAAAATTGTTCGGAAGACAATTGCACTACATCCTGCGATAGAAGAAACGAGTAATTGTAACGGTGAATACCCATTTTCTTTTCCAATCGCTAATTGACCGTACGATAAATCTGCTTCTATATCATCGTGTTTGATTGTTAGTTTCATTTGTTTTTTCCATCTCCACTTTCATCGGTTTCTTCCGTTTCTTACTCATATAATAATATATGTAGCAGAAAATGATAAATGGAATACCACAATATAACGCCATTCTTTGTTCAGGAATAAACGCTAAACTAATAACAACGATGCTATTTGTAATTAAAGCTAAAATTGGAACAATCGGGTATAGTGGTGTTCTATACTTTAAGTCCTCTAATTTCCCTCCGCCTTTTATATACTGACTTCTAAAACGAAGTTGCGATAGCGCAATAATGATCCAACTTGAAACAGCCGATAAACCAGCTATCGATAATAAGTACATGTACACTGTATCTTCTGCAAGGAAACTTGTGAATAGAGATAATCCAGCTACCGCAATCGTTACGACTAGCGCTGTAATTGGAATACCACGTTTATTTACTTTCTTGAAAGAAGTTGGTGCCATTCCTTCATTTGCAAGTGACCATAATATACGCGTTGCTGCATATAATCCTGAATTCGCTACAGATAATAAAGCAGTAATAATAACGAAGTTCATAATATCAGCTGCATACGGAATACCGATTTTATCAAATACAACTACGAATGGACTTTCAATTACGCCTGCTTCTTTCCAAGAAATTAATCCTACTAAAATCGTCATTGTTAAAATGAAGAATAACATAATGCGCCATACTGTATTACGAATTGCGCGTGGAATTGTTTTTTCTGGATCTTTACTTTCTCCTGCTGCAATCCCGATTAACTCTGTTCCTTGGAATGAGAAGTTAACCGTAATCATTGTAAGTAATACGGCAGCTAGTCCATTCGGGAATAACCCGCCATCGCTTACGAAGTTAGAGAAAAGAGGTGCCGCTTCTTTTCCGTCGTATGGTAAAAATCCTAGTAATGCACTACCACCAAGTAGAACGAATGCAATAATTGTAACTACTTTAATACTAGAGAACCAAAACTCTAATTCAGCGTAACTTTTCGCTGAGATAGCGTTTGAAGCATATAAAATAACTCCGAATACAAGACACCATACCCAAACATCAACAGTTGGAAACCATCTTTTCATCATTAAACCGATCGATGTTAATTCCAGTCCTACTGTTACTGCCCAGCCAAGCCAATATAGCCAGCCGATCATAAAGCCTGTTCCTGGTCCAATAAACTTCGTCGCATACTTTTGGAAAGACCCTGAAACTGGCATTGCTACCGTTAGTTCTCCAAGACAAAGCATTGTTAAATACATAATAAATCCGCCCACTAAATATGAAAGGATGGCCCCCCCTGGTCCAGCCTGATTAATAGTGTAACCTGAACCTAGAAAAAAACCAGTTCCGATTACACCACCAAGTGCGATCATAAATAAATGTCTACTCTTCATCGTACGATGTAATTTCTCATTTGTTGGTTGCTGCATCTTAATCCTCCCCCTACAAGTACCCCTATCTCTTTTTAAAATTTTCTGATAATAAAAATATACACGAAAGCGATTACAATTTCTATATAAAATTAACACTTTTCTGATAAAATAATATAAAAAATCGAATTATTGCAAGATTTAGATACTATTTAGAGGAAAATAAGGAGAAACAAGGAAAAAACCCTTACATATATTGTAAGAGTTAACGAAGCTCTAATCTTCTCGATAAAATTGATAAACTATAATTCACTATAAAATACATACAAGCCACTACTATAAAAGTCGGAATCATATAATTTACATTTTGCCCGCTAATAATTTGAGCATTATGCATAAGCTCTGGCAATGATATAACAACTGCGAGCGACGTATCTTTTAGCAATGAAATAAACTGACTAACAAGCGGGGGGACCATTCTTCTTAATGCTTGCGGCAAAATAATATGCCAAAGCGCTTGCACATACGTTAATCCTGAAGACCTTGCAGCCTCAATCTGCCCTTTTTCGATAGATAATAGACCGCTTCGAACAATTTCAGATATCATTGCCGCTTCAAATATTGTTAAAGCAACAATTGTAGCTGTTATAATTTCTAACTTCAATCCCGCTTCTGGAAGTGCAAAATACGTAAAAAATATAATTAAAAGTAGCGGTAAATTTCGAATCACTTCCACGATAACTCCTAATATTTGTGAAACGACAGGTATTTTCGTATAGCGCAATATTCCTATTACACTACCAATAATAAAGCTAAGTACAATTGCTACGAGCGCTACCTCTAACGTTATAAGTAATCCTTTTAACAAAAAGAGGATATGATCCCCTGTTATAGCTCCCTTAAAATCCATTTACACCGCCTCCTTTGCCAAGCGTTTTTCTAAATAACGCACTAGCATACTGAGCGGAATTGTTAATATTAAATAAAACATCCCGACAAATATATAAACATCAAACGTAACAAACGTCTTCGTTGAAATTAAATCTCCTTGATACATTAAATCAGCACCAGCGATAATTCCGAGTATGGAAGAGTTTTTTACTAAATTAAGAAATTGATTTCCTAGAGGAGGGATTACGATTTTCATCGCTTGAGGTAAAACGACATGGTACATCGCTCGCGTATAAGTCAATCCTGAGGAACGCGCTGCTTCCATTTGACCTTTCGCGACTGATAAAATACCAGCGCGAATAACCTCGGCAATAAACGCTGCAGTATATACCGTAAGCGTAAGTGTTCCTGCTACAAAACCATTTAAAGTAACTCCTATTACAGGTAAAGCGAAATAAAATATAAATGCAATTAATACGAGTGGAATATTTCTTACAAACTCCACAAAAGCTGATCCTATCCAGTTTAAAATACGAATCGGTGCAATACGCATTACTGCCAAAATTACTCCTAAAATAAAACTGCCTATTAACGCAATTACACTAGACATAACTGTATACTTAAAGCCTTCTAAATACATATCAATGTTATTCGTTAATATAGAAAAATCAGGCACATATTCTCCCCTCTTTCTTTACAAGAAGAGGATGAGCATCCCTCATCCCCTCACTCTTACTATTCACTGGGATTAAGCCCCACTAATTAAAGTTTCACTTTACTACTCTTGTTTTTGGCCAATCCATTTTTCATACAGTTTGTCGTACTCCCCACTCGCCTTCATATCTTTTAGTAAGCTATTAATCTCTTTCGTTAAATCATCTGCACCTTTTTGCACAGCAATTCCGTACGGCTCATCCGTGAAAATTTTCCCTACAACTTCATAATTTGAATCTTGCTTTGCCATTCCGTAAAGAATTGCATTATCTGTCGTTAAAACATCACCTTTCCCTGCTTTTAACCCCGTAAATGCCTCACTATAATTTTCAAATTCTAATACAGTCGCTTCTGGTGACTTTTGACGAATGTTATTTGTAGATGTTGAGCCTTTTACGGCTAATACTTTCACACCTTGTTTTATATCATCAATACCTTTAATATTGCTTCCTTTTTTCACAAGTAACGATTGCCCTGCTTTAAAATATACATCTGAGAAATCAACTTCTTTTTTACGTTCTTCCGTAATTGTCATTGTTGCGATAATTGCATCAATATCACCATTTTTCAATAGTGGAATACGCGTTTTAGACGTTACTTCTTTTAATTCTAGTTTCTTTTCATCTCCGAGAATTTTTTTCGCAAGTGCCTTTGCAACATCAACATCAAATCCTTCTACCTGCCCTGTTGAAGGGTTTTTCAATCCAAATAAATTCGTATCATTCTTCACCCCAACTACTAATTTCCCACGCTTCTTAATTTGCTCTATGGCTCCGCCTTGCTTCGTATTCGTTTCTTTCGCCTCATCTTTTTTACTTCCGCACCCGGCAACGACAAGTACGAATAAACATGAGAATACGATTAAGGTAAACAACTTTTTCATTTTAAGCATGAAATTCCTCCTTTAATGATTTAACACTCGGCTTAAAAATAGACGCGCCCTTTCTTGTTCTGGGTCTGCAAAAAATGCTGCTGGTGTTGTATCCTCAATAATTTGGCCCTCATCCATAAATAAAATCCTATCTGCTACTTCTCGCGCAAATCCCATCTCATGCGTGACGACAACCATCGTCATCCCTTCTTTAGCTAACGTTTTCATAACGTCAAGCACTTCTCCAATCATCTCCGGATCAAGAGCAGACGTAGGCTCATCAAATAGCATAATTTCAGGCTGCATCGCAAGTCCCCTAGCAATCGCTACCCTTTGCTGTTGACCTCCGGATAATTGATGCGGGTATACATTAGCCTTTTCCGGGATTCCTACTTTCTCTAAATAAAACATCGCTGTTTTCTCAGCTTCCTCTTTTGAAACTTTATTTACTTTAATAGGCGCTAGTGTAATATTTTGAAGAACCGTTTTATGTGGATATAAATAAAAATGTTGAAAGACCATCCCGATATCTCGGCGTAATTCATTCATATCCGTTTTCTTATTGTGTACCTCTGTATTTTGTACAATTAATTCTCCATCTGTAATTGTCTCTAATTGATTTATACACCGAAGCAATGTACTTTTCCCTGACCCTGAAGGTCCAACAACTACTACCACTTCACCCTTTTGTACTTGCAGATTAATATCTTTTAAAACTTGAAAGTCACCATAATATTTATTTACATTACGAAACTCAATCACCATACTCCCCCCTTCCTCTAACAAAGCATGTACATTCTTTTTATATTCAAAAATAGGCAAAAAAATAACTTTCAGCTTCATTTTGTCCATAAAAAAAGAGCAAAGGTCGTTCCCTTTGCTCCTTCGTTCCTATCCTATTAAGATACTTCTTCTTTTTTATCTTTCCCATATTCATGCTCCCAGAAATCAGCATTTTTAATTCCTAATTCCTGCGGATCAAATACTGGATCTTTCCCTTCTTTTTTCTGCTTTTCATAGTCTTTTAAGGCGATCAATGCTGGTTTTTGTAGTAGTAAAATCGCGATAATGTTAACCCATGCCATAATTCCTACACCGATGTCACCTAAAGCCCACGCTGTTGCAGCTGTTTTTACACAACCATAGAATACGACTCCTAAGAATACAAACTTTAGTACGATGGACATCCAAGGACGGTCTTTATCACGATTTAAGTATGCAATATTCGTTTCTGCAATGTAGTAATACGCCATAATTGTTGTAAATGCAAAGAATAATAGCGAGATTGCGACGAAACCGTTTCCAAATCCAGGGAAAACAGATTCTACTGCTGCCTGTGTATAACCAGGACCCGGCTGTGCACCGTTTAATTTATTGACGATAAAGTTTTTTCCGCTTGCATCAAATACGTTATACATGCCTGTAATAATCATCATAAATGCTGTTGCTGAACAGACGAATAATGTATCAATGTAAACGGAAAATGCTTGTACTAACCCTTGTTTAGCTGGGTGTGATACTTCAGCAGCTGCCGCCGCATGTGCCCCAGTTCCTTGCCCTGCTTCATTGGAATAAATACCACGTTTTACTCCCCAAGAGATTGCTAAACCAATAATCCCACCAAAAGCTGCTTCTAATGCAAATGCACTTTTTAAAATTAACATGAAAGCATCTGGTAACTTTTCAATATTCATAGCTACAATTACACAAGCTACTAAAATATAACCAAGTGCCATAAACGGCACTACAACTTGTGCTACGTTAACAATTCGCTTAACTCCCCCAAAAATAATAAGCGCTAATGCTGCTACTAATACCGCTCCAGATACAGAAGTATTAATACCGAAAGCTGTTTCCAAACTTACAGCAATGCTATTTGCCTGAACACCCGGTAACAGCATCCCCGTTGCAAGAATTGTTGCCGCAACGAATACTAATGCATACCATTTAACTCCTAGCCCTTTTTCAATGTAATAAGCCGGACCACCACGGAATTGCCCTTGATGCTTCGTCTTATATATTTGTGCAAGTGTTGATTCTACATAAGCAGAACCTGCTCCTAGAAAAGCTACCGCCCACATCCAAAAGACAGCTCCTGGACCACCAAATGCAACAGCCGTTGCAACACCCGCAATATTTCCTGTTCCAACGCGCCCTGATAATGAAAGCGCTAACGCCTGGAAAGAAGAAACACCAGCATCCGATTTTTCTCCTTGAAATGTAAGCTTCACCATTTCTCCTACATGCCTTACTTGTAAAAACCTCGTTCGAATAGAAAAATATAAACCTGCTCCTAAACATAAATAAACAAGTGCTGGACTCCAAACAATATTATTGATCCAACTTACGATTGCTTCCAACATTCCCCCTCCTCATTTTTAAAGAATATTCAGAATATACATAAAATTATACGTGCATACCGAATCTATAACAATATTATTTTAATAAAATAAACATATTTTTGTATAAAAAAACAAAGTATATATTTATTTTATATACTTTGTTTTAATATGAATGTATTATATATTCACAATCGCTTCTCTTTTTATAATTCTTTCATAGAGTTGTTCAGCTAATTCTCTGAAATGATCTGGCATATCTTTCCCTTTAAATTTCTTTTGGAGCGTGCCATACAAACCTATATCACGTAAACGTAAAAATAAAGGTAACGATTCATACCAACTATCCGCCAGCCTGTGCTCATATTCGTACCCTTTTCTTAACACTTGTAACTGTTTACGAGCGAATGTCGTCTTTTCTTCCACTGTCCACGGTGTAAAAAGAACAGAGTAATAAAGAACCATTGCCAAATCATGAATGAAGTAATTATAGGCCGCATCATCAAAATCAAAGATTGTTAACTCTTTTCCATCATAGTGAAAATTGCCTGGATGAATATCACCATGCATAAGGCCGAATGTTTCTCTTTCAATTGGAAGAGCATTTATTTCCTCCATTAATACAGCTGCAATTTCTTTCACGTTCTCATCTTCTAATTCATTAACAATACTACTTTCATCCTCTTCCCACGTATCACGGTAGTCAGTTTTAGGGTAATTCATTGTAAGGCGGTGCAATTGTCCAATCGCTTTTCCCCACGCTTCAAAGTAAGCATTTCCCCAATATGGCGATCCTTCTCCTTTTACTTGCTCACCTTTTGCGTATGTAAATAAGGAAGCAAAAAAGAAAGTTCCATCCTCTACTACAATTTCTTCTACAAGATTTTGAGATGTTGAGTAAAGAGGTCCCGCTACCTTTGCACCGTTCTCCGCAACATATCGTAAAAAATCTAGTTCAGCCTCTACCTCTTTTTTAGAACGATGGGAAGAATGCGTTAAACGTAATACGTAATCTTCATCACTATCACCCTTCGCCTTAAAAATGTAATTTTCAAAATCTCCAAGTGGCTTTTCTTCCACCGTTACATGAAACAAACTTGCAGCTCTTGTTAAAATCTCCTTTGTAAAAACTCGTTCTACAGCTATTTCCATATGTATCCCTCCTATATATCTTCTTAATTCGACATAAATGTTAGAAGTACTGCTATGAATGTGAAAAGCTCTGTTATGACTACTATAAAAATGCGACCCCTACACATAAAAAAATCTAAAAACAAAAAAGGTTGATTCACTAAATCAACCTTTACACTATTAAAAATACTATTTCTCAATTCATTCTTATATATAACATTTACCTTTATTTCTCTTCACCGTTTGTCTGCATTGAATTGAAGGTCCAATTTAATTTCAATGAATCTCCTTGAAATACATTTTGTTCTTCATCATTATCTACAAATGTAAACATTACATAGAAAGTATCATCATCACCAGGAGCAAGTCCATTTCCTTCCCGGTCTACAACACCTTTTTGTACAAGATCAGGAATACTTCCATTTTGCGTAGCTACCTTTAACTCAGATAATGTAGTAGACCAAATTGGAACCTCATTTTTATCCAAATTCCATAAGAAATCAACACGGATATGATCACCAAAATCAGCATTTCCATTATCTCCTTTAGCATCAATAACACTATAATCTGTAAGAAGTTTCACGTCTCCTATCGCTAAGGTTCCTTTGTTAACTAATTGAAAACCGCGCTCCATTTCATCACCCGGTTTAATATTGTCGACATTAATAACAACTTCAGGATTAACACTCAAATCTAAAGTACCCGCTGCAAACGCGTTTTGTGATACTTCTTTATCACTAAAATACGCATATGTTCCCCCACCAATTAAAGATAGACCAAGCGCTGCAGTTACAACACCCATACCAAGTTTTTTCTTAATACTCATTTCACAAGCCCCCCTATTTTAAAGTTCAAACAACAACCTTATTTTCATCCCACAAACAATATTAATTAAGCAACTACCTTGCCCCATAACGAAAGCAAACTAGCTTTAAACTATCTTCTTCATGTACTCAAAAAGCTATTTTTTAAATAACCGGTAATGTTACAGTAAATCATTACCGGTTCGTTGTT
>NZ_JBQYMD010000002.1:0-312046 GCF_052682895.1 Bacillus sp. WC2503 | reverse complement strand
TAGTATTTCTCTTCGAAAGTTTCAACAAGTTTTTGCCAAGACTTCAGTGTTACTAAAACTGCATTTGTGGATTGTCCATTTAGACTACGTTGATTACGAATAATAAATGATTTTCCCATCTTTTTCACCTCCTACCTATAAATATTGAAATAAATACCAAAAACTATAAAATATATCAATTTTGATTATACCAAATCGAAATTTGATGAAATACGTCCCTTTAAGAGGAAAAATGAAAAGATGAAACGTCCTTTAATCCCTTGTGTATCAAGGGGTTTCAGGATTCGTGTATTTTTTTTTATGGACATGATATGGCTATGAATTTTCATATTGGTAGAAAAGGTGAAAAATAGAAAAAAAACCGTATAAGTATGATTAAATCAACATTTATATCGATTTTTTAAAAATGAAAAGGGACATCATATGGCTGTAAATTTTCATGTTTATAATTATGAGTTAAATTAGAAAAACTCTTTAAATAGTGATGGTAATGGGGTTTATCTGTAATTTTTCAATTGAAAAAGGGACATGAATTAGCTAGGTGAGTTTTCATGTTTGGTAAAAAATGGGGACATCATATCGCTATGGGTTTTCATGTTGCATAAATACATGAAAATAGAGTTAGAAACGTGTAAAGCCTTAATATGAAAGGGTTAATGGGCTTTTTATCTAAAAAGAAAGGGACATCATATAGCTGTAAATTTTCATAACTAATAGTATTGCTGTAATAGAAAAGCTTATATATCAAGGTTTAAGCAATATTAGAAAAAAATTTCGAGTTAGTAAGAAAGAGACACATATTGTTATTTTTGTTTCATGTTTTGTAAAAAAGGGACATGATATGACTATAAATTTTCATATTGATGAATTTGTGGTGTTCGAAGTAATCGAAAAATAAAAGCATTAAACAAGACTTGTTAAGCCTAGTGCACTGTTGAGTACCAGTTATAAAACGATTAAACTGTTTTTTCAAACCATAGTAACAATGTGTTTAACGTGAATGTAAAGAAAGATGAATAAAATGTCGTAATTATAAGAATTTTGTATTTTTTTGTTGATTTATATTATTTTTCATGTTAAACTCATTTCAACAAAGAAAGAGTAAACAAAAACCCTTAGCGATTAAAATATCAGAATTTTCAATCTCTTTATCAGTTTACTTCATGTGATTTACCTGTTTGTGTATTGCTTTCCACTCTTTCTTTGTTCTTCCTTATAAAAGAAAGCGACTTGTTCGTATCTAATTTGTTCTTTTTTCATTTATTCCATAGCAGCTTTAGCTGCTTTTTCTTTTTCTATATTTTTGTCACAAATAATTTTTAAAGAAAACGGAAGTAATCTTTTTTTGGAGTTGAAATAAAGTTGAACCGTTTATAAAAAGATTATCTTTTTATAAAAAAGGTGCTCTGTTCTATCACTTTGGATTTTACAAATCGATTGAGTCTTGTATAATCAGTTACAGAGCGGGCTATAAGTATGCAAACTAGAGCCTTTAACATGTTAACAACGAAATAGGAATGGGAATATTCTGACTTAATTTCTAGTTTTTATAAAAAGGAACATCATATAGCTAATTATTTTCAAGTTCAGATTAAGAATAACTAAATGTATATAAGGAGCAGAATTTATATGGAAGACGTTCTACAATTGTTTAGAGATGCACTATCAATAACGGAACAATTGTATAAAAAAGATGAGCAATTGTGGCAAAAATGGGTGTCTTATTATGTTGAGGTTGAAGCAGATAAAAGTAAAATTGTGACTTCAGAATACCTTTCTCCATCATTTTCAATGCTCGTACAGTGGCTAGAGCAACAACAAAGAAAAGGTATTTCTCCTCTAGATATATATAGAAATATTGATGAATATAGAATAATCATTGATGAGACAATAGGTGTCTTTATTGAACAAGAGTTTCGTAAAAATCAGACAGTTAGTAATAAAGTGCATACAGCAACAAGTGAATCAAATGCAAACACATTGAATGAAAATTATTTAGAAGTAAATAACTCCGCAGTATATTATAAGTTAAGGGATGGAATAGCTAAAAATCAATTTGAAGAAGATGAAAATACACTGTTAAAATCATATCCTATTGAAACAAAGGATAGTAATGGAGTGGCACAGCTTTCCTCTCATAAAGATGAAGATCTAAAATTAACGAATATTGAAGAGGCAGCAAGATGGAATACCTTAGTAGATGGTGTAATGAGTAATATGGATGATTTAACTGCAGATTGTTTAGATACCATCACGATTCAATGGTTGAATGAAGCAAAATCGCCCGATGAATTTATTGATTTTTCATATGAACAAGTTTTAGAGATGTGCAGTATTTCAAAGGCTAAGGCAAATGGTGTTGAATACTACAGGGTAGAAGATAAAATTAAAGTAGCGAAGCGGATTGCGGCCCTAGCAAGTATTTTTATATATCTAAATGATGACAATGAAGTAGTCGTATTAAATGATCGTGCTGAAACAGGTAAGCATTATGAAGTAAAGCGTGAGGTAATTAAAAGACTATTCGTATTAGATTCTGTGGTTCTATGGAGAGATAAAAATACAAACGAATACATGGGAATAGAATCATGCCGAATCAAACCGGGGAGTTTCTTATCCGGATATTTATATGGATCTAATAGTACTACCGCATTATTATCAAAAAAGGCACTTGAATATAATAGTTATAGACATAAATATCATAAAAGGTTAATTCGATATTTGACATGGCAATGGAGAATACGTCAAATGTTTTCTAGTTTACAAAGACCTTATTCCATAGGTGGAGATAAAGGTTTGTTAGCAGTTATGGGGATAAACCAGAAACAAAAACCGAATCGTATTCGCGAACAATTAGAAAATGTTCTTATGGATCTAGAAAAAGAAGAGGTAATTTCTCATTGGGAATATGATAATGGTTTAGAAGAAGAAAAACTAACAAAAAAGAATTGGTTTAAAAACTATTATTCACAGTTAGGAATAGTAATATTGCCGCCAAAAGAACTAATTAGTTCAATGGAAAACTTAGCAAAAAAGAAAACAATTGATACGATACATGAGGAAAATCAGCCAATAAAAATTGTAGAAAAACCATTAGATACAACTGAAAATGAACAAGTAATTAGAGAGAAAATAGAGTTTGTGCATATGAAAAGGAATATAACTATGCGAGAACTTTCAATAGAGATAGGTATATCGCAGCCTACTCTTTCTAGATTTTATAATAAAAAAACAAAACGTCTCTCTAGTACGGCGAGAAGCAAACTAAATCAATGGTATAAACGACAGTTAATCATTGATAAGATGTAAGTTGTAAATACTCTAAAAAAAGAGTCCTATTTCTAGGACTCTTTTTTTAGAGTATTTACATACTAATTACCAAATAAACTTGCTGTATCAAGATCATCATATTCATCATTCAAAACATTTGTTTCAGATTTAGAAACGTCTTCTTTTTTGTCATCTTCATTATTGGGCTTCTCTTCAGAAGTTCCAATTATTTCATTAGGAGATTCAATCTCATTATGGATGTTTTGATTATCATTTTTGATAATAAGTTTTGAATCATTCAATAGGACCCGTTTTACCTCATTTAAAAAATCTTTATCTTGAAGTAAGATCTCTCTTTGCATTTGTTGTTGAATCTTATAATCACCAACATCTTGCAAACCATGTTTATCAATAAAGTAACAGACAAGTTTATATAATGAATCTGCTATATTCCCTTGAGATTCAAACCATTTAAAGAACTCTTCATTCTCAATTTTTTTGAGATTCCAAAAGAAAGATTCTCTTTTCTTGTCAGCCATATTATCTCACCTTTTTTCGAGTAAGAATCTTCTTGATTACTTGCATCCCTCTAGCATTCATATCTACAGCATATTTTTCTGGTATCCATAATAAGTACATACCAACTTGCTCACAATACTCTAATAGTTGATTATATAACTCATCTTTAAAAGTAACACTTCCCCCACCGTATACACATAAAATTTCAGCTTCACTGGCGGTATTGCTTACATACTTTTCACTTGTATCTTCTAAGATAAGTTCAGCTTGTTCTACTTTTGTAATATTAAAGTAGCCAGTTGCTTCTTCATAGTATTTATGATCTGGATCTTGAAGGATTTGTGAGAATTGTTGGCGTTTAATGTTTGTTCCACGTTCTTGGTTTAATAGCTTAACAGCTTCTTCTGTAGCATGCCCAACTCCACGTCTTTCTCCGCTACAAGCATCAATGACTGGATTTACACCGACTGTGTATATATACTCAGTTGTTCCATCTCCAATGTCGCTATGTAAGATTTTTTTGTTCTTAAAGAAGGATTTTTCAACTGTCTCTACCTCAAGTTTGTCTTTATATAGTTTAATAAAGTCACTAAACATATCTTCTTCGCCTTCAAGGATTGCATATAAAGGAGGAACGCCTTCCTGGGTAATGTTTGCACTGTTAAATGTTAAGCTGACTGTTACTTGTTCTTCCCCTACATAAACAACTACAACATGATTTGAATTAGTAAAACGTTGCTCTAGGTGTTTTGCATTTACTGGTGTCCATTGGCTTGCTGGAATAGCTGAAATAAGATCAACAGTCACATTAATTGATTGTGGTAGTTGTTCAGTTCTTTCCCACTCAAGCTGAACGGATTTATTTGCAATTAGTCCTAGCATATTAATTAACGGCAAATCATCGTTATATTTTTGACCTACTTTAATGTTCATGTTTTTTGGGTTCTTCCCTGTTAGCATCGCTCGATTACCAATAAAGTACATACCAGATCTTCTAATTGATTTACTAGCAATATTTACAAACATATTGTCTACTAGATTAATCACATTTTTTTGAGTGTTTGTTTCTGTTACATTTGGCATTGAGTAAACGCTTTGATATACGTTTTTCATTTTTATGTATTCACCATTAATGTAACCTTTAAAAGAATCGTTCCCAATATCGCCTTCAATGTCTATATGAAGAGTTTTCCCTTTTGAATTCTTCATTATACATCACCTCTATAAAATTTATTTTTTATTTATATTTAATAAATATATTATACCTTAAAAGTAGAGTGATTACAAGGTTTTGAACGGGATTAACCTTAATTAAATATCAATTAGATATAATTTAAATACAAAATTAATATTTAAATGAATTCATTTTTATTTAGCGGTTGATTAATTAGGTTTTTATATAAAATAAATATAAATAAGATATTTATTTTATATTTATTAGAACTAAGTACAGTTCGTTTGTTAGATTAATTGTTTTTTTTTAGTGAATTGTATCTTTTGTAAGGCATTTATATAAACCTTGGAGAAGTTTTCTATATGAGTTGAATGAATTCCTTTAAGATATTCTTAGGAATTAAAGTTAGAATTAATAGTTTAAATTATAATCTTCTTAAGAGAATTTGAAGTTTTCGAGGATGTATAAAATCCGCTAACAGACAAACGTTATCGAAGTGTTAATTTGGTGTTTAATAATACATAAACGCTATACGTTATTATGGCGTTTATCCCTTTAATAACAACGTTTGTAAGGTTTTTGTTAACGAATAATAAAGTTGTTTTAAAAATAAAATAGTTGTTTAAAAACAGGCTGTAAAATCGGATTTTTACAGCCTGTTTCTTGTATATATATAGCTAGAATAAAGCATGTTTGGATTTCAATTTATACTCTATCTTTATCGTTTTCCGACAGAAGACTCCTTCCTCAAAAATGTGAAGGTGTGAAACACCAATTTTAGGTGGGAGATGAATGTCGGTTGGCATAGGCCAACCTGTTTGCTATCATTTACTTGTACAGATTGCTCTTTGAAAACTGAAGATGTGAGGTTGGTTGCAGAAAAACGTTGCAACCGTAAAATCTTTAACGTTCTATCGCCCACACTTGCCGAAGTTGCGAAAACCAAGCTAAAGTAGGGAGTGTGGTGAATCAACGTACAAGATACTTTATGTTCTCACCGTAGGGACTACGGGTAGAGCCTGCTAAGATAACTGTTGGATAATCGGTGTTCGCAGGAATCTCCCACTTCAAACAGTCCGTTAGGACGTTAAGTGGTGAGTAGTTCAAAAACATCCATTACCCTAAACGTTTGAGAAATTAGCAATAAGTCTGGAGCAAAAGTAAGTCCATACGGGCTTAATTCCCAAGTGAGAAATTCAACACGCTCACTATACCAATAATCATAGCTTAAATCACCTGTACCCTCAGATCTGGAAAAATCACTTGTTACTTCATTCATTTTTAAAAAATCAATCTCTGTATATTTTATAATTGCTAATCGAGTATTGTCTCCAGCCAATACAATATCGTACTGACCAAACTTTTGAATTTCCTTTCCTTCAAGCCCGTAAACACAATGTGCAGCGTATGTTCCTGTTTTGATTCCTTTAACAATTAAACTTCTTAATTCATCTCTCATCTTCTTGGAATCATCTCCAAACACCTATGCATCTGGAACACTTATGTTTAACTCATTTTCTCTCGCGTGCATATGCCAATATTCTTCTATATTATTAACTGATATTAGTCATTCATCCCTATAATCTGTCAATATTTTAGAAGAACATGTAAGCCATTAAATAGATTAATTTAGGATGTTTTGCTTTCTCTGATCCATGTATATAATGTGAGTTCACAGTTTACATAATAACATTCGGCATGACCCTCTAGATTTAGTGTAATAACTGATAGACAGCTTAAGTTATAGTGTCCAAAAGTAATAATGAAAGCATTAATTAGAGCGAGTAATTTGTATATGAACCAACCTACTTATTTAAGTTAGAATTCATTTTTTAGTAAATAAAGTAGTTAGTTGGATCTGAAAGTTTAATACTTCCAAGAGGATGTGATGTTTTAGAGAATGTAACTAAACCCCCTAAGTCGTAAACGTTATCAAAGTGTTATTTTAGTGTTTAAGAATACGTAAACGCTATCCGTTTTTGTAGCGACTATCCCTTTCATATCAACGTTTATGAGGTCTCATCTATTTAGAGGGATGCGACTTGTACTAAGATTGCTTAGAGATAATGATAAAAGATTTGCTGGTAAAGCTGAAAGTTGAGGATCAAGAAAGCTTTGTTTGTAAAATTTAGGGACGCGTTATTTTAAATTTGTAGTTTCATTTAAAATAAGCTAACATTCTATATTTGTAATAAAGAAACGTAATTTAAGTATTCAATATATAATTTCATTACAACAAGATTAAAATGAATACAGAATGAACGCTTGTGAAGTGGTAAATTAACGTTCTAATTAACGTGAACGCTATGCGTTCATAATCCGTTAAACCCATTGTTTTATGGGGTTAAGGCATTCTTACTTAAGTTCTATAATATGAAAATTTTAAAAAGTTAGGGCTTTACAGCGTTTAACCAAGCTTCCCGAAAAACTGATGGAATTTTGATGATTTTGAGAATAACGATCAATACATTGATATTAATTAATACCGAGGATTTTTGGGATTCATAGGTAAGGCCAAAGAAATATATAAATACTTCTAATTGTTGAAATGGTGGAAGTACCTTAAACGCAATAAAATTGAAAGTAATACTCTAAATTTTATACAAAATTAAATTTAAATTTGAGTTGAGGAATAACTATTTAGAATTGAAGTATATAAAAACTGAAATTTATCGTGAACGCTAGGCGTTTATGGTGCGTTAATCCCTTGATATTAAAAGGATTAAGGTGGTTTTGATATGTTTGAATTAAGAAAAGGTTGAGAAAAAGACAGGGGTTTTTGGCTTTTTCAACTACTAATATTATAATTGAAATTAAGTGATTTTCTCTTTATTATACTTAGGCGATATGTATGAACTTTAGTAAAAAAGTATATGAACTTTTAATGAGTATTAGTTAGATGTATATTAGTAAATATACGTTTTACTTTTGAAGTTAAATAGGTATTAAAGACAGACATAAGAGGAATTCTTTTTAATGATGTATATTTAGCATTGTGAAGGTGATTTGAAAAATAAAAAAAGCGGTAATTACCGCTTTTTTTATTTGGGAAATGTGTTTAAAAGAAAATCGCCCAATTATTTTCGATTAAACAAACGTTGAATGAACGTTTGTTTACTGTTATCTTGTTGTTCTTGGCGATCTTCATTTAACAATTGAATGGCTTTATCCAGTTTTTCCTGTAGTAACTGGATTTGTAAATCTTTTTCTTCCTTTTCTGAGCGTTCTTGTAATAATAAATTAATAATATCTTGGTTTTGTTGTACAATTTTTTCTTGCTGGTTAAACATATAGGAAAACTTATCTTGAATTATTGAAATATCTGTTTGTGAACGTTTCTGAAGTGTTACCTCAGTTTCGTTTTCTTCTTGAACACCATCCGTTTTCGGGGCGTTTTCTTCGATTGTCTCCATGCTTCGTGTAGCGGCCTCTTCTAATTTCCAATTTTGATTTAGGTATTCCTTCATTTGTTTTAAAATATCTATATCATTTTCATAATAAATTCGTTGGTTACGTTCATTTCTTTCAAATATGTATTCCATTTTTTCTAGTTCAATTGACCATCTACGAAGTGTATTAGTGTTTATATCCAGTTGCTTTGCTACTTCTTGTGCAAAATATCCATATTCCAAACTTCACACCTCCATTATTTGTGTGTTAGGTATTCTTTCTTTATTAGAAGGATCATTCCTCTAATAATAAAAATCTTTATTGGTCACTCTGTAAGAAGCGTTACTACCTTTAAAATGTTTTCAGTGTAGATACTCGTGTGCTAGATTAGTATATATATCTAGTATTAATGTTAATTAAATTATAAAGGTTATCCGTTTTGATAACGTTCACCTTTGGAAGTAAAAAGATATTGAGTAGACAATACAATAACTAAAGAATTACTTGAAATTTTATTATTAAAAGTTTGTTTCCAATATAAGAATTTTACTAGATATATGTGCAAGAATCAAAGTTTTCATTAATAGAATTAGTATCTAATTAATATTCTTTTAATTCTAAATATAAAGAAAATTAATAGGGATGTATTGAACGCTATGCGTTTAAATAGCGTTTTACTAGTAAATAATAATACTCAATTTGAAATAGGGATACTTCTAATGAAATTTTTGTTCCTCAAAATGGCTTATGAGGTGTTTTAAATTTTTCCATAATCTACAAAGTATTAGAGGTATTTAATCTTAAACAAAAATAATGTTACAAGGCTATGTTTAATAGTTTACATTTTTAGTATAGTCAATCTTTTTAAAGTGCATTCAATAGCTAGTGATATTCTTTAGAAGTGGGGGAGGAAGGGGGAGGCATATAGATTCAATTTGAAATGAATAGAATTTTATCAGATTTTAGGGAAGCTGATTACAGGCATCTACATAATCATTTATATATTTTGCAAGTTGAATCGGATTCCCTAAAATTAGACAAAAGAGAAAGAATTCCAGAATGCTATATTAAATAAATCTTGTTTTAAAAAGTAAAACCATTAATAACATTAGAATAAATAATGATGCTTTTAAACTTACTCTAGCAAGCTATTCAGCATTTTCTCTTAGTAAATTTCAAGTTTAATTTGATAGTTAAAGAAGAGCTAACTATAAATATATTATGGTTAACTGTATACGTAGATTGCCTGAAACTTCAAAATACAAATCCTATAAGATGATTTGTATTTTGAAGTTTCTGGTGTCGAAAAATAGCAAGTTTATGACCGTTTATAAGAGGATATGACAAATAGCCTTGCTATGGTTGATTTTTTTAAGCAAGGCTACATACTAGTATAATTTTTAAAATTTAATTACTCTCTTCTAAAAAATTATAGAAAACAAATTCTCTTTTTTTATTTAAACCATGCAGTGATTTCTTTTCTAATGCGTTTTGATTTCTTCGTTCCCAGTTTTGTTTAGATTTTTGCCCAAACATTTTTATAAAATGTGCAGGATTGCTATTTTGAGCTTCATTGTATTGGAACCATTGCACACATTCTTCAAAATCCCATCTAGCATAGCGATCGATATAATGTGGCATCCTTAAAGCAAGTGTATATGCATCTTTTTCACTAAGATGATTTAGTTCTTGGCTTAAAATGTAGTAATAAGCTTTTCTCTGATCCTCACTTAGATAGTCATCTAAATCTTGTAATCTGTTATTCTTTTCTTTTAATTCACAATTTTTATCTGATTTTTCTTGTTTATTTATGTTGAAAACATCTAAAGAATTAGAGGAGACTTGTATATCATTCTCTATATTTTCAGGATTGGCTACAAAATTTTTCTTAAAGAGTTTTTCACTTAGCAATTTAGTGAAAGTAGAGCAAACATCAATTGCTAAAGCCCATTTTATCTTAAAATATTCAATGATTTTTAAATAGTTGTTATGTATGGTTAATATGTAAATTGAAGGGGCGATTTTACCATGTCTTCGCACTTTAATTTGTTGGCATACGCCCAGATCTTGCAGCCATGTTAACACGTAGTTAATGACTGGTTTTGAAATGCCTGATTTTTTGCTGATGTGGTCTTGTCTAACTTGACTATAGCCTTCTTGTACTAAATAAGATAAAACAGTCTCTAAGGCTTCATATTTTCTTTTGGTAAGATAATCTTTAGTGGTAACACCCTCATATTCTAGGACAATAGTATCAATATAAGTAGTAATTTTCTTTATTGCTTGATTTATAGCTCCAGAAGTCTTTGATAAGTGTTTGATACGGGGACTTAATTCAGTTTTTGCTCGACTGAGCAAAAAATTGTGCAACAACACAGAAAAACCCTCCTAATTTTCCCACCACAAATAAACTGGAAAACAAGGGTTTTATATTCACATTATATGCACCTTATGGTATAATTTTAATATCAAGTATGATACTAAAGAAATACACATACACTTGTAGTGTGAATTAAAACCCTATCTTTGGAGTTTTTAATTGGATCCGGTCGCCAAACTAGAAACCAATTAAAAACTGGCGGTGGGGTTTTATTTTTTTGTTATAAAAAATATAATACCTTGATAAGTTATTTATATTTTACAATTCCGTTTAAAGAATATCAACACTCTAAGTTCATATTTAAGACAAAAGAGAAAAATATAGATGGAATTAATATTTTTACGTCTATAATTAACTGAATATTCAGTATTTAAATGAGAAAAATTGAAAGTATTTAGCTATGTTATAATCACTATACATATGTAGGTTTCTGAATATTCCTTGAATTCAGCCGCATACTTCTGAAAAAGAGGTGAATATACATGGAAAATATAAATAAAGAAATTGATAATTACTTAGCCTTTAAAAATATAACATACACAAACCTTGCAAAAGAAGTTGGTGTTTCGAAATCAACTATTTCAAATTATCTTAACAAGAATAATGCATTATCAGTATACACTTTTTCAAAGCTTGTATATGTTGTTTTTGAAAACGATAAAGATAAGCAAGAACAAATGATTATTAACTACTTAAATACATTAAGGGATAGAATGAATATAAATGTGAAGCTTGCATTTGCAATTGCCCATTTAAATGATTATTTAAAATTAATGAAATCTATTTATCAACTGTGTAAGAAAAGTGAAGATATAGAAATGAAGCGATTGGCAAAAATTTTTAGTTTATATATTGCTCGTTTAGATGGTGAGGATATTAAAAGCATATATTTAGACATTGAGAAAGCTAGAATGATATCTAATAAAAGTAATTATGATGTAGAAATCTATTGTGACATTCTTAGTATGCTAATTTTATGTGATTTGGGTGATTTCGGATTGATGGAGGGATATAAAGTTAGGATTGAACGTAATATTGAATTAGTGACTAATAATTACTTAAAGAATTTATATTATTTTTGGGTAACAGAACTATGGAGTTATACGCTTTTAAGAAGAGATATGTGTAAAGAATTTAAAGAAAACAATACATATTTAAGAACTTATAAAGATTTAAAATTCTTTCCGGTTATGGAAGCATTCTTGAATATAAGATGCGGAGAAAATTGCATGTTTACTAATTATAATAAGTCTTTAAATTTCTTTTTAGAAGCTACAAGTATATTGAGTAGAGCGAAAGAAAGTTTAAAATTTAGAATAGCCTTGAATGATATTAATTTTATAAGAATTGTTTGGTGGAAAGATATAGATAAAATAGAATTTAATAAACTTCATCCAGCTGAGTACGCACTTTTTTTAATTAAAGAAGGGAAGAAAGATGAAGCTATTAAAATATTAGAGAGAATTGAAAAGAATAAAGGGTATTTATCACCAATGCAGACGTGCTATATGGGGATGGCTAAGGATAATTTAGAATTAGTAAAAAAATCCATTAATATGTTTAAGTCAAATAATGACTTTTTGTACGTGAAGTTTGCAGAAGGAATATATGATAAAAATATAGAAAAAATAATGTAGTTTTTGCAGAAAGGAGAGAATAGAGTGAAGAAACTATTTAAATTGATAATAATTACCTTGTTTTTGATAACATTAGTAAATGCATTATTAGGTAAAATGCTATCATATCAACACTATTCTAAATATAAAAATATTGATAATCAATCTGTTTCTTATATGAAGGTCGATCCTGGTGGAGGCTCTCCGGGGTTATTTGAATCCTATGTATTTAATTTGGAACCTAAAGTTACAGTGGAAAATCCCATAATGTATAGAATGGTCGATCCTGGTGGTGGAGGCTAATTCTAAACCAACTTTATTAAAAAAGACATCGTTTAAACGATGTCTTTTGTGCGTTTATAAAACGTTTTATAACTTTCTAAATAAGAAACTACGAAATGTATGTGTGTAGATTCACAATTTATAAATGGAGGGATAGAAATGAAATTAAGTATAGATCAGCTTACAGAAATTATAAAAGAAATGGATTTACAAACTTTTAGTGAGCTTATTGAATTATGTTCAGAATATAGCTGTAAAGAGAAATAAGAGGGTCTCGATCATAGGGACTTTCTTATTCCTCCTTATTAATTTGCATTGTTAATTTGTTTGCATATTTTAGTAACTCTTCCTCAATTCTAGGTTTATGTTCATCTGGAACGCTCATGTATTTTTCATAGAGTAGTCGTGCTAGACGTTCAACGGGATCTTCACCCTTTATAGTATTTAATAATTCCTTATCAGGAATTTCACTTTTTAATAAAGAAGCTGTATTTACGTCAAAATAATTTGCGATTTCTTCTAATTTGTTTAGGCGTGGTTTTTTTTCTCCGGTCTCCCAACTAGAAACAGTTCTATAAGTAGTTTTAAGGTCATTGGCCATTTCTTTTCGGGCTACTCCTTTTAAAGCTCTTAATTTTTTTATATTTTTTCCTAATACGTTCTCTTCAATCTTCATATGATTTATCACTCCAATTTTAAGCAAGTAGGTTTTAAAAAATATCAAATTCACACTTTAAGTGTTTAAAATATGAACTTTAAGTGTTGACTTTAGGCTTAAAGACGAATAAACTATAAATAAGGTGGTGAGATATTTGACAGTTCTAAGAGAAATTCGTGAGTCAAAGGGTTATACAATTATAGAAGTTTCAAAAGGTTCAAAAATTCCTGCAAGCACTTTATACGATGTAGAATCAGGCAGGAAAGGTTTGATTTTTAGCAGAGCAAAAAGTATTGCGGATTTTTTTGAAGAACCAATTGAGAAACTTTTTTTTGCAACTTACTTTCGGGCAAAGTTGAAATAAACTATTTTCCCCAAAAATACTTATACAGTTATATTGTAAATGAACCTTGTAGAAAAGGTACAATTTTATTGTTATTTTTTAAGTTTTAAAATCTGAAATTTCTGATTTGAAGTATTTCAATGTACATGTAAAAAAATCGTATTAGGTGAATATTAATTTAGCAGCAACCCATTCTTTTGAAATTAAAAAAGCTGGTCAAATTTTAACCACAAAAACTAGGAATACCACAACCAAAAGTAACCGAACAACCCTTTACTCCACACATGAAGCAACCACAACAAACACCAAGAAAATTGAAATTTATCTTCCAACAACAGGCGGAAAAGCCGAAAATACTTACATAAGATGGATCAGTCTTGCATGTGTTGTACTTGGCTTAATTGGAGCCGTATTTGCAGTTAGAATCCGTACGAAAGCTCAATCGTGATATAAAAGAATATGAACCTCATTTTAGTGATGTAGCTGAAAATCCGTTAGGCCTCGTTATTGGATGTCGGAATGCATGTTTACTCGTCATTCCCATTTGGACAGTTATTTTTTGGATAGAGAGCAAGATATAAGAAACCGAGGGGAGATGATATGAGATGTCAGAAATCTACGTCGGTAAAATAAAAAATTTAGGGAAACTTGGGGAAGCCGTGATGCGGTGCAAGAATGCTTGGCTTTCTAAAGAACTTATACAAGGTATTTCAATCGCTCAAACTGTAATCAAGCTGAAAGAACGGTATGATTTCTGGATAGAATCCGCTACGAACTTACTAGCAGGAATTATTTTGTACTTAAATCAACGACATGGAGATTTCTATTATTTAGATTTAGAAAAGGTTAGGGAATTTGTACAACAAGCAAAAGAAAAAGATCCCAATCTAAGTGAGTTATTGAAGAAAGATCATCCGGCCTATCAAATGTTTAGCGTATTAGCCTTATCAGCAAAAGAAACAAGGCAAGGCACAATCAGTACAATTTTACGAATTTTAGATGAGCAGCAAGAACAATATGAAAAATTAGAGAAACAGAGAGAGTATCTTGGGTTTCAGTACTAGTTATTAGTGGAAAATGAAATAGGAAGGAGTGCAACGTATGTTAGGTGTAGCTAAGAAGTATACAAAGTTGATTAGAGTGTTGAAAGAGCTGAATGAAAGGGAAAAGGTCGCAGGCGTGATAAAAGCTCGTTTTGGGGCGTATAAATCAGTCATAGAAGGTGTGAAAGAAACAACAGATGATTTTATTTTCATTTTTGATCCGAAAGGCAACTTTTATGAAGATACTCATCAAGAAAAACGAAAACAAGGATATCAAATCATCAAACATGATTTATTAACTGGTTATGAAACACTACAAATGGATCTAAAACAAAAATCCGCTGTGTACATCAGTGTAGAAACGGAAATGAGTACGTATCAAGAGAGAGGGGAAGCATTATCAAATTTTCTTCAATATCTAACAGAATGCAAGAATATAAGACCGATTCACCTGGTATTTCATCAATATGATTTGTACCCAATCCCTCATATGGAGCAGTTTTTAAAAGAAAGCGCGACATACCACATTCAGCATTCAATCGTAGTTGAATCTCAATCCGCATTACAGCACATATACGGAAAAGAGGCAGCGCAACGCATCATGACCTCGTATAACACAACAATCTTAGCATGATATGAAGCACTCGTTCACTATTTCATCCTATCTAGATGGCTAGAAAACTAGACAAGGGAGAAGCATTTTTCTCCCTTCTTTATCAAAATAGGAGGCGTTCATATGGGAAAAGAAAAAAGACTCACATTTTATGATATTGCCGCATCACAAGCTCACAGTGTTAAAACTTTTGATGGAAAAACATACGAACTGAAAGGTACCATCGCAATTGAAAATAGCACAGGAAGCATCGAAAAGGTAGCTCAAATTTATTATCAAGTGCGCTCGGTAAGAGATGAGCATCAAAACTTAATTGCTAAACGAAAAAATAAACATGCGGAATTAGTAGCTGTAAAACAAAAGTGTAAATAAAAAAAGCGATTTTGAAGTGTGCTGAGAATATAGCACAAAACAAGTTGCTCTTTGAAAATTTGAATATATATATTGTGTATCTTTTCCTTTTCGTAATGATGTAGAAGGATGATATACGGCTTTCAATATATATGCGTGCTTCCCTTCGAAAGGTCACTAGAGGGGGTAGGTATACGATTATTGTTGGGTGAGTAAGATCGTAAAACTCATCTGTGACCACTGGGAAATGCATTGTATCAAAGACCTGTTTGTGTCAGTACTCGTGAGGAATATCCCATTTTGACATTCTGAAGAAGCGAGGAACATCACAACAGTAGATACATAAGGTTCTACGTTCACGCCAAAATACGTAGTGCGGTATTGGGCATATAGAAGCTAGGTCGGGATTAGTCTCTATACGCATGCCAATACAGGGTTCGTCATTCCAGCCATAAATGATATTTCCGTTTTATACACTTATTTCTTTTGAACTACTCACCACTTAACGTCCTAACGGACTGTTTGAAGTGGGAGATTCCTGCGAACACCGATTATCCACCAGTTATCTTAGCAGGCTCTACCCGTAGTCCCTACGGTGAGAACATAAGTATCTTGTACGTTGACGCACCACACTCCCTACTTTAGCTTGGTTTTCGCAACTTCGGCAAGTGTGGGCGATAGAACGTTGAAGATTTTACGGTTGCAACGTTTTTCTGCAACCAACCTCATATCTTTAGTTTTCAAAGAGCAATCTGTACAAGTAAATGATAGCAAACATGTTGGCCTATGCCAACCGACATTCATCTCCCACCTAAAATTGGTGTTTCACACCTTCACATTTTTGAGGAAGGAGTCTTCTGTCGGAAAACGATAAATGTTATGAAATAAAGACAGATGTTTAAGTTTAAATGTGTCTCATCACACTTCAAAATCGCTTGTAAAAATTTGATATAGGGAGGAACATACATGAGTCGTAAAGGGCGGATCATTTCCGCTGTTGTTGGACTGTTAATTGCAATTGGTATTGGTTCAACATTTGTCTTTAGTTCGGGAAAAGGGGAAGTAATGGGACTTAGTCCGTTAGAAATGAAGAAGTTCATGAGTGAGGATGGCACAGGTTTTGTTATGCTAACGTCTAACATGAGGCATAGTGAAGATTGGATCTTCCTTGTAAAAAAAATAGCTGAAAAAGAAAAGATTGAAGTAAAAGGTTTAGATGAAAATCGTGACGATATTCCAAGTACAAGTAACCCTCATGATTGGGGATTATCGCAAAGAAGGGATACTCTTGCATATTATGAAAAAGGTAAGGTCAAAAAAGAGATTAAATTTACAATTGATAAACTTTCGGAACTTGAAAAGGAAGTAACCTATTTTGTTCAAAATTGCAAAGAGCAATATCAGAAGTAATCACATAATCATTGAAAGGTGGTGATATAGTGGCGATTACACAGAGGGAATTAAAAAAAGAAAAAGATATGGTAGCAAACCTATTAAGAGCCAATGGTCAGGATTATAACCATTGGCTTCATTTACATCATCAGAAATACATTGAAGAAAATCAAGATTTAGTAATGAAAGCTTTACAGGCTTATAAAGCAACATCAACAGAAGTAAAGGAATACAGTAAGGCGAATGAATCAAGTCAGCTTAGTAATGTATAAGCATTTAAAAATGAAAAGGGAGTGAATGTATATGTCAATGTTGGAAACATTATCTCAAATGTTAGTGTTAGGTGATGCGATGGATGGCCTAGTTAATACAGGAATTTCATTTATTACATGGATGCAAAGAGGAGCACAGGTTAGTACAGCGATTGTATTTTGCTGGGGCGCTTATCTTTTAATTTGGGGTGGTGAACGAGGAAGACATAAATGTGTTTGGTGGTTTATTGGTGGGGCAGCCGGACTCGTTATCGTAATGGGATGCATGTACTTATCAGAGAGCGTAACGAGTAATATTAAATTTGGTCAAATCTTATTCCCGTTTTTCTGGATGAACTAGTGAAAAAATATAATTAAGGCAATGAGGAGGCTATGCAAAGGGTATGGCTTTTTTTGTTGCCTTTTTTCATGGAATTTAAAGTAAATGAGAGAGAGGAGAAGCTATGTTTGTCATTTTTAAGAGTAGTAATGGAACAGAAATTGAGTCGGGTAAGCAATATTCGTTTCATGAAGCTTATATCTTAACGAAGCGATTAGAACGAGTTTATAGAGAGGCAGGGCGGCAAGAACATATTGATTTCGATTTGTTAGATGGTCATTCCAATGAAATTTATAACGGTACGTTATCACTTGGTTCGAGATATGCAGATCATATTTTTGATCACATTTCTAAAAAAATGAATGTGATGCAATTAGATCCGGAACAAGAGGAACAAAAGAAGGAGCTGTTAGAAACATTAGAAAGAGAAATCAATGAATCTCCTTTTCATGAAGAATATGAATATCAAGAAGAATCACCAGAAAGGAAGGGAGAACCCTCTTATAGTCCATCGAATGAAGTGAAAACACAAATAAAGCCTGGAAAGGAAAATAGAAAAGGATTCAAGGTTATTGCGAGTGTCATAGGAAGCATGGTGTTAATTGGAGCTGGTGCCATATTCGCCTTTAAGTTATTCTCTTCCGAGCCAGTTTCGAGTGCAAATGCTGGCTCTGAACAATATGTAGTAAAAGGATTACAACAGGCAGCCATTCAACAGTATGGAGAAGCCGTTAAATACTTCGATAAGGTCAATTACACAGAATTAGACAAAGATAGTCAGAAGGCAGTTCTATTTACTTATTTATTAAATGGAAAGGCGAATAAGGCATTACAATATGAGCCGAAATTTGCAGAAAGTGTGGTTGCTTATTTTATCGGAATAGACAATATGAATAAAATCAATGAAATTGATGTCAAAAATGATGTAATCGACTTTGAAAAAGCAGCACTTAATAAGAAATATGAGGAGGTAATTAAGCTTAAAGGGAAAGTCAATATGGACGGTAGACGTGAAAAACTCATTGTTGAAGCTTTTGTAAATCTAAAAAAATATGAAGACTGTTATTCTTTTGCCAAAACGCAAGGAAATAAAAACATAATAAAAGAGGTCAAAGAATTAGAGAAACGAGATATTCAACAATCTACGATAAGTGAAGAAGAAAAGAAAGCTAAGATTGAAAAAATTGATAAAGATCTACAGAACATCTAAGGGGGAGAGAATAACATGCCTTTAAATTATGAGAATCTGTATAAAAAAATGGGGATTGTTTTTCTTGGTGGTTCATTGATATTGAGTACGACAGGTTGCAGTTGGTTTGGAAGTAAGGAGTCATCAAAAAGTAAATCAGCTATTACAAAAAAAGTAGATAAGAATAAGCCGGATGAAAAGAAAGAAGATCTGAACAAACAAGATTTCGAAGCAATTACAGAGAATGCAATTCAAAGTAAGGATAATGAAGTTGCTTATGTTCTCGAAGAACTGGATAAATCGAAAATTAATTTTAAAGAGAAATCTATTGTAAGTAATCTTCAAAATGGAGATGAAACGACTTCCCGTGTTCTAGCACTCTTTGATAAAGAAACGAAAGATAAATCAATTCAGGATACAGCAAAGGATAATGTGATTGCAGCCATTACGGATAATAAGCCACAAGTCAGCGTGAATGGAGATCATTTTGCATTTGGCGATCAAAATATTGATTCTTCAGTAGCGAGTATAGGAGATATTCTTCCACCAGAGAAGAAACCAGATGCAATTGTGAACCCACCAATTATAACGGAGGGTGAGAATGGTAATACGGAAAATACAGGGACAGAAAAACCAAAACCACCGATAGAGCCACCAATAGAACCGGAAAAACCGACAGAACCGGAAAAACCAACCAATCCGGAAAAACCGACAGAACCGGAAAAACCGACAGAACCGGAAAAACCAACAAATCCGGAAAAACCGACAGAACCGGAAAAACCAACAAATCCGGAGAAACCAACAAATCCGGAGAAACCGACAGAACCGGAAAAACCAACAGATCCAGAGAAGCCAACAGATCCAGAAAAACCAACAGATCCAGAGAAGCCAACAGATCCAGAAAAACCAACAGATCCAGAGAAGCCAACAGATCCAGAAAAACCAACAGATCCAGAGAAGCCAACAGATCCAGAAAAACCAACAGATCCAGAGAAACCGACAGATCCAGAAAAACCAACAGATCCAGAGAAGCCAACAGATCCAGAAAAACCAACAAATCCAGAGAAACCAACGAATCAAGAAAAGCCAGTTCTGAAACAAAATGAAAAGATGGTAGCAAGTAAATAAAGAAAAAATCAACTGATATTGTCAAAAAGGGTACTCATAAAAAGAGTACCTTTTTAATTTGAAAGGGGTCATATAGATGTTTGTTAATAGTGCAAATTTAGTACAAATTTCAAGTCTAGATAAAAGTTTAATGGTGGTAGGTCGAGTGGGAACAGGGAAAACGAGGGAATTGAAGAAAATGGCTTTTAGTTTATCAAAAGTATTAGTGTTAGATCCATTTAAGGAATACGAAGAATTAGAGAATCAAACAGAAGGGCATGTAACTTTACAATATTTAGATTGTGAATCAAATGAAGAATATAGAGATTTTAAAATTACAGATGATGTGATAAATGTAGCTAAACAATTTGAATATGTAATTGTAGATGAAACCAATTATTTATGTCAGGAAGATTTTATATACTTTCTTCAACAAATGAAGGATTCCGATATAAAAGTAATAGCAAGTTTTCAACAAATGCCTTCAGATGCCCAAATTACTAAGAAATTTGGATATATTATATCTTTAGATGTAACGAATGATTTCGATAAGATAACAGAGTATGAAAAATATAATTATGATTCGGGATTTGGCTTGAAAAAGTAATACGTGTGGCTAGATTGAACAGAGGTGATGCTTTGATATGTATAGTGAAAAGATATCAATCAAATATAAATTAGCTGAAAAAGAAGTACTCATTCCATTGAGTGCTTTTTTGTTTGTTGGAATGTTTTTGATCGCTAATTTTTTACTCAACTTATCTTTAGAGCTGATAGAAACAACATTTAGTGATTTATTACATCCTAAACCATTTCATATGGAGGTAGGATTTCTTTTTCAGATGCCAATTGCAGAACATCCAATTTACTACTTGCTTGTTTTCCTTGTAGTGATTGGAACTATAGCGAGAACAGTGTACAAATTGAAATCTTCCTTTAAAAACTTAAATAATCATCAGAAAGGGTCTAGTCGTTTTACAACAGTTGAAGAGTTGAAAAAGCAATACCGAGCTGTACCAGATCGAGAAGAATCATTTAAAGGTGGCGGTGGTGTTGTTATCTCACGATTAGGTGACAAGGTATTTATTGATGATAGCCCGGTAAACAACTTAATTATTGGTACAACACGCTCTGGTAAAGGGGAAACCTTTGTATTTCCTACAATTGATGTCTATTCTAGAGCGGAACATAAGCCTTCATTAATAATTAATGATCCAAAAGGTGAAATTTTTAGTGCTTCCAAAGAAACGTTGGAAAAACGGAGATATCACATTGAAGTTTTGAATTTATTAAACCCACTTGATTCTATGAGCTACAACTTGTTGCAGCTTGTCAAAGATGCCTATAAAGATGGAGACTATTCAACGGCCCAGGCATTATGTAAAACACTCTCACACACTTTGTATTACAACCCAACTGTAAAAGATCCTTTTTGGCAACAGTGTGCTATGAGCTTGTGCAACGCCATGATATTAGCAGTTACAGATAAATGTATTGCGGAAGGTACAGAAGAAAAAATCACAATGTATGCAGTAGCAAATATGTTATCGGAACTTGGTTCAAAAGAGGTAATCGTAGATCCGGAAGCTGATCCACAAAATGCATTAGATTTATACTTTGAAGGCTTACCAGCGGATAGCGTTGCGAAAATGCAATATGCAACCTCAAACTTCTCAAAAGGAACAACACGAGGCGGAATTTTCACCCAAACAATGAATGGACTTTCTATTTTTACATTTGATGAAATCGCTAAAATGACAGCGAAAAATAGTGTAGATTTAAAACGTGTCGGTTTTGGAAAAACGATAAAAGGAAAAGTAACACCGAGAAAACGAGTAGAAATTGTATTTCCAGATGGTTCAAAGGAATCTATTAAGGCAGATATTACAGGACGTTTTGCATTAGACTTTAAACAAGTAATACAAGTTGGAGATACCATTCAATGTAATGAAAAGGAAGAGCCTAAAACGAAAACATCTATTTCTATTACAAAAATAGGTGAAAAAACGGGTCATACAGAATTTAAAGTAGTAGAAGAAAATGAAGGTATGGAAATAACAAAAGTGGATTATTTCGATAAACCAGTGGCTATTTTTATGATTACACCAGACTTTGATTCTTCGAATCATGTGATTGCTTCTATTTTTGTAAGGCAGCTTTATTTTATATTGGCTAAAGGTGCATCCTTCGCTCGTGGAGGGAAATGTCACCGTGAGGTAGTTTTTTGCCTCGACGAGTATGGAAATATGCCGAGTATAGAAGGAATGGCTAATATTATTACAGTTTGTCTCGGTAGAAATGTTCGCTTTAACCTTGTGATCCAGGCATATGCACAATTGAAAAATAAGTATGGTGAGGATGCAGATACCATTGATGGAAACTGTGGGAATACAATTTATATTCTAACTAACGATCAAGAAACCGCCGAAAAGGTTTCCAAAAAACTAGGGAATCAGACGATTAACCTACCTTCCCGAAGTGGAAAAGGTCTTTCTACTGATAAAAATAAAACGGAAGGTCTAGATCAACGTCCACTGTTAACATCAAATGAACTGATGAATTTTAAAGAAGGAGAAAGTGCCGTTATTCGTGTCATAAAACGTCAAGATAATAATAAAAAGCGTATCAGACCACGTCCAATTTATAATACAGGAGAAACAGCTTTGAAGTATAGATGGGAGTACTTAGGGAAAGAGTTCGATACAGATAAATCTATTTTAGATATAGATATCCACTCCTTACATGATGATGTAGAACCGAAAAAACTTATTGTAGATTTTCTAGGAGAAAGAAAGGAAGAACAAATTCAGAAAGAACCATCAGAGCCAGAGCAGGAAGATTTGCCACCAGTAGAGACATCGCAGCCAGTAGAAGAGCCAACAATGATGGGAATTGATGAAGAAATTCCGGAAGAGGCGTTTCAACAGGAAGATAGCCCGTTTGATTCCCTCTCCATTGAAAATTGGAAAGGAAAAACGGTTAACGAATTTTTCGAATCTGATTTAGCGTTTTTGAAACTGGTTGATAAGTTCTTTTTAGCACAGTTAGGCAAATCAATAGATGAGGTGGAAAATCAAGAAATGGGCGAGTTTTACAGTGAATTTCAGATGTTAGCTCACAATGACCACATCGACAAAAGTGTTTATCAAGCAGTCGAAAACAAGATTAATCGAACCTTGCGTGATTTAGAAGAAAAAGAACAAGTACCAAGTTAGAAAGCACTCAAATGATTGAGTGCTTTTTTGAATCCAAATATAAAGGGGGAATAGGTAATGGGTGTACCGACAATAACGGATAAAATGCAATTGATTTTAGATAGTTACTCGTCATTTGTAACAGAAGAAAATGAGGTCATTCTTGGTCTGGAAGATGCGGTTCTTTTCCTTTCAGTAGATCGGGAACAAAAAGGGAAATTGATTATTCGTATTGACAGACTGAATGAAAGAGTGAAATGGACAGCAAAAGAAGTATTAGGACAGTAATAAGCATGAGGGGAGGATAAATAGTGAAAGATGAAGAGATTTTAAAGGTCTTAGAAACGTTCTCGGATTATCTTCAAGTAGGAGACATCGTGAATTATGTATTGCGTTGGCTAGGATGGTTCCTAATTGTAGGTTTATCTTTAGTTGTAGATGCTTTAGAAGGTGTGACAGATGCCATACTGGGGATTAAAGGATTCTTTAATTCACCGGAAATACAAAATTTTGTTGATATGCTATATCCATTGTTTGTCGTTTTGCTAGCCATATCATTTATATATATTGGCTATATGTTCATTATGAACAAACAAATGAACCGTTCTCAAATTATCATCAATATTTTTGTAACACTGAGTGTACTTTGTTTATTAAGTACTGGTATGACAAAGGTTGATAAGTTCACCGATGACGCCATAGCAGTTGTAAAAGCAGAACAAAAAGGTTCCTTAAGTGATGAAATTATTAAGAAGAACATAACAGATGTTGCAGTAATAGATCAAAATGGATGGAAAAAGAAAGAAGATTTGAATCCGAAAAATAATATTCCTGAAAAAAATATTAGACAAATAGATATTACAGAAAAAATTGATTCCGATTTCAAATTTACGAAAGACAAGGATTTATCAGATGGTGGTCAAAAAATCCTACAGAATAAAAGGGTGATGGATGCATTAGGAGTTGCATCTTTAGCTGAATTAAAAGATGGGTGGTTTGATTTCTTTCCAGAAAAGTATTATCGCTGGCATTGGAATTTTTGGAACATATTCTTTACTTTACTGATAACAGGATTAACTTTGCTATTGGTAAGTATTAAATTAGCTAGATTATTTTATGAGTTAGCATTTAACTACTTGTTAGCGAACATATTAGCACCAGCCGATGTTGCGAATGGTCAAAAGTTAAAAGCTGTATTATCTAATATCCTCAATATATTTATAGCAACGATTATGATATTCCTATCTTTGAAGCTATATATAATGGGAACAGCGTTTCTCCATGACAAATTAAATGGTGTACCGTATCTGATTGCATTAGCCGCATTTAGTATGGCAGTTCTAGATGGCCCGGCAGTCGTAGAAAGACTATTTGGAATAGATATTGGTTTAAAGAGTAGTTGGGGCATGTTAGTAGGTGGTTACGCACTTGGTAAAGGAATCGCTGGTCTTGCAAGTTCAAAACCAATGAAGGGTCTAGGAAATATGATTGGAAAAGGAGCGAAAGGTGCAGCGCAAGGAACTGGTGTTGCAGCGGCTAAAACCGCAAGTGCGGCAGCGATGGCAACAGGTGGAATGGCTGGTCTCATAAGTGGCTTGAAAAATGGAAATGAATCTGAAAATAAAGATTCATTGCAAGATCAAATGAAAAAAGCTGGTGAGAAGAAAGCAAATGGAAATGATGTAGCAAATAAGGAAAAAGGTAACTTAAATAAGGAAAAAGATAAAAAGAATGGTGGTATGCCATCTATTCAAGAAGACATGAAAAAAGGAGGGAACGAAAACCCAGGGGTAGCGAATGGGCAAGAATCGGGAACAACTAGTCTTCAAGATGAAATGAAAGAAGCTGGAAAATCAAATGGAACAAGTGAAGGAAATCAAACACCAGGAACAGTAAGACAAGGAACAAGTGAAGGAAATCAAACACCAGGAGGCGTAAGACAAGGAGCAAGTGAAGGAAGTCAAACACCAGGAGGCGTAAGACAAGGAGCAAGTGAAGAAGGTCAAACACCAGGAGGCGTAAGACAAGGAGCAAGTGAAGGAAGTCAAACACCAGGAGGCGTAAGACAAGGAGCAAGTGAAGGAGGTCAAACACCAGGAGGCGTAAGACAAGGAACAAGTGAAGGAAGTCAAACGGCAGGAACAGTATCAAGCGGAAGTAGCCCGGCATCAATGGAAACATCAAGACCAGTGCCAAGTGGAGGAAGCCCGGCATCAATGGAAACATCAAGACCAGTACCAAGTGGAGGAAGCCCGGCATCAATGGAAACATCAAGACCAGTACCAAGTGGAGGAAGTCCGGCACCAGTAGAAACGTCAAGACCAGTGCCAAGTGGAGGAAGCCCGGCACTAGTAGAAACGCCAAGATCAGTACCAAGTGGAGGAAGCCCGGCACCAGTAGAAACGCCAAGATCAGTACCAAGTGGAGGAAGCCCGGCACCAGTAGAAACGCCAAGATCAGTACCAAGTGGAAGTAGCCCGGCACCAGTAGAAACGCCAAGATCAGTACCAAGTGGAGGAAGCCCGGCACCAGTAGAAACGCCAAGATCAGTGCCAAGCGGAAGTAGCCCAATTATTCCTTATGAAAGTGATAAGGAAGTGGCAGCAAGTAGAAGTCAGGAAACACGTACATTAGGACAATATGCAACGGATACAGTTAAAAAAGGTTATAACTCCACTACATCATCCGTTAAGCAAACAGTAAGAGGGGTTCAAGAACGAATCAATAATTCAGACACGGTACAAAATACAAAGCGTTTTTATCAGATGGGGCAAAACACGGGTAAAAGTTGGAGAGATATTGTAAACAAAAATAAAAAGAATACAGATAAAAAATAAGCGTAATCGTACGCTTATTTTTTATTGTCGAAAAGGAGGGAATCCCGATGAGAAGCTATCGGATTCCAAAGGAAATCAGTACAGAATTACGGATTAATAAAGTGCTTTATTTAATAGATTTCTTTTTATTAATTGGCTTATTAGTTGTAACGATGATTCTTAGGAATTTTGTACATGATTCCTTTCAATTACCATTTGTTATTTTCATGGCAGTTATTGCAATTATCATGATTTGGCGACCAAGTACGAATCCTCAAAAACGAATGTATGAAGTATTGATTATTACATTGCTAAGAAGAAAAGGTGCATATTGCGCCATTGATAACGATCAATAAGGGAGGGATCACATATGGCGTTATTCAGCGAAAAAGATGTAGAGAAAGAAGAGCCAAAACAACTAGAAAGACCGAAGGAAAATGCATTTCGATTTAACGAAAAAAATGTAAAAGAATCAATTTCTGAACCAAAAGAAATTGTGAAGGTGGTACCAAGCAAAAAGAAAGAAGAAAAAACAAAGGTAGAAACAAAAGTAAAAAAACAGAAGAAAGAAAAGCCAAAGAAAGACATTTCGAAAAAGAAAAATCAAAAATTGTTGGTTTTTTTATCTAGAAAAAAGAAAGAAGCGCCACCAAAGGTAAAGAAAAGTATTGCGGAAATTATGCAAATTGTAGACATGACGGAGGATGGCATATTTGAACTGAAAAATGAGGAGTTTTTAGAAATTCTTCAAGTAGAAGGTGACGATATGTTCTCTAAGAATAGTGATGAACAAGCATTTGTTATCTTCTCACATGCGTATTTTTATCAAGCCTACAAACAGTCCATTAAACTCGTTTTTTTAAACTTCCCATGTCAAACAACCGAACAACAACGATATATTGAGAAGAAAATTAAAGAATGTACTAGTCCTTTGTATGAACGAATTTTAAATCAAAAGTTAAAAGAACTTCAGTTTTTAGAATGGGGTAGAACCAATCGGGAAGCCTTCTTATTTATTTACGGAGAAACGGAATTAATCGTAAAAGAACGTGTAGATGCAGCAAAACGATATATCAAACGCTCTACTGAACTATTAGAGGTGGATGAAGAGAAAAAGTTAGAGCTTATGTTTAAATTGTTCAATCAAAATGCAAAATTAGGAACGAAAAATATATGGTAGTAAGGGGGAAACAGTATGTTTGCGTTCAAAAGTAAAAAATCCAAAAAGGAAAAACAAGAAGAACTAAAAAAGAAGAAAGGTTACAACCCTTATTTAGTGGCTAGAGTTCAGCCACAAGGGGGAATTAGTTTTAAAGAAAGTTATTTTCAAACAGGTGATGGATTAGGTACTTGTGTGCATGTTTTTGACTTTCCAACAGAGGTAAATGATTTTTGGTTAGAGCAAATTATGAATATGCCAAATGTGATCACAACATTAGATGTAATGAGTGATGACCGAAGAGAGGTTGTTGAATCTATTAATAAATCCATGAGTGAACAAAGTGTTCGACATGATACGGCAAAGGATAATATAGATCGGATCGATGCAAAAAATGAATTTTTAGAGCTGGAAGCTCTCTATACGGATTTGAAACAAGGTGAGGTCATGAAACGTATTCACATTCGTATTTATGTCTCCGCTAGAACAATAGATGAGCTAGAAAAACAAGTAAAAGAGATCCTGGAAACATTAGAATCTTATAACTTTCGAGGAGCTGTCTTTTTAAATGAACAAGAGTATGAATGGGATGCACTCGTAACGAGCTTTGATACACAAAAAAATTATGTGAACCGAAGAAAAGGGAAAGAAATTCCGGCAGTCAGTTTGGCTGGTGGGTGTCCGTTTCATTATTCATATTTGCACGATCCATACGGTACGTATTATGGAACAACGAAAACAAAAGGAAATGTTATTTTTGATATCTTCCATAAAGACAATCAAAGAAAGAGTTATAACGGTGTAATGATTGGAAAGTCTGGTGCGGGGAAATCAACGTTGTTAAAAAAGAAAACGGTGGATTATGCAAGTAAGGGTCACTTTGTTCGGGTGTTTGATGTTGTAGAAGAGTTTACAGATACAGTAGAAGAGCTAGGTGGAAAGACAATTGCGTTAGACGGATCACAAGGTCAGATTAACCCACTTCAAGTATATAAGACAGCAGAAAGTGAGGAAGTTAGTTTTACCCAGCATTTATCTAAACTGACAATTATTTATCGGTTCATTGCACCAGAAGCAAAAGATGATGAAATTAAAGAATATGAAAATTTACTTCGTAAACTATATATTCGTATGGGATTATGGAATGACGAAAAAGGAGCGAAAAATGAAATTACAACAAGAACACCAAATGAGTATCCCATTTTCTCAAACTTTTTATCTTTTGTTCGTGATGAATTATATGAGAATGTAGACAATAGAAAACATCATGGGAATTTAGGAGAAAACAGAAAACATCGTTTAGAACTGATCGAATTAAATCTTGTAAATTTAGTAGAAACATATGCAGAATTATTTGATGGACCTACTACAATTGAAGATTTCAAGAAAGAACAAGTTGTATCTTTTTCCTTACGAAATATATCCAGTTTTAAAGCAGAGGTATTCCAGGCACAGATCTTTAATGTGTTAAATCTCCTTTGGAATGAAATGATTTCAAATGGTGCACCTCAATTAAAAGCATTTAACAAAAAGCAGCTTGCTTTTGAAGATGTAACTCGTTATTTCATTATTATTGACGAGGCGCATCATATAATCAACACGAAAAAAGAAAGTGCTCATGCGCTACAATTTTTAACGAAACTTAGCCGAGAAGATCGAAAATACTTTGCAGGGCTTCTATATGCAAGTCACACGATTCGAGATTTTGTACCGGAAGGATCTTCACAAGAAATGATTGATGAAATTAAAAAACTATTTGAACTTACACAGTACAAATTTATTATGCAGCAAGATAATAACAGTTTAGATATGTTACGAAAAGTATTTGCAGGACAGTTAAGTGAAAGTGAGATTGCAGCAATTCCACATTTACCAACCGGGGATGTCATTTTAAGTATTGGGGCTGTAAAAAACATTCATTTTCATGTAGAAGTAACAGACGAAGAATTGATGTTATTCGGGGGAGGTGCTTAATACCATGCATCTAGTTTTAAAGGTTATACCAAAGAAATGGCTCATCACTTTAGCGCTAATTGTGATGGGTCTTTTTTCTTTTCTTTTACTTGGAGTTATGAGTATTTTTATTGCGGCAATGGGTGGAGAAAGTGGAACAGACGCAGGTGATATTACGTATACAGGTGAAGGGCAAGTCATGAATGTTTCGCCCGAAGTTTTAAAATGGGAACCTACGATTCGGAAGCATGCGAAAGCTTTTGGCGTGGAACCGTTTGTCGCTTTAATGCTTGCTCAAATGATGCAGGAGAGCGGAGGCCGAGGTAGCGATCCGATGCAATCATCAGAGGGTGCTTTTAATACGAAATATTGTAAATCACCAAACTGTATTACAGATCCAGACTACAGTATTTGGGCTGGTGTACAGGAGTTTAAACATGCGATAGAAAGAGCCGGAGTAACGAGTCCAGGGGACATGGATCATATCAAAACCGCCCTTCAAGCATATAATTTCGGGACAGGATTTTTCGATTTTATTGGTGCAAATGGTGGCAAGTATACGAAAGAATTAGCAATCAAATTTTCACAACAACAGTATCAAAAAGTTAAACATACTGGCATGTATCATTGCCTTAGACCAGAAGCCGTGCCATATCAAGCGTGCTACGGCGATATTTTGTACGTTGACGCAGTTTTAAAATATTATCAGCCGGGTTCTGTCGTTTCTGGTGGAGGAGGAAATCCAGGAAGTGGAGGCAGTAGCGGTTCAAAAGTTGCCGATGTAGGTCGCCAATGGATAGGGCGTTCTACCTATGTATTTGGTGGAGGACGTAACACAAATGACATCGCAAGAGGAATTTTTGATTGTTCAAGTTTTGTACGCTGGGCATTCGAACAAGTAGGGATGTATACCAGTCCGATAGGAGCTGTAAGTACGGAAACATTAAACAAAATTGGTACAAAAGTATCAGCAAATGATATGAAACCGGGTGATGTTATTTTCTTTGATACCTACAAACATGACGGACACGTTGGAATTGTAATTGATAAGAATACTTTCATAGGATGCCAAACGAATAAAGGTGTTTCTATTGAAGATTTAAATAATCCGTACTGGAAAAAAGTCTTTTCTGGTCATGTAAGAAGGTTCTAAAAACCGAAGGAATAGGAGACTGTAAGAATGAAAGATAAACGAAAATCTTTGTTTATTGTGTTTGTCATTTTAGTTGTAGGTGTGACAGCTTTTAATATCTATTTGAGCAAAAAGTCAATGAGTGATGGCAAAGAAAAACAGTTAAAACTTTCAAATGAATTACTAACAAAACAAAATGAAGACTTAAAAAAACGACTAGATAAGGTGCTTCCTTCCGCACAGGAACAACAGAGAAGGGCATACTTATCGACAGCCGAAACATTTATACAATTATCATTTCACAGAGAAAAAGAAGGGTACAGCGAGCGAAAAGAAAAGGAAAAATCCATTATGAGCGAAGAACTTTTACAACAATTTTATCCAACTGATAAATACGAATTAGGAGATACGTATAAAACGAAACCAATAGAAATGAAGTTTTATTTACAAGAAAATGAACCCGATAAAGAGGAGGTAAATGTGTTAGCTGAATTTATAAATGTCACGACAGATTCAACGCAAAACCGAGAAGAAAAAGTAAACAATGTGTTACGAATCATCATGAAAAAAGATAAGGAAACATGGCGAGTTACAAGTGTGGAAGAGTTAAATATGAAAGTTTTATAACGAAAAAGGTGGGGTGAGAGTGTGATAGGTGCAATTGGTAAGAAGAGTGAAAGAATCAATCTAAGAAAAAATAAGTCGTGGATTTACCTAACAATTATCAGCTTTCTATTTTTTGGATTTTTCGCTTTCTTGACATCTAAAATTTACATGCCAAACGATGAAAAACTATTCCATACAGAGACAAATAAAGTAATTAAGTTGTCGGGTATGGGGAAATTGATTGTAGAAAAAAGGGAATACAATCCACACAAAAACTTTATACAAATTTACTTTCGATTAGAAGGATATGAGGAAACAGGATATACATTTAAGGCACAGCAAAAAGTAAATCCAGGTGTTCAGTTACCTGTCAAAGTATTGTATGAAGAGAACGGAAAATACGTTGTAGAAGTAAAAGAGTTATCTCCGAATTGGGGAGCGTTAGCTTTCGATATTTACAATAAAAACGGTGAAAAAGAACAAATGGATATTCGTAAATTCACACAAGATGTTAATCAATATGAAGAAGAAAATGCAGCAACAAAAAGTCCGAATAAATTAGTTCAGACGATTTTTACGGATCAAAGTAAAACAAAAGCAAATGACGAATTGTTAGCTGAAGATAAAAAAACATATGAGCTAGATTTTATAGAAAGAGACAAAAAGGATATCGAAACAAAGATAAAAAATTATGGGAAAGCAATCAAACTGGAAGAAGAAAATGCAAAGACAGTTTATGAAAAAGTAAAAGAATTACAAGATGAAATGAAGTACCAAACTGAAGCAGAAAAAACAGAAACACAATCAAAAATAGCATCCTTAGAATCTAAAATAAAATCATCAGAAAAGAACGTGGAATTGTTTAAAGGAGAACAAAAAATTGCACGAGATAAGATCAAAAAATTAGAGCAAAAGTCACAAGAAATTAATAAAAAGTGAAAAAAGATATAGGGACATGATGGAGACATTGAGGTGAAATAAGGGGACATGAAAGGGACATTAAGAAAAAATAACGGGACGTGGTGGAGACATTAATCAAAAAGATAGGGACGTAATGGGGACATTCAACTTCTTTTCTTGCCCCCACCGTTTCGCTAGGCTCCGCCTAGCCCCACACCCTTGGTGGGGGCAGAAACCCCTTATGCTCTTCTCACTATTTTTGGTTCTCTACCCACAATTGCAGAAAGGAGCGGAAATTGTGAATCTAAAAATAAGAGACATAGATCCAGTTGCCTTAAAGAAAATAGATGAAATTGCAAAGGAAAAGGGAATATCCAGGCAAAAGTTTTTGAAAGCACAAATTGAAATGTTGGCGTTTTTTCAGCAACAACATAAAAGGGAAATGGAATTAGAAAATCTCATTGAAAAGAACATCCATATGATGAGTGATTGTTATAGCGCAATGGAAAAAATGAATGAGTTTATTCAAATGATGATGCAGGATGTTGAAAATGAGTAATGCCGTTCCTGTTCAGTCTTCAATAACACCAGGTGTTGTTTTAAAAACGAAATTTGTGTTACCAAGTTCGGACGCATTTCAGAACTATATTGATTATGTAGATCGGGAGGAAGCGAAAAGTGAAGTGAAGCTGAATCCGAAAATGTTCCAAACGTATCAAGACTATATGGGGAATTCAGAAAAGACATCGGCACTATTTACGGAACACGCAAATCGTTTAACAGAAAGTGAAAAAAAGTCCTTAAAGGAAATGTTTAAAACCGCTCATGAGAATGGAAGTATCATGTGGCAAGATGTCATTTCTTTTCATAATCCCTGGTTAGAGAAACAAGGAATTTATGATGAGAAAACAAAAACGTTGGATGAAAAAAAGTTAATGGATGTAACACGGCTTGCGATGAAGGAAATGCAAAAGAGAGAGGGGATAGAAAAAAGTTCAATCTGGTCAGCAGCCATTCATTTTAACACGGATAATATTCATATTCATGTAGCAACTGTTGAACCATTTCCAACAAGAGAACGTGGCAAAAGAAAACCCAAAACATTAGATGCGATGAAGGGCAAAGTCGTAAACAATTTGTTAGATCGTAAGCAGGAGCAAAAACAAATTAATGATCTGATTCGAAATAATATGGTAGGAAGTAAAAAAGAGGACTCCGTTTTTGATTGGCGTAATCAACATCTGAAACCGTTGTTTTTACGAATTTATAAACAGTTACCAAGTGATAAAAGACAGTGGCAATATAGCTACAATACAATTCAACCATTGAAGCCGGAAATTGATGAATTGAGCAGTAGATATATTCAACATCATCATAAAAAAGATTACGATCAGTTTCTCCAAAAATTAGATAAAGAAGTTCAAGTTTTTAAAGAAGCTTATGGGGAAGGAAAGTATGATAAGAAGCAATATGAAAATTATAAAACGAATAAAATCAATGACCTATATAAAAGAATGGGGAACGCTTTTTTGCAAGAAATGAAGGCATATGATAAGGAACAAAAGAGAATCCATCATATGAAAAAATCAAAGCCGTTTCAAAAATTTCAACAGAATGTATCTATTCAGTATTCCATGAAAAAAGTGGAACGTGCTTTTAAAAGTGAGTATGAAAGTTGGAAAAATCAAAAGTATTATGAGCGTATGCAAAGAGAAAATGCATATGAAAATGAAAGGGGTTAAATCATGGATAATAAAAAAATACGAATGAAGTTATCGTTAAATGAAAATGTCCATCAATACATTCAAGATTATATGGATGAATATAATATTACACATCCAGGAGATGCTATATCGAAAATTTGTATGGAACATCAAGCATCAAAAACTTCAGAATGGTCATTGAATTATATTTCTGAAGTTGTATCAAAAAACTTACACGATGTGTTGAAAAGTGAACTAACAAAAATTCGTCTCGGTGCAAATAGTGCGGATAGAAATACGCAAATTTTAATTGAGTTATTAAATGGTTATTTCTTTTTAGAGGGCGTAGATAGCCTTATTACGACTGATAAACAAGAGATGGGAAGTGTGAAGATAGCAAAAGAAGTCGTAGCGGAACGAATTAGTCATGCAAGACAAAAACGTATAGATCATGAGGCATCAAAGAACAATGTAACGTAAGCTACATTGTTTCTTTTTATAAAAAAACAGGAGGTTATTAGGATGTTATTATTTCGTGAAGATATCGCATTAGGTGTCATTAAAGAGGTTGGAGAAGGTGAACTTGTTTTACTTGTAAAAGAGGAAGAATTAACAATTAAAATTACACGAGAACAAGAGGAAGAACTTGAAGTTCATGTTATGAATCAAGAAAATATGTTAGTTCCGGTTAACGTAAAAACACATGCACTTTTCTTTGATACAACGGAAAGATGGAATGAAGAAGAAATGGAGGAATTGCAAAGAGCAAGTGAAAGGGTAGGAGAAGATCATGAGTAAAAATTATAAGAAAAAGTATCAAACGAAATCACCAGAAGAAAAGAAAGAAGCGGTGCAAACTTTAACAAAAAAGATGGAAAAAAGCGTAGAAGGTTATTTTCGTACACCGGAAGATTTAAAAGAGTACTTAACCTTTATGGCAAAGTTTTATCACTATTCACCATCTAATATTTCATTAATACAGAGTCAATTCCAGGGAGCCAGTGCAGTTGGTTCCTTTTCTTTTTGGAAAGAAAAAGGATTTCCAGTTAAGAAGGGTGAGGAAGGAATAAAAATCCTTGTTCCAAACCGAACCGTAGCAAAATTTAAGGACAAAGAAGGCACTTGGAAAACAGTAACTAAGGCAAATGAGGAAGAGAAGAAACAAATTGAATCTAAAAGCGTAGAAGTGATGCCTGGTCGCTTATATTTTGCTGTCGGTCATGTGTTTGACCTGTCTCAAACAAACGCAAAAGCGGAAGATCTACCTCGTATTTTTCCGAATCGTTGGCTAGAAGGGAGCGTTACGGATTACCAGAGTTTGTATAAAGGAATGGAAGCCATTGCGGAAAAAAACGGTGTAAAAATTATTGAGCCGAAGCAAGAACTTGGGGTCGCAAAGGGAGTTAGTTACACCTTAACAAAAGAGGTTGCTTTGAATCCTAGAAACAGTGAATTACAAAATGTTAAAACACTTCTTCATGAATTGGCACATGCCAAACTTCATACAGCAGAGACACATATGAATTACACAGCACCAGAAAAAGAGTTTCAAGCAGAAATGACAGCTTACGCCGTTTCTTCTTATTTTGGAATTGATACAAGCGAATATTCATTAGGATATTTAGCGAGCTGGACACAAGGAAAAGAAATGAAAGATAAAACTAAGTTGTTGAAAGAAGTACATGAAACTTCGATTGAATTTATTGAGACGATTGAAAACACATTAGAAAAGGAAAAAGAACAAATAAATGAAAAAGAGGTGGAAAGTATGGCAAATCAAAATGAAAAACAGGATGAAAAAAATATTTTATTGGTCGAATTTATGAGTTTAAGTAACACGACACAAGAACTGGTTTCTGTTGCAGAGTTAAGGGAACAAGCAGATAGGAATCGTGAGTTTGAACCTGTAGAAGGTGGAGAAAAATTGAGTGATAAAGAATTTATTGATGCATTTAACGTGGCAAATCAAGAGAAGTATGCAGCATTAAATCAGGATGAAATTACTCGTCCAACTATGTTAATTCAATGGAGCGAAAACGAAAATTTTAAGGGTAGTCAGTTGATTCCATTTGGAGAGGCCAATGAAAAAATGGCTGAAGTCATTAAAAATATTGAAAAAGCAAAAGAGGAAGCAAGAGAAAGGGATGAATACGTACCATATGATAAAACTCGTTATCATATTGCCATTCCAAAAGAAGTAGATAGAGATTTTGGGAGAATGGAGCTTGTGAGTATGGAGCTTGTGAGTATGGATCGTTTGGATATGGGGGATGGGGACTACAAGACACCGTATGAACAAGTATTAAACGAGAAAAGGTATTTATCGGATGAAGTAAAACAAGCGTTACGAGATGAAGTGATGAATTATAGAAATAACAAAGAAATACCGATGGAAAAAGCACAAGAAAATCCATTAGAAAAACCGAAAGAGACACCCAATCACTTAGTTACAATTGAAGTATTAGCAAACGGTATACAAGATGAAGAACTGGCAAGAATCCACATGATGGATGCTGTTACGAAAGATATAAATTATTTGTCTGTATGGAATCAAGATAAAACCGATCGGGACGATTTATACGTTTCCCTAATGGAAAAGAACGGGAAACGAGAAAATGTCTATTTAGATAACATTTTGAAACCAGATTTATATGAAAAGGTTCAAAGTTCTATCTTTGATGGAAGAGGGAATTTGTCATTTGTTGTGTATGAAAAAGATGCAAATATGAGTCTAGATGAAATCGTAAAAGATGAACGATATGGACTCTTAGTTGATAAAGCGGAGGGACAAAAAGATTACTCATTTAATGAAAAAGAAGTGGAATTATATAAAGAAATGAAGACAGATGGATATGCACCTATTGCTTCTCTAGATCAACAAATTCAGCCTTTAAAAGAAGAGGAGCCAACTACATTAGATAAAGATTTAAGCCGAAAATTCGAAGCATACAGACGTTCACAATATGAAGAAACACCAGATAATATTGATAGTATTGTCACTCGTGTAAAAGCTGAAGAGCGATATTATACAACAAAGTATGTTTCGATTGATAATGAGTTGGTAAGCCAAGAACACGTTGTGAAATTAGAAAATCGGGTGGATGAGAAACTTGGGAAAGAAGGAATAACGGTGAATCAGTCTACAACTTCAAATGAAATGGATGTAGATAAAAGTTTTCAACCATTAAACGGAAAACAAATGAACAACAAGGAAAAAGAAAAGGAGCGAGAGCCTATTGATCCAGGTAATGTAGACCAGTCAAAGATTACAAAGAAATCAAGTAGAAAAAGAGAAACAATGGAAATGGAACGATGAAAAATTGTATAGCAGGAACACCAGATTAAATCATTTTTTGTTACTCAATTGAGAAAACGGAAAGTGATTTTTTTATATCCAGAAATGAAAGAGGGTAAAAGAAAAGCCCTCTTTCTTGTTTATAGAACGAAAGGAGTGAATGTCATGAATGTATGGCTGTTTGCAGGCTGTATGTTCCTTGTAGCTGTCTTTTTGAACATGTTGCTATTATTCGGTCAGATAATGGTGAAAAAGCGGAGAAATAAGAAATGGAAGCGTGAAACTGAAATTACAGATTAATAGGAGGTATTACGTATGGGGAAAACATTGTTTATTGCTGAAAAGTCGAAGGTAGCTGTTGAATTATTAAAATCACCTAGATTTAGAAACTCACAAAGATATCCAGGGAGCAAGCCATATTATGGCTACTATGAAAATGAAAATTACATTATTAGTTGGTGCCGGGGGCACTTATTAGAACTAAAATATCCGGAGGAAATGGATGAAAAATACAAAGAATTTAATTTTGATCACTTGCCTATTATTTTAGAGCCGGAATATAAAGCGAAATCGGATAGTCTCGAACAAATTCAAATATTAGTTAAACTGTTAAATCGTCCCGATGTAGATCACGTGGTCAACTCCTGTGATGCAGATAGAGAAGGTGAGCTTATCTATCGTGAGATAGTTGAACATGCAGGTGTGAACAAGCGAGAATCCCGTCTTTTTATTTCTTCCTATGAAGCCGCAGAATTAGAAGGAGCATTAAACCGATTAGAACCAGGAACAGACTATGACGGGCTTGCTCAATCCGCTAAAGCGAGGCAATACCTGGATTACATTCTAGGAATTAATGTTACGAGAGGTTGTACATCCAAACTAGCAAGAAATCAATTCTTATTGGCTTCTGGTCGTGTTCAAATGTGTATCTTGAATGAAATCCGTCAAAGGGAAATCGCTATTCAAAATTATAAAGAACAAACCTATTACAATTTAAAGCTACTAACGGAAAATGGTTTATCACCAGTAATGAAAACAGAAGATCAACTGATAGATCCATCGCCACTACAAAAGCTTGGAGATAGCTTGAAAGAAACGAATGTAATCGTAACGGAATTTAAAGAGAGTACGAGAAAAAAGAAACCAAAATTACTATATAACTTAACGGATATCTACAAAGATGCTCACGCCAAACTGAAGATAAATGCAGAAACAGCAAAAAAGCATATTCAGAGTTTGTATGAAGAAGGCTTTATCACATATCCTCGTTCTTCATCCAGGCACTTACCTACAGAACAAGTGGAACGAGTGAAAGAAGTAATGGCAGCATTAGAAAAAAGCGCCTATGCAAATCTTGTACAACAAGTTTTTCCATCTTCGATTACGAAAAAACATTCTACTTTTAATGATGAATTAGTCAGTAGTCACTTTGCCATCATCCCAACAACAAAATTATATGTCGGGACCAACCGAGAACCATTAGAAAAACAGTTATATGACTTAATTGTAAAACGATTTATCGGGAATTTTATGAAACCAGCAATCTACCTGGTAAGAGAAGTACATTTTATAGATCAAGAGGGCAACACATACAGTACAAAAGAAAAAATCCTACAAGAGAAAGGGTTTCTAAGTGTGTTTCAAGAGGATATAGAAGAGGGGTCAGTTGAAGCATTCCAGATACCTATTTTACAAGAAGGAGATTCTTTCAGAATCGTTCAGTATGATTTGATTGAGTCTCGAACAAAGAAACCAGCCTTTCATACGGAAAGTTCCATTTTAACCTTTATGGAGACGGCAGGGCGTAAATTAGATGATGAACATTTGAAAGAACTTATGAAAGGAAAACGGATTGGGACAGTCGCAACGGAAGAAACGTTCATTCCAAAACTGTTAGAGCGAAGCTATATTGATGTTACCAATAGTCAGATTCGAACCACTAATATTGGTCGTGCGTTTATAGATGCTTTTCCGGTAGATGAAATCAAAAATCCAGCTTATACGGCTGAAATGGAAGGGATGATCTACATGATCGAAAAGAATGAAATGAAATATGAGGAATTTGTGGAGAAAACAAATTCGTTTGTAAAAGACACGGTGGAACAATTAGGCGCAATGAATGATAAGGTGTCGGATAGCATTATTAATACTTGGAATCAGCAAATTGAGGTGTGCAAATGCCCTTGTAGAAAAGGAAAAATCCTTCATAAAGGCAATTTTTATGGGTGCAGTAATTATCCGGAATGTGAAATCTCCTTACCGAAAAAAATTAAAGAAAAAGCGATTCCGGAGGCGCAAGCGAAAAAGCTGTTTGAAGATAAGAAAACAGATCTTTTAAAAGGATTTAAGTCCAATGAGAAGGAGTTTTCCGCTTATCTCGTATTACATGAAGGAAAAGTTAAATTTCAGTTCCCAACACAAGAGGAGCTGTCATTTGGTAAATGTCCAAAATGTAAAAAAGGGGATATGCTTCATCGTAAAACATTTTATGGATGCACAGAGCATAAAAACGGATGTGATTTTATGTTATCAGCCAAAATGAAAGGGAAAGCAATCCCTGGTAATCAGGTGAAAAAGTTAATTCAGTATAAAACAACGGATTTTATCAACGGCTTTCAAGGAGAAAAGGGAGAATTTACAGCAGCTATCTATATGGAAGCGGACGGAAGTTTGAAATTCCGTTTTCCAACGACTGAAGATCGTACAATTGGTAAATGTCCATTGTGTAAGAGTAGAGTCCTTGTAGGGAAAAGTAACTACTTATGTGAGAAATACAAAAAAGGCTGTGACTTCATTATTTTTGGTACATTCTCTGGCAAAAATCTAAGTAGTAACCATGTGAAAAAGTTATTAGAAAAGAATGTAACGGATCAGATTAAAGGGTTTATCTCAAACAAAAACGGGAAAAAATTTGACGCTCGTTTATCATACAGCGTACAGGAGAAGCGATTAAAATTCTTATTCGGCAAATAAAAATTGAATGTATGTAAAAGAGGACTAGGAAACGGAATAGTCCTCTTTTTTATTTCATTTTATAGAGTAAAGGGGGGATTCCGTAATGGCACGTGTCAGTACGGAGGATGCGATGAAAGCAAGAAAAGTTGACTTGATTTCATATCTAGAAGCAAAAGGAGAAACGTTTAAGAAAGAAGGCAACTATTATCGTCATACGGAACATGATAGTCTCATCATTAAAGGGAATCAGTACGCCTGGAATAGTCGAGGAGAAAAAGGATATGGAGCGATTAGCTTTGCCATGATGTACTATGACATGACATTTCCTCAAGCCGTGATGGATATTCAGAAGGGGGACTACAAAGAGTTTGATCGTTCAAAAGCTGAAGAGGAACGCAAAAAAGAGCAGCAGCCTTTTAGTTATCCAAAACACTTAGAGGTGCCGAAACAAACAGAAATCAAGCAATACTTAATTGATGAGCGGAAAATAGATCCCCGCCTGGTGAACTGGTTAATTAAAAAGGATCTTATCGTCCAGGATAAGAAAAACAATGTCGTGTTCAAATGGAGAGAAGAGGGTGGCAAAGGGCAAGCAATTGGAATGAACCGTCAAGGTACTGTAAAAATGGAGAATAAAAGAGGCAGCTTTAAACAAATCGTCCCGAATTATGAAAAAATCAATGCAGGTTTTACGGTTGATGTGGGTAAGCCGGATAAGATCTATTTTTATGAAGATCCAATCGACATGTTATCTCATTGGAGCATTAAACAAAATAATATCCAAAACGCTCGTCTGGTTTCTATGCATGGATTGAAGTCAAAAACAGTGATTCAATCTTTAATGGATGCGAAAAAAGAAGGGCACGATATTAAAGAGGTCATAATGGCAGTTGATAATGATAAGGCTGGGAAAGACTTCATTCAGACAATGAAATGCTTTGTAGATCTTAAAGAGGATATTCCAACGAATGAAAAAGATTGGAACGATGTCCGGAAGAAACAAGTGAGTGAGCAACAGCAAAAAGAAACAGCTCAACCAAAGAAAATGAGACCAATTAAAGAGGTGGAGAGAAGTGTCTAATCTACCGGAAATGCCAAACATATTACAAATTTTGATGTATGGTTTTATCCTTTATGTTCTTTTTCGTATTTGTAAATTTATGTACCGTAAGATCAAGGAGCGAAGAATATTTAAGCGAATGGCTAAGTCTGGTATACGTTATATAGACAAAATGGACGGCCATCAATTCGAAGTATACCTAAAAGCTCTCTTTCGAGAGTTGGGTTATTCTCCAACAGTCACAAAGCAGTCAAATGATTTCGGAGCGGACCTGGTATTGAAGGGAAAAAATCGTATTGTCATCCAGGCAAAACGCTACGGTATGAAAAATAGAGTCGGCATTAGTGCCGTACAAGAGATATATGCAGCACAAGCCTATTATAAAGCACATGAGGGCTGGGTTGTAACAAACAGTGTATATACAAGACAAGCAAAGGAATTAGCGGAAGTTTGCAATGTAAAACTAATAGATCGTGTGGAACTTCAGAATTTAATTAATAAAATTAATCCCGAATATTCGGCTGAAGATGTATATCAAGGAGTAAAACCTGCAGAACGGAAATGTCCAACATGTAAACATGATTTAGTGATCCGTAATTCAAATAAAACAGGAAATAAGTTTTTTGGTTGTTCTCAATATCCTACATGTACACATACAGAACCAATCAATACATGAGCTGTGATGAAAATCCGGCTCTTTTTTCACTTGTTTAAAGAATACATGAAAAAAATCAGTTGAACTAAAAAAATGACCCTTCAGATTTTGTTGTATGGGGTTTTGGTGGGAATATTAATGTAATAAGTCGTATTTGTTATAAAAACGCATGTAAAGGAAGAAGGGGAATTTAAATGCGTATTTAGGTTTTTTAGGAAAAATAAAAAGGGTAGTCATTATTTACGACTTAACCCTTTGTCTACGATCTGACGTATTGCTTCGTTTCGATTCTTCAGCTTATTATCATGCCAATAATTTTCTATTTGTTCTACTTGTTCTTTTGTAAAAGTAACTAAAATTTGAGTGTACTTGTCTTTATTAACAGCCATATTACAACCTCCTCTTTAAAAATAATTATAAGTTATATAACTTATATTGACAACTGGAAAAATGAGTAATAGAATTGTTATATAAGTTATATAACTTTATTGAGGAGGTTATTATATGGAACGGAAAGTTAAAAAGATGATGGCTGATCTTCAATTTATTATGAATCATGGTCAAATCAGTGTAGATTTTATGGATCAAGGATATAAAAGAATGCTTTTTAGTGCATTAGAAGCTACGGGAAAACAGTTTAATGTGAATACCAATGAACATAATGAAACAACCTTGTTCTTAGAGTTAGTTTAGTAAATTTACGCAATGAGGAGCTGTTAATGATGGAACAGTTAACTATTTTTGACGTAATGGATGAAACTAAAAATAAGCTTTATGAGGTATTAGAGAAAAATGGATTAAATTATAAAATTCATAAATACTATTTATATTCGAATTATGAAGGGGCTGTTCAGTATTATTATATAAGAACAACTGATAATACAATTATTGATTTGTGTCTCTCGGATTTTCCAGAAATCTTCGCAGTCCATGAAGGATTTAGCGATAAACAAATTAGAAAGATTTACAACTGGAACTTATAAGCTATATAAATAACAAATTTAATTATTGGAGGAATGGAAAATGAAAATTGGTGTATCTGAGTGGAAAGCATTGAAAAGAGAGACAAAGTTAAAGCTATTGCGCTATGCGATGTTAGAAAGTAAGTATAAGTATGCAAAATAAAAGCTCTTCATTTGCAAGAAGCAAACAAAGAGCAAAGTCATGAGTGACCATCTGGGAAAGAAATTGGCACATTTCTTTCCCTCTTATTTTAACATATAAAAAGATGTAGAGAAAAGAGGCATGTAGGATGGAAGAAGGACGTATTTCCTTTCAGCAAAGGTTTAAAGAATTTCTTGTTATGATTGTCTGTTTTTGGTTCATTATGTTTCTCATGTATGGCGAAAGCCTGTTACAATAGAATGAAGTCGAAAGTCTAAATACCCTTAGGTAGCTCTCATAGGTTTAAGATCTATGGGGGCTTTTTTAAAAAGAGGAATATAAAATTTCACGTACCGTAATGATTAATAAAAAATAAACTACATAATCAATAGTCTACATTTAATTTTTTGCCTAAATAATCCGCTTAATGGATACTGCATTGTTTGGGATGTTGCAGATTCCTTATAATAAGGATTCTTTTTTATTATATATAAGCAAAAGAGAACTCTTAAATAAAAATTAGAATAATAGAAGGCCTTCGAAAGAGTGCTTTATCTATTTCTGAATATAACACTGATTTGAATTGTATTTCTCAATAAAAAAGAAATGAAAATGGGATAAAATAAACTTTATGATATATATTTAGGGGTCACCACGCTATTTTGAGGATTTTTACGTTTAGGCACAGGTTGACCTTTACGATGTATGTTATTTATATAACTAGGAGGGGGAACATGAAATTAATATCAAAAATAGTAATGACTGCGTTAATAGTATTGAGTACATTTGCATTCAACTTAGGTGGAGAATTTGATAAGAGTTTTCTTTCTACCCCAAAAGCATATGGGGATGTAATCAAAGCACTTCCACAAAATGCGTCAAAGATAGAGTTAGATTATGCTCCTAAGTATGACTACGACACAGACGGGTGTTATGCGACTGCAGCAATTTCTCCAGATGGCACGACTAACCCTGGCCTAAGTTTGGGCGGTTCCCCGGAAAGTGTCTGTAGAGATGTTAACCGACTGGAAAATTCAAACACTTATTCTCGGGCCAAATCAAATAATGGTTGGACTGCCATTATGTATGCGAGTTACTTTGAGAAAGATCAATCAACTTCGGGCCCTGGTGCGCTTGGACATCGACATGACTGGGAACACACAATAGTTTGGGTTAAAGATAGTCAGGTTCAATATGTAACTTATTCAGCACATGGTAATTGGTACACTAACCCTCGCTCAAACGTTAGATTCGATGGAAACCACCCGAAAATTGTATACCATAAGGACGGCGGCTCGACACATGCTTTTCGCCTGGCTAATAGCAATGACGAGCCGCCAGAAAACTATTATGACCAGTGGCTCCAACTACCAATGGTTGGTTGGAATGGCTATCCAAGCCCAAATATTCGTGAAAAACTAATGACTACGAACTTTGGAGAAGCAACACTTGAGATCAAAGATGGAAGATTTGAAAAAGCCCTTGCTAACGCAAAGCCACCCATTAACTTTGACCCTTATGCACCGGAACTGGAAGATGGTGGTACTTATCAAATAGTTTCTATTTTAAATAATAGTAGTGTCGTTGACTTAAATCAAGCAGATGGAAATGTTCAATTGTGGCAAAATGGCAACGCTAATAATCAAAAATGGAAGCTAGTATATGATTCAAATAAATCAGCATACCAAATTAAAAATATAGCAAATCAAAATTTAGTATTAGCTTGGAATGATCTTAATGGTTCTAATAATGTAGTTGCTACATCTAATCAAAATAAGGAAGAGCAATATTGGATACCAACAGAAGCAGGAAATGGATATTATTATGTAAGGAATAAGAAGGATCAAAACAAAGTGTTAGATGTAAGTGGTTATGGTACTGCAAATGGAACAAATGTTACAGTATATAATTTCCATGGTGGTAATAATCAAACATTCCAATTGTCTAATGTAACAGGGACTTTAACAAGAGAAGTGGAGTCACTCTATAAGGCACAGCCTGGTCAAACCAGTAGATCAAGTAATAATTTTTCACTTGAACATCTCGCGGCAGGTACCAAAGTACGAGTTGTTTTAGAAGGAGCAGGTGCTACCTCTTTGTCATTTAAAATCGCAAGAGATAAATCAGGTACAGACCCTGTAATTTGGTCAAATGTTAGAGATGGTTCTATTCTAACGATCCCTTCAGGAGATGATAGAAAGAATTTGTATATCGCAGGTCCTCCTAGCGGATATACTTCTAACGGTACATTTAAAGTGAAATTTTACGCTCTTCCAAACTAAAAAATATTATAACGTTTCTATTCCTTTTATATTAATCTAATTAGAAAATGAGTATGCATACTTCAAAAAATTATTTCGGCTTGCTCGATTGGATTAACTATATTAATAGGAAATATAGTGTTCTGTTGCAAAGTTTTGTTAAGAGATAAAAAGGTGGGGTTAAGTACAGCTGAAAAACCGAAGTTTGAGCCATGACTTCGGTTTTTTTTATATAGGCCTAGTGATGGGGTAGCTGTTCTGGTTTGTAGCGAAGTTTCCTAATAATGGATTTTTGTATTTTTAGTCGCTAATTGTCCATCCAGTTCTGTTGCAAAGTTTTTTAAATGAGGGGTACAACCGAGATACGTGTAAAAATAGGTCTTAGACTTACTTTTATTTCCAATGTTATTTAACATGAGTTTTTTGCCTAGTATCGCTTTGTAAAAATCCTTGGTATATCTAATAAATATTTCACTGTTGTTGATTTAAAATAAAGTCGGATGTTTTATAATAAAGTTTGATTAAAAGTCCTGTATGATATGCAGGATTTTTTGTTCCGCAAACGAGCTATAGTATGTAATAACACTTGTTAAGCCAACTGGGATTGAAGAAAGAATGTTATAATAAATTTTATTATTTTACTGTTTTACATTGGAGGCACTTAACTTGGAAATTAGGAGAGCAAATAAAGAAGATATAAAGGGCGTTTCAAGGGTTTATGTTGATAGTTGGAGGACTACTTATCGTGGTCTAGTACCTGACGATTATCTGGATGAATTATCGTACGAAGATGCAGCAAAAAGATGGGTTGATTTTTTAAATAACGAAAATGAACCTTTTATTTATGTTGCGATTAATGATACAGGGAATATTATAGGTTTTGCATCAGGTAAACGTATTGATGAGAAGAATTTTGATGGAGAACTATATTCGCTTTATCTCTTACAGGAATGTAGAGGATTAGGTGTTGGTAGGCAGCTTATTTCAGCTATTGCTAAGCATTTTAAAGAAAAAGGTATTTATTCTATGATGGTTTGGGTAATGAAACAAAATAAATCTGGACTTGGTTTTTATGAACGTATGGGAGGAAAAGAATATATTCATAGGGCTAGTACGTTTGGAGGAACAGTAGTAGAGGATGTTGCGTATGGTTGGAAGGAGATCTCAGAATTATGTGTTGAGTAAGAGGAACAAAGATTTACACGCGTGTACCTTGTTTATTAAGGGGCGCGATTGTAGAACATGAAGTAAAAGGGCGATACATATTAGTCATTTCTAATATGTATCGCCCTTTATTTTTTATGGCTGTTACTTTACCCATAAAATTGACGCTAAAAGAAGCATATCTTTGCCGGAAATCACATGTTTTTGAGGAGTTTTAGTTGATTATTTGAGGAAAAAGGAAGTATATTTTTGCCGTGGATAAATTATTAACCCATAAGTTTGCCGTGAATGCTGTTGGTTCGTAATAAAGTTTGATTAAAAGCATGCTACAATAGAAGAAACTTATCCTAAGTGGAAAAATAGAGAAATAACTGGGGTTCAATTTATGGAACTATTAGAGCTGAAGAAAAATCCTTTATATAAAATAATGAAAGAATATGAGGAAAGAAAATTAGAAATTAATATGTAAAAATTATGAGCCGAATTTTTATTAAAGAAAGAAATTTGGCTTATTTTATGTCGAAATTGCTTAGCGTATAGTTTCGTTAAATTTTAGGCGATACCTCATTAGTAAATAAGAAGGATTTTTTAGATAATTTATAGTAAGTATCTATTATAAAACGATCCATCTAAATAAGATTTCTGTTCAACATATGAATGAAAAAATGACTCGTTTAAACAGTACAAGAAGTAATATGTATGGCAAATAAAAAGGGGCGTGCATATGAAACAAGGAAATGATATAGATCAAATGAGAACACTACCAAAAAACATCCCTGGTCCAAAGTCTATATTCGGTTGGCGAATGAATATGATTCGTTTTTATCGTAATCCATTTATATATTCACGTTGGTTGCACAATACGTACGGTAAGGTCGTTGCATTGGGACAAGGAGAGAAACCTTCCTATGTATTTGCCTTTGGACCTGAATTAAACGAACGGATTCTCACTAATCCAGATCTTTTTAAAGTCAGTTCTTCACTTGTAAAAATCCCCAAGGACTCACTATTAGGACGAATGTTTTTTAATAACCTAATAATGATGAGTGGTGAGAAACACAAGCAACATCGTCGGCTAATGCAACCCGCTTTTCATAGGGAGCAAATAAAAACGTATTGTACCGACATGGTTCAACTTACACAACGTTTAAGTAATAGTTGGCAGGAAAACTCTGTAATTGAGTTGAATCATGAGATGAAGACGTTAACGCAACGGATTGCTGTCAAAACACTTTTTGGGTTATATGACGAAGCAGAATTAGATCAGATGGGTAGATTGATTTATCAAATGACGAAATCGTTATTATTTGTTACACTTGCCCCTATAAACCTTCCAGGAACACCTTATAATCGGGCTTTGCGTAGTGCCGAACAACTCAACAATCACGTTCGGGCAATGATTGCAGAAAAACGCTTAGAGACAAACGCAACGGATGTACTTGCTTCACTAATTCAAGCACGTGATGAAGATGGTACTCAGCTAAATGATGATGAATTAGTTGGTCACACCTTTACTTTATATGTTGCAGGGCATGAGACAACAGCAAATGCTCTAACATGGGCTATTTTTCTACTTAGTCAACATCCTGATATTCTGTATAGACTCTTAGAAGAATTAGATGGAACTCTGGGAGGCTGTGATCCAACAATTGAAAAGCTAGGTTCTTTGTCATTACTTGATGGTGTCATAAAAGAAACCTTACGTTTATTACCACCTGCAGGTATTGGCGTACGAATCACATCTGATTCTTGTAAACTGGGAGATTTTACGATTCCCAAAGATACGAATGTTTTTTTTAATCAAATGATTACACATCGATTACCTGAACTTTATGATGAACCAGATTGCTTTAAACCAGAAAGATGGGACATCATTAAGCGCTCACCTTATGAATACTTACCATTTAGTGCGGGCCAACATATGTGTATTGGATGGAACTTTGCTCTACAAGAAATGAAAGTCATACTTGCTGTACTCCTCCAACGTTTTCAGTTCTCTGCTGTTCATAATGCTAAGATTTCCCCTAATATGATGATGCGACCTAAATATGGAATGCCTATGTATATTCTGAAACCAAACAGACAGTTAAAACAAACTTCTGTTCGTGGAACAATTAATCAATTAATCACTTTTTGATTTTATTAATAAAGAACGGTAATGAATAAACTGAATAAAGAAAGCTTATATATAAGTGTTTTTTGTCATTTCTGATAGCACGGATTATGTTAGTGAAAAAGTTACCCCTATTTACAAAAAGGTCGGTAATTCCGTTGTTAAGTAAGGAATTACCGACCTTTTTGTAAACTAATATTTTCTTTTTAACCTTTATCGTAAATCTATCCAATCAAGATTTTCTCTTCTGCATAACGTACCTTACTGTTCTTATTTCCAGACATAGCAAGAGCAAATGCCATGGTTAAAGGACCTAATCTACCTATAAACATCATCAATGTAATCAAAATACGTCCTGTAGGAGTAAGATCACCTGTAAATCCTGCACTCAGTCCTACTGTACCAAATGCAGAAACAGTTTCAAACAGAATTTTTGAGAGTTCGGCTCCTTTTTCCGTAATCGTCAGTAAAAAGAATATGATGAAGATAAAAAGAATGGCTGCAGTAGCGATTGACAATGCTCTATTAACTTGGCCTTGAGGAATTCTTTTCTTAAATACGTTAATATCTTCCTTATTTTTTAATACTGCCCAAAGCGAAAGGAGAAGAAGTATAGCTGTAGTAACTTTAATCCCCCCACCAGTTGAACCTGGAGATGCTCCTATGAACATTAAACCTATGATATAGACTTGAGAACTTATCGTCATTTGACCAATGTCAATTGTATTAAATCCAGCAGTTCTAGGTACGGTTCCTTGAAAATACGCCGCCCATAGCTTATCCCCTAATGGTAAAGAACCTAGTGTAGAAGGATTATGATATTCTAAACCTAAAATCACGAATAGACTAATCGTATTAAGAAAAATTGTACCACCTAAAACGAGCTTGGTATGTAGTGAAAGCTTCCTCAAGTTTTTTTTCTCAAATATATCTAGAATAACGGTAAAACCTATACCACCTGTCATGAATAAAACCGTAATCATGATGTTGACGATAGGATCACCTACCCACTTACTGAGGCTATCAGGCTCTAATCCAAACCCGGCATTATTAAATGCGGAAATGGAGTGAAATATACCATAATATATTGCTTTTTGCCAAGGCATCTCATATGACCAGCGAATGGCTAAAACTAGAGCTCCTAGCAACTCAGTAGCAAGTGTAATGACAATGATTCTCTGAACTAATTTTATAATTCCTTGCAAAGACAAGGAATTAATGGATTCTTGAAGCAAAATTCTCTTCCTCAATCCAATTTTTTTCCCTAATATAAGAAACATCAAAATTCCACTGGTCATAAACCCCCAACCACCAAGTTGGATAAGAATAAGTAAAACAACTTGTCCAAATAAAGTAAATGTGGTCCCAGTGTCGACTACTGCGAGCCCTGTTACACATACAGCAGATGTAGATTCAAAAAGGGCATCTATAAATGATAAATGATGACGATCTTGGGTTGATATAGGTAACATGAGTACAAAGGTTCCAATTAAAATTAAGCCTAAAAAACCTAATACTAAAATATGTGCTGGATTTAGTTTGAAGAATAGGTTTTGTCTTTTGAAGATTTTTTGAACCAAAATAATAACTCCCCTCAAATGGTAAATATATATGGATGATTAGTTTTCCCATAAAAAACAATATCATATAAAGAACAACAGTGTGATATAAATTAAAAAAGTCCACTATTCACAGATAGGACTTGATAAAATAAATTGCAGGAAGGTTGGATTTAGATGGCAAATGGCTATCTAAAAACACCTAACAGCCAGCACGTTTTAACACATACATCTAAAAAAAGAAAGAGACTTACGAAAAAGCTATATTACAACGTTTGGAGATTCAGCTGAGACACGTGTATATCTCGGCTGTACCCCATTACGAGATAAAAACTTCATAAAAAAGCAGTAAAATAAATAACCGGTTCCTTAACGTACAGGGAATCGGTTATTTGTGTCCAAAATGTGTCTAAACGTACAATTTTCTTTTTTCGATATGGTGCCCATGCCCATCAACTTAAGAGTGAAAACACACTAAGCTTTCGTTTCATCGGATTAAAACATTCCTAAAATAGGAGTATACTCTTAAAAATATGCATATCAAATAAACCCTAACGGGTTTCATTTTTTAAATTATGCAGCTTTCTTTTGTTTTTTTAATCCACTATACTCATAGACAACCCCCATGATATCAAAGACAGTTTTCTTCTCATATCGATGAGATTTCCGTCCATTCTTCTGTAGGAGGTGGAACAGGCGGATTAAAATCTTTGTTATTTCGTGGGTGTCTTTCTGTATGGCTTGATACAAAAGAGATAGATGATCCTGAATCATACCAATCGCTTTATATTCACTTAACTCTTTTTTCTTCTTTTGTAAAAGAAGTTGGCGCATTTTAAACATTGTAGAGGAACACAGGAAAATAGCGATTAACTTTCCATATAGTTGGCACTCTAATCGTTCCTGTTTTACATTACGATGATGGTCTATTTTGAAGAATGATTTCCACATTTTAAAGACAATCTCTATTTGCCAACGTAAAGTATATAATTCATGTACCTGTTCCATCGGAACCCATTCCCAAGGTGTATTCGTCACATATACGTTTAATCCCGCTATCATTTTACTTTTCTCTGAGTACGTTCTATTTTTAGATTTTTCTTTTTCTGCGATTTTCGCTCTTCGTTTTTGGAGTTGTTTATCTGTTAATCGATTAAAAATAACGCGTGCAAACAGTTGTTGTTTATCGCCAATATAAGCATTTTTTAATTCAAATGTTTCTCCAGGCTTTAGTTGTTTCAAAATCTGTTTCACATCGATTTGTATGTATTCCGATTGTTTCTTAATTGCACCGTTTTTAAAGTATTCTGGGTTTGGATTTTTTGCATATACATTTGTGTTTAATTTTAAACGAGAAATATAGTATGTACCTCGTTGATCCATTTGATCTAAATCTTCCAATGAAAAGTAACCCAAATCACGAATACATAAATCTCCTGGTCGTAAGGTATCTAAGCATTCCGTACCAAATGTTTTATCATTATTTTTTCCAGGTCCTACTTGAAAATTAAGAAATTGCCCACTATGTAAATCATATTCTAATTGAATTTTGATGCCAGCTGTTTGGACGCATCCTCCAGAGCCTGGATATACATTCTCTAAAACATTTGGTACTTGAAATAAGGTGGCATCTAGGATACGAATTCGCTCAAAATACGGGAAAAGTTGGTTAGAGATTTGTGTTTGTTCACATATTTTTTGTTGTAACAGTAAAGAAAAAATATGTTGTAAAAATAAAACTGCCTTTGTGTTTAAGCGTTTATTTAAGCCCTCAGGGCTGAATAAAGTGCCTGTCGTAGCATGAAGCCTACTACATAATCGGACTAAGGGATCACTTGCAACTCGTTGACTAATCCAGATACAAATAGTGGCTAAGTCTGAGCCAGAAAACTTACGTTTTCGCTTTACAAACCCAAGTTCTCTTGCAAGTTCTTCTAAAAATACAGGTGTCACATATCGTTGTAATTCCTCTGCAAATGGTTGTAGTTCATCTTGAATCGAGAGATTCATAAGAAAACGTCATCCCTTCTAATCTAGCTTATTTATAAAGGATAACGTTTTTTGTACTTGAGGGTATTAAAATCTCTTAATTTGACGGGCACGGGGTGGCACCAACATTTCGTGGATTTCGTACGTTTAGAGTTTCCTATCCATACCTTACGAATTTGTAAGCTTTTTGTCATGTATTTGAATAGTACTAACTAATACGAGGAGATTATAATATTGGCTATACAGCAATTATTATATGTTAAATAAACTTACAGACGGAGGTCTAAAATGAAAAAATATATTTTATCTTTAATACCATTTATCTTAGGAGTCGGATGTTTAGTTAGCTTTAATATGATCGGATCTAAAGTCGCAGCGGATGGTACTCTTGTAGAACCATTTTATTTACTACCAATTGGTTATTTATTGATAGCTATCGGTATCATTAGTCTTTTTGTAAGTAAAATGAAAAAAGTTAATAGATAAAAAAGAATCTTATCTTAAGGAGGTCACTGAAAAAGTCGACCTAATAAGAAAAAGGAGTCCATCGCCTACTATATACAGGTGATGGGGCTCCTTTTCGTTTTCTATATATTGATAAAAATGCGCGTTATTTTTTCAAAGCAATCACTTTTTCAGTGCCTTCATCTTAAGTAAGGTTCTTTTTTTATGGAGTATCGTTTTGAAAATAAGATTAGCGTACAAAATTTTCTAAATGTTGGCGGTACCCCACCGCTATCAAGCTAATATTTTGAAGTACCCCATCGCCATCAAGCTAAGGGTATTAAGAGGGTATATGTGAGTGTATTTTTGGGGGATTTCTACGGCTACATTAAAAATGTGCATAACAAATAAACCTATCAAAAAGATATTTTGAAAAATATTATGCAACTTTGAAACTCTGTCACAACGTACAATCATACATAACGCCTAGGATATCAAAGACTGTTTTCTTTTCGTAACGGTGAGATTTCCGTCCGTTTTTCTCTAAAAGATAAAATAAACGCAGAAAAACCTTTAATAATTCTTGGATGTCCTTTTTTAATCCATGGTAAAACAATAGATAATAATTCTTTATCATATAAATGGATTTGTACTCACTTAACTCTTTCTTTTTCTTATCTAAGAGTAACTGACGCATTTTAAACATCGTCGATGAACAGAGTAAAATGCTAATAAGTTGACCATATAAATGACATTCTAAGCGTTCTTTCTTGATTTCTTTGCATTTGTGAATTTGAAAGAAAGATTTCCATGTTTTGAACAAAATTTCAATTTGCCAGCGTAATGAATACAAGTCATGGATATGTTCCATTGGAACATTTTCTGCAGAAAGATTCGTAATATACACGTTGATTCCACTCAATCGTTTACTTCGTTCTTTGTAGGTAATACCTTTCTTTTTTTCTTTTTTGGCTTGTTCCTTCAACCTTTTCTCTGTTTGTTCCTTTGTTAATCGATGAATAATAACACGAGCTGGTAACTTTTGATACTGTCCAATGTATGCTTCTGAAATTTCCAATGTTTGACCGGGGGGCAATTGATTCATGAGTTCTTCCATATCTAATTGAATATAGAGTGTTCCTTTCTTCACGGTCCCGTTTCGAAAATACCTTGGCTCATCATTCTTACGATAGATTCGAGAATTTAATTTCAAACGTGAGACATAGTAAGCGCCTTTATCATGAATCTCCTGTAAGTCATGTAAGTCAAAATAGCCTAAATCTCTTATATACAAGTCTTTTGGTTGAATGGTTTTTAGGCTTGTTGAACCAAAGGTTTTATCATTTTCTCTTCCTTCTCCTACATAAACGTACAAGAACTTCCCACTCAACAAGTCATACTCCAATTGAATTTTGACTCCTGCCGTATGGCTACTTCCACCTGTACCTTGATAATGTGAAGAAAACTGATCTGGAAGCTGAAATGTTGTAGAATCTAGAATTCGAATATGCTTAAAGATCGTGGTATATTGATGAATTATTTCTTGTGTTGAATGGATTCTTTGGGTTAGAAGGTTAGCTAGAACTTGTTCAAGAAACTTTACTGCGGAAGCATTAAATCGTTGGTTAAGTCCTTCAGGACTTATAAGAACACCTGTAGATACTTCAAGACAGCTACATAATTGCGTGAGGGATGTACTTGCAACCTGTTGACTAAGCCATACACATAAAGCAACTAACTCCTGTGCTTGATATTTACTCTTTCGCTGAACGAATCCTTTTTCTTTGGCTAAGTGTTCTAGAACATGAGAAGACATATGTCGTTGTAATTCTTCAGCAATCGGTTGAAGTTCATCAAGAATCGAAAGATTCATAAAGAAACGCCATCCTTTCTTATAATTCTACAGAAAGGATAACTCCATTTTTGCTGTATGGGTAGTGTAAAAACATAGCTTGATAACGATGGGACGGTCGCCCTATAAACAGCTATTCCTTTTTCAAAACGATTAAACTTTTATATAAACGGTTAATCTTCATTTCAAATCTACACCTTACAATAAATTAGTTTTTTCTATATCATTTAAAAAGAATATAATATTTAATATTTGAATTTAATTTACTATTATTAACCTAATGAGTAGTTTTGTGTACTAAAAAATGAATGAAATAAAAAAAGGAGTAGTACAAATGAATAAAATCGGGATTTACCTTGAAGTACCAGAGGATAATTACAATTTAAATATAGAAAGCATATTAGAACTATTTCTAAAAATCGAGGATTACAATTGGCGTATCACTGAAAATGATGTTTTAGCAAAAATTAACGATGACTGGGAAACATACAGTTTTTTAAGTGAGGAGGAGTTTGGAAATGGGAGTAATCTAAAAAAAGAGTTGCAGGAGATAGATTATTATCCAATATTTTTAAATCTTGAAGCTTACCAACCTGAAATAACAATTCTAGAAATAAAAAACACCCCAATATATAATATTCCAGAATTTCTAAATAGTAAATGCAGTTTAAAGATAGTAATTATTGACTGTTATGAGATAGCAATTTTCGTGAAAAATATAAAGGATTTTCCAAATATACAACAGGAGATTTTGTCACAAGGATATGAGAATTTTCGATTTATAGATAAATCTGCAAACTGGCGTTTCTCCTGATTAACGTACGTGGATATAATGGTTACTTTGTAAAGAAAAAGTGGATAATCTGAACTATCTTGAACATAGTATCCACTAATCATTGTATTATGTTTAAGTTATAAACGATTAGACTTTATTTCAAATACACAAATTTGTTATTTTGGAGTAAAGTTTGATCGGAAATGTGCTACGAGCGTTGATTTTTGTACTAACTTGTAACAAAATACTCATTTTCTCGTTTTGGGGTATTTGCATTTCTTAGCTTGATGGCGATGGGGTCACCATATCAAAAAAAGAAAATTGCACGTTTAGACATATTTTAGACACAATTCATCCGATTCCTTGTACGTTAAGGAACCGGATGCTTACTTTACTACTTTTTATGAAGTTTTTGTCCCGTAATGGTCTTAAATTATTAAAATTTATTTTTGCATTTAAGTTCCAAACATAATCACCTGTCAACGTAATATGCTCCCATCCAAGTTAAGATATATGTTGTAAATATTCTTCTGGAATGTCCATACATTTTGCACCTAAAGCATCTACTGCACGTGATATATATAGCGTATTCCATAATAGAGGTTCAGTCGAGATACATGTAGTTTTGGGTCATTGTCTGTATTTTCTTTCCGTTATCAGATTACGGTGTAACAAAAAAGTGTTTTACTAATTATCTTACGAATTATTTTTGATACAGTATTTTGTACAGCTAGTTCAACGGTTAGGATATTTCATATTTTTAAATACAAAACTCGTCAGTTTTTGGATCATTATGTTTCTCATGTATGGCGAAATCCTGTTACAATAGTTAAGAATAAATTGGGTACAAATTGATAATGAAATGGGGAAAGATGCTAGATGAAAGCAACCGGAGTAACTAGAAAAGTAGATGAATTAGGGCGTGTAGTAATTCCAAAGGAACTTAGAAATACGCTTGGTATTAAAGAAAAATCACCATTAGAGATTTTTGTAGAAGGGGAAGACATTGTTTTACAGAAGTATCAGCCTGGTGGTGTTTGTGCATTAACAGGAGAAGTTTCAACTCATAACATAGCACTAGCAAATGGTAAAATAACATTAAGTCCAGAAGGTGCAGAATTATTACTAAAAGAAGTAGAACAGTATCTTGTAAAATAAGTGCTCCTTTCAAGGGGCTTTTTTAGTAAAGATATTTAAAATTTCACGTACCGTAATATTTAATAAAAAACAAGATACATAATCAATAGTCTACATTGAATCTTATGTTGAACTCATCTGCTAAATGGATGCTGTATTGTTAGTTTTGGATACATTTCTTGCGAAATATGTACTTAGACCAGTATTTCGATTTAAATGTGATACGATAGTTATATATTCGTTTTGCTAGTATAAGGGGATGAGTGTCGATGAAAAACCACATAAAAGTAAATGGAAAAATCCTTCAAACAAATAAAAAATGGTCACATCTCAAGCAAAGACAAAGGCAACATATTTCTAATTGGTTACGTAGAGAATATACACAGTTTGTAAAAACACATTATAGAAAACCTAGGAAGTATGAACATGATGAGATTCTTCATGAAGTGATGAATCAAATACAGGAACGTGAAATTTGGATTCCTAATGGTGAAGTAAAAAGATATTATCTAAGTAAAATAGGAAAATGGTTTAGAAAAATAGAAAGTGAATGGGAATCACAAATATCCAACAGTGAAAAGCAGCAGGTATTAGAAGAAAAGTAAATACAAAGAAATCAGGGGGAGATTTCATGTATAATTTACAAGAAGATATGTATGAACAATTGAAAGAAAAAAAAGGGGAAGTTACTGTATTTTTAAAGAATGGCGTTCCAGTACGTGGGCAGATCCTTGCAACAGATAAATTTACCGTCCTAATGATGATTCATGGTAAACAACAATTAATCTACAAACAAGCAATCTCTACACTTGCTATATAAAAAATGATTGTATTATATAAAAGGAGAGGGATATATTGATTTTTTTATTTCGATTTGACATAAAGGATGCTGGAATGGGTTTTATCTTAAACGAAAAAATAGCTGAAGATATACTTGAAAATGGAGTGATACGATGAATAAGACGTATGATGTCATCATTACCGGTGCTAGATGTGCCGGCTCTACCCTGGCAATTTATCTTGCTAAGGCAGGTTTCCATGTGTTGTTAGTGGACCGAGCGAATTTTCCAAGGGACACATTATCAACCCATACCTTTTTCAATAATACTGTCGCTCTTCTTCGAGAAACCGGTGTCCTGGACAAGTTATTGGAAACAAAAGCACCGCCGGTACGGGATATTAAATTTCAATTTGAGGATACCGTGATAGAAGGTCTCATCCCTGAGGTTTACGGAGAGGAAAGTTGTTATTGTATTAGAAGAACTTATCTCGATCATATTCTACTTGAACAAGCCAAATCCCAAATGAATGTAACTGTTTTAGAAGGATTTCGTGTGACGGATGTCATCCGTGATGACGAAACAGTGATAGGCGTGAAAGGTTTAGACGGCGACAACGAGAAACAAGAATTTTTAGCTCGCCTGGTAGTCGGGGCAGACGGCCGATCCTCTATTATTCGCAAGCTGGTAAAAAGTGAACTCAAAATAAGTATTCCGGCAACAGTCGGCATCTATTTCGGGTATTTCTCTGGATTTCGCCACGATAATGTCCCTAAATTTGAAGTATACAAGATAAAAGATAACACAGCCATTCTCTTTCCGACGAATGATGATTTATATGTAATTGTCGGCATTTTCCCATTAGAAAATAAGGAATTGATAGAACGGTTGAAATTAAATCCGGAAAGCTGTCTACGCAATTTCTTTACAGATAACTTTCCGAATACAACAATTGGGGCGCGCTTGAAAAATGCAGAACTAGTAGAACCGGTCAAAGGTATTCTTGGATATGATAATTACTGGTATAAAGGAATGGGAAAAGGATGGGCGTTGGTTGGAGATGCAGTTTGTTTTAAAGATCCTGGCATGGCGCAGGGTATCCATGATGCTATATGTGGAGCACGTATATTATCCAATATTCTATCAAAATATAAGGGACAATCCGATCAATCAAATCAAATGTCTGAAGAATATCAAAAGGCTATAGAAGATGAGTTTATGGTTCGGTTTCACATGGGATGCCAAATTTCGAAGAATGAACGCATATCTGAACAACAGGATGCTGTCAACAAGCTAATCAGTTCCCATCCAGAGGCTATAGAGAAGTTTTTAGGGATTTACAATTATGCAAACGAGCCCGCTGCTTTAGAAAAAGAACTCGCACGAATTATGCAATCGATCTAGCAATGATTTTAGAGATTAAGTGATTTAAGTACAAAAATAATTCACTATGAACCTCCCCCACTTACTCGCTTCCGCTTGAAGTGGGGATTTCTTAGCATCAACAAAGACAAGGTCCCATGAGAAGCGGATTTTCCATCTCCTCTCTGCACCTATGCAGGGACTCCTTTTCTTCATTTGACTAAGCAACTTCTGCACATGCAGAAGGGTGGGAACGCACCGTCTACTACTTTTTGCTTACGCAATCCACAAATACTTTCTCTTCGTTTCTTCCGGAATATGACACATCTTTCCGTACAGTTCTTTTGCCAAAATGTTGCGGGCACCGTGAATGTCCCAGTGTTCTTCGTAGCCGCACACACAAACGTAGTTACGTGTCCGCACTTTCTTTCTTCTTTGGCAACAAGGGCATGTTTGAGAAGTGTATGCTTCGTCTACGAGAAACAATAGAGGTACCTTTAGCAATCTAACCTATTTCGATGCTGGAGCCAGAGTGACTTCGGGTGATGTTACCTTGTCATAAAAATCTAAGAATTTGTCACGATCGGCGCTATCACGGTAAGCCATGGCGACACGTGGATGTTCATTAAATACACCAGAGATCATGTAAGGTATGATATAGCCTCACTCCCACTCTTGTCGCATTTCTAACAAGAGTATATCTTACTAGTGAATTCTGTATGTATTATTATGTGGGGTACCGCCAGCATTTCGGAAAAAAACCACGCTAAGCAAAAAATACAATAAGCTGTCCATATGGGAAGTGAAATTTATACTTTATCATTTTAGCCAAGAAGACTCCTTCCTCAAGGAACGCGAAGTGAGTAGGTGGGAGATGAATTGGCTTCGGACAAGAGATGGCAGGAAGCCATCTTAATTGTTCGACATACATAAACTGTTACTTCACTATCTATCGAATGTATGTTTGTTGTATAATAGACACATGCCGAAATGGGGGTGAAATGAATGATGATTAATAAAGCATATAAATTTCGTATCTATCCAAATCAAGCACAAGCGATCCTAATCAAAAAAACGATTGGCTGCTCTCGTTTTGTATTCAATCACTTCCTATCTCTATGGGATAATGCATACAGAGAAACAGGAAAAGGTTTGACATATGGTACATGCTCTGCCAAACTTCCTGCCATGAAGAAAGAGTTTGTTTGGCTAAAAGAAGTGGATAGTATTGCGATTCAGTCGTCTGTTCGCAACCTTGCGGATGCTTATACACGCTTTTTCAAAAAACAAAACAGTGCCCCGTGTTTCAAATCTAAGAAAAACAACGTATAATCTTATACCACAAAACAAACAAATGAAAACATTGCCGTTGTCGGAAAAAAGATAAAGTTGCCGAAACTAGGTCTTGTTCGATTCGCCAAAAGTCGTGAAGTAAAGGGACGTATTGTAAATGCTACAGTTAGACGGAATCCTTCTGGCAGATACTTTGTGTCATTGTTAGTCGAAACAGAAGTGCAAGAACTTCCGAAAACACATTCTTACATTGGAATGGATGTGGGACTAAAAGATTTCGCCATTTTGTCAGATGGAACAACCTATAAAAATCCGAAATTTTTTCGATCATTAGAAGAGAAGTTGGCAAAAGCACAGCGTGTTCTTTCTAGAAGAATGAAAGGATCTTCTCGCTGGAATAAACAACGAGTAAAAGTAGCTAGAATTCATGAATACATGACGAATGCTAGAAAAGATTACTTGGACAAAATCTCGACTGAAATCATCAAAAACCACGATGTTATCGGTATAGAGGATTTGCAAGTATCGAATATGTTAAAGAATCATAAGTTAGCAAAAGCAATTAGTGAGGTATCATGGTCTCAGTTTCGAACTATGTTGGAATATAAGGCAAAATGGTACGGCAAACAAATCATTGTCGTATCGAAAACATTTGCTTCCAGCCAATTATGTTCTTGTTATGGATATCAAAACAAAGACGTTAAAAATCTAAACCTACGTAAATGGGACTGCCCTTCTTGTTGTACACACCATGATAGGGATATTAACGCAAGTATCAATCTAAAGAATGAAGCGATAAGGCTTCTAACCGCAAGGACTGCGGAGATAGCCTAATAAATTAGAGTTCGATAGAACTCTTTACTTAGGAATCCCCCTCTTCTAAACGAAGTGAAAGTGGGGGTAGTTCAACATTGGTCTTTTTTAATCTACTAGCCCTTAATTCTTTGAAATTCTTGATTAATTCTTCTCCGAAAATATAAATAACTTTTTCCCATGGATGCCCTAAATAACCCCACTTAAAGTCTTTTTGCAAAAAGAAATAATAATCTCCATCCGGAAAAAATGGGATTTTCCATTGATGATCATCTTCGTTTAAATTTAAACTAGGATTCATCCAGTAGCCAGCATGCTGCCAATCTAACGCATATATATATTCATGTTTCTCGGTACATAAAATAAGAGCTTCCAATAATATATGATCAAAAATATAATCATCGTCATCAGTCCATTTTCCTTCAAAATAATTAGGTAAATCATAAGTAATATATGGACAAGAAAATTTAAATGATTGGTCACCATCAATATTAGGATTAAAAGCAAATTCATCATAAAATCTATCCCAAACATTCTCATATTCTTGTTCATTTAACAAAATCCATTTTTTCAAACTCCGTACCTACTTTCTAATATTATTATATAATTAAAATACCAAGATGAAATTGTATATTCTATTCATTGCTAATTTACATAACACATTATTATCAGTAGCAAGGAAACGGAGGAACCCTACTCTCTCAAGGGAACCTCCTTTTTTCGTTCTATGGACCTATGCATTTTTTCATACATTCCCATTCTGGCGCGGTTTTAGGTTTCTCGTTTGTTTTTGGATCCACCAAAAAACTGTATTAAATCTTGTTTGATCCTAGGGGTCACTATATATGAACACTACGTATTTGACTTTCTCAATAACCAACATTACTTAACGTGGTAAAATAATATTCGGATGGGAATCCAATGTTATTAAAATTAAAGTGGTTATCAAGTCGGAGGAAGGCACCTTAGGGTGTCTTTTCTTTTTAAAATATATAAGCGCACCATCCCTTTCCTAATAGAGGTCCCCCTCATGCCTCCTTACAGGGAGAATGATAAGGCATATTTACCCAATAACCAATTTCTCACATGTTTTAAATAGTTAGAATACTTGTATTGCTTCAATAACATATGATCATTCTTAAGAATGTCATTGAAATGTATTAATAGATTCTAGTGCAGCAAAATAAATTATGCTATGATGTGAGCAAATATAAAGCTATCTAACGGAGGGATTTACATGCCGCATGTTGTGTTTCGTGGAATTACTACTGAACAATTAAAACACATAAGCAAGCCATTAGTAGAAGAGCTCGCAGAGATTTGTGAGTGTGGTACGGATAATTTTACGTTGGAACTACCAAGTTCTACGTTTGTATTCAATGGAGAAGAAATAGAAGCGTTTCCTCTTATTGAAGTGAAATGGTTCGAGCGTGGACAGGAAATTCGTAATCGATTTGCCAAGGCCATTACTACATATGTAATGGAGTTTGGGCTTCCAGAAGTAGAGGTTGTATTTACGGTTTTCACAGAATCAGCGTATTATATTAACGGGAAGCATTGTGCAAGTTAGAGCCAGTTGAAAGATTTTTGTAATATTTATAAGGGGTAGAACCACATCGCTATCAAGCTAACTAGACAAAATACCCCCTAAAAAGAAAAAGGCGTTATTCTTTCTGAGAAATCATAGGAAAGGATAACGCCTTTATATCAATATGACGGTATCCTATATGAAAAATTAACATCGTTCCAAATGTATATATTGTGTTCATAAGCATCTAAAAGGCAAGGAGTTGAATCATGAGGATCTTATTATCTAATGTAAGCAAAATAGGAGAATGGTTTGGAAAAATAGAAGGTGAATGGGAAATACAAATAGACCACAATGGAAGGTAGAAAGTATTAAAAGAAAAGTAGCTAAAAATAGGGGGCGCATTTCATGTATAACTTACAAGAAGATATGTATGAACAATTGAAAGATAAAAAAGGAGAAGTTACTGTATTTTTAAAGAATGGCGTTCCAGTACGTGGGAAGATTCTTGCAACAGATAAATTTACCGTCCTAATGATGGTTCATGGTAAACAACAACTAATCTATAAACAAGCAATCTCTACACTTGCTATTTAATGGGTACTGCCAGCATTTCGGAAAAAAACCACGTTAAGCAAATTTCAACACAAAATAGCCGACTTTAATCCCTTTAAGACTCAATCGGCTGTTTTATATTCAAAACTTAGTTGTTTGTAATATCAAAAGAAAATGTTTCTTTTAGTCCCTTTTTCCCGTCAGAAGTGATTTTTATTGCTCTTGTTTTAGGTAAACGTTGAACCCAATTTAGTTCTAATAGTCTTTCTAGAAGGGCATTTCCTAATGCTCCCGCAAGGTGGTGACGTCTTTCACTCCAATCTAAACATTTGTGTGTAAATGAACGACGCTTTTTCTTAACCCTTTCAAGATCAATTTGAAGATTTGTAAAGAATGACTCCCCTTTTTCAGTAACAGTAAACCCGTCCTTTTCTTCATAAATAACACCTATTTTAATTAAAGAATCTGTTAATTGTACTCCTAAATTTCCCGCAAGATGATCATAACATGTTCTTGCAAAACGCATCGCTTTATCTTCCGAAGCCTGTTTTAATGATTTAATTTCAATGGGTGGAGCTATTGATAAAAATGACTCCATAACTTGAGCAACTTCCGGATTTCGAATTCCATAATATCGATGTCTCCCCTGTTTTTCAACTATAACTACATTCGCATCGACCATTTTTGTCAAATGGAAACTAGCCGTCTGTGGTTTGATTCCTGCCATATATGCTAATTCGCTTGCAGGGTGGAATCTACCATCTAATAAGACTGTTAATATTGCTGCACGAGAAGCTTCACTCACAAGAGTAGCAATCATTGCTACATTTGGATTTGCGTTCATTTTAATTTCCCCCTAATGTAATCCATATTTCGATGATAATCGAAATGTTTATATTCTACAATAAATAAGGAAGAACATATGAATAGGAGGAGAAATAAAGATGAAAAAAATGGCTCAGGTTTCAAACACAGAGACTATTAAACCTAAAATTCTATACTACGGAACTCCTGTGATTTTACTAAATTCACTAAATGAAGATGGAACAGTAAACATCAGCCCTATGTCATCATCATGGGCATTAGGGGATTGTATTATATTGGGAATTGGACTTGGTGGGAAAGCTATCGAAAATTTAGAACGACATCCTGAATGTGTAATCAATGTTCCGAGTCCTTCATTATGGGAGAATGTTGAACAATTAGCGCCCTATACAGGGAAAAATCCCGTTCCAGATTATAAGAAAAAGAATGGGTTTACATATGAAAAAGAAAAATATGATATTAGTAGATTAACACCTACTGAGTCTAAATCGGTAAAACCTACTCGAATTATGGAGTGTCCAATTCAAATTGAGGCAAGGGTGAAACATATTCGAATTCCTGATTATTCTCCTGATTTTGCAATTGTTGAGACACAAGCTATACATGTACACGCTCATAAGGAAATCATTCTTGAAGAAAATCATATTGACCCAAATAAATGGAGCCCACTTATATATAATTTCCGTCATTATTTTGGTCTTGGTAATCAGTTAGGTAAAACCTTTCGATCCGAAATATAAATAAATATATTATCTTTTAAAGTGGACAATCTTTTCCTAATTAAAGTTAAATATTGTAGTAAGAAACCGAATTCCACCTGTTAAGGAATTCGGCTTCTTTATTATTTTTAATTTTGCTAAGAAGTGTTATTTCGATTTCCTTATAGCATCCAATACAACACAATTTAAATTAGCGTTAAAATGGCTCAAAAATCCTTAGCGTGGTTTTATTCCGTTTTGCGGTCTGTATCCCTTAATGGAGGAATGAAGAATGAAGATTGCTGTATCGGAATGGAAAGCATTGAAAAAAGAAACAAAGTTAAAGCTATTGCGTTATGCGATGTTAGAAAGTAAGTATAAGTAGGGGTCCTGCCACATCGCCATCAAGCTAACAAGGACGATTTACCCCAAAACGAAAATTTTATTTCTGTACAGTTGTTTCTTACAATTCAGCTCATTTTTTTCGTTTTGAGGAATACTAGACTTCTTAAATTGATGAATGTGAGGAATTCGATTTCTTAACTTTAGTTTGATAGCGATATGTGTACTACCACGTATAGAACGGTACCTTTTATATATTTTCTGTCGTAATATTAACTCCGTATTCTCTATAAAAATCTAAAATTGTAGATGCATTCACACCCAAATCTAATAGATTTTCTGGAAAGTAAATTTCAGAATTCGGAACCACAATATCAGATGTTTGTAAAATATTCTCTGCTTGGACAGATGCTCCTAAAGCAGTAAGATGTGTCTGTCCTAACGGATCCGATATGTTCACACATCGTCTATGCAATACACCAGTATCATCATAACCTTTAAGGTGAATAACTATGTTATGTGCACTTCCCTTTCCGGGTTTATAGAGAATATTTTTCCGTAAACCGGTAAATTTTTCTCCGCTAATTATTTTCCAAATTCCTGTATTCACCAGAGAAACCAATCCATATGTAGATATTTTACTATCAAAAGCAATACGAAAGTTAGCCGAAACAGCATGAATAGATTCTGGCAGAGTTATGTGATCAGGAGTATCCAAACGATAACATTTTGTTATATAACCGTTGGGAAAGCGGACTTTGATTGGATCAGTCATTGGATAGGCCTGTCGCATTCCCTCTTGAGATTTGACTTCAAATGGAATAGTTAACCGATCCATATATGCTGTTGAATTTGGTCCTGCTTTGTCTTGAAGAGAATATAATGCGTTGATATCAACTGTAACCTCTTGAAGATCTTTTGAATAAATTTTAGAAAAAAGGGCTGCTGTCCCCCCCATCCACCCAGAAGCTAATACAACAGGGGATTGAACTTCAACATTTTTCAATCGAGCAATAGAACTCTGAAATCGTTCAGTCCAACGAGTAATGTCAACCAATGGAATTCTTCTTTTGACCGCGGATAGAAGTAGTCTATCTTGAGAATCATTAACCGCATTAACAACTAATGTGAGATTATCATTCAAACTTCTTAAAGGATCATCTGTTGTGTTGTCCACCTTGACTATTTTTACTCTCTCTGATTCAAAAGGTAGTGCTTTCCCTAAGGTTCTTCCTCCTAATCTAATTTCCAAATCAGGATGTCGATCATGTAAAATTTGAGCAATTTGGCTACCAACAACTCCATATCCACCAACAATTAATACGGTTTTCTTATTCATCTGAAACCTCCATTTTAATTAGTATTCACTTATAAGTTTAAATGATTAAAAACTTAAACCTTTTAACATAAAAACCATTAAAAAAGGGGCAAAATGTGTCCCTAAATTATAAATTTGTATCTAATTCTTACATTCATCTTCGACTAAAGAAACAAGTTCTTTTAAAAGATTTATTGTTTCATTAAATTCAAGGCAATAATACATTTCAGTGCCTTTTTTCTGAACTTGAAGCAACCCTGATTGTTTCAATATTTTCAGATGATGAGATACAGTAGGCCTTGACATAGGAATATGCTCCGCAATTTGCGTCACATTTAAGCTATCTTTATCAATTAAAAGTGATACAATTTGCCGACGTGTTGGATCTCCCAGCCCTTGAAAACACGGTCCTAAACTTTCTAAAAGATGCATTACTTTATCATTACAGTTCATTTCACTCACATTTCCTTTTGTTGAAGAATTTAATCATTTAAACGTATTATAAATTACATTACTATCTAATGCAATAAAGAAGTAGCACCAACTTTGAGTATAAATATAGAAAGTTTCATACACGGCCGTTTTCGGTTTTCCATATTTGTCAGAATGTCGGTTCTTTTTCCCGTAACAATTGCCGAATCCATACCAGCTACAACCAGGACAAACCCACGAAATTAAGCCTATATCAGATTGTATCCAAAGCTTCCAGGGGTACCGCCACATCGATATAAAGCTAAGGTTCTGCACTATCCATAAAGCAAAAAAGACGTTATCCTTTCTGTAGAATTATAGGAAAGGATGGCGTCTCTTTATGAATCTTTCGATCCTTGACGAACTTCAACCGATTGCTGAAGAATTACAACGACATATGTCTCCTCATGTTCTAGAACACCTAGCCAAAGAAAAAGGATTCGTTCAGCGAAAGAGTAAATATCAAGCACAGGAGTTAGTTGCTTTATGTGTATGGCTTAGTCAACAGGTTGCAAGTACATCACTCACACAATTATGTAGCTGCCTTGAAGTATCTACAGGTATTCTTATCAGCCCTGAAGGACTTAACCAACGATTTAATGCTTCCGCAGTACAGTTTCTTGAACAAGTTCTAGCTAACCTTCTAACTCAAAGAATTCATTCAACAAAAGAAATAATTCATCAATATACCACGGCATTTAAGCACATTCGGATTCTAGACTCTACAACATTTCAGCTTCCAGATAAGTTTTCTTCACATTATCAAGGTTCTGGTGGAAGTAGCCATACGGCAGGAGTTAAAATTCAATTGGAGTATGACCTATTGAGTGGAAAGTTCCTGCACGTTTATGTAGGAGAAGGAAGAGAAAATGATAAAACCTTTGGTTCAACAAGCCTACAAACCATTCAACCAAAAGACTTGTACATAAGAGATTTAGGCTATTTCGACTTACATGACTTACAGAAGATCCATGATAAAGGAGCTTACTATGTCTCACGTTTGAAATTAAATTCTCGAATCTATTGTAAGAATGATCAGCCAGAGTATTTTCGAAATGGGACCGTGAAGAAAGGAACACTCTATATTCAGTTAGATATGGAAGAACTCATGAATCAATTGTCCCCTGGTCAAACAATGGAGATTCCAGAGGTATACATTGGACAGTATCAAAAATTACCAGCTCGTGTTATTATTCATCGATTAACAAAGGAACAAACAGAAAAAAGGTTGAAAGAACAAACCAAAAGAGAAAAAAAGAAAGGTATTATCTACAAAGAACGGAGTAAACGGTTGAGTGGAATCAATGTGTATATTACGAATCTTTCTGCAGAAAATGTTCCAACGGAACATATCCATGACTTCTATTCATTACGTTGGCAAATTGAAATTTTATTTAAAACATGGAAATCTTTCTTTCAAATTAACCAGTGTAAAGAAATCAAGAAAGAACGCTTAGAATGCCATTTATATGGGCAACTCATTAGTATTTTACTCTGTTCATCGACGATGTTTAAAATGCGTCAGTTACTCTTGGATAAGAAAAAGAAAGAGCTAAGTGAATACAAATCCATCTATATGATAAAGAATTATTATCTATTGTTTTATGAAGGATTACAAAAGGACATTCATGAATTATTAAAAGTTTTACTGCGTTTGTTTTATCTTTTAGAGAAAAATGGGCGGAAATCTCACCGGTACGAAAAGAAAACCGTCTTTGATATCTTAGGTGTTGTGTATGATTATACGTTGTCACAAAGTTTCAAAGTTGTATAATATTTTTTGAAATACCTATTTAATAGGCTTATTTGTTATGCCCATCTTTAATACAGTCGTAGAAATTTAAAGAAATAACTCTCACATATACCCTCTTAGCACCCTTAACTTGATGGTGATGGGGTCCTGCCAACATAACGCGAATTTCGTACGTTAAGGAATTATTAGATGTCTGTTATTTGTTTTAATTCATTTACTTATATTATTTTTTGAGCGCCCCAGTGATGGGGCCTTTTTTTATAATTGTGTTAAAGTAGAAACCCCTCAAGTATAAGGAGGGGTTACATAACTCGGAAAATGGTTATTAGTGTTTAATCAGATGAAGTTCAGGATATTGCTTCTGAATTTCCTCTAAATGATTTTTGTTTATTCCTTTTAAATTTTGATCGAAGAAGCTAGTTACTAGTTTATTAATGAGTGTATAATTTGCGGCTACATCTTCGTCTGGTGCGTTAATAATAGGTGAAAGTGCTGCTAAATCTGTAAAACTAATATGATTTGTTTTTGGAATTACCACTGTGTACACGCCAGGTTTTTCAATAGTTTTATTTCTTAAATAGGATATTTCCAATAATTCATTTTGGATTCCGGTTGTCTTTTGATTTTTAGCTTCTTTCATATAATGAATCGTAGCCTCAGCATTCATCAACATGAATGGTTTCTGAGGACCGTCTTTAGGCATTGGATCACCAAACAATCCGCCATCCATATCAATTGCAGCTTTAATACGCGTATCCTTTACTAACATTTGTGCGGAAGTTGCTCCGCCAAAAGAGTGACCGAACATTCCAATTTTGTCATAGTTAATTAAGTCTGCGATAGTTTTAAAACTTTTATCGAAATTCCCTTCTATTACTTCGTTTAAAATAAAAGTAGTATCCTGTTCCCATTTTTGAACTATGTTATTTAAGTCAGTAGGTGTATATTCAATTGGTATAGAGTCTACACGGTTTCCGTTAGGGAAAATCGTTGTTGCTGCATATCCTGTGAAATTAAGAGCGATTACTACATAGCCTTGACTAGCTAATTCCTCTAACTGAAATGTATTTTGTTGACCATATAATCCCATCCCATGGCCGAATAAAAGGAGGGGGAATTTTTCTTTATCTTGAAGTGGCTTAGCATCTTGATAAGAATGTGTTTTTGTCAGCCCTAAATGTGTCGTTACGATATACGGAGCACCGTTTAGTATTGCCAATTGTTCACCCAGCTCGTTTATGTTCTCAAAATAGACAGAAGGGTTTCCTGATCCTTTTGCGGCAGGATAGTATACTTGTATCATTAACTCACGATTTCCATGATTATTTGGTACAGTTGTTTCTTTTCGATTTGTATCAATTAAATGAAAAGCTTTCGTTCCTACTGTATATTTTCCAGTAGGCTCTGGGAGTGTTATGATCGGAAAAAGTAAAGGTAATGTAAACATTGCGATAGCAGTTACGATAATTCCTAAACCTTTTAAAACTTTCATCACTAACTTTTTAGAAACGGCTGTAGTTTTTGGTTTCAAAAAAACTTGTAATGTTAAAACGAACAATAAGAAATAGGCGGGAATCATACGCCAGTTTGCACCAATTACAATGATGGTGGCAAATAATAATGCATAATTTATTAGTAAAATGACGCCATTTTTTTTCGTCAAACCCCGCTTGATAAAGATGGGAATGATACTAGATAAAAGTAATACAGCAACAAAAATGATTTCTAACATTTTCAGCTTTTAGCTCCTTTCCTAATCATATAAATGTAGATTGATAATTTATAATCTTCTCAATTATATAACCATCTTTGATAATTGTATGCATGTAAGTAAGTTTAGAATGTTTTTACATGACATGGTAAGAAAAAGTACTCATACGAGTACTTTTTTTAAATAAATGTAAACGTCAAGTAACCCTAAAATATACAATAAAAGGTAGTAGGTAATCCTAAGTTGATGGCGATATGATGATCCCCATCAATGAACAAAATAATGTAACATGGTAAAATAATATTTGGATGGGGTTCCAATATATATTATTAAAGTAGTTCAATTCGGAGGAAGGCACCTTAGGGTGTCTTTTCTTATGTACATTAAAAAGCCTCGCCATCCTATGGAAATGGTGAGGTTCTTATGTATATTACTCAGTATCTTGTTTCCTATAATACTTTCTTCTTGATGGAACATCTATTGCCTCATAATCATAACAACAAAAATAATTCCTGCAATTACGAGTACCGAAAAACATAGACTAATATATGCAATATTAATTAACCAATAATTGCAACTATATTAATTTTACATTACATTAAGGGTGGAGAATATTCTTATACTAATACAGCGCTAAATAGTAGGGGGAAAAATGGAATTTAACGATTTGGGTATTACCATTAAAGAACTTCGAATTAAAAAAAATATATCACAATCCGAATTATGTCATGGAATATGTTCACAAAGTCAAATTAGCAAGATAGAAAAAGGTATGATTTATCCATCTAGCATATTGTTATATCAATTATCAGAAAGACTTGGTATAGATCCAAATAATATATTTGCAATAACTCAAAATAAAAAATTAAAATATGTAGAAAATGTAAAAAGTGTAATTAAAGATTGCATAAGGCAACATCAATATAAAGAACTTTATGAAATAGTAAAAAAAGAGAAAAACGAAAACAATTTCCAATCAACAGAAGATAAACAATTTCTAGTATGGCATGAAGCAATTGCCATATATCGTGTGAATAACTCAATAAAATCGGCTTTAACTCTTTTAAATCATGCATTAAAACTAACTTTAACCAATGCTGATTGTTTATCAGAAAGAGAAATAGATATTATGCAGACAATGGCTATATTTTATGCAGAAAACAAAGAATACAAAAAAAGTATTAATATATTAAGAAGATGTTTAACTAATTTTAATAAGTTAGATTTTCCTAGAGATAAAGAAATTAGATTAAAGATCATTTATAATTTATCAAAATGTTTAAGTTCCACATGTCAATACGAAGAGGCAATAAAATACATTGATAAGGGCATCCAATTAGCTATTAATTTAAATACTTTATACTTATTGGGTGAACTATACTATGGAAAAGGTTCAAACCTATTAAAGCTTAACCAATCTAATGACGAAAATGTTGCTAATAACATGAAAACAGCATTATTTATATTTGAATTAACAAAAAACGAAAACAAATTACAAATAATTAAAAAAGAGTATTTTGAAAACGAAGATAACCATTCATAATTTCTTAAAAACTACTTACACAGCTCAAAGGAGAAGTCCCTATAGTTTTTAAACTTGGAACCATAGTATTAAAATTAAAGTGGTTCAAGTCGGAGGAAGGCACCTTAGGGTGACTTTTCTTTATACATTAAAAGGGGCTCGGTCTCGACAGCATTTCGGAAAAAGACCATGCTAAGAGTATGCAAGATTTTATACAATTTTGCGGATAATTCAGTACTAAACAAGAGCCCTAAAACCACGCCAGGATAGGAATGTATAAAAAATGCATGGAGCCATAGAAAAAGAAAAAGCCAGATTTCTTGTGAGAGCGAGAATCCGGCTTTTTCTTACTAGCAATAAAAGACGTTATGTCGACCGATTATGTATACGATATATAAGAAAAACTTCTTTACTACCGCATTATCAAGATGGTAAAATTTAGAAAAATAAGTGACGGTGAGTTCAGTGGAAAATTTATTTTTAATTTAAAACTTTTTATTTTGTCTTAGAAAGGTGTAGATTTTTTTGAATACAAAATTAATCATAGTAGAAGGGCTTCCAGGCTTTGGGAAATCCACCACTGCAAACTTGCTTTACGATATTCTAATTGAAAAAAATATTGATGTTGATTTATTTCTTGAAGGGAATCCAGACCACCCTGCCGATTATGATGGGGTATCTTGTTTTGATAATAATGAATTCGAAAGTTTGTTAGTGAATAGTGGTAATTTTAGGGGAGTAATTAGTGATAGAGTCACGAAGCGAGGGAACAATTATTTATTGCCATATAAAAAAATTAAAAATGAATCCAGCTCTAATTTTCCTGAAAGTTTATTAAATACCATTTTCAAAAATGATATATATGAATTACCGCTAGAGAGGAATATTGAATTAATAACTGAAAAATGGAGGGATTTTGTTGAAATAGCCAACAACGAAAATAAAATTTATATTTTTGAATGTTGCTTCATACAAAATCCATTAACAATCGGAATGGTTAAATATGGTGAAAAAAAAGAGAAAGTTATAAGTTATATTAATGCATTAGCGAAAATCATAGAGAAATTAAATCCAGTATTGTTTTATATAGAACAAGATGATTTGGAATTCTCATTCAGAAAGGTATTTAATGAAAGAGCAAAAGAATGGTCTGCTGGATTTATTGAGTATTATACAAATCAAGGGTATGCGAAAATGAAAGGCTATCACGGTTTAGACGGAACAATTAAAGTTTTAGAAGCAAGAAGAGATATTGAAAGAGAAATATTTGATATGTTAAATATAAAAAAGACAAAAATTAATAATTCACAGTATGAAGCTATCAAATATAAGTCAATGATAGTTGAAAAATTGAAATCACTTGAATTTCTAGATTAATGTAGTGCTTTAATTGAGCAAGAAACTAAGAATTTTTAACTTCCGCTTTCGATAATTATTTAAATAAGCTGTCCATATGAACAGCTTATTGTATTTTTTGCTTAGCGTGTTTTTTTTCCGAAATGCTGGCGGTTCCCCTACTAGTATTCTTGCATTTAAATTATTTTTAATATATTATATTTATATGGTTATATAGAGATGGATGTATGCAAAAAGAGTTTACCAAAATGTAATATAACTTATGCTTGTCTTTTTAATATGTATCTAGTAAAAATACATTTTTTATCAATACAATTATGTTTTCAATATAAACGGAATCTTTTAAATGGAAGTCTATTTACTTTCAATGATAGGAGTTACTAGTTCTAGAACATAGAGGAACAAGGCACCATACAGAGTAATTTGACGAACCTAAGAAGTATTGTATGCAGTTTATTCATCTCAAGTACAACAAGAGAGCCTTACTTCTTTAGGCAAGACTCCATTAGTGTAGTTGTATAATTTTCACATATCAAATAAGAAACAGAAAACATATAACACAAAGTAGCAGAACCCTACCATTCCGCCTACAGCTAATACCTGTTTAACCCAACTCTTAAATTTTAGATTACTGTAAATCTCTTGTACTCTTTCCATATTTCCTCCTATTAAGAAGAACCCTTAAAGACTCTCACCTTGCTATGGTACCATTAAAGAATGACTAATAGAGGTCTAATTATTGTCTAAACGTATAAATATGCAATATTGCATACAGTATTGCTACGAATGTAAACGCTTACTATAATAGGGGTATAAAGATTAATCACATCCTAGTACTAACAAAAGAGGAGGAAATAATATGGAAATCGCAATGGCAGTTTTAAAATTTATCGGTGGAGCAATCCCATTAATTCAAGAACTTTTAAAAGCATTTATGTAAATTCACTATTTAGCAATTATTTATAAAAATTATCATACAAATGATCTGTATATCAAAGATGAATTGATATACAGATTATTTGTGTGAGTAAAGTTCCTTTAACACTATTAATATGCAATATTACATATAAAAATGTGTTGATAGAATTGTAAGCGCTTACTATAATGAGGGTATAAAGATAAATCACATCTTAGCAACAACAAAAGGGGCGGAAATAATATGATAATTTTAAAATTTATAGGTGGAGTACTCCCATTAATTCAAGAACTTTTAAAAGCATTTATGTAATTTCACTATTTAGCAATTATTTATAAATAATTATTATACCTTAATACGAAAAAAGGAAGAAGTTGATTTTTATGAAGACTACAAGAAATACAAAAGGAAAAAAATTACTAGCAAGTTTAATAATCGGCTTTTGCACTATTAATTATTCATCTATTTCATTAGCGGAAACATCTAAAAGTAATTCAGCTAATGCACCCAAACAAGCTATTGGCATTGATACTGGTATAGCAAATTTAAAGTATGATAGTAGAGATATTTTAGCAGTAAATGGGGATAAAGTAGAGAGTTTTGTTCCGAAAGAAAGTACAAATTCAAATGGTAAATTTGTAGTAGTGGAACGTGAGAAGAAATCACTTACAACTTCACCTGTGGATATTTCAATTATTGATTCTGTGGCTAATCGTACGTATCCAGGAGCAGTACAACTTGCAAATAAAGCTTTTACCGATAATCAACCTAGTTTATTAGTGGCTAAGAGAAAACCTATAAATATTAGTATAGACTTACCTGGAATGAGAAAAGAAAATACGATATCTGTCCAAAATCCGACATATGGTAATGTGTCTGGAGCAGTAGATGATTTAGTATCTACTTGGAATGAGAAGTATGCATCAACACATTCGTTACCTGCAAGAATGCAGTATACAGAATCTATGGTGTATAGTAAATCACAAATCGCAAGTGCCCTTAATGTCAACGCTAAATATCTTGATAACAGCCTAAACATTGACTTTAATGCCGTTGCAAATGGAGAGAAAAAAGTGATGGTTGCGGCATATAAGCAAATATTTTATACCGTAAGTGCTGAACTACCTAACAATCCATCTGATCTTTTTGATAACAGTGTTACGTTTGATGAGTTGACTCGTAAAGGGGTAAGTAATACGGCTCCGCCTGTTATGGTGTCAAATGTAGCCTATGGTAGAACCGTTTATGTAAAATTAGAAACATCATCAAAAAGTAAAGATGTACAATCTGCTTTTAAAGCTCTAATTAAGGGTCAAGGCGTTGAAGCAAGTGGACAGTACAAAGATATTTTTGAAGAAAGTACCTTTACCGCTGTAGTATTAGGCGGAGATGCAAAAGAGCATAACAAAGTTGTTACAAAAGATTTTAATGAAATCCGAAATATTATTAAAGATAATGCAGAATTAAGTTCTAAAAATCCAGCATACCCAATTTCATATACAAGCACTTTCTTAAAAGATAACGCAACTGCTGCTGTTCATAACAATACAGATTATATTGAGACTACAACTACAGAATATTCAAGTGCGAAAATGACGCTTGATCATTACGGTGCATATGTTGCTCAATTTGATGTATCTTGGGATGAATTTTCATATGATCAAAATGGGAAAGAAGTATTAACACATAAAACTTGGGAAGGAAACAACCAAGATAAAACGGCTCATTACTCTACAGTAATACCGCTTCCACCGAATTCAAAAAATGTAAAAGTCGTAGCGAGAGAATGTACAGGTCTTGCATGGGAATGGTGGAGAACAATTATTAATGAACAAAATGTTCCATTAACAAATGAAATAAAAGTTTCAATTGGAGGAACAACTTTATACCCAACCGCTAATATTAGTCATTAGGTAGAAATGAAGCACCCTGTTTACAGGGTGCTTTTTTACATGGTCACAAGTATATTGGGGTCTTTTTCAAATATAGCATACTCATCAGATAGCGATGGAGTGTAGACTCATTTAGTAAACTTTGCAACTGAACCACTAATTTTAATTTTTATAGATTTGCAAGAATTTTGTTGTATTCAACTTAGCGTTTTTTGACACTCCCACGGCTAAAGGCACAAGCTGACTAACGCCAGTGGGATTCTTGCTACCAAAGGCGAAGTCTATTTCTAGTATCGCTGACGTGTAAGACTGCGGTGTTCCATCACCACTCTCACAACAGACTATATAGGTTTGTGGGCTACGGTACTGTGACCATACCGTACAAATAGTTGGTTCTCATATGATTTTACGTCTTTTGCATGACCATGAAATGTTTATAAGTTTTTTATCTGAATTTTCTGTTTTGTTTTTATATAATTTCAAACAGGAGGCGATTTACTATTATATCTAGAATTGTGTAAAAGTGTTAAAAAATGGGATGGGAAGTGGTATTTTGAAAAAGGTGATTTTATCTTCAACATTAGCTGTATCTATGGCTTTAGGTGCATTTGCGACATTAGGAACGTCACGTACATATGCAGCAGAGCAAAAGATTCAATACAACCAAGAATTTCAAACACCATCTTATATTGGGGAAGAGTGGAAAGCACCAGAAGGACTAGATAAAAAAGAGACTGTGTTCGAGTATTTAAAGAGTAAAAAAGACATGTTTAAATTAGCAGGAAATATGGAGAAACATTTTGAAATCGTTAAAGAAGAAAAAGACACAGAAGCAGAAACAACGCATGTGAAGCTTATTGAAAAATATAATGGTGTTCCTGTATATGGATCTGATCAAACAGTAGCACTTGATAAAAATAATAATGTGAAAGCATTTTTTGGACAAGTTATACCGAATTTAGAAAATAAAAATATCCCATCAACTGCAAGCATTTCAGAAGATGATGCTGTAAATATTGCAAAAGCTGGTATTGAGAAAGAGATTGGAAAAGTAGATAACTATGATGGTATGAAGAAAGATTTATACGTTTATGAAAGAGATGGACAATATTATCTTTCCTATCTGGTAAAAGCCTCTGTTTCAAAACCAGCACCAGGCTACTGGCATTATTTTATTGATGCAACAAATGGCAATGTGATCAATAAATATAATGCGGTCGATCATATTACTGGTTTTGGATATGGTGTTTTAGGAAATAGACAATCATTTGAAATTGTTCAAAATGAAAAAACAGGTGCATTCCATTTATTTGATGGTAAACGTGGAAACGGTGTTTATACGTTTGATTGGAGAAATTTGTTGAAACAATCCTATGATTCAACATCAAAAGGACTGGGATATACAGGTTATGAAATTGAAAGTAAATCCAAGTTCTTTGAAGATAAAGCAGGTGTTGATGCACATGCAAATGCAGAAAAAGTATATGACTATTATAAGAAAACATTTAATCGTAATTCCTATGATAACAAAGGAGCGAAGTTACGTTCTGTTGTTCACGTAGGAGAAAACTGGAATAACGCTAGTTGGAACGGTGTGTATATGGCGTATGGTGATGGTGATGGAAAACTGTTTATTCCATTTTCAGCGAGCTTAGATGTAGTTGCCCATGAGTTAACACATGCTGTAACAGAGCATACAGCAAATTTAGAGTATCAAGATGAGTCTGGTGCATTAAATGAGTCATTTTCGGATATTTTCGGTGCGATGGTAGACCGTGATGATTGGGAGGCGGGGGAAGATATTTATACACCAGATATAGCAGGGGATGCGATGCGATCCTTAAGTCATCCTGCATCTATTCCCAATCCATTAGAACCCACTCAAGGTTATCCAGATCATTATAGAAAATATTATCCTGGACCATATGATAATGGCGGTGTTCATATTAACAGTAGTATCAATAATAAAGCAGCATATTTATTGTCGGAAGGTGGCTGGCATTACGGTGTGGAAGTAAATGGCGTTGGCCGCGAAGCTACAGAAAAAATTTACTATCGTGCTCTTACAAAATATTTAACGGCAAAATCTGATTTTAAAATGATGCGCCAAGCTGCACTTCAAGCCGCAGAAGATTTATATGGTAAAAATTCAAAAGAAGTACAAGCTGTAGCGAAAGCTTATGATGCAGTTGGTATAGAGTAAGACCTGAAAAGGACCTGATATATAACTTCAGGTCTTTTTTTACTGCGTAATCAGGAATGATTTTCGCTATGACTTTATAAACATTCATTAAATGAGAATGTAAACCTCATAACTCGATAAATATATTGTTCACGCTTTTCTTCTTCTGTTTAAGATAAGAAGAATACAATTTTGCAACAACAATGTTTCTTCTACGTGTCCTTGTACGCTAAGTGACCGTGTATATTAAAAAATTTCAACTTGAGCTACAGTATCTGTTGTAGCATTTGCACCTCCTGTCGTTACTTTTAGTGAAATACGATCACCTGCTAGAAATGTCACCGAAATATCATTATTTATATTGGAAGTTTGAGTACCAGTTAGTGAAACAGTAAGAGGTGTATCTACACCATTTTTTCGAATTGTCAAAGTGACCGTGTTTGTACCTCCAGGTCCAGTTAAGGCCTGAATTGCTAAAGATTTTATTACGGCTTTTTGGCCTAATCGTAGAAAGGCTTCTGTAGTTGAAACGGCAGCCGTCCCAGGTCGATAAAAACGAGTCGCACTATTTGGTAAACTACCAGGATCTGCCCAAACAAGGAATGTAGGTTGTGAAATTGTAGAAAAACCAAAATTGTTAGCATTTGAGTTTTGAAGATTTGTTGAACTTAAAACCAAAGTTCCGGCAGTTTGAGATATATCCGCAGTAGGACCTTGAATAGATGCTAAACGTAAACTTAATTGTGCTCCAGCCCGATTAACTTCTGCACCAATATATGATCCAGATCCACCTGAACTAGTAGTAATTAAATTAATATCACGACAATGAAAGTTATGTGGATTCGTGTTAACTAATAATGTTCTTTTATTTCCAAGACCAATTGATCTAGTCGTTATTGTGGAAGCTCTTACTGTACTTATACTTTCATCCGGAGTTCCTGTTCCAAAAGAATGAATACCATAAACATTGGAAGTTCCGCTTGTTGATGCAGTTGAATTATCTACTGTTACAACTGCGTTTCGTAATCTAGCTGTTAATGATGTGGTACCCGGAAAAGCAACCCCTGTTAAATTGACATGATTAATTGAAGTTAATAGTACAGTAATATCTTCAACTCTTGTATTTTCACCCATTGTTAACACAGTTGTATTCGAGGTTACATTCTGTTGACGAATTGTTACAGTTAACAGGCTAATCCCTCTTAATGAATTTCCATTTGGAATGACTACTGTCTCATCGTAGATTCCAGGAAACACAAAAATCGTTATTCCAGTGGCACTTATTGCATTAATTGCTGTTATGGCGCCATTAATTGTTTTAAAAGGATTCCCTCCAATGAAAGCCGTTGAATCATTTCCTGATTTCATTACTACAGCTGTATTAGCTCTAGATATCAAAACTTCATGTATACTCATTTAATCTCGCTCCTTTGCATTACTAAATAATTTTCAGACCAAATGATGTATACTTCCTTTTACTTTCAGCATGTAAAAGGATTTCGGTAAATATTAATTATTCTCCTTTATATCAAGAAATTGATTGAAATTCCGCTCAACCGTAATATCTTTTTTTGGAATGGTGCCAATTATTTTTGCATAAAAAAGAGACACATCTTGTGTCTCTTAGGATTCTTTAATAGTATGAATTAGATAGTAGAGTTTTTACAAAAAGAATATAGCATACTACATCATTAATAAAAAAATCCACCCAATTGTAAGTACTATGTACTTTAAAAATCCTACAAAAAAATGCATATGTACTCCTTTTAGGTATATTGTATGCTATTTAAAGAATATTTATTATGCCATACTGGTTTACATACGAATGGGTAAATTCACTTTCTAATTTGTTCCTCTATCTATCATAATTTCCATGAAATTCTTAATAAACTGTTTTTGATTTAATTTCAATCCAATTCTAGCTCCCTCAGTTTTTGCACCTGGTCGAAAATCTGCGACAGTCTGTCCCCTTAAAGATTCTAAATCAACCTCTACTTTTCGGTACATGTATTGAAGAAAATCTGGATTGACAATTGCACTCATCGCAACAACATCATGTAAAGGAGCGCCTTTAATACTAGGGTTTAATTTTTTGTAGGCATTAAAATAATAATCATAAATTGGTTTAATTAATGATTTAAATGGGGTAGTAGTGTGTTCTGCAATATATTCCGCTTCATTTGGAAGTAAAATAGCTGCATTTGTTACGTTTAAAGGAATTATTGTTAAATTTTTAGATTGATTAATTACAAACCGGGTTGAAACTGGATCACCATATGCATTTGCTTCAGCTACAGGTGAGACGTTTCCTGGTTGAAGAAATACCCCCGACATTATGTATATTTCTTTTATGCTTTGCATTGTTTCTTTCCAAAGGTTTAAAGCGATTGCAAGAGAAGTGGATCTACCTACATCAACGATTGTTAATTCTTCCTTATATTTTTCAACAATTGACAGAATTAGACTAAAATTATGAATAGGAATTGATGCTACACTTTCTGGTGGTTGGATAGGTCCAAGTCCTTCTGCACCATGTATTTCTGGATAATAAGCAGTGAAACCATTAAGAAATGGTAAAGAGGCACCACTTATAACAGGGATATCTGTTCTTCCAGCTAATTGTAATAAGTAAACAGCATTTCGAGTCGTTTGTTCTTTTGTAACATTTCCGTAACTTGTAACAATTCCGACAATTTCAATTTCAGGATGCAATAAACCGTATATTATTGCCAAAGAATCATCTATACCAGGGTCTCCAAATAATAATACTTTTTTCAAGGGGAATTCTCCCTTCTTACATAACTAAATATTTAATAAGACAAGCTCTATATTATATATGTAAGAAGACCATATATTTATGATTTATATTTTTAAAATTGTTAAAGGTGATTGTTGTTGGAATATTCCGTCTTCATTTAAATGTTTATATCAAAGTAATAGCATGTGATAATAGACATGTTTGTTTAGAAAAATCTAGTTTATGTAGAAATAAAATTGACTTTTTATTTCTTATTTCACTTGTGGGGTTTTTCCGGAATGCTGGCCGTAACCTTATAAAGAACCTTCGATTTGCGCTCTCTTCATATGCTATTTTAGAAAGGGATATTATGATGAAAAAAAGTAGTATAAATATAAGCATATCAATTTTAATACCTATTTTATTAATGATATGTCTTATTAATGTTAAATACAGAATCATATTAACTTCATTATTTGGAGCTTCGATTTTTTCAACAACATTTCTTTGTGTGATTGGATGTATCCTAGCTGTTTTATCATATATAGAAAATAAAAATATTTGGGCAAAAATCGGAATAATGTTAAACGTGTTAGTATTTTTTATTCCTTTTATTTGGATTTTCGGATGTGATAAGTAGTTTAGATTTATGGGTACAACTTTATCACCATCAAACCAAGAAAAGCGAATACCCCAAAACGAAAAAATGAACTGAATTCTCCGAGACAATTGTGGCGAGATAAAATTTTTGTTTTGGGGTACTTCAAAATCTAATCTTGAAGGGCATGGAGTGGTACCCCTATTTATATTATGCACTTCTTGTGTGTGGGTGGGTAAACGCAAACCACGTCACTCTTATATAATTTTATATGTATCACAAAAACTACGTTTATTTTTCACAAATTTCACACAAATTATTGATATTCTCATCTATAGTGATAGCTAATAGCTTTGAGAGAAGGGAACTGTATATGAAAAAGCTTTGTTCTCCTCTTCTGTTATTTTTAGTTTTTTGTTTTCCAGGAGTAAGTATTTATGCGGAGTCTACATTACAATCAAAAATTGACGCGGCTTCCCCTTATGAAACAATTACATTAGAGAGTAGAGTTTATAATGAAACAATCAAAATATTGAAACCGATTACAATACAAGGAGATAAAAATACTAAAATAATCTCTTGTGGTAAAGATCCTGTCATTACAATAAATAAGGAAAACATTATCCTCAAAGATTTGAAAATAGAACAATGTAATGATAATACAGATCAGCCAGCAATATTAGTATCGGGAGATAAACACTATATCAATGGATTGGAAATTAACGCATCATACATGGGGATTAAGCTAGAAGATGCTAGGAATATAAAAGTTGAGAACAGTACAATCGTTGGACAAAAACGGGCTAATGGAATTGATTTATGGAAATCTAATCGTAATCTGATAGAGAATATCAAAATCCGAAATGTCCGTGATGGTATTTATTTAGAACAAAGCGACAATAATACAATAAGGGAAAATACAATCTGGCAGTCTCGTTATGGCATTCATCTTATGTATTCTGATAGAACTGTTGTTGAAAAAAATTTATCAAAAGAAAATAAAACGGGTGCTATGATTATGGGAACAAAGGAAACATCTGTAGTAGGAAATCGCTTTATTGACAATAAAAGTAATGTTCATGCACAAGGTATATTACTTTATGATGCAATAAAAACAAACATTTTACAAAATGAGATTGCTAATAATAGAGTAGGTATTTATGTAGAAAAGGCAAAGCATAATACTATTATGAGTAATTCAATTTTTCATAATTTTATCGGATTACAATTTAAAGATACCCGTGAAAATGAATTTACTCAAAATGTAATGATAGGGAATGTTAATGAATCACAAGCTACACAAAGCAGAGAAAATAATATCTATAAAAATTATTGGGATGCTTCTTTAAAAGTAGATATAGACGGTTCAGGTATTAGTAACATTCCATATAAAGTAGATGCCTATTTTCTTTTGTTAACACAAGATATTCCAGAATATCAGTTGTTCTTTCAATCACCAGGGATGCGTATTTTACAAAGTTTCATAAAAATTCCAGATCAATCTTTATTGGTAGACAAAGAATCTAGAATGGAACCAAAAGGTATTACGCAAAAAGGTGAGGAGGTTGCGTTTCAGTATAACATTTTGATTGTAAGTGTAAGTTTGTTACTAATGGGAAGTATATTGTTCATTTTAGGGAGGAAAAATTGATGAGAGTTAAGTATATGTTATTTACTATTTGTTTATGTATGGTATTCGCCGTAGTAGGGTGCGGTAAGAAAGAAACTAAACCAGTTGCTATTAATGAAAAAAATGATAAGTGTGATGTGTGTAATATGGCAGTAATGGATAATCAATTTGCAACTGAGGTTATTTTAGAAAATGGAAAAGCTCTAAAGTTTGATGATATTGGTTGTATGTATAAGTGGATGGATGAACATAAAAATGAAAAAACACAAGAGAAATTTGTAAGAGATTACACTACAAAAGATTGGGTTGCAGTGGATAAAGCTACATATGTATATGATAAATCAATTAAGACACCAATGGCTTATAATGTAATTTCTTTTAAAGAAAAGAAAGATGCGGACAGCTTTGTAGAAAAACATACTGGGAAAATCCTTTCTTCTAAAGAACTAGCAGAACATAAATGGGAAATGAATAAAGAGATGATGGGAAAAGAAAAGAAAGATCATGGTAGTGGACATTCTCACTAATAAGTGATTAATACTATGAAAAATTAGTGAGAAAAAGACAGCCAACTATGGTTGTCTTTTTCATTAGAGAGGTGAATAGCTATGTGGAATATATTACATTCAGAATGGCGTAGTGCAGTAAGGGGTAAACTTGCATACATGTTTTTGTTTCTTTGGATAACTATATTTTCTTTAATATTTGTTATGGAAAGAAATACCCCGGCTTTAGCAGGCTATACTAATGTAACGGGGACAATGGTAAATCTTATTTTATATATTGTACCTTTACTTATGTTAATTATAGGAGCATTCTCTATTGCAGGTGAGGTGGAAAATGGGAAATGGAGACTTTTATGTACGTATCCTTTAAAGAGTACCTCATATGTAATAGGTAAAACTATTGGCCAATTTATAGGGCAAACAGCTATTTTTTCAATAAGTTTTGGAGTAAGTATAATAATTGGTTTAGTAAACGGTAGTAATTTTGATATGTTTTGGGTGGTAGCAACGTATATCTTCTCTGTTTTATTAATTTTTTTATTTTTATTACTGGGAATAACAATCGGTTCTTTTTCTATAACAAGATGGCAAGCTTTAGCCATAAGTATCGTAGTTTGGTTCTTTCTTATTATGATGTGGCCAACGGCTTTAATTAGTGTTCTTAATTTTGTTCCATATTCAATGATTGCACCATTAATAAAAATATTATTGTTTTGCAACCCAGCAGAATTTCTTCGAATTATATTTGTAATTCAACTAGGTGGTGGAGCAATATTTGGGCAAGTATATGATCAGTTGGTCATAATTTTTCAAAGTAAAGCTGTTATTTGGATTCTACTAATATACTGCATTATCTACACAACTGTGTTCTTGTTTATGGCGGGGTGGCAAATGGAGAGGAGAAGAAAAAAATGACAGTATTAAACCTCAAAGAAGTTTGTAAAAGATATAAAAAGAAAATAGCATTATCTCCAATCTCACTTCAAAGTAAACAAGGAGAGTGTATCGTATTATGTGGTGGGAATGGAGCTGGGAAAAGTACGCTCCTTGATATAATCGCTGGAATTACAACACCGACAACTGGTACTGTTCAATTAGGGAATATAGAGTTACAGAAAGATAGAAAACAGTATTTGAGTGACATAGGTTATATGCCAGATGATTTTCATGCACAGCAAGATATGACAGTTCAAGAATTTTTATTCTTTTATGCTGCTTTTCGAAATATAGGAAAAGACAAAGTACAGGCAGTTATTGAATCAATAGGCTTAAATGAGAAAAAAAATGAACGATTACATAGACTATCTAAAGGGATGAGACAGAGGCTATTATTTGGGCAGGCGTATCTTGGTAACCCTAAAATTTTGATATTAGACGAACCAACAAACGGCCTGGATCCGTATTGGGTAGATGAGTTTTTAACTATATTAAAGACTTTAAAAAGAGATGGTACCATGATCATTTTCTCCACACATATGATGGATGTAGCTGCTGAAATTGGTGATCGGATAATCTTTATGAAGGAAGGAAAAGTCATAGAAGAAATAAAAAATGATAGGAACTTAGAAAATTTAACGATAACGTTATTACAAATGCATAGAAGATAAATTGTACATAAAACAGCTACTTTCATTACAGTAGCTGTTTTATGTACAACTTACCATTTGAAAACTAAGCAAATTATCTCCTGAAATTACAAAAATGCAAAAACAGGATTGTTAATCAATCCTTATTTTAAATGACTAATATAAGTTCTAATGAATGAAATAGTAAGATGTAATGCCTGAAGCTAATAATAGGTATTTTCATTTGTCTTATTTCAACATTCACGGCAAGCTTATGGGTTAATAATAAATCCACGGTAAAGTTATGCTTCTTTTAGCAGCAACTTTATGGGGAAAGTCACAATATAGTTTTAAAATACTGAAAATGGTCACATGAAATGTGAGATATTGTACTTGTAAAAGAGGAGGGCATTCCTATGAAAGAAACAGGTATTTTACGAAAAGTAGATAATATTGGACAAATTGTGATACCAAAAGAAACAAACAAAACTTTATAAGTGGATACAAGAGATACGCTAGAAATTTTTGTAGAAGAAAATGTGATTATTCTACAAAAATATACATCGCATGGTACTTGTCCTATCACGGGAGAAATATCTGCAAGGAATGTAAAACTGGCAGGTGGAAAGCTGCCTCTGAGTCCAGAGGGTGTAAAACAACTGCTAGCTGAACTAGAACAATACAAAGTAACGGTATGAGAAGAATAGGGGTAGAACTTGTTGGAAACGAAATTACAAGCATTTCAAAAGGATAGAGGTAAGAACAGGTTATTTTTGCAGGAACAATTGTTACAAGAAGCGTTTCAAAAGAGAAAGGATATCATGTTAATTCTGTTAAAAGGGTCACATATAATAGGAATAATAAGAGGATATGATACTTTTTCTATTTTAATAGAATTTGAAGGGAAGCAACAGCTTGTATATAAACACGCAATCTCCACGATTCGGTTCTAAAATAAAACAGTAGCCCACGGACAGCAAGTAGTCTACAAACAAATATTCTCCTAAATTATTAAAAATTTTTAGTTCCAGAATTCTTATTATATAAGGATTCTTTTTTGTATCAAAAGTATACAAGGTAAGGTAAAAAGATAAGATCGGCGAACACGATCTTATCTTTAGCACAAGGAGTAAAAAAAAGGATAACTATTATATTTTTATTTTGCTTAGATTCTTGCTGATTCTTAAAATTAAAGCCATAATCAACAAGAGTATATATTGAGAAAGTAATTACAAATTTTGTTGTAAATATTTAAAAAATGAAAATAAACTTTCACTTGCCTCTACATATTGAATTAATAGAATTTTTTTATCGAATTTTTTTAATGTCTTGAACAATTTCGTCATAAGGAGTATTTTCGACACCTGAATATTTTTTTAGAACTTTTCCATTTTTGTCAATCAGATAAAAACTTGTACCATGTATAACTTGTGTATCATTTTCTGGTTTAGTTACAAGTGATTGGAAGTTTTCTTTAGCAAACTTTTCAATATCTGTTCTTTTATATCCCGTGAGGAAATGAGTCCTACTTCCATCCATTTCATAGGCCTTCATAAATTCTGTTATTTTTTCTGGTGTGTCTACTTCAGGATCTACACTAAATGATACAAATTCTACATCTTTAATCCCGTCCGTATTCAACATTCTCTGGAGTTTTGCCATATTGGCTGTCATAGGTGGACAAACTGTTTGGCAACTTGTAAAGAAGAAATCAGCTACCCAAATTTTATCTTGTAACTCAGCTGATCCAAATTGCTTCCCATTTTGATCTGTAAATGAGAACTTCTGCACATCCCAATCAAGTGAATTGTTGAGTTTTTCATCTTTGCATGCTCCTAGAGCTATAACTATGAATATAAGTATAAGTGATCTAATGAAATTCATTTTTTTCATATGTATTTATCTCCTTTCAATTTCTATAGATTTTACGGAATGGTTATATGAACTACCCAATACTCGGTAGTATTTACTTTGGTTAATTTTTATTTTTAATAGCCGCCGAATTAATCTTAACAAAACCGAATGAATCCCCTTGTTTCAGGGTATTTATACTACTACTACTACTATGCATATAGCTTCCTCTTTGATGTTTATAGTTCACAAGAATGCTTATAATTAAGATTGTTAGGTATGTTATTAGTACATACATTGCTTCTTTATTTTACGGATTATAATAAAAGGTTAAAGGTAAATTAAAACAAGAAGATATTATCTAGTACTTTGTTATACAAAGCGCAATCTTTGATAAGAAGTATTATATGTAAGGAAAAATAGATAGTTCATTCTAGAACTTATTTACAATTATAGTAATAAATTAATCTCGGTGTGATCCTTGAATTAATATCCTTCATAAGAGTGAGAAAACACCATATATTTGGATAACGTGTTAAAAATAGAGTTAACTATAGTATAAATTAAAGATTAAATTATACATATTGAGAAAATATTTTAGAGATTGAATATTAAGATTTCCCCTATTAAAATTAAATTTGAAATGAAAGGATAATCTTTAAGCATGGCCTTTATGTAGAAAAGAGATAGGACTATTTCTATCTCTTTTTGTTATGCTGTCAGTTCATATATCTTTAATTAATTCTTTAGACACATGTAAAGGAATTTAGATTATGCCTGATATATTCCTTTTATTAAGTTAAATAAGTTAATTGATTCTAGAATTTTATAACATTAGGAGGATAGCAAATGAAAAATTATCAACTTACACAGATTTTAAGAGAAAAAAGAAATATAGACAAAAATTATTATGAATTTTTGCATGAAACAGATCTAAGTATGGGAATTTATGAATTGAAAGCAGGATCTTTAGATATGCAACAACCACATACAGAAGATGAAGTATATTATATTATCAATGGCAGAGCACAACTTGAAGTAGAGAGTGAAAATATTTTTGTGGAACCTGGTTCTATTATTTATGTAAAGGCTAACATGAAACATAGATTTCATACTATTGAAGAAGATCTCACGGTACTAGTTTTCTTTGCACCTGCTGAATACTCTTGCGAAAAAGATTTTTAATTACAACGATAATTGGATAATAAGAAAGGTAAAAATAAATATCTTTTTATCAAGTTTGTTTAAATTAGACAACAACTAATTATAGGCAAGTATGTAATTCCATTAAAGAAAAATAAATTTTTTCAATAAATAATAATCAGTAGAAAAAAACATAAATGTTAAAAATAGTAAATTAATGTTTAAAAAAGGTAAACTTTACGGCGTTTTAATGAATTCTTGTTTGTTTTTCTTAAGTAAAAATATCTAGTTGTATGACTTTTGATTTGGGAATTTTTAGTATTTTTTTACATAAAAATATATTTACGGGAAAATATTTCTAAATATTTCTAATCTATTGAACAATTAAAAGTTTTAGTATACGATTACAACGTGATATCAAGATATACAGAGAAGAAAAGGAGATTACATATGAAAAATAAAAAAATTGGAATCATCATGAGAAAAGGTTATAGCATTCATGGTGATCATATTGAAACTGCAGGAAGAATATCTGATGAACTTTACTTGTTTACGAGTGTACCAAGTAAAACAATGGATGCGCGCTTTAAAGAAGTAATTGTACTTGAAGAGGCTTCTGAAATAGATGCTGAAAATTATATTTTTACAAAAGGAAAAGATATAGGAATTAGCTTTTTTGTCACTTGGCAAGAAACTGATATTGTCTTAACTGCTAAAATTAATGAACGCTTTGGGAATAAAGCATTATCTGTTGAAGCTGCTACGACATCTCGTGATAAATCAAAGCAGAGAGAATTTATGTTAAAGAATTCTATTGCTAGTCCTAAATTTGCAAAAGTTAATTCTATAGAGGATGCAGAGAAAGAAATAGAAAATATTCCTTTCCCTGTAATTATTAAGCCTACTATGGCCGCTAGCAGTGAATCTGTATATTTAGTTAACAATTTAGAAGAATTGAATAATTCATTAGAAAAAATTATTAATCTTTCTAAAACAAATAAAGGATTCTACTTTAACCAAACACAACAATGTGTGGCATTAGTAGAAGAATTTCTGACTGGTGAAGAAATTACAGTTGATGGAGTCATTTTAAATGGAGAATTTTACCTTGGTGGAATTCACAATAAAAATAAAATGATGGGCCCATATTTCGAGGAAGATGAATACACTTTACCGTATGTTGGTGTAGATGAAGACATAGTTGTTAATATTGCTAAAGAAATATGTGGAAAATTAGCTATTGAAAACAGTTTATTTAATGTAGAACTACGCCGAGATACGCAAGGGAATTTTAAAGTTGTAGAATTTAGTACTAGAATCAGTGGCGGGCATGTTTATCGTAATATACGTGATGTACATGGAATTGATTTAGTAGCCGTTAATATTCTTGGTTTATTAGATTGTAAAGGGGATATTATGGAATTCTTCTTAACTAGATCTACAACACCAAAATCTTGTACTTGTATTAAATTTGTATATAGATCTGGAATTATAAAGAAAAATGAATTGGGAATTGTTGCTGAACAGCCAGAGTATAAAGCTTACTATCCTGTAGCAAAAGTAGGATCTGAAGTATATCATGCTCCAAAAGGATTTGATATAACGGGCTTACTTTCATTAAGAGCGCCATATAATGATAAATCTGATGTAGAAAAATTGCGCCAAAGAGCTAGAGTACTAGATAATCAATTAGATATAGAATTAGAAATTCCGGTTCATGCATAAAAACTTAAGTAAATCTGGTTGTTATATTCCTTGTTTTAAATGAGGAATATAACCGCTAGATTTATCGATAAAGTATTTAATAGTATCAATTTAAAACCGAGTAATCAAATGTGTATTATGGAAATGGAGTGGAAAATACTATGAATAAAAAAGTATCTATTTTGGGAGCACCTACTTACTTCGGAGCTAGTATAGGAGGGGTTGACCTTGGACCATATGTTGTAAGATATGGCGGTATGTCGAAACAATTAACTGAAATCGGAATTGATTTTGTTGATCTAGGAGACATTTCTCTTCCTTCAACCAATAATGAAAATTATGGAATTGTCAAACAAGAGTATTCAAATGAAGTAATTGATATATGTAAAAATATTGCTTCGACAGTTGAGAACGAATTGGAAAAAGGGCATTTCCCATTAGTTTTAGGAGGAGATCATAGTATTGCAATTGGTACTGTTACTGGAATTCTTAGAAAAATACCACGATTGGGAGTAATCTGGTTTGATGCTCATGGGGATGCAAATACATTTGAAACATCGATTTCTGGTAATATTCATGGGATGTCTTTAGCAATTCTCTTAGGATACGGTAACGAAAAATTTAAAGATTTTCTAGAGAAAGAAACTAAAATTGATCCAAAGAATATCGTACAAATAGGAATTCGTGATTTAGACCCGGGGGAAGAAGAGTTTCTCAAAAATTTAGGAGTAACAATTTTTACAGCAGAAGATGTGAGAAAACAAGGAATAAAAAGTATTATGGAAAAGGCAATTAAGATTCTCAATAATAATACAGATGCAGTTCATCTAACATTTGATTTAGATGCATTAGATCCTGAATTTGCTCCTGGAGGAGGATTGGCAGTTCCACATGGTTTAAGTTTAGATGATACAAAAGAGGCAATTGATATGCTAAGAAATAATACAAACTTAGTAGCTGCAGAGTTCACGGAAATAAACCCTATATTAGACAAGGATAATATTACTGTCAACACAACAATTGAACTTATCACTGAACTTTTAAGTAAGAAAGTTACTATGTCTAAATAAAACTTTTCCTGGAATTATTTTTAAAAATATAAAAAAACTATAAAAAAAATATAAAAAATAAAATTATATACGAGAATTTAAAAAAAACGAAAAGGACGAGTCAAATGAATAATAAAATCTATGACGTTATTGGAATTGGATTTGGGCCAGCGAACCTAGCTTTAGCAACTGCTATTGAAGAAGAAAATAATTCAATGGAAAGAATTTTTCTAGAAGAAAAAACGCACTATCAATGGCATCCGGGGATGCTTTTAGATAATACAAATATTCAAATTTCATTTTTGAAAGACCTTGTAACTCTAAAAAATCCTAAAAGTAAATTCTCCTTCTTAAATTATCTACATGAAAATGAAAGACTAAGCGATTTTATTAATCTCTCAGAGTTTTATCCGTCACGACTTGAATACAATGATTATATGTCTTGGGTTGCTTCTCAATTAGAAGATCACGTTTATTATAGTCGAACAGTAATTTCAGTAGACCCTATTGTGTCTGAAGATTCTGTCGAATTATTAGAAGTTATTGTGCAAAATACAAAAACTAATCAATTAGAGAGCTATATTACTAAAAATATTGTTTTGGCTACGGGTGGAACACCAAGAACGCCAATAAATATTGAAATGAATAATAGTAGAGTATTTCATTCAAGTCAATTTAAAAACAAAATTAATAACTTTGAACAGAATGATGCTCATAAGTTTTTAGTTGTAGGATCGGGACAAAGTTCAGCTGAATTATTTTTCCATCTAATCAATAATTATCCGAAATCAGATATTACGGCAACGATGAGACCTTTCTCATATAAAGCTGTAAATGAAAGTAAGCTTGTTAATCGTATATTTGATGCTAATATGATTGACTTTATTTATTCTTTACCAGAAAAAAATCGAGATGCTTTATTAAAACACCACAGTGATACTAATTATGCAGCTGCGGATGGAAGTTTAATAAGCCAAATTAATAAAGCTTTATATAACCAAAAATTTCATGGAGAAGATCGTTTTAGAATAAAGCCATTTTTAGAATTAACGGAGATAAAAACACTGTCTGATAAAGTGGTTGTTTATTACAAAGACATAGTTAAACATACAGAAGTTGTTATTGAAGCTGATGCTGTAATTCTTGCTACTGGGTACGAAAGTAAAAAGAACCATCCTTTATTAAAAAATCTTAACTCGTACATTTCAGATAATAGTGAAGTTTCCCGAAATTATCGTTTAGAAACAACGGATAAATTTAAACCTGGTATTTATTTGCAGGGTGTAAATGAAAGCACTCATGGACTGAGTGACACTTTATTATCTAATTTATCTATTCGGTCAAATGAAATTTTAAAAACCGTACAAGAAAATAATTCATTAACAGAAGAAAAAACTAAAAACGTGGTTTCATAATATAGGGGGTCTAAAGATGCATATTGAAAAGATAAATCCACAGATTTTCACAAATGAATATGATATTATGTGTCAACGATTATTTCCGCATTCTAATAAATTGTATGATTCACCATTTGGTGCAATGTGGGGAATCATAGAACCTGGAGAAATTTCTAAAATTCATGGACATCATGAAGTTGAAACTTTTATTATCTTTAAGGGTGAAGGAATAGTTAAAGTGGGTAAAAAAGAAGAACCTGTTACGCAAGGGGACGCCATCTTCATTCCACCATTTGAAGAACATAGTTTGAAAAATACATCAGATGAAAATTTGATATTCTTCACCATATGGTGGGAAAATGCTTTTAGTAAAAAAAATAGCAAGAAGTTAGATTCAGGTAAAAAGAAATATTTAATAACGGCCACACCACCAACGCCTAATGGTGATTTACATGTGGGGCACCTATCTGGTCCATATACAGGAGCTGACATTTTAACTAGATATTTAAAACTTAAAGGAAATGAAGTCTTGTATATGAGTGGGGCGGATGATCATCAAAGCTATGTACCGTTTAAGGCGGGACAATTAGAAAAATCTCCTAGAGAAACGGCAGATCATTTTGCTAATGAAATTGAAAAAACATTAAGACTAGCAGAAATTAATCCGGATATTTTTGTAAAACCTCATTTTTCAACATTCCATATTGAGTTTGTCAAAGAGTTTTTTGAAAAACTTTGGAATGAAGGTAAATTAGTAGAAAAAGAAGTCGACATTCTATTCTGTAAGCAATGCGATAAGCACCTTTATGAAGCTTATGTGAGAGGTAATTGTCCACATTGTGATGAATTATCAGATGGCAACGCTTGTGAAAAATGTGGTAGACCTAATTTATGTATAGATTTATTAAACCCAACTTGTAAATGTTGTGGCAGCGAACCAGAGAAGTCTAAAATTAAACAACTATTTTTCCCATTAAGTAATTATAAAACACAATTAAAACAGTACTACAAAGAATTAAAAATAGGGCCACATCTAACGGCATTATGTGAGAGAATGCTAGATGAGGATTTGCCTGATATTCCTATTTCACATGTATCTGATTGGGGAATTCCAGTTCCGGTAGAAGGATATGAAAATCAAACTATATATGTATGGTTTGAAATGGCACCTGGATATTTATCTGCGACAAACGAATTAATTCAGGATAAAAACCTTTCGTATACGTTAAGAGATTTTTGGAATAATCAAGATACAACTATCATTAATTTCTTTGGATATGATAATGGTTATTTCCATTCAGTGCTTTTCCCGGCTATTTGGCTAGCATATAGTGAAGATATAAATCTTCCTAAAACAATGATAACAAATGAATTTTATCAACTAGAGGGGCTTAAGTTTTCAACAAGCAGGGGACATGCTGTATGGGGCAAAGAATTATTAGAAAATGCTTCACATGATGTTGTAAGGTATTATTTATCTTATAGTAGACCGGAAACAGTTGAAACAAACTTCACTATGGAAGAATTTAATCATATTGTAGATACGAATTTAAACCAAGAATGGGAATCATGGTTACATGATTTAAAATGCAAGTTAGAAGCAGAGTTTGCAAATGGTGCTCCAGAATTAGAGACACTATCAGGTAATTATTTAATGTATTATCAACATGTAAATCGAATTATGAATGAAATTATGAATGCATATGAACCAAATACATTTTCACCGCAAAAGGTAGTTAGATTATTAAACGAATTAGTGAGAATTGCTAAAAAATTCTCGGCAGGAGAAGAATTTTTAACGGTATTAAAGAATAATCAACAAAGAAGAAATACTGCTATTGCGCTAGAATTATATACTGCAAAAATTTTAGCATTATTTTCTAGCCCAATTATGCCTACATTTGGTAAAATGCTATGGGGGGATTTGGGATTTAATGTTGACATGCAGTTGGATGAGGAAGTAAGCTTTTTGCCTGCTGGACAGAAAGTGGATCTTCAAGAGAATTATTTTTCAAAAACAAACGACAGTTTTTATCTTCAGAATATTTGATAATATGAGGAGGTAGTACTTACCTCCTCATATTTCCTAATAAAAAAAATATAGGGAGCTCAAATTATGAAAGAGAAAATAAAAATTGGAGTAGTAGGCCCTTTTTCAGGTCCTAGGTCTGTATACGGACAAATGTTAATTGAGGGTGTAAATCGTGCGAAGCTAAATTATGCTGATAACATCGAATGGGTTTATCAAGATGATAAAGGAAATCCAAATACCATCAAAGATATTTCTAAAAAAATGATTGAATCAGGGGTTGTTGCTGTAATTGGACACTTTAATAGTGCATGTGCTTTAAAAGCAATACCGTTTTATTCCAAAGCGAAAATTCCATTCTTAGTTCCTGCATCAACTAATTTAGAAGTTACGCTTAATAGCGAGAAATTAGTATTTAGGTTTTGTTCTAATGATTTGGTACAAGCTGAAACTGTTATTAATTTTTTGAAAACTAAAGATATTCAAACGATTACGGCAGTTTCTGATGAAACATTTTACGGGAAAAGCCTAGCAGATTTACTGTATCAAAGTGCAAATTCTTTATTTAAAGAAGTTACTAGAATTGAAGATTTTAATAGTGAAAATAATAAGCATAGCGATGCAATATTCTTTGCTGGGACACACTTTAACTCCGCAACTTATCTAAGGGAACTAAGGATGAGAGGGTATAAAGGGATTTTTATAGCTTCAGATGATTCTTATGTAGATGAATTTATAGAATTAGCCCAAGATTATTCTAACGATGCTTTTACCATAAAAGCAAAAGAGGATTATGTAGAAACATCATTTCTTGCAGCTTCGTATCTATTAGAATGTATTGAATCTAATGTAGAAAACTTAATTAATGAATTAGCAACAGGTAATTCTACAATTAAATTTTCAAGCAATGGAGATCGTTTAGGAGCTTCATGGATAATTGCACAAGTTATTGATAAATCTTTTGTTGAGGTGAATTATCATAAAACATTCAGCTGATGTAGTTATTATTGGCGGCGGCATTATTGGTGCAGCTATACAGTATTATTTAACCAAGCAAAATATTACAAATACAATTTTATTAGAGAAAAATTCCTTTAGTAGTGGATCAACAGGCCAATCCGGAGGTTTTATAAGGGTCTATCATAATGATCCGTATCTAACTGAAATAGCAAAAGAAGGAATAAATGATTTTTTTAGTATTAGTGAAGAGGTTAAATTTAAGCAGACTGGAATGTTATATGTTGAGAATGAAACACAACATATAAAAATGGAAAAGCAAATTGGAGAACTTGAAAAATCTGGGCATAAAATTAGTATCCTTTCACCTGAAGTATTAAAGAAAGAATTTAAATTTATAAATTTTCCTAAAAACAGCTGTGTGGCTTACGAGGAACAAGCAGGGTACATTAGCCCATCGTTAGCCACGAATACATGGATTGAAACATCTAGAACTAAAGGTGCATTAGCTTGTGAAGGAATCGAAGTGAAAGAAATTCTAATGGATAATAACTGTGTTGTAGGTGTTAAAACCTCCTATGGGACTATACATTGTAAACATGTTGTTGTTGCAGCTGGAGCCTGGAGTGGAAATATATTAGATACTATAGGCATTAAAATTCCAGTAAGAAGTAAAATTATTCAAATTCATTTCTTTGATGGAATAGGACAAACAGACCATCCAATTTTTATAGATGATAGTACTGGATTATATGGCAGACCTGATAATCTAGGTACTTCTCTAGTAGGATATCCAGTAGATAAGTATGATATTGATCCGGACAAAAAAATGTCAATTGACCCAAATGACTTTGAAAAAATGCTTCAAAATTCAAAAAATAGATTGCCATATCTAAATAAAAAATTATTTATAGGTGGAAGAAGAAGCTTTGATGCATATACATCAGATAATCGAGGAATTATAGAACAATTTCCACAAGCACAAGGCTTAATCGTTGCAACTGGCTGGAGTGGTGGTGGAGTAAAGTTGGCTCCTGGTATTGGTAAGAGAATAGCGAAAGTGATTACTGGAGTATAAGGGGAGAAAAGACTATGAACAATCTCGAGAATATTGAAATTTTTGAAGCAACCTATGATGATAGAGAGACTGTTATCAATTTAATTAGAATGTATATGGAATTCTATGAAAAACCTGTGCATGAAAAAAGTTCTTTAGATACATTAGTAAATACGATAATAAAAAATAAAGATTTGGGATTATTCTACGTTTGTACGGTTAATAAAGAGCCAGTAGGATTTGCTACTTTATATACCACTTTCAGTACGTTAAGTATGGGAAGAGCAATGATTTTAAATGATTTATTTGTTATCCCTGATTATAGAAAATTGGGTGTTGGGGATATGTTATTTAATACTTGTAAAAAGTATGTCCAAGACAATAATTATGCATATATGGAATGGGTTACCGCAAAAGATAATATAGTTGCCCAAAATTTCTATAAAAAGCAAAAAGCAAATAAGAGTGATTGGATTGTTTACAGTATTTAAATAGCAATCTAATAGTATTTAGGGCGGATATAACAGAATATTTTCAATGTGCAATTTTGTTATGTATTTTCCAAATCCCTTTCTTTAAACAAGTTAAAACAAATTTAAGGTCAAACAACCGATATAAGAAAGAAGGAATGTATAATGCCAATTCAATTTATATTTATAGTACTATTGGCGCTGACTCTTTGTGGGGAAGGTATGTTAACAGTAACTCTAACCTGGACAATTTTGGATAAAGGGGGATCAGTTACTCATTTAGGAATTATATTAACATTAATGAGTTTGTTACCATTCTTTATGCAAAAATATTCGAAAAGTCTTAAGATGTGGTTAACAAAAAGTCCATTGTTAATTTTCTCTGGTGTCCGTTGCATCGGTATTATTCTGATTATAATAAGTCTTTTAAATAGTGAGCATATTAATGTTTTTACTTTATATATTTTTGCAGGTGTTTTTTCTATTATTTTATTTTTATCTACGCAAAGCTTGGAAACTTATATGTCTCAAATGGTATTATCAGGAGAAATTCCAGCAGGAAAGGCTTCAAATATGTTACAAACTGCAATACAAATTGGAGCATTTGGTGGGAACGCAATAGCAGGATTTATGATGAATGTAGGTGGATTTAATAATGTACTTTATGGCTTAGCATTCTCTTTAGGTATTGGGGTATTTTTACCTCTTCTAATGCCGCTATTAAAAAGTAAAGATGTTCAGCAAAATAAAAAACCTGTATCAAATCATATTGAAAAAGTAAATCCAATAGATAATTCAAAAATATTATGGATTACAATTACTGGTATTGCTGTTTTAACAATACAACTTGCATCATTTAATTTTTTAGTACCAATTTTATTTCACGATGTATATCGTTGGGATCCTATGCAGTATGGATTTGTTAGTGCCGCAGCAGGTTTAGGGGCTTTATTAGCTACACTTGTTGGGAAATTTGAGAAATTTATTCCAAGGTCAATTTTTCTATTAATTGCTGTTTTTGATATTACTTTAGGATTAGTGCATTCTTGGTATTTAGCAATTGCCGTTTCATTTATGCTTGGTTTTGTTTTTAATCGTTCACGTATCAATCAAAGAACTGTCATGTTTGACTTTATTAAAACAAAAGAAGAAACGGTTATTTGGTCTAGTCGATCTACACTAGCATTCCAGTTTACCAAAGCCGCTTTACCTTTATCGTTAGCATTACCTATTCAATGGATTGGGATTATGAATGCAGGCCACCTGTTTGGAGTGATAGGTACGGTTGTTGCTGCTACTATGATGGTAATATATCTTAACGAACTAAATCATAGAAAAAAAATAGAAGTTTTACAACAAGAAGTTGCTCCAAAATCATTTTAATAGTAGCGTATTAAATGAAAAGAATAGCTAATGAAGTAAATTTTATAACGTCGAAACAACTTATAAATAACTAAAAGAAATGAGTACTGTATTATACAGTACTCATTTCTTTTAGTTCGCCTTTAATTATAATTAAAATAGTCAATGTCATTTACTAATTCCGATTCTAATAAGCAATTAAATTTCCACTACTCTATTGATAGATTTCTCAAATGAAACAATATCAACATTAATTCCTTATATAGATATGAGAGTATTAGATCCATTTTACTATGTATTTTGTGTAGTAATGTATTTATATTATGTTTTAGAGTTTTAAACTTAATTTATATTGTCAAAAAACTACACCCAAATTGTTAGGGGTGTAGTTTTTAGTTATGGTGTTTATTATTAGGAAAATTCGCTTATAACCTTAATTCTCTGTCAAATCATAATTAGTATTTGTTTTGAATATTATAAGATTAGATACTATTTGAGCTACAGAAATATAATTATCAATAAATTCTTCTAATTCCCTCAAATCAGCTATTATGATTTTAGCAATAAAGTCAGTCTTTCCTGTAACTCTATAACAAAATTCAATATTTGTTTCAAGTTGAATACAATCCATAAATTCCTGATATTGTCCTTCTTTAACTTTTATTTCTAATATTGCTTGTAAAGAATTTGTAGTTGTTTCTTTATTGCTATTTTCCGTTCCAATCATGTTAGTGGATTTAGTTTGAATAACGGTATTTTTCATTTGATAAAAAATCCTTTCAAATTAGTTTCAAATAGAAAAAATATAACCTTTTTCCATTACAGATGAAATGGTAAGTCGAAGTAGGGTTTAGTATTATAAAGGTATTCAGATATAGATATAAGATATTATATGGTAAAAAATTTTAAAAGGAGGAATTTATATTATGAAAAAAGCATCGGATGATCAAAAGTTATTGAGTATCTATTTTCAACAAATTGTAAAAGCAATTATTCTCATGAAATAGTATAACATTCTATCATTCATTAAGAAGTATATTATTGAAAAAATTTAATAGACCTTGGTAATTGTAATAGTTTTCCAAACGCTAAAGAGCAAATTCATAAGACTGAAAATATTGAGAAATAAGAAAAGTTAGTCACTTGATATTGGATTTATTACGCGAAATGTTATAATACATATATAAGCATTATTTAAAAAAGCAACTCGAACCCCAATCCGAGTTGCTTTTTTATCGTTTTCCGACAGAAGACTCCTTCCTCAAAATGTGAAGGTGTGAAACACCAATTTTTAGGTGGGAGATGAATGTCGGTTGGCATAGGCCAACATGTTTGCTATCATTTACTTGTACAGATTGCTCTTTGAAAACTGAAGATATGAGGTTGGTTGCAGAAAAACGTTGCAACCGTAAAATCTTCAACGTTCTATCGCTCACACTTGCCGAAGTTGCGAAAACCAAGCTAAAGTAGGGAGTGTGGTGAGTCAACGTACAAGATACTTATGTTCTCACCGTAGGGACTACGGGTAGAGCCTGCTAAGATAACTGGTGGATAATCGGTGTTCGCAGGAATCTCCCACTTCAAACAGTCCGTTAGGACGTTAAGTGGTGAGTAGTTCAATATCTGTTTAATTATAAAATAACAACTAATTGAGTTGTTATTTTATAATATGTGATTGTTTGAAAATTGAATTTTTATATGCAATATTGCATATAAAAGCCTTTGTTTAACATGTTATAATTTTGTTAGTAAATTATTCATCCATTAATTTACTGCTATTCATATCAACAGATATGAAAACCCTAAATTTATAAATAAAAAGAGAAGAACTATGGTGGGTTCTTCTCTTTTTATTTATAATTATTTATTACTTTTAAAAAAGTCTATAGAACCTTAGTCATTTTAAATTTGCTAATAACCATTTTAAATTATTAGAATATTTAGCAAGTTTGTATTCTAATCAAGTGTTTTTGTACAAGTATGAGATATAAAAATTCAATTAAAATATGACATGCATAGTGAGAAATTTTTAGGTTGAAGTATGTGAGAATAATGATTATACCTATGGAATAGGTTTAGATGGAACAAATACATGATTTTTATTTATTTGTTGCAAATTTAATAGATCTTTAAAAATGAAGTTTACTTTTAAGGTATTGATTATCGTGATTCTGTAAAATTAGAAAAACCAATATGCCACTTATACGTGCATTTGATTAGCGGTCTTATTTGTTTCCTACTATTCTCCATTTGTTTATGAATATTTGATAAAAGAAACTAAAGAATTAACAAGGCAATCATCGTAGCAGTTTAATTTTTTGCAGAAAAACGGACAAAAATCCTATAGAAATGAGAAGAAAACAATCTTGTTATCCTAAGGCATTGTGTAAAATTTTAATTTGTCCCACATTTGTGTATCTTGATTTTAATAATATATTATTAATTGTTTATATTCATATCTGGTATTTAAGACTTAGGGATTTGCTAGCTTATTAAGGCTATATCTGATTAAAGATTAGAATGAATTTGAAATAAATGGGGTGTTTATAAAAATTTAGGTGTATAAAAAACGAAACCTTTATTTCATAGCAAGTAGGAAGAGTAAGCGTATAAGCATGCTCTTAAAAAAGGTAGATTTTTATGAGCGAAGAGTCTTTTATGTCTATCTAGTTAAAAAAATTATCTTATTAGTAAGAAAATTAAGAAGGACCTGATGTATTAAATCAGGTCCTTCAATTAAAGCACTAGAAAACAAACTGTCACCATTATAATAACAATAAAGGGAATTCAATTCAATATGTTAAATGTTGAGAAATAAACGATAATAATTCCATTGTATCGTAAATAAAAGAATACTTACTTCTCGTAATTATTGCCACAATAGGTAAAGTGGATCATACTAGCAATAATTAGACGCCTGTGAATCAGCATCACTATTTAAATTTTTACCAGAGAGCAATTTATTTAATTGGAAGAAAAAAAGGAAGGGTCCTATTTGACTCCTTCCTTTTTCTCATACATACATAACAATTGTTGACAACTTATGAAATAATAGCATTCATCGCTATTAAAATATAACATTAAAAACAATTAAGTAGATATGTAATTATGCATACATCGTGTTATTTCATGAATGGGAACAAAACTATTTATCTCTTTCGGGTTGGAAACAAATAAATTTAGGTATACTTAGGGTAAAAACACCTGATCATTGATTGTTGATTAAACCATATTTCTACATATCTGAAACAAGTTATTTCATTGGATTGCATGTTAAACAGGGGAAGGGCTTTATTAAATGTAGATTGTTCCTTAGTTTCTTGCTCGTGATTTTACTAGTAGGATGTATCGGAAAAGAAGTCACGTTATATACGATTCCAAAAGGGGTATTAGTCAGTGCCCCCAAAGACACGCTCCGTTTAAAATTTCCTATCCTAATAAATTATCATTCTAAGTAGATTCTTTCTCTTTCAAACAATTCCATTGAACAAAGTTAATTCCGCCATACGTATCGTGTGGCATGGTAAAGGGGAGCGCATATATCGGTGCAATCATTGAAAAAGTCAGGAAAAAATAATTGTGTTTTTAGTGAGATGTAACATAGTACCAATTTTTTTCTATTTTCATTATATCTCTAAAGATACTATTAAAATCGTCTTCATTTGGTTTGACATCATTGGGCGAGTAAATAAATCCAGAAAAGTTGTCTATTAGGCCACGATAAGTATAGAAGAAAACTGAAGCATTTTTGTTTCCATAGTGGACAATTACATCTCCTCCCCCCTTTGAGGTAGCTTTAAATTTTGGAGGCAAATGAATTTGGTTATTATCATAGGATACATTAGGGATTAATTTTTTATGTTCTATAAGTTCTATAACTTGTTTACGATCATCTTTGTAAATTAAAAAATCTAATTTTGTATATATCTTTGTAAAGGGGGTATATATCCAAATAATTATTATGATTAATTGAATAATTAAAGGTTTCGGATTTTTATATCTAGCAAGATGTATAATTGATAAAATTAATAATATGAAAAACCATCCATGAATTGCTATTGAAAGAAATGGCATAACAAATGGAGTAAGGAATTGAGTTAAATACCATTTTAAAAAATGATAGAATATTAAGATAATACCGCTTATCATTGTGATTTTGGTTAAATTTTTTTTCATATTTTGTATGTCCTTTCACTTTTAAATAATATGTGATTGTAGTGATTCATTTTTTCATTTATTCCTTAAATGCCGAGTATATATCAGGTTTAATAATATTTTAAACTAAAAAAGAACAAGTTAAAAATAAACTTGTTCTTTTTTAGTTTAAATTTATATAAATTAATATCCTTTGTTATAATAATCTATACCTAGTTGAATCATTTCTTGGTCTCTAGGATCATCGAAAAATGTTTTATAGTATTCCCATTCCCAGGTCCATTCTTTTATTTGATAAGCGCCGGCTCCACCTTTAAGCTCAAAATCTGTAAAACCAATTGCTTTACCTACATATCCAAAGTGGAAATTCCCGATGTCTTCCCCAGTCAATGTTCTGTTATCAAAAGTATATTTATTCCCATATCCATACTTTAATTTATAGTCCCATGGACCTCCTGATTTTACTAATTTTACAAAAACAGTATATCTAAAAGCTCTTGATGCAGCAGCACCTTCAAGAGGGTTATTACTCTTTTTTGCAATTTCGTCAGCTGATGCTTTTACAACTTTCATACGATTCTTATTGGCCTTCATTAAACTAGTAAAATCACTGGTAAGATCCGGATAAGTAGTTGGCTTAACTCCATCACTTCCTGGACTAAAGTTATATGGTTGTAATTTTAATCGAAGTCCTAATTCTTTCTCTTGTCTTAAAGTATCTTGAGCAATTTCATTAGCTAATTTCTCCGCTTGAAGTTTTAGCTCGGGAGATAATTCGTAATTTTCTATATCTTGCAATTGTTGTTCTGCTGAACCTTTGATTGAAGATTCAGTCGCTGCTGAAACTGGCGTTAAAGTAAAACTAGAAAAGAAAACACATGATAATCCTAAAACTGCAATACTTTTCTTCACGACTCCACCCCTATTAATCTAAGTATTTACCATAAATTGTATTATATTTTAAGTTTATAATATTTTCAATATATTTATTTTAATAAAATATCTGACTATTGTTCTCAATATCTATTTATTTAATAAATCACTTATGGTATATTCAGGATATTAATGTAAAATAATAGAATTCAGGAAAGAGGAACATGTATGAATAAGAAGCGTTTATTTGTTTCTGTTAGCGCGCTTTTATTAGGATTTTTCTTAAGTGATCCAATTAATTCAAGAGCAGAAGAAACAGTAGAAATTGTGACAAAAGAAGATGCACAAAGTAAAGCAGAGTTTTATTTAAAAGGGATAAGTAAAAAATCTTATCCAGAATGGAAAGAGGCTAATTTTAGTGAAAGTAAAACTTTATATGATTTAGAGGGAAAAGTTAAAGGGTATGTATTTCAAGTAAAAAAAGAGAATAAAGATTTTGGATACATTATTGTTAACAGTGATAAAAATGGTACTCCAATTATAGAGTCTACAAGGGAAGGTACTAATCCGTATAAAGGGATAGAAGAGGGAAAAGCAATATATACAGGACCTATTCAATATTTAAAGAAAGAAAAAGAGAATGTTACAAGCATTTCAGGGGATCAAACGCTGAGCATTAAAGAAGCTAAAAAAAATGGGGAAGAAAAAGAGTTACAGCATAATAATAAAAATGATTCCAACAAAAAAAATAAGACCTTTATGAAATCTGCACCTACATCCGATCATGAAGAATTCAAAAAAATAGAAGGTGTACCAGATTATAATTGGTATAAAGGGTGTTCACCTACAGCGTTAGCAAATTTAGTTGCTTATTGGGATAAGCATGGATATCATAATTTAGTAGCAGATAATGTAAGTGTTGATCAATTGATAAGTAATTTAGCAATTGAATTAGAAACAGATGATAAAGGAAATACATACACATCTAAAGTTGCTCCAGCAGTGTGGAAATATTTTTCTAGGCTTGGATATTTCCCACAGGCTTATCAGGATAATAGTCCGTCATACGATAGATTTGTAGGAGAGATTGATATGGGAAGACCACTCTTAGTCTCTACACAATCTGACCCACTTTATAAAAATCATATGATGACTGGTGTAGGATATCAAAAAGTCTTTATTCCTGAACTGAATGAAGAATTTAAAGAAATAATTGTTCATGATACCTGGCATACGACTCCAGTAGATGTACATATAAACTATGATCAATATTCTAAATATATTTCAGATTATCAAATTATTAATCCATTCCCAACTGGCTGGCTTACAAATTCTATTTATCAAGAGGTAAAAAAGGAACTGGAATATAATTATCTTAATGGTAGTCCGTTTGGTGTTAGAAATGATGATTTTATGGCTAAATATGATCAATCGCAGACATTACGGGCTGGAGACTATTTTTTCCAAGCCCTTGCAGATGATTATGTGAGAGTTAATTTTGATGGGAACTTAATTATCGATGGATGGAGTGATAGTTCCACTGGGGTTATTCAACGTGCATTAGTTACAAACTTAAACAAAGGGCACCATTATATTACTACAGCATTCCAAGAGAATAAGGGAATTGCAGCAATCTTTTCTCACGTTGTACCTTTTGATTCTTGGTTGGCCTATTATTATAATAATAAGGATCTAGTAGGGGCACCTTATAAGTCGAAAATAATTGCTCCACAAGGCCTAGAAAAGAGTCTAATTGAAGATAATGGAACCGGATTTCCAATTTGGGGCATTAACCCTGATAATTTCTCTGCAAAATATACAACAGTAAAGCGTTTACCTGCAGGGGATTATATAATTCGAGGAAAAGCTGACGACGGTATTCGTGTATTTGTTGATGGTAAACTTGTTATCGATCGTTTTTATGCAGCTGGCGGATTCGTTGAAGATGCTAGAAAAATTAACATTCAAGATAATGCAGCAAATGGATTATTTGGGAAGAAAAATGAGAAAGATGTACATCTTATAGAAGTACAGTATTTAGAAGAAGGCGGTAACAGTAATTTAGAGTTTAACATTGAACCATACAAAGAATCTGTGGAACACCCTACTTGGACAGCAGAATACTATAATAATACTGAATTAAGTGGTACTGCAATAGTGACTGGAGGAGAAAACTCTAATGCAAGAATTGATAAATTGAACTTTGATTGGGGGGCAAAATCACCAGGTGCAGTACAAGTAGATAATTTCTCTGCAAGATTTACAAAAACAGAGACATTTGAACAAGGAAATTATTATTTTGAAGCAATGGCAGATGATGGAGTCCGTGTATACGTAGATGATAAAAAAATTATTGATTCCTGGGGATCAATAGGCGGGAACGACGTAAGATCGGTGACAGTCCCTATTACAGCTGGGGATCATAAAGTAAAAGTAGAATATTTAGAGTTAAGTGGAAACGCTAAGTTACGCGTAGATTATAGAAAAGTAAACTAGTATTTATAAGTCTTTTAATGGAAATAAAGAGGGAAGCGATTCTCTCTTTTTTCTGTGAAGGGAATTGAGTTAAAATAGCTTTAATTTTTCAAGAATTATCATTAGAAATCTTCATTGGGATAAACTTTCATATAATCAAAATGGGAAAGAAGTACTAACACATAATACTTGGGAAGGAAACAACCAAGATAAAATGGTTCATTACTCTACAGTAATACCACTTTCACCGAATTCAAAAAATGTAAAAGTCGTAGCGAGAGAATGTACAGGTCTTGCATGGGAATGGTGGAGAACAATTATTAATGAACAAAATGTTAAAGTAACAAATGAAATAAAAGTTTCAATTGGAGGAACAACTTTATACCCAACTGCTAATAGTAGTCATTAGGTAGAAATGAAGCACCCTGTAAACAGGGTGCTTTTTTACATGATCACAAGTATATCGGGATTTTTTGCAAATATAGCATACTCATCAGATAGCGATGGAGTGTAGACTCATTTAGTAAACTTTGCAACTGAACCACTAATTTTAATTTTTATAGATTTGCAAGAATTTTGTTATATTCAAGTTAGCGTTTTTTGTATATCTATTTCTGTATCTGATGAATTACTACATATCAATACACTTCGGTATTAATATAAAATTCTGTATGTTATTCGAGGTTTTAAATAGTTTAAATAAATTTATGAGAGAACTGAGATGGAACAATGATTTTTTTAAAAGTTATTGCATATATTTTATTAATTGATACTCCTACCCCTAAAGGGTCAGCTGACTAACGTCAGTGGGGTTCTTGCTACCAAAGGCGAAGTCCAGTTCTGGTATCGCTGACATGCAAGATTGCGGTGTGCTATCACCTAACTAAGAAAAATCTGATATGTATCAAAGTGTGTACCTATCTTCAAAAATTATAATTGTAATCAACAAATAAGAATGATCTGTGAGAAAACTTAGGGGAAAAAGGAGTGGAGAAATCTTGATACATCAATATGAATTGAATTTTTCAGTGATGTATAGTGGTAAAGTATCAAGCTCACAATCTACGGTGATTCCAGCAAGTTCTTTAGAGGAAGCAAATGAAAAATTACTATCAGAAGTTAAGCGGCGATTAGGGGATTGTAGTATAGAAATTAATTCAAAAAGTTTATATGTTTCAAAAGATAGTCGATATACCATTGAATAAGATAATGAAAAACTTCCCTAGAAAGGGAGCTTTTTTTATAGCAATCTCACAAAATAGAAGTATATATTAATAGATTTTTTTATACTTCTTATAATATCTATTTGAGTATTTCACCGGAGTGTCCCTCATAAAAAGAATCGTTTTCGTCCCTAATAGATAAAAAATTTTTTTCTTCATCTTTTGTAGCTATACGAACAAAGTAATATCTATTCAAGGATTACCTTAAAATAACATTTTCACATGTAATTTTAAAAATATATATAGATTTATTTATGAGTTATTTGTATAGTTTAATTGTCTGTTATTTTTTTTAATTCATTTTTTTGAGTGCTCCAGAAATGGAGCCTTTTTTATGCAATAATCCACTCTCCTTAGGTTATTAAGTAGATCCATATGTGTTTTACTTTCTCTAATTAGGGAATCCGTCATATGTTCATCAACTTCATATTTTGAGATATTCCCAAAATCAAAAAAGAAAACTTTATAACTCTACAGTTATTTATGAGGATTCAGCTCATCTTTTACATTTTAGGGAAGAGTGTATTTCTTAGTTTGATGGCAATGTGACATATTAAATTTTATGAATAATTTAGAAGTATTTTATGAGAAGTATAAGTTGACTAAAATAATTATCTTATACTCCTTGCTACAAAAATAATGACAATATTGAATTTCTCTTATTTTTTTATGGAATAAATTTTGCAGCTAATCAAAACTTAGAAGAAACGATAGAAAAACTCAAAAAAATAACGAGTAAATTTAAAGTATAATAACAGCTTACTTATTCTATATTTACCAAAGATCGCGTAGAAGAATTAGAGGAGTCAATGAAGAGATGAAAAAAAAGAAAAAGCTATTGGACTTATGGAAGACAATCACATTATTAGTGTGTACAGTTGTAATGTTTTCTTTACTTGTGACAGACATATTAATTAGTCATAATGTAGAACGGGCAACGGAGGATAGCCAAGCAGAGAAAGCAAAAACGATTGCACGTATTGTGGCGAATGATTCAGTTGTAATCGATGGTTTAACAGGTAAAGCAGATACTTCCGCAATCCAAATGTATACAAATAAGCTATTAAAAAATACAGATGTTCAATTTATTGTCGTTATGGACATGGGCGGAATAAGAAAGTCTCACCCAGATCCCAAAAAAATAGGTCATCATTTTATTGGAGGAGATGAGGGACCTGCATTGAAGGGACAGGAACATGTTTCACTTGCAGAAGGAACTTTAGGGGTTTCTATGCGAGTATTCGTACCTATTTTTGCTGAAACAGGTGAGCAACTTGGTGCGGTCGCTGTTGGCATTTCAGCTGATAATGTGGAAGAGAGTGTGAAAAAAAGTAGACATATTATTTATATCGGTGTTGGAGTAGGAATATTAGTTGGTATTATGGGTGCGATATTGCTAGCTAGACATATAAAGAAAAGTTTATTTGGTCTTGAGCCACATAGGATAGCGAAAATTCTTGAAGAAAGAAATGCGATGTTACTTTCGGTGAAGGAGGGTATTATTGCTGTAGATAAAGATGCCAATGTAACTTTAATTAATAATGAAGCAAAACGAATATTAAAGAAAGGTGGACTCACGGGAGATATTATCGGTAAAAATCTTGAAATGTATACGCCGAATTCACGTATAAAAGAAGTGTTGCAAACAGGAGATGTACAATTAAACGAGGAACAAACTGTTTATGGAATTACAATTGTTACGAATCGGGTTCCTTTATATGTAAAAGGAGAAATAGTTGGTGCAATTGCAACATTTCGTGATAAAACAGAGATTAGACAATTAGCAGAAGAACTAACTGGTATTAAGCTATATGCGGAAGCATTACGGGCACAATCTCATGAATTTATGAATAAAATGCATGTCGTCTTAGGGCTTACACATATGAAACAGTATGAAGAATTGCAGAAATATGTTAGTCGTATGGTATCAGAGCATCAATATGAAATTGGTGGTGTTATGAAAAGAATTAAAAGTCCAGTATTTGCTGGTTTTTTACTAGGCAAACTTAGCTATGCTAGGGAGAAAAATATAAAGTTAATTATAAGTGAAGAATCGGACTTACCAGATATATATGATGATTGTATCATTCATGAACTTATTACGATTGTTGGAAATTTAATCAATAATGCATTTGACGCAGTAATGAATTGTGAGAAAAAACAAGTTGAAGTTGGAATACAACATGGAGATGCCTTAATGATAACAGTACAAGATACAGGCAGTGGAATACCAGAAGATATGCTGGATAAATTATTTACAAAAGGTTATTCCACAAAGGGAGATAATCGCGGTTATGGCTTATATCTTGTAAAGGAAAGTACACAGCGAATAAATGGGGAGATTTATATTTATTCATCGTTAGGAGAGGGAACTAAGATAACAATTGAAATACCTAATAGTAGGAATGAGGGGCAAATATGATTAAAGTTTTAATTGTAGAAGATGATCCGATGGTAGCAATGTTAAATACACATTATTTAGAACAAGTAGGAGGGTTTGAACTTGTTCAAGCAGTTAACTCAGTAAAATCGGCGATAGAAGTATTAGAGAAATCGCGAGTAGATTTAGTCTTACTTGATATTTTTATGCCTGAAGAGACTGGATTTGAGCTTTTAATGTATATTCGAAATCAAGAAAAAGAAATCGATATTATAATGATTTCAGCTGTACATGATATGGGGAGTATTAAAAAAGCATTACATTATGGCGTAGTAGATTATTTAATTAAACCATTTACATTTGAACGATTTAAAGAGGCATTAGCTATATATCGAGAAAAGCTTACTTTCATGACAGAACAACAAAAAATTAGTCAATCGGAATTAGATTCGTTAATTTTACAAAAGGAAAAAAGAGAGCCTATTGTCACTAAAGAGCTTCCAAAAGGATTAACGAAACAAACGTTACAATTAATTTGGGAGAAAATAGAGTCACTGAATGGACGGACGTTTACAACAGATGAAATGGCACAATTAGTAGGAATTTCAAGAGTTTCTATTCGAAAGTATGTCATGTTTTTGACTGAAATAGGAATATTAGAGAATAAAATGGTGTATCAGCATGTGGGAAGGCCGGTGAGTAAATTGAGATGCATTGACCAAAATAAAATAAGTTTTTACGTATAAGCGACTTATGATAAGTCGCTTATATTTTTTAAATTTCTTGTTGAGTGATGTAAGACTACTTATTTAGTAAGATAAAAAAATTGTCGAAAAAAAGATATAATTGTCAAATTATATTGCAGTAAGACTTGTTCGATGTTAAATTCTTATTAATAAGAAAAAAGGAAATGGGTTCGTTTCATTCTCATACCCTATATTTTGTAATTATTTAGTATAAACAAGGTTGAAAATTTCTTTCTTCTGGTATGTTTTATATTTATTAAACAATAGTAAGATTTCTGATTTTATATTTCTGAAATTTCAGAAATATAAAATCGCCAGGAGATCGAAATTAATTACATTCGTTCAACAAAAGGATTTTAACGGAACAAATTGAAAAAGAAAGGATTATTTATATGCAGAAAAGGAATCATTATATATTTCAAAAACCGATGAAAGTAATTGCGACATCTGCTATTTTGACAACTACAGTATTTACACCTATTATAACAAACAATTTAAATGTACACGCTGAAACAGTTAATCAACAAACTACAAACCAATATGAACTAAGGGAGTTTGAGCTACCAGCTACAGGAAGCTATCAGGATGAAGCCACAAGAGAGAGAAGAAGTGAACAAAAAACCTATATACCAACTGGAATTTATATAAAACCGAATGAAGAGGTTACAGTTGAAGTATCAGGAACGAATAAGATTAGAGCAATTATTGGAACACATGGCTATGATAAAGAATGGGGAAAAGAAATTAAACTTTCTCCTGGTACGAATAAGATTTCATCTCCAAATGGTGGGTTATTAGGACTTGATAATAATCAAACTACAGGAACAGTTAAGGTAAAAGTCACACAAGGTGGGAGCCATATTCCACTCTTTGAACTAGGGAAGCATACGAAAGCAGACTGGATGGCGATGATGGACAAGTATCCAAATGCACATGCTGTTCAATTAAAATCAAGGAAAGCAGTACTTACGGTTACTCAGGATAGTGCTAAGAAGCATATAGTGAATCAAGATCCTATCCCGTTATTAGAAACATATGATGAAATGATTCGAGCGCAAGATAAAATATCTGGATTATCTGAAACAGATCCTAATCCTTTACATCGTTCGACTGAACGTATTTGGGCCTTTATAGAAAATCCTAACAGACCAACATGGGGCATGTATGCAAGTCTAGATGGAGCTGCATTTACTACTGCTGGTAACGCAATTGAAAGTGCTTTAAATGTAAATAAATTTGGATGGGGACAAATGCACGAAGCGGGACATGCAAGACAACAACACCCATGGACGTGGAATGATTTAAGAGGGATGGGTGAAGTAACAGTTAATCTATATTCTTTAGCTGCACAAAAGCGATTATTCCCGAATCAACCGACGCGCTTAGAAAAATCAGGTGATTACGATAAAGCTTTTGCATACTTAAAACAAATAGATAAAGACTATAAAAATATAAATGACTTGTTTGTGAAACTTGTTATGCCTTGGCAACTTCATCTCGCATATGGTGAAGACTTTTATCCGAATCTTCACAAACTATATCGAGAGTTACCAAAGGATCGACTTCCAAAAACGGATGAAGAGAAAATTCAAGCATTCATTTACAATACATCCAAAGTAGCGAAACAAAATGTACTCCCGTTTTTTGATCAATGGGGACTGAAAGCATCACAAGAAACGCGACAAAAAATAGAAGCTTTGAACTATCCGATATTAACCGCACCTATTTGGGAAGCAACAGATTCTAAACCTGTAATTGTAGAAGAAACTCCAGATATGGAACCGAATTTTACAGTACCTGTTGGAGCGACAATTACTATAGGTAATTCATTCGATCCAATGTCAGGAGTGTCTGCTACTGATAAGGAAGACGGAGACCTTACTAATAAAATAACAGTTGACGGTAAAGTAGATACCTCTAAAGCAGGCACTTACGAGTTAACATACACAGTTAAAGACTCTAAAAATCATAAAGTAAACGCGAAACAAACGATTACGGTTAAAGAAAAAGAAGAAATAAAAGATGAGGCGCCATTACTAAAAGTGCCCTCAGAAACTAAAATTTCGGAAGGGGATAAATTCGATCCAATGAGAGATGTAAGTGCTACTGATAAAGAAGATGGTGATCTTACATCAGAAGTAAAATATGAAGGTGAAGTAGATACAAATACACCTGGCACTTGCACGATTAAATATACAGTTAAAGATTCTGCAGGTCATTTGGCAACTCAAATACAAACTGTAACAGTTAAAGAAAAAGAAAAACCTATTGAGATTCAAGAGCCTGAGTTAAATGTACCTACTGAAGTGAATATGAATGTAGGAGACAAATTCTCACCAATATCTGGGGTTAATGCTATTGAGAAGGAAGATAGTGATATTACTGATAAAGTAAGACATTTTGGTGAAATAGATATATTTAAAACTGGTACTTCCGAGGTAAAATTACTTGGTCGTGACTCTGGTAGTAATGAGGTAATTACAATACAAAAAGTGGTAGTGAAAGATAAAAAAAATGGTATTAATAATATCTCTAACAACAGTAATTCTGATGAAAAAGAAGATACGTATAAAGAGCTTCCAAAAGCAGGTACAAGTACAAATAATAGTGCAGCAATAGGCATATTGATGGTTCTTGTAGGTATGATAATTACTTTTGGTTGCAAATTTAAAAAGGTACTAAAATAGTTGTACCTCAGTGCATTTAATAAAAGTAAGACTGAATCAGGAGCTCAAATTGAAACAATGGAGAGATTGATTGACACTCCCACGTCTAAAGTAGGATTAAAGTCCTGTGTGGGCTTTCTCGTATCGTAAATTCTGTAATTTTTTTGTTACCTTCAAATGAATCAGCTATATGTTAAAATATTTATATTCCTCCTAATCAATTCATGTGATTAGGTGAGCCCTAAAGAGTCCCTATCTCCTAAGGGCTCTTTTCATAAAGTCTATTATTCTATCTCATTTCTCTACTCTATCAAGCAAATTGAACCATACCACAAATTATTATCCTCAATATCAGATGCCTTGAAATCTCTCTTCAGGATATTAGGTACTTCCCCCTTGATACGAGAGTATTAAGCCATTATTAGCACTGTTTATAGTTATGTAGTTTTTACATAATTAAAATTGATTAACTATCTATATTTTAGTATTTATTCTTACAAAGATTCAAGTATACATTAGTTCTTGGGGCCTGTGTAGCAATGGAACCAAATCACGCAATAAGCATTAGCGGACATCAAACGTTTATTTTTCTACACTTTATGTCCACTAATATTAATTAGTGGACATTTAAAACAATACCGAAGGTCGGTGTAGTATATGGCTATTCGTTAAGAAGATTTCAACGCTCAAAAAGAAAACTTGCAGATTGGGAGAACATTGATTGTACAGAAATAGATGATGAACTATTATTGAAACAAGAGCTAGAACAATTACAAAATGAAGAAGGATATGTATCAGGAGAAGGCAGGAACTTGAGTTCGGGATACAAGTTGATTTACCATAAGTTCGCAATAAAATTTATTGCAAAGTAAGAAAAAGGAATACAAAAAAGAATTGCTGAAGGGCTGAAGAGGCTTCTTGAAATCTCCCCTAAAGGAGATATTAGAAGTATGAAGGGTTACACAGATTTATATCAATTACAGGTTGGAACCTTTTGAATTTTATTTGAAATAAATTATAATAAGAAAGTCATATACATACAAGCCATCGGAATTCGTGGTGACATCTATAAATAATACTAACATGTATTTTTAAAAAGGAAGGTCTTTCAAATTAAAGAGCCTTCCTTTTTTGTGCACGGATAATGCCCGCTAATGCTCATTGCGTGATTTGCTTCAGACCCCACGAATCACCAAGTAATAGAAGATATGGCTAAAAAAGTAGCATAGATTTAACTTTTTTGTGTCTAAAATATTAACTCCGATCTAGCTTCCACTTAGGAACTGTGCCTAAAACAAAATTCTCTTTCATTATTTTTCCCTCGGCTTATTCATGAGTCGAGGGTTTCTTTTGTGAAACATTACAAAAATGTAACGTTAATGTAATGTAGTTCCATCGATACTACAAATATAACCGGATAAAATAAGTTACATAAGACGAAATCCCAAAAAGGAGCGTTACCAAAAGGAGTGCTACAAATGAAAAGCATATTAAGTGTTGAAAAAATTGAAAAGTATTATGGAAATAAAGATAACGTAACAAAGGCAATTGATAATATCAGCTTTAAAGTAGATGAAGGGGAATTCGTTGGAATCATGGGACCTTCGGGAAGTGGTAAAACTACGCTTCTTAACTGTATATCAACTATTGATAATGTTACTACAGGAAAAATAATCATCAATAATAGTGACATTACTAGGTTAAAATCAAAAGCATTAGATAAATTTAGACGAAATGAGTTAGGCTTTATATTTCAGGATTTTAACCTATTAGATACTCTTACAGCATACGAAAATATTGCTTTAGCGTTAACAATTAAAGGTGAAAAAAGTTCAGAAATAGATGGGAAAATAAAAGCAGTAGCAAAGTATTTGGAGATTGTAGAAGTTTTAAACAAATATCCCTATCAGATGTCAGGTGGACAAAAACAAAGGGTTGCGTCAGCAAGAGCAATCGTGACAGATCCATCCTTAGTCCTTGCGGATGAACCAACCGGAGCGTTGGATTCTAAATCATCTAGATTATTACTGGAAAGATTTGAGAGTCTAAATAAAGATTTAAAGACAACAATTCTTATGGTTACGCATGATGCCTTTACAGCTAGCTATGCTCGTAGAATCCTTTTTATTAAAGATGGGAAAATCTTTAATGAGTTAGTCAGAGGAAATGATTCTCGAAAAGAATTCTTTAATAAAATTATCGAAGTAATCACACTGCTTGGAGGTGATGATAATAATGTACTCTAAGATTGCCGTAAGTAATGTAAAGAAGAGTTTTAAGGATTATGCTATATATTTCTTAACACTAACATTAGCTGTTTGTATATTTTATAGCTTTAATTCAATAGAGTCACAAAAGGCGCTTACTGAACTGAAGTATTCAGGTTCATCATATATAAAAACATTAACTAGTACATTGGCTGGTATATCAGTATTTGTATCCATCATATTAGGAAGTCTTATATTATATGCGAGTAATTTTTTAATAAAGAAACGTAAAAAAGAATTAGGAATTTATATGACCTTAGGTATGGGAAAAAGAAGAATATCTAGCATATTAGTAACAGAGACCATAATAGTTGGGGCTATATCTTTAATTAGCGGACTTATACTAGGAATTGTAGTATCACAAGCCTTATCTAGCTTGACTTTAAAGCTATTTGATTTACCGATGAATGAATATAAATTCGCAGTTTCGACTGGTGCTATAGGTAAGACTATATTGTACTTTGGTATCATGTTCTTACTTGTTATAATCTTTAATGTATTTGTTATTTCTAAGTATAAAATCATCGATTTGATAACAGCAAGTAAGAAAAATGAAGAGGTAAAATTTAAAAATCCTATTATACATCTAATGGTATTTATTTTATGCGTAATCTCGCTTGGCTATGCATATAAAACAATACTGAAAATAGGCTTTAGGATAGATAATCCTATGTTCCTGCTAGCAATAATCCTTGGAATTTTAGGTACAGTATTATTTTTCTTTAGTTTATCTGGATTCATCTTGTATATAGTAAAGAAAAATAAAAAGATATATTTAAAAGAGTTAAATATTTTTATAATTAAACAAATAAATAGTAAGGTGAATACGAATTTTTTATCCATGTCTCTCATTTGCTTAATGTTATTTCTTACAATAGGGATATTGTCTACCGGAATAAGTTTTAAACAAGCTACTGAAGAAGGACTTGAACAAGTAACGCCTTTTGATGCTAGTGTTAGGTTGTACAATGTTAGTCAAAATAACCATGAAGATACGTTAAATAAGATTAAATCTAAAATAAGTAAAAATGAAAAATATATAGTTTACAATGAATATGATGCAGAGTTAAGCGTAGGAGAATTGTTGAAATCTCGAGATAAAAAGCTTCAACCATTTAACGTAAGCTTTGTTAAGGTATCTGATTATAATAAAATTCTCCAATTAAAGGGTGAAACAGAAATAAATTTAAATAAGGATGAGGTTTTAATCTCATCAGATAAAGGTCCAGTAATTCAACCAATTAATAAAAAGTTAAAAGACAGTAAAAAACTTAATATTAAGGGAAAGGAATATTCGGTAAAACAAACTAAAGTTATAGAAGAAAATCTTCATACTACTAGTGGTTTTACAGATAATGTATGTACAATCATTATAAATGATGAATTTTTATCAGGTTATAAGATTCGTATGTCAGTATTTAATGTAAATTATTTAGATAAAAACAGAGAAGAATATAATAAAAAATATGCTAAAATCGACCATGACTTTTTTATGGCTGGATATCGGGATAGAGGTATGCCACAGGGGGTATCAAAGGATCAAACATACTCAGAATCCAAGGGGTTCACAGTTATGGTGCTGTATATCGGAATATATATTGGAATCGTGTTCTTAATTACTAGCATGGCTGTATTAGCTCTTCAACAATTATCAGAGGCCAGTGATAGTATAGAAAGATATAAAGCCTTAAAGAGAATTGGTGCAAACGAAAGAATGATTAACAAAACAATTTTTATGCAAACTGGCATATATTTTAGTCTTCCGGTTATTCTTGCATTGATTCACTCAGTGGTGGGAATTAAGATGATGAGTGACACGATAAGTAATGTGTATCAACTAGATATTACCCTTCCAGCGCTAATGACTGCTTTCATATTTATTATAGTATATGTAGGATATTTCTTTACAACATATATAGGATATAAAAATATTGTTAAGAGTAATTTATAAAGAGATTGATTGTAGACAAGGCTTTAGTAAAATTCAGCAGTAAAAATAATAGAAGTAAAAGGTGATTATTTTGAAAAAAACGCTAATTGTTTTAAGTATTTTAAGTGGACTGTTATTCGCAGCAGTTGGAGGCTGGTACGGTTATAATAAACTGAAGTATGAAAAGTGTTACGTTAAAATAACGGAAAATGGAAAATCAGACGGCACGGCCCCTTCGAAGGAATTCGTTAGTTATAATCTTGTGGCCTATGATAAAAACGGAAATGAGGTTCCTGTGAAATTTTGGGCTAAAAAAAAGCTGAGAGTAAATGCATATCTTGCTGTTGATGTATTTAAACCATTGAATAAGGATTCAAATGATATAAACTCATATAAAGAGGTAACAGCGGAACAATTACCTGAAAAAGTGAAAGAAAAGTTAAATATTAAATGATAAATAAGGATTCATGTAAAGAGGTATTTACTGAAAAGTAGGTACCTCTTTAATATAATCAAGAATGTAATAGGTGAAAATCCCTAATAAAACTAAATATGCACTTTCATATTTAGTAGTTAAATATAGCTGTATATTTATATAAAATATTAGAGATAATATAATGAAAGGTGAAATAGATCGGTGGGGGAATTATATGAAAAAAATTATGATTATTGAAGATGATGAAGTGATTAGAGAAGAATTGCAAAACTTTTTACAAAGATATGGATACGATGTAAAAGCTCCTATAGATTATATTAATATTATGCAGTATGTTGAAAACGAAAATGCAGATCTTATATTGCTAGACATAAATCTTCCTGTGTTCGATGGATATTATATATGTAGAGAAATACGTAAAAATTCAGATGTTCCAATTATAATAGTTACAAGTAGGGACAATGAAGTAGATGAATTAATGAGTATGAATTTAGGTGCAGATGATTTTATTACAAAGCCCTATAATACAGAAATATTATTAGCAAGGATAACAAATATCATGAAAAGAACATATGGAAGCTCGAAGACGAGTAATATGTTAAGTTACATGGATTTCCATTTAAATCTTTCCAATGCAAGCGTTATGTATAAAGATCAAGTGATAGAGTTAACGAAAAATGAAGTGAAAATCCTTTCCTATTTAATAAACAATAAGGGAAATATCGTAAAAAGGGAGTTCCTTATGGAACACTTGTGGAAATCAGATTATTTTGTAGATGACGGTACTTTAACTGTGAATATTACTAGATTACGAAAAAAACTTGAGGAGCTTGGTATCGAAAACCCAATCGAAACAAGAAGGGGATTGGGGTATATCATGCCATGAGTATAGGTGAATTCATTAAAGACAAAGTGATAGTAATTATGTCTAATCTGCTGTTATTTTTTATATTATTAGTTGTGATGGTTATGATGGATTTTCATGCCCTTCTCATATTCTTTGTGTTTTGTATTTGGTTTTTGCCCTTATTTTCGTATATGGCTTTAGAGTGTATACAGGCTAAAGCATATTATGATGAAGTTGACAGCATATTAGAAAGTTTAGATAAGAAATACCTACTTCCAGAAGTAATAAAGGAAGCTCATTTTATCCATGGGGAAAAACTAAACCATATACTGAAGCAGGTAAGTAGAGATATGCATGAGAAGGTGAAATACTATAAAGATATGCAGGCAGACTATAGGGAGTATATAGAAACATGGGTACATGAGATTAAAACCCCAATTGCTTCTACAAAGCTAATTATTGAAAATAATCAAAATGAATTAACGAATAAAATAGACCTCCAGATCGATAGGATTGAGGGATTTGTAGAACAGGTGTTGTATTATTCACGAAGTAACAATGTAAGCAAAGACTACATTATTAAACCCATTCAACTTAATGATGCAGTAAGGAATGTCGTGAAAAGAAATTATAGGGATTTCATTCATAAGAAAATCAAACTAGATATAAAAGATATCAATGAAATTGTATATAGTGATAGAAAATGGTTCGAGTTTATGCTCAATCAGATAATAGGGAACGCTGTAAAATATGCAAACAGTGAAACGCCCATGATCAGCATATATTCAGTTAAGAAAGCTAACTCAGTCATGTTAACTATAGAAGATAATGGAGTAGGGATCGTAGATAAAGATATAAATAGAGTATTTGAAAAAGGATTTACAGGTGAAAATGGTAGAAGATTTAGTAAAAGTACAGGTATGGGCTTGTATCTATGTGAAAAGCTTTGTTCCAAGCTAGGCATAAAAATTACGATTGACTCTAAGGTAAATATAGGAACTAAAGTTACATTTATAATTCCTTTGTCAGATATGATAAACTATGTAGATTATTTATGAATCTTTAAAAAGGAAGGTCTTCCAAATTGAAGAGTTTTCTTTTTTTGTGCACGGATAATGTCCGCTAATACTTATTGCGTGATTTGGTTCCATTGCTACACAGACCCCTTCTTCGCCAAGGTTCCCAAAATAAAAATATATCCATAGGGAAGCGTGTAGAACCTTGCTATAACGATAATAAGAAAATACAGCCAATATATGTTAGCTATATGCCTGCATTGCAATTGTAGGATTAGCAAAAACAAAATAATAATTTGGAAATGCTGCATAAATTGTATGAACAAATATTAATAATCCTATCTATTGTTGAAGAGAACTAAAAAAAGAGGTTGTCCCTAAAAAGTCGTTTTTTAACGAATTTTTGAGACAACTTCTTTTCTTACATATTGTAAGTTAAATTTGAGAGTAAAATAAAATTAAGCATGTTATTATTTTGTAGAAATTCCTACATACGATGAAATATCAACATTTAATGCTTCTGCTAAGCGAATACCATATTCGCGATCTGCACGGAAGAAGTTACAAATAGCTAGTAGTTTCGTACGCTCATTTACGTCTTTCAAGTCATTAGTTAAGTTTGCAATTAAGTTGTCTTGCTCTTCTTTAGAGAATGAACGATAACGCTCACCGGCTTGTTTGAAGTCGTTCGGTTTCTCATTTTTTTCACGAGATACATAGCCTCCTACTCTCATAGTTGAATCGCGGTATGTTGGGTCTTCAACTGGATTTTCAGTATGGCGGCTCGGTTCATAGTTTATTGTAGATGGGTTTTGATTTACTTGCATCGCACCATCACGTTGTTGATTACGAACAGTTGCGTATGGGCAGTTTACAGGGATTTGTAAATAATTTGCACCAAGTCGGTAACGCTGTGTATCTGGGTAAGAGAATAAACGACCTTGTAATAGCTTATCTTCAGATGGTTCAATACCAGGTATAGTTGCACTTGGTGTAAAGGCCACTTGCTCTACTTCCGCAAAAAAGTTTTGTGGGTTACGATTTAGTGTCATTGTCCCTACTTCAATGAGTGGGAAACAATCTTCTGGCCATACTTTTGTTGGATCTAATGGGTCGAAATCTAAAGAATCCATTTGATCTAATTGCATCACTTGTACGTATAGATCCCATTTTGGATGATTTCCTTTTTCAATCGCATCGAATAAATCGCGAGTTGCATGATTGAAATCTTTACCTTGTACTTGTTCCACTTCTTTTGCACTTAAAATTCGTACACCCTGCTGTGGTTTCCAGTGATATTTAATGTAAACAATTTTACCTTTTGCATTAATCCATTTAAATGAATGGACGCCGAAACCTTCCATTTCACGATAGTTTGCTGGTGTACCATAATCAGAAAATACCCATGTCATCATATGAGTAGATTCTGGTGTTAACGTCATGAAATCCCAATAACGATCTGGCGTTTGAATATTTGTATCAGGTGCTGGCTTTAAAGAATGCACCATGTCAGGGAATTTAATTGCATCACGAATGAAGAAAACTGGTAAATGGTTACCTACGATATCGTAGTTTCCTTCTTCTGTATAAAATTTAACAGCGAACCCACGCGGATCACGTGCTGTCTCCGGAGAGCCTTGGCCATGAATAACTGTTGAGAAACGAACGAATACAGGCGTTTCAGTTCCTTCATTTTGTAAAAATGCTGCCCTCGTATATTGCTTCATACTGTTTTTAGTTACAAATACACCGTGAGCACCTGCACCACGTGCATGTACAACACGCTCTGGAATACGTTCACGATCAAAATGAGCAAGCTTTTCTACTAAATGATAGTCTTCTAATAATACCGACCCACGGCGACCAGCTGTACGAGAATTTTGGTTATCTCCAACTGGAGCACCTTGGTTTGTTGTTAAGCGATTATTTGGATTCATGATGTGGAACCTCCTATTTATAAACGATAATAATTTTTTCATAATAATTATTATAATTTAATATATATTTAGTTTTATTGCTTGTCAATAAATAAAAATCGTTTTTATTTCATTTTTTGAAATAGGATCCGCGAATCAATCTATAAATATATCTTGTATATTTACCATAGCCAACCTAAAATACTCTGCAAGAAATCCATGACTCTGTCTTATCACCTGAAATTATCCAACCGATTAGTAATCTTCTAAACTAGAGCATACTAATAACACATCTTTTCTGCTGTTTCATTCTCCTTATATTTATATAAATTAATCCGTATGAGTACTCGTCCATCATTTTGGAATTTTTTTAAAACCGCTCCAGTGGGAACTATATGCTCAACTAAGTAATTATTTCATGTTATGTAGTATGTATATTAAGTTGTAATTATTATAAATTGATAATTGATAAAAGTAAATAATTTGTCGATAAGTGTCATAAAAAAACCAATATCAATTCTTTTTTTATAATTTTTATAAAAAAAGAATTGATATTGCATGGAGATTATATTAATATCATTCGAGGATATTATGTACTATTTGGGTCCACCGCCAGCATTTTGGAGCAACCAAGCTTCTTAAATGAAAAGATCTCTAGCGTACGATATTCGCCTTTAGGCTAGGAAGATATTAATTTCTTAGGAGAATATACGTTCGGGATATTACACCCAATAAGTTTACATTGCTTATGTCTTCTGAATATTAAAGAGCCGATTTGCTCATAACGAGGTAAATTGGGCTCTTTTCTTCTCTGACTTTTCGTAGCTTGTTTTTTTTTCTGAAATAAACGTTAATTACGAGGAGAGAATGCCGATGCTTAGAAAATACCGAAATATAGGGAGTTTATTATTAATTCTTACTCTGCTAATTATAGCCTGTGTATTACAGGCCTTGGGAGAGGAGAATGGGGAATGACGGATGCAATTATAGAAATTTTTATGAAATTCATTGTGATTTATTGTATAGGCTGTTTTGGTGGTAGTTTGTTATGGAAAACGAAAACAGATTGAAAGATAAGGAGATTCACTATGAGCCTTCCCACCCAAAAAAAGATGTTGCAGCGGGTTAAAAAAGAGGCAACGTCATACTGTAATGTTGATCCTTTAGCTTTTGCAATAGGGATTAGAAATGGATTTTTAATGGTAATGCCATTTTGGTTAGTTGTATTGTATTTAGTTATATAAAAACGCCATAACTACGAAAGGGTGGGAGAAATGATTGCTTCGAATGGAATTATAGATATCCATTCGAAAAAGCAGGCCCAAGAATTCACAATGGAAATGACAAAACAAATGCTTCATGAAACCGTTGGATTCAAGTGGGGGAGAAATGCATAATCATTTTTAAGTGGAACCATCTTTGATATTAAAGCTAAGTATAAAGAACAAGCTCATTTATCCGAACTTAAAGTGTTTGTTGTACAAAGTGAGAAGAAGGACAGCTTTTTAGAAGATATCACTAGCCATTTGAGATTATCCTTCCTCTCATTCATGCTTTTTAAATCATGTTAGCTTGAAGAATCAATACGTGCTCTTTGTTCCTATCCTTTCTGGATCGTATATGAGGGCAATAGAGGGGGGGAATAACAAAATGAGTTTAATTACTCCACATTATTTGCTTGTAGGTGGATGTTCGAAAGACAAAGTGTTACAGGCACATAAAAAAGCAAAAGAAATATTTAATCAGAATAACGAAATAAATAAATTGATAAGTCTGTTGAAAAGCGACTCCTTTTTTATACTTTATGATGGCAGCCATCACAGATGGAAAAATGAAGATGAATATATGAAGGCGAAAACGGCATATGTTCAATACCTTGTAGAGTCTGATATTCAGTTTGTAGAAATGGCAACACAAGAATTAATTTCTTGAAAGCATGCAAAAGGTCCAAAAAAACTAGAACAGCACATCTATCATGTAAAAAGAAAAAAACGGCGCATCATTAATCAGCTAATCGATTGGGGAGTTTCAAGAGGCTCAACTTTATTCAGGTGAATCAGAAGAGAACTTGTATTATCTAGTCAAAGCGTTTTGAGGTGTATATAAAAACGTGGGAATTTAAGAGCAAACGATGAAAAATATTTCGTTTTCACGTAATAAATTATGTGGTCGTAGAGTTGACAGGGGAATGAGATTAAGGACGAAAAAGTCCTATCACTTAATTAATATAGAACGAATAAACTAGGGATACCACTCCATGTCCACCAACTTAAGAATCTTTACTAGCTCCACGTTATTCTTTCTAAAAGACTAAATCGAAAGGATGACAGTTTTTTTACTAGATTTTTAAGTTGATGGACATATATAGTGACTCCTAGGAGTTGATACATATAAAAAAAGTGCACATGTATATAAAATTTTTTGAAAATAAACTACCAGAATCTTAGAACTTATATCAAACCAATAGCCGTTTATCAACAAGAGTAAAGGAGCGGTGAGTATGACAACAATCTTAGTATTAGAAGATGATATAACCATCCGTAGTTTTATTACATTGAACATGCAGCGTGCTGGTTTCAATGTTTTAGAAACCGATACAGGTGAAAAAGCTCTTGAACTTTTAGAACAGAATAATGTTGATATTGTAATACTTGATGTTATGTTACCAGGAATAGATGGATTTCGGGTATGCAAAAGTATACGAAAAAACAATGAAGATATTGGTATTATTATATTAACGGCACTTGTTCAAGAGAAAGATCAGGTACACGGTTTGACAATTGGGGCAGATGATTATATTAAAAAGCCATTTAGTATAATTGAATTAGTAGCACGTGTACAATCATTGCTAAGAAGAATTCAAAAAAATAAAAAGGAATTGGAATTGATTCATTCGGGGCCATTTCAATTAAATCTTCTGCTAGGAGAATTATATAGGAATGAGATAGTAATTGATTTAACTCCAACAGAGCATATTATTTTACGATATTTAATGGAAAATTCCATGAAACCAATTTCACGTAATGAACTCCTAAATAAAATATGGGGTATAAATTGTGTAGGTAATACAAAAGTCATCGATGTGAATATCAATCGTCTTCGTCAAAAGATCGAAACTAGTCCTTCTAATCCTGAGTTTCTCCTTACGGTACGAGGAAAAGGATATAGATGGAACGAAAACAAACATTGCAACTAATTTGGCAGAAAATCGATTCGCTTATACTTTTTTTTAATTACAAAAGTATTTACAAAACTTACAAAAACTATTTTTAATATTGAAAGCATTTTAATATTAGTGTTAAGAAAACAAATTTGGGCAATAGGGCAATTCAAAAGAACGTCGAAACAGTATCATTTTCTGATGGGAATGAATTGAAAATTAAATCTATTTCTTTAAGATTATAAATGTTAAAATCGATGTTTTATCGTTATATGTAGTATCGGCTACTATTATTTCTGAAGCATCTGTATATAATAAATTACCAGTAGATATGATTGATGGATATGCAGTTTTTTGATAAATAACCCCTACAAGAAACAAGTTTTTTGTGGATAGCTTGTTTTCTTTCACCCTTACAGAACTGTCATCTTTATCATTTTAGCCAAGAAGACTCCTTCCTCAAGGAACGCGAAGTGAGTAGGTGGGAGATGAATTGGCTTCGGACAAGAGATGGCAGGAAGCAATCTTAATTGTTCGACATACATAAACTGTTACTTCACTATCTATCGAATGTATGTTTGTTGTATAATAGACACATGCCGAAATGGAGGTGAAATGAGTGATGATTAATAAAGCATATAAATTTCGTATCTATCCAAATCAAGCACAAGCAACCCTAATTAATAAAACAATTGGCTGTTCTCGTTTTGTATTCAATCATTTCCTATCTCTATGGGATAACGCATACAAAGAGACAGGGAAAGGTTTGACATATGGTACATGCTCTGCCAAACTTCCTGCCATGAAGAAAGAATTTGTTTGGCTCAAAGAAGTGGATAGTATTGCGATTCAGTCGTCTGTTCGCAACCTTGCGGATGCTTATACACGCTTTTTCAAAAAACAAAACAGTGCCCCGTGTTTCAAATCTAAGAAAAACAACGTACAATCTTACAACACAAAACAAACAAATGAAAACATTGCCGTTGTAGGAGACAAAATAAAATTGCCAAAACTAGGTCTTGTTCGATTTGCCAAAAGTCGTGAAGTAAAAGGACGTATTTTAAATGCTACAGTTAGACGGAACCCTTCTGGCAGATACTTTGTGTCCTTGTTAGTTGAAACAGAAGTACAAGAACTTCCGAAAACACATTCTTACATTGGAATGGATGTGGGACTAAAAGATTTCGCCATTTTGTCAGATGGAACAATCTATAAAAATCCGAAGTTTTTTCGATCATTAGAAGAGAAGTTGGCGAAAGCACAGCGTGTTCTTTCTAGAAGAACAAAAGGATCTTCTCGCTGGAATAAACAGCGAGTAAAAGTGGCTAGAATTCATGAATACATGGCAAATGCTAGAAAAGATTACTTGGACAAAATCTCAACTGAAATCATCAAAAACCACGATGTTATCGGTATAGAGGATTTGCAAGTATCGAATATGTTAAAGAATCATAAGTTAGCAAAAGCAATTAGTGAGGTATCATGGTCACAGTTTCGAACCATGTTGGAATACAAAGCAAAATGGTACGGCAAACAAGTCATTGTCGTATCGAAAACATTTGCTTCCAGCCAATTATGTTCTTGTTGTGGATATCAAAACAAAGACGTTAAAAATCTCAACCTACGTAAATGGGACTGCCCTTCTTGTCGTACACACCATGATAGGGATATTAACGCAAGTATTAATCTAAAGAATGAAGCGATAAGGCTTCTAACCGCAAGGACTGCGGAGATAGCCTAATAAATTAGAGTTCAATAGAACTCTTTACTTAGGAATCCCCCTCTTCTAAACGAAGTGAAAGTGGGGGTAGTTCAAGTAAGGTTATTAGATAGTTTATTTAGTTTTTAAAATTAATAATAGGATTATAGCAATCAACAATAACTTTTTAAAAATTATAGGAGTGTGTTAATAATGATCGTAACAACAACTAATACTATTCAGGGTAAAGAAATTATTGAGTATATAGACATCGTAAACGGTGAAGCAATTATGGGTGCAAATATCGTACGCGACATATTCGCTTCTGTTCGTGACGTTGTAGGTGGCCGTTCTGGTGCTTATGAAAGTAAATTAAAAGAAGCTCGTGACATTGCCATGGAAGAAATGAAACAACTTGCAACGCAAAAAGGAGCAAATGCAATTGTTGGTATCGATGTAGACTACGAAGTCGTTCGTGATGGAATGCTAATGGTTGCAGTAAGCGGTACAGCTGTACGTGTCTAAATAGAAAGCAAAATATAACCTAATTGGTGAACTGCAATTCTAATTGTTAGACATAACTAACAATTAGAGTTGCAGTTTTTTATAGAAAAATACTCTTTGAAAAAAATTAGTTACATAGAGGTTCTGGCGAATAGCTAACAATGTATCAAATAAGTCGATACATTAGGTGTAGGGTTTACACAATCGCTATTAACTATTGGAATTTCTGGCATATCCCAAAAAGGATTCTTGCGAAAGTACATGAAGGGAGTCAATTCCTTGGTAGAGGTCAATTCCTACTACTAGAAACCACTGATTCGGTTAAGCAAAGTTACTTAGGTAAGAAACCATCAAAGGTGATCTTGGAATTATGTCTAATATGAAAAAGCCAAATGCAACATTTTCAGATGAATTAAAGGAAGTAAAAAAAGAGAATAAGAGTGTCTCAAGCATACCAGGGTATGTTGAAAAAATAAAAAACTAATTAAATCAAAAAGATGATGCAGAATAAATTATTAATATTATAAACATATATCGATTCAAAAGGAGATGTTTAGTTTGTTAAATTATGAAAAAGACGCAGAAGTTTTTAAGGCATTAGCTCATCCAGTAAGAATTGAAATTTTGAAAGAATTAATTATAAGAGGGGCATGTAATGTAACACAAATTGTAGGTATACTGGGTATCCCACAATCTACTGTTTCACAGCATTTAGCAAAGATGAAATCTCAAAAATTAATTAGAAATGATAGAAAAGGATTAGAAGTCTACTATAGTGCCCAAAACAAAACTATTAATTCCATTGTTGAAATACTACTAGATTACAAATCTACTAATTGTAAGTAAAAAATAATAATCTTTGTTCCAGAACCCCCTAAGTCAATCAAGGATTCTTAGCGGATTGATGAGACATATGTAAAAATTAAAGGTCAATGGATGTACTAATACCGTGCTGTTATTTAAAGTTAATACAATTAATTTTCATGTTTCAAATACGTCAATGACTTCTTATGATTAAACTACCCCCACTTTCACTTTTTTAGAAGAGGGAGATTCCTAAGTAAAGAGTTAGGCTATCTCCACAGTCCTTGCGGTTAGAAGCCTTATCGCTTCATTCTTTAGATTGATACTTGCGTTATAAACATTTTCAGTCTTCCTTCTTTTTAATTAACTCTTTTACAAAACCTTTTACTTTCTCTTTTTCTACCTCACTACATTTTATTTCTTCAAATTCAGTTAGGTTTATATGGATCTCTTGTAATAGTTCATAAATATCTTTCATACTATCTCACCCCCTAAATTCTTTCTTATTTTAATTTTTTATGCAATTAAGAAAGTGAATCTAAGGCATATTTAGTAAAAATTTATTCTTTCCGTATTATCGAAATATTTAATTTGTAATATGTAACGTTAATAATGGATAGACAATTTCTTATACCTTATATAACGTATTAAACAAAGTGATTTCTCACACTTACCACAAATTTTTTTTAGATCGCATACCATACGATTCCATGCTAACAAAAAATTGAAAATGTCTATTTCTTAAATTGCATTATTTAAAATACTTTCCAATTACTCCCCTCTATATTTGTAAATACTTACTTGATTGAAAATTTTCTTTTTAAGTATCACTATTTTTATATCAAATAATTACAGAAAATTCGGAATTTTATTTAAAAAATTTTGAATGTGTCTTTCTTGAAAAAAACTGTGATAATATTTAAAAAAACGATTTGAAGTTAATATTTCCCACCCTATTTTTAATTGAATTATTTTTTCATTTGAGTATCTTTACCTTATTTACTTCCTATTTGTTAGTTTATTGTATTCTGTTCTATATATTTATTTTTTAATGCGGTTGTTTAAAAATAAAAAGGTAGTCAGTCTGCAATATCTAAATAAATTAATTAGATGTTAAAGGGGGAAAAAACATTGAAATTGAAAAAAACTGTAAGTTCATTAGTATTAAGTGCTGCAATACTTGGTTCAGGAGCAACAGCAGCATTTGCTGCAACACAAAATGTAGGGGGGGGAACATGGAATTATGGAACCGGTGGTGGTTCAGTTTGGTCAAATTATTACCACGGAAGCAAAGTTCACAAATCTTCAGTAATCGGACAATATTATTATAGTTCTCCATGGACGAACCCAGGTTATACTTCATATGCAAGTGCACCTGATACAGCTGGTGTAGATGAATCTTATTGGTCTGTTAAATAAAAAGTAAGAAAAATCCTAGAACTCGTGGGTTATTACCTGCATGTTCTAGGATTCTATTTTATGTGACTTATATACATATAGATAAGCAAATTATTTTTATTAATATTTGAAGACAAAGGGTATTCTATCTTCATTTGAATTCTAAATGAAAATAGAATACGGAAAATGGAGACTGGTATGAAAAAAATATTAATTACTTTAGTACTTGTAGCCTATGCTGTATCTTCATTTGTATTTACTAAGCACTTTGAAAAAAGAGAAATGGTAAATATAAATTTTTCTGATAAAAATGGAATTCAAGTGGTTGAATTGAATAAAGATGAACGCCCGGAAGATAAACTAAGAAAGATTGAGGAATTATCCAAAAAGGAAAAAATCAACATCTATAAATTATCATATAAACCGATTAAAACTTCAAAAAAACAAAAAGTAACTATCTATGCAGCTATCGGGGATGAAACACAATTCAAACAAAAATATCCGCTAGAATGGGGAGAGATATTCACTCAAGATCATTCCGCAGCAAGTTATTTGTCATCAAGAGATACGAAAGATAAAGAGCAGGTTGGAAAGATAAACATATTTTCACCTGAACTTATGGTGGAAATTAGGCCTATAGAAGCGGCAAAAGATGAAAACTTGAGAGGCGCTTATTTTGTTGATAGTAACAATCCAAACGTTGTTCAAAAGGTAAAAGAGAAATTAAATACCGAAATCGGGTTCAAAACGGAAGAGTCAGAACGAGTAGGTGCTATGAACATCCTAGAAAATCAGGGAGTTGATAAGTACTTTATTATAGTTCTTACTATAGTTCTGTTACTCATCTTCCTGAGTTTTTTATATTATATATTATTAAATTATAAAAGTTTGGCAATTAGAAAACTGTTTGGATATACGGATAGAGAACTGATTTTTAAGCATCTATTAAAAGAAAGTATTCAAATTCATACGTTATCCTTAATGGTAGTTATTATAGGACAAGTAATATACTTGTTTTTTTATAATGGGATGAGTAAATTCTTAGATTTTGGTAGTACATGGATTGTGTGGCAATTAATTTTTTCAGGTATTTCTATTCTAGTTAGCCTACTTCCTTCTTTAATGATATATCATATAAAAATTCTGGAACTATTAAAAAATAAAAAACCATTAAAACTAGTTCAATTTTTAAATTATAGTTCAAAGTTTATCTTTTCGATTTTTCTAATTATCTTTTCTTTTAATCTTATAAATTATTATCAAGATCTAACTGTACAAAACTCTAACCAGGAACAATGGGATACAACAAAAAATTATAGTTTTTATGAATATCAAAGTAATATTATAGGCGACCGCACAAACTGGGAATATGAAACTGGAATTAAAAGCAAGAAACTATTTGGAATAACTAACCAAAAAGGGGCTTTGCTTATAAAACCATCAGATGGTATAACGTACAAAAAACAGTTAGAGTATAACAATTCTTTAAACAATACTATAGGAGATGTTAAAGAGTATGATCCTCATGGCGGTAACACCCTTCAAGTGAATTCTAATTATTTACATGATAATCCAGTTTATGATTTGAATGGTAAAAAAATCAATATCGATGCTGATTATGGTGACTATTTAGTTATATTAGTTCCCAATAAATATCGCAGCAACGAAGCTGATATTTTAAAAATGTATAAAGAATGGTATCAATTCACAAGGTTTATTGATGAAGATAAACATAAGGAAAGCATAGGAGAAAAAATTGAACCACATAAACAGGTTGAAATTAAACTTCTCTATATCCAAGATAACCAAAAACATTTTTTGTATAATCCTATGCTAGAGGTTAACAACCAAAATTATAGCAAGGGCGCTATATTGATTGTTGTTAACTCAGAAAATATGGGTGGAGACAGCTATTTAAGTTATTTAACTGGGCGTTATTTTTTCCCAAAAGTAGATAATCCAAGTCAGCCTTATAAAGAATTAAAAGAAGACATTAAAATCGCAGGTCTCCAAGATATCATTCTTACAACGCCGTCATTATATAGTATTGTAGATGATTATCTCTTTAAATTAAAAAGCGAACTTCAATTTACTCTTCTTTTTGTAACATTATTACTTAGCATAGAGATTATTATTACTTGTTTTACAATTTTAAATTATTTAGAAAGAAATAAATTTATTCATGCCGTTCAAAGAATCAATGGCTTTGATTTTTATAAGCGACACAGTAAAATCTGTTTTCTCTTAAGTCTTTTTTGGTTAATAATTTATTTAGGTGCATTAACATTTAAATTAGCAACCTATACAATTATTTCACTTATAATTCCAGCTTATTGGTTAGTTGAATTATTAATTGTTTATTTCATCATTCGATTTGTAGAAAAGAAGAAAAATAAGGACGTATTAAAAGGAGCGTAGTTCAAGTGGAAATTGAGCTAAAAAATATATCTAAGAAATATGAAAATAAACAAGTGCTTGATAATTTTAATTTGGTTGTAAATAAAGGAGAAATGATGGCTATTACGGGTCAAAGTGGAACCGGAAAATCAACGCTATTAAATATAGTAGGTCTTTTAGAAGAACCAGACTCTGGAGATGTAATCATACAAGGAATAGAAAACGCTTGGAAGAGCGAGAAAAAACAAATCGAGCTTTTTAGATATACAATAGGCTATCTCTTTCAAAATTATGCATTAATTGATAATGAGACTGTGAGCAAAAATTTAGATGTAGCACTAGAATATGTTAAGTTACCTAATAAAGATGACAAGAAAAAAGAAGTTCTAGAAAAAGTTGGGCTACTAGACAAATTAAACAGTAAAATTTATCAACTTAGTGGTGGAGAACAACAAAGAATAGCATTAGCTAGGCTCATGTTAAAAAAGAATGATATCATCCTAGCAGATGAGCCAACTGGATCATTAGATGAAGTGAATCGGGATCAGGTGCTGAGTATATTAAAGTCATTAAATAATGAAGGAAAAACAATTCTAATTGTTACTCATGACCCTGAAGTGTCTAAAATATGCACTAACGTTGTTACACTATAAATTTTGAAAATAAGGTATTAACGGTTATGGTGCAAAAAAATTCAAAATAATTGTAATGAAAAATCCCCCATAGATCTTATACCTATGAGAGCTGCCTAAGGTTATTTCATATTTGACTTAGTTCTATTGTAATAGGCTTTCGCCATACATGAGAAACATAAAGATCCAAAAACTAACTCTCATAACAAGAAATTCTTTAACCTTTGCTGAAAGGATATGTACGCTTATTTTATAAAAAAGAATGCTCCTTTAAATAACAAAAAGGGCATTCTTTTTTTAGTGGCTTTATTCTCCAGTATCCAACTTCATTTTAACTGAGGCTTTAGCCTTTTCTGGTAGATGTCCTTTAGATCCGAGTCTGAAAGGTTTCGTTTTTGTGCAACTATTTGAATTAACGCAAGTTACGTAAGCTTAAATTATATGCTACATCAAAATTATATTCACCTAGAAAGTTTATATGCTCCCAACCTAATTGAGACACATGTAGCATTAAATCTTTCAGTGAAAACAAACAATAAAATCACCTTATGAAAGACTTTTGTAATATTTACGTAAGAGATTTGAAAGGTTTTTAAATTAAGATAACCTTTCGAACGTAAGATTCGGATTAATAAATAGAAAAATAAAAAGCGAGGAATGACATTATGAATGGAAAAGAAACAAAAAGGGTAAAAAAATTTTTTCCTGTAGGAATTGGAAAGAAGGTAATCCCTGCAACAGCGGCATTAGGTATTCTTTTTTCTATGGCTCCTGTTGGAGAAAGTAAGGCTAGTGCAGGGATAGGTACGGTAGTAGATATAACTATTACTGTATTAGGTGCTGTAGCAAACACTTATGAAGCACTTGGAATAAGCCCAGGGGATCGAGACCCAGGTACTCACATTGATGTATATGCAGAAAACGAAACTTACCAAGCTCCTAGTTTTAAATCTGGGGAATTTAATATTTCTATGTATCATACACAAGGTGATTTGAATTTTCTTAAACAAGTTAAAGTACGCTATCCAAATGGAAAAATTGAAATTCATCAACTAAAATCTGGACAGCAGCTTAAAATTACTGAAGCAGGTGCAATTATAGATTTAAACCCTAATGCAGCAAATGTTTCAGAACACGATCTTCTTTACATTACACAAGCACAATTAGACGAAGGAAAGACCGGAGTTGTGATAAATCAAGGCCAACATGCATTTGTAGAAAAAGCATCTGGTAAAAACCCAAGATTTCTTGGTCCACTTTACAAAAAATATTCCGGTGACTCCTTTGGCGATTGGACGGTGATTGCTAGAAATTCAGATTACCTATTTGATCAGATAGCAAATAAATTATCAGATGAACAAAAACGATTGATAACATTAACTTCAAAGCCAGTATCTAAAGATGTCCTTGACAACTATGTTAATATTGATCCTAAAGCTCGTGCAGATTTTTATGATCGATTATCTGATGTATTGGCGGAGCGTACTAACGTCCTAGAGACATCTATGGCACTGCCATTCATTACACTAAATGACGGTAAAGGTTATCAAATTATCCCTTATAAAAAAGGAACGAATAAAGTAATCGTAAAGACAGGTTCAAAATATCTTTCAGGAAAAGAAGGAAACGGACTTCAATATTCCGATTCGCTTGGCGATGATGAAGTGTTTGAACTTGTTCAGATAGGAAATTCTAACGATGGTAAATTTCAATTCCGTTTGAATAACAAAAATGGGGTAAGTCTGGCAGGTAATCAATATACTTCTCAATTTGGTACTGATTGGAGTTTCAAATCTGAAATTCGTTTCTCTGATAAAAGCAACAATGAAATTAACAATTGGTTAATAGAGTGGTATCCGGGTAAAGAAAATGAGAAACAAAATTATGACAAAATAGAGATTATATCTAATGAAAAGGACCCTACTAAATATAGTGCAAAAGATTCCTCTGGAAACGTGATAAAGAACAGTTGGATAAATCGAGGTACTGGTTATTCCTTTGCAGATGCTGAAGGAGTCATTTTGACAGGCTGGCAAGAAATTAAGGAGAAGACTTATTATTTCTCATCCCCTTATGGCTACATGGTTACTGGAGGAGGAAGTGACTCACTAATTGATGGGAAGTACTATAACTTCAATGACTCCGGTGTTCTGCAACGATCAGCATGGAGAGACCTATACTATTCTGATGCCTCTGGAGCGTTTGTTAAAGAAGGCTTGAAAGATATAGATGGGAAAATTTATTATTTCCAAAACTTCGTGCCAAATAAAAAAGAAATACGTTTAGAAGATCAAGATGTCATCCTTCACTTTTCCGACAAAGGTGTGCTGGAGAGAGTTTCTAATCTAAATGGGGAAGCTATAAACAACGCTGTTAATGTTAAGCTTGACAACAAAATATTAGCATTTAATAACGACGGTTCAATTTTGAAAACAGGAATCAACAAAAATGCGAACACAATAGCATATTATAGTTTAGAAGATGGCGCTTTCTATACCGGCTGGAAAATGATAGACGGTAAAAGATACTATTTCACAAATGGCCACAATACTATTTTCAATAATTATGAAAACATTGACGGGAAAAGATTTTATTTCCATGAAGATGGATCTGTTAACCGAGCAGGATTTGAAAAAATCGACGGTAAACTATATCACTTTGACAATAACGGCGTAGTACAAACGGGCTGGCAAACTATCGATAATAAATATTATTACTTCGATGAGAATGGGGCAGCTAAAACAGGATGGTTCCAAGTTGGTGGTGGATATAGACCTTGGCCTCTTGCATATGGATACCTTTGGTATTGTGCTAGGGAAGATGGTTCCCTTTATGCAGACGGTTGGTTTAAAATTGACGGTAAAGATTATCACTTTGACCAATGGGGACATAAAATGTAATAACATAATGATAGTTTGAAAATTTAGCCTATACGTATAAAAATGGATCATGACATGGACTGATTATATTTTCCATGTTATGATCCGTTTTAATCTTTTTAGATATACTCCCTCTTATTAGTTCTCGATTCTATTCTTTGAGACTAAATAAAAAATTCGAACTAGACTTAAGTTCACTTGAAGCTGAATATATATTGGAGTTTATGATGAAAGAAATTGGCCCACTTGTATATAATCAAGCTGTAGAAGATGCATGTAAAACATTACGTCTTCAGATGGATGTTATTGAAGAAGAAATTTACGTGCTACAATTTCCAATAAAATAGAAATGATACACCCGAGCCCCCTTTTTTGTAGAAAAAAAGGGGGCTTTTGTCATCTCATAAATCCTTAACATAGGAAAATCAGTTATTCAACTTTTAAAAAATGTCTTAGCTTAGGTTTTATATCATTTAGTTGGCGGGTATCTCGAAGAGAAGTTGGTAAAAGCACAGCGTGGAGATTTCATTTAATCTATATCATATTTTCGCTTACAACTATTTCTAACTTTTACTTTCAATGCATTTTTTAACCAATTTTGGTTAAGTTATTTTCATAGAGGTTATTGCTAATTCAATGGACATATTTGCATATCAGTATGCCTGATTTTTAAAATATAAATTTCTTAAAAACTTTATGTAACTTCTTTCTGAAAGGAAGGGTATTATCAATTGAAACCTTATGAAAAAGTACCTGATGAATCTATAAAATCTTTACAGGATTTAATGCAATTACTAAAAAAATCTAAAGATTTTATAACATTGGAAATCAATTCAAACAATTCCTCTATAGTCATTTCATATTTTAGAACATTAATCGATGTGAATATATTCCATGAAGAGATTTTAACTTATATAAAGGAGAAGAGCTTCGATTCATTACAAGATATTCAGTCTGTCTTACCCTTTGAAAATTCAAAAATAACAAATCAAATGGAAGATATTCAGGATAGTATTTTAAGCGGCTATATACTTATTCAGTTCGATACAGATAAATTAAATGGCTTGTTAATAAATGTGTCAAAGAAAGAAAAAAGAGATATTACAAAAGCTGAAATTGAATACAATATCGTGGGTCCACAAATCGCGTTTGTTGAAGATTTAGATGTAAACTTAAATTTAGTACGTAGAAAGCTTCCAACACCTTATTTACAAATGAAGGAATTGAAGGTAGGATCTCTTTCTAATACAACCGTTGCAATTGTATATATTGAGGGAATTGTAAATGATCAAAATCTACAAGAAATTATAAAACGGGTGAGTCAAATAAAAACAGACCACGTTTTGGATAGCACGTATTTGATTCAGTTAATTGCAGACAATCCTAATTCTATATTTCCTCAATTTTTGAATACAGAACGACCAGACCGTGTAGCAGCTGTATTGGCAGAAGGGAAAATTGCACTTTTTGTAGATGGCTCACCTTACGCTATCACCCTTCCAACAACATTAATTGACTTTTTTTCTACGACAGAAGATTACACCATGCCTTGGATTATTGCCTCATTTTTTCGACTGTTAAGGATTTTTGCTTTTATCTTTTCTGTTTTAACGACTCCATTATATGTTTCGATCTTAACATATCATTATGAGCTTATTCCAAAAGAACTTCTTGAAACGTTGATCATATCGAGAAGTAAAGTACCTTTTCCTCCATTAATTGAAGCACTTTTTTTAGAAATAACGATTGAATTACTGAGAGAAGCGGGGACACGTTTACCAACTAAAGTGGGTTTAACTGTCGGTATAGTAGGGGGTATTGTAATTGGACAAGCATCGGTGGAGGCAAGTCTTACAAGTAACGTACTTATTATCATTGTTGCACTTTCAGCTCTTAGTTCATTTACAGCACCAATATATCGAATTGGTAATACAATTCGAGTAATTCGTTTTCCTTTTATAATAGCTGCACACCTGCTGGGCTTATTAGGAATTGTTTTAACAAGTTCTTTCCTTTTAGCACGCTTATTACGTACAGAATCATTAAGACGTCCTTATTTGTTCCCTTTTTATCCCACACGCCCTACAGATTGGAAAGACAGCATTATACGTCTGCCAATCTCAGCGATGTTCCGACGTCCAATTTTTTCAAGATCTAAACAGCGTTTTCGTTTTAATCCAGAAGAGGTAGAGAAAAATAAAATCATATCACGAAATGATTTTGATGACTGAATTTAACAGGGAGGAGCATTATGAAACAGATCCCAATTGAGTATCAAGTATCTCCATATATGGTGTTTTTTTTAATTATTACTATACAGATGGGGGTTGGTATGCTTGGCTTTGAAAGGATTAGTGCAAAATTAGTTGGAAATGATGCATGGATTAGTACGCTACTTTTTGGAATATCTGTTAATCTTATGATTTGGATCATATATCAGATTTTAAATCAGGGTAATGGAGACATCATTGCAATCAATCAAAACGTACTTGGAAAATGGATTGGTGGATTGTTCAACTTCATTTTTTTATCCTATATTGTATTGTTAGGTGCAACAACACTACATACTTATATCGAAATAGTACATGTTTGGATGTTTCCTTCAATTTCATCTTGGGTTATAGCGGGGGCTTTTTTAGGCCTATGTTATTACATTGTAACTGGAGGATTTCGTGTAGTTGCCGGAATCGGCTTCTTTGGAATCGTTATCCCAAGTATTCTAATTTTCACATTTTTTTATCCTTTGCAGTATGCAGATTTCCGAAATTTATTTCCAATTGCACAGCATTCATTCCTAGAAATTATGAAAGGAATGAAAGGAAATATGTTTAGTTTTTTTGGATTTGAAATGTTATTGTTGTACTACCCATTTATTAGAAAGGCAAAAACGTCTCAAAAATATGCGCACTATGCAAATTTAGTAACGACTATTGTCTACACATACCTTATGATTTTAACTCTTGCGTTTTTTAGTGAAAAACAACTCGCGAGCGCGATATGGGCATATTTAAGCATGATTAAAATTATACAATTTCCCTTTATAGAACGGTTTGAATACATTATTGTTTCTTTTTGGGCTTTTTTTATATTACCCAATGTTTCCTTTACACTATGGGGAGTAAGTCGTGGTATAAAAGAGGCACTAGGAATAAAGCAAAAATATGTTTTGCCAGTCATCATCGTATTCATCTTTGTTTTATCATTTTTCTTAAATAACCGTAATAAAATTAACTTATTAAATACTTGGACAGGTCAAATTGGCTTTGTATATATATATGTATACCTACCTGTACTATGGCTAATTCAAACCGCCAAAATAAAGTTAAGGAGATAAACATGAAGCGATGGATACTTTTCCTTATATTAAGTGTCTTCTCAATAGGTTGTGCTAAAACGAAAATCGTGGATGACATTGATTTAGTTCAAGTTGCGGCATATGATACTGAAGCAGAAGGTAAGCTAAAAGGAACCTTTGCGATTGCAGCTTATAAAGGAGGCGGGGAAGGTGAAACGAAAATCTATTCAGCATCAGGCCAGACTGGTAGAGAAGTTCTTGCAAGAGCATCCGAAAAATCTTCTGGACCTCTAGAGTTAGGTCAATTGCGTGTTATTATATTTAATGAAAAAATAATTGAAAAGGGAATGCAGGAAATTTTAGAGACTTTGAACCGAAATCCCAGTGTAGGAAATGCAATTTATTTAGCAATTACAAATGTAAAAGGTGAATCACTATTAAAGGGGAACTATTCTAAAGAAAAAGAAATTGCTTCCTATCTATCTTCTTTACTGGAGCAAAATATGGACAATGGAACGCAACCAAAAACAAATTTTTTTATGTTTTTAAACCAACTTGATGATGATGCGAGAGATTCATATTTACCGATGATATCTAAAAAAGATAACGTGTTGGAGTTAAATGGAATAGCACTTTTTAAAAGATGTAAAATGGTTGATACAGTGAAACCTAAAGATTTATTTGTATTTAAATTGTTGACAGATACTTTTAAACAAGGCACATACCAATTCAAACTACCTGGTTCTTCAAATACTTACGCCACGATAGAGAATATAAAGGCTAGAACAAAATATAAGATGGAGGGGAATAGCAAGCATCCATTCGTAAATGCTCATATTCAAGTTAAAGCTGAAATTCAAGAATTTACAAAAACAAAAAATCTAGATAATCCTAAAGAAATAAAAAAATTAGAAAAAATTATGGAAACAGAAATAGAAAAAAAAGCAACTACATTGATAAAGAGATTTATTAAAAAAGGCACAGATCCTATAGGACTTAGAAAACTTGGTAGAACTCACGTAAGAAAATGGAACAGTCAAGAATGGGAAGAATCCTATAAACATTTACATTTTCGTGTAACAGCTGATGTAAAGGTAACCCAATCTGGTGTTACAGAATAAATAAATCAAATAAGATATGGAAAATTTCAATAAAAAACATGGTCTCGCAGGAGATTAGGGAGAGAGAAACTAGTAACAAAGCATCTCATAAACATCAAGATGCTTTGTTACTAGTTTTTATTTATGAATTTTTACATGGTATTTTTCTAATATAAGTACAGCCAACATTTCGGAATTTTTGTATGCTAAGCGAATTTTAACCTAAAAAATTCGAATTCCTGTACGTTAAGTGAAGTGACTTTTCATTCACATAATCTGTATTATTTGAAGTTAATAAAGTATGTTACACTCTTTTCTTTAAGAATGTTTCCATAATATCCTTCTGGAATCTTTCATAATCAAACTGAAAAGCTACATTATGTGTTTTATAGCCTGGATTAGTAACAAAACGAAAGTCTGCAATGCTTTGACCAAATCCTTCTCCTTGATCAGGAATAACTTTAATGGGTACTCTTGAAAGGCTAACAGCCTCTTGATTCAGCAAATACCACACTGTTACAAAATCATGCATAGGGCTTCCGCTTATACCAGGATTAGACTTGGAGTAGAAATTATAATAATAGTCTAACATAGGTTTGATGATGAGTCCTGCAAGATCCTGTGTATCCCGATGAAATGCATCGATTTGCTGGACCATTTCGGGTGTAACAATCGCATGTTGAGTTACATTTAATGGGATAATTGTTAAGTTCTTCGCATGCTGCAGAATTAAATTTGCTGCATAAGGATCTGCGTAAAAGTTAGCTTCAGCCACGGCAGTCACGTTACCTGGATAGAAAAAAGCTCCGCCCATGCAAATGCATTCTCTTACGTTACGCATTGTTTCTAAATTCAATACAAAGGTCGTAGCTAGCGAAGAAAGTCTTCCCAAATTGATAATTGTAAGGTCTTCTAAATTTGAATGTATAATTTGATAAATATCATTTAAAGGATAAACTGGATAAGAAATTTCAGGGGGAATGATAGGTCCTAATCCGACTTTTCCATGTACCTCAGGGAAATAGTGAACCAATATACCTGTCAACGGTACAGAAGCACCAAGGAATACAGGTATCTCTTTTTTTCCCGCTATGTACTTCAAATAGTTAATATTTCTTATTACATTTTCTCTTGATACATTTCCATAATCGGCTACAATCCCTACAAGTTGAATATCTTTACGAAAAAAAGTGTACAGCATAGCAAATGCATCATCAATTCCCAAATCTGTAAACAGAAGAACCTTTTTTTGCATATGTCTTCCTCCAAAATTTATAGAATCCTACTTTCACTAATGATGTAGTGATTAGACTAAACTTGTACGTATATATTTTATGTATTCCTAAAGAGTGGATTCTATTCATTTGAAGTAGCTTTACTCATCTAAATTTGATATTATGTTCAATCGCAAAATACATAAGGGGGATTAAGACTCGTTGTTATTGAGGAGTATACACCGGATTGGGCACTACAATTTAAAGAAGAACAAAAGTAGAAAACTGCATAATCCTTAAAAATACAACTTATCAAGGTTAGTTGCGGTTTTGAACTACTCACCACTTAACGTCCTTACGGACTGTTTGAAGTGTGAGATTCCTGCGAACACCGATGTATCCACCGGTTATCTTAGCAGGCTCTACCCGTAGTCCCTACGGTGGGAACATAAGTATCTTGTACGTTGACTCACCACACTCCCTACTTTAGCTTGGTTTTCGCAACTTCGGCAAGCGTGGGGCGATAGAACGTTGAAGATTTTACGGTTGCAACGTTTTTCTGCAACCAACCTCATATCTTCAGTTTTCGAAGAGCAATCTGTACAAGTATATGGTAGCAAATATGTTGGCTTATGCCAACCGACATTCATGTCCCACCTAAAATTGGTGTTTCACACCTTCACATTTTTGAGGAAGGAGTTTTCTGTCGGAAAACGATAAATTCCTTAGCGTACCATTTTCTCAAAATGATATGGTGATCCCAAATCATCTTCGAGAATCTATCGTGTAGATCTGTATGCATCCTCTATATAAATCATAAGGATTGTTTGCATGTTGGCTTTAGTTTTATGTACAATAAAGGGAAAGATATAGTCTGAAACAGGAAGAGGAGAATCATGTCCAATTCATTAGTAAATTTACGTATCGATTTTGCATTTAAGCAGTTATTTGGCACAAATGGGAATGAAGATATTTTAGTTGCTTTTTTAAATGCCATATTAAAAGATTCTTTAGAATCACCTATTGTTTCCCTGCAATTAGAAGATCCACATTTGCATCGAGAATATGAAGAAGATAAATTATCCATTTTAGATATTTCAACTACATTAAATACAGGAACAAAGGTAAATGTAGAAATACAATTGAATAACAATCACGATATGATCAAACGAAGCTTGTATTATTGGGGAAGGCTATACACCTCTCAATTGCAAAAAGGAATGCCTTATAGCTCACTTCATAAAACGATTACCATTAACTTGTTAAACTTTGTGATGTTTCCAGAATATGAAGCATTTCATACAACAGGAATCCTTTGGAATCAGCAACAACAAAAGCTATTAAGTGACGATATAGAAGTTCATATTGTAGAGATTCCAAAGTTACTACAGCAATGGCGCGAAGAGAAAGTTAATCCGTGGGAAGATTCTTTTGTTCGTTGGTTATTATTATTACCAGCGAATGAAGATGAGTATCTCACACAAACATTGGAGGACATTGCCATGAACCAAGATCCGATTTTACAAAAAGCAATAAATAAGTGGGAACATATGAGTCAAGATTCTTCTTTCCGTCAAGCATATGAAGCAAGAGAAAAAGCCTTAATGGATGAGGCTGCAAAGTTTGCTCATGCTCGTAATGAGGGAAAAAAAGAAGGAATTCAGCAAGGGAAAATACAGATGATCAAAGGTATGCATGAACTTGGTGTCCCACTTGAAACAATTGCTAAAGCCAGTAAATTAGACATACATGAGGTTGAACGTATTTTAAAACAAAAATAAACAGTAACAAAAAAGAACCTATTAGTCGGGTTCTTTTTTTGAGCTATTTTTCAAATAGAGGTAACAATTGAATTTTTTACAGCTATTACTGTAGCCGTATAATATGAACTCTCTTCAACCAGGACAAACATGTGAAATATCCAACGCTTATGTAGGAATGACTGATAAAGTACCAACCCGTGTGATTGTTCATCGACTAACCAAAGAACAACAACAAAAACGATTACAAGATCAAACTGTAAGAGAAAAAAAGAAAGGAATGAAGTATTCTACTCGTAGTAAACGACTCAGTGGCATCAATGTATATATGACAAACACACCTACAGATATTGTCCCGATGGGACAAGTACATGATTGGTATTCTTTACGCTGGCAAATCGAAATTTTATTTAAAACGTGGAAGTCATTCTTTCAAATTCATCAGTGTAAAAAGATAAAACCAGAAAGATGGGAGTGCCATTTGTATGGACAATTGATTGCCATTCTACTCTGTTCTTCTATCATGTTTCAAATGCGTCAATTACTTCTTATGAAAAAGAAACGAGAACTGAGTGAGTATAAGGCTATATATATGATTAGAGATTATTTTCTTCTTCTTTTCCAAGCTATACAGAAAGACACCCAAGGACTATCAAAGGTTCTATATCGCCTATTCAATCTTCTACAGCAAAACGGGCGAAAATCTCATCGATATGAGAAGAAAACAGTCTTTGATATATTAGGTGTCGTTTACAATTGTACCATGTCTGATAATCAAGCGGCTTAATTCAAAAAAGGAAACCCGTTAGGGTTTATTTCGTATGCAAATCTTTAAAGCACCTACATATAGACTTTCGAAAAAAAGAAACAATCGCGCTTATCATTGACGTTACATGAGCTTAGCTTGATAGCGATGGGGCACCGCCACATCACCATCAAGCTAAGTTTTTGATATACCCCCTAAATAAAATTTTTCTTTTTTACAGGTAATTTCTTTGAAAGGTCAGCTTATTTTTTTTAGTTAATGAGATATGTGGTGGTATCTTGCTATTTAGATATACAATTAGGCATTTTTTATTTACTTTAATTTCTTCTATAAAATAAATAGTGGGAATGATTAATGAAGAAACAGTCTCAATTTAAGGATTTTATAACAAACATAACACGAAAAATGTACATCTCCAGACGAAGATGTACATTTTTTTGTTTTGGGACATTTGTTTCTCTAATCTTAATAGTGATACGGTGAGACCTATTAATTGTAATCATCATTTTGATAATTGTTATTTAATCTCAGCACGCTTCCATATGAACGAGATTGTACGTGAAAGGTGTTATGTTTTTACTTGTACTGAGGCTCTTCCTGTTCAATTTGCTCAAGTCGAGGATTTAAAGATTCAATAATTTCTTGAGTTTGTTGTGCTGCACCTATATATAATTGTTTTGCTTGCTTGTTATCAGTATCAAGAACAAAGCCTTCTAGGCATGCTTGAGCACTCTTTAATCCAGCAATAGTTTGTTTAAGTTTAGTACTTACTGTCATGTAATATTCCTCCTTGTAAATGTACTTCAAAATATAGAATGCCTACTTTGTTACCATAGTAAGATTTCCAATTTAAGGGTTATGCGAATGAGGCATTTTATAGTTAATCATTCAAAGGAGGATTTTTTTAGCTTATAGATGCATGGAATAGTTTTGTCTCAATTACAAAAACTAACAGAAATAAGACGATCATATATAAAGGAGATTAAAAATGCTGAAAAAGATAGGGAAAATTTTTCGAGTGCTCCTCTTTTTATTTATCGGTGGATGTTCTGCTTTGTTTGGGGTGAAATTGACAGAACAATAGCCGAAAAAAGTGGGCAATTTGGCCAGCAACCTAGTCAATACCCTATTCGTCAAAGTGATATTACTATGTATACAGATGGAAAGCAGTTAAACCATCAATTATTCTCAGATATAGAGAAGGCAAAGCACTACGTACATATTAACTTTTTTTCTATTGCTGATGATAAAGTAAGTCATCAGTTTCTAGAGCTGTTGCGGAAGAAAAGTCAAGAAGGTGTAGAAGTATACTATGCATTGGACAGGTTAGGTGGAATTTTATTAAAGAAAAAGGAAAGAGAATTATTAGTTAAAAAAGGAGTTCATTTTACATATTACAATAAACCTGCTTTCCCTTATCTTTTTTCTTCTTTGGATCACCGGAATCATCGTCGTATTTCAGTTATTGATGGAAAGATTGGGTACATTGGCGGATTCAACATCGGAAAGAAGTATTTGGGAGAAAAAGAAAAACTTGGTTATTGGAGAGATTATCATCTTCAAATACGAGGAGAAGGAGTTCAAGATTTAGAACACCAATTTGTATTAGACTGGAAGAAAAATTCAGAGAAACCGATTCCTATACACAATGCGGTAAAGGAAAAGGGAGCAATCTCGCATCGATTTACTGCATATTATAGCGGAGAAAAACTTGGGCAAGATTATGCAATGCTGTTTCAACAAGCAAAAGAATCCATTATTATATTAACTCCTTATTTTATACCAAAAGACAAAACCATTTGGAAGGCATTAGTAGATGCAAGAAAGAGGGGAGTCCATGTCAAAATTCTGTTCTCACCTCATTCAGATGCACTGTTAGTTAAAGAAGCAGCGTATCCATATATCCGAAAAGCATTAACACAAGGAATAGAGGTATATGGTTATAAAAATGGGGTGTTACACGGTAAAGTATTTTTGATTGATAAAAAAGTATTGATGGTTGGGACCGTGAATTTTGATTCGCGCTCATTTCATTTAAATGAAGAAATGAACTGTTATATCCAAGATCCTATCTATATTTCGAAAATAAAGCCAGTCATTGATGAAGACTTACAAAATTCAAAGAGGGTAACATCCTCTGACGTCAATCAATTATCTATAAAAGAAAAAATGAAAGAAAAGGTTGCCAAAATATTTGAGTATTATTTGTAAAAACAAAGAATTTTTATATTAAGGAATAGTAAAATGATAGGTGGCTCGCCGCATGCCTATCATTTTAAGATTTTGAAGTTTCACATAAATGTGCCCCTGAAAAAGATGTCAGCTATCAATGCTCAGTTGATAAGCATGAATATAAGTGCGCTCAAATTAATAATAGAAAAAGTGTATCAGCAGTAGAAATGGATAGATATTTCCATCAAATGATCAATCAAGATGTTTTCAATTTGAAAGGGAATAAATAGAGGCGTTTTTGGTGCAAGAAATTGATGAGATTTGAACATATTTGTATGTTGTCACCTTCGACAGAGACAAATTGACTGATATCAGAGGAATTCTTACTAACATTGTTTCAATATATTGCATTCTTTTTCACAATAGCCACTTTGAGGAGGACTTCCTAGCATTTACATACTCATAAGTTTGTTGAAAATAGCAGACAAAAATAATCAATCTTTTTTATAAAAGGATGTATCAATTGAATATAGAAAAAGCGTGTTTTGATCAAAATTTTTTCAAGACACACTTTTTCTATTTGTTCTTTTATCAAGGTTTATTAAGTTAAATTAATTAAACTTTATTCAAAAACTACAGCTTGAACTACTCACCACTTAACGTCCTTACGGACTGTTTGAAGTGGAGATTCCTGTGAACACCGATGTATCCACCGGTTATCTTAGCAGGCTCTACCCGTAGTCCCTACGGTGAAAACATAAGTATCTTGTACGTTGACTCACACACTACCTACTTTAGCTTGGTTCTCGCAACTTCGGCAAGCGTGGGGCGATAGAACGTTGAAGATTTTACAGTTGCAACGTTTTTCTGCAACCAACCTCATATCTTCAGTTTTCGAAGAGCAATCTGTACAAGTAAATGATAGCAAACAGGTTGGCTTATGCCAACCGACATTCATCTCCCACCTAAAATTGGTGCTTTACCCCTTCACATTTTTGAGGAAGGAGTCTTCTGTCGGAAAACGATAAAATGTACAACCGTTTATTAGATTGATTTAATCTTTAAAAAACTTTGCAACAGAACTTGAATTAATATTATAGTTCATCTTCTTCCGCTTTTTTACTTTTTTACTATTATATTTATATTAAGAAAATCAATAAACATTATAAATATAAGATTTAATAAAACCTGTAAAACTATCGGTAGAATATGTTATTCTATGAACCTATTATATAAAAAAGGGGATTTAAAATGTTGCAAAATCCATTAAAAGTAATTGCAAGTTCTGTTATTTTGACAACAACTTTAGTAACACCTGTCATGACGAATAGTATGACTATTCATGCTGAAACACAAGAACAATCGATTGAAAACCAAGTACCTGCTGAACGAATTTTCCATGTTATTGGCAAGGGTGATGTAAATCAAATTAAAGATAAGGAAAGACGCCAATTTAGTTTCAGTCCATATGAACCAACAGGGTTATATGCAGGTCCGAATGAAAAAATAACAATTAAAGTAGAAGGGACACAAAATATAAAAGCGTATATAGGAACGTACTCATACGATGGTGCATGGAATCAAGATAACCTCGTAAAATCATTTACTTTAAATCCAGGAGAAAATACAATCGAGTCACCAAACGGTGGAATGATTTATTTTTATAATCAACAAAACGGTGGATCAGTACAAGCTGAGGTTAAAACAGGCGGAGTACCTGTACCTTTTTTTGAATTAGGTAAGCATACAAAACAAGATTTAATCAATATGCTAGATACATATCCTAATGCTCATGCGGTTGAATTAAAAGGAGAACGCTCATTAATAACGGCAAGCCCTGAACGAGTGAAAAAATATTTAATTGGTTCGAATACAGATCCTGTCGAACTATTAAAGAAAATAGATGAATCGATTAGGCTTGAAGATCGTGTTGCAGGTTTATCAGAAGAAGAAGCTGATAAGCATTACGTTCATTTTGTAGAAGACAATCATTCTTCATATTATATGTACGCATACACTTATAGAACAGCGTATGTTAAAGATGCAATACAAGTTGTTTTAGATATAAATCAGTTTACAAAAGACGGTTGGGGTCCTTGGCATGAAATGGGACATCAAAGACAACCAAATCCTTGGACGTGGAATGGCTTAGGCGAAGTAACGAATAACATTTATAGTATGTCTGTCCAACGTGCTTATGGACTGCCATCGAGATTAGAAAAGGATGGAGTATATCAAAAAGCATTTACTTATTTAAATAAGCCCCAATCCGAAAAAGACTATAATAAAATTGATGATGTTTTTGTGAAATTGGTTATGTTTTGGCAATTAGACTTAGCTTTTAGAGAAGAATTTTATCCAAAATTACATCAATTATACCGTGCAATCCCGAAAGAAGAACTTCCTAAAACCAATGACGAGAAAATACAAAATTTCATTTATAACACTTCTAAGGTTGCACAGAAAAATTTACTTCCATTTTTCGATCAATGGGGGCTAATCGCTACGCCAGAAATAAGACAAAAAATAGAATCTTTGAACTATCCAATTCTAACTGCTCCTATTTGGGAAGCAACTGATTCTAAACCTGTGATTGTAGAAGAAAACGGAGAAACTCAAGATACGGAACCGAAATTAACGGTACCTGATGGAGCAACAATGAATGTAGGCGATTCATTCAATCCAATGGCAGGAGTATCCGCTACAGATAAAGAAGACGGAGACCTTACTGATAAAGTAACAGTTGAAGGTAAAGTAGATACGTCTAAAGCAGGTAATTACGAGTTAACTTACACAGTTAAAGACTCTAAAGATCAGAAAGTAACTGCGAAACAAACAGTAACGGTTAAAAAGAAAGAAGAAACAAAAGATGAGGCACCCGAACTAAAAGTACCTTCAGAAACTACAATTATTGAAGGAGATCAATTCGATCCAATGGCAGGAGTATCCGCTATTGATAAAGAAGATGGTGACATTACACCGGAAGTAAAATATGAAGGTGATGTAGATACAAATACACCTGGCACTTACATGATTAAATACACTGTTAAAGATTCTGCAGGTCATTTGGCAACTCAAACACAAACTATAACAGTTAAAGAAAAACCTGCCGAAGACCAAGAGCCAGAGTTAACAGTACAGGAGGAAACAGTATTAACAGTTGGAGATAGATTCGACCCAATGAGTGGGGTTAAAGCTATCGATAAAGAAGATGGTGATATCACTTCTAAAGTAACATATAGCGGAGACCAAGGTACTGATAAAGATGGTACTTATAAAATCAAGTATGTTGTAGAGGATTCTAAAGGTCATCGAGTAATTAAATTACGTACTGTAATTGTTAAAACGGCAGGAAAACCTTCGGAAAACCAAGCTCCATTGTTAAAAGTACCATTTACAACTACGTTACATATAGGGGATACGTTTGACCCAATGACAGGAGTATCGGCGTCAGATAAAGAAGAGGGCAATTTAACAGAAAAAGTCAAGCATAAAGGCAATGTAGATACGGCTAAACCGGGTAAATACATTGTAGAGTATTGGGTTGTCGATTCTCAAGAGGTTAATGCAACAGCTACACAGACTGTAATTGTAGAAGAAAACAGAGAAACTCCAGATATGGAACCGAAATTAACAGTACCTGGTGGAGAAACAATGAATGTAGGCGGTTCATTCGACCCAGTGACAGGAGTATCCGCTACTGATAAAGAAGACGGCGACCTTACTGATAAAGTAACAGTTGAAGGTAAAGTGGATACTATTAAACCGGGTACATATGTTTTAACTTACACAGTTAAAGATTCTAAAGGTCATAAAGCAACTGCGGAACAAACGGTAACGGTTAAAGAGACAGAAGAGTTAAAAGATGAAGCACCAGTATTAACTGTACCCGCTGAAGTGAATATGAATGTAGGCGATTCATTCGATCCAATGTCTGGGGTTAAAGCTATTGATAAAGAAGACGGCGATCTTACTAAAAAAGTAGTACATTTTGGTGAAGTAGATACATCTAAAGCTGGTACTTACGAAGTAAAATTCCTTGTTCGTGACTCAGGCGGTAATGAAGCAATTATGACACAAAAGGTGGTTGTGAAAGATAAGGACAATGGTAACGGTTCTGATAACGCAAATAATGGTTTAGGCAACAATAACGATTCTGATAATGGCAATAACAATACTAACAACGGTAATGGTTCTGATAATAATAACACCAACAATGGTAATAGCCTTGATAATGGCAGTAATGGTACTAACAACAGCAATAGCACTGATACTGATAACAATAATATCTCAAACATTAGTACTTCCGATAAAAAAGAAGATACATATAAAGAGCTTCCAAAAACGGGTACAAGTACAAATAACAGTGCAGCAATGGGTATATTGATGGTTCTTGCAGGTATGGTACTTACTATTGGTCGCAAATTTAGAAAGGTATTAAAATAATAGCAACTTATTGCATTTTATTGTATTGTTGCAGTGAATTAAAAAGCACCTTCAAATATTGAAGGTGTCTTTTTATGTAAGCGTGAAACATTCCTCCTACTATTTGTAAATAATCCCTGAGATAATCTCCTTACATACTACATGTGAAGATTTATTTAAAAAAAGCCAAAATCTTACCATAAAAAAAGAACCCTAATCTTAGGGTTCTAACATAAATAATTTAAAGTTTTTTGTAAACCTACTTTGTCGCTTTTCGTCCTACTAATATCCAATACAGCGATAAGCTGAAAAAGACAATCAGTACGAGAATGAATAGGATATTACTAAACATGGAAGCATCCGCATTGTTCATTCCTAGGAAGCTTTTTTTCATTGTGGAATGGTCCATCATCGCAGCTGTGTAGGCAATTCCGATTGACATCGCGACATTCAGTGTTAAGTTATAAAATCCGATTGATGTTCCGGTTTTTTCTTTCTCGATTGTACAAATGCAAGAATTAAGTAATGGTGCATACATGAATGCAAATGAACTGGAAAATAAAACCATAGATATTACGAATACAACAACAGAAGTTTTGATAAAGAATCCACCTAATAGCAAGCTGATCATAATGCTACACATAGCGAGTGTAATACATTGCTTGCTTCCCATAACCTTCGCAATTTTTCCGGAAAGAGCCCCAACTATAGTCGCTGCTATATAACCTGGAATCAATAAAAGTGAAATCGTATCTAGCTTAAAACCATAAATCTTTTCAAGCAAGAATGGAAATAGGAAAATATATGCTAGTTGTACAGAGTAAATGATAAACGCAACACCAAGTAATGAGATAAACTGCTTATTTTGGAAGAATGAGATGCCAATAAAAGCTGTTGATTTCTTACTGATATATGTAAGGAACAAGGTAATTGCAACAATAAATAAAATCAGGTAAAGCCAATTGAAATCTGTAATATATAATAGTAGGGAAGCTGAAATAATTCCAACTAGAAATAATCCTAATACATCCACATTACTATTTTTCGCTTCCTCCTTAGGGAAATATTTTAAAATAAAAGGAAGAGTGAAAAGTGTTACTAAAGATAGTAAAAATAGGTTTGTCCAATGGAAATATGTTGAAACATAACCTCCAGTTAATGCACCAATAAGCTGTGAAAGAGCAAAACTACTTGTACTAAATCCTAAAAATTTCTTTTGCTCCTCTATAGGTAAATGTTTTGTGACAAATATGACATATAACGTTTCAGCTGATGCTAAACCCGAAGTTTGGATAATTCGTGAGATAACAACTAGTAAAAACGAGTGTTGAAAAATATATCCCATGACTGAACCGACACAGATTAAAATGATCCCAATGCTAAGAAGTTTTCTAATACTAACAGAATCCGCTAAAGCTGCGTAAACGACAGCTCCAATTCCAATCACAAGGCCAGCTAATGTTGCTTGCCAGCTAACTGTTGTCGCTGAAATTTGAAAATCCTTTGCCATATCAACAGAAATAATCTTAAATGAATTTTCAATTACCAAACATAATAGAAATAACAGTAAGGTAACAGGGACTGCTTTCTTGGCACTATATTTCTGAGTTTTCGTCATGCTTACATCTGAATTTATTGTAGACATAGTGATATTTCTCTCCTTTTGTAATTCAGGAAATCGTCTTCCTGAATCATAATTGTCTAACTATTAATTGATGATTGGATGGCACCAGTAGTTTCTACGCCATTTGTCTCATATGCGAAATATCCTTGTGCTCAGTTGTACCTATAGTTATATTTTTCTTTTATGTTATTTAAAAAAGGGAACTTTTTCATAAATGATTGAAAGTAAATTAATAATGCTTTCATAATTGTGCATGATAACTTTTTACAATATCGTATAGTTGTCTAAAGAACCTGTATACTTCTAAAAATGACAAGGATACCACATACCTTGTTCGCATGATCTTTACAAGGTAGCATTCGCTTGAATAACGAAAAATATTTTATATTTTGACGAAACTTTCTATTAGGTGTACCGCCACATGCCCATCAAGCTAACCAAGTAAATTACTAAATACATAATGACCCTTGTTTCAAAACTAGCAAATGAAAAAAGTAGGCATGCTAAAAAAGCCTATTTAAACGCGATTTTTTCGCTAGGCAGCGTGTCTATGCTTCACCGTTGTTTTATACACAATCCCTAGAATATCAAAGACGGTCATCTTCTTATACCTATGACATTTACGACCGTTCTTTTTGAGCAACTTATAAAGGCGATGCAGAATTTTTAAAAGTTCTTCTGTGCCAACGGCTATCGCTTGAAACAGTAACGAAAAGTAATCTTTAATCATATAAATCGCTTTGTATTCACTTAGCTCTTTCTTTTTCTTTTCGAGCAATTTCATACAATAGGAATCCTTTGGAGTCAGCAGCAATAAAAGTTATTAAGTGACGATATAGAAGTTCATATTGTAGAGATTCCAAAGTTACTACAGCAATGGCGTGAAGAGAAAGTTAATCCGTGGGAAGACTCGTTTGTTCGTTGGTTATTATTATTACCAGCGAATGAAGATGAGCACCTCACACAAACATTGGAGGACATTGCCATGAATCAAGATCCGATTTTACAAAAAGCAATGAATAATTGGGAACGTATGAGCCAAGATTCTTCTTTCCGTCAAGCATATGAAGCAAGAGAAAAGGCCTTAATGGATGAGGCTGCAAAGTTTGCTCATGCTCGTAATGAGGGAAAAAAAGAAGGAATTCAAGAAGGGGTTCAGCAAGGAAAAATACAGATGATTAAAGGTATGCATGAACTTGGTGTCCCACTTGAAACAATTGCTAAAGCCAGTAAATTAGGCATAGGTGAGGTTAAACGTATTTTAGAACAAAAATAATCAGCAACCAAAAAAGAACCTATTAGTTGGGTTCTTTTTTTGGGGTGTGTACAAATAAACAACTTATAATACACAATATTTCTATTAATTAATGTGTATTTATTACACATTAAAATTCCTCTTCATTAATTAAATTACCTGCATCATTATCTTTCGTTAATCGTTGTTTCAAATAATTTTCTTTAGTCGTCCTATCATTTTTATGACCAACTGCGGCAGCGATTACATGAGGTGCGAGTCCTTTGTAATCATATAAATACTGTACATAAAAATGTCTAAAGAAGTGGGGGGTAATTCGTATATTCTCCGTAAAGGATAACTCGGTATCCTTTATAATCTTAGAAATATATTGTGATAAATAATTTTCCCTATAAGCAGTATGTTTTTTCGTTTGAAAAATAGTCCCACCATTTTTATTTCCTACATCTATAGGTAATCTCCTACGGATCCGAAATGAAATAATCCGATTAAAAATCTCTTTATTAATAGAAACAATCCGTTCATTATCTCCCTTTGTATCCACTGTTAAATAGTAACGTCCACGTAAATCGTCATATTCAAGATCTTCCCACATTGCATGGGCCACCTCTGCAACACGTAACCCTGTAGTAGCAAGGACTGACAATAACGCATAATTAATTTCATTATCCTTGTAGTAGTTTAGCAGCTGCTTTACTTCTTCATAGGATAACTCACGCTTAGGTTTATGTTGGTTATTCACCGTCGTACTTAAGATTTCTACATGAAGTGGCTCCTGGATAAATTGAATTTCATATAGCCATTTCAAATAGGAACGGATTACACCAAGTTTTCTACTAATTGTAGATGATTTGTATTTTTCTTTTGATTGATAAGAGATTGCCTCCTGGGATAGCCATTTTTGATAATTACGGATATGCCGTCTTCTTAAATTCCTCCAGACTTGTCCAACTTCAAAATCTGTTACATCTTTCTGCAAAAAATCCGTACTTTGTTTGACAAAGAAGTAAAACTGACTTAGATCACGTGCATATAGAGTTCTAGAAGCATCTTTGATACGTTTCTCTTGATCAAAATGTTTTTGCCGGTTCAAGTAGTAATATAATATCTCTTCATCAGAAAATCCCTCATATGTATATGTATCTTTTCTTTCATTATTTTCTTTTTTAAATTCAGCTTCAATTATATAATCACGATTCCATAATGCAATTATGTTTGTAAATTTTTGTTTTTGTTTCTCTATGTTTTCTAAAGAAGTTTCATTATGAATTGAATTTAATTCAATTGTCATTATCCCACAACTCCTTATTAATTACTTTTATATTTATTATTATAACTGAAAATAATTTAAAATTAATTACATAGTAAGATTAAATTTTATAAAAATGAAAAGTAATAGCAACCATAGAAAAACGCCCATTTTCTATGCTTATATTAATCTAACTTATATAACTGTTTTTGTTATTATTTTTAAATAAATATAAAAATTAATTTAATTAGTAAATATAAATCGTTTTTATTAAATTATGCAAAAAGATTAAACTTTAAATATGTTATAATGAATTAAAGTTATATATTCTTTAAAATTAAAATTAGACTTAAATATTTTTTAAAATACATATAAATGAAATATAAGAGGAGAGGAAATATGAATGAGAATCAGCAAATGATTATGAATACACACGAAGTGAGGGAATATTTAGAAGTTAGTAATTTCGTTGTTAATAATTTAATCAAACAGGAAGAATTAGTACCAATCAACAAGGATACATGGCGTTTAGATGGAAGTTTCCTTTTCAAAAGAGAAGATGTGGAAACAATTAAAAAGGGAAGAGAAACCGAAGGTATTACCCTTTACCAAGCTAGTAAAAAATATGGTATAAGCACATATCAATTAGAAAAATGGTTAGGGGATGGAGAATTAGCCGCTACTATACGGGAACATCGTAACCGCGAAACTAAATTCATTAGAGAAGAAGAGTTACTTCAAGTTATAAAACAATTTGATCAAGAAAACACGATGTATACGTACTCACAAAAGTATAATACAGTCCTTTTCCATAAATATATTCAAAGTAATACAATAGCAAGGGTCATTTCTATTCCTAAGCGTGGTGAGATTATGTTGATTGATGAATTTGGAAGTGAGTTCACCTTAAATGAAGCTATTAAATCGGGATTTGTACCAGCATATGATCTACCTGATAAACCACGTAGTCATCATCAAAGATTTGTTAAATTCCGTTTACCTAAGTCCGATCAATTACGCAGCAATTCTTTCCAATTGATTGACTTAATTCTTCAGTACGTATCACCAAGAAACCTAAAGGTTTCAGAAGAGGAGGGTTTTTGGTATTTCGATATACGCCAATCTCTTATTGAATTACCTATGGGTATGCAAGTGGAATGGATAGAATACTTAACACCATATATAATAGAAGGAAAATTAATAAAGCGTGTAAATAATAGTATATATTTAGATAGTAGTAGCGTGACAAAACCAGTTACACTTTCAAACAAAGAATATCAAGCAATTAATAAAATAGTAGAGAAAACCAACACTACCATTGAAGAATTTATTACATCTGCTATTAACCAAAAAATAAAAGACTATCAGACTTCACAAAACTAAATCATAAAATAATTTAGTTTTAGTTAAAAAAGACATAAATTATCTATCTACGTTAATTTATGTCTTTTTTGTTTTTACTATCATTTATACAACTAAGAGGGGTACCGCCACATCGCTATCAAGCTAATATTTTGAAGTACCCCCAAAACGAAAATTTGATTTCTCTACAGTTATTTATGTGAATTCGGTTCGTTTTTTACGTTTTGTGCAACAATTAATTTTCAACTTAATGGCGATGAGACGGGATCTCACTAATAAAAAATGTATTGAATTAATTTAAGGTTCTTAATTTAAAATTGAAATATTACATTGTGGTTCAAGAATTAAACTTAAAATATTGATCAAAAGCAATTTACATCTTATTTTTACTATTTGTTTAAAAACTGTCAAGTAGCTTGCATAACAAGTTACTTGATGCTACACTTTAAAAGTAAGGTAGATTGTATAGCAACATACTGAAAGGAGATGAATTGATGCATAGCCAAATGCTAAAGGGTGTATTAGAAGGCTGTATTTTATATATCATCTCACAAGACGAGGTATATGGGTATGAACTAAGCGCAAAGTTAAATCAATATGGTTTTACATTTGTAAGCGAAGGCAGTATTTATCCACTTTTATTACGCATGCAGAAAGAAAAACTCATTGAGGGAACTTTAAAAGCTTCTAATTTAGGACCTAAACGTAAGTATTATCACTTAACAAAGAAGGGGTTAGATCAATTAGAGTTATTTAAGGAAAGTTGGGGTATGGTATCGACAACTGTAAATCAGTTATTAAAGGGGAGAAAAGAAAGTGAAACCTGAGGAAATGATCAAAGTTAACAATGAAAAAAGAAAACTACTAACAAAAGAAAATGAATTGGCTTATGGGAACATCTTGGTGTATATACGTTGTTCCAATGTTCCGGAACAACAATCGGAAGAACTATTATTAGAGATTTTAGATCATCTTCTAGAGTCTCAAAAAGAAGGTAAAACGGCTTACGATATTTTTGGAGATGATTTACAAGCATATTGTGACGAATTAATTACTGCGTTACCTAAGCAAACAATTTTTGAAAAATTTGCATCTATAGGCTTTATTGTAAGTCTATTATTGGCTATTCAATTTGGAATAGATACTATATCCGCAATGATAATTTCAGTTTCTCCCAAAAAACATGCACTTCAAGGTGTATCATTTGATATATTAGGTACTTTATTATCTGTCACAATCCTTACTGGGGGCATTTATATTATTTTTCATATATTAAAAGGTTTTTCTTTTGATGTAAAAATGAATTGGAAAAGCCGGATTTCATTTGGATTAGCAGTTTCTATCCCATTTGGCTCTGCAATACTCATATATATTTTCTTTAAAAAACATCCATTTCTTTCATATAACATAAGTTTATGGCAAGGCGCCCTAACGGCTGTCTGCTTCTACATTTTATATAAATTTTTATTTAAAACATCTAGACTCTAATAGTATATTTTAAGAAATTGTTACCATTTTCTAAATTAAAAAATGGTAGACAGAAGGTTAGAAAGGCTTAATTTACATTTAATATCGTTGTTCTAATTTATTGATATGAATAGATTATTAAATTCTAGAGGTCCCATCCATATCCATTAACTTAATAATTTTATAACGCCTATAATGAAAAAATACGCTATTCTTTCTGTAGAATCATAGGAAAGGATGGCGTTTTTGTATGTTTGTTTCTATATCTGACGAATTACAACTATTTGCTCAAGAAATTCAAAGCTTTTTATCCCCAAATATCTTACGAGATCTTGCTAGATATGTTGGTTTTGTGCAACGAACCAGTAAGTACAAAGCAAAGGATTTAGTCGCCTTATGTGTATGGATGAGCCAAAATGTTGCTACTACTTCTTTAACTCAGTTAACTAGCTGTTTAGAAGCATCAACGATTTAATCAAGCGGCCGTCCAATTTTTACAACACATACTAGCTGAACTACTAAGCCGAAAATTGACCCCATCTATACAGTTTTCTTCTCCATATACTTCTGTTTTTAAGCGTATTTGTATTTTAGATTCAACTGCATTTAATCGATATATCTTTACCACCTGTATAAGTTGTAATGTCAAAAGTATCTCCATGCTTCAAATCACCAACGGCTAATTCTTATAAGAAGAATTCAAGTTCAGTGTAAATTGCACAGAATACGGTTCAATAGGATATAAAAGTAAAGAGTGGTGTTTATATACTGGAATTATAAAAAAACTAAAGGAAATAGAAATGTTTAAAAATCCATAAAAAAAGAGCCTGTCCTTGAAACAAGCCCTAGCTACAAGAAATAGCGTAATTGAGATGTCTATATATTACCATTTAACTATTTAAAATTCTAGGTGTCTTATGTTGAGAAATAAATTCTCTGAAACGTAGGTCACTTCAGTTTTAATTAATAGCTCGTGAAAAGTGAGAAGAAGAGCTTTAAACTGATGTTTTTATGAAAAAAATGAGGAGAACTAAAAAACAGTATTCTTTTTAAAAATTAAGTACGTGATTAGTACAGGATAAAAGAAATAGTTCAGTTTATAAAAAATTAATTTAAGGGTATTCTATTTGCTACAAATATACTTCTTGGAAAAATAGAGACAAATGTTATATGATAAATTTAAGAGATTGGGGGACTGAAACTTTGAACGAGTCATATACAGCAGAAGAAGCTGCAAAGAAGTTGAAAATATCTAAATTAACTGTTTATGAACTTATCAAAAGAGGGGAATTGCCATCTTATCGAATAGGTAGGCAAGTTCGAATTGATGTAGAAGATCTACAGAAATACATAGAGCAAAGTAAAACGGGGAGCCTAAAAAATTCCGCTCAATTATCTGAAAAACATAATTTAACGAATGCAATTGTAATTAGTGGGCAAGATATGGCATTGGACATACTAGGAAAATATATGGAGAGTAGTATGGGGAAAAGAATGCTAAGAGCTTATGATGGAAGTCTTACAAGTTTGATTCGTTTGTATAAAGGTGAAGGAAGTATAGTCAGTCTACATCTATTTGATGGTGATACTAAAGAATACAACATTCCCTATACTAAAAGAATCTTAACAAATTCCCAGTATATAATCTTTAATTTACTTTTAAGGAATGTAGGATTTTATGTACAAAAAGGTAATCCGAAGAATATCAAAACTTGGGAAGATTTATGCAGAGAAGATGTAAAGATAGTGAATAGAGAAGTTGGAGCGGGTATACGCGTTTTATTAGATGAACAGTTACGTATTCATAATATACATAGAACAAAGATTAAAGGTTATGATTACGAAGAAAGTAGCCACTTTAGTATTGCAACTAGTGTAGCTATGAATAAAGCGGATGTGGGAATAGGGATTGAGAATGTTGCCAATATAACAAAGGTTGAATTCGTTCCATTAATAAAGGAACAGTATGATCTTATTATCTTAAAAAATGAAAATACTGTTAAAATTATTAATGAAATTAAAGAAATACTGCATTCAACAGATTTTAAACAGGAACTAGAGTCTATTGGAGGATATGATTTAACATTGACAGGAAACACGATATACGAATCTTTTTAGGTAGATTTAATATCTTTTTTTATTTATAGTAATGAGACATAAAAAGCTTGTTATCTGTTTATAGATGGGATTTATACATAGAAAAAGACTGCTTTATATAAAGCAGTCTTTTTCTATGTATAAAGAATTACTAATTAATAGGATAATAAGTAGTTTAATAAGAATAATAGACCGATAACACAAATAGTTTTGTTTAATTCTTTTCTTTTTCCAGTTAGAAGTTTTATTACTGGATAAAATATAAAACCAAACGCTATACCGTCAGCTATATTGTAAGTCAGTGGAATCATAATAATTGTAAGAAAGGCAGGGAAATATTCCGAGAAATCATCAAAGTCAATTTCTTTTATGCTTTTTAACATTAAACTTCCAATGATAATTAGAATAGGTGCAACGGCTCCATCTGGAATCATTTTTATAAAAGGCATAAAGAAAAAAGAGATAAGAAATAGTAATCCAACAAAAATAGAAGATAAACCGGTTTTTGCACCAGCAGCTATTCCCACAGCACTTTCTAAACCAGCTACAGTAGAACTAGTCCCAAAAATCCCGGCAAAAATGTTGGACATCCCGGTTGCCTGATAAGCTCGATTGAAACGTTTATTGTCATTTTCAAAACTTTGTATGGTTCCTAGATTTTGAAATAGTAGAATCATTGTTAAAGAAAAGGTAGCTGTCCAAAAGGATGCATTTTTTACTTGTGCAAAAGAAAAAGCATTGAACACAGCTGGGTAATGCTCATATAAAGATCCCATATTATAAGAAGGATCTAATTTTGTTATGCCACAGAGGGCTGCAACTAATGTACTAATTCCTATAACGATTAAAAATCCACCCCTGATATTATAAATAAAAAGGATTACAGCTAATGCCAGAGTGAAAATTGTAAGTAATGTATTTGCTTTAAATAGGTTATCCAATCCTATTATCGTTACAGAAGAATCTGTAATAAGTCCACCTTTTTGAAGTCCGATAAAGGTCAAAAATAGGCCAATCCCTACAGTAATAGCATTTTTTAAGGAGTGTGGAATAGAGTTGATTAAAAGTCTAGAAAAAGGTGTAAATGTAATCAGAGTGAAAATAATGCCTGATACTAATACGACTCCTAAAGCTTCCTGCCAATTTAGTCCTAGAGATTGAACAATTGTATAGGAAAAGAAAATATTTTCCCCCATTCCAGGGATAATTACGAGAGGGGAATTTGCCCAAAATCCTATTATAAGACAACCTAAAAAGCATGTAAGAGTAGTGGCTACTACAGATGCCTCTGTACTAATTCCTGCGTCTCTTAATATGGAGGCATTTACAATCACTATATATGAAACAGTGAAGAAACTTGTTAGAGCAGCTAGTAATTCTTTTTTTATGGTTGTATTGTAGTGTGTCATATTAAAGTGAGTATAAATCCATTCTGTCATGACATAAGCCTCCTCTGTTCAAATTTTTTATACATTGACTGGGTACTTCGTTTTTATTGTAACTTTCAAAGTTGAAATTGTTCTAAATCCAAAAGTATCGTTCCATTCTAAATGGTCAATAATAAGTGACTTATCTTCTATAAAAGGTTGTATGGTATTTAAAAATACTTTTAGTGATTTCTTTGTTAGATTTGCACCGGCACAGTAATGAGAACCAACTCCAAAACTTAAGATTGGAGGGGTATTTAATCGCTTTTGGCATTCATTTGGGTTTTCATATTTACTCCGATCTCTATTTCCAGAAGAGATAAATAAAATAATTCTGTCACCTTTATTAATGAGCTTATCTTCTAAAGGTATATCTTCATTGGCAACACGTGCACAATAGGGAAAAGGGCATTCCATTCTTAAAGATTCTTCAACTATATTTTCTACTGTTAGTAAACTGTAAGGATTATTTTGAGGTAATTTATCATTCTGCTTTTGTATGTAAAGATACATTAATGTTTTTACAGCACTAAGAAATGGTTCATGTCCATCTACTGTTACATTTGCTATTAGTGCCAAACTATCTTCGACTTGATCTACATTTTTTAGTATTAAATCAAATAAACCGTTTTTTTCGTATCTTTGTTGGTCGCGAATTTCAGAAATAATACTGTAGGTTTTGTCAATAGAGTGAACAGTTTTTTGTGAATCTTCGAAACTAGGAACAGGAATCCAAAGGAAATCCACAGCTTTAAAAGCTTCTTGTAGAATTAGTTTATAATCTTTTACATCTAGACCCAATAAATTAGCGAGAGTATTTTCTGTAAACGGTATAGCTATTTCATTGACAACGTCAACGAATTCAGTATCTTTGTTCAGAGCATTCAATACTTTGAGTGTAGAAGATTTAGCTAAGTCTTCTATAATAGAGTTTGTTAAATTGATAGGTACTTGTACATGTTTACGCAATTCTTTATGCTCAGGATTATCCATATACATTAACCATCTAGAGTAAAAATTAGAGAGTTTATCTTTATACTCAACAGGTATATCTAGCTTTTCGATGAATTGTTTTTTTCGATTAGCCTTTAATCGAGAATCTTTTAGTAGTTGGGTGATATTGGTGTAATCAAAAACAAGCCATGCATTGAGTTCTTTATCCCAAATAATATTTTCTGTAGCTAAGGCCTCTGTATAAAATTTATATCTATCTTCGATAATTTTTTTTATAGTATTGTTAGTCATTTCGTCACTCCTAGATTCACTTTTATTTGTAATATTAATTTTCTTGTAATTGATATTTCATATTTTTGTGAGTGATCTGGTTGTTGGATGAGAAAAGAGAAAATAATGCTTGAAAAATATATATTTATAGATACGGACCTATTTTCCAGTTATAACTAAATTATATTAAACAATAAATTTAGTTATAAAACAACACTTATTTTAACTAAACATAACTAAACATAACTAAACATAACTAAACATAACTAAAAATAACTAAACGTAGCTGGATATATATTTGTGTAGTTAATTCAGAATATTCCTTATTTAGTTTATTAAGATGATAATTTTTATAGTTAATGAAGTGAAAATCATTTATTACATTGTAAGAATATCAAGGGTTGTGACTAAGAAATAAAGCGTTCAAAAGGTTTTTATCCTGAAAATAAAGAAAAAAATAATTTTGCAATTAATAGAATTGATATGATATGTTTTCTTTGTTAATAATTTAAAAAATCTACATAGTCTATTAAATTTATGTTTGATTTATTTAAAGACATTATAGATAAGCAGAAGAGAAGGTAGATGATAGATCAGCATTGGGTAAAGTGAATAGCTGTAAGTAACTTAAAGTAAAATCACGTTGTTTATTTTTGAGTTATTATATAATCTAGGAAAAATAAGAAGGGGAGTGCAAATTTTGAAATTTGTCTTTGATTTAGATGGTACAATTTGCTTCAAGGGAAAACCAGTTTCGGAAAAAATTCTTGCATGTTTAGATAAAATTAGTAAAAATGGTCACGAAGTTATATTTGCTTCTGCAAGACCTATTCGTGATATGCTACCTGTGATACATCCACGTTTTCACGAATATACATTGATTGGTGGAAATGGATCTTTAATTTCTCAAAATGGAAAATTAATTTATTCGAAAGAGTTCGAGAAATCGCAACTAAAAAAGATTCTTGCTTTGATAAATGAATTTCAAGCAACGTATTTAATTGATGGTGATTGGGATTATGCATATACTGGTCCGGATAATCATTCTATACTTAATAATCTAGATCCAGCTAAACTTGCTAAATCTGTTAAGGTGACTTCTTTAAATTCTATAGTTAAGATTTTAATCCTTACAGCGAGCAACATGGAAGAACTATCTCAGAGTCTAAGTTTATTAGATGTTGTAGTACATAAACATAGAAATGAGAATGTAATAGATATTAGTCCAAAGGGGATTCATAAATGGAATGCACTACAGGTATTAGGGGTTAAGGAAGGGGAATATGTAGCCTTTGGAAATGATGCAAATGATATAAGTATGTTCGAACATGCTGCATATTCAGTAATGGTTGGACATCATCCAGAATTAGCGCCATTCTCTAAAGAAAGTATTCCAATGGACATAGAATATGAAATAGAGATCATAAATAGGTTAGAGAAACTTTCTGAATTATATAGCCTAAGTCATAATTAAATCTTTAAAAATCAATTAATATATTTTTAAATTATTAAATGAAAAATATCCCTTTGGATTATCAACTCCAAAGGGATATTTTCGCAACTTTATTTAAATTAACTGTTGGATTGTTAGCACAGCTTGGTAGCCAAAATACATACCAAAACAGATTAAAATAACACCTGCTGAAATGGAAATCCATTTCATTACAGTAGCGTTTACAAAGCGTCTACCAAAATGTATGGATGTAGCCATGAATAAATCCCATAGCATAATACCTGCAAAAATAGCTGTACTATACCATAGAGCTTGTTCTTTTCCAATTGTATTTATTGCGCTAGTAAGAACAGAACCGTAAATTCCTATCCAAAATACTATATTTAATGGATTTGAAATTGCAATTGCAAATCCTGCTAAAAAAGATTTTAGAGGATGTTCTTTTTCACCAGTTAAAGAATGCTTTACTTGTTTAGGAGCATCCTTAATACTTTCATATCCTAAGTAAAGCATGGTAATAAAACCAAAAATCCAAATACAGAGTTGAGCAATTGGAGTTGTTAAAAAAGTGGAAACCCCAAAATAAATGAGTAGCATCATAATTACATCAGCTGACATAGCACCTAATCCAACAAACCAAGCACTCCAAAATCCATTTTTAATGCCTTTATTTATTTGAGCCACATTGATTGGGCCCACAGGAGCAGAAAGGGAAACACCTAACAGTATATAACTAAAGATCATGCTAATCATGTTTTTTTACACCTGTAATCGGACATCTCATTACGCTTTCTTCATTTGTTTCAGGCAAAATATACTGTTTCCACTCATGTGAATTTTCAGCACCATAATCACCTATATCTGGATGCATTGAAATATTATCGTAGGCTAATAAGCGTTTCCTAATAACTTTACGGACTTGTTTTCCCTGTTTGGTATTACCTGTAATATCATCTAAGGTTCCGCGGGGTTGAAGGGTAATTTCAAGACCATTCTCTGTATATCTGCTTTGTCTTTCAGCATATATAGGTGCTCGGCAAACTACAAATATAGGTTCTCCAGCAAAACAAAATTCCCATTTAGCATGGTAAGGATCTGTTGGGATTTCTGGATTCCATGGTTCAGGATCATTTTCGATTAAAAATTGTAGTACATTCCAAAATTGTTTTTTATATTCTTCTGCTAGTAATTGCTTACTTGAGGGTTTGAAGAATATCACTAGCGTGGTCCGCTTGGCAATTTGCTGATATGTCTTTATATATTCATAAATTCCATCTCTAAGCTTTAGTAGCTCTTTTTGATCATAAGCTGAATCAATAAAAAGATATCTGGACCAACCATGTTTTTCGGAATCTACTGCAAAATAGCAAGGAAACGGTTTAGAATTATCCATAATACTTTTGTGGAAACTGTTGTAAGCGTGTATTTTCCAGCTTTCTAAGAAATCATTGTTCTTTTCATCAAGAATTCTATTTTGATTATACAAATAAGATTTGGTTAATTGGATTACCACTGTAATCCCTCCTTATTGTAAGTATAAAATCATTGATTGTTTTCATAAATTAAAATGTTGTTTTTCACTATATTTAAAATTTTATTGATATCCTCTGTGTGTATCTCAATTGTTAACTCAGGTACACCTGGAGATAGTAGAAATTTATTATAATTATAGATCTTTTTATCTATAATAAGGGTAACCTCATCCTGATATCCAAAAGGGGCTACACAACCGGGAACACAGGAAGTCTTTTCAACCAACTCTTCAGATGAACAAATTGAAACCCTCTTGCCAATTAGTTCTTTCATTGATTTTGAATCTAATTTTTCGCCTTCAATCGTAACTAGCACATAATTATGTCCGGTTTTATCTTTTAGAAATAAACTTTTACTTGGAACACCTTCTAAATTAAATCTTTTTCGTATTTCTCTATCTGTATCATAATCCAGATTGGGTTCATGCTTGTATTGCTGATAAGAAATATTTGCTTGATCTAATAGTTGTATCACATGATTATACATAATTATCCTCCTTTAAGATTTATGAAGTGCATAGAAACTTTTGTTTTAAAATTAATTCTTGTTAATGTGTGTTTATGAAAAGACACTTATAAAGTAATAGGGTTTCAGTATCAAAAAAATTCAATATAAGGGTTATATTGGAACCTTTTTAATATATTAAACTTTTTCACTGTAGAAAGGTATTGATAAATTTTGTTTTAAATACGGAAATTCTGAGATAATTTTATTTTTGAAAATTTAGAAAACTGATTTTGGTATTGAATAAGAGAATTTGTTTTTAAAGATTAAAATGTATCATTTAATGTTTTGCATGTAGTTTTCTTAGGCTTGTTACAACAAGGATCCTTCTCTATATAATTACATATTACTCTCGGTAGGAATATTTAGGGTTTGGTTTGCTTCTTTTTTCATTATTAATAAAATAAGTATTATACTAATAACCAGTGAACTAACTCCAACTGATATGAACGATGAGAATTGAAAAATTTTAACGTCCCAGAACAAGCCAGACAGGTAAGCTCCTAATGCAGCACCTATACCCATGGTAAGAACTGTGTAGGTAGTTTGTCTTTGGCTAATTAAATCTTGGTCTGCATTTAAACTTAAAATGTTCATAGCACAAATGTGATATAAAGCAAAAGTAAAAGCATGCATTAACTGTGAAATTATTAATAAAGTGATGCTTCCTACAAAAAGTTCTATTAATGTCCATCTTAGAATACCTAAAATAGAACACAATAAGAGAATAGATGAAACATTCATATATTTTAGAAGCCTATGACCATAAGCGAAAGTAACAATTTCACATATAACTGCAAAAGCAATTAATGAACCTATTGCAAAACCAGTATAATTATTTTCCAACAACTTAATAGAAAAGAATCCATAATAAGGTGCATGTGTTAATTCAAATAAGAAAAATACAGAATAAAAAAGCAAAAGTTTTTTTTCAATAAAAATACTTTTTGATTTTTTTTTCGTAACCTCAATCGGTTCAAGGCGAATTAGTAGAGTAGAGGAAATTAACAACATAAACCCTAAAAATATTAATATAAACCAAAAAGATAGTGGACCAAATTTAATAAGGGCATGACTTGCCCAAACTGAAAAGAAAATAAATCCGATGCTTCCCCACATCCTAATGGTTGAGTAGCGTTTCATGTCACCATTTAGCTTTGATAATGAAATTGTTTCTATGTTGGGTAAAATAGATATCCAAAAAATATTTAGTAAGGAGAGTGCTATAACTATAGCCAAGCTATTTTTAACTTGAGTACCAACAAACAGAACGACTAAAAGGAGGACGCATTGTATAAGGTATATGCTTGCTAAATTTCTATTTAGTTTTGATATCAGTAGGAATACATATGGTCCTAGTATTCTGGCTAGGATTGAAATGCCAAGGATTATCCCTATCTCTTTGCTACCAAAGTGTAATTGATTTAAAAAAAGACCGGTTAGCGGAACTACAATAGCAAATGTTGCAAAGTATGAAAAGAAAGTAAAGGAACAGTACTTATCAAATGTTTTCATTTTTATCCACCTCTTTATTAAGATTAATATTGTTATAGTAGTGATTGACCTGTATTAAAAACGTTTTTTATTAGTTTGTAGCAACATTTACTTTAAATTAATATATTTAGTTTTTAAATTTATTTTATAATGTAGTTTAAATAATTTTTCTCCCAATGATTAGTGGTTTGTAAATTGGAAAAATATTATATATAGTGATTTTCCACATGCTTGAAATAATTCTTAGTGTCTGGCGTATTTTCAACTGTAATACTTTTGAGAGAAGCCTTTTGTTTTTGTTCCTTCATAGATTAGAAAGTTATTTAATATACAAGCAAATGGTTTATGTTTATAGACTGTATTTTTAACTGAAAGGGGGGATTAGTTCTTATAATGAAACTAGTCCAGTATCAAATTCTACAGGCTATCCAACTAATAAACCTCTTTTAAAAACATACTAATTTGAAGGTATGTTCCACATTGAGTATTTCGAATTTATTGTTTGTAAATGTAAGTACATATTAGTATGAAGTCAATTGTAACACCTCCGTTTTATTATTCTGAAAATACAAAAAGAAGTATACAATACTTTTGATTTAATTGGAATATATTTCTTCGGAGATTTTAATGCATAACGAATTTTAACTAAACACAATTAAAAATAACTAAATATAACTAAGTACGAGTATTTTCAGATTATTTTTTCGCAAAAAAATTCCCTTATGAAATAAAATCGCATATTTCGACATATGATGATGTTATTTCATAAACATTTATTGCGTTGGTTTTTATAAAAAAGCAGATTCATAATACTTTATTTGTTTAAATTGAGCAGATATTATTGTACAAATGTTTCTCAAAAAATAAATCTGAAAATATAGAAAAATTAGAATTTAAAATGTAGTAGGAATATTGTGGTATGTTCTGTTTGCGAGAATTAAATTTTGTACAAGTGATGCTTTTGATAAAGGAGGAGATACAAGAGTACTTTTTTTAGGTAATTTATTTATTGTCTTTTATTAAGAAGGGAGAAAAATTATGAAAACAATTAAATTATTTTTACTATGTGCTGTTTCTGTTTTTATGCTCGCAATTTTCACAGGATTCTCTCCTGCTATGGCGGAAGAAAATGTTAATAAAACTGAGATAAAAGTATTTGCTGCTGCAAGTTTAAAAGATGTTTTAGAGGAAGTTACAGCTAATTATGAGAAAACTCATGGAAATGTAAAGTTTACTTTCACTTACGGTGGTTCGGGTTCACTTCAACAAATGATTGAGCAAGGTAAATCGGCAGATCTATTTATCTCCGCTGCAGAAAAAAATTTCACTCCTCTAGTTGAAAAGGGGTATATCAATCCGAGCCAAGCTATTAATTTTTTAGGAAATGAATTAGTATTGGCAACACCAATCGATAATAATCTTGTGCATAGTCTTTCAGACTTGAATACAAATAATGCGCAAAAGATAGCTATTGGTAATCCTGCAACAGTACCTGCTGGAATGTATGCAAAACAAGTATTTGAAGGGCTGAACCTGTATGAAGTTTTAAAACCTAAATTTGTATTAGCAACTGATGTAAGACATGCATTGTCGTTGATTGAAACAAAGCAAGTTGATGCTGGGCTTGTATATAAGACAGATGCACTTATTTCACCTCAAGTAAAAATAGTAGATACAGCAGATTCTAGTTTACATGACCCTATTATTTATCCAATGGGTGTTCTTAAAGCAACACTGTCTCCAGTTCAAACTACAGAGTATTATAACTATCTTCAAACGGATCAAGTAAAAGAAACATTTGTAAAATACGGATTTTCAGTGCTAAATCAGAAACAGGAATTAAACAAAGCAGCATAAACCTAAATTTTAGATTTTTGTGCAAACTTAGAGTATCCACCATTAGATAAGAAATATTTAGTGGTGGATACTTTCTTGCTTTTGTAAATAATAAATTAAGTATTGACGAAAAATTGATAAATAAAGAGATTTTAATTCTTGTTTAGGAGTTATTTAAAATGAATTCTACGTTTGAAATTGTCATATGTGATTTAGATGGTACTTTGCTAAACAATAATAAAGAGATTAGTAATAAAACAGTAAAAACTATACAATCTTTAAATCAAATGAAAATACCTGTTATTCTTGCAACGGCGAGAGCACCAAGAGATATAGAAATATATTTAAAAGGATTAGAACTGGATACTCCAAGCATTTGTTATAATGGGGCATTAATTTTTGATAATAGAAACAGTAAAATACTTTCATCTAATATGATTGATATTTCCATAGTGAAAAAATTATTTGAAGTATTAAGAGAAGAAAAAAGTATTGAAAATTATTTAGCTGAAAAGAATAACGAGTTTTGGGTGGATGTAATTGATAAAGATGTACAGTGCTGGATTGATGCTGGTTGTCCACCACATGCAATAGGATATCCGTCAACTTTTTTAGATGATCATTTATCTAAATTGATTGTTAGGGGAAATACCGAATTTATTATCAGAATTTTAGAAAAACATTTCAAAGAGCACTTAATTTATACATTTTCCGACTCCCGTAAAGTTTGGATAGAAATTTTGTGTAAAAATGCAGGGAAAGCAGCGGCTGTAAAGTGGATAGCGAATCACTACAGTGTCCCACTTTCAAACATAGTGGCCTTTGGTGATGCAGAAAACGATATTGGAATGTTGGAACTAGTTGGTTTTGGGGTCGCTATGGGTAACTCTGGAAAAGATGTGCAGTTAAAAGCGAATTGTATTGCACCAACAAATGAAAATGATGGTGTAGCACACACTTTACATGGGATTTTTTCTATATAAAGACTATAACTTATAAATGGAAAGGATAGGATATAATGACGAAAAACGGTTTGTTATATACATGTGGTAAGTCAAAGTCGATGTATTATGGTGAGGAAAATGATTCAATTATCATGCATTTTTTGGATAGTGTATCTTCTTATACACAAAATAAAAATGCTCGAATTATAGGAACTGGAATACTAAGATGTGAATTTTCTTCACACATATTTGAGTTGCTCCATAAAAAAGGGGTACCTAATCATTATATATCCAATATAGGAATGGGGAGAATGAAAGTTAACAAATTAGATATGATTAAATTGGAGATAATCCCCCGAAATATTGCGGCTGGTTCAATTGTAAGGAATTATCCTATCCAATATGGACAAGTTTTTAATCAGCCTATTTTAAAATTAGACCTCAAATATTCAAACGATCCGATGATGAATTCCGATTACATTGTTGCAATGGGCATTGCTACTAAAAGAGAAATAGAAGTTATCAGAGAGATAGCTTTTGAATTAAATGCTATTTTAAAAGATTTTCTTTTGGAAAGAGGTGTAAAGTTAGTTGATTTTAAGTTCGAAATGGGAAGAAATGCAGCAGGTGATTTGGTAATAGGAGATGAAATTTCTCCAGATGGTATGCGTCTTTGGGATATAGAAACAAACCAATCTCTAGATAAAGATGTATTTCGTTACAACAAAGGGGACTTGGTACATGCTTATGAAGAAATATTGAAACGTATAATGCCTGTAGAGAGTATGAAATAATAAGATGAATAAAGTAGATGTGAATTTTATTGAATACTCAATCGATACAGCTAGTTTTGAGTTATCTCCAGAGAGAGAACCGGTTTTATATGTAAATCCAGGTCAAGAAATCTCAATGGAGGTAATGAATGCATTTTCACAAGAGACGGATAATGAAGAGGAATTAAATAATGTAATTAATAAAGGCGAACATCATCCGTTTACAGGGCCAGTTTATATCAATGGAGCTTTGCCAGGAATGACAGTAGCTATAAAAATTAAAAATATTCATTTAGCCAAGTATGCATATACATGTATTTCACGTTCTTCAGGAGTGTTGAAGGGTCAATTCACAGAACGGAATTATAAGAAAATAGAAATTAAAAATAATAGGATAGATTTTGAGGGAATTGATTTACAGGTTAGACCTAGCTTGGGAGGGATAGGACTAGCTGATCCCTTTAGAACAAGAAATGGTGCAACATGTAAATACGGAGGGAATTTAGATATCCGCTGGTTGGTTGAAGGAACAACAATTTATTTACCAGTAGCTGTCGAAGGTGGTTTATTATACGCTGGTGACTTACATGCTTTACAAGGAAATGGAGAACCCTCAGGGATTGCTTTAGAGGCATCAGGAACTTTACAAATAAATATAAATATATTTGAAAATAATATTCCTACTCCCATTTTACAGGTAGAACAAGGGCTTGTAATAATTGGATTTGGGGAGACATTTGAAGAAGCTGTTAAGATGGGCGTAGATACTTCTACAAAGATAATAGCTCAAGCAAATCATATGAATAAGGCAGATGCCTACATGTTATTGGGATGTACCTCGGACATTGTTATTGGGCACTTAACAGGGAGAATTAAAAGTGTAGGAGTTTTAATTCCATTTGAAGTTTTACGTATAGAAGATGTACTAAGGAAAAAGTAAACAAAGAAGAAAATGAAAAATTATTAACATTTGATTTTATATTTTCTATGAAGAGAGGAATCACTTTGTCAGTGAATGAAGAGTTTATTACAATTGCTCTTTCAAAGGGACGCTTATTATCAGAAACCTTGCAGATTCTAAGAGCAAGTGGGATTAATATCCCCTTAGATTTAGAGAGTTCGCGTGAACTGTGTTTTGACTTAAGTGAACAAAATTTGCGCTTTATCTTGGTGAAATCAGTAGATATTTTACTTTTTTTAGAGAAAGGAATTGCTGATTTAGGCGTTGTAGGAAGTGATTTACTATTAGAAAAAGGTGAAGGTTTTGTAGATATACTTGATCTTAAAATTGGCCAATGTGAACTGTGTGTTTGTGCAAAACCTGGAATAAATATAAAAGATGTAAAATCTGTAGCAAGTAAATATCCTGTAATTACAAAGAAATATTTTGATCAGCAATACCATGATATAGAAGTGATACATTTAAATGGTTCGGTGGAAATTGCTCCAGTATTGAATATGGCGGATTGTATTGTGGAAATAGTGCAGTCAGGTAAGACACTTGTTGAAAATGGATTAATAGTCTATGAAAAAATTGAAGAGATTTCAGCAAAAATAGTTAAAAGAAAAAAATCTTTATATGAAAAAGAAAAACAAATTAATGACTTTTTAGCAAACTTTAATAATTATTTTTATAACATTAATGTGCCATCTAAGTTATAAAAATAACATTTTGAGAAAATAGGTGGTGTTTTAAAGTGAAAATAGTAGTAATAACTGGTGCAAATCGTGGTTTGGGATACGGAATTGCAAAATCATTTGCGGAAAAAGGGCACAAGGTTATTGGATTGAATCGGACTTTGTGTAAAGAAGAATGGTTAGAAGAAATTCAATGTGATCTTTCACAAAAGATAGATATTGAAAAGTCTGTTGCTGGGATAATTAGACGATATGGAAAAATAGATATATTAATAAATAATGCAGGTATAAGAAGATTTAATAACATTTCAAAGATAACAGAACAAGATTGGCAAGACAGTATAAGTACAAATCTTTCAGCCCCATTATGGTTGATTCAGTTTACTGCTCCTATGCTAAAGCAGAGTAAAGGGCTAATTATATTTATTGGAAGCCATGCGGGTGAATACTACTTTGAGCAAGGTGTTGCATATTCAAGTACAAAATCTGCTTTGCACGCAATGGCAGAGGCGGCAATACAAGATTTAAGATATGAAGGAATACGTGTTAGTCACCTATCCTTAGGAGCAATTGCCAATAGATCGATGGAAAATGATGAATGGAAAATGCGCCCACGGGATATAGGTCAATTGGCTGTCGCAATCTCAGAATTACCATCCAGCATAATGCCTGCTTTTGTAGAAGTTCGACCTTCTATGCCAAATAGGTCTCCAATTTCTGGATTGGAAAGATTACAGTATATATAAGTATTATGGCGATACTCTATTTTTTGCTCCCCCATTTTTTATGGAAATGGGGGAGGTTTTGTATTTAAAGGAAAAAAACGAGAAATTCTATGATATATCTACTATCTTAATGCAAAAAAAATAGAAAAAACATATATTACAAAAAGAGTAGGGGAAAGCATCTAGAAATATTTATGTACTTTTATATATAATGGTACGAGTAATGATATATATCATTAAGTTAAGGTAGTATAGTATCATATTGTAATGAAAGAGGAGCTTGTATTATGGAATTACAAGTTAGTTCCATCATCCACTGATGCAAGGCTGTGATCCTTAACCTATAGTCCACTTTCTCTGACAAACATATGCACTTAAATCAAGATGGTGGTCCCCATGCCTACCAAGTTAAGGAATGCATCGTCCTCAAAAGCGAAAAAAGTGAATTGAATTCCGAAGGTCAGCTATAAATAAAATTTTCGTTTTAGGGATATTTCAAATTATTAGCTTGATAGAAATGGGATACCGCCACACATCCATCAAGCTAGGAAAAGCAAATATACTGGCTATGTCTTAGAAACAACCATGTAATCGATATTAATGTGTATAGTCGAATGTATCTGAAACTAAAAGATATTCATAATGACGAAAGGGAAGTGAACGATGCATTTATAAAGAAGCAAAAAACAAAAACTTCAAAACTTCGCACGAAATCCCGATTTTACGAACAATAATAAAGTTAAATAAAACTCTAATACAGTATTTAGGATGTTTGAGCTCAATTGCATTAATCTTAGTGTATTGATATGTGCCCAGACAATTCATACTTTATATAGAAATTATTAAATGCTGAGTTACTCATTAATAATTTTTATAGTAAATTACATTTTAATTTATAAGATTTTTTCTTATGTTGATCTAATTAACTCCTCATAATCATGATTAAAATAATCAATTCATATTTGATAACAACTTTTAAACTGTTTCCACATATTGATTTTAGTGTGAAAAATCCTTTATTTTATCTATATTCACATATGATTTTTCTACTAGTATTATAATGTAATTTTAATTTATCATTTAGTTATCTATCATTTTCAATAGAATGATTACACTATCCCTATTCAATTTCAGGTATATCCTAGAAACTATAATTTAATTATGTAAACAAGTATGTGTAAAAATTGAATTTAATGCGAACTTGTGTTCGCTCCTCTTTTCTGTTATAGTATATATGAGGTGATTTTTATGGATTACAGCAAGCAACGTCAAAAATCCGTACATCGTAAAAAATTATACGAGAATCTAAATGAAATGCCCTTTTACATAGAAGAATTTGTGGAGTACAAAGAATTGCATGATGCCTCTCCCTCCACCCTACTGAATTATGTATATGATTTTAGAGTCTTCTTTAATTGGTTATTATCCGAACAAATTATTGAATTAAAACCTATTAAAGACATATCCTTCTCTGATCTGGAGAATTTAAAGAAAAAAGATGTTGAGAACTTTATGAGATTCTTAAAATTACAACAAAACATGCAGAATTCCTCTGTTAACAGAAAAATTTCTGCCTTAAAGTCTTTATTTAAGTACCTTACCTCCCTATCAGAGAATGAAGATGGAGAATGTTATTTTTATAGAAATGTAATGGCTAAAATAGAAATACATAAAGATAAAGAAACATTAAATGCTCGTGCAAAACGTATGAGATCTAAAATATTCCATAATGATGACGATCAAGAATTTTTGAATTACGTTAAATATGAACATGAAAAATCTTTAACAAAACATCAGTTATTCTATTTCCTAAGAGATAAAGATCGTGATGTAGCTATCCTCTCTCTCTTTCTTGGTAGTGGTATTCGAGTAAGCGAATTGGCCGATCTTCGTATGGAAGATATAAACTTAAAAGAAAGACTGATTGATGTAATCCGAAAAGGAAACAAAGAAGATTCTGTATGGATTACCCCCATTGCATTGAATGATCTTGAAAAGTATATGGAAATCAGAGATAACAAATATGCTCCAGGAAAAGAATTAAAAAATGTGTTTTTATCGAGGTATAAACATACTGCACAGCCTCTTTCGGTTAGGGCTATCCAAGATATTGTAGAAAAATATACTAAAGCATATGGAAAAAGAATGTCTCCTCATAAATTAAGACATACATTAGCAAATAAATTATATATGGAAGAAAAAGACTCGTTACAAGTGATGCAGCAACTTGGGCATACGAGTCAAGATACAGCATTGTTATACACTCAACTTGGGGAAACAACTATTAAAGATAGTTTAGGTAGAATAGGGAAAGAAAAATAATAAAAGGTTCAGCTCTCCTTCCCTATGATTGCTGAACCTTTTATTATTTAGTTTAATTTTTAATTTTATTATATAAAAAATACATAGTTTATCTGTCGCTTTGTTTGGGATATGAATGATGAAAAATATTAATAAAATATTTGAAAAACTATCTTTAATTTGAATGTAGGTATATAAATTCATAAATTTCAATTATATAACCAAAATTATCTGTATACCATGGCTTATTCGCTTCTCTCTTGAGGAATATTATAGTTTATCCTCATTACCTTGCTTCATATGAAATTTTTCTAGATGAAACTTTAATTCGAAAATATATGCTTATTCATCTCAAAAATTGCAAAGCAAAAAGGCACCTAAGTTAGGCGTCTTTTTGCAAAAATCATTTCCTCATCCTTGTTTAAATAATTTAAGATTTTGCGATACCTAGATCACTAAATGCTTTTTTTACAATTTGGGGCATTTTCCCTTCGGTTATAAGTACTTTCGCGGATTTTAGAATTTCTTCAAAAGCATCATGGAAACCAGAATTTTGGCGAAGATGCGACCATGCATTGTACATAGGTTGATGTGGATGATGCTTTTCGGTTGCATCTTTATACCCACCAAGCATAGATGGCTCATAGTTAATATGCGGATTTTAAACATATTTAACATGTTGAGCCTTTCCCCCTTACAGCAATAAAGAATAAAAATTTGGTTCTATTACAAAAACTCAATACAATTCACAAATAATTTTTAAAGCTCAGATATACCGATGCACAGGCATTCAGTATCCTGTCTAATAAAATTCAATTATAAAACTATTCCTCTGTAGAAAAATAAAGAAGGACTATGGTCGGAAAAGCGATTCCCATCCATAATGTTAGATTCCATTCACCTAAGGCATATGCCCATTCTCTAATAAACAATCCAACAATACTTCCTAAAAAAATAGCCATAAAGAGCCCGCTTAATCGACTACGAATGTCCTCTATGACTATCAACTTACAAGAGCAGGCAAACATCTGAAACGTTTTTTAACTGGTTTCGAAGGATATTTACAAGTAGATGGATATAGTGGTTATCATCAAGTACCGGATGTCACTCTTGTCGTTGGGCGCATGTGAGACGAAAGTTCGATGAAGCCTTAAAAGCTTTACCTGAATCACAGAAGAGGAAAAAAGTGAAGGTGAGCGAAGGCATACACTTCTGTAATCAACTCTATTCAAATGAAAGGAATCTCAAACACGTCAAGCCATATAAGCATCGACTTGAAAGAAGCAGGCCCATTCTTGTCCTTTTTCAGCATGGCCTCATGAACAGAAAGATCGTATTTTACCAAAAAGTGAGCTAGGAAAAGCCAACACTTATTGTTTGAATCAATGGAAGCATATTAAAGCCTTTTTATTAGACGGTCATTTAGAAATTGATAACAATTGAAGTGAACGTTCTATTAAACCATTTGTAATTGTGAGGAAGAATTGGATGTTCTAAAATACACCGTGGGGTGCTAGAGGAAGTGCCATCATGTATAGTTTGGTGGAAACTGCAAAAGAGAACACTCTAAGTCCCTATCATTATATTCATTATTTGCTTAAAACGCTGCCCAACATCAATTTAAACACTAAAGAAGAAATTGATAAAGTCTTGCTGGGGTCAAAGTAATTGCCATCTAGCTGTAGAGTGCCGAAAAAAAGTGAAGTAAACAAAAAAACTCCAAAATCAATCTTTATTGTATATTTTGGAGTTAATTGACGTTTACTTTGTAAAGAAATAGAACCGTAACACTTCCTAAAACCTGGGTGCTTATCACATCCACAAACACAAAAGATTAAGAAGCCTTCTTCATTCGTTGTTGCTCTTTAATTTGTTCAGCAACAGCTGCAACATGAATACATTCCATATATAGATCGTCAGCATCTGTATTTTTCACGCTAACTTGTATACTCAAAATTCCTTTGATTTGTTTTTGTATGGTAGAACACGTTTCTCTACTCTTTCATATAGAGTAAGCAATTGCATGATAAAAGAAAATTTCGGTACTAACCAATACGAAAATAACGCTGAAACACACCCTATTAAAGCCCCTATTGCAACATCAAAAGGATAATGAACCCCTACCCAAATACGAGAGATCGCTACACAAAATGCAAGTATAATCCATAACCATCCAGTCTTTTTACGAACAAGCCAAAACGAAAAACAAATCGAAAAAAAGAGAATCGTATGGTCACTAGGAAATGAATTATCTACAGCATGGTCGACAAGTTTATTAACATCAGGCAATACTGCAAACGGTTGATAATTCAAATGAAATTTCCCTGCTATTTTTCCAATCACCTCAGCAATTACAAAAGCAACCATCGCTTGAATAACCATCATCCTACTTTTTCTGGACCCGGTAAACCAATAAGCTATAATAATTAAGGCCAAAATATATACCATATATTCTGCCAAAAATACCATGGCTGAGTTTAGGAATGAATATTGTTTACCTAAATCATTAATTGCTCGAAAAATATCAATATTGAATTGAGAAAAAGACATTTTCAAATCCCTCCTTTATAGTAAGGTGTATAACTGATTGCCATATACCTTCATTACATGAATAATTTTGATTATTGTACTCATCTAAAAATACCAACCTTCTTGTACGTTTATAATTTTATTATGGGAAAAAAGGTTTAAATGAGACCTAACTACTTCTTAAATATATGAATGTACAGTTTCTTACTCTAACATGACGTTTTCACTTAAAAAATAAGCGGCATACGTACGTATATTTCGACTAATGTTTTTAAACACGAGCTGAGAAAACATCATCTTACTTCCCCTCCCACGCTTTTTTTACTTTCATAAAAATAGGTATCACCATGAGTATGACATTTCCATCTCCTTCTTCTTTCTCACTATAATAAAAAAAGAAAAAGGAAAACATCGAACTTCCTTACAAACATTCGTGTATTCTTACAATTTTGTCATTTTTCTCGTCATTTTGTAAATGTGTTCATCACCTTGCCTTTCGCTATTTTCAAAAACTCTTGTAACACTGGGTTTATATTCTTCTTTCTGTATGCAACGGCTAGTTTCGCAACAATTTTAGAATCACATATTTCTTTGTAAACAACTTCTGATTGATATAATTTATTTGCAAACACCTATCCGCTATTAATTAAATAAGAATATATGTTTCTAATACATGTTTTTGATCCTATTTTAATAGATATATTTAGATAGAAAGTGAAACAATTTGATTTTTGGTTATGCTAGTGTCAGTACAGAAGAACAAAATCTTGATATGCAAATAGATGCTTTGCAACAATATGGTGTAGAAAGGCCATGTCAGGAGAAAATGACAGGAATAAAAAAAGATTATCCGCAAATCGAAGAGTTACTAAAGGTATTCCGTAAAGGCGATAAGATAGTTGTTTACAAAATTGATCGAATTTCTTAATCTACAAAACAACTAATGGAGTTAAGTGGAAAATTCAAAGAACCAGGTGTAGATTTTATTTCTATTCATGACAGCATTGATACATCTAATGTTATAGGGAAATTCTTGGCAAGTATTGCAGAATTAGAAAGAGATATTATTAGCGAACATACTAAAACAGGATTAAACGTAGCTAGAACTCGTGGGAAAAAAGGAGGAAGACCGCAAAAAACATACAGATAAATTTGAAATAGCTCTTAAAATGCATCAAAGTAAAGAATATAGCATTAAACAAATTACAGAGGCTACAAATCTAAGTAAAACAACATTGTATCAATACACTAACAAATAAACTCATTACTTTTATAAATGTAGGAAATGTTATGAGGGGAAAAGAACTTCTCACGCCTGTACAAAGGGAAGAACTATTACATATTTTTGTTGAAATAGAAAATGAGCTAGCATTGCATTACACATTTTCTATAGAGGATCTTGAAATCATTAATCAACATCGTAGAGATCATAATCGTTTGGAATTTGCTGTTCAACTCTGTATATTAAGATATCCTGGATGTACTGTTACGAATATGCCAGCAATTCCTGAAAGACTCTTAAAGTTTGTTACCAAACAAATTGGTGTAGACCACACGTTCTATGAAGTATATTCGAAACAAGAACTTACTAGGCGAGAGCACTTAGAAGAAATACGTAAAGAATATGGATATCTTTACGTATTAATCATTTAGAACAAGATATCCCAGAAAACGCAAAAAAATTAAGTGCTAAGCTAAACAATATGTTACCACGTATGAAACTAACAGATTTACTGTTAAAAGTATCGAATTAGACTAAATTTGAACAGCAACTGATTCACGCATTAACAAATAAATCGCCTAAAGGCGATGAAATTATTAAATCCCTAGCTGCAACGATGGCCACGGGAGCTAACATTGGTCTAACTAAAATGGCAGAAACTGATTTTATTGTTTCTGCCGGAAAAGATAAAATGTTAGTCTGACTTTAATTTAAAACCAGCGGTAGTCTTTGACAAAAATAAAGTCCTAGACTGCTACTGATTTATTGGACTAGCGTAATCAATTGTCACTTATCATTATTGGCTACTTTCAGTTTCACATTCATTATTTCGTCTTCCATACAGTTATCCCGAGTATCGCCATAAGCGACATAACTGTATCCTATTTTGCTCACTCTTAGCTCCGTTTTATGTTTAGTCTGCTCCTCTCTCTTTGACGAACAACCATAATCCAATTGCAAAGAAACACAAAATATAGGCGATATCTATCGCTAACGACATAGGTAAGCCAGCTAATTCCGATTTATATGGTGACGTGCTCCAATAGACACTTAAATCATCATGATGAATAAATAGAATGTGTGTCCATGATATAGATACGAGACTACCACCAAATATCATTTGTAAAAAGTATAGCACTAAGCTACTTCCTACTGCAATAGCAGCTGATCTCGTCCACACGCCAATCAAGGATGCTAGACTTGCATATATGCAACATTGCAATACGATTGCTCCGATAGAATATATAACATCCGTCATGTCGCCCCATTGTATGTTTTGGGGCGACACCAGAAGATTCGCTAAAAAAGAAACAATGAATATATTAACAATACCCGTAATGATGAGCAAAATCATCGCAGCAATTTTTGCAACATACAACCGTGAACGCGAGGATGTATGCAGGAACAGTTGTTTCAGAGTACCATATTGATACTCATCCGTCCAAATAAGAGGTGATAAAACAATCGCCCAAGGTAAAATAACAAGCATTCCCGATAGGCCAAGCAAAGCATTTACCACTTGAGTCACTGTATCATCAGCCTTGATATTACTGGTGTATGCCCAAGATAACAGTACAGTCATCACAATAAAACCAATGTGTGAAAGAATAAAGATTTTTTTATTCACTATCTTCAAACATTCATTCCATAACAACTTAATTCACCTCACCACGCGCAGTTGTCCATTTTAAAAACTTATCCTCTAAACTCGTATGTGCCGGCAAGACCCGATGAACTTCCACCCTGGCATCACACAATGCTCGAATCAGCTTTGGAACTTGACCTTCATCAATAGCTACTGTCATAGTATGCAAACCGTTAGATAATTTCTTTGTCTGCGTATAATCCAATGCATGATGATCATCTCCAAACAAGTTAACCACAACTTCGCTTGTAAGCTCAACATTATCGACGTGAAGAGTGATATAGAATTTTCCATCATTTAACCCATCATCAATCCGCTCCTCTGTCACTAAGCAACCATTCTGCATAATAACCACTCGGCGTGCCATCTGCTCAATCTCAGAAAGTTGATGACTGGAAATCACAATTGCTACGCCCAAATCTGCCGCAATTCTATTCAAATAGTTCCGGGTTTCACGGACACCAGCAGGATCAAGTGCATTCATTGGCTCATCTAACACAAGCAACTTTGGCTTTCGCAGTAGTGCTTGTGCAATCCCCAAGCGTTGTTTCATTCCCATGGAGTACGTACTTACTCGCTGCTCAAGCGCATGTTCTATACCGGTTAGACTGGCTACCTCCAGCAACCAATCCTTACTCGCATTTTTGTGCAAACGCTGATATTGACGTAAATTTTCGTATCCACTCAAATAAGGATAGAATGCAGGTGCTTCAATCACTGCCCCTACATTGAAGAGTGCTTTAGAAAACTGACTCTTAATACTGTAACCTGCAATCTGCACGTCCCCGGCACTTATTGTGCTTAGACCAACTATCATCTTCATCGTGGTTGTCTTACCCGCTCCGTTCGCACCAAGTAGTCCAACAATCTCTCCCTCTACCACATCGAATGATATGTCTTGCACAATCAACTTGCCTTTGATTTCTTTCGTTAGGTGTTGCACCGATAGTACCGTTTTCAATTGTCCCACTCCTTACAATATAAGTACAGCCTCATTTCATGAATTCATTAAGAACAGTCTGTAAAGAAAAATCAGTTATGAGCTCATTTCTCTATAGTAATATTGATAATAATTTGAAGTATGTAACAATTGATTGTGATTTCCTACATCGCAAACCTTACCATTCTCTAAAACAATGATCGTGTCGCTATTCATCACCGTCGATAACCGATGGGCTATCACTATTCGTGTACAATTAATACTAGATAAATATTCATCTACCCGCGCTTCACTTATATGATCCAAAGCGCTCGTTGCTTCATCCAACACTAGTACGGTTGGATTATTAAGTAGTGCCCTGGCTAAAGCTATTCGTTGTCTTTGCCCTCCTGAAATATTCCTGCCCATTTCAGCCAAAACTGTCTGATATTGCATCGGCATCGCCATAATTTCATCGTGAATATTCGCTGCTTTTGCCACCCGCACTACTTCGTCCATAGTTACACCATCCTGGTGTAGGACAATGTTATCATAAATACTACGATTGAGTAATGATATATCCTGTGGCACTATTCCCATCTGTTTACGCACATATTGCATATCCAAATCCGAGGTTTCATGATTATCATAGTATATTTCCCCCGAGGTTGGTGTAAATAACCCAATCATCAAATGAGCTAAAGTCGATTTCCCAGAACCAGATTGTCCAATAATGGCTATCTTCTGCCCTAGCTTTATATGTAAAGAAATGTCGTTTATCACCTTCGGACTATACTTCGAATAGGAGAAGCTGACATGTGATAGTCTAATATCTCCTCTTACTTTCACTTGCAATTTACCTTCATTCTGCTCAATTGGAGATTCCAGTACGTCATGTGTTCTTTTCAAAATAGTAGTCGTAAGAATATATGAGTTTATCGTATTCATAAGACTTGATGATGTAGTGAAAAGTAGAGTCGCAATTGCTTGAAATGAGACAAGCTCACCAATCGTCATAGAACTGTATTTACCAGTAACTAACAGAACACCGATGCTTAGCACAATGAGTGGTGACATAAACTGCAATCCATTGCTAGTTGTTGTAATGTAGCTATTCAAATTTTCCTTACGGCGGTACACCTGCAATAAATGCTTGAATTTATTAAGCCATTGGGAGTAAACTTGCTGTTCTGTCCCTGATATTTTCACTCCCATAATACCGTACAACATCTCTGTCTGCACAGCTTGCACCTCTGTCGTTGCCACCACTTGTTGCTGATTAATCTCTGCTACATAGCGTTTAGTGAAAATGACCAACAAAATATTTATGCTTACCAGCAAAAATACAACCATCGCAAGCAATGGAGATGTGAATAACATATAACCTGACAATACAAATAACATGAAGCCATCCAATATACCTGTAATCAGAGTGCCTGAGAGCTGATTTCGGATTGTGGCCAAGCTATTCATTCGAAAAAGCATGTCCCCATACGAACGTAATAAGAAAAACGGTAAAGGCAACTTCAATAAATGTGAGAAAAAGCTTGTCTGCATCTCATAATCCAAAGCATTGTGCAATCGAACCAAAACACGACTGCGCGCGAATGTAATTAACATGTATGCCAGTAGAAAGCTGATTATAGATATAAAAACCGTTATAGATAAGCTCGAATTTTTCGGAATCATAATTTCGTCAATAACATGCTTCATGAATAACGGCATACCTACTATTAGGACTTGCAAAGCCAGTGTAATAAGAAAAACATATACGAACAGATTTTTATGTGATTTCACATAGACTAAAGAATTTAACCAAACATTCTGATCCTTCTCAACGTCGAGTCGTTCTGTTAAATCCACTGTCATCAAAAATCCAGTAAATTGCTCGCTGAAGCTCTTTAATGACAGCTTGATTCTTCCAAAACGTGGGTCAACAATACGAGCATAATTGTTATCTATCTTTTCAAGAACCACAAAATGACCTTGGTTCCAATGTAGAATTGCTGGTAAAGAAACTTGCTTTAATTGATCAATATGTTCGATACGATAAGCTTTAGCGTCAAAACCTAGACTCTCAGCAATTCTCTTTAATTGCAATAGTGTTGTACCATCCCGTCCAACGTCCGCCCTTTCACGTAGTCTAGATAAAGAAACTTCCTTTTGATAGTAGGCTGATATCATAGCAAGGCAACAAAGTCCACACTCCGACTGATGCATCTGCTCGACATACGGTACACGCCGACGAGCCATTACATTCTCTCCCTTCTACTTTGATTTATAATCACACAATTTATCCAGAAACATCAGAGAAAAATTTATCATTCTCCAAGTTCAAAATGTTAGGAACTTTTTCCGGAAATGCCTGCTTTAATAGACCAAATCCAATACCTGACAGACCACCCATTAACCCTTTAATATCAAAAGCACGATGGACCCCCGTGTTATTCCATTGTTGATTATTTAGAAGTCTGAGCAGATACGCTCTGACTACATTGATAGTATCCTCATTACGATCAAGAACTGAATTAGCATAAAGTAATATTTCTAATTGTCCAAAATCGCCGTGACAATAAACAGGTTCTGTCCCAAAACCTAATTTAAGAGTTGTTTCAAGAGCAATATTAATTTCTTGATCAATATGTGCGTCCCAATATCCATTTTCCAACAATCGTAGTCGAGATAATAATATGCCCGGCGCACCATGACACCATGTAACCCTTGCAGTATCATTAGGAGTAACCCAATTTTTCAATTCAGCACAATAGTTTGCACGCTCATACTGTAATCCTTTTTCAATATATTCAATGTACTCTGCACGTTGAGTTACCCTGTATAACGATGATAATGAAGCAATAATTCCAGATACGCCGTGAGAATACCCCACATAGGGTTTACGATTCGGTGTCGTCAACCAAGCCATGCTACCATCTGGCAATGTTTGTGCATTCTGAAGCAAATGCTCCGCACATTTCTCCGCACCTTGCAACGCTTCTGTCCAACCCGTTCCATGATATATATGTAAAAGTACATCAATAGCTCCAGCTGCACCACCTATATAATCGAATGCGGTGTCTTTATCAACGAGTTCACAATAATAAGGAAGGTATTCTTTAACAATTTGTAGTAACTCTTCATCATTCCATAAGCGTGACAACTGATAGGTAGCAAATACGCCACCCCCGATGCTACCAGCTTCAAATGCTCCAATGTTCAAAGATACAGCATTTGATCTGCACTTATCCCTCATAATTTCTAGCAACGGCTGCAATGCTTTTCGAGCTATATTTTTATATTGGTTATTTGCAGTCAGTTCAGATAAATAACCTAAAAACAACGCAATTCCACTATTCCCATTATAAAGGTCATTTCCTACTGGAATTAGTCTCAGTTTTCTCTCATCCTCACCACTGGCTACTAAACCAATCCATGTTATATCATCAGCTGCAGTATTCGAAGGTATAATTGCCGATTGAACCAAATTTTCTCCAATTGCAGTAGCTAATCGGACATACTCGGCTTTCCAATTAGATCCTAGCGCATCGTTTGAATCTTTTAATTGAATTTCAGGAATACGATAGGAATAAAGATCTGGCTTAGATGCTAAAACAGACATATTTAGTAATTGCAACTGTTCTTTTAGGTCCTTCTCGCCCATTTTATCGATTTTATTTATTACAATGTCTATACCTGATTGCTCAAATAACTGCGGAATTCGTTCACCATTAGATGCCCAAGCATCTCTTTCAGACGGACAGGTGTAAAAGATAGGGATATCCCCATCTTCAATATCACGCATCTCGTAGGGAACAAATTTTAAATGTTTAGGATCAGCTAAGCATTGCAACCATAATCGATGCAAAACAACTTTACGATCTAATTCGTCTCGCAATAAATCAGGATGATATAGCGTACGCATTAGTTCACCATATGCTCTAGTATTTCGCACTATCACTCTAACTCTAACATCGTCAAACTCTCGAATCATTTCTTTCAGTCTGTGCTTATTCTCCATCATAATCCTGTATGCTTGAGCAAACCCCTGTTCAATGTCATTAATATATCGATAACTATCTACAACTTCGTTATTATAATGTGGAAGGTTATGAGTTTTTCCTGATTCCCCCATACCTCTTTCTAACCTCATTCGATCCGTTCCTCTATCAACGAGACTCACTGCATTCGGTACTTTTTTTCCACCGGATCCAAAAATACCGCTAATGTCAAAACCTGAGTACGTCTCTGAGTTATAAATGTACTGTGGTAACATGCCAGAAGACATAACAGAATAATATAGAATTTCATAGGCATGACCATTGGCGTCATGTTCAAATTCCTTCTTACTTATATGTCGATGAAATAAGGATTCTAGATCAATTACAACAGGGCTAGATCCATGCGCAATAATATTCTCATAATGGAAGTCCGTAGCGTTAAACATGTACATCATAGCCAAGTTTACGCCCATATTTTTATAGAATTCACTAATTTCTTCAAGGGATTTGCACTCAGAAAATTCGACAAACTCTGTCCAGCCGTAACTTCCACAATCTATATTTTCTATTATTTTCATATACGGAACGCCAAACTGACGCATCCACGATAGAATTCGATAATATCCTTTATCAACCCTTAGTGAACGGGGTTTATATACCAATTTGCATCCTGTCGTAAACTCTAACATCGTTACACTTCGTCCATCATGAGTATCGCCTACACCAATATGTAGCCGAACAAGCTTGCCGAACTGCTTTACCTCAGGCATATGTGAAACAATTTTCGAATAGTCAGCCGTAAACCTATTTAACACTTCACTAACATGTGATGCCCATTTTTCAGTTATACGAAGCAATGAACGAATTAACTCAGGATATTCATTGGCCAATTGTCTTAAATACTCTTTGTCATGTAGCAAATTTTCAAAGTACTGGTACCTCTTTTCTGAAGTTTCTCCTTGTAGAAGTCCCTGATCACTTAATACGTTCAATTCCAATATTAAAGTTTTGTAGCTAAAATCTATGATTTTTTGGAATAAAGAAGGTAGCAGACTTTCAAAAAAAGAATTACTTGTATGTAAAATATGAGAATCTAAACCACGAATTGTTCCCTGCTTTTCCAATAAATCAATAGCCAGTAATAAAAAACGTTCAACGAATCCTGAAAATAAGGGCGAAGTAGTAGAGAAGCGGTCTTCCACCGTGCCTTTCAACAACTCTTCCCACTGATATTTCCAAGTTAAGTCATTTCTCTGCAAATTTATAATGGTTCCAACTTCTAGATTGGACACCTCTTTGAGGCTCTTTTCCAAATACTCTTCTTTATCATAGAAAAATTTTGACCAATATTTTAACTTGTCACTAGTATTTATCACTGTATAAAACAACCTTTCTATAATTTTAGGATACCGCCAAGATACGTGTAAAAATAGGTCATAGACTTACTTTTATTTCTAGAGGCGATTTAATGAGCTTATAAATATCGTTTCGTCTATTTTTATTAAAGAATTTGTCTATTATGGGTTAACCTTAATCATCCATTAGTTAGCTACTGAAAACACTTCGTTTCAATTGTATAATTAGGGTGTATGAAAATAAGTTCAAAATTTATAGAGAAAATCTTGATTTTTATTCAATTTGGAAATACAATTAAGGTTATAACTCAAAATCACATGTATCTTGGCTGTATCCCAATTTAAAAGTAGATAATTGACACACCTACATGGAACAGAGAGCATTCCAAGCTATATATTCAGCAAGCACCATTTACAATGCTTCGATAATATCAGCAGAATGCCCTCCGATAGAATCCATGTCAAACCTAAACGGATTACCACTCCGTTACTACTGTGAATCAACTAGCTCTAGAATAAAATACTATATTCCTTAAGATTGTACTAACATCTGATTGCAGCTATTTAGCTACAGATACCTATCCACGGAGTATAATCAGCTGTAATGGTAGCAAGACAATTTCCATCCGTAAAGCCTAGCGCTTGAGCACCACCAGCTACTGTATCCATCTCAGTAGCTGGTAATTCAGATAGCACGCTACCTACCGGATTATATGTAGTTGCATTAAGATTTTCCATTGCATAGTTATCTCCTGCTTGTTACTACTGTGAATCAACTAGCTCTAGAATTTTCCACATCCCAATAGCCAAGGAGTACAATCAGCCGTAATGGAATAAAGACAATTTCCATCCGTAAAGCCTAGCGCTTGAACACCACCAGCTACTGTATCCATCTCAGTATCTGTCAATTCAGATAGTACGCTACCTACCGGATTATGTGTAGCTGCATTAAGATTTTCCATTTGATTTTTCCATTGCATAGTTATCACCTCCTTGTTACTACTGTGAATCAACTAGCTCTAGAATAAAAACTGTATTCCTTAAGATTGCACTACTGATTGCAGCTATTTAGCTACAGATACCTATCCACGGAGTACAATCAGCCGTAATGGTAGCAAGACAATTTCCATCTGTAAAGCCTAGCGCTTGAACACCACCAGCTACTGTATCCATCTCAGTATCTGTCAATTCAGATAGTACGCTACCTACCGGATTATGTGTAGCTGCATTAAGATTTTCCATTTGATTTTTCCATTGCATAGTTATCACCTCCTTGTTACTACTGTGAATCAACTAGCTCTAGAATAAAAACTGTATTCCCTAAGATTGCACTAACATCTGATTGCAGCTATTTAGCCACAGATTGGTAACCAATCTGTACAATCAGCCGTAATGGTAGCAAGACAATTTCCATCTGTAAAGCCTAACGCTTGAGCACCACCAGCTACTGTATCCATCTCAGTATCTGTCAATTCAGATAGTACGCTACCTACCGGATTATGTGTAGCTGCATTAAGATTTTCCATTTGATTTTTCCATTGCATAGTTATCACCTCCTTGTTACTACTGTGAATCAACTAGCTCTAGAATAAAAACTGTATTCCTTAAGATTGCACTACTGATTGCAGCTATTTAGCTACAGATACCTATCCACGGAGTACAATCAGCCGTAATGGTAGCAAGACAATTTCCATCTGTAAAGCCTAGCGCTTGAGCACCACCAGCTACTGTATCCATCTCAGTATCCGTCAATTCAGATAATACGCTACCTACCGGATTATGTGTAGCTGCATTAAGATTTTCCATTTGATTTTTCCATTGCATAGTTATCACCTCCTTTCATAAACTTTATCCTGCCAAGCAGGACAAAGTTGTCCACCTCCATAAGATAATTGAATAATAGCTCACTAACTACCCACTTCATCTTCTATTTATATATTTAATCTCATATATTAAGAGATTAAATATATAAATAGAAGATTTCATTTTTATTAAATACCTAATCGTAGAAAGCGGATTCAGAAAACAATTTATTTAGAATTTATTCCAGTAATTGTTTATACCTCTTACATGGTTAATATTAACATGGAACATTATGGATAGTAAAGAGGTAATTTGTATATTTATGGAATAATTTAGCGGTTAGATAGAAAAGTTTTATGAGGAGAAGAACAGTTAAATGTAGATTTGGAATAAAGACTGCTCAAAAGTCGGCTGTAAACGTTGATTTTATACATAGAAGAGATCCAAGTATTTTGAGCAAAGATTAATGGTAGATTTTTAACGTCTATAACATCAGTTTATAAGCCAGGATCATATGTAGCTGTTATGAAAATTGGAGAAAATTATTATTATGGTGGCAGCTTTAAAATTTAAAAATAATGAAAGTTAATTTCACTAATGATAATATTTTTGATATGATTAATGTATAATAAAAACATAACTCATGTAATAGTCTAGGCGGTATACTTGACCAACGACCGCTTAGCTAATGAGTTATACCGCTTAGCTAATGAGTTATACCGCTTAGCTAATGAGTTATACCCCTTAGAAAAGGTACCTTGCAGCAGGGGTACCTTTTCTTTTATTTTCAGTGGTAAATTATTTTAAATAGAAGCTATATAGGGGTCACCATATCATTTTGTGTTAACAGAAAAATTTCAGCCTTAAAATCATCATTTAAGTATCTTACCTCCCTATCTGAGAATGAAGATGGAGAATGTTATTTTTATAGAAATGTAATGGCTAAAATAGAAATACATAAAGATAAAGAAACATTAAACGCTCGTGCAAAACGTATGAGATCTAAGATATTTCATAATGATGACGATCAAGAATTTTTGAATTATGTTAAGTATGAACACGAAAAATCTTTAACAAAACATCAGTTGTTCTATTTCCTAAGAGATAAAGATCGTGATGTAGCTATCCTTTCCCTTTTTCTTGGTAGTGGTATTCGTGTAAGTGAATTGGCCGATCTTCGTATGGAAGATATAAACTTAAAAGAAAGACTAATTGATGTGATCCGAAAAGGAAATAAAGAAGATTCAGTATGGATTACCCCCATTGCGTTGAATGATATTGAAAAGTATATGGAAATTAGAGATAACAAATACGCTCCAGGGAAAGAATTAAAAAATGTGTTTTTATCGAAGTATAAACATACTGCACAGCCTCTTTCGGTTAGAGCTATCCAAGATATAGTAGAAAAATATACGAAGGCCTATGGAAAAAGAATGTCTCCCCATAAATTAAGACATACACTGGCAAATAAATTATATATGGAAGAAAAGGACTCATTACAAGTGATGCAACAACTTGGGCATACCAGTCAAGATACAGCTTTGCTATATACACAACTTGGGGAAACAACTATTAAAGATAGTTTAGGAAGAATAGGAAAGAATAAACAGTAAAGAATAAAAATTCAGCAATTTTTTATTGCTGAATTTTTATTCTTTCCCATACATTTATAATCGGTTTTAAATTCTATATATTATTCATTATAATATTTGAGTCTCATTTTATACTTCTATAACGAATAATGCGAAACTTATTATGAATTAATTCAATTTATCACAATAGCCGTATAGACATAAGGATTACTATGAATCCTTTCAATTATTTTAGCCGATGGTAATCTGTCTAATTCAATGACCATAATATTATCTATCTTTTGAGATGAACAATGAATTTTTATAATATTAATTTCATAATCATTGAATAAGGATGTTATAAAAGCGAGAAATTTACAACTGTTTTTATTTCGTACTAAAAGATTTGGACTGTTTTCTGATATTTTAACATTAAAACCATTAATTTCTGAAATAAGTATTTTTCCCACATCATTTTTATATGTAACAACTTCTATACTTTCTGTTCCATTTAACAAAGAAATTTTTGCAGTATAAGGATAACTTGTTTTTGCATAACCTTCTACAAATTTAATTACAGTACAATTATCAATAATAAATGGAACTTTTTCTAACATATCCTTTTCAGAGGAACTAAATATTCCTTTCAAAAAGCCTATTTGTAATTCATGTTTATTCGTGACGTTTTTAAAGCTTCCATAAATTGAAATATTCACTTCTTCAGGTCTTAAAATAAATAATTCTCTAGCTAACTTACCCATTTCGGTTCCCATAATTTCAGGTGATAAATTATTAGTTTTTACAATATCGAACATAGAACAACTTTCCATAACTAACTCCCCCTCACTTAAAATACCCCATATTTATATGGGGTATTTTAAGTAATAAACCATATGTAATTTTAATATAGTAAAATATTATTTAAATAAATAATTAATATAACCATATATAAAGAATTTAAAATAATAGTATCATACTATGACTTGTTCTTCTTTCAAGAAAGGTATATCGAATGCAATAAATACTTCGGTTAGTGCATTTGTTAATTGTATAATTTGTTCTTCAGTGTGATTTGGAGTAATGTTTACCCTAAATCTCTCGGTCCCAATTGGTACAGTTGGTGAATTAATTGGTTGTAAATATACATTATGTTTCTCAAGTAACTGACGTGCAGCCGCTTTACACTTTGTTGCATCACCAACTAAAACTGGTAATATATGTGTCTCGCTTGAATTCATAATTGGAATTCCCGCTCTTTCAAAAGAATTCCTTAACATTTCTGTTTTTTTATGTAAACCATCTCTTTCTACTTTAGAAACCTTTAAGTGCTCAACACTTGTATAACATGCCGCTACTATAGCTGGTGGTAGTGAAGTCGTAAATATAAAACCCGAGGCAAAAGATCGGATTGCATCAATCATTGGTCCCGAACCTGTAATATAACCTCCGATAACACCAATTCCCTTAGCCATAGTCCCTTGAATAATATCAACCGAATCTGCAATACCTAGATCAGCAGCTATTCCTGCCCCTCTAGGTCCATACATACCAATTGCATGAACTTCATCAAGGAATGTTAAAGCGTTATATTTCTTAGCAAGTTTAACAATTTCTTCAATTGGTGCAATGTCACCATCCATAGAATAAACTGACTCAAAAACAATTACTTTTGGTCGATTATATGGTTGTGATGCAAGTAATTGCTCTAAATGTTCTGTATTATTATGCTTAAAAATTGTACGCTCTACCTTCGTACTACGTATCCCATTAATTATAGATGCATGATTAAGCTCATCGGAAAAAACAATACAATCTTCAAATAAACGTAGTAAACACTGAAGTGTTGCATCATTTGATCCATATCCTGTCGGGAATACAAGCGCAGATTCTTTACCATGCCATTCAGCTAATGATGACTCCAATGCCTCATATTGATAATGTGTACCACCAATATTTCTAGAACCACCTGATCCCGCACCATATAAATCAATTGCATTATGCATAGCCTCAACAACAACTGGATGTTGTGACATCCCTAAGTAATCATTACTGCACCAAACTACTACAGGTTGACTATCTTCTGATCCATTTAATTTAGCTAAAGGATATTGTCCACGAATTCGATTTAATGTAACAAACTCACGGTATTGCCCACTTTTTTTCAGTTCTACTAGCTTTTCATTTAATATTTCTGTATACATATTGTGCCTCCAATTATAAGTTCTCTAACTATCAATTTAAAGGGGTAATGTAAAAAAATGTTAATAAAGTTGTGGTGCTCTCTCATTATAGGCATAATGCACAAAAAAAACAAACGAAAATTTTAAAAATAAAATTTTTTCGGTAAATTATATTTTTACTCTTCCTATATATATATATTTATATTAAATTTTAAGTTTTAATACGATTAGAAATAGTGAAAAGCTGATAAATAGAGTGTTTACAGCCATTTATCTAACAAGAAAATAAATTTTTTATTTTTAAAATTTATTTCTAAAGAGTTAGAAAATTAATATTGATATAATATTTAAGTCATGATAATATTTGGCTCGTGAAAACTAATTTTACAAAAAAGGTATTTTTAGGTTATTAAAGTTAATAGTTAAAGATCAACTATACATTCTCAAATTAAGTTTATGATCATAAAAATGATTTATCATTATATTTTGATTCATAGATAAAAATGTCTTTAGTCTGGTTATTATAACCCCTAAAAATACAGATCCATCAAACAATGAACTCTAGGAGGAAATTTGATTATGCAAGAAAAATTAGTGATTCGTAAAGCTATCATTCAAGACACTGAAGAATTAGTGGAATTAAGAAAGATTTTATTATCTAGTGGTGACACACATTATGCAGCAAAAAGTGAAGAAGATAATTTGGCCTGGCAAAATGCTTATCGCCATTGGATTAAAGAGAATATTTCAAATGAGAATGTACTGATTCAGGTCGCTCAATATGATAAAGATGAAAAAATATGTTCATGTGTTATTGGAATAATTGATTTACGCGCTCCTATGGTAGGTGCACTTAACGGACGAGTTGGTTGGGGACAATCTCTTGTAGTAAGCAAAGATAGACGCGGTCTAGGAATTGCAGAAGCCATGATGGATGCTTTTCATAATTGGTTTAAAGAAAATGATGTTCAAAAAATTGTTGTTCAATCTAGTAAGATGGCTGAAGAGTTTAATAGAAAAAGAGGTTATCTCCAAACTGGAGAACAGTTATTATTTAAAACAATAGAATAGGAGCATACCAAAATGAAAGTCTTAATTATTGGAATGGGTTTTTCAGGGCAAATGTTTTTAGAAGCTTTCCATAACATCTCACATCTATACAATAATGATATTGATATTGCTTACACTTCAAGATCTCAAAAAGATATTAATTTAGTGTATTATCCGACTATCGAATCTGCTTTAGAATTATTTAAACCAGATATTTTAGTAATATCCGTTAATGACGAAAATCATGGAGAAGTATTATTTTCAATTCAAAATTTCAACGGATTTGTAATATGTGAAAAGCCTTTTGTTGATCCAAATTTCAAATTAGAAAATGCAGAGAAACTATTAAAATACACATCGGGCTTTTGTTTAAATATGGTTGCAAGATATTCACAAGCCGCTCGATTATTAAAAGCATATGTAAATGAAAATAATTTAAAATTAGTACGTGCCAACTTCTTATGGGAAAAAAATAGAATTAATGACTACCGACCTACAACAGGAGTTATCAGCGAAATTATACACTCTTTAGATCTTGTTCAATGGATCAACGGTAATTCACCATTAAAATTAAGACATATTCAAGGGGTAAAATCTGATTATTCAATCTCTGGAGATGAAATTTCAGATAGCGTTTCTGTGATGGGTGAAATAAATGGTGCTGTAGTGACAGGATACAGTAGTTTTGTAAACTTATTTAGAAGAAGAGAATTAGATTTTGTTTTTCAAGATGCTAATAATCAATTAATTTTTGCTCAACTATCTTATGACACGCCAAACTGGTATGAAGATTCAGTAAAAATTTGGACAGAAACTAGTACACAATCTGAAGAACTGTTATACTTTAATTCCCTTGAACATGAATATGATGGGGATAGAAAAATAGAACGAATTATAAATGTAGTCAAAGATGTTACTGATTTTGTTATGCTAGAAAAAGAACCTTCTTTTGGTTTTCCAAACCTAAAAGATGCAGTTCGCTTACAGAAATTACTTAATGAAATTGATTCTAAGAAATCGAGCTTTTACACAGTTAAATATAACAGTTCGGAGAAAAGGGTCTTGCTTAACGAAAAAAGCGGATTTGGACGACTAGGATAAAAAATAGCAAGGAACTTAAAATAAGTTCCTTGCTATTTTTATAAATTCCTGAACATAATAGCCTTCTGCTTGTGTTAATTCTGTAGAATGTTTATAAGATATGTATATATTTCTATAATGTCTATCTGGTAATTTGTATATCTTTATATTATCAAATGATTTTAAGAAAAGCTTTGGTCCTATAGAAATACCTATTCCTAAATCAATCATTTTCACTATTGTATTGCAGTCACTTATATATGAATGAACCTTAGGCTCTATACTGTGCTGATTAAAAAATTTCTCAACTTGATTTCTGTACGGCGCTGCTGGCATAATGATATTATTTTGATCAAAGAAATCCTTTAAAGAGCAATCTTCAGGAATTACCTTTAAGTCATTTGGTGTTGCTATAACTAACTCATCTTCCCAAAATGGAACGGATTCACATCCGAATTCCCCGTTAATTGTAAATCCCAGGTCAATTACTTTATTAATAACCCATTCTTGAATTTCATCATAAGTCCCCTCAAATATTATAATTTCAATAAACGGATACAATTTATTAAATTCTTTCATAATTGGAGGTAATATATGTTTTTTTACACTTGTAAAGGCCCCAATCTTTAGTGTTTTAGGCAATAATTCATCATTAAAATTAGTCTCTATTAATTTACGGTTTATATTTAATATCTGACCAATATACTCATAAGCTTTAGTGCCATGAAGAGTTAAAGTAATTGTTCGACCAGTTCTTAGGAATAAAGACGTTCCTAATTCCTTTTCTAAGCTAGAAATTGCATGGCTTACTGCAGATTGCGTCATGTTTAATTTTTCAGCAGCCTTTGTAAAACTCCCCGTTGTAATAACTGATTCAAAAATTTCATACTTAATAATACTCATGAGTTTTTTTCATCCCTTGCATTAATATTATTCATTTTATTTAATTCCATTCATTAAGTATACTAATATTAACCTACTTAAGCTAGACGAGTAATGATTATCAAATGTTATTTTACCTTAATTTAATCTGCAGATTTTTAATTACTATGACATTATTCAATAATTATATATAGCTCAATTATTATAATTGAAAACGAAATCCTTATAGAGTTATATATTGATTTAATAATCATTCTCTATCTGTATAAAACTAGCAACTAGAGTGTATAAGATTGATAATTTATTTTAATCTTGACAATGTAAAGGTGGCAAAACTATGAAAAAAGTTATTTTTTTAGCTATTGGTATGTTTGCCTTGGGATTCGATGCTTATATTATTGCTGGACTGGTTCCTGGAATTAGTGATACCTATCAAAAAAGTGCATCCCAAGTTGGGCAAGCGGTAAGTATATTTACATTATGCTATGCAATATCCGCTCCACTGTTTGCTTCTCTCTTAGCAGGTAAACCTATCAAAAAAGTTCTATTGACTTCAATAGTTATATTTGGTCTTGCAAATGCATTAACTGCAGTATCTCCAAACTTTTCGGTATTCTTAATATCAAGGGCAATTGCTGGTGTTGGTGCTGGATTATTTTCTCCTTTAGCTGTCGCAGGCTCAACTATGTTAGTACCTGTAGAAAAGAAAGGACGCGCACTTGGCTTAACAATCGGTGGCATGAGTATGGGAACTGTATTAGGTGTTCCTATAGGTCTTTATATCGCAGACAAGTTTGATTGGCAATCAGCAATGTGGTTTGTGGTACTACTTAGTTTAATTGCTGCTATTAGTATTCTTAAGTTTCTACCGCATGTTCCAGTCACGGCACCACCTGCTATGAAAGAAAGACTTGCAATGTTTTTAGATAGAAGAGTTACTATCACTGTTTTAATAACATTCTTTGCAAGTATTTCAAGTTTAGGTTTATATACCTATCTATCGCCATTATTACAAGATCTTGATAACTCAAGTGATTTAACAATTTATTTATGGGCTTGGGGATTGGGTGGATTATTTGGAAGTATAACAATTGGATATTTAATTGATTACTTCAAAAAACCAAAAACTTTAATGGCTCTTATTTTAATTATTTTAACTGTCTCAATTGTATGTATTCCGATAATGATTAATCTAACAATTATAAAGTACTTACCATTTTTCATATGGGGAGCAATGGGATGGGCATCAGGAGCACCACAGCAACATATTTTATTATCCTATCAACCTAAACATGGAAGTGCAGCTGTGGCCCTCAATAGTTCAATTAACTATCTAGGAAGTTCAGTAGGTGCCACATTAGGTGGAGTAGTAATTTCTCTTGGAATGGGGACTATGGCTCTAATCTACTTCGCGATAATTTCTATGATTATTTCATTAGGCCTACAATTTTATAGCATGAGAAGTAATACCTTTAACATAGCTACTACTAAAAAAGCTGTTTAAAATAAGTCTATTACAATTATAAAACATAGAAATGGCATTAATTAGTCTGTATCTTTTTATAGAGAAACAAAAAGAAGGCGGTTCTTTTAAAACCGTCTTCTTAAAATAGTAATACCATCTTTTATATAGCTAGTTATTTAATATTTTCTTTTATTAGATATTTAGGTTAAACAATTTATATTTCTATCATTCCTCTATTATTTCATATTCATCTGAAATAATATTTTTATTCTGTCATTTTTGTAAATTAATACCGTTTTTATATTAAATTCAATATTTTATCCAGTCACCCTAAAAAAACAGATCCTCAGATTCGTATGTATCAGGTTTTAAACAACAAACCAATACAAATACATGCACAACAACTTAAAGGCCTACTTCAAGTTATTGAGGTACTTAAAAAGAAATCCACTGTTTTCAGCCGGTTTTGTTAAGCAATTTCTATATACTATATGCTAATCTCTCAATTTTTTATCTTGGATCTCTTCTAAGCCCTTTTTGTATCCCTTTTCTTTTGCTACATGATTCATTATTAATAATGTCTCCTACATTCCACGAACCTGAAACAACTAAACTATCTTTTCTATATAACGTATATTTTGTTATTTTACACGTATTCAGTAGCAATCCGGTGCCATTTGTATAATTCGTTCTTCTGGTGGGTCTACTTTTATAATCTATTCTCCTTGTACAATCTTAGCACCTTCATATAATTTATCCGTATAATTTTTAAGGTCTTGCCAATTATCCTTCGCTGTATCCAGATCTGCTCTTATAATCTCATCAAACAGGTCTAGATTAATATCGTTAACACTGTCAATTAATGATTTATATTTTTTCCCCACTGTCCCCCACTGAGTCTTTATATCCTCAAGAGCAGTAACAGCTGTACCAACTGTTGCAGCCATATGTTCCGTTTTATTTTTGGCATCAGTCAAAATAACTACTTCTGCCTCTGCTCCAGAAATTCTGGACTTTAATTGTTCTATTTCTTGTTGTGCAGATGCGATATTCTTGTCAGTAGTAACAATCAATGGTATACCAATCGGAGGCATAAATACAGATAAAGCTATATAGCCACCACGTTTATCATAGTTTTCTTTAATTGTATTATTATAATTCTCAATTCTTTGTTGTAGAAGCGGAATACCAGCGTTCGTACTTTCTAGAATATTCTCCAATTGATTGAAATCTTCTTTGAAATTTCTTGTATTTTTTGCTATTTCACCTTGAAAATTTTTCAATTTTTCTAACAGTACATCTAATTTTTGACTATTGTACAAAATACTATTGTACAAATTTTCTAGTTCATATTTTAATTTCTCTGTATCTTTTTGCTCTATAGCAGTTAGTAAAAGCTTATAACTTGCTTGAAACGTATCATTATAACTTACAATATTCTGATGCGTGTACATAATACGAGTTTTAAAATACATGAACCAAAAGTCGGCATTCCCTATTGCATCCTGTTGATGCTTAATCATGTTTGCTTGTAAATCACCATTTATAGAACTTATTTTACTTAAATCTGTCAGCTGTTGATTGCTGATTGTATTGGCATATGAATCCATTGTAAGGATATTTGCCACCATTTTTCCCATTACTTCTTTAAATTCACCAGGACCAAGGGAATAGTTCTTCAAACTTTCTTGCTGTTGGGACACAGTTTGTTCTGCTGCCAAAGTATGAAGTGGAATTACATTACTCGCTGCCATTCCCGTAATGATTGTTGACAAAATAATTTTCTTATATAAATTCTTATTCATCTTTTTCACCTACTCTTTCACATACATCACATGTTTTATTAAATTCATAAGCTTCGATTCTTTACTTCAAATGAATTACGATGATTGCAAATAAAACAACATATTAAAATAGAGATTCTCGTACTTTCTTATTCTATAATTTTTATTAAGTTTCATAACTATATAGGAAGTCTCCTGCTCATACTTGAACAGGAGACTCACATTATATATTCTTCAAAAAGGAAACTCAGTATATTATATTTTCATTACTTCGGCAATTTCTTGAAGTAATATTATTTTTTATCTTCTACGAATGAAATCTCACTACTTTGAATTTTTTCAGCATACTTTCTAATATCCGCCCAATGATCCTTCGCTGTATCCAGATCTGCTGTTATATCCATAGCAAGGAATTCTGGGTCAACAGCTTTAGCACTCTTAATCAATGAGTCATATTTTGTTCCCATTCCATCCCACGCAGTCTTTATATTTTCAAGAGAAACAATAGCTTTATCAATTGTATCTGTTAAATTTTTAATATCACTTTGCACTATCGTTAACCTAGCTGACTGTAGTTGCGCCATTGAAATATTTTGTGTTAGCGTTATAATTTCTTCTTGTGCCTTGATTATCTGCTGCTGCGATGAAACTACTCCGTATATCCCGCCTCCTAATATAGGTGCACCAATGGGCGCAAAAGGTGAAAGAACTAAATATGCACCAGCAGCAGTTGCAACCGACGATGCAATATAAATTTTGTTATTCTCATCGATTAATGCTTTATTTGTTTCGATTTGTTTCTGAAACAGTGGAATTCCAGCTTCTTGACCAGTTAAAATATTTACGATATCTTCAGAATTCCCTTTTAAATTTTGTGTATCTTTTTCTAATTTGCCGCGAAAGCTTTTTAAATCCTCCACTAATTTGGTCACTTGATCTTTATTCTGTGAAATTTCACCATTCAACTTTGTAAGCAAAGCTGTTAGTTTGACTGGATCATTTTTATATTGTAATAAATAACGAGAATAATTTTGGAATTTTGTATCATAACTGATAATATTTTGATTTGTCGTAACTATCCCTGATTTCAAATTATTTAACCAGTATGTTGCATTTTCTCTAGTAAGATTTTGGTTGGCTTTAATGGATGTTTTTAAATTATCGCCAACTGAAGGTAAACCATCCAAATTAATATCTGCTTGTTTAAGAATAGTTAAGGCATACAGGTCCATTACCAACATATTGGATTTAGTATCCTTCATCGCATTATCAAGCCCTGTTGGTCCAAGGTAATAACTAGGGTATTTAAGGTCTTGATTTGCATAAATAGGTGCTGGTTCCGCTGCCGAAGCATATGATGGCATAATGCCACCCGCTACGATTGTTGCTATTAATGTAGATAAAGCCATTACTTTATAAGGTTTTTTCATCACATTTTTCTCTCCTTACATTATATTATTAAGAATTATTGTTCTGGATTCTACAAATCTCATCCTGTTACTTTTATTTTTGTAACACTCTCTTGATATTCCGTTGTTTGTTTTTTCAATTCATCCGTAAACTGTTTAAGCTCTTTTAATCGTGCTTGTAATGAATTTGAATCTATTTTTGCATCAGTATTAAGACTTGTCCCCGTTTCAATCATTATGATATTAAAGGTGTCCCAACTACTTACTAGATTGTCAAAACTCTGAGTTTGCTTTTTAACTGTTCTTGTAAAGTTATTTAATTGCTGCTCAATAAGTGTCATTTGAGTTGCTTGCACTTCAATATTCGATAAATTTTGTACCAATTGAATTAGTTTCTGTTGCTTTTGAGCAATAGCTTTATTCAGTTCTGTTACTTTATCATTTGTGAGTTGTCCATATTGGTTATAAACCGCTTCCAAATTAGACACGTCTACAGTTTTATCCTTAACTCCGTCTTTCAAAATATTAATAACCGACTTTGTAATATTTAAAGAACCGTCTAGATTTTCTTTTGGTAGAGCTAGAAGTTTTTCAAAATCTTCTTGAATACCTGCATTAAGTTGTCCCATTTCCGTTCTTAATTTTTCAATGTCACCGTCGGAACCCTTATAAGATTCAAACGCTTTGCTAACTTTACTAGAAAATTTATTACTATCTTCAACCAATTCGTTTTTAGAATCGTTTAAGTCTTCTGAAGTTATTTTCATATTATACTGAATTTTTTGAACGTCACCTTGAAGTAAGTTAAAAATACGTACAAATAATGCTCTTGCTTCCGGATCTTCATTCATCTTTCCAGATAGTTCAACTAATTTATTGTAGTAATTTGTAAATCTTATTCCGAAACTCTGTATCTCTTGATTTACAACGGATAATTTGTGGTTATTTACATCCAGGCAGTCTCGAACATGGTTTCTTATAGTGGCTTGATCAGTTGTTATTCCATATATAGTACTTACATCAAGATCTGGTTGCTGTAATATGATTAGCCCATATCCTTGAATTAATGGCGTCTGTGATCCTAAGTTCGTAATCGAATTTGATAACCTATCCATAGCGGGTCCAAGTATACTACTTGGTTGTAAATAAGTTGTATTACTTTCTGCATAAGTATTTACAGGTGAGAAGCAACTTGTAGATACTGCTGTAACTAATAACCCTGCGACTAACGCTTTTTTCATGGTGATCCCTCCCATTTATTGGTGCCTTTTGATAAAATAGTTGGACTAAATTTTAATTAATCTGAAACCTAACATTGTAACTATTAATCTATATAGATTATTTTAAAGATGATTTTTTAGGAATATAGATTGTAAACATTTGTACATAATGCTCTACTATAAACTTATTTCCTAAGTCATTACATAAAAGGCATATACGAAGATAATCTTGATTTTATATGTCTTAAAATGTAACTAACATCTTGTGCCCTTATTAAAACATCAAATTTCCATTGCGTATATAGTAAAATTTTGTTGATTTTTGTATAATTTTGTCCTTTTTTGTTTTTTTATCTTAATTATTTGATATGTGTAGAAATTAAAATACTATACTTCTAAAATTGCTATGCAACTTCACTACTATAATTAAAATAATTATAATTTAATAGTACTAATAAAAAGGTACTTAATTTAATTTAACTAGGTGAATTTTCATTCCAGAAAAATTATTTCAGTATAATTTTTCAATACTTTTCGCTTATTTCTTCCTCTATATGGATATGTAAAATTGCATATCTATATAGAGGGAAGTTAACTATTATATATACATAGTCATAAGGGTTCTGTTGCAAAGTTTTTGGAGCTGAGCTAGATCAATTTTCAGAATCATTTTCTTTTTTGTCTTTTTAGATTTTGGAGTTGGGGGATAATAATTTTTCTTTTAAATTCTTTAAAACCTTCTCTCTCTTCTCTTTTAATTCAGGCTCTCTCCACCAACGTTTTAAATCTGATTTATTATCAATAATATTAATTGCTTTTTCTTTAACCAGAGGTTCCAGTCTTCCCATTTCCCATTGGATTGCCGCTAAGGCAATCCAAAAAACATTTTCTTCATATTTTCTTAATGATGGAACATATTTGCTTATCAATATACTAGTAGCTTTCTCTAAACTATATCCATCACTTATTAAATTTTGAAAATCAAACTTTATATCTTCAGATAAATCATCTTCAAAGATACCTACTCCTGATACATACATTTTCTAGCCTCCTCTATTTCCTTTTAACCATGAATTGTGTAGCTTATTCCATTTCTTTTTAACATCTTTAACACTTTTTTAGAAGCACCTACTTTTCCAGTTCGAGCACTTTTATAAAAGTGCCAATGCGCTCTCCCTTAACAGGTATATTTTTATTTCTTACTAGCATTCTATCTTTTAGAATTTGTTTCCTCACAAATTTACTATTTTTAACGTAACCTACCTTAATAAGAAAATTCTTTTATATTAGAGTAAGTAGTAAAGATCAATCTATTAAGGGATAATTTGCAACCGCAGCAGAGATAAGTATTCCTGAAGAATACATCTTTATAGAAAGAGCAAGTGGAAAAGATTTTAAACGTCCTGAATATCAACTTATGAAGCGTATGTTGAGAAATGGAGATGTTTTATATATTCAATCACTAGATCGTTTGGGAAGAAATAAACAAATGATTTTAGACGAATGCCAAGAATTAATTAAGGAAAAAGAAATTGATATCGTTGTGTTAGATATGCCCCTTCTTAACACCATGAAATATAAAGATTTAAATGGAATTGAAACCCTTATTTCAGATTTAATTTTACAGTTATTAAGTTATATGGCTGAAGATGAAAGAAAAAGGATCCGTGAACGACAAAAAGAAGGGATTACAATTGCTCTTCAAAAAGGAGTTAAATTTGGCCGCAAAAAAGTTGAAATAGATGATAATTTTAAAGAAACTTATCGAGAATGGAAAAATCATAAAATTACTGCAGTAGAAGCAATGCAAAGAGTAGGAATGAAGAGTAATACATTTTATAGAAGAGTAAAAGAATACGAATTTAGCTTAGAAAAAAGCAAGCTTCCTTAAAAGGAAAGCTTGCTTTTTTCTAATTTTCTCCTTTTCAAAAGGATGGGCAAAAACACCTAAGATATAATTCCATTTTATTATTTTTATGTTGCACAAATATCCAAATTATTACTAGCAATTGTTAAAAGTGCACCATCATATTGAATAAATGCACACGCCGATGATGGAACCAATTTGATTTGTGGTACAAAGCATTCTCCCATTAAACGCTCCATAAATTTACTTTGATTTATTTTCTCTAATTTAATGTCAACGCTATTTCCTAAACTGATAATAGCCAAAGTATTTTCTATACTTACACCATAAAACAACTTGATTATATATAATACTTCTGTCCTTGGTATAGAATTAAAAATAAAGAAAATGTCCCTTCTTCCCAAATCAAAAACTGTGTAGGAAATTTTTTTAGAATCTATTTCTTCTTTTAAACTTTTTTCCTCAGATTTATCTACATGTACAATAAACTGATTAATCCTCTCTTGAAAAAGCAAACTTAAGTTATCAACATTACGATTATAATCATCAAATAAATCGGTTTCATATATATCAGTTACATTACTAACACGATATATATTTTCATCTTCGATATGTTGAACCTTTTCGAATGTAAAATCCATAATGCACCTTCTTTTCTCTCAAGGTTATAATTATTTTATTTCCATTTCACCTTACTTCTTTTAGGATATATAATGTGATGTTTATTCTTTTTATAGTTCCAATGCAAATGTAAAACCTTTCTGGTTGTCCTTTTTTTATTTTCTCTAATTTGATGATAATCCAATGCAAACAATCTAGAATCGGTGGATTTTGTCTGCTTTTTTTTGCGATTTACAATCGCAAATATCCTACCATCTCTTTTGCTCGGCCCCTGAATGGTGTATTTGCGATTTTTCCATGCATCCTTTGCCTTATTCGCTGTCCATTTAGCCGCTTTTTTTCCATATTTCACACCATATTTTCCAACTATTCTAGCGCCTGCTATCGCTACCGGTACAAGCCATGCCCACTTACCATCTGGATCTGTCATCATCACCGGATTATTATCTCCATACGTATATCCATTCTGCGTCACAGGATCATCTTCATCACCCAGATCTGGATCTATTGATAAGAATACACCATGCTCTGGGTTGTAGTAACGAGCAATTAAGTAATACATGCCAATTTCTTTATCATACATGTACCCCGCATATCCAAATGGATTGTCTGCTGCGATACCTTTTGCATCACTCTTTAATACGTTCCCCCATGCATCGTATTCATAGTTTGCGACAACTTGTCCATTTTGGTCTGTCATCGCAATGACATCACCACGTGGGTTGTAGTATAACGCTTCTTCTTATGATTTTATAATCAACAAAAATTAATTGTATACAAAAAGAGAGAAGAGTCTACATCACATCAGCTCTTCCCTCTTTCAATTACTTCTCTGTTTATTATTCTATTTTCATTTATTCTACATCATATAGCAAACATTCATTTTCCAATTCAAATAACGAACTTACTATCCATTTGTCATAAATTTTCTTCTATATAATTTTTAGCTACCTCATTGTTTGGGTCATCTTTTAATATATCTTTTGCCCAATTCATAGCTGATTTTTCTTCAAAAACATCATCTGGAACACTAGCAAAAAACAATAAAAACTCCCTATATTGCATATTATTAGGCTCCAATTCGATACACTTCTTTGCATGATAAAAAGCAGCTAGGTATGCCCCCTCTAAATGACATAGTGGATGACATAAAATATCTGATGCTAGTGAATGTAATCTAGCATCATTTCGACTCTCTAAATAACTAGTCAAGAAAGTGTATACAATAATATTGGGTTCATTAAAAGACCATTCTATTAATAAATCCTCTAATTCCTCAATACTTATTTTATTTGCATGTGCTATAGCATTTCCAATGTCTCCTCGATAAATTGCATCTTTTAACAAATTATTCATTATTTTACCCACCCATTTGATATATATATCTTCCCGTTCTTTTTAGCATACGTAACCGTTACTTGTTGTCCTTTCACCTTCATAGTTCTTTGATAACTTGATTTTTTATATGGTGTTTCCTTTCCTTTCCTCATTACCTTCCCCATAACTTTAGAAACAGATTTAAAATCACCTGGTTTTTTTGTAACTTTATTCCAATTGTGCTTTGGAGCTAAAATATGCTGTACTTTATTAGTTTGCTTCCCTATATTTTTTAATTCTTTGTTCACAGCCCTAGAGTGTTTATAATTATTATAAACTGTCTTCGCCTTATTACCTACCCACTTTGCTGCCTGTTTACCATATTTCGCACCATAGCGGATTGCATATTTCGCACCATACCTAGCTGCTACCATTCCACCTGCAATTGCAACCGGTACTAACCATGCCCATTTACCATCTGGATCCGTCATCATCACTGGATTATTATCTGCATATGTGTACCCATTCTGTGTCACAGGATCATCCTCATCACCTGGATCAGGATCCACTGATAAGAATACACCATGCTCTGGATTATAGTAACGAGCAATCATTAGAGTAAGTAGTAAAGATCAATCTATTGAAAGACAACTTGTGACTGCATCAGAAATAAATATTCCTGAAGAATACATCTTTATAGAGAGAGCGAGTGGAAAAGATTTTAAGCGTCCTGAATATCAACTTATGAAGCGTATGTTGAGAAATGGAGATATTTTATATATTCAATCACTAGATCGTTTGGGAAGAAATAAACAAATGATTTTAGACGAATGGCAAGAATTAATTGAGGAAAAAGAAATTGATATCGTTGTGTTAGATATGCCCCTTCTTAACACCATGAAATATAAAGATTTAAATGGAATTGAAACCCTTATTTCAGATTTAATTTTGCATTTATTAAGTTATATGGCTGAAGATGAAAGAAAAAGGATTCGTGAACGACAAAAAGAGGGAATTACAATTGCACTTCAAAAAGGTGTTAAATTTGGCCGCAAAAAAGTTGAAATTGATGATAATTTTATAGAAACTTATCAAGAATGGAAAAATCATAAAATTACTGCAGTAGAAGCAATGCAAAGAGTAGGAATGAAGAGTAATACATTTTATAGAAGAGTCAAAGAATACGAATATAGCTTAGAAAAAAGCAAGCTTCCTTAAAAGGCAAGCTTGCTTTTTTTCTAATTCCCCCTTTTCAAAGGGATGGGATAAGCACCATAGTTGAATTCTAGTTAGTGACAAATCTCTAATCTAGTTGGATGTTACAAAACTTAGCAACATAATTTTTATAACCTTACAATAGTATAGTGTTCCACTTCTAGTTCTACGTTATTTAATTACGGGATAACTCATAATCAAATATAAAACAATAAATTATCGTAAAGATTACTAAACTAACATACTGTACTGTGAGAGGAATATCTATTAGTACTGATGTTAAAATATTTGTAAAAGTAACAATAATAAGTAAAGCGAGTGCGGATACCATAAGTACTGCTGATAAAAAGAGTCTTTGCTTTATACACTTAAGAATCAAACCTAACCCTGCTAATATTAAAATTATCCGTATTGGATATTTTAATATTAGTGGAAACAAATTGTCTATAACATAAATATTTATCATTTATATTTACCCTATCACTTTCTTCACTTAGATTTTTTATTATTTTAACGATAACTTTTATACGCTTTTTTATATCCCTTATATGCCGCCGATCCAAAAGTATAAGCATCTTCTATTAACCCAACGCCCCAAAACACTTTAAATCCTACTTTAAGTCCAGCCTTTCTAGCAGCTTTATTTACGTAGGCTTTATTATAAGCTGGCCTGTTCTGTTTTTTATATTGAAATTTCCCTTTAGAATATCCAATAGAGAACCCCACTGATAAGGATAAGGCCTTCCCAATACTAGCATAACTTTGATAAACAGCCTTAGCACCTGCTTTAGCACCGGCCTTCGTTGCATACCAAATACGTTTTCCTTTCTTTTTCCATGCTTTATGCCCATCCGGATCAATCTTCATTACAGGATTATTATCTGCATACGTATATCCATTTTGTGTAACAGGATCATCTTCATCACCCGGATCTGGATCTACTGATAAGAATACACCATGCTCTGGTTTATAGTAACGAGCAATCAAGTAATACATGCCAATCTCTTTATCATACATGTATCCCGCATATCCGAATGGATTGTCTGCTGCAATACCCTTTGCGTCACTCTTTAATACATTACCCCATGCATCATATTGATAGTTTGCAACAATTTGTCCATTTTGGTCTGTCATCGCTACGACGTCACCACGTGGGTTGTAGTGGTAGAATAACGTTTGTCCTTGTGCTTTCATCGCGAGACGTACACCGTCTATTGAGTATACATATTGACGAAGGACATTTCCCTCTCCATTTGTTTCATATAAAGGATTAATGCTGTCACCATCGTAGAAGTAACGTGTGATTTGTCCATTTACTTCTTTTTCAATACGGCGACCATCATCGTCATATTTATATTTCGCAAATGGTGCCGTTTCACCTTGTTTCGTAATGGTCGTTAATTGATCTGCTTCATTCCATGTATAGCTATACTTGCCATCTGCTGTACGGTTACCATTTGCATCGTATTTCAACTTTTCATTTCCGTACGTTTCTAGTTGGTTCCCAGCGTTAAAGGCTAGACTCACATTTTTTACTATTTTTCCTGCTACTGTTTCTTTAACCGTTTTACGGTTACCAAAACCATCGTAATCATATTCGTATTTTACAATTTCTTTTTTTCCGCTTCCAAGGTCTCGTGCAATCTCAGTACGGTTCCCTGTTTTATCATATTTGTAACGTTCGAGTAAGATTGTTTCTCTAGATATATGTAGAGTTTCAAAATTTTTGTTATGCTTCACGTACGCTATAAGGCATCGAGATTACTCACGATATATATAAACAAAGGCGAAGTCTTCAAAGAGACTCCGCCTTTTCAACGTACAATGAACTTCAATAATTACTAGCTACTTTCTAAACAGTATTCCTCATTTACCAACCCGTTTTTGCTTTTTTCAAATTTGCAACAAACCCCTAACTTACCCATTAAAAATCTAATTATTACTAATATATATCGACTTACTATAACTCTAGACTAATATGTTTCAACTGCTCTAATTAATAAATTCCGAGTATATTCATAAACATTTAATTGCTGATGCAATTCTTGATACTTTGACTTTTCTCTAAATAAGAACATATATTGGGGATACATTTGATAAAAATTTTTATACAATAATCTCCCTTGATGAATAGGAATTTTTTTTTGAGATAAAACATAACTTAAACTTCCTTCAATTATCGAACAATAATTGTAATAATCTTCAGCAAAGCAATCTATATTATAATCTAATTGGATGCGCTCAATATCATCTGAAGGATATGGAATTTCTAATTGTATTTTAGCATTCTTTATCTCTTGCAATAATTCTAAATTAATTTTTGCCATTGTAATATTCACAATCCATTCACTTATTAAATTCTTAGCGCTTTTTCTTTTTCCATCCATTATTCCAGTAAGTAATTATCTTACCGTTTTTAGTATAATAACCACCTTTTTTTCCATTTGATAAAACTACTTCTTGTCTCAAATGTTTGTTTGATCGATAAAAAGATCTAGCCATATCTGTATATCTTTTTTGGCCATAAGATTTTTCTTTCCAAGTTACATGCTTTTTATGATGATATGCTAGAGATTTTGATCTGCTTTTAAATGTTCCCTTACTCCAATGGCGTGTCTTAGTATACCAATTCTTAGCAGCTTTATAAGCTATCTTTCCACCTTTGAAAGCTGCTCCACCGACTAAACCAACGCCAACAGCTATTGCTGCTGCTTTCCAGCCATTCTTTTTATAAGCATTATAACCATCATATGCTGCGAATCCTGCATTGAATACCATCCATGCCAAGTGACCATCTGAATCCACATTCATCACTGGATTATTATCCGCATACGTATAACCATTCTGCGTCACAGGATCATCTTCATCACCCGGATCTGGATTATAGTATCGCGCAATTAAGTAATACATGCCAATTTCTTTATCATACAGGTATCCCGCATATCCAAATGGATTCTCTGCTGCAATACCTTTCGCGTCATTCTTTAAGACATTACCCCATGCATCATATTCATAATTTGCGACTACTTGTCCGTTTGCATCTGTCATCGCCACTACGTCACCACGTAGACTGTAGTGATAGAATAACGTTTGGCCTTGTGATTTCGTCGCTAGACGAACACCATCTTTTCATGATCAACCTTTTTCAAGGGATAAAAACATTCAAATAAAAAAGGGAATCCTTGTATAGATTCCCTTTCTACAAAATAATAATTACTTTATAATTTTGGATATTCTCTTGATTGACCGTTAAACAAATCTAAACCAAAATTATTTTTGATTTGTTTTTCTATTTGTAAAAAGTCATCTTGAGGACTCTCTCCTATAAAAGTTAATATTCCTTTATCCATCTCCAATTTTTCAAACCAATGAAAAGAATTTAATTTTTCTTTCCCAATATAACCAGCAAAAACATCACCAAAGTAATTGCACCAAAATATCCCAGGTATTCTTTCTTTTAAAGTACCGGTTACATGTTGACGATCTATAGCATTTTCTTCACTTATATATCCGTATAAGGCATTAAATAATAATGTTATTTCTTTGAATATTACTATTATAGCATCTTTATATTTATTAAACGTTTTTTCCTGAAAGCTAATATCTAAATAATTTATACTAGCTTCCTTAGGATTATTCCACCAATTTACCATAAAAGAAAACCCTTGCCCTTTACCAAGAAGCCCCCCCGCAGTACCAATCAATGCATCTAATTCTTCATCATAACAACCAGGTTCAGCCAAATTCCACATTTCCACTGCTTTTTCTATAGTAAATTCTTTATTTATGGGCTCATAAAGTGCAATTTTTTTGACAGTAAGTCCTTTATTTTGTAGCGTATTAAAAAAATAATTTGCATATATCTTGGAACCAATATTCTCTTTAGTATAAACACTCATTGTTACAGTCAAAATAAAGCTCCTTTCTATAATAATTTAATTTTGATTCATTGTTTACATTATTAAACAATATTTTTCAACTTTCAAAAAATTATTTATGAGTATAGTATCGATTTTTCCCATATCTAACTTTTATTTTACCACCTGATTTCTTTATCGCTGCTTGAAGTGGCTTAGAAACTCTAGAATGTTTCGAAACAACTAAATCAATCCTTTTCCCAGTTTTTACATACCTTCTAAACTGTTTGCTCATTGATACCCTTCGAACATCTTTTATTTCTGTAATTCTTCCTTTAGATAAACTATCAGGTATAGTACCATTTATACGTTTAGAGTTCTTTTTTAATCCCAGTTCTCTTAGAGCTTTTTTCTCAAAAGCTCTTCCTCTAGCATATCTATAAGTATATTTTGCGCGTTTCTTAGCTGCATAACGTGCGCCATGTATAGCTACTGGAATTAAAAATTGAGCAAAGTGACCATCCGGATCTGTCATCATCGCCGGATTATTATCCGCATACGTATAGCCATTCTGCGTCACAGGATCATCTTCATCACCTGGATCTGGATCCACTGATTTCGCAAATGTTACAAAATCCATTCAGTACATTTTAATAAGAAACTTTTCATATATTAACGTAAAAGATTTATTTAGCAGTTAATTTGATGTCGAATTTATCAGAATTTTGTATTTTTTTGTTGTTTTATCTTGTTATTGATGTTAAACTTATACTTACAAAGAAAGAGATTAAATAGGAAACTTCGCTTTATAAATTTTCTGATTTTTCAGTCTTTACCTATTTTACTCCACTCCGTTAGATTGGCATGTTTGTGTATTCCTTCCCTACTCTTTCTTTGTTGTACCCTTCATAAGAAAACAATTTGTTCCTATCCAAGTTGTTTTCTTTTTTTTATACTTAGTTTATTATTTTTATTAATACAGAAAATATTTCGGACTAATCACCACTTAACATTCTAGTTCAATGTTTGAAGTGGGAGATTGTTAGGTACTGAAAACTTATTGGTTTCTAGTTCATTAGGCTATTCCCGTAGTTCCTACGGCCAGGAGACGACTGTCCCCCATCTTTTAAGCAATTACTATTTCTTATCGCCTATTTAAATAGATACAAAACTTATACACATTATTTACTAACATGGGTTGTAGATGCCCTGATTATATATCCTTATTAGCATTCATTTCCTATCTAAAATTAATGTTTCTTACATTTAATATTTTAGTGAAGGATCTATTGTTGGAAAAAGATAAAAAAGAACTGAATTTTTATCAATACTCATTTCCCTTTTCCAAATAACAAGTCTAATCACCGCATAATTCATAGAATTTCCTTTCTATTTTTCAATATATTTACTAAGGGGGAATATGGCATGCTTTTTACAGGGTTCATCATTAATCTATCTATTTTTGCATTCTTAGTTAGTACATCTATTTTTATTCAAGTATTTATAAGTAAAGTAGATTCTAAATCATTTCGTTTATTTTGTGGTATTTACGCAGGTATCATAGCTGCCATTTTAATGATTTTTAATTTTAAGCACATGGGATTGTTTTACGACCTGCGAGTCGTTCCACTAATTATTTCTTTTATTTATTTTGGTCGTACAGCTGGTTGGATTACATTAATGTTTATTTTATTTATGCGTATTTTCTACCTTGGTGGTGATTGGGGACCAGCTTTAATAGCATCTTTAGGAATAGCTATTATATATACTATATTCAAAACATATCTAAAAAATATCCATCCTTTTAAAAGCGTTTTTCTTTATCTAGCTGCTTATCTAGTTATAATTCATGTTGTATTTGGATTCTTTTTTCCTTCTATACCACTTATACTTCTTAACATCCAAGGTACATTTTTTATATCATGCGGACTCTTAATTGGTATTTTTCTTATGGAGTCGTATCAAAAGTTATATGTTTTAACACAAAATTTAGCCAAAGCGAATGAAACATTACTAGAATCAAAGCGAGAATTAAAGGATACTGTACACCAATTGCAAGGAGGTATTTTTAAATTCGAAAAAGTAGGGGGGAATTTTGTCCATACTCTATGTGATGGACAATTATTTTATCAAAACGGGTTTCACTCTCAGCAAGTCGTAGGTAAATGTTTATCTAATATAGATGCTTCAATTATTCCATTTCATTTAATTCCTCGACTATTAAAATATTATCAACAGGCATGGGATGGTGAAGAAGTAACTTTTGAACTACCATGGCCAAATGATGAGGCTACGATACTTTTCTCTCTTAGACCTGTTAAAAGAGGGGGAACAGTGGTTGAGGTAGTTGGTTCTACTGTTGATATAACGAAAAGAATAAATGCGGAAAATGAACTGAAGGTTACCAAAGAGCGACTAGAATCATTTATTAACCATAATGTAGATGCTATCACTATATTTGATTTAGATGGGCATATGTTACAAGCGAATAAAGCTTATGAGAGAATATTTGGTTGGTCAGAAAAAGAATCTGTAGGAAAAAAATTACCTTGCGTGCCTGAATTTTTAATAGATCAAACTTTAGAATATATAAACCACATTAAAAATACCAATATGAATGACCCAATTCTTACCCGTTTTGAAACTGTTAGACAAAGAAAAGATAAAACTTTAATTGATGTAAGCCTGACAATTTCGCCTATTTTAGATTTTAGAGGTAATGTAATTGCTTTATCAGGAATTTGTAGAGACATTTCTGAAAGGAAACAAGCAGAAAGAAAACTGCATCAATTACACCAGCAATTAAGTGACAGTGAAATGAAATACCGTGCACTCATCGAACAAGCAACTGATGCAGTATATGTAGTGGAACTGAATGATAATGAATTACCAACTCGCTTTATCGAAGTAAATCCTGTTGCGTGTAAAAGATTTGGATATAGTAGAGAAGAACTTCTTTCGATGTCTTTCCCTAGTAACGTTCTACCAGATTCTCCAATGGTCCAAAGAATCATAGAAAAAATTAGAGAAGGGCAAACATCTTTTACATTACAAGATGAATTTGTTTTTCCTAGAGGAAAAACCCTGACAATTGAATTTTCTATTCGTGTGTTTAACTTGAATGGCAAAAAAGTTTTCTTAAGCATCTCTCGAGACATCACTGAACGGCTAAAAACAGAGGAATTATTACGAAAATCGGAGAAACTTGCTGTAGTAGGTCAATTATCCACTGCAATTGCTCATGAAATTAAAAATCCTTTAACAGCAATGAAAGGATTCATGCAGTTATTACAATCACTGGGAAATAAGGATACCGAGCATTACATAGATATAGTGTTATCAGAGATTGAACGTATAGATAGTATTACTAGCGAATTTATGACATTAGCAAAACCTGAGGCATTAGAAATTAAAACTAATGACCTGAATGTATTAATGAAGCAAGTTGTAATGTTACTTGAACCTCAAGCGACAATGAATTGCATACAAATTAAAACTCAGTTTACATCTGATACTTCATTCATACTTTGTGAATGTAATCAATTAAAGCAAGTTTTTATAAATATCTTAAAAAATGCAATTGAGGCAACTTCAATGGGAGGGGAAATATTGATTCAAATCGAATATGCACCTGATCAAAATCAAGTAAACATTCGATTTACTGATTATGGGTGTGGAATTGAACAGGAACGTATACCTTACCTAGGAGAACCATTCTATAGTCTCAAAGAAAATGGTATCGGTTTAGGATTAATGATCTGTTATAAAATTATTGAGAAGCACCAAGGAAAGATATTTATTGAAAGTGAAGTAGGTAAAGGAACAACAGTCAATATAGATCTACCTATATCTACTCTCTGAGGGTGGATTAAATGAAAGTAAACACAAAAAACACAATTAATTATACAAACTTAAGAAATCTAAAATTAAGACCCACACATTTTGATTAAACTTTTTTCAAAATGTGTGGGTCTCCTCTATTTATAAAATCTATATTTACAGCAACACTTTGATCAAGCTATAATTCAAACCAACATAACCAGTCTTTTTATCTCATTCGTTGACGAACTAATACGAATCCACCTAAAGCCAATAACAACATTCCAGCAATATATGAAATCATATCCATTGATGTTCCACCTGTTTTAGGAAGCCATACTGATGTCGTAGAATTTTCTTGAGTAGGTGGATTTTTTGAATCTGTACTTGGATCTTTTGGATCCGTACTTGGATCTTTTGGATCTGTACTTGGATCTTTTGGATCTGTACTTGGATCTTTTGGATTCGTACTTGGATCTTTTGGATCTGTACTTGGATCTTTTGGATTCGTACTTGGATCTTTTGGATCCGTACTTGGATCTTTTATATTCGTGATGTCATAACCATGTACTTCTGATTTATATCCATTCACTGGTTGTTCTTTCACTTCATACTTATATGCATTTCCTTCGGCATCATATGCCGCTAAGTCTGTAAATGCATATTTCCATTCATCTGCTGCGCTCACTTCTTTTGTCGCGATCACTTTGCCATTTTGTAGTAGATCAATCTTGATCATTTCCGGACGGTTTTTTACATTTCCATCCTTCCATGTCTTCGTTCCTTCTACTTTTGTTTCGCCTACTTTTGTATTCGTAATGTCATAACCTTTTACCTCTGATTTATATCCATCTACTGGCTGTTCTTTTACTTCATACTTGTATGCATTTCCTTCGGCATCATATGCAGCTAAATCTGTAAACACGTACTTCCATTCACTTGCTTTACTTACCTCTTGTGTTGCAATTACTTTGCCATTTTGTAGTAAGTCTACTTTGATTATTTCCGGACGATCTTTCGCATTTCCGTCTTTCCATGTCTTCGTTCCTTCTACCTTTGTTTGGCCTACTTTTGTATTTGTGATGTCAGTACCACTTACTTTTGATTCATATCCTGGTACTGCTTGCTCTTTCACTTCATACTTGTATGCTTTACCTTCTGCATCGTATGCTTTGAGGTTTTCAAATGTGTACTTCCATTCTGTTGCCGCTGTTACTTCTTTTGTATCTACTACTTTACCGTTTTGTAGTAAGTCTACTTTGATCATTTCCGGACGATCTTTCGCATTTCCGTCTTTCCATGTCTTCGTTCCTTCTACTTTTGTTTGACCTATTTTTGTATTTGTGATGTCAGTACCACTTACTTTTGATTCATATCCTGGTACTGCTTGCTCTTTCACTTCATACTTGTATGCTTTACCTTCTGTATCATACGCTGCTAAATCTTTGAATTCGTATTTCCAGCCTGTTACTTTGCTTACTTCTTGCGTCGAAATCACTGTACCATTTTGTAAAAGGTCTACTGTAATCATTTCCGGACGATCTTTCGCGTTATCGTCTTTCCATGTCTTCGTTCCTTCTACCTTTGTTTGGCCTACTTTTGTATTTGTGATGTCGTAACCATTTACTTTTGGTTCATATCCAGCTATTGGCTGTTCTTTTACTTCATACTTGTACGCTACTCCATTCGCATCGTATGCTTGTAGCTTTTCAAACGTATACTTCCATTCTGTTGCCGCTGTTACTTCTTTTGTATCTACTACTTTACCGTTTTGTAGTAAGTCTACTTTGATCGAGCTTGGACGATCTGTTGCGTTATCGTCTTTCCATGTTTTCGTTCCTTCTACTTTTGTTTCGCCTACTTTTGTATTTGTGATGTCATAACCGTGTACGTCAGATTGGTATCCCGCTACTGGCTGTTCCTTCACTTCATACTTGTATGCTACTCCATTTGCGTCATATGCTTCTACATCCGCAAATGCATATTTCCAGTTTGTTGCCGCTGTTGCTTCTTTTGTATCTACTACTTTACCGTTTTGTAGTAAGTCTACTTTAATCGAGCTTGGACGATCTGTTGCGTTGTTATCGTTCCACGTTTTTGTTCCTTCTACTGTTAAGTTCGCTACTTTTGTATTCGTAATGTCATAACCATGAACCTCTGATTTATATCCATCCACCGGTTGTTCTTTTACTTCATACTTATATGCATTTCCTTCGGCATCATATGCCGCTAAATCTGTAAACGCATATTTCCATTCGCCCGCTGCGCTCACTTCTTTTGTATCAATCACTTTGCCATTTTGTAGTAAGTCCACTTTGATCATTTCTGGACGATTTGTTGCGTTTCCGTCCTTCCACGTCTTCGTTCCTTCTACTTTTGTTTGTGCCACTTTTGTATTTGTAATGTCATAACCTTTTACTTCGGATTTATATCCATCTACTGGTTGTTCTTTTACTTCATACTTGTACGCATTTCCTTCGGCATCATATGCCGCTAAATCTGTAAACGCATATTTCCATTCGCCCGCTGCGCTCACTTCTTTTGTATCAATCACTTTGCCATTTTGTAGTAAGTCCACTTTGATCATTTCTGGACGATTTGTTGCGTTTCCGTCCTTCCACGTCTTCGTTCCTTCTACTGTTGTTTGCGCTACTTTTGTATTCGTAATGTCATAACCATGAACCTCTGATTTATATCCATCTACTGGTTGTTCTTTTACTTCATACTTGTACGCATTTCCTTCGGCATCATATGCCGCTAAGTCTGTAAACGCATATTTCCATTCGCCCGCTGCGCTCACTTCTTTTGTATCAATTACTTTGCCATTTTGTAGTAGGTCTACTTTGATTGTTGTCGGACGGTTTGTCGCATTTCCATCTTTCCACGTCTTCGTTCCTTCTACTGTTGTTTGCGCTACTTTTGTATTTGTAATGTCATAACCATGAACCTCTGATTTATATCCATCTACTGGTTGTTCTTTTACTTCATACTTATATGCATTTCCTTCGGCATCATATGCCGCTAAATCTGTAAACGCATATTTCCATTCGCCCGCTGCGCTCACTTCTTTTGTGTCAATTACTTTACCATTTTGTAGTAAGTCTACCATGATTGTTGTCGGACGATTTGTCGCATTTCCATCTTTCCACGTCTTCGTTCCTTCTACTGTTGTTTGCGCTACTTTTGTATTTGTAATGTCATAACCATGAACCTCTGATTTATATCCATCTACTGGTTGTTCTTTTACTTCATACTTATATGCATTTCCTTCGGCATCATATGCCGCTAAATCTGTAAACGCATATTTCCATTCGCCCGCTGCGCTCACTTCTTTTGTGTCAATTACTTTACCATTTTGTAGTAAGTCTACCTTGATTGTTGTTGGACGATTTGTTGCGTTTCCGTCCTTCCACGTCTTCGTTCCTTCTACTTTTGTTTGTGCCATTTTTGTATTTGTAATGTCATAACCTTTTACTTCGGATTTATATCCATCTACCGGTTGTTCTTTTACTTCATACTTATATGCATTTCCTTCGGCATCATATGCCGCTAAGTCTGTAAACGCATATTTCCATTCGCCCGCTGCGCTCACTTCTTTTGTGTCAATTACTTTACCATTTTGTAGTAAGTCTACCTTGATTGTTGTTGGACGATTTGTTGCGTTTCCGTCCTTCCACGTCTTCGTTCCTTCTACTTTTGTTTGTGCCACTTTTGTATTTGTAATGTCATAACCTTTTACTTCGGATTTATATCCATCTACCGGTTGTTCTTTTACTTCATACTTGTACACATTTCCTTCGGCATCATATGCCGCTAAGTCTGTAAACGCATATTTCCATTCGCTCGCTGCGCTTACTTCTTTTGTATCAATTACTTTACCATTCTGTAGTAAGTCCACTTTGATCATTTCTGGACGATTTGTTGCGTTTCCGTCTTTCCATGTCTTTGTTCCTTCTACCGTTGTTTGTGCCACTTTTGTATTCGTAATATCATAACCGCTTATCTCTGATTTGTATCCCGCTACTAGGTGTTCTTTCACTTCATATTGATAAGCTACTCCATTCGCATCGTATGCTTCTAAATCTGCAAATATATATTTCCAACCTATTGCTGCTAGTACGTCTTGTGTTTTGATCACATTTCCATTTTGTAGTAAGTCTACTTTGATCATTGTCGGACGATCTATTGCATTTCCATCTTTCCACGCTTTTGTTCCTGCTACTGTCATTTTCGCTACTTTTGTATTTGTAATGTTGTAGCCATTTACTTCTGATTTGTATCCCGCTACCGGTTTTTCTTTTACTGTATACGTATAAGCAACACCATTTGCATCATATTGCGCTAGGTCTACAAAAGTATAATTCCAACCGTTCGCTGCTGTTACTTCTTTTGTTTGGATTATGTTTCCATTTTGCAATAAGTCTATTTGGATTGAGCTTGGACGATTTGTTGCATTTCCATCATTCCATGTTTTCGTTCCTAAAACAGATGTTTTTGCATCTTTTGTATTGGTAATGTCATAACCGTTTACTTCTGTTTTATATCCATCCACCGGTTGTTCTTTTACTTCATACTTGTACGCATTTCCTTCGGCATCATATGCTGCTAAGTCTTTGAATCCATATTTCCAGCCTGTTGCTTCACTTACTTCTTGCGTCGCAACTACTTGACCATTTTGTAGTAAGTCTACCTTGATTGTTGTCGGACGATTTGTTGCGTTTCCGTCCTTCCACGTTTTTGTTCCTTCTACCGTTGTTTGGCCTACTTTTGTATTTGTAATGTCATAACCGTTTATTTCTGATTTGTATCCCGCTACTGGTCGTTCTTTTACTGTATACGTATAGGCACTACCATTCACATCATATGATTCTACATTTGTAAATGAATATTTCCAATCATTTGCCGCTGCTACTTCTTGTGTTTGGATTACATTTCCGTTTTGTAGTAAATCTACTTGGATTGAGCTTGGACGATCTGTTGCATTTCCGTCTTTCCACTTCTTCGTTCCTTCTACTGTCATTTTCGCTACTTTTGTATTTGTGATGTTGTAGCCATTTACTTCTGATTTGTATCCCACTACCGGTTGCTCTTTTACTGTATACGTATAAGCAACACCGTTCATATCGTATTGTGCTAAGTCTGCAAATGTATAATTCCAACTATTTGCTGCTGTTACTTCTTTTGTTTGGATTACGTTCCCATTTTGCAATAAGTCTACTTGGATTGAGCTTGGACGATCTGTTGCATTTCCGTCTTTCCATGTTTTCGTTCCTGAAACAGATGTCTTTGCATCTTTTGTATTTGTAATGTTGTAGCCATTCACTTCTGATTTGTATCCCGCTACTGGTTGCTCTTTTATTGTATACGTATAAGCATTACCATCATTATCATATGCAGGTAAATCTGCAAACGTATAGTTCCAGCTATTCACTGCTGTTACTTCTTGTGTTTTGATTGAATTTCCATTTTGCAGTAACTCTACTTGAATTGAGCTTGGACGATCTGTTGCATTGTTGTCATTCCATGTTTTCGTTCCTGAAACAGATGTCGTTTTTACTTTATTCGGAATAGTAAGCTTTACACCTTTATCAGCATTGGCATCAATGGTAAAAGGTACTTTTACTTGAGGATCAAAATCCAAATAGTTTGGACCTGCAATCTCCTGTACATAGTAATTACCTGGGTCTAAATTAGGAACCTCGACCATACCTTGTTGATCGGTTGTATACGTACTACCAATTTGCTGACCTGACTCCGTATACAAGTTAAATGAAACATTTGGTATAAATTTTGTCTCATTACCGGCAATGTGCTTCACAATTCTTAACGTTCCCTTAGGAGGTAAATCGCCTTGCGCACCGCCGCCCTGATCTATATTTTTAACACTGACACTATCTGATTTAGATACTTTCTCTTCACCTGTAACCTTGTAGTCTACGTTATAATTATTATAAAATGCTTCTAATTTCTTTCCACTATCAGTTATATTTGCTTTATATTCAAAAACAAAAGTAAGACCATTGGCTTTATCTTTATTGATAACAGCTTTAAATCCATTATCACCAATAAATGTAACCGTGCCATAACCTTGCGCTTGGAATTCTTGTGGTGTCATTGGAGCTGCAAATCCTCCAATACGGAGACTATCTTGATTTAGCGTTTGCCCTTCTTGTAAAGTATCAACCAAAACAATATCACTATCTAAATTTTGTTTTGAAGTATTTGCATTTAAAACCCATTGTACTTCATTAGTGTTTTCTGGTTGAATGCTACCCGTTTTGTATGAAAATGGTGAAGATCCGCCACCTCCACCACCAGTCGGGCCGATAATCGTTACCGTTTTCTTTTCTAATTGTGTACCTAAATTCGTTTCAGTTGTTACCGTTTGTCCTTGTGCAACATCAATTGCTTTAACTTGGAAATAAAAATTCCCTCTAATATTTTTAAGTTTCTCAACCGTATCACTAAATGTACATACAACATTAGTTGTCTTTATTTGACAAGTACCAAAATTAACACCTGCATCATTATTTAATGGAATAGTTCCACTATATCCTTTCAATTCTGAAGGTAATGTTAATGTTAATGTATCTCCAGCTTTCATTTGATTCCCAGATTTATCACTAAACTGTACTGCCATTCTTGTCGTTTCTCCGGAGTTAAGCGTCGTTTTATCGATTGTAAAACTATCAACAAATCCTGTTGTATTTAACTCCTGTGCATTTGCTATTATCGATGTGAAACTCTGACCTATAGTAAATATAAAAAGCATTAGAATCGAAAAAATCGAAGTTACTTTCTTGATCATGTCATTCTCCTATCAGTTATAATTAGATGGCTCTAATATGAATATGCAATGACAATGACTTTATAGGCTGATGGTATTCCATTTCTTTTAATCGTTATACACATAAAGCTTGAAAACAAATTTCTATAAATAATTCTCTTGTACTCTACTAAACTTCATTTTTTAAATGTAACATTACTTTCACTAAGTTTAATATTTACAAGTTAAACAATTTTCGATATAATTGTAACTGGCGAAGTTACGTTTTTCATCATTCCTATAAAATCCCGAGATTTTATATCATATCTACCGTCTTATTTTGAGCATACATTTCTGATTAATAATGTTATATTTCAACACTATTAGTCTATTGATATTACTTTTTATTGTTTTTATATTAACAATATCAATATATTCAGTTTTTTAATCACGTTTTTAAATGATTTATAACATTATTCACCAGAATCTTTTTCCCCCTCCTATAGGCATTCTTTCATGCTCCCATCCGTAATATAGGGCTTTTTAAATGCCAAAGATAGTTTTTGTAGTTTTTGTAATTGATTTTGTAATTAAAGAAACCAAACGTAAATTAATATCCCTCTTGAGATAAGATCCTTATTTTATACTCCCTCCTATATACACCAAAATATTGTCCTTAAATTATTGTTCTACACCACTACCTAATTCTTGATTCATTTAGTAAAAATATAAATCACAAATAATTTTGTTTATTCAAATGTCACTTAAAAATCATTTCTCAGATTTTTAATTAGATAGTCTTATAATTTTCAAAAAGATCATCAAAAACGTTTATCAATTTCGGTCTACTTATGCATTTAGAATCTTAATTAAAATCTGCATGAATGATAAACTCCATGGCTAAATCTCGTTATACCGAATCTTCAATGAAATTCTCAGTTTGTTGACTAGATTCATAATTATTTGTAGCTGTTTATTTACTTGTATGAACTCACATTTTTCATTGCTAGATTGAAAAAAACGTCTCAATTCTCTCTACAAATATTTGTAATAAGTATGTTATTCATTAAGATGTCATACAAACAACAGAATACTTATCCTCTACTTTTACCGAATAATTACATTCCATTCACCCCGCTATCTATACATAATGTTCAATATCATATATAAAATAAAACAAAGAAAGAGTAGTAAACATGAGTATTATTCATTTAATAATTAGACTGAATCTTCAGTCTTTTCTGTTCGGATGGAGATATTTTCGGCTACTCTTTCTTTGTATTATGAGTTTAGCACTAAATATAAAGTATCACAAGACAAAAAATCACAAAATTCTCACAAATTCGACATTTTTTTCACAAACTAATATTACCACTAACTAGTAGAGGTCACCCTATCTCTCCATCAACTTAAAAATTTTATGACGCACTTAAAACAAAATTGTACATTTTCATCTTGAGAATTCAATCTTTTTATATTTGGGTTGTTTTTTAGCTTGATGTTGATGGAAGGTAGATCCAATTAAACTGATTTCTCTATTTCGTAGATTTAGGAAAATAACTTATTGTTGAAAACTCTTCAACATAACCAGAAATACATAGTATCACATCAAAGAATATAAATCTATATTGATTTTTTTTTAATAATTTATATATAATTATAATAAATATAAAATGAAAGTCAATATCAATTAGGAATGAGGATGATGAATATAAGAATGATAAAACATCCATGCTTCGGAATGAATACAGGAATGCCAACTAAATATGACCAGGTTAAGTAATTTGAATCATAATTAGATTACATAATCGATTTTGGGTATGGGTATGGGTAAGAAGTTATTCTATTTAGTACTACATGAAGACAAATAGAACGATAGAAATGTAATATGCTCTTACTTCCATTTCTCATAGTATTTAAAAATTATCGCCTGCAACCTGACTTTGTATAAAGATTTTCTAACTTGGGTAAGAAGCATAGTTATTCCTTTTCGCGTAAATTAACTGTATAGTTTCCGTATTCCATTTTTCTATTTAATAACTTAAATTGCATAACAATCGAGGAATGCTTCTCTAAATTCTTAATATTTTTGGCGAATTTGTAACAGAACCTTTAGTTACAAGCAATATTCTTTAAATACAATGTTTTATCAACTAAGGAGGAAACAGTATGAAAGGCTTAAAGTTTGTTTATAAAACTCCCCTTATATTAACAATGAGTGTAGTATTGATGGGATGTAACACAGCAAAACAAGAGGCTCCGCAAAAACAATCTACGAAGGAAAATACGCAGTGGTCATATAAAGGGACTACTGGTCCAGAGCACTGGGGAGAATTGAAACCAGAATACAATATGTGTTTAAATGGGCAAGAACAATCTCCGATAGATATCAAAACAGAACAAATAAAATCAACAGTTGATAATAATCTTTTGCAAATAAACTATCAACCAATATCATTTTCTATTAAAAATAATGGGCATAGTATTGAGGGAAAAGCAAATAGTTCTGATGATTATCTCACGCTAGGAGAAAATCGTTACACATTAAAACAATTCCATTTTCATACACCAAGTGAGCACCAATTTGAAGGAAAACATGCAGATATGGAATTACATCTAGTCCATCAAAATGATCAAGGTCAGTTAGCAGTAGTTGGTATTATGATCAAAGAAGGACAAAAAAACGAAGGTTTTGCAGCTATGTGGCAAAATCTCCCGCACAGAAAAAATATAAAGGCCGATGTGCAACATACCATTGATATAAAACAGATTCTTCCTTCTGATCATTCATCCTTCCGTTACATGGGGTCTTTGACCACACCTCCTTGTACTGAAAATGTCCAATGGATTGTGATGAAACAGACAATAGAGATGTCCAAAAAACAAATTAAAGTGTTCCATAAATTATTCCCAACGAATAACCGACCAGTTCAACCAATTAATGGACGAGCAGTATTATAAAAATCAGTAGTGCGAACCAATACCTTGATCTATATTACCGATTTATGTATGTTTATTATACGAGAATCATAGCGAAGTTTTGAAACCCAGACAATTTAAATAATGATTCTCTTGCTCAATGAAATTATTAATTTTTTTGCACCAGTATAGAAAAAAGTTGTTGTCCTTTAGGACAGCAACTTTTTGTTCCTTAAAAAAGAAAAAGATAACATACTAGATATATTATATATATAAATCATTAGTAAAAATCTCTTTTTAAAATAAAACCCTATAATTATTATATAATAATTATAGGATAAATAAACAATGAACATTATAATTCATAGTACATGTCTTGCTTAAACAAATACCTTAAAATAATAAAATAAATTATATTTTTACAAAAAGAAAACAACCTGTATAAAACAGATTGTTTTCATTTAAGGGTAAAACAAAGAAAGAATGGCAAAAAGACACAAACTTATAAAGCACAAAAAGTAGATCGATTAGATAGAACTAAGAATTCTGATATCATACTAGTTAGGGTTTCTGTTTACTCTTTCTTTGTTATTATGAATATAGCATCAAAAAGACATATATCAACAAAAGGTAACATAATTGTTACTTTTTCGGCATTTAATCATAACCCCTTACAAACCATATCCTAATAATGAAAAAAGTGACGTACTTCTTTCATTACTTTCAGTATAGACAGTGATATTATTTTTTGTACCAGTACGACAAAAACTGCTGTCCTAATGGGACAACAGCCTTTTCATTATACTGCATTTTCCTTTTGTCCCTTTTGTAAGGTATTATTTTTTTAACCGTAATTGAAGTAAACTACAAGTCTAATTATAAAACATATTGCAAAGCCACTCCATGTTTTTGCTGGACGTTATAACGCAAAAAAAAACAACCTGTATAAAAACAGATTGTTTTCTTATGTAGGGTGAACAAAGAAAGAGTGGAAAAAAATGCACAAACTTCTTCGACACAAGAAGTACATAGGTAGAGAAAACTAAAAATTCTGAAATATCACTTGATAAGGGTTTTTTGTTTACTCTTTCTTTGTTGTTATGAATATAACATTCAAATCGACAAATATCAACAAAAAGTAACAAAGTTGTTACCTTTTCAGCATTTAATCATAATTCTCCCATTCGGAACATATTTTGTATTTGATATGAAATGCATACATGCTTATTTTCAGCAATTGCAATATAAACTTTATCATTTTCTTCCAGAAGACTCCCCCTCAAAAATATGAAGGTGTGAAACAACACTTTTAGGTGGGAGCTGAATGTAAGTTCGCATAGGCCAACATGTTTGCTGGCATTTACTTGTACAGATTGCTCTTCGAAAACTGAAGATATGAGGTTGGTTGCAGAAAGACGTTGCAACCGTAAAATCTTCAACGTTCTATCGCCCCACGCTTGCCGAAGTTGCGAAAACCAAGCTAAAGTAGGGAGTGTGGTGCGTCAACGTACAAAATACTTATGTTCTCACCGTAGGGACTACGGGTAGAGCCTGCTAAGATAACCGGTGGATACATCGGTGTTCGCAGGAATCTCCCACTTTAAACAATCCGTTAGGACGTTAAGTGGTGAGTAGTTCAATTAAAGGTAACAAATGATTACAAATAAGGTTTCATCATTTACTTATCGAAAAATAAATGTTTTAATTTTGGATGTAAGGTCCTTACATTCTATAAGATACAAAAGAAGTAAATTTCAGTTTTTTTGTATCTATAATTTAAGCTTAGTAAATATTTAATAAGTATGTATGTGTTGTAGATTATTCGATAAGTGAAAAAGCAAAAAGTATCATCTGTGGTATTACCTCAAACCAAACAAGTAACACCTCTTCAATATACAATTAGATTTTATTGTGTTTTGAAATTCATGGGGTACAGTGAAGCAAAAAAATATTTAGAAACACTATGGAAGAACCTTTATTTAAGTTCCTATTATGGAATTATTGGAGTTCTTTATTAAAACTTGTCATGCTTAACGTTTAAATAATTCTGGAGCGCAAAATTTCACCAAAAAAAGTCAATAAAAAGAGTGACACCTTGTCAATCAGCATGAATTTCTGCAAAAGTCTAAGGTATGAGATGCAATTTAAAGTTAAAACAGATATGACAATTTATACTCACTATCTTTGGCTCATATAGTGGGTATAAATTGGTTGGTTTTAGTGTTAAAGGTGTATTGAAAATTGAAGTAAGTTAGGGATTTTAAAATAAGTTTGGGACAAATATCTCTTGAAGCGAAGAATAAGCAGTATCTCAAAAATGTAATCTCGCTAATGACTCTGATTCCAAATATTCGTAGCAGTGTTATATCAAGTAAATACACCCTAGAACCTACTCTGATGGCTACAAAATCTGTAAACAAACAGCGAATTTAAATTTATATAATTCAGGAAAGTTGAAGCAAAGAATACAGCTACTACAATATCCTTTGCTTTTACAGGCTCACTTAAACGGGTAATATAAATTTAATTCATTCAGATATGTAAAAAAAGTCAAAATGTAAGGCCCCTAATCCTTTAAAGTGTTTATATAAAAATGACGTAGAATATGTTCTACGTCATTTTTATATATATGAGAGGTATCCACCTCTTCAGAATAATGGTGTCGCTTTTAAATAAAGTCACGATGCTTTGAAAAAAGATGCGATGTTTATAATAAGGCCACGAAGGTTTGAAGACATGTCTTATGAGTTGTAAAACATGATCCTTTCAGATTATAAAACCTAAGTCTTTTGTGAGTTCTTCCAAAATAGAATGAGTTAAATGTCTTCGCAGATCTTCAGCAAATACTGGTAATCCCTCTTAAATCAAAAGATTCATAAAAAACGTTATTCTTTCTAATAATCTTGTTTAGAAAGAATAACGTTTTTTTATTAGGTTCTTAGGTTGATAGACATATATGGTACCCGCTAGAAGGTAATACATATAGAAAACAACAGTAGCAAAATAATAATAGAGTATTGGTTCAGGGTGTTCAGGATGCAATTGATTAAATAAAGTTTTTGTGTAATTCCACAAAAGTGAGATGTATTTTTCTCCCTTCTTAACAATGAAAAAACGTTTTGAACACTCTATACTCTAATTACATTGAACTACTCAACGTTTTTTTATACTGATACAGATAAAACGTGGCTTGAAGTTTATACCTTTGATCATAAGGAATGGCCAAAGATCAAAAATTATGAAGCGGCAGTTAAAACAAGAGAGCATGTATATGAAATTCCACAAAAACTCCAACTACCAGAATCCTAAATCTTTTATCAAATCCATGGCTGATTATCAACGAAAATAAAGGAGCAGAGAGTATGACAACAATTTTAGTATTAGATGATGAGATAACAATTCGTAGTTTTATTACTTTAAAGATGAAGCATGCTGGTTTCAATGTTCTAGAAACCGATACAGGTGAAAAAGCTCTTGATCTTCTAGAAAATCATAATGTTGATATTATAATACTTGATGTTATGTTACCAGGAATAGATGGTTTTCAGGTATGCAAACAAATACGAAAAAACAACGAGAAGATTGGTATTATCATGTTAACGTCACGTGTGCAAGGTAAAGATCAGGTTCACGGTTTGACAATTGGGGCAGATGATTATATTAAAAAGCCATTTAGTATAAATGAATTAGTAGCACGTGTACAATCATTGCTAAGAAGAGTAAAAGAAACTAAAAAGGATATGGCATCGATTCACTCAGAACCATTTAAATTAAATATTCTGCAAGAAAAATTATATAAGGATGGGATAAAAATTGACTTAACTCCAACAGAGTATATTATTTTACGATATTTAATGGAAAATTCCATAAAACCAATTCCACGTGATGAACTCTTAAATAAAATATGGGGTATAAATTGTTTAAGTGACACAAAAGTAGTAGATGTGAATATCAGTCGTCTTCGTCAGAAGATCGAACCTAGTCCTTCTAATCCTCAATTTCTCCTTACTGTATGGGGAAAGGGATATAGGTGGAATGGAAGAAAACAATGAGGAGAAAATGTATCACCTGGTTACTACTACTAGTGATAAACAAAAACAGTTAGAAGCATTATCAGGAATCGTTTTATTAGTAAGTAGGAGATTAGCTAACCTTTTTATTCTTGATAAAACTTCCACTGTAATAATATAAAAACATATTAATTATTTATAATTTTATATACAGGTTCATTAGGAGGTGTAAAAAGATGAAACAAGCCAATTTAACTATAACCCTAACACTCATTCAACTATTCACTTTAGTAACTACCCTATTTATTTGCTCCACAAATGTGCCATTTTTTCCTTGGTTTATTAAAAAAGGATTTGGGTGGATTGGAATCTTTATTACTGCCCCTGTACTATTAATTATAGGCACAATTATGACATATTATGATAAGAAAAAAACAAATTCTATCAAACGAATGAGACAAAGTATTCCTTTCATTACTGTAATTTTCTTCATGTATGTCTCCTTTTTCTCTTTGACAGATAGAATTGTAATAACGACTTTTATCGTTAATCTTGTATTAGTTATCATTACAATTACGTTTTTAGCACAAGATATTTCTAAATTACATAGAAACAGAAAATATAGACTTAAAAGAATACGAATGTAACAAAATTGTTCTGATGTATATACTGATTAGCACAAAAAGACTCCATTTTGATTAATCTTTTTCAAAATGGAGTCTTTTTGTTTGACGTAAAATCAAGGAAATAAATTTTTCTGATTAAATTCTATTCTAAACTAATAACATGCTTATGTTCTTTATTATAACAAACCTTGAGTTTAGTTAATTATGGAGTTAAATAACTTGTTTTACAGCTAAATCCTATTGATAGATATAACAAAAAGACGTTTTGACTACCTCTATTTTAAAAATAAAATGAATGGTAAATTATCTAGACGAGAATCAAATTACCTATCTATATGCTGAACAACAAGTGAAGCGTATTCTTTTGCTCCTGTTGGATTTAAATGAATTCCATCTGGTTCGAAATATGATTGATTTTCAGCACTTGCTGCATACCAATCAACTAGCACAGTATTTGGAAATTTGGAAGAGACTTCTTTTAATTTCTCATTAACTACGGACTCCCACGGACGAGGTATTCTAGTATTAACTAATACAATTTCACGTTCATCACCTATTAACTGAATTAACGATTCTAGTTGCTCAGTAGTAAATGCCCCATTTGTACCTAATCCAATAATAACATGACTTCCTAAAGTGCCTTCCTTTTTCATTCCCTCTACTATCTCCAATGCTTGAGACATCTGTCTTCCAATTTTCGCATCAATAGTAATATTAGGAAAAGCATCTTTTAAATATGGAGAGATATCGATCATAATTGAATCACCAATGGCTGTAACAGTTTTAGGTTGTTTAATTTGTTTAGAGGAATCTTTATTTTCGTCCTCTAATGTTTTATCAACCAGTTTCTCTTCCTTAGTAACTGGATGAGCAGGTTCCTCATTTTTTTTCACTTGTACCGCCTCTGTCCTAACTTGTTTAGAATTGTCTTTTACTTTGCCGGCTGTTGAGAAACCAAAGATAACTGTTATGGAGAGGAATATTGTACATGCTAAAGCAACTCTATTAACGAATGATAAGTCTCTTATTTTCAAGTCCTTTAAACGAAGATTCTTCAATGCACCTTGACGAATTGGATTTTCAATAAACTTCCACGAAAGATGTGCCATAATTAGAATCAAAAAAACTTGAAAAATAGCTTTAGTAAGATGAGGTCCTTCTGTACTAGCTTGCGAGCTCGTCAATGTGATAATCGGATAATGCCAAAGGTATATTCCATAGGACCGAATACCAATCCAACGTAATGGTTTAAACCTTAAAAGCACACTAATTCTGCTAGTTGGATGAGCAAGGTTGGCTACTAATAAAGCAGTAACAACTGATAAAAATAACATTCCTCCACGATATAGGAATGAGTCATATTGATTTGTCTCCCAAAACATAATTAAAATAATAATTAAAGCGATTCCCCCAACTACATCTAAAACAAGACGGGCTGACGGAATAATTTTATTAGAAAGTCTATTACTTGGCCAAAGTAGAGCGAGTACTGCCCCTATTAATAGAGAAAACGCTCTTGTATCGGTACCATAATAAACTCTACTTGGATCACTTCCTGGTTCATACAGTACAGCCATTGCAATTGCTGAAGCAATTGCTCCTAAAAAAATAAATAGTGTCATACGTGATCGTTTTTTTATGTAGTAGAATCCTAAGCTAAGTATGAATGGCCAGAATACATAAAATTGCTCTTCAACGGCCAACGACCAAAAATGATTTAAAGGAGTAGGTTGGCCAAAGTTATCGAAATATGATAATTTATGATAAATGTACCACCAGTTACTAATATATAATACTGCTGCTAACGAATCTCCCCGCATTTTTCCTAGTAAGGAGTTATGAAATAACGTCACCCATGCAAAAACGATAATGAGCATAACAAACATTCCTGGAAGTAATCTTCTTGCCCTACGTATCCAGAAATTTTTTAAATCAATTCTTTTATATTTCTCCCACTCAGTAGCAAGAAGATCGGTAATTAAATAACCAGAGAGCACAAAGAAGACTGTAACGCCCAGGAATCCTCCAGGTATCCATTTATAGTTGACGTGATATAACACGACACCTAGTATAGCCAGTCCTCTTAAACTATCTAATCCGACCATATAACGATTATTTTTCTTTAATTGTGTGGGCATGTATAATCCTCCCTTAAACTTTGCTGATATGTTTGGTTACTTTTTCTCATAAGTAATTATCAACAGAAAACAAATGAAAACTCTATGAATATGAGAAAAAGTACATCTATACAACGAAACTTTTATATAGAAATTCCTTAATTTGTAATTTTATTCTTTGTTACCAAGCCAAAAAGTCGAAAGAGCATTATAAAATGCTTTTTCGACTTTTAGATTATATCATTTAGTTAAACTAGTACTAGAGTACCCCCTTCTAATATTTCACAATCCCAATTTATCCTTTTTACAGATTTTCAATATAAGAAGCTCGGTGTAAAATTTTGATTAGTCTATAGATAGAAGAATTTCAAGATACTTAAATTCATAACTATTTCTCTGGCTTTTGCTCTTTTATTTTTATCTTCGCATCTTTATAAAAATTTAATTTCTCCTTATTATACTCTGTAGTATATTGATTGAACTTTTCTTTTTCCTTTAGTGTTTCTTCATTTATTACATTGTAAGCTTTAACTTTCTCACTAATCTCTTTTAGTTTTGTTTCTTTTTCTTTTAGCTTTTCATAAAGTTCCTTTTCAATTACTAATGATTTTTTGTAACTTCCATTCATTTTTAGAAAAGCATCATAACGTTTTTTATAAGCTTTTTCTACTGTTTTGGCTTGTTCTTGTAATTTTTTATCCTCGATTTTATTTATATCATTAAGAACTGATGTTACTTCTTTTTGTGCTTTTTCTAATACATCTGCTTCATTATCTAATTCTTTCTCACGTTCAGATACATTTGCAACAGCTTGTTCTACTTGGGGTAGTGCTTCCTCATTATTCTCTTGTCCTTTCTGTATAATTTGATTATACAATTCTTGTCCCTTTGCTTCTAACTGCTCTAATTTTTTTACATTATCAGATAACGTTTTTTCTTGATTTGCTGCCTTTTCAAAAGCAACGTATAATTTCTCTTCTGACTTTGCTCCTAAACATCCCCCTAGAAATCCAATTGATATGATTCCTATTAGGATCGCTTTTCTATTAATCAATTTCAATCCCTCCTACAATGTCAAATACGTTTATCGTGCCAAAAATTTACTGGAAAATGTTCCTCTTCATGATACGCTTCAAGTTCATATCCTTTTTCTTTTAATCCTTTTATGATAGCTGGTACAGCAGCAACAGATTGCGGATGAATATCATGCATTAAAATAACTTCTTGTGGTTCTGTTGCACCTGCTAGTACATTTTGAACAATTTGAGCTGAAGCTGAATCAATTGGCATCTTGTTATACTTCCAATCTAAAGAGTCAATTGTCCAATCCCAAACTGTAAAACCAGCTTTTACTGCTTTATTGCGAAGTTCTTCATTTAGTCCTGGCATGGAGCCATATGGTGGACGTGTTAATTTGGGAGATTCCTTCAGAATATTTGCTATTAAATTTTGATCTTCCTTCATTTCATTTACATACTCACCATCGGTATATAATTTCTTAAAGTTATGTGTCATACTGTGCATGCCCACATAATGGCCTTCTTCTTTCTCTCGTTTCACTAAATCCGGAAACTGCTTCACGTTTTCACCAATTAAAAAAAATGTTGCTTCCGCGCCATTTTGTCGTAGGATGTCTAACAACTCAGCTGTATATTTACCAGGTCCATCATCAAAAGTAAGATAAGCAACTTTTCTCTCTTGGCCATTAAAGCGCTTTGGTGCTTCTTTCTTTATTTCATTTTTGGCTTGTTCACTTGCTAATTGCACTGAATTCTCTTGCTTCGTTACGGATCTTGCTGGTGAAGTAAGAGATTGATACATAAAATAGCAAGCTACTACTGCAATAATTGCTATAATTGTAATAGATATACGTTGTATATTAGTAGTATTTCTCATAATAGTAATCCCTTTCGCTGCATATATTAATTTTATTATGTGATTCACATTTGATTTGCTATGACGTTAATAAATAACAAATCAAAGTAATAATTTTTCTCTTTTTAATAGAAGAGATATAAGTTGTTGAGGATATATACAATGTCCAAAGCTACATTGAGGGTGTTTTTCCGCGTTGATACGATTTACAGATAATCCTTTTGAAGTATTTGGAGGAAAAGACGTTTATCCTTCATATAATTTTTAAAACTTCATTAACGGATATGAAAACGATTCCTGATATGTTTATATTAACTATTAAATCGATTAAAGCTTTCTTATAATACAAGAAGATTAGATAATAATTCTATCCAATCTTCTTGAGGGATTCAGATAGTTTAACTATTTTACCGCTAATTTCTTAAATCAAATGACAACAACTTAGCTTCTTTTTTCATCTTATTTAATACATGAAAGGCTCATGTTAATTTGGTTTATTTTTTCGCAAGAGCTTCTTCTATAGAAACACAAGCATAGCCGAGTTCTTTTGCAACCACTTCACATATAACTTCACCGTTCAGCATGTTTACACCGAGTTTTAATGCATTGTTTTCAAAGATTGCTTCTTGCACACCCTTATTGGCGATTTGTAAAGCATATGGAAGTGTTACATTAGTTAAAGCGATGGTGGAAGTTCTTGGAACTGCCCCTGGCATATTCGCAACAGAGTAGTGAAGTACTCCATGCTTTTCGAATGTCGGGTTATCATGCGTTGTAACATGATCGCAAGTTTCCACGGCCCCACCTTGATCAATGGCTACATCCACGATTACAGAACCGGTTTTCATTGCCCTTACCATTTCTTCTGTAACTAGCTTAGGTGCTTTTGCACCAGGAATTAAAACAGCACTAATTAATAAATCTGCTTGTTTTACTGTTTCCGCGATGTTAAACGGGTTGGACATCAATGTTTTGATTTGAGTACCAAAAATGTCATCCAGTTGGCGTAACCTTTCTGCATTCAAGTCAATAATTGTTACATCAGCACCTAGGCCAATTGCCATTTTCGCAGCATTTGTTCCTACAATCCCTCCTCCGAGAATAGCGATTTTCCCACGATTTACACCGGGAACACCTGCCAGAAGAATCCCTTGTCCACCATTTGATTTCTGTAGGAATTGTGCGCCAATTTGCACAGACATTCGTCCAGCTACCTCACTCATTGGTGTAAGAAGAGGAAGTGTATGATTCACTTCTACAGTTTCGTAAGCAATTGCAGTAACGCCATTATCTTTAAGAGCTTGAGCTAAAGCTGGCTCTGCAGCCAAATGCAAGTAAGTGAATAGAATTAACTCAGGACGAAAGTATGTGTATTCACTGGTGAGGGGCTCTTTTACTTTCATAATCATTTCTGATTGTCTCCATACTTCTGCAGCACTTTGAATAATTTCTGCACCCGCATATGCATAATCTACATTTCTAAACCCACTTTCGACACCAGCATTTGTTTCAATCAGTACTTTATGTCCAGCCTTTACAAACGTAAGAACTCCTGCAGGTGTAAGTGCAACACGGTTTTCATTATTTTTAATTTCCTTTGGAACTCCAATAATCATGAAATGATTTCCCCCCTGTACTTATCTTTGTGTAACTTAGTTGTAGTCCAAGTATAGGGTATTAAAAATCTTTTTTCATTGTTGAAAAAAAAGAAAAATGCAGCATCCTTTTGTGGAATTCCACAAAAGGATGCTGCTACAAGAATTTTTTTAGTTTAAGATCCAAGAACATAATCATTTTTTTATTTGGATCTTTTAAATCAATCTCACTGATTTCACAAATACGTTTAAGTCTATAACTTAATGTATTCGGATGAATATTTAAAGATTTTGCTACCTCCCCCACATTGCAGTCTTTGTTCAGAAAGGTTTCCAACGTCTCAACAAGATCACAATTATACTTATGGTCATAATCATACAGCTTTTGTAACGCTTGATTTTCATACTCTTCACATTTTCTTTTCTCAAGGAGAAGGTCAATCAATTGATAAATACCCATATTTTGATATCCGTAGATATTTGCTGTGTCGCAAGGGAATTTTTCCTTTATAGATAAAACAGTTAGAGCCTCTTTATAAGCTTTATCAACTTTTTGATAATCACTATAAACACTACTGAACGCTGGCTTGATAGACTTAATTCCAAATCGTTTTTCCATTTTATGCACAAACATTTCAACGAAATTGTTGATTTCATTGGACGGTCGATTAACACCATCTAATGGAATAAGAAGAATTAATCGATTACGATCTATTGTGCCAAGTAAACCTTCGAAATGTTGGCTTGTTTTTAACAAATAAGAAATCTGTCTTTCTATTTCATTTATAATTGTCTGTTCAAACTGGAATACGATGATAGTAAATACAGATGCAGGAGTAATGTGCAGTCGATGGAAATTTTCAATAATCTCTTCATTTACTTTTATATGATTGGTCAATAATTTCCATAAAAATTCTTGTGATTGTTCGCCCTTTATATTTTTACGAGCTTGAATCTGTATTAATTTACTTTTTATGGCCTCCGCAGCTTTTTTCAGCAAGGTGCAATTTTCCTCAGTTAAGGGATGTTCGTCTTCCATAGCCCAGATGAACCCCAAAACTTCCTCTTTGTTCCAAATAGAGATAGCAACCCTGTTACTGAGACCAACACCATCTATCTTCTTTATACGAATAGGTTCACGTTTTTTCAAAAGTTCAGGAATAATGCCTTCTTTCCACAAACTATTAATTACTTTTTCAGGTACACGTCTTCCCATAATAGTTGCAACTCTCGCGGAGTCTATTCTTTCGTCATGAGTACTATATGCCAGAAGTCGATGATTCACATCTTCAATTGTAACTGGGCATTGTAGAATCTCACTAATTGTGTCCGCAAACTCTTCTAAACTGTTAAAGTTGATTTTAGAGAAATCATTTTTCATATATGTCAAAACTCATCCATCCTATTTTAAATATAGTTTTTATCGTTTTCCGACAGAAGACTCCTTCCTCAAAAATGTGAAGGTGTGAAACACCAATTTTAGGTGGGAGATGAATGTCGGTTGGCATAGGCCAACATGTTTGCTATCATTTACTTGTACAGATTGCTCTTTGAAAACTGAAGATATGAGGTTGGTTGCAGAAAAACGTTGCAACCGTAAAATCTTCAACGTTCTATCGCCCACACTTGCTGAAGTTGCGAAAACCAAGCTAAAGTAGGGAGTGTGGTGAGTCAACGTACAAGATACTTATGTTCTCACCGTAGGGACTACGGGTAGAGCCTGCTAAGATAACCGGTGGATAATTGGTGTTCGCAGGAATCTCCCACTTCAAACAGTCCGTTAGGACGTTAAGTGGTGAGTAGTTCAACTACTGTAAAATGTAAAAAAGTATTCATTGTGTAAATTAACAAACCTATAACACTTTTTATTAATAGTAAGGAATCACTGTAACTCACTACACGTTGAAAAACCAAAGTTTAGTCGCAAACTTCGGTTTCGTTTATATAGAGCATGAAGCGTTTCAATTCCTTTAATCGTAAGAGAAGTATGACCCCGATTTTGAAAGTCTGTGGATTTCAAAAAACTTCGCTATTTTCGAAGTTAAATATCTAATATACGTCCATATTTATTGATTGTACGATATAGATAACACCATTTTTTTGAACTTTATATAGTTTTTTCATCTAGCTTCTAGGATAGATGAAGGCTTTTCATATTCTTCTTCCATAATGGTCATACCAATTACAACTTTATTAAAACATTAAATTCCCAATGCGTAAACAGTAGATTTTTGTCGAATGTATTCAGTGATTTAATTATTATTTCATCAAATATGGGTTTTTGATGAAATAAGGGAATTATGGATACCTTTTTAGAAGATATTGCATATGTTTGGTTATATATAATATTTATCTTTGAATTGATTAAGATGGCTTCCTGCCATCCCTTTTCCGAAGCCAACTCATCTCCCGCCTACTCTCTTCGCGTTCCTTGAGAAAGGAGCCTTCTTGGTTAAAATGATAAAAAACACTCGTTCTGATTAAGGACGAGTGCTTTTCTTTTTAGGTTATCTAACAGGGATAAACTTCCATGAGCTAGGTTTTTGTTTTTTTTCACCTAGTACAATCCAATTTTTCTTTGCATTTATATTCTCATAATTTAATGGATAGTCATCTGTAAAAATATTATATTCTGTAGGATTGTCCAGGTTAATTTTAATTTTAAAATCAGCTAAACTATCAGATTTTTGAGCAAGGTGAATCCAACTAGAATAATTAGACCAATTTAAATATTGGAATTGGTCGTAATTTGAGTGCTTCATGCGAAGATATATACTCTCCCCGTGGTGTAGCTTTGCATCATTTTCTTTGTAGAATTCAAATTCCATAGGTGTACCAGATAAACCATTGTTTTCTTTATTTGCAAGTGTGACATAATCGTAACGATTTGCCATATACCATTCAAATGTTAGACCTTGATAAGGAGATTCACTTGGTACGATATAATAGTTTCTCCCTGCTTCTATGACGTTTCCTTCTATATCATAGATTAATGCAGTCTCTATACTTGGAGATTTTACATTTTCAGTAAAAGTTTTAAACCACAGATTTAAGAAACCTGCTGTATTGCGCTGAGCTTCTCCTAAGCTTCGCTGCACAGCTGGGGTAACCATTTCTTGCCACAATTGTGCCTTACCACTATTATAATACTTAAATGTTTTATCATTAGTAATATTTTGGATTTCAGGTTTAGCTACTCGGGCTGCATAATCAATCCATTCTTCAGGTGTGGATAGAGAATTGTTATAATTCCCTCCAGTATTGACTGCAAATTGATTTTGAATGGTTGTAACATAATTTTCAAAGTAGCTATGATATTTTATAGCTCTCGTATCAATTGCAGTAAAATTTGCTGCATGCATAGGTTGGGTAGCATCTGTAAAGTAGTGCGTGGCTACTCCTAAGTAATAGAAAGCTTTTTCATAGTCCTTATTTCGTAAGTGTTCTCCAGATTCATAAAAGTATTTCTTACCTTGTGTAAGAGCCGTTGGATTTGTTTCTCCTCTATAATTTTCTTTAGTATCAGGATCATAAAAATGAGATTTCCATCCGCCTTTAAAAACGCCGCCTATTCCTGTTCCACCATCATTAAACTCTGCATTATAATCTGCATCATATAATCCTTTAGAAAATAGATCTTTATATTGTGGATAATTTAAAAAGTCCACAGCCTGCTTATTTGCTTCAATATTAGATTCTGTTTTCATAATTTCAATAGCTTGTTTTGCAATCCATAAATGTGTACTTTTATCAGAATGATACGGAGCTTCTGCAGACCATCTTGCAGTAATAGGATCATTCTCATTTAAATCAATTTGATCGAGATGAGCATAACTACTTTGAGGACATGCTCCTAAAATAGTTAAAGTCACTCCAGCTATACATAGTGTTGATACGATTTTTTTCATTTTTTATTCCTTCCTAAATATAAAGATTCTTATGCGGATATTCATCTTAACAACGACAGTTAAATAGCTCTAATAAAAGAGCGATTAGCAAAGGCTAACTGCTTAATTTCTCTCTTAAAGGAATACCATCATACATCGATTAAATTAAAAATTTTAAATTAACCCTAAACAATAATTTTCCTTCTCTACCTCTAGTTATATATAAAAGCGCGTCTTATTTAAACATGTTTTTTTATGTAATTTTACATATCCAAAAATAGGGAATTAAATAACCTTCCATTTATTATATTAATGAAAGACCATTGTCTTTAGACAATTGAAATTATGATGTTTTAAGTTAATAATCTATATCCATTAACTTACGAATTTTCACTACCTCTAAGTACAAAAAACGTTATTCTTTCTAAACACTCTAAGCAAAAGCATCTATAAATAAAATTTAATTAATTGGTATATACTTCTTGAAACCCTTACTTATGGTTCCATTGTATCCATTTTTAGTGAAGAATTTATGTGCTTTTATTCTAGTTGCACTACTTAATAAGATAATTCTTGTGGAACCCCTTGCAATTGATATCTGTTCTACATGTTTCAATAACTTTTCCCCTATCCCATTACCTCGAAAATCTTCATTTACAATTACATACTCTAAAACAGTATACGGTCTAAATTGGTATCCAGGATCAAGACAAAACGTCATAAATATACTCCCTTTGACGTTACCACTTTCCTCATAGACAAACAAAAAATTATTAGAATCATTCCTTATCTGCTCAATTCTTTCTGGTAAAACCTTAATATTTTTGCTATGTGGTGCTAATTTTTTATATAGATTTTCAATTACATTACTGTCCTTTGGTTCAGCTTCACGAATCATATAACTACCTACCTTTGCATTTAATATATAATGATAAAGACAGAGATCGATTATGACTATAACTCTATATAGGCTTTTTCCCCACCTGGAATCTTAATTTTTTTTACATTATATTCTTTAATTATATATACCTTTATCGCTTCAAAATCTATATCAAAAGTAAGAATTGGATTTCTAAAAAAATATATTACTTCTTCCCCATCATAAATTCGGGCTTTTATTGTTTCTTTGTCCGAGTGAAACGATAAATTGACTCCTTTGTAAAAATATTCGTAGTATCCCTCTTCGTCCTGCTCACTTTTATCTTCAAAAGGAACACATTCAATATGATATATATTCCCATTTACATTTATTGATTTCATACAACATTACCCCACTTCCAATAATATCTATAAAAATTAGCATCCATATTTAGCAAAGTAATTTTTGAAATTATAACATTTTCCAATGTGTCTATGAATTTTATTTGCTAATAAATTCATAGACACATTATTTATTCATTTTCAAATTTCTCTTATCAATTTCACGATATAACGCTGAACGACTCAGCTGCCTACCCTTTTTTCTGAAGAGAAAAAGTTTCCTTATACAATTGTATATACTATTCAAGCTCCTCTTTTGTTAAAGCTTCTTCAGCTAAGTATATAAAATCTGTCTTCTGTTGATATGTCTTTTTAGAAAATCCCCACTCTTTACTCCCATTTTCTTCTTCTATTCCAAACTATACAAAAAAAACACCCAAGAGCCATCAAAGGTGTTAAATCGCCTGTTCAATCTCCTACAGCAAAACTGGCGGAAATCCCATAGATATGAGAAAAAAACGGTCTTTGATATATTAAGTGCCGTTTACAATTGTACCTTATCTGATAATCAAGCCGCTTAATTCAAAAAAGTGAAACCCATTAGGGTTTATTTCGTATGCAAATCTTTAAATTCCCTACATGTATCCTCTAGAAAAAAAGAAATAACCTCTACTATAAGTGACGTTGTATGAGCTTAGCTTGATAGCGATGTGGCGAGACCCCACATCCATCAACTTAAGAAAAGTAAACACCCCAAAAACAAAAAATGAGCTGACTTCTCAAAATAACTAACTATAGAGAAAGAAAAATTTCATTTAGTGGGTACTTCAAAACCTTAGCTTGATTGCGATGGAGGCACCATATCAAAAAAAGAAAATTGTGCGTTTAGACATATTTTTCAACCGCTTCCTGTACGTTAAGGGACTCGTTATTTTTTTACAGTTTTTTATTATGAAATTCTAATTAACTAATTATAATAGGTGAAAAAAACGATCAATAGTTGGGGTACGGAAAGGATTCGAATTTACATTCTTTCTCAATACATATCATGGATAAATAAAGTAAAATATGGGTTGGGGCTATGTCTCATGTTGTGTTAATCCTAACAATAACTAAGGGTACATAATATGCTTTCATACCTTTGAATAATTTTTTTATAGAAGGGATGGAGATTTAACTGGCTCAAATTGTTGGTATTGATAGATACCTTTGTACTGGGGCTTTAATCTATATGCGTGAGGGCCTTTCCCTAAGTCTTTTCAGGAAGTAAGGATCAGTAAGCAAACACTTATACAATATGAATAGAGGAGAGGAATGCCTTATGAAAATACGTATTCAAATTACATGTGCAAGTCTGGCCCTTTTAATAGCTGGAAGTTCCCTGTTATATACAACACCAACCTCAATTGTAAAAGCAGAGCCTACTCAAAATGTATCTAGTTCGTTACAAACAAATACTCAACGAGATCGTACTTCCGTCAAGCAAGCAATGCGGGATACATTGCAACTTGGATACCCGGGGATACTTGCTAAAACTTCTGAGGGTGGAAAAACGTGGGGGTATGCCGCTGGAATAGCGGATCTGAGAACCAAGAAACCAATGAAAACAGATTTTCGCTTTCGCATTGGGAGTGTGACGAAGACGTTCACCGCAACAGTTGTACTTCAATTAGTTGGAGAGAATCGCCTGAAGCTAGACGACCACATCGAAGACTGGTTGCCTGGTGTCATTCAAGGAAATGGATATGATGGTAACAAGATTACTATCCAGGAGATATTGAACCATACAAGTGGTATCGCTGAATACTCAAGGTCAAAAGACGTTGATTTTACGGATACAAAAAAATCGTATACGGCTGAAGAGTTAGTGAAGATGGGGATTTCTTTTCCCCCAGACTTTGCTCCAGGAAAGGGCTGGTCTTATTCAAACACAGGATACGTATTACTGGGTATCCTTATTGAAAAAGTAACTGGAAACAGCTATGCGGAAGAGGTTGAAAATCGAATTATTGAACCACTTGAATTGTCGAATACATTCCTACCAGGCAACTCAAGTGTTATTCCAGGCACTAACCATGCCCGTGGATATGTCCAACCAGACGGAGCAAGTGAGCTAAAAGACGTTACTTATTATAACCCAAGTGCAGGTAGCTCTGCTGGAGATATGATTTCTACTGCTGACGACTTAAACAAATTCTTCTCTTACTTGCTCGGAGGCAAATTACTGAAAGAACAGCAACTAAAACAAATGCTTACTACAGTTCCTACAGGAAAAGAAGGAATCGATGGATATGGTCTTGGAATCTATGAAACTAAGCTTCCAAGCGGTGTCTCGATATGGGGACACACAGGTGGCATTCTAGGGTTTACTACTCTTGTTGGAGGTAAACTTGGAGGCAAGCATACGTTGGTCGTCAATTGGAATAGTTTGGGTAGAACTGACAGTCCTAATCCTTTTAAAAAAATTTTACTTGCTGAATTTAGCAAGTAGGAAAAAAGGAAAAATTTATCGTAGTTTTCATAGTTAAAAATATACTTTTCTGTTTCAAAAGCCCCAACTTATTTTCAAGAAAAATTTGGGGCTTTTTTTGTTTTGGTGGCGTTTATTCTTCTTAAGTTGATGGGCATGGGGTTATTTCAAAATCTTAGGTTGATGGGTATGTGGTAGGGCCCTGTATTTGGCTCTTTTTCTACACCTAGATATTCTAGTGTTCGTTCTAACATAAGTGCAGCCTGTTGATGTGTGAGTGTGCCATGTTGGTTAAACTTAGTAGCCAAAACACCTCGGATAATTCCTGCATCGTATAGGGCTTGTACATCATAATGCCGGCTGCGAACGTATTTACACCGAGAAGATGAGTGGGGCAAAAGATGATTGCCCAGAACTGGTATGCTAGCTGTTCTTGCAGAGTTTGAGCGTGATATTATTCGTGGAAAGCCTCTTCGTAAAGATCAGACGTAAATACAAACAAAACCAGCAAAACACCTCCTCTGTGTCGTACTGGTTTTGTTGAAGTCCATCTAGAATTGTAGCTAGTTCAACGTAATTGCAAATTCTGAGTTCGGTGCCCCAGCAAATACAACCGTTCCGTTCTTCGGCAATTTCACTTCGTTATTGCCGCTCACAACGGTAAAATTAACACATACTCCCTTCTCATCATACACCACAAACGAACCCTTCGATGGCAACGTCACAGTCATCATTTTCCCGGCTGCCGCTTTCGGGATCGTAAACCATTTCGCATGCCCATTTGCTTGCAGCGTAACTTTGGATGATTGGCCTGCATCAAGCGGTTTTACGCTGGATCCACTTACATATAATAATCCGGCCATCTCCATATATTCTCTGCCGCCTTCTGTATAGAAATGAGTTTCAGTCGTATCACGGCCATTCATCACGGGAATCTGGAGCTGATGCGCCGCGGTGTTCGGACCTGTAATTTTTCTGCCGTCCCAATAGCCCGCCAGGCCTTCCTTGCGAGTAATTTGTGTGGTAATAAGTTTCGGTTGAACGAGATATTCAATAGAACTAAATTTCTCGTTCACGAGATAGAATTTGACGCCTTCCCGCTTCGCCCATGCGGCAGCGGTTTTCTTCGATAGCACGTTGTCTTCTAGTTTCTCGGCTAAATAGTGAGTCATCACATTTTGCCCTAAGCCTGGCGTCAATTTATATGTGCTCTCCTTCAAATAAGTTCTTCCATTCTTCTCAGTAACGAAGCTGAGCTTGGAAGTACCCTTCTCATTAATAAAGCTTCCATTCGCAGTATATACATATTTTTCTTCTCGATTAGATGGTAAGAACAGTTCTCCATTCTTCGTAATTTCTATTTTGAAATGACTGTCGCTATTGCCGTAAAAGCCCGCTTTCTTCGCCACCTCTTGAGGCATCTTGGCCTTGACCGGCTTGCCAAAGGATTTGTTTGGCTTGATGTCCTTAATTGTGCCCTTCTCTTTAAGCGCGGCGAGCAGTAATTCAGTTGCCAGTAGTTGATTTGTAGAGCTTTGCCCGCCGGATGACAACACAGCCACTGCCATCTTCTGTTCCGGAAGCACGACCAGTATAGCATGTTGCAGTGACGTGTCGCCGCCCTTAGCCAAGCCTTTTATCCCATATTCACTGAATGGGTATAGTTTGACACTATCCCAGCCAAGACCATAGTTAAAAATATTATCTCCATCCCCCGGCCACATTCCTTTTTTATATTCCTCTTGCTCCATCGCCTTGACTGCCTTATCAGAGAGGATCCCTTTTCCCTGTCCCATAAATAATTGTGAAAATCGTACCATATCTTCTGCCGTGGAAGAGATTCCTCCCGAACCAATCACATTCACCGATTCAATGGGAAGTTGTCCTTGGTACGCCGGAAAATAAAGTTCAGCCCGCTTTTCGCCTTCCCATTTGTCCTGCGGCGTTTTCGTATGATTCAGCTTTAAGGGTTCTGTAAACCGTTGATGTAGAAATTCTGTAAAGCTCGTACCGCTGACTCTTTCCACCAAAATCTCAGCCAGCGTAAAGCCGTCGTTGCAGTAAACCGAGAGCGCGCCAGGATCCGCCTTCAAGCTCTGGTTGGACAATTGCCGCAACAAGACATCATGGGCATAGGTATCATTATCGTTAAATAAAAATGCATTACTTAACGTGGAACCTTGCAAGCCGGAGGAGTGGTTTAACAGCATACGTGGCGTAATGCGTTTGTACCGCTCATCTTTCATCTTGAAATCAGGAACATAGTGGACGACAGGAACATCCAAATCGACTTTTCCTTCGTCGACCAATTTCATTACAGCCGTTGCTGCATACATTTTACTGACTGAACCAATCCCGTATAGAGTATCTTTAGTCAGCGACTGTTTCCTTTTCATATCGTTCTTGTCTGTCTGACCCGACAAAATAAGTTTGCCATTATCAATCATCGCATACTGCACGCTAGTCGTCCCATGGGACTCCGTAAGTAGGGCAGCCTTATCTGCCGCAATCTTCTCCAGTTCTTCGCTAGCAACTTCTTGGTTAGCTACAACCGGAGTCTTACTGCTAGAAGACGCCATCGCGCCTGTTGGTAGGGTCATCGTTAGCGCAAATGTAGCGGCTAATACCCCAGATAGTTTAATTTTCATGAGAGAATTGCCTCCTTAGATAAGTGATCGATTTCATCACTTATTTGTTTAACTATAAAAAACATGACAAAATCTATCCGTTTTTCCTCTTTGCCTACTTGCTAAATTCAGCAAGTAAATTATTTTTATAAAAATCAGGACTGTCAGCTTTACCCAAGCTGTTCAAATTGACGGCTAACGTTTGCTTACCTCCAAGTGTGCCTCCAGCAACAGTAAGAAATCCTGGAATGGCGCCTCCGTGTCCCCATATTGAGACACCGTTTGGAAGCTTAATTTCATAGATTGCAAGACTCTATCCATCGATTCCTTTTCTTCCTGCAGGAACTGTAGTAAGCATTTGTTTTAGTTGCTGTTCCTTCAGTCATTTGCCACTGAATAAGTAAGAGAAGAATTCGTTTAAGTCGTCAGCAGTAGAAATCATATATCTGTTCCGCCTTTCATACTTATTTATATTTTGATCATACACAATGAAAATCTCTTTTTCCTTACCTATTCCTTACAAATCCCTTACGTTTAAAATAGCTTCTATAATAGGGGTCACCATACATGCCCATAAACTTAAGAGATTTTAATACTCCTAAGTACTAAAAAACGTTATTCTTTCTAAACAAGCTAGATTAGAAAGAATAACGTTTTCTTATGTATCTCTCGATTCAAGATGAACTACAACCTCTAAACCTTTTGAACGAAACTTTTTTACAACTTTATCTAAGTCCATTTTTAAATCCTGACGACTCCCAGATCTAACTATTTCAATTTCTATATTTTTCACAGTAACACCTCCTAAACAAAATGGTAAAAATTTATTGCGTTCACTATCACTTTGTTCTTCTTTACAATACATTTAATCTATTAAGATTTAAAAATTATACAACAAAAGAGTGACTCGGTTTAGAATCGCTCTTTTCACCTACCTCTTAACTTCATCCTATTTATAATTGAGTTCTTCACCAAAATCACTTGTGACAATCCCTTTGACCGATGAACGTTGCAAGTAAGAACGGTCCATTCTATCATATTTTCTATTCAAATATGATAGAATAAAAATATATGCAAAACGGAGGGAAAACAAATGAACTCAAACACAAAACAGTTTATTTATGATATCCAACAAAGAAAGAACAATTATATAGAAAATGTATTAATAGCAATACAACATCCTAAAAAAGAGCAATCTGAACAGGTCATTCAAAATATAGTAGAGAAGATGGATATGATGATTAGTCTAGTTACTACGTACATGCGGATTGAATCTGGATCTACGGAAGAATTAAAAGAACTTCAGAAAGAAATTATCCATGCTCAAGCATATATCCAAAAAAGAAAATTTGAAGAAACACAGAGATAAAACCCTGTGTTTTTATTTGGACGTCTATGAAACCAATTTGTTATAAATCAAATTAGATGTAATTTAATCATTGTTTTGGCATAATCCATACAATTTGTTGAATTCGTACAATATACTGTTACTTTTGTTAGTTAATAGGTGATGCTATAGGAATATTTCGAATATACATTTAGGTTATTCTTTTCAAGATATGTGTCATTTTAAATACGCCCTTTGTTAGCATACTGCTCATACTTTTTTTGAGATTCTTTCGTAATACGTGCGTTAAGTAAAATTGCTAACAATAAAAACACTCCATATTTTCCTCCTGTAGCTCCTATGATAATCACACTACTACAAACAAGTACAATTAATAGGATAAACGAAACTAAATAAATACAATTATAATTGTTTGACATCTTCTCGTATTTTATGCGTTCTTTCCTTGCATCCATCTAAATTCCTCCTTTAAATTATCCGTTTCACCATAAGATAAATCCCGCTCTTAAAAAGAAAACAATCTATCGTTTCAAATACTTAGTTTGTTTTTGATCAACTAATGTATATAAAATAAAAAGAAATTCTACCAATATTAAGCTTTCCACTATGATAATCCCGACCCTCTCCTTCCTTTTACCTCATCACATCAGATGGAATATACGAATATCCTATTATTAGTCGTAGCAAACAAAAAGGATCTGCCCTTCTCGTAAAGGCTGATCCTTCTCTTCGTTCATTCAGCTATTTTTAGCTATTCTTGATTAATTAGAATCACAGCTGGTCCATCTACACGAATTCCACCAACTTCGATTTTTTCATAAGGCTCAACTGTAATAGAAATAATCCCTTCTCGCTTCCTTAATTCATTACTTAATTCTTTTGTTAACATTTTTTTCATGTGTGCACTCCTTCTTACTGCTTCATTTACTATTGTTATGTAAATAAGATTAAAAATGGTTTCCTGGTCTGGAAACCATTTTTTGTAGTTGACCATATGGTGTTACCAGTTCGTTTATCAATTTTACGTAAAGAAGATAAACAATTACTATTCACTGTCTCAGTAGATGTAAGCAACTCTTAAAGATAGCGATGAGATTGATTGTTTTTTCTTCTAGAAATAATGACTTAGATAGTATATTACCTAAAACAATGAAAGCCCTACCTCTCTTTCATCCTTACGGCTCCTTGTCCGTGCCAGTGTGAATCAGGATTGCAAAAATCAAGTGACTATTTAATCGAGTTATTTAATGAAACTTCGAACGTTCGTAAAAGAAATTTAAAAATAAAAATGGATTAGATTGAAGTGATAACAAAAGAGGTTCCTACTCTAAAAGTGAGTTGAAGAAGTTGAATGTCTTTGAAATAATTTACTTTTAATAACCATCATATACCCAGAAAATTCAGGATATTTCTGGGGGATGTCATACATTATTTATAATAAATCTCAACAGAAACTTTTTATTTGTTTTTCAGTGATTCCTTTAATTAATTCTAGCTCACTGACCAAAAATTTATATGCATCATCCAACAATTTTTTTTCGCTTGTATTCAGTGCTTTTTCCTTCTTCATACGGATTAAATCACGTATAACTTCAGCACCTTTTTGTATTTCACCCGTTTTTATTTTATCCGTGTTTACTTTATGCCTTTGTTTCCACGGCAGTAATTCATCTGACTCTCCATGCTGAAAAATTTGTATAATGTGCGTTAATGCAAGTATATCAATAACTGGGCGTATATTCGAACTCAATATTTTACCCGTAGGAATCATGACTTGCATATTACTAATTGACATTTTTATTACATAATACAATTGCTTTTTCCCTGAGAGCTCTTTTTCTTCTATGGCTTCAATTATACCTGCTCCGTGCATTGGATAAACAATGTTATCGCCAATTTGAAACATATAATCCACCTCCATATGTGGTAACCTTCTCAAGCTTAACACATATGTTATTTTTTATCAAATATTTCATAATATCATAAAATCATTTTTATCGTCAATAACTTTTTTAACGAAAATTAAATTAAGTAAAAAACACCCCCAAAACAATAGGGATTGTGTCAGATTTCCCATAAAGGTAAGGGAATTTCCCCACTTATATTCTTAAATCCATACTCATTAACGTAGATCAGTTTTCCCTTGAAACCGGCCAAATCGATCCCGTATTTTTTTCAATCTTATATGGTACTCCAAAATCTCAATTCTTGCTTTTTCTGCTAGAGGGGCAATTGGTCGTAAGTCTTTTAACCCCCAATACTCAACCACTACATCAAGTACTTGATCAAAATATTGTAGTGGTCCATAGTTTGCTTCTTTTGCAATCACAGCCATTCTATTTTCAAAATCAGGCATGACGGCACCTGGCATTTTAAAATTCTTAATCACATTGGCAATATGGTAGCAATAATTAGGTTCTAATTCCAAATGTGTTCGAATGACGTCTCGATAAAACGCATAATGAAGAGTCTCATCTTTGGCGAGACGGCGTAATAATGTAGCAAGATCTGGATCATGCTTACTTGCAACCTTAGCTACATTATTGTAAAACACCATCGTTGCAAGTTCTTGTAGCGTCGTATACGTCATGGCTTCGATTGGTGTATGAAAATCTGGCTCAAATCCACCCTCAACGACTGACTTTCTTAATTCATGTATTCGTTTAGGGTTCACACTTCGAGTGAGTAGTAAATATGTCTCCAATGAATTCGAATGTTGATCCTCTTCTGAAGTCCATGTGTGAATAAAGTCTGTAATAACAGAAAGGGAACCTTTAAAAGTCGCAGATAAATACGTTGTAAACCATGGTAAATTCACTTCTGTTAATAAAGCTGTTTCAATGGCTGTAATTATACCAGATGGAAGAGTAACTTGACTTTCATCCCAAGGAACTCTTTTAAAGTCCATTCCCTTATCCCATGGTAAAAACTCATGATAACCCCAGTCTATCTTCTGTGCTCTTATTTTATGTTGTTCATACAGTTCTTTTAAACGTGGTTCTAATCGTAAATCTAAATCATTTGTTAGCATATAAGTGCCCCCTTTTCTTATCATATAAATAGTCATTCTATATTTACTCTTGAAATTTTCTACAAATAAATATTACGTTCCTTTTTTAAAGTCAAACATAATAAATTTGTAACAAAATTCTTTAAGAGCGCTATTTTTTTATATAATTTTTTCATATAAAAAGGGATACTGAGGATAACATTCATGGATGAAGATACTCGTCATGTTTTAAATCTTGGTGAGTGTAAAAAGGTGCAAGCCTATAAAGAATCGTTTTATAATAAAGATTGATAGTATTTTATACACACTATCAACTTATTTAGATGTAAAATCCATTTAGCGCTTGAAAAACAAATACAGTTGATGAGATAGCCTTAAACGACAATTCCCAACAAGATTAATATACATTGGCTAAGTTAGACCGAATTTATCACACAAAGGAAAGAGGCGATAAACATGGAGTCAACGGAAGCGCATATGAAGGAAAAACAACGCAGAGAAAAAATAGAAATAATATTCAGCCATATGGTAAAAGGAGAAGGTTATTTTCACGGTTCTTCTTATAAATGGAAAAACATTGTATATCAAAATTATAATAGAATACAACAAAAAGAGTTGGAAATCGAACAAATTATTTCAGAAATGGAAAAAGAAGGGGTCAGTTTTGCGCAGCATCGTTCACTCATACACTATCCCGTCATTGATTTTGTAAAATATATAGCTAAGATTTATAAGGAGCCCCTCAAATACAATAATCATATTTAAAATAAACCTTTATAAAAGGTTTATTTTAAGAGATTTTTAACTATACCCAAAAAAATATAATATTCTTTTTATTCGCAATCCTATTTATTTTTGTTATAATATCAACTATAACGTATTATATTCGTTTGTATATCTTCATATTTTGGGAATTTTATTGCACAAAAAGACAACTCTTAATTGGAGTTGTCTTTTATTTTTTTCGATATACATAATACTATTCTGATGCAAAAAATCAAAGATTCTTACAAGTATAGAAAAAGTAGGATTTTTCATAGCAGAGATGCTACTTTATTTCTTTATATTCCTTCATTATTTTATAAACCGTGTTTTTCTTTAGCTCCAACATTTGCATAAACATGATAGCTGTTATTCCTTCACTTTTCCATATAGAATAAGTTTCTTCTATATGGGGTTACACCCCATTGCTATCAAGCTAATATTTTAAAGCATCCCTAAAACAAAAAAATTGTACATTTTCATCTCGAGATGTCAATTTTCTCGTTTTGGGGGTATTTGCTTTTCTTAGGTTGATGGGCATGTGGTGCTACCCCACATCCATCAACTTAAGGATTTAGACTATTTTTGAAGCTAAAAGCACGTTACTATTCTCTTATGTTAATGAGAAAGGGTGACGTGCTTTTTATGAATATGCACCAAAAACAAGAGTTATCTTTATTTGCTGAAGAGTTATATCGATATATGTCTCCCGCTACACTTAATCAACTAGCTATAGAAGCAGGCGGGATGAAACGAAAACGCAAGTGCCACGGGCACCATTTCTTATCTTTGTGTGTATGGTTAAATCAACAAATCGCTACTACCTCTCTTACTCAACTTTGTAGTCAATTAGAAACTTCAACAGGAATTTTATTAAGTCCGGAGGGACTTAATCGACGATTTAATTCGGCTTCTGTAGCCTTCTTTCGAACTGTATTTACTACACTTCTACAAGCTAAAATTGGAGGAGTATCTAAGATTTCTAATTCTCTTTCTGCTTATTTTGAGCGGATTCTCGTTCTTGATTCTACAACCTTCCAAGTTCCAGATCGATTCGCAACTACTTATCCTGGTGCCGGAGGATGTAGTCATAAAGCTGGTGTGAAAATTCAACTAGAGTATGATTTGTTGAGTGGAGAATTTTCTGATGTGGAAATTGAACCAGGAAAACGAAGTGATCAGGCATATAGTGCGACTCGAACAGACATGGCACAAAAGAATGAACTATATATTCGTGATTTAGGATATTTTCGTTTACAAGACTTTAAGTCTATTCAGGATAAGCAAGGATATTATTTATCACGTCTTAAGTTACCAACTAAAATATATAGAAAAGAATTCGAAACAGTGGTATTTAAAACAAAACCTGCTCAATTGAGACCGGTATATATACAGATTCATTTGGAAGACATCATGAAACAATTACAACCTGGCCAAGTGTATGAATTACATGATGTATATGTAGGGAGTAAAGACAAACTTCCTACTCGAATTGTAGTTTATAGATGTACCGAGGAGCAAAAACAGAAACGTCTACGTGATCGAGCTATTCGCGAAAAGAAAAAAGGAATTACATATACAGAGCGTACAAAACTTTTACAAGGTATTACGGTATATATGACAAACATTCCTACGGAATGGGTACCAAAAGAGAAAATTTATGATCTATATTCACTGCGTTGGCAAATTGAGCTGTTATTTAAAATATGGAAATCTTGGTTTCAAATTCATCGTTGTAAATCTATTAAACAAGAACGATTAGAATGTCACCTTTATGGGCAACTCATTAGTATTCTATTATGTTCTTCTACTATGTTTAAAATGCGAGAACTCCTGTTACGTAAGAAACAGAAAGAGCTAAGTGAATATAAAGCGATGTACATAATTAAGGATTATTTTTTACTTTTTCATCAAGCATTACACAAAAACACCCAAGAGCTATCAAAGGTTCTCCTTCGTCTGTTTAACCTCCTACAGCACAACGGACGAAAATCTCATCGATACGAGAAAAAGACAGTCTTTGATATTTTGGGTGTTATTTATGAGTATACCACTTCTACTCATCAGGTAGCATAGTAAAAAAATTAAAACCCGTCAGGGTTTATTTGATATGCCTACTTTTATAAAATCTATAAAAGATAATAAAAAACTATATGGAAAGACCGCATTTTGTATAAAAATATACCTTAAGTTGATGGATGTGTGGTAGGACCCCTAAAGATACAAAATATAAAAGGATGATCGTAATCAATCTTTAATTACGACCATCCTTTATACATTCTTAATTTAAATCTTCACCATTAGAAGCAATGACTTGCTTGTACCAATTGAAACTTTTCTTTTTGTAACGTTTTAATGTTCCATTACCTCCGTTATCCTTATCTACATAGATAAAGCCGTAACGTTTTTTCATTTCAGCAGTAGAAGCACTTACAAGGTCAATAGGCCCCCATGTAGTATAACCGATTAAGTCCACACCATCAGCGATAGCTTCCTTTATTTCAGCAATATGATCACGGAAATAGCTAATACGGTAATCATCATTTACAGACTCATTTTCTAAAATATCAACAGCACCAAAACCATTTTCAACGATAAATAAAGGGATTTGGTAACGGTCGTATAACGTATTTAAAGCAATTCGAAGGCCTTTCGGATCGATTTCCCATCCCCATTCAGATGCTTCTAAGTATGGGTTTTCTACGCCTCCTAATTGTAAGTTACCATCAGAAGCCTTATGTTCTTCAGGAGTTGCAGAGGCCGTACCGCTGTTATAATAACTGAAGCCTAAATAGTCTACTTTATGAGTACGAAGAATTTCTTCATCACTAGGCTCCACTTTAATTGTAATATTATGTTCAGCAAAGTAGCGCTCCGTATAGGAAGGATAGTATCCACGTACTTGTACATCTGTGAAAAACACTGTTTCACGATCTAACATCATGGCTGTCCACACATCTTCTGGATTACAAGAATAAGGATAAGTTGGAGCATAGGCAAGCATACAACCAATTTTGCTATCTGGAATAAGCTCATGACCTGCTTTTACTGCCAGAGCACTGGCAACAAATTGGTGATGAGCCGCTTGATATTGTGTGTGTTTTACATTTTCTCCTTCCTCAAACTCAAGTCCACCGCCAGTAAATGGGGCATGGATAACAAAATTAATTTCATTAAATGTCATCCAATATTTTACTTGATCTTTGTAGCGAGTAAAAAGAGTTCTAGCAAAGCGCTCATAAAATTCTATAAGTTTACGGTTTTTCCAACCACCATAATTTTTCACTAAAGCGAGTGGCATTTCATAGTGAGAAATGGTAACAATAGGCTGAATGTTGTATTTTGCCAATTCAGAAAATATGTCATCGTAAAATTTTAAACCTTCCTCATTTGGTTCTAATTCGTCACCATTTGGGAAAATACGAGTCCATGCAATACTCATACGGAAGCATTTAAAGCCCATTTCAGCAAACAAGGCGATATCTTCTTTATAGTTGTGATAAAAATCAATTGCAGTGTGGTAAGGATAATAGCCTTCCATTGAATAATCTTGCGGGCTAAAAACACCATGTGGTAATACGTCTGCTGTAGAAAGGCCTTTTCCTTTTTCTTGGTATGCACCTTCTATTTGGTTTGCTGCCGTTGCACCACCCCATAAAAAGTCTTTTGGAAACGGTTTTGAGAAGTTATTCAACATTATGTGTCCCTCCAAAATATGTTCAACCAATTGGGAATAAGTATAGTTTATCCCCAATCAGCTAGATGTTATTAAAATATTAGAGTTAGTAAATCTTCATTTTTAGTAATTTGTTCTTTATTTGTTTCAATGATATCCGTATATTGTGCAGTATTTGTAATAATTACAGGTGTTGTTACAAGGTAGCCAGCCTCTTTAATCTTTTCTATATCAAAGTCGATTAAATGTTGTCCTTTTCTTACTTTGTCACCCGTTTTCACATGTGCATTGAAATATTTTCCTTCTAATTGAACCGTATCAATGCCAATATGAATAAGAATTTCTGCTCCATCATCTGATGTAATACCAACAGCATGTCCAGTAGGGAAGATCGTTGTAATGACACCGTTTACTGGTGAATGGACTTCACCAACAGTTGGCTCAATCGCAATCCCTTTTCCCATTGCCTCAGATGCAAATACAGCATCTTTTACTTGGTTTAAAGGAGTAATGGTTCCTGTTAAAGGACTTACAATTCCTTCTTTTTTTACAACCGTTGCACCAGCTTCTTTAGATGTTTCTTTATTTTGTAGTTCCTCTTTATTCTCGTAACCTAAGAAATATGTTAAGGCTGCTGCTCCCCCTACTGTCATGATAATCATTAAGAAGTATGGAAGCCATGGTGTTGTTGTACCACTTAGTGTAAATATAGAATGAAGGGCAAAGGCATTGTTTTCAGCTTTAAATGCCCCAATGAAAGCACCACCAATCGCTCCGACAATAACAACATATTTTAATGTACGTTTATGAGTTGCAATTAATCCGTATAGAATTGGTTCTGTTACACCTGCAAGTATCCCTGTTAATGCTGTTGAACCAGCAAGAGATTTTGTTTCTTTATTTTTTGTCTTTAAAAAGATACCTAGTGCGATACCCGTTTGAGCGAATGTACTTGCAGCCCACATTGGGTCGATTGGGTCTCCACCGTTCATTAAGTTTTCGATACTCATTGGAACAAGAGCCCAATGTAATCCAAACATAATAAGGAAAACCATGGTACCACCAACAACAGCCCCAGTTAATAGTCCGCTATGTTCACTTAAGAAATTAATTCCTGTAGCAACCATTTTACCTACATAGGTTCCAAAAGGACCGAATGCGATAGCAGCTAATGGTACGATAATCATTAATGAAAGCATTGGTACTAAAAACATTTGTAAATCTTTGTATATAACTTTTTTCAAGAATTTCTCTAACTGAGCGTAAATAAGTACCGATATAAATGATGGTACGATTTGAGAAGAATAGTCTATCAAGATAACTGGTATTCCTAGGAATGAGCTTGTATCTCCATTAGCTAATAAAGCTGTAAAGTTTGGTTCTAATAGAGCAGCTCCGATAATACCACCCATGTATGGGTTAGCTCCTAATTTCGTAGCTAAAGTAAAACCTATCATAATAGGTAAGAAGTATAGAATAGCATTACCAGCGGCAGATAAAATAGCATACGTACCACTTTTATCCGATAACAAATCAAACATGACTAATACGCCTAAAAGAGCCTTCAGCATACCTGCTCCGGCAAGCGGTGCTAGTAATGGAGTAAACGTACCAGAAATTAATTCAAATATTTTTCCAGAAAGCGATGTTTTTTCTTCAGATGTTTCATTAGCATCTTTTGAGAAGTTACCAATTTTATTAATTTCTTTAAATACATCAGAAACATGGCTACCAATTACTACTTGTTGTTGGCCACCAGTTTGAACAACACTAATAACACCTTTTACATTTTCTAATACTTCTTTATTTACTTTGTTGCTGTCTTTTACTTTAAAGCGTAAGCGTGTAGCACAATGTTCTAAACTATTGACGTTATTCTCTCCACCAATATGTTGGAGAATTTCTTTAGCTAAGCTTGTATAGCTCATTTATAGCACTCCTTTAATTTTATTTTTATAAAAAAACCTGAGTTGATTTTTCTTATTCGAAATAATGAACTCGAATAAGAAAAATCAACCCAGGTTTTGCCTGCCGAACAGTCACAATCCTGTGGTTCAATTATTATGTTTTTCTCGTGATGTAATACGGTTAATGTGAAGCATTAAATAAAGCATTTCATCTTTGTTTGGTTTTTTACCATAAGTAGACTCAATATAAGCTTTTACCTTTTGGGTACATTGATAAGCTTCAGGATATTTTGCCTTTACTTGTTCATATAATTCTTTCTCACCTTCAATAGCAGATTGATTATGAGTCAATCTATAGGCAAAATATCTTAAATGAGTAACAAAGCGACTATAATTAATTGAATTTTCATCTAGCTCTAAACCGTAATGATATTTAACGATAGTAAGAACATCATTTACCATTTTCGTCATATTCATCGTGTCTTCCATATCATTTTGGTTTTGTTGAGCATTAATGAGGTGAAGAGCAATCGAACCAGCTTCATCTTCAGGTAGCTTATAACCAGTTTTCCTTTCAATGATTTGTAATGCGTGTAAGGCAACTTCATATTCATTGCGATAGAATTTCTTTACTTCCCAAAGTAACGCGTTTTTGAGTATGAAACCTTGTTGAAAGCGAGAAATTGAAAAACTAATATGATCGGTTAAGGTAAGATAAATATTATCACCAATTTTTCCAGATAACTTTGATTTAGCGTAGGTGATAATTTCATCCGATAAATCCAAATGTTCGGATGGAATTTCGTTAATAAGATGGGCTAATTTATCTGTTAAACCTTTTGCTTCTAAAACAAATGTTTTATCAACTTGGGAAGGATCAATATCTTCGCCCGATTTTTTTTGGAAAGCAATACCTTTACCCATGACAATCATTTCTGTATTATTATCATTTTCTACTAAGACTACGTTATTGTTTAATACTTTTTTGATTTTCATATATCATCACCTACTTATTAGCCTAAATAAAAAACCTAAATTCATACCAAAAATACAGCATAATTGTATTCTTGGTATGAATTTAGGTTTTGCCTGCCGAACAGTCACAATCCTATGTGAAAAGTATTCAATTACTGTTTATCATTAACCACTTAGATTATAACTATGTTTGATAACGTTTTCAAGAGGTTTTTTAACCATATGCATAGCTTCGATACTACTTAGTATATAGGTGCTGTTCGAAATGATTTCAATCTCAACATGGAACGGGCCCTTTTTTATACTCGATATAACCATCTGGATTTGTAATTTTCACAGTTACGATACAAGCATTTGCATGTGAAAAAATTTCTTTTTATAAAAATCAATAATCACTTCTTGCTCTAATCTTGACCGCATTGTGTTTACAGCATATGGTGTAAATTCACGTGCATCACCAGTATATTCAAAAAGGTTTCCTGTTGTAGGATCTTTAATATGTTCTAACCAAGCATACGGGGCAAACACACTTCCTCTAATTTTCACGATGTCGGCCATGAGAAACCTCCATAATTTATTAATTTTTGTTTCGTTGGATCCCTTATTTCTCTTATAACTAATTATAGTAAATTTGATTGACTATATGCCATATAGTACAATAGAAATCAGATGAAGTCAATCGTATTGACTTCATTTAAGGAGGTTTTATGTATGAGTCATCCAGTATTTAGCGAATTGGACCTTACGTCACTTTTGTCATTATCCTTTAGCGCATCAATCAATGAACTACATGACAAATTGAGTGAATTGGGATTTGGAGATATTAGACCTATACACGGTTTTATGTTTAAATGCATCACTCCTAATGGAGCGACAGGTATAGAACTAGCCGAATATTTAGGAATTACAAAGCAAGCTGTGAGTAAAATGGTGGATTATCTTGAGAAAAGTGGTTATGTAATGCGCAAAGCTCATCCAACTGATAAGAGAGGGAAAATTATTGTTTTGACCGAAAAAGGTTGGCTAGTAGTGCAAGCAAAAGAGAAGATACTAACTGAAATTGAACAACGTTGGATTGAAAACATAGGCGATGAAAGAATGCAAATGCTCAAGGAAGATTTAACAAAGTTAGTTTATGAAGCAAATGAGGGTAAAACATCATCGAGGTTAAGACCTGTCTGGTAAATAATGAGTTTATAAAAGGGGCCTAACCGTGCACCCATCAAGTTAAGATATCATAATACCCCCATCTTTACATCTTGATCGTTTTTATCGTTTTGGGGCATTTGCTTTTCTTAGCTTGATTGTGATGGGGTATTAAAAAACGTTATCCTTTCTAAATAAGCTAGGTTGGGTATTTTTTCCCAAACCCCCGAACAGGGGGAATTAGCTTAATTGATTTTAAATTTATACGCTATGTCAAAAAGTGTACTATATGACATAGCAAAAAATAGGTCTTTTCATTTCAAAATTACAACCAAATCACTTTTGAAACATATCAGTAGAATTCTAGATGTTTTGACAAACCTATTTTTAAAAATAACCCAAAATCCTTATAAATAAGGATTTTGGGTTACTTTTTTCTTATTCCCTCTTTTCAAGGGGATAGACAAAAACACCCAAGAAACAAAAAAAGCTTGTGATTATTAATCAAGCAAGCTTTTTTATCAAACTTTATTTAAAAGTTACACCTTGTATGTTTTGGTAATACTTATGGTTTAACAGGCGAAGAATCAGTTAGAACATCTACTTCTGCTATAGAAGCAAATCCATTCTTTCCGTTCGTTACTTCCACTTTTACATATTTAGCGGAAACAGGTTCGAATGTTGCCAATTTTTGTGTCGTACTATTTTCCCATGTTCCAGAAGCTACTTTTTGATAGTTACTACCATCCATACTTGTATAAATATTATAGTTTAAAATACGGCCATTAATCCCACCATCTTGACGCGGGAGACACGCTACTTGAGTAATCGATTTCGTCTGATCGAGATCTAACGTTAAGTTGTATGGATATTGATTTGTTGTACTCCATTTGCTATGCCAAATAGTGTTTGGATTGTCATCAATTGCATTCCTAGCTGGATCATGCCATGATTCCTCGCTGTTTGCACTTGCTTTCATTATTTTTTTAGACAATACAGCTAGTGGTTTAACAGGTTTAGCATCCGTCGCTTCCCATATAGGGGCAATTAATGTTGGATTATTTAAAGCTTCTACTTTTTGTCTCGTTTCTTGTGATGCTTTCAGCCCCCATTGATCAAAAAATGGAAGTAAATTTTGTTTCGCTACTTTCGATGTATTGTAAATAAATAATTGTATTTTACCTTCAGCATCTAATCTAGTTTGATTCTGTGGTAACTCTCGATATAGTTTGTGAAGATTTGGATAAAAATCTTCACCATATGCTAATTGAAGTTGCCAAAGCATAACAAGTTTCACAAACAAGTCGTCAATATTTTTATATTCTTTATCTGTTTGTTTTAAATACGTAAAGGCTCTATCGTAATCCTTATTTTGTTCTAAACGTGTTGGTTGATTCGGGAATAATTGCTTTTGTGCAGCTAAAGAATATAGGTTAACAGTTACTTCCCACGTACCCCTTCGATCATCCCACGTCCATGGCTGTTGCTGCCTTTTATGTCCTGCTTCATGCATTTGTCCCCATCCAAATTTATTAACATCTAAAGCACTTTCGATTGCGTTACCAGCAGTAGTAAAAAATACTCCATTAGTACTTGCATACATGCCCCAAGTGTTTTTGTTAGGATTTTCTGCAAAAGCCCAAATGCGACGAGTTGGACGATGCAACGGACTCGGGTCTGTTTCAGATAACCCTGATATCTTATCTTGTGCTCGAATCATTTCATCATATTTTTTTAATAGAGGAACAGGATCTTGGTCCACGATATATTGCTTGGCACTATCCTGCGTAACAGTAAGTACTGCTTTTTCTGATTTCAATTGTACAGCATGTGCATCTGGGTACTTGTCCATCATTGCAATCCAGTCTTCTTTCGTATGTTTCCCTAGTTCAAAGAATGGAACAGGGCTCCCGCCTTGTGTTACTTTCACCGTAACTGTTCCTGTTTTTTGATAGTTATCAAACCCTAATAAACCACCGTTCGGAGAGGAGATCGTGTTAGAACCAGGAGAAAGGTCAATTTCTTTTCCTCCTTCTTTATCATATTCAGTTGTCCCAATAATTGCTTTAATCTTTTTTGTTCCCGATACTTCAATTGTAACTTGTTCATTCGGTTTTACATAGATTCCTGTTGGCATATATGATTTTGTATATGATCTTCTTTCTCTTTGTGCTTCTTCATAGTAATCTCCTGTACCTGGAAGTTTAAACTCCCTCTGTTCATACTGATTTTCAGTTTGCGTGGCAACCGTTTCAGCTTGAACTGTCAAGTTATTTGTTAAAGTAGGTGTAAATAGTGTAGTTGCCAAAATAACAGATGTAGCAAGTACTTTCATCGGTTTTTGGAACATAAAATTATTCCTTTTCTTCATATAAATCATCCTTTCCTTTTCAATTCGTTCCATTAAAGTCCTTTCAAACAAAAAGTGACTTAAAATCAACCCTTATTGTGTATTTGGGAGTTACTTGACGTTTCTCTTTTTTCGAATCTAAATATTTCTTCCTTTTAAATATAGCAAGGAGGGAATATGTAATTGGAATAGAAATACTTATTTTATCATTTGAAGTAAACAAATAATTATAACAAGGGAAACCCCCTCATTTTTTGAGGGGGCTCCAGCACTTCACTTTGCTTGTCCACGTACTGTTGAAGTATATTGCAATATGTTTCTTATTTATTTAGCTATTGTTCTTGCTATCGTTTGCTTACTGTCTCTTACAATCGAAGGATCTGTAACAACTGAACCGTCTGTTCTCTTTACTGTATATTTTGTTACCAGTTGATATGCTGTAAATCCTGTGTTTTTACCAGGTATACTTGGAATACTCTTTTCCTCTGTTTCTTCCGTTGCATTCGTAGAAGTTTTAGTAACTTCTGTTTGTATTGTTCTTGAAACACTCGATTTAATTGATAGAGATGATTCTCCAAATTTCAATCCCAAGTCTGAACCAAAGCTCATTGCAAGCGTATCAGACATCTTTTTTTGATCTATCTCACTTACACCTGATTTAACTGTATATTTACTAGTGGCACCAGCAGGAATAATTTCTGAGCGTACTTTCTCCCAATATTCTTCTTTTACTAAGACATAATATGGTGAATTGTGTATTTTTGTATAATCACTCGCACCATTATCCTTGACCATGATAGATGGTATTAAAGATGCCCCAACAACAACAGAATTTGACGTTTGAGGTAATTGTTGATCAATAGTCCCACTTGTATTATAATCTGGAGCATTTGGTCTAGTTCCTACAGCTGGTAAGGTTGGTAATGAAAAAGTACTGCGTGCAGCTGGAATATGAAATACCCTATTATTATCAGAAGGATTTGATTCATCCAAATCTACATAATCTTTAAATCCATACCTTTGAACCCCCGCCCAAGATGCAACTTTCCCAGATCCTTGGTTTACAATTTCAAAATTATTATTTCCCTTGTCTCGTAAATACCATTGTTCATTAGCGGCACCAGTCCAACTCGTTTGTCGCAACCCCTGATCATTGTCATTGTAAAAATCACGAACACCATCACTACCAATGAAAGCATTACCAATCCCTACAGGTTTTCCACTATTTTTATTTACGATTGCATATGCTCCTCCATCAAGTGGGAAAAATACAAATTGTTCATTGTCACCACGGGCTCCATCCCATAGAACAATACCTGCATCATCAGATTGCCACCCTTTATATACATCCCAAGCTATGTTTGTATTAGCTGCCAAATGAATAGTATGATATTCATTATTTGCTGGAGCTGCTGCTTGACTTGAAGGAGCCCAGATAGATAGACTCATTGCTCCTACACCTAACCCTGCCATGACTTTTTTTGATACTGATCTCATAATATTTCCCCCTAGTTTTGCCGGTAAAATCCCTACAAAATTACAAAAGATGAAATTATACTGTACATTGCTTATACTTTTATTGCGAAATAAAATCACTTTTGCTATGTAGAAACTTAAAACCAATTTTGTACAAATATAATACTTTTGTGATTCGAGACCTTTTAAAATAACTGAATATTAAGAAAGTTTGAAACAACATAATGTTACTTGCAACTTTACTAAACTCCTATTTAGTGTAATTTGCCCCTTTCTTAGTGGTCGTACCAGTTATGTTATTTATTAAAACATTAAATTTCCGATGCGTATATAGTAAGATTTTGTCGTAAATAGTAGAATTTCATCTTATATATTTGATAATTTTATTGTTACATACTTAATATGAGTGAAAGGATATTATACTAATAAAATTAATGATGAATTCTATTGTATTAATTATAATGATTACAACTTAATATATTCAATAAAAAAATAACTATATTAATTTAGAGGGGGGTAGTTTGTATTTTAGAAAAACATTTATAGAATAATTTAATGGTATTACTTATACTTTTTTACCTTTATTTAGGTATGCATAATTGCATGAAATGTGGATATATCAAGTAATATATGATATATTATTAAGTTTTATGGAATAATTCCCGATATTACTGTTAATAAATAATTAATTTTCCATATTATTCAAAAACATCTTTATATAGTCATAAAAAAACCTCTGAAATACAATTCATTCTAACCACCTCAATACTTGACATGAAGATAATAAGATGGATTCTTATCGATCCGTTATAACAAGAAGTATTGAAACATGAAAAGGCCGCAAAGCTTTCTTGAAAAAGCGCTTTGCAGCCTTCTGGTTTCTTGTTTTGCTTAAAAAAATGGTTTGTGTTTCCTTTCAAATTAACACCATGATATAAATATATCCATTGCCATTTTACTTTGATATATGTTTCATGGACTCTTCAAGAGTCATTGGTTTGAGGTGAAATCAGATTCATTTGTCCAATTCAGAACCATACTGATGAACGCAACGCATAATAGTTGTATAAAAAATGGATAAACCCCGTTTCTCCATCATTTTCACAAAATAACGTACCATTTCTAGAGTAATAGAAACAGTATGCTCAAGTTTTAGAGATTACTTACACGTATATTAAAGTTTTTGCACCAGAAACAGATACCAAGCTTATATTACGGTATATTTTTCACGATACTGTCTAGGAGTCATGTTTGTAATTTTTTTAAAAACCTTTATAAAATAACTTTGGTCATGAAAGTTAAGCAAAGTGCAAATATCTAATAATGGATATGTAGTTAGTGTTAATAATTTTTTTGCTTCTTCTACTCGTTCCCTTTGAATATATTCACTTAAAGGAATTCCCACTTCTTTTTTAAATAATTTAGATAAATAAGTAGGGGTAATCGCCAAATGATCAGCGAGTTCATTGAGAGATATTTCATTGTAAACATTTTTTCTAATATGATTCAGGCATGCAGTAATCGTTTTTGAATACTTTTGCGCATTGTATTCTTTCACACGATCTGCAAAAGTACGTAAAGCGTCTCCTGACAATCGCTTTACAGAGTCTACGTTATCTAGTTGTTCCATGGTTTGTATATACAAAAGACTAAGAGAAAAAGCAATATCTGATGGAAGGTTACCATCTATCGCATATCGAGTAGCTAGAGTAATCGCAATAATTCCAAGAACCTTTTGGTTTCTGAGTGGATCTGCTGCTAAAATAATCCCATCACCTTCTTTTGGAATCGCATACATATATTGTAATAATTTTTCTTTATTTCCTTCTTTGATTGCTAAAAAATAATTATGTACAAATGCCCTGTTGTGAGTTTCAGGATTATTTTGTCGGCGTTTTAAAATATATAAATCAGGTTTCACAATTTTATAGGGAACTTCCTCTAGCAATTTATTTTTTTCTAAAACGATATCTACATCTAACTTTTCATTGAAAATCATGTAATGTAATAAGATTCCGATATCAATTAAAGTAGTTTTTTTAATCTCAGGTAGGCACTGATAGTAGGCTAGTCTTTCTTCAATTTTATTACTTGAGTTAAATTCTTTCCGGATGTTAAAGGCTATATCATCTGAGCTCTTTGGGTGTATAGTGGGACCGATTATAATAGTCCCTTTTACACAATCATGATTTGCTATATGAATTAGGACGAAATTTTCAAGATAACTGTTACATCTGAAAAGTGGGAAGTTATCGGGATCATTTCCTTGATAAATGTCACTAAGATGTTCTTCTTTAGAAGAATAAAATGGACTACAAACATCATCAGAAATAGAATGATATAAGATTTTTTTGTCTGTAGATAAAATGTGAACAGGTACATTAAAGGCTTTATGTGCGAGATCACACAAGTGTTGTATGTCGATGGAATTATTCATTACCTTCTCCTTTTAATTGGGTTAAATGATAAATTTTCACATTATTCCTTTATAGATTCATAAATTATTTGCCGTCAGGTATAACTCACGACAAAATATTACTATAAAATATCAAAATAGTACAACTCACGACAAAATATCACTATATTCTTTTATAAAAATCATATATTATTTATTTGCAATTTTTATACAAATATAGAAATGGGTAGGGAAATTGCAGTACGTTAATCGGTTGTTATTCCAGCCATTTTGAAAACATATTTGGACGCTGTGGCTGTTTCAGGAAAAACATTTAAATATTCAAAAGAAGGATCAATAGGATTACTGACAGGGAAAAAAGCCTTACACATTCAAGCACGCGGTGATATTTACTCTGAAGGGTCAGAAGCTTATAGAGAAATGGGTCATCTTTATTTAGAAGTTATGATGGAATTTTTCGGTACTTCCTCCTTTGAAGGAATATTTATTGAGGCCACAACAAGTTTCCAGAAAAGGCACAAGAAATGAAGAAAAAGGCTATTCTTAGAGCTAAAGAAGTTGCTAAAGATTTTTAAATATTTTTTTAACAAATCACTAAGCTTCTACTTAACTTTTACCTAATTCATCACTAAACAATTTTTTTGCACTATTGACAGACAAATACGGATTTTTATCATTTGGGGAATCATCTGTTTCGTAAGTTAATGAATGTTTGGTTGATCCCCTTTATAGACTTTATTCTTACCAGACAGGTCTTAACCACGATGACAATTTACCTTCATTTGCTTCATATACTAATTTTGTTAAATCCTCTTTGAGCATTTGCATTCGTTCTGCACCTATGTTTTCAATCCAGCTCCCCTCAATCTCAGCTAGTATCTCCTCTTTTGCTTGCACTACTAACCACCCTCGTTCAGTCAAAACAATAATATTCCCTCTCTTATCAGTGGGATAAGTTTGGCGCATTACATAACCACTTTTCTCAAGATAATCCACCATTTTACTCACAGCTTGCTTTGTAATTCCTAAATATTCGGCTAGTTCTATACCTGTTGCTCCACTAGGAGTGATGCATTTAAACATAAAATCATGTACAGGTCTAATGTCTTCAAATTCCAATTCACTCAATCTGTCATGTAGTTCATTAATCGATGTACTAAAGGATAATGACAAAAGCGATTTAAGATCCAATTCATTACATACTTGATGATTCATATATAAAACCTCCTCCAACAAAGTCAACCCGGTTGACTTTGTTGGAATTCCATTGTACTATGCTTAACATAGTCAATTATGTTGACTATGTTAGATTCCATTGCACTATGCATAATATAGTCAATTGAATTGGCTATATTATGATTATGAAAGAAATAGGATTCACCAAAATAAAAATTAATAAATTATGGAGGTTTCTCATGGCTAATATCGTTAAAATTAGAGGTAGTGTATTTGCACCATATGCTTGGTTGGCACCTATTAAAGATTCTTCAACAGGAAGAGTATTCGAATATACTGGTGATGCACGTGAATTTACACCATATGCTGTAAACACAATGCGGTCAAGATTAGAGCAAGAAGTAATTATTGATTTTTATAAAAAAGAAATTTTCACATTTGCAGATGCTTGTATTACAACTGTAAAAATTACAAATCCAGATGGTTCTATTGAGCATAAAAAAGGAAAAACAGATACACAAAACATTGTATGTACGAATGTTTTGTGGGGCGCTGATGAAGTCTCTTTTGAAATGAAGGCAAGTGCTAACAATCCTTTAAATACAGCAGCACCTGCGGCTGACTATTTATTAACTATACGTGTTAACAAAAGTGGAGCCTTGCATATTGAAGGTTCTCATGATGGGTTCCCTTGCTATGAATTTTATAAGCAAACGGATTTTGGTCGATTTGAATTAATCTATACACATGATTACAGAGAAACTGGTGACACTCCAGCGGCGCTAGCTGGAGAGATGGAATACAGTTTTAAAAAGACAATTTAAATATAAATATGAATCAGAAGAGTATCACACTTTACAAGCGGTAGCTAGTATAAATGGAAAACAATTGATTGTTCTAAAGAAATTGTGGCCTGTTTTGCTCAATGATTAAAGGTTATGTATTATCCAAAATAAAATTAAAATTACAGAGGTGCTTCTCATGACTAATATCGTTAAAATTAGAGCAAGTGTATTCATTCCAATGTCTTGGACTGCAATAGGTTGGACTGGACCTAAGGAAGATAAACAAAAGGGAAACTTAATCGAATTCGAAGGTGACTCACGTGAATTTACCCCTTATACTGTAAACGCTATGCGTTCTAGAGTTGAACAAGAAGTAGTTGTAGATTTTCATAAAGAAGAAATTTTCACATATGGGAATACGGGTATAACAACGGAAAGAGTTACAAATTCAGATGGTGTCGTCAATAAAAAAACAGGAAAAGCTAGTACAGAACGTATTGTATGCACTGATATTGAATGGGCTTCTGATGACGTCAAGTTTCAAATGAGTGCAAGTGCTAGCAATCCATTAAATATAAATGCACCTACTGTTGACTATCTTTTAATTGTGCATGTCAAAAAAGATGGTACTGTTGATATTGAAGGTAAACATGATGGATTCCCTTGCTATGAATTTTATAAACAAACAGATTTTGGTCCGTTCGAACAAATTCATACACATGATTTCAGAGAAACTGGTGATACACCTGAAGCTCTAGGTGGGGACATGGAGTACAGTTTTAAAAAGATATTGTAAGGATGATGTTTTACCACATTGTTATTGAACCAAGATAAATTTGTATTCATGATAGGTATATCGCTCGCAAAATGGGAAAACCCATATGAAATAAATCTATATAAGAAATGCTATTGGTTTCATGCCGTTATAGATGATTCCAGGCAATATAATTTAAATCGATGTTAAAATAATGATGAAAAAACCATTCGAGTTTTTCTATTTTGTTGCCGGTATACCATTGTTATCAAACTAAGGTTAGGAAAGATCAGTTTCAAAAGAAACTTTTTTCTTTTTCTAAAAACAGTGTAGATACTTAATTAGACGTATACTGCTCGGGGGATGTTGTAGAAGCAAAAGAATTGTTTCATTTCTATGAAAAACCGAATCTTGATTCTCCTATAGGAGCAAATCTAAAAATTGTTTTAGAGTTTATTGTAATCTAAGCACAATAAATCATGGGTCAAGTATTTAGAGAGTATAAGAATGGAACAATCCCGTTACATTATTAGTAAATAAATTTTTCGCCGTAAGTATGCGGATACAATGTAAGCATATATTTTTTTATCCAGATGTAACTTAACGTGTTACATCTGGATAAAAAAAGTGAGGAAACGTATATATGACTATAAAAATTAAAGTTTATTCTGATTTTATATGCGCATTTTGTTTTTTAGCAACAGGTCCTTTGAATGAGGTTGTAAAGGAAAAAGATGTAGAAGTAGAATGGATGCCATTTGAATTGCGTCCTAGTCCATCTCCGAAAATTGATCCACGGACACAAACTCGTGTAATGGCAGCTTGGGATTCATTTATTTATCCTACTGCTGAAAAATTAGGATTAGAAATAAAGTTACCACATTTTCGTTCGTATACACATCTTGCGTTTGAAGGTTATCAATTTGCAAAGGAACTTGGAAAAGGAAATGAGTTTCACCATAGAGTGTTTATTGCACATTTCCAAGAGGTACAAAATATTGAAGACATCGAAGTGCTAACAAAATTAGCGGTGGAAGTGGGACTTTCTCAGGTTGCATTTAAAGAAGCATTAGTATCACGAAAGTACCGAAAAATGCATCAAGAAGCTCTAAGACATGCCCATCAAGAAGCTCAAATTATGGCTGTTCCAACGTTCATTATTGGTGACGAAGCCATTCAAGGATTTACTAGCAAAGAAATATTAGCAAAGGCGATTGATCAAGAATTAGAAAAGGGTAAAGAGAATGAGTTAGCTGGACTGTAATGTATACGGAGATTGTTAATGCTATAAATACTTGATGATTCATATATAAAATCGAATAAAGTCAATCGAGTTGACTTTATTCGATTTTTATTGTACTATACGGAACATAGTCAATAAAGTTGACCACATTGTTTTTTATTATAAAAGAAATGGGATACCCATTTTTACTGGGTAAATATAGAACAACGTAAAAGTGAGTAACAGGAGGAGAAGAGAATGACAACAGTTTTATTTGTAAAAGCAAACAACCGTCCAGCAGATCAATCAGTGAGTGTGAAATTATATTATGCATTTTTAGCAAGTTATAAAGAATCACATCCAAATGATACAGTGGTAGAGCTTGATTTATACAATGAGGAATTGCCATATGTAGGAGTAGATATGATTAACGGTACATTTAAGTCTGGTAGAGGATTTGATTTAACAGCAGAAGAAGCAACGGCTGTAGGTATTGCTGATAAATATTTAGATCAATTCCTTGCAGCTGATAAAGTTGTTTTTTGTTTCCCATTATGGAATTTAACAATCCCAGCTGTACTACACACTTATATTGATTACTTAAACCGCGCGGGAAAAACATTTAAATATACGTCAGAAGGTCCAGTAGGTCTTATTGGAAATAAGAAAATTGCATTATTAAACGCAAGTGGCGGTGTATATTCTGAAGGACCAAAAGCCCCAATGGAAATGGCTGTTAAATATGTAGCAAGTATGATGAGCTTCTTTGGTGTAAAAGATATGGAGAAAGTCGTGATTGAGGGCCACAATCAATTTCCTGATAAAGCAGAAGAAATTGTTGCTGCAGGGCTTGAAAAAGCGATTAAAGTAGCAAGTACGTTTTAATTAACAAAACACTTGTCACTCTATATGGCAGTACCAACACTTTTATAGCGGTGGTACTGCTTTTTTATTTGCTTAGCTCGCATCAATTGGGTAGTAAGGATCCAATTGATGTGAGCTTTCCATTAAGTTTTCTTTCTGTTATTATTTTTTGAATACCATATACATATTTTACCACAAATAGTTAATTTAATATTTATTGGGGAATTAAAAACAAAAGTAAACTAATATTCAAAAGTTTATTTTCATTTTATTATGAGAGGTATCGCCAGCATTTCGGAAAAAACCCACGCTAAGCAAAAATACAATAAACTACCCATATGGACAGCTTATATACAAAATAACTAAAATCTGACCTCACTCATTAATTGCTTTTTTAAAATGCTCCTTGTATTAAATACTTTAACAATCGAGGTGCAATTAAAGTCGTAACGATAATTACAATAATAACTGAAGTGAAATACTCCCGCTATAATACTTATTATCATTTTCACTCCCCCTTACGTTTCCCCTTATCATTCTGATTTACACCCAATGATTGAAGCTGAATATTCAATTCCATTTACAATTGCTTGTGTTCGATATTGTACTACACCCTCTAAACCCTTTGAACGAAACTTTTTTACAACTTTATCTAAGTCCATTTTTAAATCCTTACGACTCCCAGTTCTAACTATTTCAATTTCTATAGTTTTCACAGTAACATCTCCTAAACAGAATGGTAAAAATTTGTTGCGTTCACTATCTCTTTGTTCTTCTTTACAATACATTTAATCTATTAAGATTTAAAAATTATACAACAAAAGAGTGACTCGTTTAGAATCACTCTTTTCACCTACCTCTTAACTTCATACCATTTATAATTGAGTTCTTCACCAAAATCACTTGTGACAATCCCTTTGACCGATGAATGTTGCAAGTAAGAACGGCCCACTCAATATTTTCTATTCAAATATGATAGAATGAAAATATATTCAAAACGGAGGGAAAACAAATGAATTCAAACACAAAACAGTTTATTTATGATATCCAGCAAAGAAAGAACAATTATATAGAAAATGTATTAATAGCAATACAACACCCTAAAAAAGAGCAATCTGAACAGGTCATTCAAAATATAGTAGAGAAGATGGATATGATGATTAGTCTAGTTACTACGTACATGGGGATTGAATCAGGATCTACGGAAGAATTAAAAGAACTTCAGCAAGAAATTATCCATGCTCAAGCATATATCCAAAAAAGGAAATTTGAAGAAACACAGAGATAAAACCCTGTGTTTTTATTTGGACGTCTATGAAACCAATTTGTTATAAATCAAATTAGATTTAATTTAATCATTGTTTTGGCATAATCCATACAATTTGTTGAATTCGTACAATATACGGTACCGTATATTCAATAAGCAAATGATCTGGTTTCACATCCTTTAACTTTCCTCTTACATTACCTCTTACAGTTTCAATAACCACATATTTACCAATTACTGATTGTAATGTCTGATATACGTAGGGATTAGGTGTACTTACCATATGTTGTTCACTCAAGTCATTTCCTTCCGAATAACTCATTCTATAAGACTCCTTTCTAATTTGCATTCTTTCTCCTAATATATGATATAAATCTTATAAATATGCTAGAAGGATAATTCATTATATGAACGGAAATAACATTTTAATAAGGTACGGTTTCTATTTCTAAATTGCTAAAAATTATTTATATAAAGTTACTTTTACTAGTTAATAGATGAAGATATACGGATATTTTGAATGTACATCTAGGTTGTTCCTTTTAGGATATGTATGATTTTAAATACGCCCTTTATTAGAATAGTGCTCATACTTTTTTTGAGATTCTTTCGTAATACGTGCATTAAGTAAAATTGCTAACAATAAATACACTCCATATTTTCCCCCTGTAGCTCCTATGATAATCACACTACTACAAACAAGTATAATTAATAGGATAAACGAAACTGAATAAATACGATCATAATTCTTTGATATCTTCTCGTATTTTATGCGCTCTTTCCTTGCATCCATCTAAATTCCTCCTTTAAATTATCCGTTTCACTCTCAAATAAATCTTGCTCTTAAAAAGGAAACAATATATCGTTTTAAATAATTAGTTTATTTTTTTATCAACTAATTTATATAACGTAAAAAGAAATCCTACCAATATTAAGCTTTCCACCATGATAATCCCGACCCTCTCCTTCCTTTTAACCCCAACACATCAGATAAAAGTTACGTATATCCCATATTAGCTGTAGCAAACAAAAAGGATCTTCCTTTCTCGTAAAGGCTGATCCTTTTCTTCGTTCATTCAACTATTTTTAGCTATTCTTGATTAATTAGAATCACAGCTGGTCCATCTACACGAATTCCACCAACTTCGATTTTTTCATAAGGCTCAACTGTAATAGAAATAATCCCTTCTCGCTTCTTTAATTCATTACTTAATTCTTTTGTTAACATTTTTTTCATGTGTGCACTCCTTCTTACTGCTTCATTTACTATTGTTATGTAAATAAGATTAAAAATGGTTTCCTGGTCTGGAAACCATTTTTTTGTAGTTGACCATATGGTGTTACCAGTTCGTTTATCAATTTTACGTAAAGAAGATAAACAATTACTATTCACTGTCTCTGTAGATGTAAGGAACTCTTAAAGAGATAGCGGTGAGATTGCTTGTTTTTTCTTCTAGAAATAATGACTTAGATAATATATTACCTAAAACAATGAAAGCCCTACCTCTCTTTCATCCTTACGGATCCTTGTCCGTGCCAGTGTGAATCAGGATTGCAAAAATCAAGTGACTATTTAATCGAGTTATTTGATGAAACTTTGAACGTTCGTAAAAGAAATTTAAAAATAAAAATGGATAAGATTGAAGTAATAACAAAAGAGGTTCCTACTCTAAAAGTGAGTTGAAGAAGTTGAATATCTTTGAAATGATTTACTTTTAATAATCATCATATTCCCGAAAAATTCAGGATATTTTCGGGGGATGTAATACATTATCTATAATGAATCTTAACAGAAACTTTTTATTTGATTTTCAGTGATCCCTTTAATTAATCCTAGTTCACTAATCAAAAATTCATGTGCGTTATCCAACATTTTTTTTTCGCTTGTATTCAGTGCCTTTTCTTTCTTCATACGCATTAAATCACGTACAACTTCAGCACCATCTTGTATTTCACCCGTTTTTATTTTGTCCGTGTTCACTTTATACCTTTGTTTCCACGGCAATAATTTATCTGATTCTCCATGCTGAAAAATGTGCATAATGTGTTTTAATGCAAGTATATCAGTAACTGGGCGTATACTCGAACTTAGTATTTTACCCATAGGAATCATGACTTGCATATTACTGATTGACATTTTTATAACATAATACTGTTGTTTTTTTCCTGAGAATTCTTTTTCTTCTATGGCTTCAATTATACCTGCTCCGTGCATTGGATAAACAATGTTATCGCCAATTTGAAACATATAATCCACCTCCATATATGGTAACCTTCTTAACCTTAACACATATGTTATTTTTTATCAAATATTTTATAATATCATAAAATTATTTTTATAGTCAACAACTTTTTAACAAAAAATTAAATTAAGTAAAAAACATCCCAAAAACAATAGGGAGTGTGTCAGATTTCCCATAAAGGGAAGGGGAATTACCCCGCTTATATTCTGAAATCTCTACTCATTAACGTAGATCAGTTTTCACTTGAAAACGACCAAATCGATCACGTATTTTTTTCAATCTTGTGTGGTATTCCAAAATCTCAATTCTTGCTTTTTCAGCTAAAGGTGCAATTGGTCGTAAGTCTTTTAACCCCCAATAATCAACCACTAATTCCCTTATATTATCGTATTACTGATAAAGCAGGTAATACTAGCGACCCTACAGAATAAAAAAACAAAAAGAACTTGTAGAAATTACTACAAGTTCTTTTTGTGATAATGGAAATAATACAGCTGGTTCGTATCAATTTGCTATTTTCATACTTTTGTAAAACTCGTTTTCACTAAATAAACATTATAAAATTCTACTTTCGAATTTTGTTTAAATTTTGAAATTGTAATTTAACCCCAGATTGGCCCCTCATTCCCTAAATCGTTTCGGTACCCCATTAAGAAAAGTACCCAAAACGACCGTTGTCAGTGATTTGAAAGTAAACTACTGGCTAAAAGTTTACATTGGATTTTTGAATCATTTATAACTAATTTTGCAATAATTTTCTCAATATAGACATATTTAGTAATTACGGTTCCGATATTCAAAATTAATAAAAATTGGAGTATTATAAAAATATGATGGTTATTCCTTTTGTTTACTCCTTGTTCTAAAGATAAGATTGTGTTCCCGATCTTATCTTTTTTCTTTGTAGATTTTTGATACAAAAAAGAATCCTTATAATAAGGATTCTGCAACAGGAAATAACAAAAAATAAATAATAAAAAGAATTACTTATATTATAGTTTATATAGTAATAGTATAATATCGAGAAATATTTACGTAAATTCAGTATGTATTACGTAGCAATAGTAGAAACAGTTTGTTTATAGACTAGCTGTTGCTTATCACAACATGCGTCCAAATTGTGTCTAAACATACAATTTTCTTTTTTGATATGGTGGGGCCTCAAAGGGAATTCCATCCAGTTTGACTTCACAACAAGCAGGCCAATCCCAAGATTAGTAAGAAAAAATCTGTGATATACTAATGAGCAGTAATACGAAATGAACTAACGGGCGGGGATACACATGAAATTGGAGCGATTGCTCTCCATAATTTACAAGCTGCTAAATCACGAAGTTTTGTCTGCCTCCATGTTGGCTGAAGAGTTTCAAGTTTCCCAAAGAACCATCTATCGGGATATCGATGTGATCTGTGCTGCGGGTTTCCCAGTCGTATCGTATCAGGGATCTAATGGCGGATATGGCATGATGGACGGATACAAAATGGATAAAAGCCTGCTCGGTTCTTACGATGTCAATTCTCTGGTTACTGTGCTCAGAAGCCTCTCCACCGTATTTGAAGACAAGCGTGCGCAAGGGACCATCGAAAGACTGCAGACGATTGGACCGGATCATCACGTCACGAGTCTGTCCGTGGACTTGGAAACCCACCGCACGGAGCCCGACACGCTTCGTCAGTTACGTACGTCCATTACCCAACAAAATGTCGTTCGATTTGATTATATCAATGCTAAGAATGAACGCACGACCCGTGATATGGAACCGCTGAAACTTCATTTTAAATATCGTAATTGGTACATTTATGGGTTTTGTCGAACTCGGCGAGATTATCGGGAGTTCCGACTGTCCCGGTTGATGAACTTGTACGTGACACAGGAAACTTTTCAACCGCATCACGAGGTGCCGGGAGAGGTTGCTTTGTCAAGCAAGGGATGGCAAAATCAGTTGGAGGATGTAGTGATTCGGGTGGGGAAGGAGACTTTGGCGGAAGCGATGGATCAGTTTCACCAGGTTGATAAGCAATTTCATGCCGATGGAAGTATGACGATGCGAATTCCTGTTTATAAGCCATTGAGAGCACGATGGCTCTGGTCCATTCTTCTAAGTTTTGGCAGTGGAGCCGAAATCCTGGAGCCCCTAGAACTACGTGGAATCCTCAAAGAACAACTTCAAAATGCGTTCAAACTTTATGAAGATGTATGACAGACTGTTGTCATATATCTTTTTTTATTATAACTATAGAAACAAAATCAAATCTATGAAAAGTCAAAAGGAGACGATACGAATTATGAATCATCCAATAGAAATGTATAACTACCACACATGGGCGAACCAAACGATTCTTGGGAGAATCAAGGAACTCCCGTCCGCTATGCTGAGTCAAGAAGTGAACAGCTCGTTTCCCACCATCGCCCATGCCCTTAGTCATATCTATGCGGTTGATAAGATGTGGTATCTGGTTTTAACAGGCACTGGAATGCAAGAGGCGCTGCATGCATGCATACCCTTGAATGAGAGTATTCTGTCTTCTGTAGATGAATACTCTCATAACTTTGCCGAGTTAGAGGAACAATACAGGGAATGGTTCCGAAGCCAGACCGATTTGGAGCAAACCATTCTGCTTGACAATCCATTTGCCAGCATCCGCCAAACACGGTTGTCGGAAATTGTACTGCATGTGGTCAATCACGGGACCTATCACAGAGGCAATGTTTCTACAATGTTGCGTCAGTTGGGCCACGCATCTACCATGAACGATTATTCACTTTATTGGTATCAGGAATCTACGAAATCAATTTAATCTCTGACGTCGAGAGAGTATGTCGATGATATCCAATCCCGTTTTCTGTACAACGGACAGGAGAACTTCGATATGATGAAATGACATCATCAGTATCTAAATCCTCAGCAGGAACGTATGAAAAATCGTTTTAAAGTCTTGGTTAAGGCACTGAACGTTGCTTTGAATTTAATCAATTCAGTCTAAAAAGGTCGATATTTCTGAGAACAGAGAAATCGACCTTTTTACTGCTTGTAAAATGAATATATGTATCATTACACTCTCTTGCTTATAACTTCAATATTGACTAGAATCAAAGGTTGTATAATGAATATAATTACTTTCCATACTTAGAAAGGAGATTGTTTTATCTATGGAAATTGAAAATCTAATTCCAATAAATTCGAGAGACGATTTAAGGGTTTGGCTACAAGAAAATTGTACAACTGAAAAATTTTGTTGGGTAGTAGTTAGTATGAAACCAACCCCAGATACGTTGCTATATTTGGACGCGGTCGAAGAATCTTTGTGCTTTGGATGGATTGATGGAGTCAAAAAGAAAATATCTGAAACCCAACTGGCGCAGAGACTGTCTCCTAGAAGCAAAAAAAGTTCATGGACTGAATTGAATAAAGAACGTGTCCGCCGCCTCGAAAAGTTGGAGTTAATGAGAGACGAGGGAAGAAGGGTACTTCCTGATATGGATTACGATTCTATTAAAATAGATAGGGTTATAGAGGAACGGCTAAAAGAGGACGGGCAAGTATATGGAAACTTTTTGGAATTTCCAGCTCTTTATAAAAGAATTCGGATTGACACGATACAAAGCAATAAAAATCAGCCAGAATTATTTAAGAGTAGATTAGACAAATTTATAACAAACACTAAAAGAAATAAAATGTACGGTCAATGGCATGATAATGGACGCCTATTAGATTATTAAGGTGCGCTAAATCGAATAGATATGAATTGTTTGTTAAGTTGGTGCTATAAGTAAACGGCAATAACCCACCCCTATCGGCTGAATCCCATATCTATGAAACATTGAATTCTCAAGTTTATAAGGGTGAGCTTGATTATTTAATTTTTAATGTATTTTAGAGGTGTTTTTTAGGCATACGGCAACAAATTCTTCTTTTTTGACTATACCGAATACGAAAAAATTATAAAAATGGGATTATAAAGTACACTTATCTTCAGTGGCTCCAAAAGTAAAAAATCGTTGCCGTATACCATCTTTTCCTTAACGTAAAGAGAATAGGTTGATTTGTGTCTAAAATGTGTCTAAACGTACAATTTTTTTTGATATGGTAACCCCAAATAAGAGACAAGAAATATGAATTGCTATCACCATTGGTTGCAGTCGTTTTGTATTTAATCATTTTCTTGTTCTATAGAATGATACTTATGTTACACAAATCACACTTTTATGTTCTTGCTTACTTTTTAAAATAAGCAACACCAAAGTTTTCATTAAATCTCTTACACCAAACAGAAACCGAGCCATATGTACTTACATCTATCCCTTCAGGAATTTCATAGTTTTGGTCGCCTTTGTTTCCCTTTAACTTTCCTAATTCAATATACTGGTGGTTTTTCACATCTTCATTATTTTTCAAACGATCTGTAGGAACTAATACTACTCGCACATCTGGCCCGTTAGATGTTGAAAAATTAGAAAGTCGTAAAACACGTTTTCCATCCGCTAATTGATAGATTGTTGCTGTTCCAGTTGTTTCATGGACACCGTTTTGAAACTGACCTGTACTTATAACTTGATCTTGAACTTGTTTTGTTTTCATTGGTTGCATTTCTGTCTGTGGTAATGCTTCATTCACTTGCTTATCAATGAATAATTTCTCCGGTCGGAACAAGGACCATAAGATTCCCACGACAATTATAAATCCACCTGTAAACCATATATATTTTCTTTTCATAAAGTAAAAGACCTCCGTTAATATACTGTTTAATAGTATGTTAACAAGGAGGTCTTTCATTTTTCTTTCATAAATATTACAAAAGTCTTTCAACGTTCTTATTTTTTTCTGATGTGATGGGAAGAATAAACCAAAATTCACTGCCCTGTTTTCCATCTGCGCGATCTCTCACACCAATTTCTCCTTTGTGCCTTTCAATCAATGATTTTGCAATGGCTAGTCCAAGACCAGATCCTCCAGATTGTGAACTTCTTGATTGATCTGTCCTAAAAAAGCGTTCAAATACGCGTAATTGGTCATTTGGAGAAATTCCTTCTCCTTCATCACGCAAAATGAACTGGACTTGTTGATTTTGCTTATTTTCCTCTACAATCAACTCAATTGTTCCAGAGACAGGGGAATATCGAATAGCATTATCTAACAAATTACCTATGACCCTTGCTATTTTACACGGCATAATTAATAGTCGGGGTAATCTATCAGGAACCTGCAATTGTAAATCAATCTGTTTGTCTTCTAATAAGACAGAATGTGACTCTAATACATCTAATAGAACTTTATCTATATGTGTGAAACTTGGATAAAAATCTACTTGTTCAAACTCTAACTTTGAAAGTTCAAATAAGTCATTGATTAATCCACTTAATCTTTCTATTTCTTTTAAGATCGTCGCTAAGTATTGCTTTCTCATTTCAGGATCTTCGATCAGGTTATCTTGTAACGCTTCTATCATCAATTGTATGCTAGCCATAGGCGTTCGTAAGTCATGTGAAATATTCGTGATCAGCTCCTTACGTGCATTTTCTCCTTCTTCTAACCTAGTAAAACCTTCTTCTAATTTTTTCGCCATCTGTTGAAAGGCTGTTGCTAATTCTTTAAACTCCTGTGGTTCTTTTCCAATTATATACATTGTTTCAAATTGTCTATCACTAAATTGTTTCGTTAATGCCATTAAATTTTTGATAGATCTCATGATAGGGCGTGTCATTAACCAGTAAATAAACGTAGAAATTATAAATGCCACAACCGCAATTATTGTTAATAGCTTTGTTTGTTCTGGTTCAAGTAACATTTTCGTCTCACTATACCATATAGCAAGTACCATGATACTCGTACTTAATACATTCATCAGTAATAATTGAATACGTAATCTCATGTTTCACTTCCTCCATTTGGCTCAAAACGATATCCTATCCCCCAAACCGTGTGAATCCAACGACTCTTTATCGTATGCTTCTCCAGTTTGTCACGTAAACGACTGACTAAAACAGTTACTATGTTTGTAGCCACTTCATGTTCAGTATCCCAAATGAGTTCAAGAAGTTGCGAACGAGAAAAAACTTGTTTTGGATGCTTTGCCATGAGATAAAGTACCTCAAACTCTTTCGCTGTTAATTCCACTTTATTTTCACAAACCAATACACATCTCGTCTTTGGATAAATTTTTAAATCTGGAAATTCTATCACTTCCGTTAGGGATTCTTTTGCTTGTATCGGTACCTGGCTGCCTCTTCTTAGTATAATTTGAACCCTTAATACTAATTCACGAGGGGAAAACGGCTTTGTTACATAATCATCTGCTCCCATTGTTAAGCCTAAAATTCGATCCCTTTCCTCTCCCTTAGCAGTTAACATAATAATTGGTACATTTGATTGTTGACGAATTTCCTCGCATAATTCCCATCCATCTTTTTTCGGCATCATTAAATCTAAAATAATTAAATCTGGTTGATGAGTAAGAAATAAATCCCAACCTTCTGTGCCATTTACAGCGGTATATACTTCATATTCTTCTCTTTCTAAATACCGTTTGCATACTTCTCGAATATTTTCTTCATCTTCTACGATTAAAACTCTTCTTTTCATCTGTAATCCTCTCTTCTTTTTACCAATAATACAAAAGGTGCTCTTATCTGCTTTCATCTATTACAGATATAAAATTCAGATATAAAGATGTAACGACTAATCCTAGATCTAAATCAGAATCCTACACTTTGGTCTTATGGTCACTAAAAACGATTAAAAGTGCCAATATAATCTAGATGATAATTTTAGTATTTAATTACTTATATGACTAGATAAACACTTAAAATAGTAGTATCCCAATCATATAAATCGAAAATTCAAATCAGATTTTTTATTACAGAGATTACTTATTTATCTTGTCAGGATCGATTTTATTGTGTATCTATTTTCCAAGATCTTTATAGTAAAAAACCACTGCTTTAGCTATGGTTTTTTACATACATGATTTCAAGTACAAACAAATGAAGGATACATTAAAAGGAATGAGTTCAATATCGAACTCATTCCCTATTAGCAGCCTACATTCTTGTTTCTAACTTTTTGGGTTCAGTCCATTACCGATGTTTTTTTAAACTTTGCAACAAAATCGTTCCTTTTTACTTAGCTTTGACGAGACTCCATTTATCTTCAAACCTACCACCATATGTCTGTCTATCATTACCATATGAGATATAACCAGCGTCATAAGTAGAAAACCCTAACTTGTTACCATCAGATTGTAGGTGCCATTCTCTCTGGTAATCAAGGTAGCCAGGGCTATGTGCATGATTAAATTTAAAAGTACTTGCATTTTGTTTTTGGTCAAAATGGATATACTTATCTTGAAGTTTTAAATATTCATAGCCTGAATAAGCACTATTTTGAACTTTAATGTGTAACTCTTCACCTGCTTTGATTGGTTGTCCAGGTTTAGGCTGCCCTTTTCTTTCAATAATTACATTAACTGGTTGAGTGTAATTCCCACCAGACGCAAGGTATTGCCACTTATCATTTCCTTTATAACTGAGCACAGGATTTCCACTAAGCTGCAGAGTATAAGGAGTTCCTTCTACAATAAGTTCGTCGCTGAATCGATGGGTCAAATAATTTTCATATTCTTTATTATACGTAACAACTGTAGAGATTTTTTGTGTCGGAAGTTTCTTTTGTGCATCATTGATTTCAAATGTAACTTTTTGTGATGGATTGAAATCATTCAAGCTTACAGCTTCTTTAGACTCATATACGTTTCCTTTTCTCACTAATGTTACTTGTTGTGTTTGTTTAGAATTTTTATTTTCAAAAGAAACAGAGATTTCATTACTCGCTCCGAATAAGCCAGGTACGACTGCTGCATAAAACTTTTTCGTAAATGGATCATAAGCACTATATGACAATTCCGGTTGCTGAATTTTTGTGAAAACACCGACTTTTGCGCCTTTCGAAACATAAGATTTTTTAGCATTTTCTAGATTTTCTTTCGCAATGATAACTTGATCTCCTCTGCTATTATCTATAAATTCATTTATCTTTTTAGAATCTACTTTAACATGCTTCAGAACCTCATTAAACGTTAAATTTGTATCACTACCAACACCTTCTGGTGCATACATTCTAAACTTCGGTTTGTTCCCGATATCAGTCTCTAGTATTGTAGTCGAAGCATTTACACGAGATTCAAATTTTCCTGAATCTCCTAAATTCATAAATTCTCCATCTTTCTCAATATACAATTCCATTGTACTCGTAGGTAGTACTTCAACAGAAAGAATTGCACCTTGTTCAACAGCTTTCAATTCATCTAACGATAAGTAAATATTTACATCTGCTTGATTATCTACACTATCTATCAATACTTCTGTTGTATTTCTTCCACCTTTTTCTGTACTTAACTGATTTGCTTTATAACGATCTTGTGTTGCCTTTACTGTACTGATAATCTTGTCTCCTAAACGAATGTTAAAATGAGGAGAAACATTTTGAGCAGATGCCGTCCCTGTATTTTTATATTCTAACTGTAAGCTCACTTTTGCTGCTTTTGCTGAATCGACAGTTTTTGCGGTAGACCAATCTATATTAGAAGAATATCTTTCGGTATCTGTTGATGTTTTCGAGTATCCATAGCTTACATTTAATGAGGCCTTCCCAGAAGGAACAGGACCGGCTGCGGAACCTTCGACACCACCTTCTACACCTGCTCCTACACCAAACGAATGTTGTGTCGATACACTTTTTTCCCAACCTTTATCAATGGACCCACCGTTTGAATCCGTAATAGCCGCAAGAGGAGTAACCCCAATACGTTTTATACCAACTTGCAAATTCGGTATATTTGCGACCATTGGATTAAATTCAGTATCAGAGTTACTGCCATAATACTGAACTTCATATGCATCTGTAAAAGGATCTCCATCCGAATTCGCGCTCATAGGATTTGTAATAAATTTTAATTTATCTTTGTCTCGCTCTGGATCCCATGCCTGTGCTTCATTTTTCCCGGTTTGTCGATTGAACTCAATTTTATAGCCTTTTATTTCTAAGTCGTTAGAAATACCATCTTGATCCCAATCGTCATTTTGTATTTCAATTTTTTCAGTAGACATCTTTCCCTTTTTTCCATCAATTCCATAGATAAGATCTTTTCCTTCTTTTGCATTTGCATCCTCTTTAAACATTTCAATTGTGCTTCCTGCATTCGGCTGTTTTATATCTGCTAAAGCAGGGGATGCTAAAGTCAGTGCCATCGATACACTACCTAATACACTAAGTGCTGGCTTCAATTTCTTCATTGTTATTTTTCCTCCTTGATTTTCAGGTGAGTTAGAACACCTACTATTAAGAACAACTTCATCATATCTAATACCTCTTTCATTTCTCTCTCAAAAGTGTTACAAAAGTCTTTCGTAAGTATAAAAATTCTTTCATACATCTATTACTTTTATTTTATGTATATAAATCCGGCAAACCATTTAGGCCGTGGTTAGTAATTGTTTTAGTTCATTTTAGGCTGAAAAGGCGGAATCTATTTGAAGACTCCGCCTTTGTTTGTATAGGGTATGAATGGTTTCGATTCCTCTTATCGTACGTAAAGCATGGAAAAGTGTTTGAAATCTAGAGGATCTAGCAGACCGGCGCTTCACATGGCGATGGCGTACTGCCTCCATATTGAAATCTTTTATAAATATCTAGCCAAATATTTATTTGAACATTCATAATCAATTACACAATCAATATAACTATGTCCAAACCTATACTTATTGTATATTTTTTACACAACAAAGAAAAAAGCATCCTATTTGGACGCTTTTATGCCATCGTTTATTTAAATGAAAATTTTTATAAGCCAAATACAACTACAAGAATATATGCTATCACTTATCTTTATCTATGAGGTCTCACCATATCCATCAACTTTAGAAAAATAAACACCCCCAAAAAGAAAAAATGAGCTGAATTCTCAAAAAACTAACTGTAGAGAAAGAGAATTTTCATTTAGGGTGTACTTCAAAACCTTAGCTTGGTGGACATGGGAGTGGTACTCAGTATTGTAAAAAATGCTCTAATGGGGTAGTATAATTTTATATTTATTGGTCGGTTGACCAAACAAAAAATAAGAAGGTGAAATACAATGTCTAATTCTAAAAAAACAGCTACTCGGGATCAAATACTAATGGCTACGTTTGAATGCTTAGCTGAAAAAGGTACAACCGCTATTACATTACGAGATATTGCTACAAAAGCGGGAATTACTTTAAGTTTAATTCATTATTATTTTCCAACAAAGGAGGGGTTATTAGTTAACGCTACCTCTTATGTCATGCAAAAACAAATTAAAGAAATTCAGAAGGAACTCTCAGATATACAAGATTTTTCAGAGAAATTGAAAAAACTTATATTTGTAGTACATCACCAATTCAAAAGTTCTGAATGGAGAAAAGTGTATTTTAGTTTATTGGCAGCAGCATCATGGTCACCGAAAATTATGGAAGAAATTCGGGTTCTACAGAACCAATTGATAGATCTAATTCAAGAATATGCTCAAACTTCCAATGTAGAAATCACAGATTTAGAAGCATTTTCAAGGGCTTTATTGGCTTCGATTAATGGATTAGCGTTACAAGTTATGCATGGGGCTTCAGAGGAACAAATTGCTCCGGCATATGCGATTATAGAAAAACTATTTATTAGCATCTGCAACCCCAAAAATGCAATGAGCGATTACTAAGCTATATAATTTTAAGAAAATTCATGTGCCAATCCATTATTCATAACACCATATGGAATAAAGGATTGCAAAACATTATAAAGTGAGGCTACAGCATGACCGCATATGGATCATTTTATTTTTTCGCTATAGTTGGTATTTTATTGATACCTACTATCGTAGCTGGATTAAGAGGTAAAATGTTGCGCAAATATAATGCTGTCCTAACGCTAATTATGCTTGCTATTATCTTCTCGGATAAACCAAATCAAGCAATGCTGTTAGCAGTATTTATTATTTGGCAATATGTCCTTATTAAAGGCTATTTACTACTAAGAAAACAAAATAATAATACGTTCATGTTTTACATGGCTGTTATTTTGTCGATTTTGCCACTGATTTTGGCAAAAATTGCACCATTTGTACCTGAATTAAAATTCATTGTTTTTACTGGTATATCTTATGTAACATTCAGGGCGGTACAAATGGTATTTGAAATTCGTGATGGCTTAATTAAAGAATGCTCATTTTTTAATTTCTGGGAATTCATTTTGTTCTTCCCTGCTATTTCAACCGGACCTATCGATCGGTATCGCAGGTTCCAAAAAGATATTCAAAAACCACCAAGTGCTGAAGAATATCAAAATCTACTATACATGGGTATTAACCGTATTTTTCAAGGTTTTCTGTATAAATTTATACTTGCTTACCTAATAAAAGAAAATATTATGGATGCAACATTAGCTCACCAAAACACCATTTTATCAAATATGATTTACATGTATAGCTATAGTTTATATCTATTCTTTGACTTCGCAGGTTATAGCTCATTCGTAATTGGTGTCAGTTATATGATGGGTATTAAAACACCAGAAAACTTTAATAAACCGTTTATCAGTCGGAATATTAAAGACTTCTGGAATCGTTGGCACATGAGCTTATCATTTTGGCTCCGTGATTTTATTTACATGCGCTTTGTCTTTTTTGCAACAAAGAAAAAGCTCATTAAAAATCGCTATATGATTTCATATATTGGCGTCTTTTTAAACTTTTTTGTCATGGGAATTTGGCACATTACTGGTCATGATATTGCTCAATATATTATTTATGCTCTATATCATATTGCTCTGTTTATTTTATTTGATATTTTCGAACGAAAAAACAAGAAGCATAAATTTTGGCCCAACAATACGTTCATGCATGTCCTTGCAATTGTGATTACATTCCATTTCGTATGTTTCGGTTTCCTAATTTTCTCTGGTCACCTAAATCATTATTTTTAATAAGTAATTTCTATTCTTGTAACTAAGAAGTTACTAATAGTACATTTCGGATATAAAGGAGATTTTTTAATGACAGAATTCAAAAATCAAGTATTAGATATTTTAGAAGAAGTATGTGAAAATGATATTGTAAAAGAAAATCCTGATGTTCAACTATTTGAAGAAGGTATCCTTGATTCTTTTGGTACAGTATCTTTACTAGTAGAATTCCAAGAACGTCTAAATATTGAAGTATCTATTTCTGATTTCGATCGCGATGAGTGGGCAACACCAAATATGATTATTAAGAAGTTGGAAGATATCCGATGAAAAAGCAACCTTGGGTCCGATGCTCTTAGCATTGGACCTTTTTGTGGTTCTAGTACAAGAAATCTATAAAACTTGGACATTTTGATACTCTCACAATCATTTGTTTTCAGCCGCATGCTCTTCAATCTCTTAAATAAAAAATATGTTTGGGTATATGGTGAAGTGTTGTACTGGTTTAGTTAGCTGGGATGTAACCAAATTTAATTATATTCTGTTCCCAAAACTCACTTGTAACTTTATTATTTATACCTCAAGAAATACATTCCCCTTTAAAGAGGTATTGTATTTTAGACTCAATAATCATTAATCCCTCATGGGGGCACCATATCAGAAAAGAAAATTGTACGTTTAGACACATTTAATCAATTACCTGTACGTTAAGAGGTCCCCCTAGTATAGCTGGCATTGTTGACGTAGGCCCTGGATTTACTATCGACGCCCAAGTTGACATTAACGGTTCGCCTCAATATATAAAATATAAAGTACAAAACTGGAAGGGAAGTACGTTCCATATTACAGTTAGCCATGCGTATGTGAATGTAAATTAAGACGAAGAAAAGACCGCCTACTATGGGCGGTCGATTTTTACTAAGTATTTTTTAATGCTTGTTTTAACGTTTCACTTGTTTGTTCAAGCCATTCTAGGGGAGCCAGTTTTAAAGCAGGAAAATAAATGTCTGTATAATATTCAATGAATTCTTCTTTTTTTTCCGTGGATAGATCACTGTTTAAAAATGCAGTTATGTAATTTATAGTATTTTCTATACAAACCTTGTGGGCTTCTTCTATAAATTCGTGTAAGGCTTTTTCTGGTGTTCCCATATCTTGATGGAATGTTCCATCTAAAAAATCACTTAATTCTTCATAAATATAATCTTTATCATTCATAAATAGCCTCCTAAATTTCTATCTTATGGGGAATCCTGTTCTAATATAACTTCCTTCTCCATCTTTTTTTAAGACAATTTTAGCGTTCGTTACCTCTAAAACATCTTCAGATGTTCTTAATATAGATCGACCAATAATTTCATCACCTCTATACCTCAACGCTAAAGTTGGTGGGCTGTAGGGATCAGCTAGCCACCTTTCTATTTTACGTATATTTTGAGGATTAGTTAATACTGCATCAGCAACTTTTTGGGCTTTTTCTAAATCATTAAAAGATGAAGACCCAGTGATTTTCTGATCATCTATTAATCGTTGAGCCAATGCCTCATCAGGTATTGCAACATGTTTTTCTATTAAATGTCCGCCTTTATCTTCGTGTTTCTTTAAATCACCATCAAATACACGTGGACTATATTGATTGGATCTATCTATGTTTTCAGCAAGTGAAAAAGTATCTTTGGCTTTATTAAAAGTAGTGTAATCAAAAGATCTTAGATTAAGTGCATTGGTATCGGCAAGAGCAAATTGATTTTTGGGCATTAGAATATTATTCAACATGTCAACGCTTTGCTTATACTTATCTAAAGTTATTACGTTTTTAGTACCTTGTATAAAGTTTACACTTTCACTAAGTTTTGAGGTTTTGCCTGACTTTGATACTTTACCTAATGTTGAAATTTTATCTGCACCTTTTGTTCCTACAAATAATTCGGCAATTGCTAATTTAACTTGCATCTCTACATTTCCAACCCATTTAGCTCTGCTATTCCAATCTCCATTTACAACATCTTGATCCCACGAATCAGAAATAGCTTGTTCTACAGCAGCAAATGTCTCGTCGATGTGAGAAAGAGCATACACAGCGCCCTCAACACTATCTATTGGATGTAAAATTGTGTTTAATATTCCTTTAAGTTCATCTAACACCGCTTCATTTTGCCCTTTTTTGTAGTTATGATATTGCCCGATAATAGGAGTATTTTCTATCTGGCGAATAAATTTTTCGTACAACTGATCCATCGCTTCTACGTTATTTTCAACAGTATCTTTAAGTTTATCGAACAACGATTCTTCTATAATACTGGTTTCTTCAGAATGATGTTTTTTTTCTTCTGTAATCGCTTGGATAGAAGTTGTCCACTCCATATTCAATCCTTGTGTACTAAACGTGCCACTTGCAGGACTAAATCCTTTTCCACTTTGAACTTCGGCAAGACCAGTAGCAATACTAGATGCTAGTTGAAGGGCCGTGCTGTAGTTATTACTGGATGTTTGATTAAATTCATATAGGTGATTTAACTTTTCTTGAAGTTTATGCCTCATGACAGTAAAAAGATTCGCCATAGCATCCATCCCCGGAACTGGCATGGTTTGACTGATGGCTTCCATACTTGCTTTCATTCGGTCAATCCCTCGAATTTGTTCTAGTATTTCTTGTTCGATGACATCTGTTGAAGCTACTTGTGATTGAAATTGACTTGGAAAGGCATCATTCTGACGGATTAGTTCTTCACATAAGTAAATGATTCCTTGTGCTAAAGGACGAAAGGTTTGTACAAAAAATGATTTTGCACTGCTATATGTTTGTCCTTGTAGAACAGTATCAATTGCAAAAGCATCAATCGACTGAATAGCTTGTTCCATACCTTGAATGGTAGCGGTACATACAGCGTTCATGCTTTGAGTTTGGTTCTGTACTTCTCCCAAATACATATTTAAACTCATGCATTAGTCCCCCTTGCTAATTGTTGTTGCTGGTAGGATAAGTCTTCTTCTAAATTATTAAGGTCTCGTCTTTCCTTAAGCAATGTTTCTTTTTTGTTTTCCAATTCGAACGTAAGTTTTCGCTCAATGTGTTGTGCTTCCTGGCGGATATTCATAAAAAAATGAGATAATTCTCTATCGCTTTGCCAAGTTTCTAAAATGCGGTTAAATAAGCGATTACTTCGATTTTTCCATTCGTGAAAATCTGCTTCCGCTTGTTCCTGAGTTTGAATCGCGGATTGATTTCGGTCCTGTTTTTCAAATACATTTCGTAACTTCTGATTTAACTGTTTGCTTTGGTTTTCGATATCTCGATCCATCTTCTTCCTCCTACCGTTTTATCTTTACGAAGGTGGTCACATTAGCGAAAAGTGTTGTGAAGCTCGTGATCCATTCTCTCAAACTCTTTGGCTACCGAATGAATATTATCGACCTCTCGTTGAAAGGCGGTCCAAAATTGTTGTGTTAAATCTAAGGCTTGTTGATTCGCTTCTTGTGCTTTGGAATTAATCGTTAGCGTCGTACCCGTCGCCTTCGTGATTGAACGATTTGAGGCACTTTGGATTGTATCCGAAGCTTTCCTCATTTGCGTAGCGATTTGTGTTGCTGTTTGTAAATTACTTTGAAATTGCCCCATTCTTAAAAACCCTTTCTATAGTGTTCTGAACATACCAGTGAAATTTCAATTCTTCTAACTTATCAACTAACCTTTGTATACCCCTTCTTCCCTAATACGAAATTATACCATGTAAAAAACTAGAAATTACTCTCGAGAATAAAATATATTATAAAAGTATAAAAGGTTCTTCTTCATATATTTGTACCAGAACCGCTTATCTTGAATAACTGTAGAAAGATCAAATTTTCGTTATGGAGAACAATGAATTTCTTCATTTATAGTGCAGTACCCCATTCCCATCAACCTAAGAAAACAGGTCACCCCATGCCTTCTTACAGGAAGAATTATAACGTATTTTTTATTCACTCAATTACCGAAGTATCAAATATTTTAAATAGTTTCTTATCCCCTAATCACCGAGTACGTTTATTTCTCCAAATTACTGTCCATAATAATAAACAAAGACAAACCCTTTATCCTTAAGATATAGACGCTTTCTCAATGGTATCAAACTCGGCGATTAGGGTGGAGTGGTATACCTTAAGTTGATGGATGTGTGACGATACCCCTTTTAAAATTTAATGTAAACTAATGGCTAAAAGTTTACTTTCGTTTTTTTAAGAAAAACAAAGAGAACCTGTAGTAATTACTACAAGTTCTCCGTGAGATAATGCAAGGGCAAAACAAACTATCATGGTGACCCCTATTAGCTGTTTATGTAGCTTTAAGATAAAGTTAGATTAAAATTTATATTTACCTTTTATGATTTAACTTTTCGTTCCTCAAAATTCTTTTTATCCGATTCATTCGTAAAGCCTTCAGGCCAAATTCTTTCTTTGATCTCTAAGAACTCTTTATCTCTTTTAAGAATTTCTTTGAATTCCACAAATAATGAATCTAAATCTAATTCTTCTTTTCCACCGTCAAATATATATGTAATAAATGCATCATTTGAATTTTCTTCACTAACAGCAAGACGTGTCTTTGAAAAAGGATAAATCTTACCTTCATATTCTAATTCATCAATGGGAAATTCATTTCTTGGTAGATTTAAATCTGTTACTACAGTTTTTTGTTCTTGAACAATCTGTTTGTTTATGTTGGAAGATTGTCTTATGGTATTAATAATCGTCGCGGTAACAATGTGGGAATTTTTAAGCTCTTTAATCACTTCTTTAACATCATTGAAAATCAAGTTTTTATCTTTTATTATTTCCTTTTTTGTTAATACGACAACTCTACATGGATTCATAAAATCACTACCTTCTAAAGTTTTATCTAAATCTTACCATAATTACAAATAAAATTAATCGAATAAATAATCGGAATTTATTATTTCTTTTTTTGTAATGATCTACTAAATTATAGAGGTCTATTAATTTAAAGCTCCAATATTCTTTAAAAATTTAATCATTTACTTCTTCTAATTTTTTAATAGGAATTAAGTCTTGATAATATACGATTTACACATTTAATCCGAGCACCGTTAATGAATAGTTGTTTTCTTAACGTACAGGGAATCGGGTAATTTGTGTCCAAATTGTGTCTAAACGTACAATTTTCCCGAAATGATATGGTGATTCCTATTACTCCATAATTTTTAGATAGTGAACGATTTTAGATTACCTAAAATCATCATGATATCCTAAATAATATTTAAAAAGCTAAGCCCATACATCGCAGCAACTGTAAAAATGACTGTCCATACTGCTAGACTGACCGTCATCCAACTTATGACGTGTGTCCGGTTAGATCCAAATGTTAAAGCTAATACGGCTGCAATATCAGTTCCTACGAGAATTGGAGCTAGAAGAGCCAAACCTGGAATACCATATCGTTCCCATATTTTTCTTGATCGGGTTTCTTTTTTAGAAGGTGTTGTTATACCTTTTTTTAGTTTTCTTGCTGCTTGCCATTTGGCATACTGTTTAAAGAAAAAACCGAGTAATAGAACCAAGATAAGATTTCCTGCAAATGCTGTTACTCCTACTGCAATTGGTTGTAACCCCCATGCGATACCAAGTGGTATAACGATTGATACATCCATCCATGGGGCAAAAGCTAAAAGAAATAACACTACATATTGCCATAATGCACCTGCATTTTGAGCCCACTCCACCATATTGTTTCATCCCCTTTGTTAAATACGATTTAAAATAAGAATAGTAGTTAACCAATAGACAGTGTATTGACCTGCACCTAGTAAACCAATGCACAATAACGGAACAAAATTATGTTGAGAAAAGAGGAAGCAAATCCCTGCCGTTACTGGAAGTGCAATGCTATAGTAAATATACACATTTCGACAAGCCTTATAGGTTACCCACTGCTGCCCTTCATCTATTTCACGAAATTCAGATGGTATAAAGCCAAATAACCTGATCCTATCATGAGGATTCTTTCGGTTATAAATTCTTGTGAGAATGAGCCATAAAAAAGTAACCGTCACTAAAATCCCGAAACATAACTTAGCTAAAATGACTTGTGTATTCATAAGAGAAAATAGTAAAAATGCAATAATCAACACAAATATACTGGCCCCTATGAGTGGGGATCTTAAAACCTGTTTTATCATAATCGTTCCTCTCCTTTTAAATAAAAAACCTCTTCTACGGTAACTTGAAATACAGCAGCTATTTTTAACGCCATAGTGACAGATGGAGAATAATCACCTTTTTCTATTAATCCAATTGTTTGCCTTGTGACCCCAATTGCATCAGCCAAGTCTTGCTGAGTCCATCTAAATCGTGCTCGTAATTCTCTAACTCTGTTTTCTAGCATCATAATTTCCCTTTCCTCATTTACAATTACTGTAATTGTAAATGATTACTAACAAAATGTAAATAATCATTTGCATTATGTAATTAATAATTGCTAAATACGACATAAATCCCCCCTAAGTTAAAAAGGGATCCCACCCCATCGCTATCAAGCCATCAAAACAAAATACCCCATAAAATGAAAAAATACGCTAAGCAAAAAATAAAATAAGCTGTCCATATGGACAGCTTATTTACATAATTCTCGTTATCAGAAGTTGTTTTTAGATGATCAGTTTTTATATTTTAGGCTCTGTTAATATTAATTGTTGACTTTCAAAAAAAAACCGCTTCTTTATAAAGAGCAGTTTTACTTATATTCATTCTTATTCAAATTCTGAAGCGTATTCTTCATATACCTTTAATGTATTAAGCAGTCTAGCTGATTTAAGCATGATTTCATTTGATGAATCAGTTACACAAATGTCAATAAATCGGTTATCGTTTCTGTCACCAAACAATCCTTCTGACTCAAGTTCTATTAACACTTTTAATAATTCATTCAGCAATGTATCTATTAGCAAATCAAAGTCTTCTTCGACGGTTTCATGGTATCTTTTAATAGTTTTATTCACTTCATCAAACATTCCGAAATCGTCCCACTCACTCCACTCAACAGCCCCATATCTATAATAGTTGTATAAAGGGTCTGATTTATTCACCTTAATCAGTCTTTCTTTATTAGCCACTGGTCCAACGCTACTGAAACAGTCGTCCGTCATTAGGGAGTATCCATATATTGTGTCATTACCACACCTAGATGTAAGTTCATTATAATGACAACGAATTGCATTTTTCAATTGAACATGTAAACTTTCTTGAAGATGCATTTTCACCGTATCTCCTCCGTTCTTTTTGTAACGACATGTTATTACATACTTCAATCTTAACATGAAAATCAACATTAAACGTTAGATGAATATCGTATTCATGCTCGGTTAACATAACGTCACATTATCGGTAGCAAGGAAAAAGACGGAATCTTATTCTCACAAAGGAACCTTCTTTTTTTGTTCTATGGATCTATACATTTTTTTATACATTCCTATCCTGAAAAGGTTTTAGAGTACTCGTTTGTTACGGGATTAGCCGAAAAACTGTATAATATCTTGCATACTCTTAGCGTGCTTTTTTTCCGAAGTGCTGGAAATCCCCTTTTAAGAAAAAAGAAAAGACACCCTAAGGTGCCTTCCTGCGACTTGAACCATCGTGATATGGTATCGGATGCCAATCCAAATATTATTTTACCATGTTAAATTGTTTTATATATTGAGAAATATGAATCAGGTCTATATTTTTAAATTACTTGATTACGCCACCAGAAAACCCAGACATTTCCATAATATCAATTATTTTATCTGATACGATGGCTTCTTCTCCGCCTCCATAGTATGCGTTTAATGCGTTGATAAACCAATATGCATCGGCCGTTACTGACCTACCTGCAGATTTCATTGATTCAATAACTGTTTGAACATATATAAATTTATCATCAAATGATAATTTAACCCAATCTCTGCCAGTGGCATTCTTAATTTTTTCTACTTCTTCATTAGCTGATGAAGAAGTACTAGTTGAAGGGGATGGGGTACTATTTTTGGTAGGTTCGATATATTTTCCATCTTTGGCACTTGCATCGTAAATAATATTCTTCTCATCAGCACTTTTGTCTTTATCATCTAAGTGAAGCCAATCCCCAATTAAGTAAGGAAGATTATAGTTTGCATAGTATTCGTGTTTATCAGTTTTTAAAACAACATTTAACAATTCACATTTAACGCCTTTTCCACAGTATAATTCTCCCTCACCATCTTTACCTTGTGGCGTTCCACTTTGTTTCTTGATGATTTTACCTATAGATACCAAGTATTCATATTGTTCTTTAGGTTGTAAGTTATCAAATGAATCGTTAAGATAAACTACGATATCATAATAATAATATGGATTTTTAGCATTTTGATCTGATTTTTCTATTTCTTTATATGTTACGGATTTTAGGTGCTTTTTAATCTCTTTATCATTCGGTATTTCGGAAACAATACTATCCAAATTCTCAGTGGTTTGCTCTGGGCCCCCACAACCTGATAAAACTAACATTGCAGTGATAATAGTTAAAATGATTCTTTTCATAGTTGTCCTTAATTCTTATTGTTTTAATGGATGCCATTTACAATATGTAAGATTTCTCATCTCATAGTAGCAAACGATTCATTTGTATATTGTCACATTGTGTCGAATAAAAATAAAAAAAGACACCCAAAGGTGCCTTCCTCGGCTTAATAACCGCATTTTATTTTCCTCGTAGGCTCTGTTCATATGCTTTAACTTCATCAGTTGATCCAAATGTTTTCAGGTTAAATATTTTGTTACCATCAACACATACTACTAATAATCCATCTTTAGCTTGAATAACACTTCCAACATTGCCCTTTTTTAGAGAAATACTAAAAGGATGATCTACATTCATCGTTTTTTTCTTCTCTACATATTGATTAAATTCCATGCCAACTGGGAATGCCTCTTTTAATTGTTGAAGAGTATACTCAGTTGTAGTTGGCGGATCACTTTTAGGCTTTTCTTGTTCTGGTTGTTCTTGCGGTTTAGGTGTTTCTTGACTCGGTTGTGTCGTTTTTTGAGGTGAACTAGTTTGCTCTTTTTCATAGGAAGTTACTCTAGATTTCAACTCTTTGATTTGTGTTTTTAATTCTTGTTGTTCATTAAAGTGTTTATCGATAACTTTATCCATATCTTTTTGTGAATACTTAGGTTTCATATCTTCTGATTTGGAATCCTTAAAAATAGATACGGAAGCAATGATAACAACTATTACGGCGATAATGCCAATGATTAGTTTTTTGTTCATTTATGTTCCTCCTAAAACTATTTAATCATTATATAACAATTAAATAGTTTTAGGTAGAAAAAAAGACACCCAAAGGTGCCTTCCTCCGACTTGAACCACTTTAATTTTAATAATATGTATTGGACTCCCACCCAAAGATAATTCTAACATGTTTTTATATAAATGAAAGCGAATTCTTTAACTTACTTAATTACTTTGTCCATAACTTCTTTATATTTGTTAAATTGGGCATCTTCCATATCACCATTCATTTGTATAAGGAAGTTACCTTTTGCGTAAGTATGAGAGAATAGCATCTGATTACCATTACCTAAATCGTCATAGTATTTCTTAGCTTTTTCAAGGTCTTCTTTGTTTTTAAACTCAAATATTCTACCACCACTATCTTCACCTAATGCTGGAACAAGAATGCGTTTTGCTTCTTTTCTAGTATTTCCAAATTCTTTTTCTGGTAGGTCACTAGGATTGTCAGCTTCTAATCCTGCAGCTTTAAATTCTTCAATTACCTTACCAACCGTGACATTACTTGTCATTGATTTAACGCTGTCACAAGCGGATAAACCAAATAATAATAGAGCTCCAATAAGTAATACTGCTAATTTTTTAAACATAGTTGTTCATTCCTCCTAATGTAAATAAATCCGTAAATATAATAACAAATTATCTATCTTTATATTGTCATATATTGTCGAACGAAAATAAAAAAGAGAGCTGGAGCCTTCAAGGAGGTATGGAAACAATTATGAGCTTCGAGGGCCATCTTGGAATTCAATACTACAATTCATTTTTGGGAAGTGTATTTGAGAGCCTTTTATTTTTGGATTATAAGAGTGCTCTCACATTTACGACAAGCAATCTTCTCTTCCTCAAAAATGAATAAGTTTTCAGCATCACATTCTGGGCATACAACCGCAAATGGTGTTTTTATATTTTTATAACATAGGAAAGAAAGGGCTGCCAGGATTAGAGCTGGTATAACAAGCATCATAATTAAGAATAGGCCCGCAAAAACGCCTCCAATTATGGAAAGTGGTTTCATTAGTTTTCTACCCACGGAGTTTACTTGATTATCCTTCTTACGAAAAGCAGTAACAATGTAAGTTTTGGTTTCTCTTACCTGCTCAAATGCTCTTACCGTATTGTAATCTTGTTCATTCATAGTGGGATAGGAAGTGTTTTGCCCTTGAAACCCTCGTTGTATATAATAGTTGTTTGACTCAGCTATTCGTGGTGTATACGAGATTCCAGTTCCAGGTATATAAGTTGTTATTCTTGATTCAGTTGGAATGGAGTTCCCTCCCGTACCTGTGTATGTAAAGTTAATTTTCACACCCGGGGAAACTTGGATAATTCTACGAAACTTATAACCCATAATATTGTATCCTCTCCATCTAATTAATATAATTATTTACTAATTATAACAAATTTTTAACTTAAAATTAATATATTAAGTTAAAACAAATTAATAAAAAGATTAATATTGAAGTTTACTAATTTAAGGCGTTTTAGGAGTCCTTTTTTATAAAGAAAAGACCCCCTAAGGTGCCTTCCTACGACTTGGACTATCCTGTATTAATGCCGTTTCGATCAGCAAATTAAATTATAAAAATAATTTGTTATATTTCCATGTACCCTAGCTCATATAATGTATAAGGAGATTATTGGTTAATTAATAGTGCACATATATTAGGGAGGTACATAAGCCATGTTAGAGGTAATTACGGCATTTTTCTTACTAATTCTCCATTCCATTGTTTATCTCTTTTCAAGTGGAGAAACTAAGCAAATAGCAAAAAACATATAAAAGAAATTCTTAATAGTCCTGATGGAATAATAATATTAATCGTTGCTACGGCACTTTTAATCGGGGGGATATATTTATTATCATTATGATTTCGGTTTATGACTATAAACTAAAATCATATCCAAGTATACGAGACAATGGTTCACTTAGGAAGTATTCGTATTATGGTGGCGAATGGGACACAGGTGGTCTTTTTGGAGAAGCCAAATGTGTTTATAATAAAACTGATAAATCGGATAATAAATAATATACATAAAGAAAAGGCGCCCAGATAAGGGTGCCTTTTCTAATAGTTTTTTTAGCAGAAGCAACTGCATCCGATAATGATTAATAGAATAAATAATACAACTAATAAAGCAAATCCTCCAGCGAAACCGCAGCCTTCGCCACAACTACCACCATATCCCATAACAATAGTGCCTCCTTTAGGCCAGAGGGTAAAACTAGGGTTCATTCCATGTATTTTAATGGGTTCACATTACCTTATGTTTTTAGGTATTAATTGAGCAGGTCCTTTTGAAAATAAAGAAAAGACGCCATAAGGCGCCTTCTTCCGACCTGAACCACGTTCATTTAGTATAAATCTATCCGTATTATCCCCTTGTTATACGTGTAAACACATCCTATAAAACAGAATCGTCTATATACACCAGATTGTTAGTTTACAAAATACAAGAGATTTGAGATCAATATTAGAGTGACGCGACATCTTTTATAATTGTCAATATGTTACGTCTTTCAAAAGAATCTGCTTTATAGAACGTGTCCACGATTTATATTTTACTATATGCAATATTTATTTAGTGTAATTTTACGAATATGTATAATTACATAAAGCTTATGAGAAAAAGAGAGTATACTTTGATATTGTGTAATAAAGACAAGGCCCACCTACGGAAATAGGTGGGCTTTTTTATTGGGTATTACTATCTCAGTGCACAAAAGGGAATTTGTATTTAAATAATAGCATATCCTTAAAGTTCCTATATTGAGAAACAAAGAAAAAACACCCCAAAGTGCCTTCCTCCGACTTGAACGACTTTAATTTTAATAATATAGTTCTAAGTTTAAAAACTATAGGGATTTTTTCTGTGGGCTTTGTAAGTAGTTTTTACGAAATTATGAGTGTTTTTTATTCTGTATTTCAATAAGTTCATCTTTAATCATTTGTATATAATGTTCTTTTTCTCTTAGTTCAAATATAAATAATGCTTTTTTCATGTTATTAACAACATCTTCTTCATTATGTTGTTTAATCTTTAATAAATACTGACTTTTTAAATAGTATAGTTCACCTAGTAGGTATAAAGTGTCTAGATTAATAGCTAATTTGATGCCCTTATCAAGGTATTTTATTGCCTCTTCATGTTGATATGTGAGGTCCAAAAATTTTGCTGAATTTAAAATGATTTTTAATTTAATTTCTTTATCTCTAGGAAAATCTAACTTATTAAAATTGGTTAAACATCTTCTTAATATATTAATACTTTTTTCATATTCTTTGTGTTCTGCATAAAATATAGCCATTGTCTGCATAATATCTATTTCTCTTTCTGATAAAAAATCAGAATTGGTTAAAGTTAGTTCTAATGCATGATTTAAAAGAGTTAAAGCAGTTTTTGTTGATCTATTTACCTCAAATATAGCAATTGCTTCATGCCATATTAGAAATTGTTTATCTTCTTTTGATTGAAAATTATTTTGTTTTTTTTCTTGTTTTACTATTTCATAAAGTTCTTTATATTGTTTTTGCTTTGCGCAATCTCTCATTACGTATTTTACATTTTTTACGTATTTTAATTTCTTGTTTTGAGTTAGTGCAAATATATTATTTGGATCAATACCAAGCCGTTCAGATAATTGATACAACAATATGCTAGATGGATAAATCATACCTTTTTCTATTTTGCTAATTTGACTTTGTGAACATATTCCATGACATAATTCAGATTGTGATATATTTTTTTTAATTCTAATATCTTTAATGGTAATACCCAAATCGTAAAATTCCATTTTTTCACCTACTATTTAGAACTTTATTAGTTTAAGAATATTCGCTAATCTTTAATCTAATATAAAATTAATATATTTGCAATTCATGTTTATTTTCAAGGACTTAAAGTTTCTATAAGATGGTGAGGCTTTTTTATGTACAATAAAAGACACCCAAAGGTGCCTTCCTGCGACTTGAACCATCTTAATTTTAATAATATGTATTGGATGCCAAGCCGATCAAGTTAAGCTATCATAATTCTCCATGTTTCCACTCTTTATTATGAATATCTAATCCTTCTTGGCCAAAGTAATGGAGAATAAATTCTTTTTCATCACTATCAGTTTTTTTAGCTAGTTTAGATCCTTCCATACTTTGCTTTTTTCCAGAGCGTAAATAATGAATTTCACTATAGTCTTCAACTGGAGATTCAAAATCTCCAGCGTACCATTTGTTCAGAAGAGATTCATATCTTTGTCTTTCATCATCAGTATTGATAACATTTAAGTTGTTTTTTAGGTATTGAATGTTTTCTTTGGTCACTTGAAATTGACCTATAAAACGGGTACCGGGACCATGAAGATTATTCCCATGAAATGTGATTTTTTGGAGACACATATGTATCATCATGTCATTTATAGTTTGCTCATCTCGGATTTCTCCAATCGACTGTGCTGCTTTAGATAAATCATCTTCATTTACTACATAACTATCTTTAGGTTGCTTTTGAATGGTTTGAACTTTCGGCTTTTCCTGAACCTTTTCTTCTTGTTTAGGTTTTAATTCATTTGTGGTCTTCTCATTTGAGCTACAAGCAACCATTCCAATAAATAATGCGCTACATGCTAATGCTGTAAGTAATTTTCGTTTCATGTTGAGTGCCTCCAGTATATACTAGTTATTTCAGAAAAAATGTAAGATTTCTAATCTAATGGTAGCAAACTAGTTATCTGTATAATGTCGTATTTTGTCGAAAAATAATAAGAAAGACACCTCATGGTGCCTTTCTCCGACTTGAACCACTTTAATTTTAATAATATGTATTGGACTCCCATCCAAATATTATTTTAAGTAATGTTGGTTATTGAAAAATATGGTTCAAATCTATATTTTATTAAGTATACTATTTGTTTTTTTTCACTTCTTCTTTAACTTTTATAATTTTCCCTTTAATTTCGTCAGAGATAATAACATCAATATTGCCTTTTGTTTTTTTGTATTCTTGAAGTAATTCATTCGCATTTTGATTAAACGTTATTAATGTCCCGCTCGGTGATTCCATTTGTTCTTTTAAAGCTGTAATGGTACTGTACATTTTTTTATATTCTTCATAAAGTTCCTTATACTTTTCTGGTTGTTCTTTTGCAGCTTCAGATAACTCTCTTAGGCTCATTTCCATGCCGATATAGGTTGAGGACACAGTATCAATTGTTTTATCAAATGATTTTTTCTTTTCAGCGATAGCTAGATTGAAATCCTTACGATTATTAATTGCGTTTGACCAGGTTGTTGAGTATCCAGATAATACATCCTCGGAGATCATACCCATTGTTTCCGTTGCGATATAAAATGCAGCAGCAGATGCAATATTATTCGCTTCTTTCTTTTTTTGCTTTTCGGTTTCTTCCGAATTTTTTTGTACCATGTTCATAGATACAAGTGCGATTATTATAACTATAAAACCAATGACACTGCCAATAATTTTTTTATTCATATACATTCCTCCAATCGATTGTTCTCGGATGTTAGATTTTATTTATCGAATCAAAATAAAAGCACTCTTTCGAGTGCCTATTTTATGCAGATACAGTAGCTTTATCTTTACGGAAGATACCCATTAATCCGCCGATTAATAATAATACTCCTGGTAATAAGTAAATCAGAGAAATACAAATAAATCCTCCGATAGCAGCAACAGTCATCATGATACCGCCAACTTTCGCTTTACTTCTTACCATAACAGATCCAACGATTCCTAATACAGATAGAGCTACAGCGCCCCAACCTAATCCGATAATCGTATTTGCACCATCAGCTTCGAAAGCTGCTCCCATACCACCGATTAATAGTGCAACAAATGCACAAATAATACCAAAAATACCACCAATAAGTCCTAATACAAATTCAGCTGTTCGTTTCATGTTTAACTCCCTATATAATTATTTAGATTTAAAGAATACTTTATTCTGTTTCTGAGTTTCAAATTGAATCGTAAAGTCATCACCAGCATTTACAACTTGTGAAATATAACCTTCGCCTTCAGCGCCTTTGTATAATTTTTGATGTAACTGGTTAGGTGTTACAGCGGATAGTTCATGATTATATACTTGTCCTTCTTTTGATACTAATTTAAAGTTCATATCAGACAGTAAATATTCAAAATCTTGTGTTTCAGCATCTACTACTTTCCCTTTTACTTTAACTAATACCCATTCTTTTCCCTCAGGAGCAGGTTCGTTGAATTCATTTTCTTTTTTTAGAATTCCAAAAGCTTGTTCACCACGTATAACTTCTAAAATGGAAACTTCAACTTTCGCTTTGAATTTCTTAAATTCTCCACCGTCAGTATTTAAAATAACATCGTCTATAGAAGCAGTTTCATTAAATGCTATAGGATTAGAACGGTTACCCTTAGCGGATTCTGTTTTTCCTTCTTTTGAATTATCTTTTTTTGTTTCTTGTTTTGGTTGCTCTTTTTCTTTTGTTTCTACTCCATTACTAGTCTTCTCGTTAGATCCGCATGCAGCTAAACTAAAAGCAAGTGCTCCTGTTAAAGCGATTGTACCCAATTTCTTATACATTATGTTTCCTCCAGTTATGTAAAATGTAAGATTTCCAAAACTATCATAACAGAAACGGTTACAACTATTTTGTCATATTCTGTCGAAGGAAAATAAAAAAAAGACACCCAAAGGTGCCTTCCGACTTGAACCACTTTAATTTTAATAATATGTATTGGGCTCCCATCCGAGTATTATTTTATTATGTTAAATTGTTTTATTCATTTAGGGGTATCATCACACATCCATCAACTTAAGGATTTAGACTATTTTTGAAGCTAAAAGCACGTTACTATTCTCTTATGTTAATGAGAAAGGGTGACGTGCTTTTTATGAATATGCACCAAAAACAAGAGTTATCTTTATTTGCTGAAGAGTTATATCGATATATGTCTCCCGCTACACTTAATCAACTAGCTATAGAAGCAGGCGGGATGAAACGAAAACGCAAGTGCCACGGGCACCATTTCTTATCTTTGTGTGTATGGTTAAATCAACAAATCGCTACTACCTCTCTTACTCAACTTTGTAGTCAATTAGAAACTTCAACAGGAATTTTATTAAGTCCGGAGGGACTTAATCGACGATTTAATTCGGCTTCTGTAGCCTTCTTTCGAACTGTATTTACTACACTTCTACAAGCTAAAATTGGAGGAGTATCTAAGATTTCTAATTCTCTTTCTGCTTATTTTGAGCGGATTCTCGTTCTTGATTCTACAACCTTCCAAGTTCCAGATCGATTCGCAACTACTTATCCTGGTGCCGGAGGATGTAGTCATAAAGCTGGTGTGAAAATTCAACTAGAGTATGATTTGTTGAGTGGAGAATTTTCTGATGTGGAAATTGAACCAGGAAAACGAAGTGATCAGGCATATAGTGCGACTCGAACAGACATGGCACAAAAGAATGAACTATATATTCGTGATTTAGGATATTTTCGTTTACAAGACTTTAAGTCTATTCAGGATAAGCAAGGATATTATTTATCACGTCTTAAGTTACCAACTAAAATATATAGAAAAGAATTCGAAACAGTGGTATTTAAAACAAAACCTGCTCAATTGAGACCGGTATATATACAGATTCATTTGGAAGACATCATGAAACAATTACAACCTGGCCAAGTGTATGAATTACATGATGTATATGTAGGGAGTAAAGACAAACTTCCTACTCGAATTGTAGTTTATAGATGTACCGAGGAGCAAAAACAGAAACGTCTACGTGATCGAGCTATTCGCGAAAAGAAAAAAGGAATTACATATACAGAGCGTACAAAACTTTTACAAGGTATTACGGTATATATGACAAACATTCCTACGGAATGGGTACCAAAAGAGAAAATTTATGATCTATATTCACTGCGTTGGCAAATTGAGCTGTTATTTAAAATATGGAAATCTTGGTTTCAAATTCATCGTTGTAAATCTATTAAACAAGAACGATTAGAATGTCACCTTTATGGGCAACTCATTAGTATTCTATTATGTTCTTCTACTATGTTTAAAATGCGAGAACTCCTGTTACGTAAGAAACAGAAAGAGCTAAGTGAATATAAAGCGATGTACATAATTAAGGATTATTTTTTACTTTTTCATCAAGCATTACACAAAAACACCCAAGAGCTATCAAAGGTTCTCCTTCGTCTGTTTAACCTCCTACAGCACAACGGACGAAAATCTCATCGATACGAGAAAAAGACAGTCTTTGATATTTTGGGTGTTATTTATGAGTATACCACTTCTACTCATCAGGTAGCATAGTAAAAAAATTAAAACCCGTCAGGGTTTATTTGATATGCCTACTTTTATAAAATCTATAAAAGATAATAAAAAACTATATGGAAAGACCGCATTTTGTATAAAAATATACCTTAAGTTGATGGATGTGGGGTATCATCATATCGCCATTAACCTAAGAGTACCTACTACCTATTATTGTTATAAATATTATTCTGCCTAGGATTAATAAGAAGAGATGAAAAAGCACCTTCACAGGTGTCTTTTTTCATTATAGAAATATCTTAAATAAGACTCTTTTTAATAGTCTAATTGCAAAACCTTTGGATATTTTTAGGAATTATAATCAGAGTTTTATTTTCTCTCTGAATTTACATAATTTTCAAATATTATAACTTCACATTTTAAGATTTGGTATATAATGAAGGCAACCCGTAGTTAGAGTGTTTGCTCCGATTCAAATTATGAGATAGTTTGTTTCACCTTTTTTGTATTATCTAAAAAAGAACTTGTGGGGATCCCTACAAGTTCTTTTTGTGTTTTATTTTAAATAACCTACAATTTTTTAAATAATTAAAAGGCATAAGCTCAGTTTTAATTTTTACCAGTAATATGCTCTTAATTTTATCTTTCTTTTCCATCTGTTTGATTAGCTTGGAACTCCATTTTTAGCGCAATACTATCCCCTTGGAACACGTTCTGATCTGTGCCGTTGTCCTCAAATACAAACTTTATCCAAAACCAATCCATTTTCCCAGGTTTTAATCCCCCTGTTTCAGTCCACTTAGAATGAAATACTTTTTTGGAGGCAATCTCTGGGCTTTGTGATTTTAGTTCTGCAAGAGTTGTCTCGTATACAGGGCTTTTCGCAGGATCCCAATCCAAAAGAAATTGTACTTTAATATGTTTACCGAAATCTTCTGTAGTGTTATTTTGTTTTAAATCATTTACAGTATAGTCTATTTTCATCATGATATCTTTAATATCTAATGTACCACTATTTTTCAAATTGAATTTCTTTAATATTTTGTCCCCAGGTTTTAAATTTTCTAAGTTAAGTGAAGTAGTTGGTTGCATAGCTAAATCCAATGTACCTGCAGCAAATGAATTATTTGTCACCACTTGATCGCTAAAATATGCATATGTTCCCCCACCAATTAAAGATAAGCCAAGAGCGGCTGAAACCACTCCAACACCTAATTTCTTTTTCAATGACATTTTTTGTTCCTCCCATATCATTTTTATAATCTTTCTCCCTAATCAACTGAAAAGGTCCCCTTAATACAGATATACCATTAATTGTGAAAAAATTATATTAAAAGCAAAAAATTCCTTATTGAGAAAATTATGTTATTATCTATCTTCTGTAAATGAAACGTCCCAAAAATAGAAAAGTTGAATTTATAATTATCAAAACCTCTGCCAAAAACAAATTAATATTAATACCCTTTATAAGATGCACGGAAGTTTTTGATGATATTATCGATAAGTCGTCGAGGAGAAATTAACAAATAAAGGCTAACATACTACTATAGGGATACAGCCGAGATATGTGTAAAAACAGGTCATAGTCTGACTTTTATTTTTAAATAATTGGAGTTGCTAAGGAATTAGAAGATTTAACATCAGAAGAAAAAGAAGTATTGATGATGTATGGACACGATTCAAAGAATAACTCGCCATAACTAAAAATCCTTCCAATTTAAACGATGAAAGGAAAATGATACACACATTTAGGCATTCATTTTAATAGATGCCTAAATGTGTGTTAAGGAGCATAGAAACGTCGGAATTCACTTCTCGTTTCACTTATGAATTTAAAGATTTCGCCACTCATCACATGCCTTGCGAATATTTTCACGCATATTATTTGTAATTTCTAGCCTGTCATTTAAGAAAGTATCTCTCTGTGAGATTATCTCATTTTTAGCACTCAAATAGAGCCTTTGAATAGATAAAGAATTTCTACCAGCTTCGGTTAATCTATAACGTGGGATACCTGGAGATTCTGTGTACCATAGTGGATCTGTTAGTGATATAGGATCAGAATCATATATATGAACCTTTGTTTCTAAATTTTCATCCCATTCATCTATAAAATTAAACCTGTATTTGAGTGTAGGATAAGAATTAGAAGTAGTAGGAGCTGTAATCATATCGTAGAGGCCACTATTAGCATACATTGCATCACCTACACTTACATTTGTAAAGTAAACTAATTTGTCACCACGTGGTTCACATAAAGCAGCATACTCATCCCCACAACGACTTAAAGTAGCTTTATACCCAGAGTCAATTTCACTAAGAGCTTTTATGTCAGTTAGATGCAAAGTACAAATGTAAACAAGGGCTGTTATACCTTCAAACGTTTCAAAACGTACTAAATCTGATACTAAATCTGAACCATCGTCATATATGCCGTGTAAAATATTTACATCACCGCTCTCTGGATAGCCCTGAAGACGTCTCGCAATACTGTCACAATTAGCTACATAGTGATCTAAAAAGGCTTGGTCAATTATTTTTTTAACCCTATCACAAATTTCTTCTACTGCTTGTTTCACCGCTTCTTGAGCACTATCTTCTGATGAAAACATTTCGTTTATTATTGCTGTACCTATTGAAGAACCCAAAGAACTAGCTCCTATTTTTAATATTTTCTGCCAGTTTAACTCGTCATTTATCATAATGAACACTCCTTTATAATTAGAATGCTCACCATCATTTCAGTTTTATACATTTTTTATACCTTTATGCATTTTGGACACAGTTTAAGATGTTTGGTGTATATCAATATATGAAATTACCGGTGTTTCAAGAATCGGCTTTCCCCCTATACGATAGCCCTCTTCAACAAATATCTACTGTATTTGCACATGTGGACACGTGGACATTTGTACAAGTTCACATTTACACATGTGTAAATGTGTAAAAATTCACTATAAACTTATCGCTAGAAACAAAAATGAATTAAATGATATATGCGCTACTATTGGCACTATTATATCTCCTGTCTTTTCATAACTCCTAGCAAATAGGCATCCGTTTATAAAATAAGGGAAGAAGAACCAATCAAAATGCACGGCTGCAAATATTGATTTTATAAATAGAAAGAATATTTTATATAAAAATATAATTACTGTAAAATGAATGATGAATATTACAAAGTTAGGAATACTTAAGGAGGTAATTAAATGGGAAAGGGAAAAATTTTATGTGTTTCTGTATTATCACTTGTTTTACTGTGTTCCTGTCAGAGTAATACAGAGGAATCCAAGAGTGAGGGTTCAAAAGTCATGGATGTAGTTAATAATACTGTAAATAAAAAATCCTTTATTAGTGCTGCTATATGGGACGAAAATACAAGAAGGTTAGATATAGAAATTGCTGATACTGAAGATTCATCTAAAGTAAAAAAAGAAATTAGTAATCGATTAAAAAATCAAGGGATTAAGCCGTACACAATCAATATAAAGGAACGGGATATGAAGGTTGTGGAAAAAGAGAAAATATGGAATAAAGTTACTGGTTCTATTTCGGAAAATATATTTACTAAAAATGAGTATAAGGGTTCTGAGATTCATCAAATGAATATTGAAGTAGAACAGCCGTATGTTCTGACTATAAATACAAAAATTAGTAGCGCTGATCCAGGTGCCAAAGAGTTTGGGAAGAAATTAGAAAAAGAAATTACTGATTCGTTTAAAACAAAAGAAGTAAGCAAATGGATTGGAGGCGACTCTTACACTATCGAAATTTATAGTAACGATAAACAAAGAATTAACTTATAAGGTGCCAAGAAAATGGTACGCCATCTTATCTTTTTGTTTTTGGGTTTGAAATATAAAAAAGAGAATCCTTATAATAAGGATTCTGCAACAGGAAAGAACAAATATATAATAATAAAAAGAATTACTTATATTATCATTTAAAAAATAAGACAAATACATCAAGAAAATTCAGAATGTATTGAATATTTCTATACGCTTATTTATAATTGATTACGAGTTGGAGTAGTAATCTGTCATCTGTTCCTTTTTTTGAAGAAGATTGATCTCAATCTTCTATTTTTTTGTGTTTTTTCCTCTTCCCTCGAAAAAAGGAAAAAGAATTACTTAAGAATTGTGGAAATTGCTTGCTTGTAGACTAGTTGTTGCTTACCATGAGCCATTATAAGAACGGTGAATTTATCCATTGCAAGGATCTGCCCACGTACTGGAACGCCATTTTTTAGAAACACAGTAACTTCCCCTTTTTTCTCTTTCAATTGTTCATAAATATCTTCTTGTAAGTTAAACATGAAATGCACCCCCTAATTTTATCTACTTCTCTTCTAATACTTGCTGCCTCTCATAATTGTCTATATACAACTATCGTATCACATTTAAATTAAAGTACGGCTCTAAGAAGAAATTGAGCCGATCCTTTTGAAAATAAAAAAAAGACGCGATAAAGCGCCCCCCATTTGGGTAATTAAAAAGTAAAGTTTCCAAGATAACTGAAAAATAGAACAGGTGCTTAGATTTTACCAGATTTTTTCGCTGAATGAACATGCATTATTGCATGCTAACGAAAATCCTGCTATTTTCCATTTTGGGGTACCCTATATGCACATCAATTTAAGAAAAATAAATACCCCAGAACGAATTTTTGTTACAAGTTAGTACAAAGATTCGTTTTGGAGGTACTATAAAATCTTAGCTTAATGCGTATGAGGTGCTATCCCTTATAACAAGAATCAAAAAAGTTGAAGATAATATAACCGAGGTACAGTTATTGTTAGCTAAAATTACGGGTAACTTTAAGCGTGGTTATGAGAGATTTGGTAAATATAAACTAAACCTTTACTTTATAGTTCGCAAACAATGTTAGATGGTTTAACAATCGAGCGCCATTTTTTGAATAAAACTTAGATTTTTAAACCATTTTATTATCCGTACACATCAAAAAGTATAACAATTTATCCCGCTACTTTAGAGCAGTAAGAGCCCGATTGGTCCAACTAATCCATCAGTAGGGATGAAGAAAAATCCTCACTGATGGAAGTTTCAATTTATCCTGCAATCTCAGCCGAAGAGAGTCCCTCATGAATATTACCGCTTACAATGATGGAATGTCCCCAAAATATATCTCCATCCAAAAAGAATATTTCAAAATCACCTTCTGAATAAACGCTTAAGCTGCTTAATGTGATGGAATCGATGAACATTTCTTTTGTAATTTCGTCGATTTCCGCTTCATCATCATCTTGTAGCCATTCATTTGCTAACTCTACCAGTTCTTTTGCGGCGTACATTTTCATTTTCATGTTCCATTCATCTTGCTCTTTGAAAAGTACATGTGCTGTTTCCAGTGCAGACTTCATCATATGTTTGTCTTTATTCCAATCAAAATATAAATGACATTCTTCACCAGCCCAAGACATTCTCTTTTCAAAAGTTTTCACTCTTTTATCAAGTTCAAACTCACCCAAGATCCCGTCATGATAAAAAACCGGTTTCATCGCATCTTGTAAGATGATTTCCAACTCATCATCTTTATATGGTGTTTCCAAAACCTTAACAAGCATCAATGAATTTTCTGACTTGCGCACCTGTAATGTTACAACTGTATTTGCTGTCAAAATGTCTTTTGATTTTCTCCACTCTTCATCATCAACCAACCATGCGAGTCGTATGTCTTCTTTTGTAATCGTTTCATTGTTATGTAAGTCTTTCCACGCAATCAAATCAATTGACGCAGTCCACAAAATGTTGTCACCGCCTTTTGATGCACCAATTCCTAATGCCCCTGTGACAGCTGCTATTTCAATCACATTTTCTGAGAATCTATTTTCAAATCTACTTATTTCACTTGATTTACTCAATTTCGTACACATTCCCTTCGTCACCCACAGGCATAAGTACTTTGTGAGTTTTCCTGTTTTATTATAATTGGTCTATGTTTTGTAACAAAAACTAACGTTTAAATCACGTTTGTATTTAAAAATAATGAGCTTCATAACTCTTGAATTCATTGTAACAAAATACTGTATCCAAAGTAATTTGTCACTTTATAGTAGGGTTTAGTGTACTGCTACTTATTTAACTGTAGACCGGAATTCTTATGAGATAGATGAAGAGGATAGTAAGTAAGTATGTCTTCTTAGATATATTTAAAGAGGCTTATATTTAATAACATAGTGATGTTTTAAAACAATCAAATAAGATTATTAAAAAATATAACTTGTTAAGTGAATCTAGAATTAATGCTTATTATAAGGGAGTGTGAATTTCACGCCCCTGTGAACCAATAAAGGGCAAAATAACTTTCTTCTGTTTCCATAACAAAGAACACATCATTCCAGTCTGGTTCATAAGCATATGCACATCTGATTCCACTTCGAGGAAACTCGATAGGTTTGATATAAGGAGAATATCTGTTTCTTACTTCTGTAAATTCTTCTTTGGATATCATTTTCAATTCTTTTAGTTCCTCTCTAATCCCCTCTTCGAGTTCCTGCATGGTCATTTCCATCTCATTTTTTCCTTTATACCAATACCAATGTGTATTTCTCCGTTCAATGAATAGGCATTGTACTGCAAACTCCTCCAAATCATTAATACTGTCGTAGTTATTTTTTCTTTTGGTTTGTTCAAAAACGTATATTGTCTCTTCACATCCCCCTATTAATTCATCATCTTCAAATACAAAATATTTCACACTTACCACTCCTTAATTAATATTTTTTTGCTATTTATGTATTATTTCTTGCCAAAAATATTATTTAGTCCACTAAGTAAAAGTGCCAAGCCAGGGAATAGATAAAATGTAATTTTATTTACACAAACAAATAAACCTATTGCGGATACAATCATCAAAAATCCAGCCTCTTTACATGCACCCTTAGCTTTTATAAAGCCAAAGAATCCTAAAATAGAAAAAAATGCTCCCATACATCCAACAGTAAGACCTTTTTCAGCTCCTTCTAACTCTCCCATTTCGTATGCTAGTCTCCCTAGAAATAGAATGACTAGCGAACATAGTAATCCTAACAACGTACCAATCAGTCCAATTACATCTTCACCTGTTCGTTTCAATATAACAACCTATCCTATTTTTCAAATTATGTATGTTTTATGTCTGTAATATGATTGATGTATATACATATCACCTTTTCATGTTTATCAATAACTCTTAACTCATTTCGAGTAATCAAACATTGTTTCACCCTCCAAAACAGAACCTTTGTTCTTACTATAAACCTTTTGTTTTGGTTTATACAAACATTTTTTAATTAAATTCCAGTACGTGAAATTTAATTAAGTCTTGGATTAATAAAGAAGATAGACATCCCCTCCTTAAGTCATGTCTATCTCTTTACATGGAAACCTAAATCAACCATTGCATGATACATATCCAGATCATTTTAAAGAGTGGATCCTATTGGATACTGAACAGCGGAAAATTCTTAAGAAACACGTTATACCCAGATTGTTATAAAAGAGAAATACTTATTTCTTTAAAACCAATGAAATAATTACAATGTTCTTCAAAATTCGAATGCTGAACAGTCTAATATCTCTTAATTTATTAAACTCACCCTCAATTCTTCATAAATTTAAAAAAGCTTAAATCCTTATGCACCAATGGATTTAAGCTTTTTATTTTGTAAGAATACACTTTGCAACAAGTTGCCATTAGGATAGTGTATCAGCAACTTGTAGCTATTACTATGAATGCTACATTCTTCAAAATTATTACACATTTTTTAGATTTTCTTTATATTATTCTATGCTTTATTTAAAATTATAATTCCATATTTATGAACAAAAGTTTAGATTTATGGAAATTTGGACAAGTTATTATTACCACAAGCTTACTTAGGGGGGATCCCGATGTTTGGGTTAGGAAAAAAGAGAACTCCATTTGGTGAATATTTAGACCGTAGAGGGATTAAACAACAATGGTTAGTACAACGAACTGGATTAAGTAAATCTTTAATAAGTGATTTAGCAAATAAGAAGAATCGAATTCCCACCTTAACATCCGCAACTAAAATCATTAAAACACTAAGGAAATTTGATAAACGTATTGATTATCATGATTTTTGGGACATAAATGCTTAAAACAACTAAAATATATCTTCCATTACAAATGTTCTCATAAACACATTTCGGTTTATAGCATATTGCTCTAACTTTGATTGTCGATAGTCTGATAATGTAAAAAAATTAATTACTGGAACAATAGCATTCTGTCTTTTGTAGATATCTGTTATATGGCCATATAACTGTATTTTATGTTCGTTTGCCTTCATATGTTGCATACGATCTATTTCAACAAAATAGGGAACATTATCCTCAAAATACGTTGCGTCAGGAATAATCTGATACCGTTGACCATTAATTGAAAACTCGATAGGTCTTTCTGTTTTCCATTCTGGAAATCCAAGCCACATCCAGCTTTCGTTTCGCATTAATATGTGCTGTAATTGACTACTTTTCTTTACTTCTTTTGTAATTCCTAATAAATCCCGTCCCTTTTTATTTAAATAATATACGTGTTCACGAGCCATTTTTGTAATGTGACAATACGGGTGCATATCCTTTAATACACGATTTGCATTTCGAATACTCCCTAGACAGTGGATGGCTTGTAATTGCCTCCTAGTTAAAAAATCCAACTTACTCAAAGTGGATAAAATCTCGATTTGTCTCGCTTTCTGTTTGAGTGTTTGATGCCTCATTTTGCTTCACCACCTTATATTGCTTTAGTAACTCCCACATATCTTTATCCTTTAAAAAAGGTACTTGAATTTCTTCTGTACGATCAGTCTTAAATAATGCTCTTCCTGGAAGAGAAGGTAAATCTTCAAGACCTGGTTCATCCAAAGCAACTTGTGAAGCGACCGCCGTTGGTAATCGAAAGCCTATTTTCGCATCAGCATTCTGTTTAATTTGCCTTGGTAATGTATCAGAGGTTGGATATTGCGTACAAAATATGAGCCGGAATCCTAAACCACCTCCAATTCTTGCGATTTCAGATAGCATCTCCTGGCACAAAAATAAAACATCACGTTGTTTTTTAGGTAATCCTTGTGTCGGACAAAGATTTGCTCCTTCATCTACTATGATGAAGCAACGTTCTCTAATTGATGTGTCTATGATATTGGTAAAATAGGACTTCTTCATCATTTCAATCTGTTTTACCATCTTTTCACGTACTCTTCCCAACATTTCTAATGCCTGTTTTGGGTTTTCAGCGACTTCTACAACTTGGGATAACTCTTTGTAAGGGCTAAACTCTAACCCTTCTTTTAAATCAATAATAAAAAATTTCACGTGTTGAGATTGTTGTAAAATTAAACTAGTCATCACATTTTTTAAGAATACTGTCTTTCCAAAACGCGTCATTCCACTTACACACATATGCGGTGTTTTCTCAAAATCATGATATACATATTTATCTAACGCTTTCCCCACCATAACTCTCCATGTATGCTCTTTTAATAGATCCTTAGACCAATTCCACATTTCAGGTATTCTTTGGCTAAATACTCGAATATGAAGCTCTCTTTGATGAAACGATATTTTAACAGGTTTATATAGACCTTCTTCTAATACTTCAGCTAACTTTTGGATTAGTTGACTAGGTACACCAAGTGGTAACTTGTAAACATAATTCATACTTATATCATCTTTAATTTCTTTTATAAAAATGGGATATTGTAATTCACCTTTATGTTGAACACATACCTTTGTAATTTCAAAAAACATTGCAATTTTTTTCTTATCATTTGGTCCATTACTTTGGTAAAAATAAGCTACAGTTATAAAGGTTGCTGGGATTAATAAAAGTGACAACATTCCCTCCATACCTCCTTAAGGTAGTTGAGCCTGTATGGAAGCTTAGAAAAAGCTGTTTAAAATGTGCTATTAAAATCATTTTCAACTACCAGATGTAATGCTAGCGTAGAAACACATCTAGAATATCCATTAGAACGTACCAAACACTCCCAATTAGTAAGCATTTAAGACCCGCACGTAGCAACCAACCTGGAAGATAAAAACCTTTCTTCTTCAGCAATTGTATTCCTAAAACTGAAGCTCCCGTCATGCCATACACAATCCCTAGCTCTCCAATGATAGTCATATTAACCCCATCCTTTTGGTTTAATGGACAAATTCCCTTTACCGTCCTTAAAAAGTTGATATTCATCTAATAGCTGATTCCAGGAGACAGCCAGTTCATCATCATATAGATCCTCTTCGATTTTTTGACTTAAATAATAATACCCTCGGTATTGTCGGTTCAGGTATACTTCATGTCGTTGCATGTGTTCTTGTATAGCACATACGTTTTCTTCATTTTTAGTAGCTTTGTACATTTGTTTCAATGTTCGAGAAGAATACAGATAAGGTGTACTATACAGCATTTGATATTGATTCATATGTCTTCACCATCCATATAGAATTCTAGATACACTAAATACATATGATAATGATATGAGTTTTCGAATTTGTCCCTAAAAAAATACGTCATTCCAAAATAGGAATGACGTTTGACAGGAATCTTAAATTCTCTGACATGTTGCTATAACCTTAAAAAATAACTATGAGGATGGCTATAGATTTATTTTTGAACACACAATGGTATTTAATGAATGCTATAGTTTTGTTAGTTTTTCTATAATTATTGTTTATCGTTATACTATATCAGTTTGTTTAGGAATATTAGTTAATAAAATCTAATATAAATATATATCTTATATATATTTAAAATATAAAGATAAAACTTATATAGGACTGAGAAATGTACGTATATCCTTACTGTAACAAAGCCTTTTAACATTACATACCGTAAAAAATCATAAATAGTAGAATTTTGCAGCAGAAAAACAAACCATATTAAGCTCTAAAAACTACAAATAATCATAAATGAAACTTAGTATTTCTACATAAAAAATGAAACAAATTAATACATTATTAAACATATTTATTCAATCGTGAAATTTCATATGAATTAACGGAATCTCCACAATTTGATTATAGTTACCCACAAAAGATTCACATTATGTGTTAATTAATCAACATAATCCATATTTAGCACATAACTCACATGAATATTGATGATTTTTGATAGATGAAGACGTATAACCTATTTATATCAATAATAATTGCACTAAATTACTCACATTATGTGTTATTTATCTACTTATCCACGAAATTTAATTTATTTCTTATGATTTCTTGTAGATATTTGAATGTATTTAGACAACTCATAACGTCTTTTTATGAAAGTATGTGTGGAAATTGAGATAAGTATCATAATATTTTTGTATATGATTGCATAAAAAAAGACTCTATTATGAATAGAATCGAGTAAAGTTACTTATTGTGAAGAAGGAGTAAATTTCTTTTAAATAAACGGATCAACACGAATAGCCCTCTATCTTGAATTTTTTCAAAAATAGAGAGCTAATGATGATTAGTTCGCTTTCATTGCTGTCAGTACTTGCTCAGCTGTTGTTACTTGGATACCAGCGCGTATTAACTGTTCAAAGGCACGCATAAATGTAATTAAATTGAAGCTATCTGGTACTTCAATAACACGAAGCTTTTCTTTCGGTAATCTATCTATCTTTTCAATGAACAATTCACGAACATCACTAGGAATAATACGCTCTTTATGCCCTCTTGCTTTTAAGAGTTCACGTATTTCAATTTCTAAAGCCATATAAGCGTTTAGGTTTGTACCTTGTTCGTAGGCGTACTTTCTAAACAACGTTTCTTCTTGATACTTTAGATAGTTGCGGTGATACGATTCCTCTGTAACAGGTATAGCAAATTTAGAGTTTAGTAATTCATATGTTTTGCGGAACAACTTTTTGATGTTTCGCAGAGAGTACATAGAGAAATGCAATCCGAAATCAAATACAGCTTGTTCTTTTTGTTCTTTTGGAACATGCTGTGTAATAAGAGGATAGATACCCTCTTTAGCAGCTGTATCAAGAATTTTATATTGTGATGTTTGATTTAATAATTTCTTCAGTGTATATACTAACTTGCTTGGATATTCTTCATCACGATCTATCATGTCACGTAAGCTATGGATTACACTTCGAATTTGTCGATTGCATGTATGTTTTAGCACATGAATAAATTTGTTCATGTCTTGTGTAAATTCTCCAATACTCATCTCTTGTAGTACGGATTCGATAAAACGAGCTTTACGAGCATAAGTAAACTTTGGTGTGAATGGATCACGATACTGTACTTCTCCGATTTCTTTTGTACATAAGAAATCGGTATGTAAGGATAGATATAGAGTTGTATATCTTTTTTTATTCTTAACTCCTTTTTGTAATTTACAAATTTTAAATAGTGGAGTCCCTGTACATGGTAATGCAGTTGTTAACTCTGTTATAACCGCACGTATCTGATGTGGGTATTTTTTATGTAAGAAGCGGTACATCCCACCAAAATGAGTTCTATTCCCTCTTTCATCTTGTTTGTCTAAGGAACGTTTTAGTGTAGTTTCACTGTGCTGTTGCATTGCAATATCTAAGAAGAGTTTCTTAGATGCAATTGATAACTCAAAGAAAGCCTTTGTAAATACCACTGGGCTAATATAAACATATGCATTGGCCTTTTCAGTTTCTTCATTCATAAAATGAGTTAATTTAATTGTATATCGGCCATCTAATTCATTTTCAATCGAAATAATGTTATGTATACTTAATTTCTTTAATGCAATATAGAATTGAGAATGCTGTATGTAAGCAAATTCTTCTTTATACAGTTTGTAATCTTCCCACATCATATGTATTGTTACATTTGGAATGACTCCATTTGTGTAACATTTTTTATGTAGATATAAGAAGACCTCCAGATCTGCGTTTGTAATGCCATATAATTTATGCTTTCTTCCCATTGTTTCCGAAATAGCAGATAGTGTACGACGTGAAAAAGATGGTTTAGCCTGTGCAACGAAGCCATCCACATCGGCAATACGCTCTTCGTATGTCATATGATCAACAATATCCTCAAGGTATGTATCTTTATAGCTG